>CAVVUT010000001.1:0-403977 GCA_963751485.1 uncultured Actinomycetota bacterium
TGCTCATCCTCGGCACCTCGACCGCTGAGCCGGCCCTGCCTGGCCTGATGCGCAAGATGGAATATGCAGGCGTACCCAAGCCCACCGTCGGCCTGGTCGTGCCGACCGGATACAGCTTCAACCTCGACGGGGCCGCCATCTACCTATCGCTGGCAGCGCTCTACATCGCTCAGGCCACCAACACCAATCTGTCGGTGGGCCAGCAGCTTGGTCTGCTCGCAGTGATGTTGTTGACCTCAAAGGGTGCTGCTGGCGTCGCTGGCGGCGGATTCATCGCTCTGACAGCGACTTTGAGCACGATCGGGCACATCCCCGTGGTGGGCATCATGTTGATCTTCGGCATCGACAAGTTCATGTCGGAGTGCCGGGCACTGGTCAACTTCATCGGCAACGCGGTGGCCACCCTGTTCGTCGCCAAGTGGAACCGCGAACTCGACGTGGTTCGTGTCCGGGCAGTCTTCGCCGGCAAGGACGTCGAGCCGCTGTTCGACCCGAGCGAGGACCTGGATGTCAATCCGTACGATCCTGCCGACCATGAGCTCGTCCGAGCCAACCAAGGCCAGCTCGCCATGGCAGGTGCCTCTGCTCCGAAGTCGGTGAAGGGATCGGAAGCGCTCGGGCCCAACGGATCCCGTGTCGACGGGTCGGCCCGTCAGACGCCACCGACGGCGACGTCCTAGCCAGCCCTGGACAGGAGACGGAACACCCATGAGAGTCCTCATCGCACCCGACAAGTTCAAGGGCAGCCTCACCGCTGCCGCGGTCGCCGACCACTTGGCGAAGGGCATTGCCGAGGCCGGTGCCCAGAGCAGGACCCTCCCGCTGGCCGACGGCGGCGCGGCAGCGTCGCCGCCGCCCTGGCCAGTGGGTTCCATCCCCTTCCGGTCGACGTACACGGAGCCGCCGGCGAGAAGCACCGCAGTGCAATCGCTTTCGACCTCGACACCGCAATCGTCGAGGTCGCCAACACCTGCGGGCTAGCGACGCTGCCCGGCGGGGTCCGCGCCCCAATGACCGCGTCGAGCTACGGCTTCGGCGAAGCGATCCGCGCGGCGCTGACGCTGTCCCGTCGGCGCCTGGTGCTCGCGCTCGGCGGCAGTGCCAGCACAGACGGCGGCATCGGGATGCTGGCCGCACTCGGTCACCGCTTCCTTGCCCGAGGCGGCAAACTCCTCGCTCCGATCGCAGAGAACCTGAATCAGATCCATTTCGTCGATTCCCGGGACGCCGTCAAAGTCAATGACATTGAGTTGACAGTTGCCGGCGACGTGACGAGCCCATTGCTGGGACTGACCGGAGCCGCCGCCGTGTTCGGTCCCCAAAAGGGCGCTACCGCAGCCCAAGTCACTCAACTCGACGCCGGCCTGGAGAACCTCGTCGAGGCATTCACGCGCTCGGGCGTCGATACCGCCGAAGCGTTCGCTCACGCGTCCGGTGCCGGGGCCGCCGGCGGCATCGGTTTCGCAGCCATGCTGCTCGGTGCCTCCACCGCTTCGGGCGCTGAGTACTTCCTCGACCTCCTGAACTTCGATCAGCATGTCTCCGATGCCGATTTGGTCATCACCGGAGAAGGACGGCTCGATCACCAGACCTTGCAGGGAAAGCTGCCCGCCGCGGTCGCACTGCGAGCGGCACCGACGCCCGTCGTCGCCGTCGTCGGGTGCAACGATCTCGATGACGACACCGCCAAAACGCACTTCACTGACGTGTTCGCGGTAGCCGATTTCGCTGACGGCGACACCTCTCGTGATCCACACCGCACCGCAGAAGTCCTGCAGCACATCGGAACCCAGATCGGCGGCCGTTACCGCCCGAACTCCGTCATCCCTTTCGGACCATCGCCGCGGTAACATGGTCAACCTCACCGACGCATTTCTCGGCGTGCGGTCCGTGGCCAAACCCATGGTCGCGGATTGGGGGGAGGTTCGAGGCGCTCGCATGTGCTTCCCGCGGCACACCACTCCGGCAGCAGAGAACTGCCCAACCTCGACGCTCGCTCCTGACTCAGCCAGTACGCACTTCGTCGGTCCATACCTTGAAGCTCGTCAAAGTGTTGGCGCCGAACGCGTTGCTGAGCGCGACATCGGCGGCGTCGCGGCCACGCGCGATCAACACCCTGCCGATGCGCGGCATGTTGTTGCGGGCGTCGAAGGTATACCACTGGCCGTCGAGGAAGACCTCGAACCACGCAGCGAAATCCATCGGGCCGTAAGGCGGCGGCATGCCGATGTCGCCGAGGTATCCAGTGCAATAGCGCGTGGGAATGTTCATGCAGCGACAGAAGGCAACGGCGAGATGTGTGAAATCGCGGCAGACCCCGACCCGATGGTTGTAGGCCTCCAGCGCCGTCCGCGTGGTGTCTGCGCGCTGGTAGTCGAAAGTGATGTGTCGATGGACGTAGTCGCAGATCGCCTGAACTCGGTCGCATCCATCTGGCGTCTGTCCGAACAGGTCCCACGCCGTCTGTGACAGGCGATCGGTGTCGCAATACCGACTGCCAAGCAGGAAGATCAGGGTTTCCTCGGGCAGGTCGGGCACCGGAATCTGTTTCGCCTCGGGAACGATGACATCCGGGAGCCCACTGTCATTGATCATCGCGTCTGCCCAGATGCGCTACGGCCCTAGGCGCCACGATGCGAGTGCACCAGTTGCCGAAGTCATCACGATAGCCCGCCATCGGGACCGGCGGGTCGAACATCAGAGCGTCACGGTCGACCAGGTCGGACACCCGTGTGTAGTGGACGTTGAGATTGAAGATCATCGGAGTTGGCTTTGGGCACTCGAAGATCATTTCGAAGCCGACATTGATTTTCATCATGTGTCTCCGAAATTCTCGAGAGAGGTCGCATATGGCTCGCGGTGGGTGGAAAGGGTTCTCACCGTGGCCATTTAGCGGTTATCGCCGCAGCTCTCACTCAGGGAGCACAGCCGCATCCAAGGAATCGATCAGCACACCCCGCAACGCGGTCCAGGGCCGGGCGGCAGCAAACACCAGGCGCTGGTTGAGCTCCAATTCGACGCCGACGTAGTCGCGGGCGCAAAGCGTCGCGCAAATACGAGGTCAACCCGTCTCCTCTGCCGGCATAGGGATAATTGCGTCGGACCCGAAGCTCAGGGCTCGATGCCGCAAGCGATTTCTTCCAGCGGCCACATATCTCGGCCTCCCGCGGCCGACCGGGGTCATAGAGCAGCCCACGTCGGCGGTGCGCACCTTGCCATTCAGTTCCGCGGCAAAGCTGTGCGACGAAATGTGGATCACGCGATCGGCCACGCAAGACCCGTTGACCCACAAGACGCTCGACCTGCTCGCGATAGGCCGGTAACACTGCTCGACGATTGCGCTCGCGGTCTCGGCCGGGGCGCTCGGGTCGACGTCGAAAAGAGTTGCGGGTGGCCGATGGAGCGGTTGAGATCGATGACCAGGCGACTCACCGTCGAAGCCACGAGCGGTGCCCGCCAGGCTACTGGCCAGCGCCTTGGCCATCATCAGCGCGCCGGCATCCCAGCCGCGATGGGAGTCCAGCAGTGCCCTCTGCTCGCGAAACAACGACGATAGGGCGCGGGTATCCGGTTTCCTCCGTGTTCACAGGTGATGATAAAGCTGTCCATGTTGACGCCGGTCACCACTCCAACTCGGGCAGCTGGCTGAACACTTGGCGGGTACCTTCGCTCCAAGCCCGACCGAGCGCAGTGAAATACGGATCACCCTCGTCGAATCGCCGCTTCCACTGCACTTCGAGGCTGTCCCGTTCATAGCAGATCAGGTCGATCGGCATGCCGACGGACAAATTGCTGCGCATGGTCGAATCGAAGGACACCAGCACGGACTTCGTGGCGTCGGCCAGGGACGTATCGACGCAGAACGCGGTCGAGGATCGGCTTGCCGTACTTCGTCTCACCGGTCTGGAAGGAAGCGTGTCGTCCCCGCTTCGATGAAGTTGCCTTCGGCGTAGATCCGGAACAGCCGCATCGGCTCACCGGCGATCTGCCGCCGACAATGAACGACGCATTGAAGTTGACTTGCTTGTCTTCCGGGTAGGTCGGCGTCACGGCGCTCGATTTCGCGCATCGCATCGGCGACCAATCGCACGGCGTCGAACATCGTCTTGGCGCCCATCAGATTGGTGGGCGCATCGCCGTCGGCGCAACGCTGCGTCAACACGCTGACGATGGCCTGGGTGCCGGCCAGATTCCCGAACTCAACAGAACGATGACCCGGTCACCGGGACGCTCGAACACCGTCATCTTGCAGAACTTGGCGAAGTTGTCCACGCCGGCATTGGTGCGGGAGTCCGCGGCGAAAATCATTCCCTTGTCGAGCATCAGGCCGATGCAATACGTCAAGCGATGCGCCTGCTGTACATCCGAATTTCCCGTTCAAATGCCGCGTGATTCTGGCTGGTGGCAGACGCGCAGGAGAGCGATTCCGATGTGATCTCATCCCGCCCCGATGCGGTCGAGACACTCACCTTACGCCGCTTGGCCTCAGTGAGACATTCGGCAGGCATCAGGTAGCAGCCGCTCGCGCCTTCTCCCGTTCGCGCTCACGCAACTCGCGTCGCATGATCTTGCCCGTAGTCGTCGTTGGCAAGCTGTCCACGAACTCGGGCGGATGCCGCAGCAGCGCCTCCTCGATCTCGCCCGGACCGATCCGGTAGCCCGCCGACGTGATGATGTCGTCGACGCGACCGCGATACCAGAAGTAGCCGTCCTCATCACGCTGACCCAGATCGCCCGTCAGCAGCCAGTCGCCGACGAACTTGGCCTTGGTCGCTTGCGGTTTGTTCCAGTACTCGAGCAGCATGGCCGGATTCGGTCGCTTGAACGCGATGTGGCCGACCTCTACCCGCGGCAACTCGTTGCCGTTGTCGTCGACGACGGTGCCGATAAAGCGAGGGATCGGCTGGCCGAGCGAACCCGGCTTCTGCGCCATCAGGGTTCCGTTGTGCCCGAGCACGATGTTGCCACTCGGTCTGGCCGAATACCTCATTGATGCGAACCTTGAGCGCCTTTTGTGTCCACTCGATGATCTCCGCGCCGACGGACTCGCCGCCTGAAGTCAGCGTGCGCAGGTTGAGGTCGTAGCGGGCGAGCGGATTCGGCACTGCTTCATCAATCGGAGCATGGTCGGCACCAGCAGTGTGTTCCTCACCTGATGTTTCGCCATCATGTGGAAGGCCTGCTCGGGGTCGAAACCGATAGGGCGGAATGCGAGCACCCGCACGCCGTGGAACCACGACGGCATCAGCACATTCATCAGCCCTGCTAGCCAGGCCCAGTCCCCCGGTGACCACTGAAGGTCGCCGCGCTGTGGAAAGAAATCATGGTGCATTTCTGCGCCCCGCATGTGGCCGAGCCGGCCGGAAGTCAGCGAAATCCGGACAGAGATAGTAGGCAAAAGGGATAAACCTCGTGAGGCTCGGCAGGCCATCGATTCGCTCGAGAGATCCCAGCGCCCTGACCATGTTCGGCCAGCGATATCAGACCCCCGACGAACAACGATCATCCCGGTCTCGAAGCCGGTCGGCGTGTTCGTGATCAAGGACGGCAGGCCGATCTGGTCTCCGGCGAAGAACGGTACCGCATCGCGATAATGGGAGTTCTCGTCGGGCTGGTATCCGCCGCCCTCGCCGGGAACGGGATGGTCGCCGCCCGCCGTGGCCCGATCTGCACGGCGAGAGTCTCGAAGCGGTTCTAGCCCACAGACCTAGTTGCATTGCAGCGGAAGCAGAATCATGTCGATGACGACAACGCCTGAATCGTTCAGCGCGCTCGGTGCTGGCGATGTGCGCATCGTGGCCGACCAGGTCGGTGATCCAGGGGCGCCAGCCGTGGTGTTCCTACACGGCGGGGACCAGACCGGCCGCTCGTGGGGCCGGGCGGCTGCAGCCGTAGCCCAGCGGAGTAGCAGGCGATCACGGTCGACTCCCGTGGCCATGGCGGGTCGGACTGGTCCGATGAGGGCGACTACCGCGTCGCGACCTTCGCCGTTGACGTGATGGAAGTGCTACGCCAGCTGCCGCCGCAACCGGTGTTGGTCGGTGTTCGTTCGGCGACTCGCATCGATGTTGCTTCCCGGAGAGCTCGCGCCCCGCGCGGCGCGCGCCGTCGTGCTGGTGGACATCGTGCCCGACGTGGACCCCTCCGGCGAATCGCGGATACAAGAGTTCATGAACGAGCGCGTGACGTCCGGATTCGACTCGCTGGAGGACGTCGCCGACGCCATCCAGGCCTATAACCCACACCGGTCCCGACCGACCGATCTGGACGGCCTCCGCACGAACCTCCGCCATCGCGACGGCCGCTGGTACTGGCATTGGGATCCGAAGTTCATCGACGGCACGTCAGCGCTACCTCCGAGCGAGGTGACCGAGGTCGAACGCCTTGCACGTTGCGGTGGAGACCATCCTCGCGCGACGAAGTGCCGATGCTCCTGGTGCGCGGGCAGATGAGCGATCTCGTCACCAAGGAACGCGCCGACGAATTCCTCTCCCGGTTTCCCGGGGTCGAGTTCGTCGACGTAGGTGGCGCCGGCACATGGTTGCCGGAGACCGCAACGACGCCTTCGCCGATGCGGTCGTGGAGTTCCTCGCGCGCCACGCGGCTCAACGCTGATTCGGTCGATTCGTACGGAAGTGGACCACCGGGCGCCATCTCGCGGCAAGAATCGGCGGATGCGCTTCGGAAACTTCATGGCTCCCTTTCACCCGGTCGGGCAAAACCCGACGCTCGCGATAGAACGCGACCTCGCCCTCATCGTGGCGATGGACGGCCTCGGCTTCGACGAAGCGTGGATCGGCGAGCACCACTCCGCCGGGTTCGAGATCATCGCGTCGCCCGAGGTCGTCATCGCCGTCGCCGCGAGCGCACCAAGCACATCGAGCTCGGGACGGGCGTCAGCTCGCTGCCGTACCACAACCCCCTGATGCTCGCCGATCGCATGGTCTTGCTCGACCACCTCACCCGCGGCCGGGCGATGCTCGGCTGCGGCCCCGGCCAACTCACGTCGGACGCGCACATGCTCGGGATTCCTGCCGATGAGCAGCGGCCGCGCGTGGAGCAAAGCCTCGACGCGATCATACGCCTGCTGCGCGGCGAGACCGTCACCATGCACACCGACGGGTTCACCCTCCAGGATGCGCGCCTGCAGCTGAAGCCTTACAGCGAACCATGTTTCGACGTCGCGGTCGCGGCGTCCTTCTCACCCACGGGCCCGAGAGGCGCGGGCAAGCACGGCATCGGCATGTTGTCGATCGCTGCCACCGCGAAGCAGGGCATGGACCTTCTTGCCCAACACTGGGCGACGTGGGAGGAGGTCGCGCTCGAACACGGTCACGTCGCCGACCGCTCGAAGTGGCGGCTCGTCGGCCCGATGCACCTCGCCGACACCCGCGAGCAGGCCGAGCGCGACGTCGAGTACGGCATCGCCGAGTTCTCGCGCTACTTCACGCACATCCTGCCTGCGGGCCCGGTGCAGGGAGAAACACCGGCCGAGATCATCGCCAACAACCGTGAGTCCGGCTTCGCGGTGATCGGCACGCCCGAAGACGCGGTGGCCAGGATCGAGGAGCTCGTCGAGGCAAGCGACGGCGGATTCGGTGCCTTCCTTCTCTTCGACCACGACTGGGCTCCGCCCGCCGCGAAGCTCCACAGTTACGAACTGTTCTCCCAGTACGTGATACCGCACTTCACGGGTCAACTCGCGGCACCGGCGGCGTCAAGCGACTGGGTGGCCGGAAGCGGCACCGAGTTCGTAGACAGGGCCGCGCATGCGATCGGCAAGGCGATCGAAGACCACGCTGCGGAGCTGCAGGCCAAGAATGCCCCACGGTAACTCAACATCTTGATCTTTCCGGACTCGGCGAGGTCGATTGACGTCGATCATCTCGGAGATCGCGCAGACTCTTGCCTGGCTGCTGACTCCACTGTTCAGGTTGAGACGTTGGTGGTGTCGCCGACGCTGATGACGGCCAGCAGGTCACCGCCTTCGACCTGCTGCACAGTGTTGATGGCCAGCCTGGTGAGGGTGCCGGCCCGGGGTGCGGTGATGGATGCTTCCATTTTCATGGCTTCGATGGTCGCGATGGGTTGGGCTGCAACGATCGAGTCACCCTCGGCGACGGTGAGGGTGACGACTCCCGAGAACGGGGCGGCAACATGCGATGGGTCGTTGCGGTCGGCTTTCTCCGCCGCGGGTGCCTGCGCGGCGACGGAGCGGTCTCGCACCGACACGGGGCGTAGTTGCCCGTTGAGGATGCCCATCACCGTGCGCATACCGGCATCGTCGGGTTCGGAGATCGCCTCGAGCCCGATGACCAGTTCGACACCCTTCTCGAGGGTGACGCGGTGTTCGTCGCCTTGACGAAGGCCGTAGAAGAACTGGTTGGCTGATAACCCTGAGGTGTCCCCGAACTGCTCACGGTGGGCGAGGAATTCTTTTGTCGGCCCGGGAAACAGCAACCGGTTGAGCGTCGACTTGCGCAGCTCCGGGTCACCGCCGAGCGCTTTCTCGTCCTGCACCGACAACTCGACCACCGCTGTTGGCGTGCCGCGCCCGGCAAGGGCCTTCTCCCGCAGCGGTTCGGGCCAGCCACCGGCCGGTGTGCCGAGGTCCCCGCGCAGGAAACCGATCACCGAGTCGGGAATATCGAATCGGCCTGGATCGGCGGCGAATTCCTCGACGGAGACTCCGGCGCCGACCAGGTGCAGCGCGAGGTCGCCGACGACCTTCGACGACGGCGTCACCTTGATCAGCCGGCCGAGCAGACGATCTGCGCCGGCGTAGGCCTTCTCGATGTCCTCGAATCGGTCCCCCAGGCCCAGTGCGATGGCCTGCTGCCGCAGATTCGACAGCTGTCCGCCGGGAATTTCGTGGGTATAGACGCGGCCGGTGGGTGCGGGGAGTCCGGATTCGAACGGCGCGTACACCTTTCGCAGCGCCTCCCAGTACGGCTCGAGGTCGCACACATTCGCCAGATTCAGCCCGGTGTCGTGCTCGGTGTAGGCCGCCGCGGCGACGATCGCCGAGAGCGCCGGCTGGCTGGTGGTGCCTGCCATCGCCGCCGATGCTCCGTCGACGGCGTCGGCGCCGGCCTGCCACGCCGCCAGGTAGGTCGCCAACTGACCACCGGGAGTGTCGTGGGTGTGCACGTGCACCGGCAGATCGAAGTTGCTCCGCAGCGCGGTGACCAACGTCGCCGCCGCCGGGACCCGCAACAACCCGGCCATGTCCTTGATCGCCAGGATGTGCGCGCCGGCATCGACGGCCTGTTCCGCCAATTTCAGGTAATAGTCGAGGGTGTAGAGGGTTTCGTTCGGGTTCGACAGGTCCCCGGTGTAGGACAGCGCGACCTCGGCAACCGTCGAGCCGGTGTCCCGGACCGCGTCGATCGCGGGGCGCATCGCGTCGATGTTGTTGAGCGCGTCGAAGATCCGGAAGATATCGATCCCGGTGTTGGCGGCTTCGGCGACGAACGCACGCGCCACCGAGTCCGGGTAAGGCGGTGTAGCCGACGGTGTTGCGGCCCCGCAGCAGCATCTGCAGGCAGATATTGGGAACGGCCTCCCGCAACGCCGCGAGGCGTTCCCACGGGTCCTCGTGCAAGAACCGCAAGGCCACATCGTAGGTCGCACCGCCCCACGCCTCGATCGACAACAACTGCGGTGTCAGCCGTGCGACGTGGCCGGCGACACCGAGCAACCCCGACGTCCGCACCCGGGTGGCCAGCAATGACTGATGCGCGTCGCGGAAGGTGGTGTCGGTGACCGCCAGCGCTTTCTGGGCGCGTAACGCCGCGGCGAACCCGTTCGGGCCCGAGCTCGAGGAGGCGCTGACGCGATCCCGACGGCGCCGGGATGCTCAGGTCGATGTCGGGAAGTTTGTCGTTCGGATACACCGCCGACGGCCTGGGCCCGTGGGGTTGGTTCACCGTCACGTCGGCGAGATAGGTCAAAATCTTGGTGCCGCGGTCCCCGGAGGTGTGCGACGTCAGCAACTGCGGGCGTTCCTCGATGAACGACGTCGTCACGTGACCGGCACGGAAATCGGGGTCGGCCAGAACCGCTTGCAGAAACGGCAGGTTGGTGGCCACACCACGGATACGGAACTCGGCCACCGCGCGTTGGGCCCGGGCGACGGCCGCCTGAAACGTGCGGCCGCGGCAGGTCAGCTTTACCAGCATCGAATCGAAGTACGCCGACACCTCGGCGCCTAACGCGGTTCCACCGTCCAACCGGATGCCCGCTCCCTCGGCGGTGCGGTACGCGGTGATGCGACCGGTGTCGGGGCGGAACCCGTTCGCGGGGTCTTCGGTGGTGATCCGGCATTGCAGGGCGGCACCGCGGATCGCGATGTTGTCCTGCGCGAGTCCGATGTCGGCGAGGGTCTCGCCCGCCGCGACGCGCAGCTGCGCCTGCACCAGGTCGACATCGGTGATCTCCTCGGTGACCGTGTGTTCGACCTGGATGCGCGGATTCATCTCGATGAACACGTGGTTGCCGTGTTTGTCGACGAGGAATTCGACGGTCCCCGCGCACGAGTAGCCGATCTGGCGTGCGAAGGCCACCGCATCGGAGCACAGTCTCGACCGCAGTTGCGCGGAGATGTTCGGGGCCGGCGCCAGTTCGACGACCTTCTGGTGTCGGCGCTGCACCGAGCAGTCCCGTTCGAACAGGTGGATGACGTTGCCGTGGGTGTCGGCGAGGATCTGCACCTCGATGTGTCGCGGCTCGATGACGGCCTGCTCGAGGAACACGGTCGCGTCCCCGAACGCCGATTCCGCCTCGCGCGCTGCGGCCTCGATGGCGTCGCGCAACCCGGAGATCTCGCCGACCCGGCGCATACCGCGGCCGCCGCCGCCGGCGACCGCCTTGACGAACACCGGGAACGTCATCGACTCCGCCGCCGCCATCAATGTCGTCGATATCGGTGGAGGGTTCTGAGGATGCCAGCACCGGCAGCCCGGCCGCTTTCGCCGCCGCGATAGCGCGGGCCTTGTTGCCGGTCAGCTCCAACACCTGTGCCGAGGGCCCGACGAAGGTGATGCCCGCCTGCGCGCACGCGGCGGCCAGGTCGGGGTTCTCCGACAAGAACCCGTACCCCGGGTAGACGGCATCCGCGCCGGCCGCCCGGGCGGCGTCGATGATCGCCTCCACCGACAGGTAGGCGCGGACCGGGTGACCGGGTTCCCCGATCTGGTAGGACTCGTCGGCCTTGGTGCGGTGCACCGAGTTTCGGTCCTCGACCGGATACACCGCGACGGTGCCGATCCCCAGCTCGTAGGCAGCGCGGAAGGCCCTGATCGCGATCTCGCCGCGGTTGGCGACCAATACTTTCTTGAACATCGAATCAGTCCTTTGTCCACATTTAGAGGCCGTTGTGAGCAGACTCTCAGCCCGACTTTCACGTCGGCGGGATTACGTCTTTGACGACACCAATTCGATCTGGTCTTAGTGGATGTGGCTGCCGCCGTTGATGTCGATGGTGGCGTTCAGGTTGAGACGTTGGTGGTGTCGCCGACACTGATGACGGCCAACAGGTCACCGCCTTCGACCTGCTGCACGGTGTTGATGGCCAGCCTGGTGAGGGTGCCGGCCCGGGGTGCGGTGATCGATGCTTCCATTTTCATGGCTTCGATGGTCGCGATGGGTTGGGCTGCAACGATCGAGTCACCCTCGGCGACGGTGAGAGTGACGACTCCCGAGAACGGGGCGGCAACATGCGATGGGTCGCTGCGGTCGGCTTTCTCCGCCGCGGGTGCCTGCGCGGCGACGGACCGGTCTCGCACCGACACGGGGCGGAGTTGCCCGTTGAGGATGCCCATCACCGTGCGCATACCGGCGTCGTCGGGTTCGGAGATCGCCTCGAGCCCGATGACCAGTTCGACACCCTTGTCGAGGGTGACGCGGTGTTCGTCGCCTTGACGAAGGCCGTAGAAGAACTGGTTGGCTGATAACCCTGAGGTGTCCCCGAACTGCTCACGGTGGGCGAGGAATTCTTTTGTCGGCCCGGGAAACAGCAACCGGTTGAGCGTCGACTTGCGCAGCTCCGGGTCACCGCCGAGCGCTTTCTCGTCCTGCACCGACAACTCGACCACCGCTGTTGGCGTGCCGCGCCCGGCAAGGGCCTTCTCCCGCAGCGGTTCGGGCCAGCCACCGGCCGGTGTGCCGAGGTCCCCGCGCAGGAAACCGATCACCGAGTCGGGAATATCGAATCGACCTGGATCGGCGGCGAATTCCTCGACGGAGACTCCGGCGCCGACAAGGTGCAGCGCGAGGTCGCCGACGACCTTCGACGACGGCGTCACCTTGATCAGCCGGCCCAGCAGACGATCTGCGCCGGCGTAGGCCTTCTCGATGTCCTCGAAACGGTCCCCCAGGCCCAGTGCGATGGCCTGCTGCCGCAGATTCGACAGCTGCCCGCCGGGAATTTCGTGGGTATAGACGCGGCCGGTAGGAGCGGGTAGTCCGGATTCGAACGGCGCGTACACCTTTCGCAGCGCCTCCCAGTACGGCTCGAGGTCGCACACATTCGCCAGGTTCAGCCCGGTGTCGTACTCGGTGTAGGCCGCCGCGGCGACGATCGCCGAGAGCGCCGGCTGACTCGTGGTGCCTGCCATCGCCGCCGATGCGCCGTCGACGGCGTCGGCGCCGGCCTGCCACGCCGCCACGTAGGTCGCCAACTGACCCCCGGGAGTGTCGTGGGTGTGCACGTGCACCGGCAGATCGAAATTGCTCCGCAACGCGGTGACCAACGTCGTTGCCGCCGGGACCCGCAACAACCCGGCCATGTCCTTGATCGCCAGGATGTGCGCGCCGGCATCGACGGCCTGTTCGGCCAATGTCAGGTAATAGTCGAGGGTGTAGAGGGTTTCGTTCGGGTTCGACAGGTCCCCGGTGTAGGACAGCGCGACTTCGGCAACCGTCGTGCCGGTGTCACGGACCGCGTCGATCGCGGGGCGCATCGCGTCGATGTTGTTGAGCGCGTCGAAGATCCGGAAGATATCGATCCCGGTGTTGGCGGCTTCGGCGACGAACGCACGCGCGACCGAGTCCGGGTAAGGGGTGTAGCCGACGGTGTTGCGGCCCCGCAGCAGCATCTGCAGGCAGATGTTGGGAACGGCCTCCCGCAACGCCGCGAGGCGTTCCCACGGGTCCTCGTGCAAGAACCGCAAGGCCACATCGTAGGTCGCACCGCCCCACGCCTCGATCGACAACAGCTGCGGTGTCAGCCGTGCGACGTGGCCGGCGACACCGAGCAACCCCGACGTCCGCACCCGGGTGGCCAGCAATGACTGATGCGCATCGCGGAAGGTGGTGTCGGTGACCCCCAGCGCTTTCTGGGCGCGTAACACCGCGGCGAACCCGACGGGCCCGAGTTCGAGGAGGCGCTGACGCGATCCCGAGGGCGCCGGGATGCTCAGGTCGATGGCGGGAAGTTTGTCGTTCGGATACACCGCCGACGGCCTGGGCCCGTGGGGTTGATTCACCGTCACGTCGGCGAGATAGGTCAAAATCTTGGTGCCGCGGTCCCCGGAGGTGTGCGACGTCAGTAACTGCGGGCGCTCCTCGATGAACGACGTCGTCACGTCACCGGCACGGAAATCGGGGTCGGCCAGAACCGCTTGCAGAAACGGCAGGTTGGTGGCCACACCACGGATACGGAACTCGGCCACCGCGCGCTGGGCCCGGGCGACCGCCGCCTGAAACGTGCGGCCGCGGCAGGTCAGCTTCACCAGCATCGAATCGAAGTATGCAGACACCTCGGCGCCTAACGCGGTGCCACCGTCCAACCGGATGCCCGCTCCCTCGGCGGTGCGGTACGCGGTGATGCGACCGGTGTCGGGGCGGAACCCGTTCGCGGGGTCTTCGGTGGTGATCCGGCATTGCAGGGCGGCACCGCGGATCTGAATGTTGTCCTGCGCGAGTCCGATGTCGGCGAGGGTCTCCCCCGCCGCGACGCGCAGCTGCGCCTGCACCAGGTCGACCTCGGTGATCTCCTCGGTGACCGTGTGTTCGACCTGGATGCGCGGATTCATCTCGATGAACACGTGGTTGCCGTGTTTGTCGACGAGGAATTCGACGGTCCCCGCACACGAGTAGCCGATCTGGCGTGCGAAGGCCACCGCATCCGAGCACAGTCTCGACCGCAATTGCGCGGGAATGTTCGGGGCCGGCGCCAGTTCGACGACCTTCTGGTGTCGACGCTGCACCGAGCAGTCCCGTTCGAACAGGTGGATCACGTTGCCGTGGGTGTCGGCCAGGATCTGCACCTCGATGTGTCGCGGCTCGATGACGGCCTGCTCGAGGAACACGGTCGCGTCCCCGAACGCCGATTCCGCCTCGCGCGCTGCGGCCTCGATGGCGTCACGCAACCCGGCGATCTCGCCGACCCGGCGCATACCGCGGCCGCCGCCGCCGGCGACCGCTTTGACGAACACCGGAAACGTCATCGACTCCGCCGCCGCCATCAACTCGTCGACATCGGTGGAGGGTTCTGAGGATGCGAGCACTGGCAGCCCGGCCGCCTTGGCCGCCGCGATAGCGCGGGCCTTGTTGCCGGTCAGCTCCAACACCTGTGCCGAGGGCCCGACGAAGGTGATGCCCGCCTGTGCGCACGCGGCGGCCAGGTCAGGGTTCTCCGACAAGAACCCATACCCCGGGTAGATGGCATCCGCGCCGGCCGCCCGGGCGGCGTCGATGATCGCCTCCACCGACAGGTAGGCGCGGACGGGGTGACCGGGTTCCCCGATCTGGTAGGACTCGTCGGCCTTGGTGCGATGCACCGAGTTTCGGTCCTCCACCGGATACACCGCCACGGTGCCGATCCCCAGCTCGTAGGCAGCACGGAACGCCCTGATCGCGATCTCGCCCCGGTTGGCTACCAATACTTTCTTGAACACGAATCAGTCCTTTGTCCCTACTCAGAGGCAGTTGTACGCAGACACTCAGCCCTGCTTTCACGTCAGCGGGATCACGGGTCTTCGACTACACACCATCGGTGAGCGGGCTCAGTGGATGTGGCTGCCGCCGTTGATGTCGATGGTGGTGCCGGTGAGGTAGCTGGCGTCGTCGCTGGACAGGAAGGTGATGACGGCGGCGACTTCGTCGGTGGTGGCCACCCGGCCGATCGGGATGTCGCTGGCGAGTTTGGCTTCTTGCGCGTCGGTGGAGCCGACGCGGATGCTGGTGTCGACGGCGCCGGGGGTGACGGCGTTGACGGTGACGCCGCTGTCGGCGACCTCGCGGGCCAGGGCCTTGGTGAATCCCAGGACGGCGGCCTTGGCCGACGAGTAGGGCACCTTGCCGAAAACCCCGCCGCCGCGTTGCGCGGACACCGAGGACATGTTCACGATGCGGCCCCAGCCGTTGTCGAGCATGTCGGGCAGGAAGGCCTTGGTGACCAGGTAGGTGCCGGTGGCGTTGACCGCCATCACCTTGTTCCACAACTGCAGCGTGGTGTCCAGGAACGGCACCGGCGAGGTGATGCCGGCGATGTTGGCCAGGGCGCCGACGGGCGGCAGGTGGCCTGCGGCCACTTCCTCGGCGACCGCCTCGTGGGCGGCGGCCGCCGACTCTTCGGAGGTCACGTCGACGGCGTATCCGAAGGCGGGAACACCGAATTGGTTGGCGATGTCGGCGGCGACCTTGGCCGACTTCTCGGCGTCGAGGTCGAGCACCACCACCGCCCAGCCCTCGCGGGCGTAGCGGCGGGCGACATCGATGCCGATGCCGCGCTCGGAGGTGGCGCCGGTGATGACGGCGGTGCGATGAACTTTCGACATGTGTTTGTTCCTTACTTGTTGTCTCTAGATGAGTCCGGAAATCAGTTGAGCGGCGCGAGCGGTGGCCCGTGGCCGCTGGTCGTTGGTGATGTCGCGGGTCTCCCGTTCGAAGGAAAACGGCTGGCGTAACGGGCGTCGGCCAGCGCCTTGAGACCCCGGGCGAAGTCGACCTGCCCGTTGCCGACGGACAGGTTGATGTTGCCCGGCACGGCGTCGCGGATGTGGACATGCGCGATGTGATCGCCGAAGCGGCCGACGAACTCGGCGGCCGCGGTGAGGGTGCGAGCCACCGTCGCGATGGCGCGGGACAGTTCGGTGCGCAGTTCGGTGCCCTGGCGACCACAGGCCAACATGATCGTCGACGTACCAACCGCCCCGGCCAGGTCGACCAGGGTCCGCAGCCGGCGCTGCATCTCAGCCGCATCGCGGCCGGGGTCATTCATCCCCGCGACGTCCGCGTTGATCAGCCTGACCGCCAACCCGCTGGCGAGCATCTGGTCCGCGAGCACGTCAACGAGTTCGGGGGGCAGCGGGGTCGGGACGTGATCACAAACTCCCGGCAGGGCGCCAAGGTCGATCTCGCCGAAGCCCTGCCCGCTGAGATCTGCTAACGCCCCGGGCAAGGTCCACGCCCGGAAAGAGATGGGCGAGCAGCCAAGCCGGGAGTCGATCGATGATCCGAGCTGCGCTGCGACATCCTGCGTGGTCATCGCAGTGTCCTCACATATCGGCGTGCAGGCGTTTGCTCGGCGGGCCGCTCTAGGCGGTGGGTGGTTCGGGGTCGGCGACCCAGGGCCCGTGGTGGCTGCGGCCGGTGCGGCCGAGCTCGGCCTGAATCCGGGTGACGATGGCATCGGTGGACAGGCCGTAGCGATCGTGCAGGGTCGGCAGTGCGCCGGCCGCGAGGAACTCATCGGGCAGCGCAATGGGCACGATGCGCCGACCGGCCCCAGCAAAGGCCAGTGTCGCAGCGACCGACTCGGCGAGCCCACCAATCACGGTGTGGTTCTCCAGAGTAACCACGAGCCGATCGGTGCGCGCCGCGCGCAGGATCGCCTCGCGGTCCAGCGGTTTGATCGTTGGCACGTGCACGACGCCCACGTCGACATGATCGGCTTCCAGACGGGACGCGGCGTCCAGTGCGCGCATCGTCATGAGCCCAGTCGAGATGAGCACCACGTCGCGGCCGGTGCGCAGCTCAGCAGCCTTACCCAACTCGAAGTGGTAGTTGTACTCGTCGAGCACCCGGGGCACCGCGCCGCGGAGCAGCCGCAGGTAAGTGGGTCCCGGCGCGGACGCCAACGCCGGCACGGCCTCCTCGATGTCCACCGCATCGCACGGGTCGACGATCGTCAGGCCGGGGCAGCCGCGAAGGATAGCGATGTCCTCGGTAGCCTGGTGGCTGGGTCCGTACCCGGTGGTCAAGCCGGGCAGGCCCCCGGCGACATTGACGTTGAGCCCCGGCTCGGCGATGTCCAGGCACAAAAAGTCATACGCGCGCCGGGTGGCGAACACCGAGTACGTGGACGCGAACGGCACCAACCCCACCTCGGCCAGGCCGGCGGCGGCGGCGAGCAGGGTCTGCTCCGCCATGCCCATCTGGAAGAAGCGCTCCGGATGGGCATGGCGGAATATGTGCATGTCGGTGTACTTCGCAAGGTCGGCCGACAGCCCGACGATCTCCGGGCGCTCCTCGGCAAGTCGAGCCAGCGCATGCCCGAACGGCGCGCTGGTGGTGGGCTGGCCCGGGTCGGCGAACGAGGCGATCATCGCCGAGGTGGTGAGCTTCTTGCGCGGCGCTGTGGCGGTCATCGGTGATGTCCCTCCTCGAGCTGGTCACGGGCGATCTGCCACTCGTGTTCCTCGACACGCATGAAGTGCGCCTTCTCCCGGTTCTCCAGCAGCGGCGACCCCCGCCCGATACGGGTGTCGCAGATCAACACCTTGGGTGATCCGCCGTGCTCGCGCAGTTCGTCGAAGGCGGCCACCAAGGCCGCAATGTCGTTACCGTCCACCCGCAGAGCCTGCCAACCGAATGCCCGCCACTTCTCGGTGATCGGCTCAGTCCGCAGCACCTCGACGGTCGGGCCGTCGGCCTGCAGGGCGTTGACGTCGATGATCGCGGTCACGTTGTCCAACCCGTGGTGGGCGCAGGCCAGTGCCGCCTCCCAGGTGGAGCCCTCGTCCAGCTCGCCGTCGGAGAGCAGGTTGAACACTCGGGCGGGGTTGCCCAGGTGCCGCAGCCCCAGCGCCATCCCGGTAGCCACGCCCAGCCCGTGCCCCAGCGAGCCACCGGAGATCTCCACGCCAGGCGTGTAAGAGGCCATTGCCGACATGGGCAGCCGCGAGTCGTCCGACCCGTAAGTCTGTAGTTCCTCCACCGGGACGATGCCGGCTTCGGCCAGCGCGGCGTACAGCGCGATCGCGTAGTGGCCAATCGAGAGCAGGAACCGGTCCCGCTCGGGCCAGTGTTGATCCTCCCGCCGGAACCGCAGCTGGTCGCAGTACACCACGGCCAGGACGTCGGCGATACCCAGCGCCTGCCCGATATAGCCCTGCCCCTGCACCTCCCCCATGTCCAGTGCGTAGCGCCGGATCCGGTATGCCGCTTCCCGCAGCCGGGTGAGGCGTTCGGTCTGCTGGTCAGTGGTGACAGACGTCATGACTTCGACCCCTTCCTCGCTCAGCTGGTTTCGGCTTCCACCCGGTGCGCCCACGACGCACCTTCCGGAACGACGCTCTGACCCGTCTCCCGCTCGCGCATGATCTCGCGTTCGAGGAGCGCCACCCTGTCCCGCTCGGCCGGTCCCCAGGTCTCTTTCGTCACCAGGGTGGCGATGAGGCCCAGCAGGCCGTAGAAGCTGATCAGCAATGCGGGTCCGATCCAGCCGGTCCGGCTGTAGAGGGCCGTGGCGATTAGCGGCGTAAAGCCGGAGACGACGGCCGAGAGCTGGTACGACAGCGAGGCACCGCTGGTGCGGGTGTTGGCCGAGAACAGCTCCGAGAACCATGCGCCCTGCACGCCGGCGAGGGAGTTCTGGCAGACGGCGTAGCTGATGATGAAGGCGAGGATGATCGCCAGTCGGGCACCGGTGTTGACGGTCAGGAACAGCGGGACACCCCAGAGCAAGGTGATCACGGTTCCGAGCAGGTACACCGGCCGCCGTCCGATCCTGTCGGTCAGTGCGCCCCAGCAGACCGTGGCGACTATCCCAATGGCGGCCGCCAGCATGAGGGCGGTCAAGGTGGTCGGGCGGTCGGCCAATTTTTCCCTGGTGAGGTAGGAGAGCATGAACGTCACGGACACGGCGTAGCCGGCTGTCTCCGCGCTACGCAGGCAGAACGCGCGCAGCACGTTGGGCCAGTCGTCGCGGAGCACCTGAAGGATCGGGTTCTTGGCGAGCTGGCCCTCCTCCTTGAGCTCCTCGAATTCCGGCGACTCGTCAATCTTGAGCCGGATGATGATGCCCACGACGATCAGTACCGCGCTAAGCAGGAACGGCACCCGCCACGCCCACTGGTCACCCAGCGGCCCGCTGGCCAAGAAGGCCAGATTGGCCAACAGCAACCCCACCGGGAAGCCCGCCTGGGTGATCCCGGTGTAGAGCCCACGTTTGCGCCACGGGGCGTGTTCGAAGACCATCAGGATTGCGCCGCCCCACTCCGCGCCGAATGCCAGGCCCTGCACCACGCGGACGATCACCAGCAGGATCGGTGCCCAGATGCCAACCATCTGGTAGGTGGGCAGCACACCGATCAGTACGGTGGCGAAGCCCATCAGGAACAGGGAGCCGACCAGGACCGGCTTGCGGCCGATCTTGTCCCCCAGATACCCGCCGAGGATGCCGCCCAACGGTCGCACCGCAAAACCGATACCCAGGGTCGCAAACGATAGCAGCGTGCCGGACAGCGGATCGGACGCCGGGAAGAACACGTTGTTGAAGTACAGAGCCGCGGCCGTGCCGAACCCGATGAAGTCATACGTCTCGATCGTCGCGCCGATCGAGCAGCCGATCGCGACCCTTTTCTTCTCGGGTGTGCCCTCAATCGGATGCCAGTGAGCGACGTCTTCCAGGTCGGGGTCGGCCTGTGGCGGGTGCGCCTCGGTCATGATGGTCTCCGCTTAGCTCGGCTCAAAGGCTGTGCGGGAGGCAGCCTTGATCTGACTGCATAAAATCTCATTGCTGATTGTTTAATTAATGTGCCGCCGAGTTTTCTCCGTGTTCGTGCCGGCTGTCAATCCTCTTCACGCAGGAACTCCGAAGACAGCGCACGTATAGGAAGCGCAAGCGCGTGGCCTAAAGACCTCCGACGCTGGGCAGGGAGGCCGGCGACGCGCGCACCCGGCAACCGACGTGCTGGCCGGGCGGCCGCGACCGCCGCCCCGGGCTCCGGCAGACCACCAATCCATTCCAGGATCTCTCGGTGATCCGGGGTCAGCCGGCGCTCGAACACCTCCCCGGTCTCACCCTCCAACCCGCACGCCACCACCGATCGTGCGTGCACATCCAACCCAACACATCTTTCCCTTGTAGTTGTGACTGCCACCAATACAACAGACTGTTAACAGTCAACTCTCGACGAGTACCTGTCGACTGTTGACATTTCGTCCTGCTACCGGTCACACTAGTAGTCATACTGTTAACTGTCGACAGTTGCTCCTACACGGCTCTTGAAAGGATCAGCTCATGAGCGAAATTGCGCTCACCTTGGTGCCGGTAGACGGCACCAAGGACGCATGGAGATGGCGACGCGGCCCGGGGTCTTCGGGCCATCGTGCGGGGTTTCGTCGAGTCCGGCGCCTCGATGTTTCTGATCGATCGCGATGACTTCGTCAAGCAAGTGGTCGAGGATTTGCGCGGGGAGGGCTTCGACGTGCACGTCGCGCTGGCCGATGTGACCGACGAAGCGCAGATGGTCCGGGCGTTCGCCGAGATCGGCGAGGTGTGGGGCAACCTGGATACGCAGGTCAACAACGCGAGGATCGTCACGATCAAAGACCTCGAGCCACCAGCGTCAGGGATTTTCAGCGCGTCCTGCAACTCCGGTGGTGGACCTTCACCCAACTTGAGGGCGGGACTGCCCAGCGCCGCCGACACCACCGAACCCGGACCCGAGCTGCTGCCCGGCATCGACGAGGCGACCCGCCACCCCCGCCGGCAGGCGTGGGCGGCGGCGATCGACCGATCCCGAACCCTCCCCACAACAGCGCACGACCTGGACATCAGCGCATGACGCCAAGACCAGCAGCACAGCCCCGGACCGAATGTCGTTGTCCGGGGCGATTCCCAGACCAGCCAGGTGCCGCGATGACGAGCCGCTCGCGGCATCGGGCTACCCAACCCGGGCCGCGCCACACCCATACGGCGGCGCCGCCGTGCGCCGCAGCAGCGTCTCCGCTTACCATGGCGAGTGAATATTTAGTCGATAACCGCTCGGTTCCCTCATGAGGTGGTCGAGGCCTCGGGTCGCTCGTGGGGAGGTGGATGCCGCGGTGAACGCAGCACGCATCACCCGCCGAACCCCCACCGAGGAGCAGTCGCGGCTCATGGTCAAGGTCGCCCGGATGTATCACGAGCGGGGACGCAAACAAGCCCAGATCGCCAGCGAACTGCACATCACCCAGGCGCGGGTATCCCGGCTGCTGCGGAAGGCGGCCGACGCCGGGATCGTCAAAACGGTGGTGAGCTCTCCCGCCGGTGTGCACACCGACTTAGAGGAGCGTCTGGAACAGTCCTACGGACTCATCGAGGCGGTGGTGGTGGACGCGCTCAGCTCCGAGGAACGCGACATCGCCCAGAACCTCGGCGCCGCCGCCGCGGTGTACCTCGAATCGACCCTGCTGGGCAACGAGATCGTCGGGATCTCCTCGTCGAGTGCCACCCTGCTCGCCGCGGTGACATTCCTGGGGCGGGCCACCAGCCCGGTGGTCACCGACGTGGTCCAACTCGTCGGCGGGGTGGGGGAACCGCAGGTGCAGATCGACGCCAACCGCCTCCTGACGACGTTCGCTTCCGCGACCGGCGCCACCCCAATCTTCCTGCCCGCGCCGGGGCTGTTGGGCAGCGCCGCCGCCCAACACAGTCTGATGTCTGATCCGGCGGTGCAGCAAGTCGGTGCACGTTGGTCAGAACTGACGACAGCACTGGTAGGCATCGGCGCCCTGGAACCGTCCCCGCTCCTGGCCCAAAGCCGCAACGCAATCGCCGAAGCCGACCAGGAAGTGCTGCGGAGTCTCGGCGCCGTCGGGGACATCTGTCTCCGGTTCTTCGACGAATCGGGCACCCTCATCGAATCCGAGCTCGACCAGAAAGTGATCGGAATCCGGCCGGAGCAGCTGATGTCGGTCCCTCGCCGCATCGCGGTGGCTGGCGGTATCCGCAAACTGGCCGCACTGCGCGGCGCCCTTCTCGGAGGCTGGGTGAATGTGCTCATCACCGACAGCGTCGCCGCGCACGAGCTGATCGGAGAGTGAACCGGTCACAACGGTGACGACGAGCCCGTGCTAACCCGCGCCTAAGTGATCCTGGTTGGCCAAGCGGTCGCGCCGGGCGCCCATACCGATTCCGCCGAGCCTTCCTTACGCCTATGCCGTGCAGGCGGGCTTGGGGCCGCTGCAGAATCCAGTTCCGTCCGCGCTACGGCACCCCGGCCCGGCTGACCGGACGGGTCCACGAAGGCGACGGGCAGCACTGCCTAACCAGCTGTCTCGTCCAGTTCAAGATTGCGAGGGATGGCCCGCGGTAGCCCACGTCCTACGTTGCCCGTTGGGAGGTGGTCGTGAGTTCGGGGCCTATGACGCAGTTCGCAGCTACAGCGGACATACGTGCCACCTATTGGATCGGCCTTCCATATTCATGGCCGCCTCGCTCGATTCTGCGGAGAGCCTGCGCATGACTGTCCGCTTTCTGGGCGCTTTGTTGGAGCGCGTTTCGCAATTGAAGCGTCTGAGACGTGTCTCCGGTGATGTCTTGGCCGAATATGCGAACTGACTGCTCTGGCATTTTTCTGTATCCTTTATTCGCTCCCAAGTCGTGTGTGAACGTCGCTTCTGGCGCTTCCCGAGTTGGCTCATCCTAGTGTTCAAGTTTTCCGCCGATCTTGGCGATCGCTTCGCGGAGGTCGTCGGGTAGCGGGTCGGCGGCGGTCAGTATCTGTCGGCCAGCTTTGATCTGCACGGTGCGGTAGCGCCGCACGGTACGGACGAATTTCTTGATGCTCCAACCAGTTTGGGTCTCGATGTAGTGGCTGACGGCCATCGCTGCGACCACGATGCTCAGATGCGCCTCGATCGAGTCGCGTAGGTGGTGGTAGATCGGTCGGGCTTGCAGGTCGTGCTTGGACATCCGAAACGCCTTCTCGATGTGCCAGAGCTGGTGGTAGGCATCGATCACGAACGCCGAGGATTGGGTGGTCAGGTTGGTGGTGTATCCCTTCCAGCCGGCCAGCGCACGGGTCTTGGCCTCCAAGGTGCGATTGACGCTCTTGGTCGCACCGGCGAGCTGGATGTAGCGGTTGCGTTTGACCGGGGCATGTCCGTCGACGGCACGCTCGGCCTTGCGGACCTGCTCGTCGATCCCGCGCAGCGTGCGCCGGGCCCGGTCATGGCGGAACTGGTAGTAGATGACCCGATCCGGGATGCCGCGGGCCTTCTCGCTGCTGGTGGCCGGCCACGGCTGAGTCAGGGTAAGCCCATCGGGAATCGCCTCACCTGGGTATTTGTCGCGCCACTCGCGCACCACGTCGGGCAGATGCGGGATACGGGTGCCCAAGATGAACGACAACCCGGCGGCTTGCAGGGCGACCTGGTTGGCCTCGGAGATCATCCCGGCATCGGCGACCACGGTGACGTCGGACAGTTGGTGGGCGGCCTTGAACGCGTTGATCACCGGCAGCATCGTGGCGGTCTCGGCCTTGTTGCCCTCGAACGCCTCAACCGTCAGCGGGAACCCGGCCGCGTCGGTCAGCAGCCCGAGGGTGATCTGTGGCTCCAGACGCCTCTCTTTGGAGAATCCCGGCTCACGGAACCCATCGCCGGCATCGGTCTCGAAGTACAGCGTCGAGACGTCGAACAACACCAGGCTCGCTGGCCCCAATCGCGCATGCGCTGCGCTGACCGCAGCCAGCGCTTGGCGCCAGCCGGGTCTGGCATAACGCGGCAAGCGCCGCTTGACCGTGGCATACGACGCCGGGCTGAGACCGACCTCCGTCAGTACCCGCTCCGCGTCGATCTTGCTGGTGGGTTCGATGATCCGCGCCAGTACCAGATCACGAAACACGTTGTCGCTCTTGGCAGCAGACTCGAATCCCAGGGCCCGATACGCGACGCACAAGGCCTCCCACAAAGGGGTCATCTGCGAGGACAGGATCGGCAACGTGCCCGGCTCCAGATGACCGGAGATCCCCAGATCCAGCTCGGTCTGCCCAGCGGCCAACCGCTCGGCAGCAGCGGCCTTCAGTGCCGCCAACTCGACGTCGTCGTGCGCCGAACCGAGATGTTCGATCGAGCGGGAGCCCTTGCGCCAGGACCACACGATCTGCACCGCGGTGGCCCCCGACGACGTCTTCACCGTGCGCACGTAGGCCATCCGGGCAGCTTAGGGCCCGATCCTAGTGTTCAAATTCCACCCGAATCGCGACCAAAACCACAGCTCAACGCGCCGTGGCTACGCCAACACCCCAAAAGTGAGCCAAGTCAGGTGACAGGGTGCGCCAACTTACCGGACCCGCGAGGCACCCCCAAGGCGGGCTGCCACGTTGACTAGCACTCGCTAGGCGCCACGCCCCCAGCATCGATGAGGCGGTCGCCAGCTTCGAGGAACGACCGTCGGGTTGTCGTCAACTAACCGAGCCACCACATCCGAATCGCGGGCTATCGCTTGGCGCGGCTGCCGGATTCGAACGTGTGCTGCGCCCAGTCGACGAAGGATGTCCAGGCGATGTCTGGGTTGGCGGTGCGCAGGGCGTCGATGTCGACCCGGTAGCCGGGGCCGTTGAGGAACCGCCACATCGCATGCATATCGGGATTGCGGATCGACTCGAGCGGTGTTTGTTGGTGCCGGACAAGTCGGCCCATAGCCACGCTGAGCGACTCGGCCATCTGCGCCGGCGTGACGGCGTCGCTGGCCAGCTCGATACGCCGCCCGAGGTAGGGTTTCGAGTCGAGCAGCACCTTCGCGACGAACGCGCCCATATCCGGGCGGGCCAACTGCTGCAACGGCCGGTCAGGCGGCAGCGGCAGGTCCAGAATCCCGGCAGCGATACGGTCGGCCCCGCCCAGCGCGTTGTCGAAGAAGTACGTCGGGGCGGTGATCGTGTAGGGCAAACCGCTTGCGGCCAAATCCTTTTCGATGATGGCCTTGCTGTCGAAGTGCGGCACCCCGGTATGCTGGTCCGCCCCAGCGACCGAGCTGAACACCAAGTGGGGAATCCGCGAGTCGTCGGCCGCGGCCACGATGGCTCGGCCCTGGGCCACCTCGGCGTCCACCCCGGCCTCGAACGGGGTCGTGAGAGCAAACACCGCAGCGGCGCCCTCCATCGCCGCACCGAGCGCGGTCCGGTCGTCCAGAGAGCCGACCATGACCTCGACGCCGCGCTCCGTCAGGCGCTGCACCGACGGCTCGCCGGACCGGCGCACCATCGCGCGCACCCGGACCTGGCGCGCCAGCAGCGCGGCCGTGACCGCCCCGCCCTGCCCACCGGTGGCGCCCAACACCAGGATCGGTGATTCAGCGGTCGTTGTCATGAAGACGCCCGTCGTTGCCGCGGCTGTGGCTCATCGACGCGGGCGCTCAGGGGCCATATCGCCCGGTCTATTCGGGGGTTGGCCTGCATGCTTTCCATGTCCACAGTTGTTGCCTAACAACGTTATTCATGACACTCCGGACGCGATCATAGGTACGGGTTTGAAGCCAAACGCGAGCGTTGCAGATGTGAGCTTTCGGACTGCCTCTCGATTGTAAAAGTGCTGAACGCCGACGTCGATGTTGCTACAGACAACGCAGCGCAATCGTTGGTGTGTTCGACAACATCGACGGGCTCCGCGACTCATCAGACGATCGAGTTGTCCAACAGCAGACGCTGGCAGCGTTTTCGCGGATGCTACGAATTGGCTGCAGGCAAGGACACGATGACTGCTAGTGCCCAAACAAAAAGACGGTCTGTCTGTCATGACGGACATCGATGTAACACCGACGTGACAGGGAGAGCCGCGACTTACCGCACGCGCGAGGCACCCCCAAAGCGGGCTGCGATGTGTTACGTGACGTAATAGTGGTGGCCTACGCTCGGGGGCGACCGTGTGGAGCCACTAACCTTCCGCTTCTCAGACGGAGTTCTGGCTTACACCAATGTTTTTCGGCTGGCCAGCATGGGTGAAAGACGTCCAATCGGACGGGCTGGAGCACTCGGATCAGCGCTTTGGCCCCATTTTGGCCCCATGGTTAGGGCGCGGAGGAAAACGAGCGCTTGGGTTATGCACTATGGGCGTCTCGAGAGTGACAACGGATGCCCTCCGCTAGCCGATACCTGCGTAAACGTTTCGGCGACCTCACCCGTCGAGTTTCTTGAGTTGTTCGCGCAGCTGGTCGGCTTCGGTCTTCAGCTTTTTCAACCGCGCTTCCAGCGACTACCGTGACAGCGGTTTAGGCTGCGGTAGCTTGATCGACTTGGGGCGAAGCGCGACCCAATCTACGGGCTCGTAGGCCACCAACTTTCGGACCACAGCGCACATGTAGCACTCCCGAAATGGGGCGGGGGTGCCAGCCAGCAGCCAGCAGCCGTTTGTGCCACCTGTATCGCAAGCGCGAGCTGCGCAAGCGCGCGGCAGCTGGAGAAGACGCGAATGTCGAGCTGGCGCAAGGTCGCCGGCTCGGAGGATTCGTAGACCAGCCAGTTTCCACGCTGAGACGTCTCGACACGGAGAACGGAGCCGTCGTCGCTCACCTCGCTGGCATCGCCGTCGCGAAGGTGATTTGTGTAAAAAGGATCGTCGAGCCGGAATCGAACCGCGCGGTACGTCTGTTCGGGAGACACGTGCGCCCCGATCACGGATGCGGAGGAGATGTACTCATGGAACAGGCCGAGTCCGCCGTGATCGTTGGCATCCACAAGTGTTACCAGCTCGCCGGTCTCGAGCTCGCCGTAAATCGTGACCGCGCGGAATCGCGCGACTGAGCGCGAGGCGTGAGCCAACATAGCCCCGCCCATATCTCCCGGCACGAAGTTAGGACGGGGCCGCGGGCTGCGGAGTGACGCAACCGGGAAACCACCCTCGAGGACGGCCTTGGCGTTCTCCCCATCTGGCGTGCTGAGCTCGCCGCGAATGCGGTTCTCCGGACCAGTCGGCGTCCAAACCCCCCAGGGTGCTGAGATACTGCTCCACAAGACCAATTCTGCCGAGACGTCGCCGGTTACGAAACTGACCCGCTACTAGGGCGGCGCTCAGGCATGCCTTATGAGACTCGGGCTTGACCGCTCCTTGCGCGGCGGTGTGACGCTCTTGAATTCAGCGCAGTTGCGGTGTCGTCAGAGGCGAGTGTTCGAGTGTGGTGTCGGCGTTCGAACAAAGACTGTCGTCAAAACTGTCGTCAAGGCCAAGCAGAAAAACCCTACATGGGCCGAATATTCGGCAAACTGCCTAGTCAAAAGGGTGGAGCTAAGGGGACTCGAACCCCTGACCCCCACACTGCCAGTGTGGTGCGCTACCAGCTGCGCCATAGCCCCGTGAAGTTGTGCCTGTCGAAGCTACACCACCTGCGGTTTGCGTTCAAAGCCGCAGGTCATGGCACTTCGCCACCGGCCTCCGGACCGATCGCGCGAATCGGTGTCGGCTGGGCAGGCGGCAGCCCGCGAGTCTCCGGCGCGAACACCCATCCGACCCCGGCCACCAGCAGAATGGCGCCGCTGACCAGGAATGCCGCTGCATACGACGCATGCTCGGCCACCTGACCGACGGCGAGCGATCCCACGATAGAGCCCAGGTCAGCCATCATCTGGAACGTGGCGACAGCCGTTCCACCGCGCGCCTTGTTGCCGACGATGTCGGCCACCGCCGCCTGCTGCGGAGAGACGAAGACACCCGTCGCCGCGCCGGTCACGTATGCCGCCGCCAGGAAGACCGGCAGCGACGTCGTATAGCCGACGAGGGCGGTCGCCAGCGCCGACACCGTCAGCCCGACGATGAGCAGCTTGCGTCTGCCGACCCGGTCGGAGAGATAGCCGCTGGGGATGACGGCCGAGATGTTGCCGATGGCGAACGTCGCGAGCGCCAGACCGGCGAATCCGGCGCCGTAACCGAGCGCCTCGACGACGAACAGCGGCACGAGCGCGATGCGCAACCCGAATGCCGCCCAGCCCGTTGCGAAGTTGGAGAGCAATGCGGCGCGATAAGCCCGGTGGCGCAACACCGTCCGCACCGAAACCGTTGGCTCTGTGCTGGATTCAGGTAGTGCCACCGCCGAGTTACGCAGGCTGACGAACACCACAGCGGCCGCGACCAACAGTGCGGCACCGTAGATCACGAACGGCGCGGCCAGCCCGAGACCCGCCGTCAAGCTGCCCAGCACCGGGCCGCCGACCGAGCCGACGAGAAAGCCCGACGAGAACATGCCCGCGACCCGGCCGCGCGCGTCCGGCGGCGAGATCCGGATCATCAAGCCCAGCGACGACACCGTGAACATCGCCGACCCGAGCCCGCCGAGCGAACGGAAAAGCAACAGTTGCCAGTACGTCTGCGCGAATGCGCACGCCCCCGTGGACAACGCCACGACTAACAAGCCGCTGATGTAGACCCGCCGCTCCCCCAGTCGCTGCACGAGCAGGCCCGCAGGCGGGGCTGCGATCAGGCGCATCAGCGCGAATGCGGTGATGACGAACGTCGCCGCGCTGATGCTGACGCCGAAATGGCGCGCATACTGCGGAAGGACCGGCGCGACGACGCCGTAGCCCAGCGCCACCACCACGTTCGCCACGATCAGCAGCCAGACTTCGCGAGGCAGCGGCTCCCTGGCTTCGGTCGCGGGAGCCGGACAGTCGCAGGCGCCGTCGGCTTTGGAGGTCACGCGATGACTTTATTCACCACCTCTTTGGCGGCTTCCTGCACCTCGGCCAGATGCTCGGGGCCCTTGAACGACTCGGCGTAGATCTTGTAGACGTCCTCAGTGCCCGAGGGCCGCGCCGCGAACCAGGCATTCTCCGTCGTCACCTTCAGCCCGCCCAGCGGCGCGCCGTTACCGGGTGCGGTCGTCAGCTTGGCGGTGATCTCCTCGCCGGCCAGTTCGGTGGCGCTCACCTGCTCGGGCGACAACTTGGCCAGCCGCGCCTTCTGCTCCCGGTCGGCGGGCGCGTCGATGCGCGCATACGTTGGCGCACCGTACTTTCCGGCCAGCGCGTCATAGCGTTGCGACGGTGTGGAGCCGGTGACGGCGAGAATCTCCGACGCCAACAGCGCCATGATGATGCCGTCCTTATCGGTCGTCCACGTCGACCCGTCGCGGCGCAGGAACGACGCCCCCGCGCTCTCCTCCCCGCCGAACCCGATGGTGCCGCCGAGCAACCCATCGACGAACCATTTGAAGCCCACCGGCACCTCGTCCAGCTGGCGACCCAGCCCGGCCACCACCCGGTCGATGATCGACGAACTCACCGCGGTCTTGCCGACCGCCGTCGACGCCGGCCACTGCGGCCGGTTGGTGTACAGATACTCGATCGCCACCGCCAGATAGTGGTTCGGGTTCAGCAGGCCCCCGTCGGGCGTCACGACGCCGTGCCGATCGGAGTCGGCGTCATTACCCGTCGCGATCTGATACGACTCCCGGTTGGCGATCAGCGACGCCATCGCGTTGGGCGAGCTGCAATCCATCCGGATCTTGCCGTCGGTGTCTAGCGTCATGAATCGAAACGTCGCATCGACCAGCGGGTTGACCACCGTCAGCTCGAGGTGGTGCCGCTCGGCGATCGCACCCCAATAGTCCACACTCGCCCCGCCCAGCGGGTCGGCGCCGATGCGGATCTTCTCCGCGCTGATCGCGTGCACGTCGACCACGCTCGGCAGGTCAGCGACATAGGCGTCCAGGTAATCGTGGCGCTGCGCGCTCTGCACGGCACGCGCCAGCGGCACCCGCTTCACCGCCGACAGCCCGTCGCGCAGGATCTCGTTGGCCCGTTTGGCGATCACCCCCGTCGCGTCGGTGTCGGCGGGCCCGCCGTTGGGCGGGTTGTACTTGAACCCCCCGTCACGCGGAGGGTTGTGCGACGGGGTGACCACGATGCCGTCGGCCAGGTCGCCGTCGCGACCGCGGTTGAACGTCAAAATCGCGTGGCTGACCGCCGGCGTCGGGGTGTAACGGTCAGCGGAATCGATCATCGCGACAACATCATTGGCGGCCAGCACCTCCAGCGCCGACGCCCACGCCGGCTCCGACAACGCGTGAGTATCCCGACCGATGAACAACGGCCCCGTGGTGCCCTGCGCTTTTCGATACTCGACGATGGCCTGCGTGGTCGCCAGGATATGCGCCTCATTGAACGCGGCATCCAGACTCGACCCCCGATGCCCCGACGTGCCGAACACCACCTGCTGATCGACGTCATCGGGATCCGGCTCCACGGTGTAGTACGCCGTCACCACCTGCGCGACATCGATGAGGTCTTCGGGTTGCGCCAGCTTGCCGGCGCGAGGATTGGCGGCCATGGTTACCGATTCTGCCCCGCCGTAATCCGTGCCGTACGCGGGTCCGGAAGCTAGATGGCGATACTTTTGCTTGTGTTCAATTTCGACGGGCGGGAATTGGCGGCAGTCTTCGCCGGCGGAGCGATCGGCACACTGGCGCGGGCGGGGCTTGCGACGGTAGCCGCATCCGACCCAGGCCGATGGCCCTGGCCGACGTTCATCGTGAACATCGTCGGCGCATTCCTGCTGGGCTATTTCGCCACCCGCCTGCTCGAGCGTTTGCCCGTGTCGAGCTATCGGCGCCCGCTGCTGGGCACCGGGCTGTGCGGTGGCCTGACGACCTTCTCCACCATGCAGGTCGAGACGATCAGGATGCTCGAGCACCATCACTACGGCCTCGCGGTCGGCTACACCGTCGCCAGCATTGCCGCTGGCTTGGTCGCGGTTTACATCGCCACCGCCATGGTGCGTCGGGTGAGGGTCCGCCAATGACGGTCGCGGTATGGACAGGCGTCATGCTGATCGGCGGTGTCGGCGCTGTGCTGCGCTTCCTTGTCGACCGTGCGGTGTCAAAACGGGTCGGTAGGCCCTTTCCGTTCGGCACTCTCGCGGTCAACCTCAGCGGGGCGATGCTGCTCGGCTTCTTCGCCGGCCTCGTGCTCAGCCCCCGCGTCGCGCTGTTGGCGGGCACCGCATTCGTCGGCTCCTACACCACGTTCTCGACCTGGATGCTGGAAACTCAGCGCCTCAGCGAGGAGCGCCAGGTCGTCTCGGCGTTCGCCAACATCGCGGTCAGTGTCGTGCTCGGTCTGACCGCGGCGTGGATCGGCCAGTCGATCGGAGCCGCGCTGTGACCGACTACCTGAAGCTGACCACCTACTTCGCCGAGCGTCAGCGTCACGACGGCCGGTTCTTCTCCGACGAATTGCTGGACCTCTACGCCGAAAGCGCCGTCGCCACCAGCATCGTGCTGCGCGGCATCTCCAGCTTCGGCCCCCACCACGAGTTGCGCAGCGACCAATCGCTGAGCTTGTCCGAGGACCCGCCGATCGCCGTCGCCGCCGTCGACACTGCCGACAAAATGGCCGGGTTGGCCGACCGAGTGGCGGCAATGACGACTCGTGGTCTGCTGACGCTCGAACGCGCGCGGTTCGCCGACCCTTCCAGCCAGCCGACCGACATCACGAAATTCACCATCTACGTCGGACGGCAGGACCGCGCCGACGGGCGACCGGCGTACCGGACTGTCTGCGACGTTCTGCATCGACTCGGATTCGCAGGCGCCTCAGTCTTTCTCGGCGTCGACGGGACCGCACACGGGCAGCGCAGGCGGGCCGGATTCTTCACTCGAAACATCGGTGTGCCGGTGATGATCATCGCCGTCGGGACCGGCGAGCAGGTCGCCGATGCGGTGCCGGAACTGCAGACACTGCTGCGCGAGCCCATCTTCACGATCGAGCGGGTGCAGGTGTGTAAGCGCGACGGCACGGTGCTCACTCGACCGGCCGCCTTACCCGCCACCGACGACCACGGGCGCCCCCTGTGGCAGAAGCTGATGGTCTACACGTCCGAAGCCGGGCTGCATGACGGCGTGCCGATCCACCGAGCGATCGTGCGAGAGCTGTTCGACTCGCGGGCGGCAGGCGGAGCCACGGTGTTGCGCGGCATGTGGGGATTCCACGGCGACCACGAGCCGCACGGCGACAAGCTGTTGCAGCTTGCGCGCCGGGTGCCGGTGACCACGATCGTGGTAGACGCACCCGACCGCATCGCGGCCAGCTTCGACATCATCGACCGGCTCACCGGCGAGCAGGGGCTGGTGACCAGTGAACTGGTTCCGGCGCTGGTTTCGGTCGACGACGGGGAGCGCCGAGGCGGCACCGAACTGGCGCAATACCGCTACTGACCGGGCCTCCAGAGGTTTCGTGTCTCCTCCGTGTGGGGAGCCTAAAAATATGCAAGAGCTGCTCGAACGCGAGGACAAATGGGAGGTCGACGAGCATTTCGTGCTGCCCCGCCTTCACGACCTGACCGGCGGCGGCAACGTCGACCGAAGCACCGTTCACCTGGAATCGGCGTACTACGACACCTCCGACCACGATCTGCAATCGCACGGCATCGTGCTCCGCCGGCGTGACGGCGACGACGACACCGGCTGGCAGCTCAAGGTTCCCGCCGCCGAGGGTCGTATCGAGATTCGCACGTCGCTGGCCGACGCGCCGCCGCCCGAGTTGACGGAGATGCTGACCGGACTTCGACTCGGCAAAGAGCTGGTCAACGTGGCGACGATTCGCACCGTGCGCACCCGATACCGGATCCACGAACCCGAGCGCGAGAACATGAGCGCAGAGGTCGCCGACGACGAGGTGCACGCATCGGTCGACCACACAATGCTCGCCTGGCGAGAGATCGAGGTCGAGTACGGCGCCGATGCCAAACCGCTGGCCCGACGGCTCGCGAAGCGGCTCGGCAAGGCAGGCGCCCGGCGGTCACGGTATCCGTCGAAGCTCGCCCATGTGTTGCCCGCCGCCGAGACGCGGAAGCTCAGGAACGCCGCGCTGAGTGGTTTGACCGAATACATCGGCGATCAGCTCGACGCCATCTTCGACGGCGACATGGCACTGCGACGCGGGCAGGACCCGATCCACGACACCCGGGTGGCGATTCGCAGGCTGCGCAGCACGATTCGGGTGTTCGGCAAGCTGCTCGCTCGATCCGAGGCCGAACACCTCGACGACGAGCTCAAGTGGTTCGCCGGACTTCTCGGCGAGGTTCGCGACCGACAGGTGCAGCGGCGTCGCTTCAGCGAAGTGCTCGAGCAATGGCCTCCGGAACGCGTGCTCGGACCCGTCGCCACCCGGATCAACACCGAGCTTCACTCCGAGCAGCTTCGAGCGCGCAAAGCCGTCGCCGACGCCATGAACTCCGCGAGATATCTGGACATCCTCGTCACACTTCAGCGATGGCGCAGCCAGATAGCTGTCTCGACGACGCCGACCGCCGAGAAGCTGGACAAGCGTGCGCTGCGCGCCGAACGGAAGGCGGACCGAAGGCTGGCCGCGGCAGTCGAGTCCGCCGAGGGCGCCATGCTGCACCGCGCCCGAAAGGCAGCCAAGCGAGCCCGGTATGCCGCCGAATTACGGACTCCTCTCGACAGTTCCGCGAAGCGAACCGCGAAGCACTACAAGCGGATTCAGCGAGTTCTGGGTGATCACCAGGACAGCGTCGTCGCGGCGGATGTGCTGCGCCGACTGGCACTGATCGCCGGAACCACCGAAGGCGAGAACGGGTTCACCTTCGGGCTGTTGTACGCGCGCGAGGAACAGATCGCCGAGGACACGTGGAAGAAGGCGCGAGGGCTGATCCGCTAGACGAGCTTTGGCAGCCAGTGGTCGGCCCTGGCGCTCACCCAGTCGGGGGCGACGTGGGCGTTCTCCGGAGGTCCCTCCACCAGCGTCAACTCGTCGATACCGAGCGCGGCAAGCGGCGCGACGTCGCCGGGCCGCAGCTCGCGAAGCGAGACCACCAGCCGCAGTTCATCGAGCGAACGGCCATGCTCGGCACATTGCGCGCGCAGGAACGCCACCCGTTCGGCGACCGCGTCGACGCTCTCCAGGCCCAACCCGTACCATCCGTCGGCCCAAGCCGCGACCCTGCGCAGCGCGGTGTCGCTGTTGCCGCCGAGCACGATAGGGATGCGGCGGTCGCGCGGCGGCTTCGGGTTGACCCGCACCGAGTCGAAGTGAACGAACTCGCCCTCGAACGAGGCGACGTCATCGCGCCACAGTGTGCGCATGGCGTCGACGTACTCCTTGGTGCGCGCGCCCCGGCGCTCGAACGGGACGCCAAGCGCATCGAACTCCTCGCGCGACCAGCCGACGCCGATCCCGAGGGTCAACCGGCCTCCGCTGAACTTGTCCAGGGTGGCCGCCTGTTTGGCCACCACCACCGGATTGTGTTCGGGCAGTAGCAGAACACCCGTGCCGATTCCGATCCTCGACGTCGCGGCGGCCGCGAAACTCAACCCGATCATCGGGTCGACCCAATCGGCCGTCGAGGGGATGGCGATTTTGCCGTCAGCGGAGTACGGATAGCGCGATGCCGACTCGTCGACCATCACGACGTGCTCGCCCAACCACAGCGTCACGAACCCGGCCCGGTCGGCGGCGGTCGCGACGGCCTCGATGACCGCACGGTCGGCGCCCACACCGATGCCCAGTGCGTGCAATCCGAAGCGCATGCGGCGATCGTCTCACGGGGACGGCAGCAGAACCCCCGTGACGAGCAGCATCTAGAGCAGGTCGGCGAGGACGGCGACGTGGCTGCCCTCGAGGTCACGAGTGGCGGTGACGAGCGTGACGGGGCCCGCCTTGACCACATCGCGCAATTCGGCCAGCGCCGCGGCTCCCTCAGCGGTCTGCAGTTCGGCGGCGTAGCGCGCGGCGAACTCGTCGAATCTCTCGGGCTGGTGCGAGTACCACTTCCTCAGCTCAGTCGACGGGGCGACGTCCCGCAGCCAGCGGTCGATGCGGGGGTCACCCTTGCGGAACCCGCGTGGCCACAGCCGGTCAACCAGGATCCGCTCGCCGTCGCCGGGATCGGTGTCGTAGACCCGCGAGACGGTCAGGCGGTGTTGCGCGCTCATGGAAGTGGAATCGTAGAAGCATGCATACCGATCGGGTCGCAGAACTTCAGCGCTGGGAGGACACCGGCGCCGTCTGGTCAGTGGTCGCGCGGAAACACGATCGGGTGACGATCGCGTTGTTGCGGTGCGACGGCGGTGAAGAGGTCGACCGGTTCACTTCGGACGATCCTTCGCTGCTCCACTACATCGGCGAGCGGTTCGGGAGCACGGAATGACGGACGTGGGCAGTGTGGACGTCGGAAAACTGACCTTCGTTCCGGTCGGTGGCGCACTGGACCTGGTCGGCGATCCCGTCCGCAGGCACATCGAGGATGCCGGTGGCGGCGGCCTGTGGGTCAGCGAGATCGACCCGAACCTCGCCGACACCGCGGCGTTCTGCGAGCACTACGACGTCGGCCTGGACATCTCGGCGAACTGCGTCGTCGTCGAGGCCAAGCGCGCCGACCGGGTGTGGCACGCGGCGTGCATGGTGCTGGCGACGACCCGTGCGGACGTCAACGGCGTCGTCCGCAAGCACCTCGACGCCCGAAAGATTTCGTTCGCCTCGATGGCCACCGCGGTGTCGCTGACCGGCATGGAGTACGGCGGCATCACCCCCGTCGGCCTGCCTGCAGACTGGCCGATTCTGGTCGACCAGAACGTCGCGGATCGGCGAAGGGTGATCATCGGCAGCGGCATCCGCGGCTCGAAACTGCTTGCCTCACCGGAGGTTTTGGCCGGATTGCCCGCTGCCGAGGTGTTCGACATCACCAAGACCGACTAGCGGGCCGTCACCACCAGCGCCGCCTCGTCGTAGGGATGAACGCGGTACAAGATCCGGGCCGACGTCACCAGCTGTGCGGCCTCGGCCTTGCTCACGATCCGCGGATCGGTCACCTGCACCGTCTTGCCGTGTTTGTGGATCGTTGCCGTTCCCTCGGCTAAAACGTTCTTGACCCAGTGGGATTCGGTTCCATACCCGATGAGGATGACGTAGCAGTCGTCGGTGTCGAAGATGTTCAGCGGTGTGCGATACCGCTTGCCCGACTTGCGTCCGACGTGCTCGAGCGAACCGACAGTCGGCGCCCACCCGCCGAGCGCTAGTGCGAGCGGATTGGTGATGTGGCGATTGAATCGCGCCACCGCGCGAGGAACCCGCATCGTTCTCCTCCCCTCTACGTCGTGCCGAGGATCGACGCGACAATGTCCCCCACTGAGCGTACAAACGTGCGGTCGTCCAAATCCTCCAGACATGGGATGGTCGCCCCGCACGAGGCGGGGCGACCATCCCATCTGCGACTACTGGACCGGCTGGAAACCAGCGGCCGTGTAGACGCCCCAAACGTTCGCCTCAGCGTTCCACTGCACAGGCGCGAACGGCGCCCACGGCGGAGGCGGCGGCTGCGGCGGCGCCCACGGCGGCGGGGCGATACTGCCGCTCGGACCCTGCAGGCTGACGCCTGGCCCGTTCACACTCGGGCCCTCGACGCTCGCACCGGGCTCAAACGGCGAGCCAATGCTGCCGCTCGGACCCTGGAGGTCGATGCCCGGGCCACTCACACTCGGGCCCTGGACGCTCAGACCAGGGTCGGTCGGCGTCGGCCACGGCGGCGGCAGGAACGGGTCCGCGTGTGAAAGTCCTGCGCCCAGTCCGACGGCGGCCGCACCCAGCGCACCGGCCAGCGTTGCCTTCACAGCGGTCTTCTTCAGCTTCATGCATGCACTCCTTAGATCGGCACATCGACGGAGGCCGGTGTGCTGGTCAGGACTGCCGTCCTCCGCATCAAGGCGAGGACGACCAATGACCCCCCGTCGGGGTGGCCTACCCGCCGTCAACGGGGGGCTAAACGGTGGCTTGGGTCACTTCTCTGAACGCGCGTACCAACTGCGACAACTCCTCGGCCGCCTGCCGCGGGTCCTTCGGCGGCGATCCGGCAAACCGGATATCGGTGGCGCCTGCCGCCACTTGCGCCGGCACTGAGGCGACGGAAGCGTCGGCGTCGATGCCGCCGTCGGCGTTCTTCACCAATGGGGCGGCACCCTGTACTTCCAGACCGCCCGGGTCGCCGCCGGCGTCGGCGATCGCCTGTTTCATGGCGGGAACGGCTTCGTCCAGGTTCGTGATCGCCGGGCCCCACGGAATCCAGCGAGTGCCGAATTTGCTCAGCCTGCGGGCCACCCTGGCGTTGACCGTACCGCTGGTCCACACGGGTATACCACCGGGCTGCAACGGTTTTGGCATTTGATGGATGCCGTCAAAGGAGAGTTCGGCCGACCTGTAGGTGGCGCGCTGTTGGGTCCACAGGGTTTGGCAGACCTCCAAGGTGTGGTCGAGGAGGCGTCCGCGCTCCTCGAACCGAAGGCCGACCGCGTCGTATTCCTCACGCTGCCAACCCACTCCCACACCGAGGTCGACGCGCCCGCCGGACAGTACATCCATGGTGGCCAACTGTTTGGCCAGGACGGCCGGACGTCTCAGTGCCGCGAGCAATATGGCCGTGCCCAACCGAATGTTGGTTGTCGTTGCGGCTACCGCCGTCAAGAAAACAAGGGGCTCAAGCCAATTGCCGTCCGGACCCGTCGGCTGCCTGCCACCTTTCGTTCCGCCGATCGCCGGGTCGCCGTAGGCGTCGAGGTTCTCGCCGAACACCAGGTGGTCGGAGACGACGACGCGGTCAACGCCCGCGGCGTCCATCACGCGTGCAATTTCGAGCGTGGCATGCCAATCCTGGTCCGGATCGTCGCTGAAGGTGCGGAGCATTAGGGAAAGCTGGGGCGGCACGTCGTTGAGAGTAATTGACGCGTATGCGACAGTTCGGAAGATGACAGGAAGAAGCCCTAAAGACACTGCCGTGATCGGGGCAGGCCCCGGCGGGCTGGTTGCGGCCCGCTGGCTCCTGTCGCAGGGCTTCGAACCGACAATATTCGAGCAGAGCCCGACGCTGGGCGGGCAATGGTCCGGGCTGGACGGTATCAGCGGGGTCTGGCCAACCATGCACACCAACACCAGCCGAATCCTGACTTCCTTCAGCGACCTGGACCACGACAGCGATCCCGTGTTCCCGTCGAACCGCGCCATGCTCGCCTATCTGCAGCGCTATGCCGAGATTTTCGCGCTGGCACCGCGTATCCGGTTGGGGACCCGGGTTGACAATCTCAGCCGGAGTGAAAGGGGCTGGCTCGTCGAACATTCCGGCAGGACCGAAACCTTCCAGAGGGTCGTGGTGGCGAGCGGCAGGTTCCAGTCGCCCTTCATACCAACAGTTCCCGGACTTGATACGTTTTCCGGCTCGGCGGGCGTGATCTCCACATACCAGTATCGCGACGCCCTCCCCTACCTCGGCGGGCGTGTTCTCATCGCGGGCGGTGCCATCAGCGCTCTCGAGATCGCCTCCGAGCTGGCTCATCTCGGCGTGGCCGTGGTGGTGACGCAGCGACGCCAGAGGTACGTGCTGCCGAAGTTCGCCGCGGGTGTGCCGTCGGACTCCCGCATCTTCACGCGGTACGGAACGCTGGCGAACGAAGCTCTGCCGCCTGCCGAGATCGACCGGCAGCTGAGGGAAATCGTCGTCGAAGCCGGTGGCAGCCCTGATCAGTACGGGGCGCCCGCGCCCGACCCGTCGTTGTTCGCCGCCGGTGTCACGCTTGCCCAGCAATACCTGCCGCTCGTTGCCGAGGGCCGAATCACCGTGCGGCCGTGGATGACATCGGTCGACGGCGCGACGGTGACCTTTGCCGATGACACCGCCGACGAGTTCGACGGAATTCTGTTCGGCACCGGATTCGAGCTCGACCTGCCGTTCTTGAGCGACGACATCCGGGCAGTCGTCGACATCGACACAGTGCACCTCGACGCCGACCGCTACACGTTCCACTCGGATCTTCCCGGTCTGGCATTCATGGGCATGTGGGATCAATCGGGCGGATACTATGTGCCGCTGGAACTTCAGGCCCGATGGATCGCCTACGCGTGGGGCGGCGCGGTTCCCAGGGCCAGTGAGTCCGATCAGCGGTTGGCGATCGACGCCTACCGCGCGCGGCGCGGCATGTCTCAGAAAACCCGGATGAACCTGGTGGCGCTGACATTCGCCCGCGCCGCCGGAGTCGAACCACACCTGGACAATTGGCCTGACCTGCACCGCGCGCTGCTGTTCGGCCCCCTCGCTCCGAGCTGTTTCCGGCTCGAGGGACCCGATGCCCTGCCCGATGCCGCGGCGCGATTCGCCCGCGATGCGTCCGCTTTCGGCGCGATCACGTCGAACGAGCTGACCGAGCGGGAGCAGACGTATTGGTCGCTCGTGTCCGCCGCTACGCGTTGAGCGCCGTCTCGCCGATGATCTTTCGCTCGCGCAGGTCGTTGATCTCGTCAGCCGTCAAGCCGAGGCCGCGCAGCACCTCGTCGTTGTGCTGCCCAAGTGTCGGCGGCGGGAACCGGTGGTGGGCGGCGGGCCCCGGCGTGATGCGGAACGGCCAGCCCGGGTAGCGGTGCACACCCGTGACCGGATGCGTTAGTTCTTGGTAATAGCCGCGCGCGTCGAGTTGCGCGAGGTCGTACATTCGGTCTGCGGTGAGCACCTGCTCAACCGGAACACCCTGTGCCATAAGGATATCGACCACCTCCGACGGCTTCAGCGTCGCCGTCCAGGCGGCCACGGCATCGTCGAATGCATCGTGGTCCAGCCCGACGTCGTCGCTGATTGAGATCGCCACCCACGCACCGTCGACGGCCGTCGGGTACACACCCTGCAGATAGCCGCGCTGACGGTTGCCCTCACGAGGCCGAACCACTCCGTTCATCGAGTATTCGATCACCGGTTCGGCGGCCACGGCCGCCGCCACTTCGATCTGCGCGATCTCGATGAGCTGTCCCTCTCCGGTCCGGCGCCGGTGCTCGAGCGCCGCCAACAGCGCCACCCCGGCGTGAACTCCCACGATCGGGTCAGCGGGTCCCTGCAGGATGCACGGCGGCCCATCGGGGTAGCCGGTGACGGCCGCCATCCCCGATGTCTGCTCGAAGTTGAATGCCCAGCCGACGTAATCGCGCCACGGTCCTTGTAATCCGAACCCCGGCATGCGCACCTGAATCACGTCGGGGTTCAGCGCGACGAGCGATTCGTAGTCGAGTCCGAACTGCTCGACCACCCGCGGCGAGAAGTTCTCTACGACGATGTCGGCGTCGCGGACGAGCCTGCGGGCGAGGTCACGCCCGTCGTCGGAGGTGAGATCGAGAGTGATGTCGTGTTTGTTCAGGTTCGTCGCCTGCCACATTCCGCTGCGCTCGTACCACCGGTCACCCTCGTGGGCGTATGCCCCGGAGTAGCGGAACCCGTCTGGACGTTGGATCGATTCCACCTTGGTGATGTCGGCGCCGAACGCACCGAGATAACACGTCAGATACGCGCCGGCCCAGAACGTTGACAGGTCGAGGACCTTCACGTCGTCGAACGGCAACCCTCGATCGGGGCCAGCCCTGCGTCGTTCTTCCGCACCGCTTGCGACGGGCTGACCGAGACGGGGTGCGGCCCGAACCGGCAGGACGGGCGTCTTCGACAGGCGGAATGGGGCGCCCGGCCGTCGGAACGACCAATCATCGCCCCCCGCCTCCACGAAGAACGCCCGATCGCGGTACTGCGGACATTCCAAAACGGTTGAACCATCGTTGACGGGAGTGGCCGGAATACGCAGTGCCTGGCTGAGTTCGACGATCTCGTCGACTGTTCGCTCCGACAGCCACGGCTGGGCCTTCTCATAGAATTCGGCGCGCTCTGGGCCGCCCAGCATGACCGCGATCTGATGCTCGCCGTACTCCGGCAGCCCAAACATCGCGCAGACGTCGAGCCAGTGCTGGCCGGTCAGACAGTTGATGCCGAGCCAGCCGTCCGCCGCACGCACGATGCCCATCACCGGGCCTGCCTTCGTGTTGGCAGGCAATCCGAGACTGCGCATCTTCTCGGCCAACAGCATCGGGTAAGGAAGTGTCGACAACAACGACTCCATCACCGAGACGTCGACTTCGACGACATGAGTTGCGTTGGCGGGCAGCGTTCTCAGTGCGGTGAGTGCACCCAGGGCGGCGTAACCACCTGCGACGTACTCCGAGATCCGCGCCCCGGCCTGTACCGGGGGGCGGTGGGGATCGCGGAGGTTGACCCACCCCGACGCCGCCTGCACGGTCAGCGGTGTCAGCTGCCGATCGCGCAGCGGTCCGTGCTGACCCGAACGGGGAGATACGGACCACGACAAGGCCAGGGCGCAGAGCTTTGAGTGCATGCATATCGAGCCCGAATTCGTCGAGCACCCCGGGCGGCATCCCATCGATGAGGAGATCAGCGTGAGCGATCAGATCACGCACCGCCGACACGTCGGCATCGAGATCGATTGTTGCCCCGCATTTTCCGGCGTTGAGGTACTCGAACAACCCGGACCGGTCGGGGTCCTCGACACCACCGGGAAACGGGCCCCATCGACGCAGCGGGTCGCCGGACGGCGGCTCGACCTTGGTGACCTCGGCGCCCAGGTCGACGAGCAGCTTCGCGCAGTACGGGCCTGCGATGTCACCGGCGATCTCGACGACGCGCAAACCGGCCAGCGCGCCCGTCATGCGGGAATTCCGATGGCCTTCGGCTCCATGTACTGGTGAAGTCCGCGGATGCCGCCGCCCTCGCGGCCCAATCCGCTCTGCTTGAACCCGCCGAACGGCGCATCCCCGGGGATGCAACCGTTTACGGCGATCTGTCCCGTACGGACACGCCGCGCGACGGCGACGGCGCGGTCGACGTCGCTGCCCCACACCGCGCCGGAGAGTCCGTACTGGGAGTTGTTGGCGATCGCGACCGCCTCGTCGTCGCCGTTGTGGCGAAAGACCGTCAGCACGGGCCCGAAGACCTCTTCCTGGGCGATTCGGGAGTCGGCGTCGACGTCGGTCAGGATCGTCGGCTCGTAGAAGAAGCCGGCGTCGAAGCCGGCCGGACGACCGCCACCCACTGCCAACGAGGCGCCGTCGTCGAGCGCCGCGGCGACGTGTTCGGAGACTCTGTCGAGTTGCGCGCGGCTGATGAGCGGACCCATCTGCACCTCCGGATCCTTCGGGTCACCCACTCGCACGGTCTTCGCCCCCTCGACGAGCCTGCCGACGACGTCGTCGTGAATCCGCTCAGGGAGCAGCAACCTGCTCTGCAGGATGCACGCCTGGCCCGAGTGCAGTGAACAGCCGTCGAGCAGAATCCGTTGCAGCAGTTCGTCGGTCACCTCGACATCGTCGAGGAAGATGGCCGCCGACTTGCCGCCGCATTCGAGCAGGATTCGCTTCATCGTTGCGCCCGCCGCGGCCATCACCTGCCGGCCGACTGCCGAGCTTCCGGTGAAGCTGACCATGTCGATCCGTGGGTCGGTGGTCAGCAGCTGGCTGGCCTCGAGTCCGCTCGGGGTGACGACATTGACGACACCCGGCGGAATATCGGTGTGCTGCTCGATGATCCGCGCAAACGCGAGGCCGGCCAAAGGGGTCAGGGGCGACGGTTTGAGAACGACGGTGTTGCCCGCGGCCAGTGCACTGGTCACCTTCCTGACGTTGAGGCTGTGCGGGAAGTTCCACGGCGTGAGGACGGAGACGACGCCGAGCGGCTCGTGACGAAGCAGCGTGGCACCTGCGGCCCCAAACGCGTTGATCGGCTTGTCGGTCAACTGCGGCGCCAGTTCGCCCGCCTGCAGTGCCATGAAGGCGGGCCCGTCGACCTGCATCAGCCGCTCGTTGGCGGTGCTACCCCACTCCACCTGTGACAGCGCGAAGAAGTCGTCGACGCGCTCCAGTAAAGCGTTGCCGAGTTGGGTCAGACACCGGCCGCGTTCCTCTGGTGATGCGGCCGCCCACGGCCCGGTGTCGAACGCATTGCGCGCGGCACCGATCGCTGCGTCGACGTCGTCGGGGTCGGCGTCGGGGGCGCGGGCGATCACCTCTTCGGTGGTCGGCGATATGTCGTCGTAGCGGCCTGCGCGCGGCTCAATCCAGTTACCGCCGATGTACAGCGGATAGTCGTCGACAAGTCGAATCGGGGCGGCCATACCGGCTCCTCACCGAGCTCAGTGGGTCAACACATGGTCTACACCTGTCGGACGGGCCGAGTCAATCGCCGACACCCAACCAACCTGTGAATCAACAGAACACCGAGTATTGACACGACATTCGAGGGCGGGTAGACACAATGTCAATCCAACAGATCTGACTAATCTGTCCGACATGGCTGTCGAGGGAGGCCGGGTTGCCGACTACATTTCCCCTGCACTCCCCCGACTTCTTCATCGGAAACCCGTACTCCGGCGTACAAGGAACTGCGCGCCACCGAGCCGGTGTGCTGGAACGACGTCACCAAGTTCTGGGCGCTGCTGAAGTACGAGGACATCCGGTACGTGTCGACGAATCCGGACACGTTCTCCTCGACGAAGGGCATCACCATTCCCGACCCCGTGATACCGAACCCGGTGCAGGAGGGCAACCTGATCTTCACCGACCCGCCGCGGCATCGTCAGCTGCGCAAGCTGATCAACACCGGATTCACCCGACGGCAGGTGGCGATCCTCGAGCCGAAAGTCCGCGAAATCGTCTACGGCGTTCTGGACGACGTCAGATCCGGATCCACCCACGAGTTCGCCGAAGAGCTGGCCGCACCCCTGCCGACCCGGATGATCGCGGAGTTGCTCGGTGCCCCGCCAGATGACTGGGAGCAGTTCCGCCGCTGGTCCGACGCGTGCACCGGCAACGCCGATCCCGAGATCGAACAGGATGCACTCGTCGCCGTCGGCGAGCTGTTCGGCTACTTCCAGCAGTTGATCGCCTCCCGGCGGGCCGAGCCGAAAAACGACATGCTGTCGGTGTTGACCACCGCCGAGGTCGACGGGGCGAAGCTGACCGACGAAGACCTGCTGAACTTCGCATTCCTGCTACTCGTGGCGGGTAACGAAACGACACGCAACCTGATCGCGCTCGGGACGCTCGCGCTCATCGAGCATCCCGACCAGTGCGCACAGCTGGTCGACGATCCCTCGCTGATCCCGGCCGCGATCGAGGAGATGCTGCGCTGGACCACCCCGGTGACGCACATGGCGCGCACCGCAACGGTCGACGTCGAGATTCGCGGACAGCTCATCCGCGAGGGCGATACCGTCGTGATGCTCTACGGCTCCGCCAACCGCGACGAGGAGATATTCGGCTCCGACGCAGAGGATTTCAAGATCACCCGGCATCCCAACCCGCACATCGCGTTCGGCTGCGGTGAGCACTCGTGCGTCGGCGCTCAGCTCGCTCGGCTCGAAGCCCGCGTCTTCTTCGAGGTGCTGCTGGGCCGCTATCCCGAGCTCGAGCTTGTCGGTGACGTCGACCGGATGCGGGCCACCATGGTGCCCGGTGTCAAGCGAATGCCCGTGCGACTCGGAACGGGGAGCTGAGCGTGCGTCTGGACTTCACGCCCGAACAGAAGCTGTTGCGCACCGAGATACGCGACGCGCTCGAGTCGGTGATGACGCCCGAACGCATCGCCGCGCTCGCCGGTCGGATTGAAGGCGCGGACGCGAGGAGCACCGGCGAGGGAAGTGACGCCGTCAAGGACTGCGTACGAGCGCTCGGCGACGCCCACCTGCTCGGCGTCGGTTGGCCCAAAGAGTATGGCGGACGGGGCTTTACCGCACTCGAGCAGTTCATCTTCTTCGAAGAGGCACAACGGGTCAACGCGCCCATCCCGCTGGTGACCCTCAACACTGTCGGGCCCACGCTCGCGCACTGCGGCACCGACGAGCAGAAGCAGAAGTTCCTGCCCGCGATCCTGGCCGGCACCGTCGAATTCGCGATCGGCTACTCGGAGCCGTCGGCGGGCAGCGATCTGGCATCACTGCGCACCTCCGCCGTACGCGACGGCGACGATTACATCATCAACGGACAGAAGATGTTCACCAGCGGCGCAGCATATGCCGACTACATCTGGCTCGCGGCGCGCACCGATCCCAATGTCAAGAAGCACAAAGGCATCTCGATCTTCATCGTGCCGACATCGTCGCCCGGCTTCTCGTGGAAGCCGTTGCACACCATGCCGGGTGTGTCCACCTTCTACACGTTCTACGACGACGTGCGGGTGCCCGCCAGCTCGATCGTCGGCGGCGAAAACGAGGGTTGGCGGCTGATCACGACGCAGCTGAACTTCGAGCGCGCCGCGCTCGGCAACATGGGCGCGCTCGAGCCGTTGTTCGAGAAGACGCTGAAGTGGGCGCAGACCACCGAACTCGACGGCGGCCGCGTCATCGAGCAGCCCTGGGTGCAGCAGGCGCTAGCGCGCGTCGAGGCGCAGGTGGCGGCATACAAAATCATGAACCTGCGAGTCAACGCCGCGATGACCAAGGGCACGCTCGGCATGGGTGAGGCATCGGCGGTCAAGGTCTTCGGAACCGAGCTGACCCAACAGGTGGCCCGCGAACTGCTCGAGGTGCTCGATCGCAGCGGCACCAGAAAAGGTGACGACGCCCCGCTGCGCGGCGCGCTCGAATCCGCCTACCGGGTCGCGGTCATCAACACCTTCGGCGGCGGCGCCAACGAACTTCAACGCGACATCATCGCGATGGCAGGACTTTTCATGCCTCGTGCACCACGTGATCTTCGGGAAAATCAGAATGGGGATGCGAAGTGACAGACGACAAGACCGAGTTCCGGAAAAAGCTGGATACGCTGATCGGCAAGCCCACCGGCGCGTCCGGCAAGGCGACGGTCGCGCCGGATCCGGTGAACCAACCGATGATCCGGCACTGGGCCCATGCGCTCGCCGACATGAACCCGGTCTACCTCGACCCCGAATTCGCGGAGAAGTCGAGGTTCGGCGGCATCGTGTCCCCGCCGGTCATGCTGCAGGCGTGGACGATGCCCGCGCCCAAGATCGAGGGCATCGCCGAACGCGGCGGTGTTCCCATCGAGTTGGGCAAGAACCCTGCGGCGTTCATCGAAGAGGCCGGTTACACCGGCATCGTGGCGACCAACTCCGAGTTCGAGATCGAACGCTATCCCCGTCTCGGCGACGTCATCTCGGTGACGCAGGTTTTCGAGGACATCTCCGACGAGAAGAAGACCTCGCTGGGCACAGGGCATTTCATCACCTGGCTGTCGACTTACACTGACCAGAACGGTGAAGTGCTCGGCAGGCAACGGTTCCGGGTGTTCCGATTCAAGGCCAACAGCTGATGGCGACAAGACTGGCGCCGACCGTCAGCCCGGACAGCGAGTTCTTCTGGAACGGGGTGCGCGACCACAAGCTGCTCATCCAACGATGCAAAGGATGTCAGACGTTGCGCCAGCCGGCGCGACCGATGTGCCCGGTCTGCAACTCCCTCGAATGGGACACCATCGAATCCTCAGGCCGCGGCACGGTATACAGCTACGTGATGCCGCAACATCCGCCGATGCCGCTGATGGAGTATCCCTACATCGTCGCGCTCGTCGAACTCGAGGAGGGGGTGCGGTTGGTGTCGAACCTCTGCGAAATCGCGCCCGAAGACGTCGAAAACGGCATGCCCGTCGAAGTCTTCTATCAGACGTTCGACACCCTCGACGGCAAGGACCTTGTCCTGCACCAGTTCCGGCCGGCCCGATAGGCAAGCCAGACATGGACTTCATGTTCACCGAAGAGCAGGAGACGATCGCCAAGGTCGCGCGGCAACTCCTCGAACATCGGGCGACTGCGGAACACCTAACCGAGCTGGAAGCCGGCGATGTGCGCTATGACGCCGCGCTGTGGCGTGAGCTAGCCAGTGCCGACCTCGTCGGAATCGCGTTGCCCGAGAACGTCGGTGGCAGCGGTCAGGGTTTTCTCGAGCTGGCTCTGCTTCTCACCGAAGTGGGTTGGAGTGTCGCGCCGGTTCCGGTATACGCCACGCTGCTGCTCGGCGCCGACACCATCGCCGGTTATGGCGACGACAGCCAGCGGCAGCGATACCTTCCCGACGTGATCAGCGGCGACCACCTGCTCTCCGCGGGCCTGATGGAGCCGGGTCGCTCCGATCCGGCCAGCCCCGCGACCACCGCTCGACGCGACGGCGACGGCTGGCGCCTCGACGGGGCCAAGGAGCTGGTACCCGCGGCGCAGATCGCGGACACGATCCTGATCCCCGCGACGCTGGACGACGGTGAGGTCGGCGTCTTTCTGCTCGAGGCGCATGCCGACGGTGTCCGGATCGCGCCCGTCGTGACGACCAACGGCGAGCCGCACGCCGATGTATTCCTCGATGGCGCAGTCGTTTCCGACGCCGACCGGCTATCCGGCGATGGCGCCGAGATGATCGACGCGCTGTACGCCCGCGCGCTCGTCGGGCTGTGCGCGATTCAGCTCGGCGTGGCGGAGCGTGCGCTGCGCATCGCCGCCTCCTACACCACCGAACGCGAGCAGTTCGGCAGGCCGATCGGCAGCTTCCAGGCCGTGCAGCAGCGGATGGCCGACGCGTTCATCGATGTCGAGGCGATCCGGTGGACCATGTGGCAGGCCGCCTGGCTTCTCGGGCAGGACCGGCGTCCCGGCCGGGAAGCAGCCATCGCGAAGTTCTGGGCCGCCGAGGCAGGCGCCCGGGTCGCGGCGACGGCCCAGCAGGTGCACGGCGGAATCGGCATCGACACCACCTATCCCCTGTTCCGATATTTCCTGTGGGCCAAGCACAACGAGCTGGCGCTCGGTTCGGCGTCGGCACAGCTGGCACGCCTCGGCGCCGCGTACGCAATTGGACCGCGCACGCGAGGAGCAGAAGGGATTTCCGCATGACCACCACGTTCCGCACCACGACCCTCGACTGGCATGACATCAATGTCGGCGACGAACTCACGCCCCTCGAGATTCCGGTCACCGCAACCGTGATCGTGGCAGGTGCGATCGCGTCGCGTGACTTCATGCCGGTGCACCACGATCCCGAGTTCGCCAAGAAGCAGGGGTCGCCGAACATGTTCATGAACATCCTCACCACCAATGGGCTGTGCGTGCGGTTTCTGACCGATTGGGCCGGCCCGGAAGCAATGGTCAAGAAGTTGGCGATCCGGTTGGGCGTGCCCGCATTCCCGAACGATCCGCTGCGATTCACCGGAAGTGTCACCGGCAAGTCAGAAGGCGCCGACGGCGAAGGACTCATCGAGGTGGCGTTCAAGGGCAGCAACAGCCTTGGCGACCACGTGTCGGGAACCGCGACCGTGAGCCTGCTTTCGCGCACGCGAGGAGCATTAAAGGATACGGACAGGGTGGCATGAGTTCACTCTCGGGGAAGACTGCGATTGCGGGCATCGGCCAGACCGAATTCTCCAAGGAATCGGGCCGAAGCGAACTCCAACTCGCCTGCGAGGCAGTCAAAGCCGCGATCGACGACGCCGGCCTTCGGCCCGGCGATGTCGACGGCATGGTCACCTTCACGATGGACTCGAGCGACGAAATCGAGATCGCCCGCAACGTCGGAATCGGCGACCTGACGTTCTTCAGCCGCGTGCACCACGGCGGCGGAGCGGCGGCGGGCACCGTGCTGCAGGCCGCGATGGCCGTTGCGACAGGAACCGCCAACGCCGTCGTCTGCTATCGCGCGTTCAACGAGCGGTCCGGCTTCCGGTTCGGCGGCGCCACTGCGCGGGCGAAGGCCGAAACCCCATTGTTCTTGGCGAACTACGCGCCGTTCGGGCTGTTGACCCCCGCGGCGTGGGTGGCGCTGCATGCCCAGCGCTACATGTCGACCTACGGCGTCACCAACGAGGACTTCGGCAGGATCTCCGTCGTCGACCGCGCCAACGCGGCACGCAACCCGGACGCCTGGTTTTACCAGCGGCCCATCACGATCGAGGACCACCAGAACTCGCGGTGGGTGATCGAACCCGTGCTGCGGCTGCTCGACTGCTGCCAGGAGAGCGACGGCGGCGTCGCGCTCGTTGTCACCACCGCCGAGCGCGCCCGCGACCTTCGTCAACCGCCTGCGGTCATCACCGCCGCGGTGCAGGGCGCGGCGGCCGAGGGCGAGATGATGACGAGCTACTACCGCGATGACATCACAGGCCTGCCCGAGATGGGTGTGGTCGCCCAAAAGCTCTGGCGCGATTCGGGACTCAAGCCAGCTGACATCCAGACGGCGTTCCTGTACGACCACTTCACCCCGTTTGTGTTCGCACAGCTCGAGGAGTTGGGCTTCTGCGGGCGCGGCGAGGCGAAGGACTTCGCCACCGTCGAGAACCTCTCGCTCGGCGGAGCGCTGCCCATCAACACCAACGGTGGCCTGCTCGGCGAGGCCTACATCCACGGCATGAACGGCATCACCGAGGGCGTCCGGCAGGTGCGTGGCACGTCCTACAACCAGGTCGACAACGTCGAACATGTGCTCGTCACCTCTGGCACCGGGGTGCCCACGAGCGCGCTGATCCTCGCACCGTCATGACCATCGAGACGACGGCCACCGACACGCGCGAGCTCATCATCGAGTCCGCCGTCGCCTGCTTCGGCAGGCATGGGCTGGACAAGACGACGGTCGTCGACATCGCCAGGGCCGCCGACGTCTCGCGAAGCACCGTGTATGAGTACTTCCGCGACAAGGCCGAGATCGTCGAAGCGTGCGCCGAACACTCGTCTCAGAAGTTCTACCGCGAGATGACCAAGGCGATGAGCAGGGGCGAGTCCCTGGAGGACAAGCTCACGCTTGCCGCGGTGTTCGTCACCAAGGCCCGCCGGTTCATGGGGCCCGAGAAGTACTTCGACGCAGACGAAGTCAGCCTGCTGCTCACCAAGAACGCCGCGGTGCTGCTGCGGGAATGCACCGAGTTCCTGGCTCCCTACCTCACCGCGGCGAAGCACACGGGCGAGGTGCGCAAGGACCTCGATGTGGTGGCCGCGGGTGAGTGGTACGCGCGAATGCTCTTCTCGTTGTTCGGCACACCGTCGGCGACGTTGGACATGGACGACGAAACCGTCGTCACCAAATTCGTGCGAAGCCACGTCGTACGGGGGTTCACGAGTGAGCGCGCCGGCCGGACACCAGGAACCCGGTATACGAAGTGAAGAATCGTCCACTCGCGTCGGCCGCTCGCAGTTCGTCTGACCATCGGTCCAGATCGGTTCGGCTGATCACCCCGTCCCGCACCAGTCGTTCGGCAGTCGAGAAGTAGCTGAAGACCTGGTCGGCGACATCCAGCTCACGCAGCACGCAGGTCATTGGTTGCGTGGTGACATCACGAAGGTCGGCCTGAAGGAACAATGGAACCAGCCTGCGGCCGATCCAACCCGAGGGGAAGCGGTCGCACCAGGTGTTCATGATGGTGCGGGTCAAGGCGCGGTCGGTGGAGTCGACCGTCAGTGTCTCCCAGTCATTGTCGAAGGCCACCAGCACCCCGTCGGGGCGAAGCACCCGGACCATTTCGGCGATGGCGCGCGCGGGGTCCGCGATGTGCTGCAGCACCCGGTCGATCCGACAGGCGTCGAAACTGGCGTCCTCGAACGGCAATTCGGTTGCGTCGGCCACCTCGAACGACAGGCCGGCGACGGAACCATGGCGCTTCTGTGCGGCATCGACCATCGCCTGGCTCCCGTCGACGGCGACGACCGCTCCACCTGGCGCGACGCGTCTCGCCAACGCCGCGGCGTCGTCGCCGAGCCCGCAACCGACCTCGAGGATTCGGTGGCCCGGGATGGCACCGAGCAGGTCGTAGCTGTCGCGCTTGCATTCGGCGAAGAACGGCAGCGAGTCGATCAGCGTGAGGCAGTTCGAGAACACGTCGAAGTCCGAGGCGTGGTCGACGCTCTGAAAACCTGAAGCAAGGTCATCGGCCATGGCGGGCTTCTTTCGTGCGATCGAGCAGCTCCATGGTTTCAAGCCTCTTACAGGTCGCCCACGTCGTTGGGAGATTCACAGCGTATTCGCAGTAAAACCGCAGGGTACGGGGTGCGCAGCAAACATCGGATCCATTGCAGAAACCCAGCTGAGCTTCGATGCATACGGTCCGCTGGGGGGTGTCGGCGGACCCGTGATGAGCCCGCTGGATTTCCCGAAGAAGACGGTGTTGCGACACCTGCCTTTGCGCAGTTGCCGGATGGCGCGACGGTAGTAGCAAATCCCCGATCCGGAAGACACCCGAAAATCGGCCTGGACCAGCACTGACGACGGTACGGGTCGCCCGTCCCTGAAAGTTCCCTTGCAACGTTGCGGAGTCTGCTACCGTACCCCCCATCCGACAGAATTGACTGGGCCGTCAGGGCCCGTCGTGATAGCTGGCTCAGCTGTTCGGGGAATCCCGAGCGGGGGTGGTGTCGTGACCGTGACAATCGCCCAGTTCTTGCACGCCAGCGAACGAATCGACACCGCGGATCAGGAAACCTTCAACGGCTTCGACGGGCTGCACGGTGGGCTGGCCGTCGCGATGCTGGTCCGCCAGATGCGCGAGTTGGTTCCTCGGGAGAGGGAGTTGATCGGCGTAACGGCGCGTTTCATCCGGCCACTGGTCTGGCCGATCGTGGTGGATGCCGACCTTGTCAAAAGTGGCACAACCCTGACCATCGCGTGCGCGACCGCATCGTCTCAGTCCGGCACCAGCGTCGAAGCTAACGCCACCTTCGGTACCGGCACGGTGCGCGACCGACCCGTCTTTGCACCGGAGATGCCGTCCGGAATCGCCACACGATCGGAAGCTGTTCCCTTCATACCCCCGGCTGAATTCATTCCGATCTCACGACGAATGGAGATTCGCGCGGCCACCGGTGAACTCCCATACAGCGGTTCGACCAGCCCGGTTCTGTGTGGATGGGTTCGCCTCATCGACGAGGTGCCCTCCAACGAAGAGCGGATTTCGATCCTGATCGACTGTCTCGCACCTTCCTACACCGCCGTGCTTTCTGAGCTCAGGGCGGTTCCAACGGTCGAGATGTCGGTTCAACTTTCCGCCGCTGCGGCCCGCGCGGAGTTCGACTGGGTGCTGGTTCGAGCCAGGACGACATCCGCCGATTCGCGAGGCTTCGTTCGAGAAGAAATCGACATGTGGACGGAGGGAGGTCAGCACTTGGCGAGCTGCGCCCAATTGAGAATCATCCGCTGATCAACCGGCGCCGTCCATTAGCCAGAGAAGCCCGTTGCAGACAGAGAGGTCGGGCATCTGAACAATATCGTCTCAGTCCTCTCGGCTAGATCCTCGTCTGAGGAGCTGGCCTATGTATTCCTGGCGGATGGAACCTCGGACACCGAAACGCGATGGAGCTTCGCCGATACCGCGATGAGCTCTGGCGCATTTGCTGCGCATCTGAAGAACCGGGGCATCGGTGCAGTCGACCGTGTGATCCTGGCCCTCAACCCCGGCCTTGACTACATCGCCGCGCTGTACGGCCTCATGCGGCTCGGCGCGATTCCGGTTCCGTGCTTCCCGCCGTTACGTGCGAAGGACTCGGATCGATTCCTCGCGATCGCGCGGAATTGCGCTCCAAAAGCGATCGTCATCGACTCGGCCTATGGCGAACAGATCTCGGCGATACGGTATCGCCTGAAACTCGACGGGCTGGACCCCGACATCGTCCACCCCGAGCATGTCGCACGGACGGCTACCGACGTGACTCCCGTTCCCATCTCGCCAACCGACATCGCCCTGATCCAGTACACGTCCGGGTCGACTGGAGCCCCCAAAGGGGTCTGCCTCACCCACGACAACTTGGTCAGCAACTGCCAAGCTTTGGACCGCAGCATGGGCCACGATCCCGACAGGGTCGGGCTATCATGGTTGCCGCCGTATCACGACATGGGGCTGATGGGCACCATCATCCTGTCGATGTACCAGGGTTGGCCACTGGTCCTCATGTCGCCGATGCACTTCGTGCAACAACCTCGCCGGTGGTTGAACGCGATCACCGAGTACGGCGTGTCAATCACAGTGGGACCGAACTTCTCGCTCGACTTGTGTGTGGACTCGGTGAGCGACGACGAGACCGAGGGCCTCGACCTGTCCACGGTCAGGGAGCTGTACTGCGGCGCCGAGCCGGTATCGGCTGACACACTCGCGCGCTTCGAGCAGAAGTTCGCCTCCGTCGGGTTCGACGGACGAGCGATCATTCCGTGTTACGGATTGGCCGAAGCGACACTGTTCGTCTCCGGGAAGTCGGCACGCTCCGCCTACCGCAGCGCCCGTGGGCCTGACGAGGACGGCATGGAGCGAGTTGTCGTCAGCTGCGGCCGAATAGACAGTGAGCACGCGTTGCGGATCGTCGACCCGAGCGACCTGACGACCCTCGATGACGGTCGCGTCGGCGAGATATGGATCTCGGGAAGAAGCGTTGCCGCGGGATACCACAACCATCCCGAGCTGACAGGCGAGATCTTCCGCGCAACGATCGCAGGCGAAGACGGCGAGTACCTCCGTACGGGTGATCTCGGGTTCATTCGGTCGGGTGAACTCTTCGTCACGGGCCGGATCAAGGATCTGATCATCGTCGGCGGCCGAAACATCTACCCGCAGGATGTCGAGGCGACTGCGGTCCGCGCGGACCCAGACGTCCGTACCGCCGCGGCGTTTTCGGTTTGGCACGAAAGCTCGGAGCAGCTGTGTGTCGTCGCCGAGGCCCGACACCGTGAGGTGTCAGCGGCCTTACATTCGAAGATCGACGAAGCCATCCGTTCCAGCGTCACAGCAGAATTCGGTGTCAGCCCTCGTATCTGCCTGTGTCCCAAGGGCGCGATTCCGACAACGACGAGCGGAAAGGTGCGTCGGCAGGAGACCAAGCGGATGCTCTTTGCAAACGGGTTGCCTACTCTGCAGCCCGGCTCGCACGCGATGCAGGGGTGCACGGCATGAGTGCAGACTTCACAGTTTCCCAAAAATCCACTGCGGCAGGCACAGCAGCGGCCGACGGCGTCGAGCGAGACGTTCTCGCCTGCCGCCTGGCATACCTCACCATCGGACTACCGGCACTGGGCACTGTCGGCGCCGTCGTATATGCGATCTACGACGGCCTCTGGATCTCCGACATCGTGTTGTTCGCCGTCATGTACCTGGTCACCTCGCTGGGCGTGGAAGCGGGCTTGCACCGATACTTCACGCACCGATCCTTCGAAGCGTCCGAACCGGTCAAGGTGTTCCTCGGTGTCGCCGGTTCGATGGCGGCGCAGGGGCCGGTGATCTTCTGGGTCGCGAATCATCGCATCCACCATGCATTCGCCGACACCGATCGCGATCCACACTCACCACGGCCGCAGGGCCCCGGTCTCGTCGGCCGCGCAAAGGGCCTGTGGCACGGGCATGTTGGCTGGCTGTTCACCGTGAAGAAGGTCGACTGGAGCCGACATACCAGCGATTGGCTGGCGGATCGTCGAGTGATGCGGATCAACGCGCACTACTTCTCGCTGGTGCTGCTCGGCATTGTATTGCCCGGCGTGATCGGCGGTCTCGTGACGCAATCCATCCACGGCGTAATCGGAGGGATCCTGTGGGGCGGCTTCGCGCGGATCTTCGCACTCGACAATGCCACGTGGGCGGTGAACTCGCTGGGCCACACCATCGGGAACCGCGAGTTCCAGTTGCGTGACGACAGCCGCAACATCGGGCTTCTCGCGCCGCCGACGTTGGGCGGGTCGTGGCACAACAACCATCACGCACGTCCGAGCCTTGCCCAAACCCGCCGCCACTGGTGGCAGCTCGATCCGGCCGGAGAGTTCATCCGGCTGCTGGACCGGGTCGGGCTGGCTCGCCATGTGCGATATATCAATTCAGCGACGTCGGATGACTGAGGGACCGGATATGAACATCGAAACCAATTATCCGCCAGCCGTTTCGACGGCTCGAGAAGAGTCGCTGGCCCGGGCCGTGATCCAACTCAACCCGAGAAGCGCACGCGCGAAACGTGTTGTCGCTCTGGTGACGATCGGGATACCGGCCATCGGGTTCGGAATCGCCGTGTACATGATGCTGACAGGCCGGGCCACGGCACTCGACTACATACTCTTCGTCGTTTTCTACGCAGTTCAGATGTTCGGCATCACGATCGGGTTCCATCGCTATCTAGCACACAAGTCATTCAGAACGTCCCGCTTCTTCGAGGGCGTTCTGATGATCACCGGGTCGATGGCCCTTGAAGGCCCTCTGCTTTTCTGGGTGACCACGCATCGTCGCCACCACCGCTTCGCCGACGGGCCCGGCGATCCACATTCACCAAACCTCAGTGGCGGCGGGCTTCGCGGCAAGCTGAAGGGCCTTTGGTATGCCCATATTCCGTGGATGTTCAGCGATCAGGAGTCGAGGGCGACGGTCTTCGCACCCGATGTGCTGCGTGATCGTCGTCTCTACAGCTACAACCGGACATATCCTGCCTGGGCGTTGTTGAGCCTGCTCCTTCCGGCAGGTCTCGGTTTCGCCATCGGTGGCGGCCTCGCATCTGCATTCTCTGGCTTCATCTTCGGCGGACTGGCCCGCGTATTCGTTGGAAACCAGGCCGCCTGGTGCGTCGGTTCCATCAGCCACATGATCGGTTCACGGCCGTTTGTCAACAGGGATGACAGCGCCAACAACTGGCCGGTGGCGGTCTTCACCTTCGGCGAAGGACTGCAGAACAACCATCACGCGTTCCCCAGCGCCTACAGACACGCGATGCGTTGGTGGGAACCCGATCTCAGTGGATGGGTCCTTGCCATCCTCGCCAAGGCGGGAATCGTGTGGGACCTACGCATGCCGGATCGTGAGACCATCGACAACCGGTTGCGACGAAATCAGCCACGTTCGGAGTCCCTCGGGACAGGCGGGCGGACACGTTGAAGATTTTCGGAAGGTCGAGATCGGCTGCCATCGAGGGTCCGCTCACACAGGGAAAGCTGCGGGCATGGCTGGTGACCGAACTGGCCCGCAGAGTGAAATGCCCCGAAGCCGACATCGATACCGCCAAACCGTTCGATGCTTACGGCCTGGATTCTCGTGCGGCCGTACAGGTATCGGGCGCGCTGGAGAAGGTCGTCGAGCGCCGGCTGTCGCCCGCAATCCTGTTCGACCACGGAACGATTGACGACCTCGCCCGCTATCTCAGCCGCGAGCTGCGACTTCAGAGTTGATGCCTGCCATGGCCCCCACCACCATCCCCGTGACTCCTGATCCGCGCTTCATCGAGGTCATCGAAAAGAGCGCCGCGATCGAGGGCCAGAAGCTCCTCGCCGCGATTCCCCGCGAGTGCATGAAGCCATCTGTTGCGCGGGGATTCGCCGGCCTGGCCGTGAGCGCGGCGTTATATGTCGGAGCCGTTATCGGGATAGCCCTTCTTGATCAGTGGTATTTGATCGTGCCGCTGGTCGTCATCGCGGGACTCGGCGGCTGGGGAATGCACTGCATCGGCCATGACTGCGGTCACGGCTCGTTCTCACGGAGCCGCAGGCTGAACTTCCTTGTCGGCCATGTGGCGCTCCTGCCGCTGCTCTACCCCTTTCACGCGTGGCGACACGTGCACAACTGGCACCACACACATACCAACAGCCTGGAACTCGACAACGACTGGCGACCGATATCTGAAGCGGTGTACGGCCGGATGCCCCTGCGGCATCGCATTCTCTATGTCAGCATGCGGACTTGGGCGGTATGGGCAGGCTCAATCAACTACTGGGTGCAGTCGATACGACCTTCCACCTTCCCGAAGAAGGCGACTCGCCGCGAAGTGCTGCGGTCGGTGGTGTGGGTTGTCGCCGTCGGCGGCGCATACCTCGCAATGCTTACCTACCTCACCGGTTGGCAGGGCCTTCTGCTGTGCTTCGTGGCGCCGTGGCTTGCCATCCATACCTGGTTCAGCATCACCACGCTCATGCACCACAGCTCCGAAGACATCCCGTTCCTGCCCGCTCAGTATTGGACGCGTAACGCGAGCAAGCTCCTCGTGACAACGGACTTCATGTATCCGCGGTGGCTGCTGTTCCTCACCCACAACATCTCGCTGCACACCGCCCACCACGTGTCCACCGCCGTGCCGTTCTACAACCTCGGCAAGGCGCAGGCCGCGCTGACGCAGGCATACCCGGACATGGTGCGGGTGGAGAAGGCCAGTGTGCCCAAACTGTGGAGCATCCTGCGCAACTGCCGGTTCTATGACCCCATCACGGGCTTGTACTCCACCCATCGCATGCAACGAGCCGATCCCGTGAAGGCCGGCCCCGCGTGAGCCGACGTATGAATCTCGCGAGGATGTTGGCGCGCGCCCACCGCCTGATGCCGGGCGTTGCGGGGCGCGTACACACGTCGCTGTTCATCAACACCCGTAGTCTGGACAGCTTCCCGGATGACCTGTGTCCCTTGGGTGCCCGCAGGCTGAAACTGGATGAGGTACCAAGGGTGGCCGCAGTCTACGTGTGGGGCGATGACGAACCGACGGTGCTCGCACTGCACGGGTGGGGCACCGACAGCACCACGATGTCAGCTGTTGTGGATGCGGTGCTAGCGGGCGGTGAGTCAGTGCTCAGTTTCGACGCTCCAGGGCACGGCGTTTCACCGGGCACAGAAGCGACGATCACCGAATATGCCAGCGCTACGTCGGGAGTTCTGCAGCGCTTTCCGAGCATTCACACCATCGTCGCGCATTCCCTCGGGTCGATTCCTGCGGTGGCAGCCGTGGCGGAATCCGAGACGACGCGCGTGCGTGATTTGCTCTTGCTCGCTCCGGCGTGCTCGCTGTCGCACGTACTCGACCGGTGGGCAATGCAGAGAAGCCTGCCCCGGCCCGTCGCCCTGCGGATCTATCGGGAACTCGACCGCCGCGACGGAGTCCCGGTATCTCACTGGGACATCAGAACACTTGGTCTGCCGAGCTCCGTTCGGGTTCGGATCCTGCACGACCCGACGGATGCGTCAGTGCCACTGCGCGATTCACACCTCATCGCGGAGGCCATCCCCGCGGAAATCCAGGAGGTCGCGGCGGGCACTGGACACGACGGGCTCATCGGCAGCGCTGAGATGCGGGCGGCAGTGAAGGCTTGCCTGCAACCCGAGGCAAACTCATCTCGGGAATCGCCGAGCAGGAGGGGTACGCGATGCCGGTATTAGAGTCATCGATTTCCGCGTCGTTGCGTGAGCGCGCCGCACAACAGCCCGACGCCACGGCGTTCACGTACATGAACTACGACGACTGGGCCGGTCGGCCCGAAAGCCTGACATGGTCCGGCCTTTATCGACGAACCTCGAGCGTTGCACGGGAGGTGAGTCGCCACGCATCCGCCGGTGACAGAGCGTTGATTCTCATACCGCAGGGCCTCGACTACGTGGCCGCCTTCGCCGGGGCGATGCAGGCCGGGCTCATCGCGGTTCCGCTCACCGACCCGCAGATGGGACATGATGAGCACATTCAATCCGTGCTGCGCGATTGCTCACCGTCGGTCGTTCTGACAACCTCGGCCATAGCAGGCGACGCCGCGGAGTACCTGCAGTCCCACGACAGCCAGGCCGTCCCGTCGCTGATCCCAATTGATCGACTGAATTCCAACTCCCCGAACACATTCGATTCAGCGGGAATCGACTATCCCAGCATCGCCTACCTTCAGTACACCTCTGGGTCGACGCGTCTCCCTGCTGCAGTCATGGTCTCGCACACCAACCTTGTCGCCAACTACAAGCAGATCGAGGCCGCGTACTTCGAGACATACGGAAACGTCACGCCACCAGATACGACGGTGGTGTCATGGGTGCCGCTCTATCACAACATGGGTCTGTTCATCGGCGTCTGCGCTCCGATTCTGGCGGGACTTCACAGCATCCTGATGAGCCCGTTGTCATTCGTGCAGCGGCCTGCTCGGTGGATGCAGTTGCTGGCCGGCAATCCTCGATCGTTTTCGCCGATACCAAACTTCGCATTTGATTTGACTGCGCAGGCCACGTCGGACGAGGACATGGCAGGACTGAACCTCGACGACGTACTCGCCATCGTCTGCGGCGGTGAGCGGATTCATACCGCAGCACTCCAACGCTTCACCGAGCGATTCGCCCGCTTCGGTCTTCGGGACACTGTAGTGCGGCCGTCGTATGGACTTGCCGAAGCAACGGTGTACGTCGCAACGCGCCCGTCCGGAGAACCGCCCAAGGCCGTCGCCTTCGAATCGGAGGAACTGGCCGCGGGCCACGCGGAGCGATGCAGCAGCGGCGGGACGACACTGCTCAGCTATGGCGTTCCCCGTGCACCCGCGGTACGGATCGTCGAACCGGAAACCCGGCATGAATGTCCGGCGGGCACGGTAGGTGAGATCTGGGTCCACGGCGAAAACGTCGCAATGGGGTATTGGCAGAGACCCGACGATACGCAGCGCGTCTTCGGTGCGACCCTGGCCGCGCCTTCGTCTGGTACGCCAGAGGGTCCCTGGCTGCGGACCGGCGACCTCGGCGCCATCAGCGACGGCGAGCTCTTCATCATGGGACGCATCAAGGATCTGCTGATTGTCTACGGCCGCAACCACTATCCGGACGACATCGAGGCAACCATTACGCAGATCACGGGCGGCCGCGCCGCAGCGATCGCGGTCCCCGGAGATCGCACGGAACAGCTTGTCGCGATCATCGAACTCGGCAACGCCGAACGAGGAGTCGAGACAGTCAAAAGCGATGTCAACGCCGCGATATCCGACTCGCACGGCCTCACCGTCGCGGATCTGGTCGTGGTAGCCCCCGGCTCACTGCCGAGCACGGCAAGCGGGAAGGTTCGCCGATCTGCGTGTGTGGACCTGTACCAACGCGGTCAGTTCGCCCGCTTGGACGTTTAAGCCGGTGAACGCTGTGGGCGGTAAGCCAGTCACCCCGGTTGCCGTGATCGGGATGGCGTGCCGGCTTCCCGGAGGTATCGACTCGCCCGACCGGCTGTGGCAAGCGCTGGTGCGAGGTGACGACGTGATCACCGAGGTTCCCGCGCAGCGGTGGGACATCAACGAGTTCTACGACCCTGAGCCGGGGGTGCCGGGTCGATCGGTGTCGCGGTGGGGTGGTTTTCTCGACGACGTCGCGGGTTTCGATTTCGAGTTCTTCGGGTACGGAGAACGGGAAGCGACGGCGATCGACCCGCAACAGCGGTTGTTACTGGAAACCTCTTGGGAGGCAATAGAACACGCTGGGCTCGCGCCGCCATCATTGTCCGGCTCGTCCACGGGTGTATTCGTGGGCCTGTGTCACGACGACTACACGCTGCTGACTGCGGATGCGGATGCTCTCGACAAGACCTACGGTTATCTCGGCACAGCGTTCAGCGTGGCCTCGGGGCGGATCGCGTACTCGCTGGGCTTGCGCGGCCCCGCCATCACGGTCGATACGGCTTGTTCCTCTGGCCTTCTCGCGGTGCACCTGGCCTGCCGCAGCCTCCACGAGGGTGAGAGCGACCTCGCACTGGCCGGCGGGTGCAGTGTGATGCTGGATCCCCGCATATTCATCTCGGCGTCGGTGCACGGCATGCTGTCCCCCACCGGACGGTGTCACGCGTTCGACATCGCCGCGGATGGTTTCGTGCGCTCAGAGGGTTGCGCCGTCGTGCTGCTGAAGCGACTTTCCGACGCGCTTTCCGACGGGGACCGGATCCTAGGAGTGCTGCGCGGCACGGCCGCCAATCAGGACGGCCGCAGTGAGAGTATCGTGACACCCTCGCTGGACGCGCAGGTTGAGGTGTACCGGGCCGCCTTGACCGCGGCCGGAACGGACGCCTGCACGATTGGTGTGGTCGAGGCCCACGGCACCGGGACGCCGGTCGGCGACCCGATCGAATTCGCCAGCCTGGCAACGGTATATGGCCTGGACGGCCACCGGTGTCTGCTCGGATCCGTCAAGAGCAACCTTGGGCACACCGAGTCTGCGGCGGGGACCGTCGGGCTGATCAAGACCGTCCTTTCGTTGCAGCACGGCATGGTGCCGCCGGTGCTGCACTTCACCCGGCTGCCAGACGAACTCGCCCGACTGGGGTCTGGATTGACTGTGCCACAACAGATTATGGAGTGGCCGACTAACTCTGACAGAGCAGCGATGCGAGCTGCAGTGTCGTCGTACGGCATGTCGGGGACGAACGTGCACGCCGTGCTGGAACAAGCTCCCGAAACTGCCTCACATGACGCCCCAACACCCGCAGCGGGACCGACTCGCCCACTGCTCTTCACCCTGTCGGCTACGTCGCAAGACGAGTTGCGCCGAACGTCGAGCCGACTGGCGGAGTGGGTCAATACCCATGCCGAAGGCCTCAATCCACGGGATTTGGCCTATACGTTGGCGCGTCGTCGTGCGCACCGCCCGGTTCGCGCCTCGGTAATGGCGACCAGCCTCGCGGAGTTGGGCGATGGTCTGCACGAGATCGTCGGATCCACCACTGAATACCCGCCTGCGCTGGGCAACGACGACCGCGGCCCGGTGTGGGTGTTCTCCGGACAGGGGTCGCAATGGGCCGCGATGGGCGCCGGGCTCCTGACAACCGAACCGGCATTCGCCGCGACGGTTGCACAAGCGGAGCCACTCATTGCCCGCGAGGCCGGTTTCTCGGTGACCGAGGCGATGTCCGCGCCTGCGGTGCTCGGCGGTATCGACCGGATCCAGCCGACCCTGTTCACCATGCAGGTCGCGCTTGCTGCCGCGATGCAGTCCCGCGGTGTTCGACCCGGCGCGGTCATCGGGCATTCTCTTGGCGAGGTCGCGGCGGCGGTCGTCGCAGGGGCACTGTCGCTCGACGACGGTGTGCGCGTTATCTGCCGCCGGTCGCGTCTGCTGTCCCGACTCGCCGGGGCGGGCGCGATGGCCTCCGTCGAACTCCCCGCATCCCGGGTCCGCGAAGAACTGGATGCCCGTGGCGTCGCAGACGTCGTGGTGTCGGTGGTCGCATCGCCACAATCGACGGTTATCGGAGGCGCGACGCAGAGGGTTCGCGACCTGGTTGCGATGTGGGAGGCGCGCGACGTGCCCGCCAACGAGGTGGCGGTCGACGTCGCCTCGCACTCGCCTCAGGTGGATCCGATCCTCGCCGAGCTGGCCGACGCCCTGGCCGAACTCACCCCGATGGCCCCGACGATCCCCCTCTACTCCGCGACCCTGGACGACCCCCGCGGCACACCGGTCTGCGATGCCCGCTACTGGGTTGACAACCTGCGCCACCCCGTCGAGTTCGCCCGCGCGGTGCAGGCGTCGCTCGAAGACGGGTTCCGGATCTTCGCCGAGTTGTCTCCTCACCCGTTGTTGACCCGGGCAGTGGAGCAGAGCGCCGACGCGATCGACATTCCGGTACAGGCCGTCGCCGGCCTGCGCCGCGATCAGGCGACGCCGCACGGACTGCTGGACGTCGTGGCCGACCTGCATGCCACCGGCGCTGCAGTGGATTTCGCGGTGATGTACCCGACCGGTCGGCTCGTCGACGCGCCGCTGCCGACATGGACACGCCGTCCGCTGATCCTGCGGCCCAACGACCGAAAACCCCATGCGGACGGTCACACCAGTGTTTCCGTGCACCCGCTGCTGGGATCGCATGTGCGGCTGCCTGAGGAGCCGGAACGACACGTGTGGCAGAGCGACGTAGGCACTGGCGCACTGCCATGGCTTGGTGACCATCGGATCCACGATGTGCCCGTGCTGCCAGGGGCCGCCTACTGCGAGATGGCATTGACCGCCGCTCGCACGCTGCTAGGCGAGGCCACCGAGGTGTGCGACCTCCGGTTCGAACAGATGCTCATGCTGGACGAAGCAACGCCGATCTCCGCCGTCGCCACGATTGATGAACCCGGTGTCGCCGAATTCGTCGTTGCGACAATGCAATCCGGGGAGCCCGCGCGACGGGCTGTGGGTGTTCTGCGTCGCGCCTCCGACCAGCAGGAACCTCCCCGGGTGGACATATCTGCCGTGCTCACCGCCCACCCCCACACGCTGGACGGGACAGAATTGCGGAATGCGCTGGACGCCAGGGGGATCCGGTCCGGCCCCGCGTTCGCCGGTCTGGTCTCGGCGAGCACCATCGACGGTGACGCGCCGTTCGTGTTCGCCGAGGTAAGACTTCCCGCCCCGATCCGCTCACAGCACGCGGCATACGACGTTCATCCCGCGCTGCTGGATTCGTGCTTTCAGACCGTCGCCGCACACCCGGCGGCGGCCGCCGCCGCGGGCGGTGGTCTGTTGTTGCCGTTGAGCGCGCGACTGCTCCGCGGCTATGGCTCGGCGCGTGATGCTCGTTACTGCGTCACCCGAGTAACCCCGGGCAACGGGACGGACGTCACAGCCGATCTCGACGTGTTGGACGAAACCGGGAAGGTGCTGCTGGTTGTACGCGGCCTGACGATGGGTACCGGATCTGTTGAGGGAAGCGAGCGCGATCGGGTACTCGCCGAGCGACTGCTCGCTGTCGAATGGCAACCGCGGACCATGCCCGTGGAACCAGACAGCGATGCTGGAGTCTGGCTGGCGATCACGACCGCCGAGACCGGCGAGCCTCTCGCACTTCAACTGACCGACGCACTGAAATCGTATGGTGCGCTGTGCAAGATGATGTGTTGGCCGCAGGACGCCGACCATCGGGCCGCGGCCGAACAACTCGAAACCCATCTGCGCTCAGACGGCATATCCGGGATCGTGGTCCTGTGTCCGTCACCCGTCGCCGAACCGGATGACCAGACCCTGCAGCGGGGTCGGGAACATGTCCGTCACCTCGTCCGGATCGCCGGCGAGCTTGCGGAGTTCTCCGGTGAACCTCCGCGCTTCTATCTGATGACTGTTCGCGCCCAGGCTGTTCTTCCGCACGACCACCTCAACTTGGACCAGGCGGGATTACGCGGCCTGATGCGGGTAATCGGTTCGGAGCAGACACAATTGCGGCCAACACAGATCGACATCGATGACGATGGCGAGATCGAGAACGTGGCGCGGGAACTACTCTGCGACTCCGCTGAGGACGAGACAGCCTGGCGCGATGGCCATTGGTACACCGCTCGGTTGCAATCGGCCCCGTTGCTTCCCGATGATCGCCGAACCATGATGGCGACCTGTGGGCACGATGGGATGCGGCTGGAGATTCGAACCCCTGGTGATCTGGAAACGATGGAGCTGGCAGCCGTTGCGCGTATTCCACCGGGGCCAGGCCAGATCGAGGTTGCGGTCGACGCCTCGAGCGTCAACTTCGCAGATGTGCTGAACGCATATGGCCGTTTGCCGACAGATGCGGGATCACCGCCACCGCTCGGGCTTGATTTCGCCGGTGTGGTGACGGCGCTGGGGCCTGACGTCACCGCACACCAAGTGGGTGACCGTGTCGGGGGCATGGCGAACGGCACGTGGGGCGCGTTCGTCACCTGCGATGCCCGAGTCGCGACCCCGCTGCCTTCGGGTATCAGCGCCGAATTGGCAGCAGCAGTCTCCACCCCGTACGCCACCGCACTGTATGGATTACATGACCTGGCCAGGATCACCGCCGGTGACAAGGTGCTGATCCATTCCGCGACCGGCGGTGTCGGGCAGGCGGCGGTGGCTGTGGCACGGTGGGCCGGCGCCGAGATCTTCGCGACAGCGGGCAGTCCCGAGAGGCGTGCACTGCTGCACGACATGGGAATTGAGCATGTATACGACTCTCGGTCACCGAAGTTCGCCGACCAGATCCGCAGTGACACCGACGGATACGGCGTCGACATCGTGCTCAACTCGTTGCCAGGCGCTGCTCAGCGCGCCGGCTTGGAGCTGCTCTCATTCCGCGGGCGGTTTGTCGAAATCGGCAAACGTGACATCTACGGCGACACGCGCCTCGGGCTTTTCCCGTTCCGCCGGAACCTCTCGTTCTACGGTGTTGACCTCTGGCTGATGTCGACCACTCACCCGCAAGTGATTTCCGATCTGCTGCGCAGGGTGTACGAGCTGGTCGCTGACGGAGCATTGCCCGTGATCGAGCACACGAACTACCCACTTGCCGAGGCGGCTACTGCCATTCGGACGATGGGCGCGGCCGAACACACCGGCAAGCTGGTGCTTTCGATTCCGCGTGACGGCAGCACCACCGTAGTGGTACCACCGCAGCGGGCGCCGGCCTTCCGCCCCGACGGTGCCTACATCGTCACGGGCGGCCTCGGCGGCCTTGGGCTGTTCCTCGCCGCTAGAATGGCCGTCGCCGGTTGCGGCCGCATTGTGCTGACCGCCCGCTCGCAACCAAGTCCGAAGGCGCAGAGGACAATCGATCGCCTCCGCTTGACCGGAGCTGACATTCAGGTGGTAAGCGGCAACATCTCCGAGCTGGCCACCGCAGCCAGATGCGTGGACGTGGCGACCGCGACGGGGCTTCCTCTGCGCGGTGTGCTGCACGCGGCAGCCGTCGTCGAGGACGCCACTCTCACCAATATCACCGATGAGCTCATCGACCGGGACTGGGCGCCGAAGGTGTACGGCGCCTGGCACCTGCACAACGCGACCGCCGGGCAACCACTTGACTGGTTCTGTTCATTCTCGTCGGCGGCCGCCTTGCTCGGCTCCCCCGGCCAGGGCGCCTACGCCGCGCCGAACAGCTGGCTCGACGCCTTCACGCACTGGCGCCGCGCCGAGGACTTACCCGCAACGGCGATCGCATGGGGGGCATGGGCGGAGATCGGGCGCGCCGCGTTCCTGGAGGGAACGGGAGAAACGGCGATGATCACACCCGAAGAAGGCGCATACGCATTCGAGACTCTGTTGCGCTACGACCGCGGCTACTGCGGGTACGTCCCCATCATCGGCGCACCGTGGCTCCCCGCCGTTGCGGGCCGCAGCCCGTTCGCTGAGTCGTTCCGGGCCGACGGCGAGATTCAGTCAGACAACACGGCGTTCACCAATGAGCTCCGTTCGCTGCCACCGGAGGAATGGACCGGCCGTCTCCGGCGTCTGGTCGGCCAGCAGGTCGGTCTGATCCTGCGACGGTCCATTGATCCCGATCGTCCTTTCTCCGATCACGGTCTCGACTCGCTGAGTAACCTCGAACTTCGCGCCCGCATCGAAACCGAAACCGGAATTCGGCTGACTCCGAAGACCATCGCCGCGCACAACACCGTGCGCGCTCTCGCCGAGCATCTATCGGAGATGCTGTCGGCCGACGAGTCCGCGATGACAGCGGCCCGGTGATCTGTTGATCAAGAACGAATTTCGCTTCGGCGTAGTTGCCGCGCCAGTCAACTCACGAATCTCGGCCGGAGCGATGACCCGCCTCAGCTATCTGTCCGCCGCGGCGGCACGGGCTGACTCATTCTGGGTAACGGATCATCTCAACGGGTTGGTGCCCCGCTCGATCGCGACGCCCGAGTACCTCGCGGGAACCAGCGTGGTCCCCGACGTCGACGCATTCCTCGAGCCGTGGACCATGTTGGGAAACTTCGCGGCACGCAATCGGTTGGGTCGGCTGCGACTTGGCATATGTGTGACCGATACCAGTCGCCGCAATCCAGCGGTGACAGCGCAGGCCGCGGCGACTCTGCACCTGTTGACCCGTGGTCGGGCAATCCTCGGCATCGGCGTCGGCGAACGTGAGGGCAACGAACCCTACGGCGTCGACATGAGCAGACCGGTGACACGGTTTGAGGAGGGCATAGCGACAATCAGGGCGCTGTGGGAGTCGCGCGGCGAGCTGGTTTCGCGCGACTCGCCGTACTTCCCGTTACGGAACGCCACCTTCGCTCTGCCTCCCTATCGCGGGAAATGGCCCGAAATCTGGGTCGCCGCGCACGGCCCAAAGATGCTGCGAGCAACGGGCCGCTATGCCGATGGCTGGTTGCCGTTGATGCACGGACGTCCCGGCGACTATGCCGACGCCCTCGAGCGGGTACGTGCCGCCGCGTCCGATGCGGCCCGCGATCCGATGTCGATCACTCCCGGGCTGTTTCGCGGTATCGTCACCGCGCCGACTCGCGGTCAGGTGGACGAAGTGCTGAACTCGGTCGTCAGCAGATCCATCGCCCTCGCCGCCCCGGCAGAGGCGTGGGCGCGCCACGGCGCTGAACACCCGCTCGGTCCGAACTTCTCCGGCGCCCAGGATCTCATCCCCCAGACCATCGACAAGGACGACGTACTGTCATACGCCGCGAAGGTGCCGCGATCGCTGATGGATGAGATGACCCTGAACGGCACTCCATCCGAAGTTCTCGACCAGGTGGCGGAATGGCGGGACCACGGCGTTCGCTACCTGGTGGTCTTCAATGGCAGTGTGGCACAACAGCGAATACGCGGGATCGCTGCGTCTCTGTCGCCCTACGCACGACTTCTTCGAGGGCTGCGGCGGCTTTGAGGATGCGACGGTGTTATTCCATGGCCCAGCTGTACTGGGAAGGCGCGGAGCAGAGGACAGCACGTATGCCCTCGATTCTCTTGTCGGCTGCGGGCGCATGTGAATAGTGCTCGATCCACAGGCGATCGAGGAAGATTCCGGTGCAGTAGATGTCGACTCCTGTCGATGCGGTCAGCCACATTTCGCCGTGAACACCGTCGACCACCAGGTTCGCGGGAGTGCGCATGGTCGGCGCGGGTCCTCCGTCAGTGCACATCACGACATCGGGAAGGCCTGGCGGGTTTCCCACGTACTGCGGGCTGAAGTGGAGCAACGACTGCTGGATGACACCATCGGACAGGTCTGTCCGGAAGGTCTGCGCGATGTCGCCCGCCAGTTCCACGAGGTCTGTTCGCGAGTCGATCTCCGCAAGAAACGTCGCCACGCCCAAGGGGTTGGTGCTACCCGTCGCGGACACGGGAGGCGAAAGCAGGTAGCGCAGGTCGACAGGATAGATGTATGGAATCGGGATGTTGGGTGTTCCCCGAATCTGCCACTCCGCCAGCAGAATAGCCGCGGAGACCACCGTAGAAAGGCTCACCCGGTTCTCTTGGCAGAGCGCCATCAGATCACGGGTTTCCCGCTCAGTCAGCCAGCACCGCGCGAGTGGCACCGAAATCGGCTTGGCCGGGGCATCGCCGGTGACTGCCCGTCTCGACGGAGGCAGATCATAGGCGAACATCGCAGGCATGAACCGTTCGAACCCTGACCGCCGTTGCTTCCGAATGCCGCGCTCCGCAAGGATGTCCTCAAGGGATTCAGGTGCAGGATTGACGGTGACATCACTGATGCTGCCGGTGCTGGCGAGATCGGTGTAGTAGGCGAAGAACTGGTGAGCGAGGGCAAACTGATGGTGCGCATCCGCAAGACTGTGGTGGATGTGCAGACACAGTTCGGCACCGTCGTCCGTGAGTGCCAGATTCAGATTGATCAGTGAGACGTATTGATCGAGTTGCGCGTTGGCGCCGGCGGCCGATGAGCCTTCGGGGGATTCGAGCACCCTGATCCCCGGGTGGAGAAGATCGTCGACAACAAACTGATGGCGGCCGTCAGGTCTCCGCTCCAGGTGAGCGTTGAGAATCGGGTGTGCGTGCAGGAGGGCGTCGAAGGCGTCGGACATCGCGTCGACATCGACCGAGCCCGTCACATGTGTCGCGAGCCCCATGTAGTTCTGCATGTCGGCGAACATTTCCTCGCTTCGCGAGAGGGGCCGGACGACTGATGCCGGGAAATCCATGCGGCCGCCTATCCCCGCATACTTGCCCGGCGATAGCCGTACGCCAACGGGATTGCGCAGACGGCGATGATGCCTGCGGACCACATCAGCAAGCCGGTCATCGGAGAAAGCAACGGACCACCCAGGGCCAATCCCCGCATCGCTTCGACGGCGTAAGTCAACGGCTGGTGCTTGACCACCGGTTGAATCCAGGACGGATACTGGTCGAGCGGTACGAAACCTGTGCAGAAGAACATCAACAGCGCATAGATCTGCGCCGTCGACTCAACGACAATCACCTTGGTGACATAGAGCGCGATCGTGTTGATGAATGTGCAAAAGGCGAGTCCAAAGACAACGGGTACAAAGAGCCATGCCAGCGATTCTGTAATCCCCTGCCGAAATCGGAAGCCCAACAGCAGCCCGACGCACAGGATTGCAACGGTGGTGAGGAAGATCCGGACGGCGTCGGCAGCGACGCGCGAGAACATCCCTGACGCACGGTGAACTGGCAACACCCACAATCGGGAAAGCAGGCCGCCGGTGCGCTCTCGCATCAAGGCGAGTCCGCTGACGGTGGCCCCTGACATCGCTCCTACCATGGCCACCATCGGGACGCTGCCATAAAGCGCACTTTCTTCCGACACCTGCGAAATACCCTTACCAAGAACTAGGTTCAAGGTGAACAGGAGCGCCATGGGCACGACGAGCGCCTCGAGGGCCGTCGTCACATCGCGTGACCAACCGCGCAGGATTCGCCCCATCTGAAGCCGGGTCTGCACGATGAGGCGCCACGGGGACCTTTCGAAGGATGGCCTGGAAACCGCAGGAGGCGCGCCGAACAACAACCGGCCTGTTGTTTGAGATTCTCCGGTGGCAGTCATCATCGCCGCCTCGAAGATCGGTAGGCATACAGCGGAAGCACTATCACGATCGTGCCGATCAGCCACGCCACGGCAGGACCGATGACAGACCAGTTCGCCGCGCCTGCTGCGGGTGTCGAGTCACCTGCCAGTGCACGCAGCGCATAGATGAACTGTGAGATCGGCTGATCGCGAACAAAGGGCTGGATCCAGCCGGGGAACTGTTCGACCGGTTGGACGCCGACCGACAGCAATCCGAAAATCAACATCGGAAGCATCAGCAGATGAGTGGTCGCTTCCGGGTTCATCGTTGCAGCACCGACCAGATCGCCCAACAGCGACAGTGCCACGCCGATCATCAAGGCCACGATGCAGAAGGCCGCAGCGAATCCGGCGCCTGCGTGAAAGCGGAACCCGATGACATGGCCGCACAGGATCGCGAACGCCAATGCTGTCGAACAGCGGACCATGCTCGCCGATATGCGGGCGCCCAAGGGGGCTAACGGGGCGATCGGCATGGAGCCGAATCGTTGATTGATGCCCAACACCGCGTCGGTCGCTGACCGGAAAGCCGTCAACACAGCGGCGAACGCGATGGCCTGCAGCACTATCAGCGGCGTCACATACTGCGCATAGCTGCTCATCCCGTTCGTGAAGTGTCCCATCAGCTTTTTGAGCGGTATGTAGAAGCCGATCGTGAAAACCACCGACGTGACGGGCGGAGTGAGCAGTTCACCGTTGCGCAGTGTCGGTTTGATGACGCGGACCGTCAGCACCCACCACTGCCGCAACCTCACGGGCGCAGGTCTCTCTCCGGCCGGGATGATCATCAGGACAGCTTCGCGGCAGCGGATTTCGGCTGGTTGTCGGAGATCGTTTTGTCGGTCAGAGCCAGGAAGACCTCGTCGAGTGACGGTCGCCGTAGCGCGATGTCGGCCAGTTGTATGTTCGCTGCCTCCACCAACCGCAGCGCCTTGGCCAGTGTGTTCGCTCCGTCTGGCGCGGGGATGGACAGGCGGTCCGACGCCGACGACAGCGCGGCCCTGCTCTTGTCCGGCAACAGCTCGCCAAGCGCGTCCGCCACGATTGGCAGATCGTTTAGGTCTCTCGGCACAATCTCGCAGAAAGCGCCACCGGTGTGCTCCTTCAGACTATCGGCGGTTCCTTCAGCGATGATCGCTCCGTGATCGATGACGATGATCCGGTCACTCAGCGCATCGGCCTCCTCGAGATATTGCGTCGTCAGCAATGTCGCGATGCCCGCATTCTTGAACTCGGCAACCAGGTCCCAAATGCTCTGTCTGCTCCTCGGATCCAGCCCAGTGGTCGGCTCGTCGAGAAACGCCACTTCGGGACGGACCACAAGACCGCAGGCGATGTCGATCCGCCTCCGCATCCCACCGGAGTATGTGCTGACGAGTCGATCCCCGGCATGTAGCAGGTCGAACTCGGCGAGGAGGTCCTCACACCGCGACCGGGCGGCCGTCTTCTTGAGTCCCTGCAAACGACCGAACAGGACGAGGTTCTCACGACCGGTGAGCATGTCGTCAAGTGCCACATGCTGACCGGTGAGCATGATCGATCGCCGCACCCCAGCCGGGTCGGAGACGACATTGTGCCCGGCGACTTCTGCCTCGCCGCCATCGGGCAAGCTGAGGGTCGAGAGGATGTCCACCATCGTGGTTTTGCCCGCGCCGTTTGGCCCGAGCAGACCGATGACCTCACCGCGGCCCACCTCGAAGCTGATGTCACGCAGTGCGACGACCTCTCCGAACGATTTACTGACGTGTCTGACGATGACGCCCTTGTCGGTGTTGGACATTGGGTGCTCCTAGCCTGTATCCGTAGCCGACAAATCGACAAGAGTCAGCGCCGTTACCGCCCCGTCGGCTTCGTGATCCATGGGCGTCGATTCGCTCGCCTGCCGGGTCAGCTCTGCGAGCGCTACCGGGAAATGCTGCGCCAGCGCCTCCGCCGTCGCCCGCTCGACACAGCGGGTGTCGTACCACCAGTCGAAGCGCAGCGCACCGGAGAAGCGGTACACCCGAAGCTCGACGGCATGGCCGAGGCCTGGAATCGTCTCGCGCACCGCCATATCGACTTCTGAGTCGAACTCGATCGGCCCAACCCCCGCAGGCGGAACTGGAATCGTGCCCAGGTAGGAGAAATGGATGTCGGGTGGGCGCGCGGCCGCCAGATGGCGCGCGGTCGGCGCAAACATGTACCGCAGCAGCCCATAGCCGATGCCGTAATGCGGTACCGCTGAGAGGGTCTCGTTGATGTTTTCCAACAGTTCGGTCGCGCTGGCCTGTGCCTCCGTTGTGCACGTCAGCGGGACCGGGTAGATCGTGGTGAACCAACCCACCGTCCTGCGCAAATCCACGTCGGGCTTGAGAACGGAACGGCCTGCGCCCTCCAGATCCACCGCGACGACGCCCTCGCCGATCACGTGCGCGATCGTTCGGGACAGCGCGCCGAGGAGCATCGCGTCCATGGTTCTCTTCGTCCGCCGCCTGGCGTCGTCGACCTCGGTTGTCTGGTCGGTCGTCAGCGCCGACGACAGCCTCGACGTGTCACCGGCGTGCGGACGTCCGTCGACACGGTCGTCGCCCAATCGCATTGTGACGCTCGTCAAGTTCGCAAGCCAGTATTCGCGACTGGCGATGACAGCGGGATGACCGGCGAGCTCGGCGCACCGATGCGACCATTCACGCCACGTCGTGGTGGTCGGGTGCAACAGGATTTCCTGTCCGGCCATCCGTTGTGCGAACGCAGTGAACAAGTCGGCGACCAGAATCTCTCGTGCTGCGTTGTCGCACGCCGTTTCGTGCAGGGTGATTCCCAGGTAGCGGGAGTCGCCATGGGGCCCAGCGACATAGACCGCTGCCAGCGGCGTGTTCGCCAGACCTTGGTCAGCCATGACCTCACCTAGGATGTCGACGATCGCCGCCCGCTCGCGCCCGCTGTCCCCGACGATCTCTTCGGCAAGCGATCCAACCGAAAGTTGCGCGAACTCCTGCGGTGGGGCGATCTGTTGCTCCCATGTTCCGGCCCGCTCGACGATCTGCAAACGCAATGCGTCATGCGTGTTCGTCAGCGCCGTCAACACGGACCGCACATCGTCCAGCGTGATTCTTGGATCGAGCCGCAGGATCATCGGGACACGCCAGCGTCCCGGTTCCTGCAGGCCGCGTTCAAGGAAATGCGCAATATTCGGCGGGACCGGCGGGTTGACCTCATCAGTTGGCGGCTTGTGCGTCAGCCCACCTGCCAGATATCGGCCGGCGACCGCCTTCGCCAACCGCGCCACCGTCGGGTGCTCGTACAAATCCTGCGGCGTGACGTCAAGACCCTCATTGGCCGCTCTCAAGGCAACGCCTGCCGCGATCAACGAGTCGGTGCCGATATCGAAGAAGTCCGCGTTCACATCGACCGAGCCGAGCCCCAGACACTGCGCCACAATTCCCTGTAAAGCCGCCTCGATGTGGGACTGGTCGTCTTCAGACGGTTCAGTGCGTGCTGAGTGTTCAGCGCGCTTCGGACCGACCGAATTCCTCTCGTGCGCAGACGGATAGCCGGATAAAGAGACGACTCTTGGTCGGCGTCCGGACGACAGTGGCGCCCAGTCGACGTCGATACCCGCCGCCCAGAGTTGCCCGAGCCCGAGCAGGAATACGTCGCGATCGTCTCTGTTCTGAGTCGGGTGACGCATGAGCCGGACGGCGCGATGCCCGTTCGACCATCTCGGGTGACGCACGGCGGACGCCGTGAGGCTCCCACCCGGTCCGACCTCCACCAGGACTCGGAACGGATGCGCAAGCATCGCATCGACTTCGTCGGCGAATCTCACCGTCTGGCGCACCTGCCGCGCCCACATGCCGGGGTCGGTCGCCTCGGCGTCGGTAAGCCAACTCCCAGTGACGTTGGACAACAACGGTATATCGGGCTTGCGGAGTGCAAGCCCCGAAAGGAAGCCTTCGAACTCCGGCAGCACCTCGTCCATCGAACGGGAATGAAAGCCGTGCGCGGTCCGGACCCGACGAACGGTTATGCCCTGCCCGGAAAGCTGATTCGTGAACGCGCGGATGCTTTCCTTCGTTCCGGCGACCACGCAGCTACCGTGATCATTTATCGCGGAGACGTCGACGTCAGGTGGAAGGTGTTCGGCGATTTCACCGGGTCCCAACGGCACCGCGATCATTGCGCCCGCCGGCGAGGCGTGCATCAGGCGGGCGCGCAGCGATACCGCACTGATCGCTGTCTCGAGATCGAACACCCCCGCCAGCGCGGCCGCAACGAATTCGCCGATGCTGTGGCCACATAATGCCGCGGCGTGGACGCCATAGGATTCAATCAACTTCGCCAAGGCGTATTCGACCGTGAAGAGCGCAGGCTGCGCTCGGTCGGTTCGCTCCAGGCCGGGCCCGGCTCCATCGAAAAGCTCGGTCCCTAGGTCAATGCCAAGCTCATCGAGAAAGGAGGCCGCGCAGCGGTCGAAGTGCTCGGCGAATACCGGCTCGGTGTCGTACAGGCCGCGGGCCATCCCGACGTGCTGCGCTCCCTGGCCGGGAAAGACAAAGACGACTCGGTCAGAGGATGTTTCGTCGGCAGCGGCTTCACCGACGAAGGCGTTCTCGTGCTCCGGCTCTTGCAGGACCTTGACCGCGTGTCGCCGATCGTGGACGACCGCCGCCATCCGGGTGGTGTCTTTCTGGCGGCGTGCAAGCGTGAACGCCACATCCGACATGTTCACGTCGTCATCACCGGCCAATTCAGCGCCAAGGGCGACGCGTGTTGTGTCCACCGCTTCGCGGCTCGAAGCGGACAGCAGGAGCACCTGCGGCCCGGGCGCAGGAGCGGAGCGATCTATGAGCCAGTGGGTCACATGGAGCCAAGGAGTGCGCGGAATGTCGGCCAGCCGCCCACCCGTTGCGGTGGAAGTAACCGATCGATGTGGTTGCGCCGCAATCGCCGCGAGCTGAAGGTGAAAATACAGGGTTTCGGGTTGGTGCCGGTTCATCGACGACAGCACCTCATGGTCAACGGATCCCAAGGTTTGGCCGATGGCTTCGGTGAGTATTGGGTGCGGACTCACTTCGACGAATGTCCCGTACGTTTTTCCGGCCGACATGACCGCCTCGCTGAAAAGTACCGGGTTGCGTAGATTCGCCGCCCAGTAATCTGCGTCGAAAACCGTTGTACCGCTGGCTGGGTGCAGCGCAGTGGTGATGAGCGGAATGAACAAGGCGGATGGCTTGAGGTCGGCCAGTGCGGACCGCAGTTCTGGCAGCACGGGGTCCACAGCCGCGTGATCAGAAGCCACGTCGATGCCTGCGAGTCCCGCCAAAAGGCGTGATCGGGTGGCAATCACCCGTAGCCCATCGGCCACACTCAGGGCGCCGGACACCACTGCGGCGGTGACTTCACCCATCGAGTGCCCAATGACCGCATCTGGTTCCACACCGTAGGAACGCCAAAGTCGGGTCAGCGCAAGCTGGATGCCCACCAGCACCGGCTGGATCCGGTCGATGCCGTGGATTTCGTCGCCGGACGCCAGCACCTCCGTCAACGAAAAGCCGGTCTGAGTGCGGAATTCCGGCTCGAGTTCGGCGATCGCCGCAGCGAAAGCCGGCTCATCGACCATGAGTTGGCGGCCCATACCGGCCCATTGCGAGCCCTGGCCCGAGTAAACGAATACGGTCCCCGGTCCGCATCGTGCGTCGCGTGGGCCCATCACCGTGGCGACCGGCTGGTCGGTGGCCAGTGCCCGGAGGCCGGCCACCGCCTCGCCGCGATCGCGTGCGCACACCGCCGCAACGTGACGATGCCGGGTGCGATGGTTGTTGAGCGTGTGCGCTACATCGGCCAGCGGTACCTCGGCGCCGTCGCCTGCCATCCAGTCGACGAGCACCGCCGCCATCGAGGCCAACCGTTTGGGCGTCCTACCCGAGACCACAAGCGTGGTCACGGAACCCCCGCGTCGCGGTGGCGGCTCGCCGACGGGAGGGGCCTGCTCGAGTACCACGTGCGCATTGGTTCCGCTGAAGCCGAACGACGACACAGCCGCGCGCCGCGGCGCAGCGGTCGTGGGCCACGGCGTCAACTCGGTGGGCACGAAGAACCGGGTCGACGACGCGTCGATCGCCGGGTTCCAGCCGTTGAAGTGGAGGTTGGCCGGAATCTGCCCGTGCCGCAACGCCATCGTCGCTTTTATCAGACCTGCGACGCCGCCCGCTGCCTCCAGATGACCGAGGTTGGTTTTCACCGCGCCAAGTGCGCACCTGCCTTCTCCGCGACCGTATGTCGATGCGAGCCCCTCGAATTCGACCGGATCGCCGAGCGGAGTGCCGGTGCCATGGGCCTCGACATAGTTGACGGTGCCTGCCGCGACGTCGCCCGCCCGCAGCGCCTCGGTGATCACCTCGCGTTGCGCTGCTGCGTTGGGCGCGGTCATCCCGTTCGACCGGCCGTCCTGGTTGACGGCGCTGCCACGCAACACCGACAACACCCGGTCGCCGTCGCGCCGGGCATCGCTCAACCGCTTAAGCACCACCATCCCGCAACCCTCGGATTGCACGAAGCCGTCCGCGGCGGCGTCGAAGGCCTTGCACCGACCGACCCGTGAGAGCGCCGAATACTTCGACAAGGCAATGCCGATGTACGGCGAAAGATTCAGTTGCACTCCGCCCGCGAGCGCCAGATCACTTTCCCGCAGCCGCAGGCTTTGACAGGCCAGATGAACCGCAACCAGCGATGATGAACACGCGGTGTCCACCGCCACCGCGGGACCCCGCAATCCCAGCAGATACGAGATCCGGCCGACGGCCGAGCTGTGCGGGATTCCTGTGCTCAGGTACGCATCGATCTCGGCTCGATGTTCCACGCTGACAAGCATGTAGTCCATCGTCGATAGGCCCGCCATCACCGCCGTACGGCTTCCGGCCAGTGAATCCGGGGGAATCCCTGCGTGTTCGAGCGCTTCCCACGCCACTTCGAGCAGAGCCCGCTGCTGGGGGTCTGTGGCCTGCGCCTCACGGGGCGAAATGCCGAAGAATTCGGCATCGAAACCGGCGACGTCGGAGATGAAGCCGCCCCACTTCGTCGTCATCCGGCCTGGGGCCGCCGGGTCGGGATCATAGAACTCGTCGGCATCCCAGCGATCGGACGGCACCTCGCTTATTCCGTCTGCGCCGCGGATCAGGAAATCCCAATAGCTCTCCGGGCCGACGATGCCGCCGGGCAGGCGGCAACCCATCCCGATGAGCGCGATCGGCTCTGCGGTGGCCGACTCGGCGGGCACCGGGGTCCCGGCGCGGGCGAGTTCGCGGGCAAGGAGCTCACGCGCCTTGGGCGATAGCTGGGCGGCCAGCTCAGCGATATCGGTCATGATTCGTCGACCCCCGTGGCTACGTGCAACTCACTGGCCGCGACAATGTCAGAGAGCAGGGCCATCTCGGATTGGGACAGCGCCGCTTCGGAATTGGACTCTGTATAGCCGAGCCGTTCGCACATCGCGACGGCCAACTCGGAGATCGTCGGGTACGCCCAGACGAGCGCAACAGGAAGCGTGATCGTCAACCGCGATTCGAGCCGATTCCGTAGTTCGAGGCCCATCAGCGAGTCCAGGCCCAGTGACGCAAGCGCCGCATCGTGGTCGATCGGATCCGCCGACCTGAGGACCACCTTGATCTCGTCGGCGATCAGCGACGCCAGACGGGCGGCCCGCGCGCCCGGGTCCAACGCGTCGAGCTCGGCCCTGATCCACCCGTCACTTTCTTGCGGCGTAGCTGACGTGTCGCGCAGGGAGCTGAACAGCGACGAACGGGACGCCGCGGGGAAAGACTGGAACCACTGCCGCGCATCCAGGCCGAACACGCCGGTGCACGATCGGTCAGCCTCGAGCAGCAGCTTCATGGCTGCCAGGCCCTGCTCGACGGTGATCATCGAGAAACCGAGGTCGGCGAACGCCTGTGCACGCCCAACCTCGGCCCATGGACCCCAGTTGATTCCGATGGCCGGCAGGCCGTGGGCTCGTCGATACGCGACAAGTCCGTCCAGCCAGGAGTTCGCAGCAGCGTAAGAACCCTGGCCTGGTGAGCCGAGAAGTGAAGCCGCCGAGGAGAATGCGACCCACCAGTCCAGTTCGCGCTCGGCCGTCGCCTTGTGCAACCACCAGCCGCCGCTGACCTTCGGAGCGAACACCCGGGCGATCCGCTCCGCCGATATGTTGAGCACGATCTGATCGGCGAGGTCGGCGGCGCTGTGGACGACGCCGCGCAGGCGAAATCCAGCGGCTTCGACGGCATTTACCAGCCTTTGCGCGGTCAGCGGATCCGAGATATCTCCGGTAACCAGGTGTATTCGATATCCCGCATTGTTCAATTCGGCTATTGCAGAGGAGGTTTCGTCTCCTGGAGCCGACCGCCCGTTGACAACCACCATTCCGGCGCCCTGCTCGGCCAACCAGCGCGCGACCGCGAAACCGACGCCACCCGTGCCTCCGACGACGATGTATCCCCCGTCGCGCTTGGCGAGATTGTCCGGTGGCGCCGCGATTGCCGTGATGCGGCCCTCGGTCGGCATGGTGATCACCGTTTCACCGTTGCGGTCGCCGGATGCGCTCGAGCGCAGGCCATCCGGGAGGCTGCCGAGCGGAAACTCGGTGTGCGCCGGTCGTTCCAGGTCGCCTGCGGCGGCTGCCGCGAGGATCGTCTTCGCGAGCAGCCGGTAGCGGCGAGGATCGCGCTTCACATTTACGTCCATGTCGAGCACAGCGAACGATCCGCTGCGGGCCAGTGTCGCGACCTCGAGCGACGTGTCGGTCATCGGGCCTCCATCGGCAACCTGCACGAAGCGGCCACCCGCGGCCATCGTCCGCACGCCTGTACGAATGGCATTGCCGCCAGTCGTATTCAGCACGACGTCGACACCGGCTCCGTCGGTCAGGCGAAGCACTTTGTCGGCAACGTCCGGATCTCGCAGATCCTCGACGTACGTGCGCGCGCCGATCATTCTCGCGACGGCGGCGGCCGCCAGACTGACCCCGTCGGCCGCATCGTGGATGAGGATGCGGTCTCCGGGCTCCAACCGGCCGATTTCACGCAAGGCTGTCCAGGCGACCAGGTAGCCAGATGTGTAGGCGGACGCATCAGGGTCAGATACCGCATCGGGAATTCCCACGACCGCGTCCTTGTGCGTCGTCAGGTGCGACCCGAGGGCACCAGAGCCCAGGGCGACGACACGTTGTCCGACGTCGACCGAAGCGACATCGCACCCGACGTTGATCACCACACCGACGCGCGCGCCGACGTTGAGGGGGTCGGTGCCGGTCAAGGCCGCCACGGTAACTCGCACCTCGACCTCTTGGGCGCCCGGCGGCGTGCGCCGAGCAGCATACGCTTTCGGCTCGTCTGTTCCGCCGCTTGCCCGCATCTCGAAGGCACCCGCCCCTGTGAGGTCGATGACGGTGTCGCGCGCTTCCGCGGTGGGCCGCCCGTCCGGCGTCAGCTGCACAGGCAGCAGCCTTCGGACGAAGCGCTGCCCGTGGCGGATCAGCACCTCGTCCTGATCGGGGTCGGCCAGCAGCTCGTCCGCGATGGCGGCTGCGGATTGCTGCCCTTCGGCATCGACGTCGAGCAGGCTCGTTCGCATTTCGGGATGTTCGAAGGTGAGAACGCGGGCAAGACCGCGAAGCTGGCTTTGTGCCAGCGTCACCGAGTCGCCGGGCTCGACCGCCTGCGCGCAGCGGGTGAGGATCCATAACCGCGGACTGTTCCTGGCACCCATGTGGGCGACTGTCTTGACGATCTCGGCGATCAGCTGGGTTCGTGTTCGAGCGAGCTCGAGTTGTACTTCATCCGTGAGGGATTCGTCGAGGGAACTTGGCGGGCACACCACGACGATGGCGTCACACGACTCTCCTGCCCCTGTTATGGCAGCACGAATCGCATCTTCATCCTGTGCCGGTACGAAGCGGCATTGGCCCGTGCGCTGCGATATCGACGCCTGCAGGGTATGCACCAGTGAATCGGATGCTGTGCACAAACCGACCAGAATTACGCCGGTGACGTTCTTCTGCGTCGTCATCTCGAGACTGAGCGGCTCTCGCCCGAGTGTGAAGAAACGATTGGTGAGGGGGTCGCTGCGGCCGGGTAGACGAAGCAACACCGCGTCGATCTCGGTGATCTTCAGTAAGACTCGTTCGTCAGGGCCGAGGAGAATTGCCTGGCCAACGAATTGATCAGCGCTCGTCCGCTTCAGCGAGCCGATTGCCCAGACGGATTCGGTGACATCCCCGTACACCTCGATGCCCGCGAGGCGAGTGGGAAGCAGGCACACCGGCTCCGACATCTCGGCGGCCAGATCTGCGGCGGCTCTCGTCGCACCGAGCGTCTGCAGAGCCACGTCCACCATGACGGGGTGCAGGAGGAGTCGGCGGGAGCCCAACTTGGCAGACGACGGTAGGGCGATGCGGGCGCGGGCATCCCCGGCATCGGTAACAGACAGGTCGGTGATGCCTTGAAAGGCGGGTCCGTGTTGCTGTCCGGCGCTGCGGAGGCGCCGATAGAGTTGAGCGGGATCCATCTCCACGGCATCAGGGTCGTCGAGCTGCGGTGGCATCTCGATGTCTCGAGCCTCGGCCGGTTCGATCGCTGCGGTTGCGTGCTTGGTCCATCCCGAACCAGCACTGCGAGTGCCGATTTCGATGTGTGCCCGCGACTGGTCGCCGACCAGCGTCGTGACGACGGTGGTGTCAGCGGGAAGATGCATCAGTCGGTCGAGGTTGAGCTCGCGGATCGTCCACCTGTGTTCGCTTGCCCCGAAGGCGTCGGTCATCGCCGCAAGGGCGATCTCGGCGTACGCCGCTCCTGGCAGCACGCATACCCCGTCGACGGTGTGATCACCAAGCCAAAGATGGTTTGGCCCAATGGTGTTCTCCCAGATCCGGACTCCACTGCTCGGGTCGGTGACGCCGGTGCCCAGAAGTGGATGCGCGCCGACCGCCCGCTGTTGTGGTGGTGGGGTGATCCAGTGGTGGGTGTGGTGCCAGGGGGTGGTCGGGATCCTGGGGTGGGGCTCGGGTGGGTGCTCGGTAGGCGGCGGCCCGGTGGTGTGGACCGTGTTGAGGTGGGTATGGAAGGTGACGGTGTCATCGGTGTCGCGGACCAGCGTGGCCACCGCGTGGTGATGGCCCTCGCCCAGGGTTTCACTGATCGCATAGGTCAACAGCGGATGCGGACTGATCTCGATGAACCGGGCATGATGACGCCCAGCAGCAGCCACCGCCTGAGCGAACCGCACCGGATTACGCAAATTGGCCGCCCAATAATCGGCATCACCAACCCGCCCGCTACCGCCCCCATCCCCGTCACCGGTGGTGGTGAACAACGGAATCCGCGCCGCCCGCGGCGACAAACCCGCCAACGCCGCCCGCAACGGCGCCAACACCGGATCAATGATCCGATGATGAGAAGCCACATCAACCTCAATACGCCGCGCCAACCGATCCCGGTGCGCCACCACCGCAATCACCGCATCCACCTGCTCAGGCGGCCCAGCGATCACCGTCTGCCGCGGCGAGGCATACACCGCCACCCCCACCTGCGGATAATCCGCAATCACCGCCTCAGTGGTCTGGGCATCCAACTCCACCAACGCCATCGCACCACGCCCCGACAACCGCGACATCAACCGCGACCGAGTGACAATCACCTCCAACCCCTCAGCCGCCGACAACACCCCAGCAGCCACCGCCGCACTGACCTCACCCATTGAATGCCCGATCACCGCATCCGGCGCCACCCCATACGAACGCCACAACTGGGTCAACCCCAACTGAACACCCACCAACACCGGCTGGATCCGCTCAATACCAACCAGCTCAACCCCACCAGCCAACGTCTCCCGCAACGAAAAACCCGTCAACGCAACAAAATCAGGATCCAAATCATCCACCGCAGCAGAAAACACCGGCTCATCGACCAACAACTGCCGACCCATCCCCGCCCACTGCGAACCCTGACCCGAATACACAAACACCGTCCCCGGCCCACACCGGCCCACATGACAATCCACCACCCCCGGCGCCGCAGACCCCGCAGCCACCGCCCGCAACCCCACCACCGCAGCCGCCCGATCCCGCGCACACACCGACGCAAAACACCCATGGGAGGCCCGATGATGATTCACCCCATGCGCCACCCCCGCCAACGACACATCGGAACCACCACCATCCATCCACTCCGCCAACACACCCGCCCACGACCGCACCCGAGCAACCGACTTACCCGACACCACCACCGTGCACACAGGAGAACCCGACAACACCCCCACCGGACTCGGATCCGGACCCTGCTCCACCACCACATGCGCATTCGTCCCCCCAAAACCAAACGACGACACCCCCGCCCGCCGCACACCCGCAGACGGCCATGGCGCATTGTCGGTCGGAACGAAGAACCGGGTCGAGGACGCGTCGATCGCTGGATTCCATTGCGAGAAATGGAGGTTCGGCGGAACGTGACCGTGTTGGACCGCCAACACGGCCTTGATGAATCCGGTGATCCCCGCCGCCGCCTCCAAATGACCCACATTCGACTTCACCGAACCGAGGGCACATGGCTCCTCTCCGCGACCGTACGTCGCCGCCAGCGCGTCGAATTCGACGGGATCGCCGAGGGCGGTGCCGGTTCCGTGCGCTTCGACGTAATTCACCGTTGCGGCAGCGACATCGCCTGCCCGTAACGCCGCCCTGATCACTTCTTCCTGCGACAGCGCATTCGGCGCCGTGATTCCGTTGGAGCGGCCGTCCTGATTGACTGCCGAACCACGCACCACCGCCAAAACCGGATCCCCATCCCCCACCGCATCACTCAACCGCTTGAGCACCACCACCCCACAACCCTCACCCCGCACAAAACCATCAGCCCCCGCATCGAACGGTCTGCACCGACCATGCGGCGAGAACATTCCCCACGCGGACAGCGCGATTTGAGTTTCCGGCCGAAGTATCAGGTTGACTCCTCCGGCGAGCGCTAAGTCACTCTCGCGCAACCGCAGACTCTGGGCTGCCAGATGCACGGCGACCAACGAGGAGGAACATGCCGTGTCCACAGCCAACGAAGGCCCGCGCAGCCCAAGCAGATACGACAGCCGTCCCACCGTGACGCTGTGGGCATTGCCAGTCGCCGAGTAGGCGCTTATCCGATCGGTGTCTGTGGCGCAAATGGATTGGTATTCGTTGTAGTACACCCCCATCATCACCGCGGTTCGCGTGTCGCTGAGTGAATCGGGGGCGATGCCTGCGTGCTCCAGCGCCTCCCATGCCACTTCGAGCAGCACCCGCTGCTGGGGATCCATCGCCTCTGCTTCGCGTGGCGCGATCCCGAAGAATTCGGCGTCGAAACCGGCGACATCAGGCAGGAAGCCGCCCCAGCGCGACGTCGTGGAACCAGGAGCGAGTGGATCGGGGTCGTAGAATGCGTCGGCATCCCAGCGGTCGGCGGGCACCTCGGTGATCGCGTCGCGGCCCTCGACCAGGAACTGCCAATAGCCCTCTGGTCCAGTGATACCGCCGGGCATCCGGCAGCCGATGCCGACCACGGCCACCGGCTCGGCCATGGTGATGCGAGAGGCCTTCTCGAATTCTTCGGCCAACGACGTGCGTTGGTTCGAACTCATTGCCGAGATTCGACCGAATGCGCTGCTCATGAGACGTTGCCCTGATCAGCGGGAGTGGTTTCCACACGGTCGAACAGGGCGTCCAACACGCTGCCAGACGAGTCCGGCGCGACATCGTCGTCGGGCGATTCAATCTGCGGTGAAAGCCTTTTCGCCAGATAGGCCGCCAACGATGCGATCGTCGGGTAGTTCCACAGCATCGTCGCCGACAGCTCGAGTCCGACCAACTGCTCGGCTTCCCGTCGAACCGACATCGCCACCATCGAGTTGAGGCCCATCTCGACCAGCGGCAGATCCGAGTCGACCTCGGCCTCCGGCATTGTCAGTTCCCTGGCCAAAATGGCCCGCAGTCCATCTTCCAGCTCACGGTGCAGATCAGCGGCGGGCAGCTGCGACCAGGCGCGTGCCGGTTGCAATCCGCGATCGGGTTCCATGGAAGCGACCGGAATCACCACTGCCTGTGCGACGTCGAAGCAATCCACGTGCTCCCAGGCGGTGAACGCCTCCTCGGGAGTGATCGCCCGCGATCCGATTCGCTCGAGTTCGCGAACAACCAGTGGGGCGTCGGCGGCGAACCCGAGCCCCCGCCAAGCCACCCAATCGAGGCTGACAGTATGGCAACCCAGACCGTGACGGGACCGTGCCAACGCGTCGAGATACGCATTGGCCGCCGCATAAGCGCCCTGCCCGGGAACGCCGAAAACTGTTGCCGCGGAGCTTGTCAAGTAGAAGAAGTCGAGGCTGCCGGGTGGGAAGGCGTCACTCAGTACCTGCGCTCCCGCGATCTTCGGCCGCATCACCTCGCGCAGCGTTTCTTCTGGCATGTCTCTCAGCAGTTGGTCATGCGTGACGCCTGCGGCATGTATGACACCACGTATCGGAGGGGCGCCGTCGCGGTCGCGCCTGGCGATGAGCGCCATCACATCGTCGCGGACCCCGATGTCAACCGTGGCGATATCGACCGCTGCACCGCGGCGCTCGAGCGCCTGGATCGCCGCAGTCTTCCGGCGCACGTCGTCGTCGAAAACGGCCGTGTCCCAATTGCTTCTGGGAGGCAACGGTGTTCGTCCCGCGAGGATCAGCCGGCGGGCACCACGGTCAATGAGCCAATTGGCCATCAGCAGGCCGAGTGCCCCCATGCCGCCGGTGACGAGATATGCCGAATCGGGCCGACACGGCGCAGGCGGGGTGGACCGCTGAGGTCCGAGCGGCACAAGCGAGGGAACAAGGACCACATCGTCGCGCAGAAGCATGATCGCCGTGTGGCCGCTTGTCAGCATTCGAGCGAGCGCAGGAGCGCAGTCGCCGATGTTCGCGTCGCCCCGAATGTCCAGCAGACCACCCCAGAGCTCCGGGTGTTCGGCTGCGATGACGCCCGACAGCCCCCATAGCGGACTCTGTTGTAGCGCGATTCTGTCGGCGGCCTCATAGACGCCCCGGGTGACGATCCACAGCGTGGCCGGGTTGGCGTCGGCGCGTGCCGCCAATGCACGGACCACCGACGTCACGTCCGCCGTCAACCGGGCAGCGCAGTCTGCGTCGTTCTCGACGGCACCGAGAGGCGACGGGTCGGCCACATAAACGACGTATCGCGCCGCGGACACGTCACCGGCTGTGCAGCCGGCCTCTTGAAGTCGGTTCAGGAGTTCGCAGTCGCGATCTCCCAGTACCGCTACGGTCAGCGGTCCGTCCGATTCCCCCGGCGGTATGTCGCCTTCCTCCATCGGCTGCCACTGCACGGCGTGGGCGAACGTGCGGGGATCACCGTCGCGCCGTGACGGTTCCGCGGCCGCGGGCTCCAACGGGGCGTATCGAAGGCCGCGCATCGACAGGCACACGGTTCCGTCGGCGGCGTGGGCCGTGACGTCGACGGTGACCGTGTTGTCGTCGCCACCGACCCGGTGTATCGATACCGACCCGCGTCGGTCCGTCATCGCTTGGACGAGACGAAGCTGTCCGACTTCAGCGGGAACGAGGAGTGAATCGGTCAGGTCCGACACAAGCGCAGCGTGCAATGCGGCGTCAAGGAAGGACGCCGTCGACGGTTCCGCCAGGAGCACCTCGGCGACCACTTCACCCGGGGTCTTGGTGCTCGCCTCGATCGACCAGGTGAACGGGGGGCCGTCAATTCCCCGTGCCGCGAGAAGGTCTGCGATCGAGCCGGATTCGTCGTCGCCCTTCTCTTGGGTCGTTACGTCCGCGCTGCCTGCCGCGCCAAGGGCCGCCGGCGGATCCTGCATGGAAGACGACGGCGTCGGCCGCGCACTGACGTGCTTCATCCATTGCCCGTCGACCGTCGAACTCGATGCCACGGTGATGGATTCGTGGTCGGCGACCACCTGGATCAGCTTCGGGCTGTCGACCAGGACGGGGTGGTGGAAGTGGATGTCGGATACCGCAGCGATGTCGAGCTCGGCTGCGACTCCGAGGATGGTCGAGAGAAGGACGGAGGCGGGGACCACCTCGACGCCGTGGATTCGATGGGGACCAGGATACGGCTTCGCGTCCGGCACCAGCCGCGCCTGCCACAGGTGTATCTGGGGGCTCGATGCCACGGTGATGTGTTCCCCGAGAAGGGTGCCCGGTGTGCGAATCGATGCATAGGACTTCTGTTGTGGTGGTGGGGTGATCCAGTGGTGGGTGTGGTGCCAGGGGGTGGTCGGGATCCTGGGGTGGGGCTCGGGTGGGTGCTCGGTAGGCGGCGGCCCGGTGGTGTGGACCGTGTTGAGGTGGGTATGGAAGGTGACGGTGTCATCGGTGTCGCGGACCAGCGTGGCCACCGCGTGGTGATGGCCCTCGCCCAGGGTTTCACTGATCGCATAGGTCAACAGCGGATGCGGACTGATCTCGATGAACCGGGCATGATGACGCCCAGCAGCAGCCACCGCCTGAGCGAACCGCACCGGATTACGCAAATTGGCCGCCCAATAATCGGCATCACCAACCCGCCCGCTACCGCCCCCATCCCCGTCACCGGTGGTGGTGAACAACGGAATCCGCGCCGCCCGCGGCGACAAACCCGCCAACGCCGCCCGCAACGGCGCCAACACCGGATCAATGATCCGATGATGAGAAGCCACATCAACCTCAATACGCCGCGCCAACCGATCCCGGTGCGCCACCACCGCAATCACCGCATCCACCTGCTCAGGCGGCCCAGCGATCACCGTCTGCCGCGGCGAGGCATACACCGCCACCCCCACCTGCGGATAATCCGCAATCACCGCCTCAGTGGTCTGGGCATCCAACTCCACCAACGCCATCGCACCACGCCCCGACAACCGCGACATCAACCGCGACCGAGTGACAATCACCTCCAACCCCTCAGCCGCCGACAACACCCCAGCAGCCACCGCCGCACTGACCTCACCCATTGAATGCCCGATCACCGCATCCGGCGCCACCCCATACGAACGCCACAACTGGGTCAACCCCAACTGAACACCCACCAACACCGGCTGGATCCGCTCAATACCAACCAGCTCAACCCCACCAGCCAACGTCTCCCGCAACGAAAAACCCGTCAACGCAACAAAATCAGGATCCAAATCATCCACCGCAGCAGAAAACACCGGCTCATCGACCAACAACTGCCGACCCATCCCCGCCCACTGCGAACCCTGACCCGAATACACAAACACCGTCCCCGGCCCACACCGGCCCACATGACAATCCACCACCCCCGGCGCCGCAGACCCCGCAGCCACCGCCCGCAACCCCACCACCGCAGCCGCCCGATCCCGCGCACACACCGACGCAAAACACCCATGGGAGGCCCGATGATGATTCACCCCATGCGCCACCCCCGCCAACGACACATCGGAACCACCACCATCCATCCACTCCGCCAACACACCCGCCCACGACCGCACCCGAGCAACCGACTTACCCGACACCACCACCGTGCACACAGGAGAACCCGACAACACCCCCACCGGACTCGGATCCGGACCCTGCTCCACCACCACATGCGCATTCGTCCCCCCAAAACCAAACGACGACACCCCCGCCCGCCGCACACCCGCAGACGGCCAATCAACTTTCTGGGCAACGACTTTCAAGCGCAGTTCATCGAAGGGGATCAGCGGGTTGGGCTCTTTGTAGTCCAGATTGGGTGGGATGTGGCCGCGCTGCACGGCCAGCACCGCCTTGATGAACCCGACAACCCCGGCCGCGGCCTCCAAGTGACCCACATTCGACTTCACCGAACCGATCAGAAGGGGCTCGTTCTCCGTGCGCCCGCGACCGAAAACGGCGCCGAGCGCGCTCGCCTCGATGGGATCGCCCAACAACGTTCCCGTCCCGTGGGCTTCGACGTAGCCGACCTCGATCGGGTCGATGCCCGCCTGGGCACATGCGGCGCGCAGCACGGCGGATTGCGCTGTCGGGTTGGGTGCCATCAATCCGTTGGAGCGGCCGTCCTGATTGACCGCAGAACCACGCACCACCGCCAAAACCGGATCCCCATCCCCCACCGCATCACTCAACCGCTTGAGCACCACCACCCCACAACCCTCACCCCGCACAAAACCATCAGCCCCCGCATCGAACGCATGACAACCGCCCGTCGGCGACATCGCATTCGCCTCGTCGAAGCTCCTGGTGACCGAGGGTGACAACAACAGGTTGACGCCAGCGGCAATGGCAAGGTTTGAGTCCCCGACACGGAGGCTCTGGCACGCCAGATGGATCGCGACGAGCGAGGACGAACACGCCGTGTCCACAGCGACCGAAGGGCCGCGCAGATCGAGGAAGTAGGACAGCCTGTTGGCGATTATGCTCAGCGCACCGCCGGTGCCGGTCCACGCGTCGACCTGACTGAGATCTTTTGATGCCAGGTATCCGTATTCGCTCAAACATGCGCCCGCGAAAACGCCTGTCTGCGAACCCCGCAACGAGTTGGCCGGAATCCCGGCGCGCTCCAGCGCCTCGTAGGCCACTTCGAGCAACAGGCGCTGCTGCGGGTCCATTTTCGCGGCTTCGGACGGCGAGATCTCGAAGAATTCGGCGTCGAAAGCCGCGATGTCGTTCAGGAATGAGCCCCATCGTGTCGTACGGGCGATCATCGCAGGCGTCTCAGGCGACCCATCGTCGAACTGCGGCCATCGGTCGGGAGGTATCTCACCGATCGTGCTATGGCCATCACACAGCAACTGCCACAACGCTTCTGGGCAGTCAATGCCACCAGGAAGACGACACCCTAATCCGATGACAGCGATCGGCTCATTGGGCGAAGCCTTTACCGCAGGCTGTTCGGGGCTCGTTTCGGACGCGCCTTCCGGCGCCATGAGATGACTCGAAAGAGCGTTGATCGTCGGATGATGCCAGAAATCGAGTGGTGAAACCGATCGGCCGAGCACCTCCGACATTTCCCCGGCCAGCACAACGGCGTCACGCGAGCTCAGTCCTAGATCGTTCAGTGTGATGTCCGTATCGACGTCCTCGGCGTCGCATCCCACGACACTCACGAAGTAGTCCACCAACCACTGTCGAAGCTCGGCCTCGTCACGGATGTCGTTGGTCATATCGCGATGTCCGAGCGGGCGAATTGGTCATTGAGGTAACGCTCGATGCAGGCCGACCGCCGAATCTTGCCACTGGTGGTGATGGGAATCGAACCCGGCTCTACCACAACCAGATCGGCCACTCGCAACCCATGTGTCGCTGACACCGCCGATGAGACGTCGCGCTTGATCTTGCGAATCTTGAGCTCGTTCTCCTCGCTGGACGCGGCCCTGCGTTTGACCTCGGCGATGACGACGAGCTGTTCGGTCTGCGCCTTCGGAATGGCGACGGCTGCGACTCGGCCGCCGGTGATCTCCTGGACGGTCGCTTCGATGTCATCGGGAAAGTGGTTGCGTCCATCGACGATCACCAGATCCTTCAAGCGACCCATGATGAACAGCTCGCCGTCCGAGAAGGCACCCAGGTCGCCGGTCCGTAGCCATGGCCCTTCCGGTGTGCCCTTCGAGGGGTTGACAAGCCGCGCGCCGAAAGTGAGCTCACTCTGTTGCGGTTTTCGCCAGTAACCCATGGCCACGTTTTCGCCGTGCACCCATATTTCGCCGATGACGCCTTCGGGACACTCGGCGCGGGCGTCGGGATCGACGATCCGCACTGTGGATGCGCGTGGCACACCGTAGCTGATCAGCGCGCTGGCGCTGACGTCTTCGCCTGCAGTGGGTTTCGCCTGACCGGCGGACAGTTGGTCGTGGTCGAAGGGAACCGCTTTCGGCGGCGTGCCGTGCTTCGATGCAGCCACGTACAGCGTCGCCTCGGCGAGCCCATAGGACGGTCGGATGGCCGTCGGCTTGAGGTTGAAGGGTTCGAAACGTTGGGCGAACCGTTTGACGGTCGCGACGTGAACTCGTTCGCTGCCGCTAAGGATTCCGACGACGTTGCCGAGGTCGCGCCCGGCCATGTCATCGTCCGAGGTTCGACGCACCGCCAGGTCGAACGCGAAGTTCGGTGCGGCCGAAAACGTCGGGTACTCGGCGGCAAGGAGCTGCAACCAACAGGCCGGCCTGCTGAGGAACGATGTCGGGCTCAGGAGTACCGTGCTGCGTCCGGCAATCATCGGCGCAAGAATTCCGACAATTAATCCCATATCGTGGAAGAACGGCAGCCACGAAATCACCCGTAACGACGGAACATTTTCGATTTGACCGAAATAGTCTCCTACCGCCTGCTGAACATTGGCCACCACATTCCGGTGAGAGACGACGACGCCTGTCGGCGTCCGAGTCGAACCGGAAGTGTATTGCAGATATGCCGGCCCCGAATGCAGCGCAGCGTCCGAATGAACGTCACCCATCGAGTCCGGCCCGAGCAAATCCACTTCGACGACGAATGGCGCCGGCTGACCGGCGAGAGGCTGCGCGTATTTCCTGACCTCGCCCACGACGGCCGCGGTCGTGAGAAGAACAATCGGTTGGGCATCTCGGATGGCCGACGAAACCCGCTCATCGTGAACTCCGAATTGCGGCACAGACAGCGGAACGGCGATGAACCCCGCCTGCAACGCACCAAGGAACGCGGCGATGTAGTCGAGCCCATGCGGGGCAAGGATCGCTGCGCGGTCACCCGGCGACCCGCACATCCGGAGCGCGTCAGCAACAACCTGCGCGCGTTGGTACACCTGAGACCACGTCAGACTCTCGGCGGGTCCGGTCGGGTCCTTCGCGCTATCGACGAACGTGAACGCCAGTGAATCGGGCTGTCGCTCAACGCGCTCCCTCAGCAGCGCGGGAAGAGAGTGGCCCGTCAGCGGCATTGCTGCACCAGAACGATCCGCGCGGGTGCAGCGGACGACACGGCCATTTCGGCTCCCGTCCGGCACGCGCTATTAGTCAGGGTCAGGACTGCACAAGCCCTGGTCATCTCCCGTAAATTACACCGCGTCTGACGCCGTCGTCAGCGTATTGCGGCATCGCCCGGCCCGTCCCGCCGGCCACGCTGACACAGCTGGGACATCCTCTGCTCGATGTCTCCCGCGAGCTCGGTCCGATTGTCGTTGATGTAGTGATGTCCGCCGCGAAACACCCGGATGGCGAAATCCGACGTTGTGTGTTCCGCCCACGCGGCGACGTTCTCGTAGGTCGCGGTGGCATCGTCGTCGCCCAGGAAAGCGTAGATGGGACACGACACCGTCGCTCCGGGCGGGCAAACATAGTCTGCGATCGCCTTGAGGCTCCGCAACGACGGCAACACGGTGTCGGCGAACCGCTCGTTCCCGACGAATTCCGGATCCAGACCCGTCAACAGAGTCACTGTTTCCAACAATTCGCTATCCGCCTCACCCAGCTGCTCCATCCGCCTGCGGCTGGGCGCCACACTGGCCGATACAAATAGCGCCGCTATCGGATTTCCTGCGAATTCGAAGCGGCGGGCCACCTCGAAAGCGAACAACGTCCCCATGCTGTGAGCGAAGAAGGCGGTGCCGCGTGCCGACTCATCCGACGCCAGCATCGTGTAAATGTCATCCGAGAGACCCGAAATGCTGGCCATGGCAGGCAGGTCATGTCCGCCACCCCGACGTGGATATTGGACCGCGAGCCGTTTGATCGACCCGGAAAAAGCGGCCGAAAAAGGAATGTAGAAATCAACGGATGCGCCTGCATGCGGAAAGATGTACAGCTTCGGCTGGCTGGATTGCGGTGCTGTCCCGCTCACGATGACTCGCTGTCACTCCGCAGGGACCGGTTCGACGACCCACGATCCGACGCGCATTACGCCCGTAACGGCAAGGTCGTCGTCCAGGACGACAGCGTCGGCGATAGCCCCTGGTGCGAGCTCGCCTGCAGGTAGACCCAACGCACGGGCCGGATTGATCGACGATTGCCGGACGGCGGCCATCAGCGCCTCGTCGCGCGGAAGCCCGCTGTGCTCGACCGCGAACCTGAACTGGTGATCCATGGTCGCGGTGCTGCCCGCGATCGTGTCCGAATCGGCCACGCGCGCTATGCCGTTGACGACATCGACGGCCAGCGGCCCGAGCCAGTAACGGCCGTCAGCCATCCCCGCGGCGGCCATCGCGTCCGTCACCAGCGACACCCGGTCGGGCCCGGCGCTGCGGCAGACATGCCGGTACAAGGCGGGATCGACGTGCACACCGTCGGTGATCAGTTCCACCGTCACCCGCGGGTCTTCGAGCAGCGCGATCACCGGGCCGGGCTCGCGCGTTTGGATCGGGCGCATCGCGTTGAACAGATGCGTCGCCACCGTCGCACCGGCGTCGATCGCCGCGCGCGTCTGCGCATAGTTTCCGTCGGTGTGGCCGACGGCTGCCACCACGCCCGCGTCGACGAGTTGCCGTATCGCGGCAAGGGCGCCCTCGCGTTCCGGCGCGATGGTGACCATGCGGACTGCTCCCCTGCCGACCTCGAGGATTCGATCGATCTCGGCGGGATCGGGGTCACGCATGAGTGTCGGCTGGTGCGCACCGCATCGGTTCGTGGAGAGCCATGGCCCTTCGAGATGGATCCCGTCGAGCAGGCCACCACGAACATCGTGCGCCAGCTCGCCGACCTGATAGGTCAGGTCCACACGTTCAGCCGTGACCAGCGAGGCGACGAGCGTGGTGGTGCCGTGTCGGCGGTGAAACGCCACCGCGGTCGCGGTTTCGTCGTGCGACGCCGCCGAGAAGTTCGCCCCTCCCCCGCCGTGCAGATGTGTGTCGACGAAGCCCGGCACCACCGTCACCGCACCGAGGACGTGGTCCGCGCGCCCGGGCGCAGCACCTTCGCCGACCGCGACGACAACGGCGCCCGATACCTCAATCCAGCCGGGCCGCAACAGTTCTCGGCCCGTCAGCAGGGTGTCTACGGTGATCAGCATCGAGGCCGCCTCAGATACCCTGCCATTCCGGCTTGGACCGATAGGTCTCGCGGTAGTAGTCGACGAGCTGCAACCGTCGCGCTGCGGCGTCGTCGAGCAGCACGGTGGCGTGCGGATGGTGCTGCAGGATGGTCGCGGGCCACAGCGCACTGACCGCACCCTCGGTCAGCTGGTGGACGGCTTCGGCCTTACCGCGACCCGTCGCCACCAGAATCACGTGCCGGGCCGCCATGATCGTCGCCAATCCCTGCGTCAGGCAGTGGGTGGGCACCGCATCGACGTCATCGTCGAAGAAGCGGGCGTTGTCGAACCTGGTCTGTCTGGTCAGTGTCTTGATCCGGGTGCGCGAGGCCAGCGAGGATCCCGGCTCGTTGAACGCGATGTGCCCATCGGTGCCGATCCCGAGGATCTGCAGGTCGACACCGCCCGCCGCGCGGATCGCGTTCTCGTAGGCCGCGCACGCGGCAGGGATATCGGTGGCCAGGCCGTCGGGACCCTCGACGGCGCCGGGAACGAAATCCACCCGCGACACGAACACGTCCTCGATCACGGTCCGGTAGCGCTGTGGGTGGTCCGCGGGCAGTCCGACGTACTCATCGAGGGTGAAGGCACGGGCCTGCCGGAACGAGATCTCTCCCGCCTCATATCGCGCCGCGAGCTCGTCGTAGATCGCCAGCGGGGACGATCCGGTGGCCAGGCCGAGCACCGCATCGGGTTTGCGCTCCAGGAGCGCGGCGATCGCGTCGGCGGCGACGCAGCCGATCTCCTTGGCGTCGGCCAGGATGACGACTTCCATCTACTTGTTCGCAGTGAAAAGTTCTGCGCCCGAGGCGATATCGCCGCCAGCGGTGACCACGTCGGACGGAACGACGTTGCCCTGCTCGCGCTCGTCCATGACCACGACGGGAACTATCGGATTGAGGCCTTTGGCCTCGATGCCCGGCACGTCGTAGGTGATGATGAGCTGGCCCGCGGTGACGTCGTCGCCCTGGGTGGCGTGGGTCGTGAACCCCTCACCCTTCAGCGCCACGGTATCCAGCCCGAGGTGGACGAGGATGCCCACATTCTCGGGTGTCATGACGATGTAGGCGTGCGGCATGAGTTTCAGCAGTTTGCCGCTGACCGGGGCAACCGCTTCGATCACACCTCTCGGCGGGTCGACGGCGGCGCCGTAGCCGACCATGCCCTGGGAAAACACCGGGTCGGGAACGTCCTCCAGTGCGACTGCGCGCCCCGCGACGGGGGCAAGGACCAGCGTCTTGCTCACGCACCAAACAATACGAGTGTGCCCGCAACACGGTCTCAAGTTCACGCGTTCTGGTCTAGGCTTCCGCACAGCTTCGGCGGCAGTGATGTTCGCGGCAGAGGAGGGTCACGGTAATGAGCGATACGGCGAAACCGCAAGGAGCACAGGCCAAGTCAGGTTTCCGAATCCCAGGTTTCGCGCAGCTGCAGCGGTTGGGCAAGAGCCTGATGCTGCCGATCGCGGTGCTGCCCGCGGCGGGGATCCTGCTGCGGCTGGGCCAGCCCGACCTGCTGGGCAGGATCAAGGCACCGGTCATCGGGCCGTTCTTCCAGGCCATGAGTGCCGCGGGCGGCGCGGTGTTCACCAATCTTCCGCTGCTCTTCGCCGTCGGCGTGGCCATCGGTTTCGCCAAGAAGGCCGACGGCTCGACCGCACTGGCGGCCGTGGTGGGCTACCTGGTGGTCCAGGCGGTGTTCAAGACCATGTCGCCGATCGTGCTCGCGGGCGAGGTCGACAAGGCCGGCGAGCAGGCCCAGATCAACTACAGCGTGTTCGCGGGGATCGTGGTGGGCCTGCTGACCGCGTGGCTGTTCGACCGGTATCACACCATCCAATTGCCGTCCTACCTCGGCTTCTTCGGCGGCCGACGGTTCGTCCCGATCGTGGTGTCGTTGGCCAGCCTGTTCCTCGGGTTCGTCATGAGCTACTTCTATCCGATCTTCGACGCCGGGCTGACCGCCCTCGGCAAGTTCATCGGCGGCTCCGGTGCATTCGGCGCCTTCGTCTACGGGTTCGCCAACCGCATGCTGATCCCGCTCGGCCTGCACCACATCCCGAACTCGTATATCTGGTTCCTCTACGGCGACTATCAACCGCCGGGCGGAGGCCAGGCCGTCACCGGCGAACTGACCCGGTTCGCGGCGGGCGACCCGACGGCAGGCATTCTGACGTCGGGGTTCTACCCGATCCTGATGTTCGGGCTGCCCGCCGCCGCGCTGGCGATGATCCACGTGGCGAACAAGAAGCAGCGGAAGGTCGCCGTCGGCATCCTGGTCGCGGCGGGGCTGACCGCATTCCTCACCGGCGTCACCGAGCCGCTCGAGTTCGCGTTCATGTTCGTGGCGTTCCCGCTGTACCTCATCCACGCGCTGCTGACGGGGCTATCGCTGGCGATCGCCTACCTGCTCGACATCCATCTGGGCTTCTCGTTCTCGGCGGGTCTGATCGACCTGCTTCTGTATGGCACGGCCCCGGCCGCGAAGAACATCCCGCTGCTCATCGTGATGGGCGTGGTGTTCTTCGCCGTTTACTACTTCATGTTCCGGTTCGCCATCACGCGGTGGAATCTGCGAACCCCTGGCCGCGAGCCGGAGGACGAGTTCGAGGCCGAGGAGGAAGCCAACCTCGGTGAGGGCGCCGGGTCCGCGACCGCGGTCACCGCGGGCGGTTCGGGCGCCGCGACGGCAACCGCGACCGTCAGCGCACCCGTCGCCGCCGACAGCAAGGCCGAGCAGGTGATCGCGGCGTTCGGCGGCAGGGAAAACCTGGTCAACGTGGACGCCTGCATCACCCGGCTGCGCATGGAAGTCGCCGACAAGGACAAGGTCGACCAGGCCCGGCTGAAAAGCCTCGGCGCCGCGGGCGTCGTCGAGGTCGGCAACAGCGTCCAGGCCGTGTTCGGCACCCAGGCCGAGACGCTGAAGAATGAGATCACCGACATTCTCTGACAGGGAGCAACCGACATGTCAACCTGGCTGATCACCGGGTGCTCGACCGGACTGGGCCGCGCACTCGCCGAAGCCGTCATCGGCGCGGGTCACAACGCCGTCGTCTCGGCACGCGATGTCGCGAAAGTGGCCGACCTGGCCGACATCGCGCCCGATCGCGTGCTCGCGGTGGCGCTCGACGTCACCGACCCCCAGCAGGTCGCTTCCGCCGCACAGCAGGCGGAGGATCGGTTCGGCGGGGTGGACGTGCTGGTCAACAACGCAGGCTACGGTTACCGCGCCGCCGTCGAGGAGGGTGACGACGCCGATGTCCGCACCCTGTTCGATACACACTTCTTCGGTGCTGTCGCAATGATCAAGGCCGTCCTGCCCGGCATGCGAGGCCGCCGGTCCGGTGCGATCGTGAACATCTCCTCCATCGGCGCACAGCTGACCCCTGTGGGGTCCGGATACTACGCCGCAGTGAAGGCGGCCATCGAAGGGATGAGCGGCGCACTGCGCGGCGAGCTTGCCCCCCTTGGGATTTCGGTCACCGCGGTCGAACCGGGCGCCTTCCGCACGGACTTCGCAGGGCGTTCGCTGACGCAGTCGGCCACGGTCATCGATGACTATTCGGATACCGCCGGGCAACGCCGCAAGGAGAACGACACCATGGACGGCAACCAGGCAGGCGATCCGGCCAAGGCCGCCGCGGCGATCATCGCGGCAGTCGAATCAGGCGACCCGCCCGGCTTCCTGCTGCTGGGACCCGACGCCCTTGCCGCCTACCGCTATGTCGCCGACGCACGTGCGGGCGAGATCGCCAAGTGGGAGCAGCTGACCGCAGGCACGAACTTCGACACCTGACCAAGCCCGTCTCAGATGACGGCGAATAGCTCCAGCTGGATGTTGTCCGGATCGCGGAAAACCAGTGTCGCGTAGGGAAATGGCTCGTTTCCGGTCCTGATGCCCGAGTGCTCGACCCCGAGTTCGTCGAGCCACGCCGCCCATGACTCCATCGCCTCGCGACCTGCCACATTGAAGCCCACGTGGTCCAACCCGGTTCGACACTCGTCGAACTGCTCGCCGTCGTTGCCGGTGTTCGAGTGCAGCCCGATCGCCAACCCGGAGCGCGGCTCGAGGAGCAGCACACCGTAGCCGGTCTCTTCGCACTCGTAATGCGGAAACGTCATCGGCACTCGCTCCGCGCGGAACAGCTTCTGATACCAGGCCACGCTGGCCTCGATGTCGCGGACGGTCACGGAAAGGTGATGTATCCCAGTAATCGCTGGGGCGGAACCATCGGTCACGTGCAAGATGGTGCCATGAGCAATGACTCAGCCGCAGCCATCCGCCAGGAGCGCCTCGACTGGATGGCCAAACACCGCGACGTCTATCTGCAGTCGGGCGGCACCAAGGGCCACGTCATGGACATCAGAGAGATCGGTGGCCACGCCTTCACCACCCATTGCCTGATCAGGCTGTGCGGACGCAAATCGGGACGGACACTGATCAAGCCGCTGATCTACGGCGACATCGGCGGCGAGGTCGTGATCGTCGCATCGAAGGGCGGGTCAGACCACCATCCCGAGTGGTATCTGAACCTGCGCGCCAGTGAGCACGTCGATGTCCAGATCGCGACGCAGGCCTTCCGCGCCACCTGGCGCGAACCCGCAGACGAAGAGCGCCACCGGATCTGGGATTTCATGGTGTCGGTGTACCCGCCCTATCTGAAGTACCAGAGGTCGACGACCCGACACATCCCCGTCGTCATGCTTCAACCCGGCGCCTCAATCGACGTCTTCTCAGAGTCCGACCTTCAGTCCTCGTAGACCAGCTCGAGGCGAGAGTCTCCTGAACTCCGCGAAATTGGGGGCCACTCCCCTAGCAAGCTGTGGGCCCACCCGCTTGCGGGGGACATTCCTGGTCGTTATCTCGGCGAATTCACAGCCAGGAATGCTATTTCGCGGGAACTGGCGCCACTATGCCAGGTGCTACGGCGCGGGATCGGTGAGATAGTGCGTCAGAACGGGTTTGAGCCACTGCGCCAGGTCCTTGTCATCCATGTCGACGAGCGGCGGAATGCCGATGATGTAGCGCGCGACCGCGATGCCGAGCAGGTGCGCACCGATGAGAGCGGCCCGTTCGGCGGGCCTGTCGACCGCCACGTCAGCCAACGCGGGCGCGACCTGCCGGGCGAAGACGTCCAGCAGCGCGTCGGCCGCGGTCTGGCTCGACGAGGCGGCCCGCAACAGCGGCAGAAACGGCCCGTCGGGTCCCCACACTTCGACGAACAGCGGCAGCATCACCTCGGCCACATCCTCGGGCGCCACGCCCGACAGATCCGGCGGCGAGATGTCGAGGCGCGACACCGCGGCGAAGAGACCGTCCTTGTTTCCGAAGTAATGCATCACCAAGGCCGGGTCGACTCCGGCGGCCGACGCAACCGACCGGATCGTCGTCTTCTCGAATCCGCTCTGCCCGAATTGCATGCGCGCGGCGGCAAGGATGGCCGCCTTCGTGGCGGCCGGATCCCTCGTTCTCGAAGCCATCGCATCAGTGTATTCAACAGTTGTTGACAACATCGGAGGCTCGGCCTAATGTCAGTTCAACAAGCGTTGAACTGAAGGAGGGCGTGATGACCGTCACCGCTATTCAGATAGGGCTCCATCCCGACGCCGTCGACTACGAGTCGGCCGACTTTTCCCAGTTCAAGGGCCTGACCAAGGAAGGGCTGACCAATGCCAACAGCGCCAACGTCGCCGGCCTGCGCGCAGCCGGCTACGAGGTGGACAACTGCCTGATCCAGACGGGTGAAGCAGGTGCGCAAAAGGCACGCACATGGCTGGCGACCAAGCGCTACGACGCCGTCCTCATCGGCGCGGGCGTCCGCCTCGTCGCAAGCAATACCCAGCTGTTCGAAGCGATCGTCAACGCGGCGCACGCCGCCAACCCCGACTGCCGATTCGTGTTCAACTACTCGGCGACGTCGACACCCGACGACATCCGCCGGTGGTATCCGAACCCGGCCAACGCGATTCCGGCAGTGTGACCATGAGTGCCTCGCACAACGTCGACGTACTCGTCGTCGGTGCCGGGCCCGCCGGATTGACCGCGGCAGGCGACCTGGCCCGGTGCGGCCGCTCGGTGGTGGTCCTCGAACGCTGGCCCGAGATGAACCCGTCCAGCCGCGCGTTCGCGACGATGGCCCGCACACTCGAGGTGCTCGATGCCCGGGACCTGGCCGACAATGTGCTCGCACACGCCCATCGGGCGCCGGGCGTCTCGATCTTCGCCGGTGCCCGAATCGACCTGACGCATCTGCGTTCGGAGTTCCGGTTCGTGGCCGTCACGCCACAGACCAATGTCGACAGGGCGCTCGCCGAATACGCCGACGTTCAGGGGGCCGACATCCGACGCGGGTTCGAAGTGGTTGCCCTCGAACAGGATTCCGGTGGCGTAACGGTCACCGCACGGCCGAAGGGTGACGACGATCCCGCGCATCGCAGGACATGGCGCGCGGCCTACGTGATCGGCGCCGACGGCGCCCACAGCACCGTACGCGACCTGGTCGGCGCGAAATTCCCTGGCAAGACGATCCTGTCGTCGGTCGTGCTCGCCGACGTCAAGCTGGCCGACGGGCCGACGAGTGGCGAACTGACCCTCGGGAGCACGCGGGATGTGATCGGCTTTCTGGCGCCGTACGACCGACGCGACGACGACGGTGCGTGGTATCGGGCGATGGTGTGGGATCGCAAAAACCAGGTCCCCGACTCCGAGCCCGCTTCCCCCATCGAAGTCGTCGACGTGCTCGGCAGAGCGATGGGCCGCGATCTCGGAGTGCGTGAGGTCGGCTGGTTGTCGCGCTTTCACTGTGACGAGCGCCAGGTCGCCCAATACCGTTACGGCCGCGTGTTTCTCGCAGGCGACGCCGCTCATGTCCATTCGCCGATGGGCGGACAGGGTATGAACACCGGGATACAGGATGCCGCCAATCTTGCGTGGAAGCTCGACGCGGTCATTGGCGGTGCCCCCGACGATGTGCTCGACACCTATCAAAGCGAACGCCATCCCATCGGGAAGCGCGTCCTGCGACAGTCCGGCCTGATGGCGCGCGGCGTCACCCTGCATCCTCGGATCGCGCGCCGGTTGCGAGATCTGCTCGCGCCGAGGCTGCTTCGCCTGCCGCGGGTTCGCGACGCCGTCGCAGGCAGCTTCGCAGGCACCGAGCTGCGGTACCCCCACAAGCGTGGAGAGGACCGGCTCGTCGGCACCAGGGCGACGGAAATTCCGCTGCGACAAGGGAAGCTGACGCATCTGCAACGCTCAGCGGGATTCGTGCTGATCTGCGAGCGCGGTGCAGAACCGGTCGACGTCGCAGGACTCGTCGAGGCGGAGCGGACCCACGCAGGCCCAGCGGTCCTTGTTCGGCCCGATGGCTACATCGCGTGGGTGGGGTTGTCGTCGGACCGCGAGGGCGTGATATCCGCGCTGTCCGCGTGGACCGGAACTAGTTGTCGGGCAAGATCTTCGCGGCTACGACCGCTGCGATGACGACGAGCGCCACGATGGTCAGGGCGACCGCGCCCCAGCCGTGTCCGTCGTAGGCCACGCCGCCGAACCAGCCGAAGACGCTCGAGCCGCCGTAATAGAAGAGGTTGTACAGCGACGAGGCCTGCGCCTTGCCGACCGGGGCCGACCTGCCGGTCCAGCCCGAGGCGATGGAGTGGGCGCCGAAGAAGCCGGCGGTGGCGATCAACAAGCCTGCGAGGACGACGAAGAGATTGTTGCTCAACGTGATAGCGACGCCGACGGCCATGATCGCGGCCGAAACCAGCAGCACCCGCTTGCGCCCGAACCGGCTGGCTTCCGCACCGGCGCGAGCCGACGCCCAGGTGCCTGCGAGGTAAGCGACGAACACCAGGCTGACGACGAACGGCGGCAGGTGAAACGGCGCGCCGGTCAGCCGGAATCCCAGGAAATTGTACAGCGCCACGAATCCACCCATGAGGAGGAACCCCTGCGCGAAGAGCGCGAGCTGCCGCGGCGAGCGGAGGTTGGCGATCAGCCGCTGGGCAAGGGTGCCTTCGGGATTGGTGCCCGACTCCTTCGACGGGACGAAGCCCAGCGGTTGAGGGGCAAGCCTGACGAAACCAAAGGCGGCGACACAGCACAGCGCCGCGACGGCGAAGACGCCCATGCGCCACCCGGCGACTTGCGCGACGGGGCTGGACACAATCCGGCCCAGCAGGCCGCCGATGGTGGTGCCTGCGACGAACGTGCCCGCCGCCCTTGCTGCGTGCGCGGGATCGATCTCCTCGGTGAGGTACGCGATCGCGATCGCGGGCACACCGCCGATGAGCAGGCCTTCGAGAAATCGCCCGGCGAGCAGGAGCTCATAGGTGGGCGCGAACGGGACGAGCAGACCGACCACGGCCGCGACGGTGACCGACAGCGTTATCGCCCTGACCCGGCCGATGCGATCGGCAATTGTGGACCACGGGATCACGCCGATGGCCAGGCCGATGGTGGAGGCCGAGATCGTCAGCGCCGCGGTCGATGCGCCGATGTGCAGGTCCTTCGAGATCAGCGGCAGCACGGCCTGCGGTGAGTACAGCTGAGCGAAGGTCGCCACTCCGGCGCAGAACAGCGCGGCGAGCAGTCGCCCGTACGCGGACGATCCGCGGGTATGTCCTGCCCAAACTGCTGGTGCGCTCTGCTCGATGGTCATGCACAGAAACGCTAGAAGACCTGCGCTAATGTGTCCAATGCATAGTTTTAGACAACTTCATACGCCCAGCGCATCATTGCTGAGAAACTCCGCGAACCGCTGCGCCGGTGGCGGCAATCTCCGGTTTCGATCCCATACCAACCCCACTTCGCGCTTGGCCCCCGCGTTCGACAAGGGCACGTGAACGGCCTTCGACCTGCCGCCGTCGCGCGGAATCGGCACGACGGCGACGCCGAATCCCGCCGCCACCAGTCCTTCCACCGTCGGGATCTCGGTGGCCTCGAACACGATGTCGGGATGGACACCGTCCTCGGCCAGCAGTTGATCGGTGAGCTGCCGCAATCCCGCCTGCTCACCGAGTGCGACGAACGGTTCGCCCGCCGCCGCGGACAGCCGCACCCTGGCGCGGGTGGCCAGCCGGTGCCCCTGCGGAACGACGAGGCAGAGTTGGTCGACATACAGCCTGCGCCAGACGAAGCCGGGCGCCTCGGGCCGTGGTGCGGTTATCGCGATATCGGACTGGCCATCGAGTACCCGCTGGGTGATCACGTGCGCAGACCCCTGAAACAGATCGAAGCCCATCGTCGGCGCCGATTCGCGGAAGCGCCGCAGCTGTTCTGGCACATACCAATTCGCCAAGGAATGCAGAAAAGCAAGTCGAACCCGCCCGGTGTCCGGGTCACGCAGGGCGGCAATGCGTTCTCCTGCCGACTTCATCTCCGCGATGCTGCGCCTGGCGTGCTCGAGCATGATCTGGCCGTACGCGTTCAACCGCAACCGCCGATTGACCCGGTCGAACAACGGTGCGCCCGCCTCGCGCTCGAACCGAGCAAGGGCCCGCGACAATGTCGGCTGGCTGACCGCCAGCTCCGCGGCGGCGTCGGTGACGTGTTCGGTCTCCGCGAGTACGACGAACCAGCGCAGTTCCTCGAGGTTCACCGTTCGACCATAACTACACTGCCTGCATTCAGAAGAGGCGCAAACCTGACCCGGAGGGACGCCGCGTCGAACTGTGCGACGCGGCCATCCAGCTGTTGGCCGATCACGGCGCCAACGGTGTGACGCACCGCAAGGTCGATCGCCAGGCAGGCGTTCCCGACGGCACCACCTCCTTTTATTTCCGCACCCGGCTGGCGCTGCTGCGCGGCGTCGCCGAACGCGTGGCCGAACTCGATCTGGCCGATCTGCGGTCGGCGACCCAACCCAACGGGGCCGGCGGCACTTCGGCGAGCTCGGAACTGGCCAAGGTGGTCGTGCGGTCCGGCACTGAGCCGTGGCGAAGCCGAACCAAGGCACGGTACGAGCTGATGCTGCAGTCGGGCCGCGACCCCGAACTGGTCGACGCATTCGAACAGAACCTCGACCTGTTCACCCAGCTGCACCGCGACATCGTGCTGCGGCTCCAACCACCCGGCAGCGACGCCACCGAGGGTGTGATCGAGGACGAAACGCTCGTCACGATGATGTTCGTCAACGGCTTGTTGATGAGTTTCGCGCGCGGCGACCGGCCGGTTCGCAGCGCGGCGGAACTCGACAGGCTGCTGTCTGCCATCGTCGCGGGTATGACAGGATCGACAGACTCGTCTCTACGATAGTAGAGTGCTCCCAGCCCGGCGATGTGCGGAGGAGATGTCCATGGGACACCGGCCGATCCGATTCGGCACCGGCGGAGGCCGCCTTGCCGATCGTGATCGCCTGGTTGCGGCGGCGCGGCGGGCGGAGGACATCGGCTACTCCACGTTCTCGATGGCCGATCACTTCGGCCTGCCGTTCGCCCCGCTGATCGCCCTGCAGGCCGTCGCTGACGCCACGACCACCCTTCGGATCACCCAGACCGTGCTGGCCCAGGACTTCCGCCAGCCCGCTGTCCTCGCCAAGGAGTTGGCGACTCTCGATGTCTTCTCCGGCGGCCGCGTCGAGGTCGGCCTCGGCGCCGGCTGGATGCGGTCCGAGTACGAACAGGCCGGAATCCGCTTCGACTCCGCCGGAATTCGCATCGCCCGGCTCGAGGAGTTCATCACCGTCCTGAAGGGGCTGTTCGGCGACGAGCCCTTCGGCTTCTCCGGCGCCCACTACCGGATCTCCGACCTCGACGGAACGCCCAAGCCGGTGCAACGACCTCACCCGCCGATACTCGTCGGCGGCGGCGGGAGGAAGCTTCTTGCCGTTGCAGCGCGCCAGGCCGACGTCATTCAGGTGATGCCGCGGATCCAGGGTCCCGGTCAGCCGATCAACGCGGGCGAATTCACGGCGGCAACGTACAAGGACAAGATCGACCACATCAAAGCCGTTGCCGGTAAACGGTTCCCGGACATCGAGCTCGGCACGCAGCTGCTACTCGCGACCGTCACCGACGATCCCGACGGCGCAGTCGCCGAGTTCGCCGCTGGCCACGGAATACGTGGCGACGACCTCCGCGACTCCCCGCTGGTGGCGGTCGGGTCGCTGAACCAGGTCTGCGACAAACTCCTCGCCGTCCGTGACGAGTACGGCATCAGCTACTTCACCTGTCCGGTCGGGGCCAGGCCGTCATCGTTGGCGCCCATCATCGACAAGGTGGCGGGCGCATAGTGGGGACCATCCATGCTGAGCGATGAAAAGATCCTCATCACCGGACCCGCGGGGCGGATCGCCTTCGGTATCGCGCAGTCCCTCGTCGGCGACAACGAGGTATGGGGCATCGCCCGGTTCGGTGACCCCACGACGCGCGAAGCCGTCGAGTCGATCGGCGTCACCACCCGCACCGCCGACATCGGTGCGGGGCAGTTCGGCGATCTGCCAACAGATTTCACCTATCTGCTACATATCGCCGCGGATTTCAGCGCGACCGACTACGAGCGCTCGCTGACGGTGAATGCCGAGGGAACCGGGTTCGTGCTCGAGCACTGCCGCGCGGCCAAGGCGGCGCTTGTCATGTCCACGGTCACCGTCTACAAGCCGCACCCCGATCCGTGGCACGCGTTCCGCGAGGACGATCCGCCGGGCGACGCCATGGTGCCGACGCAGGCGCCCTACTCGATCGCCAAGATCGCGCAGGAGGCCGTCGCCCGCTATTGCGCCCGCTCGTTCGGCCTGCCGACCACGATCGCCCGGATGTGCGCCGCCTACGGCGAACGCGGCGGAATGCCCGTCTGGCACATGCACGCCATCGCCGCGGGCGAGCCCGTTCGCACCCGGTGGGATCCCATGCCCTACAGCCCCATTCACGACGACGACATCAGCGCCCAGCTCGAGCCGCTGCTCGCTGAGGCCAGCGTGCCCGCGACCGTCGTCAACTGGGGCGGCGACGACCCGGTCAGCGTTCAGCAGTGGACGACCTACATGAACGAACTCTTCGGTGCCGACGCGTTGGTGGTCATCGAAGAGACACCGGGCGCGTCGATCGGATCGGTCGCCGACCACACCAAGCGCGCGGCGATCACCGGACCGTGCCGGGTGCACTGGCGCGACGGAATTCGTCGAGTCGCAGAGCAGCTCTACCCCGACAGGGTCGCGAGCGCCGATGTCGGCTAGGACGCGGCGATACCCGACCGCCGACGAACTGATGGACGCGGCGGTGCGGGACAGCGGGCTGACCGATTTCGGACCGGGCGACTTCCGCGACGGCCTCGCCGCGCTGCTGGACAGTCTCGAACGCGACGGCGACCTGGACCCGGCGGCCGACGCCCGCGTCGTCGACGACTTCCGTCGGCGGTTGGTCAACCGGCTCGAGGTCGAGGCGTGGTACGCCGATCATCCCGAGATCGATCAACTGCCGGTGTCGGGGCCAGTCGACATCAACGGCCTGCCTCGCACCGGCACCACCGCGCTGGCCAACATGATGTCGCTCGATCCGCAATTCCGTTGTCTGCGTGGCTGGGAGCAGAGCAAGCCGTGTCCGCCCCCGATCACCGGCGGCGAGGCCGACGATCCTCGCCGGGCCGCTGCCGAGGAGTTCAACAAGCAGCTGCCCGCCGAGGCCAAGGCGCTGCACCTGTACGACCTGGACGCGACGATGGAGGACACCGAGCTTCTCGGGATGGCATTTCACGGCCAGGGCTACACGCTGCCCGTATTCGGCTACCACGCCTGGTGGCGGGGCGCCGACATGGAGCCCACCTACCGGTACCACCGGCGCGTGGTGAAACTCCTTCAGTCGCAACGGCCTCCGAATCTGTGGCTGTTCAAGGCGCCCCACCACATGTTCCACCTCGAGGCGATCGCAGCCGCATATCCGGACGTTCGGTTCGTGATGACCCATCGCGACCCGGCGAAGGTGGTGCCGTCCTACGTCAGCACGGTCAACCTGTTCTTTCCGCCGCCGGATGGCGAGCGTGATATGCGCAGGCTCGGCCGCGAGGTGTCCGAGCATCTGCGTGACGGCATGGTGAACACGATCGCGGCGCGTGCCAGGCTGGGCGAAGAGCGGTTCATCGATGTCCATCACCAGGAACTGGTGGGCGACCCGCTCGGCACGCTCGGCCGCGTATACGACTTCCTGCAGCTTCCGCTGGAGAAGACGTTTCTGCAGTCGGTCACGCAGTGGCAGCAACGCAACAAGGTCGGCGCGCACGGCGTGCACCGATACACCGCAGAGGAGTTCGGCCTCGACCCGGCACAGATCCGCGCCGATTACGACTTCTACATCGACCACTTCGACGTGAAAGTCGAATCATGAACCGCTACAACGTGAAAAGGACACCGCGATGACCACGCTGCCGAGTTGGGCCGACCAGATGAAGGCGCTGGAGAAGGTCGGCGACAACCTCATCGACAAGTGGCGGCCCGACGGCGCCACCGAAGCCGAGACCCAGGACATGAACAGGCTCGCGTTGTCGATTCTCGCCAGCGGGTACCTCTGCCGGGTCTACACCGACATCCGCAGGCCGGTTTTCATGCCGATGTGGAACTACGCGTTCAACCAGGGCGGCCCGAGCCCCGACTACGTCTACTCGACCGTGGAGATCGACCCGCAAGGGACATATCGCATTTCGGGATACCGGGGCACCACGCGGTTCACCGAGTTCACTCAACAGGCCATCGACATGCTCAGCCCACAAGCGATGGACGGTAAGTCTCCGCCGTACGCATTCACCAACGACCTCGACGAGCTGACCATCGGAGAGGACGGCTACTTCAGCGTGATCCTGTCCCCCGAACGACCGGCGGGCCACACCGGCGACTGGTGGGAACTGCACGGCCGGACCGCCCGCATCCTGATGCGCCGATGCTCATGTGATTGGAACCGGGAGATCGATGCCAGCGTGGCCATCGATCGGCTCGACGAGGACGGCGCCGACCTGACACCTGACGAGATCGCACGGCGGTTCTCCGATCTGGCCGCCTGGATCGAGGGCACCATCGAGTTCGACATGCGGCTCATCCGGTATTACCGGGAGCATCACGGCGTCAACACGCTGCTGCGGTCGGGCAAGATCGACGAGATGGGCGGGCTGCCGAAACAGGCCTATTACGACGGCATCCACGAACTCGACGACACCGAGGCCCTGATCATCGAGACCGTGCTGCCGCAGAAGTGCCGCTACTGGCAGGCGCTCGTCGGCGACGACCGGTTCTGCACCGTCGACTGGGTCAACCGGCAGTCCAGCCTCAATGACGCGCAGGCCCGCATCGACAGCGACGGGAAGTTCCGCGCGGTGATCTCCCGGCTCGATCCCGGTGTGCCGAACTGGCTGGACAAGGGCGACTACCCGTGGGGCATCATCCAGATGCGCTGGAACCAGGCGACCGACTATCCCGACCCCACCATCAAGAAGGTGGCGTTCTCCGCGATCCGCGACCACCTACCCGCCGACACCCCTACGGTGACGCCCGAGGAACGCAAGCGACAACTTCGCGTCCGCCGCGAAGGCGCACAGCTCCGGCGTATCTGGTGAGCACACCCGAACTGGATCGGACGATCCAGCGCGCGCTCGACAGCCTGCTGGGCTCGCTCACGCCGGAAACTTTGGGCGATGACCGTTTTCGCGTTCACAGCGAGGCCAACCGGTTCGGCCGCGTCTTCGGCGGCCAGATGATCGCGCAGGCCATGCGTGCCGCCGCCACCACCGTCGGCGACAAGCCGCCGCATTCACTGCACGCGTACTTCGTGCAGTCGGGAGACCCTGACCACGCGCTCGACGTCGTCGTCGACCGGGTCCGTGACGGCAGATCGATGGCCGCCCGCCGCGTCACCGTCGAACAGGCCGGGGACACGCTGCTGATCGCGATGGTGTCCTTCCACGACAACCCGACCGTGCCGGAGTTCGCCGAAGCTGCGCCGCAAGGCCCCCATCCCGAACACCTGCCGCGTCTGCAGGACTGGGTGGAAAGTGCGCCGCCGGAACTCATTGAGCGAGCGCGGACCTGGATAAGCCGGCCGCCGCCGCTGGATATGCGGATCGCCGAGCCGACATGCTTCTTCGGCGGCCCAAGGGCCACCGGTCCGCGGTCGCACTGGATGCGAGTGCCTCGCGACGTCGGCGACGACCCGGTGCTGCACAGCGTTCTGCTCGCGTACGCCAGCGACTATCTGCTTCTCGACATCGCGCTGCGCGGGCACCCCGAACCCGTCTCCGTCGAGTCGTCGACGGCGTTCAGCCTCGACCATTCGATGTGGCTTCACCGCCCGGTGCGATTCGATCGGTGGCACAGCCACACCGCGGAGTTGGAGGCCGTGTCGGGCGACCGCGGGCTGGTGCGCGGGGCGATCCACGACATCGACGGCCGCCTGGTGGCCAGCACCAGTCAGGAGGTGCTCATCCGTGCCAACCGCTGAGTCCATGCCGCAGCGCCTTTTCCAACAGTCCTGGCCCGAAGGCGAATACCGGATGTTCCAACTCGGTTTCGTCGTCGACGATCTGCTGGCTTCGGCGCGCCGCTGGGTCGAGGTGTTCGGAGTCGGACCGTTCCACATCATGCCGCGGGTGAAGAACAGCTGCCGCTATCGGGGCGCCGAAGGAACGGTGGACATCCACATCGGTGTCGCGCAGGCAGGCCCGGTGCAGATCGAGTTGATCCAGGACTTCACCGACGGGCCGAGCGTGTTTCGTGATCTGCGAGATCTCCACGACTCCAACAACACCGGCTTTCATCAGATCTGCACCGTGACAAGTGATTACGACGGCAAGAAGGCTCACTACGAGTCCTTGGGTTACGAACTCGCATGCGAATTCACGTCGCCGGGCCAGCGCGTCGCGTTCTTCGACACCTTCGACGAGTTCGGGTTCTTCACCGAAGTCGCAGAGGAGAAACCGAGCTTTCAGGTCAACCTGGCCAAGGTCTCACAGACCTGCGCGGAATGGGACGGCACCGATCCGATCCGCATCCTCACCCGCGAGGGCTACAGCACACCAGATCAGGAGCACCCATGACCGAATCCCGAAGCGTTCTCGGCGATGTGTCGTTCTGCCACCTCGTCGTCGGTGTCACCGACATGGACCGGGCGCTGGCGTTCTACCGGGATGTGCTCGGCATGGAGATCGTCTTCGATCAGCTGATCTCCGGTGAGCCGTTCGACGCGGCACTGCATGCAACGCGAAAGCAAGAGGGCCGCGTCGTCGGCGGATTACTTGGCGGCCTGATGGTCGAGCTGCTTTCGGTGGGCGCCAACCCGCCCAACCAGAAACCGGCGAGGCGCGGTATGACAGGGATACACAGCGTGTCGTTGTCGGTGACCGACCTCGACGAAACCCACCGTCGCATCAAGGATTCCGGCTACATTCCAGACCAGGAGCCGTTCGAAATCGAAGGCGTCCGAATGTTCTTCGTCAAAGATCCAGACGGCACGCCGATCGAGTTCATCGAACTCCCCAACGGTGTCCGCAGCACGTACGAGATGCATCGCGGCGTCAAACTGCACATGGGACCTGCGCGATGACGGTCCCGTCGTACACCCATCCCACCTCGATGCGCGATCACGTCGCGATCGTGACAGGTGCGGCTCGCGGTGTGGGTAAGGGCATCGCGGCCGCTCTGCTCGAACGCGGCGGGTCGATCGTCAACCTCGGCTCCGGGACAGGGACTGGGGGCGAAGCCAATTGGGCCGGCTACCCCGGTCCGAAGGAGGCGATCCGGGGCATATCGAAGGTCGCCGCGCTGGAATGGGGACGGGACAACGTCCGGGTCAATGTGATCTGCCCGTTCGCCGAATCCGACGGCGTGAAGGAGTGGAAGCAGTTCGCGCCCGACGACTATGCGAAGGCGGTGCGGCGGGTGCCGATGAAGCGCATCGGCGATGTGCGCACCGATGTCGGCGCGTTGGTGGCGTTCCTACTCAGCACCGAAGCGACGTTCATCACCGCGCAGACCATTCATGTCGACGGTGGGATTGGCATCTTCCGCTGACTCGCCATGTGCAACGCCGCGCGGTGGCTGAACAACAGCGATGCGCCGATCGGGTTTCCGCCCCCCGGGTAGGTGGTGCCTGACACCGCGGCCATGGTGTTCCCCGCCGCATAGAGGCCGGGGATCGGCCGGCCGTCGGAGTCCAGTACGCGGGCATCCACGTCAGTGCGCAGCCCGCCCTTCGTGCCGAGGTCCGATATCCCGAATGCGGCCGCGCGATAGGGCGGTGTGTCGATCGGCACCAAGGGCGACGCACCGCCGGTGAACGCACGGTCGAAGGATTCCCGGCCGCGGCCGAAGTCCTGGTCGTCGTCGCGCGCTGCCAACGCGTTGAAGCGGCGAACCGTCTCGGCGAGATTGTCTGCGGGGACGTCGATCTGGCCGGCGAGGTCCGCCAAGGTATCAGCCTGTCGCCACAGCCCTGCGGACACATAGTCATCCGTCGGCGCGAATGACACATTGGGCGCCATCACCGGTGGCTGTTCACCGTTGCGGCTGTCGTAGATCATCCAGTAGCGCGTTCCAACACTGCCTTCGCTCATGGCGCGGATGATCTTGCGGCCGGCCCTGTCATAGGCGGTTGACTCGTTGACGAAACGGCGCCCGGCCTTGTCGACGAAGATTCCGCCGGTGAAGCACAACGCGAACGCCGCCCGCCCGTCGGGATGAACCAATCCGGGTGACCACCAGGCTTGGTCCATCAGGTCGGTGCTCGCACCCACACCGATTGCCGCGCGGTGCGCGAGGCCTAGGTTACAAGGCGCGCCCATGCTGTCCAAAGCCGCTCCGGGAACGCCGTATTCGGTCCTCATCGCGTCGTTCTGCTCAAAGCCGCCCGCTGCCAGCAACACTCCGCGCCGCGCCCTGATCACCCGCCGGCCGTCGCTCTCCACCACCGCGCCCGCGACGCGCCCCTCTTCGACGACCAATTCGACGAGGCAAGTATTCAGATGAGCCGCGACAACAGGGTTGTCAGCCATCGCCGCGAGGAACCGGCCGATGACCGCTCGGCCGCCGGTGAGCAGGTCGGGCTGCGGCGCGCCCAGGCGTTCATGGTCCAGGGGTCCGCGCACCTGTCCCTGGAATCGGCCAAGACGGTTGTCGGGCACCGCCCGCGAGACGATGTGCCGCATGCCGTCATTGCGGGCGCCAGGCATCGAACTGTAGTAGTCGGGCCACGGCAGGATCTTGAACGCGAAATGCTCATCGCGCTCGAGGTATTCGATCAGCGCGGCGCCTCCGCGCACATACGTCTCCTGGAGCTCGGCCGGTGTCCGATCGCCGACGACGTTGCGGTAGTACTGAAGCGCAAGTTCGATGGTGTCGTCGACGCCGGCGCGCACGAGTACCGGATTGCACGGGTACCACATGCCGCCGCCGCCGGAGTACGCGAACGTGCCGCCGAACTTGTCGGTCGCCTCGACCAGCGCCACCGAAAGACCCTCGCGCGCAGCGGTATAGGCGCCCGCAATTCCCCCAGCGGTGCCTGCGACGATGACGTCGACCGTCTCCTCCGCCTCGGTCACAGGTTCCTTGACCGGTTGACGAAGCGGCCCTCACGCGGCGAGAAGAGCCATCCGCCACCGGCTTTCGTCCCGCCGTCGACAGGGATGTTGTGTCCGGTGACGAACGCGGACTGGTCGGAGGCCAGGAACAGCGCGACGCGTGCCTGATCTTCCGGCCAGCCGACCCGTCCCGCGGGCGCCCAGGACGACCAGAGCTCTTCGACGTCCTCGTACCCCGTGAGGTAGTCGACCTGTGGGGTCTGAGCCAGGTCGGTGCCGATGCCGTTGACGCGGATACCGTGCCGACCGAGATCCACGGCCAGACACGTGGTGAAGTGTGCGGCCGCCGCCTTCATGGCGCCGTACACCGGGTCCTTGGGGTATCCGCGCATGCCCTCGACCGAGTGCACGGTGACGATGCTGCCGCGACGCGCCTCGATCATCGACGGCACGAACGCCCTTGTGACGGCGAAGACGTGCCGCAGGTTGACGTCATACATCGCTCGCCAGGAGTCGGGAGTGGACTGGTGAAAGGGGACAAGGGGGCGATAGTCGCCGACGTTGTTCACCAGCACGTCGACCCGCCCGTGCTCGGCAAGCACGGCATCGGCCAGGAGGGCCACGTCGGCGTCGACCGTGACGTCGACGAGATGACTGCGCAGGGATCCGCCCGCGCTCGTCACCTGGTCGCGAATCCGGTCCGCGCGCTGCCGATCGATCTCGGCGACCTCGACGAGTGCACCGTGCTGGGCGAACAGGCGCGCGATGCCTGCGCCGATTCCGTCGCCTCCGCCGGTGACCACTGCGACCCGCCCATCGAGAAGCCGATTCCAGTCGGTGATCTGCGGGACGCCCTCGTCACCCGTCATAGCGACGGACCTTACGCGGCGTGGGAGAGAATCGCTTTCAAGATGACCGACAGCCAAGACTCCCCCACCCCGTCCCGGCGGCGCCACATCGTGCGGCTCGTCGTTTTCGTGGCGTTCCTGCTCGGCATGTTCTATCTGGTGGCCGTCACCCGCGTCGTCGATGTCGAGGCCCTGCGGCGCACGGTCGCGGCGACCGGACTGGTCGCCCCATTGACCTACGTTCTCGTTTCCGCCGTTCTCGGCGCGGTGTTCGTGCCCGGCCCCATCCTGGCCGCCACGAGCGGCCTGCTGTTCGGACCGGTCCTCGGCCTGTTCGTGACACTGGGTGCGACGGTCGGGACGGCGGCCATCGCGAGCACGATAGGCAAGCGCGCAGGCCGCGACAGCGCCCGCGCACTGCTCGGTGCGGAGCGCGCCGGCCGCCTCGACCGGCTGATCACCCGCCGTGGACTGTGGGCGGTCGTCGGCCAACGATTCATTCCCGGCGTCTCGGATGCGCTGGCCTCCTACGCCTTTGGAGCGTTCGGGGTCCCGCTGTGGCAAATGGTCGTCGGCTCGTTCATCGGATCGGTCCCTCGGGCGTTCGTCTACACGTCGCTGGGCGCCTCGATTTCAGACCTGTCGTCGCCGCTGGCCTATGTGGCCATCGCGATCTGGTGCATAACCGCGATCATCGGCGCGTTCGCCACGCATCGTGGCTACCGGCATTGGCGTCGCCGTGACGAGGCGGCCGAGGGACCGGGTACTGTCCGTCCAACATAGGGTGACCTAACGCCCGCGGATGGAAGGGCATGAACATGGCTGGTGGACCAACTGATGCCACCGGGCTGCGCCTCCTCGTGGTCGGCGCCTCGTCCGGCATCGGCCATGCGGTGGCGCTCAGCGCAGCCGGGCTCGGGGCCAGGGTCGCGGTGGCGGCACGGCGGATGGACCTGCTGACCAAGCTGGCCGACGGTGTCGGCGGCACCGCATACGAACTCGATGTGGAGGATGCGTCGGCAGTCAACAGGGTCGTCGGCGCTGCGGCCGAAGCCCTCGGAGGCCTCGACGCCATCGTGTTCACCAGCACCGTCGTACCCTTCGCGAATATCGAAGACACCGACGTGACGACGTGGCTGCACGCGTACTCGGTCAATGCGGTCGGAGCGAACAACGTGTTGCGGGCCGCGCTCCCCCACCTGCCGGACGACGGTGTGGTTTTGATCGCGTCGAGTCACGACGTCGGTCGTCCCCGCGCGGGCGTCGCCGCCTACAGCGCAAGCAAGGCCGCACTGGACGAGATCCTGCACTCATGGCGCAGCGAGCATCCGGAACTGTCGATCGTGCGCGTCGGCATCGGCCCGACGGCCGACACCGAGATCCTGCGCGGCGCGGACCGCGATCTGCTCTCGCTGCTGTTCCGGTCGTGGGTCGAGCACGGCCAGCTACCGGCGCAGATGTCGACGCTGAACGACGTCGCGAACACGCTGGTGTGGTTGGCGCTCACCGCGCACGCGAACCCGAGCGTGGTGCCGGAGATCGTTCAGCTGTCGCCGCGGATCAGACCTTCCAAGTAGGCGAGCGCATCGGCGCCGTCGTCGGCGATGAAAACCAGATCAGCCAACGACACCGGCAGAAAGCCTTCCTCCTCCATCCGCCGAAGCTGCAGCGTGAGCCCGTCGTAGAAACCGACAGTGTTCAGGAGCACGACGGGCTTGTCGTGCAGCTTGTGCTTCCTCTGCTCCAGGATGTCCGTCGCCTCGTCCAGCGTGCCGAGCCCGCCTGCCATCACGACGACCGCGTCCGCGCGGTCGAGCAGCAGCGCCTTGCGCTCGGCGAGGTCCTTCGCGAATACCATCTCGTCGGCGTCGGATCTGGCGACACCGCGAAAAAGCTCGACCGAGATTCCGACGAGCCGCCCGCCGGTCTCCCGTACGCCGTCGGCCACGACCTTCATCAGACCGGTGTCGGATCCACCCCAGACCAGGCTGTGTCCGCCGTTGCCGATCAGCTCGGCGAACTCGCGGGCCGGTCGCGTGTAGCGCTCGTCGAGGTCGGCCGCCGACAGAAAGACACAGATATTCAGTGCGTTCATTCGTCGATGATCGTAAGGATGCCGGGAGAAGCGTCAAGGGCCGCAAGCGTTGCAGCGGCGGCGCTGTCGATATGCACGCGGGGCGCCGCGGGAAGCTCGCGCTCGAAGTAGGTGCCGGGTCCGTATAAGAAGCCATACCTGAGGACCACGCCGTCGACGGCGAGCACGGCCTGCTCGAGTGAGGCGACCGCATCGGCTTCCGGTCCGGGCGCCATCGTCCAGGCGACGCTTTGCGCGACGATCTTGGTCGCGACGGAGCCCTCCATCGCATCGAGGAGATTGCGGGTGCCCTCGACCCGGATTCGGGCGTTGAGCATCGACACCTCGGGCAGGTCGGCGAGATCGTCGGGGAGGTCCGTCAGCTCATGTAGGACCAGATCGGGCGCAAACGAGCGAACGGCGCCGGCCAGAGCGGCGCGGTCGAAAACGTCACAAACGATCGGTTGTGCGCCCATGGCTGCCAATTGGCCCGCCTTCGCCGCCGATCTCGTCATCGCGCCGACGGTGTGTCCGGCGTCTACCAGCAGTGGGACCAGCCGGCGGCCGATGGCTCCAGAGGCGCCTGCGAAGTAGATGCGGTGGGTCGAGTTAGGCGTCACCGATCCCCGGTCACGGTCCACGCTGGTCTGGTTCATGTTCACAGACTTGACGCTACTGGCGATTGGCGCAACAACATGGTCCAATTCCATGCCCAGCTTCTGGGCCATTACTGTCCTATTGCAACGAGCTGAGTTCGGTATGTTGAACTCAGGAATATGCCAGGAGCGAGCGGTACTTGTGTTGATTATGACCACCACTGAGCCGCGCCAGATTGCGTTTCAAGGCCTTCGCCTGCGATTCGACAGCACAAAGAGTTACGACGAGGTCGTCGCTGCGTTGCTTGCCGATGTCGGCGACAAGCCGGTACCGATCGACGACTTCGCGGGGCGATTCGACAGCTGGGAATCATATGAGCGAGAAGTGCAGTCCCACGTCGGGCCAAGCGGCTTCATGTTGTTCGCGACGATCGACCACGGCGCGTGGATCAGGAAAACCGATATCGACAGGAAGGTCCTGCGAGTCGTCATCGGCAATCCGCTGATTGCGATCACGATGCTGCGACATGACGTGACCGCGGGACTCTTTGCGCCCGTTGAACTCCTGATCACCGAGGAAGACGACGGGCATAGTGCGCTGACGTATGTGGTGCCGTCGTCGCTGATGGTCGTCGAACCGAACGAGCCGCTTCGCACCGCCGCGCTGGAACTCGACGCCAAGTTGTCGGCGCTCGCGACGAAGGTGACGGCCTCCTAGTCGTCTGGCGGCAGTGCGGCCTCGACCGATGCCACATCGGTGAGGCCGCTGATCTTCAGCACCGGCATCAGCACAGGGTTGGCGATCAAGTGGATCCGGTTCGCGTTGGCGAACAGCACGTTGATGGCGCCGCTGTCCAAATACAGCACACCGCTGAGGTCGACGATGAGCATGGCGCCGTCGGTGCCCGCCGCCAACAGCGCACCGGTGAAGTCGTCGATATTGCTCAGGTCGATCTCCCCGGTTGCGGTCAGCACGACGGGTGCCGTCGCCACGGTCGGTGGTGTTCAGGTTCAGGGGGGTGGCCATCACGCGATCCTGGCGAGCATGTGCACCGTGGTGCCGGTGGCGAGGGGCTCGATCGTGACTTCCTGCATCAGGGCTCGCATCAGCGATATGCCCCGGCCCCGATGCGCCGCTGCCACGGGAGTCTTCCACGATCCGGCATCGATCACCGTGACCTGCAGCCGGTCGGCCAACGCTGTAGCGCGCAGGCTGATGGTTCCTTCGGTGTGGTGGCGGTGCCCGTGCTCGATTGCGTTCGCGAGCGCTTCACCCGCAGCGATCAGCACCTTCAGCGTCTGGTCGGCGTCCACCCCGGCGCGGCCGAGCCAATCCCGCAGTGCGGCCCGCGTTTCGGCGAGATGCCCTGCGTCGGCCGGGAACTCCATCTCCAGCGGCGCGGGCTGCCGGTAAAGCAGCAGGGCAACGTCGTCCTGATAACCCCCATTGGGCGCGAGCCGGGACATGACATGGCGGGCAAGGTCATCCAGAGCGGTGTCGCGATTCTCCTGTACCAGATCGGCCGCGCGGGCAATCCCGGTGTCCAACGGTTCGCGGCGGCGCTCCACCAGTCCGTCGGTGTAGAGAAGCAGCGTCGCCCGCGGCGGCAGCGTCTCGCGGTGTTCGGGACGCGCCCGGTCGACGAAGATCCCGAGCGGTGTGGCCCCGGCGCCGTCGAGCAGCTGGGTGGTGCCGTCGGCCTGCACCATGATCGGTGGCGGATGCCCCGCGCTGGAGTACATCAGCTCGCCGGTGTCCGGGCTGAGCACCGCGCAGAAGGCGGTGGTGCAGCGCGCACCGGGTAGCCGGGCGGCGAACTGGTCCAGCGCCGTCAACGCGGCGCTGGGGCTGGGACGTTCCAGCAGCAGTGCGCGGCAGGCGCTTCGCAGTTGGCCCATCACCGTCGCCGCGGCTCAGGCCGTGGCCGACGCAGTCGCCGACGATCAGCGCGATCCGGCCGTCGTCGAGGTCGACGACGTCGTACCAGTCACCGCCGACCTGAAGCGGGCGGGTGGCCGGCTGATAGCGCACCGCGAATCCGATGGGCAGACTCGCAGGGCCGAGGATCGCGTTCTGCAACGCCAGCGCGGTTTCCCGTTGCTGGTCGAGTTGATGGACCCGCTGCAGCCCTTGGCCGAGGCGACCGGCGAGCACCGTGAGCAGCGTGTGGTCTTCGGCGGTGAAGAGCCGTCGTTCGGACAGCTCGATGTGCAACACGAGAACGCCGTTGCGGGTGTTGCAGCGCGATGCCTGCCAAGCCGGGCTCAGCCGTGTCCGGGGTGAGCAGCTCGCCGTCCCCCAGCGATGTGATCATCTGTTTGGTAGGCGACGGCAGGTCGACCCACTGCGCCGGCTCGCCGACGCAGACCAGTTGGGGCGCTCCGGGTTCGGACGCGCTCAGCGGGCAGCGTGACCGCGAGAACTCGACGCGCCCGCCACAGCCTGCGCAGCTCTTCGGCGGCCGCTCGCACCGCGTCGTCGAGCGTGTCGGCCTGGGCAAGCTGCTGGTTGAGTGAGGCCAATGCGCTTTCGCGTTGCACGGTGTAATGCTCGGCGGTGACGTCGCGGAAGGTGCCGACCATGACCCGCCGACCGGTGTCGGGATCGTCGGCATGGTTGAAGTTGACGGTCACCCACAGCCGGTGCCCATCGCGGTGGTTCACCGGAATCGTGAAGGTGCCGTGGGTTTCGTTGAGCAGATCGGCGAAAGCGTCCTCGACCTGCCTGTGGGCGTCGGGGTCGGTGTCGGCCGACGGCCACCACGGGAAATACCGGTTCGATAGGGCAGGCCTTCTGTGCCGTAACCCATGATGTCGGTGAACGCGGTGTTGATCTCGATGACCGCGCCGTGCTCGTCGCAGACGAAGAAAGCCTCCTGCAGCGAGTCGACCAGCGCCGTGCGCCAGCGGGCGTGGTGGTTGCGCAGCCGCGCCAGTTCGATGTTGGCGCGCACGCGGGCGAGCAGTTCGGCTGCCGCGAACGGTTTGACGAGATAGTCGTCGGCGCCGGCCTGCAAGCCCTCGATGGAGGCTTCCTGCCCGGCGCGTGCGGACAACAGCAGCACGGGCACCGCGGCGGTGCGTGGATCGGCCCGCAACGCCGCCACCAGCTCCAGCCCGTCCAGTCGCGGCATCATCACGTCGCTGACCACCAGGTCGGGCAGGTCGGCGCGAATGGTCTCCAACGCCTGCTGGCCGTCGGTGACCGCCTCGACTCGGTATCCGGCACTGCTCAACAGCCGGGCCAGGTACTCGCGCATGTCGGCGTTGTCGTCGGCGACGAGAACACGCGCTATGGCGTCGCGATCAGCGACCTGGAGCACCGCGTTGCCCGGTGTCAGCGCCGACTCGCCCACCTCACCTGGGAGGGGATCCGTCTCGTCGGGAATCCAGCGCAGCGCCTCCTGCACATACGGCTCGGCTACACCGGAAGCCGCCGGGGAACCGCCCGTCGACGCGACGGCGTCGGCGGCCAGATGCGCCGAGCCGAAGCGGCAGCCGAATCGTGAATGTGGTGCCCGCACCTTCTGTGCTGTCGGCGGTGATGGTGCCGCCGTGCAGGGCCACCAACTCCTTGACCAGGGCCAGTCCGATTCCGCTGCCCTCGTTGGAGCGTGCGCGCGCGGACTCGATGCGGTGGAACCGTTCGAACAGCCGGGGTATCTCGGCGGCGGGCACACCGATTCCGGTGTCGGCGATGGTGACAGCCGCGTCGCCGTCCTCGCGACGCACCGCTGACTGACATCGATCCGTCGAAGGTGAACTTCAGCGCGTTCGACAGCAGGTTGAGGACCACCTTCTCCCACATGTCGCGGTCGACGTAGACGGGTTCGTCCAGCGCAGGACAGTCGACGATGAATTCAAGGCCGGCCCGTTCGATCGCCGAACGGAAGACGCTCGCCAGCTCGGCGGTGACCGCCGAGAGGTCCACCGGCTCGTAGTGCGCCTGTGCGCGGCCCGCCTCGATGCGCGAGAAGTCCAGCAGCGTGTTGACCAGCTTGCGTCAGGCGTAATCCGTTGCGCCAGACGACATCCAGATCCTCGGCGCATCTGATCGTCCAACCCGCTGGACCGGCCACGCAGCTCGGCGACGGGGTCGAGAATCAGGGTCAGCGGGGTGCGGAACTCGTGGCTGATGTTGGAGAAGAAGGTGGTCTTGGCGCGGTCCAGCTCGGCGAGTTCGTCGGCCCGCCGCTGCTGCGTCCGGTAGCTCCTGGCGCTGCCGATCCCCGCAGCGATATATGCCGCGACCAATGCCACGAAGCCGGTGTTGCGTCTCGTTGATCGGCCGGTACCGGTTCAGCGCCGCCACCAGGAAGCCGCTCGATCTGCCGCCCTGCTCCATCAGCGGGACCACGAATGCCTTCCCCGGCGGCTCAGGCCAATCGCCGGTCGGCAGATCCGTGTACGGCGCACCGTCGAGATCGACGAATATCGACTGGCCCCGCGCGGCGGCCTGCACCGGCCAGACTGCCGCGCCGTCGGCGGGCAGCAGTGCCGGGGCCGCCGGGTGCCCCGCCGCGATTCCGGTCATTCCCGCGAGGCGCGCGTCACCGTTGTCGTCGAAGAGGTAGGTCAGCGTGAACGGGAGGTCGCGCAGATTCTTTCCGAGTTGCCGGTGGGCGAAGGCCAGGCTCTCTTCCTCGGTGCGTGCCACGCTGGGATCGGATCCCAGGTCCCGCAGCGTGGCCATCCGCCGCTCACCGATCACCTGCGTGGTGTCCTCGCTGACCACGCACAGCATGCCGACGACGTGGCCCTCGTCGTCGCGCAATGGGCTGTAGGAGAACGTGTGATAGGTCTCCTCGGGATAACCCGACCGCTCCAGGAACAGCAGCAGGCCCACATCCCAGGTGGCCTGCTCCGTCGACAGCACCCGATCGATACGCGGCCCGATGTCGTCCCAGATCTCCGACCACACCTCGTTTGCGGGCCTGCCCAGCGCCCACGGGTACTTACGGCCAAGCGTGTCGCGGCGGTAGGCCGCGTTGCAGAAGAAGGTGAGTTCGGGTCCCCACGCCATCCACATCGGGAAGCGCGAGGACAGCAGGACGCTGACGGCGGTCCGCAGGCTCTGTGGCCAGCCCGACGGCGGCCCGAGCGGCGTCGCCGCCCAATCCACCTGCGCGAGATCTCGACCGACATCGGGGTCAGCGCCGAAAACCGCGGCGGGTAAACCGCGTTCAGCGTCCCCGGTCATCGCGGCTCGTCGGTTCCATCGGTTGCGCTGAGTGCGTCCGTCACCGTCTGGTACGGCCGAAGGACAATGTCGAGCTTGGTGACTTCGATCGGCATGATCACTTCGGCGTTGCTCGCCACCAATCGGACGCTGACGCCGTCGGACAATCCGCGCTCGTAACACCCGAGTACGGCGTTCAGCCCTGCGCTACCGAAATACGTGACGTCCGCCAACTCGAGGACGAGCAGCTTCATCGGGTGATCGGAGGCCACCTGCAGCGCCGCGTCGAGATGGGTGACGAGGGTTTCGACGGTGCCCGAGTCGATATCGCCGCCGGCGGAGACCACGACAGCGGCGTCACGGACGTCCTGTTTGACCTCCAATAGCGCCACGCGTGTCACCTCCTTGATTTCCGGCGCAAGAAGAATGCTCCGAGACATGCATCCTTGTTCAGATTAACTTCTCCGGCGCGTAGGAATGGGGCCGTTTGTGCAGGTTCGACGCCTCTCCGGTTGAAGCGTGTCGTCGCTATCGGTCGCGGCGCGTGCCAATTCTGTCGTGAACGGTCAGGAGCAAATGATCGAATTCCCGACGCAAACTGTCCGGCTGATACCTGATCGTATCGAGTTCGGCTACCACCTGGGCGGCCAACGTTCTCAGCTTGGTGTTGGTCTGTTGCGATCGCCAGAGCAGGATCTCGAATGCCAGGTCTGCGGTGATGCGGTAGACCAGCATCAGCGCGCCCTTCGCCTGCTCGATCGCTGCGCGCGCCTCGAACAGTTCGGGTAGCGAATCGTCGAGGACCTGTCTGCGGGCCTGGTCGAACGTATCGGTCAGGTCGATGTAGTAGCCCTCGCTGCCCACCACCGCGCCGTTGCTGTCCAGCATCCGGTCGGCCAGGACGATGACGGTGTGCTCGCCGCCGGAGGTGTCGATGAATCGGTGGCGGCTGGAGAAGGACCCACCGAAATGCAGGAGGTGGTCGAGAAGGTCCTGCACGTGCTGGCGGTCGTCCGGATGCTTATGAGATAGAAGCAGTTCGGTGGTCGGCTGGACGGATCCGGGCTCGTAGCCGTGCATGCGAGCGACCTCGTCGGACCATTCCCACCGTTGCCCAACGAACCAGAAGCGGAAGCTGCCCACGTTGAGATGCGGGACCGCGTTTGCGGGTACCTCGAGCCCGGCACCGCGGGCCGGGTCCGGCGTCGTCATGTCGAGATTGTTCCACCACCGTGCGCATCCCGGCGGCCGAACGGCAGCACGTGCATGATCGCCACGACGATCGCTCCGACCACCAAGCCGATCACCGCCGACGCAGCGGTGTTGATTAACCAGGCGAGCAGGCCGCCCACCGCGTCGACCGCGTGCCGGACCGCCTCCTCCCAGTGGTGAACGATGCCGTAGGGCGCGTGCCAGCCGAGCTCGTCGGACCCGACCAGCAGGATGTGGCCGCCCACCCAGAGCATGGCAGCGGTGCCGATCACCGAGAGCACCGCGAGCAGCTTGGGCATCCCGGCGACGAGTCCGCGGCCGACGCGTTGGGCGAATCGTGACGAGCGCTGGGTGAGGCTCAGTCCGACGTCGTCCATCTTCACGATGCCTGCGACGACGCCGTAGACGACCGCGGTGATCACCACGGCAACGATGACGAGGATGATGAGCCGCGGAAAGAAGGCCTGGTCGGCGACCTCATTGAGCGCGATCACCATGATCTCGGCCGACAGGATGAAGTCGGTGCGGATCGCTCCGGTGACCATGTACTTCTCGGCGTCGGCGCCTTGTTCGGCAACCGGCTTGGCGTGGGCGTCATGGCCGCGGGAATGCCTCAAGCGCTCCCACACCTTCTCGGCGCCCTCGTAACACAGGTACGTCGCACCGAGCATCAGGATCGGCGTCAGCAGCCACGGCACGAACTGACTGAGCAGCAGCGCGGCGGGCAGGATGAACAGGATCTTGTTGCGCAGCGACCCGATGGCGATCCGCTTGATAATGGGCAGCTCGCGCTCGGCCGCGATGCCGTGTACGTACTGCGGCGTCACCGCGGTGTCGTCGATGACGACGCCTGCAGCCTTCGCGGTGGCACGCCCCGCCGCCGCCCCGATGTCGTCCACCGAGGCCGCCGCCAGCCTGGCGATGGCCGCGACATCGTCGAGGAGTCCGAACAGACCTGCGCTCATCGCGTTGGAGATTACCGACTTTCCGGCGCTGAAGTGGGGCTCGCACATTGACAACCTCGACCGATCGCTGTGATAGTGATCGTCATTATCTGAAAACAATGTTTTCAGATAATCGGCTTGATCGAACCAACGGATGGGGAGAAACGTGAACGGTGCGCAAACCTCACAGGCGTGGTTACCGCACTCGATCGCGGAAGCGTCGCTGGCCGCAAACGCGGACGGCGAGGACGTGGGGTTGTCCACGGCGTGGTCGCATCTGCTCCACAAACTCGAGGACGCGGCGCGGACTGTTGAGTCCGATCCCGCCACCCGCAATCGGGTCGATCTCGCGGCGGGGATGCGGCACCTTCTTGTCTTACTGGCCGCCGGCGTCGACGAGGCGTTGCGCTTCGATCCCGATCCGATCCTCTGCGTCCAACGCACGAGTACCGATGACATCGTGACCTGGGGCATGGAGTGTCCGGACTGCCTCTACACCCGCGCCACGATGCGGGGCGGAGAAAGCTATCGCCTATTCGGCAACCGTGGCACCGCGCGATATGTCGGACTTCAGACCATGAACGGAATCACTTCGACCGCAAACGAATTGGTCGATGAACTCGAGGTGGACGCCGATGGCAACTTCGAGGTCATGCTGTCCGCTGACGAGCACGACGGGAACTGGATGCGCATTGAGGGCGCCCATCCCACGTTGACGGTGCGGCACTTCTTCTACGACTGGGATCGTGAGGTGCCGTCATCCCTTCGTATCGAGCGCCTGGGTGGCCACGCCGAAACCGACACCGCCACCGTAGATCCGGGCGATGCGGTGGCACGACAACTCGCCGCGCTTGGCGACTTCGTCCACGACAACCTCGCGTTCTTTCTCCAGTTCGGCGCTGCCGCCCCGGCCAACGGGTTCCTGCCCCCGATCGACCGCACCGCGATCGGCGCCGCCGCGGAGAACAAGCCAGTCATCGGGCGATGGGAATTGAGTCCCGACGAAGCACTCATCCTCGAAGTCATACCGCCGCAAGGCGTTTACTGGAGTTACTCAATCGGAAACCCGTGGTGGGAGACGATTCACTACGGTCGCCATCAGTCCAGCCTCAATGCGCATCAAGCGGTCGTCGATTCCGACGGGCTTGTGCGCGTGGTGCTGTGCGCGCGCGACCCAGGAGTGGCCAACTGGCTCGACACCGCGGGACACAGCAATGGAGCGATGATCCTTCGATGCGTGCGCACCTCAACGGCGCCGACACCGAGAGCGCAGGTGGTGTCCTTCGATGACATTGCGTCGTCATTGCCTGCCGACACCAAGACAGTGACCGTGGCCGAACGGCTTGCCATCATCGAGGCACGGCGCCGTGCCGTGCACGAGAGGTTCGCACGATGACCTTCTCCGCCGACGAACTCGAGGACGGTGCGCGCGCCGCGACAGGCCTCTGCGACTTCGGTTCGCCCTACTACCGGGAGGGCCTCGAGCGGACGGTGGAGGCGTTGAACACCGAGGCCGATCTGTCCGAGATGGGCCGCGTCATTCAACACGCCACGATCACCAACGCGCTGATTCAACGGCTGAAAGTCGAAGACACCTACGCCCATCACGCCGAGATCGACGACGAAATCGTCGGCGGCCCAGTCTTCGTCATCGGTCTACCGCGCACGGGGACGACGGCGCTGAGCCAGTTGGTGGCAGCCGACCCGCAGTTCCGTTCCCTGCGGATGTGGGAATCGCAGGCGCCGACTCCGCCGCCGGAGGCCGCCACCCAGCACACCGATCCACGCATCGCTCAAGCCGAAGCGGGCCTGCAGATGATCAACGACATGTTCCCGTTGATGAAGACGCTCTACAACTCCGAAGCGACTGCGGCGACAGAGTGTCAGGACCTGATGGGAATGAGCTTTCGCACCTTTCATTTCGACGGCGCGGCCCGGGTCCCTGGTTACCTGGCGTGGCTGATGGCGTGCGACATGCGCGAGACCTACGTTTTCCATCGGCGCGTCCTCAAGCTCCTGCAGTGGCACTGCCCGCCGACGCTGTGGCACCTCAAGACTCCGGTCCACGTGTTCGCCCTCGACGCCCTGATCGAGGCGTATCCGGACGCCAAATTCCTGTGGAGCCACCGCGATCCGGCCAAGGTGATGGGCTCTGTGTGCAGCCTGATCCGGTACGTCCGCAGCTGGAGTAGCGATCGTGACGACCCGGAGGAACTCGGCGCCGAACAACTCGACAGTTGGTCTGAGGGCATCCGGCGTGCGATGGACTTCCGTAAACGCGTGGGCGACGAACGGTTTTCCGACGTCTCGTTCTCCGACCTGCAGACCGATCCCGTGCACACCCTGGCGGCCAGCTACGAAGACCTCGGATTGACCTTCACCGACGCCACCGCACGTTCGGTCGACCAATGGGCGCGGGAGCACAAGCCTGGCTCCCGCGGCGCACATGACTACGACCTGGCCGACTACGGCCTGACTCCAGAGGGCGTCCGCGAACGCTTCGCGGAGTACCTGGCCACCTATAACGCGACGGCATGAACCGCCCGGCCACGCGACGACGAGACAAGCTCGCGCCTGATCCCGGCGTACGGCGCGCGCTCCTCACCGCAGCCGCGAAATCCGTTCGCGAACATGGCGTTCGGGGACTCAGCATCGCGTCGGTCCTCGAATGCGCCGGTTTGAGCACTCGTGCGTTCTACCGGCACTTCGAATCGAAGGACCAGCTCGTCGCCGCAGTCTTCGTCGAGATGGCGGGCATCGAGATGCGACGGCTGCGACGGAAAATGGCCGCCGAGGCCACGCCGGTGGAGGCAGTTGCGGCATGGATCGACGGACGTCTCGACCTGGCATTCGACGAGAACATCAAATCCGATCTGCGCCGCCTTTCGCTCGAGGCGCAGTCGCAGATGTTCGCATCACCCGAACTGATTCAACCGGCGTACGCCATGATGCTCGAACCGCTCGTCGAACAACTTCAGCGCGGTCTCGAGCAGGGCGTGTTTCGCGACATCGATCCGCTGATCGAGGCTCAGGCCATTCAGGGTGTGGTGTGGGCGAGCACTGAACGGCAGTGGGCGTCGGGTGATTGCGAGCGCGCCGACGTGCGCGAGCGCAGCCTCCGATTCTGCTTGCGCGGACTCGGCGTCGCACCCGACTCAATCGCTCGTGTCGCAACCGGCGAAACGCCGAACTGACAATCAAGGAGGCACGATGGACCTGGGCTTGGCCGGATCGAAAGCCGTTGTCACGGGCGGCAGCTAAAGGTATGGGTCTTGCTATTGCAGAAACCCTGGCAGCCGAAGGAGCAAGCGTCGCCGTGATGGCCCGAAACAGGGCTGACCTCGACGCCGCGGTGGAAGCGCTTCGACGGGCGGGCGCACCGGACGCCGTGGGGATCAGTGTCGACATGGCCGATGCCGCATCCATCGCCGAGGGCTTTGCCGCCGTCTCAGAGCGCTGGGGAACGCTCAACAGCCTGGTGCACACCATCGGCCCGGGTGACGGCTATTTCGAGCAGATGGATGACTCCGACTGGGACGCCGCGTTCGCGCTTGGCACGATGTCAGGCGTCCGCTCCATTCGTGCATCGTTGCCCATGCTGCGGTCGGCCGACTGGGCGCGCATCGTGACGCTTTCGGCGCACTCTATTCAGCGGCAGAATCCGCGTATCGTCGCCTACACAGCATCGAAGGCGGCGCTGTCCAGCGTCACGAAGAACCTGTCGAAAAGCCTTGCCAAGGACGGTATTCTGGTCAACTGCGTATGCCCCGGCACCATCGTGACAGCCAGCTTCACCGAAAATCTCAAAGACATCCTGGCCGCCGACGGTCTCGACGCCACCGACCCGCATGACGTCATGAAGTGGATCGACGACAACTTTCACCAGCCGTGCGACCTCGGTCGCGCCGGACTCCCAGAAGAGATCGCGTCGATCACCACCTACCTGGCGTCGAAACGCAACGGCTATGTCACCGGCGCGACAGTGAACGTCGACGGTGGTTCAGACTTCATCTGACAGCTCAGGGGCCGTCCTCGTCTTCGTCCGCCGCGTTTTCGTCGGGGATGAGGTAGCGCTGGGGGTGGTGGTAGTTGTTCACCCGGGTTTGGCCGGTGTCGAGGTGGGGGGGTGGGAGCCATTGGGTGCGGCCGTCTTTACGTTTTCGGGTGCGCCAGCCGGTCTTTTCGATGAGTCGGTTGTCGGGTGGGCAGGCCAGGGTGAGCTTGTCGATGTCGGTGGGGCTGTTGTCGGCGGTCCAGCCGTCGACATGGTGGGCTTCACACCAGTAGCCCGGCGCGGTGCAGCCGGGTTTTGTGCAGCCGCGGTCTTTGGCGTAGAGCACGATCCGCTGCCCGCGGGTGGCGAGTCGTTTCGCCCGACCCAGATACAACGGTTCTTCGGTGTGGTGGTCGAACACCGCCAAATAGTGATGCGCCGCTGAGGCTTGCCGGATCACCTCTGACATCGGGAGCAGTGTGCCGCCGCCGGTGACCGCATGACCGCGACCGGATTCGAGCTCTTGGAGGGTGGTGGAGATGACCATGGTTACGGGCAGTCCCTTGTGACTGCCCAGTTGACCCGAGGCCAAAATGGCCCTCAGCACTGCTTTGAGCGCGTCGTGGTTGCGCTGCCCGGTCGAACGCAGATCACCACGGACATGGTCGGGGGACGGCTCACCGTCGATGCACGGGTTCTGGTCGTCGGGGTTACACATCCCGGGTGCGGCCGACTTGGCCGACACCGCGTCCCACAGGCCCCGCGTCTCGGGATCGAGCCGGCCGCGCACCTCGCCGTCCCGTCGCGCTGTTGCTTCCCCACGGTGAAGAAACACCGCCGGGCCCGATCCCCTCGGAGAGCTCACCATCCTGATCGAGGGTGGCCGCCAACCGGTCGGCCGCCGCCCGCAGGTCCTCGGGCCGCAGCCCACAGGCCAGCTCGGCCAGCTGCGCCTCGGCGGCCTCGCGGGTGTCGTGATCGACAAAGCCGGGCAGCTTGGTGAAAAACTTCCGGATGATCGTCACATGCTCGGCGCCGATCAGCCCGCGCTCCTGCGCGGCGGCGGTGTGCGACAACACCGGCTCCAACGGCTCGCCGGTCATCGCCACCCGCGGCCCCAGATCCTTGGCCTCCTTGATGCGCCGGTTCGCCTCCTCTGTGGAGATCCGCAACAACGTCGACAACGCCGCCGCCACCGACGGCTCACCCAACTCCTCGGCCGGTACCTGCGCCATCGCGGCGAGGAAGTGATTTCGTGCCGCGTCCAGCCGCCGCGTGAACGTCTCCAGTCGATATAGAAACGACGTCTTCTCGGCCGTGGTCAACGAATCAAACGGTTCGCACAGCACCGCATCGAGGTCGGCATCCATTGACGAGACGCGCTTCTCGAAGACGACCGAACCCATACATCGAACACTAGTTCGAACCACCGACAAGTATCGGCGGCAGGCTTTTCAATCACCGCAAGGCACAAACAGCGGGGCGAAGACGGTGTCACCGTCGACGTCCTGGCGTTCGAACCGAACCTCGACGGGTTGGCCTACATAGACCGAGTCCGGCTCGCAGTCAACGATATTCGTAGCGATGCGCAGGTCTGCCTGCTCGTCGAGCGTAACGATCGCGATCACATACGGAACCGGTACCGCGGGGTTGAACGGCTGGTAGTTGACCGTATAGGTGAACACGGTTCCGCGACCGGACACCGGGCGTGCGACGAGGTCTCCCCCGCAGTCGGGGCAATTCGCCGAAGGCGGGCTGACCCACAAGTCGCATTCAGCGCACCAGCCGATCATCAGAGCCCCGTCGGCGCCGCCCGTCCAAAACGCCCGGTTGTGTTCGTTGAGCGTGGGCAGCATCCGCGCCGGGACCTCGGGCGGGGCGTCTTCGGCCATGAAAGGCAAAGTACAGTCCAATCGGCTGTCATTACAAAAATAGATTTTCACAAAGATGCGAGGGTCGCGATGAGCTACTTCGAGAAGGACGCGATCATCAGCGGCCTCGGCATCTCCCGGATCGGCCGCCGAACCGGCATCCCCGGCCTGGAGCTGACGCTGGAAGCCGTCCGCGCAGCCATCGAGGACGCCGGGCTGACCGCAGACGATATCGACGGTATCGGCACGTTGGGCGATACCCCGCCGAACGAGGTGACCGAGGCACTGGGCATCGACGCGACGGACCAGACCACGGGCTTCGACACCGCAGGCGTGCTGATTCCCGTCATGTCGGCCTTCAAGGCCGTGGCTGAGAAGCGGGCGCGACACGTGCTGGTCTATCGGACGGTCGCGATGCTCGGCGGGTCGATGAACCAGGAAGCATCCCCGATGCTCAATCCGCTCGCCTCGCCGCCCGTCGAGCCACATGTTCCGGGGACGCGACGCAAGCTCAAGCCGTTCGAGGACATCGATCTGTTGGTGGCCGCCCACTCCTACTCGGCGGCCAATTGGCTGGCGATGCACTGTCGTCGTCACATGGAGCTTTATGGCACGACCAAAGAGCAGCTGGGCTGGCTGGCGATCAACAGCAGACGCAACGCGGGTCTGAATTCCCTTGCTGCCTATCGAGATCCGATGACGATGGACGACTACCTGTCGGCGCGGCCGGTGTCGACGCCGTTCGGGCTCTTCGACTGTGACGTTCCGATCGACGGATCCATCGCGGTCGTGGTCTCACACGCCGACTATGCGTCGGACTGCCCTAATCGCCCGGTGTCGGTAGAGGCGATCGGCGGTGCGTACGGCTCGGGAGGGTGGTTTCACCGCGACGACTTCCCGAAGATGGCGTCGACGGAGGCCGCCGCCGAGATGTGGTCGCGCACGGATCTCACTGCCTCGGACGTCGACGTCGCCGAAATCTATGACGGCTTCACGTTTCTCACGTTCGCCTGGCTGGAAGCGCTGAATTTCTGCGCCGACGGCGAAGCCGGTCCCTTCGTGGAGGGGGCGACGCGCATCGCGCTCGACGGTGCGCTGCCGCTGAATACCTATGGGGGCCAGCTGTCTGCCGGACGCATGCACGGCTACTGGCTCTTACATGAGGCGTGCCTTCAATTGCGCGGTCAGGCCGGCGTCCGTCAGCTCAGACAGCGACCCGAGGTGGCTGTCGCCGCGGCGGGAGGCGGCCCGATCGCCGCGTGCATGGTGCTGACCTCCTGACGACTTCTCGATCCGGCGCCTCGTTTTGAGGCAGATGCCCCATGTGCGTCTGCACCTATCGGGCGGACGCTCGCCTCCTGAAGTTGACGAGGTTGGGAGGCAGCCATGTTCACCATCGAGGAGCTCACTACGATTCCGCTGTTTTCGGAGTTGGGCGATAAAGAGCTCGAATTCCTTGCCGGCGCTGTGGAAGATATCCACCTCACTGCCGGCGAATACGTGGCCCATGAGGGCGACGGCCGATCCCTCGCCGTCGTCGTCGAGGGAAAGACCGAGCTGACGAAGCTGGTGAACGGCGTCGAGCAGGTGATCGGCGTCCGGCTTCCCGGCGAGCTCGGCGGCGAGGTTCCGATGACGCTCGGTACGCCGTTACCCGCCAGCATGCGAACCGTTGAGCCGTCGCGCGTGCTGAAGCTGACCGTCGAGGACTTCTACACGCTCGCCGCCATGGCTCCGCAGGTTTCGGCGACGGTCGGCGCGGCCGCAATGGAGCGCATGGAGATGCTGAAGAGCGCTACCGCACATCCGGTGGAGTCGTCGATGCTCGTGATAGGCCCACGACTCGATCCGGGCGTTCACAGCTGCGACAGCTTTCTACATCGCAACCAGATCCCCTATGAGCATCTCGACCCGAGCGATCCTGTAGCCGTTGATCGCGTCGGAGGTGGAACGACGGTCGCCGGTCCGTATCCGGTTGTGCTGCTACGGGACGGCACCGAAATCATCGCTCCGACAATGCGCGCGGTGGCCACGGTTGCGGGACTTACGGTCGCGCCAAGCCGCCAGGACTACGACGTGGTGATCGTCGGTGGGGGGCCTGCGGGTCTGACGGCGGCGGTCAACAGCGCGTCCGAGGGACTGCAGACAGCGCTGATCGAGTCCTTCGCCCCGGGCGGGCAGGCGGGCACATCGACGCGGATCGAGAACTACACGGGATTCCCATACGGCGTCTCCGGCGACGATCTCGCTAGCCGAGCCCTGCAACAGGCGAAGCGGCTCGGCGCCGAGATCGTCGTGACCCGCCGGGTCGAAAACATCGACCCGGCAGAGATGACAGTCACTTTGGACGGCGGCGACGTCATCGGGACGAGGTCCATCGTTCTCGCGATGGGCGTCGAGTGGCGGCGACTGCAGGTCGATTCGGTCGATCGCTTCGTCGGGTCGGGTGTGTACTACGGGGCGGCACGCAGCGACGCCAGCCTCGCGCAGGGAAACGACGTGTATCTGATAGGGGCAGGCAATTCCGCGGGCCAGGCCGCCGTCTTCTTCTCCAACCACGCCCGGTCGGTGACTCTGCTCGCGCGAGGAGAATCGTTGTCCGAGAGCATGTCTTCCTACCTCATCGACCAGATAGCGACGAAGGCGAACATCCGGGTGGAGACACAATCCGAGGTCGTCGCGGTACACGGAGGCGAACAACTCGAGGCGATCGAGGTCGTCGATCGCAAGACCGGCACGACATCTCGCCGGGCTGCCACCGTGGTGTTCGTCCTCATCGGCGCGCAAGCAGCCACCGACTGGCTGCCATCGGAGATCGAGCGGGACGAGCACGGCTTCATCGTGACGGGAACCGATGCGATGAAGACCGGCAAATGGATGGCCGACCGCGAGGCGTTCGCTCTCGAAACGAGCTCCGAAGGAATCTTCGCCGTTGGCGACATTCGCTCCGGATCGGTGAAGCGGGTGGCCGCATCGGTCGGTGAGGGCGGCATGGCGATCGCCTATGTGCATCGCTACCTCCAACCCACCTCGTGACCACGACGGCCAGCCCCGGGAATAAACGGGGCTGCCCGCCGATACAACTGACATGACAATTGCCGATCGCGTCGCCCACATGCACGAAGAGGCGGCATCCCAGATACCCGCCGAGATTTTCGATACGTTCCGCGCCGAGCAGGCGCGGATGGGCGCCGACGGCGTTCCCCAGGACGCCGCCACCGTCGGCGATGTCATTCCGGACGTCGAGCTGCTCGATGCGCACGGCCGGCCGATCACGTTGCGAGCCGCGCAAGCCGGGGCCGCCGCCGTTCTGGTGCTCTACCGCGGCGAGTGGTGCCCGTACTGCAACCTTGCTTTGCGTACCTATCAGGAGGACCTGGTCCCCGTCCTTGACGACCGCGGCATCGGACTCATCGCGATCAGCCCGCAGAAGCCCGACAAATCCCTGTCGATCCAGGAGAAGAACGACCTGAGCTTCGTCGTGCTGTCGGACCCTGGCAATCAGATCGCCACGGCGCTCGGGGTGCTCACCGCGCACTCCGAAAAGGTTCAGGACGTGCAGCGTGCGATCGGTATCGACGTCGCCGCGGACAACCAGGACGGCACCCACACCGTGCCCATTCCCACCGTCGCGTTGATCGACCCCGAGGGCACGATCCGGTGGATCGACATCCACCCCGACTACGCCACACGCACGGAGGTCGCCGAGATCATCGCGGGGCTGGACACTCTGCGCTGACCCTTGACGGTGACGGTGCTCACAGTAGTATGACCAGTGGTCATCAATATGACCAGTGGTCATCGACCCTGGGAGGACCCGATGCCGACGGTGACATGGGCTCGCGTCGATGCGAGCCGCCGCGCTGCCGTGGTCGAAGCCGCGGAGGCCGAGTTCAGCGCGCACGGCTTCTCGCAAGGCAGCCTGAATGTCATCGCCCGGCGCGCCGGCGTCGCCAAGGGCAGCCTCTTCCAGTACTTCGCGGACAAGCGCGACCTGTTCTCCTATATCGCCGACACCGGCAGCCAGCGGGTGCGTGCCTACATGGAGGACCGCATTCGTGAACTCGACCCCAGCCGGCCGTTCTTCGATTTCCTGACCGACCTCCTCGACACCTGGGTCGCCTACTACGCCGACCATCCGAAGGAGCGCGCCCTGCACGCCGCGGCGAGCATGGAGGTCGACACCGAGGCCCGTGTCAGCGTGCGCACCGTCATCCACCGCCACTATCTGGAAGTCCTGCGACCGCTCGTCCGCGACGCCCACGTGCGGGGTGATCTGCGTAAGGACTGCGACACCGACGCGCTGTTGTCGCTTCTGTTGATGATCTTCCCGCACATGGCGTTGGCGCCGTATGTGCGCGGCCTTGACCCGATCCTTGGGCTCGACGATCCCACCCCCGAACAGCCCGCACTCGCCGTGCGCAGGCTCGTCGCCGTCCTGTCGGATGCATTCTCTTCCACCAGCCCAGCCCGAATGATCAAGGAGGTCAATCGATGACACGGAAGAATTCAGCCTCGCTCGACGCGGGTGGCCTCAACTGGGATAGCCTGCCGATGAAGCTGTTCGCCGGAGGCAACGCGAAGTTCTGGAATCCCGCCGATATCGACTTCTCGCGCGACCGCGAGGATTGGGAGTCGTTGACCGACCTCGAACGCGACTGGGCCGCACGCCTTTGCGCTCAGTTCATCGCAGGCGAGGAAGCGGTCACCCAGGACATCCAGCCGTTCATGGCGGCGATGCGGGCCGAGGGTCGGCTGGCCGACGAGATGTACCTGACGCAGTTCGCGTTCGAAGAGGCCAAGCACACACAGGTCTTCCGGATGTGGCTCGACGCCGTCGGACTGACCGAGGACCTGCATCACTACCTCGACGATCTGCCTGCCTACCGGCAGATGTTCTACGAGGAACTCCCCAGTTCACTCGACGCCTTGTCGTCGGATGCCTCACCGGCCGCACAGATACGTGCTTCGGTGACCTACAACCACATCATCGAGGGCATGATGGCGTTGACGGGATACTATGCGTGGCACCGGATTTGCGTCGATCGCGGCATCCTCCCCGGCATGCAGGAGATTGTCCGTCGCATCGGAGACGACGAGCGTCGGCACATGGCATGGGGCACCTTCACCTGTCGGCGCCACATCGCCGCGAACGACGCCAACTGGTCGGTGTTCGAAGCGCGTATGAACGAGCTGATTCCGCTGGCCCTTCGCAACAGCGATGACGGTTTCAACCTCTACGACGAGGTTCCGTTCGGGCTGACGATGGAAGAGATGTCGCAGTACGCCACCGACAAGGGCATGCGGCGATTCGGCACGATCAGCAGCGCGCGGGGTCGCCCGCTCGAGGAGATCGACATCGACTACTCGCCGCTGCAACTCGAGGACACGTTCGCCGACGAGGACGCCAAGGCACTGGCGGCCACCGCGTAGTCCTAGCGGCCGACGAGGCCATGCACCCCGTGTAGGGCGTCAAAGCAGACGCCTGTCACCTGGCCGTCTTTCTTGACCCGCGTCAGTTGGGTGCCGCGGGCGCCTGCGACATCGACTGTGGCGAACGCTCCGTCGGCGAGAAGGAAGCCGTGGTTGACGTTGTCGGCGTTGAAGTAATAGCCGGAGATGTCTCCTGCGTCGTTGATCCCCCACGCGACCGTGTAGGCGGCAAGCGGGAATTCGACGCGGGTGGATGCGCCCGCCCGACGGACAAAGCTGTGTGGGTTTCCGCCCGCATCGGTATAGGCGCCGACGATATCGCCGCCCGTGTTGATGCCGGAAGCGAAAGTGCTCCCGGCCCCGGGAAAGTCGATGGTGGTGTAGGTCCCACCGCTGAACAGAAAACCATGCATGTGGCCGGACGCGTCGACATAGCCGCCGACGACTTTCCCGGCGTCGTTGATGCCGACGGCTTGTGTTTCAACGCCGTTCGGGACGTTGATGTTGGCGAAGGTGGCACCGGTCTTGGTGTATCCGTGTTTCTTGCCTGCCGCGTCCTCGTAGGTGCCGACGATCGATCCGCTCGCATTGATGCCCATCGCGAAACTCGAGGTCGCGTTCGGGACCGCGATGGTGCGATAGACGCCGCCCGCGAACGTGAACGCGGTCGCGCGGAATTCGCCGGTCGGATCCAGCATGAAGTAGCCCACCGTGGTGGTTTCGTTGGTGTCGCCCACGAACGACCATGCCGCGCCCGGATAGTCAACACTCGCGAACGCGTATGCCTTCAGCGTGGCCAGCCCGAGTGCCACCGCGTCCTCAACGGGAGGCATGGTGCGCTCGACGGGGAGTTTGGGCCGAAGGTCTGCGAGGCCAAGCAGACTCGCATGATCGGGCAGGTCCAGCATGTGTGTGCTTGTCATGAGCGTTGTCCTTCCGCGAACCGATGACCGACTGAACGTAAAGTCGCCGAAGCCGATCGGGCACGCGTAATCGACTACCTGAGATGTGCGGGCCGCGCAAAGGACTTTCCCTAAGCAAAGAAAAGCGCTGCGGCTTCTACTGGCCGGCAGGTCGTCGGCGCGCTAGTCGGTTATCTGTTGCACCTGCTCGAGCTGCAGCCCAGTGCTTCGCGGGCCGAGCATGCCGACGTCGAGGCACAACAGCACGATCAGGACCGCCGAGCCGGAGAACACGGCCACCGGCCCGAGCGCCGCGAGCGCCGGGACGGCGATGAACGGCATCACGGTGGAGGTCGCCCTGGACAAGGAGTAGCAGATACCGCTCGCCGTGCTGCGAATCGCCGTCGGGAAGATCTCAGCCTGATAGATGTGGAAGCCGTTGGAGAAGATATTCGACACCGCGGTGAGCAGGAAACCGGCGGTAACGATCACCGCGACATTGGTCGAGGCGGCAAACACGATGCCGAACACGCCGATTCCGAGCGCTGAGGCGATGATCAGGTGCTTGCGCTCGAACCGCTCCACAAGCGGGACCGAGATGAGTGAACCGATCGGATATCCGGCGAAGCTCAATGCTGCATAACCCAGTGACTCGGTGACCTCGAAGCCCTTGCTGACCAGAACCAATGGAGCCAGGGTGCCGAAGCCGTAGTAGGCCACCGTCTGCAGCACCTGGAAGATGACCAGCATCACGGTGCGCTTGCGATAGTCCCGGAATGCGATCCGTAACACCTCGGCGACACTGCGTGCGTCCTCATCCGGACTCGCGGTCGATGCGGTCTCAGGCAATTCGGGAATCGCCTTGCCGGGCAACATCTTTGCCGCCACCGACTCGACAACCTCGCGCGCCTCGGCATGGCGGCCGCGGCTCTCGAGCCAGCGCGGCGATTCCGGCAGCATTGTGCGCACCGCCAAGATGAACGCGGCGCCGAGGCCGCCGAACAGCAGCAGCCACCGCCACCCCTCGATGCCGAGAAGTTCATGGCGCGCAACCAGTTTGCCGCCGAGCAGCGCTGCTAGCGGCACCCCGAGGAAGCCGATCGTGTACGCCCACGCTGTCATCCGCCCGCGGTATTTCGCTGGGAGGAACTCGGCCAGATAGGTGTCGACGAGTACCAACTCAGCGCCGAGACCGATACCGGCAAGGACCCGCAGCACCAGGAATGTCTCGATGTTCGGCGAGAACGCGGCGGCGAATGAGAATACCGAGTACACAAGCAGATTGAGGATGAAGACCCGTCGCCTACCGAGCCGGTCCGCGGCGATCGAGAGCACGTTGGCGCCGATGAACATGCCTGCGAACCCCGACGCGATCACCATGGACTTACCCACCGTGCCCAGGCCGAACTCCTTGGCGAGCACCGGTGCCAGCACGCCACCGAGAAACACCTCGTACAGGTCGAAGAACGTGCCGATACCGACCAGCACCACCAGCCGCCAGTGCCAACGACTCAGCGGAAGCCGCTCCAACACCGAGGACGCTGCGGTAACCGGTGCTGGACCATCCATCTCTTCTCCTGTCGCCGGTTGTCATTCTCATGTCCGACGCCCCGAAAGGGCTATCAACACGGCGCAAGATTCTGGGTACAGGCGCCCAGTTCGCTTTACATTGTTGTGGCTATGTAGATGGCTGGAAAGCCCAATGCGGGGCCGCCCTAAGTCTGTCCAATGGGCGCGCGCCCTGACAGGCGGTTCACAGAAATACCTGCACACCGGCTGAATCGCGTAGTCGAAGCAGGGCTAATCGATCGCCCCCATGGGATGGAGCGCTACCCCTCCCGTTGCAGGTACATATGTGGCGTGATATTAATCCAGAGTGGCCCAGCTTCCAGTTGATGAGCAGCGCTGTGATCGCATCGGCGAAACGCTCGACCAGGCCAGCGACCTCGCCATCCGATATCTCAGCGAACGGGCGGGGCTGACCCTTGCGGCAAGCTTCGTGCTCAACCGGTTGCACCGGGAAGGCCCGTCACGCCTCACCGTGCTCGCTGCGAAGGAAGGCGTAAGCCAACCGTCGATGACGCAGCTGATCCAGCGGATGGAACGCCACGGCGTGGTCACTCGGATGGACGATCCCGAGGACGGCCGAGTCGCGTTGGTCGCGCTGACCGACGCGGGGATCGCCGTGCTCGAAGACCGCAAGCAGGTCCGCCGCGACCGCCTCGCCGAATTACTGACCACACTCACCGCCGACGAAGCGCGTGCACTGGCACTGGCCGCCGAGGTCGCCCTGCCGATCCTCCGGCGACTCACGTGGAACGCAGATCTCGATCTGCAGGAGCACTGAAAGGGAACGAGGTGCGACGCATTCCGATTGGGCGGGGGCTCAAACGCGTGTGGATTCCCTTGGTGCTCATCATCGTCCTCGCTGTCTCGGGGCTGGTCGTTTCGCGCCTGCACAAGATGTTCGCCTCCGAGGACCTCAACGCCAACGCGGGCAAGGGTATCGAGATCGTCCAGTTCAACCCGAAGATCCTGGTTTACGACGTCTACGGTTCGCCGGGGTCGACCGCCCAGATCAGCTATTTCGACCCGGACGCCAACGTGCACCTGATCAACGCGCCCCTCCCCTGGTCGGTCACGCTCTCGACGACGCTGCCGACGGTCAGCGCGAATCTCATGGCGCAGGGCGACAGTGACGAGATCGGTTGCCGCGTCACCGTGAACGGGGTAGTCCGCGAGGAGAAGTCAGCCAATGGAATCAACGCCCAGACGTACTGCCTGGTGAAGTCCGCATGACCGATACCGCTACCCGGCACCACAGACGGCCCCTGTTCGCCCACAGCCTCCGGATTTTCGCGGTCCCGATCGTCTTGATCTGGATTGCGATCGCGGTCGTCCTGAACGTGGTCGCACCGCAACTCGAAGTGGTCGGCGAGCTGCATGCGGCACCTATGGCCCCCGAAGACGCGCCCTCGATGATCGCCATGAAGAGGATGGGCGCCAACTTCAAGGAGTTCAACTCCAACAGCACGGTGATGGTGGTCGTGGAGGGTCAACAGCCGCTTGGCCCCGACGCACACCAGTACTACGACGAGATCATCCGCAAGCTGAAGCAGGATCCCGAGCACATTCAGCACATCCAGGACTTCTGGGGTGACACGCTGACGGCCGCCGGAGCCCAAAGCCCGGATGGCAAAGCCTCATACGTGATGCTGAACCTGGCAGGCGAACAAGGCCAGACTCTGGCCAACGAAGGTGTCCAAGCCGTTCGCAAGATCATCGAGGAAACCAAGGCCCCGCCGGGAGTGCAGGCTTACGTCGCGGGGCCGGCCGCGCTCACCGACGACCTGCACGTCATCGGCAACGCCAGCCTGGCGCAGATCACCCTCATCACCCTGATCGCGATCGCGGGCATGTTGCTGATTGTGTACCGCTCGATCATCACCACGCTGATCCAGTTGTTCCTGACCGGCATCGGATTGCTGACGTCGCGCGGCATGATCTCGACGCTTGCCATGCACGACATGTTCGGGCTGACGACGTTCGCCGGAAACATCCTGACGATGTTGGCGATCGCAGCTGCCACCGACTACGGCATCTTCATCTTCGGCCGCTATCGCGAGGCGCGCGGGTCCGGCCTGGATCGGGATGAGGCCTACTACACCACTTTTCGGTCTGTTGCTCCCGTCATCATCGGGTCCGGCCTGACGATCGCGGGCGCCACGTACTGCCTGAGCTTCGCGCGGCTCCCCTACTTCAGCACGATGGGCGCACCGGTCGCGATCGGAATGATCGTGGTCGTGGCGTCAGCCGTCACACTGGGTCCCGCGGTTCTCTTCCTCGGCAGCCGTGTCGGGCTGTTCGAATCGAAGCGGGCCCCGAGGAGTAGGTTCTGGCGACGCGTTGGTGTCGCCGTTGTCCGTTGGCCCGCACCGATTTTCGTGGCGAGCTTGTTCATCGTGCTGATCGGCATCGTCGCGCTACCGGGATACAAGCCCGCGTACAACGATCGCTACTACCTGCCGGACAACGCCCCTGTGAACATCGGCTTCGCCGCCGCAGACCGACACTTCACCCAAGCTCGGATGAACCCCGACATCTTGATGATCGAGGCCGATCACGATATGCGGAATCCGGCCGATATGCTTGTCCTGAACAAGGTTTCGAGCAATGTCATGCACACCGAAGGCATTGCGATGGTGCAGAACATCACCAGGCCGCTCGGCATTCCGATCCAGCACAGCTCGATACCCTTCCAGACGAGTGTTCAGGGCCAGACCAGCAACATGAACCTGCCGTTCCAGCGGGATCAGTTGGCCAACCAGCTCAAAACGGTCGATGCGATGAACCAGTCGATCGCCATCGCGGAGAAGCAGTATCAACTGTCGCTCGAACAGACCCAGCTCACGCAGGACTCGGCGGCCAAGTCACGGGAGGTACTCGCTACCACCGAGGAGCTGCGAGATGACATCGCGAACTTCGATGACCAGTTCCGGCCCATGCGCAACTACTTCTACTGGGAACCGCACTGCTTCGACATCCCCCTGTGCGCTGCGGGGAGGTCCGTCTTCGACGCCCTCGATGGGATCGACCGACTGACCGACATGACGGGAGCGGTGCAAGTCAACACCGACAAGCTGGCGGACATCGCGCCGCAGCTGACGGCACTCCTTCCACAGACGATCGCGACGATGAAGACCAGCAGGGACCTGGCGCTGGCGTCGTACAACTCGCAGAAGGCCCTCATCGACCAGATGGAGGCCTCCAACGACACCGCGCTGGCGATGGGACAGAGCTTCGACACGGCCAAGAACGACGATCTGTTCTATCTGCCTCCCGAAGCGTTCGACAACCCCGACTTCAAGCGCGGCCTTGCGATGTTCCTGTCGCCCGACGGTAAGTCCGCACGCATGTTCATCACTCACGAAAGCGATCCGGCCACGCCCGAGGGCATCGCCAGGGTCGAGTCGGAGCGCAAGGCCGCGCAGGAGGCCTTGAAGATGTCGTCGCTGTCGAATGCCAAGGTCTACCTCGGTGGCGTCGCGGCGACCTACAAGGACATGTCCGACGGCGCCAGATATGACCTGCTGATCGCCGTGGTGTCCTCGCTGACGTTGATTTTCATGATCATGCTCATCCTCACCAGGAGCGCGGTGGCGGCGCTCGTCATCGTCGCGACGGCCGGCAGCTCGATCGCCGCATCGTTCGGTATCTCGGTGCTGATCTGGCAGAACCTGCTTGGCATCCATGTGCACTGGCTGGTGATGTTGATGTCGGTGATCATCCTGCTTGCGGTGGGGTCGGACTACAACCTGCTGCTGGTCTCCCGATTCCGCGACGAGATCCACGCGGGTCTGAAGACAGGCATCATCCGGTCGATGGCAGGCACCGGCGGTGTGGTGACGTCCGCGGGCCTGGTGTTCGCCGCGACCATGGCGGCGATGTGTTTCAGCAAGCTGACCGTGCTTGCGCAGATGGGTTCGACGATCGCCATCGGCCTGCTGGTGGACACGCTCATCGTGCGCTCGCTGCTGATGCCGTCGATCGCGACGCTGCTGGGCCGGTGGTTCTGGTGGCCGCAGGTCGTGTATCCCCGCGGTGACCATCACTTCGTGAAACCGCAGCCACGACGCGCCGCGGACAACGAGCCGGACACGGTCGCCCTTTCGGCCCAGGCGTAGCCGACGGGGATTGTTGGGATCGGTAGCCGCTCCCGCTGGATGTACTTACCGGCATGACGTCGCCAACCCCGGCGCCGCATGACGAAAAGGAAACTCAGCAATGAACATCGTCCCCGCCCCCATCCAGGAGCACGTCAACCGCGTCGACCGCACCCGCAGCCTGGTGATCGGCATCGCGGCGGGCGTCACCGCACTCTGGTCGATCTACCGCATCTTCTGGCTGTTCTACGTCGCGGCGACGCTCAACAGCTTCGGCGTGTCTGGCGTCTCGCTGGTCTTCCCGCTGGTGCTGTGGGGCGCGATCGCCGTCGCCACGGGCTTGGTGTCCGTCGCCTTCCTGCTCCGATACTCGAAGCAGCCTTGACACCGCCCTCCCCAGAGAAAGGCCCCGCCCAGGCGAGTTCACGCGGTCGTCGCAACACTCTCGATTTGAGAGGTTGCGGCGACCGTGTCATTTTCGGAGGACTGTGTTCGGTTTGGGGATCAGCTAGCAAAACTCGTTGACGGGGGTGTGTCGGGGAAGGAGGCCGCCTCGTGGCTGGGCATCTCGCGGCAGCGCGGGTATGCGGTCCTGCGGGCGACGGGGCGGCCGATTGGCTCGCCGCGACCGGACAAACGCGGCGTTGATATTGGCCGGATCGTGGCGGTGTTCGACGCGACGGGCTCGATCAATCAGGCCGCAAAGGCGGTCGGAGTTTCGCACGGAACGGCCCGGCGGGTGCTGGTCGAGCGGGGTTTGGTCAGCCGGGATCGCCAGCTCTACGGCAAGGCGGCAGCCCGGGAGCGTTTCCTGCAACTCGTGGCGTCAGGCTGGTCGACGGCGCGGGCGGCCCGCGAGGTCGGGGTTCATGTGCGCACGGCCCGGGATTGGCGTGACGGCATCGGCAAGATCGGCGACACGCGGGTACGTCCAGATGGCACGGTCATCGAATACGGCGATTCAGGGCGCTACACACAATCGGTGAACACGACCGTTGGGGGGGCGGCTGCGGTAATCAACGATCGATACTTGACGTTGCCCGACCGGCTGGTCATCGCCGACGGGCTGCTCAATGGATTGACGTTGACCGCGATCGCGGCGCTGATCGGCAAGCACAAATCCACGGTGTCGCGCGAAATCGGCACCCGAAGCGTCGGCGGGCTGTATCTGCCGTATCAGGCCGATCGGGTCGCTAAGGCTGATCGTGCCCGGCCGAAGAAGTCCAAACTGGTGACCAACCAGAAGTTGCGCGATGCGGTGGAAGATGGACTGTCGCGACGGTTGTCACCTGAGCAGATCTCGCATCGTCTGGTCAACGATTTCCCGGACGACGAGAGCATGCCGGTGAGCCACGAGACGATCTACCAAGCGCTGTACTTCCAAGCGCGCGGCGGCTTGAAACGCGAACTAGCCCAGGCACTTCGGACGGGACGCACACGCCGCAAACCGCATCGCGCCCCAGACCAGCGCACACAGCGGTTCGTCGATCCGATGATCATGATCAGCGACCGGCCTGCTGAGATCGCCGACCGCGCGGTACCGGGTCACTGGGAATCTCAATGGTGTTGTCAAGCCGCTTGAGCGAGTGCCGGCGGTGCCGCGGTCCACGTCCGGTTCTCGCGCAGCAGTGCCCACAGGACGTCGATGCGGCGGCGTGCCAGGGCGATGACGGCCTGGCTGTGGGTGGCGCCTTGGGCACGCTTTTTGAGGTAGTAGTCGCGGTTGGGTCCGGCGCGCATCATGCTCGTCTGCGCTGACAGATAGAACACGTGTCGCAGCCGCCGGCTATAGCGCAGCGGACGGTGCAGATTGCCGGTGCGTCGGCCGGAGTCGTTGGGGACGGGGACGAGCCCGGCTGCGGCGGCGAGGTGTCCGGCGCTGGGGAATGCGCGTAAGTCATTGGCGCCGACCAACAGTGAGGCACCGAGGAAGGGACCGAAGCCGGGCATCGACTGAATGATCCGCGCGTGCGGGTGCTCATCGAAGGTCATCTGGATCTGGGCATCGAGGACTTTCAGTCGGTCGTCGAGGGCAAGGATGCCGGTGGCCAGCTCGGTGACGATGCTCGCGGTCATGTCTTGCCCGGGAAGCACGACCGTTTGGGCCTTGGCTGCGGCGGTGGCGCGGGCGGCTACGTCGGCCGCACCGCGCACGTTGCGGTTGCGCAACCAGCCCGTCAGGCGAGTCTGTCCGACGCGGCGGATCCGGTCAGGGGTGGCATAGCTGGTGAGCAGTACCAACGCTCCTTTGTGCGAGGAGTAGTCGAAGGCCCGCTCCAGGCTGGGAAACACACTGGTCATCAGGTCGCGCAGCCGGTTGATCATGCGCACCCGGTCGGCGATCAGATCTTCTCGATGTCCGGTCAGCACCGCGAGTTTGCGCACGAGGTCGGTACCGGTATCGATGACCGATAGGTCCCGGCGCAGGCGGGCGGTCTCGGCAATGACGTAGGCGTCTTTGGCGTCGGTCTTGCCTTCCCCGGCATAGGCAGCGCTCATCGCTGCGACCACCCGCCCCGAGGCGTAACGCACCGACTGGCCGGCCCGAGCCAGAAGTGCCAGCAGCAACGCCGACGGCGCGCCGATGATGTCGACGGCCCAGATCAACTGCATCGCCAGCGAGCCCGTCTTGGCGAGCAGTGCCTCTATCTCAGCCTCGTCGTTGGCGACCTTGACCGACAACAATGCCTTTCCCTCAGCATCCACCACGCACGCCCAATGATGGGTTTTGCCGATATCGATGCCGACCCAGGCTGTGTCTCGTTGTGCGGCCACGCTTCTCCGTCCGTTGGTCTAGGTGCTGACTACGGCCCGTGGAACACCCCGCCGACGCATCCGTAACCAGCGACCGAGCGCAGATCTCAATTAGCAGCCAGGGCACCCCGGAGAGCCGGGCGAACATTCCCAATAAGCGACCACAGCGCAAGGCGACCTCAGCCACACCCGGCTCTCCTGGGCCGGCTTCAGTCTTACGGAAGGCGACCTGATTATGGGGGCAGGCAACAAGACCGCGATCGCCACCCTCGTCGAGCGCGCCACCCGCTACACCATGCTGGTGCACCTGCCAGACGGCCATCACGCCGAGGCCGTACGCGACGGCCTGATCGCCACCATCGCCACGCTGCCGGCGCATCTGCGCGGATCGTTGACCTGGGACCAAGGCGCCGAAATGGCCCGCCACAAACAGTTCTCGATGGCCACCGACATGGCCGTCTACTTCTGCGATCCGGCCAGTCCCTGGCAGCGCGGCACCAATGAAAACACCAATGGCCTCCTGCGCCAGTACTTCCCCAAAGGCACCGACCTGAGCGTGTTCGGACCTGCAGACCTCGAACACGTCACCCAGCAACTCAATGGCCGCCCACGCAAAACGCTCGGATGGGAGACCCCAGCCGAGCGTTTGCGTGATCTACTACTGACCAACTAACCAGCAGTGTTGCGACGACCCCTAGAAACCGCCCCAGCGCGGGGCCTTTGTCATGGCGGCGGCGCGCACCATCCGGCCGCACAAAACGCCACTCCAACAGGATCTTTACGCGTTCGCAGGGGCCTTCCAGGGCAGAATCTCAGCTCTGACATCCTGCTCGTGCGCGCTTTGTGCGCGGTCACGGATGCCGCGCATCATCTTGTGTTCCATCACAAAATGGGGAATGTCGAAAACGGCCTTACCGACGGCGCCTCCGCTGCCTCGCACCAGCAGCCGGGTCCGCCCCTTCTCCCGCAGGAGGTGGAAACCCCACGCCCCCGACGCCTTCTCGCCGCGCTGCACCCGTTCGTAGTCGCGCGGTGACATCAGCACCAGGTGTGAGTTCGCCCTCACTGCAACCACGACCTGCCGGGCGCCCGCTCCATATCGCTGAGCCAGCCAGATCGTGTCGCCTATCCGCAGGTCCTGCCACTCGGGATGAATTGTCCTCGCATTGTGAATGTCCGCTCCCACGGCACGCTCGAGCATCGAATAGCTGTAAAATCCGCCGCGGTTCTCACCGATCTGCGCCAGCCAAGGCCACACCGACTCGACAGGCGCGTCGATCGTGACAGCTCGTGTGGTCCGAAGCGCATGTTCGGAGACCAACTCGTCACCAGGCAGCGGGGCAAGAACTTCATCGGGGTGTGCGCCCCAGGTATACATCCTCGGCCGTATCTCGGCCCGGTAGAGCCCAACCAATCCGATGGCGGCCATCAGCCCGCTGAGCACCGGTCTCTGCTTACCCATTTATCGAGGCTATGAACTGGCGAAGTTCTTGACGAAGGGCCGAAAGTCACTGTCAGTACCGCCCAAAGCTCCTAACTGTGGACGGCAACGACCGCGCACCATAACGCGATGGCGCGCTAACCGTGGTTGATGATGGAGCCGTCCGATGGACGGGAGGATGCGCTGTTCTGTGCCAGACTCGCCGGCGCGGGCCGCCACCTGCCCACCACACACCTCACATCAGATGCGCTGATGTCCAGCACGCGGCACAACACGCATATCGACCTCGAGCGACTCACAGGAATACGCGAGCGCCGAGTATCAGTCGGCGACGAGGACTCCTACAGCCTGGCGACCGGAGCGGCGCTCGACTGCCTGAAACGCGCGCAACGCGACGCCTCGACGGTGGACGCGGTCATCAGCTGCAGCATCACGAAGTTTCATGACGGTCTGACCCAATGGCTCGAGCCGACGATGAGTAGCGCGGTGGCAGCGGCGATCGGGGCCGACAAGGCAATGACTTTCGACCTCTCCAATGCCTGCGCAAGGCATGCTTTCCGGAGTCACAGTCGTCAATAACTGGATCCGCCAGGGAACGATCGAGCGAGCCTTGGTGGTGAGCGGGGAATACATCTCGCAACTGGGCCAGAATGCGGCGCGACACATTCGCACCATCATGAGCAAGGAACTCGCCTCGCTGACCCTGGGCGACGCGGGAGCCGCGCTTCTGTTGGAGCGAGCGCCTGCAGGCGCAGCCGGCATCAAGCTCGCCGGCTTCACCACCGTTGCCGACTACAGCAGGCTGTGTCTTGGCTATCCGAAGGGTGCCGACCCCGGCGCGCGAATGTTCACCGACGCGAGGGGGATCCACCAGGCCGCCATGTCGACCACCCCGATGCTTTTACGCGAAGTGCTCGATGAGGTTGGAATCTCGATCCACGACATCGACCATGTGATCACCCACCAGACATCGGCCTGCGCCATCCGGAAGGGAATGGCGAAGATGTCAGAGGTTTTCGGCGATACGCCGAAACACGACGCCGTCATCACCGTGGACCGATACGGCAACACCGCGTCGACGACACACACGGTCGCGCTGAACGAGGAACTCGAGGCGCAGCACATACGCCCTGGCGACACGATCGCTCTCATCGCCCTGGCATCCGGGCTGGAGATCGGCGTGGTGCTGCTGTCACTGGATGAGGAGATGGTGAATTGCTATGGCAACGTGATTGACCGAATCGAGCTGACCGAGGGCGGCTGGCGAGACAGGCACAGCGCACTTCGCCTGGCAGTCAGGGCGGCTCGCGCAGGCGGCAATGATCCAACAGGACATCGGAGCCAACCCCGAGGCCCCGCACGCCGGCTCACACGGCACTTTTTCGTTCGACATCATGAATGGCTCCTGCGGCGTGCTCACTGCGCTGCAGATCGTCGACGGCTTCCTGCGGTCGCATTCGATCGACTGTGCGCTGATCGTCGCGAGCGACGCCAATCCGGGTCACGGGATGAGTGAGCGCTTTCCGTTCTCTCCGGCTGGCGCCGCACTGTTGTGCACGTGGACCGACGACGACCGCGGATTCGCCCGTTCGTACTGGGCGAGCATTCTTGACGAGCGCGAATCCTTCAGCGCCACAGTCGGACTGGTCGACAATCGAAACATCTTGCGCTTTGACGTGACAGCCACCGCGGATATCCATTTCGCCAATGTGGCCGCCCGTGCTGTCGAGCGCTGCCTTAGCGAGTCCCACCGGACGATCGATGACATCGACGCCATCGCCGCCGCGCCGGCCCAACCGCGCTTCCGTACCGCCCTCGCGAGCCAGCTGGGAGTCTCACAAGACCTGATCACGATTTCGAACGACGAACACATGCATACGGCATCTCTGGCGTCATCGCTGAACGATGCGGCCACCAAAGTGGCCTCCGGCGGCCAGCTCTTGCTTGTCGCCGCCGGCGCAGGGGTGACGGCCGGCGCAGCCCTCTACCGCGTCTGACTTCAGCGTGCAACCACGTCTTGGGCAGGGCTTCTTCGACCTGCTCGAAGAAGCGTTCCACGTCGGCGCGTGTACACGCGGCGGTACCGGGCGTCAACAGCTTCGCCGTCGCAGCCGCGATGCCGTATCGGACGGCCTTGTCGAGCGGCCACGCGTGACTAAGGCCAACCGTCATCGCGGCCACCATCGCGTCCCCGGCGCCGACGCCGCTGACCGCGTGTACTGGAATGGCTGAATACCGGTGGCTGCCATCGGATGTGGCGAGCAAGCGCACCCTCTGAGCCCAGTGACACCACCACGGCCTGCGTGATGCCCCGGTCGATCAGCTCATTAGCGGCGGCAAGCTGGTCGGACTCCGTCTCAAGTGGACGGCCAACGTACTCCCGGAACTCGCGCACGCTGGGTTTCAGGATGAACACGCCCGACTTCACGTGGCTGAGCCCGCCACCAGAGGTGTCGAGGATCAGCAACGCGCCGAGCTCGCGGCAGAGATCGGCGACCCGCTGATAGAAGTCGGGTGCGACACCTGGCGGCAGGCTCCCGCTTGCTACGACGAATTTGGCTGACGCCGCTGCCTTTCGCAAATTGTCGAGGCACAATGCCTGCTCGGCGAGCGTGAGCCGCGGGCCGGGAAGCACAAATCGGTACTGCCTTCCGGTACTGTGCTCGTTCACGGTGAAGCTCTCACGCGTCGCAGCGCCGATGATGACGCGGTTGACCGATACGTCTGATTCGCCGACGAGGTCGGTCACCAGCGCGCCGGTCGGCCCTCCCGCCGGGTAAACCGCGGTCACCGCGGCGCCGAGCGCTCGGGCGAAGCGGGCCACGTTGATACCGCCGCCACCGGCGTCGTAACGGGCTCCCTCACAACGGATCTTGTCGGTGTGACGGACGATATCGGCGTTCGTGGTGATGTCGAGCGCGGGGTTCATCGTCAGGGTGACAATCGCCGATTGTCCGTTCGTCTGCGGTGGCATCGTCATGTGGCTTTGTCTTGTTTTCCTGGTTGCGTTACGGCGATTCATAATCCGGTTGGATACGTCTCGGGCGTTTCGCCTGCGACCCATTGGCTGGTGACTTCGAGCGGTTCCAGCGCTCTGGTCTCATCAATGTGAATGATGGCGTCGAACTGATCACCGGGCCGGACATGGTAGTAATGGCTCTGGCGCTCGGTGGCCGGCAGATAGATGACGCCGATCGCGCGGCCGAGGCGCACCGTGTCCAGGGGTTCGCGAGCGGCGTGGCTGATGATCGCCGACACCAAAAACTCCGGCCGGTCGACCTCGTGGAACAGCTCCTCGACGCTTCCGTTCAGCGCCGGCCTGACGAACTTTCGTTCGGCGAGTCCGCCCCATTCGCTGGCGGCCGTGACGGTGCCGGTGTATGTGGTGAACCCAACCAACCGGGATTCGTCGCCGTAGTGCTCGCGAACGAGCTGGCCCAGCGTCAGTTGCCCGTCGGATCCGACTTCGGTCGCCCGCGCATCGCCCACGTGAGAGTTGTGTGCCCACACCACGATCCGAGCCGGCTCGCCGTCATGGCGATCCAGATGGGCCTGAAGCGCCTGCAGCGTCTGGGCCATGTGCTGATCGCGGAGGTTCCACGACGTGACGCGTCCGCCGAACATCGCCCGGTAGTAGACCTCGGCGTTGCGCACTGTCTGCGCGTTCTGCTGCGCGTAGAACAACTCGTCTTCGGCCAGCAGACCGTCGCGGCGGCCCCATTCGACCGCATTGCGGTGCATGTCGACCAACTGGTCGACCGCTTGACGTTCGCACGACAGACCGGCGCCGAACGCCGCGGCGAACCCGTAGGCCTGACCGTCGTCGGCGGAGGTGTGATCGAAGCATGCGTAACGCTCGCGGGCCCGGGCCGCGGCGGCGGGGTCGACGTTCTCCAGGTAGTCGATAACCTCTTGCATCGACCGGTGCAGGCTGTACAGATCCAGACCGTAGAAGCCCGCTTCCCGTTCGCCTTTGACTCGGCATTCGCCGTTGTGAGCATGAAGCCAGTCCACGAAGTCCCGCACCACAGTGTTGCGCCACATCCACGCAGGGAATCGTTCGAAGCCGCTCAGCGCCTGGTCGGCGGACGCATCGTCGCCGTGTCCGCGCACATAACGGTTGACCCGATAGGCGTCGGGCCAATCAGCCTCTGCCGCAACCGCACAGAACCCCTTCTCCTCGATCAGCCACTTCGTGATCTCGGCCCGCGCCTGGTAGAACTCGTGGGTACCGTGCGAGCTTTCGCCGATGAGCACGATGCGCGCATCGCCGACGATCTCTTCGAGTACGCCCCGCGGGGGTAGCCCCGACGGCGCGTCGACGGCGGTGCGGTCGATCACCTCGCCGGGGGTCTCCGCGATACGGATCCTCGCCGTCCCCACTCCTGTGGTGGGCATGGTGAGCAGCTCGCGCACTTCGTCGTCGGTGACCTGGCGGAAGTCCCAGAACGACTCACCCACTGCCAGAAAGGGAGTCGGCATCGAAGCGCACACGACGTCGTCGACGATGCCTGCGAATTCGCGGCATGTCGATTCAGGTGCGGCAGGAACCGCGATGACAATCTCGGCCGGCTCCATTTCCCGCAGCGCCTGCACGGCAGCGAACATACTGGCGCCGGTCGCAAGTCCGTCGTCGACCAGAATGACTGTCTTGCCTGCCAGTTCGAGCGGGGGACGGCCACCGCGGTATGCCGCCTCGCGTCGGCTCAGCTCGCGCCCCTCCCGCTCTGCGACATCGCGCAGCTGTTGGGGCGTGATGCGGAGCGCCCGCAGTATGTCGTCGTTGACAACGACGCGGCCGTCGCGCGCCAAGGCTCCCATGGCGAACTCGTCGTGTCCGGGGGCACCGAGCTTGCGTACCACGAACGCGTCGAGCGGAGCACCGAGTGCCGCGGCGACCTCCCAAGCGACCGGGATACCACCGCGGGGTAAGCCCAAGACGATGAGACCTTTTCGGCCGCGGTATCCGCTCAGCATGCCCGCCAGGACACGACCGGCTTCCCTTCGATCGCGGAAGACGCGCCGTGGCGCGTTTCCGATCGTCCCTCGCGTGCGAGTCATGTCAAGCTCCTTCACTCGTCAGGTGTATGTCAGTCCGCCGATGGGACCGGTTGATTGATCGCGGTCTCGATGTGCTGCACGGTGCCCGCCATCATGCGGCGCGCCAGATCCGAGAGGGCGCGCGCGACCGCCAGTTCATCGCCGATGCCCGTGACGTACCGCTCGGCCGGACTCAACCTGGCCAGCCCGACGCCAACAGCCTCGTTGTCGCGCCACCGCAGCCGCGCTTTGGCACGGGTCTGGCCATCCCGCTCGTCGATCGAGACCGAAACGGTCCAGTCCATGCGCCTGTCGACGGGTTTGTCAGCGCTCATTCGATGTGACCTCGACTCGTTTCTCCGCTGTTTTGTCCAGCGCCACCGGCACGGCGACGGTAAGGATTCCCTTGTCGTACCTGGCGGTGATTTTGTCCTCGTCTGCCCCGTGCGGGAGCGTGATCGAGCGGGCGAACGAGCCGTAGGAGAACTCCGAGCGTCCGTTCGACTCCTTCTTCTCCGTCCGCTCCGCCTTGATGGTCAGCAACCCATCGCGGACCGTGATGTTGACGTCCTTGGCGGGATCGATTCCGGGGATCTCCGCCCGGAGCTCGTAACTTCCGTCCTTCGTCTCGTCCTCGACCCGAATGATGTGACTGCCGAATGCCGGCCGAAGTGTCGCCCAGGAGGGAAAGCCTTCGAACAGTTCCGACAGTTCGGGAAGGAACGAACGCGGCCGGTTTTGCGCGGGAAGCTTGCTCATGATTACTCCTCAGATCTGTGGAACTTCCGATCAATCCGACCACCGGCGCGGTCGCGGTCGATAGGGACCGAAGTCCCGCGCTGCCGGGCCATTCGTCGACCCGCCCGACATGGGTGACTCCCGGCCCTAGTGGGGACGACGCCTCCCGAAGCAAGGTGAGCACATGAGGATGAACTGGGCCCGTGCCGCGGCCGCCGCAGGCGTGCTCTATGCCGCTCGCCGCTATTACCGCAACTGGGGCACGACGAAGGACGAGTGCCGAATGCAGCTCCCGGGTGACGAGCTGATCAAGCGACCGGTCACGCGGACGACGGAAAGCGTGTCGGTCGACGCTCCCGCCGAAGCCGTCTGGCGGCAATTGATTCACCGAATTCATCCGGAGCAGCAGACGGTCGTATCGGGCGACGTCATCCGGCTGGTTCCGCAGGGCCGGCTCGGGCTTAGACGCGGCACGGAGTTGGCGGTCGAGCAGGTCGTCGACGGCAGTGCGCTGATCCTTCGCGGAGCGCGACCGCACTTTCCATGGCAGACCGTGATGTCGTTTCACGTCCTGCCGCGGTTGGACGATCGCTGTCGTCTGCTGATCCGCACCCGGACGGCGCTTCGGCATCCCGGTGAGGTGTTGCTGGTCGAGCTGGCGGGCCCGGCGATGGCCATGCTGACACGGCGCATGCTGCTGGGCATCAAGAATGAGGCGGAGGGCTCCCGCCGATCAGACCGCAGTGACCTCACGATCGGGTTCTGAGCCGAACATGAACCGCCTTCCAGTAATGCTCATCGGCCGAATCCGGACATAGTGCGGCTTCACCGTAGCGATCCACGGGAGGAGCTGTGCCTTCTCGGCGTCGGCGATCTCTTCGTCGGTGCGCTGCGAGCGGGCGATTCCCTTGACGATCACGCTCAAGCCTTCGGCGACATTGTGGTTGTCCACCTCGAAGAGCACGTTGTTGTTGATCGCCGTGCTGACCAGCTTCGTGCCCTCCGCGGTGCGGAACAGGATCGTACGGTGCTGGACGACGAAGTTGACGGGGAAGATCTCCGGTTGTCCGTCAACGCTCGTGACCAGACGCCCCAGCGACATACTCGACAACAGATCCCAGCACTCCGTCTGGGAAAGGATCGATACGGGTGCAAACTCTTCAGCCATGAGGCGACGCTAACGAACGCGGGCCGACCGGCGATGTGGCACAAAGTCACAAATTCCGTGAACCAAAGACATCGCCGCACCACCCGCAATAAGCGCATCACTGACTTCCATGAACAGCGCGGTGATCGATGCCGTCGGGTTGCGCCAGATGGTGTCCATACTGATCGACCGCGGCTACACCGTCGTGGGTCCAACGGTGTCGGACAACGCCATCGTGCTTTCAGAACTCGGTTCCGCCGACGAACTGCCGCTGGGGTGGGGTGTCGAGGTGGGTCCCTGTCACTACCGGCTACGGCGGCGCGACGACGACAAAGCGTTCGGCCATTCTGCCGGTCCGCAGTCCTGGAAGCAGTTCCTGCACCCGCCGCGACAGAAGCTGTGGTCCTCCGCCGGCGAGGGCACCGAGGAACCGCCGCGGTACGCATTTCTCGGCGTGCGGGGCTGCGACCTCGCGGCGATTGCAACGCTCAACGGAGTGCTGGGCAACGGCACACACTCAGACGACGACTTCACCGGACGGTTGCGCCGTGTGTTCGTCGTCGCAGTCAATTGCACAGAACCGGCCCTGCACGCCCGTTCGTCGATGTGCCCGCGCGGGCGGGCATCGGGCACGGCGTCAGCGAGGCTCCCCGTGGACTGCTCTACCACCGATACGACATCGGCGATGACGGGCTGATCCGCGCGGCCACCATGGTGCCACCGACGTCACAGAACCAGGCCACTATCGAGCACGAGATGGGCCTGCTTGTCGCAGAGAATATTTCGTTGGACGACGCCACGTTGACATCGCTGTGCGAACGGTCGATTCGAAATCACGACCCGTGCATTTCCTGCTCAGCGCACTTCCTGACGTTGACGGTCGAACGCCGTTGAACTGCTTGGTCATCGGAAGCGGCAACAGCTTCCGCCGCGACGATGGCGTCGGACTGGCGGTGGCCGAAGCGATCGCCCGGCTCGAGCTGCCCGACCTCCAGGTGCTGACGGCGATCGGCGAGCCGGGCGCGCTCCTCGATGCCTGGGCGACGGCAGATTCGGTCATCGTGGTGGACGCCGCGATGGTCGACGTCCCTGAGCCAGGGCGCCTCCGCCGATGGACGCCCGATACCGTTCCTGATTCACCTGCGACGAGCTCGCAGGCATTCGGTCTGGCTCAAACCTATGGGCTGGCCCGCGCTCTCGGTCGCTTACTGCGGTCACTGGTGGTGCTGTCGGTCGATATAGCAGATGCGTCTGACGGTTTGGGCCTGTCGGATTTAGTCGCCGCTGCCGTTCCCGTGGCCGTTGACGCTGTTCTGGCCGAGTTCGGCCTTGACCATCGCGGGGACTTACGACCTGTCATCGAGGACTAAAGACTCCTCAATCCGGTTCAGCGCATAAATAGCGTCAATCACGCGGGGCGATAGGCGACCTCGCATCCTGAGCTGGGAGCACAATGATGTCAAACATTCTGGTACCCCCGCCCGTCGAGCCCCGCCGCGTCGGCGCGAAGACCGGTCTCGGACTTGCCGCACTGACGGCCATCGTCGTTGGGTCGATGATCGGCAGCGGAATCTTCGCGCTGCCCTCGCAAATGGCAGGCGTCGCCGCACCCGGCCCACTCCTCATCGGATGGGTCATCACCGGTGTCGGCATGTTGATGCTGGCGTTCGTCTTCCAGACGCTGGCGTCGCGCAAGCCGGACGTCGACGGCGGCGTTTACGGCTACGCCCGAGCGGGTTTCGGCAACTACATCGGCTTCACGTCGGCGTTCGGTTACTGGATGTCGGCCTGGGTGGGCAACGTGGCCTACCTTGTGCTGCTGTTCTCGACACTGGGCTACTTCTTCCCAAGTTTCGAAGGTGGCGCGACCGTGCCCGCGATCATCGGCGCGTCGATCGTGCTGTGGATCGTGCACGCCATGATCCTGCGCGGCGTCCAGACCGCGGCGCTCGTCAACGTCGTGGTGACCGTCGCCAAGGTAGTGCCGATCGTGGTTTTCATCGCCATCGCTGCCGTCGGCTTCAAGGCGGGACTGTTCACCGCCGACTTCTGGGGCAAGGCCGTCCAGATCGACGGAGCACCGCTCGGTGACACCATGACCCAGGTCAAGAGCATGATGCTGGTGACCGTGTGGGTGTTCATCGGCATCGAGGGAGCCGCTGTCTATTCGCAGCGCGCCGCCAAACGCAAGGACGTCGGCCGGGCCACCGTGCTCGGCTTCGCCGGTGTGCTCGCCCTGCTGCTCCTAGTCAACCTGCTGGCGTACGGCCTGATGGCTCAGGCGGATCTGGCCGGCGTGGCCGACCCGTCCATGGCAGGCGTGCTCGAGCACGAGGTCGGCAGCTGGGGGGCCGCGTTCATCTCGATCGGCCTCATCATCTCCCTGTTGGGCGCGCTCATCGCCTGGGTGCTGCTGTGCGTCGAGATCCTGCGCTTGCCGGCGCTGGAGAACGTGATGCCCAAGGCGCTCGCCAAGGAGAACGCGCACGGCGCGCCCGCAACCGCGCTGTGGCTGACCAACCTCTGCGTTCAGGCCCTGCTGTTGTGGACGCTGGCCAACTCGAGCACCTACACCAACCTGGTCTTCCTCGCTACGTCGCTGATCCTGCTGCCCTACCTCTGGTCGGCCGCCTATCAGGTACTGCTGGCTGTTCGCGGAGAGACCTACGAGTCGGGCGGCGGCAGGGCGCGCGACCTGATCATCGGCGTGGTCGCGCTTTGTTACGCCGTCTGGCTGGTCTACGCAGGCGGCTTGCAATACCTGCTGATTGCGGCGGTGTTCTACCTCGTGGGAACGGCGGCCTACATCTGGGCCCGTAAGGAAAGTCGGCTGCCCACCTTCACCAAGGGCGAGTTCGCTGTCTTCGGGGTCGTGGCGGTGACGTCGGTCGTCGCGATCGCAATGTTGGCCACCGGAAATCTGGCCGTGCTATGACCACCGAATCCCGACTGGGAGTCTGGTCAGAGGCCGGCAAGCTGCGGCGGGTCCTGGTCTGCGCACCAGGGCTCGCCCACCAGCGGCTCACGCCGGAGAACTGCAACGAGTTGCTCTTCGACGACGTGATCTGGCTCCAGCAGGCACGCCGCGACCACTTCGACTTCGTCGCCAAGATGGAAGACCACGGCGTGGAGGTCCTCGAACTGCAAGACCTCCTCGCCGAGGTGGTCGCCATGCCTGAGGGCCGCAACTGGGTCCTGGACCGCAAGGTCACCGATGACCTCGTGGGTCTGGGGCTGCGCTACGAAATCCGGGCGTGGCTGGCCGAGCTTTCTGCTGATCAATTGGCGGACTTCCTGATCGGCGGCGTGGCCTATCAGGATGTCCCCGACGAGGTCGGCGGCAGCTTCCTGGCGGCGTTCCGCGAGCTGGACAACGCGGGCTTCGTGCTCCGACCGCTACCGAATACCCAGTTCATGCGGGACAACTCTGCGTGGATCTTCAACGGCGTCACGCTGAACCCGATGTACTGGCCCGCCCGGCGTCAGGAGACGTTGCTGACGACCGCGGTGTATAAGTTCCATCCCGCCTTCGCCGACGAGAAGTTCGACATCTGGCTGGGTGATCCCGAAGGCGTTGCGCGCGACCACGGCTCAGCCTCGCTCGAGGGCGGCGACGTGATGCCGATCGGAAAGGGGATCGTCGTCATCGGCATGGGCGAGCGGTCGTCTCATCAGGCGATCACCCAGGTAGCGCGCAATCTATTCGCCGCGGGTGCGGCCGAGCGGGTGATCATCGCGAGCCTGCCGAAGTCGCGCGCGGCGATGCACCTGGACACCGTGTTCACATTCTGCGACTACGACCTGATCACCGCGTACGCTCCGGTCGTCGACGGAATAGTGCCGTTCAGCCTTCGGCCCGATGACAGTTCGCCGTCCGGGTTGGAAATCCGCCGCGAGCCGAAGGGATTGGTCGCGACCATCGGCGAAGCCGTCGGCGTGAACTTCCGGGTCGTCGCCACCGCGGGCGACATCTACGGCATCCAACGGGAGCAATGGGACGACGGCAACAACGTCGTCGCAGTCGAGCCAGGTGTCGTCATCGCATACGACCGCAACACCCTCACCAACACCGCGCTGCGAAAGGCCGGCGTCGAGGTCGTCACCATCACGGCCAGCGAGCTCGGCCGCGGACGCGGCGGCGGCCGATGCATGACCTGCCCGATCCAGCGCGATCCGCTCTACACCTGACCACCACGAGAGAAGGATGATCCGCCGTGGCATTCAACAACCGAAACCGCAGCCTGCTCAGCCTGGTCCATCACACCGACCGTGACCTGCATTATCTGCTGGACTTGTCGCGGGACCTCAAGCGTGCCAAGTACTCCGGCCTCGGCCGGCAGACCTTGACCGGAAAGAACATCGCCCTGATCTTCGAGAAGACGTCCACCCGCACCAGGTGTGCGTTCGAGGTGGCGGCTCACGACGAAGGAGCTCACGTCACGTACATCGACCCCGCGTCGTCGCAGATCGGGCACAAGGAGTCGATGAAGGACACCGCGCGCGTGCTGGGCGGAATGTACGACGCCATCGAGTACCGCGGCGCAAGCCAGGAGACGGTAGAGGAGTTGGCCGAGTACGCCGGCGTGCCCGTGTTCAACGGTCTGACCGACGAATTCCACCCCACTCAGATGCTCGCCGACGTCCTCACCATGACCGAACACTGCCCGAAACCGTTGACCGACATCGCTTTTGCGTTCGTCGGGGACGGCCGCAACAACGTGGCCAACTCGCTGCTGCTCACCGGCGCGAAGCTCGGCATGGACGTGCGGATCGGCGCACCCGCCGACCTGTTTCCCGACAAAGACCATCAATCGATGTGCGCGGAGTTCGCGGCCGCCTCCGGCGCACGGATCACCATCACTGACGATCCGGTCAAGGCGGTCAGCGGCGTCGACTTCATCTACACCGACGTCTGGGTGTCGATGGGAGAGCCGGTGGAGACCTGGGGCCAGCGGATCGACCAGCTGCTCCCCTTCCAGGTCAACAAGGAACTCATGGCGGCGGCGGGCAATCCGCGAGTGAAGTTCATGCACTGCCTGCCCGCGTTCCACAACTGCGAGACCAAGGTCGGCGCACAGATCGCTGCGCAGTACCCATATCTCTCGAACGGCATCGAGGTCACCGAGGACGTCTTCGAGAGCCCGGCCAACATCGCATTCGAGCAGGCCGAGAATCGCATGCACACCATCAAGGCGGTCCTCGTGTCCGCCCTGAGCTGAGTGCCGCCGATGCGCATCGTGATCGCGTTGGGCGGCAATGCCCTCCTGCAGCGGGGTCAACCCATGACGGCGGACAACCAGCGTGCCAACATTCGGGCGGCGGCGGAGCAGATCGCCGCCGTCGCGCCGGACAACGAGATCGTCATCGCGCACGGCAACGGCCCGCAGGTGGGATTGCTGGCGTTGCAGGCGGCGGCGTATCACGACGTCGCGCCGTACCCCCTCGATGTGCTTGGGGCACAGACCGAGGCGATGATCGGCTATGTCATCGAACAGGAGCTCGGCAACTTGCTGCCCGCGGACAAGTCGCTGGCGACCGTGCTGACGATGATCGAGGTCGACCGTAACGATCCCGCGTTCGCCAACCCGACCAAGCCGATCGGGCCGGTCTACGACAGGGACACCGCCGAGCGGCTTAAGGCCACCAGTGGTTGGGCCATCGCGCCCGACGGAGACAAGTTCCGACGCGTGGTGGCGAGTCCAAAGCCGAAGCGCATCTTCGAAATACGGCCGATCCGCACCCTCGTCGAGCGGGGAACAATCGTCATCTGTGCCGGCGGTGGGGGTATCCCGACGATGTATGACGAGCACGGCAGGCTCCAGGGTGTCGAGGCGGTGATCGACAAGGATCTTGCGTCGGCTCTGCTCGCGGAGCAGCTCGACGCCGATCTCCTGGTCATCGCGACGGATGTCGACGGCGTGTACACCGGTTGGGGAACCCCCGAGCAGACGCGGCTGAGCGGGCTCGTTCCGGACGAACTCGACGGTCTGGACCTGCCCGCCGGGTCGATGGGCCCGAAAGTGCAAGCGGCATGCGGCTTCGCGCGGACCACCGGCAGGGAGGCCGTCATCGGCGCACTCACCGACATCGCCGATATCGTCAATGGCACCGCGGGAACGAGAGTGCGAGTGCGCGCCACGGTTTGACGCTATTCGGCCGTGGCGAGGGCGAACACGTCGTCGAACCCGGCTGCCAGGCAGTCACAGAAGACGTCAAGGTCCGGTATCGCAGCGGTATCGACGTTGCCGTTCGTCGTCACCGTCACACTCAATAACTTGCGCGGGCCGCGGTTCATATTGATTTGCGTTCGTTGGGGGCACGGCAACGGGGTTCCTCGTCGAGTGCCAGGGTGAAGTAGTTCTCCTCTTCCTGAACAAAGTGCAAACGCAGCAACGCGTACAGACCGTAGAGGCATGCCAGCAGATCGTCGATCTGCTCCGGCTGGATGTGGCCGGCCGCTTGCGCCAAGTGGACGTGCGTGCCGATGCGGTCGGTGAGCCGCTGAATCTCGGCGTGGGTCCGGCTCATGGTGGCGGTCGCTTCGCTACTTTGTAGCGGCGTGGCCAGCGCCGGATACAACTCGGTTTCCTCGGCGCGCTCATGAGGCATGATGCGCTCGTTCAGTAACGCGTACACGCCCGCTACGGATTGCAGCGCCCCTGCGTCGGCACCCTCGACCAATCGGTCGGCGCTGTCGCGGATCAGTCCGACACTTTCGCGCAGTTCGTCGTGTTCGGCGGCGAAACGGTGTAGCAGTTTCTCGGTGCCGGCGGTCAGCGACACCTCGGTCGCCGGATCCCCCCGAAGGGCGCGTAAAGCATTGAGGATGACCGCGACATCGATTCCCTCTTGCAACAACGCGCCTGCTGCGGGCGGCAGCCAACCGAATGCGGCGATCATCATCGCCAACAACGACAGCCCCATGCCGACGGCGGCGCTTTGCACCGCGATGCGTCGCGACCACCGTGCGATGTCCATCGCATCGGCGAGCCGGTCGAGACGGTCGGTGGTCAACACTATGTCAGCGGCTTCCGACGAGGCCGTCGCTCCGCGCGCACCCATGGCCACGCCGACCGTCGCCGCCGCCAACGCCGGCGCGTCGTTGATGCCGTCGCCCACCATGACGGTGACCGCGCGGTCGCGCTCGGCGCGAACTGCTGCGACCTTGTCGGCCGGCGTCAGTTGTGAACAGGCCTCGTCGAGGCCGAGGACGGTAGCGACCTCGCGTGCGGGTTCGGCCCGGTCGCCGGTGAGCATGACAAGTCGGTTGAAACCGGCTTCGCGCAGCCGGCGCATGGTCCGGGGTGCCTGACGGCGCAGCGGATCCTGAAGTAGCACAGCGCCTCTCGGTTCGTCGTCGATGATCACCCACGCCAACGCCGCGCTGTCGAGGCGCGCCCGATTGACCGCCGCCTGCGCCCACGCTTCGGACGACGGACCATCGGCTAGTTTGCCGACAGTCACCATCCGCTCATCGAGCTTTGCGGCGACGCCTTGCCCAGGTTGTTCGGTGACGCCGCTGGGTAGAGAAAGTGGGATACCGCGCGCGAGCGCCTCGCTCACAATGGCATCGGCCAGAACGTGCTGTGACAACTGGTCCACCGACGCCGCGATGCGCAGTACTTCGGTGGTATCAATTCCCGGCGCCGCGACAACGTCGACGACCACCGGACGACCCATCGTCAGCGTGCCTGTCTTGTCCATCACCAATGTTGTTGCGTGGCCGAGGCTCTCCAGCGCACCACCGCTGCGGATGACCACGCCAGAACGAGAAGCGCGGGACAGGCCTGAGACGATGGCCACCGGCGCGGCGAGCAGTAGCGGGCATGGGGTCGCAACCACGAGCACCGCCACCGCCCGTACGGCCGAACCACTGGCCAGCCACGCCGCACCCGCCATCAATAGAGCCACCGGCAGGAAATACGCCGCGAAACGGTCAGCCAGTCGCACTACGGGCGCGCTTTCGGCTCCCGCTTGCTGTGCCAGGCGCACGATGCCGGCATAGGTACTGTCCTCGGCGCTCGCCGTCGCCCGCAACTCGAAGGCACCTCCCGCGTTGACCACGCCGCTGCGGACCGGGTCTCCGCGACTACGTTCGACCTGCAGCGGTTCGCCTGTCAGCGCCGACTCGTCAAGTACCGCCACCGCATCCACGACGCGGCCGTCCACCGGCACGACGTCGCCGGGCGCAACGACGAGGACATCGTCGACTGCCACTTCGGCCAGCGGGATCACGCTGACTTGGGCGCCAACGCGCCTACGCGCGAACCGCGGCGCCCGCGCCAGAAGGGCCTTCAAATCATGTGATGCGCGACGGGTGGCCGCCGCATCCAAGGCGCGGCCACCGGCCAGCATCACTGCGATCAGCGCGCCTGCCAGATATTCACCGACGAGCAGCGTTCCACCCAACGACAGCACCGCGATGAGGTCTACGCCGAGCCGACCTCGGCGCAAGGCCATCACGACCCACATGACCGCGGGAACGACCGCGATCAACGTCCCCGCGATCCACCATCCGTCGGCGATGTTTCGTGCACCGACCAACCAGGCGATGCCGCCGGCCACCAGGGCTCCCAGCGTGAGGGCCAAAAGCACCGGTTCCATCAACGGCCGCAACCGCTTCACGCTGATTCCTCCTGCGCGCTCGATTAACGCCTAGTCGAACACCGTGCGGCAGCCGCCAACAGGGTCGCAATGCCCCAGCGGGCAGGCCATTCGGCCCCAGACCGACTCTCGGCTCAGCGGCTGAACTCGACGGAGCCGCCCGCGCACAGGGTCTGCGTTTCGCCCCGGCATTCCACTACCACCGGAGGAGCGTCGCCCGGTTCCGCGCTGAGCGTCGCACTTCGCCCGATGACGCTCAGTCGAAGCCGATGACCTCGGTACCGGAGCGTAAATGTCAGCTCTCCAAGGGATTTCGGCCACAAGGGACCGAGCACTATCCGATCGCGGCGTATCTCCAAACCGGTGAAGCACCGCTGCAGCAAGTCGATGCTGCCGGCCATCGCCGCCAGGTGGATGCCTTCAGCGGTCGTGCCTCGCTGAATATCGACGATGTCGGAGGGCATCGCTTGTTCGAAATATTGCATCGCCCGGTGCCGGTCGCCGCGGCCAACACCCAGGCGTGCACGACGGCGCTCAGCGTCGAGCCGTGCGACGTGCGCGACTGGTAGTAGTCGATGGTCTTCGGAATCTGGTCGGGCGTGAATTGGTACCCGAGACGGTTGAAGAGCTCGTACAGCTCGTCGGCCGAGAGCAGGTAGAACAACATCAGCGCATCGGCCTGCTTGGACGCCTTGTAGTTGTTGACACTGTCGTTCTCCGCCTCGAGGATCCGGTCGAGCCGCTGGAGGTCGTCATACCGGGCTCGATAACCGTCCCAGTCCAGCTCCTTCAATGCCTCGTAGCCCTCGAACTGGCTGACCACACCATCGTGGAACGGCACGAACATCCGTCGGCTCACGTCCTCCCGGCGGTGCTGGACGCCATCGGCCAGATCATCAGTACCGCACGCAAGTTCGGGATCACCTCATCGCTGTGCGGTCAGGCGCCGTCGACCAAGCTGGCGTTCGCCGAACACCTGGTCCGGATGGGCATCACCTCGGTTTCGGTGAATCCCGATGCCGTGGACGCCGCCCGACGCGTAATCGCGGCAGCCGAACGTCGGCTGGTTCTCGAAGCCGCACGGTGAGCCCGAGGTGACGACCGCCCTCCCGACGAAGGTTCCGACCCGACAGCACGTCGCGAGTGCAACGCTTGCCGACGTCATGGCGATGCTGCAGACATCGGCCGACGGCCTGTCCACCCTCGACGCGCAAGCCAGGATCGCAGAGTTCGGGCCCAATTCCGTTCGCACGCACCGGGTGAGCGCGCTGCAAGTCCTCCTCCGTCAGCTGAACAACGCGGTGCTGGCCCTGCTCGCCGTCACGGCGGTGCTGTCGTACTTCCTGGGCGACAGTACCCAAGCACTCATCATCGGAATCATCCTGCTGGTCAGCGTCGGACTGGGGTTCGTCAACGAGTACCGCGCCGAACGCGCCACAGCGGCATTGCATTCCGCGATCAGCCACAACGCGGTGGTCAAACGCGACGGCCACTTCGGCCGTATCGACGTGAACAGCCTGGTGCCCGGCGACGTGATCCGTCTGGAGTTGGGTGAGCTCGTCCCTGCCGACGTCCGGCTCATCGACGTCAACGGATTGGAGTGCAACGAGAGCATCCTGACCGGCGAGTCGACGGCGAAGGAGAAGTCACTCGAGGCGAGCGGTGTCGACATCGCCGATGCGGACGACGTGGCGTTCATGGGGACCGTGGTCAGCGCAGGCGCGGCGACGGCGGTCGTCTACGCGACCGGAGCCAATGCCGAGTTCGGCCGCATCGCTGCCGGGCTGGGCGAGCGCGAGCCGGAAACCGGCTTTCAGACCGGGTTGCGCCGCTTCTCGTACCTGCTGTTGCGCGTGGCGCTCACGCTCACGGTCGTCATCATCGTCACCAACCTCCTGCTCGGGCGACCGTTGATCGACTCGGCGTTGTTCGGCCTGGCGATCGCCGTCGGTATCACGCCGCAACTACTGCCCGCGGTCGTCAGCACAAGCCTGGCGACCGGCTCGCGACGTCTGGCGAAGCTCAAGGTGTTGGTGAAGCGGTTGGTGTGCATCGAGGACCTTGGCGACATCGACATTCTGATCACCGACAAGACCGGCACGCTGACCGAAGGGCGGATCGAGTTGATCGACACCGTCGATCCGGCGGGCGCGCATACAGACTCGGTACTGCGACTGGGCCTGCTGGAAACCGATGTCGACCCGAAGAGCGGCGGGGTCAGCGCGAACGACCTCGACACCGCGCTGTGGCGCGATCGTCAGCCCGTCCCCGACGTCACAGTGGTCGCCACACTGCCGTTCGATCACAGCCGCAGGGCGACATCGGCACTGGTCGATACCGCAGACGGCAGAGTGCTGGTCGTCAAAGGGGCACCCGAACAGATTCTCGCACGCTGTGTCGACGTCCCCGACGCCGCGCAACGCACACTGTCGGACCTGTTCGCCGACGGCAGACGCGTCGTCGCGGTGGCCACCAGGGCCGCCGATGGGCTGGGCCGTATCACGGCCGCCGACGAAACAGGACTGCACTTCGAGGGGTTCCTGGTGTTCGCCGACAACCCCAAGTCAGCGGCGCGCGAGTCGCTGGCGCAGCGGCCGCGCTGGAGATCGAAGTCAAGATCGCTACAGGTGACAATCCGCAGGTCGCCGAAAAAGTCTGTGCCGATCTGGGTTTGGCCTCCAAGGGCACCGTGACCGGGGCGCAGCTGGAGCAGGTTGGCGACGCTGAAATCGACGCAGTCGCCAAAGACAACACGATCTTCGCCCGAATCTCGCCAGAGCAGAAGGCCCGGCTGATTTCCTCCCTGCGACGGACGGGCCGGTCGGTCGGCTTCCTCGGCGACGGCGTGAACGACGCGCTGGCGCTTCACTCCGCCGACGTCGGGATCTCCGTCGACACCGCCACCGATGTGGCCAAGGACGCCGCCGACGTCGTGCTGCTGGACAAGGATCTCGGCGTGCTCGCCACGGGCGTGGCCGAGGGGCGACGCATCTTCGCCAACACGATCAAGTACGTGCTCATGGGAACGTCGAGCAATTTCGGCAACATGTTCAGCGCTGCCGCCGCGTCGAGGTGCTCCCTTTCCTGCCGATGCTGCCCAGCCAGATCCTACTCAACAACCTCCTCTACGACAGTTCCCAACTGGCGATACCCGCCGACCGTGTCGACGACGACCAACTGCACGCACCGTCGCATTGGAACATCGCGTTCATCCGCCGGTTCATGCTGACGTTCGGCCCGATCAGTTCGCTGTTCGACTTCCTGACCTTCGGCCTGATGCTCGGTGTGCTGCACGCGGGACCGGTCGAGTTCCGCACCGGCTGGTTCGTGGAATCCCTTGCCACCCAGACATTGATCATCTTCGCGATCCGGACGAAGAAGGTGCCGTTCTTTCGCAGCCATCCTGCGTGGCAGCTGTCGTTGACGACGCTGTCCGTAGTCGCGATCGGCATCGCGCTGACCCTGTCACCACTGAGCACGAGTCTCGGATTCACACCGCTGCCATGGCAGTTCTTCGCCGCGCTCGTCGGCTTTACGATCGCGTACCTCGTGCTGGTCGAGGTCACCAAGATGGTGTTCTACTCCGAGCCGATGCGGATGGCGGACGCACCGCACCGAACCCGCGGCCACGAACACCGGATCCATCGCCGCGCTGCCCGCTTCAGCCATCCAGGTCGCCTCCCCACTCCTGCATCGGCAGGGCAATGACGACATTTCCTTCAGGAGGAGCAGAACTACTTCACCCTCACCGACATCGACTTGCACGCCGATGACCGTCGGCCCGTTCTTGATGACCAAGGGCCCCATCGAAAGTCGCACGAGTCGCATAGCGTCGAGGCAACGAATGCGAACTGGAGTACACCATGACACGCAACGATTCCAAATCACCGGTCATCGTCGGAATCGACGGATCAGACACGGCCATCCATGCCGCCGAATGGGCGATCGATGAGGCTGTCAGCCGAGGTGCGCCGCTTCGTCTGGTGTATGTAGCCAAGGCAAAACATCTGGGCGCCGAGGAGTACTACGAGGACATGCACCGCGCGAATGCTTCGCTGCAGGCGGCCCGTGAGGCAGTTGAAGCAACCGGAAAGGGGGTCGAGATCGAGACCGACCTGCTCGAGGGCCTTCCGGGCACGGCGCTCGTCGGCGCCTCCTGGGACGCCCAGATGATCTGCGTCGGTTCTATCGGTATCGGCCGGTATGCGAGGTCGATCCTTGGCTCAACGGCAAGCGAGTTGGCGGAGGCGGCGCACTGCCCTGTCGCGGTCATTCGTCCACAAAGCGGTAAGCATCACAAGGGCATCGATTGGATAGTGGTCGCGTCCAAGCAGCGAGCGGGCGACGACGACATCATAGACAAGGCCATGGAGGAGGCCTCGCTGCGGCACGCCCCGGTGCTTCTCCTCGGCGACCGGGACGCCGCAGGGGCGCCATACGCGAAACTCGAAGGCGAGGTTGATGATTGGAAGAAGCGCTACCCCGACGTACACATCTATCCGGTCGCCAACGGCGCCGATGTGGCGCATTTCCTGAAGAAGCACGATGAGCGGGTACAGCTGGCGGTCATCGGTGGCGCTGACGCGGACGACTTGGCACAGATCGTCGGTCCCTCCAGCCATCCCATTTTTCATCACGCCGATTCCTCGGCGCTTGTCGTGCGAGGCTGAGAAGGCTCACATGTCGGTGGGCGCGTAGCGCAGCAACGCGGCGGTCCCGTCTGCCGGACATAGCGCGGGTCCAATCCGTACCAGCGACGCGTCGGTCGCGATGGCCGCGAACGGCAACGCTTCGTCAGCACGCACGACGCGGTAGGCCGGCTCGCCCAAGGCCGACAGCGCGTCCGCATCGGGTGCGACCGTCGTGCGGCTTTCCCCGGTCACCACGGTGCTGTCCGCGAGGTCGCCGACTATCAGCGTTTCGACGCACCCCTCGCGCAGAGCAGCGCAGACCGCGGCCAGGCCCTCGATCGCCAGCCCCGCCCCGCGTCCGCGCTCGCCGACGAAGCGATCGACTACCTCTGCGGTCTCGCCACGGCGGCGCAACTCGAACTCGGCGTCCACGTGATCGCGCGCCTCGGCCTCGCCGATCCGATGACCGTGTGCACCCGCGTGCCACGAGGACACCTTGCGCGCGACCCTGTCCGGCAGGGCAGAGACCACATCGTTGCGCGACCGTTTCTCACCGCAGACGAAGACCACCTCTGCGCCGGCCTTGTCCACCAGATCGGTGAGGCGGTCCGCCGTCGCCCGGACATTCATCCGGACGGCCTCTTCGGTCGTCCGCTGATAGTCGCCGTACCCGTTCCAGCCAGAGGTGACGGGCTTGTGCACGGGGTAACCGCCACCGTCGACGGTCTCCGACCGGACGACATCACCCTGGTGCAGCGTGATATCCGCACCCTCGCGGTCGACGGCAGCGAAGACATACACGTCATGTCTTGCAACGTCTAACAACGGCACGATGTAGGGGTACTCGGAGACCCGAACCACCGTCCGCTGAGGCGGGTTGGGAAGGTGCTCGTTGATCAGCACACCGTCGCGTGATGCGACCACCGCTCGACCGCCCCTTCCGACCGCAGGCCGTCCGGTCAGGATCGCATGTGCCACATCGGCGATGATGCGCTCGTCTGCGCACTTGTCCTCGAGTTCCCGGCGGACATCGCGCCAACGTGCTTCGAGCTCGCTCTCCCCCTCCGCGCTGTCGCGCGAGTCGTCGAGGTAAACCGACACGAACGGGCTGTTCGCGGTCGTCAGGTTCCGAAAGCGTTGGCTTTTCATGAGTTCCCCATCGTCGCGCCGTCTCTGGTTGGCCGCCCGAGTCACGTCACGCGGTGGAGTCTGACGTAGTGCCCGATGCCGACGCGTGCGAACTCGCGTCGATGGCGCTCCGACAGCATCGGAGCCGCGGACGCCGCATCGATGACTTCCGGCTCGGCCACGTCGTGGGTCTCTCCGTCGACGGTGACCGTTGCCTTGCCCGCGGCAAACACGTTGCGGAGCCAGTCGACTCCCGTGCCGTATGGCAGAGGGACCACAAAGTCGCCACCTTCCACCGGAATCACCACCACAGGGGTGGCATGACTCCTGCCGGTGCGACGCCCGGTGTGCCGGATCACGCCTGCGTACCAGTGCTTACGTCCTGCCATCAGCAACATCACCGGATTGAGCACGAACTTGTTGAACGTGCGAATCGCATCCTTGACCGGGGTCATGGTCTTGCTGGTCATTCCCCGATCCTCCTTCACCCGCCGTCGGGCATGACAGGGCCGACCGGACCACCGACGGGGGGACTTAAGGCATCAACTGGCGCCCGCGGCGGGCGTTGGTGACTTTCGTCTCTAGTGGCGCTGAAATCCGCTGGAAACGATGGTGAGCGTCACCGAGGACAGGGGATGTTAGATGACACCCACCGCCGACCGTAGCGAGTTGACGAGGGCTGAGCTTGACACGATCGCGTGGCAGTTCCTCCGCTCGGAGTTCACCGGAGCGACCCACGCCGACTGGCCGATCGACCGCCGTCTGGACGCCTTCCTGCTGCACTACGGACCGACCGGGCTGCTGGCTGACGGAACGGCCTACAACGAGCTGCTGGAGCATGTCATGACCAACATCGGGCCCGCTCTGCGCAACGGGGTGCTTCCGCCATGAGCGTGATCGAAAGATCGTCCGCGGACCTGCGCGTGGCGCCCAACCTCGTCGACTACGACCGGACACGAGCGGAGTTCGACTGGGGCGACGTCCCTGACCCGTGCGCGGGCATGCCCGAAGGGGGCTGCAACATCGCCTACGCCGCCGTGGACCGGCACGCCGACGGCCGCTTGGCGTCACGCACCGCACTGCGTTTCGTACCCGCCTCGGCCTGGGACGGTGCGATGGCCACGCGCGACCTGTCCTACGGCGAGCTGGGGCGGCTGTCACGGCGCTTCACCAATGTCCTTCGATCACTGGGAATCAACAAGGGCGACAGGGTCTTCACCCTCTTGGGCCACTGCCCGGAGTTGTACATCACCGTGATGGGCAGCCTTCGCAACGGCAGCGTGGTCTGCCCCCTGTTCTCGGCATTCGGCCCCGAACCCGTCGCCACCCGGATCAGCCTCGGGGAAGCCCAGGTTCTCGTGACCACCGCAGCGATCTACCACCGCAAGATCGCGGCGATCCGCAACCGGCTGTCCTCGCTGCGCAACATCGTGATCATCGACGACGACGTGAGCAACGACGAATCGCGGGGAACGCTGAACTTCTGGCATTGGATGGACGCCGACGACGAAAACGCACCGATCGAGCTCACCACTGCCGACGATCCAGCGCTCCTGCACTTCACCAGCGGCACGACCGGGACCCCAAAGGGCGCCCTGCACGTGCACGGTGCGGTGACGATGCACTACCTCACGGCCTGTACGCACTCGACCTCCATCCCGAGGATGTGTTCTGGTGCACCGCCGACCCCGGCTGGGTCACCGGCATGTCCTACGGCGTGATCACGCCACTCGTGCACGGCGTGACATCTATCGTCGACCAAGGGGATGCGAACCGGCCCGTCATCGAACGCGTGTTGCCCGCCGTGCTCCAACTCAAGGCGTGCGCGCTCGCCGCGAAGCAGTTCGGCGAATTCAACGGGTTCTGGAGAGATGGCTCGTTCCAGCCGGCATCAGGGATTCACGTCGGCGTGGCGATCTCACTGCGCGGCGGCGGTCTCGTCGCCCCCGCTATCCATGACGTGGCGGAGAAGAATCTCGACGAATTGATGTCTGACCTCACGGATTTGGTGGCTCGGGCTCGACGCGGGTCGTTGCGCAGTTCGGAGATGTCGGATCCGTCCATCACGGTCACCAACCTTGGCGACCAAGGCGTCGACACCGTGTACGGAGTCATCTATCCGCCTCAAGTGGCGCTCGTCGGATTCGGACGGCCATCACAGAAGGTGTGCGCCGTCGACGGCGGGATCCGTATCGCGACTGCAGTGCAAGCGACCTTGGCCGCAGATCACCGCGCCAGCGACGGGCATCGCGGTGCGCTCTTCCTCGCCGCCATCGGCCAGCTGTTACAGGACCCCGACACCTTAGAGAAGTGACCGAACGATGATGACCCAAAATGACATTCGCGCAGAAGTGCTGAGCGTGTTGACAACCATCGCTCCTGAGGTGGAGGTCGAGGATATCCGCGACGATGTCCTGCTGCGAGATCAGGTCGACCTCGACTCGATGGACTGGCTGAACTTCCTCATCGGCATCCACAACCGGCTACACGTCGACATCCCCGAGTCGGACTATGCGTCGCTGCGGACTCTCACCGATGTCGTGCATTACGTCGAGCGGCACGTATCCACTGCTTGACACCCGGATCAGATCGATGACTACCGCCATCGCCCGGAGGGACTAACGACCCTGCCGCGGCCGCGCTCTGGCCAAATAGCTTCGACGTACGAGCAAGGAGTACGAAATGTCGAAGTCCTCAACCGAGTACGGAATTCTCGTCGGCGTCGACGGATCTCCCGAATCGGACGCCGCCCTGCGATGGGCAGCCGGTGAGGCGGTGCTGCGCGGAGTTCCTATCACCCTGATGCACGTCATCCCCCCGATCTTGGTCAGTTGGCCCGTGAGATATCTCGAGTCCAGTTACGTGGAGTCGCAGGAAGAGTACGCGCGGCACGTAGTCGAGCAGGCGCAGAAGACCCTGCTGGCGATCCTCGGTGATTCGGGACCGCCCGTAAAAGCCCAGGTCGGCCGCGACGGAATCGTGACAGAGCTGGCTGACGCATCCGCCGATGCGACGATGGTTGTCGTCGGCAGCCGCGGACTGGGCCCGGTGGGTGGCGCGGTGCTGGGCTCGGTCAGCCGCAGTTTGCTTCACCACGCGCACTGCCCGATCGCCGTCATCAAGGCCGATGCGGTGCAGCCTGCCGGTCCAACCTCCCCCGTGTTGCTTGGCATAGACGGGTCGACCGCATCCGAGGCCGCAACCGCTTTCGCGTTCGATGCGGCATCACGGCGAAAGGTGGACCTCGTTGCGCTGCATGCATGGAGCGACGTCGGCGTCTTCCCGGTCGTCGGGATGGACTGGCACGAATACGAAGACGAGGGACACGAGGTGCTCGCGGAGCGCCTCGCGGGATGGCAGGAGCAATATCCGGACGTACATGTGCGTCGGCGGATTGTCTGCGACCGGCCGGCCCGCTGGCTCATCGACGAGTCGAAACGCGCTCTGCTCGTCGTGGTCGGCAGCCGTGGCCGAGGCGGCATCGCGAACATGCTGCTCGGCTCGGTCAGCACTGCCGTCGCCGAGTCCGCCGCCGCGCCCGTCGTCGTGGTTCGCGGGAAGGCTGCTGTGGACATCGCTGGCAAGTCGCACGTCCAAGTCTGAATCAACCAGTACAAAAGACGGAGGACGAGATGTCGATTCATACCGACGAGTCAAGCCGAGAAGTCGTTGTCGACGTGAAGGGCACACGTCTTGCCGGGCTGCTGACGATCCCGTCCCAGCCTCGGGGCGTCGTGGTCTTCGCACACGGCAGCGGAAGCAGCAGGCACAGTCCGCGCAACCGCTTTGTCGCCGAGCAACTCAACGACGCGGGTTTCGCGACATTGCTGTTCGATCTGCTCACCCCGGCCGAAGAGCGCGACCGTAGCAACGTCTTCGATATCGAACTGCTGGCCGGTCGATTGATCGGCGTGACTGAATGGCTTGCCACACAGGATGATCTCGCATCGCTGCCGGTCGGCTACTTCGGTGCCAGCACGGGCGCAGGTGCCGCCATGCGCGCCGCAGCAGATCCCCGGGTCAGCGTGTCCGCTGTGGTATCCCGAGGCGGACGGCCGGACCTCGCCGGCCGGTGGCTCACCCGCGTCAGGACACCGACGTTGCTGATCGTCGGAGGCAACGACCAACTGGTGCTTGGGCTCAATCGCCGAGCGTACGCGTTGATCCCAGCGGAATGCCGGATCGCGGTCGTCCCGCGCGCAGCCCACTTGTTCGAGGAACCCGGTGCCATGCGACAGGTCGCCGAGCTCGCGCGCAGGTGGTTCGCAATTCACCTCACGTCCGCGAAAAATCTTGCTTCTCAGGAGATGTCAAATGGCTGACAAGCCAGTCGAGGTGCTCTCATGGGACCCCGCCGACCATACTGACCTGCCGGGGTTCGCGCACGGCCTGACCCGATACGGCAGTCACTGGATCGACATTGGAATATCTGTTGTTCCAGTCGATGTCGATCCGTTGGAGGCGCTGGACAAGGTTTTGGCACGACTGCGCGAGACGGTCGACAAACACGTACCCGATCCGCAGTATTTCACCGTCGAGCTGCGGGTGGTTTCCAAGACCGCTCTGCGGCGTCCAGATATGGCGCACATCCCAGCAAGCCCGCCACACAAAGGATGACAACATGACCGTCCCCGTCACACCGGAAGACACCATAAGCACCGCAGAGCTCGGCACAATCCTCGAATTGACTTGCCGTGCACCGTCACTGCACAATAGCCAGCCTTGGCGATGGGTCCTCGAGCACGGCATTCTGCATATGTTCGCCGATCATTCCCGGGTCGGGCGCCATACCGACGCCACAGGCGGCGAGGTGATTCTGAGCTGTGGTGCAGCACTGGACCACCTCCTCGTGGCCTCCGCCGCCGCTGGTTGGCGGGCCCGGATCGACCGGTATCCCGACCCGGAGGATCATGATCATCTCGCCGCCGTCGTCTTCGACCGTGCCGACGCGGTGACCACTCATGAGCGTGAGCTGAGCGAAGCCATCGCCCGCCGGCGGACAGATCGTCTTGCCTTCATGGCACCGGAGCCGTGGTTAGAGCTCCAAGAGCGACTGTGCGCGGTTCTCGACGACACCGTGGCCGAGTTGGACGTGATCGACGACAGTGGACGGCCGGCCTTGGCGGCAGCCTCCCGACGAAGCGAGGAACAACGCCGCAACGACGCCTCCTACCGATACGAATTACTCTGGTGGACAGGTCATTCCCACGTCAGCGACGGCGTCCCGACAACCGCCCTGCCCTCGTCCGCCGAGGCGTCGCAGGTCGATGTCGCCCGTGACTTCCCCACCTACCACACCGACGACCTGAGAACCACGGCCGAACGCGACCATTCGAAAGTTCTCGTCCTGTCGACGTTCGACGACAGTCGCCAGAACGTCCTGCAATGTGGTGAAGCGCTGTCTCGCGTATTGCTGGAGTGCACCGCCGCCGGATTCGCAACATGCACGCTGACTCACATGATCGAGCTGCACGCCAGCCGTGAGGCTGTGCGTCGACTCATCGGACGCCACGCCGAGCCGCAGGTGCTCATCCGTGTCGGAAAGGCTGCCGAAGCCGGCGCACCAGTTACTCACACTCCAAGACGTCCGATCAGCGAAGTGCTGCAGCTCCGCTGATGACGAAGTAAGGAATCCTGGTGGCGGTCGACGGATCTGCCGAGTCGGACGCAGCCGTTCGGTGGGCGGCCGACGAAGCGATGCTGCGTCGGCTACCAATCACATTGATGCATGTCATCGTCCCCGTCGGGGCCTCGGTGCGATCGGGGCCGGACTCCTCGGGTCCGTAAGCCGCGGTCTCTTGCACTATCGCCGGCTGCCCAGTGGTGGTCATCCGCGGCTCGGAAGAATCTGCGGCTTCCAAGGCCCCGGTTTTCGCTCGGCATTGACGGTCTCCTGCCTCCGAGGCAGCAACCGCGCTGGCGTTCGACGAGGCATCACGTCGGGGTGTCGGCCTCCGTGGCGCTGCATGCGTGGAGTGATGTCAGCCCGGTTGCCGCCCTCGGCCCCGAGTGGAGCGAGTTCGGCCAAGAAGGCGGCGAGGCTGTCGCGGAGCGCCTCGCGGGCTGGAGTGAGCAATATCCCGATGTAGACGTGCAGCGGCGGATCGTCTGCGACGGCCCCGCACAGTGGTTGATCCAGGAGTCAGCACGCGCTCAACTCGTCGTCCTCGGATGCCGTGGCCGCGGCGGATTCGCCAGTATGCTGCTGGGCTCGGTGAGCACAACGGTCGCCGAATCGTCGAAGACACCAGTGATCGTGGTTTCGCGGATCATCCGCTCAGCGCGGCTAGCCTAGCCACGCCCGCTTCTATGCCATTGGCGAGTTCGGTGACGTCTCGAGCGGCGTCGAAATCGCCCGTGATGCCGAACACCAGCTCGTTCGCATAGCTGAGGATTGCGATACCTGTTCGGAGTTGAAGCGCGATGGGCGGGATCGGAACAACACCGCACCACTTCGCGTCCCATGATCGACATCCGCTTGCGAGGACCCGGAACGTTCGTCGCAAACGTCACCACACCCCGTTGTGGCAGTCTGGTCAATGCGCGAACTGCCCACGCAGTGAATGGAAAAGGCATCACATTCGCTGCTGCGATGAAGACACTGCCTGCCTCGCGCTGGCCGCTGGCCTTGGCCCTGGACAACCGACGATGCACGGCCCGAAGCTGCTCTTCTGGATCTTGCTTGTCCACGGGCAAGAACGGCAACATCAACGAAACGCGGTTGTCTGCGACATCGTCGGCATCGTTGGAGCGGATCGAAACAGGCACCAGTGTTCGCAGTGAGTTGCGCCTGGGTTGTTCGCCGCGGCGGACGATCGCAGCGCGGAAGCTATCGGTGATGGCAGCCAGCGCAACATCATTGATGGTGACCCCGAACGCCTCACATATCTTGCCGACATCGTCGAGATTGACCCGCGCCGCGCTGAACCGCCGCATGGTCGACACCGGTCCGTTGAGGGACGATGCTGCCGCCGGCCGCAGCAGGCCGCCGGTGACCTCGATGGCTCCCTCGAATGCCAGCATCGCGGCGCTTGTGGCGCCGGTTGCAAGGTTCCACATGCCGCCGACCCAGCTCAGCGGATTCAAATTCAGTTTCGGCAGTTTGGTTGATTTTTCTTGCGAATTCTTGGCGGCACGGATCTCGGTTGCGTAGGTGGGCCCTTCACCGTTGTCACTGAGCCCGGAGAACATGTGCATCGTGGCAATGCCGTCAGCAATGCAGTGATGGATCTTCATCAAGAGGGCCCACTGTCCGTCTGCCAAGCCTTCGATGATCCAGCATTCCCACAACGGCCGCTCGCGGTCCAGTCGCCGCTCCATGACATCGGCGACGAAGCGAAACAGCGTCTCGTCGTCGCCAGGGTGTGGCAGTGCCGCGTGATGGATGTGGTGCGACAGATCAAATGCCTCGTCCTCCACCCACTCGGGCGGGCTCAGGTCGAACCGGTGCATTCGAAGAACCTGCCTGAAGCGCGGCACCTTCAGGATCCGCTCAGCGATGCCCGCAGCAAGATCGGCGAAGTCCGGCATCGGTCCTTGTATCACCGACAGTCCGCCAACCGCGAGGCTGATGTGGCGATCGGAATCCTCGGTTTCGAGGAATCCTGCGTCAAGGGTTTTCAAATGCTCCATGTCCAGCCCTAAATCGTGAGGCAACATATCCGCTGCGCCTCGGCCACCGAATCCGCAAGCGGGCGACCGGTATCGATCGGATAGAAAGTCGTCCCATCTGCACCCACGTCGCCGAGTGCGGCAGCAATTTGCGGCGTCGCATCCGATGACGACTCTCGTCTGGCAGCTATCCGCGCGGATGCCTCCCGAACCGGCACCGAGCAGGTGAACTCGATTGCCGACGAGGCAGTTTCAGCGGCCAATGCATAGGCGCGTTCGCGTTCACCTGCGTCTCGCCATGTCCCGTCGAGGATCACCGTCCGGCCTGCGTCAAGGCGGGGACGTGCGCGCTGCAGCACCTCGCGGTAGACCACCGAGACGTTTTCCGGCGCGTACAGCCCGGCATTGAGGTCGCCGATCCGACCGGCGATGACCCCAGATTGCTGCAATTCCCTCCGCACGTCGTCAGTCGAGATGACCTCAGCGCCAATGCGTTCTGCCAATGCATGCGCCAGCGTTGTCTTGCCGGTGCCAGGACCGCCGCCGATCATGATCAGTCGCACCGTGCACGACCGGAGGTGGTCGAGCGCGATGTCGATGTGTCTACGCGCATCCTCGACGGCATCCTCGTGGCCCTGAGCGACGCGTATGCAATCGACCTTCGCCCGAACGACGGCGCGGTAGGCGATGCAGAAGTCTCTCAACGATGGTGGCGCGGTGTCGTCGGCGCACCGCAGGTATTCGTCGAGGAAGAAATCGGCGAGGTCTCTTCGACCGAGGAACTCCAGATCCATCGCCAGAAATGCGACGTCGTCAATACCGTCGACATATCGCAGTGCATCGTCGAACTCGAGGCAGTCCAGCAGAATGGGCCCTTCCGGCAGACAAAATATGTCCTCGCTCAGCAAGTCACCGTGCCCGTCGACGATGCGGCCGTCGGCGATTCGCTGCGCGAACAGCCCAGCCCTGCCAGCGAGGAACTGGGTGGCCAGCCGCGTTATCGCTTCCAATGATTCGCGAGGGACGACAGCTTTTGCGTATCGCTCGAGCTCCGCCAGGTTCTCCTGCCATCTGGCCGACGTAGCGGCCACAGTCGCCTGCTCGTCGATCGCCTGCCCGCGCACGGCGTCACGGTGGAAGCGCGCCACTTTGTCAGCGATCACCGCGAGGTTCTCGTCGACCGCATCGCCCCGCCTCACCCGAGCGGCGAGCCGGGCCGAGTCGGGGTATCGGCGCATGACGATCACCGGCTCGGCCGGGGCGCCCTGCTGCAGGGCGAAATGACCGACGCCGAGGTAGCTGTCCGGCGCCAGTCTGCGGTTCAGCGCGACCTCGCGCCGGCATGCGTACTCGCGCAGGCCGGCGGTGCTGAAATCCAAGAAATCGGTGCAGATCGGTTTCTTGGCTTTGAAAGCCTTGTCGCCTATCAGCGCGACAATTCCAGTGTGCGTCTCGTGAATCTCCGCGCACAGATTTCCCGCCGTCATCCACGGCTCTCGAACGGGCATCTCGGTAGCCGGCGCGCCATTCATGACACACAGCCTCTCGCTGCAACGGGCGTCGACCAAAGGGCCGTTGGACCCTCTCCGGGGGACCAATGACCCTGGCCCGAGATCTCCGGCGTACCGGAGGGTGGTGATGAGGGGAACGGAGGCCGGACATGCGCGACACCCTCGTCGACGCGGCAGTAATCAGGGACGCCCTGCAGGTGGCGTGCCGCGCCCCGTCGCTGCACAACAGCCAGCCGTGGCGGTGGGTGCTCGATGGTCATGTGGTAGCGCTCTTCGTCGATCCGGACGGGGCACCATTGCACACCGACGCAACCGGTCGAGAGACGCTGATCGGCTGTGGGGCTGTTCTCGACCACTTCCGGGTGGCGATGGCGGCCGCGGGATGGAAGTCGAATGTCGACCGGTTCCCGAATCCCAACAACCTCCATCACCTTGCGTCGATCGATTTCAGTCCAATGGCTTTCGTCACCGACGGACACCGGCAGCGTGCCGACGCCATATTGCTGCGACGCACCGATCGCCTGCCGTTTGCCGCGCCACCCAACTGGGAATCGGTCGAGAAGAAGCTGCGCGCGACAGTGCGCGGCGACTACGTCCGCCTTGATGTAGTGCCGGACGAGTTGCGCCAGGAGCTGGCCGGGGCATCCCAGCTCACCGACTCATTGCGCCTCTATGATTCGTCATATCACGCCGAACTCAGGGACTGGACAACGGATTTCGAACTCGATACCGGCATCCCGCGCAGCTCGTTGATCTCGGCGGCCGAAAGCGATCGCGTCGATGTCGGGCGCCACTTCCCCGTGACCGACAATCCGGAGCGCCGCTCGGAGGTGGCCGAGGATCACGCGAAGATCGTTGTGCTGTCGACCTACGAAGACACTCACGACAGCATGCTGCGCTGTGGCGAGATGCTGTCCACAGCGCTGCTCGACGCCACGATGGCTCAGCTGGCCACGTGCACGCTGACCCATATCACCGAGGTTCCTACGAGCAGGCAAATCCTTGCCACTCTTATCGGGCAAACTGCCATGCCGCAGGTTCTCATCCGGATCGGCCGGGTGCCGAGCACCGACGACGTCGCTCCGCCGACGCCGCGCCGACCGATCGAGGACGTCTTCGAAATCAGATCGGAGGAACAATCATGAGAAAGGACAGGTCAGCTCCATCAGTGGTAGTCGGCATCGACGGTTCGCGGTCCGCCCTGGACGCCGCACTGTGGGCTGTCGACGAGGCGATCAGTCGCGATATCCCCTTACGGCTTGTGTATGCGATCAATCCCGATCCGGCGATGGGGTCAGACAATCAATCCGCAGCACACGATCTGGCGACGGCTGAGATTGCCGTCCGGCACGCGTTCATGGCCATCGAATCGACCGGCAAGCCCGTCAAGATCGAAGTCGAAATTCTGCAGGAGCGGCCGGCGCGGGCGCTGCGCCAGGCCTCCAGATGGGCCGCCATGATCTGCGTCGGCTCGATCGGTTTGAAACACAGCAGCCAAGGCCGCATCGGGTCGACGGCCGCGGCCCTGGCGAACTCGGCGCATTGCCCGGTCGCCGTTGTGCACAGACACAATCCGCCCGTCGGCAAGCCAGGGTGGGTGGTGGCCGAAGTATGCGAGTCACCTACAAGCGACGGGGTTCTGCAACGTGCGGTCGACGAGGCCCGATTGCGTCATGCCCCGCTGCACGTACTCACGACTTGGCAGTCCCACTACACCGACGTCCACGACAACCGCGCCGTCGCCGACGGCAACCGGTTGGCGAAGGCGCGGCTCGACCGGCGGCTGGCCGAATGGAAAACGCGCCACCCCGATCTTGATGTCGAGGCGGTAGCTGTGCACGGCAGCATGGTGAACTATCTCGCCAAGAATGCGCAGGCGATTCAGCTGCTCGTGGTCGCCCATGACCGCATCCACGGCATCGGCGAACTGATAGGGCCGCCTTGCTGCGGCACGCTTAGCGACGGCAACTGTTCAGTGTTGATTTGCGAGCCGCAGAACGTATTGTGAGCGCATAAACAGTGGTCAGCGACGATTCGGAGGGTCGCCACATGGTGAAGGTCTTTCTGGTGGATGACCACGAAGTCGTGCGGCGCGGGCTGGTCGACCTCCTCAGTGCTGACGACGACCTCGAGGTCGTCGGCGAGGCCGGTTCAGTCGCGCAGGCGATGGCGCGGATACCAGCCCTGCGACCCGACGTCGCTGTCCTGGACGTGCGACTTCCGGACGGCAACGGCATCGAATTGTGCCGAGATCTGTTGTCGCGGTTGCCCGATCTGCGTTGCCTGATGCTGACGTCGTTCACGTCCGATGAGGCGATGCTGGACGCGATCCTGGCCGGCGCGAGCGGCTATGTCGTCAAGGACATCAAGGGGATGGACCTGGCTCAAGCAATCAAGGATGTCGGCGCCGGCCGTTCCCTGCTGGACAACAGGGCTGCCGCCGCCTTGATGGCCAAACTTCGCGGCGCCGCCGAACACTCCGATCCGCTTTCGGGCCTGAGCGAACAGGAGCGCGTGCTGCTCGATCTGCTGGGCGAAGGCCTGACGAACAAGCAGATCGCTGCCCGGATGTTCCTCGCTGAAAAGACCGTCAAGAACTACGTCTCCCGACTTCTCGCGAAACTGGGCATGGAGCGGCGCACCCAGGCCGCGGTTTTCGTCTCGAAATTGGATCGCGAGAAGCGCTCAGAGACTCACAACTAGCCACTGTCATCGTCGGTTCGGTGACCAAACATGGGTAGCCGACACGGTCGCGAATCCGGGCCACATAGCGTAGAAAACGAGCGGCACCGCCCGGGAGAATCGCCATCGAATCCACAGCTCAACAGGCCAAATGGCCGCGGGCCGGTGTGAGAGACTGATCATTTGTTCGAATACCACAATATTTTCTGCAAGCGATGGCGTCCTCATGAGCGTCGACGAACCTGAGTCCCCGTTCGGACAGCGCCGCCCCGACTACGTGGGGCGCATGCACGAGCAGCTCGAGGAGCTGGTCGCCGACCGCGACCAGATGAGTCAGCTACTGCAGGTAGCGATCGAAATCGGAACGGGTCTGGATCTCCATACGACCCTTCACCGCATCGTCAACGCCGCGCTGGGCATGACGGGCGCACGGTACGGAGCGATCGGCGTATGGGCGCCGGACGGCACGCTGTCGTCCTTCGTGCATGAAGGAATCGATCCGGCAACGATTCGTCGCATCGGTCACCTTCCCGTAGGCAAAGGCGTACTGGGCGTTTTACGCAGTAGCGAGCCACTGCGACTGCCTGACCTGACCGAACATCAGGAAGCTGTCGGTTTCCCCGCTCATCACCCCCCGATGCGGGCCTTTCTCGGGATGCCGATCTCGATCCGCGGGGCCGTGTACGGAGCTCTCTATGTCGCCGACGACAGGGGCGACTTCGCCTTCTCCTCCAAAGACGAGGTCACCGCACGGGCTCTCGCCTCGGCGGCGTCGGTCGCCATCGACAACGCGCGGCTCTTCGAGCAGGCTCGCACATCGGCTCAGTGGACCGCCGCCAGCCGGACCATCACAGCAGCCTTGCTCTCAGGCGACACAAACGAACGGCCGCTGCAGTTGATCGCGCAGCGGGCGATGGAGCTGACCGACGCTGAGCAGGGCATAGTGCTCGTACCTGTCGAACCCGACGATCCCGACGGCGCGGTCGACACTCTGCTGGTATCCGCTGCTGTCGGCATTCATGCCGACGAGGTGCTGGGCCAGCTGATTCCGGTCGACAGCTCGACATCCGGTGGAGTGTTTCGGTCCGGATGCTCGTTGATCACCGAGACATTTCGGAGACCGATCCAGGCATTCACCGATGTGGGCGAACGGCCGGCGATTCTTATGCCGCTTCGGTCCGAGGGCGACACCCTCGGTGTCATTGCCGTCGCCCGTAACGCGACGCAGCCCCCATTCGACACGGCGTATCTCGATCTCGTCAGCGACTTCGCCGATCATGCGGCCGTCGCCCTGACGCTGGCCACCGCGCGCGACAGAACTCAAGAGCTGATGCTCCTTGCAGACCGTGACCGCATCGCCCGTGATATGCACGATCAGGTCATCCAGCGCATCTTCGCCGTTGGTTTGGCCCTCCAAGGGATCGCCGCTCGCGCGCGCTCGCAGGAGATTTCCGAACGCCTCACCAACTGCATCGATGACTTGCAAAGCGTCATTGACGACATGCGCCGCACGATCTTCAATCTTCAACACAGTGCAGATTCGGCGAGCGCCTTCTCGCAGCGTCTCCAGGAGGCCATCGGCCGCCTGACGGAGAGTCAGGATATCGCCACAGCGGTGCGCATATCAGGACCGGTGAACGTCGTCACCGGTGAATTGGCCGATGACGCCGAGGCCGTGGTGGTCGAAGCACTCAGCAACGCGGTGCGTCACTCCGGCGCGGCCGCCATCACGATCGACGTCGCTGTGGACGACGACCTGACAATCGATGTGAACGATGACGGCCGCGGTGTTCCCGCCGACAATCAACGCCACAGCGGGCTGTCCAACATGGCTCGCCGAGCCGAGCGACACGGCGGCGTCTGCAGCATTGCCAGCTCTGCCTCCGGGGGCACCCGTGTCATGTGGACCGTACCGCTTCCGTAGCCAACGGATCGCAACTGTAAGAGCGCGAGCCGTCGACGCCGTCGACGATCTCTTGCTCATCGAGGAGCATCGCTATCTTCCGCACCGGCTTGCACGAACATCAATGACGTATTTGAGTTACGCATTACTTTGGCGGCACGGGCGGTCGTCAGCTCGTGCGTCAGAGCCTTGTTGTTTGCACCAGCGATCACGAGTTGATCGATAGAGAGGCACTGCTCAAGAAATTCAACTATGTCGTCGGGCATTGGAATGGCGCAGATCTGCATCTCGCCGTGGTACGCCTGGTCGAGATAGCGATCGACTCTCTGCCACAGAGCATTTGCGTTCTTACCGTGCTTGCGGGTCGTCGACCACGATGTAAGAAGGAGCACGGGACCTTGGCGCAGTGCTGACTCATCCAGGGCTGTGCGCAGCACGAGGCGCGACTCTCGCGACTCGTCGAGGACAGCGATGATCCACTGATGAACCGGTGACGGCAACTTGCGATGTCGCACCACCGCAACGGTGGTGAGCGCCGATCGAGCCACCTGGACGGCAGTGGAGCCGCGTCGTCCCGGGCCGGAGTCATGTTTTCCCTTGTGACCGACGCACACCATACCGGCCCGGCCAGACTCTTCGACCAACCGCAGGGCGGCATCGCCATGCGCGATGTCGGATTCGATTTTGACCGACTTACCGGTCGCCACCACCGCATCCCATGCCTCGTTCAGCACCCGCCTCGCGCCTGCCGTCGCGGCTTCCTGATCGTCACGGTGAGCGTCTATGACATGCAGCAGGCGAAGTGCGCTGTCGTGGCGGATTGCCTCGTCGGCTGCCCAAAGCGCAGCGCGTACAGCGGCTTTCGAACCGTCAATGCCAACTACGATGGCGCCGTCACCTTGGTTATTCGGCGTGATCGTCTCCCACGTTCCTACGACTCGCCGACCGGACGGCAGACCATGACGGGAACCTTCGAGTGGTGAAGCAGGCTCAGGGCGGTTGAACCGAGGACCACACTGGAAAGCGGGCCTCGTCCGCGGTTACCGACGACCACGAGCTGAGCGTCATCGACGTCGATCTGATGCAACAGCGCGGCCGTGGGTCCGGTCGTCTCGACGAAGCACGATGCGTGGACGTCCGGGTGAGGCTGGTTGTGGCGGTCGACCAGATCAGTCAGCTGCGCCCATTCGGCGGCCTCAAGGGCGTCCCAATCGACCAAGAACGGGATTGTGACAGCGGCCGCGGGCCGGCGCATTGACCATGACTTGACCGCAGAGAGCTTTGTCTTGAATCGATCGGCGAACCCAAACGCCGCGTCCAGGGCGGCAATCGACGAATGCGCACCGTCCGTCCCGACGACGATCGGCTGTTCCGTGGGCACCGTGTGCGATCCACGCCATGCAACGACCGGGCAGGCGGCATGCGTGGCAATTGCGAGGGTCGTCGAGCCCACGAGCAGCGCACCGGCGGGCGTGACTTCTGAGTTGCCGACGACGATCATGCACGCGCCTCTGCTCAGCTGGATCAGCGCCTCGTCGACAGGCGTGTCCGTCGACTCCGTTGTCACGAAGAGGCCGGGCTGCTGCTCGCGGACTGCATCGGCGGCGCTGCGCAGGATGATGTTGGCGTAATCACGCAGGTAGGACATCGCCGCAGCCCGAACCGCCGCGACCGTATCGGTCAGGTTGCGCCCAAAACTCGGCATGGCATGCACGATGTGGAGCGAGGTTTCGAAACTTTTCGCCACGGCGGCTCCCCAGCGCGCTGCGCTAATCGCACCGTCGCTGCCGTCGACACCGACCACAACTGCGCCGGTCTTTTCAGACATGTCTTTTACTCCTCATAGGTCTATTCATGGGGATGCGGTTGACGCGGTTGGTTCCCACGACCGCCGTCGTCGGCCAGATCGTGCAGTTCGCGGTCCCAAGCGGCGTGACGTGAGCGGTCGAGCCGCACTCGCAACGCCGCCCAGCTCACGATGGCCACCGCCACCGCCGCAAACCAGAGGCCCAATGCGGTGAAAATCGCTTCGGTCGCGGCGTCCCGATCGGTGCGTGGGCTTGTCCTTCGGTTGCCGATGGCGTCGATCCAAATCGTCAGCCGGTCGCTGGCCTTCATGTAGTCGGTTTGCACTTCGTCGGTATGCACGGCGCCCTCGAACTGCCATCGAACCGGCGTGACGAATGGCTTTTCGTACGACCGAGGTGACCACCTGCTGTCCTGTGTGGCAGTCGCGGCGACTTCCCGGCTGTTGATTCGGTCAACGGCGAAGGCGTGTTTGAGGCTGTCGTAGGTTCCTGTACCGACGGCTCCAGCCACCGGAGCTGCAAAGAGCGCTACGGCGATGACGATGAGCAACGCCGTTGCTTCAATGCGGTCGCTCGTGCGCACCATCGGATTCCGCGCAGAAAGGCGTCGCAGCCAGCTGCCGAGGCCAAGTGTGAACGTTTGCATCATGGCTCCTGTAACGCTAACGAGGATCCCGTTACTGCGATCATCGTGGGCATCGTGTTCGCGAGCGCAGAGGCTAAAGTCCCGCGGTACGGGGCCGAACGCCCCCATCGTGATGACCTGGTCGGCACATACCGTTACCCGCATCAGCCCGTTGCAGGCCAGCGGCCGGGAAAGGATCACGATGCCGAACGCAGCGCAGACTCGACCGGTGGTCGTCGGAATCGACGGTTCGCGAGCGGCGCAGGCCGCCGCGCTGTGGGCGATCGACGAGGCCATTGATCGCGAGGTTCCGCTCCGTCTCATGTATGCCACCGGAAAACCGCGACGATCCTCAGCGCCATACGATGCCCACGACATCGCAATCGAGTACGGCGAGACGTCGTTGAGAGCCGCGTCATCGGCCGTCACCGCGACTGGCAAACCAGTCAAGACCGAAACCGACATCCGCTGGGATGCAGCCTCGGACGCGCTGATCGCGGAATCAGAGGCCGCGTCGATGGTATGCGTCGGCTCAGTCGGGATCGGTTGGCTCTCGCGGCGGGTACTCGGCTCCACGGCAGTGGCCGTCTCCAAGGAGGCCCGCTGTCCGGTCGCCGTAGTCCGTTATCCAGTAGAGGATCAGCCAACGGAGCTGACCCGCTGGATTGTGGTTGGCGTCGACGAGCGCCCCGGCAATGACCAGTTGGTCGCCCATGCGCTCGACGAGGCGCATTTGCGCCGTGCGGCCGTGCTTGCGGTCAGCACGTGGAGCAATCAGTTCAGCGGTGTGTCTTACGACGAACTCGACCGCCGCGTCGAGACGTGGCGGCTTGACCACCCGGACTTGCACATTCGCCCCACAGCCACCAGTGGCGGACTGCGGGAGTTCCTCGTGGCGACCAGAGATGAGGCAATCGAACTCGTCGTCATGTGCGCTGCCGATGCCGACGACCTTCCGCAGATCATCGGTCCCTATCACCGACAGCTTTTGCCGTCCGGCAAACGCTCCGTGATGATCGTGCACTGATTCAAGTGCCCGACGACTTCTCCACCACCACAAGACTTCTCGACGGCGCCAAGGTGACGATTCGCCGCCTCGGCGCAGGCGACTACGACGCCGTCGTGCGTCTGGCGACCGAGCTCAATTCCGAAGAGCGTTATCAGCGGTTCTTCACGGCCCATCCGGCGTACATCGGCGAGTGGGCACTGTCCTTGACCGCTCCGGCCCCAGGGATCGTCGCACTTGGTGTCTTTGAGGACGGCGATCTCATCGGCCTCGCCAACTACGCCGAGTTGCCGAAGCCCGGTGACGCCGAAATCGCCGTCGTCGTGGCACACGAGCAGCACGAGCGGGGAGTTGGCACGGCGTTGTTGCGCGCGCTCGGGTCACATCGCGCGAAGCGCCGGGCGACATCGGTTTGTCGCCGACGTACTCGCGGAAAATCATGCGATGCGCCGGGTGATTACCGACGCGGGATGGCCCACTACGCAGCACATCGACGGATCGGTGCTCAGCGTTGAAGTGAGATCTCGACAATATCGACGACGATTCAGTCGAAAGACGAACCGTCTAACGCGTCACCACCTCGTTGAGGGCGACGGCGTGGCGTGGCAGGTAACGGGTCGGCGTTCACCGGCGCCCAGCCGATGCGAAGTATCATCTGTGGGTAGCCCTCTGCCCCGAATACATCTTTCGCGACCGCTGCGCGGATATCGGGGATCTCGAGGGGCTCCGTGATCGGGCAGCTCGCCAGGCCGGCGGCCGTGGCGGTGAGCAGCACTGCGCTGGTCGCCTCGCCGGCGCGCAGCCACGAAAGCTGATCATCCGCAACGGTGCCAAGGGCGACTACCACCGCGCCGTCATCGGCCGATGTTCCATCGGGCGTCTGCGCCAGGACCGCGCCGGCGAACGACCGCGCGGGAAGTAGCGCGTTGAAGTCGGGCTCCGGGATATTACGGGCCGGGACACCGGCCGCGGAGGCATAACGTCCACTCCAGGTGGACAGTTCGGTCAGATAGTCATGGTCGGCGGCGTGGCGCGCAGCGGCCTCGTTGATGAGTCGCTTCAGGTTCGCGAGCGCATCGACGCGGCGGAGCATCACCCCGGCACGCGCCGCCCGAGCACCCATCATTGCGATGTCACCCTGCGGCACAGTCCACGACGAGTAGTGACGCCGATCGGTGCGGCGCCGCGGAATGGCGGCAGCCAATGCCACATCCACTTCCGTCGCCGGATAGCGGCGAAGTGTCATGGCCGCCAGATGATTCGGGTCATCTGGGTTGGGAAAGCGGTGGACCTTGGACTGCCAATCCAGGGCGGCGAATGCGAGTTGACCATGATTCAACGCCGTCCCGCAGCTCATCATGAAGTCGCGCGCCTCCGGATCCGTATGCGGCAGACGCAGATCCGGATTCGCGTAGAGATGAACGCTATCCTCGCCGACCCGCCATTGCCACGGCTGTGAGTTGTGCACCGACGGTGCCCTGGCGGCCAGCATCAAGGCTGACTTGATGGTCCCCGCATCGGGAAAATGTGCGCTCATCGGTTCGACACCTCGTTAGGAGAATCTTCTTTGTCAATCCAGAATGCCGAGGCCGGCCCAAATTGAAGAGGGTCTAAAGACCCCGGCCCGAGTGACTCAGGTGCCCGTCGAGCTGGGATATTCATGACTGAGGGTCGCGACAAAAGGCGTCGGCTTCGGTTGAGAGTCAGCGGAATCAGGTGCGACGTGACAGTGGCATTCTTCGTCAGCTCCGCATGGACCTTCGCCACTACCTCCGCGATTTCGCTGCTGGAGCGGTTCGGGAATCTCGCGCACAAAGTCGACACAACACTCATCAGTTCGTCGTGCACCATCGGATCGGCGAAGGCGGTCATCGCTCGAGTGTGTTCTCGGCCCGACCGGAAAGATATGGACCAATGGCCCCTCGTTAGCGGCAAGGGTCCCCACGTCCAGAAGGGCGCGATGCCGCAACGGCGATGTATGACGCCGCACCTGCATAGTCGGCCACCAGGAAGAAAACGGGCACCACCTGGTGTGGACGCGTCAACCGGTCAGGCGGCACGGGGAAATTCGACGTCGATGTTTCGTTGGTTGTCCTGCAGGTGGTTTGACTCGGGCTTCCATCCCACGTACGTCAGGTACAGCCCTATCAGTGCCATAACGACGAAGGCGGCGATCCAGGCAGCAGGCGCGCCGATCATCCGGTCGGCCACGGAGGCGAAGATCCCCGGAAAGGCGATGAGCAGGATTCCGCGAACCACGAGCAACCAGCCGAACACCGAGATGATGATCGCGGCGGCTCCCCGCCAGAACTGGTGGAACGCGACGATGGCGATTCCGCCCGCCAGGATGAAGGCCCCTGTGACCCAGGGCCATACGTCGCTGGCCGTGAAGTCCGACAGCATCTGCCGCATATCCCCAGCGCGCGCCATCGCCACGACCGTGATGATCGTGAAGAAGGGACCCAGCACACGGGCGAACATCCGGGTGCGATTCTGACCCCGATTTATCGCAGCCATGACTTCCTCGATTCGACAGCGAACTCACGAGACCTTTTGGCCTCGTGGTTGATCCCAACAGGTGGGCAATGCCGACCACAGGGCCGAAGGTCTCCATCCGAATCGGCCTATGTCACAAAACACGACATTGCGGCCGGGGCCTGTGCAACTAGTCGCCGGTGAACTCGTTGAATGCGGCGAACGCTCGAGCGCCGTAGATTGTCGCCGGACCGCCGTGCATCATGATGCTCACGCCGATCGCTTCCGCGGCCTCCTGCGCCGTGGCGCCTGCACCGGCCGCCGCCTTGGCGTGCGATGCGATGCATCCATCACAGCCATGCACAATCCCGATGGCCATCGCCATCAGTTCCTTGGTTTTGGCGCTCAGGGTTCCGTCTGTGAGCGCGGCGTCGCTCAGAGCGGCAAAACCGCGATAGACGTCAGGAATCATCTGTCGCAGGGCGCGGTGCTGCGGGCTGAGCTCGGTGAGCACATCGTGATGGGGACATTCAGACATGGCACCAGAATCAATGCGAAAAACACCGATATCGAGGGTCAAAAGTACTCAGCCTCAGATGCTTTGGTCGGCGCTGCCGCGTCACTGCCACCGCACGTCGTCACCCAACTCTTCAGCGTGTCTTTCCCGCTGATCGGCGGTGCGGGTATCGACCGTGACCTCTTGCCAGTAGGCCGGACTGTACAGATGAATATCGGTGCCGCTGGCGATCTCCAAAACCCCGCTCGCATCGACTTCGTACGTGACGTCGTCCGAAAAATGGACGCCGTCATCGCAATCTCTGAGTTGAACCCACATCTCCATAGCGCTAGTTCGGCCCGGACGGCGGCCACGGTTCCAACAAGCGTCGGATCTCCTTGGGAAGTTGCTCCAATACTTTGTCCATCTGGTCGGGCGGGAGAAACTTCAGCACGGCAGCTGTTGTCGCCGCGGCGGCTTTACCCACATCGTGGATGGCAATCATCGCTTCTCGCGAGAACCGGACTACGTACGCGTCGGCGTTGTATTTCAGCGGAACTGCGGTGGGATCCCAACCCGCGTAGAAGATGCCTCTTATCACGTCGGGCAGCTGTGCCGCAAAGTGCGCGGCCGCGTCGACAGTGAGCCGATCGCGCAGGGTGTGCAGCCATGCGCGTAGCACTCCGTAGGCGAGTTCGCGATCGTCGGTGTCGAATTCCTTGGCGACCGCTTTGACCCACGTCTGCGCGACCTGCATCGCATGGTCAAGTGAGGATGCTTTCGTGTTCGCGTGCATGACTGTCTCCTTTCCGATTTCGGCTACGCCTCGTTGTCGATGATGTGAACGGCGGCCTCCTCCGCGGAGGCTGCTCCTCCGCTGATACCGACGTCGATAGCGACCAGCTCAGATTCGGTGTCCTCGCCAAACCCCATGTCGGGCGCAACAAGCCGGCCCGCTCGCATCCGTCCAACCTCACGTCGCTGCGGGAACTCAGCATCGCGGTCGGATGCTTCTGCACGTTGTTGCTCTCGTTCATCGAGCACGGTGCCGATTCGCGACGCCGGATCTGGCTCTTCCTCTGAGAGCAACTGGTCGATGCTCTCGCGCGGGCCGAACGCCCGACGCGCGTACGGTGACTCGGGAGGCGAGTATCCCTCGTCGAGCAGGTCCTCGACGCCGCGATCGATGAGCGTGTCCTCCTGCTGGAGCTGGTTGTCGTCTTCGATGCTGTATTCGCCTGGTGCCGGCCCGGTGCCGAAACTTCTACCGCTCATGACGGCCACTCCCTTACCTTGCTCGGGACTAATGCTGACGCGCGACGATCACCGGTACGTGAGCCGCTTGCGCCACAGCGCTGCTGACCGAGCCGAGGAGCATTCCGGCGAAACCACCGCGGCCGTGGCTGCCGACGACGACGAGCTGAGCGCCCTCGGACTGCTCGAGTAGATGTCTCGCGGGATACTCGAATTCGACCATCGGTCGGACCGGGACTTCGGGGTAGCGTTCCCGCCAGCCGGCCAGACTCTCCGCGAGGGTCTTGTCGGCCGCCAACTGGATGGCAGACGGATTCATGCCGGATACGGTGGACATGTCCGCGTCACTCCACACGTGTGACGCCATCAAATCCACACCCCGCCTCGAGGCTTCGTCGAAGGCGATCTCTATCGCGAGGTCCGACGCGCGGGAGCCGTCGATCCCCACCAGCACGGGCAGGTGGACCTGCTGCGTGGGGTCGGCCTCGTCATGAATCACCGCCACGGGGCAGTGCGCGTGGTGAATGAGTGCGGCGCTCACAGAACCGAGCAAGCGGCGGTGCCGCCCCGTTCGACCTCGACAGCCGACCACAATCATCTTGGCCTCTTTGGAAAGATCGACGAGTGACGGCACGGCCGCGCCGAATAAGAGTTCACTGTCGATGTCCGGGCGACCGCCGCCTGCGGAGATCTGTTCTACGAAAGTGACTGCTTCAGCGAGTATTTCGCGCGCTTTTTCCTCTTCAGCCACGAAGGCTTCCTGAGGAATTGGGCCTGTAGGCCACATCATCGCCGACACCGCTACCGGCAACGAAGTCGCGGCATGGACGACGGTGAGCGGAACATGGCGCGTCGCCGCCTCTTGCGCCGCCCACCGCAGCGCAACCTGCGACGACGGGGACCCGTCGGTGCCTACGACAACTCCGCGGTGTGGCTTTCGTTCGGACATCTCGACTCCTCCTAGCGTTCGACAACCATCAATGACGCTAAGTTCCAGGCGATTGCACCGACCGGAGGCATTGGTCCCGACTGGCATGGTCAAACGGCCCTTAACCGGGCCCTAGCCCGCCGGCGTGATCACCCCGAGATTGCCGTCGTACCTGTGATACAGCATGCTTGCGCGGCCCTGGGCGGCGTCGATGAAGAAGAGGAAGGGCAGCCCGAGCAGGCCAAGTCGCTCGGTGGCCTCAGCCTCGGTGAGGCACGGCGTCGGTTGTGGACTGATCGACACAGGCCGGTCGAACGAGATCAATTGATCGGCTAGCGCAGGATCGACAAGGGCCAGCCGATAGCCCGTTGGGCCCCCGCGGTATATGACGCCTGCCGTGCACGTACCGATTTCGGTGAACAGGTGAAAGTCGTAATCGAGCAATTCCATTTCAGCGACGGCGTCGTCGACCGTGCACGGTTCCATGGCAAACGACTTGCGCCGCATTATGTGACGGTCATCCACCGAGCGTTGGAAGTAGCGGGGCCTGTGCGCTCGCTCGGAGTCATGCCGCCACTCATGCGGATCGGCCGCGGGCAGTCGGCCGCGTCGCGCCTCCCAATGTTGGGCAGCGCGGTCAAGTCGGCGCCGCAGCCTCGCCTCGAGCCTGTCCACCGCTTCCCGGGCTGAGGTTCCCTCGACTTGCGCGCGGACAAGCCGACCTTCCACCTCGAGATTGGCCTGCGCGAGAACCGCACGCTCCACCGAGGGATCGCGACGCTGTGTGAGTTTCACCCACGCGGAGCGCACTTGTCGGTGGGTGAGCCGTCCGATAGAGCCGATCTTCGTGCGGGCATAGTCGGCCGCACCTGGCAGCTCGCCGCGCGTTGTGACGCTGACGTCGATGACGGCTGACGACGGCGCTTTGCGGCGCACGATCTCGCCTACTTGTCCTTGTCGTGATCGATTACCGACTGCACCGCACCGAATCGATGTTGCGCCCGCTCGTCCGCCGCCTTCTGCTCGTCGGCCGTAACGACCACCGCGTCCGGACCGGGAAAGACCGTTGCGACATGGTCGGTGTCAAGCCACCGCACGACATACGGAGGTGAGCCATCGGAGGAGTGCACCTCGGTTATCAAACCTTGCTGATCCGGCCGATCCACTGTGGTGCCCTTGACCACCAGCCAGTCACCAACCTTGGCCTTCATCAGTTACTTCTCTCCTGGTACCAGTCGATCCGTATCGATGATCGCTGCACATCGAACGGCTTGACAGAGTCTTTGGACCCTACTGAGGTCCTCTGTCACCCATCGCGTCGACGACCGCCCGTTCGAGGCTGGCGATCGTCGAATCGGGAAACGGCACAGCCACATACGTCGACGCACCGCTCAAGGCGTGTCGAGCCCAGAGCTCGTCAAGCGCACCGACAACGGTGATCACGACACCCGTAGCCGCAGTGAGATGCTCTGCGATGTCGTGGCGCAACCCAGCCTTGAGCGAGTGATCGGCGAAGTTGGCGACCGCGGCGCCCGCGACCGTACCGATGGCCACCGACACCGGCAACGCCGGCAACGTCAGCATACCAAGCAGGAACCCAATGCTCGCTCCGACGATCGCACCGGTACGACCGTGATGCCCGCTGCTCGTGCCGAGCACGACGGGGGTACCGTCGGCGTTACTGCCGAGAAGTACCGACTCTCGCACTTCGACGCGCTTCTTCTTGATCTGCTTGGCGAGCTCGTCGAAATCTCGCCGGGCAACCGCCAGATCGCAATAGCACGACACCATGATCACGTCGCGAGTGTCGTCGATCCTCCACTCGTCGTCCTTTGCAGACTTCATGATCCTCCTGGCGCGCCGGCAATGAATGTTCAGTCAATCTCGCCGCTGGAATCGACGCCAGGGCAATAGGTCATCACAGCAAAGGCAATAGTGCTTGACCTGTGTAATGCCCGGCTTTACGCGCACATCCCCTTGAGGGATGGGGCATGCTGCTGAACATGCTCCTGCTCAGCACGATCATCGGCCGCGATGTGCGCGGGCCGGACGGTCGCGTGGTCGGCCGTGTCGCCGATGTCACCGCGAGCGTGGACGGAAACGCCACCCGCGTCGAGCGAATCCTGGTGCATGGCAAGCGTGACCTGCTGGCACCGTGGGACGCGGTCGTGTCCGTGCATCAGGACGGCATCCAGTTGAACTCCGAGGGAACCGATGTCACCACCAGCTCGATCGCCGAGGCGCTCGACACCAACGAAATTCTGCTAGTGCGTGATGTTCTCGACACACAGATCATCGACATTGCCGGCCAGCGGCTCGCCCGCGTCGCCGACGTGGTGTTGGCCCGTTCCGACGGTCGCATGGAGGCGGTCGGTGTCGAGGTTGGCTTCGGGGGGGTGCTGCGCCGCCTTGGCCTCAGCCAGCTGGCGAGGCGGATGCAGCGCAATAACGTCGCATGGACCGATCTGCATCTGACGTCCGACCGCGGACACGCGGTGCAGCTGGCGACGCCGCGCTCCGCGGTTCACCTGCTCGACGCGCGCGGCCTGGCGACGGTGATTGCACGGCTCGACACCGAGTCGGCCGCCGAAGTGCTCGTGGCCAAGGGACCCGCGGTGGCGGCCGATATCATCCGCGCAACCCATCCGGTCGTCAGCGAGCGGATGCTGCGCGCAATGGATGACACCGATGCAGCCGACATCATCGCCGCGATGCCCGCGCACCATGCGACGCGTTGGAGAGATCTTCTCGCGACGCCGCCGGCACTGCGGGGCAGGCACTTTCGGCGCTTCCGCATCTGGCCCCGACGGCGTTATACACCGCTGGAAACAGGCCTGTGAAGCGTCGTGGCCCGGCTCTGGGTGCACTGCTTGCGGTGGTCGGGCCCGGCCTACTCGCAGGTCTGTCCGACGACGACCCTGCGGGCATCACGACGTACTCCGTGCTCGGCGCCGGCTACGGTTATCAGCTGCTGTGGGTGCTGCTGCTGTCCACGATTGCTCTCGTGATGTTCCACGCATTGGCGGCCCGCACAGGCGTCGTCACCGGCCAGGGCCTTATCGGCCTGGTGCGTCAGCGCTACGGCGTGCGGCTGGGCGGCGCCGTCCTCGCCGCCCTCGTGATCGCCAACGTCGGCACAACCTGCGCCGAATTCGCAGGCATAGCAGCCGGTTTCGAGCTCTTCGGGGTCGGCCGCTACTTCAGCGTCCCTGTCGCGGCACTGATCGTGTCGGTACTCGTGTTGCGCGGCAACTTCCACCGGGTGGAGCATGTGTTGCTCGCGTTGTCGATCGTGTTCCTTGCCTACATCGCCTCAGGCATCCTCGCTCATCCCGACTGGGGCGCTGCGGCCCGCGGCCTGCTGGTGCCGACAATGCCCACCCAGACCGAAGCCATCGCGATCGTCACCGCCACCGTCGGAACGACTCTCGCGCCGTGGGGCCTTTCCTTCATCCAGTCGTACGCCGTCGACAAGAAGTTGCGCACCGAAGACCTGGCCATGGAGCGGATCGACGTGGTGACCGGCGCCGTGCTCACGGGCGTCATCGGATTCTTCGTCGTCGTGGCGTGCGCCGCCACCTTGCACCGCGACGGTCGCTCGATTACCGACGCCGCCGACGCCGCGACGGCCCTGCAGCCGCTCGCCGGTGGCGCGGCATCGACGCTGTTCGCCGTCGGCCTGATCGGCGCAGCGCTCCTCGCCGCGTCCATCCTGCCGCTGTCGACGGCCTATTCGGTGTGCGAATACGTCGGCTTCGAGGCCGCATTGAACGACCCGTACCGCGAAGCCAAGACGTTCTACCTCACCTTCGGACTGGTCACGCTCGTGGGCTCGGTGGTCGTCATGGTCCCGAGCGCTCCGCTGGTCACCATCCTCGTCGCGACTCAGGTGCTCAACGCCGTGCTGTTGATTCCCCTGCTGTTCGTCATGATCGGGATTGGCCGCGACGCAGAACTCATGGGCGCATTCAAGCTAACCAAGGCGGGCACGCTGGCCTATACCCTGACCACCGCCGTCATCGTGGCGTGCGTGGCCGCGTTGGCAATCTTCTCGGTTCTGGGCTGACAAACCGAGTCAGGCGGTTGTCAGCCGGGCGGCCTCCGCGACGAACGCGTCGACATCCTCGGGCTGGGTGTCGAAGCTGCACACCCAGCGCACCTCACCCTTGGCCGCCTCCCAGTCGTAGAACCGGAAGCGCTCGCGCAGGCCGTCGGCGACGCCGGGCGGCAAAGAGGCGAACACGGCGTTCGCCTGCGTCGGCTGGGTGAACTCGATTCCGCGGATCGTGCCGTCGGCGACGCCGGCGTCCAGGCCCGAACGCAGCCGCGCCGCCATGGCGTTCGCGTGCCGGGCGTTGCGCAAGTAGAGGTCGCCGTCGAGCAGCGCCAACAGCTGCGCCGAGACGAACCGCATTTTCGATGCCAGTTGCATCTTCTGTTTGCGTAGGTAGATCAGCCCGTCGGACGCCTCCGTGTCGAGCACCACGATGGCTTCGGCGCCCAGCGCGCCGTTCTTGGTGCCGCCGAAGCTCAGGGCGTCGACGCCGACATCGGTGGTGAAGGCACGCAGCGGAAGGTCCAGCGTCGCAGCGGCATTGGACAGCCGCGCACCGTCCATGAAGACGCGCATGCCGCGCTCGTGTGCGTAGTCGGTGATCGCGCGCAACTCGTCGGGCGTGTAGACGGTGCCGAGCTCGCTCGACTGGGTGATGTAGACGACGAGCGGTTGGGCCCGGTGCTCGTCGCCCCATCCCCAGGCCTCCTCGGCGATGAGGTCGGGGGTGAGCTTGCCGTCGGCTGCGGGGACCGGCAGCAGCTTGATGCCCGCCACCTTCTCCGGCGCCCCGCCTTCGTCGGCGTGGATGTGCGCAGTCTTCGAGCAAATGACCGCTCCCCAGCGGGGCAACATCGACAGCAGCCCGACGACGTTCGCGCCGGTGCCGTTGAACACCGGGTAGGTTTCGACGCCCTCACCGAAATGCCGCGCACACACCTCTTGCAGGCGCGCCGTGTAGTCGTCCTCGCCGTAGGAGATCTGGTGTCCGTCGTTGGCGTCGGCGATCGCCGCGAGCACCTCGGGATGCACACCCGAGTAGTTGTCGGATGCGAAACCGCGGACGGTGGGGTCGTGAAGTGTGGTCACGACCTTTCAACATAGTTCGGCGACCTAGGCTGGTGCGATGGACGTGTACGCCAGGCACAACATCAATATCGTCGGGGAGGGACCGGCCCGACGATATTGCTGGCACACGGCTTCGGATGTGATCAGAACCTATGGCGCCTTGTCGTCGACCGCTTGAAATCAGACTTTCGCCTGGTCCTGTTCGACCTGGTCGGGGCGGGGTCGTCAGATCCAGGGGCATGGGACGCGGCGAAGTATTCCTCCTTGGCCGGTCACGCCGCCGATGTCCTCGACATCGTCGAAGAGCTCGACCTGCGCGAGGTCCTGTTCGTGGGGCATTCGGTGTCGTCGATGATCGGCGCACTTGCAGCGACCGCGGATCCAAGCCGCTTCTCAAAGCTCGTCCCGCTGACACCGTCGCCGTGCTACATCGACGACGACGATTACCGCGGCGGCTTCTCGAAGATCGATATCGACGAACTCCTGCAGTCGTTGGAGTAGAACTACCTAGGGTGGTCACGCGCGATGGCGCCGGTGATCATGGGCACACCTGACCGGCCCGACCTCGAGAACGAGTTGGCCGAGACCTTCTGTCGATCCGACCCAGAGCACGCCCTAGTGTTCGCCCGCGCCACGTTCCTCTCGGACAATCGCGCCGATCTGCCTCGGATACCGGTACCCACCCTGGTGATCGAGTGCGCGCACGACGCCATCGCTCCACGTGAGGTTGGCGCCTACGTTCACGCTCACATCCCGGATAGTCAACTAATCACATTGGATGCGACCGGACACTGCCCACACGTAAGCGCCCCAGACGTCACTGCGTCGGCGATCTCGGCCTTCGCGCGGGCGACGTGGCGGAAAGAACCTTCGAGGACCTCTGGGAGAACGCTCCTAGTGGTCATGTCGTCACTGACGTTGACGGACAGATCATCCGCGTAAATGCCACCCTGTCCAGATGGCTGGGATATGAGCCAAATGCACTGTGCGGCAAACTGTTCAGCGATCTTCTGACCGGTGCCGGGCGAATCCTCTACGACACTCATTTCGGGCCGTTGCTCCATATGGGTGGTGAGCTCAACGGTGTCACAGTGGACATCGTGGCCGCCGAAGGGAGTCGGCTGCCGATGTTTCTCACTGCAAACGTCACGACCGACTCCGACAAGGCGGAACTGCTCCAGATCACCATCGTGGACGCCACCGACCGCCGCGCCTACGAAGTCGAGCTCCTGCAGGCGCGCCAACACGCCGAGAAGGAGCAGGGCCGAGCGCGGCTGTTTGCCGAGACTCTGCGACGCGCGCTGCTGCCACCGTTGCTGTCCCCTCCCAAAGGCCTGGATGCAGCCGACTACTACTTCACGGCGTCGGACGACGATGTGGGCGGTGACTTTTACGATCTCTTCCCACTGTCACGCACCAGGTGGGGCTTCTTTCTGGGCGACGTTGCGGGCAAGGGCGTCGACGCCGCGGTGATGACCGGGTTGACCCGGTACACCTTGCGCGCCGCAGCCGTCTATGACGATGATCCGGAGCAGGTGCTGCACAACCTCAACACCGTTCTCAATCAACAGCTACGCGATATTCGCAACCGGTTCAGCACTGTTATCTATGGCAAAATGTCGCAGTGCGACAACGGGTTCGACGTCGAACTCGCCAGCGGAGGCCATCCACCGCCTCTGGTGTTCCTCGCTGACGGCGGCGCCTACTACGTCGATACGATCGGCGGTATGGCCGTGGGCATGACGGCTGAGCCCCGCTTCATCACCAGCCGATTCCATCTCGCGCCCGGCGACACGCTACTGCTGTACACCGACGGCCTGACCGAAGCCAGCACCGGTGTCGGCCACGAACGTTACGACGACGAGGGCGAGCTGCTCCGCTTCGCAAAATCACACTCTCCAACCACGGCTTCGGCCATCGTCGACGCCGTCCATCGCTTGCTGGACGGCCTGGGCCGCGGCGTCGAAGACGACACTGCAGTTCTCGCACTCGGCGTAGCGCGCCTGTGAGCGGGAGGGCCGCCAAGCTTGACGCCACGCACGACGACGTGGTGTCCGGGCGTCCCACCGCCTCAAGCCTGTCTACGCGTGCACCTGCGGTTTGTCCGCTGCACGGACACTGTTCAGCACGGTCTGTCCCTGCTGATCGACGAAGTGGGTGAACAGCTCCTGAGCGAACCCGAAGACCAGTGCCCAGGCCACGATTTGCCCGGCGTTGTCGAGTGCGTTGAGGCCTGGAACGAATTGACCACGCATCAACAGCAGGCCGAGCACCGCGGTCACCGCCCCCGTCGGAAGTTTGAGCGCGGCAAGGGCAAGAGGCAGGCCGTAGCGCTCGGATGATCCCTTGATGTTCCTGATGGCGGCCGCGGCTGCTACCGCCGCGGCGGTGAGCCCGACGAGTTCGACGACCATGACGTCTCCCGTTTTGACCGTATCGGCGATCACCACGTCGATGTCCTTCACGGGCACGCCGTCCTGAGCCTGCAGGCCCGACTGAGAGGGGGTAAACGGATCGGACTGGCCGGTCGGGCACACGACGACGGACTTGCCTGCCTCCTCCGGGGCAAAGCACAACGGCAGCCAGGTGGGGCGGATAAAGCCGACGATCCCTACTCCGATGGCGAGCAGCGCCATCAGCACCGTCGCGAGCACCACGACGTTGCGGAAGCTGCGCAGCCGAATATTGACCCGTAGCGCCTGCGAGCTTGCCGCGCGAACCGTGGTGACGATTTGACCGCGCACCCTTTCGATCGTGTTCCGGTCCTTCTCTTCGTCGGTGTCGAGCAACCCGTGTGCGGCATTGTTGATGCCGAGGCCTTTGGCGATCCGTTCGAACTCCTGTCGCCCGGGATCGGTCGGAGGGAGATGACGCTGCACGTGCCGGAGCAGCGACGGCATCTGACCGAAGATGTAGTCGGCGGGCGCGAGGTTGAGAAGTAAGGCCTCTGCGGCGTCGAGGTTGCTTCTCGCGCGCTCGATAAGTGGCCCACCGCGAAAAACGCGGTAGCGCTTGTGCGGGTTCAGCTTTCGGGCCAGTGCGGCGTCCCTGGCGGCTTCGAGGTGGCTCTTGACCGCATTCACCAGGACCCTATCGCTGTCGTGGCATTCCTTCGCAGCGATCCAGGCACACAACGCGTCGAGTTCTGATGCCCTCGTCAGGGTGCCCTCGCGCCAGGCCGCCGCCACCGGTCCCCCGACAGGCTCGAATACTGGTTGGTGCCGCCGTGGAGGAACAGTTTCGCCGCCATCCTCGGCAGTGAGACTGCCGTTGGATGCGTATTTTTCGATTGCGGTACCGAACTCGCGCATTGAATTCGACCCCCTATTGCCGTGTCTGTACTGCGGTGATCGAATTCTGCGGGCTGCTGTGATACCGCGGCACGAGTAATCGGCTACTCGATTTTTCACAAACAGCTGGCTCACAGGAATTTCACCCAATTCGCCCGTTCAGCGCTTTGCTTGGCGCACCCTTTTACGGTGACCAAGTTCTTTCGCGGCAACCCCAGGCTGCTGCTGCAGGCCGTGCCCGTCGCCGTCGCCATGATCTTGCTCAAGTGGCTGTACGACCTCAGCCCGCTCAAGCACCTCGACTTCAGCCCTTTGCTCACCGGCGTCATCGCCGCCGAGGTCTTCATCGTCGGGTTCATCCTGAGCGGCACGGCCGCCGACTTCAAAGAGGCCGAGCGGTTGCCCGGCGAGGTGGCAGGGAGTCTGGAGTCGATCGCCGACGAGTGCCTGATCATGGACGCCGAACTCAAGCTTCCCGAAGCGAGCCAATGCGTCTCGCTTCTCGCGGACATCGGCGAATCCATCCGCGGATGGCTCGTGCACAACGACGGTTACGACGAGGTTCTCGAGAACCTGCGTCGGCTCAATCCCTACTTCATCGTCTTCGCGCCGAAGATCCAGCCCGGCTTCACGACCCGGCTGAAGTCCGAGCAGGCCAACATCCGCAAGTTGGTGATCAGGATGGACACGATGCGGCGCACGTCGTACGTCTCGGCCGGATACCTCATCGCCGAGGTCACTGGATTGATGATTCTGGTCCTCCTGCTGATCACGCAGATCGGCCAACTGGCTCCCACCCTGCTCGTCTCGGGCGTGATCACGTACCTGCTGGTGTACGCGGTCGCGATGATCCGCGATATCGACAACCCATTCGAGTACCCGAACGGCCGGGCCGGGGCGGCGGATGTCGATCTCGGTGTCCTGGAGAGTTGCGAGACGCGCCTGCGCGGACTCGCCGCGACGATGGGCGGCCAACCGGTGGCTACAGAAACGCGCTGAGCAAGCGGCGCGATCAGCCTGCGAAAAATCGAGGTCAGCTGGTTTATCGTGAGCCGGTGAAGGACGCTGGATGGCCCGTCCGATGAGCCGGCCATCACCGCCCATGATCACGGTGTGTTCCGGTGACATCCGGCGCACGTTCCCACCGGGCCGCGACGTGATCGTCGGGCGCGACGTCCGCGCCGATATGCGCATCCCCCACCCGGCGATCTCCCGCGCGCACGTGATCCTGCGGTGCGTCGACGGGAAGTGGACCGCGATCGACAACAAGAGCCTCAACGGCATATTCGTCGGCAAGCAGCGAGTGCAATCGGCGCCAGTGCAGTCCGGGCAGTCCATTCATCTCGGCAACGCCGAGGGGCCCCAGCTGACCTTCGAATTCGGCCCACCGCCCGATGAGCGGCCGACGGTGGAGACGAAGCGTCCCGCAATCCTTCGCGGCGGGTCGACCGACGTCGTAACCAGTTTGCGTACCCGGTGGCGCGGCGATTCGGCACCGCGCACGATCGCCATCGGTCGTGCCCCCGACAACGACATCGTTGTTCCCGACGTGCTGGCGTCGCGTCACCACGCGAGGTTGATCCCGACGTCGTCGGGCATGGGTATCCAGGACGCCCACAGCATCAACGGCACGTTCGTCAACGGCAAGCGGGTGAAGGATGCGGCGCTGCGGGAGAACGACGTCGTCACGATCGGCAACGTCGACTTCGTCTTCGCCGATGGAAAGCTCGTCCGCCACAACAAGCCCGCCGCGACGACCGGCGGCCTCGAAGTGCGCGACGTCAGTCTGACGATCGAGGACGGCGATGTCACACTGCTGGACCGTGTTTCGTTCACCGCCCGGCCTGGCACGCTGACCGCGGTGATCGGGCCGTCCGGCTCGGGGAAGTCCACGTTGTTGAAGGTGATCGTCGGCTCCTCGCGGCCGACCGGTGGCGCATTGTCGTTCGACGGGCGCGATCTGCAGGCCGAGTATGCGTCATTGCGCAGCCGGATCGGCATGGTGCCACAGGACGATATCGTGCACGGGGGGCTGACGGTGGCGCAGGCGCTGAACTTCGCCGCTCAATTGCGGATGCCACCCGACACCACGAAAAGCGACCGGCAGCAGGTGATTTCGCGAGTACTCGACGAACTCGCTATGACACCGCACGCCGACACGCGCGTGGACAAACTCTCGGGCGGCCAGCGCAAGCGCGTATCGGTTGCCATGGAGTTGTTGACAGAACCGTCACTGCTGGTACTCGACGAACCCACGACGGGGCTGGATCCCGCGCTGGACCGTCAGGTGATGATGATGCTGCGCCACCTCGCCGACGCCGGTCGCGTGATCGTTGTCGTCACGCACTCGCTGACGTTCCTGGACGAATGCGACCAGGTGCTGCTGCTGGCCCCTGGCGGCAAGCCCGCATACTGCGGGCCACCCGACGGGGTCAGTGCCGCAATGGGTTCCAAGGATTGGGCCGATATCTACAACAACATTCGGGCGGATCCCGATGGGGCACAACGGCGCTACCTCGAACATCGTGAGCCCGCGGTGGCCACGCTCGAACCTCAACCGGCCGCGCAGTCCGTTAATCTGGGCAAGCCCGCGCGGACGAGCTTCTGGCGCCAGGTATCGGCGATTTCGCAACGTCAGGCCCGGCTGATTCTCGCCGACCGACGCTACCTCGTATTCCTCGTGCTGGCACCGATTGTCGTCGGCATGTTGCCGCTGGCGGTGGGCGGACACGCCGGCTTCGGCAAGCCCGCGGCCGGTTCAACCGCCCCGTTCGAGCCGAGACAGATCATCGTGCTGCTCGGTTTCGCCGCGATCCTGCTCGGAATCACGCTGTCGGTTCGCGATCTGATCGGTGAACGCGACATCTACCGCCACGAGCAGGCCGCGGGACTCTCGCCGTCGGCGTACCTATTGGCCAAGATCTGCGTGTTCGGCGCTGTGGCGGTGGTGCAGTCGGCGGTGCTGGTGTTGATCGTCACGGCGCCGGGGATCGGTAAGCCCGCACCATCGACTGCGGCGGTGCTCGGCAGCCCGATGGTGGAGTTGTTCGTCGATGTCGCAGCGACTTCCGCGGTGGCGGTGATTCTCGGCCTCGGCATTTCGGCGGTTTCCCGCAGCAGCAATCAATACATCCCTCTGCTGGCGATCGCATGCGTGGCACAGCTGGTACTCGCGGGCAGTTTCGTTCCGATCACCGGTCGTCCGGTGCTCGAGGTCATCGCCGCCTTCACGCCCGCGCGCTGGGGCGTCGCCGCCATGGCATCGTCGATCGATCTCGCGAACCTCGTCCCGGGCGTGAACGATCCGCTGTGGAAGCACACTGCGTCCGCGTGGTTGTTCGACATCGTCATGCTCGCGGTGCTGGGGCTGTTGTTCGCCGGGTTCGTGCGGTGGAGGCTGCGGCGGCAGGTCGGCGTGTAGGACGCTCCGCAGCGATTACCCTTGAGCGGGTGAGCAGCCAGCAAGTGCCCGGCGGAGTGGTGCACAAGATGCCCGCAGATCTGCGAACGGCATTGATCGACAACGCCTCGGCACTTGCCGCCTGGAAGGACATCACTCCCCTTGCCCGCAACGAGTTCATCTGCTGGGTCGAGGATGCCAAACAGCACAAGACCCGGGAGCGCCGAATTCGCCGGACGCAGGAGGAGTTCGAGGACGGCATGCGTCGGCCGTGTTGCTGGCCGGGGTGTAAACACCGCGAGCGCAGAGGAAAACCATGATCGAACGACTGCAAGACATGCCCGAGGGTGTGATCGGCATCCGCGTATCGGGCCGGGTGAGCGGTGATGACATTCGCAATTCAAGCCCGCCATGGACGAGCTGTTGAACACCGAGGAGCTGAGGATCGTCGAGGTCATCGCGCCCGACTACGAGGGCTTCGGGCCCGGCGGGCTGGTCGAGGATTTGAAGGTGGGCTTCGGCGCCCTGTTCCAGCACCATTCGGCTTTCAGGCGAATCGCGGTGGTCACCGACAAAGAGTGGGTCGCCCATGCGCTGCATGCGCTGGGCTGGATGGTTCCCGGTGAACTGGGGCTGTTCGGCCTCGACGAGCTCGACCGCGCCACCCAGTGGGTGGCCGGATAGACGGGAATCCGGCCAAAAACATAGGGAAACACCCGATTCCCCCGAGCCGCATTTCTCTTACTGTGCTCTCTGGAGTCCCAAGGTCCGTAGACTCTTGCAGTTCAGCAGCGAGCTGTATCGGCCCGCCACCGGTGACGGGGGCGGGCCAAACTTTCTGACGGGCACCTTTGCCAAAGGCGAGAAATCCGGTCCCCCGGTCGACCATCAGGCGCTAGTGTTCGTTGGCGCACGGACCCTGGGGAGGCGGCATGGACGTCTATCGGACGGTAGTGGTCGGGACCGACGGCTCGGACTCGTCACTGCGTGCTGTCGAGCGCGCCGGCGAGGTCGCTGCGCAGTCCAACGCCAAGCTGATCGTCGCCACCGCGCACATACCGTCGACAGAAAAGGGTGGCTGGTCCAGACCTCCGTCGCACGACCATGTGTCCGACCCTCGCGGCGCCGACACCCTCGGCGGTGAGAGCTACAAACTGCACGGGAATGCGCCGGTGTACGCCATCCTTCGGGAGGCGCATGAGCGCGCCTCGGCGGCCGGGGCCAAAAACGTCGAGGAGCGCGCGATCGAAGGTGCGCCTGTCCAGGCGCTGGTGAAACTCGTCGATGACGTCAATGCGGATTTGCTTGTGGTCGGCGACGTCGGACTGGACTCGGTCGCCGGACGGCTGCTGGGCTCGGTTCCCGCCGACGTCGCCCGCAGGGCCAAGATCGACATCCTGATCGTCCACACTGCCGACTAGCTATTGATCACTCGCAGCACGGGTCGCTCGCTCTGCGGCTCGGCGGAGTCGCTGCGGCGACGCAAGTCGGAGGCCACATCCTGGTAGTCCCACACCAGGTCCTGTGCCTCACGCGTGACGCGGCCGAGCGCCACGGACACCGCGCCGACGATCCGCCGCAGGTGCACCACCGTGGCATGTACGGCTTCGTGGGCAGCGTCGGTCCCTCGCGTCAGGGCGACATCCACCCTGCGGCCCAGTTTGGTAAGCATCCGTCCTCCTCGTCTGATCTACCCGCCATTCTCCGCCAAGCCTGCGCGAGCGTGTGGAACCGGCCAAGTGGGGGTACGGACGTTTGGTGAGCACATACAAGGTCGTGGTGGTGGGAACCGATGGCTCGGAGTCGTCTTTCCGTGCGGTTGATCGAGCGGCAGCGATCGCCGCGGAGAACGACGCAAAGCTGATCGTCGCGACGGCATACCTACCCGAAGAGCAGCGGCATTCGGGCGAGCCTGACCAGCTCAAGGGTGAGGAGTACAAGACTCAGGGAAACGCACCGGTGTACGGGATGCTGCGTGAGGCGGCCGATCGCGCGAGGGCGGCCGGCGCCACGGACGTCGAGGAACGCCCCATCGTCCGGCGCCGCAATCGATGTGCTCGTCACGCTGGTCGACGACGTCAAAGCCGACCTACTGGTCGTCGGCAACGTCGGAGTCAACTCGATTGCCGGCCGCTTGCTCGGATCCGTGCCGACCGCCGTCCGTCGTCGCGCGAACACTGAAGTCATGGTCGCGGACACCAAGGACTAGCGACTCACCAATAGCTCATCGAATCCGCAAAGATGTTCGGCCAGCAACGACTTATCGGTCTCAAGCGGCGCGTTCTTCAGCAGACGCTGCTGGGGCCACGCGCCGTCGGCCAATGTGGTGCGGTCCGTTTCGGCATAGCCCACCGCCGACAACCCGTTGGGCATACCCACTGCGCGCATGATCCGAACGAGATCGTCGGCCAGCACCGAGCCCGCGTCCTCGGGGCCCGCGCCGCTGACGTCGGCTCCGAGGTGTTGGGCGGCTTCGATGTGCCGCTGCGGGTCGGTGGGCGCGGTGACGCGGAAAGCGGAGGGCGCGTTGAGGATTACCGACATGCCGTGTGGAACCATGGGCTCAGAGCCTGGGTAACCGTCGGGATGGAAGTCACGCACCTGCCCGGCCACCGCGTATGCCATCGCATGCGGGATGTGCACTCCCGCGTTGCCGAACGCAATGCCTGCGAGAGTGGCGGCCCACATCGTCTGCTCGCGCGCCTCGCGGTCGGAGGCGTCACTGACGGCCCGCTCCAGATACTGACCGAGCAGCCGCAACGCCTCCCGACTCCCCAGATCGCTCCACGGATTGGCGCCCTGGCTCATAGGTCGAAGACCAGGCCGTTCCGGCGCGGCACGGCGGACGAAGGGCCGCGCGGTCAACGACTCCAATGCATGTGACAGCACATCGAGTCCCGAACACGCGACAACCGGCGCGGGCAGGGTGTCGGTGCTGTCGGGATCGACGAGCGCTTCGGTCGGACGCAGTGCGGGCGAAGCGATGCCGGTCTTCGCCGATAGGGACAGCAGATCGAAGATCGCCATCCCGGTCGACCTCGCTGCCGGTGCCCGACGTCGTCGGGCAGGCGATGTGCGGTGTCAAGGGTCCTGGCACGGACGTCCCATCCCCGACTGGCGGGTTGACATACGCCAGGAAGTCAGCCGGGTAGGTGGCGTACAGGTTGGCCGCCTTGGCGGTGTCGATGACCGAGCCGCCGCCGACGGACACATAACCATCGGGCTCGGTCTCCGACGCGAACGCCGCCGCCCGCGTGAACGATTCGTCCGTGGGTTCGACCTGGACGTCGGTGTAGGCCACGACGTCGATACCGACCGAGCGCAGCGAGCGCTGCGCCGTGTCGAAGACCTCCAGCGCGGCCACAACGTCGTCGGAGAACAACGCCACCCGGGTCATGCCGAGAGCCCGGGCGCGCTCGCCGAGTTCCGTGAGACAGCCTCGGCCGAAGGTGATCCTGGATGCGTCTACGGTGAATGCCGTGTCGAGTCCATCACCGGTGGGCTGATAATGACAGCAGCTCATCGAGCCTCCCATTGCCTACAGGTGAGCCTACAACGACGCAGAACTGATGACATGGAGAGCCGCCACCATGACCGATGATCAAATCAGCACTCACACAGAGCTTTTCGATCTGACCGGTAAAAATGCACTCGTCACGGGCGGCACTCGAGGGATCGGCATGATGATGGCGCGGGGGCTGCTGCAGGCGGGCGCCCGCGTGGTGATCAGCTCCCGCAAGGCCGACGCTTGTGAAAGCGCCAAGGAGGAGCTGTCGCAGTTCGGCGACGTGAAAGCGATCCCCGCGGACCTGTCTCAGCACGAAGAATGCCGCCGGCTCGCCGATTGGGTCACCGCGGATTCGGGCAGCCTGCACATCCTCGTCAACAATGCGGGCGCGACGTGGGGCGAAGCGCTGGAGACTTTTCCGGATTCGGCATGGGACAAGGTTCTCGATCTCAACGTCAAGTCGCCGTTCTGGCTCGTCCAGGCGTTGTTGCCCGCCTTGCGTCAGGCAGGCACAGCCGATGACCCCGCCCGCATCATCAACGTCGGGAGCATCGACGGAATCCACGTCAGCCGGCTGCCCGTCTACTCGTATGCCAGCAGCAAGGCGGCGATCCACCAGCTGACGCGGGTCCTCGCCCGCGAGCTGGGGCCACAACACATCACTGTCAATGCCGTCGCGCCCGGCCCGTTCAGATCGAAGATGATGGCCGCGACGCTCGATGCCTTCGGCGATTCCATTGCGGCGTCGGCGCCGCTGCGCCGCATCGGGCGCGACGACGACATGGCAGGCATCGCGGTTTTCCTGGCAAGCCGCGCAGGCTCCTACCTCACCGGCGCGATCATCCCCGTCGACGGCGGCATCGCGACCACCGCGTCCGGCACGTAGGGCTTCGCTGCCGGTCACCTAATTCCGCGAGCGAACGTGTCTGCTCCGCGACACGCCGGTTGTCGTGTGCAAGAGCGGTCACTCGGCGCGACTCAGCGCCCGCTCGCACCTGCACGAGAGACCGGAACCGCACGTCTTATTGAGGCGTGTCGGCGTACAGACACCTTCGCTCGCGCGAACATACGCATCCGATCTCGGACCGCGTAGCGGACGTCAGCGCGTCAATCCTGCGATGAACCGTTGCACGCTTCGCGTCAAGGAATGCGGGACGTGATCGGGGTCCATCAGATCATTTTCCGCCAGCGGGCTCTCCTCGCCGGCGACCGTCTGCTCGGTGAACGGCCGCAACGTTCTACCGTCTCCCCGAAGGTCCTCGACCGCCGCCAACAGCGAGCGGCATTCCTTCGAACTCATCGACGGGCACACCGAGGTGTTCTGCGACCAATTGATTCCGTACGCGGGTGATCTGGCGGCGAACCTCATCGCGTTCCGAGCGGTCCGAGTTTGACTCGATGGCCACATCGCACTCGCTGTCGAATCCGAGCGACCGGTTGTTGAGGTTCGATGAGCCGATGCGTAACAGCCGGTCGTCGACGACCATTACCTTCGAGTGGACGTAGATCGGCGACCCGCCATCGGTCACCGGGTAGTAGATGCCCAACCGACCATGATCGTCTGCCGCCCAGAGCGTCTGGATGAGCCGGTGCCGCGCGCCGTCCATCGTCTCCCTCTCGAGGCGGTTGTTGCCCCTCCGCGGAAGGACGATGACGATTTCGGGTCCGTCGTCTTCTTCCAGGCGGGCTGCCAGCGCATCGACCACGCGCCGCGCCGCCAGATATTGGTTCTCCAGATAGATGGTGTGGCGGGCCGCCGCAATGCCCGCGAGATTGAGCGCCTCCACCTCGCGGACTTCATCGCGACCATCCAGCTCCGGCAGGGTGCGCGCAATTCCGACGTCGACGTCGCACAGCGTGGGTTCCAGCTTGCTCGGCCACGTAGTGTGCTTGGCGTCAAGGGCTTTCAACGACCGTCCCGTCGCCGTCTCCCACCTCTCGCGGGCTACTTCACCGAGCGCGAGCGCGGCATCACCGTCGACTGCTGACGCCACCTCGTGCCGCGGTCCGTAGCCTCGCCCGACGGTTCGCCTGCCGCGACTTTGATGGTCGTGCGCCGAGGTGTCCCATCGGTCGACGGTGAGGTCGAGGCCTCCGCAGAACGCGACGGCATCGTCGATGACGGCGATCTTCTGGTGATGCACGGCACCGGTCGGACGGGCACCGTCAATGGCGAAATGTATTCGCTTGCTGCTGATCTGATTCACCACCGCGACGGGCGCGAGCCCGTACCAGATGCCGTCAAGTGCAGGCAGCAGACGCAGGTTCGACTTCAGCAGATAGATTTCGAGGTCGGGTCGCTTCCAGAGCATCCAATAGAGGAAGGCGCCCAGTTGGTTGGGGCCGGGCAGCGTCTTGGCCCCTCGCTCGAACGTCATCCTCGCATCGAGGTCCCAACCGATCAGCATGATGCGCTGCTGTGCCCGCAACATCGCCGCCTTGGCGTACCGGAAGTAGTCGGCCGCATCGATGATGTGGGCGAACTGGTCAGCGCGCGCAACGCGCCAACACGTCTCGCCGGGAATCAGCAGTCGATCATCACCCATACTGGATATTGGTGTACCCAATTTGAGCTGCGACGATTGCTTACTCCTTCGTCAGCGCCACAAGTAGGCGCTGAGCGGTTTCCAACAGCAGCCGGTGCAGAACGTCGTCGGACAAATCGGCAAGGTGCGGGTTGATCGCCGTGCCGTAGATGCCTGCCGTGATGACCGACATCGCCACCCGAGTCGCGTCGTCGGCTTGCGGGCCGACCAGCAGTGTGTCGAGACCGTCTATGGCCGAGGCGAATTCGTCGTGGGAACGGACCAACGGATCGATCGCGGGATCGCCGAAGAACACCGTTGTCAGATTGCGGTTACGTACGGCGAGTTCCACCAGTCCGCTGATCGCGACATCGCGCCTGGCCTCGGCAGAGCCGACCGCCTCGGCGATCTTGACCAGCCGGGCGATGTCGTCGAACACCGGACTGATCAGCGTCAGAACGATGTCTTCCTTGGTGTGGAACTGGTAATAGACCGAAGCCTTCGCCACCCCAACGCGGTCGGCGATCATCTGCAGCGACGTCCCGCTGACACCGTGCTCGGCGAACAGTTCGAGGGCAGCTTGCAGCACGCGTTCGCGGACCGCGCCGCGAGGCGATGCCAGCTTCGTCACACGCGTCCCCTCTAGCCGTTTCCGGTGTCCATGCCCCCTATTTGTGGCTCCCGATCCTAGACCTGCAAAGGACGGTCCCTCGCGTGAAATCTAGCCGTGTGGTCAGTTTAACAATCCGCTTGGCTAAGCGATCCCAGCCATACGGCTTGTTCGGACTTAGCCGAGCGGATAAGTTCACCTGAGACTCGAGCGGCGGCGAAAGGACTGGGTGATGGCTGGTAACGGGCCGCTGACGTTCATCAAAAAAGCCTGGTTACCGCTGCTGATCGTGGTGGTTGTCGCCGTCGCAGGCATCATCGTCGCGCGGACCAGGACCTTCTTCGGCGCCGACGGCGTCACGGTCACTCCCCGCAATTTCGCCGACGATCCCGAACCATTCGACCCGAAAGTGGTCAAGTACGAGATCTTCGGCACCGGCACCTATGCCGACGTCAACTACCTCGATCTGGACGCCAAGCCGCAGCGCGCAGACGGCGCAGCGCTGCCGTGGTCACTGACCTTGCAGACGACGGCACCGTCGGCAGCGCCGAACATCGTCGCGCAGGGCGATGGCAGCTCGATCACCTGCCGGATCACGGTCGATGACGAAGTCAAAGACGAAAGGACGTCCAGCGGCTTGAACGCCCAGACATTCTGCTTTGTGAAGTCCGCATGAGCACGCCGACGACCGACGCGCCCACCGACGCCTTCCCACACGCCAGGCATGCGAAGCGGCCACTGATCCCGCGGCTCATCCGCACCATGGCGGTGCCGATCATCCTCGGCTGGATCGCCGTCATCGCCGTCGTCAACGTGATCGTGCCCCAGCTGGAAACCGTCGGCCAGCAGCGCGCGGTGTCGATGAGCCCGAACGACGCACCGTCGATGATCTCGATGAAGAAGGTCGGCGAACTCTTCAAGGAAGGCGACTCCGACAGCTCGGCCATGATCGTGCTCGAAGGCCAGGAACCATTGCGCGACGACGCGCACGCCTTCTACGACGAGATGATCGGCAAGCTCCGAGCCGACACCAAGCACGTGCAATCGGTGCAGGATTTCTGGGGCGATCCGCTCACTGCCACCGGTGCCCAGAGCAACGACGGCAAGGCCGCCTACGTCCAGGTGAAGCTGGCAGGCAACCAGGGTGAGGCGCTGGCCAACGAGTCGGTCGAGGCCGTGCAGCACATCGTCGACGGTCTGCAGAAGCCGCAGGGCGTCAAGGCTTATGTGACCGGTCCCGCCGCGCTGGCGGCCGACCAGCACATCGCAGGCGACCGCAGCATGCAGCTGATCGAGGCAGTGACCTTCACCGTCATCATCATCATGCTGCTGCTGGTGTACCGGTCGATCATCACGGTGCTGATCGTGCTGGTGATGGTCGTTCTCGAACTGGCCGCGTCGCGCGGCGTGGTGGCATTCCTCGGCTATCACGAGATCATCGGTCTCTCCACCTTCGCCACCAACCTCCTGGTGACCCTGGCGATCGCAGCCGCGACCGACTACGCGATCTTCCTGATCGGCCGATATCAGGAGGCACGGTCGGTAGGCGAGGACCGAGAACAGGCTTATTACACGATGTTTCACGGCACCGCGCATGTGGTGCTCGGGTCCGGCATGACCATTGCGGGTGCGGTTTTCTGTCTGCACTTCACCCGGCTGCCGTACTTCCAGACGATGGGTATCCCGTTGGCGATCGGCATGGTCGTCACCGTGTTCGCCGCCCTGACGCTCGGGCCCGCCCTCATCTCGGTGGCCAGCCGGTTCGGCAGGACGCTGGAACCCAAGCGCGCCTTGCGCACTCGCGGCTGGCGCAAGATCGGCGCGATCGTCGTGCGCTGGCCCGGCGCGATTCTGGTGGCGACGATCGCACTGTCGCTGGTCGGGCTGCTGACCCTGCCCGGCTACCGGACCAACTTCAACGATCGCAGCTACCTGCCTGCCGACCTGCCGGCCAACGAGGGATACGCGGCCGCGGACCGGCACTTCTCTCAGGCGCGGATGAACCCCGAACTGCTCATGGTCGAAAGCGACCACGACCTGCGAAACTCGTCGGACTTCCTGGTGATCGACAAGATCGCCAAGGCGATCTTCCGCGTCGAGGGCATCTCCCGGGTGCAGGCCATCACCCGCCCGGACGGCAAGCCCATCGAGCACACGTCGATCCCGTTCCAGATCAGCATGCAGGGCACCACCCAGCAGCTCAACCAGAAGTACCTGCAGGACCGGATGGCCGACATGCTGGTGCAGGCCGACGAGATGCAGCGAACCATCGACACCATGACGCGGATGTCCAATCTCACCGCGCAGATGGCCGACACCACACACAGCATGGTGACGAAGATGAAGGACATGACGCTCGACGTGGCCGAATTGCGGGACAACATAGCCGATTTCGACGACTTCTTCCGGCCGATCCGGGCTTACTTCTACTGGGAACCGCACTGCTTCGACATCCCCGTCTGCCACTCGTTCCGGGCGATCTTCGACGCCCTCGACGGCGTCGATACGATGACCGACGACATCCAGCAGTTGATCCCGGAGATGGAGCGGCTGGATTCCCTTATGCCGCAGATGGTCTCGATGATGCCCGAGATGATCGAGACCATGAAGACGATGAAGACGATGATGCTGACGATGTATGCCTCGCAGAAGGGCATGCAGGATCAGATGGCCGCGATGCAGGACAACTCGTCGGCCATGGGCGAGGCGTTCGACAATTCCAGGAACGACGACTCGTTCTATCTGCCGCCGGAGGTGTTCGACAACCCCGACTTCAAACGCGGCATGGAGCAGTTCCTATCGCCGGATGGTCACGCCATGCGGTTCATCATCAGCCACGACGGCGATCCCCTCTCCCCCGAGGGCATCGCGCGGATCGACGCGATCAAGAAGGCAGCCAAGGAAGCCATCAAGGGCACGCCGCTGGAGGGATCGACGATCTATCTCGGCGGGACCGCGGCGACATTCAAGGACCTGTCCGACGGCAACACCTACGACCTCGTCATCGCCGCCATCGCCGCGCTGGCCCTGATCTTCATCATCATGTTGCTCATCACGCGCAGCATCGTGGCGTCGGCGGTGATCGTGGGGACAGTGGTGCTATCGCTGGGCGCCTCGTTCGGTCTGTCGGTGCTGATCTGGCAGCACCTGCTCGGCATCGAACTGCACTGGATGGTGCTGGCCATGTCGGTGATCATCCTGTTGGCGGTCGGGGCGGACTACAACCTGCTGCTGGTTTCGCGTTTCAAAGAGGAGATCCACGCCGGGCTTCGCACCGGCATCATCCGGGCCATGGGCGGCACCGGGTCGGTGGTGACGTCGGCAGGCCTGGTGTTCGCGTTCACGATGATGTCGATGGCGGTCAGCGAGCTGACGGTGATCGGGCAGGTGGGCACCACGATCGGCCTGGGTCTGCTCTTCGACACCCTGGTGATCCGGTCATTCATGACGCCATCCATCGCGGCGCTGATGGGTAAGTGGTTCTGGTGGCCGATGCGGGTGCGCGACCGGCCGGTGCCCTCCGCATGGCCATCCGTCGCCGAGAAATCGGAACCTGCTGCCATCGCTCATTCGTCGCGATAGGGTTCCAACGCCATGTTGGCTTCCGTAACCGCCGCGCATCTGCGGCCCCCCTGCGATCGGAAGGTTCGGCAATGACCAGGTCACGACTTCTCGCAACGGCCGCGTCGGCGCTCGTCGTCGTCGGATTGGCAGCGTGTGCTCCCCCCGAGAAGAAGGACAACGGCAACCAGACGCAGTCCGGGGTGAACGCCAAGGAAGCCACCTCCGCGGCCGACTTCGGCGGGATGGACGGCCTCGAGAAGGCCGCGAAGGCCGAGGGCGAGCTCAATGTGATTGCGCTGCCGCCGGATTGGGCCAACTACAAGGAGATCATCGACACCTTCTCCAGCAAGTACGGCATCAAGGTGAACTCGGCCCAACCCGACGCCAACAGCCAGGACGAGATCAACGCCGCCAATCAGCAGAAGGGCAAGAGCAGCGCGCCCGACGTCTTCGACCTCGGTCAGGCGATCGCGCTGGCGAATACCGCGATGTTCGCGCCCTACAAGGTCGCGACGTTCGAGGACATTCCCGCGCAGTTCAAGGATCCGAACGGCACCTGGGTCAACGACTACGGCGGCTACGAGTCCGTGGGCTACGACTCCGCCAAGGTTCCGGAGGTCACCGGGATCAACGACCTGATGAAGCCCGAATTCAAGGGCAAGGTCGCGCTCAATGGTGATCCCACGACCGCCAGCGCCGCGGCCAACGGGGTGCTGATGACCGCGATCGCCAACGGCGGCTCGGTCGACGACATCGCACCCGGCGTCAACTTCTTCCTGAAGCTCAAGGACGCAGGCAACTTCGTGCCGGTCGACCCGACACCCGCGACCATCGAGTCCGGCCAGACGCCGGTCGTCATCGACTGGGACTACCTGAATTCGGCCGAGACCAAGAAGATCCCCACCTGGAAGGTTTTCGTGCCGTCCAATGCGCTCGTCGGCGGCTACTACTTCCAGGCGATCAACAAAGACGGACCCCACCCCGCGGCCGCGCGGCTGTGGCAGGAGTTCCTCTACAGCGATCAGGGTCAGAATCTGTTCCTGAAGGGCCTGGCCCGGCCGGTGCGCGCCGACGCGATGCAAAAAGCAGGCACGGTCGACAAGACCCTGCTAGCCGCCCTGCCATCGGTTTCCGGCACTCCGGTCGTCCCGACCGACGCGCAGAGCAAGAAGATGGCGGACTACCTCGGGGCCAACTGGTCCAAGGTCATCAGCTGATCCGGACGTCCTGGCGGACCAGCTCCGCCTGGACCGCGGAGATGTCGACGTCGTCCAGCGGCCGGTCCGCGCGGATGGCCAGCGCGGCGGCCACACCCGCGCCCTGGCCGGTGACGGCGCAGCACGACATGTTGCGGGTCGCCGCGTGGGCGATGCGATCTCCCCCGGTGGCGCGCCCCGCGACGATCAGGTGGCGGACGGACTTCGGCAGCAGCGACCGGTACGGGATCTGCAGATACCGGCCGGTCGTCGGCAGCACCAGCACGCCGTATCCGTCGATGAACTCGGGATAGACGCCGATGCTGTCGTCGAACCGGCCCTGCTCGCGCACATCGGTTTCGGTGAGGTTGTAGACGGCGTCGATCTTGCGGGTATCCCGGATGCCGATGGTCATCCCGAAGTTGCGCAGCCGGGCCGTCTCGCAGCCCGGTGTGTAACGGCGCAACGCCTCGACCGCGAGCATGGCCTGCCTGCGTCCCTCGATCTCATACCGGGTGAGGCTGTCGGGGTCGGTGCCGTCGCAGCCCGCGAGGTGGATCAGGTTCATGTATGTCAGCTCGCCGGTGTCGTGCATCGCACCCCAGGTGCCGCCGATCGTGTTCAGGTCGGCAGGCATCAGTCCGTCGGCGATGGCTTTGGCGAACGGCTTGCCGAGGTAGGGCGAGTAGAGATCGGCGTCCTTGTCGTCGGTGTCGGCCGCGAATTCGCCTGCCGCCCAGTCGCGGTAGGTCTGAGGGTCCTCGGCAACCCCCTTGAGGAACGCCGCCTTGTCCACACCGGCGAGATGGAACATCACCGACGCCGCCATCATCTCTTCACGTGGCGTTTTGTGCACCGGCGCGCCCGCCCGCGTGGCCACATCCGCGTCACCGGTCGCGTCGACGACCCGGCGCGCCAGGATCGCCTCCCGTCCGGCCTTCGACTCGGTGACGATGCCGACGATGGTGTCGCCGTCCATCAGCGGCGCGACGAATTGGCGGTGCAGCATCGCGTGGATGCCCGCCTCCTCGACCAGTCGGTCGGCCACCAGCTTGAAGCCTTCTGAGTCGAGTTCGTAGGACAGCGACTGGCTTTCGGGCACCGCAGCGCCCATCTCCTTGGCGCGTTGCTCGAACTCCCATCCGATACCGCCCGCGTCCACCGTCTTCTCGTGGCGGTACCAGGCGAAACCCTCGACGCCGACGGTCGTGATGTTTCCTCCGAAGCAGCCGAACCGCTCGACGAGGGCCACCTGCACGCCGGCCCGTGCCGCGGCAAGGGCGGCGGCGAGACCCCCCGGGCCCGACCCGACGACCAGCACATCGGTCTCGTGGATGACGTCGATCTCGCGGCTCGGTTCGGTGACCTTTCGGGGGGCGGACATGGGCGGAATCCTAGCTCTCGAGCATGTCCAAACTTTCGGTCGCTCGTCTCCGTCCGCGCTCCCAGGGCCAGGTCATCAGGGCCCACACAACGAGCACGATCGCGATCTCGGTCAATAGATAGACCGGCCACGGGCCCAATACATCGAGCAGTGACGCGGTGGGCGGCTTCCTGTTGAGGTAGCCGTAGTTGGTTCCCGTGATCGCGTTGAAGGTGAACGTGAATGCCGCCCACGCGAGGGTCACGATGATCGCGAAGCGGTAGTCACGCCACGTCGGCCGATTCCGCTGCCCCCAGGTGAGATAAATGGCAGCCCACACCACGAGGACGTGAAGCGTGAAGAACGTGATGAAGAGATGGCTCGGGAAATCCGGCGCGCCTTCCTCAGCCGTGCCGATGTCCGGTGTGATCAACGCCTGTGAGCTGAGGACCAGGCCCCAGTAGTAGGCAAGCGCGAAGGCCCAATGCCGTTGCGACCACAACGCATACGCGGCAGTGAGCTCCGCGATATCACACAGCTGCAGCGGCACGGAAATGTCCAGGTGCGGATGGACCAGCTTGTAGATCAGCGCCACGACGAATGCGATGACGATCACGACCGCCAGGACGCGGCCGAGGACCCGGGCCTGCGCCTCGGTCTGCCGACGTCCGATCCAGACGAGAAGCACGGCGCCGACGACGAATATCACGAGCACCACCAGATGCGATGGGCCGTAGGCCGAGAACTGCCGTTGTTCGGCAACCAGCTCCATTACTCAATGATCTCAGGCGGGACTCACCCCGGGTGGTATATAGGCAGGCATGTCATCGATACCCGGCAAAGTCATGGTGGTCACCGGTGCCTCGTCCGGCCTCGGCGCTGAAACCGTGCGGCTGCTTTCCCGCGAAGGTGCAACGGTTTTCGGCATCGCCAGGAACTCAGACCGACTCGCCGAGGTATTCGCCGATGTCGAGGCGGGCGCATACACATCGGCCGACGTGGGTTCAGCGTCCGCCTGTCGCGACGCGGTCGAGCGCTGCGTCACGCATTTCGGTCGGCTCGACGTGCTCATCAACATCGCGGGAAGCCACCAGATGCGCCGAACCGAGTCCATGACCGACGAGGACTGGGAAGAGGATCTCGCGGTCAACCTCAGCGGACCGTTCTATCTGTGCAGGGCTGCGCTACCTCATCTGCTCGCGCAGGGCGGAAACATCGTCAACGTCGCCTCGATAGCCGGCGTCGAAGGCCAGGCGTATTCGGCGGGCTACTGCGCCGCCAAGCATGGACTGATCGGGCTCATCCGGGCGCTCGCCGTCGAGTACACCGCCGATCGCCTGCGCGTGAACGCCGTGTGCCCCGGCGGAATGCTGACACCGCAACTGGAGCACTTCACCGCACCGGACGACGCCAACTTCGACCTCATCATGCGGACGGCCGCACCGCGCGGCATGATGGCGCCTCTCGATGTCGCCAACGTGATCGCATTCCTAGCGAGCGACGCCGCCGCCGCCATCCACGGGGCCGTCTACCGGGTCGACAACGGCAAGGGCGCGGGCTGAGCGACCGAGCTGAACGTCAGATGCCGACGGCCTTTTCCAGATCGGCCAGCGAGTCGTCGAGGTGAAGAAGCAGTCGCTGCAGGTGTGGAATGCTGCGGCGACACCCTACGAGGCCGAAGTCGAGGTTGTCGGCGTTGTTGGTCAGGGTGATGTTGAGCGCCTGCCCGTCGAGCGCGATCGACAGCGGGTAGTTGCCGTCGAGCCGGGCGCCTTTCCAGTACATCGGTTCACGCGCACCGGGCACGTTCGAGATGACGATGTTGAAGGGAGGCGGCGCCGACGACACGAACCCCGGCACCAACGCCAGTGCGATGCCGGACGTCAGGAACGCCGACAACGCCAGCGCTTGATTTCGGGGCAGCTCGGCGAAGACCTTCTTGTTGTCGCGCATCGAGGTGTTGATCGCGTCGAGCCGGTTGGCCGCGTCGGCGATGTCTGTCGCCAGGTTGCACAGAATCGTGCCGACCATGTTGCCGCCCGCATCCTGCTCGTCCGCCGTGCGGAGGCTGACCGGAACCATTGCCACCAACGGCGTTTCCGGCAAGGCATTCTCTTCGAGGAGGTAGGCACGCAGAGCGCCAGAGCACATGGCGAGCACGACGTCGTTGACGGTGACGCCGGCCGCGGACTTGATGGCACGGAAGCGTTCCAGCGGCCACGACTGTGCGGCGACCCGTCGCGCTCCCCCGATCGGCACGTTGAACATCGTCTTGGGCGCGCGGAACGGCAGGGTCAACTGCTGTTCCAGCAGCGCGGCCCTGGCCACCGACAGCGTGGAAGGGGCCAGCGAGGCAACCGATCCGACGACTGATCCGACCGCGCCGATGATCGACTGCAGCGCCGACCGCGACGGCCCCGCCTCCTTGCTCCTGCGCTTCGGGCCCAGTGTCCACGGCACCCGCATCTCGCGATCGTCGGGATCCGGCGTCATCGACCGAATCGTGAGGCGCTGAGCCGAGATCCCGTCGAGCAGCGCGTGGTGGATCTTGGTGTAGACCGCGAAGCGACCGTCTCCGAGACCCTCGACCAGGTGCGCCTCCCACAACGGCCGGTGCCGATCGAGCAGCGTGCCGTGCAACCGTGACGTCAGCTCGAGCAACTCACGAATACGGCCGGGACGCGGCAGAGCGGACCTGCGGAGGTGGTAGTCGATGTCGACCTCGTCGTCGAACGCCCATGCGACGTTGGAGATACCGCCAAGAAGCCTGCCGGGGTGTTTTCTGAACGTCGGCTGAAAATCTTCGTTCGCGACCATCGCCTGATGCATGTCGCCGACGAAGTCGGGGCCACTCCCCTCCGGCGGTTCGAAGAGCGCAAGACCGGCAACGTGCATCGGATGTTCACGGGATTCGCCGATGAGGAACATCGAATCGGTCGGCGAGATCAGCTTCATCGACGTGACGGTACCCACCCCGGCTGTGCTTCGTGCAAGGTATAGAGGCTAATCCTTCGCATACGAGAGGTGACGATGACGAACGCAGTTGGCAGGGTGGCTGGCAAGGTCGCATTCATCACGGGTGCGGCGCGCGGCCAGGGCCGCGAACACGCCATCCGGCTCGCGGAGGAGGGCGCCGACATCATCGGCGTCGACGTGTGCACCGACATCGACGGCGCCGGCTATCCCGGAGCGACGGAGGCCGACCTCGACGAGACGGCGGCGCTGGTCGAGAAGCTGGACCGGCGCATCGTCACCGAGAAGGCGGACGTCAGGGACCTCGAAGGCCTGCGCGCCGCGCTACAGCGGGGAGTCGACGAGGTGGGCAGGCCCGATATCGTCATCGCCAACGCCGGCATTGCAGGCACGCCCTCCCCCGCCGCCATGATCGACGAGTCGGCATGGCAGACAATGCTCGACATCAACCTCACCGGCGTCATGCACACGGTCAAGGTGGCTCTCCCGCATATGTCCGACGGTCGCGGCGGGTCGATCATCCTGGTGAGCTCGATGCTCGGGCTGCGTGGCGGAGGCTATATGGCGGGCTACGCGTCGGCCAAGCACGCCGTCGTCGGGCTGATGAACTCGCTCGCCAATGAGCTTGCGCCGCAATGGATCAGGGTGAACTCGATTCACCCTGGCAACATCCTGACGCCGATGATCGACAACGATGACTTCCGCCGCACCGTGCGGCCGGACCTCGCCGAGCCGACCATGGCCGACGCGACACAGGTGATCGGACACTTTCACATGCTGCCGAAGCCGATAATCGAGGCGCGCGCCGTCAGTGACGCCGTGCTCTTCCTCGCCTCCGATGAGTCGAAGTACATCACCGGGGCTTCGCTGCCGATCGACGCCGGAGCGGTGGCAAAGTTCTGACGCCTCAAGGCGTTTCGCGCAGCCTCGCTGATATCGCAGCCGCGAAGGTATGCGTGTCGCCCGGCCAGCGCGCGGAGATGTAGCGGCCGTCGTCGACGACGAACGCCGGTCGCGAGTCGGTGGCGCTGTCGCGCACCATGCCCGACGTCTGCTTGCGCCAGTGCGGCGAATCCTTTCCTACGTTCCGGAAATCGCCTGGATCCTCAAGCGCGCGAGTGACTTCCGCCTCCACCGACATGTAGCCGGCGGGATCGCCAGGCCGTTCTGAATAAGTTCGGTAGTAGTCGGGGTCCCAGAACCTGGTGAAGCGGGTCAGCTGCCACGCGCGACGTTCGAAATCCCATGTGAGCGCGGTGGTCTTGCGGCCGTAGAGCACCGAACGGCCTGTCGACGGGTCGACGGATCGGGCCGCGAGTAGCACACCGTGGCAGATCGCCGCGACGAGCATGCCGCGCCTGAACGCTTCGACGACCAGAGCCTGCAAGACCTCGCTGTCGATGTAACTGCGCATCCCCCGCGCGCGGTGGCCACCCGGCAGAAGTAGGGCATCGACGTCGTCGAGCCGGACGTGGGTCCACGCGATGGGGTGCTGATACTCCGCGGAGTTCCGCATGTCCGCATAGGCGGCGCGGGCGTCGCGGTTGGCACGCAGGAATCGACCGACGACGGCCACTCTGCCCAGGCCCGGCACCCTCGACCAGACGTCGAGGCCGCGCCCCGAGACCATGATGTCGTCGGCGACGGCCTGTCGACCGCTTTCGGTGCTGAACACGACGCCGTGCCCCCGGCCGGTGAGGACCTGCCAGCTGACTGCGACCTCAGTGGGGTCGAAGTCCGTGTCCGGAATCGGGATCAGGACGGTGGCCATCGGTGATAAGCATGCCGCTCTATCGCCTTCAGCTCACCCGATATCGCCACCTGGCACGGCTGGGAGGTATCTACTGATTGCCTACGGCTCATCTGTGCGGCTCCTATGAGTGAAGGGAAATCACCATGGGCTACGGCAGGTACATCGGTTACGTCGGAGCGCTGGCGGTGGCATTGGGCGTCGGGGCGGCGGTGGCGACGACACCGGGCATTGCGTACGCCCTGCCTGCGGACACCGGTTCGGAGTCGCCGACACCGGGAGACACTTCACCGACGGACACGTCGCCCCCTTCCTCGTCCACTACCGTCGCCTCCCTGACGACACCGCCGCCGTCGGGGACGGACAGTGCCGGTGGTGCCCCAAACGCGAAGGGTGGCACCGATTTACGGCTACTTGAGCCCGACCTGGAGTCACGTGTGGCCGGTGCGTTGACGAAGATCTTCGGCGGTGGTGACGGCGCGCCGGTGGTGGTGGTGAGGAGCTCCGGCGGTGCCCACACCGCGACCAAAGACGACGGCAACGCCAAGAAACCGGCCATCACGGCAGACTTGCCCCAAAGCGGTAAAGCCGATGCAGGCCTTTCGCCGGCGAAGGCGTCGAGCACGCTTTTGCACAGCTACTTCGACCGCACGCCCACCCGGTCGCTCGTCGCCCCCGACGCCGTTCATTCCGGCGCCCCGAAGGCCGGACAATCCTTCCGGTCGTTTGTGCCGTCGGCGCCGACGCCGAGCCTTGCCGCCGACACCGCCGGCCCGGCGATGAAGTCTCTGGCTGCGCCTCCCACTGCCGTGGTGTCCGCCCCTCGTCCGGACTTGGGGCACGTCTTGGAGGAGCCGCACACCTACCTCGTCGGTGCGGTCGCGCAGGTGGCGGGCGCAGTGTTGAACGTGTTCCTGGCGCCGTTCGGCCAGGGGAGCCCGGCGCAGTCACCGATGCTGTGGACCGTCCTTGCCTTCGCGCGCAATGAGTTCCAGCGGCCGATCATCCCGAATGCGGCGTCCGGCCAAACCACGTCGAGCCTCAATCAGAGCCCGAATCTACTGATCAATCCGGGCGCCGAGGCCGGCGACCCGTCACTGTCGGGCTATGCCGCGGTGACCGTGCCGGGCTGGAGCCAGACCGGCACACCGACGGTGATCGAGTACGGCACGCAGCGCCGCTTCCCGGTTCCGACCGCATCGCCCGGGCCGGTTCTGCCCGCTCTGTTGGCGTTCCCGACCGGCGACAACGCCAGCCCCACCACTGGGGGAGGCCAGCAGTTCTTCGGCGGCGGCCCCGTCGCGGATTCGACACTTACCCAGACGGTCGACCTCAGTGGAGCTCAAGGCTTGATCGATGCCGGCGGCGGCACCTACACGTTGAGTGGCGACCTCGGCGGCTTCGTGATCGATCCATCGAGTTCGACCGTCACCGTCAACTTCCTCGACGAGAACGGGGTCAAGCTGGGCTCCGGCACCCTGCAGCCGGTCACCGCGTGGGATCGCACATTCTCCACCGGGTTCATCCACCGCTCCGCCACTGGCGCGATCCCGGTGAACACCCGCAGCGCGCAGGTCGTGGTGACCTTCGACGACCAAAACCCGGTGCTCGGCAACTACAACAACGCCTACGCTGACAACCTGTCGTTCACGGTTAACGACCCGAGCCTCACCCCTGGAACTCTGGCGCCGCCGGAGTCGAACGTCGGCCAGCTCGATCACGTGTTCATGGTCTACCTGGAGAACAAGGGCGTCGGGCAGATCGTCGGCAGCCCCAACGCGCCGTACATCAATGAGCTCATCGCCAACTATGGATACGCGTCCAACTACTACGGGCTGACTCACCCCAGCGACCCGAACTACTACCCGATCATCGGCGGCTCGGATTTCGGCATCAACTACAACTGCCCGTCGAACTGCTTCCCCGCAGGCACGCCCAACCTGGCCGACGAGATCGAGGATGCCGGCATGACTTGGGCCGGCTACATGGAGGGCGGTGGCGGCTACAGCACGCCAACCGACCGGTTGCCGTTCCTCGCTTTCAGCGACATCTACAACGATCCCACTCGCGTGGCGGCGCACCTGTTCGATATCTCGCAGATGGAGACCGATCTCGCCAGTCCCGCCACGACCCCGAACTTCGTGTGGTTCGCCGCGGACGACGCAACAAACATGGAGGGCCCCACCGATTTCCCGGTCGGCAGCTTCAATTGGCTACTGGGCTATCTCAGCCCGGCGCACCAGTACAACGTCGCGGCGGGTGACGCGTGGCTTCAGGATCAGGTGACCACCATCATGGCGTCGCCGACCTGGAACGACCCAAATGTGAAGAGCGCCATCTTCGTTACGTTCGACGAGGACTACAACAACATCAGCACGGGCGTCGGCAACGAAGGCAACCACATCGTCATGATCGTCATCCCGTCACCGGGGGCTCTCTACGATGCGAAGACCAACCCCACCGGGATGCGCGCGGGTGCATTCGTTGCCGACGACTACTACAACCACTACAGCCTGCAGCGCACCATCGAAGATTCGCTTGGCCTCGACCCGCTCACCAACAACGACAAGTACGCCCAACCCATGAACGAGTTCTGGGGGCCGGCCCCAATCCCGACGGTTGTTTAGCCGGTCGGCATCGGCACACTGATCGGTGCGTCCGCCTCGGGACCCGCTGTTCCCACCGAGCGAGGCGACCAGTAGGGCCATGTGACCGCTTCGCCGATTCCCCGCACAACGCGGGTGAATGCGGCCCAGACTCAAGTCCACTAAGGAGAGAACCAGTGACCAAGTATGTGTACGACTTCACCGAGGGCGACAAAGACCAGAAGGCCCTGCTGGGCGGCAAGGGGGCCAACCTGGCCGAGATGACCAACCTCGGTCTGCCGGTCCCGCCCGGATTCACCATCACCACGGAGGCGTGCCGCGAGTACCTCGCGCGCGGCAGCGCGCCGGGGGAACTGCGGGTGCAGGTGACCATGGCGCTGCGGCAGCTGGAGGACGGGCTCGGCAGGCGGCTCGGCGATCGCCACGACCCACTGCTGGTCAGCGTCCGCTCCGGTGCGGCCTTCTCGATGCCCGGAATGATGGAGACCGTCCTGAACATCGGGCTCAACGACGCCAGCGTGAAAGGGCTGGCCGAGGAATCAGGAGACGAGCGATTCGCCTGGGATTCCTACCGGCGGCTGTTGCAGATGTTCGGCAAGACGGTTCTCGAGATGCCCGGCGAGATTTTCTCCGACTCGCTGGACAAGGCAAAGTCGACCAAGGGGGTCGCCACCGACGTCGAGCTCGACGTCGACGATCTCAAGGAACTGGTCTCGGTCTTCAAGGACCTGGTGCGGGAGCACTCCGGCCACGAGTTTCCGCAGCACCCGCGCGAGCAGCTGGACATGGCCATCAATGCGGTCTTCAACTCCTGGAACACCGAGAGAGCGCGGCTCTACCGGCGGCGCGAGCGCATCCCGCAGCACCTGGGCACTGCCGTCAACATCTGCACGATGGTATTCGGCAACCTCGGCGAGACCAGCGGCACCGGTGTCGCATTCACCCGCGATCCGGCGTCTGGCCGCTCAGGCGCCTACGGGGACTACCTGTCCAACGCGCAGGGTGAGGACGTCGTCTCCGGGATCCGGAACACCCTGTCGCTGGACGATCTCAAGGAGATGGACCCGGCTTCGCACAAGCAGCTGATGAAGGTGATGCGCAGGCTGGAGACGCACTATCGGGATCTGTGCGACATCGAGTTCACGATCGAGCGCGGCAAGTTGTGGATGTTGCAGACCCGGGTCGGCAAGCGCACCGCGGCGGCGGCGTTCCGGATCGCGGGCCAGTTGGTCGACGAGAACCTCATCACGATGGACGAGGCGCTATCCCGCGTCTCCGGATCGCAATTGGCCCTGCTGATGTTCCCGCAGTTCGACCGGTCGGCCCAGCGTGAACTGCTGACGAGCGGGATGGGCGCATCGCCCGGTGCCGCGGTTGGTCGCGCTGTCTTCGACTCACCGACCGCCAAGGCCTGGGCCGAACGCGGTGAGCAGGTTGTGTTGGTGCGCAAGGAAACCAACCCCGATGACCTCGAGGGCATGATCGCCGCCAACGGGATCCTGACCGCACGCGGTGGGAAAACCTCGCACGCGGCCGTCGTCGCCCGCGGCATGGGAAAGACCTGCGTCTGCGGCGCCGAAGCGCTCGATGTCGACGCCGTATCCCGGACCGCACGGGTCGGCACATCGGTGATCGAGGAGGGCGATGCGATCAGTATCGACGGTTCCACCGGCGAGATCTTCCTCGGGGCCGTACCTGTCGTGCCCTCCCCCGTCGAGACCTATATCGAGTCCGGTCTGGAGGCCGCCCTCGACGGTGCCGAGGAGGAGACGACCGCGCTGGTGAATGCGGTCGACCGGTTGCTGACCCATGCCGACGATTCCCGGCGGCTGACGATCCGCGCGAACGCGGACACCGCCGAGGACGCCATCCGGGCGAGATCTCTTGGCGCACAAGGCATCGGCCTGTGCCGAACAGAGCACATGTTCCTCGGCGATCGCCGCACGCTCATCGAACGGGTGATCGTCGCCCACACCGCCGAGGAACGAGGCAACGCGCTAGCGGCGCTGTTGCCGTTGCAGCGCAAGGACTTCACGGAGTTGCTCGACGCGATGGACGGCCTTCCGGTGAACATCCGGCTCTTGGACCCGCCGCTTCACGAGTTCCTTCCGGACCGCACCGAGCTCGCGGTCAAGGTCGCGCTCGCCGCGGCTGCCGGTGAGACCGGCGAGCAGGTGGAGACCGACCGCAAGCTGTTAGCCGCGGTCGAGGACCTGCATGAGACGAACCCCATGCTGGGCTTGCGGGGCGTGCGGCTCGGCCTGGTGACCCCCGGCCTGTTCGCACTGCAGGTGCGGGCGATCGGCGAGGCCGCGTGCGACCAGCTCGCCGCAGGCAAGGACCCACGGGTCGAGATCATGGTCCCTTTGGTGGGTTCGGTGATGGAGTTGCATCTGGTGCGTGACGAGGCCGAGAGAATCCTCGCCGAGGTGGCCGCCGAGCGTGGGGTCAGGCTGACGATTCCCATCGGCACCATGATCGAGTTGCCGCGAGCCGCACTGACCGCGCACCGGATCGCCGACGCCGCCGACTTCTTCTCCTTCGGCACAAACGATCTCACTCAGACGACGTGGGGATTCTCCCGCGACGATGTCGAGTCTTCGCTGTTCGCGACGTACGTGGACAAGGGCGTGTTCACCGTGTCGCCGTTCGAGACCATCGACGCCGACGGTGTCGGACGGCTGGTGCGCATCGCCGCCGAGGAGGGTCGCAAGACCAAGCCGGGTCTCAAACTCGGGGTCTGCGGTGAGCACGGTGGCGACCCCGAGTCCATCCACTTCTTCCACGAGACCGGCCTGGACTACGTGTCCTGCTCCCCGTTCCGGCTCCCGGTTGCGCGTTTGGAAGCGGGCCGGGCCGCGGTCAACTGACGGGCCGAGCAGCTGTCGGACCACGAACGGCACATCGCTTTTTGCGATGCAGTACATCGAATATATGAACCTGACTTGGCTCACGATTCGGGGCTGCCCGGGTGGCCGACGTGCGCACCGTGAAGACCGCCTTCGGCGCGACCGCGGTGGAGGTCGTGTGGTTGTCGCGTCGTGGATCGCGCGGGGTCGAGCACCATGGTTGGGCGCAGGATGGGGCAGGGGTGGGCGTGCTCAAGGGCTGCGGTGCGCAGCGGTGGGCGGCCAATCCGGCTGTGCCTGTTGGCAGATGATGGCGGCCACATCCCGGCGCGGATCGGGGCAGCCGCGACGTGTCGTACCCGGCTGCGATGATGTCGTTATGTCCTTGACCGCATCGCCTCCCGCGGCGGTGAGCCCCGACCAGCGTCTTGAGGGGCTGTTCGAGGAGTTGGCGGAGTTGACGGGTCAGCGCAACGCGATTGATGGGCGCATCGTGGAGATCGTCGCCGAGCTGGATCGCGACGGGCTGTGGGGCGCCACCGGCGCACGGTCGGTGGCGGCGTTGGTGGCCTGGAAGCTCGGCTGGTCATCGGCAAACGCCCAGACGATCGCCACGGTGGCGCGCCGGCTGGAGGCGTTTCCCCGCTGCGCCCAGGGCATGCGGGCGGGTCGGCTGTCGCTGGATCAGGTCGGCGTCATCGCGGCGCGGGCGGCCCAGGGGTCTGATGAGCATTACGCGGAGCTGGCGCGCTGCGCCACGGTCAACCAGCTGCGCACCGCGGTCAAGCTGGAACCACGACCCGCACCCGAATCCGAGTCCGATCCTGGGCCGCAACCGCAGCCGGAACCGAGGGCCTCGATCACCAAGACCTCCGATGAGGAGTTCACCTGGTGGCGGATCACACTTCCGCCCCTGGAGGCGGCGAAGTTCGACGCGGCACTGGCGTCTCATCGTGATGCGCTGATCGCCGAGTGGAAGCACGACCGCGAGAACCGCGAGCCTGCATCGGATCATGGCGCCGCCGTTGCCGGGCACGCTCGAGGCGTTCATGCGTCTGGTGGAGGCCGGGTGGGACGCCGAGGCGGCCCGCCGGCCACACGGGCAGCACACCACCGTGGTGATGCATCTGGACGTCAAGGAGCGGGTCGCTGCGTTGCATCTGGGTCCGCTGCTCTCGGCGGCCGACCGCCGATACCTGACCTGTGATGCCAGCTGCGAAGTCTGGTTCCAACGCGACGGCCAGGTCATCGGCGCCGGCCGGGCGACCCGGCTGATCAGCCGCCGGCTTCGCCGCGCGCTGGAGCACCGCCACCGCAGCTGCGCGGTTCCGGGTTGTGGCGCCACCCGCGGTCTGCACGCCCACCACATCCGGCACTGGGAAGACGGCGGCCCCACCGAGCTGTTCAACCTGGTGCTGGTGTGCCCTTATCACCACCGGCTGCACCATCGAGGCGTCATCACCATCACCGGACCCGCAGCCGATCTCGTCGTCACCGACAGCTGCGGGCAACCACTTCGTGCCGGATCGCTGGCGCGTCCGCCGAACCTTCCCCCGCCCGCTGTGCCACCGTGCCCCGGGCCCACCGGCGAGCGCGCCGACTGGTGGTGGTATGAACCCTTCCAGCCCCAACCGCCACCAACCAACAACTAGGTTGATTACCGGGGCCGGCCATTACCGGCACCGTATCGCACCTCACAAAGGGTTGAGGCATCAAGAAATTCGTTCGCGATACGCGCAGCTACCGCATCGTGAAAATCGAGGCCGGTCGCAGACGATGCGGCGCGTGAAGCTGACAACCAGACCCGCCTGCACCGACCCGCTACCCGACGATCTGCGCAACGCCCTCATCACCATCCGCGCCGACGTCCGCACTCACGCGAGCCAAGTCGGGCCGACGGTGCGCACAAATTTGAGCCAAGTCGGCTGGACTACGTGTCCTGCTCCCCGTTCCGGCTCCCGGTTGCGCGTTTGGAAGCGGGCCGGGCCGCGGTCAACTGACGGGCCGAGCAGCTGTCGGACCACGAACGGCACATCGCTTTTTGCGATGCAGTACATCGAATATATGAACTGTACAGATGCTGTCGTCGGCTGAATCATGGAATCAACGTGGGAGTCTGACTGAAGCACTGGAGGTTGAGATGTCGAGCCAAGAGATCGAGGTTCTCGTCGTCGGCGGCGGTCAGGCCGGAATCGCGATGAGCGAGCATCTCGGTTTGCTCGGCGTGCCGCACCTCGTTCTGGAGCGCGACCGCATCGCCGAGCGGTGGCGGTCGTGGCGGTGGGACTCCCTGGTGGCAAACGGCCCTGCCTGGCACGACAAATTTCCAGGCCAGGAATTCAGCATCGACCCGGACGGCTTCGCATCGAAAGACCAGGTCGCCGACTACCTGGTCACCTACTCGGAGAAGATCGACGCGCCGATCCGCACCGGCGTCGAGGTGACCTCGGTGCGGAGGAACAGCGGCGGACCGGGTTTCTGCGTGGAGACATCGGACGGAACCATCGAGGCGCGCTTCGTCGTCGCCGCAACCGGAGCGTTTCAGCGACCGATCATTCCCGCCGTCGTGCCAGACAGCGCAGGCATCAACCAGATTCACTCCAGCTCGTATCGCAATCCCCAACAGTTGCCCGAGGGAGCCGTCCTCGTTGTCGGCGCAGGCTCGTCGGGTGTTCAGATCGCCGACGAACTCCAGCAGTCGGGCCGCCAGGTCTATCTGGCGGTAGGGCCGCATGACCGGCCGCCGCGAAGCTATCGCGGCCGCGACTTCTGCTGGTGGCTGGGCGTCCTCGGCAAGTGGGATGCTTCGGCGCCTCCTCGTGGCGCCGAGCACGTGACCATAGCCGTCAGCGGAGCACACGGTGGAAACACCGTCGACTTCCGCGACCTCGCATCGAGCGGCATCACGCTGCTGGGGATGGCGGGTCCGTTCGACAACGGCATCATGCAATTCGCGCCCGACCTGAAGACCAACATCGAGAACGGCGACGCGAACTATCTGTCCATGCTCGACGAGGCCGACGCCTATATCGCCCGCAACAATCTCGACCTGCCCGAGGAGCCGCAGGCCCGCGTCTTCGGCCCCGATCCCAACTGCGTGACCAATCCCATCGGTGAACTCGACCTCGCCGAAGCCGGCATCACCTCGATCATCTGGGCGGTGGGCTTCGCCTACGACTACGGCTGGCTTCAGGTCGACGCGTTCGATGAGAACGGCAGGCCACAACACCAGCGCGGCGCCTCGTCGGAGCCAGGGGTGTACTTCCTCGGCCTGCCCTGGCTGTCGCGCCGCGGATCGAGCTTCATCTGGGGTGTGTGGCACGACGCCAAGTACCTCGCAGACCAGATCGCGATTCAGCGCAGCTATCTCGCCTATAAGGCGTGAGGTGAAAGGAACATGCAGCCGATGAGTGCCGAGACCACGCCGCAAATGACCCACAAGCGGATCCGGCCCTTCAACACCAGAGACACCTACCCGGAACAGAACCTCGACAACGACCTCTGTCAGGCGGTCGTCGCCGGCGGAGTGGTCTACCTGCGTGGCCAGATCGGCCAGGATCTCGACACCCGGGAGTCGGTCGGCATCGGCGACGTTGCGGCGCAAGCCGAGAAGGCGATGAGCAATATCGCGATGCTGCTCGACGAAGCGGGCAGCTCGCTACGCGACATCGTCAAGGTCACCGTCTATCTCACCGACATTCGATACCGCGAAACGGTCTACCGGGTCATGGGGCGCTGGCTCAAAGGTGTCTACCCGGTGTCGACCGGCCTGGTCGTGGAGGCGCTCGCGCGCCCCGAGTGGTTGGTGGAGATTGACGCGACCGCGGTGATCAGCGAGCCGAAGGGCGCCGGCGAATGACGTTCTCACTCGTCGCGCGGGATCCCGCCTCGGGCGCATTCGGCATCGTGATCTGCTCGTCGAGCCCCGCGGTCGCGGCGCGCTGCGCACATCCGCGGGCCGGCGTCGGCGTTGTCGCCTCACAGAACGTCACCAACCCGTCGCTCGGGCCCCGCGTGCTCGATTCACTGGCGGACGGCGCCGACGCCGAAGCCGCCCTGAAAGCCGCACTGGCACATGAGGAGTTCCCCGATTACCGACAACTGACCGTCGTCGACATCAGCGGGAACACCGCGGTGCACTCGGGACCGCACAGTCTCGGTATACATACCCACGCCCAGGGCGATCAGGCCGTTGCCGCAGGCAATCTCCTCGCCGACGAAGGGGTGATAGCAGCGCTGCTGGCCGGATACGCCGACAGCGATTCGGCCGCCTTCGAAGAACGACTCCTCGACGGACTGGCTACGGCACTGGCCGCAGGCGGGGAAGCTGGACCCGTCCATTCCGCGGGACTCCTTGTGGTCGAAGACGTTCCGTGGCCGGTGACCGACCTGCGTGTCGACTACGCCGACGACCCGATCGCGGATCTGGTCGAACTGTGGCGGATATGGAAGCCGCAGAAGGACGACTACCGGGTGCGCGGCATCGACCCGACACGTGCACCGTCCTATGGAGTGCCCGGGGACCAATGACCAGCATCGACAGCGCGATAGCCGAGCGTGTCACCGCGACGCACCAGCAACTCATAGACCTCTCCCGCGACCTGTATGACCATCCCGAAACCGCCTGGGAGGAACACCGTTCCGCACGACGGGTGGCGGGCGAACTCTCGGACAACGGATTCCGGGTCACCGATCGCTACTGCGGCCTCGAAACCGCGTTCGCCGCGCAGGTCGGCAGCGGCGACCTACACATCGCGCTGTGCGCCGAATACGACGCGCTTCCCGGTCTCGGGCATGCCTGCGGTCACAACCTGATCTCGGCGATCACCGTTGGCGCCGCCCTCGCCCTCGCGCCGGTTGTCGACGACCTCGGACTGACCTTGTCGGTGATCGGCACTCCGGCCGAAGAAGGCGGCGGCGGCAAGATCGAGCTTCTCGAACGCGACGGATTCGCCGGGCAGCATGCCGCCGCGATGATTCACCCCGGCCCCGTCGATGTCGCCAGGGCACGGCCATTTGCCGTGTCGCACAGCCATATCGCGTACAAGGGCAGGTCGGCGCACGCCGCCGCGTACCCGGAGCGGGGCATCAATGCGGCCGATGCGTTCACGATCGCCGAGGTCGCGATCGGACTGCTGCGCCAGCAGCTGCCGTCCTCTGTCCGGGTCCACGGGATGGTGACCCGCGGCGGGGAAGCGCCGAACGCCATCGCCGAACGCACCGAGGGACGCTGGTACGTGCGCGCCGAGACCCTCGCCGAATTGAGCGACGTCGAGCCAAGGGTCATGCGGTGCTTCCAGGCAGGCGCACTGGCTTCGGGCGCCGAACTGACCGTCACACCGGAGTCCAAACCGTATGCGGAGTTCCGCACCGACGACGAACTCCTTGCCTGCTACGAGCGACGTGCGACCGCGGTCGGTCGGCAGTTCACCTCGGGACCGGACACGATGATGGCCCGGGCTTCCACCGACATGGGCAACGTCTCTGCGGTGCTGCCCGCAATCCATCCCTACATCGGTATCGACTCACTGCCCGCCGTCAACCATCAACCCGAATTCGCCGCCGCGACAATCACTTCAGCAGCGCAGACGGCTATCGCCCATGGCGCGCTCGCCCTGGCGGGCGCGGTCACCGATGCGGCCTCTCAATCCCATATCCGTAGCCGACTGCTTACCCCGACCCATGTCCCGTAGCGTCCGCACCGAGCACGATCTGCTCGGCGATCGCGAGATCCCTTCCGACGTCTACTACGGTGTGCACACACTGCGTGCGCTGGAGAACTTTCCCATCAGCGGCGTGCCGATCTCCCGTCACAGCGACCTCGTGGTTGCCCTCGCGTCGGTGAAACAGGCGGCCGCAGAAGCCAATCGACGACTCGGCATGCTCGACCCGGCGATCGCTGACGCGATCATCGCAGCCTGCGTCGAGCTTCGCGATGGTTCACTGCACGACCAGTTCGTCGTCGACGAGATCCAGGGCGGCGCAGGAACGTCGACCAACATGAACGCCAATGAGGTCATCGCCAACCGCGCATTGGAGATCCTCGGCTTAGAGCGTGGCGACTACCACGTCGTGCACCCACTCGAACACGTCAACTTCGGACAGAGCACCAACGACGTGTATCCCACCGCCGTGAAGGTCGCTCTGGGAATCGCTTCCCGATCGCTGGCGCGGGCACTTCGCGGACTCGTCGAGCACTGCAGCGACAAGTCCTGTGAATTCGCCGACATGCTCAAGCTCGGACGAACCCAGCTGCAGGATGCGGTTCCGATGACACTCGGCCAGGAGTTCGGTGCATTCGCCGTGACCATCGCAGAGGACGCCGACCGACTCGGCGAAGCATCGGTATTGATCGCCGAGATCAACCTGGGCGGCACCGCCATCGGCACAGGACTCAACGCTCATCCCGAATACGCGGCACTCGTGTGCGATCGCCTCCGCGACATCACCGGTCTGCCGCTCACCACCGCCGGAAACCTCATCGAGGCGACCTCCGACGTCGGCTCTTTCGTACAACTCTCCGGTGTCGCCAAACGCACTGCGGTGAAGCTGTCGAAGATATGCAACGACCTTCGGCTGTTGTCGTCGGGGCCACGCGCAGGCTTCGGCGAGATCAATCTGCCACCTGTACAGGCCGGCTCGAGCATCATGCCGGGCAAGGTGAATCCCGTCATCCCTGAGGTCGTCAACCAGGTCGCCTTCGAGGTGATGGGCAACGACCTCACCATCACCGTGGCAGCCGAAGCCGGCCAACTGCAGCTCAACGCCTTCGAGCCGATCATCGCGCGCGCCCTGCTGTCCTCGCTCAACCACCTCACCGCCGCGGTGAATGTGTTGGGCGAACGCTGTATTCAGGGAATCACCGCCAATGCCGACCGCATGTGCGATGCCGTGCTCGGATCGACGAGCATCGCGACCGCGCTCAACCCACTTGTCGGCTACGAAGCCGCCACCGCACTTGTCGCCGAAGCGATCGCAACGGGCACGTCGATACCGGAACTGGTGAGACGCTCTGCGCTCATTGACGACGCGGTCCTCGCCCGCGTGCTCAGCGTGGAAAACCTCTGCTGGCCAAACGATCCCAGAGGGGCCGAGCTTCAGCGCGAGCGGTCTTGATCGGCGAAGATGGAATGTGCGGCAGCGGCGACGGCACGCGCCCTCGCAGTCGTACGCACCGACGCCAGACGGGCGAGCACCACCGGCAGACCCGGGAGATCGTCGCGGATCGCGACCGCGGCCACCGTTCCTCCGTCGTAGGTTTCGCGGTGCGCAGGCACCTGGTTGAGGATCGAGAACCCGTGCCCGCGGGCGACCAGCCCGCGTACCGTTTCGTAGTTAGCCGTTCGGTGCCGGATTTTCGGTGTCACACCGGCTTTGGCAAGCATGGACTCGAAGTAGTCCCGGCTGTCGGGAAGGTCGAGCAACACCATCGGTTCATCGGCAAGGTCGGTCAACCGGATGGATTTCCGGTTGGCCAACCGATGTCCGGGCGGTAGCACCACATACGGCGCTGCATCGCCGAGAAATTCGGTTTCGATGCCGGCTCCGAGCGCCAGGTCGTAGGTGATGGCCAATTCGGCCGTCCCGTTGCGCAGCACGGTTCGGACCTCGTCGGCCGAGGTCTCAATGACCTCGATTTCGAGATCGGGGTGGCGCACGCCGAGGTCGGACAGCAGCCGGGGCAGGACGAACGGTGTCAGCGTGATGAAGCATGCCAACCTCACCGTTCCGCGCACCTGGTCGACCCGGCCGCTCGCGCCGTCGAGGACCTCATCGAGATGTGCCAGCAGGGCCAGGGTGTCGCGCAACATCTCCTCGCCTGCGGCGGTCAGGGCCAGGCCTCGTGCTCGGTGCCGGATGAACAGCTGCGTGCCGATCTGCTGCTCGAGTTGGCTGACAGCGGCCGAGACCGCCGACTGTGCGATGTGCAACTCGTCGGCGGCCTTGGTCATCGAGGAATACGTCGCGGCCTTGACGAAGTACCGCAGCTGGGTCAGCGTGACGTCGGGACGTCGGCGCATGCTCGTACTCCCTCCCGCGTCGGGACGTACCAGCATTACAGCTGCGTGACCGGCTTTCCAGCAACCGCCACGCTTGTGTCCTCCAGCGACGCGGCATCCGATCGCTCAGCCCGGACCGGCCGCGCGCGCAGGTAGCCCACTGCGCCGAGGATGCCCAGCACCACCAGGGTGCCCAAGGTGAACACCTCGAACGTCAGCTGGCTGACGCCCCAGGTCTCCTGGAAGTCGTAGTCAATACCGAAGAGCCGTTCGAGCGTGCCGGGGAAGACCGCGACCCACGAACCCAGCGCCACCCACGCGAAGCACAGGCCACCGAGGATCCGGAAACCGGTGTCGCCAGTGGGTACCCGGAACAATCGCGGCACCTCCGGGAACCGGGTGCGCAGCCGGACGGCGGCGGGGATGGCGATGACATAACTGAGCAGGAATGTGGAGATGGAGATGCTCAGCACCACACCGAAGATCGATGCCGCCGATCCGGACACCTGCATGGCGACCAAACAGAACACCGTCCCCACGACACCAGAGAGCAGGTTCACCCGGACCGGGGTGCCCAGTTGCGGATGGAACCGGCCGAAGAAGCCGCCGAAGAATGCACCGTCGGCGGCCGCCATCGCCTGCATGCGGTCGCTGATGATCATCCAGGCCGAGCCCTGAGTCATCAGGATGATCGCGAAGATCACGCCCGTGATCGTGAGCATCGCGGGTGCGGCATCGCCGTACACACTGAATACCTTGGCGACCGCCTCCATCAGCCCGCCGATTCCGGTGATGTCGTCGGCAGGCAGCACGATCAATATCGCGAAGATCGGAAGCAGGTAGGCGCCCGCCGCGATGACTGCGGCCCGCGCGATCGAGATCGGCACGTCACGGGCGGGGTTCTTCATCTCTCCCGCCGCGCTGTTGCCCGACTCGAACCCGAGATAGGAGAACAGCAGAAGGGGTGTCACGCCGAGCAGGCCCGCCACCGTCGGGCTGAAATCGCTGACCGACAGCCCTGCGACGCCGTGACGCGCCGCGTAGATCGCGGTGGTCACCAGGAAGATCGCCAGAAACGCGATCTTGAGGATGGCGCCTGCGTTCGGGATCCACTTGCCGTGCCGCAGGCTGATGATCGCGGCCAGCACGGTCAGCCAGATGAACACGAGCTTGAAGATGTAGTCGGTGAGCGAGCCGCTCTCGAAAGGTGTGACGTAGGTGTTCCATGTCTCCGAGGCGATGAACGCCATCGAACCGCCGACCCACACCGGTTGGGTGACCCAGGTCAGCAGCGATGCGATGGCAGCGACCGGCCGGCCGAAAGCCTTTCGGCACCAGACGTATACGCCGCCTTCTCCGGTGAATGCACCCCCGGTCTCCGCGAAGATGAGCCCGTAGGGCAGTAGGAAGAACACGGCGAGCACGAGCGCCCAGGTGAAGGTCTCCGCACCGAATCCCGATACCTGGCCCAGCGTCTCGATGGACACGACCGCGGCGACGATCAGGAACACGATGTCGAGACGGCCGAGTGTCTTCTTGAGGTGCTTCACCTCGCGATCAGCCTGAGCGGTCTCCCGGTCGTCAGGCACAGCGAGTGTTGGTTGCGCTTCCACGATGGTCCTCTGCTGTTGTGTGGATGTGATCGCCACCACGGTGGTGCCAGGCGGGTGTAGCTGTAAAGCATTGTTTTCCGTCGTTTTACATCGGAATTACAGATGCAGGTCATGCCGTGGCTTCTCGAAGCGCATCGTCAAAACAGATGCAAAACCGCTAAAACCACTAGTTGACCCCGGTTACAGATGACACGACGATGACAAGTAGCCGGTCGTGACCCATGTCACCTCTCAGCCCCCACGACCGCCACGAACGCAGGAGCGACGAATGCGCGACCCCCGGTACGACATCCTTTTCGAACCTGTGCAGATCGGCCCGGTCACCGCACGCAACCGCTTCTACCAAGTGCCGCACTGCAACGGCATGGGATACCGCGATCCGTCGGGCGAGGCCTACATGCGGCGGATCAAGGCCGAGGGCGGCTGGGCCGTGGTCTGCACGGAACAAGTCGAGATCCACCCGACGTCGGACATCGGCCCGTTCATCGAACTGCGGCTCTGGGATGACCAAGACATTCCAGCGCTGGCACGCATCGCGGAGAAGATCCACGAGGGGGGTGCGCTGGCAGGCATCGAGCTGGCGCACAACGGCCTCAACAGCCCGAACCTGATCAGCAGGGAAGCGCCGCTCGGGCCGCAGAACCTGCCCGTGGTGTCGTGGAACTACGACCCGGTGCAGGCCCGCGAGATGACCAAGGCCGACATCGCGGACATGCGCTACTGGCATCGCGAAGCGGTCCGCCGCTCCCTGCAGGCCTCCTACGACATCGTCTATGTCTATGCCGGTCACGCCATCGGCGGGCTGCACCACTTCTTGTCGCCGCGCTACAACAACCGCACCGACGAGTACGGCGGCAGCATCGAGAACAGGGCCCGCCTGTTGCGTGAAATCCTCGAGGACACTCGCGAAATATGCGACGGCAAGGCCGCAGTGGCCTGCCGCATCTCGGTGGATGAACTCCTTGGCGACGACGGCATCACCCGCGCCGAGATCGAGGACGTCATCGGCATGCTTGGCGAGCATCCGGACCTGTGGGACTTCGTGCTCGGCAGCTGGGAAGACGATTCGGTGACTTCACGTTTCGGGCCCGAGGCCGAACAGGAACCCTATGTTCGCGGGCTCAAGGCGCTGACGAGCAAGCCCGTGGTGGGCGTGGGCCGGTTCACTTCACCCGACATGATGGTGCACCAGGTCAAGACCGGTGTGCTCGACCTGATCGGGGCGGCACGTCCGTCCATCGCCGACCCGTTCCTGCCCCGCAAGATCGAGACCGGCGACCTCGAGGACATCCGTGAGTGCATCGGCTGCAACATCTGCGTATCCGGCGACTTCACCATGTCGCCCATCCGCTGCACCCAAAACCCCACCATGGGTGAGGAATTCCGCCGCGGCTGGCATCCTGAGAAGATCCGCACCAAGTCAAGCGACTCGACAGTGCTCGTGGTCGGCGCCGGGCCCGCAGGCCTGGAAGCCGCACGGTCCCTCGGCAACCGCGGCTACACCGTGAGCCTCGCCGAGGCCAGCAGGACCCTCGGGGGTCGCGTGGCTCGAGAATCCAAGCTGCCCAGCCTCTCCGCCTGGATCAGGGTCGTCGACTACCGCGAGCAACAGATCCGCAAGCTCGACGACGTCGACGTCTTCATGCAAAGCGAAATGACGGCCGACGACATCATCGAGAACGACTTCAACCACGTCGTCGTCGCGACCGGTGCCCGCTGGCGGCACGACGGTGTAGGGCGCTGGCACACCAAACCCATGGAAATCACCGAAGGCGCAGAGGTTTTGAGCCCCGACGACATCATGACCGGTACCCGGCCCCGCGGCCAGCGCGTCGTCGTCTTCGACGATGACCACTACTACCTGGGCGGGGTGATCGCCGAACTGCTCGCCGGCGAGGGGCTCGCCGTCACACTGATCACCCCCGCCGCTCATGTGTCGCAGTGGACCACCAACACCCTCGAGGTCTCGCGCATCCGCAAACGAGTGATTCGCGCCGGGATCGACGTGCGCACCAATACCGCGGTCACTGCCGTCACCGCGGACGGCGTTCACACCGCGTGCGTGTACACCGGCGACGAAAGCGACCTGGCCACTGACTCCGTCGTCATGGTGACCGCGCGACTGCCCCACGACCGCCTGTACCAGGAACTGTTGGTGCGCAAGGACGAGTGGGCCGATGCCGACCTGTCGAGTGTCCGCGCCATCGGCGACGCCTGGGCGCCTGCCACCATCGCCGCCGCGGTCTGGTCCGGTCACCGCTACGCCGAGGAACTCGACGAGCCGCAGACGCCCGGCCCGGTGCCGTATCTGCGCGAAGTCACCGAACTCGCCAGTGAACCAGTCATGTATCTACCCATCACGCCGGCCGAGCCGGCTCGAATCTAACCGCGCAGCGAGGTATGCAGATGACCACACTTGACGACTGGACTCAGCTCGCCGCCGAAATCAAGCCTCGCACAGAGATTTTCATCAACGGAGATTTCAGGGCGGCGACCTCCGGCGCCACGTTCGACTCGGTGAATCCCGCCACCGGGGACCTCATCGCTCCTGTATCGTCGGCCGACTCCGCCGACGTCGATGCCGCCGTAGCTTCTGCGCGCGCGGCGTTCGAGGCGGGCTCGTGGTCGCGGGCCTCCGCAGGCCATCGCAAGAAGGTGTTGCAACGCCTCGCCGAACTCATCACCGAGCACAGCCGGGAATTGGCCCTACTGGACTCGATCGACATGGGCAAGCTCGTCGAAGAGGCGCACAACGTCGACGTGCCGTCGGCCGCCGACCTGTTCGCGTTCTACGGCGAAGCGATCGACAAGCGTGGCGGCGAGGTCGCCCCCACCGAACCCGGCAACCTCGCCTTGGTGACCCACGAGCCGCTGGGCGTCGTCGGCGCAGTCACGCCATGGAACTTCCCGCTGGATCTCGCCGTCTGGAAAGTCGCCCCCGCACTGGCCGCAGGCAACAGCGTTGTGCTCAAACCCGCTGAGCAGGCACCACTCTCGTCGATCAGGCTGGCAGAACTCGCCGTCGAGGCCGGCCTGCCGGACGGTGTGCTCAACGTGGTTCCCGGTCTCGGACCCACCGCAGGCGAGGCGCTTGGGCGCCACCCCGACGTCGACGTCATCGCATTCACCGGATCCACGGAAACGGGCAAACGCTTCCTGCGCTATGCGGCGGACTCCAATGCCAAGCAGGTCTGGCTGGAATGCGGCGGCAAGAGTCCGAATCTGATCTTCGACGACGCCGACCTGGACGCCGCCGTGGACAAGGCGATCTTCGGGGCGTTCTACAACCAGGGCGCGGTGTGCTCGTCGAACTCCCGGCTCCTGCTGCAGGCCTCGATCGCTGACGAGTTCCTCACGCGGCTTGTGGACCGCGCCACGCCGATGACACCCGGGAACCCGCTGGACCCGTCTTCTACGCTTGGTGCGATCGTCGACGAAGCGCACACGCTCCACGTGCTCGGCTTCATCGAACGAGCCCGATCGCAGGGCCGAATCGTGTTGGGCGGTAACAGAGAAACGGTCGACGGCCGCGGCTGCTTCATCGCCCCGACCATCGTCACCGATCTGGCGCCCAGCGCCGAGCTGATAACCGAGGAGGTGTTCGGGCCGGTGCTAGCGGTGCAGACGTTCGACGAGGAGGCCGAGGGCGTACGCATGGCCAACGACACGGTCTACGGCCTTGCCGCCTCTGTGTGGACAAGAGACATCTCCCGGGCGCATCGCGTCGCGGCCGCGCTGCGCGCGGGCACGGTGTCGGTCAACACCGTCGACGCGCTGAGCGCGCAGACACCGTTCGGCGGCTTCAAGCAATCGGGATTCGGTCGTGACCTGTCGCTGCATGCCCTCGACAAGTACACCGGGCTGAAGACCACCTGGATCGCGTTCTGAGCGACCGGCAGACCTCGAAACTCAACCAAAGGAAGCAAGGAGTCGGATGAACCAACCAACACCGGTATCTGAATCCGTCGAGCGGCGGACCATCGACCACGTCCCCGTCGACGAGCGTCACGGCCGTGCCCGCGATCTGTTCACGGTCTGGTTCGGGTCCAACATCATGCTGCTCACGATCATCACCGGCGCACTGGCCACCACCGTGTTCGGGCAGCCTCTATGGTCCGGTGCGCTGGCTGTTGTTCTGGGGAATGTCGTCGGCGCGGTGGTGATGGCACTGCATGCCGCTCAGGGACCGCAGATGGGTGTCCCTCAGATGCTGCAGACCCGGGCACAGTTCGGCTCGTACGGCAGCCTGCTTGTCGTCGTGCTCGTGATCTTCATGTATCTCGGCTTCTTCGCATCAAACGCGGTGCTCGGAGGACAGGCCTTCGCGAAAGTCACCGGGGTTCCGACGAACTGGTCGATCTTGATCATCGGCATCATCAGCGTGGTCGCGACGATCATCGGCTACCGCCTCATCCATCAGGTGACCGCGCTCCTGTCCGTCGTGGCGGGCATCGCCCTGATCGTCGCCTTCGTCTGGATGGTTTTCGTCAACGGGACACCCGCCGGCACCTGGCACACCGACGGATTCGCATGGGCCGGTTTCATGTCCACACTCTCGGTGGCCGCGCTGTGGCAGATCGCCTACGCGCCGTATGTTTCGGACTACACCCGCTACATGCCCAAGGACACCGGCCGCCGCGCGGCATTCTGGGGTACATACAGCGGATGTGTCCTCGGCTCGGTGCTGCCGATGCTGCTCGGCGTGCTCGTCGGCGCCGCATTGCCGAACGACGACACCCTGGAGGGGCTTTCGACGTTGACCCGGGGCGTGAGCACCGGCGTGTTCGCGATCTTCGCGCTGGGGATTACCGCCACCAACGCGATGAATCTCTACTGCGGTGCCCTGTCCACCATCACCGTCGGTCAGAACCTGTTCCCCCGCTGGAAGCCTGCGGCCATGAGCCGGGCGGTCACCGCGGTGGTCCTGTTCGTGACCGCGATCGTCCCGGCTCTCGTCAGCGCGGAGGACTTCCTCGCCAACTATGCGAACTTCCTCGCCCTGTTGCTGTGCGTGCTGATCCCCTGGACCGCTGTCAACCTCGTCGACTACTACCTGCTGCGCCACGGCGTCTACGAGATCGAGGCGTTGTTCGAACGCGACGGCGGCCGATACGGACGCTTCAACTGGGTGGCCATCGCCTGCTACTTCATCGGCATCCTGGTGCAGATCCCGTTCCTGTCGACCACCATCTTCACCGGGTTTGCAGCTAAAGCGCTTGGTGGCGTTGATATCTCGTGGATCGTCGGACTCGCTGTCATCTGTCCCCTGTACTACGTGTGGATGCGGACCAAGGTTTCGGATTCCGACCTGGTACCGACCGGGCTGTCAAGGGACGCGACGACCGCATGACAGCGGACTACGTTGTCGTCGGCGGCGGGACAGCGGGCTGTGTCGTCGCGTCCCGGCTCTCCGAAGACCCAGATGTCACGGTGACCGTCATCGAAGCCGGCCCGTCCGACGAACACGAGCCGCGTGCCCGTGACATCCGTCGATGGGCGGAGATGCTCGAGAGCGAGTACGACCTCGACTACCGCAGCGTGCCCCAAACACGGGGCAACTCGGGGATCCGTCAGGCGCGAATGCGAATCCTGGGTGGCTGCTCGACGGCCAACACCATGATCACGTGGCGGCCGTTGCCTGCTGATCTCGACGAGTGGGCTGCGCTCGGCGTCTCCGGCTGGGACACCCAATCGATTCACGACGCCTATGCCCGAATACTGGCGCCGGTTGCGCCGGTGGCCGACAAGGATCGCAACCCCTATGTCGCCGACGTCGTCGACTCCGCGCAGCGGGCGTTGGACCTGCCCGCTCGCACGGCGTGGAATTCCGATCCGGATTTCGCCGCCACCGGTGTGGGAGCCGGTTTCTTCGAGATCGGGTACACGCCGGAGAGCCACCTGCGCTCCGCGACGTCGGTGCACTACCTCCACGACGCCATCCGGAACCGGCCCAACCTCGTGGTCGAGCACGGTCAGCATGCTCAACGGCTCCTCATCCAGGACGGCTCCGCCGTCGGCATACTCACCCGCGACGATCGCGGTGACGAGCACGAATTCCTGGCCGGCCGCGAGGTCATCGTGTGTTGCGGTGCGATCGATTCGCCAAAGCTGTTGCAGCTGTCCGGGATCGGTCCAGCGGATGTGCTCGACGCGGCCGGCGTCCTGACACTGGTGTCCTTACCGGGCGTCGGCGAAAACCTGATGGATCACGCCGAGGGACTGATCGTCTGGGAGGCGGGGGCCGACGTTCCGGACACCTGCGCGACGGGATGGGACGCAGGCGCCGCCGTGCGCCTCTTCGCCGACAGCCCTTCGCGACCCGACGTGCTCATGCACTTTCCCGTCGAAGCCGTCGCCGACCACGCCATCGCACGCGGCGTCGAGATGCCTGAGCGCATCATTTCCATCGCGCCCAATGTAGCCAAGCCGCACAGTCGCGGACGTGTCTGGATCACCTCGGCAGATCCAGACAGCCCACCCTCGATCGACTACCGCTACTTCACCGACCCCAACGGCCACGACGAAGAGGTCCTGATCGCAGGCATCCGACTGGCACGGCGCATCGCCGCGACGGCGCCGATGGCCGATTGGGTTGTCCGGGAAGTTTTCCCGGGTCCAGACGTGCAATCCGACGAGGAGTTGTCCGAGGCTCTGCGCGCAACGCATCAGACCGTCTATCACGTGTCAGGAACATGCCGAATGGGTGCGGATGACGACCCGCTTGCGGTGTGCGATTCCCGTCTGAAGGTTCGCGGCGTGACTGGTCTTCGAGTTGTCGACGCCTCCGTATTTCCCACGATCCCGTCGGTGAACCCCGTGGGCACCATCATGGCCGTGGCCGAGCATGCCAGTGCCATGCTGCTCGCGGATCATCAATCGGCGCGGACCAGCGCGGATCTGTCGTAACGGTTCCATCGTGTTCGCCGACCTCATCTTCACCAACGCGGCAGTGTTTCAGGCCGCAGGCGCCGATCCCGCCGATACCGTGGCAGTGCGTGGCGACACTATCGTCGCCGTAGGCCGAGGAATCGACCGCGATCTGGTCGGAACGGCCACGGAGATAACTGATCTCGGCGGTGCTAGCTTGCTGCCCGGGTTCATCGACGCCCACGCTCACCCGGTCGCCGCAGGCATGGCGGCGCTGCGCTGCGATCTGTCGGGTCTCCCCCACGATCGCAGCTCGTATCTCGCGGCGATCGCCGACTACGCCGCAAACCACCCCGATGAGCCCGTAATCGCCGGTGCCGGCTGGTACGGCGACGCCTTCCCCGACGGGTTTCCCACCCGCCATGACATCGATTCGGTCGTCGCTTCGCGGCCCGTGATCCTGACCAGTCACGACTATCACGGCGCCTGGGTGAACAGCCGTGCGCTCGAGATGGCCGGAATCACCTCGGACACTGGCGATCCCGACGGCGGTCGCATCGTCCGCGATCGCGACGGCGAGCCAACCGGAATGCTGATGGACCGCGGCGGCGATGCCGTCAACGACCTCATCGGAGAAGTGACGCCGGAATTCATGCGGCGCGCGCTGCTCGAAGCGCAGCGCAGGCTCCACTCCGTTGGCGTCACCGGTTGGCAGGACGCCGCCGTGGGTGCGGAATTCTTCGGCCTCAAGGACAACTTCGCCACCTACATCGACGCCGACGAAGCCGGCGAGCTGACCGCGCGGGTTGTCGGGGCGCTGTGGTGGGAAGCCAACCGTGACGCCGACCAACTCGATGACCTGTGTGCACGTCGCAGCCGCACCGGCTACTCGCGATTCACCGCGCGCATGGTCAAAGTCATGCAGGACGGCATCTGTGAAAACTGCACCGCCGCAATGCTGGCTCCGTATCGCGCCGTCGCGGATGACACCGATCTCATCGGCGATTCGTTCATTCCCCCCGACGAACTCAACAACGTCACCGCACTGTTGGCAGGCGAGCGTTTCGGCATACACATGCACGCCGTCGGCGACCGCGCGGTACGGGAATGCCTTGACTCGCTCGAATACGCGATATCGCAGCATCCACAATCCGATGGCCGCCATCAGATCGCGCACCTCGACGTCGTCGATCCCCAGGACATTCCGCGATTCGGCGAGCTCGGTGTCATCGCCAACATCCAGGCGCTCTGGGCCCGTCGAGACAGGGAGATCGTCGAGCGCAAGCTCCCGCTACTCGGTCCGGAACGCGAGCGCTGGCATTTCCCGTTCGCATCCATACAGCGTCACGGAGCCACCCTCGCCATGGGCAGCGACTGGCCGGTGACCGACCCGAATCCCTTGTGGGCGATCCACACCGCCGTACATCGCACCGGCACTCACGCCGATCCGCATGCGATCGGAGACGGCGTCTTCGACACCCCACTGCAAGCACAGGAAGGTATCACCTTGCAATCGGCGATCGAGGCCTATACCGCCGGGTCCGCCTACGCCAACGGTCAAGACCGGGCCGGCCACATCAGCGAAGGCATGCTCGCCGATCTTGTGGTACTCGACCAGAACATCTTCGCCGCAGACGATCTCGGTACGGTCAGACCCGTGCGGACAATCGTCGGCGGGGAGACCGTTTACTCGGAATAGCGATCATGGGAATTCCAGCGCAGAGTCCGCGGGTGCAGAGGCCGACCGAAGAGCGCCGAGATATCGTCGCCCGTATCGAGGCGGTGCTGCTGGTCGTCGGCATCACGTTGCTGTCACTGAATCAGCGGCCTGCGCTTGTTGCCGTCGGACCAGTCACTGAACAGATACGTCGCGATACGGGGCTCAGCGCAAGTGCTACGAGCTTGTTGACCACTCTTCCGTTGATCTGTCTCGGTGTCTTCGCTGCGCTCGCCCCAGCCTTCGCACGGTCCCTTGGACTCGATCGTGCGATCGGCACGGCGCTGATCACTCTGGCGTTGGGGATCGTCGTCAGGGTCATTCCCACGGTGACGGCACTCTTCGTCGGCTCGGTTGTCGCCGGGATCGGCATCGCCGTGATGAACGTGTTGGTTCCCGCGTTGGTCAAACGCGACTTCTCACACCGGTTAGGTCTGATGACCGCCGTGTACACCCTGATGTTGAACGGCGGTGCCGGTCTGGCGGCAGCTATCACGATCCCTGTCGGTCATTCGCTGCACCTCGACTGGCGGACCACGCTCGGCCTGTGGGGACTACTGACCATCCCCGCGATCACATTGTGGGTGCCTCGGATGGTGCGGACGCCTGCCGACGATACCGGTCGAACCGGCGGTCATCGCGCACTCCGGCCGTGGCGAAGCAAACTGGCGTGGGCCGTAGCGGCCTTCATGGGCATGCAATCATTGCTCTTCTACACGATGATCGCTTGGCTACCAACCGTTTTACAGAACCACGGCTACAGCGAGGCTGCGGCGGGCATGTACGCCTCTGTGGTGAGCCTCGTCGGTATCGTCGGCTCGTTTTCGACACCGCTCATCGCCACCAGGATGCCGAGCCTGCGTGGGCCTGTCCTCGTCGTCGCGAGTCTGTTCCTCACCGGGCTCATCGGATTGCTGTTCGCGCCGACCACGTGCCTACTCGTCTGGACGGTGGCATTAGGGCTTGCGCAAGGTGGGGGTCTGAGCATCGCGATGATGATGTTCGTCCTTCGCGCACAAACGACTCAGGGGTCGGCGGCGCTGTCGGGGATGGCGCAGACCGTGGGCTATCTCGTCGCGGCGGCCGGGCCGCTGGCCGCGGGCGCGTTACACGATATGACCGGCAGTTGGTCAACACCTCTGATCGGACTCGTCTGCGTCGTCGCCGTATTCGGCTGGGCCGGCTGGAAGGCCTCAGCGGACCGGACGATCGAAGACACGGTCAGGTGACCGGGAGTTCGGCCCATAACGCACCCGCGGTGCGTTCGGCTTCGCGGACCGCGGATTCGATGTCGACGGTCACGACGAGAAGCTCTGGGCCGTCACCCTCTCCGACGCGGGCAGCCTCGGCGGTGATCGATCCGTCGGGTGCGATGATCCTGCTCTTGCCGAGAAGCTCTCCGCCACACTGGTTGACCATCACCCACCATTGACCGTTCGCGAGGGCGTTGGCCGGATACAGGACGTCCCACCACGACTCGGCTGCGGTCTCGTATGCGCACGGCTCGATGACGACGCGAGCTCCCATGTGGTGCAACTGGCGGGCATACGCGGGATGATCACCGTCGAAGCACGTGCTCAGACCGACCTGGCCGATACCGTCGACGTGCACGACCGTCGGCGTACTGCCTGCCGTGAACACTTTGTGTTCGTCCATCGGCGCGTACAGGTACACCTTGCGGTGTGCGGCGCGCAGCGTGCCGTCCGGTCCATAGACGACGGCGGTGTTGTAGAGCCGGTCATCGTCTCGCTCGGGTACCGTGCCTGCGAACAGCCAGATGCCGTGGCCGTTCGCCGCCGCGGAAAGACGTTGACCCCGTGGGCCATCGATGGGCTCAGCCGCCCGATGCGCGTCTCGAGACAATGTCGCCGGGTCGTATCCGCACGGCCACAGCTCCGGCAGCGCGACCAAATCGCAGCCACGCTCGGCGAGCTCGTCGGTGAACGCCAACGCGTCGTGCAGATTCCGTTCCGGCTCATTGCAGGCGGGCAACCACTGGGCTATCCCGATTGTGACGGTGTCACTCACTTCGACGCTTCCTGACTACGGCCCCTCACCCCCGCCGTCGGCAATAGGGGCAGGCCCAGGATAGCGTTAGACGCGAACGGATCTCATGACGATGAACAGGTGGTTGCCGCGGCCCCTTCAGGCGGCGTCGCTGGTGTTCGGCCTGTGGCCGTTCGGCACCGGCGAGGCGATGCTGGTGGCGGCGAGCCTCGGCAGCTCTTCCTGGACGGTCTTCTCGCAAGGCATCGCGTCGCGGGCCCACCTGTCCATCGGCCTGATGACCAATCTGATCGGCGCGGCGGTGTTGGTGCTGTGGATACCGCTTCGGCAGCGACCGGGTCTGGGAACAATCGCCAACGTCTTGCTCGTCGGCACGGCGCTCGATGTCGGGCTGGCGGTGCTGCCGCACCCTGACTCGCTGGCGACCCGATTCGCCTCGTCCGTCGGCGGAATCCTGGCCGTCGCGATCGGCAGCGGCTGACGTCGATCTCGTCATCGGCTCGGGAATCGACTGGCAGCACGCGGTAAACGACATCGCCTGGAAATCCGGCGATCTGCTTGTGCTCCGGATCCGGAGCCGCCGGACCACGGGCGCAAGTGTTCCTCGGCTCTGCAGCGTCGAAGATCCTGCGGCACGTTCCCGTTCCGGTCATGATCGTCCCTAGTCCGCAGGCTTAAGAGCTCGTTTCACACTTCAGCGGCCGACGTCGATCTCAGCGCTTGGTCGCATCTCGACCGCGCCGATGTGGATCGATGATCCACATGATCCGGGACCGACCGCCGGGTCGCTCGCCGCAGCCGTACTCGCCAGCAAACAAAATTAGCTCCAGCAAACAAGATTAGCTGTGATATTGCTGGACAAAGCCCAAAATAACCGTAGGATTCAAGCAGAGCTAACGAACGCTTAGAGCAAACAACGATCAGGGGGAAAAATCCAGAATGAAGAAGATTATCACTGCTGCCGCTGTCGCGGGAGCGGGCATCGCCGCCGCACTGGTCGGCTCCGCCGCCCCTGCGCAGGCTGCGCCGTCGTACGGCTGCGCGCCGTGCGTCAGCATTCCCGGCGTCCCGACCTGGGAGAAGATCACCGCGAACGGTCCCTGGGAGACGATCTTCCCTAGCGAAGGTTCCGCGCCGTGGGATAACGCGTTCTCGAACGGAACCTGGGAGAAGGCTGTGGGAGCAGTCACCGGGGGATCGTGGGAGAAGGCATTCCCGCCGGCGAACTAGTCCGCCCCATCAGAGCTGTTCAGTCGCCCGTCGAGCTTCGGTTCGGCGGGCGATTGCTATTCACCGCGAAGACGTGGGCGACGGCTCCGCTGCTGAAGACGGTCGTGCTCATCGGCTCGATGGTGAGCGGCGCGAGGAAGATCCGCTCGCCCTCACCCAGGACGACGGGGTGGATGAGAAGGCGGTACTCGTCGATCAAGCCGGTCTGGGCCAGAGGGCGGCCATCACCGCGTAGGTGGCGGCGCCCATGAGATGCGCGCCTGCGTTGCTCACGCTCGCGACAGTCCAACTGAGGGCGTCATCGGAGCCCCCGGCGCCGATCCAGTCGGTGCTCCCGTCAATCGGTGCGACATAGCCGTCGAGCGAGACGGACATCTTCAGGACCAGTGAGGCCATCCGTCCTCACTCGGCGAGCGTGTCGCGCAGCCAATCGTGGAAGGCTCCGATGTGGTGTTCGCTGGGCACCAGGACGCCGCCATTGCGGTACATGCGCGAATCCATTGCCGGCTGGCACCTTTCGGCTGCTTCGAAGTCCTGGCTGTTGACCCGGTGGAACAGTTCGACCGACCGGCTCACGTCGCGCCCGGACTCGACCACCCACGGCAGATACAGCCAATCGCATTCCACGATGGTGTGATCCGCGGCCATCGGAAACATCCGGTGCACTATGACGTGGTCGGGCACGAGGTTGACGAACACCTGCGGGCGAACGGTGATCGCGTAGTAGCGGCGATCCTGGGCCTCGGTGACGCCGGGGATATGGTCGAGACCCTCAGACCCGTCGATGGTGAAGCCCTTGACGTCCTCACCGAACCCCGCGCCGTGGCCGACATAGAACTGGGCGGCGTAGCCATCGGCGAATTCCGGTAGCACCTCGGTCAATTCGGGATGAATCGTGGCGCAGTGGTAGCACTCCATGAAGTTCTCGATGATGAGCTTCCAGTTGGCCTTGACGTCGTAGACGATCCTGCGACCCACACTCAGGTCCGCGATGCTGTAGCGCTCGATCGATTCGATGTCACCGAGTCGGTCGACGATCTCCTTCATCACCGTGGCCTCGAACGAGGGCGGCTCGTCGGCCAGGCACACCCAGACGTAGCCGAGCCATTCCTTGACGGCGATCTTGCGCAATCCGAAGTCGACGCGGTCGATGTCGGGCATCTTGGTGAGGTTCGGCGCGGCAACGAGCTTACCGTCGAGATCGTAAGTCCATGCGTGATAAGGACATTGGAACGCGCGCCTGACCTCGCCGCTTTCCTCGGTGCACAACCGGGCCCCTCGGTGCCTGCAGATGTTGAAGAAGGCGTTGATGTCGCCCTTGCGGGACCTGGTCACCAGCACGCTCTCACGACCGACCTGCACGGTCTTGAAGGCACCGGGCTTGTCCAGATCTGAGGAGCGCACGACGCAGAACCACATCGCCTCGAAGATCTTCTCCTGTTCGAGCGAGAAGACCTCGGGGTCGGTGTAGTAGTGGCCAGCGAGGGTGGAGATGAGGCTCTCGGGAAGACTGGGGGCCTCTTCGATGCTGGTCATGGAATCCTCTGAACTTTCCTGGTGGTGATGGTCGTCGGGGCTGAAGGACTGCGGTTACACGGTTGCGGGCGCCGTGGCGAGTTGACGGCGCCAGCGGGTGAACAGCCGCGGCTGGTCGACGGCGAGGACCGCGACAAGACGGCCATCGCGCCGGTACGCGGCGAGGAAGCAGTGTTCGTCACAGCTGCCTTCCTCGATCGTCACCTCGTCGTCGGGACGCGCGATGCCTGCGAATTGGATCCGCGAGCCGTACTGGTCGGACCAGAAGTACGGCGCCTTGACGACCACACCCCGGTCGATACCGCCCGCGAGCAACGTGGCGACGGCGACCGCGGGGCGCTCCAGCGCGCCCGTCCAGTGCTCGACCCGGTGCGCTGCGCCCGTCGACGGGTCGTACCAGGCGGCACAGTCGCCGACCGCGACGACGTTCGGGATGTTCGTCTGGCCGTTGGATCCGCAGATCACGCCATTGCCGAGCTCGAGACCGCTGCCCTGCAGCCAGTCGATGTTCGGGATGCCGCCAATGCCGACGACCACGACGTCGGCAGGAAGGTGGCGCCCGTCGGCGAGGTCAACCCCGGTGACCCGGTCGGCACAGCCTGCCGTCCGGAGGGCGCGGTGCTCACCGGTCAAACCGGCCACGCCGACGCCACAGATCAGTCGCGTTCCGTTCGTCGAGTGCGCCTCGGCGACAACCGCACCCAGCCGTGACCCGAGCTGCACCTGCAGCGGGGTCGGCGCCGCCTCGACGACGGTGACGCTCATACCGAGCTTGCGGGCGGTCGAGGCGACCTCGGCTCCGATGAAGCCGGCGCCGACAACAACCAACGCAGCGCCGGGACGCAGATCAGCGCGCAGTGCGATCGCGTCGTCGATGGTGCGGATGACGTGAACGCCCGCCATCGTTTCGCAGCCGGGCCAGCAGCGCGCGCGAGAGCCGGTGGCGATCACGAAGCCATCGGCATGCACCAGCCTGCCATCGGCGAGTTCGACTGCACCGGAAGCGATATCAAGTTTGGTCGCGGTGGCCCCGAGAAGCCATTCCGCCTGCAGATCGTCGTCCTCGTCCTCGAGCGCCAGATCTGCCTCGGTCATGTCCCCGGCGAGGAACTCCTTCGACAGCGGCGGGCGGTCGTACGGCCGGCGGGTCTCATCGCCGACGACGGTCACGCGTCCATCGAAGCCCTGGGACCGCAGCGCCCGAGCCGCGGAAAGACCCGCGAGCGACGCTCCGATGATCGCGACGTGCTTCACGGCCGGGCCTCGGCAAGGCGCGCTCGGATGTCAGGAGGAAGGTTCGGTTCGTCGGCACTCAGCTCGACGCGGATCATGCCGTCCTCGACGACCACCGCGTGCGTTCGCACCGGCCGCTTCGCAGGCGGCGCGTCGACGGCACCGGTGCGCAGATTGAAGCGGGAGGCGTGCAACGGGCACTCGACCTCGTAGCCCTCGAGCCACCCGTCAGCCAGCGAAGCGTCCTGGTGAGAGCAGGTGTCGTCGATGGCGAAGACCTCACCGTCCTCGGTGTGGAAGACGGCGATCGGCGGGTCCGCGTCAACGCGAAGCGCCTCACCCGGCGGCAACTGGGAAAGAGGACAGACCTCGAGCATGTTGTGGCCTCCTGTTTCGCGGTGATTGAAGCGTATTGAGAAACACGATTCGTATTACGCAACAGTGTGGGTGGAGTCACAGACCTTGTCAAGCGGAAGCGAACCACTTTTTTTCGTGTCTCGACGACCGCTTCGCACACTGTTCTTCACAGCGAACGACACTGGTCGAACGGCGATCGGAGCGGCGGCCGGACGACAGATTTTCGGCAGGCCGGGCTCACGCGACGTCAGCCCTGATAACCCATCCGCTCGCCGATCGAAGCGGCGGCCGACACCACCGCTGGTGCGATCTCGCGTGTGCGCTCTTCGGTCAGCCGGTAAACGGGTCCGGAGACACTGAGCGCGGCGACCACCGCGCCGGTGTGATCGCGAATCGGCGCCGCGACGGCCGTGAGCCCGTGCTCCAACTCTTCGATGGACACGACGTAACCGTCGCGCGCAATCGACGTGAGCTGTTGGTCGAGATCATCGATCGACGTGATCGTGCGCTCGGTGAAACGAGAAAGGCCCGCCTCGAGCAGCAGGTCCCGCCGCGCCTCCGCCGACATCGACGCGAGAAGGATCTTGCCGCTGGAGGTCGCATGCAGCGGCGTCAGCTCACCGACCCAGTTGTGGCTACCGACCGACGTCGGGCCGCGCGCCTGGTCGACGTTGACCACATAATGCGACCGCAGAACCGCGATGTTGACCGTCTCGCCCACCTGCGCCGCAAGGCGTTCACAGATCTCGCGTCCCTGCTGGGTGATGTCCAGCCGTCCGGAAACAGCATTGGCCAGACGAAGAATCCCGAACCCGAGCCGGTACTTGCCCCGGTCGTGGGCCTGCTCGACCATCTCGTGTTCCTCGAGCGCAGCGAGCAGCCGCGAAACCGTCGACTTGTGCACCCCGATCTCCGCGGCCAGCTCGGTCACCCCGGCCTCCCCGAGGCGGGCAAGGATCTCCAAGACGAACAGCGCGCGGTCGACCGATTGGACGCCGCCACCACCGCCGGCTTCTGAGCTCTCGTTGCTCATAGCGCAACAGTACTAGATAGGCTCTACTTCGCAGTTGGCTACGCCCAAGCTGCGTAGTTGCTCAGTTATGAAATGAGTTGCGCAATACACGCCAAATCTGCGCTTGACCGCCGCGACGATGGCGTATATCATTGATATATCAGTTGTTGATCAATCCTGGAGAACCGTGAGTATGCGACCACCCCGCGTTGTGATCATCGGGGCCGGCATCGTCGGCGCGAACCTGGCCGACGAACTGACCGCCCGCGGATGGAACCGCGTCACGGTGCTCGACCAGGGCCCGCTTCCGCTGACCGGTGGTTCCACCTCGCACGCGCCGGGGCTGGTGTTTCAGACGAGCCCGTCGAAGACGATGACCGCGCTTGCGAGGTACACCGTCGAAAAGTTTCTCTCCCTCGATGTCGATGGCCAGTGGTGCTTCAACCAGGTCGGCGGCCTCGAGATCGCCACCACCGAACAACGCATGGCCGAGTTGCACCGAAGGCAGGGTTGGGCGACGTCGTGGGGCGTCGATGGTAGGGTGATCGACCCACAGGAATGCGCAAAGCTGCATCCGCTGCTCGATCCCAGCCGAGATCGCTTGGCGGTCTCTATGTCGAAACCGACGGGCTTGCCAAGGCCGCTCGCGTCGTCGTCGCGCTGACCCGTCGTGCGCAGAGCCGCGGCGCCGAGTTCCGTGGCTCGACCAAGGTGATCGGCATCGAGCACAGCGGGCGGGAGGGTCACCGGCGTGACCACCACCATCCGGCATCGTTCCAGCCGACATCGTCGTGTCATGCGGCGGGTTCTGGGGTCCCGAACTCGGCGCGCTCATCGGGATGGATGTCCCGCTGCTGCCGCTGGCCCACAGTACGCAAGGACGCACCAGATCCCCGAACTCGCCGGGCGCAACACCGAGCTCATCGAGGCGGGCTTCCCGATCTGCGGCATCAGGACCAGGACCTCTACTTCCGTGAGCATGTCGACCGCCTCGGCATCGGGTCGTATGCACACCGTCCGATGCCGGTGGATATGCGCGAGCTGCCCGACGGCGACGATCACCGCAGATGCGATGCCATCGATGCTGGCCTTCACCGAAGAGGACTTCGCCCCGGCCTGGGAGCAGTGCAAACAACTGCTGCCCTGCCTTGCAGACGGCGACGATCGAATCGGGTTTCAACGGAATCTTCTCCTTCACCCCGGACGGCGGACCGTTGGTCGGCGAATCACCGGACGTCGCCGGCTTCTGGATCGCAGAAGCGGTGTGGGTGACGCACTCCGCAGGCGTGGCGAAGAGCGGTGGCACAGTTGCTGATCGATGGCCGTTCCGAGATCGAACTAAACGGCTGCGACGTGCACCGTTTCGAAGAGGTGCAACTCGATCCCGACTATGTCAGCGAGACATCGCAACAGGAACTTCGTCGAGATCTACGACATCCTGCATCCGTTGCAGCCCAAGGAGTCCCCGCGCAATATGCGCGTCAGCCCGTTCTACGCGCGGCAGAAGGAACTCGGCGCGATGTTCCTCGAGAGCCAGCGGGCTGGGAGACGGCCACACTGGTTCGAGGCGAACGCCGGGTTGGTCGACGAGCTGCCCGTCGAGTGGCAGCCGCCCGCGCGCGACGACTGGGCGGCCATGTTCCACTCCCCGATCGTCGCCGCCGAGGCATGGCGCACCAGGACAGCGGTGGCGCTCTATGACATGACGCCGCTGAAGCGGCTCGAGATCTCCGGGCCCTGGCGCGCTGGCGATGTTGGAGCGGCTTGACCACCGGCAAGATGGACAAGTCGGTCGGTTCGGTCACCTACACATTGGCTCTGGATGCCGCGGGCGGCGTGCGAAGCGACCTCACCGTCGCCCGGCTATCGCAGGACACATTCCAGGTCGGCGCGAACGGCAACCTGGACCTGGACTACTTCCGGCGCCAAGCGCCCCCCGACGGCAGCGTCGCGGTCCGCGACATCACCGGCGAAACATGCTGCATCGGCGTTGTGGGGTCCGCGTGCCCGCGATCTCGTCTCGGCGTTGAGCCGCGACGACTTCTCCAGACGAGTCGTTCAAGTACTTCCGGTCCAAGCAGGTTCGGATCGCAGGGGTTCCAGTCGACCGCGATGCGGCTGTCCTATGTGGGCGAACTCGGCTGGGAGCTCTACACCACCGCCGAGCAACGGCCTGCGACTGTGGGATGCGCTATGGGCCGAGGGACAGCGGCATCGGCATCATCGCCGCGGGCCGGGCGGCGTTCAACAGCTTGCGGATGGAGAAGGGCTACCGCTCGTGGGGCACGGATATGACCACCGAGCACAACCCGTATCGAGGCGGGTCTGGGGTTCGCCGTGCGCGCGCAGAAGGGCGAGTTCGTGGGGCGTGACGCGCTCGCCGAGCGTTTCCGACGACACCGTGGAACGACGCCTGGCCTGCCTGAAGATCGACGATGGCAAATCGGTCGTGCTCGGGTCCGAGCCGGTGTTCGTCGACGGCGCACCGGCCGGATACGTCACCAGCGCAGCCTTCGGGCACACCGTCGGGGCGCCGATCGCCTACGCCTGGCTGCCCTGCGAGCGCGGGTATCGGAACCGAGCGTCGAGATCCAGTACTTCGACCGCCGCGTCTCGGCCACCGTCGTCGCCGAGCCACTTGTCGACCCCGAGATGAAGAAGATCCGGTCATGACCCAGACCTTCACCCTGACGCTGAGCTGCCAGCAGCGCCCCGGCATCGTGCATGCCGTCAGCTCGTTCCTGTTCTCCCGCCATTACGACATCGCCGAACACCAGCAGTTCGACGACGTCGCCAGCCAGGAGTTCTTCTTGCGCACGACGTTCGTCTGCCCGGACGACTCCGTCGACATCGACGCGCTGACCGAACAATTCTCTTCCGTCGCAGCCGAATTCGGGATGACTTTCCGCTTCGATGGGACCGAGCAGCCGCGGGTCATCGTGATGGTCTCCGAAGATGGGGCACTGCCTCAACGATCTGATCTTCCGTTGGCGGGCAGGCACTCTGGGCGGCGAGCTGGTCGCGGTGGTGTCCAACCACGAGGTGCTGCGGCCGATGGCCGAGGCGGCGGGCCTGCCCTTCGTGCACATCCCAGTGACCCCCACCACCAAGCCGGAGGCAGAGGCGCGGCTGCTGGCGCTCGTCGACGAACTCGATGCCGATCTGGTGGTGCTCGCGCGCTACATGCAGGTGCTCTCCGACGAGGCGTGCAATGCCTGGGCGGGCCGAGCGATCAACATCCACCACTCGTTCCTGCCGGGCTTCAAGGGCGCCAAGCCGTACCACCAGGCGCTACGACCGGGGCGTCAAACTGGTCGGCGCGACCGCACACTACGTGACCCCCGACCTCGACGAGGGGCCCGATCATCGAGCAGGACGTCATCCGCATCGACAACTCCTACGACCCCGTCGCAGTCTCGCCACGGTCGGTCAGGACGCCGAGGCACTGGCCCTGTCGCGGGCGGTGCGGTGGCACTGCGAGAACCGGGTCCTGCTGCACGGGCACCGGACCGTCGTCTTCAGCTGACGCCGGTGCGTCAGACGATGGCGCGGACGGCTTCCTCGAATCCGGTCACGTGTTGCAGTGCGATCGCGGCAGCCGCATCGCCGTCTCCCGCTGCGATGGTCCGCAACAATTCCGTGTGCTCGCCCACGTGCCGAGCCACGGTGGGAAGCCGGTCGAGGAACAGGCAGAAGATCCGTGTCGCGAGGTTGTCGTACCGAATCAGGACGTCCTCGAGATGGGGATTGCCGGTGGCGCGGTAGATGGCGCGGTGCACCCGCAGGTCCCATCGCATGAGTTCGTGCCGATCGATGTTCTCGATGTTCAGCGCGGCGGTTCGCTCAGCCAGATCGAGCAGGTGTTCACGCACGGCGGCGGACGCGTTATCGGCCGCGGCGCGGGCCGCGACCGGCTCGAGGTTGACGCGGATCTGCGAGATGTGGCGAAGATCGGCCACATCGACCCCGGTGGCAAAGGTGCCGCGGCGCGGAAACGACACCACCAGCCGATCGGATTCCAGCCGCTTGAGTGCCTCGCGGACCGGGGTTCGGCCCAGTTTGAGCTGTGCGGCAAGGTCGCTCTCGACAATCGCCTCGTTGGGGCGGATGTCAAGCATGATCAGCTTGTCCTGGATGACGAGATATGCCTGATCGGCAAACGACATTGCCGCAAGATCGACTTCGCCGAGCGATTCCACACCGACAACCGTCACTGGCCGATCCCTTCACGACGCGACGAATCCCGCAACCCTGGCAACTGATCTGATCCTGCTGCGCCAATGATATATCAGTTACCTGGGCGCGCGACTACAGCAGCGCTCGGATCGCCTGCTCGAATCCGGTGACGTGGGCGAGCGTCAGGGCGGCTGCGGACTCCTCCTCCCCGGCGACGATCGCGTCCAATAGGCCGATGTGCTCGCGGACGTGGCTCGCGACGTCGGGGAGTCGGTCGAGAAACAGGCACCAGATCCGCGTCGCGTGAGCGTCAAGGCCGACAAGGATCGTCTCGAGGTGCGGATTGCCTGAGGCGCGGTAGATCTCGCGATGGACGTGCACGTCGTGTCGCAGCACCTCGCGGGGGTCGTCGGTGTCGTCGATCCCGGCGATCCCCTCGGCGAGCGAGGTCAGTCGCGCCCTGGATTCCGAGGATGCCGTGCGGGCAGCGCGGGCGGCGGCCATCGGTTCCAGCTGCTTGCGGATCTCGGAGATGTCGGCGAGGTCGGTCATGTCCACTGCGGTGGCGAAGGTGCCGCGACGCGGGTAGGCGATCACGAGACGATCGCGCTCGAGGCGCTTGAGCGCCTCACGGACAGGAGTGCGGCCAAAGCCGAGTTCGGCGGCAAGGCGGTCGTCATTGATCGGCTCGCCGGGCCGGATGTCGAGCATCACCAGGCGCTCGCGCACGATTTCGTAGGCGCGGTCCGCATTGGTTTCTGCGCCGGCGTCGGCATCAACGAATGACAATTCCGAAAGGGTCATCGCCGCTCCTTTCTGATCGAGACCGGCCTATTGACGTGGTCGCGTTCTGACCTTAGCCTATCCCACAGTTGATATATTAGTAAACGATCAACTGGAATGTCAGAAAGGCGACCATGACTCTCGACACCGCAGGACTGGCCACGGCGCGGGCCGCCAACCCCATCTTGACCGAGGGGCTTGCCGAGCTTGATCCCGACGTCTACCGCGCGATCGCCGATGAGCTGAACCGCCAGCAGAGCACGCTCGAGATGATCGCCAGCGAGAACTTCGCGCCGTTGGCCGTCATGCAGGCGCAAGGCTCGGTGCTGACCAACAAGTACGCCGAGGGTTATCCCGGACGGCGCTACTACGGCGGCTGCGAACACGTCGACGTGACCGAGCAGCTCGCCATCGACCGACTCAAGAATCTCTTCGGCGCCGAATTCGCCAACGTACAGCCGCATTCCGGGGCCCAGGCCAACGCCGCCGTGATGGCCGCATTGCTCACCCCTGGTGACACCATCCTCGGCCTTGCACTGCCCCACGGCGGCCATCTCACGCACGGGATGAAGCTGAACTTCTCCGGCAAGCTATACGACGTCGCCGCCTACCACGTGTCCGAGGACGACCACCGGGTGGACATGGCCGAGGTCGAGCAGTTGGCCCGCGAACGCAAGCCCAAGCTGATCCTGGCCGGATGGTCGGCGTACCCACGGCAGCTCGATTTCGCCGAATTCCGGCGCATCGCTGACGAAGTGGGCGCCTACCTGATGGTCGACATGGCGCACTTCGCAGGCCTTGTGGCCGCCGGGCTGCATCCCTCACCCGTCCCCCACGCGCACGTGGTCACGTCCACGACGCACAAGACGCTCGGCGGTCCGCGCGGTGGGATCATCCTCACCAACGACGAAGCGCTGGCCAAGAAGATCAACTCTTCGGTGTTCCCCGGCCAGCAGGGTGGTCCGCTCGAGCACGTCATCGCCGCCAAGGCGGTCTCGTTCAAGCTCGCCGCCGAGCCGGAGTTCCGTGAGCGCCAGCAGCGCACCCTCGATGGCGCGAAGATTCTCGCCGAGCGCCTCCTGCAGGAGGATTCACGCAGCGCGGGCATCAATGTGGTGTCCGGTGGCACCGACGTCCACCTCGTTCTGGTCGACCTTCGCGAATCCGAACTCGACGGGAAGCAGGCAGAAGATCGCCTGCACCGGGTTGGAATCACGGTGAACCGCAACGCTGTTCCGTTCGACCCGCGGCCGCCCATGGTCAGCTCGGGAGTGCGCATCGGCACCGCGGCGCTGGCGACCCGCGGTTTCGATCTCGACGGCTTCCGTGAGGTCGCCGACATCATCAGCCTCGCACTGCGGCCCGGTGCCGACGACGCCGACCTCGACGCGCTGCGCGATCGGGTCGACGTACTTTCGCGGCGCTTCCCGCTCTACCCGAACCTGACGGAGGCCTCGCTGTGAGCCCGTCGACGCCGACGCCCCCGGGCGCACACCTGCCCGACCATCCCGAATTCCTCTGGCGTACACCCGAACCGAAGAAGAACTACGACGTCGTGATCGTCGGCGGCGGCGGGCACGGTCTGGCGACGGCGCACTACCTGGCCAAGAACCATGGCATCACCAACGTGGCGGTGCTCGAGCGCGGCTGGCTTGCCGGCGGCAACATGGCGCGCAACACCACCCTGATCCGGTCGAACTACCTATGGGACGAGAGCTCACGCATCTATGAGCATTCGCTCAAGCTATGGGAAGGCCTCGAGGAGGATCTCGGATACCCGATCCTGTTCAGTCAGCGCGGTGTGCTCAACCTCGCGCACAGCCTGCAGGATGTCCGCGACAGCGTGCGGCGCGTCGAGGCCAACAAGCTCAACGGCATCGACGCGCAGTGGGTCGAGCCCGACGAGGTCAAGAAGCTGTGTCCGATCGTCAACATCTCCAATGACATTCGCTACCCCGTGCTCGGCGCGACATACCAGCCGCGCGCAGGCATTGCCAAACATGACTATGTCGCGTGGGGATTCGCCCGCCGCGCCGACGAGGCCGGCATCGACATCATCCAGAACTGTGAGGTCATCGGGTTCGACACCGACGGCGACAAGGTGACCGGGGTGCGTACGACGCGCGGCACCATCGGCGCAGGCCAGGTCGCGCTTTGCGCGGCCGGGCACACCTCGACGTTGACCGACATGCTTGGCATCCGCACGCCGTTGCAGAGCCATCCTCTGCAGGCGCTGGTTTCCGAGCTGCTGGAACCTGTTCATCCGACGATCGTGATGTCGAATGCCGTGCACGTCTACGTATCTCAGGCCCACAAGGGCGAGCTGGTGATGGGCGCCGGGATCGATTCCTACAACGGCTACGGCCAGCGCGGCGCTTTCCACATCATCGAACGCCAGATGGCGGCCGCCGTCGAGCTGTTCCCCATCTTCGCCCGCGCGCACCTGTTGCGCACCTGGGCAGGCATCGTGGACGTCTGCCCCGACGCCTCCCCCATCGTCGGCCGCACCCAATACGAGAACCTGTATCTCAACGCCGGTTGGGGCACAGGCGGATTCAAGGCGACGCCGGGAATCGGCTTGTGCCTTGCCGACACGATCGCCAACGACGCGCTACACCCCTACATCGCCCCGTTCGGCCTCGACCGGTTCGTGACCGGCGCGCTGGTCGACGAACACGGCGCCGCGGGCGTCGCGCACTGAAAACCGCAAGCACCCTCAATCGAGTACAGGACCGACACATGCAACTGATCGAATGCCCGTGGTGCGGGCCCCGCGAAGAGACCGAATTCCATTACGGCGGCGAGGCTCACGTCGCCTATCCCGAGGACCCGCAGGCGTTGACCGACGAACAGTGGGCGCACTACGTGTTCTTCCGCAGCAACCCCAAGGGCCTGTTCGCCGAGCGGTGGACTCACAGCGCAGGCTGTCGCCGCTGGTTCAACGCCGTCCGCGATACCGCCACCTACCGATTCCAGCGCGTCTACCGCGTCGACGAGCAGAGGCCGACGATCTGATGAACGCACCTTTCCGCACCGGCCACGGTGGCCGCATCGCGCGAGACACCACCCTGACCTTCACCTTCAACGACCGCGAGCTGACCGGACACGTCGGTGACACCCTCGCATCGGCTCTGCTCGCCAACGGCGTGCATCAGGTGACCACCAGCATCAAGCTGGGCCGCCCGCGCGGCTTCACCGCCGCATGGGCCGAGGACACCGGCGGCCTCGTCCAGATCGAGCACCCCTTCCCCGAGCCCATGCTGCTCGCGACCACCGTCGAATTGTTCGACGGCCTTGTCGCGCGGGGCATTCCGGGCCAGGGCCGGCTGGCGGAGATAGCCGACACCGCAAAGTACGACTCGACACACGTTCACACTGACGTGCTCGTCGCCGGTGCGGGACCTGCCGGATTGGCAGCCGCATTGACGGCGGCACGCGCCGGGGCGCGGGTCGTGTTGATCGACGAACAAAGCGAGGCAGGCGGCGCGCTGCTTGGCTCAACCGACCAGATCGATGGCAGGCCGGCGACCGACTGGGTGGCCGACGCTGTTGCTGAACTCGCGACGTATCCCGATGTACTCCACCTGCAGCGCACCACAGCCTTCGGCCACTACGACGACGGCTTCGTCCTTGCGCTGCAACGACGTACGGACCACCTGGGCGCCGACGCACCAGCCGCCGTGAGCAGGCAACGGGTGTGGCGCATCCGCGCGCGCCACATCGTGGTCGCCGCCGGCGCACACGAGAGGCCCGTCGTGTTCGCCGACAACGACCGGCCGGGCATCATGCTCGCCAACGGGGCGCGGACATTTCTGCATCGCTACGGCGTCAAGGTCGGCGAGCACGGTGTCGTCTTCACCACCAATGACAGCGCCTACCGGGCGGCTTTCGACCTGCACGACGCGGGCGTGTCGATCAACGCGATCGTCGATGCCCGCCCAAGGGTCACGCAGGACCTCCGCGACGAATGCACCGCGCGCGGCATCACGATCCATCCTGGGTCGGTGGTCAGCGGAACGCGCGGCGACGCACGCATCACCCACGCGATCGTGGACCGGCCCGGCGAGGATACCGCTCCGGTCGTCATCGCCTGCGATGTGCTGCTCGTCAGCGGTGGCTGGAACCCGGCGGTTCACCTGTTCAGCCAGGCCCGCGGCGCGCTGCGCTACGACGACGCCATCGGCGCATTCGTACCCGGCGAAACTCTCGACGCAATCAGCGTCGTCGGATCCGCCGACGGCGTGTTCGACCTGCCGGGCTGCCTGCGCAGCGGCCGCGAGGCGGCGGCCTCTGCGGTCACTGCGCTCGGTTTCTCATCCGCATCGGAACCCGTTGCGGGCGCCGGTGATCCGGCTCCAGCCGAAGCCGCCGGTGTCGTGATGTGGTACGTGCCCGACGCGAAGGCCGCGACCCGACAATTCGTCGACGTCCAACGCGACGCCACGGTGGCCGACCTGGTCCGCGCGGTCGGCGCAGGCATGCGATCGATGGAGCACATCAAGCGCTACACGACGATCGGCACCGCGCACGACCAAGGCAAGACGTCCGGTGTCGTCGCCTCCGGCATCACATCCGACCTGCTCGGCGTCCCGATGGAGGACCTCGGCGTCACCACATTCCGTCCCCCCTACACGTCGGTGGCGTTCGCTGCGCTCGCCGGCCGCGACCGCGGCCACATGTTCGACCCGGAGCGGGTGACCGCGGTGCACGAATGGCACGTCGAGCGCGGAGCGGTGTTCGAGGACGTCGGCATGTGGAAGCGTCCGCGCTACTACCCCTTGCCGGGCGAAGACATGGAGACCGCGGTGCTGCGTGAATGCGCAGCCGTCCGAGGCGGAGTCGGCATCCTCGACGGGTCAACGCTCGGCAAGATCGACGTCCAGGGCCCCGACGCAGGACAGTTCCTCGACCTGCTCTACACGAACATGATGAGCACGCTCAAGGTCGGTATGGTCCGCTACGGCGTGATGTGCGGTGTCGACGGCATGGTCATCGACGACGGCACCGTCATGCGCTTGGCCGACGACCGGTTCATGGCGTTCACCACCACCGGTGGTGCGGCGCACATCCTCGAGTGGATGGAGGAGTGGCTGCAGACCGAGTGGCCGCATCTGAGGGTGCGCCTGACGTCGGTCACCGAACAGTGGCACACCTTCCCCGTCGTCGGCCCGAAGTCGCGCGACGTCGTCGGGTCGGTGTTCGAAGGCCTTGACGTCAGCAATGACGCATTCCCGTTCATGGCGTGGCGGGACACCGAACTCGACGGCGTGCACGTGCGCGTCGCCCGGGTCAGCTTCTCCGGCGAGCTCGCGTACGAAGTCAATGTCATGGGTTGGTATGCGACCGCGCTGTGGGAGCGGCTGATCGCAGCGGGCGAACGCCACGGGATCACCCCCTACGGCACCGAGACGATGCACGTGTTGCGCGCCGAAAAGGGCTACCCGATCATCGGGCAGGACACCGACGGCACGATCACCCCGCAGGATCTCGGCATGAGCTGGGCGGTGTCGAAGAAGAAGCCAGACTTCGTCGGCAAGCGCTCGTTCACCCGCAGCGAGAACCTGAACCCGTTGCGCAAGCAGTTCGTTGGGCTGCTGCCCACCGACGCGGATACGGTGCTGCCCGAGGGCGCCCAGATCATCGAGTACAACGACGACGGTGAGCTGCCGCCGCCGCCCGTGCCGATGCTCGGGCACGTCACGTCCAGCTACCGCAGCGCCGAATTGGGGCGCCCGTTCGCGCTCGCCCTCGTCAAGGGCGGGCACGCCCGCATCGGAGACACCTTGCACGTACCGGTGGACGGCACCCTTGTGCCCGTCGAGGTCACCGGCTCCGTCCTCGTCGACCCAGAAGGAGCTCGCCGCGATGGCTGACACCCTCACCCGCCGTAGCCCGTTACAGAGTTGGCAACCGCGTTTCGCGAGCTTGCCGAAGTCGGCGAGCCTCGTCGAGGAGCCGTTCGTCATGATGGTCGACCTCTGGGTCGTTGCGGCGGGACCAGGCGGCGCTGCAGCCGCCGACGTGCTCGGCGTTGACACGCTGCCTGCCACGTCGTCTACCGCCGTGCCCGGTCGCGACGCCACAGTGATCTGGTTCGGCCCGCAGGAATGGCTGATCACCTCGGAAGGCCGTGCCGGTGAAGAGCTCGAGGCGACGCTGCGCGAGGCGGTGTCCGAGCACGGCGGCGCAGCGGTCGACGTCTCGGCCCAGCGCACCACCCTTCGGCTTCGGGGTGCACATGCCCGGGACGTCATCGCCAAGGGCTGCTCGCTGGACCTGCACCCGGCGGTGTTCGGACCCGGCGCCGCCGCGCAGACGATGTTCGGCCAGGCCGGAGTAGTGCTGATCCCGTTGAGCGACAACGGAACCGACTACCGCATCATCGTGCGCTCGTCGTTCGCCGGTTACCTCGCCGACTGGCTGATCGACGCCGCAGAGGAATTCGGCGTCGATTGGTGACCGGCTCACGAGACGACGGTTGTTGACGAATCGGGACCAGATTTTCGTCATCTTCCGCAGTCTCGGCGCGTCCAACTGATGTAACTTCGTTGGCAACTGACATCTCAGATGGGTCGCGTCGTGTATCAAAAAGGGAGGTGGTCGACATGGCGGGTGTGCGCTCGAGTCGCTCGTCGGTGAAGCCTCCTGCCTCCAGCCCGCTGCTGTCCGATCAGGCCTACGACGCGATCCGCGACAAGATCGTCTCGCTGGAGATCCCACCGGGAGCTCCCATCGAGGAGGAGCAGCTCGCCGCCGAACTCGGCGTCGGCAGGACACCGGTGCGGGAGGCGATCAAACGCCTGGCATACGGCCGGCTGGTCGTCGTCTATCCGCGCAGCGGAAGTTACGCCGCGGACCTCGATCTGGCCGACCTGGAGGCGATCTGCGACATGCGGGAACGCCTGGAAGGCCTTGCGGCCGAACGTGCGGCAACCGAGGCGCGCTACGAGGAGCGTCAGGAGCTGCAGTCACTGCTCGACGATGTCGTGGCTTGCACCGACCCGGCCCAGCTGCTCGACCTCGACGCGCTGGTGCACCGCGCGATTCACCGGATGGCGCATAACCCGTATCTGCTCGACAGCCTGACCCAGAGCCTCGACTTGTCGCTGCGCATGTGGAACCTCGCGCGCGAGCGGCTCCCCGATCTCGACCATCATGTGCACGGCCAGGCGGAGATTCTTCAGGCGATCCTCGATCGCAACGGCACCCGCGCGCGCCAGCTGGCCGAGGCCCACGTGCGAGAGTTCGAGGACGACATCCGGAAGATGTTCTGACGCCCTAGGTTCGGCCTTCCAGCCGGATGGTGACGGCCTTGGAGACGGGGGTGTTCGAACCGCGGGCGACGTGGTCGAGCGGGATCAGCGGGTTGGTTTCCGGATAGTAGGCCGCGGCATTTCCCCGCGGCGTCGGATACGGCACGAGGCGGAAGTCCTCCGCGCGCCGTTCCTCGATGCCGCCGTCGGGAAGTGGCCATTCCGACACCAGGTCGACGCGATCACCGTCAGCGAATCCGGCATCGGTGATGTCGTCCGGGTGGCAGAACACGACCCTGCGCCCGCCTTTCACACCGCGATAGCGGTCGTCGAGGCCGTAGATGGTGGTGTTGTACTGATCGTGACTGCGCATCGTCTGCAGAATCAGCCTACCGGCAGGCATTGGCAGCCAGTGCAACGCATTGACCACGAAGTTGGCCTTGCCATTGGCGGTGGCGAACCGGCGTTCGTCGCGCGGAGGGTGAGGCAGGACGAAGCCATCGCGTTGGCGCACACGGCTGTTGAAGTCGGCGAAGCCAGGAACGACGCGCGAGATGGATTCGCGGATCCGGTCGTAGTCGGCCTGGAAATCCGCCCACGGCACCGCGTGCTCGCGACCGAACAAGGCCTGGGCCAGTCCGCACACGATCGAGACCTCGCTGCGCAGATAGTCGCTGGCCGGCTTCAGGCTGCCGCGGGAGAGATGCACGACCGACATCGAATCCTCGACACTGACAACTTGTTTGCGGCCACCTGTGACGTCCTTGTCGGTCCTGCCAAGCGACGGAAGGATCAGCGCGGTGCGCCCCGCGACCAGATGCGATCGGTTGAGCTTGGTCGAAACCTGCACGGTGAGAGCGCAATTGCGAAGCGCGGCCTCAGTGACCTCGGTGTCGGGGGTGGCACTGACGAAATTGCCTCCCATCGCCATGAACACCGACACCCTGCCGTCGCGCATCGCACGGATGGCGTCGACGGCGTCGTGGCCGTGCTTCCGCGGGCTGGCGATGCCGAACTCCGAGTCGAGCGCGGCAAGGAACGACTCGGGCATCTTCTCCCAGATGCCCATCGTGCGGTCACCCTGGACGTTTGAGTGCCCGCGTACCGGGCACACCCCGGCGCCGGGCTTGCCCATCATGCCTTGCATCAGCAGAAGGTTGGTCGCGTCCTGGATGGTCGCGACGCCGTGGGTCTGCTGTGTGAGGCCCATGGCCCAGCAGATGATGGTCGCCGAGGATGCCATCAACGCGGCGGCTGTCCCTTCGAGTTCGGCACGGGATAGCCCTGTCGCGGCGAGCACGGTGTCGATGTCCACCGCCCGGATGTGCTCGGCGTAGGCGTCGAATCCCGCGCAGTGGTCGGCGATGAACGCCGCGTCAAGCACTGTGCCGGGGTTGCGGTCCTCGGCCTCGAGCAGGAGCTTGGCCAGCCCCTGGAACAGCGCCTGATCGCCACCGATGCGGATCTGCAGGAATTCGTCGGCGATGACGACGCCGTCACCGATCACGCCGTGCGCCTTCTGCGGATCCTTGAACCGCAGCAGCCCCGCCTCGGGCAGCGGGTTGATCGCGATCACCCTGGCGCCGTTGGCCTTTGCCTTCTCCAGTACCGAGAGCATTCGCGGGTGATTCGTGCCGGGGTTCTGGCCTGCGATCAGGATCAGGTCGGCATTTTCGAGGTCGGGCACCGAGACCGACCCCTTGCCGATGCCGATACTCTGCTGCAGTGCGGTGCCGGACGACTCGTGGCACATGTTCGAGCAGTCCGGCATGTTGTTGGTGCCGAAGCTGCGGATCAGCAGTTGGTAGAGAAACGCCGCCTCGTTCGACGTTCTGCCCGACGTGTAGAACGCCGCTTCGTCCGGCGAGTCCAGCGCCCGTAGTTCGTCGGCGATCAACTTCAGCGCCGCGTCCCAGTCGATCGGCTCGTAGTGCGTCGCGCCCTCGCGCAGCACCATCGGGTGGGTCAGCCGCCCCTGTTGACCGAGCCAGTAGTCGGTGTGCTCCAACAGGTCCGCGACGGGATGGGCGGCGAAGAACTCCGGGTCCACCCGCCGAGTCGTGGCTTCCTCGGCGACGGCCTTGGCGCCGTTCTCACAGAACTCGGCGTGCTTGCGGTGGCCGGGCGTTTCCGGCCACGCGCATCCAGGACAGTCGAATCCCTCGCGCTGGTTCAGCTTCGCGAGCGTGCGCGTTGTGCGCACCACGCCCATTTGCTCCAACCCGCGCCGCAGCGATACCAGCACCGCGGGCACACCTGCGGCATAGGACTTCTCATGGGTGACGACGACATCGTCCTCGTCGAAGTCGTACCTGTCGGCGGGTTTCACCTTGTCAGTGGCCTCGCGCGATCCACTCGGCGAGGTGGGGCGCCTCAGCGCCGATGGTGGTGTGGTCGCCGTGGCCGGTGTGCACGCGCGTCTCCTCGGGCAGGGCGAAAAGCGAGCCCTTTATCGAGTCGATGATGGTTCCGAAGTCGCTGTAGGACCGCCCGGTGGCGCCCGGGCCCCCGTTGAACAGCGTGTCACCGGAGAACAGCGCGCCCGCCTCAGGTGCGTACAGGCACACCGAGCCGGGCGAATGCCCAGGGGTGTGGATGACCTGAAGTTCGGTGCCCGCCAAACCGATTCGCTGATCGCCGTCGAGGTTCCAGTACGTCTCCTCCGGGTGCGACATCTTCCACAGCACGTCGTCACCGGGATGAAGAAGGACGGGGGCGTGCAGCGCGAGGGCCAACTCCGGCGCGACGGTGACGTGGTCGTCGTGGCCGTGGGTGACAATCACGGCGACGACATTACGCCCGGCGACGGCGTCGACGACCTGCCCCGCGGTGTGCGCGGCGTCGATGATCACGACCTCGCTGTCGTCGCCGACGACCCAGACGTTGTTGTCGACCTCCCAGGTGCCGCCGTCAAGGCTGAACGTGCCCGACGTGACGACGCGGTCGATGCGAAGCGCACCGCTCACAGCACGACCACCGAACGCAGCACGTCGCCCTTGTGCATGGTGTGGAACGCGTCCTCGACCTCGTCGAGCTTGATGCGCTCGGAGACGAAGCGCTCCAACGGCAGGCGGCCCTGCTGATACAGGTCGACGAGCGTCGGAAAATCGCGCTCAGGCAGGCAGTCGCCGTACCACGACGACTTCAGCGACCCACCGCGGGAGAAGAAGTCGACCAGCGGCATCTCGAGCTTCATCTCCGGTGTCGGAACCCCAACCAGCACAACGGTGCCCGCGAGGTCGCGTGCGTAGAACGCCTGGCGCCACGTCTCCGGACGGCCGACGGCGTCGATGACGACATCGGCGCCGAATCCTCCCGTCAGCTCCTGGACGGCCTCGACGGTATCCGTGTCGGCGGCGTTCACGGTGTGGGTGGCACCGAGTTCGCGCGCCCACTCCAACTTCCGCGGATCACGGTCAACGGCGATGATGGTGCCCGCGCCTACGAGCATGGCCCCCATGATCGCGGCGTCGCCGACGCCGCCGCAGCCGATGACGGCGACCGAGTCGCCGCGAGAGACGTTGCCGGTGTTCACCGCCGCGCCAAGGCCGGCCATCACACCGCACCCGAGCAGCCCGACGACGGCCGGGTCGGCGTCGGGGTCGACCTTTGTGCACTGGCCCGCGTGCACGAGCGTCTTCTCCGCGAACGCGCCGATGCCGAGGGCAGGGGTGAGTTCGGTCCCGTCCTCCAGGGTCATCTTCTGGGCGGCGTTGTGGGTGTCGAAGCAGTACTGGGGACGGCCGCGCTTGCAGGCGCGGCACTCTCCGCAGACCGCACGCCAGTTCAGGATCACGAAGTCGCCGACGGCCACCGATCCGACGCCCCCGCCGACCTCTTCAACCACGCCCGCTGCCTCATGGCCGAGCAGGAAGGGAAACTCGTCGTTGATGCCGCCCTCACGGTAGGTCAGGTCGGTGTGGCACACACCGCATGCCTGCACCCGCACGACCACCTCGCCGGGACCGGGGTCCGGGATCGTGATCGTGGTGACCTCAACCGGCGCACCCTTCGACCGGGCGATCACACCTCGAACTTGTTGTGGCATCAAAACACTCCCTGTTGTTGTACTGACGAATTCGGTTAGAGAACGATGCAGAGCCGGAAGGCGTCGTAGATCGCCGCGTGGATGTTGCGGCTCGCGACCGCGTCTCCGATCCGGAACAGTTGATAGCCGCCCTCCGGATTGCGGACGACCTGCTGCGGGCGCAGGTCGAGCAGGGCCTGTTGGTCGACCTCGCCGAGGTTCGACGACCCGGCAACCAGGTCGAAGTAGAGCTCGTCCAGCGGCAGGGTGCCGTGCTCGACGACAACGTGGTCGACGATGCGCTGCCTGGTTGCATGCGCGTACTCGTTGTAGAGATCGACTTCGAGGCGACCGTCCTTGCGCCGCACGCCGGTCACGCGCTCGTTGAGCGTCACCCGGACGTCGTGCTCGGCGAACACCTTGAAGTAGCCGGGGTAGTTCACACCGCCGACATCTGGAGCCAACGTCCGCTCCGGGGTAACGATCTCGAGTTCCACCCCGCTTCGCGCCAGCACCTCTGCGGCGTCCATTCCCGGGTGGCCGCCATTGTCGTCGTAGAAGAGCACCTGGCCGCGCGGACGAACCGCCCCGCAGAGCACATCCCAGCCGTCGTTGACCAATTGCGATCCCTCGGTGAGGAATTCGGTGTTGGGCACTCCCCCCGTCGCCACCACCACGATGTCGGGGTTCTCGGCGAGAACCTCGTCCGCCTCGGCGTAGCTGTTTGTCCGGATGTCGACGTCATGAAGCTTGCACTCGGCAAGACGCCAGTCGATGATGCTGATCAGGTCGCGCCGTCGCGGCGCCGACGACGCCAGCCGGATCTGGCCACCGGGCGCGTCGGCCGCCTCGAACACGGTCACCTTGTGTCCGCGCTCGCCGAGCACACGCGCCGCCTCGAGTCCGGCAGGGCCACCGCCGACGACCACCGCGGTCTTCGCCGGTCCGGTTGCGGCGGGCACCTTGTGGGGCATGCGGTCCTCGCGTCCGGTCGACGCGTTGTGCACGCACTTGGCGTCGCGACTCTGGTAAATCTCGTCGAGGCAGTAGCTCGCACCGACGCACGGCCGGATCCGGTCTTCCTCGCCCGCTTGGATTTTGGCGACGATATGCGGGTCGGCGATGTGTGCACGGGTCATCCCGACGAGGTCGATCAATCCATCGCGGATCGCATGACGCGCGGTCGCCACATCGTTGATCCGGGACGCATGCATGACGGGGATCTCCAGGGCCTGCTTGACCCGGCCCGCGAACTCGAGGTGGGGTGCGACCGGAGTTCCCATCGGCGGGATGACCCGCGACAGCCCTTCGTCACTGGCCATGTAGCCCTTGATCACGCTGATGAAGTCGATGCCCTCGGCTACCACGCGCTTGGCGATCTCCACCCCCTCGTCGTACTGCACCCCGCCGGGCTCACCCTCGTCGAGAGACATGCGGATGCCGACCGCGAAGTCGGGGCCGGCCGCCTCGCGCACCGCGCGAATAACCCTCAGCGGGAACCGAAGTCGGTCCTCGATGCTGCCCATCCCGTATTCGTCGTTGCGGTGATTGGTCAGCGGGGACCAGAACGAGTCGAGCAGATGGGAGTACGCCTCGAGCTCGATACCGTCAAGGCCCGCCTCGCGACACCTGGCGGTGGCATCGGCGTACGCGCGCACGATGCGGTCCAGGTCCCATTCCTCGGCAATTTTCGGGAACGCGCGGTGCGCGGGTTCACGGATCGGCGACGGTGCGATGACCGGAAGCCAGTCGCCGTCATAATTGCTTGTGCGGCGGCCCAGGTGGGTGATCTGGCACATCACCGCCGCGCCGTGCTCGTGGACGCCGTAGGCCAACTCGCGCAGCCACGGCACGATCTCGTCTTTGTAGACGTGCAGGTTGCCGAAGGCGGCGGGGCTGTCAGGGGCGACCACCGCGGAGCCGCCCATCATGGTCAGCCCGATGCCGCCCTTGGCCTTCTCCTCGTGGTAGAGGCGGTAGCGGCGCTTGGGCATGCCGTCCTCGGTGTACGACGGCTCGTGGGACGTGCTGACGACCCGGTTGCGCAGGGTGAGGTTCTTCAGCTGGAACTGCTGCAGGAGCGGGTCGATGAGCTGCATGGACATACCAAACCGGCCTTCTAATATTTCAGACGGATCATCTAACACGTCAAGATATTTATAATGTATGTCACCCGAACGGTGTTGGTCAAGACGCAACGTGTTGCGCAACGTGCACTCTTGACCAGCTCGGAGTCCTGACCTATCGTAGTGTAACGACTCATATATCAGATGTCGATCAACTGTTTGAGCTCGTCTGACAGCCGAACCAGGGAAAGGAACCGGTGCCCGAATGACGATCAGCGTGTTCGATCTCTTTTCGGTCGGAATCGGCCCGTCGAGCTCCCACACCGTTGGGCCGATGCGGGCCGCGGCCAGGTTCGTCTCCGACCTGCACACGTTGGGTGCGTTCGACGACGTCGCCGACGTGCGCGTCGACCTATTCGGATCGCTGGCGGCCACCGGCGCTGGGCACGGCACGTTCACCGCGGTACTGCTCGGGCTCGAGGGCTACAGGCCCGAAGAAATCGAAACCGATGAGATGGAGCGGCGCGTAGACGCCATGCGATCCAGCGGCCACATCGCACTCGGAGGCGCACGGCAGATCGCACTCACCGAGCAAGATCTGGTGCTGCGACCGCTGACCATCCTGCCGTTCCATCCCAACGGCATGACGATCACCGCCTTCGACGGGGCCGCCCTCGAGCTCCATCGCGAGACCTACTTCTCGATCGGCGGCGGCTTCGTCGTCACCGAAGCCGAGAGCGAGGAGTCCGCGCCGCGGCGCACGAACACACGATCGCTGGCATTCGGCTCTGCAAAGGAGATGCTTGAGCTCTGCAACCACCACGGCCGCAGCATCAGTGAGCTCATGCTGGCGGTCGAACGCGAAACGCGCTCGACCGCCGAGATCCACGAGCGACTGCTGCACATCCGCAATGTGATGGTCGAATGCGAGAAGCGCGGCATCGGTCGGGACGGCTTCCTGCCCGGGTCACTGCGCGTGCGGCGCCGGGCGAAGGACTGGTACGAGCGGCTCAACGACGAAGATCCGGACCGGCGACCGGAGTTCGCAGAGGACTGGGTGAACCTCGTCGCCCTCGCCGTCAACGAGGAGAACGCGTCCGGGGGGCGGATCGTCACGGCACCGACCAACGGTGCCGCAGGCATCGTGCCCGCCGTGCTCCACTACGCCACGCACTACACGCAGGCAGGGAAGCGCAATCCGGACGACACCGCGATCCGGTTCCTGCTTACCGCGGGCGCCATCGGTTCGCTGTACAAGGAGCGCGCCTCCATCTCGGGCGCAGAAGTGGGCTGCCAGGGCGAAGTCGGCTCGGCCGCTTCTATGGCCGCCGCCGGTCTCGCCGAAATCCTCGGCGGCACAACGGAACAGGTGGAGAACGCCGCCGAGATCGCGATGGAACACAGCCTTGGGCTCACCTGCGACCCGATCGGGGGGCTCGTCCAGATCCCGTGCATCGAGCGCAACGCGATCTCCGCGGGAAAGGCCATCAATGCGGCCAGAATGGCGCTGCGCGGCGATGGCATACACCACGTGACCCTCGACCAAGTCATCGAGACGATGCGCACGACGGGTGCCGACATGAGCTCCAAATACAAGGAAACATCGACCGGAGGGCTCGCAGTGAACGTCCCCGTGAACTACGTCGAGTGCTGACGCGATGTCTGCGCTGAAAATCTCCCACGCAGATGAGTGGGAAACAATGATGCACCTGGATTGCTACGACCGCAGGATTCTCGCGTTCGTGCTCAGCCGGGCTTCCGACGGGCCCCTGCCCGAGAAGGAGTGCCGAAGCTGGTTCGGCATCAGCCCGCGCGCAGTGCTGCGGCGGTTCGACGCAGTCGTCGACGTATACGTGTCTCACCACGTCCCGCTGGACGAGCCGGATCAGGAGCTGCTCGGTCGAGCGGCACGGTTCCGTTCGGTCGGATAGGCCTCTATCAACGGCTGCACCTGACTCCCGATGACGCCGACGAACTCCTCGATGTCCACCGCTGGCGAGGGCTGGAACACGATCGTGTCCGCGCCTGCGTCGATCCACCGTTGTGCTGCGGTGGCGATCTCCTCCGGGGTGCCGTACGCGGCGAGGTCCTTGGCGGGATCGTACTTCCAGTACGCGACCTCGTCTTGAACCTGCCGGGCCGCGTCGGGTCCGGTGGCACACACCACGTAGACGACGGTCGAATGTGTTTTCGGCTCAGTGTGTTTGGCGATGCCCGCAAGGATGTGCTGCCTGGCTTTCCGTAGGCCGTCGGGCGACGTGCCCGACGTGACCACTGTCCCTGAGCCGAGTTCGCCGGTGAGCTCCAGTGTCCGCGGCCCTTCGCCGGCTACCAGAAGTTCGGTGTTCGGGTCCGGCGGCCAATCGAGACGGACGTCGGTGACTTTCACGTATCGGCCGTCGTGGGTGACGCGCTCGCCGCGCAACAGCGCGGACAGCACCGTGACGTACTCGCGCAGCAAGGTCATCGGCGAGGCGACCTTCTCGCCGATCTGTGCCATCCAGTCCTGGACGCCGTGACCGAGCCCGATCCGGACGCGGCCCGGGTATGCGCGAGCCAGCGCGGCGATCTCCATCGCGGTGATGGCCACGTTGCGCATCGGTACGGGCAACACCCCGACACCGACCTTCAGCCGCCGGCTGTTGGCCAGCGCCATGGCCGCTGCCGAGATCCCGCCGGATAGAAAGCAGTCTTCCCACAGCCATAACTCGTCGAGGCCTGCGGCGTCCGCAGCCGCGGCCGCGGCTGCCACGCGTTCGGGTGCGAACTGTGGACGGAACACCGCGCCCACACTCACTTTCGGCGTAGTCGGCTGGTCAGTAGACATGAAATTCCGCGGCCTTTCTGTTCAAGGGCTGCTCACGCGTGAGCATGCAGGGGTTTGCAGGCAACTGCGAAAACCGTTTCTCCGAGAGTTTCACCCCACTGAAATCATCAGCGTGCGTGCGACCCATTCAACCCGGCTCAACGACTCCTCCAGGGTCATCATGCCGACGAGGACCGCAGTGAGGGCACTGGTCAATGCAGCGTTGATGCCGAAGCTGATACGCGCAATCTCTTCTGTTGCAACGCCTTCGAGCAGGCGATTGAACAACTCGACGTTGGTGCGGCCCATGTGGTCGATCGCCGCTTTGGCCTCGGGATCGGTGGATGTCATCGTCTGAAGCATCAATGCGGTCATCCTGGGGTTGCGGTGAAATGCGCGCTGGGCACGCTGCAGATAATCCAGAATGCCGGGCAGCGGGCTCTCGCCAACCGGTGCGCCCGCCGCCATGATGCGACGCGTCAACCGCTTCTGCCAGTCTTCAAGGGCCGCAGCCAACAGATGCTCTTTCGAGCTGAAGTAGCGGTAGACGGTGGCCAGTGCGACTCCTGACCGCCCCGCCACATCGCGCATCTGAACCGCATCGGCGCCGACGTCGCCGATCAGGTCGATCACGGCTTCGATGATCTTGGCGCGCCGCACCAACTGCCCGCTGTTCATATCAGTCAGCGGGACGATGTCGCTCTGGGCGTGCTCGGGGGCTTTCGTGTTGACGGTGACGACCTCCGGCTTGACCTGGCGTTGAAGCGGGGCGTTTGAGAACACTGTTCTCTGTGAACTGACGCTTCTCAGCGGTTGTGGATGACTCTATCAGTCGTTATAGCAGCTAGTGGGGCCTTGCTATCTTGACATAGGTAGAACCGTGTTTCAATATTGCTCAAAGGCGACGGTTCCGTCGCGCACGATTGATCGGAGGATGCCATGGCCGGACCCGTCGGTCTGCCGGTTATCGACACGATGATCGGCTTCCCCCACGAGGGTTCGGCTCAGTACGACTTCATCCGCAAGCAGACGAAGGACCGTGAGTCCAAGGAGGACTTCGAGTTCCCGGTCGAGTACATGTTCAAGGATGTGCCAAAGGGGCTGCCGACCGACGACCCGGTGTCACTGGTGCTGCAGCAGATGGATCGGTTCCGCATCGAAAAGGCGATGATCGGCGTCAGCGAGGACTCCGCTGAATTGGCGCTGAAGACGTTCCCAGACCGCTTCATACCGTCCGGCGCCATCTCCGACCCGAACGACGTCATGGGTTCGGTGAACGCGATCCGACGCGAGTACGAGCAGTACGGCATCCGCGCGACGTCGGTGTTCCCGGCCGGTACCTTCCCGCAGGTTCCGATCGACGATCCGAAGATGTACCCGATCTATGCCACGTGCGTCGAACTCGGAATCCCGATCTTCGTTTGCGCCGGCGTGCCCGGACCGCGTGTTCCGTTTACACCGCAAGAGGTTTCACGAATCGACATCGTGATGTTCGACTTCCCTGATCTGGTGTTCGTCACCCGTCACGGCTGCGAGCCCTGGGAGGACCTCGCCGTCAAGCTGATGTTGAAGTGGCCCAACCTGTACTACTCGACTTCGGCCTTCGCACCCAAGTACTACCCGAAGGCCATCATCGACTACGCGAACTCGCGCGGTGCCGACAAGGTGCTCTACGCCGGCTATTTCCCGATGGGTCTGTCACTCGAACGCATCTTCAGCGAGCTGCCGAACGTGCCGTTGAAGGACGAGGTGTGGCCGAAGTTCCTGTACGGCAACGCCGCACGCATCCTCGGGCTGGAGAGCTGACGCCGTATGGTGCTGGCGATAACGACCGAGCAGGAACAACTGGTCGACGCTGTGGGCCGGTTCGCGGCGCGCCACGCGCCGATAGAAAAGACGCGGGCCTCGTTCGACTCCATCGCAGCGGGCGAACTGCCGCCCTGGTGGGAGGAATTCACCGCACACGGGTTTCATGCGGTGCACCTGCCCGAGGAGGCAGGCGGCCAGGGCGGCACGCTGGCCGACCTCGCATGCGTGATCGAAACCGCCGCGGCGGCGTTGTTGCCGGGGCCGCTGCTGAGCACCGCGACAGCCAGTGCCGTGGCGAATCATGGCCGATGAATCGGGCGCTTCATTGGTCTCCGACCTCGCCGCAGGCGCGACCGCGGCGGTCGTGCTGCCCGAACATTCCGAGGTGCGCGCCGTTCGCGACGCGGACGGCTGGCGGCTCACCGGGTCGTACCGCGCTCGCGTTGGGAATCTCTGCCGCGCAACGCATTCTGCTAGCTGCACACGCAGAGGACGGCACCCAACGCTGGTTCGTGCTCGAAACGGGCCGCGCACAGCGCGCGGAGTTCTCGATCGAACAGCATCACGGCACCGACCTGAGCACGGACGTTGGTGTGCTGAATGTGGTCGACCACGCCGTCGACGCGAGTGCGGAGGTGTCCGGAATCAATGCCGAACGTGCCCGCTGCATCGTGGTGGCGTTAGTGGCGTGCGCGTCGGCGGGCACGGTGCGCCGCTGTGCCGACGCGGCGACGGAATACATCCGCACCCGTGAACAGTTCGGCAGGCCGGTCGGCGCCTTCCAGGCGCTGCAACACAAGGCCGCGATCCTGCTCGTCAATGCCGAACTTGCGGCCGCCGCCGCCTGGGATGCGGTGCGCGCTTCCGACGGAATCCGTCGAGCAGCACCGGCTCGCCGCGGCGATCCGCCGCCCTGATGGCTGTCGGCTACGGCGCCCGATCTGGTGCTGGACGCACTGTTGATGTTCGGCGCCATCGGCTACACATGGGAACACGACACGCATCTGTACTGGCGGCGCGCGATCAGCCTCGCCGCGTCGATCGGGCCCGACGACGCGTTGGAGCCGCGAGGTCGGGGAGTTGGCCCGCACGCTGAAGCGGTCCACCGCGTTGAATCTCGGTGACGTCGAGTCCGAGTTCCGGGCATCGGTGGCGGCAACGCTCGACCGGGCGCAGACGCTGCACAACGACGCATCCCTCCGATGATTCCCGCGCACCCGGTCTGGCCACCGGCGCCGCAGCGAGACCTGCTGGCGAACGCGGGACTGGTTGCTCCCCATCTGCCCGCACCGTGGGGCGTCGGCGCCTCGGCCGTGCAGCAGGTGATCATCACCGAGGAATTCGACAAGCGTCCCGACTTGATCAAGCCCTCGCTCGGCATCGCGGAGTGGATCCTGCCGACGATCCTCGACAGCGGAACGGACCTGCAGCGCGAGCGGTTCGCATGGCCGATGCTGCGAGGCACCCAGCGGTGGTGCCAACTCTTCAGCGAGCCGGGCGCGGGTTCGGACCTGGCGTCGTTGAGCACACGTGCCCGCAAGGTCGACGGGGGGTGGTTGGTCAACGGGCACAAGATCTGGACGTCGCTGGCCGACCGAGCGCAGTTCGGAGCGCTGCTGGCGCGCACCGACCCGGACGTGCCAAGCACCGCGGGATCAGCTACTTCCTCATCGACATGACGTCGCCGGGCATCGACGATCGAGCCGATCAAACAGGCCAGCGGGCACTCCGACTTCAACGAGGTCTTTCTCACCGACGTGTTCGTTCCGGACGACATGCTGGTCGGGACGCCCGGCGCCGGTTGGGATCTGGCGGTGGCGACGATGGCCGTCGAACGCACGGCGATCGGCAATTACGTCAACATCGACCGCTCGGCGGCTCTTCGGCACATCGCGGAGACCGAGGGCACAGACCAGGACGCTGCGCTGCGCGCCTTGGGCGACGTCGAGGCGTACACCACCGCGATCAAGGCCATGGTGCTGCGCGAAACCCTGCGGCTGGTGGAAGGCCAAGCGGCTGGTCCGACGTCGAGCATCGCCAAGTACGCGATGGTGATGCTGCTGCGCCGTGCATCGACGGCGACGCTCGGCTTGACGGGCCGCATCGCGATGCTCGAGGAGTCGGATCCCGCCGTTGTCCGGCCGTATTTCGACATGCCGTCCGAACTCATCGGCGGCGGCACAGCGGAGATACAGCTGACCGTCATCGCGTCGATGATCCTCGGCCTGCCGCGCAACTAGACATCCAAGAATTCCACCGGAGAAAGGAACGGCCGAATGACGACCGAGTTGGGGTTCACCTACTTCGACTGTGACAACCACTATTACGAGGCGCTGGATGCGTTCACCCGCCACATCGAACCGCAGTACAGGAAACGCGCCATTCAGTGGGCACAAATCGACGGCAAGCAGCGCCTGATCGTCGGCGGCAGGGTCAACAGGTTCATCCCGAACCCGACCTTCGATCCCGTTGGCAAGCCCGGAGCGCTCGACGAGTACTTCCGTGGCCGCAACCCGAGGGGCGCGGATTTGAACGCGCTGTTCGGCGACCTCGAGCCGATCCCGCCCGGGTACCGCGACCGCGATGCGCGGCTGGCACTGATGGACGAGCAGGGTATGCAGGGCTGCATCATGCTGCCGACGCTCGGGGTCGGGATGGAGCAGGCGCTCCTGCCCGACCTGGACGCCGTCGTCGCCACGTTCGGCGCCTTCAACCGCTGGATGGACGAGGACTGGGGATTCGCTTACAAGGAGCGCATTTTCGCCGCTCCCTACATCACGCTGTGCAAGCCCGACAATGCCGTGCCGAACTCGAGTGGGCGCTGGAGCGCGACGCGCGCTTCGTCGTGATGATCCCCGGACCGATCATCGACCGACGTCGGCATGCGCGCTCCCGGCGACCCGATGTTCGACGACTTCTGGCGGTTGGCCAACGACTCCGGCATCACGGTCTGCTATCACTCCGGTGAGACGTACTACTCGAAGTTCATGCCTGCGTGGGGCGAACCGGACTACATGATGTCTTTCCAAGCGCTGCTTGGCTTTCGGTCATTGTTCTCCGGAGATGCGCTGCAGGACACCTTCGCCAACCACCTGCACAACGGCCTGTTCCTACGCTTTCCCAACCTCCGGATGGCCTCCATCGAGAGCGGCTCCGCGTGGGTGTTCCATCTGTTCGAGAAGCTGACCAAGTCCTACGGCCAGATCCCCTTCATCTACAAGGAGGATCCGCGCGAGACCTTCAGGCGCCACGTCTGGGTGTCGCCGTTCTACGAAGACGAGCTGGCCAGCCTGCTGAAGCTTCTCGGTGTGAAGCACATCATCATGGGTTCTGACTTCCCCCACGTCGAGGGGTTGGCCGAGCCGGCGTCGTACATCAAGGATCTGGAGAACTTCGACTACACGTCCGAACAGAGTCGCACCGTCATGCGCGACAACGGTATCGAGCTGTCGATCCGCCGGCCTGCATAGCGCGGCGTCGTGAAGGTCGAGAAGGCCAGCCTGGTCGCCATGCTGTTGGAGGTCGGCGAGGAGAACGCAGCCGTCCTCCTCGCCCGGTCGGAACTCCCCGACGAGATCGACACCGAGCACGATCTCGACGCTCTGCTCACCTTCGGGCTGGAGCGGGACCAGGTCGACGAGGTGGCGCGACTGGCGATCGGCGCGATCGGAACGGACGACGTGAAAACCCGGCGCAGGCACGGCGAGTTGGCCAAGACCATCTCCCGGCGGTGGGCCGATCTCGTCGATCAGTGGTCGACGTAGCGCGGCCGGAGCACGAGGATCAGACGAACTGGCGGCTCAGCTTGGCGTGCCGGTTGACGTCCTTGTAGAGCAGGTACCGGAAGCGGCCAGGACCACCCGCGTAGCAGGCCTGCGGACAGAAGGCGCGCAACCACATGAAGTCGCCCTCTTGTACCTCGACCCAGTCCTTGTTGAGCAGGTACACGGCCTTTCCTTCGAGCACGTAGAGACCGTGTTCCATGACGTGGGTCTCCGGAAACGGGATCGCGCCGCCGGGTCCGAAGTTGACGATGTTGACGTGCATGTCGTGCCGGACGTCGGAGGGATCGGCGAACCGTTGTGTGGTCCACCGCCCTTGCGTCCCCGCCATTTCGATCCCTTCGACCTGGACCTCGTTGGTGACGAAGGGTTCCGGTACATCGATGCCGTCGACGCGCTCGTACGCCTTGCGGATCCAATGGAAGCGGGCTGTTTCGGCAGTGTCGTTGCGCAGCTTCCAGTCGCAACCCGGCGGCAGATACGCATATCCGCCGGGGGTCAGGTCGTGCTTGTCGCCGCCGATCACGAGCGTGAACCCACCCTCGACCACGAACAGCACACCCTCGGCGCCGGGATCGAGCTCAGGCCGGTCGCTGCCACCGCCCGGCGAAACCTCGACGATGTACTGCGAGAACGTTTCCGCGAACCCCGATAGTGGGCGCGCGATCACCCACAGCCGGGTGTTGTCCCAGAAAGGCAGGTAGCTGGTGACGATGTCGCGCATGGTTCCGCGCGGAAGTACCGCGTACGCCTCGGTGAACACCGCACGATCGGTGGTCAGTTGTGTCTGCGGTGGATGCCCACCGGTCGGTGCGTAATACCGTGGCACGTTGCTGTTCATCCTGCACCCCTACTCAGGAGCCGGCCCCGCGGCTCGTCGTCGATGTCAATCTGCTTGCCCCGCAACCACGTACTGCGCACCTGGCCCGCAAGCGGACGGCCGTCGTACGGTGTGATCGCGTTCTTGTGGTGAAGGCGGTGGACGTCAACCACAAATGCGTCGTCGGGCGCGAAGACGCAGAAGTCGGCGTCGTATCCGATGTCGATGCGTCCCTTTCGGCGCAGGCCGGTCTGCTTCGCCGGGGCCTGACACATCCAGCGGCAGACGTCGACCAGATCGAATCCGCGCTGGCGCGCCTGCGTCCACACCGCGGGCAGGCCGATTTGCAGCGACGAGATGCCGCCCCATGCCACGCCGAAGTCGCCGATATCCAGACACTTCAGATCCGCGGTGGACGGCGAATGGTCGGTGACGACCATGTCGATGACCCCGTCGCGCAACCCATGCCACAACAGCTCGCGGTTTCCGCCTTCCCTTATCGGTGGGCAGCACTTGTATTGCGTTGCCCCGTCCGGGATCTCCTCGGCGGCGAAGGTCAGATAGTGCGGGCAGGTCTCCGCCGTGATCGCGATGCCGTCCCGCCTTGCCGACGCGATCATAGGCAGCGCATCCGAACTGGACACGTGCAGGATGTGCACGCGGCAGCCGGTCCACCTGGCCAGCTCGATCACCTGCGCGATGGCGAGGTTCTCCGCTCCCCTCGGCCGCGACGACAAGAAGTTGGAGTACGTCTCGCCGCGCGCCGTGGGTGCGTGCTCGATGGCATGGGTGTCCTCGGCGTGCACGATCATCAAGCCGTCGAACGACGCGATCTCGCGCATGGCCGCCTCGAGCTGTTCGGGGTCGACCGGTGGAAACTCATCCACACCGGAGTGCAGCAGGAAGCATTTGAAGCCGAAGACTCCCGCGTCGTAGAGCGGCCGGAGGTGGGGCACGTTGCCGGGGATGGCGCCTCCCCAGAACCCGACATCGATATGCGCCTGGCTTTCTGCGGTCTTGCGCTTCACCTCCAGCGCGGCGACGTCGACGGTGGGCGGAATGCTGTTGAGCGGCATGTCGATGAGCGTCGTGACGCCCCCGGCGGCGGCGGCCCTCGTCGCGCTCGCGAACCCCTCCCATTCGGTGCGTCCGGGATCGTTGACGTGCACGTGCGAGTCGACCACTCCGGGAAGCAGCGCTTCATCGGAACTCAGGTCGAGCACCTGCGGAGCCGTCAGGTCCGAGTCCATCGGCTCGATCGCGACGATCGTGCCGTCCTTGACGCCGACGATGCGGCTCACCTCGCCCGCCGTGCTCACCACACGAGGGGCGCGGATCACCAGATCGAGGTCGGTCATGACTGCGCCTCCTCGGGTCGGGATGTCGACGGCGCGGCAGCAGCCGCACCGTCCGCTAATTCAGGCTGCCGGAAGTCGCGTGCCGAAATCGCGTAGTACAACACCGCGGCGATGATCACGCCGACGAACCAGGAGAACGCCGACCATTCCGCCCACGGCTTGTAGAGCGCGACGAACAACGAGAACACCGCGGCGACGATACCGGCGATGAGCGCCTTGGGATTCCAGCCGCCCCGGTAGTAGTAGCGGCTGCGCGGATCGTCCAGATACAACTCTTCGATCGAAACATGTTGCCGCCGTATCAGGTAATAGTCGGTGAAGATCACACCGAACAGCGGTCCGAGCAGCGCGCCGAGGCCGCCGAGGAAGTAGAAGATCGCGCCAGGGCTGCTGTACAGGTGCCAGGGCGTGATCACCACCGCGGCGATCGCGGCGATCAAGCCGCCGCGGCGGAAGTCGATGTACTTGGGTGCGACGTTCGCGAGGTCGTAGGACGCCGACACGAAGTTCGCGACGACGTTGATGCCGATCGTCGCGATGACGAAGGTGATCGCCCCGATGACCGTGACCCACACGTTGTCGATCTTGGCGACGATCTTGACCGGGTCGGTGATCGCTTCCCCGAAGACCGCGATGCTGCCCGCGGTGACCGCCACGGTGACGATGGCGAACGCCATGAAGTTGACCGGCAGGCCCCAGAAGTTGCCGCGGACGACGGTGGCCCGGTTCGGTGCGAATCGGGAGAAGTCGCAGAAGTTCAGCAGCAGCGTCGAGAAGTACGTGATGGTCAGTGCGACCGCGACGAGGAACGCCTGCATGGCCGCGCCGCCGGTCTTCTGCTCGTCGGTCAGGTTCAGCGAGAATTTCGAGCCCGCCTCGATCACGATCCAGGCAGCGAGCACGAACATCACCACCCAGATGGCAGGGCCCGCCCAGTCCTGGAACCGTCGTACGGTCTCCATGCCGCGCCGGATGACAAGCAGCTGGAGTACCCACAGAACCGCGAAGGCCACCCAGCCGAGCACGTCGAGACCGAGGAAGTTCGCGCCTCGGTGGTTGGCGAGGCCGGGCCACGCCGCGATCGCGAGCACGACGACTGCCTGTGAGGCGAGCCAGGTCTGGATTCCGTACCACGCGATCGCGATCACCGCCCGGATCAGGGCCGCGAGGTTCGCGCCGAAGACCCCGAAGGAGATGCGAGCGATCACCGGATAGGGCACTCCGGTGGCTTGGCCGGCGAAACCCGTCAGGTTCATCAGGAAGAAGACCACGGTGATGCCCAACACCAGCGCGACGAACACCTGCCAGCCGACAAGCCCGGTGAAGAACAGGCCTGCGGCGAAGGTGTAACCGCCGATGCTGTGCACGTCGGACATCCACATCGCGAAAAGGCTGTAGGTGCCCCAGTTCCGTTCACGTGCGGGTGCGAGGTCCTCGTTGTAGAGCCGTTCACTGGGCTCGAGAGCACCGGACCCGTCGACCGTGGTGTCGCTCATGCTTCCTACCTTCGTCCTCGGATTTGAATCGGTCCACCTTCTGCCGACAGATGGTCGGTTGCTATCAGTTCGCCGAGGCGCACCAGGAGTGGTACGGGGTCGGCGAGACAGCGCGCCACATCGGGCTCGATGTCGGTGAGGGCATAGGCGGCGGCAATGCCCGCCGCGCGCAATGCATCGGCCGTGAGCTGATTGCGGCCGCACACCGCGACGACGCGGACCCCTGCCGCCCGCGCGGCGGCCGCGACGCCGGCGGGGGCCTTACCGTGCAGGGTCTGCTCGTCGAGGGCGCCTTCGCCCGTCACCACTAGGTCGGCGTAGGAGACCCGGTCGTCGAAACCGACCAGCTCCAGAACCAGAGCGACGCCGGGCCGAAATTCGGCGCCGAGCACGGCCAAAGCGGCGAACCCCGTACCACCCGCCGCACCGGCGCCTGCGTGGCAGCGGTGATCCACGCCTGTCGTCGCGGCGACGATGTCGGCGAAATGCGTTAGCGCATCGTCGAGTTCGCGCACCTCCTCGGGTCCGGCGCCCTTCTGCGGCCCGTACACAGCGGTAGCACCCTTCGGCCCTGTCAGCGGGTTGTCCACATCGCTTGCGAGAACAAGGTGGACGCCGTCCATCAGCTCGCGCACTGCCGCAAGGTCGATGCTCGCGATCCGCGTGAGCGCGGCGCCGCCGTCGGGAACCGGTTCCCCGTTGCCGTCGAGTAGGCGGGCACCAAGCCCCGCGAGGAGTCCGGCGCCACCATCGGTACTGGCCGAACCGCCGATACCGAGCACGATCGTGTGGCAGCCCGCCGTGACGGCCGCCGCCACGACCTCACCGACGCCCCGACTCGACGCCGTGAGGGGTGCCGGAATCCCGCCGGGTAGCCGGACAAGGCCTGCCACGTCGGCCATTTCCACCACCGCGACGTCGGCGCGGCGCGCGAAACCGGTGTGCACCGGTTCGCCGGTAGGTCCCGACGCCACGACGGGCACAAGGTCGAATCCGGCGGCGAGTGCGGCCGCGACCGTCCCGTCTCCCCCATCGGCGACCGGCACCGATTCGACATGCGCGTCCGGTCGGGCTCGTCGCACGCCGTCGCCGACGGCGTCGGCGACCTGCGCGGCGGTGAGCGATCCCTTGAACTTGTCGGAGGCGATCAGGACGGTTGGCATTGCCTGGGTCAGTCCAGTAGTGCGATGGCGGTCGGAGCGTCCTCACCCGCCAGCGCCAGCTCCTCGAATTCCACCACGTTGTCGATCTCGGTGCCCATGGACACGTTGGTGACCCGCTCGAGGATCACCTCGACGACGACCGGCACCCGATACTGAGTCAACAGGTCTTTGGCTCGCTCCATCGCCGGCAACAGATCGTCGGGCTCGACGACGCGGATCGCCTTGCAGCCCAGGCCCTCTGCCACCTTCACATGGTCGACCCCGTATCCGCCGAGCTCGGGGCTGTTGACGTTGTCGAAGGACAGTTGCACGCAGTAGTCCATCTCGAAGCCGCGCTGCGACTGCCGGATCAGCCCGAGATAGGAGTTGTTCACCACGACGTGGATGTAGGGAATGTTGAACTGGGCGCCGACTGCGAGTTCCTCGATGAGGAACTGGAAGTCGTAGTCACCCGAAAGCGCGACCACCGTGGCGTCGGGGTCGGCGGTCGCCACCCCGAGGGTCGCGGGCACCGTCCATCCGAGCGGCCCGGCCTGCCCGGCGTTGATCCAGTGCCGCGGCTTGTACACGTGTAACAGCTGCGCGGCCTGAATCTGGGACAGTCCGATGGTGCTGACGTAGCGGGTGTCGGGCCCGAACGCCTTGTTCATCTCCTGGTACACCCGCTGCGGCTTGATCGGGACGTTGTCGAAGTTGGTTCTGCGCAGCATGTTTCGCCTGCGGTCCCGGCACGATTCAGCCCACGCCGTGCGGTCGGGCATGCGGCCTTCTGCGTACCACTCCTTGGCGGTCTCGACGAGCACCTCGAGCGCGGACTTCGCGTCGGACACGATCGCGTAATCGGGCGCGAACACGCGGCCGATCTGCGTCGGCTCGATGTCGACGTGCACGAAGGTGCGGCCCTTGGTGTAGGTATCGAGGCCGCCGGTGTGCCGGTTCGCCCAGCGGTTGCCGATGCCGAACACGAAGTCCGACTCCAGCATCGTCGCGTTGCCGTACCGGTGCGAGGTCTGCAACCCGACCATGCCTGCCCACAACGGGTGATCGTCGGGGATGCTGCCCCATGCCATCAATGTCGGAACGACTGGGACACCGGTGATCTCGGCGAGCGCCACCAGCAGGTCGGCTGCGTCGGCGTTGATAACGCCGCCGCCCGCGACGATGAGGGGGCGCTCGGCTGCGGCCATCATCGTCAGTGCCTTCTCCGCCTGCTTGCGGGTTGCCGCGGGCCTCGAAACGGGCAGCGGCTCATAGCTGTCGATATCGAATTCGATCTCGCCGAGCTGCACGTCCATCGGAAGGTCGATGAGCACCGGACCGGGGCGACCCTCACGCATGACATGGAAGGCCTTCTGGAAGGTGCCGGGCACCTGCGCCGACTCCATCACCGTGACAGCCCATTTCGTGACGGGCTTGGCGATGTCGGAGATGTTGATGGCCTGGAAGTCCTCCTTGTGCAGCTTGGCAACCGGGGCCTGCCCGGTGATGCACAGGATCGGGATGGAATCGGCCGATGCGGAATACAGGCCGGTGATCATGTCGGTGCCCGCCGGGCCAGACGTACCTATGCAGATGCCGATGTTGCCCGCCGTGGCCCTGGTGTAGCCCTCGGCCATGTGTGACGCGCCCTCGACGTGCCTCGCCAGGACGTGCTTGATGCCGCCGTGTGCGCGCATCGCACTGTAGAACGGGTTGATCGCCGCACCGGGCAGACCGAACGCCTGGGTGGCGCCTTCCTTCTCCAGGATCAGCACCGCGGCGTCGACCGCACGCATCTTCGTCATGATTGAGTCCTTCCGCTCAGTCGCTCGACTCCACGCAGGAGTCCGGAGTGGTCGAGTCCGCCGTCACCGTTGGCCAGCGCGCTTGCCATCAGCTGAGCCACGAGCCCACCGACGGGCACCACGATGCCCGCCTCTCGCGCGGCTGCGGTCACGATGCCGAGATCCTTGTGGTGCAACGCGATTCGGAAGCCTGGGTCGAACGAGCGGCCGAGCATGTTCTGTTTCTTCTGGTCCAGCACCTTCGAACCGGCCAGCCCGCCGCCGAGCACTTCGAGGGCTGCCGTGGTGTCGACGCCGTACGCCTCGAGGAAGACGACAGCTTCGGCGAGCGCCTCGATGTTCGCGGCGACGATGAGCTGGTTGGCCGCCTTGACGGTCTGCCCCGCACCGCTCGGGCCGACGTGCACGACCGTCTTGCCCACCGCGTCGAGGAACGGCTTGGCGGCCTCGAAATCGTCCGCCTCACCGCCGACCATGATCGACAGCGCCGCGTTCTTCGCACCGGCCTCGCCGCCCGAGACGGGGGCGTCGACAAGGCGCATACCCTTGGCCGCGGCCTGCTTGGCGAGTTGTGTGGTGACATCGGGGCGGATGCTGGAGAAGTCGATGACGAGCGTGCCGGGCTTCGCGTTGTCGAAAACCCCACCCTCGCCCGTCAGCACATCGGACACGTCGGGTGAGTCAGGCACCATCACGCAGACCACTTCTGCATCGCGGACGGCGTCGCTGATCGACTCCGCCGCGCGACCACCCGCGTCGACGAGCGGGGCGGCCTTTTCCGGCGTGCGGTTGTACCCGGCGACCTGATGGCCCGCCTTCGCGAGATGGACCGCCATCGGGCTGCCCATGATGCCGAGGCCGATGAAGGCGATGTTCGTCATGTGTTGTTCTCCTTAGCTTTTGACCCAGCCGAAGCTGTCGGCGGATGCGCCGGATGGCTTGTATTCGAGGCCGACCCAGCCGTCGTATCCCGCAGCGCGCAGATCGGCGAGCTGCGCGAGCAGCGGAAGCGACCCGGTGCCGGGTTCGTTGCGACCGGGAGCGTCGGCGATCTGCACGTGCCCGATGCGGTCGGTGTGGGCGGCGATGACCTTGTCGACGTCGTCGCCATTGACGGCGAGGTGGTACAGGTCGGCGAGCAGGGCGACGTTCGGCTCGCCGGTGCGGTCGATGACGGCGAGCGCATCGGCGGCGGTCAGCAGAGGGTACGCAGGCGCACCGCTGACCGGCTCGATCAAGCACGGTGCCGCCGATCCGCGCGGCTCCTTTGGCGGCCAGCGCCAGGTTCTCGGCGCCGAGTTCGTCCTGTTGCTGCGGCGATGCGTCGTCGACGCGATTGCCGTAGAGGGCGTTGAACGCCTTGCAACCCAACCGTTCTCCGATGCCGACGGTGACGTCGATGTTGTCGCGAAACTCCGCGGAGCGGGCCGGCCACGACACGAGGCCGCGGTCACCACCGGCCATGTCGCCTGCGAAGAAGTTCAGTCCAACGAGCTGGATGCCTGCGTCTTGAACGGCGGCGACGAACGCGTCGACGTCCTTGTCGGAAGGAACCGCCTCCGCGAACGGCCACCAGAACTCGACGCCGTCGAAGCCGGCCCGCTTCACCGCGTCTGGGCGTTCCAAAAGGGGCAGTTCAGTGAACAGGATCGAGCAGTTGACTTCGTATGGAAGCGGGTGACTCATCGGCCTCTTCTTCCGCATTACGGAAATTGACTTCTGTATTACGAAAGTTGAGGCTACGCCCGTGTCGCAGGTCACGTCAAGAGGCCGAGCACCTGTCCATGCGGATTCGGTCGCCCCCGCCATCTTGACAAGACGTGTGAGGGGGGTCACGATTAGTCTCCAGAAATGGAATTTTTGTTTCGCGATACGGAAGAAATACACCCGGCTACACAGCCTCATTCCGCAATGCGAAAACAACAAAGGGCAAGGAGCAGGAATGGGTATCGCCCTCGGACCTAACCAATACGGGAAGGCAGAGAACCGGGTCGTGCGCGTGTATCGCGACACCGACCGGCATGAGATCCGCGACCTCAATGTGTCGACATCGCTGCGCGGCGACTTCACCGCGGCCCACATCACCGGCGACCAGGGCGACGTGCTGCCCACCGACACACAGAAGAACACCGCCTTCGCCTTCGCGAAGGAGAAGGGCGTCACCTCCCCCGAGCAGTTCGGGCTCACCCTCGGTGCGCACTTCCTGGACACTGCACCCAAGGCGACTGCGTCCCGAATCGGGATCGAGGAGTACACCTGGGAGCGCATCGCAGTGGACGGCTCCGGGCACAACCACTCGTTCATCCGGCGTGGCCCCGAGTTTCGCACCACCGTCGTCACCACCGATGACAGCGCGGGCGAGCGTCGGGTCTGGGTCGTCTCCGGTGTGCAGGATCTCGTCATCCTCAAGTCGACAGGGTCGGGCTTCAAGGGCTTCCTGAAGGACAAGTACACGACACTGCAGGAGACCGAGGACCGGATCATGGCCACCTCGCTCACCGCGCGGTGGCGCTACGAGCACACGAACGTCGACGACTGGAACAAGGCCTACGACGACATCAAGCGGACCATGCTCGAGGTGTTCGCAGGCGGATACTCCCAAGCACTCCAGCAGACGCTGTACCAGATGGGCGAGGCGGTGCTGGAGACACGCCCCGAGGTGGCCGAGATCAAGTTCTCCGCACCCAACAAGCACCACTTCGTGGTCGACCTGTCGCCGTTCGGCGTGGAGAACAACAACGAGGTCTTCATCGCCGCCGATCGGCCCTACGGCCTGATCGAAGCCTCCGTCGTGCGCGAGGGCGGCTCCGACCCCGGTGACGCCTGGCTGAACACCCCCGGCTTCTGCTGAGGCATCGTCGCGCGTCGTCAGAACGACGACACTCGCCGTCAGCGGACCACTGATCGTGGGCCTTTGCAAAAACCCAACTTCATTGTCAACGGGCGAGTCCAATTGCGGTGACGGCTCGTTGACCCCGCCTTTAGCCGAAAGGACGGCATCCAATGACCAAGTCCAGTTCCGCCACCGCCGAAAAACCCCGGGCGGCCAAGCATCCCGTCGACGAGATCCTGCCGATCCCCAAGCTTGCGGTGTACGGCTTCCAGCACGTGCTGGCCTTCTACGCCGGCGCGGTGATCGTCCCGATCCTGCTGGCGAACTCGATCGGGCTGACCACCGCGCAGCTCATCCACCTGATCAACGCCGACCTGTTCACGTGCGGCATCGCCTCGATCATCCAGTCCGTCGGGTTCTGGAAGATCGGGGTGCGGCTGCCGCTGCTGCAAGGGGTGACCTTCACCGCGGTGTCCCCCATGATCGCCATCGGGCTGGCCGCGGGCGGCGGCACCGACGGGCTGCTGGTGATCTACGGCGCGGTCATCGTGGCCGGGCTGTTCACCCTCCTGATCGCCCCGTACTTCTCCAAGCTGATCCGCTTCTTCCCGCCGGTGGTGACCGGCTCGGTGATCACGATCATCGGCCTCGCACTGCTGCCGGTGGCGGCGGCGGACGCGGCCGGCGGGGCCGGGCCGACGCTGGACCCGACCAGCGGCAAGAACATGGCCTACGCGATGGGCACGCTGGCACTGATCGTCCTCATCCAGCGCGTGTTCAAGGGCTTCATGGCCACCGTCGCGGTGCTGATCGGTCTGGTCGTCGGCACCCTGGTGGCCTTCATCCTGGGCGACGCCCACTTCAGCTCCGTGGCCGCCTCGTCCTGGTTCGGCGTGACCACGCCGTTCTACTTCGGCTGGCCCAAGTTCGCGTTGGCCGCCATCGTCTCGCTGATCGTGGTCATGCTCATCACCGCCGTCGAGACCACCGGTGACGTGTTCGCCACCGGCGAGATCGTGGAGAAGCGCATCGTGCGCGAGGACATCGCCCGCGCGCTGCGCGCCGACGGCCTGTCCACCATGATTGGCGGCGTCCTGAACTCGTTCCCCTACACCTGCTTCGCCGAGAATGTCGGCCTGGTCCGGCTGACCCGGATAAAGAGCCGCTACGTGGTGGCCACGGCCGGGGCAATCATGATCATCCTCGGGTTGCTGCCGAAGGCGGCGGCGATCGTGGCCGGCATCCCGCACCCGGTGCTCGGCGGGGCCGCGCTGGCCATGTTCGCCACGGTGGCCGTGGTCGGCTTCCAGACCCTGTCCCGGGTGGACTTCCACGACCACCGCAACGTGGTCATCGTGGCCACCAGCGTGGGCCTGGCCATGTACGTGACCGCCGAGCCCGACGTGGCCAAGGCGGTGCCGCAGTGGGCGCAGATCATCCTGGGTAGCGGGATCACCCTGGGCAGCATCACCGCGATCGTGCTCAACCTGGTGTTCCACCATATCGGCAAGGGCCGCGGCCCGGCCGTGGCCGGCACGCCCGGCGATAACCTGGTGCGGCTGGCCGACGTGAACAACATGTCATCGGAGGAGTTCGTGCGCACCTTCGCCGGGCTGTTCCAGGGCCCGGACTGGATGGTCGAGCGGGCCTACGCCCGGCGCCCGTTCACCGACACCCAAGACCTGCGCCGGTCCTTCCAGGAGGCGCTGTTCGCGGCCACCCCGCAGGAGCAGGAGCAGCTCATCAGCTCCTACCCCGATCTCGGGGCGATGTCGGTCGCAATCGGCGAGGAGGGCGAGGACTCCCAGTCCGACCAGTCGGTGCTTGGGTTGACCCGGCTCGCCGAGGCGGAGCACCAGGAGCTGGCGGCGCTGACCAAGGCCTACCGGGACCGATTCGGCTTCACGCTGATCATGGCCGTGCGCGACCAACAGAACATCGACCAGCTGCTGCGGAACGGCTGGGAGCGGCTGAACAACTCGCCGACCCAGGAACACGCGGCCGCGTTGATCGAGATCGCGAAGATCGCCACGCACCGGTTCGACCGGCTGGTGGCCGACGCGAACCCGATCCAGTCCGCCCGCACCCGGCACCTCGACACATAGAGAGGAATCCACATGACGGGCACCCGCCGCGACGTCTCCGTCGACGGATTCAACGCACTCCCGGAGGCGGAGGCGACGAGGCGGCTGTTGACCTGCCTGAACGTGCCCCGCTGGGCCGCGGAGGTGGCCGGCGGAAGGCGGTACCCGGACTACGCCGCGCTGGCCGCCCAGGCCGAGGCGTCCGCAGCCCAGCTGTCCGACGCCGAGCTGTCCGCCGCGCTGGACGGCCACCCCCGGATCGGGGAGCGGGCCGGCGCCGGGCACGACGCCGAGTTCTCCGCCCAGGAGCAGGCGCAGGTGGACCACGGCGACGCGGCGGTGATGGCTGCACTGGCCGAGGGCAACCGGGAGTACGAGCAGCGGTTCGGCCGGGTCTTCCTGATCCGGGCCGCCGGCCGCAGTGCGAGCGAGGTCCTGGCCGAGCTGCGCCGCCGGCTGGGCAACGACGACGAGACCGAGCGGGCCGAGACGGTCGCTGCGCTGCGCGAGATTGCCCTACTGCGACTGAAGGATGTGATGTAAGTGGGAACCCTGAGCACGCATGTTCTCGACACGAGCGTGGGTCGAGCGGCCAAGGGTGTCGCGGTCGTGCTGGAGCAGGGCGGCGCGCAGATCGGCGATGGTGTCACCGACGCCGACGGCCGCATCGGCTCGATCGGGCCGGACCGGCTCGGGGCAGGCGACTACACGCTGCGGTTCAACACCGGCAGCTACTTCGCCGACGCCGGGCGTGACTGCTTCTATCCGGAAGTCGTCGTGGTGTTCACGATCGCCGACCCGGATCAGCACTACCACGTCCCGGTGCTGCTCAACCCATTCGGCTACGGGACCTACCGTGGCACCTGACGTCGACGAACACGAATTCACCCAATCCGCGGTCCGCGCACACCGCACGCTGGTGGCTCGCGCGAGTACCGTGACCTGCAAGGAAGGAACGGCGCCATGACGACACCCACGGTTATGGTCAACGGTGAAAAGCGCCAGGTCGTCGATATCGAGCCGTATGTCACCGCGCTCGACTGGTTGCGCGACCAGGGGCTGACGGGCGCCAAGGAGGGCTGCGCCGAAGGCGAGTGCGGCGCCTGCTCGATCATGGTGGCCCGGCCCGATGGCGAAGGTCGCACCCTTTGGACCGCGCTGAACGCGTGCCTGGTGCCGGTGCTCTCGCTGGACGGCCAGGAGGTGGTCACCGCCGAGGGCCTCGGCAAGCCGGGTGCGCTACACCCGGTGCAGGAGGAGATGGCGCACCGCGGCGGCTCCCAGTGCGGCTACTGCACGCCCGGCTTCATCTGCTCGATGGCCGCCGAGTACTACCGGCCGGACCGGACCCCCGCCGACCCCAGCAGCAACGGGAAGCAGGCGGCCGACCACGAACACGGGCCGAACGGGTTCGATCTGCACGCGCTGAGCGGAAACCTGTGCCGCTGCACGGGATACCGCCCGATCCGGGATGCGGCCTACGCGTTGGACGTCCCGCCCGCTGACGACACGTTCGCCAAGCGCTGCGCGACGCCAGCGCCCGCAGCACCCGCCACCAGGGTGCGGGTCGGTGACGCCGAATTCGTCCGGCCCGCCGACCTGGCCGCGGCGGTCGCGCTGCTGGCCGAGCGGCCGGACGCCACTGTCATCGCCGGGTGCACCGACTGGGGTGTCGAGGTCAACCTGCGCGGCACCCGCGCCGCGTTCGTGGTGGCCGTCGACCGGCTGCCCGAATTGCGCACATTCAACGTCGGCCCATCCGAGATCGAGCTCGGCGCCGCGCTCACGCTGTCCGAGGCCGAGCGGCTGCTGGAGGGGCGGATCCCGCTGCTCGATCAATTCTGGCCGCAGTTCGCATCCCGACTGATCCGCAACGGCGCCACCCTGGGCGGCAACCTCGGCACCGCCTCCCCCATCGGGGACGCACCGCCCGCGCTGCTGGCACTCGAGGCGAAGCTCGTGCTGTCCGGGCCGGACGGCGATCGCGAGGTCGCGCTGGCCGAGTACTTCACCGGCTACCGGCAGACCGTGAAGCAGAAGGGCGAGCTGATCCGGGCGGTGCGAATCCCGATGCCGCCTGCCCCGATGGCCGCCTTCCACAAGATCGCCAAGCGGCGGTTCGACGACATCTCCAGCGTCGCAATCGCATTCGCCGTGGACGTCGTCGACGGTGTCGTCGAGCGGGTGACCATCGGCCTCGGCGGGGTGGCGGCAACGCCGCTGCGAGCCACCGCCACCGAAGACGCGCTCCGCGGCCGCCCATGGACCGCCGACACCGTGCGGGAGGCCGCCACCGTGCTTGGCCGCGAGGGCACCCCGATCGACGACCACCGAGCCAGCGCCGTCTTCCGCGCGGCGATGCTCGAGCAATCGCTGCTCAAATTCCATGCCGAGTCCGCAGTACCAGAGGGGGTCACGTCATGAGTGAACTCAGTGCCCGTCCGCCGCGCCCGGCCGTCGGCGTCGAGATGCCGCACGAGAGCGCGGATCTACACGTCACCGGGCTCGCGCTCTACACAGATGACTTGGTCAGCCGCTACCCCGGCGCACTGCACGCCTATCCGGTGCAGGCACCGCACGCCCACGCCCATGTGCGCTCGATGGACACCGCTCCGGCGCTGGCCTCGCCCGGGGTGGCCTACGTGCTCACCGCGGCCGACGTGCCAGGGGTGAACGACGCGGGCGTCAAGCACGACGAGCCGCTGTTCCCTAGCGAGGTCATGTACTACGGGCACCCGGTGTGCTGGGTGCTCGCCGACACCCTCGAGGCGGCCCGGATCGGGGCCACCAAGGTCGCGGTCGAATACGAGCCGCTGCCGTCGTTGATCACGATCAAGGAAGCCATCGCCGCGGAGAGCTACCAGGGTTCTCGGCCCGTGCTGCACCGCGGCGAACCTGAGGCCGCCTTCCCTGGATGCGCACACGTCTTCGAAGGCGAGTTCGAGTTCGCCGGGCAGGAGCATTTCTATCTGGAGACGCACGCGGCACTGGCCAGCATCGATGAGAACGGGCAGATCTTCGTCCAGTCCTCGACGCAGCATCCGACCGAGACGCAGGACATCGTTTCGCACGTGCTTGGCAAGCCGAACCACGAGATCACCGTGCAATGCCTCCGCATGGGTGGCGGCTTCGGCGGCAAGGAGATGCAGCCGCACGGCTACGCGGCCATCGCGTCGCTCGGCGCGGTGATCACCGGCCGCCCGGTGCGGGTGCGGTTCAACCGAACTCAGGACATCACGATCTCCGGCAAGCGGCACGGCTTCCACGCACTGTGGAAGGTCGGCTTCGCCGAGGACGGCACGATCCAGGCGTTGACCGCGACGCTGACCGCGGACGGCGGCTGGAGCCTGGATCTGTCCGAACCGGTGCAGGGCCGCGCGCTCTGCCACATCGACAACGCCTACTGGATTCCGAACATCGAGGTGCACGGGCGGATCTCGAAGACCAACAAAACCTCGCAGACCGCGTTCCGCGGTTTCGGCGGGCCGCAGGGCATGCTCGTGATCGAGAACATCCTCGGCCAGTGCGCGCCCGCGCTCGGCATCAGTGCCCGTGAACTGCGGAGGCGCAACTTCTATTCGGACGGGCAGACGACTCCGTACGGCCAGGACGTTCGTCATCCCGAGCGCATCGAGCGGGCCTGGAGCCAAGTGTTGGAGAGAGGCGACGTCGACAGGCGACTCGTCGAGATCGAGGCGTTCAACGCCACCCACGAGCACACCAAGCGAGCCCTCGCGATCACCCCGGTGAAGTTCGGCATCTCGTTCAACCTGACCGCGTTCAACCAGGCAGGCGCGCTGGTGCACGTGTACAAGGACGGCTCTGTGCTGATCAACCACGGCGGCACCGAGATGGGCCAGGGCCTGCACACCAAGATGCTGCAAGTCGCCGCAACGGCGCTCGGGGTTCCGCTGTCGAGCGTGCGGTTGGCGCCGACCCGCACCGACAAGGTGCCCAACACTTCGGCGACGGCGGCGAGTTCGGGCGCCGACCTCAACGGCGGCGCCGTGAAGAACGCCTGCGAGCAGATCAAGGCCCGGCTGGCCGAGGTGGCCGCCGAGGAGCTCGGAAGGGTGCACCCGGCCGACGTCCGGTTCGTCGACGGCAAGGTGACCGGGCTGGCGGCGACTGACCGCGAGCTGGATTTCGCCGAACTGGTGAATCTTGCGTACCACCAGCGGGTGCAGCTGTGGGCGGCAGGCTTCTACCGCACCGCGGGGCTGCACTGGGACGCCAAGCGGATGCAGGGCTCGCCGTTCAAGTACTTCGCCTACGGGGTGGCGGCCAGTGAGGTCGAGGTGGACGGGTTCACCGGCGCCTACCGGCTGCGCCGGGTGGACATCGTGCACGACGTCGGTGACAGCCTCTCCCCGCTGGTCGACATCGGCCAGGTCGAGGGCGGCTTCGTGCAGGGCGCCGGCTGGCTGACCCTGGAGGACCTGCGCTGGGATACCAGCGACGGGCCGTCCCGCGGCCGGTTGGCCACCCAGGCGGCCAGCACCTACAAGCTGCCTAGCTTCTCGGAGATGCCCGAGGAGTTCAACGTGACGCTACTGGAGAAGGCGCACGAGGACGGCGCCGTTTACGGGTCGAAGGCGGTCGGCGAGCCACCGCTCATGCTGGCCTTCAGCGTGCGCGAGGCACTGCGCGAGGCGGTCGCAGCGTTCGGCCCGACCGGTCACTGCGTCGACCTCGGCTGCCCGTCCACCCCCGAGCAGGTGTTCTGGGCGATTCAACGCGCCCGCTCCACGGACGCCCCGATGCGGCCCAAGGAGGCACCCGCCGTCGAGGTCGCGAGAGGCGGCGCCTAGCCATGCACTGGATGAGCGCAATAGCGCTGCTGCGCGAGCAGCGAATGGCCGGGGTGCTGGTGACCGTGATGGCCGTGCGCGGGCACGCGCCCCGGGAGGCCGGGGCGAAGATGGTCGTGTCCGCGCACGACTGCTGGGGCAGCATCGGCGGTGGCAACCTTGAACAGTCGGCGTTGCTCGCGGCGCGCGAGCTGCTGTCGGCAGGCACCCGGGAGCCGGAGACCAAGACTTGGGGCCTCACCGAACAAGCCCGAACGCAACACGGCGTCCAGTGCTGTGGCGGTGAAGTGACCGTGCTGTTCGAGCCGCTGAACACGGTGCCCGCGGTGGCGATCTTCGGCATGGGCCATGTCGGCTGCGAGCTGGCTCGGATCCTGGCCCGGCACGACATCGAGCTGCACCTGGTCGACTCGCGGGCGCAACACGCAGAGCCGGAGCGGCTGGCCGCGCTCACTGCCGACGCCGAGGCCCGGGTGCACACCCATCACGCGGTGGTGCCGGAGCTGGTGCTTGGCGAGTTGCCCGCCGGCTGTCACGTGCTGCTGATGACCCACGACCACGCCGAGGACGTCGCGCTGTGCGATGCCGCGCTGCGCTGCAGGCACCTGGGTTCGATTGGCCTCATTGGGTCTTCGGTGAAATGGCGGCGGTTCGCCATGCGGCTAGCCGAGGAGGGGCACGACCAGGCGGCGCTGGCTCGCATCACCACGCCGATCGGGCTCCCGGAGATCACCGGTAAGGAGCCGGCGACGATCGCCGTCAGCGTGGCCGCCGACCTACTGTTGCGGTTCCAGCGTGAGCGTCCCGTGAGCACCGAGCCCAGCGCCGAGGCGGCGGGGGCCTCTCGATGAGGATCTATCGCGGGACCGTGCTGGACACCCCCGAGTCACCTTTCACCGGCGGGGTGCTGCGCGCCGAATCCGACGCCGGAATCGTGGTGACCGACGGTGTGATCAGTGATCGGGGCCCGTTCGAACGGGTCCGCGCGGCGCACCCGGAGGCCGAGGTGGTCGACCTGACCGGCGGTGTGGTCCTGCCAGGTTTGGTGGACACCCACGTCCACTTCCCCCAGGTGCGGGTGATCGGCGCGCTCGGCATGCCGCTTCTTGACTGGCTGGACCGAAGTGCGCTGCCCGAGGAAGCCCGGATGGCTGACGCCGACTACGCGCGCGATGTGGCCGACGAGTTCGTGGCAGGTCTGATCGCGGCAGGCACCACAACCGCGCTGGTTTTCGGGGCGCATTTCGCGTCGGCGGTGGAGTGCCTGTTCGAGCGGGCGGCAGCCAGCGGACTGCGGGTCTGCTCGGGGTTGGTGGTCAGCGACCGGTTGCTTCGCGACGAACTGCTCATCACCCCGGAGCAGGCGCACGCCGACGGGTTGGCTCTGGCGGGCCGATGGCACCGCAAGGATCGGCTGCGCTACGCCGTCACGCCACGGTTCTCGCTGTCGACGAGTGTCCCGATGTTGGAGTCCTGCGAGGCGCTGCTGCGCGACGTCGACGGTGCGCTGTTCACCTCACACGTCAACGAGAACACCGCGGAGGTCGAGAAGGTCCGCGGGCTGTTCTCCGAGTGCAGTTCCTACGTAGACACCTATGGCCGCTACGGACTGCTTGGGCGGCGAAGCGTGTTGGCGCACAACGTACATCCGACCGACGCTGAGTTGGGCCAGCTGGCCTCGGCCGACGCGAGCGTCGCGCACTGCCCCTCGTCGAACAGCGCGCTGGGTAGCGGGCTGTTCCCGATGCGCAGGCACATCGAGCACGGCGTGCGGGTGGCACTGGGCACCGATGTCGGTGCGGGCACAAGCTTCTCGCTGTTGCGTGAGGGCCTGCAGTCATACTTCATGCAGGCTCTGCTCGGGGCCGAGGGGCTGCCGCTGACTGCGGCGCACATGCTGTATCTGGCCACCGCGGCGGGTGCCGCAGCGCTGGAAATGGACGGCGAGGTCGGTGACCTGTCGGTGGGCAAGCAATTCGACGCGGTTTGGGTTGGGCCCCAACAAGGCAGCACGCTGGGTGTCGTGCTCGAGCACGCCGCCGACGCCGACGACGCCCTGGCCAAGGTGTTCGCCCTGGCCGGGGCGTCGGACGTCCGCGGAGTCTGGGTCGGCGGAGATCGCCTGCGCTAGCAGACCGTCAATCGACGGGCTGCTGGTCGGGCCGCGCGACCATCTCCTCGAGCGGCCCTTGGACCAGTGGCTTTCCGCGGGTGACGATGTAGTACGCGATGGCACCGAGCGCTGCGCCGATGAACCATCCGAACGGTGCGACCTTCTCGAACGTCGGCACCAGCGCGAGGACCAGAGCGATGACGGCCGACGGCACGAACGCCTTGAGGGCATTCGGATTGAAGCCCTTTCGGTAGTAGTACTGCGACTCCGGCGTCGGCAGATACAGATCCGGAATGCTGAAGCGGCCCTTGCGATACCAGAAGTAGTCCAGCGCAAGGATTCCGAAGAACGGGCCGAGCAACGCGCCGAGGCCGCCGAGGAAGTAGGCGATCACGTCCGGGCTGTTGTAGAGGTTCCACGGCATTGAAACCAGCGCCAGGATGGACGTGATGATGCCGCCAAGGCGGAAGCTGATCCTCTTCGGGTTGACGTTGGAGATGTCGTAGGCAGCCGACACGAAATTCGCGACGATGTTCACGCCGATGGTCGCCACGACGAACACGGCACTGCCCAACAACATGATGATGTCGTTGTCGACCTTCTTGAGCAGCTCTGCGGGATCGAGCACGGCCTCGCCGTACACGGACACCGAAGCCGCCGACACGATGACGGACGTCAGCGCGAACGCCGTCCAGTTGAACGGCAGACCCCAGAGGTTGCCCTTCACGACAGCAGCTCGGGACGGAGAGAAACGCGCGAAGTCGGAGAAGTTGAGCATCAGCGTGGCGAGCACACCGACGGTGAGGCCGACGGCGGCGATGGTGTGGTAAATCTGTTCGCCGGTAGAGAGATTCGCGTCCCCGCCACCCCGGGCCCAGGAGATGTTCCAGTTGGCCTGAGACAGCATCCAGACCGCGAGCGCGATCATCACCACCCAGATCGCCGGGCCCGCCCAGCCCTGGAAGTGCCTGACCGCCTCCATGCCCTTGGCCACGATCACCATCTGGATGCTCCACAGGATCAGGAAGGCCATCCAGCCGAGCACATCGAGTCCCAGTATCCGGGTTTCGGCCAGTCCCTCGAGGCCGGGGATGAAGTGCAGCAGAAGGACTTTCAGTGCAATCGAGGCCAGGAAAGTCTGAATGCCGTACCACGCGATCGCTACGGCGCCGCGCACAAGCGCAGGGATGTTGGCGCCCCAGATACCCCATGACATCCGGGACACGACCGGGTACGGCGCACCGGTGTCATGCCCCATGAAGCCCGACATGCAGCAGCCCCCGAAGATGATCAACGCACCGCCGAGGATGCCCAGCGTCACCTGAATCGGGCTCAGGCCCATCAGGAACAGGCCCGCCGCGAACGTGTAGTTGCCCGCGTTGTGCGCGTCGTTCATCCACAGCGAGAACAGGCTGTAGGTGGACCATTTGCGCTCATGGGGTTCCGCGGGCTTGAGGTCCTTGTTGTAGAGGCGCCCTTCGGGATCCTGTGCCGCCAGGGCGACGGGGTCGAACTCTTGGGTTGGCATCCTGTTTCTCTCCGAATCGTGATGGGTTACTTCACCGGCCGGAGCCGGGTGACAGGGGCCAGCCGCTGACGCGCTTTTGGCGCGGAGCGGCGAAAGTCCTTGTCTTACTGGTGGTCAGGCCCAGGCCCACCAGGGCTTCGGCGAGCTTGACTGCGGCGGTGACACCGTCGACGACGGGTACTCCGGTGGCGGCACCGACGGCCTCGTCGAGGCCGGCCATACCGCCGCAGCCGAGGCAGATGACCTCGGCGCCGTCCTGGCTGACGGCGATTTCGGCCTCGGCGACGATGGCCTTGACGGCGTCCTCCGGTCGCTCTTCGAGCTCGAGGACGGACATGCCGCTGGACCGCACAGAGGCGCACCTGGCGTCGAGACCGGCGAGCTTGAGCCGGTCCTCGATGAGGGGGACGGTGCGGTCGAGCGTCGTCACGACGGAGTACTTGTGCCCGAGCATGCACGCGACGTAGCCTGCGGCCTCGGTGATGTCGACGACCGGTACGTCGCAGAGTTCTTGCAGGCCCTCACGGCCGTGCTCACCGAAACCGGCCTGCACCACCGCGTCGTACTCCCCCTCGTATCGGGTGACGACGTCCATGACGCCGACAGCGGCGAGATAGCTCTCGAAGTTGCCCTCCACCGATTCGGCACCAAAAGCCGGTGTGAGGTCGATGATTTCCGTACCGGGCGAAGCGACCGAGCGCGCGGATGCCGCGATCGCGTCCGTCATGCTCGCGGTGGTGTTGACGTTGACGACGAGGATCTTCACTACTTCGCTCCTGCGGCACGCGGGCCCTGATTTTCCGTATTGTGGAGTTTTATTTCCGATTAACGATAGTGTGGGCGCGATCACACCGGCTGTCAAGAGCCTGAACAAAAAGAATGGCCGGCGCAGCCGGATGGACTGCACCGGCCATTTCCGGGCCGAAGGTCAGGCTCTCGGACGGCGCTTCGCAAGCGTGGCCAGCGCGTTCGGGTCGACACCGACCAGCTCATCGAGCTCCGCAGCGTCGATGGCGCCGCATTCCAGCCCGCGGAGAAGGAAGCCGGCCATCGCCGCAGCCGTGGCCGGTTCGTCGAGGTAGCCGGACTGTCCGCCGTGTACGTAGGCGCGGAGCCGTTCGGCCGCACGGGGCAGACCCTCCCTGAAGAAGGAGTACGTCGCGCCATACCGACTGGGCAGGTGCGCCGGATGCATGTCCCAGCCCTGGTAGATGCCGCGCTCGAGGGACCGTCGGACCAGACGAGAATGAAGCCGCCAGGCGGCGCGTACCGCATCGCGGTCCCCGACCGGAAGCACGTTTGTCGAGCCGTCGGATACGAACACCCCGGTGCCTGCGGCCGCGACCTGCATGATGCCCTTGGCGTGGTCGGCGACCGGATGCTCGAGGCTTTGGTACTCGGCCGCGATACCGAGCGACGCCGAGTAGTCGTAGGTGCCGTAATGAACCCCGGTAACCCGCTCGCCACCTGCGTGGATCATCCGCGCAATGAGTGCAGTGCCGTCGGCGCCCAGGATCGCCTGCGGGGTCTCCACCTGGATCTCGAAATGCAGCGTGCCTGGCGCGAGCGAGCAGGACTCCTCCACCTTCCCGAGCGCGAAGACGAACGCGTCGACCTGCTCGACGGAAGTGACCTTCGGCAACGTGACGACGAAGCCGTCTGTCAGGCCGCCCGCCTCGACCAGTGTCCGTACGAACAGCTGCAGCGTGCGGACTCCGCGCCGACGGAACGGAGCCTCGAAGCTCTTCACCCTGATGCCGTGGAACGGCGCGGAAGTTTCCGCCGCGATCGATGCCGCGAGGTCCCTGGCGGCAGCCACGGCCGCGGCATCCTCGTCTTCGTCGGGCCGAACGCCGTAGCCGTCCTCGAAGTCGATGCGCAGGTCCTCGACCGGTTCGTCGTCGAGCTTGCGGCGTATGCGGTCGTAGACGTCGGCGGCGACGCCGGGCCCCAGGTCCAGCGCTTCGGCCAACTCCGTCGCCGACCCGCCGTGGGCAGCCAGTGCCTGTTTCGCCTCGTCCGCCCAACCGAGCACCGATGCCGAGTCGAATCGGTCGGCGGGAACGTACACCGTATGCACCGGCTGACGACGGCCGCGGTCGCCTGGATACTCGGCCGCGAGGGCCGCGTCCGCATCCGCCAGCCGCGCGTCGAGTTCGTCGGCGAGTGCGTTGCTGTCATTCGTCATAAACGTCACCTCGCTGGGCTCGTCGTTTTCGTATCGTGGAGATAATATCTGGATAGCGGAAAAACAGAACCCCCTCCGGAGGACGACGCCATGGCCGACTCGGCGACCGAACCCAAGGCCCGCACCGGGTCTGTGCAGTCGATCGAGCGCGCATTCTCGCTGCTCGAGTTGATGGCCGATGCCGGTGGCACACTCGCACTTTCGCAGCTCGCCAACCAGTCCGGCCTCCCCCTGCCCACGATCCACAGGTTGTTGCGGACACTCGTCGACCTCGGTTACATCCGCCAGGAGTCATCGCGCCAGTACGTCCTCGGCCCTCGCCTGATCAGGCTCGGCGACGCGTCCTCGCGGATGCTCAGCGTGTGGGCGCGGCCGCATCTGGCGAGACTGGTCGACGAGCTGGGTGAGTCGGCGAACCTGGCGATGCTCGACGGCGACGAGATCGTCTATGTCGCACAGGCACAATCGCGGCACTCGATGCGGATGTTCACCGAAGTCGGCCGCCGGGTGGAGCCCCACTGCACAGCGGTCGGCAAGGCGATCATGGCCCACATGCCGATCGACGAGGTGCGCGAGATCCTCAAACGCTCCGGCATGCCCCGCCACACCGACACCACCATCACCGACCCCGCCGAGTTCGCAGCGCAGCTCGCCTGGTCGGCTGAACACGGGTACGCGATCGACGAGGGCGAGCAGGAGACCGGCGTGCGCTGCGTCGCGGTTGCCATCCCCGACACGGCTTCCCGGCTCGCGCTCTCCGTCTCCGGACCCGCGGGCCGCGTGACCGACGAGCTCATCGAACGAGCCGTGCCGCTGCTGACGACCGTGGGCAAGGCGCTGTCCGCCGACTTGAGTTGAAGCCGCTCAATCGAGGCGACTCACCGTAGAACGTGAAGCCAGCGACGGGTCGAGCAAGGTGATGGTCCTCGACGCGTTCGGAGCGTCGATCCGCTCGATGAGTCGAAGGACGGCGAGCCGGCCCATCTCGACGTAGTTGTTGTCGACGGTGGTGAGTCCGATGTATCCGAGCCTCGCGAGATAGCTGTTGTCATATCCGACGATGCTGATGTCGTCGGGTATCGCCAAACCCATCTGCTGCACCTCCGACATGGCGATGACGGCGGCGTAGTCATTGTTGGCGAAGATCGCCGTCGGCCGCTCCTGCTACTCGAGCAATGCTCGCGATGCCCGTCGATCACCGTCTTCGCTCCGGTCGCTGATCTGCACCTGAATGTGGGGGGCAACTCCATTGCGCTGCATCGCATCTCGATAGCGTTGAATCCGAAGATCGGCTGCGCGGCCGGTGCCGCCCAAATGTGCAATTCGCTCATGGCCCCGCTCGACCAAGTGAGTGACGGCCTTGACGGCACCGTCGTAGTCATCGCCTGTCACGACGTCGACAGTTGGCAGGTCGGGCTCTCGGCCCGAAACCACGACCGTCGGAACGGACTCGGCTGTTTTCATCAGTTGGGCGGTCGCAGGCAGGGTTCCCAAGCACAGCAGACCATCGACGCCCGCGTCGATGAAGGCGTCCAGCACCGACGCGTCCGGCAACCCCACAACGTGTTGAACACCACCGCGCGAACTACCCCACCCCGGCCCTAGGTGTAGGTATCACCCAGCGCCTCCGCCCGATCGACCTCGTGACCGGCGGCCCACTGCTCCAGAAGGCGTCTCCCGCCCCATCCCGGAAGAACCACCACGAACAGCAGCACCGGCACGGCGACAACTGTGACAACAGCCGCCGCGAGAAAGCGATCCGAATGCTCACACACAACGATGAGAAACGACCAAAAGCCGTAGGTCAGTAGTGCTATCGGCAAGCTCATCGCCCACAATGCCCACGAGTACCTCGCCCCGTATCGATCCCATGTCCACTGCCAAATGCGATCCATTTGGGCAGACTAAGTGCCGCTGACCTGCGATCCGCGAAAAAGCGCGAACGAAGCTCTCCGCCTGACGTCAGGCCGCCGCATAACCGCCAGGTTTCCGGATCCGACACACGTGAGCCATTTGCCCAATATCATGCCTGTGGCAAGAAAGGGGTGGATGGAACCGTAATAACAGCCGGAAAACCGGCCTTTCAAAATTCAAAATAAGGAACCGTCATGAAATCAACCAGCATTCGCACCGCCGCCGCGGCCGGCGCAGTGGTATTTGCCGCGCTCTCTGTTGGCACCGCAGTCGCCCACGCCGACGCCAAGGACGACGCGTTCGTCGCCTCGCTTCAGAAGCTCGGTATCAAGGAAGACCCGAATACGGCTCGCGGTATCGGGCTCCTGATTTGCGGCGACCTGGGCACTGGCAGAACCCCGGACCAGATTGCCCAAGACTTCGAGCAGAATGGCCCTGCTATTGTCGCAGCCGCGAAGGCGGCCTACTGCCCGTAAGGGCGCTTCCATTCGCGATTCCATCGCCCCTGACGTTTTTATCGCGGGCGTAAATTGATTTGCGATCAAAATGAAGAAAGGCCGCATCTCTGCGGCCCTTCTGTCTAATGCAACTGCGGAATCGAACCGGCAATGGCGGGACTCAGAAGTACGTCGTCGCCGTCGTACTCGTGCCGTTGTCGCATGAGATCGTCACGGTCCAGTTCCTGAACTGCGGAACGGCCGGGACGATCCTCAGGTCGTACTTGGAGTTGGCCTGCAATGCGAATGCGCGGTTGAAATTGTCCGTGGCATAGGTGCACTGCGACGTCACTCCACTGCGGTCGGTGACGTGAGCGACGAGGCCGCCCACGACCGTGTCGAACGAGACCGTGGGCCCCTGCTTCGGCGCAGGCGGCGGTGGCGGCGGGTCATTCGGCGGCGGCGTGGTGTTTCCATTCGAGCAACCCGACACGATCACCTTCGCGCCCGTCTGGTTCTGCAGCTTGCCCTTGGCAGCGCTCGCCGCTGCGGCAATCGTCGGGCCGGAGGCTCCGACTTCTTCGCCGTAGTCGTTCGAGGCCGCCGCTGCGCACTCATTCGTCGCGACGACCACGGTCACACAGTGGCCTCCGCCGTTGTTCACACAGTTCGTCAGCGCAGCGCTGCCAACCTGGTCTTGGCTGCCACTGATCGCCGAGCCTCCGGCCATCGTGACGGGCGGATTCTCGTTGACGTATCCGAGAGCCAGTGCGATGTACTGGTCGGCTGCTTGCGCCGGTGCGGCAACGCCGATCATGCCGGCGGTCGCACCTGCCGCCAACAGGGTGGCGGCGATGGTCCGGCCGTGCCGCTTGGCACAGCTCTGATGGGTGGTTGTCATCATTCCTCCTGTGAGGTTGTCGCTGCCCGGGGGCGCGCGTGGCTTCTTTTGGCCCTTCGCCGCGGGTTTGTATGTGTGTTGGCCGATTGATCGACCCTTCGTTCGCTCGTTCCCGCTGATCCAATAGTCGTGTTCAGCGAACGGCCAGGTAATCGCCAGAAAGCGAGAATTCACTGACGGACAGGAAGGGTTTCCTATCCGATGAGTAAGGCTGCAAGAAAAGAAGCGAGCCGGTAGGAAGGGGAGGCAGAGACGTATCCCGAAGCCGCGTTCTGCTCAGCGATGGGTCACCAACGCTAACCGGCGACCGCGTACAACTGCCAATCGTCGGGGACGCCTTTGAGTGTGTGCACGCCGCGGTCCACGAAGCCGATTCCGGAACCGATGACCAAGTCCTTCACGGTCCTCGAGGCGAGAAGCTCGTCGGCAGCCGCGAGGTCGCAGACGCGTCGTGCGATGACGACGCCGAGGCCGGTGATGTCGTCTCCGCGCAGCTCCACCTCTCCGGTGTGGAGCCCGGCCCGGATATCGAGGCCCAACGGCTTGGCCCCCAAAGCGATCTCCTGTGCGCATGTGATGGCGCGGGCCGGGCCATCGAACGTGGCCAGCAGTCCGTCACCGGTCGTCTTGACGAGACGTCCGCGATGCCGGGCGATCCGCCTCATCGCCACGTTGTCGTGTTGGTCGAGCAGCTCTCGCCATCGGTGATCGCCGACGCGGACGTCCGTCTCGGTCGACGAAACAATGTCGGTGAACAACACGGTCGCCAGCATCCGGTCGGTCGCGGACTCAGGCGCTTCGCCTGCGAGGAATGAAACCGCCTGTGGGAACAGACCTTTGGTGTTCCAGTCTCCATGGAATTCGCCCTCGAGCTCGACGAACTCCGCGGACGTGATGTGCTCGGCGAGCCAGCGCCCGAGCTCGACCGGCACGAGCGGATCACCGCGTGTGTGGATGACGAGCGTGGGAACCGTGATTGCAGGCAATACGCTGCGCACATCGATGGCGAAGTTTGATCGCATGATCTGTTCGACCATCTTCGGCGTGGTCGCGTTGCGCTCATAACGCGCGATGATCGGCAACGCCTCGGGCGGCATGTTCTGCACGAACATGCCGAGGCTCTTCCCAGTTCCCCACTCCTCGACGAGAGGGCCCAGCATTACCTCGACTTCTTCCGGCCCAATCCCAATCTCGTAGTCCGTGTCGTACGCAGCGCGAGCGAACGTTCCGTAGAGGCAGAGCTTTGTCACGCGGTCGGGATATGTCGCCGCGAAAAGGATCGCGAGGGGGCCACCCTCTGAGATGCCGTAGAGCGCGGCGCGTTCGATGCCTGCCGCGTCCATCACCGCCCGGATGTCGTCCATCCGGTCGGCAAGGCTGCCGAACCCGAGCGACCGGTCGGAAAGTCCGGTGCCGCGCTTGTCGAACGTGACCACACGCGCGAAACGAGCCATGTCATCGAGCGGATGGCAGTAGAAAGGCACGTCATCTATCAAATCGAGATGAGATACGAATCCAGGTACATAGACGATGTCGACCGGCCCGTCGCCCATGACCTTGTAGGCGACGTCGATCCCGCCAGCGCAGCGGGCGTACCTGATGTCTCCACCGCTCGCCATGACTACCTCCGGACGAAGGGTAATCCACTCACAGGCATCGTCTGGTGACTTCAGCGGCGTTGTCTCGACGAGAAATCGAACCCGACAACAACGGTTGGTCGAGACCTCACAACGTCACTCGCCGAGTGGTGATCAACATCGAGAAACGCACGCATCTCTGGCTCCAGCTACGCCGAATTCGCGTAAACCGTTGTAGACATCTTGTCTCTGGAGCTGCGGCAATCGAGCCCGCGTCAGAAGCTGCTCACATCCTGCTCGGCCTGACCGAACTGGACCTGCTTGCCGTCGTAGGTACCCGTGCACTTGAGCGTCACATGATATGTGCTTCCGAGCGGAGGTGCCGGGACATCGATGGACGTCGAGCCATTCGGGTCGACGTTGATCTGACGGTTGAGGCCCGGCGCGAATAGACCAGTTGTGGCCTTCGCGTCGTAGGCACACGTACCGCCCAAGGGCCCGTTATTCGTGACGGTCACTGTCCTTGTCAGCGCTCCGTCGCCGATTGTCATCCGAACAGCGTCCGTCGGCGGCGCGCAGTTCTCAGTGGCTGGAACCTCAGGCTTTACCGAACCTGGCGGGCACTGCTTGGGCGCCGCCGGCGCCTGATCGATGCAAGAGAACTTTTGCGTGCTGCTCCACGCGTCATCGCGATTGGGTGTTGCATGAACGGTGCCGCTTGCCAAACCGTCGTCGTTGATGTTGCCGGTGAAGTGCCACGTGTTTCCGGCGCCGGGGCCGGTATTCCAATTGATGGTGATGTCGATGGACTTTCCTCCCACGATGCCGCCAGAGCCGCTCCCATATGTGGCTTGTGACGGGCCCGGCACGCTGGCCGGCGTGTAGACCGGCGTGCCCACGATGTAGTCGTTGGACGTAGACATCGATGTGACGCTCCCATTGCCTGCACTGACCTGGAAAAGACCGCCACCAGGCCACAAAAACTTATTGCAGGCGGGGGCCAACGGTAGCGGGACATTCGGGACCGCCTGGGCCGGCGCTGGGACGACGACGAACCCGGTGAGCGCGGTTGCCACGGCGAACAACGCCGATCTGTTCAATACCTTCGCTTGGGACATCGTGCACCTTCTTCCTTTCAGGCTTCTTTCAGGTTTGCCTGGAAGGACGCTACTTCTTTGCCGCGCCAAAACGTATCGGGTGTTTCCCTACCATTTGGCCAATCTGCCCTCCGCACGATGCATGGCTCACGGCCGAGTTGAGGTAACTGCGGTGACCAAGAGTCACATCTCTGCGGCCCTTCTTTTGCGAAGCTGCCGCGAATCGATCCCGCTTCAGAAGTAATGCTGACCAGCACAGATACCACGATTGACCACTCGAACGACGCCAAGGTACGTCAGACGAACTGCGGGTACGCGATCTTTGTCAACGGCGTCAACAACGTCTGAAGACAGTGCCACCTTGTTCAGCAGCGATTCAATCAGTACACCGCAGGAACATACTGGTACGGGTAGTCCGGCTCCTTATACCCGTTGGCACCTTGGCGCTTGGGCAACTTGACCGCGGCTCGCGGTATTTCCTCGTAGGGAACTCGGCTCACAAGGTGGGAGATGATGTTGAGCCTGGCTCTCTTCTTGTCGTCGGATCGGACCACGAACCACGGCGCCCAAGGGGTGTCGGTCGCTGCGAACATCTCATCGCGGACGCGCGAATAGTCGTAGTAGCGGCTGTATGACTTCAGGTCCATGTCGGTGAGCTTCCAGGTCTTACGGGTATCTCCGATGCGGCTCTTGAGCCGCCGAGTCTGCTCATCGGCGCTGACCTCAAGCCAATACTTGATGAGAAGAATTCCCGACTCGACCATTACTCGCTCGACGAGCGGCGTCAGCTCGAGGAATCGGCGGGCCTCCTCCTCGGTGCAAAACCCCATGACTCGCTCCACGCCCGCCCGGTTGTACCAGCTCCGGTCGAAGATCACTACCTCGCCACCGGCGGGAAGGTGTTGCATGTAGCGCTGGACATACATCTGCGATCTTTCCCGCTCCGTCGGCGCCGGTAGGGCGACGAGCCTGAACACGCGCGGGCTGACGCGCTCGAGGATCCGTTTGATCGTTCCGCCTTTTCCTGCGGTGTCCCGCCCCTCGAACACGACGATGACTCTCGCGCCCGTAGCCACGACCCAGTCCTGCATGGCAACAAGGCGACCCTGCAGGGTAGCGAGCTCTCGCTCGTAGTCCCTTGTCTTCAGTTTGGAACTCGCCACCGGCGCAGCCGGCACTTCGCCTGCACGGGCATTATTCGGCTTTTCTTTCCGATTGTCTTTTTGCCGCTTGATTGAGGTATTTCGCTTCGTGCCCACGTGACACTCCCTCGATTTCCTGCCGACATGTAAACGGTATGCGGCTGGCGACTCACTGAGGCAATAACGCGCAACATCGATAACGGCGAGCGACCCGGGGTGAAAATGCTCGACATGGACAAGAACCAACCCGGGTTGGAATTGCTTGTGCGTGTCGGGCTGGCGGCTGTGCTCGGTGTCGCGATCGGCTTCGAACGCCAGTGGCGCTCGCGAATGGCGGGGCTGCAGACGATGGCGCTGGTCAGCTTGGGCTCAGCGTTGTTCACGATCATGGGCGCCTACTCCTTCCCCGATCAGGGCGACCGCAATAGGGTGGCTGCCCAGATCGTGACGGGCATCGGCTTCCTGGGTGCCGGCGTGATCATCAAGACAGGCATGACGGTGTTCGGGCTGAACACGGCCGCGACGCTATGGGCGACCGCTGCGGTGGGCGCCTTATGCGGCGTGTGGATGTGGCGTGAAGCAGTCGTTGGCGCGGTGGTAATCATCGTCGGCAACGGGTTGCTGTATCCGCTTGCGAAGTGGATCGACCGAAGACCTGCAAAGCCCGATCGTGAGCAACGGACCGACTTTTGAAACTTCTCTGATATCGCTCTCGCGAAGCGCCTTACCGATCAGCCGTTCGCAACGGCGCTGTACGTCCAGGGCGGATCGCTTCGAACGCACTGGCGTGACTGAGAAGCGCGTTGTCGTCGTATGGCCGCCCCGCGAACGTCAGACCCACGGGCATTCCAATATCCGTCATGGTCCCCATCGGGACTGTGACCGTCGGTATCCCGAGGTGACGGATCGCGAGATTGCCGTTTGCGACCCATACTCCGTTGCTCCAGCCGCGGTCTGCGGATTCAGGGTTGACGTCGGTGTCGGCGGGACCCACGTCGGCGACCGCAGGGAACACAACGGCATCGAGCCGGTTTGCGTCCATCCATTCCTCGAGGTCGATCCGGCGGGTTTCCTCGAGACCGCGCAAACCCTCGGCAAGGCCGGGAATCGCATCCCAGTTAGTGATCCCCCGTTCGGCGATGGCGACGTACTCCCCCATCCCGGCGACGAGGTCACCTTCGCGGTTGGGCAGGGTGCCGGGGTCATGCGGATAGATTTGCGGACCGTCGGCGTCGACCAGCCGGTTGAGTTGCGGATCGCCGTTGGCTCGCAGGAAGTCGTCGAAGGCCCACGCGGTCAGGTCCCACAGCTCTTGCTGAAGGAAGTCGGCGGTTACCAGTCCGCGGGTGAGTATGGTCGGCGCGCCGGGTCGGTCGCCCTCGTAGTTCGAGACTGCGGGAAAGTCGACTTCGATGACTTCGGCGCCGGCATCTTCGAGGTCGCGACGCGCCGCCTCCCAGAGTGCGACGATGGATGCGCGCGTTTCGATGCGCTCGCCAGTCGGCCCGCCGATGCTCGGCGCATCGCCGGTGCCAGCTTCGGGATCGGCGTTGATATACATCCTCGGCACCCCAAACCGTCTGCCGGACAGACTATCTGGGGCCTTCGACAGCAGCCGGTACGAGGTCGGCCGGATCGCCGATGCAGCCGGAATGGCTATCCAGCGCTGGAGCCGCCACAAGTCGCCGCGAGTGTCGTGGTCGTCGGCGACGACCACATCGAGCACCTCGAGAAGATCGGCCATCGTGCGCGCATAGGGCACCACGACGTCCATGGTCGGCGTCAGCGGCCAATTACCACGCACGGAGATGACGCCGCGCGAGGGAGTGTAGGCGCACAACGCGTTGTTGGATGCGGGTCCCCGTCCGCTCGACCATGTCTCCTCGGCCAGTCCGAACGCGGCGAAGCTGGCCGCTGTGGCCGTACCCGCACCATTGGATGACCCTGACGCGAAAGGTGCTGTGAGAAAGGCGGCGTTGTAGGGGCTTTCAGCACGGCCGTAGACACCTCGTTGCATGCCGCCGTTGGCCATCGGTGGCATATTCGTCTTGCCCAAACAGATGGCACCGGCTGCGCGCAGGCGTTCGACGGTGAACGCGTCGTGCTGTGCGACAAGGCCCGCAAACGCTGGACTACCCGCCGCTGCCGTCAACCCCTTGACGAGATAGCTGTCCTTGGCGGTGTACGGGATACCGTCGAGCGGCCCGAGCACCTTTCCACTGGCGCGCCGCGCATCAGATGCTGCCGCCTCGTCGAGCGCGGCAGGATTGCGCACCACCACGGAGTTGAGCGCGATGGGCGTATCGCGACTGTCGAAGGCGTCAAGGCGAGCGAGATACGCTCCGACAACGTCTACCGCGCGAACGCTGCCGGACTCCAGCGCGGCGCGAAGGTCGGCGATCGTCGCCTCGATAACGTTGATCATGCGGGCACCTTTGTCCGTTGCTGCGTCATGCAATGTACGAGGTAACACAACATCCTCAATTTGATCACGACAACCAGCACTTACTTCCGGTCTGGCGATCTCGGTGGTTTGATCGTGCGACCGATCTGTGCGAACGATTGCCTGGAGGGTCGACACATGTATTCGGTCGGGCCACTGCAATTACTGCTGCTCGTCGCGATCGCGGGTGCTGGCGCGATGTGCGGCTTCGTCGCATCGGTTGTGGTTCTTCGGAACAAACGACGAGCACGCGGATGTTTTATCCTCGGCGTCCTCACCGGATGGTTGGCGGCGGCAATGACGCACGGAAGGCACCGCCAACTGGGCCTGTTCTCAGCCCTCGCCGGTGACTTCTTCCGCCCTCAGAGAATCATGGGTCGAGGAACTGGCCGCGCAGTTGGCCTTGCGGTTGCGGCGGCGCGACGCGTTCGCGTAACCCAGATGAGGTAGAGGGAACAGGGCGACGGCCACGACGGACCCGGTATTGCAAGAAATCATCGACGAGTTCCAGCTGCGAAGGCTTGTCCATGCCTACTGCCGTGCCGTCAACCGAGGTAATTCCGCACAGCTGAAGGGCTTCTATCACGACGACGCTGTGGATGCCCACGGCGGATTCTCGGCGGGTACGGCCGACCAGTTTGTCGAGCAACTCAACGCGGCGCGCCGCTACATCCGCTCGATGCAACACAACATCACCACGGTGAACTTTGTGATCAACGGCGACACGGCCGAGGGCGAGATCTACACAATCGCGGTTCACACGCTTGCCGGAAGTGGTCGAGATATCGATCTCGTCGTCGGCGGCCGCTATCTCGACAAGTACGAGAAGCGCGCCGGGACATGGAAAGTCCTCGAGCGCACGATCGTCACGGACTGGGCGCGGGTCACCGACCCATCGTCGATGGATCTGAACCACCCGATTACGAAAGACACGCTCAAAGGAACCCTCGACGCGAGCGATCCCTCATTCCATTTCTTTTCGCTGTTCAGCTGACCTTGAGCACAGTTTTGCCTACCAGATGCCCCTGCGGAATCTTTTCCAATGCCTCAACGGCTCTGTCCAACGGAAGGACAGCCGAAACTTCCGTCTTCAGCGAGCCGTGATTTATAAGGGCTGCCAGCTGTTCCAGAGCGACGTAGTCGGGTTCGGCGACGAACGAGGACGCTCTCACGCCCACGTTTGCGGCTGCTTCCTGAATCTGTGAAATATGAGGCAGTTTTCGTGCGCTGATGAGAAGGCAGCCTCGCGTAGCGCCTTGAGCATCGGGATTGTTGTGTCGCCACCAGCGAGCTCGATCACTACATCCGCGTCGTTGACCTCGTCTGTGACGACCGACGTGGTGTAATCGATGACACGGTCTGCGCCGAGCCGTTGTACGAACTCGTGCTTCTCTTTTCTCGCCACGGCGATCACATACGCGCCCAACGACTTTGCGATCTGGACAGCCAGATGACCGACTCCGCCCGCGGCACCGTTCACCAAGACCTTCGTTCGTGGGTCAACCGCAGCCACTTCGGCAAGCATTTGCCACGCAGTCAGACCAGTAAGGGCAACCGCAGCGGCCTCTTCGAAGCAGATATTCGCGGGCTTCAGAGCCAGCTGGCGCGGTGGCCACCCCTATGGGCGATAACTTCCCCATCGACAAGATCGATCCCCATCAGGTCGTGACCGCCGCTCTCGACGGCCTGCAGGCCGGCCGCACTGAGATTCTCGCCGACGAGATCAGCCACGTGATCAAGAGCACGCTGACCTCCGACCCGTCGCGCTATACGGCCATCCTTGGCGGCTGAACAGTACACCTGGAAGACATGATCGGAACCTGGCGACTGATCGCGTACACAGCACAGGACGACCGGGGCGGTGAGCCGCACCATCCGCTCGGCCCGGACGCTGACGGCTTTCTGATGTACACCCCGGACGGCTACATGTCGGTCCAGATGATGCGACGAGACCGCATCGAGTACGACCAGCCCGACATCGACGGCGGCACCACAGACCAAACCGCCGGTGCCGCTGCGGGTTACCTGGCGTACTGCGATCCATTCGGAATCGACAGGGACACAGGCACGGTGCACCACTTCGTTGCGGTGTCGTTGTTGCCGAACTGGCTGCGCGGTGTCCAGGTCCGCCAGCCCTCATTGCACGCAGATCGCCTGACCATGCACGCTGAATATGCTGTCGGCTCCGCCATGGTCAGCTCGGTACTGACCTGGAGCCGCGCTGCCCGGCACGATCCGTATATGCACTAGGTGGCGGGAGGATACTTTTGCAACAGGCCCTCCGGTCGGGTGGGGCGCAGCACGAGGTTGCCACCGCAGTTCGGGCAGATACCGCCGAGCGTTCCGTCTGTGCAGTCGGCACAGAAGGTGCATTCGAAGGTACAGATCCGGGCGTCGGGTGACCCGTTCGGCAATGGGCGACCGCAGCGCTCGCACTGTGCACGCAATTCCATGATCGCCATCAGCACTCCTCCTAGGGACGACCCGGTTCCTTCATCTCAGGCCTCGGCCAGGATGGGTTCTGCCGCAGCCGCAAGCGCCGCAACCGAATCGACGTACGGGGCATTCCCCCAACTGATGCGAGAGACTCCGAGTTCAGCCAGGCGCGGCGTCAGGGGCAATCCGTCGAAGATCATGACATTCACCGGCAGACTCTGCCCCTTGACGATCCTTTCGATCAGATCCAAGTCCTGCAGACCCGGAATGAAGAAGCTCGACGCACCGGCCTGCGCGTAGGCCTTGGCCCGGTCGATTGCCTCGTCGACCACGTCAAGAGGGTTATTACCCTTGCCAAGGAACAGATCAGTGCGGGCATTGATGAACAGATCGATGTTCTGTTGATCGGCAACCGTACGAATGGCGTTGATACGGCTGGCTTGTCGGTCGACGTCGTACAGATCCGTGCCACCGACCACCTGATCTTCGAAGTTGATGCCAATGATGCCGGTGTCGAGCAAGCGCGCTGCGTTGTCGGCGAGTTCGCCGTTGTCGCCGCTGTAGCCACCTTCGAAGTCCGCGCTCACCGGCACATCGACAGTGGCGGCGATCCTCGCGACGATCTGCAACGCGAAATCGAGTGGGATTCCCTCGCCATCGTGATAGCCCTGAGCCTCGGCCACCGACCAGCTGCTCGTTGCAACGGCAGGCGCCCCGGCGCTGACGACAGCCGATGCGCTGCCGGCGTCCCAGACGTTGTACAGCAAGACCGGATCACCGGGTACGTGAAGGTCCCTGAATTTCGTTGCCTTCTGCGATCGGTCCATTCCGAGGCTCCGTTGTGGTCGTAGGTGTTAGACGTACTCGGGTCGAAGGTACGACAGCGGTGGGTTGCGGCGCTTTCACGATCTTTGGCATCTCATCTCGTCCATTGCGACACGTAATTCGGTATAGGAGGAGACAAGCGCGGCAAGTGTGTAGCGGCGGTTGAGCCCACTGGGGTTGGGAAGCACCCACGTCGTCGTTTCGGCGACAGTGATGGACTGCATTCCGAAGTGGATCTGCGGGACCTCGAGCATCGATGACAGTGCGCGCTTGCCGAGGAACGCGATCACCCGCGGCCGGTATCGAAGGATCTTCTGCTCGAATTCTGGTCGAGACGAACGGAATTCGCCTGCTGCGATGTCACTGGCTCGCGGTGTCGCCCGCGTGACGACCGCGGTGATGCCGCACCCGTATATCAGTAGTTGGCGCTCATCTTCGGGCCGCAAGCGAACGTCGGTGAATCCAGATTGATGGAGCACCGTCCAGAAGCGATTGCTTCGATTCGAGAAGTTGTGCCCGTCGGTGGCGGCCGTGGTTGCCGGATTGATCCCGCAGAAGATGACGTCGAGCCCGGTAGCGAGGATGTCAGGCGAGTACGTGCTCATTCGCGTTAGGCGTCGCTACACGGGTTCTTTGTGCAGGACGGCTTCCCAGTTCGTTATCAGCCCCTCGTCGTTCACGGTGAGGAGTTCGATCCCGACGCCCCGGAAGTCCTGGCCGGCGACATCGTGCCAGGTTCCCGTCCATCTGCTGACGACGGTGTTGCCGTTGTAGATTCCGCGCATCTCCTTGGTCAACACATAGTCCAGCTGAGTCTTCAGTCGCTCCTCGATCCACGCGACGGCGTCATCGATACCGCGAACCGGCTCGCCGAAGTTGAACACGATGCCGATATCGGGATGCAGCACGCTGGCCAGCGATTGCACATCGCCTTCACGCCAGGCGTCCTCGGCACTCCTGAGCAGCGCCCAAGCCTGTTCGTCGGTCACGGTTTCGGCTGCCATTTGTTTACGTCCCTTCCGTTGAGACCGGTCGCCGGACCGACTCCGGAACGGGAGCCGACGAGGTCGACACGGGTGCTCCCAGCGTCTGCGCCACCGGGACGACACCGGTCCAGTGGCCGAGCGCCGCATCGGCTGGTGGGCCACTGCGCTGTTTGGCGATCCAGTTGCCCGGCCTGATCGGCAGGCGAAGGACGAGGGTTTGAGCCAACTCCCGCGGCGTGTGTGCTGGACACTCCGCGGAGCGACCCGGGATCAGAGCGTCGGTGAAGTGGTCGAGTACCCGCGTCAGATCGTCACCCTCGACTTGCCGACAGACCCCTCGGACCACTGCCGACCGGTAATTCGCCGAGTGGTCGAATGCGCGCTCGGCGACCACCAGACCGTCGAAGAGGAAGGCGCTGACGGCAACCTTCGCCCCTTCGGCGACTTGCCTGAGAGCTCCCGCACCAGTGGACCCGTGTAGAAGCAACTCATCGCCATCGCGGACGACCAACATCGGCACCACCCACGGCTCGTCACCGATCACCGTCGACACCGTTGCGACTCGGCAACGGTCGAAGACCTCATCGAGCACGCGCCGGTCGCCGGCACGATTCGGCTTGCGGGTCAACGCTTTCAGCCGGTCACTCGCGCTCACAGGTTCGTCCACGCATCCGAGCGTAACGCCGCATTATCGGCCGTCGAGATGATTCTTGGCCAGCCTCTGGGTAATGGCTCGAATGTATCGACCTATGGCGGTATCCGATCTTTCCCCGGCCGGCGCTTGGTTACATTCGTTGCATGGCCAGTTCGACGAGGTCAACCATGGCGAAGAGCGCGGATCCCCACCGCGTTCGCGGTCGTGGCGATGCCGGGCGTACTCACACTGGACTTCGGCATTCCCCTCCATGCGTTCGACTTCGAGCCCTATCAGGTCACCGTGTGCGGAGAGGGTCCAGTCGTAGAGTCACAAAGTCACACGGTGATGACGCCGCCGGCTGGACTCGAGGCCGTCGACGCCACGGACACCGTCGTCGTACCGGGCTACATGCCGCCGACGGATCGGCCCTCGGATGAGTTCGTGGACCGGCTTCTGGGCGCCTTCGCGCGCGGGGCGCGCGTGGCGTCGATCTGTGTTGGAGCGTTCGCGTTGGGATACGCGGGACTGCTCGATCAGCGGCGCGCCACGACGCACTGGTTGTGGCTCGACAGGTTGTCCGCGGAGTTCCCCGCCGCCGATGTAAGACGCGACGTGCTGTACATAGCCGAGGATCGGGTCTGCACCTCGGCCGGCGTCGCGTCGGGAATCGATCTGTGCTTGGAGATGATCCGCAACGACTGCGGCGCCGCCGTCGCCAACAAGCGTGGGCGCATGCTCGTTGCCGCTCCACGCCGAAATGGCGATCAGCGCCAATTCATCGAGTACTTCGCTCCTCGTCCCCGCACCGACCTCGTCGCGTCGACCCGTGGCTGGATCCTGAGCCGACTGCAGGATTCGGTGACCCTGAAGGAGATGGCGGCGCACGCCAACATGTCGACTCGTAATTTCTCCCGGCGCTTCATCGCCGAAACGGGCTTGACGCCGATCAAGTGGCTGCAAGCCGCACGTATTGATCGAGCCCGTGAACTGCTCGAGTCCAGCGACGAGAGCATCGACCGTATCGGCCGGATGTCCGGACTGGGCACACCGGCCAACTTTCGGCGCATCTTCGCTCAAAACGTCGGCATCATGGCCAGCGAGTATCGCCGGATGTACCGCGGCTGATCGGCCGGAATGTATCCATTCTTGTCTCCGGTGGAGACTGCGGCTTGTCGGTGCCGAAACCTAACCTCGTGACGTGCCCGAATTCGATGCCAGGTTGCTGCTGCACACGGAGACCATGACGGCGTGGGACTGCGTCTGCGAGGGTCTCTGCCGAGGAAATGCAGGCGATGAATGGGCGCCTGCCACGCGGATATCGTTCCCGCAACAGGGCGTGTATGTGCATTCGGTCGGCAGAAGAGAAGTCGTCGCCGACACCAATCAGGTCGTCATCATCAACGAGGATGAGCCCTATCAGGTGAGCCATCCGATACCCGGCGGCGACGCCACGCTGACCGTCGGTGTCGACCGCGCGACGCTGTTGGAGATCACTCCGCCGGAGTACCGCCAGACACGGGGCCGACCAGCGCTCAACAGATCCGGACTGCGGATCGACGCGCGTACTCAGCTGCTCGCCGCGCAACTGCGCCAGCGCATGTCGCGCCGATCTATCGATCGGCTGGAGGCCGAATCGCAATTGCTGCAACTCATTCGGCACACGCTCGGAGATACCGGATCGCACACTGCCCGGCAAGGCCATGGCCACACCGAGAAGATGGCCGACGATGTGAAGCTGTTGCTGGCGTCAGATCCATGGCGCCGATGGACTTTGGCAGAGATGGCCGACAAGGTCAGCGTCACACCCGTCTATCTCACTGACGCCTTCCGACGAGTCGAGGGTGTCCCGCTATACCGCTACCACTTGCGAATGCGACTCGCGCTGGCTCTGAATCTGCTCGCCGACTGCAACGACTTGACCACACTCGCCATCGATCTCGGATTCGCCAGCCACAGTCACTTCAGCGCATCGTTCAAACGAACGTACGGACTGACCCCGTCGGACTTTCAACGGTCGATTGGCGACCGTACAAATCAGACTCGCGGCACAGGCGACCCGGCCGAAGTCGAAGTCGACATTGCACGGGTCTTTTTGTCGCGCAAGCTGATTCCCATCTCCGTCATTCCAGCAATGCCCCGGCGACTGGAGTCGACAACGCCCCGCGGCTCGACAGCCCAGGCGATGCTCCCCAACGGTATGGCCGACATCCCCGCCTGATGAAGCCAAAGATCGTGACAGCGGCGGCGTCGCGATTTCGCTTACCGTGCAATATGGCTCAGTCCTTACAGGGAGACTTGTTCGAAGACCTGGACGGCGCGGACGATCTTCGCGTCGACACGGCTGCTTTCGACCATGCAATCGAGCACCGGCTGGACGACTATTCCTGGATAACACACATCCCCGGCTTCGTCGTCGGACACGGTCAGTTGCTGACCCAGCTGGCAACACTCCCCGGATGGGAGCAACGCAGGCGCTGGATGTACAACCGCGTGGTCGACGAGCCGCGCCTCACCGCCGAATACGTCGACCTCGCTGAGGCACCGGCGATGATCGTCGAGTTGGCCGCGAAGCTGGCCGAACGACTTCAGGTGCCATACGACCGGGTGTGGATGAACTGGTACCGGGACCACACCGACGGCACCGGCTGGCATGCCGACCGGCCCGCGAACAAGGCGCCGACGGCTGTCGTGCCCGTGCTCAGCCTCGGCGCGCCTCGCCGATTCCTCGTGCGCCCGGCCGGCGGCGGGTCGAGCACGGTGTTCACGCCTGCCGGTGGGGACTTGGTCATCATGCACGGCCGCTGTCAGCGGGACTGGCAGCACTGCGTGCCCAAGCAGAAGACCCCCGCGGGGCCGCGGATGAGCCTGAATTTCTCCTCGATCACCCAGTCGTGATCACCTGAGGTGCAGAGAGCACGCCTGAAAGAGGCCAGACGATTTCTTTGCACTATTAGTGCGATATAGTGCACTACATGGACGACGAGGCCGCCAAGCTCGCGACCGCCATAGGTGCGCGGGTCAAGCAGGAGCGCCAGGCCCGGGGTTGGACGCTGGACCAGCTCGCGGAAGCCGCATCGGTGAGCCGCCGCATGGTGGTCAGCGTGGAGCAGGGAACGGTCAATCCCAGTGTGGGCACGCTGCTTCGGCTCAGCGACGCCCTCGGTGTCGGTCTGCCCGCGTTGGTGGAGCCACCCGAACCAAGACGGGTGAAGGTAATCCGCAGTGGCGATGGCGCTGAGTTGTGGACCGGAGCCGCCGGGGGCCGTGGCGTGTTGGTCGCCGGCACGACGCCGCCGGACGTCGTCGAGCTGTGGGACTGGTCGTTGGGATCAGGAGACCGCCAAAGTAGCGAAGCGCACGCCGCAGGCACCCAGGAATTGGTGCACGTGTTGGAGGGCTCGATCACTGTCGAGGTCGATGACCAGGTAATCGCCCTCGAAGTCGGGGACGCGATCGCCTTTCCAGGCGACGTCGACCACGCCTACGCCAATCCGAACGACAAACCCGCCCGCTTCTCGTTGGCGGTATTCGAGCCCGGAGTCGGAGGGGCTTCGACGCCCACGGAGACACATCGTGGCTGACGCGCTGATGCTGCGGACCGCACTGGATGGCGCTCGCGTCGATGATGCAGTGTTCACATTGCGGCCCGACTACCGCGGCGTGCTGCTGGCGGTCGACGGGCTGGTTCCCGGACCAAGCGACAGCGCCAGCGAGGAGCTGCTGCAGCGAGCAGAAGCCGCTGTCCGCCAACAACTTCGCGACCAGCCAGTGGAAGAGCTACCGCATATCGCGGCGTGGCGTGAGGCGTATCGGGCATTCGGCGCCAAACCCCAGCGCACCCGCAACAGCGTCGAGGCGCTTTCCCGTCGCGCTGAGGGCCGTCTGCCTCGGATCAATCGGCTCACCGACCTCTACAACGGCGTTTCGGTATTGCATCAGCTGCCCGTTGGCGGCGAGGATTTATCACGGTATTGCGGTGCGCCACACCTGATACGGGCCGCGGGTTCCGAACGGTTCGACACCGTAGCCGATGGCGTTGCGGTCACCGAACACCCCGATGCGGGCGAGGTGGTGTGGTGCGACGACGCCGGCGTGACGTGCCGACGCTGGAACTGGCGTCAGGCACGCCGCACTCAGCTGACCGAAAGCACCACCACGGCACTGTTCATTCTCGACGCCCTTGACCCGATGACCGGCGAGCAACTGAACGATGCCGCCGACGATCTCGTCGCACATCTGCGCCAACTCGGACCCGACGTCCGGATCGTGCGCCGCCTGATGTCCAAATCGTCTGCCAAATAAGGAAATTCAACATGTTGATCCACCCGTGGGATGCCTCCCTGAACACCGCCGAATGGCAGGAATGGCTCGCCTTCACCGACCGGTTCGGAGTGCTTGCGGTCAACAACGTCGACTCTGCGGAAGCGCCGGTGCTGGTGCCCACTCATTTCACTGTGACGGGCGACGAACTCCTGGTCCACCTGGCCCGGCCGAACCCGATCTGGCCCCACCTTGAAGCGGCCACCGAAGTCCGGCTCGCGGTGATCGGCGATTACGCCTACATCCCGACCTATTGGCGGACCAAGGCCGGTGGCCCGGACGAGGACGGCGTCCCGACAAGCTACTACGCCACAGTGCAATTCGTCTGCACACCAACGATTGTCGATGACCCCGCAGACAAAGTCGACATCCTCACTGCCCAACTGGGCGACTTCCAACCCGAAGGCGGCTACGCCACCGTTGCCGTCGGTGAAGCACCATATGGTCGGATGCTCAGCGGGATCCGGGGGCTCCGACTGGCGGTGAAGCGCGTCGACGCCAAATTCAAATACGACGACCACAACCCGATTGATCATCGACAGCGCGTCACCGCCAATCTCGAACAGCGAAAACACGCACTCGACACCGGCGCCGCGACCCAGCAGCGGCGGCGACTGGCCACGATTGGCGACTGGACCACCTTCCGGCGCACACCATGACCACCACACGCACTGTCAGGCTGCCGCCATGGAGCCTGGCGATAGCGGCGATGCTGGCGGCGCAACTGAGCGCGGCGTTGTCGATGAACGTGATCGCCGAGGTCGGAGCCGCAGCCACCGCCTGGCTCCGGCTCACCGCGGGGGCGGTGATCTTCCTGTTGCTTGCCCGGCCTCGGGTGCGTGAGATCCGCCGACGTGACCTGCCCGCCCTACTGGGTTTAGGGGTTGCCAGCGGGCTGATGGGTGTGATGTTCCTAGCCGCGATCGAACGCATCCCGCTCGGCACGTGCGTAGCGATCGAGTTTCTGGGGCCCCTCACCGTCGCGGCTTTTCGCAGCCACAACAAACAGGCGCTGGCATGGCCGATCCTTGCGCTACTGGGCGTCGTGCTGCTCACCGAGCCCTGGCTCGGCACCATCGATGTCGCCGGTGTCGGATTCGCTCTCGGTGCCGCGGTGGGGTGGGGCGCCTACATCCTGCTCACCCAAAGTGTCGGTGACCGCTTCGGGGGCATCAAGGGACTGGCTCTGACCGTGCCGATTGCCGCGGCGACCACAGCCATCGTCGGAGTGCCCGAAGCAGCCGGGCATCTGACCCTCGCCGTCGTCGCTGCCTGTGTCGGATTGGCGCTGTTGTTCCCCGTCGTCACGTTCGCGTTGGAAATGCTTGCCCTACGCGGGATGACCCACAACGCGTTCGGCACGCTGATGGCACTCGAACCGGCCTGCGGCATTCTGATGGGACTGCTTGTCCTTCAACAGAAGCCGTCAATCCTGCAGGCTGTCGGCATCCTGCTGGTCGTCGCCGCGGGCGCAGCCGCCCAACGTCATGGCCGACGCCAACGCGACAGCACGATCGACATGCAGGAGGCCCTGCCCTACCCGCCGCAGTAGTAGTCGTCGTCGCCTGCCCGGTCCCTGGACCGGCTCAGCGTTTCACCTCTGGATCCCCCAGCAGTGTCGCAACGTGGTCGTCGACATAGGTCGACAGCTCACGCGGCGGTCGGTGATAGTTGCCGGTCCGGACAGGGCGTGACGGCAAGTCCACCACGGGAGCCTCGACGTTTTCGTAGTCGATCGTGCCCAGCAGGTGGGCCATCATGTTCAAGCGGGCGTCCTTTTTGCTCTCGGATTCCACGACATACCACGGGCTTAGCGGGATGTCGGTGTGCACCATCATCTCGTCCTTTGCGCGCGAGTAGTCCTCCCACCGGAAGATCGACTCCAGGTCCATGGGCGAGAGCTTCCACTGCCGAACCGGATCGTTGCGCCGGGATCTGAACCGGCGCAGTTGCTCGTCTTCGGATACCGAGAACCAGTACTTGCGCAGGATGATGCCATCATCGATGAGCATCTGTTCGAAGATGGGCGTCTGCCGCAAAAACAAGGAATGCTCCTGCGGCGTGCAGAATTTCATCACCTTCTCGACGCCCGCCCGGTTGTACCAGGACCTGTCGAACAGGACGATCTCACCCCGCGCAGGCAGGTGCGCGATGTAGCGCTGGTAGTACCACTGCCCGCGCTCCCGCTCGGTGGGTGCCGGTAACGCTGTTATCCGCGCGTGGCGGGGACTCAGGTATTCGGTAATGCGCTTGATCGTGCCGCCCTTGCCCGCGGCGTCGCGGCCTTCGAAGACGATCACTATCCTGGCCCCGGTTTCGCGGACCCATTCCTGCAGTCTCACCATTTCCGTTTGAAGACGGAAAAGTTCAGCCTCATAGACGCTTTTGGGGATCTTTCGCGTCAACTTCTCGCCCGATTTCTTTCCACCCTTACTCATTGCCGCATCGTACTGCGGGCGCAATTCGCTGGGTGGCTTCCAGCAATGTCGGAACGAGGTCGCAATCGCCCGAATTGCCAGGGCTGGAAACGCCGCCGCGTACTGGGAAGTGATGGGCGCCTACTGATGGCTCGGCAGTCGGACTCGACTGTGGCAGGCCGAGTTCTTCAGGCGCGACGGGTATTCACCGACAGGTGTCGGGCATTACCGGGCGAGCGATTTGAGGTGGGCTGCCGGGATTCGAACCCGCCGCAGAAATCACGCTGACCTGTGGAAACGACGAGAAAGTAGGCGGGAATACCCGAAAGCTGATGACGGCATCAACAGACCAAATGGGCACAACTCGGACGGTCGTCACGTCCACTTCATCCGAATGGCGTTTGACTCAGAGCTGTTCAGAAGGACGTAATGGTGATGGCCCTGACGATTCGTCGCTCCCTGACGATTGGCGGCGACGCAGGATGCTACAGAGGAGACCGCCATGGCTTCGCTACCACCCGCGGGGTGGTACCCCAACCCCAGCGGCGCTCCCGGCCAGCGCTACTTCGATGGCCGCGACTGGACGGCGCACCACCGGTCTGCGCCGCCCATGTCGATGCCCGTCCAACCCCAGCCGTTGCCCACGCACCCGGTACCCATGTCGACAACCGTTGTAGTGACCGGACCGAACCACGCATTGCATGCCGTACTCACGCTGCTGACCTTCTGGGCCTGCGGCGGCTGGGCATGGATCTGGCTGATCGTCGCCTTGAGCAACCGTCGTCGCGTACACGTGATCAGTCAGGCGCCACCGCCGCCTCGATAACCGGAACCGCAACATATCCGGCTTAGCTGGGCACCCGATCCAGGATCTTGTCGGCGATCGTTTGGAGGCTGTCCCCGAGGTTGTATCCCTGCGCGTCCAGATCGACCACCACATTGGCTTTGGCCGCGATGGCCCGGTCACTGCTGAAACCAGTTACACTGTCGCGCAAAGTATTCCGCAAGACCATGACCGTGTCGTGCTGAATCGGCTGCCCCACGTCGAGGGTCAGCGGCTTGCCGTCGACGACCAATGTCACCGACTTGCCCGCGCATCCTTGCCAGTCGCCGACCACCAGTGACACCAATTGAGATGCGGAGGCGGTGTTGTCGAACGTCGTCATCGTCTCGTTGATCAAGATGATGCCATCGTGGCCGTCACCGGTGATACCCCGTGTGAACGCCCCTCGGGCGGCGCTACGTGCGTATGCCGACGTCCCTCCACCGAATAACGAGCTGATGCATTCGCGTGGGGTGACATTGAGGCTCTGGTCACCGCTGAGGCCCGATGATTCGTCAACCTTGGCGAGGGCAGGTGCGTTGACCGCCTGCTTCACCTCGTCGATGCTCAGCAACAGCTTCGGCAGTTGGGAGGCCGGGACGAGGCGCTCGTCCGGAATGGCTGAAGTCGTTGCAGGCGGAGGGGACGCCTCGACGGCCGGAGACCGCCCCGCTTCCCTGTCCCCCACGACAAGCCAGATCACGAGCGCGACGACCGCGACGACAATGAACGCATAGGACAGCGTCAACCCGATCAGTGCCCGATCCTTGCCCCGTTCTCCAGTGCGCCGGATCTGGGCCAACCCGAGATGGCCGAGCACCGCGCCCGCGGGTGCGAAGAGGAACGCGAATACCAACGACAGAGTGGCGAAAGTGTTCGTTTTCTGGCTATGTGGCGTTGGAGGAGCAGAAATAATCGGAGGCTGCGGATAGGGGTCTGCGGCGAACCAATCGCCGTCGTACTGGCCCGTCGGACCGCCGTACCCGCTGTTGGTCATCTGTACACCTCATCCAATGGCATCCACAGTAGTGGTTGGGCCGGGCGACCGCGATTATCGGGCTTGGACGCCGGCAGCCGCGACGATCAGCGCCACCACGACCGCGGTGATGAACACATACGACAACGTAACGCCGACCAATGCCCGGTCCCGCCCCCGATCTCCCGTTTCGTGAATCTGCGACAACGCCACATGACCGAGAATCACCCCGGCGGGCGCGAACACGAACGCAAACACCACCGACAACGTGGCCAACGTATTGGTTTCCTGCTGTTGGGAAGTCGGTGTCGGCACTCGCGCCGCGCCAGCACTGGGCTCACCAACGGCGAACGGGTCACCCGCAAACGGGCCCGCGCCGAACGGATCACCCCCGGATGTGGCGGCCGGACCCCCGCCGTAGCCACCGTCCGTCATTGGCGCCCCTCCACTTCGACCAAGCACACACCGATTTCGCTAGCACTCATAGCAGCCCGAAACTCGACGTGATCCAACGCACCGGGTCCGCGCACCGAAAGGGGGCGATCCCCCGCGCGTGCAGGCGGTTACCGCTGGGCGGCTGCCCGAGCGACGACACCACGAAGTATCGGTGCGCCAATCGCATTCCGGTAGAGGGGTTTTCGACGGCCGCGACCATCGATCCCGCATTGAGTCGCATCAACAGGCTGCGCACCTCTTCATGCAGCAGCTGGCCGCCGGCCTCGTCGTAGTGCGGCGCGTCGGAAGTGTCACGCAGGTACGCCGCGCCGGAGTTGGACATGATCAAGCTCCACTCGGAGCCCTCCACGTCACGCAGCACCCGCAGCGCGTCGAACTTCGACAGGATCACGGCCAGCCGAGGATGTCCGCGGCCGATCGCCATCATCACGTTGCTCAACACACTGCGCGGATCGCCTCCGCTGAACATCTGGGCGGGCAGCAGATCCTGCAACTGATCCCGGATTGACTTGACCCGCAAGGGATCGAACATGAAGAACACGGCATCGGCATTACCGAAGAACCGAAATGGCGGCGCTCTCAAGTCGCCGATCTCCATATCCTCACCGGCCACATCCCGCAGTACCAGGTAGCGCCGCACGTCCTGCCAGATGCCGATGCTGAAAATCAGCGGTTCCCGCTGCAACGATGCTTGAGTGTGCACTGTCGGCGTCGGCGGAATCAGCCCGCGATGCGCGAAAAGCGGTGTCTCATAATGTGTGACATACGCCGTGGCGGTAGCGGGGGTCGCGGGTTCCATTGAGACACCCAGGTTTTCACATAAAAGTTCGAGTTGCTTGACGAGCACCGCAATGTAGAGGCTTTTGCCGGTGGCGCGGGCGCCGGCCATGGCGATGCAGGTTGCGTGCCCGGCACGCCAACCGTCGGGCAGCTGGTAGTGACATACCGGGCACACCTCGACCACCGGGCCTTGCAGCGCCCGACTGGCCTCCGCAGGCGGTGGTGGCGGTCCGTGATAGCGCGGCGGGCGGTCCCATTTGTAGAAGGCCCCGCAATCCACGGGTGCGCCCAGGAACGCTGAGCCCACCTCGTCCAGATAGCGGACTCCCCCGGCTTGCGGCGGCATCATCCACATGTGCTGGTTGGGGGACAGCAGCGAAAAGCACCGCGGGCACTTCGTCATGTCAGCGCCCTCGCAAGGACGGCGGCGATGCGGTCCAACACGTGCTGGTGCGCCAACAACTCATCCGACGCGTCCTGGCCCTGTCGCGGCGACGGCAGCCGAGCCCCCATTACGTCGAGCCGACTGTCGTCGGACAAGCCGATCACCGAAAGCCCCTGCTGCACAGTTGAAGCCGGAGAATCGGTGCAGGCGATAATGCGGGCACCCGTCGCCAACCGCGACCAGCGCGCCCCAGCGGACCACCGAGGCCGCGCCCGGCGCACCGCGTCAGCCAGCTGCGCGACATCAGAGTCGGCCGCGCCCGGCGCATCGATCACCACCGGCGTGACCTCAGCCCCGACGAGCACCGCCGCGATATTCCGAATGCCGGCGGCAGCGGCAACGCCGACCACGACGTCGGTGGCCGCGGCCGCGCTGCCGTCATCGAACCACGGCCGCATCGATGCCGAGACGTCCAGCGCCACCACGACCGACCTGTCGGACTGCGCAGGCCCACGCCCGATCACCTGCCGCGCCGAACTCCGGGCTGCCGATCCCAACGGGCTCATCGGAGCATCGGCCACCGCGCTGATGCCCACCTCGACGTGGGAACCCTGCGGCCGCAATACGGCGAACATCACTGCCGAGTCGCCGCTGACGTCGACCGGGTCGAACAACACCTGCACGGGATCGACTTCCGCGGGGTTGTCGTGCGCGATCGCGAGATGAATGACGGTGCCGGGCCCGAATCTCGGTGCCCCCACCGGCCGCACGCCTATCGTCACCTCCTCGATGATCCGGGGCAGCACCGCGCGATGCGCAGTTGGGCGGACGACCGGTTGCTCCATACCAGTACGCAGGTCCAGTTCGGCACCCTCAACCGAACCAGTAATCGACACCGCCAGCGCCTGCTCGGGAATACGCACACGCTGATTAGGCGCGCCCACAACGTAAATCGGCATCAGCGATTCCCCCGAATCCGGGCCGCCGGTGATGGCGACGACTCCGCACGGCGCGCCAGCAGCTTGCTGACGAGCTTTCGGTTCCGGCGCAGCGATGAGCCTTCTGGTTCGACGCCCGACATCTTCGCCATCATTTCCGCTGTGTTGTCGATTTCCTGGTCGGTGAAGTCGCGGGTGGCGGCGATTTGTTGGGCGGCTTGCGCCAACAGGTGATCGACACTTCCCGCGGACGGCCCCGATTCCTCCTCCGCAACGGTCCGCACGAGACTGGCTGCCAGCACGACAGCCGGGGTGATGACGTTGTCGTCTACCAGCGCCACCACCTGGGCTACCGCGGGTGCGGCCAGCGCCGGGTCCGCGGCCAACGCAGCACAACCAGCCGGATAAGGCTGACCCGCGATCGTCGCGACCACTGCCAGGGTCAGCAGCCTCACCATGAAGTCGGGATGCAACCGGTCGGGTCCCAGCACCTGGAGCGCGGCGTCCACATGCGGGCTGTAGGTGGCCAGGTAACTCTCAATGTGCCGTTTCTGCACCCAGATTCGCGGTTCGTACAGTCGGATGGCCGCACACGCCGCGGCGGTGTCCTCGGCGTCGGCTTCCAGCACCGCGGAGGCCAACGCGGCCAATGCCGCCGAGTCCGGTGCTCCCAAGAGGGTGGGTAGCACCGAAAGACCCGGCGGGGCACCGCCGGCAGCCGCCAGTAGCTCAACCGGTTCCCACACGCCTGAGGCGACCGCTTTTTCAAAGCGCTGCGAGCCGCAGATCCTCAACCACCACAGCCACGCACAGCGGTCCGCGGCGTCGGCTGGACCCAGGTGTTGGGTGCGCGCCCCACGCAGCACCGCGCGGTTCCAGATGTCGTTCCCGGCCTGCGCCTGTGCCAGCTCCGAAGGTTCGGGCGCGGTGATGCCCTCGGCGAGCCAGTCGAGCACCTCGTCGCTCAGTTCCGTCGAGTCGGCGCGGAGACCGGTGACCTTCAGTGACTCGACAGCCAGCGCCAGCCGCGCCTCGGTGCCGATGCGCTGCCCGAGCCGGTGGGTCAGCCGTGAACCGGACTGCGGATCGCACAGGGACGCAACCACATCGCGTCTGAGTGCAGCCGACAGCTGTTCGTCGTCCACGCCGGCACGCATCAGAAAATCGACCAGCCGCACCACCTGGTCGGCGCCCGCGCCACGCGCCTCTTCCAGTGCGGGGCCGACCGCTGCGGAGAGCTCCGCGGGCACCGATGTCTGAAATCGTCGCGGACCGACGGGAATCGGACCCAGCTGATTCAGCCAGGTGCCATCGGTGATGGCGCGGCACACGTAGGTCAGGTCGGCGTATTCGGAGGCCGGCCCCGGGGGTGCATGCTGCACTGCATGCCAGGCATCGGCGGTGCTGGTACCGATCAAGGCATTCAGGACTCCGGAAATCGTGGCGCCGATCGCCGAGCCGGGGGCCACACCGCGGGGGGTGTGTGCCGCGATCACCGCATGCGCCTCGGCGTGGGCGTCGGCGAATTCGGGCGCGGCCGCCACCGCCATCGCCATCGGCCAGGCCGGGGGAAGAGCGCTGTCCTCAACTTGCGCGCCGTAGCGGTCGATGTCGTCGAGCACGACGCGCGCCGCCCGCGGCTCGAGCAGCACCACTTGCGCCATCGCCGACCATGGGGTCACCGCAATGGGTTGGCCTGTCTCGGTGCGGTGTGGTTCTCCCCCTAGCTCCCCCAACGACAGGGTCGCGGATTCATCGATCACGACCACCCCGACAGGAACTCCCGGCAGATCGACGGCTGGTACGGCGGTCAAGTGCTGCGTATTCCGTAGCTCCGGCCCTAGCTGGTCGGCGCGATCGAAGGTGGAGAAATTCAGCCGAGCGGCAGCACCGGGCGACATCAAATAGCTCACCAGGCCGATCCACTGTGCGGCCGCGTCCACGGATTCCACGCCCAGTACCACCGGCGCGCCGCCCTCGAGCGCGGCGCCGACCGCATCGAGAAGCCCGAACAGGGTAGCCAGCCGCCATGTCCTGGTGTCCAGCGCGAATGCCACCACACTGTCTTTGGTCACCGCCGCCCCCGGGCGTGGGGGCTCGTCCGGCAGCATGGCGCAGGCGACGGCGGCAGCGCCGTACGGGCACAGCCACTGCGGTGATCGCCACCACTGGATCGGCCGGTGACGCGGCCCAGCGTCGGGCTCGCGGTCCAGCAACGTGTGCGCGAAAACGTTGCCGGGCCGCCCGGTGTCGTCAGAGCCCGCAGGGACGGTGTGCCAGTAACCTGCGTTGCGGTCATCGATGCGCCGATATGCCAACCGCCGCGGGCCCCGCTCGATCTGTTCGGGTGTTGGGTAGGTGGGCAACGGATCGACGGCATCAAACGCGGTGCGTACCCCGGCCACCAATGTTTGCGCCTCTACGGCGCTCAACTCGCCACTGATCTGCTTGATCTGCCAGCCGCCGACGGAACCGGGCTTGTCGAACGACGTGTAAGCCAGTTGGCCGTAGCGGATGTTCACGGTGCCGCCGGACTCAGCCGCAGGTTCTCCATGGGCGGGTCGAGCAGCGCGATGGTGCGCAACCGCGCAGGAGACGGAGTGTTGACAAACAGCCGAATCCAGCCGTGAAGACCACGCAGATTCGCCGCCCATATCTCGCCGGCTCCGTGAGTGGTCAGCGCCGACCACCGCAGTTCTTTCGATATCTCCCCGATGGTTTGGCCGTGTTCGTTGACCGGTGCGGCGTCGACCGCCTGTCCGTCGTGCATCGACAGCGGGATGCGCTGCGGATTGTTGATCAACACAAACGCAGGTGAGCCGGGCAGGTCGTACTGCGAGCGCAATGCGATGGTGGCGTGGGTGGGCCAGCCGTCGGGATCCCGCCCGATCCGCACCGCGTACTCGAGGCGCAGGAGCCCCGCATACTCGACGCTGCGAATCGCGCCGACGACGCGGCGACCTGCCGAGAACGCCACCGGCGCCAGGTGCAGTGAGCACCCGGTTGCTGGCAGCTCCTGCTTGGAGAACTGCATTCCTCCGTATTTCTCGTATTCCTCGAGGGAGATCTCAAATGACTTGCCGGTCAATCCGTTTCGCGGGTCATGACCCTTGGGAGCCAGATGCACGACCACCGCCGCCGCGCCGGCGGGCCAATCGAAGGTCAGCGCCTGCTTGTTGCAGTACTCGGCCAGATCGACGTCGCCGATGACACCCGTGCGCACCGACGTCAAAGTTCTACCCAACAGTGCTCGCCCGGCCAACAGGGTCACCGGGGTGAAGTAGGCACGGCTCCAACTGCCCGGCCAAGACACCCCTGACATCACTGCCTGCAGCCGACCATGCTCGTCTTGGCGCTGCGAAACCGGCTGCGTCAACTGCAGTTCCGGGCCGAGGCCGATTTGGTCAAGCGCTGCCTCGGGCAATTCGGTGCCATCCCCGCCGGCACTGGGTCCGGTCTGGCCCCGGTAGATGACCACGCGCCCGTCCCGCGGTGGCGTCCAGATCAGCTCGAACACCGATCCATCCGGGCTATGCACACCCATCGACAAATCGGGCACCGGCGCCAGCACCGCGGACACCGCGACGGTGGCCTCGATGGCCTCCGACAAGCGCATGACGCCGTCAACGCTGACCGCGCAGCGTACCCGGTAGATGTATCGCTGCCCGCGCAGCGCCTCGGTGTCGACGAACCCTGCGCGGTTATCGCTGCCCGTCAGAATGCGATGCTGCGGTCCTTCGCGGCCGGCCTCCTCGACCGGGATGCGGTAAATGAAAACCTCGCTCACCGCTAATGGGACGTTCCACCGGCCGATGACCTGCCCGTTGTCCTCGCGAATCGAGAAGTCGCGGACCGGGGTGACCAGCGCGGCCTCGGCGTGTTTCACGGGTTGGGCGGCCAGCGCCTGGCTGGGGGTGAGTCCGGAATTCACCCACACCTGGTAGTGGCGCACCGCGGCATCGGGCGGCCTTTCGTCGATGGCGGAGGTTCGGGCGACGCCCGCGACCAGGTGTGCGCGCTCCGGAGAGTACGGCGGGTTGTCCTCCTCGCTGACCACGCGATATATGACGACGGCTTCAGCGCCGACGTACTGCGGCCACGTCAACTCGAGGGCACCCGCCATGTCTTCGCCATGCTGGCGTCGCCGCAGACCAATGGCGTGGACCTCGCCGCGCTGCTCACCAAATGCGAAGGCAGCGAAATCGCCAGCGCGGTAATGGATTTCGTCGGTGTAGGGCGGCAGTGCGGATTCGTCCGGGCGGGTGGGGCCTAACAGCCTCTCCGACTCGGTAGCAGGTCCGAACCGCACTTCCTCGTTCCCCATCCGGTGCTGGCCTGGCGCGCTGCCGGATTCCACGGCGCCGCCTCGTTGAGTCTCCAGCTCGGCCAGCAGCCGGGCCATTTCCTCGGCATGCTCGGCCACAGAGCCGGGCAGCATGGCGCGGATCTGCGCGACATCGGTGCGGCCCGAGCGGAGCACCAGGCGCAGGTGGGCTTCTTTGAAGGCGTTGCGTGACACCGCACCGGAGTCGATGAGCTGCTGGCGCCACGCCATCAGCGCTGCCAGCCGCGGATCATCGCCCGGGTCGATGTGCTGGGGATCGGGCATCGCTAGAACACCATGTCTTGACGGGGCGGAACGTCGCGGCGCTCGCTTCCGCTGACCTGCGTCACCTCGTCGTCGCCGCGCGGCACGACGCTGACCGGGGGCTCGAAAATCGCAAAGTCGTACGGGGGCAATCCATCACTGGCCTGCACTACCACCGCGCAGTAACCCAGTCCGCCGCGCGCAACGGCGGTCTCATCGATCGCGACTGCCGTGCGGCCCGCTGTCGTCGCGGCGTGACTGCACAGCGAGGCGTCGAACGGGGCAGCACGCCCCGGTCGGTGGTCGGTGATGCCCGCGCCGAACTGTTGAACTGGAACATGGCGGTCGAGGCCGGGTATCAGCACCGTGCCGGTGAGTTCGTCGGCGACCCGACTCTGGTCTTCGGCGAACATCTGCTCGACGCGGGCCCATAGCGCGTCGGCACCGGTGGGTTGCACTCGGCCCGATGCCACGGCATAGGACCACTGATCGAGCCCGGACTGCGTGCCGATGCCGGGCATCCGGAACAGCATGTCGGGTTCCTCACGCAACCGAGCGGCCGCCTCATCGACCATGTCCTGCCACGGCTTGGTCAACCAGCCCAACGCGTACAGACGCCTCTCAATCGCATGCGCCGCATCGCCCGCTTGGTCCTCACCTGGGTCGGCGACCCCGAGTTGGGTCGAGCGGGGAAGGCCATCAAAGAGCTGACCGGGCGCAGGTCGCGCCATCGGCGCCGCCCCGAACGGCGCTCGCAGCACCACTCCGAGCACCCGGCACCACGACAGAAGCTGCCCGTAGGCGGTGGAGAGCCGGCTGACATCCTGCAGGGCTGTGCGCAAATTGGCTTGCATCGACTCCAGCTCACCCATCTGAGATTGGCGTAAGTTTATCTCCGCGAACAGGTCTCGCTGTGCGAGCACGAACAACGCGAGCGACACCACGATGTACAGGCCGAGCATCACACCGCCCGTCCAAAACGCGAACGGCCAGCGGACCCAGCCCAACGCGGCGATTCCGGCGAGAATGCCCAGTACCAGCAGCAGAGACCAGAAGAACGTTTTCAGGATGACGCTGACTGCCCGCTGGCGTGCTCTCAGGCGCTCATCGGCCGACACCCCGCTGGCGGCAAGCTGAATCTGCCCCACCAGTTGCGCAACCTCAACGCGGGCACGGTGCAGAAAGTCGGCCAGGATCGAACCGACCTGCCAGGCATAGCTTCTCGACGCAACGCGTTGCCAACCTTCCAGTAGGGTGCCCGCGGTGCGCGCCTCCACCCCCGCCGCGGGATCTGAGTAGGCCCGTTGCAGACGCTCGCGCAGGTTGGCCGCGCCCAGCACATCGACCGGCTCAACCGAGCTGATCCCGATGACCGCAGACAGCGACGTCGGAATCGCCGAAAACTGTTCGGCGCCAGTGGGAACCACGTCGGCCGCATTGGCGAGCACGCCGACCCCGGAACCCACCGCGATCGGCTCCAGCCCCGCGGCGCGGCGGCCCCCGTCGGCCAGGGTGAGCGCCCCGTTGACGAAGTCCACCCACAATGCCCTGAGGTCTTGCTGGGCAAGGTGTTCCGGCTGCGGCGCCCCGCCCAACGCGGAGTTCAGCGTGTCGGCGCTGCGACCCAAATCCTGCCAGTTGGCCACCTCGGCGCTGGTCATCACAGCGAACGCGGAATCCCTACCGCCGAACACCGTGCCCTGCACCGTGCTTGCCACCACCGACGACACCGAACCCGTGACCGCCGACCACCAGGCTCCGGGCGCGCGACGCAACGCGGCACCCATGAACTTGAAGAACATCCTCAACGCCGCCCAGATCGAGATTGCCTGGGCGCCAACGTCACCCGGGGACAGTCGCGGTCCGCGCAGCACGTCGCGGTGCTTGGTCCACAGCGTCCTCGCCATGGTCTGCGTGGCCGCCGCGACGTCCTGCACATAGACGACGGGCACCTGACCGCCCCGCGGCAGCGGAAGGCGCCCTGCAGGATCGAACAGCCGAGTGCGTAGACGCTCTTCGACCTCAGTGGTGTCCAGTCGGCGGTAGAAGGCCCGAACCGCGCGCACGGTCTGCCCGGGCAGGATCTCCACGGTGTCGAACGGCGTCTGCTCCAAGCCCAACCACAGCCCGGCAATTCCGGCGATCACGGGCGCAGTTTGCTGAGCGAAATCGAGCGGATCGGTCATCACGCCCCACGGCACTGCACCGAGGCCGGGGCTTGCCGAATCCTCCGGCGCGACAAGGAGATTGTGCCAGCCCTCCAGCACCAGAGTCGGATCCGGTGCCGTCGCCGCGGCGTCCCCGCGCGTCAGCAGCACGCGGAGCAGGCTGATCCGCGCGCCCATCGAGCTGCTCCGCACTATCTGCTCGATTGTCTGCTCGGCCACCAACGGCACCCGCTCGGCCTGCGGCGCTTCGATGGGCACCAAAACCGCCAGCCGAATCCGGTCGTACCGCTGGGTCGTGAGCAACTGCTGCAGCACCACCGGCTCCGAGCGTCCGTCGCGTACCACGGTCGCCGGGGTCGACGCGCCACCGACGTCGGTGGCCTCCACCCAGGCGAATGTGGCGAGCAGCCCGGCGGCCGAATAGTCGGCCAAGACGGCGACGATCTCGTCGGTCCGCGCCCGCGGCACGACCAGCACGGTCAACGCCCGCGGCGAGGTGGTTGGCATCGACATCGTCAGAACGTTCCGCCCTCCGGGATCACCACGGGACCACCGTCGTCGAGAACACCGGCTCCGTCGGTCGCCCCGCCCTGAACCAGCGTCGCGGCCTCGCGCTGCACCAACCGGATCAGGGATTGGGTCGCCCAGAACACGTCAGGGGCGAGGTCACGGAAGATCGGCGTCTTCGAAGCCGTCGACCGTGTCGGGATCGAATTGAACACACCCCCGGGCGTTGCGCCGGGCATATCCGCAGGCAGGTACTGCGCGGCGACGTCGCGCACGCTGGTCAGCCACTCCTCGGCAGCCCTGGCCCGCTCCAGGGGCGTCTGGGCAGCGGCGATGGTTTCGATCCGTGGCGCCACGCCTGGCGCGGAGGTACCGGTGGCCAAAAAATCGCGCAGCACGTCTCTTGCCGACAACTCGACAATGCCGCTGGCAGGGTCCTGCGAATGCACGTCGTAGAGCTCGCGGAGCGCGCTATAGGGCCGCAGCGAGCGCATGACCGGCGGCTCGTGAGTTTGGGCGATCGCCAGCAGGATGCTCTCCAGCACCGCAGGCAGCCAGTCGTAGGTGGCGATGAACGCCGACGGCGGCGTCAGCAACGGGTTGGGGAAGTTCAGCCAGCGTCCGGCGTCGGCGTCATAGATGCGGACGGCTTCGGTATAGGGCGATTGCGGAATCTGTATCCGGCCAACCATCTGTCCCAGGAACCACCCCGCGGTCATGGCCCGGCGCTCGTCATCGGTCATCGGCAAGGATGCCGGCAACGGACGCGCGCGGCGGTAGCGCCAGAACGTCCCGCGGCCCGGTCCGGCGATCTGGGCCCACTGCGCAGCAGCCGGCTTGAGCACGGAGTCGAACGCCAGCGGCGAATAGTTGGGGTAGGACCCAAAGATGTCAACCCGGGTCACGCTGTCCTCATCCGACAACGATCGGTGGTAGTTGTCCTTGGTGGCCTGGTCGATACGCGGGTTGTTGCGCAGCACTTCGAACAGCGCGTCGGCAACCGGCTGGCCGGCGAAGGGAACCTCGGAGAACTTGTAGCGGTATTCCGTCTGCTGGCCGGGATGGACCCGTTGCAACGCTTCGTCATTCACGCTGGCCAATGGGCGAGCGAGCGACAGTGCCTCAGCGAATTTCGTGGTGATATCGCGGCGGCGGGTAGCCAACTCCGATTCCGCGGCCCCGGCACCCTGCACGAAGTCGCGCAGCGACACCTTGCAGAACTCCTCGAACGCTTCGCCCGGCCGGCCCACATAGAGGCGGGCTCGCGCCAGCAGCTCTGCTGGACGGGTGTGTACGTCGAACCGAGCCATCGACGGCACGCGGGGGCGACGCGTCTCGGGGTCAGTGCCCAACGCGCGCGTCACCCATGTCGCGGTGCGTTCAATCAAACCCCCGGGCGCGGAAACACCGCCGGTGGTGCGCCAATGACCCAGAATCACCCTGGTGGTGGCATCGTCAATGGCAGTGCGCAGCGGCATCATCGCGCTGGTGCCGGCGACCGCCTTGGGGAGATCGATTTCGTAGCGGCCCTTGAACGCCGACGAGCTGATCAGCAGCACCTCGTTGTTGGCTTCGGCGAATCGCGCAGGCACGAGCTCGTCGGCGTCGGCCGGCCAGGCTGCGTACTGATCGGTGGCCAGCCGGGCCAGCCCGACATCGCTCGGCGGCTCCGCGCGCGCCTTCTCCAGCAGCACCATGGCCTCGCCGAGCGCTTCGCGCAGCGGCGCCAGCATCTCCGCGCCCATCACGCGCATCACATCGCCGATCCGCGCCGCAGCATCCGCGAACACCTGGCGCCGCACGCTCGCGCGGAACCCGTCCAGCGCCGTTGCCAGGACCTGATCGGCGTTGGACATCACGCCGCGCAGCGATCGCAGCGCCGCATCGACCTGCGGCGGGACCGCCACGATTTCCGATGGGCCCATCGTGCCCAGCTGCGCCACGCCTGGGGCCAGCACGTCGTCGATATGGCGCCGCAGCCGATCCACCATCTCCCGCGCGTAGGGCAGGCCCAACGACGCGATCGCGGCGCCCACCGTCTGTTCAAGCTGGTCGGCGAACTCGCGGTGCCAGCTAAACGCCATGTTGTAAGCCGCGTCGGCGCACGCCCGAAGCAGTTCGCTGCGCCGGTTGAGGACGGCCTGGCGGAAGATCGGCACCCATTGTTCGGCGGTCATGCCCTCGGGGTTGGGCAGGTAGCCCCGCAGCTGGCGGTCGATGAGCCCGTTGACGGTGGCGGCCACCGACTCGGCGGCGAACGCGTCCGAACCGATCCAGCGGCCCAGGATGCCCACCCGGGTTTGTTCGTCGCCGGGATTCGGCGGCAGCCCCAGCTCGTGGCAGTGCGCCTGCCACTGGCTGCCCAGCAGCGAATCGAGTTGCTCCGTGCTGGACGCCGGGTTGCCCGCCTGCAGGTGCCCGAACAGCAGCTTGTCAACGGAACTGCGGGCCAGCCGCTGCGCAGCGTATTCGGCGTAGCGGTCTCGGCCCATACTGAGGCTGGCGAATCCGTAAGTGCCCCAAGGCAGTACATCCCACGCCGAGATGCCCCACCCCAACAGGTCTCGGTCCCCCTCCGGGGAAGCGGTGTTGCCGAGATCGTAAGAGACGAACTGGTCGCTGGCCGCGCCGCTCATCATCAGCCCGGCCAACCCACGTGCCAGCCCGCGGTAGACGGCCCACTGTGAACCATCTCCGAACAGCGTGCGGTCCGCGCCGATGAAGCGGCCCACCGGGAACACCCGGGCGAACGGGATCGGCTCCCCCTCGCCGTGATGCAGGCCGAGTGCCCGCATGAGCCGGACGTCGTGTTCACGCGCCGAGCCGGCCTGGCTGGCCACGATCTCACCCAGCATGGCCAGCGAATTCGCGCGCACCCCGATGATGGAGCTCTGCGGCAACGAATCGAAGATGTCGGGGGTCACCATGAAGACCCCCATCAGTTTGGGGTCCAAACCCGACACCAGGGTCAGCAGACGGCATACGTCCAACGCCATCGACGCGCCCGCGCCGCCCGCCATCGACGACACCACCAGTACCAGTGGCGGCTCGTTCGGGTCGAAATTTCCCATGCCGGGCACGTCGACGGTGGACATCTCCGAGATCGTCTCGACCCGGAACAGCGCATCCCACGCCGCTTGAAGGCGGTTGTGGATATCGGTGGCCTTGCTGAGCGTGATCATTCGCCCAATGGCGCGGTACTGGCCCGCGCCAGCCGAGATGGGGATAGCCACCTCCTCCGGGTTGCGTGGCGCCCACGTGCCGACGGTGTCCAATGCCGTCTCGGAGCCGAGGCGCTGCGACACCGCCGCATCGAGGATCGCGTAGCTGCTGCCCTGCGGTCCACACCCGATGTAAGTGCCCCCCTGCTCGGGGACGTTAGCTAAGCCCTCGGGGCCGGTCTCGGCTGCGCTTGGCACGTCGATCTGAACGAATTGCCAACCCGCCAACAGTTTGTCGATACCCGCGGCGTGCAGTTCGGAGCGCAGCTGGTCCATGATGAACGCCAACGTGGCACCGCCGGAACCACCGCATCCCACTACGAGGAATCGTCGCATTCAGTTTCCTTCCCTGAACGGGTCGAATGGATCTGGGTCATAACGTGCGGGACGCTGAGGGTGCGCGGCACCGCTCGGCGGCCCGAAGTCCGGAGCACCGCCGAACCCGGCGCCGGGTGAACCACTCCTGCTCGGCCCGGTGCTTTGAAACGGATCATTCGCCACTGGCACACCGGCACCCGCCTCGCCGAACGGCGAAACCCCTTGTCCCGGTTCGTCATGTGCCGAAGCCAGCCCGGCCTGCACCGCGCGCAACCGCAACCCGTTGAGTAGCTCGGGTAATCGGCGCGCGACATCTTCGTAGAGTCGTTCGCGAGTCGCGGTGTCGGTGCGGCCGCCGACCAACAGCAGCACGTCGGCGACGTTCGCCAGCCCGCGCGGATCGTGCAGCACTACCCACTTGTTGTGCACAGCCAGCGGCAGCACTGCCCGCAGTCCGCTCGGGTCGGATGCAGGCAGCTCCGAGCCCACGCTGACGAAGCCGTCTGCGTCGGCGATCACATACCCTGCGCCAAACGGGCTGCGACCCATCGTCACAGTCAGCGTCACACCTTGCACCGTGAGCCCGCGCGTACCCCCCGCCAGCCCAGGCACCGGCTGGATGAGGTCGGTCTCGGCCATCGCGAATGGCTCACCGTTGCGCAGCACTACGTCGTTGCTCACCTCGACCGGGATCCGCTCCGCCAGCATCGGTGTGTCGGGGATCTTGCTGACCCACCACTTCGACGCATACAGCAGCGCCAGCGGGATGCCCGGCCCCAGCAAAAGCGCCGCGATGAGCACCAGCACAAAGTTCGTGGTGTTCAACGGCTTGATCAGTGACGCGACGAATGGGATGTCGACGACTTGCGCATCGCTTGGATTATCCAGTGCCGCAACGTGTACCGGTACAGTGCCGGTCAAGCCGCCATGCCCGTCGTGGTCGGTGTGCAGCGTCACCTGCAGCTGGGCAGTCTGTCCGCCTTGCACTTTCAAGCAGTTCTGCGCGGACTTCGCCGAGGAGGTGACCCGCGCGGTACCGATGTCCTCGGGAGCGGCTACTACTTTGGCGGCGTCGGTATCGGCGATCCAGGCGCAGCCCGGACCGGTGATGCTCAGCGGCGCGGTTGCGCCTTTGGTGGCCTGCACGGTGCCGAAGTCGATCCGCTCTCCGGGTGTGGGTAGGCCCAGCTTGGGCAGGATCTGCACCGGTACATCGACGTCCTGGGGCGACAATTGGGTACCGGGCGCGATCTGCGCGCCCGACGGGTCAGTGGCCGGTGCGGTGGTGATCACCAACGACATTCGCAATACGGCATGACCCGGGTTCACCTTCGTCAGATCGGCGTCGACCGGGTTGGTGATGTCCTCCTTGGCAACCGACTCCAGCAGCGGGATGGGCGCTGCTCCATCGGGCACCAGCGCCGCCGACATGGTCGCCGTGCCGGCCAGGTCAGTGGGCTGCATGGGCTTACCCTGACCATCGACGAGCCCGAATGTCAGATCCTTGACCACCTGACCGCTGCGCCACGACACCTTGCCGCCGAGTGCCGGGAAGATGTCGGTGGTGATGTGAATACTCACCCTCGACACGGCGTCAGGGTGTTGACCGGTGGTATCGACGTAGACGATGGCCCATTGCCCCGCCCATTGCGGGGCGCCGGTGTTCTGCAGTGAAATCGTCTGCGCCGACTCGGATTGCCACTCGTAGGTCACCGGCACACCGTCGATGTCAGCCGTGTTCCTGCCGTCCTTCTTGGGCAGTTCCAGCGTCGCGCCGGAAGGTGAAATCAGATACGGCACTACACCGGCCACGCCGCCGGATCCGAGGATGTTGACTGACTTGATCGAGCGGTCAAGCACAAAGTTGTGCCGCGCTTCCGGGCACACCTGCAGCTGGCACACCGGGCCCTGCTGGGTGGTGCCGGGATCGGGATTCAGCGCGTCAAACGCGAACAGCATGTCGTCGATGTTGGAGACCGGATAGAAGTCACCCGGTACCGGATCCGTGATCTTCCCGCATGCCAAGCCACTGAGTCCATGGGCGGTGCTGATCGCCGACATCACGTCGAAATCACTGGGGGTCTTGTTGGCGCCCAAACCGATTCCCAGCATGATGATGCCGCTGGAACGCAGCTGATCGGCGAGACCGCCCGGCCGGCAGATCGAGTCCACCGCGCGTTTGGTGGTGTCGTCGATACCGGTGGGGCTGTCGAGGTTGACGCCGTCGGCGTAGGGTTTGGACGTAGGCCGCGGGGTGAAATCGATTTTGCCGTCGGAGAACCATGCGATCGCCTGGCAGCGCTGCCCGCCGTTTGGTCCCGGCCCGCGGGACGCCAGCGCCTGACGCGCTCCGTCGAGGGCCAGCCAGTAATCGGTGTCAATACCGGCGTTTTTGGACGCAATGCTCGCCAACTCGGTACCCAGCTGATCGGCCGACGACCCGGACAGCTTGGTCCAATCGTGTTCGGGTGCATAGGTATCGGAGAATCCGGCGGAGGCAACCTCCAGATTCGCGCCGACCCGGTCGGCATACTTGCCTAGCGTCTGCAGCAGGTAACGGGCCGCCTGCACCCGCGCGGCCTGCGGATCGGTGGTCTGCAGGCTGCTGGACTCGTCGAAAAGCAACAGCAGATCCCCGGTCTTCTGGGAAGCGAGGCACGAACCGAACCGCTTGGCGCCGCCGCCGGCAGGCTCAGCGTATGCGGCCGTAACCGCCCAACCGGCCATCACACCAATGAGCACGGCGGCAGCAATGAGCCGGAGCAGTGGCCCAATACTGCTGCTGGACAGTCGGATTCGCTGAGACACGGCCATTTACTGCCTGCCTGCCCACAAAGCAATCTGCCACGCACCCAACGCGATGCCCAACAGACACACGGCTAGGACAGCCCAGTACAAAGTGGCGGTCCAGCGTGGCGCCGAATAGATCGACTCACTGCGCCTGCGGGTGTCGACGCGGGTATAGACGGCCAGCGCACCGATCGCGAGCGGCCCCGCAAGCAGCCAGCCCGCCAGCGCGGGCACCAGCACGCCGCCTCCCGAGGCGGCGCTGATGACGGCCAGCACCACCCCGGCCGCAGCAAGCAGCAACGTGACAGCGAACCATTTCAGCGGCGGACCAGCGGTCGCCAACATCCCCGCGCTGGTCGCCTGGCCGAAGGCATCCTGGGCGCCCGACAGCGCCTCCTGTCGCGACCGAGGCTGTGTCTTCGGCTGATTCGTCCATGGATCAAAGCCGGTGGAAAAGCCGTCACCGCGGCGCGGGGGCACCGCTGGACCCCCCGGCCCGGAGGGCGGGTTCGGAACAGTCGGCCGCTTCGACGGCCCGAAATCGCTGAAGTCAAAGGGATTTGGTTGGCCCATGGTCACCACCCCGGCATTCGCGTGTGATGCAGGTCGGTGATCGGTTCGGGCGTATTCATCGGCATCAGTAGGGGTTCAGGCACAGGGCGAACGAATGGTCCGGCGGCGCGGCGACGTAAACGGATCGGCAATCGTAGGTGGCGGGGACCCGCGCGGTGACGGTGTACACCCCTTCTTTGTGCTCGCAGTCGGCCTTGAACAGATCCAGCGCGTCACTGCCTTCGTCGCTGCGCAACTGGATTTCCACACACGCGCCGATCGGCACCGTGGCGAGGTCGAGCTTGATGTGCGGAACTCTGATCGGCGGGGCCATCGATGTCACCGTGGACCCGCGGATGGTCGACGGTGCCTGATTGGTGGCGGCCGTCGGCGAGCTCGACGCGGCCCTGTTGTTGGAGCCGGAATCGCCGGTCAACCACCAGAGGAGGGCAGCGATCAACAGCACGCACATCAGATAGCCGATCACCAGGCCGGCGATGGCGGCCGGACGTCCCCGCTCACCGGTGCGCCGGATCTGTGGCAGTGCCAGATGCCCGAGCACCACCCCGGCTGGCGGCACCACAACGGCGAAGATCGGCGACAGCACAGCGAACGTGTTGTAGTCGGTGGACGGTTTTGCCCCATACACGAGACCGGTCGAAGCACCTTGCCCGAACGCACCAGTGTCCGGTGGCGCCGACGCTGGCGTGGGCGAGCCGAACGGATCTGCCGACTGCGGCTCGAATGGGTTACCGCCGGGATGCATCAGACCACCTCGTCAGCAGTGACCTGCGACGATCCTGGACAGCGGTCATTCGGCCAGCGAACCGTGAGCCTCCATGGAGTGTCCACTCGGCGATCCTCAGTCAGTGCACAACCTCCTCATGATCAGCCTCGAAAACTCGATATGCAGGCAAAAATCGTTTCTTCGTTGTTGAACAGTGCCTGCACCGGGCAGGAATCGGTCGACAAGATCTGGTCTACCCGGAATACCCCGTCGCGGACCTCGCATCGAACCGGGAATATGAGGATAACGTTGGTTTCGGGCCTCTTGTCGGGGTCAGGCTGGGTCTGCTGAACTTCCACACAGTCGCCCACCCGAAGCTGCTCCACTCTGACCGTCGGGCGCTGTGCCGGGGGCGGCGTGATCACCGTCGTCCGCGGGGGTGGCGCTGGCGCAGGCCCGGTCGAGGTCTGCGTAGCCGTGGTTGAACCGGACGGCGACTTCGAACCGTTGGCATTCACCAGCCAGATCAGCAGCGCAATCAGGGCTAGTACAAGGATCACGTACGACAAGGTGAGTCCGACTATCGCGCGTTCCCGACCACGCTCCCCACGCTCCTTGATCTGGGAGAGCGCCACATGGCCCAGGACCACACCGACCGGAGCGAATACGAACGCGAACACGATAGATAAGGTGGCCAACCTGTTGACCTCGCCCTGAGGCGTACCCGACGGCGGCGGGAATCCCTGACCCGGGAAAAAGCCCTGCGTGACCGGCGGAGGGCTGAATCCCTGGGTGCTTGGCGGACCGCCTGAGGGGTCCGGGCCGAACGGGTCGGGCTGACCGGCCCCGTACCCGCCATTCGTCATCAGTGCGTCCCACCGTTCTTTAGGTGCATCCCGACCGATTCCATCACCATCAGCAGCTGATATCCACGATATGTATGGGCGCGAGATACGACATGTATAGGCGCGAGATACGACCGTGACGTGCTCGGCCATGTTCGCCACCTGAAAGCTGCCTGGCAACGACTCTGAAATGGTGAACTTCGCCCCGACCTGCAGATCCATCGACCACACGCGGCAGGAAAGCGACGGAGGCCTGATCGTCCCGATTCGACGCTCAGGGCGACCTGGCACCACGGTCAGAAAATTTCGCTGACCACGGTAATCGGCTACGCGATGGCGCTAGAACGAATTACCGTCTTGGCGTGACGGATCCTCGTCGCGATGCCGAGTTCGACGTCGACAGATGCATCTCCGAGATCGCTGCTCGGATGAACGAGCGACTGCCCGAGTTGGCGTCCGACATCCGGCTCTATGTCGACAGTGCGATTCCGGAGATGAGTGGGGATGCCCTCATGACGGAACTCTTTCGCGCGAGCGCCGAGGGCAATATCGATACCCTGCTGAGGGCGCTGCGGTACCACATCGCGGTGGATAGCGTGGAAGCGCCGAACGCGGCGCTGGAACATGCCCGGCGCCTGGCACAGCACGATGTCACGGTGAACGCGCTGATGCGGGCGTACCGACTCGGGCAGCGCCGCATGAACGAACTCGTCTTCGATACGGTGCGGACCGCTGAGATCCCCTCGTCTGCCCGAGTGGCCGTGCTGGAGAGGATGACCGCCATTCTCTTCGAGTACATCGACCGCATATCGCAGCAGGTCGTCGCCGTGTATGAAGACGAGCACGGACGTTGGCTCGAGGGTCAGAACACCATCCGCGCCGTCCGAGCCCGGGAACTGCTGGCAGCAAGGAAGAACATCGATGTCGATGCGGTAACCACGGCTATGCGCTATCCGCTTCAGTGGCACCACCTTGCGGTCGTCATCTGGTATCCCGACGCCCAAGCAGATGGGGATGAGCTACCGCGACTGCAGCGCTTCCTCGAGGAACTGGGTAATGCCGCAGGCGCAGCCGCGAAACCTCTGTTCGTCGCAGGAAACCGGGTGACCGGATGGGGATGGTTACCGTACAAGACGCCGCCGGACGATGCGGTCTCAAAGATTCGAAGCTTCACGACAGCACGTGCCGACCCGCCGAGCGTAGGCATCGGGATGACAGCGGCGGGCGTCAACGGTTTTCGCCGATCCCACCACCAGGCCCAGCTGGCGCGTTCAGTCGCGGTCGCCCGGCCCCAGCAAGGCCCCACCATCCTCAGCGCGGCCGAGCCTGGCCTGTCGATGGCCGCGCTATTGGCTGACGACATCAGCGAAGCGCGCGAATGGGTCGCCGATGCACTTGGTGACCTGGCCGGCGACAACGAGAATGACGCTCGCTTGCGGGAAACGTTGCGGGTGTTTCTGCGGTGCGGCTCCAGTTACAAGCTGGCCGCAGAGGAACTGATCATGCACTTCAACACGGTGAGATACCGCGTCGGCCGGGCTGTAACCAGACGCGGTCGGCCGATTGAAAACGACCGACTCGACGTCGAAGTGGCGCTACTCCTGTGCCAGCTATACGGGCCGTCGGTCCTCCAGCCTCCGCAATAGCCCGAAACTGGTTGTAGCACAGTCAAATTGATCACTAGTCGTCGCGCCTATCGCGCATTTGGCAGTACGCCTGCGCGCCTCCGCTGACGAGCCCCGCCAACCGCATGAACCACGGTCACTGCCACTGGAACGACCAACGGCCATATGACGGCCAGGATGACCGTTGAAATCATGAACATGGGGCGCACTCGGCTTTCTCCGCAAGGCGGATCGATTGTTTGACATGGACGAGCCGCAAGATTTCGCTCGGCGTCGAGGATTTCGTCGCTTGCGGTCGTCGAGAAACGTATGGCGTTCCGCCAAGCCCGGCGATGGCACCGGCATACCAACTCGATGTGAAGCCTTGTAGCCCCGCTACAAAGCCCCGCGGGGTGCCAGGTGCGACAGTTCGAGCAACGTCAAACCAGGAGAGGAACCACCAATGGGTTCGTACGACTACATCGTTGTGGGCGCAGGCTCAGCTGGAGCCGTGGTCGCCAGCCGGCTTTCTGAGGACGCTTCGAACCGCGTCCTGCTCATCGAGGCCGGCGGCTCCCACCGCCACCTCAAGGTGCAAATGCCTGCGGCGTTCCCGAAGCAGTTCAAGACCGCGCTGGACTGGGAGTTCTACACCGAACCTGAGCCATTTCTCGGCGGCCGATCGCTGTATCACCCGCGGGCCAAGATGCTGGGCGGCTGCAGCTCGATGAACGCGATGGTCTACATCCGCGGCAACCGGGACGACTATGACTCCTGGGCCAAAGACGGCGCGGCGGGATGGTCCTACGACGAAGTCTTGCCGCTGTTTCGCCGGGCGGAGGCCAACTCGCGCGGCGAGAGCACTTACCACGGCGGCTCGGGCCCGCTGCATGTCGAGGACCCGCGCTCCCCGAACGACTTGAGCCGCTCAATTGTCGAGGCGATGGTCGCCACAGGTATCGAGCGCAATGACGACTTCAACGGCGCCGAGCAGGTCGGCGCCGGCTTCTACCAGGTCAGCCAGCGGCGCGGCCGACGGTGGACAACCGCCGACGGGTACCTGACGCCGGCCCGCCGGCGGCCGAACCTGACGGTGCTGACCGATACACACGTCCTCGGCGTGCGCATCTCGCAAGGTCGTGCGGTCGGTGTCGACGTCGAACGCCGCGGTGCTCGAGAGTTTCTCCGCGCCGGACGGGAGGTCGTCCTGTCAGCCGGTGCGTTGAACACGCCCCAGCTGTTGATGCTCTCCGGCATCGGCCCCGCCGATCACTTAACCCAGCTCGGGATCTCGACCGTTGTGGACAATCCCAACGTCGGTGCGCACCTGATGGATCACCCCCTCTATACGGTCAACTACGAGACCTCGGCGAAGGGCACCCTCGAATCGGCGGAGTCGCCACGACACCTGGCGGACTATTTCCTTCGCCGTCGGGGTCTGCTCACCTCCAACATCCCCGAGTGCGGCGGGTTCATCCACACTCGGGCCGGCGACGCAGCGCCCGCCATGCAGCTGATGTGCTGCCCGGGTTTCTTTCAAAACCATGGGCAACAGCGACACCACCGGCCCGGCTTCACGATCGCGTGCTCTCTGGTCGGGTCGCTCAGCCGAGGCACCGTGCGGCTTCGCAGCGCCGACCCGAAGGCGAAAGTGGCCACGACGTACAACTACTTCGCCGAGCGCGCCGACATGGATGCCATGGTGGACGCCATCGAGGTGGCTCGCGACATCGCGGCTGCGGCACCACTGCGAGGCGTCACCGGCCGCGAAATCCACCCGGGTGAGTCCGCCTACAGTCGCTTTGAGCTCGAGCAGAAGGTGCGCCGCGAGGTCGAACACACCTATCACCCGGCGTGCACGGCCCGCATCGGCACCGAGGCCGACGGTGTGGTCGATGCGCAGCTACGTGTGCACGGCGTGGATGGACTCCGGGTCGCCGACGCGTCGGTGTTCCCGACAGTGCCCCATGGCAACACGCATGCCCCGACCGTCATGGTGGGCGAAAAGGCCGCCGAACTCATGCGCGCAAACCGCTGACGGGTGCGGGTCACAGGGCGGTGTCGGTTGTTGGTCAATTCTGCCGTCAGTCGCTGCGCGAGCTAGCCAGGTCACCGCGACAAAGCGCACACTGCCGGGTGTCTACAGACTTCAAGTTGACAGTCAGACCATGGGAGCGACCGCCATGCGGATAGACGCGCACTACATTCGCGAAGAGCGCCGTGCGCTGCTTGAACAGCGGCGCACAGTGGTAACACGCCAATTGCGGCGTCTGGCAATTGAATTAACGGCCATCGACAGACAGCTTGAGGAGATCGCGCATTCAGGGCCCTGACTAGTTGGTCTGGACGCCTCGGTTGCCTGCGCTCACCTCTGGCGCCGGGGCTGGTGTTGGTTGCATCCCATCCGATTCAGGCGGCTTCGGCGTTGGTAACCCTTTATGTGAGGTCATGCTCGAACCGTGGATGGGAAGCGACGATGGGGGTGTGGGAGGACGCACTGCGGGAGGCTGCGGCACAACGCTATGCAGAAGTGCAGTCGCTTCAGCGTCAGCGAGCGCAGGTAGCCGAACAGGCGCGTGCCCTCGCCGATTTCATCGACGGCATGCATCGATTGCAAGTCCGACCGCAGCGTCAGCCCTTCCTGGTGTCGAAAGGATCCCCGGGCGCGGATAGCTACCGCCCGTCGCGCAGGCACAAGATTGTCGGCTGGGACATCGGAGCAACCGCCGTCGTCACACCCGACGGGTCGGTCTACGACATGAAAACCCAGGAAAGGGAGCCTTGCGATCTGAGACGACCTCAGGCGTTCTCGCTGACGAGCGACAGCCCGCAGCCTCTGTCTGAACTACTCCACGAAGCGCTGAGGCGCGCGATGCAAAACCCCTAGGTCGCCGTCGCCCGATACCGGCATCGCGGGAGAATGTCCTCGAGGGTGTTGTCCCGACCGACTGTAATGAGCAGAGGACGGTTATGAAATCGGTGTTGCTGTCGCGCCGTGACTTGGATTTTCTCCTGTTCGAGTGGTTACGGGTTGACGAGTTGACGAAGCGGGAGCGCTTCGCCGAGCACTCGCGGGAGACATTCGACGGAGTACTCGACCTGTGCGAGCAACTCGCGGGTCGGTATTTCGCGCAGCACAACAAGACAAGCGACGCCAACGAGCCGACCTTTGACGGGGAGAAGGTCACGATCATTCCCGAGGTGAAGGAGGCCTGGGACGCGTTCGTCCAGGCCGATCTCATTCCGATGTCGATGGATCAGCAGCTGGGCGGTGCGCAGCTGCCCGTCACCGTGGCCCAAGCCGGCTTCGCGTGGTTCTCGGCGGCCAACGTGAGCACCACCGGCTACCTGATGCTGACCATGGCCAACGCCAACCTGCTGGCCCGGTTCGGCTCACCCGAACTGATTGACGCGTTTCTGCAGCCGATGCTGACCGGCCAGTTCTCCGGCACGATGGCGCTGTCGGAGACACAGGCGGGCTCGTCGCTGGCCGATATCCTCACCCGCGCCGAACCCCAAGCCGACGGCACGTACCGGCTGTTCGGGTCCAAGATGTGGATTTCCGGCGCCGAACATGAGCTGACCGACAACATCGTCAACCTCGTGCTCGCGAAGATCCCCGGCGGTCCGCCTGGCACCAAGGGCATCTCGCTGTTCATCGTGCCGAAATACCTCGTCAATGCCGACGGCTCGATGGGCGAGCGCAATGACGTGGTGCTGGCAGGCCTGAATCACAAGATGGGCCAGCGGGGCATCACGAACACGGTGCTCAGCTTCGGCGACGGCACCTACAGTCCCGGCGGGACGCCCGGCGCCGTCGGGTATCTGGTCGGCGAACGGCACCGCGGGCTCGCCTACATGTTCACGATGATGAACGAGGCGCGACTGGGTGTCGGGATGGGTGCGGTGGCACTGGGTTACACGGGCTACCTGAAGTCGGTGCAGTACGCCCGGGAGCGTCCGCAGGGCCGTCCGCTGACGGCCAAGGATCCGTCGGCTCCGCAGGTACCGATCATCGAGCACGCCGACGTGAAGCGAATGCTGTTGGCGCAGAAGGCATACGTCGAGGGCGGGATGGCGCTGCTGCTGTACTGCGCCAAGCTCGTCGACGTCCAGCAGAGCGCCGAGTCCGACGACGAGCGCGACCATGCCACGCTACTGCTGGACATGCTCACACCAGTCGGCAAGAGCTGGCCGTCGCAGTGGTGCCTGGAGGCCAACAGCCTCGCCATCCAAGTTCACGGCGGATACGGCTACACCCGCGAGTACGACGTCGAACAGCACTATCGCGACAACCGGCTCAACCCCATCCACGAAGGCACGCACGGCATCCAGAGCCTGGACCTGCTTGGTCGCAAGGTAACCATGCGCGGCGGTTTGGGGCTCGCGGCTCTGGGTGAAGCGATCGGCCAGACCGTGGCAGAGGCCGCCGCACGGGATGGCGAGCCCGCCGAACAGGGGGCCCAGCTCGACGCATCGTGGCAGCGCCTGATCACGGTCACCGCCGCGATGTTCGACTCGGGTGACATCGAGGCGGCGCTGGCCAATAGCGTTATGTACCTCGAAGCGTTCGGGCACATCGTGGTCGCATGGATTTGGTTGCAGCAGGTGGTTGCGGCGCATGGCTGCAAGGGTGATTTCTACGATGGCAAGCGGCAAGCCGCGCGTTATTTCTTCCGCTACGAACTGCCGAAAACGGCGCCGCAACTAGACCTTTTGCAATCGCTTGACCACACGACCCTGGAGATGCAGGACTCTTGGTTCGGATGACCGACCAACTGGGCTAGCAGCCTCATCATGGAGCCTACGACCTTCGGCGTGTCTGACTGCTGAGCAAGGCTTCGACTAATAGGATCCGCTCTCATGCGGGTGGCACGTCGGCATCTGCTTGCGGTCCTACTGATGGCCGCCGGCTTGTTCGCGGCTGCGGGGATCACCGCGCCGACTGCCGGTGCCTTGGGATGGGGAGCGATCGCGATCTCACCGGGTACCGGCAGAGTGGGCTACTCGAAGGGCCTCAACTCGGCTATCGAGGCCCAACAGGCCGCCGTCGGCCTCTGTCAAGCACGCGATTGCCGGGCAGTTCTGAATTTCACCAACGCATGCGGCGCGGTCGCCCAAGCATCCGACACGTCCTGGACATGGGGGCAGGACCGCAGCAGCACCGGCGCGCAGAACAGGGCTCTGATCTCATGCAGTCAATACGGAGCCGGTTGCCGGGTCGTCGGCTGGGTTTGTAGCTGAACGCATAGCGCGCCGCAGCATGTGGGCGCGTGGCGGGCGCGTGCGCCCGGCGTGGTGAGCAGAATGCGCACAACCTCTAAATCGCTGGTTGCGCGGCTTGTGTGTACAAGCGAGCCACCCCGTCGGCGGCCACATAGTTTGGCGGCAATCGATCTCATCTCGAGGCACATCACAGAAAGGGTGGTCATGGAATCCACCACTCTCAGCCGCAACCAACCGTGGGCTGGCCACCGCCGGGGGTCCACTGAATACCGCCGTCTGCTTGCGGCACTGTTCTGCGCTGGCATAGCCACGTTTGCCCAGGTCTACTCGCCCCAGGGCGTTCTGCCGCAGATCTCGACCGACTTGGGTGTCGGAGCGGCCAGCGCGGCGCTCATGGTGTCGGCCTGCACGATCGGCCTGGCCGTCGGTGTCATTCCCTGGTCGATGATCGCCGACCGCGTAGGCCGGGTGAAGGCGATGTCGGTATCGGTCATCACGTCAAGCGTCCTCGGTCTGCTCACGCCATTCGCACCGAGCTTTCATCTGTTGCTCGCCGGACGACTGCTGGAGGGACTCGTGCTCGCCGGGGTACCCGCCATCGCCATCGCGTACCTCACTGAAGAGATAGCGTCCGAGCACGCGGCCCGCGCGGCGGGCACCTTCGTCTCGGGGACCAGCGTCGGCGGACTCCTGGGCCGGGTGATCGCTGGCCCGATCACCGAAGTCGCGACGTGGCGCGTCGGCGTGTTCATCGTGGCCGTGCTGTGCGCTACCGCTGCGGCCGGCTTCGTCAAACTCGCACCGCAGTCACGCGGTTTCACTCCGTCGAACGGGCTCAGCGCCAATCCGGAGGGCAGTCTCATCCGCCGCCTCCTCGTCAACCTGCGGTCTCCGCGCCAGCTAACGCTTTTCGCCCAAGGCTTTCTGCTCATGGGTGGGTTCGTGGCGATTTACAACTACCTGGCATTCCGGCTGACTGCCGCGCCCTATCACCTGCCGGCAACGGTGGTCAGCCTGATCTTCTTCGCTTACCTTGCAGGAACCTGCGCATCGACGCTCGCAGGCGCCCTGGCCACTCGGTTCGGCCGCAAAGCAGTTCTCCTGACTTCGATCGCAATCATGATCACTGGAGTGTTGATCACGTTGTGCGCCAACCTTTTTCTGGTACTGGTAGGCCTGGTGGTAGGCACCGTCGGCTTCTTCGGTGCCCACGCGATCGCCACTGGATGGGCCGGCCGCGCAGCCAGCGTCGGCAAGGCACAGGCCTCGTCGCTGTACAACCTGTTCTACTACGCCGGATCGAGCGTCATCGGCTGGTTCGGTGGCATCGCTCTGGAGCATGCAGGGTGGACCGGCGTGGCGCTGACAGTCCTCATCCTCGCCGGTGTTGCGGCGGCCGCCGCAGCATTTGTCCTGCCGCGCAACTGATCCGCTATATAGTTCGAGCCAAGCCACGAGGGAGCCGCCACGATGAGCCTTACGTCGAAGCCTGACCTCTCGGTCGAGCCGCCGGCCACCGGGCACAATGCGCCCGCCGACGGCTTCAGCCGCGAAGTGATGGCCGCCTATGAGAACTGGAGCTACTCGAGTCTTCCCATTTCGGTGGTGAACCGGATCAAGCTCTTCGTGTTGGACACCCTGGGCGTGATCGCGGCAGCCGCCGACGCCCCCGGCATCCCAGAGGTGAACCGGCTCCTTCTCGGCTGGGAAGGCGCCGGCCCCTCCACGATGCTCATCGGCAAGGGGCGCGTAGCGCCGCCGACAGCCGCGCTCGCCAACGGCGCTGCGGCGCATGCGCTGGACTTCGACGACAATCACGATCCCGGCCGCGTGCACGCCTACGCCGTGATCCTGCCCGCGGCGTTGGCAGCAGCAGAAGCGCGGGGCGGTGTCAGCGGGCGCGACTTCATCGCAGCGCTTGCCACCGGGGTGGAGCTGCAGGCGCGCCTTGGGCTCGCCGCACCCAACAGCATGTCCAAGGGCTGGCATCCGACGACCGTCATGGGCGCGCTCGGTGCGGCGGCCGCGGCCGCCCGAGTGCTGGATCTGCGCGCCGGGCAATTCTCGGACGCAGTCGCGCTTGCCTATCACCAGGCGTCAGGCACGCGTCAGGCGCTGAACGACGGCGTTCTGGCGAAGCGACTGGGAGCAGGCTTTGCTTCACGTAACGGCACAGCCGCCGCCTTTCTCGCCGCGGCGGGGCTGACCGGGCCGACGCGGTTTCTCGAGGGCGAAGCCGGGCTGTTCCAGCTCTATGAGCGCGGCGAGGTCCTGCCCGACGCCCTCCTGCGCGATCTCGGCCAGACATGGGAGATCATGACGCACAGCATGAAGCCCTATCCCTGCTGCCGATGCACCCATAACGTGATCGCCATCGGTAAAGAACTTCACCGAGAAGGCTTGAGCCCAGCGGAGATCGAGAGCGTCGTCATCGGCATGAGTCAGACGAACAACAAGATCGTTGGCGAGCCCTACGACGTTGGCCGGGACTCGACGATCCACGCCCAGTTCAACGCTTGCTACTGCTTTGCGGCGGCGCTCATCCATGGCAGGGTCGATGTGACGACCTTCCAGCGGCCGCAGATCTCGGATCCCGCTGTCAGCGCCCTCGCCTCGCGTACGTGTGTGGTGGTGGATGATGGGATTGCGGCCGGCGCCATGTCACCGACCCGAGTGACAATCCTCTGCCAGGACGGCCGGCGAATCGAACGGTTCCTCGAGTTCATGGAGGGCAGCCCCGAGCAGCCGATGACCGACGACGAAGCGGTCACCAAGTTCTCGAGCTGCCTCGAGATGGGCCTCGGCGCCGCGCCTGCGGTGACCGAGACCCTCGCGAACAAGGTCCTCGACCTGGAGAACTGCGCGGATGTCGCAGATATCGTCGCCCACTTCCCGGCACTGAGCAGCTGACCACGAATCTCGGCGGCAGCAAGCCCCCGTGCGGGGGCGCTGCGCCAGAGAGCAGTCGACTCAACGACATTGTCCGACAAGCCAACTCGGCGTTGACGGAATCTGGCGTTAACTAGACCTTTCGCTCCATAGCCGACCCGAACAAGGGCGGTGACGCACCAAGCGTATCGGTGAGCACAATGCGCAAAACCCGGAAATCGCGGGGTTTCAGAGGTTGTGAGCACAAGCGAGCCACGGCGACTGCAGATCCGTAATTTCGGCTGTGCAAGTTCAAGACCACCAATACCGAACACTCACTCACACAGGAGAACTCAGATGACCACCACAATCGATCAGATCAAGACCGAAGTCCAGAATGCGCCGTCGCTGTACGGCAGGCCGATAGCGGTTCTGCACCAGGCGGTGACACCCCCGTCGTTGAACGGGGCTGTGAAGCCTTCGAACCCTTTCGGGTACCGGGATTCGTCCGCTGACATCGCGTCCGCATTGGCGAAGGCCGGCGGTGATGTGCTGACCCCAGTGCGTGATCCGCGGCCCGATGTCGACGCGGATTGGACGTATCCGGATACGCTCGAGGGGATCACCCAAGCTGTGGCCGATGGAGCCGAGATTTTGTGGGCCAACACCAGCTTGTTCGATGAGCATCCGATGGCCAATTTCGGTTCCCGCGACGGGTTGTACGTCGTTGGTCAGCCACTGGACGTCGTCGAGAAGTTCGAGGACAAGGACGTGTGCCAGGCTGCCATCAGCACGATCGGCGTCCCGGTGCCCGTGCAAGCCCTAGTCGACGTGGAGAACGGACCGGCGAAAGGTCAAGTCGAGACGGCAGTTTCGCAGAACGGGCTGACATTCCCGATCATCGTGAAGCCCGTCCGTGGCCGCGGCAGCGCCGGTGTCAAGGTCGTCGACTCCGTTGCGGAAGCGGCCGAGCACATCGAGTCTCATGTCGGACCGAAGTTCGGCAACAAATTCCTCATCGAGGAGTACCTGGCCGGCAGAGAACTCGCTGTGACCGTGATGCCGCCGGGAACCTATGAGACGGCTGACGGGGTGCACAGCGAACCCACCCACTGGCTGCTTCCGGCGATCGAGCGCACTGGCCATCACGGCGGCGTGATGCCGTTCAGCGGAGTGGTGCCGATCCAGTCGAACAGCAAGCCCGCTGGCGATGATGATCAACTCCGCGAATTCGGCCAGCATGCTGTTCGAGTCGCGCAGTTGCTGAAGGCCACTGCACCGATCCGAATCGATTGCCGGGCAGACGCCAACGGTGTCATCAAGGCCATCGACATCAACATGAAGCCCAGCATGACGGGCCCGGGTCGGCCTGGACGGGAGCAGATGATCAACCTGTCAGCCATGTCGGCAGGAGAGATCGGCTGGAACTACACCGAAATGCTGGCGGCGATCGCGGTCAATGCGGCTCCCATCCAGAGGATCACGCAGCCGACTTCGCGCGGGCGTTCTCGCTCCGCAGGGCACGCTCTCTCCAAAATGTGCACCGGCAAGCCGTGCCTGGCTCTCCATGCCGCGTAACTCGCGACGAGTTCGCGGTGACGGCCAGGCCGAAGCGACAGGGTCCGCATGTGGGCACATGGTCCACATGCGGACCCTGTCGTTGGGTATTCGGTAATGACGCGCGAAATGTCGACGCACTGTGCTCTGCCGCACATATCTGGTCAGTTGATTTTCTGCGGAGTGGTCGGCGCTGGCTTGAGCGCCGCACAGCGACGGCGGCTCATTGAGGCTCTAGAAATCCCTGCAGCGCAAAACATCACCGTTCTACCGACGTTGCCACCGAAATTGCCTCGTATGCGCGGTAGGTCAGTGCCGACCTGGTCGGAGACGTCGAGTGTCGCGAGTTCGGTGCCACAGTCAGGCATCCCTCATGGAAGGGACTTCGACCTGACCTCTCAGGCGTAATCAACACGGTGGTGCCCGCCTAACCTCGTCATCCCCCAACCCCCTCTACCGCCGTCAGGGAGACAGCGCAAGGACGTATTTGACGTTCTCGTAAATTTCTATGCTTTTTCGCCGTTGAGGCGAGTCGACGCGCGTGCCGTCATTTGCCGAGCGCGGTGACTTTACCGGGATCTTTACGCTCACAACAAGATCCGAAGGGGGTCAACTATGCGTAAGTTTGCGTGCGCGGCATTGTTTGCGACTGCAATTTCTGCGCCTGATTTGCGGGTGCGCTGATTGATCAGTCCGGGGTGGCAGTGCTCGGCGCGCCGAGCACCGGTTGTGACAATTGTGATACCGGCACTTACGGCACCCACGCTAGCGACGATGCTCAGGGATGCCGGAGCTTTGTACCTGGCGTAGCGCCCGGTGCGGGCACTACTACGTCGGGCAACGAGGGCTCTGCAGGCCACGTTGTTAACACTGGCCCCGGCGGCGCGGTCGTCAGTACCCAGAGCGGCAGGCTTGGGTAACAGCACAAGTCGTCTTTCTGGGCGGTCGGTCGAAAGCCGCCTTGTTGTCAAGCGGTTAGTGCAACATCAGGCGGCTTGTTAAAGGAGAGCGGCGAGGCGGTCGGCGGGAGTATCGAGATCCAGGGTTGACCTGGGTCGCCGGTTGAGGCTGTCTTGGACGCCTTTGAGGTCGGCTTTGGTGTAGCCGCTGAGGCCGCTGCCTTTCTCGAACGAGAACCGCGTAGGTCGGTTGGTGTTTTCGTTGGTGCAGCGCTGCCAGGGCGAGTGCGGATTGCAGAAGTACACCGGCGCTGGCAGTTAGGTGGATGTGGGAAACCGTAGAGACTTTGTTTTGTTGGGCTTGGTCGTGAGCGCCGGCGGTCCCGGGAGGGGCTTTGTCCCTGCCCCTGCCACTGCGCGGTGAGGGGCCGTAGAGGCTCCGGGTAAGGGCGGGCCGCAGGACCCGTCGCGCAGCGATCGCGGTAGCGACCTTGAGGCCGGAGGGGCGGCCCGTAGCCTGCACGGCGCTCACCGGGAAGGTCAGCGGCGGCGAAGCCGCCTCCATTGTGGTTCATGCCGCCTCCGGATCGCTGCCGGACGCGGTGCTGCGTCGTTGAGCGCAGGCGTGTTCGTAGGCGATCGGGCTGAGCATGCCGCCGGTGGAATGCCTGCGGGCGCTGTTGTAGTCTTCGATCCAGCCAGCGATCGCGTGACGGCCTGTCCACGAGTCGGAAGTGGTTGTTGCGCAACAGTTCCCATTCCAGGGTCGAGTTGAACGATTCCGCGACCGCGTTATCTAGAGCCGATCTGTGCGCCCCATCGACTGCGCGACCCCAGCGTCCACAGGCCTGGGCGAACAGCTCGCCGGTGTACTCCCCACCTTGGTCGGTGTGAAAGATCACCCCGGCCACCGACCCGCCGCGTACCGCGATGGCCATGCACAGCGCCGCGCGCGCCAACGCCGCGTCGTGGTGACTCCATGGCGAAGCGCGCACCGTCGTGATGTGGTCGATGATCGCCGCGAGCTGCAGTTTGCCCTCGTCGGTGGGGATCTCGGCAGAGCGCCCACCCACGCCATGTTCGGTGTCGGGGGCGGTGTGAAGTCGCGGCCCAGCAGGTCGGGTGCCTTACGCGCGGACTTGTCCGGTTTGGTGGTGCCGCGCCTGCCCCGCGTGCGCCGGGCCACCAACCCCTGCTCGGCCATCAACGCCGCGACGGTGTTCACCGACACCCGCCACCCCATCTCCTGCAGGTCCACCACGATCCGGGCACCCATAGGTGCCCTTGTGTTTGGTGAACAGCCACGCGATCGTGGCTGCCAGCGCTTTGCGGCGATGCCGCTGCGGTGAGCCATCGCCGTTGCGCCACTTGTAAAACCACGCCTGCGACACGCCCAGCGCGCGGCACGACACCGCGTGCGGAATGCCGTAGTTGGCCCTCTGAGTGGTGATCACAGCGGCCAGGCTCACCGCCGCATCGCTTCCTTGACCCAGAGGGCGACCGAGCGTTTGAGGACATCACGCTCCATGGCGACTGCGTTTCCGCGCGCGCGTTGAGTTCCTCGCGCTCACTTCCTCGAGCCGGCCGTCACCGCCCTCCCGGGCGCGCCGCTCGCTATTCACCCAGTTACCCAGGGTGCCGCCACTGATCCGAGCTCGCGGGCGACCTGCGCAATAGGTTTGCCGGTCTCCCGCACGATCCGAACCGCACCCTCCTTGAATTGCTCGTCGAACTTCCGCCGTGCCTCCATCGCCGAACCGCCGATTGGCGATGTCTCCACGATAGAGGGGAATCCAGAGGTATGACGTCGCGCCGTCCAGTACATCGCAGAGCATTTAACGTCACATTTTGTGTCAGCGAAGATCAAGCACTTCCCGGCTGGGCAGACCGAGGCGGCGACAATGGATCATGAGCGGCTCGCCAACCCGGTCATGACCAAGGCTTCTTGGGACGGGGCCATGTCGAGGCGATAGTCTTGTTTTATGTCCACGGCGGGACCGCCGGTGTCTGTGCTTGCTGAAGACGAGTGCTGGAGCCTTCTGTCCAGCTTGTCGTTAGGCCGGTTCGTCACCTGTCTGGACGGGCAGCCCGAAATCTTCCCAGTCAACTTCGTCACCCAACGCCCTACGGTGCTGTTCCGAACTGCCGAGGGCACCAAGCTCTTCGGCGCGGCGACGCACCCTATCGTGGCTTTCGAGGCCGACTACCACGACACCGAACTCACCTACGGCTGGAGTGTCATCGTCAAGGGCCGGGCGCATGTGTTGTCGACAAGCGCCGAAATCGGCGAAGCTGAGCGGGCGCACCTCCGGCCGTGGACTGCGACGCAAAAGCTTCGCTATGTGCGGGTGAACGCCTCGGAGATCACCGGTCGCCGGTTCAAGTTCGGCCCAGAACCTGACCACGCAGTCCTCTATGACTGAAGCGGCACATGACGTTTGCTACCGGCTTTCAGGTCTGCGCCGCTTGTTCGACCGTGCACCGGGCCTGTTGGCTTATTCAGGGGGGGCCGTGACTCAGCCAGACCGCGACGGATCGGGGACACAACAGTTCAGGGATGGCGGTCAGGCCCAGCTTTGGTACTCCACGCAGATGCAGGGATGGTCGCCGTAGGACATGTCATGGCACGCGCCGTGGCCTCGCGCGGCGTCTTCGCGCGCCTTTTTGTGCCCCTCGGGGTCGAGATGCACGTTCAAGTCATGGTCCTCTTTCGGGTGACCGCAGACCTTGCAGTACGTCGTTGTCGCTTCGGTCATCTGTCGTCCTTCCCGAGGTGATAGGGCGGACGCTACTGCCTGACGCGAGTCGGTGTCAGATCTGATGGCCCTTGCTTACAGTGCCATTGGTCCCTACTGAGGCTTAGCCGCCCACACCGACCCGCCCGCCGAGGTCGCGCCGATCGAAGCAGCGGGATCACGAACAGGCACAGGCCGCATGACGAGGCCGCCGACTAAGAGAACGGGGCACGCTACGAGTAGAACGAGTCGAGCAGTTCCTGGTTCCGCTTCTCGACGACCGAACGCTTGACCTTCAACGAGGGTGTCAGCTCACCGCCCTCTATGGACAGCTCGTGGTCCAGCAGCTCCCACTTCTTGATGGTTTCCCACCGGTTCAACTCCGAATTGAGCTTGCCCACGTACCCGCCGACCATGTCGCGCACCGCATCCGACTTCACCAGATCGGCGTAGGACTTACCGCCGAGGCCATGCTCCTTGGCCCAGTCCAACAGCGCGTCGGGGTCCAGCGTGATCAACGCAACACAGAAGTTCCGGGATTCACCAAAGACCAGGATGTGACTCGCGTACGGACACAGCGCCATGAACTTGCCTTCGATCGCCGGCGGCGCCACGTACTTCCCGCCGGAGGTCTTGAACAACTCCTTGATCCGACCTGTGATCGTCAGGAAACCATCGTCGTCCAACTGCCCTTTGTCACCGGTGCGCAGCCAGCCGTCCTCGGTCAGTGTCTCCGCTGTCTTATCCGGCAGGTTGTGGTAACCGTCCATCACGCACGGACCCTGCACCTGCACTTCACCATCGTCGGCGATACGCACCGACGTGCCGTCGAACACCAGCCCGACGGTGCCAAGCTTGTAGTTGTCGGGCCGGTTGATGAACGCACCGGCAGCGGTCTCGGTCAGGCCGTAGCCTTCCAGGATCAGCAGGCCGGCGGCGTGGAACCATTCGGCGATGTCGCGGTTCAGCGGCGCGGCACCGGAGATGAAGAACTTGATGCGTCCGCCGAACAGGTCGCGCACCTTACTGAAGACCAGGCGGTCGAACAGGCCGTGCGCGACCTTCAGCGGCAGCGGAACCGCCTTGCCGGCGAGCCGGTAGCGGTCGACCGCACGTCCCACCGCAAAGGCGGCGGTAAACAGCTTCTCCTTCACCCCTTCCTGCGAGGTGGCGACGCGAGCGTGAGCCTTCTCGAAGATGCGCGGGGCGGCGCCCATGAACGTCGGCTTCACCTCGGCCATGTTCGGGACGATCTTGTCCACGCGGCCGTCGATCGCGCTGGCGAAGCCACACGCCAGCTGGGCCGTGATCAACACTTTGCCGAACGCGTGGGCCATCGGCAGCCACAACAGCTGTAGGTCGTCCTCGTGCAGGATGTCGAAGTCGGCGACCGTGGTGCCCTCATACACCCACGCCCGATGGGACAACCTCACACCTTTGGGTTTGCCGGTCGTACCCGATGTGTAGATCAGCGTCGCCAACTTGTCCGGGGTGATCGCTTCCGCCGTTGACTGCACGCACGCCGGGTGATCGGCCAGGTACTTCTTCCCGAGCTCGGCCAGTTCGGCGAGGGAGATGATTCGGTCACCGTCGCCCACTCCGTCGAAGAGCACCACCTTCTCGAGGTTGGGCAGGTCGTCGCGCCGTTCTCTCAGCTTCTCCAGTTGCGCCTCGTCCTCGGCAAAGACGACCCGGCACTCCGAATCGCTCAGGATGTAGGCGGTGTCGGTGGGGTTGGTCGTGGGATACACCGTGGTGGTGGCGGCTCCGGCGCACATGATCGCCAGATCCGCGAGGATCCATTCGTATCTGGTGCTCGAGGCGATACCGATACGTTGCTCAGGTTGGATGCCCAGCGCCAACAACCCGGCCGCTAATTCTTCTACCTGCTCAGCGGCCTCCTGCCACGTGACCGATACCCACCGGTCCCCATCGAGCTTCCGGAACGCTTCCCTGTCAGCGGATTTCCTGACCCGGCCGAAGAACATGGCGGCGACGCTCGCCGGCGTCATGGCCGCGGGTCCCTGCTTGGTGTCGGTTGACATCGTCGTTCTCCTGCTCGGGCTTGTTGCGTAACCGCGCGTGGTGCTGTGCCGTTGATGTTGCGCTTCTAAAACCCAGCGCGGAGGAGTATGAGGCGATACGACCGACCAGACATCGGTTCGATAGCTGTTGGTTTCGCCGTCCTCTTTGAGAGGCGGGCAGTGGACCGACCACGAGCTGATCGGACGATTCCCGAGCGGGGGTGGTGGCCCGGAGGGAATTGCCCGTGCCTTTGGCGACGGGTGGGCGTTTATCCCCTTGGGTGCGCTATTGGTCGACTTCACGCTCACCGTGGCAGTCAGCTGTGCCGCGGGGGCGTCGGCGTTGATCGCGTACATGCCGGAGTTGCAGCCATTCCGAACCACCATCGGACTCGGCCTCGTTGTGCTGGTCGCCGGTAATGTCCTGCTCGGCCAAGGCGGGCGGGTTGTCTTCGCCATCGCCACTATTGCGTTCATTGCGTTGTCGATCTGCGTGATCGTGTCCGGGCTCATCAGTTCGCCCGGTTCTGCCGCGGCCGGGGGCCAGGCGACGGCTGTTGGAACACCGCTGCTGGTCACCACCGGCCTTGGCCCGGCGCTGCTCGCCATCCCGCTCGGGATGGCGCTGGCGACCGGGGTTGAGGCCCCGTCGAACGCGATTGCCCAGCTACCGCAACTCGACGATCGGGCGAGGCGACGACTCGGGCGCCTGACGCTTTGGTTGATGGTCGGGATCGTGGGTACGTTGACGATCGCTTTCACCGTGCTCGCCGTTTACCTCGGCACCGACCTCCCTCCGGCGGACTCCACCCTGATCGCCGAGGTGGCTCGGCACGCAACGGGAGGTGGATCGTTATTTGTCGCCTTCCAGGCGAGCAGCGCCCTGCTACTGCTGTCCGCTGCAGCCTCGTCCTACCTGGCGGGGTCAGGAGTCCTCAAAGCGTTGGCAATGATCGGTAGGGATGGCGAGGGGTTGGTACCAAGCCGTTTCGCGCGCATCAATCGTTTTCTGATACCGGAGTGGGGCGTGGCACTGGTCCTGATCGCCGCGGCGATACTGATCGCAGCCAGTGGGCGTGAACAGCGCCTCGTCGGGTTCTACGCGGTGGCCGTCTTTGCCAGCTTCCTGGCCGCGACCATCGCCTGCGCCCGTCTTTCCTATCGCGACGGCAGGCATGTGGCCCTGGTACTCAATATTGTCGGGGCGGTACTGGTGGCGACAATCCTCGGGGTCAACGCGACTCGCCTCGACGGCTTGATCGCCTTGCTGGCCGCCGTCGGCGTAGCGGCGTACTTGTGGCGAATCTGGGTCCTGCGCGGCTGTCCCCGCGGGGTAGCAGGCGCGGGCCCCCAGTAGCGCGGACCGTTGACGGCCGCGTCTTCTCGACACGGATTCCTTTGAGAGAGATAAAGGTGTATACCAGGATATTTGGTTATACGGTTCGATGTGAGGTGGGTTAAGATTTGCGCTGAGTTGGGGGATTTCTGGTGGGAAGGTTGGGTGGTGTGTTGATGGTTATGGTGCGCTGCGCAAGGCGCAGCTGCTTGATCACTTTGTGGATGGTTAGGTTGGTGTGTGTCTGTATGTAGTGTGAGATGGTTAGGGTGGTGAACACTATGGTTAAGTGTGTTCGATGGTATGCGAGTGTAATGGAACATGGTTGGGTATGAAGATTGTTTTTGGATATATGAAATGATTTCTTGATGTGTTACAGGTTGTGGTATTTGTTGATTATTCGGTGTTGGTATCACGATGTGGTTATGTTGGTGATGTAGTTTTTGAAGTTAGAGAGGGATGGTGTATGAGTTAGCGTGTTTTTATTGAATTTTTGGTTATTGTGTGGATTTTGATGAATGCGTTGATTTGGTTTTTTTGTCGTTGTTAATGATGCTTTGGTGTGGGTTTTTTGGGTAGTTAGTGTTTTTTGATGTGGTGGGTTTGTTTGGTTGAGTATGTTTAGATGTTTGTTACGTTTGGATGTGTTTGGGGTTTTACATGGGTTTAACACGTAGCGTGGTGTTGTTGACTTTAGTGTTGTTGTGTTGAGGTGTGACGGTGTGATGATCTGTCTGTCGGTGAAAAGGTTATTGTGTTAATGGAAATGGGACTTTAGATCTTGGGGTGTTTTGGTTGTTTGGGAATTGATAATGAATGATAACTTTAGCTTATTGAGAGTTTTGAGGTTGGTTGTTGAGAGTATGTTGGTATTAGTGGTTACTACTATTGGTGTGTTTGTTAGTTTGTGTTGTTTGATAAAGTTTTGGATGATTGGTATAATTGTAGTGGTTTTGGTTGTATTGTTTTTGTAGTAGTTGATTTTTAATGGGAATTTGGTTTGGTTTATTAATAGTTTGATTACGATTTGTGTATCTATTTGACGCTTTTTTGTATAGTTGATTTTGTGTAAGTTGTTTTTGGACTTGGTTTTGAAGTGTAGTGTTGTTATGTTATAAAGTAGTAGGTTTAGTTTGTTGCAGTTAGAGGTGTAGGATAAGTATTTCTTGGTGATTAGATTTTGGTAGTTTTTGGGTTTTATTTGATTAAGATGACGTTGAATTGTGTGGTAGGATATTGTGTTTGTATTTAGATTAGTTAGTATTTGGGAGGTGTTGAGTTTATTGGTTGGCTTTACGATTTGGGTGATCACTAGATTTTGGAACATTTGATTGGTAACAATGTTTAAGTTTAGTTAGTTATATATTTTGTTGATTATGTTGTAGAGTAGTTGGGAATATGTCGTTGTTGTTTGGTTTGGTGGTGTTACTGGGGTTACTTTGGGTGTTGACATCTCTAACAGTGTTGGTTCTTGATAGTTGGGGATATCAGTTAGGGATTGAGCACGTGTGGTTATCTCGATATGGAGGGTGTGTTGATTACTGGTGAGGATTTGGGGTTTGTTTGAGTAGAATTTTTAGCTCAGTATCGGTATGTGTGGAATTAAGATGGGTTAAGATTATTACTTGGTTGCACTTTTTGCGTGTGATTTGCATCGCGACGCGTTGGAGGTTGTGCGCATCTTTTGCATGTACGTCACTTGCTTGAATTTACTTGTTTAGTACCTCAAACAGCACACTCTCGTCATTAAACTTACAGGTTACAGCGTTACTGGTAGGAAAAATGTCATATTATGTTTTAAGTTAAGTGAACAGCGTCTCGTCGGGTTCTACGTGGTGGTTGTCTTTGTTAGCTTTTTGGTTGTGACTATCGTTTGCGTTTGTCTTTTTTATCGCGACGGTAGGTATGTGGCTCTGGTACTCAATATTGTCGGGGCGGTACTGGTGGCGATAATCCTCGGGGTCAACGCGACTCGCCTCGACGGCTTGATCGCCTTGCTGGCCGCCGTCGGCGTAGCGGCGTACTTGTGGCGAATCTGGGTCCTGCGCGGCTGTCCCCGCGGGGTAGCAGGCGCGGGCCCCCAGTAGCGCCGGACCGTTGACGGCCGCGTCTTCCTCCCGACACGGATTCCTTTGAGACCCACGATGATAAAGGCTCGTATAAGGACTAATTCGTGCGATCGTCATCTACCCGCGGTTCGCCGGGGCGATGGAGTCGGTCACCAACGTCTCAGTGCCGCAGCGTTCTTAGCGCCGTTCCGCATCGTGACTCAAAGCAAAAGGGCCGCATCTCTGCGGGCCCTTTTGTGGAGCTGCCGGAAATCGATCCGTCGCTCTAGCAGGCAATATGCATTCTGAGCTGTCGGGTCGTTCCATCTCGGTCTGCTACCTGCGGTTTCATTTTCGGGTCTTGACGGCGACTCCCTGATGGAGTGCAGGCGGTGTGTCAACGGCAACTGAATTCTGATCAGTCGTCGGCAGGCCGCGCTCTGGTCAGTATTCAACTTCCGCCGACACGATAGAACACGCGCTTAGAGGTTTGCCGCGCCCAATTACTGACGACGCTTCGCTGCACTTGCCGCAGATAACTTTACTCAAGCGTAAATTTCTCCGCGAAATTGATGAATGGCACATTGTGTCGCCAACGACGAGACGCAAGAGGAGAACGGTGCTGAAGAAATTGTTATCGCCGCGGTTGCCGGAGGAACCTTGTCTGTTCCGCTCGCCGCAGTCGTCTCGGCAGATCCGGATAATGGACGCGGCAATGGCATCGGCGCGGGGGGATTCCTGGCACCTCGGAAATTGGGCAACCTCCCGGCTCGGTCCTTAAGCAGCTGGGGGTCACAAAATGCCGGGGTCGGTCCCGGATGCGCTCGCCACTGTCACAAGGGGATTTGCGAACCCTTGGCGCGGCTGTGAAGGACGCATCCCCTGGGGCTGACGAGGGTAAAGGACCGAAACCCCCGAGCTGAGATGACCGTATCCTATCTTTGCAGGTGCAACGGTTGATCACTCCACCGTTTCGGTCCTAGGGTGCGCACCGGACCAAAGTTGTAACGTCGGCGGTGCTTCCGGTGGCACGGGCGCTGTGAAATCCGGCGGGGCGGCCCAAGGCGGTCGGATCAGCGCCCCAGATGCGCCCGGTGGGGCAGCCACTGTAAGCGGAAACCTAGTGTTGAAAGCCGGTCGTAAAACCGGTTCAGGCATGGTCGCAACCGGCCGCTACGGGGGTCCGCCCTGCACCAATAACTGTTGACCGGTGGCCGCCGGAAGCACGTCCACAGAACGTCCTGTACATCTTTGAAACGGTTAAGGCACAGCTTGCCGCGGAGTCTCTGTGCCGTCGGTTACCGACGCCGTCCACGCCTTCTGGCCGGACGACAAAAACGCCCGAAATTTTGACGGAACTTGACGTAGAGCACGTGCACAAAAGAAGGGCCGCATCGCTGCGGCCCTTCTTTTGGTGGAGCTGCGGGGAATCGAACCCGTCTCTCTACCAGGCAATATGCCTTCTGACCTGCCGGTTGGTTCCATCTCGATCCGGTTCAGTCCCGGTCATTACCTGCGGTTTCCTTGTCAGATCTTGACGGCGTCAAGAGGGGTCACCAACCGTCGCAGCCACGCTGCTTGCCTTCCCCAGGAAATCGACGCCCGCCCCCTAAACGACTCAGTCGTCGGTCCCGAAGTCCTTCAACTGCTCCCGTACTTGTGCCGCATCAGATTCCAACTTCTTCAGCCGCCGCTCCAAGGTCTGTCGGCTCGGTCTGGGCTGCACCTGTCCGGTGATGAAGGACGCGTCGTCGGAGAGCAGGGTGGCGTTCTCTTCCATGGAGAATGCGAGGAGCGCAGGGACTATCCACGGCTCGCTGTTCACCGCCGCGGGCAAGCACGGCCTGCTCGGCTTCTCCGTTCCCGAGACGTTAGGTGGCCCCGCAGTCGATGACTTCCGTTATAACGCGATCGCGGTCGTCGTCGCGAAGTTGTCACGGCAGGCGATCCGCCCGCTGGCAAAGGCGCTGGCGTTGTAACGCCCGTTCGTGGACGACGCCTGTCACGAGTTGCGGGCGCGTGTGACCGACGCCGGCGACTGACGAAGGACCGGATGAGCTGAGGACGACTGCCGGTCGCTTGATGACCTTCGTCCCTATTGCGACCCCCCGGATGAGCAAACCATACAAACCATGAAAGGCATTGCACATGACCAAAGGGATGCGGTGATGATTTTGGTTGGCAACGTCAAGATGTCTAAGCAGGAATTCGACGCGATCGCATGCAGGTTCCTCGGTTCTGACTTCACTGGACAGATCTACGGCGACTGGCCGATCGACTTAAGCCTAGCCCGTCCACAACGGGACGGTCGAACCATCGAATTTGTCGCTGAATCGTGCGAGATGCAACCAAACGGATAGCGAGAACTAAACCCGTGCCCCTTCAACTGTTTTTGTTGTTCATCGTGGTGATCACCGCGCTTGCCTTCGATTTCACCAACGGTTTCCACGACACCGGCAACGCGATGGCTAGCTCTATCGCCACCGGCGCGCTCAAGCCGAAGGCCGCGGTGGCGCTGTCGGCGTCGCTGAACCTGGTAGGGGCGTTCCTATCCATCGCGGTCGCCGCCACCATCGCCAAGGGTCTGGTCGACGCCCACCTGGTGACGCTGGAGCTGGTGTTCGCCGGCCTCGTCGGCGGCATCGTCTGGAATCTGCTGACCTGGCTGCTCGGTATCCCGTCTAGCTCGTCGCACGCGCTGATCGGCGGCATCGTCGGCGCGATGATCGCCGCGGTCGGCGGGCACGGGGTGATCTGGCACGGACTGGTGTCCAAGGTCATCCTGCCGGCGGTGCTGGCGCCGACGATCGCCCTGATAGTCGCCACAGTGGGCGCCTGGCTGGTCTACCGCGTCACCCGCCGCGTGCCCGAAAAGCGCAAGCTGCAGAGCTTCCGCTACGGTCAGATCGGCTCGGCGTCGCTGATCTCGCTGGCGCACGGCACCAACGACGCGCAGAAGACGATGGGCGTCATCTTCTTGGCGCTGATCTCCTACGGCGCGGCCAGCAGCAAGGACACCATGCCGCCGCTGTGGGTGATCGTGTCGTGCGCGGTGGCGATCGCGGCAGGCACCTACCTCGGCGGCTGGCGGGTGATCCGCACGATGAGCAAGGGCCTGGTCGAAATCGAGTCACCGCAGGGGATGGCGGCGGATACCTCGTCGGCGACGATCATCTTGCTGTCCAGCCATTTCGGCTACGCGCTGTCCACCACCCACGTCGCGACCGGCTCGATCCTGGGCAGCGGGATCGGCAAGCCCGGCGCTGAGGTGCGCTGGGCGGTCGCGGGCCGGATGGTCACCGCATGGCTGATCACGCTGCCCTGTGCCGGGATCGTCGGCGCGACTACCTACTACCTAGTCCACGGCATCGGTGGCTACGCCGGCGCGGCGATCGGCTTCGGGCTGCTGATCGCCGTCGCGACCGGGATCTGGCTGAAGTCACGTCAGGCGCCGATCACCCACAAGAACGTCACCCACGAGTGGCAAGGCAACCTGACCGCAGGTATCGAAGAACCTCAGCAACAGGATTCCGCGTCGGCCGAGCCGATCGCCGAGCCGGTTCGGGAGGTCACCCCGTGAATGCCTGGTTCAACTACGCCGCGGCGATCAAGATCCTCGTCTTCGGGCTGGTCATCGGTGCCGGCCTGCCGACGCTGTTCGCGATGGGTGTGCGCATCAACGCCGAAGGGGCCGGGGTGACACACCACGGCGATGCGGTCGCGCAGCGCAACCCGCTGGTTCTGGCGGTCAGCTGGCTGATTTTCGCCGTGGTGTTGGTGGCGGTGACCGTCGGTGTGCTGTTCATCGCCCGCGACTTCATCGGTCACCACACCGGCTGGTACATCCTCGGCGCCAAGCAGACCTAACATTCGCCCCCGGCGCCAAGCACAGGTGACATTCGTCCGTTCCGGCTGCCGGTAACCCCGGTGGGGTGGCCGGTTGCTGCACGGGTGCGGGGTGCATGTCGCCAGTCGCGGTTGCAGGTCTCAGGACTCTTTCACCTGCGAGTACCAGATCCGGTCTGCGACAGCGACGATGTCGTCCGAGATCGCTGAGATCCGCCGGTAGAACTCGCGCCGGGCGGTGACGACGCTGATATCGGTGACTTCGAGCAGATCACCGGCGGCCTGGCGATAGATGCGCTCCAGATTGCGCTGCGACTTGACCGCGGCGTCGGCCGCCTCAGTCGCGGGCGGGGCGAGCTTGCTGCGCCGCTCGCTCAGGGACGTGAATGCGGTCTGGAGGTGCTGGGTGCCTTCGGCGAGCAGGACGGCCATGTCAGCGGTCGCCCGATCGGGCGGGAAGTCCATGGCTTCGGATTCGCGCACGGTGTTCTTGGCACCGTTGATCACTTTGTCGAGATCGCGCGATAACTGGAACAGGTCCTCGGGCTGCAGCGGCGTGGTGAAGGCCTCGCTGACGGCGTCGACGAGTGTGCGCCGCACCTCGTCGCAGTCGTGCTCGGCGGCGCGGACATCGTCGCCGCGGGCTGAGTCCCCGCCGGCCCACGCGGCGAAGGCCTCCATCCCGTTCACCGTGATCGCTGCCTGCTCCTGGAGCATTCCGACGACGTCGGGGCTTTCGGGAAGAAACCAGCGAATGCCTTTGCGGCTCATAACGCCCTCCAAACGAGTAGTACGGCGACCGCCATCAGCGCGGCCGCCGGAATCGTGGTCAGCCACGCGATGCCCATCTCGCGCACGATCTGCCAGCGCACGTGCTTCCACCGCCGCCGCCCGCCGCCGACACCGACGACCGAGGAGGCCACCACATGGGTGGTGCTCACCGGAGCTCCGATGAGGGAGGCGCCGAGGATGACTGCCGTGGATGAGGCCTGACTGGCGAAGGAGTCGATGGGTGTCAGGCTGAAGATGCGACGGCCGATCGTCTTGACGATGCGCCATCCGCCCAATGCTGTGCCCGTGGTCAGGGCCACGCCCGTAACGACTTTCGCCCACAGCGGCACCGACATCGTGGTGGTCTGCCCGGAGGCCAGCAGCAGGACCGCGATGACGCCCATCGACTTCTGGGCGTCGTTGCCGCCGTGGCTGAACGAAAGTCCCGCTGCCGCAATCCATCCGCTGCCGCGCACCGGACCGATCCACCGCGTCGTCCAGCGCCGCGACATCAGGCGCAGGAGACGCAGCAGCAGGAACGCGACGGCGAAGCCGAGGGGCGGGGAGATCAGCAGGGCGACCAGAACACCGATGACGCCGGTGGGGTGCCAGCCGTCGAAGCCGCCCCACTGCACGGAGCCGAGTCCGCCGGAGCCCGAGAGAATGCCGTCGGCGACGGCCGCGCCGACCAGACCCCCGACCAGAGCGTGCCCCGACGACGACGGCAGGCCCCGCCACCAGGTGATGGCGTTCCAGGCTGTCGCGCCAGCCAGGCCCGCCCCGACTACGGGAATCATCTGGGCCTGCGCCACGGTGACGATCTTGCCGATGGTGTCGGCCACGGCCGTGCCGAGCAGGACCGCACCGCCCATGTTGAACACCGCAGAGAGGGCGACGGCCTGGCCCGGGGTCGCTGCCCGCGTCGCCACCAGGGTGGCGATGGCGTTGGCGGCATCGTGGAAGCCGTTGGTCAGGGCGAAGGCCACCGCGAAGCCGATGGCGATGACCAGCCCGAACTGCAAGTGACTTCTCCCGTGAACGCCGACCGCGCGGTGAACCGGCCGTGTATGCCGGGTGAACATAGCAAAAACTGTGGGTGAAACGGCGCGGCCCGATCACCCGATCGGTGGCGCAGTGACCGGTGGAGGTACTCGCGCAGATGGCGGATCGGGTGGGAGAAACTCAGGCGGAAACCGGTTTCGATGACCGGCTTATGGCTCAGGCCGACGCCGAGCGCGAGCCGGTTGGAGTTCGACTGCTGAACGGTGAGTGCCTGCTGGGCAGCACGGCCGGACCCGAAATCTTGCCGGCGAACTTGACGTAGAGCATGTGGCCAAAAGAAGAAGGACCGCATCTATGCAGCCCTTTTCGGTGGAGCTGCCGGGAATCGAACTCGGCGCATAAATCAGCTTGAACAGCGGAAACATCGAGATTCAATACGCGAAAGCACGTGAGACGACGCGGAGCAACCTGCGGGCATGGCGAAGCGTGTTGATGACATCAACACTTCGATTGGCTCGGCGCGTGCTCGGCAATCATGTTGGCCACGATTTCGAAATGGTCCGTCAAGCGGCTGATGACGATGTCGTAACGCAAGCGCCCGGCCAGATTCGGTTGGCGATCCTTGAGCATCTCGCGTGTCGTGTTTTCCAGACGGGGTCTGGCACGCCGACCCCTGTGGGAAGATAGGCCCTCGCCGTCCGAACCGCCGCGGCGCTGTGCGAGAGGGGAAGCATCACGCCGTCACGTCGACCGGAGCTCGTGAGCATGGCGGATGACTATGCGCGGCACGCCCTCTCGCAGCGCGCCGCCTTAGAGGCGACCCACCCGGCGGTGATGGGCGCCGCGCGTCGGCTGGCGAGCGAACCCGTGCTCCGCGTAGCCGATCTGGGCGCCGCCGACGGCGTGAACTCTCACGTCCTCATCCGCGACCTCGTGGCGCAGCGCGCCGGCCGACCGTTGGTCTACGCGCTCGTTGATCTCCCGACGAACGCGTGGCGGGTCGCCGCCGCCCACCTGCGGGACGCCTTCGGCTCGGAGATCGACCAGGGCGCGATGGTCGTGATCCCTGCGGAGGCCGAGTCCGGCCCCGGGGTCGTCGACACGGGAACGGGCGCCCATTACGCCTCGCCGGAGGCCCACGGCGAGGCCTGTCGGCGCGCGCTCGATCGCGACCCGCCCCCCGCCACGGTCGTCTCCATGGCCGGAATCCCTCTCCACCAGGCGCCGTCCTTTCCGCGAGGCATAGTGCACCTCGCGGTGACCGGGACGACCATGCACTGGGTCGCCGACTCTGCCGGCCTGGCCTCGACCGGCTCGATCTTCCCCGGCTACGCGGACCACGTGGACGAGCACGAGCGACGCGCCTGGCGCATCTCCGCGGAGCGGCAGTGGGAGCAAATGCTCAAGATGCGCGCAGTGGAGTTGGCGCCGGGCGGGTGGTTCATCGCCGCCATACCGGCCTCCCCGGCTCCACGCTCGGACTGGACGGGGCTCTACGTCCAGATCGTCGGGGACATGAACCGACTGCTCGCCGAGTGGCACCGCGCGGGGCGTATCGGCGGCGCCACCGTCGCCGCGGCCGTCGTTCCGGTCTGGTCGCGCACACTCGAGGAGTTCCGGGCTCCGTTCGAGGCGGGCGGCGGGAGCTTCGCCGGCCTCGAACTCGAGAGCGCCGAGCTTTTCCGCCTCGTCAACCCCTACGTGAACGACAATCCAGAGGTGTTCGCGCGGGACTATGTCAAGAGCGTGTCCGCGTGGGGAGGGCCGCTCCTCCTTCGTGCCTTCGCGCGCGAGGGTGAGAAACGCGCCGCCGGTCTCCTCGCCGACTTCCTTGAAGAGCTCGAGGAGCGCGTCGCGGAGGCCCCCGACCGCTATCGCTGGGACTACGTCGAAGCCCTCATCGTCTGCCAGAAAGCGAGCGTGTCTTCGAACGTCGACTCGGTCTGACGCGCAATATTGACCCCGAGGACCAACGGGCTCCTGCAGGCGTTGCGGCGGTTCACGTTTGGTCGCTTTGAGGTGCGGCCGTCACGCTTCGGGGATGTCCCGATGAAAGTTCTCCAACGTGACGGCTTCCGGCTCCGGCCCGCCACGAGTCCCGGTGTCAAGCGCGTCGATCGCGGCCACCTCGGAGTCGGATAGTTCGAAGTCGAACACGTCGAAGTTCTCTCGAATACGCTCCGGTCGAACCGACTTCGGAATGGCCGACCGCCCTTGCTGCAGGTGCCGCCGCAGCATGACCTGCGCGGGGGTCTTGCCATGGTCGCCCGCGATCGCGTTGATGGTGACGTCGTCCAGCGTGCTGCCATTTCGACCTTCGCGGTAGAACGTGATGCCACCTATCGGAGCCCACGCCTGAGACAAGGTGCCGCGCTCGGCGTCGGCGGCCTGCACATCGCGCTGCTGAAAGTACGGATGGACCTCGATTTGATTGACGGCGGGCACCACCGACGCCGACTGCATAAGGTCATCGAGGTGTGCACGCATGAAGTTGCTCACGCCGATCGCGCGGACCTTTCCGTCTGCGAGCAACGTCTCGAGCGCTCGGTATGCGTCACGGGTCCGGTCGAACGCAGTCGGCAAGGCCTGGTGCAGGATCAACAGATCGATGTGGTCGACGCCGAGCTTGCCCGCACTCTTGTCGAACGCATGCAGCGTTTTGTCGTATCCGTAATCACTGATCCATACCTTGGTCTCGATGAAAACGTCGGCTCGGTCGATCCCGGAGCGTCGAATGGCCTCACCGACCTCGCGCTCATTGCCGTAGGCCGCAGCAGTATCGATGTGCAGGTAGCCGGTCGCCAGCGCGGGTTCTACCGCCGTCACCGTTTCTGCCGGCGGAGTCTGGAACACGGCGTAACCCAGCACGGGTAGCTCGACGCCGTTGTTCAGTACGAAAGTCGTCGCGACAGCCAGGACTCCGGCGTAGGAATGCCAAACGCGCGCCGGGGAGGGCCTGCCATAGCCCCCGGGTCATTGGAAGCACTTGGAGGTCAGCGGCTACCCAACCTGGTCGGCGGGACGGAGCAAGATTTCGTTGATCACGAGATGTCGGGGTCGCGCGAGAACGAACGCGATCACTTCCGCAATTTCCTCGGGCTTCACCGCGGCGACGTCGTAAGCCTCTTGGACTCCTTGGCGGGTGGCCTGGTGGGTGATGTGAGTAGGTAGCTCGGTGTCCACGATGCCGGGCTCGATCAATGTCACGCGGACGTCGGGGAGAAGTTCCTGGCGCAACGATTCCGACCAGCCGTTGAGGCCCCACTTCGTGGCGGCATACACGCCGTTGCCAGCCCGTGCGACCCGGCCGGCAACCGAGGAGATGTTGACGATGTCGCCGCCACCGTCCTTGATCTGGTCGAGGAACACCTCGGTAGTGGTGATCGCACCAAGCAGGTTGACCTCGATCATCGCGCGGTAGTCGGCTCGTTGTTCCGCCGAGAACGGGCCGAGCAGCATGACCCCGGCGTTGTTGACCAACACATCCGCGCGCCCGAGCTCGTTGCGCACTCTCTCTGCGGCGTCGGCGAGCGCGTCGCGGTCGGTAACGTCGGCCTCGACGGCGATCGCTCCGGCGCCGAGTTCGGCCGCCAAGGCGTCAATGCGGTCGACCCGGCGGGCCAGCAGCGCCACGCGGTAGCCGTTCGCGGCGAGCGCGCGGGCGGTCGCGGCACCGATGCCCGACGATGCGCCTGTGATGACCGCGACGCGGGCGCCGTCCTTCGATTCGGTCATGTGATGATGCCCTTTCTGGTACCTAACTCACGCGCGCCCCAGCGATCGTGCGGCGCCAAGAGCCACCAAATGCTCTACGGCGCGGCGCCTTCCGAGCCGGCGTCCTCGATTCGGAATACAGCAATACGTTCCGCTGCTGCTGCGCTCGATTCAGGTCAGTTGTCGCCGGCAAGACCGTTGGTAACCATGAGATCGCGGTGCACCTTGGCCATCTGTCTGGAGAGTTCCAGCAGCAGTTCCCGGCGTTCGGAGACCGGTACTTCCACGAACCGTACGGTTCGATGCCGCCACCCGCAGGCGAGGTCGACGCGCATCATCCGTTGACGTCGTAGTCCTCCTCAGGGCGCAGGTGAGCATGGGCTAACCGTTCCAACTCTGCCGCCTCGGCTTGGGCCACCTTCGTCTCGGCCTCGACGTCGACCGACTTGGCCAAGAACCAGTACAGGATTCCCGCGACGGGAAGCCCGATGAACATCGAGATGTCGGCCCCATCGAGCTTGGTCGCGACGAAACCCGTGTACTTGCTGGTGCTGAGGAACGGAAGCATCGCCGCGAAGCCCACCAGATACGACGTGATACCCCGCCAGCCCCAACGTCCGTACATGCCATGAGGATTGAATATCTCGCCGACGGCGTAGTGCCCGCGTCGCACGATGTAGTAGTCGACCAGGTTGACTGCGGTCCACGGGACGAACAGGTAGAGAACCAGGAGCAGGAAGTCCTGGAAGTTGGTGAGGAAATTCTCGCCGATGAGCAACGCCGGGATGAGGGACAGAATCGCGGTCAGAGTGATGGTGACGATGCGCACCCTGGTCGTCGGGCTCACCTTCTTGAACGAATCGATCGCGCTGATCAAAGTGAGCGACCCGCCATACATGTTCAGGGCAGTGACCGAAATGAGGCCGAGCGTGGAAAAAATGAGGGCTATGGCCCCGAAGCCCTTAAACATGTGGTCGCCAGCCGCTTTCAGCGATGCGATCGTGTCGAAGCTGTCGCCTGCCCAGGCGGCCAGCGCGGAACCCAGGCACATCAGCCAGATAGCGCCGAGCGCCGAACCCCAGTACGTCCAAAGGAAGGTCTTGCGGACAGTGACCGACGGTGGAAGGTAGCGGGAGTAGTCCGAAACATAGATGGCCCAGCTGATCTGATAGCCGGCGACCGCGCCGAACTGGATGAGGAAGGGAGTCCATTTGAAGTCACCCAGGTCGAACGAGCCCGCCGGATAGCCAAGCGTGCACACCGCGATCGTGAGAAGCCCGAAAATGACAAGGAAACCGGCCGTCAGCCACCGCTCGACTCCGTGGATGAGGTCGTACCCGACCAGCGCCACGATCGCGGCAACGACGGTGGCAACGACGATCCACATCTTGCTGGGACCGTGAACGGTCGCATGGAGAGCGTCACCGGCCAATATGGTGTTGAAGATGTTGAAGCCCGCGTACTGAAGGTAGGCGAACGCCCAGACAAGCAGCGCGCCCACATAGCCGAATTGTGGTCGTGACTGGATCATCTGGGGCAGCCCGAGCTGCGGGCCTTGCGCTGAGTGAAACGCCATGAAGAAGGTGCCGAAGAGCACTCCCCCGATGATCGCGAGGAACGACCAGATCAGATTGCCGCCCCCGGTGACCGAGAAGGTGCCGACCGCCAGAGTCGCGATCTGGGCGTTGCTCATGAACCACAGGGGGCCCTGGCTCCACACCTTGCCGTGTCGTTCTTCCAACGGCACGTAGTCGATCGAGCGCACCTCGATTCCCCCGATGCGTCCGGGAGTTGCGGACGTGGTTTCACTGGACATGCGGTCTCCTTGCTCGGAAGGACATGACTGACGAGAGGTCATGGAAGGCGTGCTAGCCGCCGGGTGCCCGTCAGTCCGGCGTGATCGTATGCCTGACGGACTTCCGTCGCCGGCATTAATGGCCAGATGGTCTACGTAGGTGGAACGGACGACGATGCCCTAAACGAGAACGGGCCAGGACTTTTCAGTCCTGGCCCTCACCTTCGCTGTGGAGTTGCTGGGAATCGAACTCGGCACAGAATCGGGCCGTGCCCCAGTGGCTGGCCGACTTAGATGTCAGTGCCGAAGTCGCCGCCCCCACCTTCGACCTGCTCAAGGAGTGGGCACTGGGCGCCCCCGAACAACCACGCACAGGCTTCCGAAAACAGCTGGCATGCTGGCTTTCCCGCTGCTGCAGCACCTCGAAAGCACGACCACGTCCCATCGACAATTGCGTCCGATAACTCGAGTGCGCCCACGCATCCGCTCAGCGACAGCTCAGTTCGCGAACGGCGGGAGGCACCCACCTCATCCTTCACACCTCACGCTGAAATCCACTCGTCCTCAAGGCCATCTGAGGGACTTAGCACCGACGGCGATCGTCACACCGCGCATAGAACCGAGGCCATTACACGCCACAGTGCCCGAGCGACGTGAGTTATATCGGAGAGTTGACGTTGAGGAGAATCGCCAACCGCATCTGGCTACCGCTGGTAGTCACTCATCCCTTAATCGAACCGGTCTCAACGCCTTCAACGAACTGAAGGGCCACATGTGGCTGAAGATCGACGAATCGCAAAACAGCGGCTCGAGAAGTCAGCAGAATTCCGACAATCCGGAGGTCCGAAATGAGGCTTGAAGGCAAGGTTGCATTGGTCACCGGCGCTACCGGCGGCATGGGCAGCGCGTCGGCCCGCTTGTTCGCCAGGGAAGGCGCAGCCGTCCTGGTCGCCGCGCGCCACAAAGAACTGGCCGACCCTGTGGTGCAGGAGATTACCGATGCCGGCGGGAAAGCGTTGTTTGTGTCCCTGGAGGTCACCGAGAAGGAACAGTGGGAGGCAGCGGTCGAGAAGGCCAAGGAACAGGTTGGGGGATTGCACATCCTGATGAATGTCGTCGGAAGCAACGAGCTCGTCATGCTCCCAGACGTCGACCTCGAGGCCTGGAACAAGGTCTTCGAGATCAACGTCACCGCGACCATGATGGGGATGCAGACCTGCGCACCGCTGATACGCGACTCCGGTGGTGGCGCGATTGTCAATATCGGTTCTGTCGGCGGACTTTCGGAGACGTTCTCGACTGCTTACTCATCGTCCAAGTGGGCATTAGAAGGGTTGTCGCGCTCTGCTGCATACTTTTGTGGGGCATCCGCTGCAACGTGATCCAGCCAGGATTCATCGCGACCAAGATGACGGCCCCCATGCAATCCAACCCCGCGATGAAATCCGTGATCGAACAGCAGATGAACGAGACGGTGCTGCTGCGCCGTATGGGTGAGCCAGAAGAAATCGCCAACACGGCGCTGTTCCTTGCCAGCAATGAGTCCTCCTACATCACCGGCACCGACATCGTCGTGGACGGCGGTTGGTTCTCCGCCGCTGCCTACCTGACCAACGAGAGGCGCAACCACATGCTCGAAATGATGAGGGGGCCAAAGAGAACGGCTAGAACGTCCTGCAACACCTTCGGTAGCGGGCATCCGAAGCAGTCCCAGAGCGACTGAACCGCAGGTCCGCCGAGGCTGGATTGCCGCCACGGACAAGACCACTAGGACACGCGCGTATCGCATCAATGACAACGCGCAGAGGTACACCGACGTTGTCCTTCACCACGTGTTCAGGCCCGTGGAGCTGGCCTTCGCCTGGCTCTGCCGCACTTCATCCATGTGATGAAAAACGAAGCAGGCCAAGATCTATGGCCCTGACCTGCTTCTTCTCGGCGGAGTTGCCGGGAATCGAACCCGAGACGTGACCTGCGGAAATGCGGCCTGACCTGCGTAGGGTTACGTGAAAGCAGGGCAGATTCCGCGAAAGTGTCTCGGAATTACGCCGGAATTGTTGGCGAGTCCAACATGTCCACGCTGACGGCCGTCGCGCCGAGGGTGTTGGTGAGCTATTGCTGATCATTTCGGGATAGGCCAAACGCGGCTCGATATGAAAGCCATCCGGTGTCGCGTCAGACTGACGCGTCGCAGAATGCAGCGCATTTGGTTAATGCTGCCCAACCTGCGTAGAGCAAATCGGCGATCGATCGGATTCCTAAACGGAACTGAGGTGCCGAAGAGTACGTTAATTAACACCTCCGTATGCGGAGAGGTCCACCCGAATATCTGGAGCGGGGGGGAGGCCGATGGAGATTGTGCTGGGCCTGTCAATAACCGGCACCACCGCACGTGTGGTGTTGGTCGAGGGCCAGAGAGCCGACGGCGTCACCATCGAGAGCGAGGTCTTCGACACGGCCGCGCCGGAGGGCGTCCCAAAGCCCAGCCCAACCGAACAGGTGAGCAACGCAATCCTGGCAACCCAGCAAAATGCCTCTGCAAATGGTCACCACGTGGTTGTCAGCGGTGTGACTTGGGACGGTCCGACTCAGCAGGCCGAATTGCGCGAGAGCATGATCGCACGCGGCCTAGACGATGTGGTGCTGGTGCCAGAGCAAAGTGCCGCAGGAGCGCTCGCCCAGACGATCGGCCGTGCCCTTGGCTACGACACCACTCCGGTTCTGCTGATAAAGCTCGACACCGCCACGCTGTCGATCGTTAATAACGCCGACGGGTCAATTGCCGAGGGCCTCCCCCATACCTTCTGCGGCGCGAACGTTGCAGACGTGATACCAGAAATCCTGGCAAGCCTGGAAAGGATCGACCCCCAGCTCCAGGGCATAGTAATCGTGGGCTCTCGCGTCGAGACCGGTGTGGTCAAGTCCAAGCTAGAGAGCCTGCTAGCGGTGCCGGTCATCGCACCCGAGGAACCAGAATTGGGCCTTGCCCGTGGCGCGGCGTTGGCTGCAGCAAGTGCGGTCGGGCTCGAGGCGCCCACCATTGGCCTGGCATATTCGCAGGACCCCGACGGCAACGAAGTCAAGCTGTCCGCCGCCGATACGGTGGTGTCTCCGCCGCTGGAAGTAGACCTCGAGGACGACGACGACCTCGACTCAGTGGTCGCCCGGATGGGCCGAGCAATGCTCATTCCGATCGGCAGCTTGGTTGCGGCAGTCTGTGTGCTTGGAGTTGTCGCGCTGATGATGTCGCTGGCGGTCAGCATTGGCAGCACGACTGCCCAAAATCAGAGCTTGCCCGAGGCCGAAAAAGCCGCAGCTCCAAGCGTACTTGTGTCGACGCCGCCGCCTGCGCAAGATCCGGCGGTAGTCCGTAGTCCGGTATCGGTTCCTCAAGCACAGGTGCTCCAGCCGCCACCTTCGCCAGCAAGCCCGGAGCCGATCCAGGTCGCGGCCGACCCTCCTGTCGCGGCGCCTGTGATCACGCCGGCCCCGGAACCCGCTGCTCGAGCGCCCGTCGCAAAGCAACCGGCGCCGTCGCGCCTGGTTACCGAACCATCGCCGGTTGCGGCCGAGGCCCCGTACACCGAGACCCCCATCGCCGTCCAGCCACTGCCCGCGGAAGCGCAGCCAGTACTGGCTCCTGCCGCGGCGCTTCCGTCAGTTGCAGTGCCGCCGCCTGTCGCAGCCGCCCCTGTCCTTCCGCCCCCGCAGACACCAGGGCTCACCTTTCCGTGGGGGCCGCCGATACTGCGGATAGGGCCCTTCCGGATCCCTCTTGGACCCACGCAACCCGCCGCTCAACTGCCGGACCAGCAAGCGCCACAATCACCGGTTTGGTCACCGCCTCAGGCGCCGGCTTGGTCACCGCCTCAGGCCCCGGCTTGGTCACCGCCTCAGGCGCCGGCTTGGTCAGCGCCCCAGGCCCCGGCTTGGTCACCCTCCCAGGCCTGGGCACCTCGACTGCGCGGCGACGGCGACCGTGAGCGCTGGTGGCCGTGGGGCTAAGTAAGCACACGAGACCGTCCAGTGTTCCTAAGCAAGTCGCCGGACTTGATGGGGCGTCGCCGGTCGCATCGAAACAGGAAGCCTCGACGCCCACACTGACGGTTCGCACCGACGGGTCAGAACGCACCTTCGCGCCCGGTCATGACGTGGTGATTGGACGTGATCTGCGAGCCGATGTTCGCCTGACCCATCCGTTGGTGTCGCGGGCACATGTGGTGTTGCGCTTCGAAGACGGCCGGTGGGTGGCGATCGACAACGGCACGCTCAATGGAATGTTCGTTGACCGGCGTCAGGTGCTGTCGGTAGACGTCCGCGACGGGCAGATCATCAACGTCAGTAATCCAGACGGGCCGCGGCTGACTTTCGAGCTCGGCCAGCCCACCGGCGCGGTCGGCAGGCCGCCGTGCGCGGCCCCCCTGGTCGGACCGCCGCGGGGCGGGCAGCCGTTGTCGAGCCGGCCACCACAGCAGGTTGGCGCAACGGGGTCGCTACCGACCTCTGCTATTCCCACCTCGATCAGGCCCTCAGTGAGGCGCGGCGGCGACGGGTCGAACCTGGCGATCAGCATTATCCGGATCCTTCGCGGGCCGCCGGCCTCGCCGCCGGGCGCCATCACGGTCGGGCGCGCCACCGACAACGACATCGTGCTTCCCGATGTGCTGGCGTCACGTCACCACGCCACGTTGTTGCCAACCCCCGAGGGCGTGAAGATCGTGGACGCGCGCAGCATCAACGGGACATTCGTCAACGGCACCCGCGTCGATGAAGCGCTGCTGGCCGAGAACGATTTGGTGACCATTGGCAACGTCGACCTACTACTTCAGGGCGGCACCCTGGTTCGTCGCAGCGAAACCCGAGCCGCCACTCGCACAGGCGGTCTGCAGGTGCGAGCGATAAGCCTGACGATTGAGCACGGGCAGGAGCTGCTGAACAACATCTCGTTTGGGGCAGAGCCAGGCACACTGACCGCGGTGATCGGCCCGTCGGGTGCCGGCAAGTCGACGTTGGCCAAAGTCATCGCCGGGACCGTCCGCCCTAGCCGCGGGAAAGTCTCGTTCGAGGGCCACGACATCCACGGCCAATACGCCTCGTTGCGCAGTCGTATCGGGATGGTTCCCCAGGACGACGTGGTGCATAGGCAGCTCACTGTCGAGCAGGCGCTCGGCTACGCCGCCGAGTTGCGGTTGCCGCCGGATACCACCAAGCACGATCGGCGGGAAGTGTTGGGCCGGGTGCTCGAGGAACTGGAGCTCAACGCCCACGCCCGGACCCGAGTCGACCGGCTCTCCGGCGGTCAGCGCAAACGCGCGTCGGTGGCGATGGAACTGTTGACCGGCCCCTCCCTTTTGATACTCGACGAACCCACCTCTGGGCTGGACCCCGCACTGGACCGCCAAGTGATGACGATGCTGCGCCGACTCGCCGACGCCGGCCGCACCGTCGTTGTGGTGACACACTCGCTGACCTTCCTCGATGTGTGCGATCAAGTGCTGCTGCTGGCCCCTGGAGGGAAGACCGCGTTTTGCGGGCCGCCCAGCGGGATAGGCCGGGCGTTGGGCACGACGAACTGGGCCGACATCTTCACCGACATTGGCCTCGATCCCGACGCGGCCAATCGGCGATTCCTCCAGCAGACGACCCCGCCGCCCGCGCCGCCGGAGACCGACAAGCCGACCGATCTGGGCAAGCCGGTGCACACCAGCCTGCGGCGGCAATTCTCAACTATCGGACGCCGTCAACTGCGCGTCATTGTGTCCGACCGCACCTACTTCGCGTTCCTGGCACTGCTCCCGATTGTCCTGGGTGTGCTATCGCTAGCCGTGTCGGGAAACGTGGGCTTCGGTATCCCGAACCCGATGGGCGGTGCGCCTGACGAGCCAGGCCAAATTCTGGTCTTGCTGACCATGGGGGCGATCTTCATGGGAACCGCGCTCACGATTCGAGACCTGATCGGCGAGCGCACAATCTTCCGCCGTGAGCAGGCAGTGGGGCTGTCGGCGACGGCGTATCTGCTTGCCAAGATCTGCGTATACACCGCGGCGGCGGTCATCCAGTCGGCGATCCTGGTGACGATCGTTGTCAACGGCAAAGGCGGCCCGACCCGAGGCGCTCTGATGCTCGGCAATCCAACCGTCGAACTTTTCGTAACCGTTGCGGGAACCTGCATCACAGGGGCGATACTCGGCCTGGCGCTGTCTGCCCTGGCCCGCTCCAACGACCAGATCATGCCGATGCTGGTGGTGCTGGTCATCTCCCAGCTGGTGTTCTGCGGCGGCATGATCCCTGTGGCGCACCGGCTGCCGCTCGACCAGCTGTCCTGGTTCACACCGGCCCGATGGGGCTTTGCCGCGTCGGCCTCGACGGCGGACTTGATCAAGCTGGTTCCGACACAGCAGAACAGAGATTCGTACTGGCAACACACGCCGACGAGGTGGATCTTCGACATGGGCATGCTCGCCCTGCTGGGCGTCGGTTACGCCGTGCTCGCCCGCTGGAAAATTCGGCTCGACTGCGACTGCGCGAATGCGAAGCGCAGTAGCCGTACTCGGCCCACCCGGCCAGATCCGACCGTTTCGCCGTCTCTCGCGAGCGCCGACACTCGACCGGGGTCGAGTCGACCACCCACACGTCATCGCTGACGCTGCTGGTCCGTGCGACCAGGTGCGCGATCACCGCCCGCAGCGTGCCGATCGCCGCGCGGATCCTCTTGTTGTAACCCGATTGTGTTGGCAGATAAGGAAATAAACCGCGCAGATGAGTGTTTGCGTAGCGCAGGAATCGGGCCTCGGAGGTGAATCCGAGCAACGCCTGCAGCACCACCAGGGTGACCAGCTCGGCGTCAGTCAGCCGCGGAGAGCGCCCGACGCGCGGCCGCCACGGTCGATACTGCGGATTGTCGGCGAGAAAATCATCACTTGTCACGTACAGTCCGGTAGCGAGGGTGTCCAGGTCGGCGTCCACTTCGGCCTCCAGTGCCAGGTTGGGTTAAGCAACGCCAATCCTGGACACCCTCACCCATAGAAGCGCGAATGCGAAGCGCAGTAGCCGTACTCGGCCCACCCGGCCAGATCCGACCGTTTCGCCGTCTCTCGCGAGCGCCCACACTCGACCGGGGTCGAGTTGACCACCCACACGTCATCGCTGACGCTGCTGGTCCGTGCGACCAGGTGCGCGATCACCGCCGCAGCGTGCCGATCGCCGCGCGGATCCTCTTGTTGTAACCCGATTGTGTTGGCAGATAAGGAAATAAACCGCGCAGATGAGTGTTTGCGTAGCGCAGGAATCGGGCCTCGGAGGTGAATCCGAGCAACGCCTGCAGCACCACCAGGGTGACCAGCTCGGCGTCAGTCAGCCGCGGAGCGCGCCCGACGCGCGGCCGCCACGGTCGATACTGCGGATTGTGGGCGAGAAAATCATCACTTGTCACGTACAGTCCGGTAGCGAGGGTGTCCAGGTCGGCGTCCACTTCGGCCTCCAGTGCCAGGTTGGGTTAAGCAACGCCAATCCTGGACACCTACCAGGCGGAATATCCGGCAATCGTCGGTTTGGTCACGACATCTGGTGCGTACTTCCGGTCTGACGACGACGGTGGTGCGATCGGGCGACCGAATTGTGCGGCGCGCTGAAGGCCAAGGCCGACAAGCATATTGGCACACCGGTTGGACAAGCCCTGCAACTCGGTGAAGGGTACCGGCACGTGTCCCCATCTCCTGCGGAAACGGCGGGCCTTACGACGCGAAGGCACGCGAAACGACGTGAGAGAACCTGCGGATACGCGCAAGGTGTTGACGGCGTGAACAACATGGATCGACTAGAAAGGCGCGCGGAATAGTCGATCGTCACAACGATCTTGTCGGCGGCGCCGGGGGCGACTATGCGCGTCGCTAGACACCTCCACGCTGGCCGCACACCGGAGCAGATTGCCGAACCGACTCCGTCAGCTGTCACCGACGTTTCTCCCGTTGTCCATCTTCCTGTTGAAAGCGGCGCGAGACCCGCAGACCAATCTCAGCCGCCTCTGGTTCACCGCTCTTTCGAGCATCGTGCACTCCGCGATCATGGCGGTGCAAGCGTTCAGTTGCGGCGGACGCCACATGGGTCATCTGTTGGGAGACATTCCGGCGCTGCTCATCGTGGGCGTCGTATTAGCGGTGCTTGTACGGGCGTCCGGCCTTAAGCAATCTGTGCACGAGCGAGCGCACCTGCTTACAAACAAAGACCTCGCCAGTCAGACCTTAGACGCGTCAACCCTCGACCGCGAACAGCCCCCACTCGCCCGCGACACCCTTGAGGGCGTGCTCACCGCGAGCGGCAAAGCTGAGGCCCGACCCGGCGACCAGGTCGACGACAATGCGCGAGACGAACACCTCGCCGGGCCCGGCCGCTGCCGCCACACGCGCGGCGATGTGCACAGCGATGCCGCTGATGTCGTCGTCGCCGCGCAGCTCGACCTCGCCCGTGTGTACGCCCGCCCGCACCTCGAGGCCAAGACTCCGCAGCACGTCACGGATCGCCATGGCGCACCGGATCGCGCGGGCGGGTCCGTCGAACTGGGCGAGGAAGCCGTCGCCCGTCGTGTTGACCTCACGACCGTGGAATCGCTCGAGCTGGCGCCGGACCTGGGCGTCGTGCCTGCCGAGCAGCTCCTTCCATCGTTCGTCGCCGAGCTCGACCGCTCGCTTCGTGGAGTCGACGATGTCGGTAAACAGCACCGTGGCCAGGACGCGCTCGACCGCAGGCACCGGACGAACGCCGGTGAGGAACTCCTCGATCTCGTCGAGCATGGTGTCGGCATCGCCCGTGAAGAAAAGGTGGTCGGTGCCGTCGAGCTCGACGAACTTGGCCCCGGGGATGCGCTCAGCGAGGTAGCGACCCATCTCAAGCCTCACCATCCTGTCGTCCCGCCGGTGGAGCACAAGCGTCGGCACCTGGATCGCGGGCAGCACGTCGCGGATGTCCAGCTGCGGATAGAGCGCGAAGATGTTGCGGACCATGCCCGGGCTGGCGGCCACGCGCTGCAGCCGTGCCCACCACCGCCGCAGATCGGCATCACGCCGCCGGCTCGGAGCCCATCCACCCAGTCCGACGCCCTCACCCCAGCCCTTGGCGCTCAACTCGACCAACGCCGACAGCTGCTCCTCGGTGACGCCAAGCGGATAGTCGGGCGCTCGGAGCAAGCGGGAGAACGTGCCGTATAGGACGAGCGCCTTCACGCGGTCGGGATGGCTGGCTGTCATCAGCATCGCCATCGTGCCTCCCTCCGAAATGCCCACGAGGTCGGCGCGTTCACATCCGGCCGCGTCCATGACGGCGCGCAGGTCATCGACGGACTCTTCCAACGTCGGCGCGTGCATCACGGGATCCGAAAGGCCAGTGCCCCGCTTATCGAAGGTGATGACGCGCCGGAAGGTCGCGAGCCGCGAGTAGAAGTGCGCGACCGACGGTTCCTCCCAAATGATGTCGAGGTGCGAGATGAAGCCGGGCGCGACAACGAGGTCGGGGCCCTCTCCGGTCACCGAGAACGCGATATTCAGGCCGCCACTCTTGGCATAGTGGATGGCTGGCGCCCTGCCCTCGACGTTCATGGCCGAACCCTACGCCGCATGGGCCAGCGTGACGGCGCGCCGGACGATCGGCCAACGGCACGGAGATAGGTATCGACGGACGAGCCGACCAGTATGCGTTGGCTGCGCCGCGAAACAAAGTAAAAGTACGCGAAAGGTGTTGATGGCATCAACACGCCCACGGCCCCGGACTCGCGCACGACGCGGGTCTGCCGAATGAGCAACGAGAGGGAATCGAGAGTGTTGCCTCCCCGTGGCTTGAGTTCCCCGGCGATTACGACTATCGCCGAGCGACGAAGCCGTGCTCGCCGTGTCGTTTTCGACGCCTGAAACATCGCGTTTGGTCCCGCGGATTGCCCCCACGCCGAGCTTGGCAATTCGTACTGTCGTCATATCTACGAGAAAGGGAGAGGCATCATGACGAGCCAGCCCGACCGAGGGAATGACGATGTATCACGGCGCGACCGAGGACAGTGAGTGCCTCATGCTTTTCATCACGAACAAGCCGTTCAATATTCGCTACACGTTCGAGAATGAACCAAGCGGAAGCGAGGCCGAGCGGCTGGGGCGGGAGAAAGCATGCCTGTGTTCGATGGCTTCCGTAACGTGAAGCAAACTACCTTGCTAGACCGAACTGCCGATTTTGCTTTGCGTCCGTCGGCATGCCGTGGTGATGTCGCGACGGTAATGCACCGACCGACAGGACGCGGATGGCCTACTCAGGACGGAATTTGGCTACTGCGTGAGGTGGGCCAGTTCGGGTCCAGCTTTTGCCGATCATCCTGCGGCGCTGAGCATCTCCTGGAAGGACGCTTGCATACAGTCGGCATAGTGACCTGGATCGGGTAGCGCACTGCGATCCGCTGTCGCACCGATCGAGACGGTCCCGTTGTAGCTCGCCACGACGTGGAATAGGTTCATGCCTCCGATCAGGGGGCCTAGTCCAGTGACGCGTTGGAGTCGAGCACCCGCGAAGTAGATCGGTTCGGTCGGCCCCGGCACGTTGCTCACCGTGGTGCTCGCGACAGTCGGAGCGGAGAACGGCATGGCGGTGGCAGCCTTCACGGTCATCCCGAGCAACGTCGTGGGCACCACGCCCACCAAGTCCATCAACCGGGCGTCGCTCGCGGAATCGGCATTGTCGCGGAATGCCGACGTCTCCTCGACGATCGCGGCCAAGCGCTCGAGCGGGTCTGCGATCGAGCTGCCCAATGGATGCAACCTGCCGAAGAGCCGATTGCCTCCCGCACCGCGCTCGTCGGTAGACCGAATGGAAGCCGGGCAGGCCGCGACGAGATTCTCTTCGGGTAATTCACCGTGCCCATCGAGGTAGTGGCGGAGCGCCCCGCCGACGTAGGCGAGTGTCACGTCGTTGATCGTCGCCTTGGGCACACAGGCCTTGATGCGTTTGAAGTCGGCGAGGTCGTGGAAGCGGGCCTCGAACACCCGGTGCGGAGTCGCTGACCCGTTGAACCGAGTGGCCGGGGGGAACATCGGACCGCTCCCGGGACCCAGTGTCGCGGCCACGCCGGACACCAGCGCGCCGGGCAACGTGTGCAGATGACGAATCGCGTTGAAGACACTCGGAACCACTACCTTGCTCGCCCGCAATGGATACATGGCGATGTTGGTCGCCGTACGAGCGACCAGGTCCGACGTCGACGGCAGCGGGCCGGGCTCGAATGGGCGAGCCGGCGGCGCGGGTGGGGGGCCGTCGGCAGCGAGGTCATGCATGGCCGCCATCAGCTCGACGCTTTCCATCCCGTCGACGACACAATGGTGCAGCTTGAGCGAGATCGCGAACGATCCCTTCGGCACACCCGGGATGGAGTTGAGTCCCTCGATCACCGTCAGCTCCCACGGCGGCCGGCGAAGGTCGAGCTGGCGGCCGTGGATGCGCGCGACCTGTATACAGAGCTGACGCCAGTCCCCGGGCTGAGGCAGCGCGATGTGCCGCACGTGGTACTCGAGATCGAAGTTCGGATCGTCGACCCAGTACGGCATGTGCAGGCCACCGGGCAACTCGGTGAGCCGCCGCCGGAAAGTCGGCGCAAGATGCAGTCGAGCATCGATCTCCGCCAGGATGCGCTTGAACGTGACTCTGCCCTCAGGCGCCGTCGACTGGTCATAGATCAGCAGCATCTGAAGCTGCATCGGGGTCTCCGGCTTTTCTGCGCGCAGCATCATGTCGTCGGTCCAGCTCAACTGCTCCATATCCCACCCCGTTTCGCTGCAGACCCCAAGTTGAAGGCGACCTCCGTTCCGCTTGATTCGGCCGGTTCGGCCGGGGTGATGTCGATGGGGCGTTCGAGTAGCTTGCCTTTGTGGAACACCGCGCCGGCACGGACGAGGGCGACCAGGTGTGGAGCGTTGACGGATCGCCAGCGGGCTTGCGCAGTATCGATCAGCTTGTAGGCCATGGCAATTCCCGCTGCACGCGAACCGGGCCCCTTGGTCACTTTCGTCCTCAAACGCACTGTGGCAAAAGTGCTTTCGATCGGATTAGTAGTCCTCAAGTGGACCCAATGCTCAGCGGGATACCTGTAGAACTCCAGCAGGACGTCGGCGTTGTCGACGATCTTGGCGACCGCCTTGGGATACTTGGCGCCGTAGTCGACCTCGAACGCTTTGATCGCGACCTGGGCCTTGTCGATGTCCTCGGCGTTGTAGATCTCCCTGAGCGCCGCCAACGCGCCCGGATGAGCCGATTTCGGCAGAGCAGCAAGGACATTAGCCTGGACGTGGAACCAGCACCGCTGCTCCCGGGTCTCGGGGAACACCTCGCGCACCGCCTTCCAGAACCCGAGTGCACCGTCGCCGACGGCCAGCACCGGCGCGGTCATGCCGCGGCGGCGACACGACCGCAGCAGATCGGCCCACGACTCGGCCGACTCCCGGTACCCGTCGGCCAGCGCGACGAGTTCCTTGCGGCCGTCGGAGCGCACCCCGATCATCACCAGCAAGCAGAGCTTCTCCTGATCGAGACGCACTTTGAGGTGGATGCCGTCGACCCACAGGTAGACGTAGTCGGTGCCCGACAGGTCGCGGCCACCGAAGGCCTTGGCCTCGTCCTGCCACTGACTGGTGAGCCGGGTGATCGTCGTCGCCGACAGGCCTGCACCCGAGCCCAGGAACTGCTCCAACGCCGGACCGAAGTCGCTGGTCGACAAACCGTGCAGGTACAGCAGCGGCAGCACCTCGGTCATCTGCGGTGACTTACGCGCCCACGCCGGCAGGATCGCCGAGGAGAACCGTTGCCGCTCACCGGTATCGGCGTCGATACGCTTGTCGTTGACCCGCGGGGCGGTCACGCTCACCGCACCCGCCGCCGTCAGCACCTCACGCTGGTGGTGATGGCCGTTGCGGACCACCAGCCGACGCCCATGCTCGTCGACCTCCCCGGCATGGGCATCAATGTAGGCGGCGACCTCAGCGGCCAACGCCGCGGCCAGCATCTGCCGGGCACCGTCGCGGACGATCTCATCGAGCAACGACCGCGACCCGCCAGCATCCTCGTTGGATGAATCGGAGTCGTGAACTACCGTGAGCATGGGCGTACCTTCCCGAACCAGCGCGCCAACGCCGGCTCTTGATCAGACCTACGTGAACTTTCAGATCATCCTCGGGAAGGTGCGCCCAACTCACGCCGCCTCGCCGAGGCTCATCCACAGGTTCTGATCATTGCCGCGCAAGGCGCGCCGTTCCGCAGCTTATCGGCGAATCCGCCACATCCCCGCGTAGATCCAGTGCAGGGCGGCGCGAAAGCAGCAAATGTATGACGGCGTACCAATTCGGTGCGCGCACGCTGTAGTCGCGCCGTACGCTGCAGCGATGTCTCGAGTGGAACCGGGTAGGGCAGGTCATACCGTCCGGTCCTGGATCCGATGGGCAACGAGAGCAAAGCCAGGCGACTATGTGATCGCGCTGAGCGCCGCGTCGGCGGCGACGCCTTTGATCGGGCGCCATCTCCAGACGATCAGTGGCATGACAGCTCTGGGCGTCGGCGGCAAGACCTATCTGCCCAGCATCGTTTCCGCGATGGCGAAGGCTCGATTTGATCTGAGCGCACGCCAAGACCGACGCCAGCTGCTCGCGCAGACCCCGGGAGTACTGACCGAAGCGTTGCAGGGCATCGTGGGTCCGGAGGAGCTCGCGCATCCATGGCCGTCACATCGGCAGCCGGCTCCCGTCTGGAAGGCGAACGGGCAACGCCGATACATACTTCAATCGTCTGTGCGTTACGGCAGTCACTCCAGCCAAGTGCTCGACATTTGGCGCGGGAAAGACGAGCCCTGCCAACCCGCGCCAGTGCTCGTTTATATCCCCGGCGGGGCATGGATATTCGGACGACGCGCGTTACAGGGCCACGCGCTGATGGCCCACTTGGTCAGGAGGGGTTGGGTGTGTCTGTCCCTTGAGTACCGCGCCGGCCCGCAACATCGTTGGCCGCGCCAGATGACTGATATCAAAGCGGCGATCGCCTGGGCACGCGCCAACGTGTCTGAATTTGGCGGTGACCCCAATTTCGTTGTCGCGGCTGGGTGTTCGGCTGGTGGGCACTTGGCAGCGCTGGCGGGACTGACCGCCGACGATCCGCAGTTTCAAGCCGATCTCCCCGCTGACGCCGACACATCGGTCGACGCGGTTGTCAGCCTCTACGGCCTCTACGACTGGCGGGATCGTTCCACTGCGCAGCGCGCCCGGTTCATGGAATTCCTTGAGCGCGTTGTAGTCAAGCGCTCACAGGTGCGTCACCCCGAGGTGTTCAACGCGGCATCGCCCGTGGATCGTATCCACAAAGACGCGCCGCCATTTCTCGTCGTACACGGCAGCGATGACAACCTCATTCCGGTAGGCGAGGCACGCGCGTTCGTCGACCGGCTGCGATCGGTGTCAGCTGCGAAAGTGGGCTACGTCGAATTGCCAGGTGTCGGCCACGGTTTCGATCTGATCGATGGGGCCCGTACCGGTGTCGTCGTAGCCGCCATCGGACGGTTCCTCCGCCAAATTCTCAAGGATCGATCGACTGCCGAAGCAGGCGAAGACGAAGCTCTCAGTCGTTCGGTCTGATGACGGCGCGTCCTTGAATCTTGCTGTCGTGCAGCAGATGGTAGGCATGCGCTGCTACCTCGAACGCGAAGTGCTCGACCAGCATCGTGATCTTGCCGGACTGGGCGGCCAGGCGATGGAGCTGATGACCGACCTAGTTCGGCAAGGACAAAACAGCCGCGCTATCCGATCCGGCGATCCCCGCGCGCTGGCTCACTTCGCGTCGGTGCTCACCAACGAATACGTCCTGGCAGACCTGCCCCTCACCCGGGAGGAGTTTCACGCCGTGTTCGACGGCCCTGAGCACGCGGCACGTCCCGCACCGAAAGACCAACCGCCGCTGACGATCCGAGGGGTACGGCGAGCCGCCCCGCGCAAGCGCCGACCTCTACCTCGGGCGTGCTATCAGAAGAACGTGATCGAAGATGAACACGAAGGGGACGAACCCGGATGTGCAAGGAATTCAAGTTCCGGGTCGCCGGTCATTCCAGGAGGGACGGCGTGGAGTTCAGACTGCTCCAGAGTTGGGGCAGCGGGCGGACGCCGAGCTGGTTGACCACCATCTGGGCAGCCTGACTGACTCCTTCGGTGAATGTGGGGAAGGCGAACTGGAGCTCGGCGACGTCCTCGACGCGCATGCCCGCCGCCATGCAGGTCGCGACCATCTGGATCACTTCGGCCGAGTACTCGCCGAGCACATGAGCGCCCACGATCTGCCGTTGCGCGGTCTCAACTATCAGCTTGCAAAACCCTTCCGGCTGCCCGTCAGCGACGGGCCGCAGCATGTCCTCATAACGGGCCACACCGACGGCACACTCGTAGCGGGCGCGGGCCTGCTCCTCGGTGAGCCCGACGCTGCCGTACTCGGGGTCGGTGAAACTGCCGGCGGGGACGATCTTGTGGACGACCCGGCGACGCGGGCCGAGTATCGCGTTCTCGGCGGCGACACGGCCTTCGAGCGTCGCACTGCTGACGAGCATGCTGTTCCCATCGACATCGCCGGCGGCGAAGATGTGGGGGACGTTCGTGGCCGTGAACGCGTCGACCGTCACGTAGCCGCGCTCGGTGACCACGCCGGCAGCGGCGGCGTCGACGAGGTCGGCGTTTCCGGGCCAGCCGACGGCGAAGAACGCCGCGTCCACGTCGACCGTTCTGGACTCGTCGCCGACTCGGTACAGAACGCGCACGCCGGGGGCGAGTGCCTCGAGTTGGTGGACTGCGGCGTTGGTGATGACCTCGATGCCGCGGCCGCGGAAAGCGTGTTCGAGCGCGACCGAGACGTCGAGATCGGACCGCGGCACGATCCGGGGCGCGTACTCGAGGAGCGTGACCGCGCAGCCGAAATCGGCCAGGATCGATGTGAGTTGGCAGCCCGTGTCGGCCGCCCCGATGACGCAGACCCGGTCGGGCAGCGAGGTCAGGCTCCGCACGTCCTCGTAGGTCAGGCCGAGCTCGGCCCCCGGGATGGGCAGTCGCCCCGCCCTGCCGCCGACGGCGATGATCACCCGATCCGCAGTCCATGTGCGGCCGTCGGCCGTGGTGACCGTGTGGGCGTCGATGAACCGGGCGTCGCCAGCCTCTTCGACGAGGTCGACCCCGGCGGAGCAGATGTGGTCGGCGACGCGTTTGCGTTCATAGAGGTATCCGGCCACCCGTTGGGCGTTGGCCAGGGTGGCGGAGACGTCGACCTCGGGCCGTGGCCCGCGCAGACCGAACGTCTCCCACGAGCTCCAGTCCCGCACCAGGCGCGCGGCCCGAGCCAGCGTGCGCACCGGTGCCGGCCCGCTGTTGAGGGCGGTGCCGCCCACCCGCCCCCGCTCGATGAGCGTGACCTCTGCGCCGAGCTCGGCGGCGTGCAGGGCGGCGGACACACCAGCAGGGCCGCCTCCAATAACGACAACCCGCATCTCGCCTGCTCCTCTCACACCCATGCGGTCGTGTCAACCGCGACGGCTTCCCCGCTTGTCGAACACGACCGGCATCTCACGGCTGCCACGTGCTGGATTAGCCAGACCTGGGGACTCCGCTAAAGCCTCAATAGCCCTTGCCCAAAGTAAGGCACATTTGACCCTAGGGAGGTGTGAGCGCCAGCTTGCTTCGCCGGATCGAGTGACGTAGGTGTTGACGCAGAAAGGCCCCGGTTCGGGATTACGTCCCTGACCTGGGCCTCGTCTGGTGGAGCTGCCGGGAATCGAACCCGGCGCATAAATCAGCTTGAGCTGCGGAAACACAGAATCTGACGACGTGAAAGTACGTGAAACAACACGAAATGACCTGCGAATACGCGAATGACGTTGATGGCATCAACATCTCGTGATGACGGATTTCGGGTCAGCCCATTGATAGTCGCGTGATTGACGACCCGCATCGGCTAAGTCTTGGTCAGATAGCGCACAGCAGTACGCGTGGCCGACCCCGTCTGGGGCCGACCACGCGCAGTTGACTACTACCTTCTATGAGCTGGGATTGCCGACGCCGGCGCCGTCGCGACCATTCGGGCCATCGGGAGTACCTCCGGTGCCGGCTTTGCCGCCGGCGCCGCCGCCGACCACACCCACGCCGACGCCTCCGTTGCCGCCCTTGCCGCCGCCGGTGAACCGGCCCAGCACGCCGTTGATTGCCTTGACGACCGGACTGCTCGAGATCGTGCCGCTACTACTGCCGCCGGTGCCGCCCTTGCCGCCTTTGCCCGTGCCCAGGAAGCTGAACGCGTTGCCGCCCCGGCCTGCCGGAGCGCCGACGTTAGTTACCTGATCGGCGCCATGTGCGCCCGGGCCGCCCTCGGCCGGACCTAGGACCGCAGCGGCGTCGCCGCCGGGGCCGCCCTTGCCGGGTACTGGACCGCCGCCACCGGTTCCGCCGGGACCGCCCACACTGCTGAGGAGCGAGAACGCCGGGCCACCACTGCCGCCACTGCCACCGACTGCGTCTCCCAGATCGCCTGCTCCGCCGCCACCGCCGGTCGCCGAAATAGCGCCGATCGCTCCGCCGCCGGAGCCTCCCGAGCCGGCGAACGGACCGGCGCCACCGGCACCCCCCTTGCCGCCAGCAGCGATCGCAAGGGCTTCCGCCCAACCGCCGAAGCCGCCGGCGCCGCCGGCCAGTTCACCGGGACCGCCACTGCCGGCATCGCCGCCATAGGCGAGGCCGAGATCGAGGGCGTTACCACCGGAGCCGCCGACACCACCGATTAGACCCTTGCCGCCGGTGCCGCCGGGGCCGCCCACGGCCAGAATGGAGGTAGGCAGGAACGGGAAGCTTTGGCTAAGCGAGCCTGCGCTGCCGCCGGGGCCACCGGCTCCGCCGATAAGGCCGCCTTCCCCTCCGGTACCGCCGGGGCCACCGGTTTCAATATTGAGGGCTGTGAGATCCAGGCCAAGCGTGGCGAGATCGAGGCCACCAAGAAGATCACCCGATATAGGAGCTTCAGGCGCTGAACCCCCGGGGGCTGGAGCACCGGTCAGGCCGCTGAGGACGAAGATGCCCTTCCCACCGGCGCCTCCAGCGCCGCCGACTACGCCGCCCTTGCCACCATTGCCACCTTTGGCGTCATTGCCGACAATCAGGTCGGCGATGCCGCTGGGGTTTCCGCCGCCCCCGATGGCTCCGATGTCCTTGATATTGAGAAGTCCGAGAATGTCGGTGTAGGTCCGGGTGCCGCCAGCGCCACCGCTGCCGCCGACTAAACCGCCTTCAGCACCGCCCCCGCCGTCGCCCGCCGTAGCCGAGAAGCCCTTGGCGTCGCCACCGTTACCGCCGGCGCCGCCAACCACGCCACCGCCGCCGCCGAGGCCGCCGAGGCCGCCCGTAGCCTTAGGGCCGGTGCCCAAGAGTCCGGCGAGGAGGCTCGCGGTCATATCCGCGTTGCCTGTACCGCCAGTGCCGCCCGTACCACCCCACAGCGTGCCGATACCGCCGCGACCGGCATTGCCGCCGGTGCCCGCGAGTGGACCTGTTCCCTCGCCACCATCACCGCCGGCGCCACCGAACATGCCGGTGCCGCCGTTTGCGCCCAGTCCACCGAAGCCGGTGCCACCGGTTGACTTTGTGAGGATGTTGCCTTCTACGAAGGGCAGCAGCCCTTCGCCCTTGCCGCCAGCACCGCCCTTCCCGCCGAGCACGATGCCATTGCCGCCGAGGTTGCCATTTCCGCCCTGGCCTTTGAGAGTGCCGATGCCCTCGCCTCCAGCACCACCGGCGCCGCCGGCCAGAACCCCGCCACCGCCGCGGCCGCCAAGTCCGCCGGTACCCAGGCCGAACGCCTGGGTGATGACGTCGTCTGCATTCGATATGGCGCCGGTTCCCTTGCCGGTGCCGCCGGTGCCGCCCGTTCCGCCGAAGCCGAGAAGCCCGGTCTGGCCGCCGTTACCGCCACTACCGCCGAAGCCTTGAATGTAGCCGGTCCCGGTGCCGCCACCGCCGCCACCGCCGCCGCTGCCGGCGAGGGGCCCGCCTGTGCCGCCGGTACCACCACCGCCGCCATAACCGACGGCAGCGCTGTTCTTGGCGAGCTCGTTTGCCGTTCCGTCACCGCCGAGGCCGCCGACGCCGCCGTCGCCGACCAGGCCGCTGGCGCCGCCGTTTCCACCGAGACCGCCCTTAGCTGGTCCGCCCACGAGTTGGGCGGGCTGGTTATCGATCGTCGCGGGTGGATCTTCCACGGGAAACCCTTTACCGGGGCCGAGCGTGAGAGCGTAGAGAGCGGCAAGCTTTGTCCTTGCTCTGGCAATAACCGTGGCCGGTGTTGCCGCAGCCATCGGCAGTTGTCAGCGTGCCTACCTCTTTGCCCACAAATTTCCCGTCGGCGTAGACCGTTTTTCTAGTCGTCTTGGTGTCCGTTGTCACCGAGGTGTTTTGCGTGGATCCGGTATTAAATCCGTCGCCGCCCGCACCGCCAGCGCCACCGCCGCCGAAGAGGCTTCCGCCGGCACCGCCCGCACCGCCGCCACCGCCCAGCCCGAAATTGACGGGCGACGCGGTCTTGCCATCGCCACCGCCGCCGCCGGCGCCGCCCTGACCGACAAGCCCGCTAGCTCCGCCTGCGCCACCTTGCCCACCCGTCGCCGTACCGGCGACGGGGCCGGTCGTGACAGTCTGGATGGTGCCGGTCTTGGTTGTTGTGGTAATCAACTTGCCGCCGGGGCCGATCGGGGGTGCATATGGATCCGTTACCGTTACCCCTGCATCGGGGACGTCGGCCACGGCACTTGCTAACGTGGCGTTGCCACCGCCTTTCGACCAAGCATTTCCGCCCAGGCCGCCGACACCGCCCCCGCCGAACAACCCGCTCTTGCCACCAGCACCGCCGCCACCGCCGGTTGCATCGCCCTGCTCGCTGATTGCGTCGCCACCCTTACCGCCTGCGCCGCCCCAGCCAGCCAATACGCCGCCATTGCCGCCGGCGCCGCCCGTCTTACCGAGGGCGGCGGTAGTACCTGTCGTGGTGACAATGTCGTCGGCAGCGATGTCCCCGCCTGCGCCGCCGTTGCCGATCAGCCCAGCGTTACCGCCCTTGCCGCCGTTCTTGCCAGCGCCGCCATTGCCCAATAGGAGGCCGCCGTTGCCGCCGTCGCATGACGTGGTGCAGTTCGGGTCGGCGTCGATTCCGTTGCCGATAATCGAGCCACCTGGGCCGACGAGCGGCTGCTGACTACCCGTACTGACGAGGGCAGCGGCTAGCGCATTGGGGATGGGCGCGGAGACGCTGGACCCAAACAGGTCGAGCGACGTACCGGCAACCGACGGCGGCGTCGCCGACGCCACTGCACTTCCGATCGCCAACGCCACGAGCGGAGCACCCGCACATGCGGTGACTGCTCCCAAGACCGTCTTCTTCATCCAAGTTCCTTCCGAAGGCCGGCGTCACAAGCGTTCCCCGGCGGTGCGTACCTGATAGTTGAGTGCAACGATAGGAACTAAACGGCAACACTGTCAATCTATTTCCTCAGAAACGCGTGTGATGTGACTAATATGGCAGCGATGATCGGCAAACCTGTCATGGATTTCCGTGTATTGCCACTCGCCGATGTTCAATGGTTAGCCGGAATGCACGAACCCGCCCATCGAGCTGGCGATGGGCGGTGATCGATCAGGTGCTGCGCTCGTCCGGCGGGATCGGCAGATCCCGGCAGATCTCATAGGGGATGTCGGAAGATACCCACTCACGCCACTGATTTCGACTCATGTTCGTAGCGGGCTTGGCGTACAAGTCTTCTGGTCGCGCTCTGCTCGCCGCAGTCGTACTGTCCCGTCACGGCCGCCGGAGGCAATGCAGCGTCCGTCGGGGCAGAGCGCCACACTGCCGACACGGCCGGTGTGGCCGATGAGCCGATGAGCCGGGGGGCAGAGGGGTGCGGGTAGCACGTTGGTGAACAACGCGCTCAAGCCGTTCAAGAATGATGATCGCGGGGTCAGATGGGATCTTATGCCGAAAACCAAATGTTCACTCACGACAGTGGTTTCGTAGACAACGGCGCACCCACTGCGCGGGAGTTTGGCTAATCGCCTGAATCGGCGACCCCGCCCAGGTCCTCATGGGCGAACTAGGGAAGGAAGAGACCGTGTCAAACGTCACTGAAGCTCCGAGACCGTCCCTCTTGTCGGACCAATCGCTGAGCGTAGTCCAGGCAACCGCGCCCGTCGTCGCAGCGCACGCCGACGAGATCACCGCACACTTCTATCCCCGCATGTTCGCCGCCAATCCCGAGCTGCTGCGCGTCTTCAACCAGGGCAACCAGGCCACCGGCGAGCAGAGCAAAGCCCTGGCCGGCTCGGTTGTCGCGTACGCGGTGCAACTGATCGATCCCAAGGCGCCGTCATTTGATCACGTCATGCGCCGAATCGCCTTCAAGCACGTCTCCCTGGGCATCCGCCCCGAGCAGTACACGATCGTGGGCGAGCACCTGCTCGCTTCCGTCGCTGAGGTCCTCGGCGACGCCGTCACCCCCGCGATCGCCGCCGCCTGGAGCGAGGTCTATTGGCTGTTCGCGCTCCAGCTGGTCGCTGAGGAAGCACGCCTCTACCAGCAGGCGAACGTGGACCCCGACCAGCCGACTCGCCCCTACCGCGTGGTCCGCCGCATCGAGGAAACCGCTGACGTAATCACTCTTGTCCTCGAGCCAGCAGACGGCGGTCCCCTCCCAACTATCGCACCCGGACAGTACGTCTCGGTTTTCGTCAACCTGCCCGATGGTGACCGGCAACCCCGGCAGTACACGGTGTCTTCCACCGCTGTACGGACTCGGCTGCAGATCACCGTGCGGCGGGTCCAAGGATTGAACGGGGCCCCAGACGGCCGCGTTTCCAGCTACCTCCATGATCATGTCAAGCTCGGCGATCTGCTCGATGTCAGTGCCCCTGCCGGTGACTTCGTATTGACGCCAACAGACTCGCCGCTGTTGCTGGCCAGCGCTGGTGCGGGTATCACGACGGTGCTGCCCATCGTCGAACAAATCGCTCGTACTCAGCCGCAGCGGAGCGTGATCGTGGCCCACGCTGATCGCAGGGCGCAGGATCACGCTCTGCGAGACACCGTGCTGCATCTCGGTCGAGAGATCGACGACTTCACTTCTTATAGCTGGTACGAGACCATCGACGAGGGCGACACCCGATCGCGCCAAGGCTTCATGGACTTGACCGACATTCCGCTCCCGAACGATATCCAGGTCTTTACTTGCGGCCCATTGCCCTTCATGCGGCTCGTCAGGTCGACGCTGCTAGACCGCGGTGTGCCGCCGGCCCGAATCCGCTATGAAGTCTTCGGACCCGACCTGTGGGCCGCCCAATTGTCGCCCGATTCGTGATCCTGACGGACAGCCGTCAGGTTCGCCCGCGGCGTGTAAGTCACCACCGTCGAGAGCAACCGACGAATCAGACTCCAGGCCGCCTGCCGGGTCGCGTCGATCCGCTCAGCCGCGGTTCGCTCATCGGGATCTGCCATCGGCGCCCCACTATTCCGCCGTATCGGTTGGCACTCTCCCGAACTAAATAATCCGATCGGCGTCGGGGGGTTGGTATCGGATACCGCCTTTGCCGGGATCGTGGAACGACTCGACGCTCGTTCGTTCACGTTGTGCTTTACCAATCGTGGCTAGCGCGGCGACCAGCGATTCGATGTCACCGGAGTCGTTGTAGACGTGCAGTGAGACTCGGATCGCATTCAGTCTTGCGCTAGTCACGATTCCGTAATCTCGGTGAAGCGCTGCCCGAACAGCGGTTGCGTCGAGGTCGGCATGCTGCAGCGCGATGATGTGCGGGCTGGCGGACGGGTCGTCGAGGTTGCGGAACGGATGCCAGCCAAGTGGCCGAACAGCGTCGATCAGCTCGGCCGCAAGGAGGCGCGCGTGGGCCTCGATAGTCCCCGAGCCGAGACCGTTCAGCCGGGTGATCGACTGAGTGAGCCCCAGCGCCGACGCATACGCAATAGTTGACTGCTCGAATCGGCGAGCTCCTGGTGCCTGCTCGCGGCGAGTAGCGTCAAAGGCGAACGGGTTCGGAGTCCCCATCCAACCGGGATGCGGCGGGATCGAGTCCAGCAGATCGTCAGCTACCGCGAACAACGCGACTCCTCCGTGTCCGCACAACCATTTGTATCCGCTGGTGACCACGAAGTCGGCGCCCCAATCGGCCATTGCAACCTCGCCGGCGCCGGCAAGCTGAGTAGCGTCGACAATCAGTCGAGCACCGACCTCGTGAGCGCTGTCGGCGAGTACCGCGCAGTCGACCCGAGAGCCCGTGCCATACATCACCGCGCTCACGCACACAGCGGCAACGCCCGGCCGTATAGCGTCAACGACGGATTCAGTGAGGCTGACACCGGCTCTGTCCTCGACCCACGCCACCGATCGTCCACTTGCCGAACCGGCAAGCCACGGGTGCGTGACGCTGGGAAAATCTGTCGCGACCAGGACGACGTCCCCAGCCGGCACCAGAACCGCCGCTGTTGCTAGACCCGCGCTGGCCCCTCCAAGTACGGCCACCGCGCCGGGCTCCGTGCCGAGCAGTATTGCGCCAGCGACACGGAGTTCGTCGAGAATCCGCAGCTCCTCCTCATCGCTCAGTCGGACATTGCCGTGCTGGGCTGTCTGGGTGAGGTGCTCCAGCATCACCTCCAATGATTGGGCGGGGATCAGGCCCAGGGCGGCCTGGTTAAGGTAGACAGACTGCGCAAGGGCGGCGAAGTCAAGCCGCGGAACCAGAGCATCCACGCCGTGCTCCTCACGTTCGCGATCCGCCGCTCGGCGCCGTTGGAACGCTAAGTCAGCCATCCATAGAACTGCGGTCAAGTCACGGGTACAGCTGTGGGGCCGTCGGCTCGCTGGTGGACGTAGGTGCTGCCGTCCTTGCGCATGCCGCTTCGAAGCGAGGCCATGGCGGCGAGCCTAACGGACGAATGTTGATGGGAAAAGAAAACAGACCAGGGCTTGTGGCCCTGACCTGCATCTTTCCGGTGGAGCTGCCGGGAATCGAACCCGAGACGTGACCTGCGGAAATGCGGCTTGACCTGCGTAGGGTTACGTGAAAGCAGGGCAGATTCCGCGAAAGTATCTCGGAATTACACCGGAAATGTTGGCGAGTCCAACATGTTCACGCTGCCGGCCGTCGCGCCGAGGGTGTTTGCTGAGCTATTGCATGTGCGAACAGTGGCCAGGTGATCGAGCCAAATCGCACGTTGGTGGCCGATCGAGTCAGACGGGCGTTGGAGCATCGAATGTGTGAAGCCTGACGACATTTCGAGGTCGCGTTCCTCGAGTTCTGATTGACGACCGGGTTTGGTGCGTCCGGTGCGTCTTAGGAAGCCGCCACGAACTGTCCCTGCCGACGCTCGGCGGCAGCCTCCACGATCCGGGAGGGTCACCCGCGGTGTCCCGGACGTCCGATCACGGCGTGGTGATCGATGAAAGCCCGATCACGGCACACACGCCCACCGCCCAAAGGCTTACCGGATGACCGTCCGCCAAAACCCTAAAGCAAGACTTGCGCGGCGATTTTTATTGCTCCCGTGATTTTGAGGCCCCATACCCTGCATGTTTAGGACACGCTACGCGCGTTTTTCGCGTTCGTGATTCCATGCCCCGTCAGTGGTTAGTAGCAACCAGCACCGTCGGCACGAACAACTGCTGCCGCGTATTGCTTTGAGGCGTAGACGGTTCGCGAATCATCGGTCCCATAGTTAGCTTCGCTGTATTGCCACTGGTCGTACCAGCTCGACACCACATTGATGAGCGTGCCGCATCCTCTTGGCAGCGCCGCCGCGTTGGGCGCGGAGACGAGCCCAACCCCACCGGCGATGGCCGCGGCGGCCAGCGCCCCACCAACGATTTGACGAATAGCCACGATGAAGTCTCCTTTGACTCAGGGTGTTTGCGTGAACTTGAATGCGCGACCCCTCACGACTCGCAAGGAAGCTTCGACATCCACACCTGAAGACGTATGACGGTCAGGATCCGTTCAACCGGTTGATTGGCCTGCTGACGACCCGAACATCCTTCGAACGATGGCCGCCCACGCGCTGCCCGAGAACGCGGCGTGGCAGCTAACCGAGTGGCTGGCCGCCGATAAGAACCCAGCCTTGTGCGATCTGATCGCCGAGCTGCTCGCTCCACGGTGGACCCCCCACCAGATCGCCCGGCACCTGCGACGCGAATACTCCAAGGACCCATCGATGTGGTTATGCCACGAAAGCATCTATCAGGCTGTGTACCAGCCCCACTCGCGCTTGATCCGGCCGCCGCAGGTCAGGTCGCCACACCGGGGACCGTTGCGCACCGGCAGGACTCATCGCCGCGCGCACCAGCGGCCAGGCCGGCGTCGTCCGAGGTTCGCCCAGCCGATGTTGTTGATCCATCAGCGGCCATTCGCTCCCGCTGACCGTAGCCAACCGGGGCGCTGGGAAGGTGACCTCATCGTCGGCAAGAACCAGCGCTCGGCGATCGGCACTCTCGTTGAGCGCCAGACCCGCCTGACTCGACTGATGCACCTTCCCGCCCGTGACGCCGATTCCCTGCGCATCGCGATCGCCACGACGGTGGGCGGCCTGCCACCGAACTTGATCCGATCTATCACCTGGGATCAGGGCATCGAAATGGCCCGGCACGCCGACATCACCGCAGACCTTGGGATACCGGTCTACTTTTGCGACTCCCGCTCGCCGTGGCAGCGCGGCAGCAACGAGAACGCGAACGGGTTGCTACGCCAATACTTCCCCAAAGGCACCAGCCTGAACATCTACACACCTGACCATCTGCGGGCCGTCGAACACGAGATCAACAACCGACCCCGCCACACCCTCGAAGACCGCAGTCTCGCCGAACTTTTCACCGCGCTGCTCACCTCAACAAACCATCAACTGTTGCGACGTTGAGTAGAAGCCACCCCGCCGAGGATCCATCACCTTTCGGATCGAGGCGAAAGCGCCGACGCCGCAGCACACCGCTCACCTCGGCGTTGGTCCGGATGCCGTACTGCTGCCATCGGGAGCGAGTCGGGACCAGTCTGCTACCCCGCCGGTCGACCGGCTCCTGAATCTAATCGGTGTCGACCCTCGCCGCGCCGTGTGCCTGCTCGGCCGCTCCGAACATCGCGACGGCCACTGCACCTGCGACCGCACCCACGAACGCCACGCCGGCCAGCCACAGCAGCCCTGGTTGAGCGGTGTCACCAAGCAGCACCACGCCGATGGCACCGGGCACCACGGTCTCTCCGACCACGAGAGCGGCGGCGGCGCCGTTGACCGAGCCCAGTTGCAGCGCCACAGTAAACAGGTAGAAGCCGCCCAGTCCGGCCATGACGATCGTCCATGACGCCGGGTCGGTGAGCAGGATGCCTACCCGAAGCGGGGCGACACCGTCGAGCACCCGCACCGCCACCGCCATCGCACCGAATAACACGCCCGCGATCAGCCCGGCCGGCACGGCTGCGCGAGCGCCAAGCACGCGGATCAGAGCGATGCCGGCGCCAAGGATCACCACCGACGCCGCCAGCACGCTCCAGTGCAGGGCCCGTTCCCCCGGCCGAACACCGGGATGACCGGCGGTGAGTCCCAACACCAGTAACGACCCTACGACTGTGGCGATCGCCATCCAGTCACGCCGGCGCAGGCGAACGCCGAGTATGAAGACACCTAACACCGCGGTCACGACAAGGTTCGCGCTGATGATCGTCTGCGAGAGGAACAACGGAATCAGACGGGCCGAGACGATGCTTCCCAGGAAACCCACGATATCGAGCACCATCCCCGCGATGAACGTCGGTGTCAGGGCGGCGTGGATTGTGGAGCGAAGCGTCGGGGCGCCGGTCGCGGTGACTTCCGTCCGGTGTCCGTGGCCGGCAGCCACAACTTCCGAACTGCGCGCGCCGTAAGCCTGCAGAACCGACGCGGTTCCGTAGCCGACGCACGCCAAGGCGGCCGCCATCAGACCGATCAGCATCTTTGTGTCCTGTCTGCCGTATGGCGATGCTCGCGACCAGCCATTAACTAGCCGCGTTCTCTCACGGTCGAGGCAAAAGCACCGGCTGAACTGCGACGATGCGGTGGGTGGGCCGTCACGGTTTCGAACCCCGGACCCGCTGGTTGGCGAAGCCCGGTCTCGGCACCCACACCAAAAATGGAACCTCTCCTACGACCGTCGCGGCGTACGCGACCCTACGTGACATCCGCGATCGCTGCTTTCGGTCACGCCCACGCATCCGTACAACACTCAGTTCTCTTGTCGGATGCAGCCAAGCTGAATACCTTTCGGACGCCCCGCCCCTCCCCGGTTGGGACAGCCAGCACGTGCCACTCCGGCCGCCGCTCCGCGACGCCCGATAGCGTTGCCGTCACCGCGCGCGAATCGCCAAGCCTCCCAAGCGATCTTCAGCATGCTGATCGTGACGAGGATCCCGCTTCGCATCGGTGTGGAACGAAACTGCCACAACTGCATCAAACGGCAACTCGCTGAGATCACCGTCCGGAACTCGCCGCGTTCCGCACGGGGTGCTGTTAGAGCTTGTAACCGATGGCGCGCAGCAGGTCGTGCCGGTCGGCCACGTCGCGATCGGTCTCCACCCCAAGGGGTGCCTGTCCGTCGACGACGCCCACAATGCCACGGCCACGCGGGGTCACCGCGACCAAGACCTCAACCGGATTGGCTGTGGCGCAGTGGATCGTGCAGACCTCGGGCACCGCCTTGACCGGGTTGAGGATGCTGACTGGGAACCCGTTACGCAAGAAGATCACGAAGCAGTGCCCGGCGGCGATGGCCAGCGCATTGCGGGTCGCAAGCTCGACCAATTCAGGATCATTGCCGGTGCGGCGAACCAACCGTGGCCCGGAGGCCTCGCAGAAGGCCGGCCCGAACTGCAGCGACGAGCTCACCCCCACCATCGCCTCATGCAGGTCCTCGACCGTCTTGATGAAATGCGCCTGCCCGATCACGACATTGGCATCGTCCGGCTTGTCGACGGGCACCACATCCCAGGAAAGCGTTGTCGTGGTCACACGCACATGCTGCCACTGGCACGCGACAGTCACGTCCGATGCCCGGAATACGAACTGTCCTCTTTGTGGACGCCGCGTTGGCCGTTAGGGTTCCGGGTACGGCCCGACACCCATCGGACGTGCCCGGGCAGCCCCGCTCATCACCCCCGAGCATCGACAACTCCCAGCGCACGAAGTCCAGCGCCGAGATCACTGCGGGGGCGTCGGCGTACACACGCCTCGTCGATCAGAGCTTCCCGTGCTTCCAGGTCCACGTCCACGTCCGAATTGAACGCGGCAGTCGTTAACCACTTCGCGTCGTCCGGCTTGCGCAGCGTCCGGTCCGCACTGCCCGCAACGCTGCTCAGAACTTGTACCGCGTCGCTCGGATCAAACTCTCATTTGCTCGTGGGGAGTGTGATCGCGCTTTGCAGCGAACGGAGTATTGCCGTCTACGTTGATGACGTTGACGAAACCTACCAACGTGCCGTAGCCGTCGGCACCGAAACGGTCGAGGCGCCGACCGATCAGTTTTACGGCGACCACCGGGCGATGGTCAGAGACAGGTTCGGCAACATGTACCAAGTCGCCCCTCCGATCGAGTCATAGCTAGGACAACGTCGCAGGCGCAATGCACGTCCCCGGAGCGTCATCGTTTGTTGACGACTTTGAACGGGCACCATCTCTGGGCAGTCGAGCAGGCATTCGCCCCGTAGCGCAGGCTGTTCCCGGCGGTCACACCAATGGGGCGCGTAGGGCGTTGGAGGCGTCGTGGAGGTCGGCGCACAGCAGAACCACCGAGTGGGCATCCGCCCGGTAGGTGGCGCCGCGGACCGGTTGTGCGCTCTCGAGATCGGCGACGTCATCCGGGGGATCGAGGGCAGTGTCCGCGACGCGGCGCCACGGCAGCGTTGGTGTGGCGACCGGGGGAAGCTCGAAGTCGAGGGGATGCTCGTAGCTGTTGAGGATCGCGTGCACCATCCGCGTCCCGATCACGCTCCGCACGGTGAGTGCCAGCGAGTGGGAGTCTTTCGACCAGTCGGGCTGATGCAGGCGAACGCCGTGGAACTCCACCAGCGAGCGGGTCAGGAATTCCCTCAGCGGCAGCCCGTGCATGACCTGCGTCATGTCCAGCTCGAGCCGGACGTCGATCAACCCCCGCACGAAGCGGAGGATATCGGCGTACTGATCCATCAGTGACCAGTCGAGCCAGCTGATCTCGTTGTCCTGACAGTACGGGTTGTTGTTTCCCAGCTGCGTGCGACGAACCTCGTCTCCCATGACGATCATCGGGACGCCCACGGCGATCAAGGTGATTCCAAGCAAGTTCTTCACCCGATGGGTGCGCATGCGCTCGATCGCAGGGTCATCGGAAGGCCCTTCGACACCGCAGTTGGTGGAGTAGTTGTCGTCCGTGCCGTCCCGGTTGTCTGCGAGGTTGGCCTCGTTGTGCTTATACGCGTAGCAGACGAGGTCGTTGAGGGTGAACCCGTCGTGACAAGCCACAAAATTGATGCTGTGCTCGACCTCGGCCGGTCGGCCCCCGAACAGGTCGGGGCTGCCGAGCAGCCGGTTGGGCAGCAGCTCCACGGTGGCGCCGTCACCACGTGCGAACCGGCGGATGTCGTCACGGAACTTCCCGTTCCACTCGCGCCACCGGTCGCCGACGAACGACCCGAGCTGGTACAGCCCCGCAACGTCCCAGGCCTCTGCGATCAGCTTGGTGCCGGCCAGGACCGGGTCGCTCTCGATCTGCCAGATGACCGGCGGGTCGGCCATGGGAGTGCCCGAGGTATCCCGGGTCATCGCCGAGGCGAGGTCGAAACGGAAGCCGTCCACGTGCATCTGGTCCACCCAGTGATGCAGCGCATCGACGGTGATGCGACGCACCACGGAGTGGTTCGCGTTGAGAGTGTTCCCGCATCCGGTGTAGTCCAGGTACCTCGCCTCGTTCGCCGGATCGAGCAGGTAGTAGGCCCGGTTGTCGAGCCCACGCCAGCAGAACGTGGGTCCCGTGGCCCCGCCCTCGGCCGTGTGGTTGAACACCACATCGAGGATCACCTCGATGCCCGCCCGGTGGAGCTCCTTGACCATGGTGCGGAACTCGTCCAATGCGCCGAGGGGCTCGCGGGTGGAGGCGTAGGCGGCATGCGGGGCGAAGAAGGAGACCGGGCTATAGCCCCAGTAGTTGACCAGCCGCGGTGGCGCGTCCTGTGGGTCGAACGCCTGCACGGGCATGAGCTCCACCGCAGTGACCCCCAAGAAGCGCAGGTAGGGGATCTTGGCCACCAGGCCGGCATAGGTGCCGGCGAGGCGGCGGTCCACCCCGCTGTTGGGATGGGCGGTGAAGCCCCGGACATGAAGTTCGTAGATGACAGTGCGCGCAAAGGGCCGCCCGAGAGGGACGTCGCCTTCCCAGTCGTATACCGAGAGATCCGCGGCGACGCTCTTCATCGCCGTGCGCGGATCCCGCCCCGGCCGCGCGCCGGCCATCCGGTCATAGCCGGTCGGCACCGTCACCGCGACGCCGTAGGGATCCAGCAGAAACGCCGACGCGTCATGCCGCAGGCCCGCAGCCGGATCGAAGTCGCCGTTGACGCGCCACACATAGACCTGTCCCGGCTCCACGTCGGGCACAAGCACATGCCAGAAGTACGACGTCTTGTTCCGGAGGGGGTCCAGCGGGATTGTTCGCGACGGCCGCGCGTCATCGACATCGTCAAAGAGCAGCAGGTCGAGCCCTGCCGCCGTGCGCGACCACACCGAGAAGTTGGTGCCGCCGTCGACCCGATGGGCACCCAGCGGAGAGGGACGACCTGAGGCCACACTCTGACCGAGGTCCATGCCTTTCATTGTGAGCCGATTGCGCCCCGAAGATCGACGTTGCGAGGGGCTGGTCTGAATCCCCTGCCGGGCGCATGATCACACGGAACGTACCGCGGGCGCATTGGCTCGCGGTCGACCGCTCTGTCGGAGGTGCACGATGAGCGACCGCCGCCGGCTCGGCGTCCAGGACGCGCTGTGGCTGGAGATGGACCGCCCCAACAACCTCATGGTGGTGGACTCGGTGATCTGGACCGCCCAACCGCTCGACTGGGGCCGGGTCAGCGAGGTCCCCGAGGAACGCCTCAGCGCCCGTTACCCCGTGTTCCGCAGCCGTGCGTCAACGACCGAACGGCTCGTGGTGGTGGCAGCAGGACGACGTTTCGACTTCGGGGTGCACGTCACGGTCTCGACCTGAAGGACCCCGACGACGCCCGTGAACTGCAGCGACTCGCCGCCAGCCACCGTACCGAGATGCTCGAGCATGACAAGCCGCTGTGGCGGGCGATCTAGGTCGACCGCTACCGGGGGGGCAGCGCCATCGTCCTGAGAACACACCACGCCATCGCCGACGGCATGCGGATGGTCGAGCTGGCGATGAGCCTGTTCGATGCCACGCCCGAGGGGGGCGAGGTCCACGGCCCCGGCGTCGCACAGCACGCCGCCCGATCCCGACCCCCGGGCCAGCGATGGCGACCGAGCGCGTCGGGAGCCACGTGGGCAGCGGTGACGGCGCCAGGCGCGCCGTCAAATCGGTGAGACAGTGATCGACCCGTCGGACGGGCGACAACGTCGCGGGCGGCGTCGCCCGGCCACCGGCGGTTGCCTCGGCGCGGTCGCGCAACTGTTCGCGCGAGGGGCGCTGCAGAATCCGGTCGGTGCCGGCCACACGTCATCGCTCGGGTGGGCGACGGCAACCGTGCCGCGGACGAGTGGGCTCGCTGAACGGCGGCGGTCCCGGGCAGCGGGGCCCTGGTCGTATGTTTTCCGCCGCGCCCGCTGACGTGGACACCGTCCGCAAGCTCCTGCTTGGCACCCGCAACGATGTGACGATCTGGACGGGGCAGGCCGGGGGCGACAAGGCGGGCGTGGTCGGAGCCGGTGTCGCTGCCGGAGGTCAAGGCCGTCGCAAAGGCCAACCACTCCACCGTGAACGACGTACTGGTGGCGAGCGCGGCCGGGGCGTTGCATGACTATCTCGAGGCCCACGACGCGCGCTGCTCCTCGGTGACCTTCATGGTGCCGGTGAACCTCAAGCCCATCGACCTGACCCTGCCCGCCGACCTCGAACGAGTTCCCCCTCGTGCAGCTGGAGCTGCCGACGGATCAGCCCGATGCCCGCCAGGTGCTTGCCGTCGTCAAGCGGCGGATGGGCCGGATCAAGAACGGTCACGAGGCGGGCGTGGCGTTCCGCCTCCAGGAGGCGATCTCAGGGCTGAGCCGCGATGTGTACGAGGCGTCGGTGGACCTGTTCGCCAACCGCACAGTGGGGACGCTCACCAACGTGCCCGTCCGCCCATCCCGGTCTATCTCGCGGGCTGCCGGGTCGAAGCGATGGCCGGCTGGGCACCCCTGTCGGGCGACCAGCCGATGAGTTTCACGATCTACAGCTACGACGGCAAGGTGACCGTCGGCATCGCGTGCGACAAGGAGCTGGTGCCCGACCACGAGAAGATCGTCGACGGATTCGCCGTCGTTTTCGACCGGTTACTCGCAACCACCCCTGGCGTCACCCGCTCAACGCCCTCGGAACAGCACATTCCGGTCGAGCGAGGGCACGAAACTAGCCAAATCCCCTGTCCGGCAATACACGTCGACCTGCTCGCGGTGTCCCTGCGCCTCTCCCCAGATCAACACGCAGCATCATAGCAAGGACCTTTGGCACTTGCGAGGGCGATACCCGCAGCCGCAGGGTGAGGACATGTCGCCGAGATGGCGCGGGTGTCGACGCGACGCGATCCTGCGGTGGTGGTGCATGCAGGGCAGCGCCTCACCAGATTGGCCGTGAATTCTCGTTGAGGAGTGAACGTGAACGTCGTCGCTGTCGTCATTGCGGTAATCGTCGTGGCGCTGATTTTGGCTGCGCTGTCGATCCGGGTGGTGACCCAGTATGAGAAGGGTGTGTTGTTCCGGCTCGGGCGGGTCAAGGATGTCAGGGAACCCGGCCTGAGGTTCATCATCCCGGTCATCGACCGGTTGAGGAAGGTGTCGATGCGCATCGTCACGATGCCGATCCAGTCGCAGGGCATCATCACCCGCGACAACGTCAGTGTGGACATTGCCGCTGTCGCGTATTTCCGGGTCGTGGATGCGGTGAAGTCCGTGGTGGTCATCGAGAATGTGGGTGCCGCAATCGATCAGATCGCCGCAAACGACGCTGCGCAATGTTGTCGGCCAGCACACCCTCGACGAGACGTTGGCAGACACCGAGGTGATCAACGCCAACATCCGGCAGATCCTGGATGTGATCACTCTGGAGTGGGGTGTGGAGGTGACTCTGGTCGAGCTCAAGGACATCCAGCTGCCCGACAGCATGAAGCGGGCGATGGCCCTGCAAGCCGAGGCCGAGCGGGAGAAGCGCGCGAAAATCATTGCCGCGGAGGGTGAATCGCTGGCACTGGGGGTGCTCGGTGATGCATCGGACACCATGATGGCTCACCCCCTTGCCTGGCAGCTACGCAACCTGCAGACTCTTGTCGAGTTGGGCGTGGACAAGAACACGACGGTGGTGTTCCCGGCGCAGCTGATGAGCGCGATCGGCGATATCGGTGCGTTCTTCGCTCGTGAGACCGCTGCGACCGCGACGACACTGGCACCGCCTATGGCGGCCCCCTCAGTCCGACACACGCAGGCATACAACGGAGGAACCAAGCCCGACGCCAGCGCGAACCAGCCGCCTCTGTAGCGGCAGGTCTCCCCCAATGCCGTTGAGCTTCAACTGATCCGCGCACCCGCGACGACGATGCCGGGGAACAGCTAGGTCTCGAGAGCATCGATGGTGGCGACAGTCCGATCCGCGTCGCCGACCGCGGCAGCCGATCCTGTCGCCGTGACGGCGACCGTCTTGAATGTCGTCGACGGGGCCGACACCATCGACATCCGCGACGACGCCCGCGGACGGCTTCGCGTGCGGCTCTTGGGAATCGACACACCGGAAACCAAAAGGTCTGGCTACACGGTCGGCCGCTCGGGGCCAGAAGCAACACAGTTCGCGGAATCGACCATGGTGCTCGGCCAGCGAGTTGCGCCTCAACCCGATCCAGTACCGCTGTGAATCGCCGCAGCTCCGGACCTCGCCACGGACCAGGCCATGCATGTGCAGAATCGGTCAAGCTTCGCCTCTGTGGATCTGTCCGTTGAGCAAGCCAATCACATTCGCAGACCACGGATAATGCAGAGGCGCATCAGCCTGAGCCATGTTCTTAGCGCGGCGACTGGCTCATAAAACTGGACAACGAATGCGCCAGCATCTCTCTGCAGGCCCTTGGGAACAGCCCGGGGGTTGGGTCCCAGGGGTGGACTGGCCGTCTGCGGTTGGGTCTTGACCGGATGGGTACTTTGGAAAATAGCGACGGAGTGTAGGGCTGGTTTCTTGGTTTTCCGAAGTTAGATGGCCGTTGGTGCAACTGTGGTGTTAAGCAGTCAGCATCAGACGGGCCGCCGTCGATCTGGTCCGTCTGGCAGAAGGCAGCGACCACCACTCCGCCGAGCACTTGTAGCTTGGTGGTTCCTCATGGTCAGTCGCCGGGGTGTCGCTTGGTTGGTAGGTGTTTGTTCCGATGCCCGGAATACGAACTGTCCTCTTTGTGGACGCCGCGTTGGCC
>CAVVUT010000002.1:0-950212 GCA_963751485.1 uncultured Actinomycetota bacterium
GGCCCGGCCACGGCCTGCGCGCACCGGCCGAAGGCCCCGGTCATCGACTCCGTGGTGTTCGGGTTGACGACCCAGATCCGGAGCACGGCTGACTCAGACCAGCGAGTCGGCGACCCGCTGGTCGCACGTCGCGAACAGGTAGTAGTCGGCGATCAGCACGCCGAACAGCGGGCCGATGAACGCGCCGAGCGTCTCCAGCGTGTAGTGGATGACCTCGGGGTTGTTGTACAGGTTCCACGGCGTGATGAGGACCGAGCCGACCGCGGCGATCATGCCGCCCGTCCGCCAGCTGATGCGCTGCGGGCTGACGTTGGAGAAGTCGAACGCCGGGCGAGATGAAGTTCGCGACGATGTTGATGCCGATGGTCGCGATGGTGAAGGTCAGCGCGCCCAGCACGATCGCGAACGTGCTGTCGATGCGGGCCACGGTCTGCGACCGGATCGGTGATCAGCTCGCCGAACACCGGCACCGTCAGCGACGCGGTGACGACGACCAGCAGCGAGAACACCAGGAAGTTGACCGGCAGGCCGAGGAAGTTGCCCCTCTTCACGCCGCCGAAGGACTTGCCGTAGCGGGAGAAGTCGCCGAAGTTGAGCATCGGGCCGGAGAAGTAGGACACCACCAGCGCGATCGCGCCGAGCATGACCGGCACGAGTCCAGCCCGTGTACTTCACCTCGCCGAGGTTCAGGTCGATGTGCGCCCCAGCCGGCCTTGCAGATCAGGTAGCCGCAGAGCATGAACATCACGACATAGACGGCGGGACCGCAGAAGTCGATGAACTTGCGGATCGACTCCATGCCGCGCCAGAACACACACGCCTGCAGCACCCACAGCAGCAGTGAAGCTGCCCCAGCCGAGCAGCGACAGGCCGAGGAAGCCGTAGTCGTCGACGTCCGCGTAGGGCGTCGAGCCCGGGAAGAGCTTGAGCAGCACCATGTCCAGCGCCGCCGAGGCCAGGAAGGTCTGGATGCCGTACCAGGCCACGGCGATCAGGCCGCGGATGATGGCCGGGATGTTGGCGCCGAGCACGCCGAACGCGCTGCGGCACACCACCGGATAGGGCACGCCGGCCGCCTGGCTCGGCTTGGCGACCAGGTTGCAGAAGAAGTAGACGATCGCGATGCCGACCAGCAGCGAGACCAGCACCTGCCAGCTCGCCAGGCCGAGCGCGAACAGGCTGCCCGCGGTGACGTAGCCGCCGACGCTGTGCACGTCGGACATCCAGAACGCGAAGATGTTGTACGAGCCCCAGGTCTGCTTGCCCAGCGGGGCGAGGTCCTCGTTGGTCAGCCGGGGGTCGTAGCCGGGCTTGATCACGCCGCCGCCGACGGGATGGCCGGCGGCTTCGATGAGGTCGCCGGCGCCGACCACGGCACCTGGTGGCAGAGGCGTGGAACTCTCAGGTGAATCGATATCGGTCACGGCTCGTTCCAATCCAAAGACGTAGGTCAGATTCGGTATTACGCTACTGCAGATGGTGTTTTTCGGGGCGATTTCGTGCATGATATGGGGCTATTTCGTCGGAGATAAATTTTTCGGCGACAGCAGGCCGGTGTCGGCCCGGCCAGCGAGTCGCCCGCGCCGAGATCGACGTTTTGGTGAGTTCTACTCGAACTAGTCCGCCCGTTTGTGCGGTTTGGGCGTCAGCAGAAGCACCAGGTCACGTTCAGCGGGATCGGCCCATTGGGTAACCAGGGCTGCTCCTTGACCAGATCGGCGACCCGCCAAGTGCCGCGCTCGATGACCCCGAGCGCCGCGTCGATCACCTTGTAGTGCTGTACCGCCCGGTGGATCGGCTGCGACTCCACCCAGACCACCACCAACTCGCCGGGCTCGAATTGCGCCTCGTCCTGAACCGCGCGGATCAGGTCGTCGTCGTGCAGGTGCCCGTCACCGAAGTTGAAGCCCGACCAACGTGTTACACACGATCTCGCCCTCACGCACCGTCCCGCTGGTCGATATCGGGAAGGTTCTTCAGCAGCACCGAGAACAACCCCCGGCCCTGGCTGTGCATCGCCCGCCAGCCGAGCGGTGCTGCGCGAAAACCTCGGCTTCCAGCGGTTCGTAGCCGTAGGCGATCAACTGGTCGACTGAGTTGCCCGCCGACCGGGTGACACGGTTCAGTTTCTGCTCGGCCCCGGGCGCGAACGCCCAGAGTGCCGACGCCCAGTTGCCGGCGTACTGCCGCATCGCGGGCAGGAAGGACACCAGGTCGGGCCGAATGTTGCCCAGCACCGGGAAGAAGCACAGCGCGGCGAGGATCGCGACGGTCAGCCAGGGCGACGACATATCCCAGACCGCGTAGCCCTGCCAGTTCGGGAAACCCAGGAACAGGAACACCACGGCGTAGGCGAACAACGCGTTCCATTCCAACGGAACCGCGAGCGGGAACGTCGAGATGATGAACAGGTGGAAGCAGACCATGATCGCCACCGCGATTAGGTCAGCCACGGCCACGGCGAAAACAACAGCACCAGCGGCGAGATGATCTCGACGACGGTGCCGGGTCCGTGCGCCATGAAGGTCGCCAGGTGCGACGGCCGAAGATCGTCCGGGAAGTTGCGGTAGTGCGCCCGCTTGAGCCACTTCAGCGGCATGTCGGGCTGTTGCTGACCATCGGCGGGATGACACTGGTGAAGTGCAGGCCGAACTTGGAGATGCCGGCCCACAACCAGACGGTGAAGATCAGCAGCTTGCAGCGCGATGATCATGTCGACGAACGGCAGCGTCGCGAAGAAGAACAGCGCGGGCAGGTACTGCTCACCGCGGGCCGCCAGGAAGATCGTCTTGTCCCGCAACCCGATCAGCACCAGCAGGACGATCGGGCGCGACCAGCAGTGCCGGACTCACCAGACCCGAGGTGTTGTCGGGAAGCGCCGCCGCCAGCGAACCACTGACACCCCCGGGAGCACCAGCGCCACCACCAGGCTGACGACCAGCGCCACGTAGAGCGCGATGTCGAACCAGGTGCGCCGGTTACCCGCGGTGAACGGCACCCGCCGCCACGGCCGCAGCCGAATAGTGTTGGGCCGCGCCCAGAACCGGAACCCACCAGTCATCGGTTTGGTCTTGCCGGCCAGCGGCCCCCACGAGCCCGCGAGCGCCGAGGAGCTCGAGCAGAACCGTCCACAGGATCAGCTTCTGGTAGACGATCGGCTGATCCCACCACTGCGCGACATGCCAGAAGGCGGGCAGACCCGAGGTGGCGGTCGCGACCGTGACGCCCAGCGATGCGTAGAACACCACCAGCTTCACGAGATAGATGAGGTGGACCATCCGCGGGACGCCGTAGCCGTGGTCCACCCATTTGAGCACCAGAATCCTGACCCGCTCCATGAGCGGTTGCGCCAGAAAGGATTCCGGGTCGACTCGGGCAGATTCGGTGTAGTGAAGCCCATTACTCCGCTACTCCTTCGCGGTGCCGGCCGGGATCGTGGTCAGCCGAGCACACGTTTGCGCAGACCCTTGGTGGCTGCCCGCAGCACCGCCTTCTCACCCCGCCTCAGGAGGAAGCTGGGCACCGGAGCCGACGGCTCCATGGTGATGTCGAACCGCACCCGCGTCGCCTCGTCGAGGTATTCGCGCGTCAAGTTGTACTCCACATGCAACGCCCGCTGCTGCGAGGTGGGTTCGGCATCCCACACCACCCAGTCCGGCCCCCAGTGGTATTCGAGTACTTCGCGGTCAACGAGACCGATGACCCTGAAGGTGGCGCGCACGTGGAGGGTCGCCCGTCGGGGTAGCTGTCGATGACCTCCGCACGGGTGTGCACCGGCGACCACGACGGCATGGTGGCGACGTCGGCGAGCACATCCAGGATGGCTTCCGGCGTTGCCTCGATCACGATCTCGCGTGACGCCCGCACGGCCATTGACCCGAATCTAGTGACCGCGGCGCGCGAATGCAGCAAATTCACCAACCGATTTCTTCGATCGGTGTGTCGGCCTGCGGTGGGCTACCCGGCACGCCCGCCGGGGTGCGGGAGAACCGGGGCGCCGGCGCGGCCTGCTGCAGGCCGTTTACCTCGATCAGGGTCCCCCGCGCCAGCAGGTGCTCGTTGACGCCGGCCTCGGTCCAGGTCAGCACGGGGGTCACACACGCGTCGGTTCCGGCGAAGATCCGCGTCCACTCCTCGCGGGTCCCGGTGGCAAACCGTTCGGTGAAGATCGCCCGCATCTCGCCGTAGCGTTCACGCTCGAACTGGCCAGGTATCTCGTCGGCCGTCAGACCCAGACCGGTCAGGAACTGGGCGAAGAACTGCGGTTCGATGGCGCCGACTGCCAGGTAGACCCCGGTCAGTGGGCCCGTATTCGTGGTCAGCCCTTCTTGACCTTGAGCACCTGTTTGCGCAGCCCGTCGGTAGCGGTCTCCATGCCGCCTTTCAACGTGCGTTTGAGCAGGAAGCCGGGTATTGGGACCGAGGGATCGACCTTCATGTCGAACCGGACCTTGGTCTTGTCCCCATCGGGCGTCAGCGTGTACTTAGCGTCCTGGGCCTTCAGTTGCCCCGCGGATACCAGCGTCCAACTCACGCTGGTGTCGGTCCAGGTGTATTCGATGACCTGGGTGTCGGTCAGGCCCGCGGCTTTGATCGTCATCTTGGCCTGCTTGGGACGGCCGTCCTCATAGCTCTCCAGGATCTCCGAACTCTGATACTGCGGAGACCAGGTGGGGTTCGCCTCGACGTCGGCGATGACGTCGAGGATCTCCTCGGCCGTTGCCTCGATGACCACTTCGCGAGAATCACTGACTGCCATGGGTGAACCCTAGCGAGAGGCCCATGGCGTCGGGCAGGATTTCCGCTCGTGAAGGCAGGCCGCGTTTCGGCGATCCCGTTCGCCCAACGAAACGGCAAGGCGGAGTTCAACGCCTCGGGCGTCGTGCAGGTGTGCCCGGACCGGTTCGTGTTCACCGACAATCACGACCCCACAGCGCTGTTCGAACTGGCACTCAATCCCGATGGCACGCAACGGGAACCCATCGGGCGACGCCCGCTGTCCGGGCTGGCCCCCGGTGCGCTCTCAGACCCCGAGGGACTCACCCGCATCGACGTCGACGGCGGGATCACGCTGATCGTGTCGTCGTCACTGGCCATCCGGAAGAAGAGGGTCGGCCACGACGGCCTGCTCCGCGTGCGCTACGCCCGGGACGGCGATCTGCCCGCGGAGGCCATGCCCGGATTCCGGGACTGGCTGGTGCAGCAGTATCCCGACCTGGCCGCAGCGGCCGACCTCGATGTCGACGACGGCGGGCTCAACATCGAGGGCGTGACGTGGGATCCGGTGCGGGGCGCCCTACTGTTCGGCGTCCGGTCCCCCGTGACCGACGCCGGCATCCTGGTGCTGTGCGTGCCTCTCGACACGACGGCGCCGAGGACCACCGACGCCCTCGAGAGTCGCCCGAGCGTCTTCATCACCGGTCCGAATTCCGCAGCTGCACAAGGAATCCGCGATATCGCCTATGACGCCGATGTGAGCGGCTTTCTGGTGCTCTTGGGCCGGTCGATCAGCGGCAGGGAGGTACCGTTCGAGCTCTGCACGTGGGACGGTACGGGTCCGTCGGTTCAGGTGCTCGAGTTCGGGTTCCCCAAGTCGATGAAACCCGAAGGGGTCACCGGCTTCCGCAGCGGCGGCGCCCGCCGGATTCTGGTCGTGGGGGACTCGGGGAGCTTCGCGACCCTGGTCATGGACTGAGGGTGCTCAGCAGCGCAACGCTCCCGCGGGTACCGGGCGGCGCGCGAGCGCATGCTGGCGGGCACCGTTGAGCGGCACCAGCGGTGGCGTGCACTGCTCGTCGCCGATGACGTCGGTGTCGGCTTCGTGCAACCGGATCCACGCGCTCACCGTGTCGAGCCCGGCGTCGGGGTCGTAGAGCTCCTCACGGACGACGATGCGCTTCCTGCGGAACACCCGCGGGCTGCACGCCGTGAACGCGACCGGGCTTTCATAGCAGAAACCGGACTGATCGACACTGTGCACCGGACGGACCAGCACGCGGTCGTCGAAACGCCGGCCGAGTTCGGACTCGGTGAAGCAGGCCGTGTAGCAGACGAGGAACAGCCAGCTGTTGTCGTCACGGCACTCCGCGCGGACGATCATGCGATCGTTGCCTATCTTCGCCATGGTCGCCTCCCCTGCCGATCGGATGTTTATCGAACACATCCATCGTCGGTCGGCGCGTGCGCCGATTCATGCGTAGAGCGCTACCCGATTCGGGGGCGCTACCGCCGGACACTACCTGCCTGACTCCTGCGCCTCCTGCATTGCGCGGGCGAACTCGACGCCCATCTTCTCGGCGAACGCGGTAACCGCCTTGAGCGGACGCAGCATCACGGTGAACTCGTCGATGAGGCCGTCGGGCCCGGTGTGCAGGAAGTCGCAGCCGTTGATCTCCAACTCGCCGACCCGGGCGGTGAACACCAGCGCGTGGTCGGGGCTGTCGGGTCCGCCGATCTCCCGGTCGTAGCGCAGATCCTCCAAAATCCTGGACACCGCCCGCAGGATCACCCCCAGCGTTTCCCTGCCCTGATAGGGCTTGTGGGCGATCGGACTGCGGAAAACGACATCCTCGGTGCAGAGGGCGGGCAGGGCATCGAAGTCGCCGGCTTCCACGGCGGCACGGAACGGGTGCATGTCGGACACGCTAACCGGTGTCGAAAACCGGCCCGTCGGGTAGACATGGGGAATGGGCAGACACAGCCGCAGTGACGACGCGCGCGACGACGTCGACAGCGATCCGGCCAAGGGCGACGAGAACGGCACCGACTGGTCGGATGAGGGCGGTGCGACCCCCGAGGGGCCGGCCGGCGATACCGAGGCATCCTGACCGGATCGCGACCACAATGATGCGGTGAGCGAGACCTCGACCGCACAACCCACCGGCGAGAGCAGGCGCACGGTGCTGTTCGCGTTCGCCGCGAATCTCTGTGTGGCAGTTGCCAAGACCGTGGCGGCCATCATCTCCGGGTCGGCGTCGATGGTCGCCGAGGCGGCGCACTCCTGGGCGGACACGGGCAATCAGATCTTCCTGCTGATCGCCAACCGACGCGGCGCCCGGCCCGCCGATGCCCGGCACCCGATGGGCCACGGACGTGAGGTCTACGTCTGGGCGTTGCTGGCGGCGGTCGGATTGTTCGTGGTGGGTGCGGCGGTGTCGATCTGGCATGGGATTTCCGAGCTGCTGCACGAACCCGGCGGGCACGAGAACTATCTGATCGCCTACATCGTGCTGGGCATCGCCCTGCTGTTCGAGGGCGCTTCGTTCCTGCAGGCGACCCGGCAGCTGCACGACGAGGCCGAGGAGTACGACCGCGAACTGCTCGAGCACGCGCTGGCGACCTCGGATCCGACCACCCGGGCCGTCTTCGCCGAGGACAGCGCCGCACTGATCGGCCTGCTCATCGCGTTGACCGGCATCGCCCTGCATCAGCTGACCGGCAACGCGATGTGGGACGCCATCGGGTCGATCCTGGTCGGCGTTTTGTTGGCCGTTGTCGCGGTCGTCCTTATCGACCGCAACCGCCGGTTCCTCACCGGCGAGCCCGCGTCGTCCGAGATGTACGCCGCCGCCGAACAGCGGCTTGCCGAGATGCCCGATGTCGAGAAGGTTCGCTTCCTGCGCCTGGAATTCATCGGGCCCAAGCAACTGTTTCTGGTCGGCAGCGTCGACCTGGTGGGTGACGACACCGAGTCGCATGTCGCCCGGCGGCTACGCAGCCTCGAGCGGCAACTGGAAGAACACCCGCTGATCGCCGACGCGCTGCTGACCGTCTCCGATCCGGACTTCGAGGACCGCTGATCCCTACAGGTGCGGCGCCTGGCTGATCTTGGTGTCCTGCGCGCCGACCGTCTGGCAGTACGTCTGCACGGCCAGCCGCGTGCCGGTGAGCTCCAGATTCGCCGGTTCGTTCTTGCCCTCGTCCTTGAGCATCTTGGTGATGGCCTCGTTCTGCGTCTTCTCGTCGGCCGAGGTGAAGTCCTTGCACTTGGTGTCACCGCCCTGGTTGCCGAGAGCGGTCGAGCAACCGGTCATCAATGCGGCCGCGGCCAAACCGGACACCAGGATCATCTGCATGCGCTTCATGAGGCACCTGTTACCGGTTGACGAAGCCGTCAAACCTCGCCGGTCATCGACACCGCGCGATGACGTCCTGGGCGAACCGTTCGATACCGGCGCGGCAGCGGTCGGCGTCCCCGGAAGAATCGGGCCCACCGGCCCGCGGCGAGCACATCACGCCGGTCACACCGAGATGGACGGCGGTGTGTCAGCCTGCGGCTCGATCCTGCTGCTGGGTTCGGCGGATTCTGCGGCCGCTTGCAGCCGGGTGACGATGTGATCGGGATCGATCTCCTGGCCATGCCGGTTGTTCGCGTCGGCGTCGATCGGTAAGCGGATTGCCACGTCGGTGCCATTGGGGTCGAGGTACCACAGGCGCACTCCGCTGACGTCGTTTGTGGCGCGGTGGTGGCGGGAGCCGATCGCGACGAGTCGCTTGTGGGTGTCGAGGGCAGCGATCGCGGAGGGGGCCGACACCGTGAGTGAAATGACCCCAGCGACTTCGGGATTGGCGTTCATCGCGATGTCGGAATGCTCGATGACTACCCGTAGCCCGGCTGTCTCGACGACCGCGGTTCGGTGACCGACTGTGCGTGGATCCGCGCCGAGAAGGGTGCCCCACCAGGTTCGCATCGAATCCCACTCGTGGGTCAGCAGGACAATCTCGTCAAGGCGTGGGTTCATAGCTCTCCTTGACGGTGGCCGTCAGACCTAGTTGATCGAGCGCCGCACCGAGCGCGTCGGCGTACCCACTACTCGATGGGTCAAGCACTGCGGCGATGTGAGAATCCGGGCGCAGCAGTAGCGCCTGCCCTGCCGCCAGCGAACGCAGCGGCTCTCCGCACGCCGCGAGGTCGACACCGATCACCGTCAGTGGGTGTCCGACCGCTGTCTGCGCGTCGCGCCAACTCGACTCGTGTTGCGACGTGGTCAGAACCGTCAGCGTGTCGCGCGCCGGGAGGTCGAGCGTGGAGACTCTCGCTCCGTTGTACTGGACCCACGCGTGTGGTAGCCGTCCGCCCACGCGCACGACCGGCGTATAAAACTCGATGTCCCCGACGTCGTCGGATATGTCGCCGTCGTTGAGGAATCCGCGGTCGTAGTGCACACCGAGATCGAGGCCCCACGTTCGGTAATGGCTGCCCTGGCGGGCGATCACCTCGTGAACCCTGTGCCGGATGCGTGCTCCGATGCGACCCCGGGAAGTCGCCAGGGCAATCCGCTGCAGTGCCACCGCCATGAGGGCGGCCAGTATCCGGCGTGACGCAGTGCGCGGCAACGCAGCCATCGGTCGGGACCCGGCCAGAGCCCGCATCGCGCGCATACCTGATCGGGGCAATCCGAGCGCGTCGAAAACATCCATCAGACCGTCGAAGTTCTTCACTGAATGCTCGGTGTTGGCGATGCCGATCGGTCGACGTTCCGCCTCGTAGGTGTCGAGCAGATTAGCCGGAGCACGCCCAGAGATTTCCCACGCCAGTTTCCAGGCCAGGTTGTGGGCATCGTGCACGCCGGTGTTGAGTCCGAGACCGCCGGTCGGCGGGAAGCGGTGCGCGGCGTCGCCGATCAGGAATGTACGTCCTTTGCGGTATCGATCGGCGACCTGCGCCGTCATCGCCCAGCTCTGCACCGAGTGGATGTCGACGGCCAAATCCCTGTCTCCCACCGCATCTCGGATTCTGCGCCGGCAATCGTCGGCGGTGAAGTCCTCGAGACGCTGAACCGGCGGGAAGTAGGGAATCTGGAAGACGAAGTCACCGGGTGAGCTGTGCACGATGATGATTCCCAGCCCGCGTGGGGTGAAGGTCAAGATGACGGGGGCCTCGGCGTGACCACAGATAGGGACGCAGGTCGGCGCTGAAGTGAACGCTGATCACGTGTTGAAGCACGGGGCCGCGCATCTGGAGTCCGCATGTGCGCCGGACATGGCTGCCCGCACCGTCGGCGCCGATCAGATACCGACCTGTCGCGACCCACTCGCCATCGCCGTCTGGGCCGGTGGCTCGAACTTCAACGCCATCGGAGGTTTCGCGGTGACTTTGGTACACGCTGCCGCGATGGAACTCGACCCGCTTGCACGCTTCGAGCCGATCCCACAGCAGCTGTCCAAGTACGTGTTGCGACAGGTTCGCGGCCCGAGTCGGGCTCAGGGTCTGAAGCAATTGGGCTTCAGTCGATTCAGGGTCGTAAATGGTGATCCGGCCCAGTTCGGGTCCGGTCAGACTCGTGGCATAAATGCTGTCACGCAGTTCGTATATCCGCGAGCTGAGGCGGCGCACATCGTGTTCGAGGCCCAGTTCGCGGAAGACCTCCAGTGTGCGGGTGGAGAGCACATGTGCGGCCGGGTGGGTCGACGGGGCCATTCGTCGTTCGACGACGAGGGTGTCGATTCCGTGTTCGGCGAGCAGCAGAGCGGCTGTCGCTCCGGCTGGACCGGCACCGACGATCAGGACCCGAGAAGTGCTCATGTCACTACCCGGTTGCGCTGAGTTCGGTGTCCATCACGCCGGGCACCAGCGTCTCACGGGATCCATCGTCATCGCCCCTTCCAACCCGCGATTGCCGGAGTCTATATCTGAAGCTGAACGTCCGGTTGATCGACGTCCGTCGGAAGTAGCGCGTGTCCGTAGCCCGAGCGCGCCAGGCTGAGGATTCCGCCCACAGGTGCTCGATCGGTGGCGCGAGCGCCAGGTCACCGCGACCATGGGTGGCCGCCCAGGAACTCCGCGCGATCTACCGCTGCCGCGATCGCGACCAAGCCCCGCCCGTCTCTACGACTGGACCGTGACCTGTATCGACTCCCACGTGCCCGAACTGCGACGCCTGGCGAGGAGCGGTCGCGACCACCAAGGCACCCCTGCGGACGCAATGGTCGGACAGCAGATTGAACCGACTGGGACTGCTACTCGTATCCCATCTGTGCAGTCGGCTCCCGTCTATGGCAGTCGTATCCCGTCTGTGCAAAAGGTAAGTGTGACTAATCGTGCCGTGGCGCGCCACCGCCAGCTACTATCGGGGTGGGTTCGCAGCCCATGGACCCGGTTTGCGGTGGCACGTGACCCGGCTGAACAGCAGGGGGACATCGAAACCGTCATGCCGATCGAATACGAAGTCGAACGCGACATCGTCGAGTACCTGGGCGCGCACTACAGCATCGAACCCGATGAGATCACCGATGAATCCACGTTGGACGATCTGGGACTCGATTCGCTCGGAGTTCTCGCCATCGCGGACATCGTCGAGAAGAAGTACGGCATTTCGCTCGACGACGAGCGAATCGCGGGGGTGCGCACACTCTCCGACTTCAAGGATCTCATCGTCTTGAAGATAGCCGAAATGGCCTGACGGCCCGCGCGGCCTCGTCGACAACCCGATCATTGGAGCCACGTCAGCATGAGTGCATACATCACGGCCACCGGCGCTTTTCTCCCCGGCTACCCGGTTCCCAACGACGAAATCGAAGACTACATCGGAAAGGCGGGACGCGCGTCCTCCGATCTGAAGGACTTGATTCTCGCGAACTGCGGAATCAAGACCCGCCACTACGCGATCGACAAGAAGCAGCAAACCGTCATCTCGAATGCGGCGATGGCGGCCGGTGCAGTGCGCAACGCCGCCGAGCGCGCCGGACTCGGACCCAACGACGTCGAACTGCTGACGGCGGCGACGACGCTGCCGGACCTGATGGGTCCCGGGCATGCCAGCATGGTGCACGGCGAGTTGGGCTACGGCCCGCTCGAGATCGCGACCGCACACGGCATCTGCAGTTGCGGGATGATGGCGCTGAAGAACGCGTACCTGCAGGTGGCGATCGGCGAGAAGCGCAACGCGATCTGCGTCGCCAGCGAGTTCGCCTCACGCGGGTTCAAGAGCACCCGCTACGACGAGATGAGGGCGATCTCGGAGGACGGGTCGTTGCCGATGGAAACCGCGTTCCTGCGCTACATGCTCTCCGATGGCGCGGGCGCCGCGGTGATCGAGAGCGCGCCCGCGACATCGGGGATCAGCCTTCGCATCGACTGGATCTCGCTGACGTCGTACGCGAACACGGAAAAGGCGTGCATGTACTTCGGCAGCAACGACAACGCATGCTCGAAGACCTGGGCTGACTACCCGACCGCCGCGGAAGCCGCGGCCGACGGTGCGCTCGCTCCGCGGCAGAAGCTCTCCTTGTTGCCGCACCTGGTACGCGTCGGAATCGACGAGTACCAACGCCTGTGCGCCATGGGCAAATTCGACCCGGAGACGGTGACGTGGTTTCCCGCGCACTACTCGAGCGAACGCATGAAGACCCTCATGTTTGGCGAGTTATCCCGGCGCAACGTCGCCATGGGCCGTCCCGAAATGTGGTACAGCAACCTCACGAGAGTCGGAAACATCGGCAGCGCAGCCATCTTCGTCATCCTCGACGAGATGATGACGGACGGCCTGATCAAGGAGGGTGACACGCTGTTGTGCATGGTGCCGGAATCCGGCCGGTTCGTGGTCTCGTTCATGCATCTCACTGCGGTGTCGGCGGCTTCGGTGTCGGAAACCCGGCCATGACCAGGGCGTCCGAGGCTCTCCCGGCCGAGCAGCCTCCCCCTCGGGCGGTCGTGTACCTCTATTCGCAGACCGGACAGCTGCGCGAGGTCGCCGATGCCTTGACCGCTCCGCTGGTCGCCCGCGGGTGGGACATCCGCTGGGTGGACGTCCAACCGCGCGTCGCGTTTCCGTTTCCGTGGCCGATTCGGCGATTCTTCGGGGTGTTCCCCGCGGCGGTGGATCCGGAGGCGCTGGTGGACCTCGTCGAACCGGCAGCCGGCTTCGAAACGGAGCCAGAGGAATTGGCGATCCTGGCCTACCAGGTGTGGTTTCTGGCGCCCTCGCTTCCCATCCGGTCGCTGCTGAAAGCCCATCCCGAGGCCTGTCCGGGATCGAAGGGTCGTCTCGCTGATCGCGTGCCGCAACATGTGGTACTCGGCGGCGATCGAGGTGTCCGGGCTGTTGCGGGCCGCGGGTGCTCGGTCCGTCGAGGTGGTCGCCGCGACCGACACACGGCCGCAGGCGACTATCGTTCGTGACCACCCTGCGCTGGCTGCTGACCGGCAGGCGCGAACCCTTCCTGTGGTTCGGGCGGGCCGGGGTCGGCGCCGCCGGAACTCGCCCGGGTCGCCGACGTGGGGCGACGCATCGCCGAGTCGGGGCAGTGTTCGCAGGACGCGGCCCCCATCGTGCCCACCCTGGCGGCGGCGGATCTCCTTGCGGGGAAGGTGTTTCGCAGGTGGGGCGCGACGGTCAGGTCAGCGCGGCGATTCGGCGCCCTGGCACAGGCCGCGAGCTTGGCAATCTTCGTGGTTGGCTTGGGAATCGGCATCGCGGTCGGTCTGCCGCTGATCGCAATGCGCGGCACTCGCCGGCGGCGCGCGGTTCGACAGGGGCGTGAGTGCTTTCGTGCGTCGCCGGATCTCGTTCGGCGGCGCGGCGGCCAACGAGGCGGTGACGCTGCCCCGCGCAGGCGCATGAACCGGTGCCAGCGAGCCGGCCGGGAGACCCCGATGACCGCTGACGCTTCGGAGTATCAGGAACTTGCCGACTGGCTGACCATGAAGGTGGCCGGATACGTCAACGTTCCGCCGGACACGATCGGCATCGACACCCCATTGGCCGATTGTGGGATCGACTCCGTCTTAGGCATGACGCTGTGCGCGGACCTGCAGTGCGAGAAGGGATTCGACGTCGAAACCACCATCGTGTGGGACTACCCGACCATCGATGCCATCGCGACCTATCTGGCCGCCGAGCGAGCGGCGCCGTGACGCCGATCGCCGTGGTCGGCATCGACTGCCGCTTCCCGGGCGCGCCCGACAAGGACGCGTTCTGGCGACTGCTGATGGATGGCGTCGTCACCGACACCGAAGTGCCGTTGCAGCGTTGGGATATCGACGCCTACTACCACCCCGACGGTGTCGCCGGATCGATGAACACCCGACGCGCCCATTTCATCGACGACGTCGACGCATTCGACAACGACTTCTTCGGCATCGCGCCGATCGAGGCGGCGGCACTCGACCCGCAGCAGCGACTGCTGCTGCAGGCGTCGTGGCGCGCACTGGAAGATGCCGGAATCGATCCCCGATCGCTGGCCGGCACGCCAACGGGGGTCTTCGTCGGAATGATGTCCAGCGAGTGGAGCAGTCTTCAGATGCTCGACTTCGCCGGGGTCACCGCATTTCGTGGCGCGGGCAGCGGCTACTTCATGGCGGCCAACCGCATCTCATACCACCTGAACCTCACCGGACCGAGCATGGCCATCGATTCCGCCTGCTCGTCATCGTTGATGGCCGTGCACCAAGGCTGTGCCGCGCTGCGTTCCGGGGACACCGACACTGTCATCGCCGCCGGTGCGAATCTGCTTCTTACACCTGCGCTTTCGATCTTTTACACCCAGGCTGGGCTCTCCGCGCCGGATGGTCGCTGCAAACCGTTCGGACAGCGCGCCGACGGCATCGGCCGGGGTGAGGGCGTGGCCGCAGTGGTGCTGCGCCGACTGGACGACGCCGTTGCCGACGGCCAGCCGATCTACGCAGTGGTGAAAAGTTCGGTCGCCAACCACGATGGCCGCAGCAACGGGATCACCGCCCCGAGCCGCCGGTCGCAGGTGGAGCTGATGCGCCGCGCGCTCAGTCTCGCAGAGGTCGAGGCCAGACAGATCGGCTTCGTCGAAGCACACGGCACCGGCACTTTTCTCGGCGACATGATCGAGGCCAACGCCCTGGGCGATGTCCACAAGACGCGCGGCGGCGAGCCATGCCTGCTGGGTTCGGTCAAGGGAAACATCGGCCACACCGAGGGCAGCGCGGGGATTGCGGCGTTCATCAAGGCGTGCCTGGCGCTGCACCACCACGTGCTGCCGCCGACGGTGTTCGGCGACAGCGCCAATGCGGGATTGCAGCTGGACGCGCAGGGGCTGCGGCTGGCGGAGAGCCCAGAGCCGTTGCCGGCCAACGCGCTGGGCGGGGTGAGCTCATTCGGACTGGGCGGCAGCAATGCGCACGTGGTGCTGGAGTCGGCGCCGGCCGCGGCGGCAACCCGACCCGGGCGCGACCGGTGTGCTCACGCTGTCGGCGCCCTCCGAGCAGGCGCTGCGGCGCAACGCCGATTCGATCGCCACCGCGCTGCACAACGTCGACGATCAGGCGCTGGCCTCCTGGTGTCGCGCCACCAACGTGGTGAAGCGATCGCATCGGCATCGCCTGGTGCTGGACGGCAACCGCGGCACGCTGGTCGATGGGCTGGGGGAGTTTCTCGCCGGCACCCGCGCCGACCTGGCGTCGTCCGCCCCGACGCGCAAGGTCGCGGCCAGGGTCGGGCTCTTGTGCTCAGGGCAGGGGACCCAGTACCCGGGCATGACGCGGCCGCTCTACGACGCCAACCCGATCTACCGGGAACATCTGGATGCCGCGGCGGCCGCCCTCGACCCGCACCTGCCTTCGAGCCTGCTCGCGGCGGTCTTCGGCGACGATCCCGACCTCCATCACACCAGCCTCGCGCAGCCGGCGTTGTTCGCGGTTTCCTACGCGCTGGGAAAGACATTGCTGCAGAGCGGGATCCATCCCGTATTCGGCATCGGCCACAGCGTCGGCGAGGTCGCCGCCGCCTGCCTGGCGGGCGTGCTGTCAGTCGACGATGCGGCCAGGCTCGTCGCGGTCAGGGGACGGCTGATGGGCGCGTTGCCCCCCGGTGGGGCGATGATCGCGGTCGACCTCGCCGTCGAGCAGGCCGAGGCACTGGTCGCCGACGAACCCGGGTGCGCGATCGCGGCCGTCAACGGGCCACGCTCGGTGACCATCTCCGGTGCCGCCGACGCGGTGGCGCGGGCCCACGCCGCGGTTCGCGCGCAGGGCGGCAGAGCGGTGAACCTGACGGTTTCGCATGCCTTTCACTCGCCGCTGATGGAGCCCATGGTGGCGGAGTTCCGGCGCGAGATGTCAGGGCTGGCGCCGGGTCCCGCGGAGTTCCGGCTCTTCTCCACCGTGCTCGGCAGGGAAGTCGAGGGCCACGAAATGGACACCGACTACTGGGCCAACCAGATCTGTTCGCCGGTGCGGTTTTTCGACGCCAGTCCAGGCCGCCGTCAGTGCAGCAAGTGCCGACTATGTCGCCGAGGCCGGTCCGCGATCCACGCTGCTCACACTGGCCCGACAGTGCGGACTGCCGCCGCAGACCCGGTCGCTGGCATTGTGCGGCGGACCGGATTCCAATGGAACGGAGCTGCTGGGCGTAGCTGCGACATTGCTGCGCGACGGGTACTCGCCCGACCTGTCGCCGTTGTACGGCCGGCCGGCCGGCCCGCTGCACCGGATTCCGCCGTATGTCTTCGACACCTCCAGTCGGTTCTGGTTCGACGGCGCGGGTCGCCGCCGCGGTGCCGACGGCCCAGCCCGCGGTGGTCACGCCCGTCGCCGAGCGGCAACAGCCTGCACAGGTGCCGACCGCATCGGAGGGCGCGGTCCTGGCGGTGATCGCCGACGTCGGCGGCTATTCGGTCGGCGAGCTTGCCCGGTCCAGCCGGCTCAGTGATGATCTGGGCTACGACTCGCTGCTGCAACTTCGCCTTTTCGACCGGCTGCGGGCGGACTATCCACAGCTGGGGCATATCGCCATCGTCGAAGTGCTGCCGAAGATTCACAGCGTCGGCGACGTCGTCGACTTCGTGGTGGAGCGGCTCGGTGCTCAGAGCTCCCGGGTGACCCGGTGACACCCGTCGAGTTGGTGTGTTTTCACCACGCCGGCGGTGGGTCAGCGTCGTTTCATCCGCTGCGCCGGGCGCTGGCGGCCCTGGGCGTCGAGGCGACACTCACGACGGTGAAACTGCCCGGACGGGAGTCGCGCGGCGATGAGCCACGCTACGTCGACGCCGACGCGTGCGTGCGGGGCCTGGCCGACGAGCTTGACGACTTGTTGAGCCGACCCCATGTCCTGCTCGGCCACAGCATGGGCGCTTTGCTGGCGTATTCGCTGGCCCAACAACGTATCTCGCGCGGTCTGTGCGCGCCGGAGGCGGTTATCGTCGCGGCATGCCGCGCTCCACACCTGCGCGGACCGGTGCACGATCTGCACCTCGGCGACGATCACGAGCTGGCCGCGGAGCTGGCGCGCTACGGCGGGCTGCCCGCCGAGATCCTGTCCCGTCCCGAATGGCTTGAGCTGCTGATGCCCATCGTCCGCGACGATCTGTGGATCTGCCAGTCCTACCGGTCTTCGGGTGAGCCGCCGTTGCCGTGCCCGTTACACATCTTCGGCGGCCGCAACGACCCGCTGGCGCCGCCGGACACGTTGGCCGCCTGGTCGAGTCATTCGGCGCAGCCGCAACCGGTCCGTCTCTTCGCTGGCGACCACTTTCTGTTCCGTGAGCCGGACCCGGAGTTGGTAGTCGCGGTTGCACGCATTGTCGAAGACGTGGCACTGGAAAGGATCTGATCCGATGAGCATCTTTACCCGCGAAGTATTCGCCTCTGCGGCATCGTCACCGCACGGCTTGACCGTCGGCACGGTCGCCGATCCCGTGCGGTTGACCTGGCGCGAAGTCCACGAACAGGCGAAGCGGATGGCCGGAAGCCTGGCCGCCAGGGGAATTGGCCGCCACGGCTCGGTCGCGGTGCTGGCCGCCGACGCGGCGGATGTCGCACCGCTGGCGCAGGCGATCTGGATGCGCCGCGCCGCGCTGACGATGCTGCAGCAACCGACACCACGCGCCGACCTGGCGGTCTGGCTCGGCGACACCGTGCGGGCGATCCGGATGATCCGTGCCGACGTGGTTGTCGTCGGGGAGCCCTTCCTGATGGCGCTGGATCACCTGGCGGCCCACGATGTGGCCGTCTGCACTGTGGAGTCGATGCGCGGCGCCAGGCCGATCGAGCCGGAGGACGCCGATGAGGCGGATATCGCTCTGCGGCAGCTCACCTCGGGGTCGACCGGCATACCGAAGGCGGTGGAGATCAGCCACGGGAATCTCGCCGCGAACACCGTGGCGATGAGCGCAGGGGTGGACATCGACATCGACCGGGACGTAGTGGTGAGTTGGCTGCCGTTGTCGCACGACATGGGCATGATCGGGTTTATCTGTTTCCCCATGCAATTGGCGCTCGAAGCCGTCGTGGTCACGTCCGATCAGTTCCTGCGGCGGCCGATTGTGTGGGCCGAGTTGATCAGCAGGCACCGGGCGACCATCACATCGGGCCCCAATTTCGCCTACTCCGTACTAGCCCGCGTTCTGGAGCGGGCCGACCCGGACGCCATTGACCTCTCGTCGCTGCGGGTAGCGATCAACGGAGCCGAGCCCATCGATCATCGCGACGTCAAGAATTTCGCGGCGGTGGGTGCCCGTTTCGGGCTGCGGCCGAGCGCACCGATGCCGAGCTACGGGCTCGCCGAAGCCACGCTGGCGGTGTCCTTCGGCGCGCACGACGACCCGCCGATCTTCGACACGGTATCCAGGCAGGCCGTCTCGGGGGCCCACCGCGCGCAGCCGGTTCCGGATGACTCGGAGGACGCGCAGCACATCGTCTGCTTGGGATTCCCCTTAACGGGCATGGATGTGCGCATCACCCGGGACGGAACGGTGCAGGGGCCCAGAGAGATTGGTGCCATCGAACTTCGCGGTCCTGCGATCGCCGGCCGTTATCTCACGGTGGACGGCGTCGTTCCACTCGCCCGCCATGACGGCTGGTTTGACAGCGGCGACCTGGGTTACCTCGACGAGGAGGGGCGGATCTACGTGTGCGGCCGGACGAAGGATCTCATCATTCGTGGCCGGGAACAACCTCTATCCGGACGATATCGAGCGTGCGGCCGCGACCGTCGACGGTGTGCGCAAGGGCTGCGTGATCGCGCTGCGGGTCGACGCCGAGCGGGAGGGCTTCGCGGTGCTCGCCGAAGTGCATAACGCGGACGGGGAGGACGTGCGCCTGCGCATCAGCCGCGACATCACAGCCCGGGTGAACCACCACGTTGGGCACGCTCCGCGCGAGGTACGGTTGTTCCCCGCCGGAACCCTGCCGAAGACATCGTCGGGCAAACTGCGCCGGAAAAGCGCTCGAGAGCTGCTCCCTCGAGGTCACGCGCCGCGCAGAGACGACCGAGGCGACGCCAAAGGTGACCGATACCGAGCCCGCGGCCTTGATCGATTCCGGTAAACCAGGCTGACGCGCTGTATCGTCGGCGCCCAGCTGACGCAAGTCGGACACCCTCACCGTCCTGGATCAAGCCCATCGGCGCCGAGGAGTCGCTGGTTGCCGGCCATCGGTGTGATCTGTCGGCCGGCCGGAGTGGCAGACTCGCCGCGCGACACGGGGGCTCACCGCTACGCGGGCTCGCGCAGCGTCTGAACATCGGGTGTGCCGTCCCCTACCGTCTCGCCGAGGCCGAACCGATCATGCAGTCGGGCAAGCGGTTTGGGGGCCCACCAGTTCGCGCGGCCGAGCACACGCATGAAAGCAGGCACCAGCAGCATCCGAACCAGGGTCGCGTCCATCAGCACCGCCACCGTGAGCCCGAGGCCGAGCATCCGCATCATGGACACCTGCCCAGCCATCAACGCGGCGAACGAGATCGACATCAGTAGCGCGGCCGCGGTGATCACCCGGCCGGTGTGCGCGACGCCAAGCGCGACGCTCTCGTCGTTGGCGGCGGGTGTGCGGTCCGATGCGAGCCAGTATTCACGGATCCGTGAGATCAGGAAGACTTCGTAGTCCATGGATAGCCCAAATGCGATGCAGAACAACAACACCGGCACGTCCACGTCCATTGTGCCCGTCACCGTTGAGCCGAACGCGCGGAGATGACCGTCCTGGAAGACCCACACCAGCGCACCGAACGCGGCCGTTAGCGACAAGATGTTGAGCAACACGGCCTTGACCGGCAACACCACGCTGCCGGTCAACAGGAACAGCAACACTACGGTGATGCCGGCGATGATCCCGAGCACCAGGGGCAGCCGACTGGTGATCGCTTGCACGCTGTCGTGATTGCCCTGTGCGGCTCCCGCCAGCTGCACGGTCTTGTCGGCCGGGGTGGCGACGGCGTGCAGCGCATCGAGCTGGCTCGCCGATGCGTCCGAGAACAGCGGCGCGGTGCTCGTCACGGTCAAGAACGCGCTGCCATCCTTCATCCCGGTCGCGGCGGAGGGAGGCCCGGCCGGCGCGCCGTCGACGAATGTGCCGCCCGGTGCGGACACCGACGACACATCGGGTACCCGCGACAGCTCGGTGGCGTAGCGGGTGAGCTCCTCGGGCGTCACCCCGGACGCGTCGGGAAGCACCACGGTCACATTCCTCGAGGAGTCGACCGCGAAGTCGGTGCGCAGCTGATCGCCAACCTGGCGCGCTGATGCCGACTCGGGCAGCACACGATCGTCGGGGAAACCCCATCGCACACCCAGGAACGGCGCGCCGAGGACAAGCAGCAGCGCGATGATCGCGACCCCGACCGGCAGGGCGTGGCGCATCGCGAATTTTGTCGAGCGATACCAGAACGTCTGCTCGACCGGCCTGGGCGTTGGCTCCGGGCGGCCAAACAGATGGCGAAGCAACCGGCGAACGTCCAGCGAGTCCAGGCGCTCGCCAAGCACCACGATCGCCGCGGGTGTAACGACCACGGCAGCGGCCGCGGCGAATGCGACCACCGCGACGCCCGCGTAGCCAAACGACCTCAGGAAGTACTGCGGGAACAGCACCATCGTCACCATCGACAGCGCGACCGTCATCGCCGAGAACAGCACGGTACGGCCCGCGGTTGCCATCGTGCGGATCAACGCCTCTTCGCGGTCGGCGCCCTCGGCCAGCTCGTCTCGAAACCTGCTCAGAATCAGCAGTGTGTAGTCGATCGCCAGCGCCAGTCCCATCGCGACAGCCAGATTCAACGCGTAGATCGACACATCGGTGAACAGCGAAATGGTATGAAGCACCGCCATCGACCCGAGGATCGCGAAGCCCCCGACCGCGATCGGCAGCGCGGCCGCCAGCAGACCGCCGAACACCCACACCAGCAGGAAAAAGCTCAACGGGATCGCGAGCGATTCCATGAACAGCAGGTCCTTCGTACTCTGGCTGTTGACCTGGGCCTGAATGATCGCCTCGCCGCCAGCCCGCACCGTGACGCCGTCGCGGTCATGCAGGAATTCGTCAGCCAGTGCTCTGGCGTACTTCGGTGCCTCGTTGTCGCTGCCGGACATGCTGGCCACGATCAGCCCCGTCTTGCGGTCTTCGCTGATCATCGAGGGTGGAGAGGGGGCGGTCCATGCTGACGTCACCTGGACGACGTGCGGTGAGGTCTGCAGCTGTCGGACGATGTCGGTGCCCACCGCGCGGGCCGCGGGGCTCTCGACACCGTCGTTCGACGTGACGCTCACGATCATCGCCATGTCGCCTTGATCGAACTTGTCCGAGAGCAGTTTTGTGGCCTGCGATGACTCCGATCTCGGATCACGCAGCCCGCCGGCCGACAGGCTCTTGGTTACCGGGATGCCGACGATCGCGGTGCCGACCATGACGAGCAACGCCACGGCGATAACGCGCCGCGGTGCACCGATGGCGAGTCGAGTGATTCCCTGCAGCAAACACGCCCCCGTCGGTCCGTCCGTGGTTGCTGCAGCCTAACCCAAACGCCACCGCCACATGACGAGATGACGTGCCACATCCGTCGGCCCCGCTGGCGATGCGGACATGTGGCCGACTCCGCCGAAGTGATGCAGACACGGGCCCGCCACATGATGAGTGACCTCCAATCGGTCGGCACCGTTGGGGGAACCCGCTCGCCTTGATCGCGGCATCTCCAGCACCGAACCCCGCGCTCGACCCGGCCTCGTCTGTTCAACCACCTCCACACCGACCACCGAAGCCGCACCAACCCTCGCGGATCCGAATCACGCCGTGCGCGCGGCACATGATTTACTGCCGATGAGCCCGGCCACTCAAGGTTGGTTCGTGTCCTTAAGCAGGTGTTGCTTCGACGACGCTTAACGGTAAGGCTGTTTGCACTACCCGGGTCATCCGAAATCCGGCTTGCCTAAGCAGGTCTCGGTATTCCGCGGCGTCGCGTTCGCGGCCTTTTGCTTGCAGCAGCATCTCCAGGTCACTCCACTTACCCGCGAAGTCGCGGTCGTGCTCGGGGAGCACCGTCTCCACCAGCAGCACCGTCGCATCGGCGCCGGCGGCTACGCGGACGTTACGGAGGATCGCTACGGCCTGCTCATCGGGCCAGTCGTGGATGACGTTTTTGAGGACATAGGCGTCGCCGCCGGACGGAACGCTGTCAAAGAACGACCCACCCTCGACGCGGACCCGGTCTTTGACTCCCCGCTGAGAGAGCAGCCCGGACGCCCCTGCGACGACTTCAGGCAGGTCGTAGAGCACGCCCCGCGCGTTCGGTGTTGCCGCCAAGATGGTGGACAGCAGCCCCCCGTGCCCGCCGCCGACATCGACGATCGTGCGGTAAGGACTGAAGCTGTAACCGGCAACGACAGCGATCGCCGCCGGGCCGTCGAGGCCGGTCATGGCGTCGTTGTGGAGCTTCAAAAGCTCGGGTTCATCCCTGAGATAGTCGAATGCCTCCTTACCGCGCAGCTGTGGGAGGATCGCCTTGCCGGACTTGATCGACTCAACCAGCAGACTCCAATGTTCCCGGTGTTGGGGCGAACCGATTAAGCGCGCAAACGCGTGCATCGAGAATGGGGCGTCCGGGCGCAGGGTTTCAGCGAGAGCGGTCAGGTCATAGCGGCCGTCGCGGCGCTGGCGGAATATGCCACGGCTGATCAACGCCCGCATCAGTCGCCTGAGGGCATCGGGGTCCGCGCCGACGCGGTCTGCCAAATCATCCAGGGGCAGTGGATCGTCCGCGAGGGCGTCGGCGATGCCTAGTTCGGCGGCCACCTGGATGGCTTGCGCTACCCATGCCCCGGTAACCATCTCGAACATCGCCGCCGCGGCGGGGGCCGACCGTTGATGAAGTCGATAGAGATGGTGGCGAAAACGCTCGACGATACGGGCCACTTTGGCGGGTGGAATCTTGACATCTCTTGGCATCGTGTCTCCCTCACCTTTACAAACGAACCACCGAGCCATAGAAGACACGCGCTCACGTTCGGAAATGTTCAATTCCCACTCGTCATCGCCCATTGCGGTCCACCACCCGCGATGCGCGGAAGGGAGATTGTACTGCTCAGGGCGCGGAGCTGAAAGACGTCTCGCGGTTCGGTCCCAGCCGCCGGCCCAGGCGAGCTTACCGGGAAAGTGACGTTCACATGATCTTGATGCATCAGAGAAGCGTGACGGTCGTCAGCGCGTGGCGGTCGCGGTGAAGAGTGCTACGGCGCCGGATGGCTGAAGGTGATCGACTGTCAGTCCGGCGTCGGTGAGCCAACGGTGTAGGTCGTCGACGGTGCCGCCGGCGCCGAAGGCGCCTGCGCGGCGGAAGGCGCTGAACGCCAGGTCTTGACGCAACCCGGCGCCGCGTACAACCGAGTCGCCGACGAGCCGGCCGCCCGGCTTGAGGCAGCGGGCGATCTCGCGGACGGCGGCGGCCGGGTCTGGCAGACAGTGCAAGCCGTTGAAGGACACGCACAGGTCGAACTCGTTGTCGTCGAACGGCATCCGCACGATGTCGGCCTCGATGAATTCAATGTCGTAACGGCCGAGGGCGGCGGCCCGACGGCGGGCGCGGGTCAGCATGTCGCTAGAGATATCGGCGCCGACGTAGCGCACGCGCTGGTCGGAACGCATGCCTCGTAGTGCCAGTCCGCCGCCACACGGGACGTCGAGCACCGCAGAGCCGTCGGGCAGGTCGCCGATGAGACGGATGGCGTCGAAGAGCACGCGAGTGTCTGTGCCCCACAACGCGAGTCCGGCGGGCCTGGCCAGCCATTCGCGTTCCACCGCGTAGTCGTAGGCGGCGCCACCGATTCGGTCGACGAGAGTCCGCTCGCCCCACATCGAGCGCTGATCTGCCATGTCCCCACTGTCGCGCCGCGCCGTGGGGCTGTCAACGTGAGTCCGAAACGGTTGATCTTTTCCGCTGAATCCGTCCCCTCGCACCGCAAACGGCGGAGAATCCGGCCATGGCGTGGAATCTTCGAGGGACGTACGTCGAAACGTGTTCATGCGACTTCTTTTGTCCCTGCAATTTCAATCTGGCAAACGGCGCCGACTACGATCGCTGCCGCGTGACGTTCGTCTTCAACATCACGGACGGCGACGTCGAGGGCACCGACGTGGGCGGGCTCGCGGTGGTGGTCATCGCTGACACCCCCAAGGTCATGACGGACGGCAATTGGCGTCTGGGCACCGTAATCGACGCCAAGGCGTCCGAGGAACAGGCCGAGAAGCTGCGAGCAGTGTTCAGCGGCGAACTCGGAGGGCCGATGGCCGCGTTGGGGCCACTCGTCGGGGAGAACCTCGGCATCCAGCGTGCACCCATCGAGGTGCGTGACGAAGGACTGCGGCATAGCGTGCGCATCGGCGACACGACGGGTTTCGAAGTCGAGGATGTCGTGCCGTTTGGTGTCGAGACCGGTGAGCCTGCGCGGGTCACGGGCATCTTCCATCCCGCGGGCTCGGAATTCGTTGTCGCCAAGGCGAAATCGGCCGACATCAGCTTGTTCGGCATCGAGTACCGAGGCAAGTCGGGCATCAGCTCTTCGCAGTTCTCGTGGGCCGCCTGACCGCGTGACCGCATCGGCGGAGGGGCTGCGGCCGGTTTTCGCAGCCGCGCGCGCCCGGCTCGGACTGATCGCGCTCCTGATCGCGCTCGCAATCCTGGCGTGGTGGTTCACTGTCGATCGCATGCGCGGGATGGACAACGGGCCGGGCACCGACCTCGGAACGCTCGCCTGGTTCCTGGGCGTCTGGGTGGTGATGATGGCCGCGATGATGTTTCCGTCGGTAGCGCCGACGGTTGCGCTCTACGCGCAGATGACAAAAAAGCGATCCCCGGTCGCCCCACTGGTCTTCGTATGTGGCTATCTACTGACCTGGACGTTGGCCGGCTTGCTCGCATTCGGGATCTCCGAGTTGGGCGGTCGGTTGTTCGGCGGGACACTGACCTGGGATCGCGCCGGCCGGTGGCTGGCGGGTGCAATTCTGGTCATCGCGGCCGTGTATGAGCTGACGCCACTCAAAGAGGTGTGTCTGCGGCGCTGCCGCAGCCCGCTCGGCTTCCTGCTGGGCTCCTGGCGCGATGGCCTGCCCGGTGCGCTGCAGATGGGCGCAAAGCACGGCGCGTGGTGTGTCGGCTGCTGCTGGGCGCTGATGGCCGCGTTGTTCGCGCTCGGCGTCATGAGTATCGCTTGGATGGCGTTCGTGGCGGCCCTCATTGCCGCCGAGAAGACACTGCCGTGGCGTCGCGTGGTGACCTACGGGACCGCGGCGATCCTTCTTGCACTTGGCGTACTGATTGTCGCGGCGCCAGATGCGATCCCGGGTCTGACGATTCCCGACCACGCATCGACGAGTGACATGGCGCCGATGCCGGGCATGGGTTAGCGGCTAGGCCGCTACGTCAGTGGCGCCGGCCGAGCCGCCAGACGTTGCTACTGCTGGCGAGGCTGGAATAACTCGACGAGGTTTCCGGACGGGTCTTGGAGCAGGATTTGTTGTCCGCCGGGTCCGCTGATGATGTCGCTTCGGAACGTCAGGCCGGCGTCGCGCAGGCGTTTCACCTCGCCAGTGATGTCATCGACGATGAGATGGATGCGATTCCAGCCGCCAGGCGTAGGCGTGGTTCCATCAGGGAGTGGCCGTGCACCAGAGCTCGTCGGCCCTGACAATAAGAGTCGTAATGGCCCTCGGAGGACTTCAGCGAATGCGGGCGAGGCGTTTCGTCCAATGGTGAAGCCGAGGTGGGTGGTGTAGAAGGCGATGGCACTGTCTACATCATCGATCAGGTAGCGAACACTGGCTTGCTCCGTGGTTGCAATTGCCATGCTCATCCTCCTTACGGCGAGCTGATCGTGTACGGTGCGCTGTCCACGACCGCCAAACCGATCCTGACAAGTTCACCATCCCCATCTTCGCGCGCTCACTGATCTATGAAACCAAGACCGTTCGCGGGTTCTGGGTGTTCCGCTACCTGAAATCGGCAGGCCCAAGCCCCAGACCAGCGCCGAACGCGCACCAAACCGGCATTGACCTCTGGTGCCATCGGAGACCAAGTGGGCGGAAGGATTGGATCATGACAACGGGCAGTCACACGAACGCGCTCTGCCCGGTCAGCGAACGCCCGACGATGAGGGTGTTCATCTCCCGGGTGCCCTCGTAGGAGTAGATCGCCTCGGCGTCGGCGACGAACCGGCCGACGTTGTGTTCGAGCAGAATCCCGTTGCCACCCATGAGCTCCCGCGCCCAGCCGACCGTTTCGCGCATCCGGCTGGTGCAGAACGCCTTGGCCAACGAGGAGTGCCGATCCTCGGCAAGACCCTGGTCCTGCAGCTGGGACAGCCGCGCGCAGAGCCCCCACGATGAAGTGACGTTGCCCAGCATGCGCACCAGCAGGTCCTGTACCAGCTGGAAGCCACCGATCGGCCGGCCGAATTGTTCACGGCTGCACGCGTACGCCAGCGCGTTCTCGTAGGCGCCGCGCGCGCAGCCGACGGCCATCCACGCCACACCGGCGCGAGTCATCCGCAACACCTCGGCGGTGTCGGCGAACGATCGAGCACCCTGCAACCGGTCGGCCTCGTGGACGCGGACGTTGTCCAGCGTGATCAAGCCGTTCTGCACGATGCGCAGTGCGAATTTGTGCTGCTGCTTTTCGGCGGTGAACCCCGGCGATTTGTTCTCGACGATGAAGCCCTTCACCTGCCCGTCTGCGACGTCGCGGGCCCAGATCACCGTGAGGTCGCCAAACGTCGCGTTGCCGATCCACTTCTTCTGCCCGTTGAGGATCCACTCGTCGCCAACACGCTCGGCGGTGGTCTGCAGGCCTCGGGAGGCGCCCGACCCGACGTCCGGTTCGGTCAGCCCGAACGAGCCGATCTTCTCGAAGCGCGCCATCGCAGGCAGGAATCGCTCCCGCTGCTCATCGGAACCGCACAGGTAGATCGAGCCCATCGCCAACCCGCTGTGCACACCGTTGAACGTCGCGATCGAACAGTCGGTGCGGGCCAGCTCCATCGCGATCATGCCGTCGAGCAGGAAACTACCACCGGGGCAACCGGATCCCCGGTATGGCAGCCCGCCGATTCCGAGCGCACTGAAGCCGGGCACGATCTCGAATGGAAATGTGCTCCTCGACCAGTGCTCCAACAGGACGGGCTGGACTTCGGTGGTCATGAAGTCGTGGACGCGGTGCAGGGTTGCGCGCTCCTCGGCTGCGAGCAACTGCTCGTAGTTGTAGAAGTCGGCGGTGTCGATGTCGACGGTGCTGGTCATGCTCGTTCTCCAAAGGTGTGCAGGAAGGTGGCGATCACCGGTGCGAGTTGTTTTGCATTGGTGACCAGATCGATGTGCCCGCCAGGGTGCGAGTGGAACCTGGCGTGTGGAAGCAGGCGAGCCATGATGTGCGCGTTGATAATCGGAACGATGGGGTCGTCGGTTCCTGCGACGATCAAGGCGGGTTGCCGGATTGCGGGCAGCGCGAACAGGCTTGTCCACACCGAACCGGCGAGCAGCTGGTGCAGGTAACCGACCTTCGAACCGGCGTGCAGTTGGGTTCCGAAGATATTGGCTATGTTCGCGCCGCCACTGCGGGCGGTGCCGCCGTACAGGTCGCCGGCGATCGATGCGGCATATTCGGGATCGCGAAACCTGCGTGGCGTCAGCATCTTTCTCAGCACCCTGGGATGTCCGGGCACCATGAGCAACCCGGTGCCGGTGGCCACGAGGACCAGCCGGCGGCACCGGCGTGGGTTCTGGAACGCAAACTGCTGAGCCAACGCGCCGCCCCATGAGACGCCCAGGACATCGACCACGCCGAAGCCGAGTTCGCTCAGGACGCGCCCTAGCACCCACGCCAGATACGGAAAGCCGTACGGCAGGGCCGAAGCCGGCGACCCGCCGGTGCCCGGCACGTCGAACCGGATGACCGTGCTGTCCGGATCAAGCTGCGCTACGAACGGATCCAGCACTTCGAGGCTGGCGCCGATGCCATTGCATAGCACCAGGGGGACGCCCGTGCCTTGGCGGATGCCCACCCGAATCCGCTGGCCGCCCGCAGCGACGTATGTCTCGGTCATGTCAGTGCTCGAGGACGTACGTACCCGGAGCCGGCGCGAGTGGCGGAAAGCCCTGGCCGCCAAGTGCTTGCGGCGCATCGACTTCTGGACCGCTGCGTTCGGCGAGCCAGTTCACATAGTGCGGCCACCACGAGTCTTTGGCAGGGTCGGTTGCGGCGGCCCAGTCGTCGGCGGCGACGTCGTCGACGGGTCCGGCGCGGAAGGACGCCTTGGGGTTGCCCGGCGGGTTGACCAGTGCGGCGATGTGTCCGCTCGTGGACAGCACGTAGGTGTTGTCCTTGCTTCCGAGCAGCTGCGCGCTGCGATAGGTCGCCTGCCATGGGCAGATGTGGTCGGCGAGACCGCCGATCACGTATGCGTCCGCGGTGATCTTGCCCAAGTCGACTGGGCTGCCGAGCATGCTGACCGCACCCGGGGTGGTGAGCGAGTTGTGCAAGCCCGTCAGCACCATGTCGCGGTGCAGTGCCGCAGTCATGCGCGTCGTGTCGGCGTTCCAGAACAGCACGTCGAAGGCGGCGGGTGTGCGGCCCTGGACGTAGTTGTTCACCCAGTACCGCCACACCAGATCCGTGGGGCGTAGCCAGGCGAACATCTCGGCCATCGCGCGGCCGTCGAGGTAGCCCAGTTTGGCGGAGGAGCGGATCGCCGCTTGGGCGGCACGCTCGCTCATCGCGGCCGCGGCGAAGCCGGCACGGTTCTGGTCAAGCACTGTGACCGCCAATGTCAGCCCGGCGATCTTGTCGCCTTCACCGATCTCGGCGAGATGAGCGGCGACCATCGCGGCGAGGATTCCGCCCGAGCAGGTCGCGAGCACATGCGCGCTGTCCGTGCTTGCGATCTCGCGGACCGCGTCCAGCGCCTCAACGATCGCGCCGCCGTACGCGTCGAATCCCCAATCCCGGTGCCGGGCTTGCGGGTTGCGCCACGAGATGGCGAACACTTGCTGCCCTTGCTGCACGAAGTACTCGATCATGCTCCGCCCCGGCGCGATGTCCATGATGTAGTACTTGTTGATCACCGGCGGCACCATCAGCAGCGGGACCTGTCGCACCGTCGGGGTCTGCGGTGCGTACTGGATCAGCTCGAACATGCGCGTCTTCAGTACGACCGCGCCCTTCGTGGTTGCGACGGTCTCACCGACGTCGAAGGCGTCGGGTTCGACCATTGCCGGAACCCTTGGCTTGGAGGCCATGTCGCGGGCGAATGCCTTCAGGCCCCGTACCGCGGACAGCCCGCCGGTGTCGATGAGAGCTTTCCAGCCCAGTGGGCTGAGCATCGGGCTGTTGCTGGGGGAGAGCCCTTCGACGACGTTGTCCAGGACGAAGCGCATCTTCTCCTTGTCGCGCCAATCCAGATGCGCGTCGTCGAACAGCTTTTCCGCCGTGTCGGCCGACGCCAGGTAGGCCTGCATGGTGCGGTGCATCAGCGGATTGCTCTGCCACGCAGGGTCACTGAAGCGTTTGTCTGCGCGTGCCGGTGCGCGGTCGCAGTTTCCGGCGGCGATGGACGCGAGTTCGCGGCCAAGCACGCCCAGTCGGCCGGCGACGGTGCCCGGCTGCTTGGCAAGGCTGCCGCCGAGGTGGGCCCAGGACTGGTTGGGCGTCATCCTGCCTGCGAAGCTGCGGGTGGAATTGGTTAGTAGTAGGTCGAGTGGTGCGGCGAGTTCTTCGTTCATGGCTATCGGCTGCTTTCTGTTGTGGGAATGGTGATTTCGCGACGCAGGATCTTGCCGGTCGGGCCCTTCGGGAGGGCGTTGACGAGCCAAACGCGACGGGGGTACTTGTAGGCGGCCACGCGCTCCTTGACGAACGCGCGCAGGTCCTCGGGTTCGGTGTGCGCGCCGTCCTTCAGTACGACCGCCGCCCCGACTTCCTCGCCGAGGGAATCGTCCGGGATTCCGACGACGCACGCCTCGGCAACAGCCGGGTGCTCGTAGAGCACCTCTTCGATCTCCCGCGGGTAGATGTTCAACCCACCGCGGATGATCATCTGCTTCTTGCGGTCGACGACATAGAAGTAGCCGTCGTCGTCGACCTTGCCGATGTCGCCGGTGGAAAACCAACCGTCGGGCGAGATCGCCTCCGCGGTGGCCTCGGGGAGATTCCAGTAGCCCTTCATCACGTTGTGCCCGCGAATCTGGATCTCGCCCGGTTCGCCCCGCGACACTTCGGCGCCATTTGGATCGACGATGCGCATCTCGACGCCCTCGATCGGGGTGCCGATCGAGCCCGGTTTGCGCTCGCGATCGGGATGGTTGAAGCATGCAGCCGGTGAGGTCTCGGAAAGCCCGTATCCCTCCAGGACCGTGCAGCCGAGCGCTTTCTGGAAGTCGGTGAGCACCTGAACCGGCAGCGCCGCACCCCCGGACACGCATACGCGCAGCGACGCGGTCGCCGACGCCGGGAAGTCGTCTGCCACGCCGAGAAGGGCCGAGTACATGGTCGGCACACCCTCGAAGACGGTTACCCCGTCGCGCTCGATGACCTGCATCACCTTGGCCGCGTCGAACCGCGGGATCAGGGTCAGCGTCGCACCCACTGTCACCGCGGCGTTCAGGCCGCAAGTCAGCCCGAACACGTGAAACAGCGGCAGGCATCCCATCACGACGTCGTCGGGGCCGATCTTGGTTAGCGTTCGCACGGCGACCTCGGCGTTGCGACGCAGTCCGCCGTGTGTCAGCTCAGCACCCTTGGGCTTGCCGGTGGTGCCGGACGTGTGCAGGACGACCGCAGTGTCTGAATCGTCCCGCTCGACGGGAGCGGGCTGCTCGGGCAGGTCGGCGGCCAGCTCGGCCAGCGTCACGTCGTCGACCAGCCATGGTTGCGCACCGGCGGCGGCTGCGCCCTTGGTGGCGGCCTCGCGGAACGCCGGCGTGGCGAACAGCGCCTTCGCACCGGTGTTGGACAGGTAGTACTCGACCTCACGGTCCTTGAGCAGCGGATTCATCGGCACTGCGATGGCCCCGCGGCGCATGATGGCGTAATACACGACGGCGAACGCGGGGATGTTCGGCAGCATGATGCCGACCCGGTCGCCGGGTTCGATGCCCGCGCGCTCCAGGAACGTCGCCGTCCGGGCCGCCGCGGCGTTGAACTCGGCAAATGTCAGCGCGACATCGTCACACCGCAATGCTGTTTGGTGCGGGTGATCAAGGGCAGCCGCAACAAGATTCAGGCTCAGGTTGGACAAGATTTCCTCCGGGTTCGGGCGGGTGATTCGATATTTCAATCGTGATCTCGGCCGGACCGGAAGGCTATGGTGCCGAGAACAACATGAGGTGTGAGTGCGCACAACGGGCCACATCAGGGGCCTATCGTGTCGGATATGGGTGCGGCGCCTGATCCGAACATCGTGCGGCTCGGCAAAGCGATGCTCGCGCGCGCCGACGAAGTCGCGGCGGCGATGGCCGACGTGATCCGCCGCGACGTGGGGTTTTACCATTCCAACCCCGGTGTTGTCGCCCACGACGAGCTCCGACGCAGCTGCATGGCAAACATGACATATGTGTTTGACGCAATTGCCGGCGACGCCGACGCCGACGTGTCGGTTGCCGAGGACACCGGGGTCAGGCGGGCGCTCGCCGGGGTGCCGTTGGCCACGGTGATGGCGGCCTACCGGGTGGGTTTCCGCTTCATGTGGGAAGCGTCGCTGGCCGAGGCCAAGCAGTTCGGCATCTCGACGGACTCCATCCTGGATGCGACGTCGCAGATCATGATCGCCCAGGACACCTTCACCCAAGCGATGACCGGCGCCTACCGGCAGCAGTTGACCCTGCAGATACTCGGCCAGGAGGAGGAGCGCTCCGCCTTGGTTGAGGCGATGCTGTTCGGCCGGATCAGCGACTCGCAGAGCCTGTGGGAGGCCGCGGACATCCTCAGGCTGCCTACGTCGGGACCGTATGTCGTTGTGGCAGCACAGGTTCCGGCCATCGGCCGGACCGGCCTACCCGAGATCGCCAACAAGCTCGACGCGCACGACATCCGCTCGGCCTGGCGTCTGCTGCCCGACTTGCAGGTCGGCATCGTGCATCTGCGTCGATCGTCTATCCGCGATGAGCTGATCGACGTGTTGCGTGCCTCCGCCTCGGCCCGCGTCGGCGTCAGCCCAGAATTTCACGACCTCGCCGACACCGGGGAGGCGCTGCGGTTGGCGCGCTTGGCGATCGCCGACAAGACGCCCGACCAGCAGCTCGTGGCGGTCTTCGATGACTCGCCGCTTGCCTTCGCCGCCGTTTCGGCGCCGGAGGTGATGGCGCGCATCAGCCGAAAGCTGCTTGGCCCCCTCGGCGACCTGCCGGCCGAGGAACGCGGGATCCTCGTCGAGACCTTCCAGGCTTGGCTCGACGCCGGCGGTTCCGCGAACGCGACCGCGGAGGCGATCTATGTCCACCCAAACACCGTGCGGCACCGGCTGCACCGCATCGAGGAACGCACCGGCAAATCGCTGTCGCGTCCGCGCGACATCGCCGAATTGTGCCTGGCATTCGAGGTGGACCGCCGGTTACCGTGATCGGCAATCTGTGCGGACACGATAAAGAACTCCTGACCTGGTGACCGCCCCGAGCAGGGCAAATGCAGATTCATGATGAGCGCCAGACTTGTAGAATCCGCATATGCCGTTGGCGGAGGGTCAGATCTACGCGGGTTACACGATCTTGCGCAAGCTCGGCGAAGGTGGAATGGGCATGGTTTACCTCGCCCAACATCCACGGCTGCCACGCCGTGACGCCCTGAAGGTGCTGCCGGCGGCGCTCACGGTCGACACCGAATATCGGCAGAGGTTCAATCGCGAGGCCGATATCGCCTCGACGCTGTGGCACCCGCACATCGTCGAAATCCATGACCGCGGAGAGTTGGAAGGCCGGCTGTGGATCTCCATGGACTACGTGGAGGGCACCGACGCCGCCTCACGGCTTCAGACCCGCTATCCGAACGGCATGCCACCGCACGAGGTGGTGCGGATCACCAGGGCCGTAGCCGAGGCGTTGGACTATGCGCACGAACAGCAATTTCTGCACCGCGACGTCAAGCCCTCGAACATCCTGCTCTCACATCCGGAGGAGCCGACTGAGCGAATCTTTCTCGCCGACTTCGGGATTGCCAAATGGGCCGACGACAGCAGGAGGCTGACAGCCACCAACATGGCGGTCGGGACGATCGCGTACGCCGCGCCTGAGCAGTTGATGGGCGAGTACATGGACGGCCGCGCGGACCAATATGCGTTAGCTGCCACGGCTTTTCACTTGCTGACTGGTACGCCGGTGTTCCAGCATACGAATCCGGCCGTGGTCATCAGCCAACACCTCAGCACTCCACCCCCAGCGATCGGTACCCGTCGTCCGGATCTACGGGATCTGGGACCAGTGTTCTCGAAGGCCTTGGCCAAGTCACCCAGCGACCGCTATCGCACCTGCGTGGAGTTCGCCGACGCGCTTGCAGCGCAATTGGGGATTGTGGCCGATAAAACCGGCGCATTTGATGACACAGCGGTCGCCATTCCCACGTCAGGATCGAGGCACAGGGCGCGGCCACAGCGCGCATCGAAAGAACCTACGAAGACGCAGATGCGAATCCTGGTCGCACTACTGGTGACCGTCACGATCATCGCGCTGGTCCTGTTGGTCCTTCACCTGATTTGAGTATTGCTGAAAGCGTCTGATCAGCGACGAGCTACTGACTTCGCCCTTACCTCGAATCGATAACCGAGGTAAGGGCGAAGCAGCCGAAAACCGTTGTGCAGTCAGTGCATTCCCGGTGCGCGACTCGTCAGCTGGCCTTGAGGCGCAGCTTCCACCGCACGAAGCTGCCATACACGAGGCACAACACGGCGAGCATCGCCATATCGAACAGCCACGCGCCGGGCATGTGCCCCCAGTGAACGTCCTGTGGACCCGGGTCGGGCTCCAGCACTCGCAGGTCGACGGTGGATGCCGCGGCGGCGTGACCCCAACGTGCCGGCGTGACCCACGACAGCTGCTCGAGCCCCAATCGGGCGGCCACCGGCAGCAGCCCGCCGGACAGCACCAGCTGCGACATGATCGCCACCACCAGTAGTGGCATGATCTGCTCGTTGGAACGGGCAAGCGCGGACAATGCAAGGCCCAGAATGACCGACGCGACGCAGGTGGCCGCCACGGTGACGAACAGCTCGAGGGCGGCGTTGTGCAGGAGCACCGCGCCCCGCGTAGGCCCATTCTTGCCGAACAGCACGATCCCGACCATCACCGCCGACCCGATGACAGCGGCAGTGCAATACACGACCACCTTCGCCATCAGATAGGCCCAGGTCGAAAGACCGACAGCCTGCTCCCGTCGGAAGATCGGGCGCTCGCCGATCAGATCGCGGATCGTCAGGGCGATCCCCATGAACACCGCGCCGATGTTCAGCAGCACCAGGATCTCGCTCGGCTCGTCCGGCGCGCTACCCATCGGATTCGGAATACCGAATCCCACATTGCCGGGAACCGCTAGCGACAACGCACCCAGAATGAACGGGAGCAACACCAGGAATATGAAGTAGCCGCGGTCGGACAGGATCAGCCGCAGCTGTCGGCGGGCGATCGTCGCGAACTGCCGCCGCAAGCTGGTCTGAACCGGCTTGCCCAGATCTGCCGGCTTCTCGGCCTCCGCGGGGGCGGGCGATGGGCCCACCCGCGCGAGGTAGCGCTGGTTGGCGGCATCGGGATTCGCGGCGACCTCGCTGAAGATGTCGGCCCAATCCGTCTTGCCCATCGCGGGCCCGACGTCGGCGGGTGAACCGCTGAAAGCCACCTTGCCGCCCGGAGCCAGCAGCACGACCTGGTCGCACACGTTCAGGTAAGTCAACGAGTGAGTGACGACGATGACGACGCGGCCCGCGTCGGCGAGCTTGCGCAGCATCGCCATCACCTGTCGATCGAGCGCGGGGTCCAAGCCGGACGTCGGCTCATCAAGGATCAGCAGCGATGGACCCGTCAGCAGCTCCATCGCCACTGACGCGCGCTTGCGCTGACCGCCCGAGAGCTTGTCGACACGCGTGTTCGCGTGCGGGGTCAATTCAAGCTCCTCGAGCACTTGCGCGACGATCTGGCGCCGGTCTTCCTTGCTGGTGTCCGGCGGCAACCGCAACTCGGCGGCGTAGTTCAGCGCCTGGTCCACGGTGAGCCGGCTGTGCACGACATCGTCCTGCGGCACCAACCCAATTCGACTGCGCAATGATGCATACGCGGCGTGAATATCGTGGCCTTCGAACGACACTCGGCCTTGGGTCGGCAGTGTCGTCCCGGCAATCAATTTCGCCAGCGTCGACTTACCCGCACCGGATGGCCCAATCACCGCAGTGAGCGTCCCGGGTCGGGCCGAGAACGCGATGTTGTCCAGCAGGGTTCGGCCCTGCTCGATCGTCAGGGTCGCTCCCTGCACCTGCAAGCCGCCGGTGGGGGAGGCCGTGTCGATCTGGCACCGGGGAACCAGCGTGCCGGCGGAGAAGACGACGTCGACATTGCCGATCGTCACCACGTCGCCTTCGTGCAATGGCGCCGCGTCGATGCGTACGCCGTTGACGAACGTGCCGTTGAGAGTTCCGGCATCCCGGATCTCCATGCCGCCGCCCGTTGGTACAAGCATCGCGTGATGCCGTGAGGCAAGGACGTCGGCGATCACAACGTCGTTGTCGGGGGTTCGGCCCACCGTGATCGCTCCGGGCACGGAGGCGCGGCGGCGTGACTGTGCTTTCGGCGCGGAGTTCCGAGGAGTGGCTGCCTGCGGAATTGACGGGCTAGTTCGCAAGACCACCGGAGCAGTGGGCGGCGCCTCCGCCCCGCCCGTGTGTCGGCCGAAGCCGAATGTCAGCGCTGGGCCATCAGGTTCGCCGATGTTGATGATCTGGCCGTCGCTGATAGCGACCGACGGTACGCGCCGGCCATTCACGAAAATCCCGTTGAGGCTGCCATTGTCAGTCGCCGCCCACTGGCCGGCACCGAAGCGCAACAAGATGTGCGCGCGTGAAACCAGCGGGCTCGCAATGCATATGTCGGCCCGCGGGTCGCGTCCGACCACGATGTCGCGGCCGCGTGCGAACGTGCGTTGCGACGATCCTGACCAGACGGTCATTACTGGATTGCCAACGGGCGGCGACACGGGGATGGCCATTGTTGTTTCCGACGGCGCCATCATGGCTTGAGCACTCGGGATTGTGTCTGTCGGCATCTCGGGCGTGTACGGAGAGCGCCGGACGTCGGGCTGGATGGACATGGTCGAACTCCTTGTGGTTTCGATCCTGAAGACGATGTGCCCGAAGCTACGTGTCCGTGACCAGCGGTTCGCGCTTGTGCGCACAACCCGCGCAGTGCACGATTTTCGGCTTTACCGCATTCTGCTCATGCCGGAACGTCGGCCCTTCCTGCCTCGCCGAGCCCTCGGCCGAGCAAGTCCGTCGGTGTGGCGGTCGCGGGTTCGAGCCCCGCCCGCCCAGTTGTGACCCACGTGTGCGCGAGGCTTGTGACGGCGAATTGGATCGGTCGAAGGTGAGTGTCGGGACCGGCTCGTGCGGATGCGGCCCCGCGGGCAAGCCGCTCGGCGAGTCCGACGTCGATTCGCGACGCGGCAATCTTGGCGGCCTGGGTAAGGACCTCCGCATTGGGTTGCAGGTCGGACTCCAGCCAGAGCAGTCCAAGCCGAAGCAAGTCGGCATCTTCCGTCTTCGCCATGGTGTCGGCGACGCGTCCTCGTAATCTCTTCAGCCGCAGGGGCCCGCATTGGCTCAGCCGGATCTCGCAGTAGAGCGGATGGCCGACGAATACGGCGTCAGTGGTGGAGGCGGCCATGACCAGCCCACGCTGCTCGGCGGACTCGATTGACTGTGGTTCGACCAGCACCGCACCGATCTGTTGCTCCACCAGTTCGACCAGAGACGGTGAGGCCGATGGTGTTCCTGCCCAACGCTATTCGCCGTTGACAAGCGTCAGGCGGCCCGATCCCTGCTCGTGTTCAACAAGATGACGCAGGAACAGCACATTCCCTTGGCTCAACTTCCACAGCCGTTCGGCGCAGTCGACACTGACGCGACCGTTGAGAACAGTCTGCAGTAGATAGCCGGTTTCGTTGCGGGACAGCGGCTGCAACTCCAACCGCCGCAGCAGGCTGTCCTTCCAGAGCGCCGTGACAGCATCGGGCGTGGGCTCGCCAGTGCGGACGGTGGTGATCACGCTCGCCACATCTTGCAACACCAATTGATGCACGATCAGCGCCGACAGGTCGTCGAGCAGGTGCGCATCGTCACGAGCACCAGCAGCGGCGCACCCTTGGTGCCATCCGTCAATCCAGTGAACACGTTGCGTGCCAATGCTAGTGACGATGTATCTGTGTCGTCAGCCCAACGTGCGAATGCCCCCAGCGTCACCGCGCGACCGGTTGCGGTACCGGCCACCCGGCGCACCGACCACCCAGTTCGTGCTGCTGCGTCGGCGGCTGCCCGGGCCAAGCGTGTCTTGCCGACACCGGCCGCACCCGCGACCGACCATGCCCTTGTGTTCGCCATCAGTGAGCGCCTCGCCGATGAGGCGGAGTTCCTCCGCGCGGCCCGTCAGGGGCCAGCGGTCTGCCATGGGGCAAATGTTGGCTGAACTATTTGACGTATCAAGGTCGGGTAAACACGTGTCCGACGTTCTCGGGCGCGACGTTTGGCAGGTCGGCAATCTTCCGTTCGATGTTGTCGCCTGTGCCGCCGTTGTCCCCGGTGGCACTCCGTTCGCGGGGGGTGAACGCCGACGTGAAACGCCTGCTCCCGGTGGTGAACGACTACTTGCTTTGCCGGCGATTGCGGCGAATGACTACTTGACTTCGGTAGATCGCCCTAAGAGTGTCCTGCGCTGGGCATATGTTCTTCCGAGGGCCGTTCAATTGCATCGCGTGCAGGCGTGGAAGGGAGTCTTGACGATGTCCGGTGTCAACAGTCTCTCGACGTCACGCCACTTCTCGACAAGAACCGTGAACCGGCCTCGGAAAAGGAGAACCAATGTTACTGAGCGACTTTAGAAAGCGGGCCGCGTTATCCGCGGCCGCCGCCGCGCTAGCGGCCGGACTGACCGTTGGCTTGGCGCCCAGCGCGCAGGCAGCCGAGCAGTGGGGCGGGATCGCGACAGGCCCAGGTGGGGCATGGCAGCTCTATTGGGGCAAGGCAAGCAGGGGAGAAGCCCTTTACTTCGGCAACTGGGCCCGCTGTGGCGCCCAGTGCAAGAGGGTCCTGGTGTTCAGCCAGTGCGGCGCACTGGCCTCTAACGGAGGCGCCTTCAGCCCTGCCGAGGGGGCCACGATCCAGGAGGCCGAAGGCGAGGCTCTCACCGACCTACCAGGAGGGTGGATCGTCGCCTCGCGGTGCAACGACGGCGGCCCGCCCGGTTCGGTCGACTGGACGCAGTAAGCGGTTCTCGATTTGTAGCGCCTCGCCGGCATAGTCGGGCCGGCGAGGACTCGCTGCCGGTAGGCGTCTGCACCTGCGCACGCCTGCCCTGACATCGGGCCCGAAAAGCGCTCCTGCGGCCTGGAGTTATGACGTCGGGCCGCTGATCTCGTCGAATCGCGCGAGAGCGGTATCGAGGTCTGCCTCGTCGAATAGTTCGGCGCGGCTGACGAGGTCACCTTCGACCGTCATAAGCTCGACGAGTCGCCATTCTGCGTCGAAACCGTCTGCTGACGAACCCCGAAGCACTTGGACGAACACAACCCCAACGTCGCTTAGCCGATGCACGGCCTCGATGTACGTGGTGACGTCCTGCTCATTATCCCAAAGGGCACGGATGTAGGCCGTCATATCGCCTGGTGCGAAACCAATCCCGCGTCGATGATCGAGATTCACCCAGTCTGGTGTCGTTGGAGGCAACTCGTGTCGATGACAGAGCGCGACTTGAGCCGTTGTGATTACTGACCACGTCTGCGCATGGTCTGCCGCTTCGCCTGCGGCATATCGGGATTCGAGTTCTTCGAAGGCGGCGTCGATGTCCTCGGGATCGAAAGCGACGGTGTCACGCAAGAGGTCGTCGTCGCTGACTTCTAGGACGGTCACTTGCTCGACTGTGATCGGTTGATCCACCTCGCTGGTATCGCGAAGACACAGGCGGATCAGCGAAAGTCGAGACCCTCTTATCGCGATGGGCTCTGAGTTGAGCAGCCAGCTGTCTGGTGCCTTGAATAGCTCATGCACGGATTTCCGGCGCTCTGGGCCGCCGAATACTGCACGCAAGCCCTTTCGCCGGTCTTCCAGTCGGCCATCCACTGTGATCCCGGAAAGAAAGCCGTCGCGGTCGCGCCGGTTGTACGCATCGACCATGCGGTCCCATGACCGGATGGCGGCGTTTTCGAGCCTCGGCTTCTGCGCTTGCAGTTCGTCGAAACGCGCGAGCGCGGCGTCAAGATCGGCCTCGTCGAAAAGCTCGCAGCGACTGATCAGATCGCCATCGCGAGTCATAAGCAGGGTGTTCCGCCACTCGGCGTCGAAGCCGTCCTGCGTGGTCCCGTGCGCCGCCTGAGTAAGTAGCGCGCCCAGATCGCTCAGGCGATGAACCGTCTCGACATAGGCTTTGAGATTTGGCGTGTCCTGCCATGCGGCCTTGGGATATGCCACGAGGTCGCCGGGCGCGAACGCAAGTCCCTGCCGATGATCGAGGGTCACGCAGTCCTCAGTCTTGGCGGGCACTTCGCCGTTGTTGGTTGTTGCGTAGGCCCGCGTGATCACCGACCACGTATGCGCGTGGACTACCGCTTCGCCAGCGAGATACCGGGCGTCGAGCTCTTCAAAGGCAGCATCGATGTCGTCGATATCGAAGCTCACAGAATCTTGCATAATGCCATCGTCATTTACCTGCATCACCGCGACCAGCTCGATGGTGATTGGGTGACCTGCTTCATCCATATCGCGGTAGCAGTGCCGGGTGAGGCACAGGCGAGATCCTCTGATCGCGATCGGGTTCACAGTCAACTGCCAACTATCGGGTGCCGCAAATAGAGCGCGAAAGGCCCGCCGCCGCTCCGGCCCCACCGATACGGCGCGTAGGCCCTTTCGTCGATCTTCTATTCTTCCATCGGTCGTTACACGGGCGAGCCAGCCCGCGACGTCGCGATGGTTGAATGCCTCGACAAGAGGTTCCCACCCGCGGGTCGCGGCGTTTTCGAGCCTCGGCTTCTGCGCCTGTAGTTCGTCAAATCGCGCGAGCGCTGTGGCGAGATCGGTCTCGTTGAACAGCTCGCCGCGGTTGAGCACGTCGTCTCTCACCGCGAGAAGCACGATCATCCGCCACTCGGCCTCGAAGCCGTCCTGCGTGGTCCCGTTCGCCATATGGGTGATGACTGCGCCGAGATTGCTCAGCCGATGCACCTTCTCTATACGATTCCTGACGTCGGGCATCAAGTCCCACGAGGAACGGGCGTATGCGTTCAGATCGCCGCCCGCGAACGTTTCGCGCACCTGATGATCGATGATCACCCAGTCCGACATCGATGGGGCCAGCTCGTGCCGATTGAGTGCGGCGTAACCCTGCGAGATCACCGACCACATGGCGGAGTAGCGAGCAGCCTCCCCGGCGAGGTACCGCCTTTCGAGCTCGTCGAAGGCAGCGTCGATGTCGTCGAGGTCGAACATGACGCGTGCGATGATCCGCTCCTCGGTGTCGATCTCGACGATGGTGAGTGCTGCGGTGTGGAATGCGTCGGATCGCTGATCCGGCCCCGACCACCCGCCGCGACTCAGCACGAGGCGATCCCCGCGCACCGCAATGACATCCGGCGCGACGAAGCTGACTCCGAGGTCGGCCATTGTCTGCATTTGTGCGAGCGCCGCATCGCGTCCCTGCCGGCGTCCGATGTTCACCACGCGACGACGATCGCCACCTTCGTACGCGTCGGCGAGGAGTTCGACTACACCCGCCCAGTCACGATCTGCGTAGCCGTCAATCAATCGCCCATCCACGCGGCTCGCCACATTCTCCAATTGCGTCTTCTGTGAGTGCAATTCGTCGAATCGCGCGAGCGCGGCATCAAGGTCGGCCTCGTCGAAGAGCTCGCAGCGGTCGATCAGGTCGCCGTCAAGCGTCAGAAGGATGATGTCGCGCCACTCGGCGTCGAATCCGTCCTTCGATGTGCCTTCCGCGATATGCGTGATGACCGCGCCCAAACTGGTGAGTCGGTGTACTGCTGTGATACGGACACTCAACCTTGGTGTGAGATCCCATGCTGCACGCACATTGGCGTCCATGGTATCCGCGTCGAGCGGTGTGCGTACCAGTCGGTGGTCGACATACACACAGTCCGGGGTCGTTGGGGCGGATTCGCCGTGCCGGAAGGCTGCATTGGACTTCGCGACGGTCGACCATGTGTGCGCGTAGGGCGTCGCCTCGCCGACGAGATAGCGCCCGTCAAGCTCATCGAAGGCGGCGTCGATGTCGTTGGGGTCGAAGGATACGACCGCGGCCATTCGCCCGTCCGCGTCGATCTCGATGATGCTCAGCACCTCTGTGAGGAATGCCTCGGTCCCTTTTTCGCGGTTCAAGAACTGGACTCGGATGAGCACAAGGCGCTGCCCGCGGGTTGCCACAACAGTCGATGTCGCGTTGCTCCATAATTCGGCGAGCGCTTGCATGTCCGTCATATGGGCTTCTGGACCTTGTCGGACGCCTGCGCCCACCACCTGCCGGCGATCGTCGCTTGAGAAGTCATCGGCCGTGGCTTCCGCCATAGCGTCCCAGTCATCCGCTGCGAAGTACGCTTTGAAGCGCTCGGCCACTTGGCTTGCCGTATTTTCCAGCTGCGGCCTAGGCGGAGACAACTCGTCGAACCGTGCAAGGGCGGCATCGATATCGACTTCGTCGAATAACTCGGAGCGGTTGACCAATTCGCCGTCGATCGTCACAACGGCGATCTCCCGCCACTCGGCGTCGAAGCCCTCCTTGGACGTCCCATACGACGCTTGGGTGACAACCGCTCCGATACCAGTAAGCCGATGCACGGCCTCCACGTAGATCATGCCTTGCTGCGTGAGTTCCCATGTGGCACGGAGGTATGCGGGAAGACCGCCAGGCGCGAACGCTCTACCTCGACGGTGATCGATGCTCACAAAATCGGACGTGCCGAGAAGCTCGTGTCGGTTGAGTGCGGCATAGCCACTACTGATGACCGACCACGTGCGCGCGTGCGCAGCCCCTTCGCCAGCGAGGTAGCGAGCGTCGAGTTCTGCTAGGGCGGAGCCAATGTCGGCTGGGTCTGACAGAATTTGCGCCACGATCCTTCTGTCGGCGTCAATCTCGATGACATTGAGTAACTCGGTTTCGACCGCCTCAGACCGGTCGTCTTGGCTTGAGAAACGGGTATGAACGAGGGCGAGGCGATCGCCGCGGGTCGCAACGACGGTCAGTGCTATATGGGCTACGCCAAGCTCCGGAGCGCCCTGCAAACTGTCAATTACGGACACCCAGCCCTGTAGGAGACCGTAATTCACAACCGGACGACGATCGTTGATGGAAGTGTCCTCGTCCAAGATCTCGGATAGCGCGCTCCATTCGCGAGTCATGAAGTACGCGCAGAAGCGCTCGTATACCTGACTTGCCGAGTTACTTGGCGGCGGTGTCTCCTGACTGAGTTCGTCGAACCTTGCCAGCGCGCCGTCTACATCTGCCTCATCGAAGAGCTCGCAGCGGTTCACTACGTCGCTATTGACCGTAAAGACGATGACCATGCGCCACTCAGCGTCGAATCCGTCTGGCGATGTTCCGGTTGCGATATGGCTGACGACCGCTCCGAAATCGGTCAGTCGATGCACTGACTCCATGTAGACGCTCACGTTCGTAAGGTCTTGCGTGGCACGGATATAACCGAGCAGATCACCAGTTCGGATCGTTGCAATCCGTCGATGATCGGCGTCGACGAAGTCGGGAGCAGTCGCAGGCACTTCTTGTCGGTTGAGCGCACGATAGCCCTGCGCTATGGCCGACCACGTTTGAGCATGGACGGCGGCTTCGCCCGCAACGTATCGCGCATCGAGCTCTGCGATGGCGGAGTCGATATCGTCGGGATCGAACGCAACGTGTGACACGAGCCGCCCGTTGGCATCGATCTCGGCAATGCCGAGAGCCTCGGTATGGAACGCCTCGGGCCGCTGGTCTCGGCCGGACAAGCGAACCCGGCTGAGCGCCAGGCGCTCGCCGCGGGTCGCAAGGACTGTCAACGTGGCATTCTTTACCCCGATGTCAGCGGTGGCTCGCATATTCGCGATGTCGAATTCTCGACCATGTTGGCTACCCGCGCTCACCACTCGACGGCGATCTTCCGTCGAGACCTCATCGGCGAGTATTTGCGACATCGCCTCCCAGTCGCGCGCCACGAAGTCACACCAGAAGCGCTTGGCCACTTGGCTCGCGGAGTTTTCCAGCTCGTGCGCAGGTCGGCTCAGCTCATCGAATCGCGCGAGCACGGCGTCGAGGTCAGCCTCGTCGAACACCTCACAGCGGTTGACCATGTCGCCTAATACCGTCACCAGGTCGACTCCCCGCCACTCAGCATCGAAGCCCTCGCCCGTGACGCCATGTCCCACGTGGGTGCAGACTGCTCCGAGGTCAGTCAGCCGATGAACAACCTCTACGTGCGTTCGGACGTTGTGATTGAGGTCCGACCCGGCTTGGAGATAAGCAGCCAGCTCGCCCGGCGCGAACGCCGCCCCTCGGCGGTGGTCGATGTCTACGCAGTCCGGGGTGATCGGGGGAAGTTCGCGCCGGTTGACGGCGGCGTGGCCACGAGTGATGACCGACCACGTTTGCGCGTGGGCCGCCGCTTCACCGACTAGGTATCGCGCTTCGAGCTCCTCGAACGCAGTCTCGATATCGTCCGGGTCGATCAACACGAATGCGGCAATCCGCTCGTCTGCGTCGATTTCAACGATGGTCAATGCGTCGGTGTGGAACGACTCAGGTCGCTGATCGCGGCCCGAATATCGCGCATGAATCAGGGCGAGATGCGTGCCACGCGTGGCGATGACGACCGAGGTCATACCCATGGGTCCGAATTTGGTGGCTGTCACTTGCAGATCGCTAATCATGGCTTCCCGGCCGTGGCGTGCCCCGGAGCCGATCACCCGCCGGCGATCGTCGGTGGTATGCCCTTCTGCCAGCATCGACGCAACCGCTTTCCAATCGCGGTCCTCGTAGCATGCCCAGAAGTGGTCGTAAGCCTGGCTTGCCGCGTTTTCCAGTTGCCTCGGGGGACGGCTCAATTCTTCGAACCGCGCGAGTGCGGCGTCGAGGTCTCTCTCGTTGAATACCTCGCAGCGATCGCCAACGCCGCCTTTGGCGGTCAGCACTTGGACCATCCGCCAATCGACGTCCAGCCCCTGTGGCGACGTTCCATGGGCCACAAGGGTAATGACCACACCCAGCTCGCTCAGCTGATGTACTTCCTCGATGTACATGCGAAGACCTGGTGTGAGTTCCCATGAAGCTGAGAGGTATTCGGTCAGTCCGCTCGCGTCGGTCGTCGTGTGCTGCAGCTGGTGGTCGACGATCACGTAGTCGGGCGTTGCAAGGGGGAGTTCATGTCGGTTGATCGCTGCGAATGCAGCCGTCGTCGCCGACCACGTGCTCGCATGGGCGGCGGCGTCGCCCGCGAGGTACCGCGCGTCAAGTTCTTCGAAGGCGGCGTCGATATCGTCGGTGTCGAACACGACGTGAGTCGCAATTTGGTTGTCGTCGTTGATCTCGACGACGTCGATCATTTCGCTACGGAACGACTGATGCCGCTCGTCGCCCGTAAAGGAGTGACGAGCGAGCACGAGGCGTTCGCCACGGGTGGCAATGGGGGCGGACGAGATGTTTGTGCAGCCGAGTCCTGCGATGATTTTCACGTTCGCGATTTCGCTATCGCGACCGCGCCGGACGCCCGCGTTCACCACGCGGCGACGCTCGTCGTTGGAGATATCTTCGGTCAGCATCTCCGCCATAACGTCCCAGTCGCGGGTCGCGAAGTGCGCCAAATACTGGTCGACGACTCGGCTCGCGGCGTTCTCCAACTGCCTCGTCGGTGTGCTCAATTCGTCGAATCGCGCGAGCGCCTTGTCGAGGTCTCTCTCGTCGAACATTTCGCAGCGGTTGCTGAGGCCGCCTTCGTGGGTCACGAGTTCGGCTATGCGCCATTCCGCATCGCCGCCGCCAGCCAAAGTCCCATGCACCACAAGGGCGATGACCGCTCCGACATCGCTCAGCTGATGCACGGCCTCGATGTAGACGCGAAAGCCGGGCGTCAGATCCCAGGAGGCTTGCAGGTATTCGGTGAGTCCACTCGTGCCGGTGGTTGTGTGTTGTAGTTGGTGATCGACGATGACGAAGTCGGGCGTCGCGGGGGGGACTTCATGCCGATTGGTCGCCGTAACTCCACTTGCAGCGGCCGACCAACTCTGCGGATGGGCAGCTGCTTCGCCTGCGAGATACCGCGCGTCAAGATCGTCGAAGGCAGCGTCGATATCGTCGCGATCGAATAGGACACGCGCTGTGATCCGCTCATCGGCATTTATCTCGAAAACGCGAAGCATCTCGGTCTGGAAAGGTTCTGGCCGCTGGTCGTCGCCCGAGAGACTGACAAGACTCAGGATGAGGCGCTCGCCGCGCGTCGCAATGACTTTCGACGTCACGATTCCGTAACCGATGTCCCACCCCGACCGCATGTTCGCGATTTGAACATCTCGACCGCTGGTGATCCCGGCCCTCACCACCCGACGGCGGTCATCGATGGAACTGTTCTCGGCGAGGGCGTCGGTCATCGCGGCCCAGTCGCTGGTCGCCAAATACGCCTGGAAGCGTTCGCATACTCGGCTTGCCGCATTTTCTAGCCGTCGCGTCCTCGGCTGCTCCGCCTCGAATCGCGCGTGAGCTGCGTCAACTTCGGCCATTGCCGTTTCGAGGTCTTCGACGTCGAAAAACACCTGCAGTGCGATTCGCCCGCCTTCATCGAGGCCATACAGCAGCAGCGACTCGTCCATTGGCGCGTTGGCGCTCACGTCCGGCGTGTCTACCTGCGTTCGGATCAGAGCCACGCGCTCGCCCCGCGTGGCGACAATCGTGTTTCGATGCCGGATTCCGCCCATCTCGCCAAAACGCCGTAGCTCAGTTGGCCAGTGCCCAGACGGAAGATCGTCGAGCTTCCACCGGACAATCTTCCGTCGACTCTCGACAACGACATCGCTCGCGAACAGCTGCTCAACATCCGACCAGGCTTCGCGATTGAAGGTGTCGGCGAGTTGATTGATCCTCCGCACGCATGCGTTGTCGAGTTCGGCACTCAATCCTCGACCGGGCTCCGCCTCGAATCGCGCGTGCGCAGCGTCGAGTTCGGCCAGGGCGGCGTCCATATCGTCGATGTCAAACGATATTTGCAACGCGATCCGCCCGTCTTCATCGAGGCCGAACAGCTGGAGTAGCTCGTCTTGCGGCGCCCCTGGGCTTATATCGGCCGTCCCGTTCTCCAGTCGAGTAAGGGCCAAGCGTTCGCCTCGGACGGCGAGTACCGCGATGCGGAAGCGCATCGCGTCGTTCTCAACAAGACTTCTCGTTATCTGTGGCCAGTCGCCAGACGGAAGATCATCCCGGGTGAAGTGGACCATCTTCCGTCGGCTCTCTACGGCCATGTCGGTCGCGAAAAGCTGGTCGACCTCATCCCATGCCCGCCGTTCAACAGCACTCTCCCCGCGTCGCAGCACTCGAACGCAGGCATTGTCCAGTTGGACGGCCGGTGCTTCGGGTGGCGTTGGGGGAGTCGGAATCTCGCGATCGCCGAGAATGCCGCGTGCCGTCTCCGCCAGTGCCGCAGCACCTTTCCTGTCATACAGGCCGACCGCCTGCTCTGCCGCGGATCGCGCTCCCGCGACATCGCCGGCGGCGCGCAACACCGTCGCAAGCGCCAGACAGGCATCGCCGTGATCGACCAATATGTCCGTGCTCTCGGCCATCGCCACGGCGGCCTCCGCTAGCCGCCGAGCCTCGTCGTGTTCACCACCTCGTGACAGCAACTGTGCCCTAAGCGTGCGCCACGCAATCGATGCCTTCAGCGCATGGCCAGCCAGACGTTCACTCTCTGCACATAGCTCGTCGGCCTCGGCGTCCCGGTCCAGCGCGAGACAGGTGCGACCCAACAGGGCCGCGGTGTCAGCGGTGTCCGCGTCGAGCCCCATGCGGCGAAAGCCCTTGTAGGCCAGACGCAGATGCGGCTCGGCTGCAGCGGGATCGTCGGCGACCAGCTCGACGATGCCTGCGAACTGTTCCACCTCGAGGAGCGCATGTCGCAAGCCCAGCTCCGCGATGGTGCGGCGCGCCGAGTCGATCATTCGTCGCCCTGCCGCGGCACGCCCGCGGAAAGCCTCCAGCACGGCCTGGCACCGCGTCGACGTCGCCTCGACCGCAGGCGATTCGGTCGTGATCCTGAGCAGCCGCACCACGTCAAGGCACCGACCGCCCGCGCGCGGAACCGGGTTTGGCCCCCACAGCGCGGCAAGGGGCGCGGCGGCCAGAACCGCGTTCACGCGGCGACTTTCACGCGCTCGACGCGCCGCGGTGAGAGCGTGATCCAAAGCGACCTCGCAGTCGCCGATTCGTCCAAGACGCGCGAGGCACACCGCGCGGACGGTGTGCGCCTTGGCTTCTCCTGCAGCATCGTCCAATTCGGCCAGCCTGTCCGCAGCTGCCCCCACCGCAGCCTCGATCTCGTCCAACCGCTCGGGGTGGATCAGCATCGAAAGTTGGCCGTCGAAACATGTTGCCCATGCCGCCAGCCGAGCGGAGCCGCGCGTCGCTTGCTGCAGTTGCGCTACCACTCCTGCGGCCGAAGCCACGTCTCCCGCGGCAAGCAGCGCCTCGCAGCGTGCGACCAGTAGGTCGATGGTCTGGTCATCGCGGTCCGACAGCTCTTCGTCGAGCTCCTCCAGCGCGTGCAGGGCGCGGTCGTACAGGTCGGCGGCGCCCTCATAGGCTAGCCGAGCCATCGCCTGGTCTGCGGCACGACGGCAGTACTCAACAGCCTTGGCCGCGTTACCCGCCCACGCACATTCGAAGTAGTGGTGGGCCAGTTCAGCCAGCAGCTCATCGTCCCCGCCGGGCATCGCCTCGAGCGTCGTCGCGATGCGCTGGTGCAGCCGCATGCGCCGCACCGACGGCAGCTCGGCAAGCAACGACTGCCGCACGAGCGCGTGATTGAACCGGTAGTAACCGCCGGGCTCCTCGATGACAATGCCGGCCTTGCACGCCTCGTCGAACGCGTCGACGAGATCCTGATCGACGACACGCTCGACCAATTCGACCGCGAATCTGCTTCCCACCACTGCGGCAGCGGCGAGCGCCTTGTTCGTTTCCACTGGAAGGCGAGAAAGGCGGCGGCTTACCGCTTCTCGCACACCCTGCGGCAAGGTGCTCTGATCCCAGGCGCCGCCGCTTTCGTCCACGTGGCGCAACGCTTCGATGAGGAAGAACGGGTTGCCACCGGTGACCGATGCCAATGCCCTCGCGAGCTCTTCGTCGTCGTACCCGGCCTCGGCGACGTACGTCGTCACGTCGTGCTCGTCGAGGCCGCTGAGTTGCAGGCGCTCTGCGGTGCCATCGCGATGAAGATCGGCGAGCATTGCCGCCAGGGGATGGGAGCGGTCGAGATCCGTGCTTCGGTAAGTGCCAACGATCTGCACGCGGGTCTGTTCGCCGAAGCGCAGCAGATGCCGCAGCAGGAGAAGCGTAGGTTTGGCTGCCCAGTGAAGGTCGTCGAGCACGAGGACGACGGGCGTGCCCGCAGAGGCGACTTCCAGCAGCGCGACGACCGCATCGAACAATGCGTAGCGCTCGGTGTCCGGGTCGGCATGCGTCGGCGCGGCCAGATCGGGCAGGACATCGGTCAATCCGGGCACCAGCGACAGCAGGGCTTCTGCGCCACGCAACCCTCGCAACCGGCCCTCGCCGAGGCAGGGGACAAGCGACCGCAGCGCTTCGGCGAACGGTTGGTACGGCGCGCCGAGGTCCTCGTCGCAACGGCCGTACAGCACGACGGCGCCCTGCTCGTAGGCCAGTCGCGACCACTCGCCTGCCAGACGGGTCTTGCCGACGCCCGGCTCGCCGGCGATCAGCAATGCGCGCATGCCACCGGAAAGCGCGGTCTGCCAGGCGGACGACAGCTGCTCGAGCTCACGGCCGCGGCCGACGAATGGTCCGGGACCGGTGAGTGCTGCGGGCACTTCCGGCCGCTCCATCGGTTCGTCGGTCGCGACCTCCTCGGGACGGTCGTCGTCGGTCTGCAGTCGAAGCTCGAACACGTGCTCCGGACGTGCGAGGTTGCGAAGCTGGCGCGTCCCGAGGTCGGCAAGCACGACGTCGTCGGCCAGGGAGTCGATCACGAGCTCGGCGGTCGCGCCCGAGCACAGAATCTGGCCACCCGATGCCAGCGACCGTAACCGCGCGGCGCGGTTGACCGCTCGACCGAAGTAGTCGCCGTCGCGAAGTTCGACCTCGCCGGTGTGCAGTGCCACGCGGACTCTCATCGGCTCACGCAGAGCCCATGGCTCGTGGGCGATGGCTTCTTGTAGCTCGATGGCTGCCGCGGCCGCCGCCGATGGTCGTTCGAAGACCGAGAACGTGGCGTCGCCTTCGCCGCGTGTCTTGATCAGCCGCCCTCCGCCGGACGTGACGACTTGTTCGACGAGCTCGTCGTGGCGTGCGAGGGCCGCCGCCATCGCCTCGGCGTGGGCCTCCCATGCTTCCGTGGATCCCTCGATGTCGGTGAGGAGGAACGTGACCGCCCGCGTCACGGTCGAGACATGCTGTGCCACAGGCATATCCAGGGCCGCGTCTTGGGCCACGATGGCAGCCTCGAGCCGCCGGAGGTCTGGCCCAGGGTCGACGCCCAACTGGTCGGCGAGCAATGACCGCGCTCGTTGATAGGCGCCGAGAGCCTCGCCCTGTCTGCCCGCGCGGTAGAGAGCGACCATCAACTGGCCCCACCGCCGCTCGCGAAGTGGCGCGTCGGCCACCGCGGCTTCGAGTTCGCCGATGATCTCCGCGGCACGGCCCGTTGCGAGCAGCGCGTCCGCCCGGTCTTCCACGAGTGCGGCGTGTATTTCGATCCAGCGCGTCTTCTCCGACGACCCTCGTTGACCGTCCGGCAGCTCGGGAATTCCGCGCCACAGAGTGAGCGCCTCCTCGAACCGTGCCACCGCTTGGCTGGTGTCGCCCGCGGCTGCCGCGTCGCGCCCCAGTCTCGCCGCCGCCTTGTAACGCGAGGCGTCCACCTCCGTATCGGCGAGCGTCCAACCGGCACCCTCGGTCAGGACGAATCCATCGCCGAGGGTGCGACGCAGCGAAGAAATGTGGGTCTGCAGTGCTTTGGCCGCAGTGCGCGGCGAGTCGTCGCCCCACAGCAGCTCGAGCAATGTGTCCGCCGAAACGACCGCACCACTGTGCAGACCGAGCATCGTGAGGATGGCGCGCGGTTTGGCGCCGGGTATCGCCACCGGCGCCCCGTCCCGCCGGACCTGGAGACGCCCTAAAACCCCCAGCTCCACCGCCTGAAGCGTAGTCACTCGACCATCGTCGGGGGGCGGATTCAACACACGGTCAAGATCGAGTAAAAGCCGTCGGTCGAGCTTCCATCTCGTCGATCTCGTGACTTGTCGACGTCTTGGCCGCAGAATGTGCGAACGGCATCGCAGCGGGTGCGGCAAGGGGAGAGCATGGGATTAGTTCGGACAATTGCAGGGGCCGCTCTTTTAAGCGCAACAGTTATCGGCGTCGCCGGCCCGGCTTGGGCCGATGATCTCAGCGGCTTTTACAACGTTACGCGCATGGGCAACGTCACAGCCCCCGGCAATACACCCATGATGTGGCACGTCGATCTGTGCGGGACCGGTTGTGCGCAGTTCCGCGATGAATACGGGGCGACGTGGGACGCGCAGCTGACGAACGGCCAGTGGGTCGCCACCCGGCACACACCCGATGCCGTCAATTGCAGGAACGGCACCTTCGCGCCCGGTAGCTCGCAGTTGGTACTTGATGCCGGAACCACCAAGATGAGGGGAACAATCATCAGTACCTCCGACGGGCCGGCCTGCGGTAGTCCGACGCCGATCACCGCAGGCACTGTCCTCATCTATATGGACAAGGCCTAGCAGCGGTCACCGAGCGAGATCCCACTGGCCGAAATCGGCCGCGAGGATGTCGTCCTCGTCCACATGGGTATCGCCCAGACTGATACCCGGGTCAGACGCGGTGACGATGACGCTCTGATAGAGCACGGCCGCGGGTTCACGCTGACCGTGCGACCACGCTCTTGTCTGCCACGCCCACCGATATCCCGGGGTTGTCGAATGCCCGATGACGCCGTCGCCGATGGCCCATCCACACACCCCGGCGCTCCCGTAGACACCGGTGCGCTCCACGCTCAGCACCGAGTTGATTCCTTTGAGCCACTGAGCCGCAACGCTTTTCCATGTACCGGCGTCGATGTCCTCGTCGATGCTGAAGAAGATCGGCGCCGAGTCCGGCCCTCCCGCCGCGGCGTGGAGGCCCAGCGCCGTCTGTGCATCCGCGACACCGCCGTCGTATCCGCGGGTGAAGTCCGACGGGGTCGGCCAACCGGGCTTGCCGAATTGGTAGCAGCTGACGACGTGCAGCCCCGCGGCGCGCAGCGCATCCGCATACTCGCGGCTGACGGGTTTGAAATCGAAGGTGGCGCCCGGTCGCAGCTCGGACACGTAGACCAGGGCTCCGGCATAGCCTGCCGCCGCAACCTGATCCGCGGGAACCAGTCGCTCCGCGAAATCGATCAGTTTGGAGTTGGCGGCCGACGCTTTCGGAGCCGCAACCATTGATGTCAGCCCACCGAGGCCGACAAGGACTGGTGCCGACAGCGCCGACTTGAGGACATCGCGTCTCGAAACGGGCCGTTGATGTTCGTGTTCAGAAGGCACAGCCAAATACTGCACCCCTACGGAAGCACCGTCTTCATCCGCACCACCTTGTACGCCACCCGTCCATGACGGTCATCCCTTCATCGGCGCTGGTAGGCATACGATGCGGGAATGACCGAGGTCACGTCTCGCTCCAGGGTGTCCTCCTGGGCGTATGCACTCCGCACCACCAACCCGCCGCCCGACGCCCCGATCGACACGGTTACGCGCTGGCTCGTCGTGACCAGGGCGGCGGTACTGCCGATGACGCTGGTGTCCGGCCTGGTGGCGGCGCTGCTCGCGGTCGGGGAGCCGGGCCTGGACTGGCGTTGGCTGGTTCTCTCGCTGGTCGGCATCACCCTGGCCCATGTCGCCAACAATCTGATGAATGACCTGTTCGACACCCAGGTTGGCACCGACAGCGCCAGTTACCCCCGCGCGCTGTATGCGCCGCATCCCGTGCTGTCCGGGTTGGTGAGTCGCCGGACTTTGCTGGTGTCGATCTTGCTGGTGAACATCCTCGACCTGGCCATCCTGGTCGTGCTGACGCTCGCCCGCGGCTGGCCGGTGCTGGCATTCGCGCTCGCGGGTTTCGTGCTCAGCGTCGTCTACACCGCACCGCCTCTGCGGCTGAAGAAGCGTGGCCTCGGTGAACCCGACGTGTTCGTCGTGTGGGGTCCGCTGATGGTGTGCGGTACCTACTACTCCGCCGTCGGGACCGTCGGCTGGGACATCGTGCTGGCGTCGCTGCCGTACGGGTTGCTGTGCACCACGGTGTTGATGGGCAAGCACATCGACAAGATTCCGTTCGACGAGCCGCTCGGAATCCACACGCTGCCAGTCATTCTCGGTGCCCAGCGCGCACGGGTTGCGACCCTGGCGATGATGGTCGGGTTCTACGTGCTCGTCGCGGTTGTCGTCGCGCTCGGCGCCATGCCGTGGCCCGCTCTTCTCGTCGTTCTCGCCCTTCCGCGGCTCTGGAAGGTCTGGCCGCGGTTCCGTCGCCCACCGCCCGAGGAACCGCCACCGAACTATCCCGTGTGGCCGTTGTGGTACGCGGCCTTGGCCTGGCTGCACACGCGCCAGGCAGGTGCGCTGCTGGTGCTCGGCCTCGCGATCGGCGCCGTGCTGAAGGTCACCTGACGTTCGTCACGCGATGACCGGATGTTCGATCAGCATGCACACATCGATTGTTGTTGGCACGGTTGATGTTTCGGTCGTGTCGGGGGGAGTGACCCGCAGGTCGGTGTACGTCGGGCACTGATTGCCGTTCTCGTCGACTGCCAGACCTTCGACGATGGCATGTGCCGACTCCGTCGGTGAAACAGTGACCACAGGCGGCTCATCGCTGCCCTCGGCTAGGCCGCCCATGTAGCCCCGCGGCAGGCGCTGGGCATGCACGAGCGGTCCGCCCGCGCCGGTGTCCACGCCGGGATAGCCCGCGAGCGTGCACGCACCCGCGCCGGGCGCGAGACCGAATGTCAGTGTCACCGCCCGATGCCCGGCGGCCGCTTGGGGCGGCGCGGCTGTCACGGTCACCTGGCCTGAACCGCAGGGCGCTACCGAACCGGAACCGGCCAGCAGCGGCCCGAGTTCACTGCGGGGCACAGTCATTCGGAGCGACCCGACATAGTGCGGAAACGCGCCGTCCTGCTTGATGAAGAAGATCAGCGAGTCGTCGGTGATCGCGAAGTTCTGGTACGTGTCGAGACCGGCGTCGGCCGCCGATATGTCAGCGGCTTCGCGTTTGTCCAACTCCTGTTGAGCGATTGGGTTCAACACGGCCAGCGGCGCATCGCCCGGTTTGAACATCGTGTCGAACGTGATCGGAGCCCGCTTTTGGACGTCGTAGTTGAAGGCCTTGTACGTCGTCACGGGGTGGACGCCGCCCTCGGTCCCGATGTCGAGGACGAGGCTTTTGGTGCCTGATGACTCATACGACGTGCCGACGATATTCAGTGCGCTGCTGATGCCGTTCGGCACGGGATACTTCTTGAGCCAGTCGATGAACTCATCGCGCTTGTGCGCGATGAAGTCGGTTACCGGCTGCATGTCGGGGTAGCTGACCGGAAAGCGGAAATCGAGTGTGTAGGTCGGGGTCTCGCTGTGGACGTGGCAGGTGCCGTCGGGATCGCTCGTTCCGCCGAGTGTGTCGCACGGCGATTGCGCGCTGTCGGCCGGTGAGTGCGCGACGGTCGCGGACGCGGCTGGCGGAGCGCCCGGGGTGCCGGTGCCGGACGCGCCGCATCCCGCAACGCCTGCGACGACGACCGCGCCCGAAAGCGCAACGAGCAGTCGGCGATTCGTCATGACTTCCTACCTCTGTCCCTCATATGGCACGACATCGATCACGCCGCCGCCGTTGACGGGCGGCCCGAGCAGCACCGTGGTCGTGTCGGCTGCCGGGTCGAAGCGCAGCAGCGACTGACCGCCGCCGCATGCCGCCTGGGCTTGCAGGTCCAGTGCATTACCGTCGACGCCGATCACCTCGATGCTCTTCGCATCGTTGACCTGGGGCACCGACACCGGCGTGGTGGTGCCGTCGTCGGTCAGCTTGGCGAGATAGATGACGCCGCACGGACCCAGGGCCTGTACGAACGTGCCTGCAGGCAGATTCCAGGCGTTCACGTCGCCGAGATCTTTGCCCCTGTTGTTGCCGTTGTTCGGCGCGGTGAGCGCGGTCGGAGCACCGCCGTCGATCGGCACCCGCCAGAGGCTCGACGTGTACCAGCTGTCGCTGGTCGTGCAGCGCGCGAGCACCGTCGTGCCCGGGTCTTCATCCCACCACCGGACCGGGCTGCAGTCGGCCTGGCCCGGAACGGGAAGGGGCGCACCGACTGTCCCGTCGTTACCCATGAGGGCCAGTCCCGACGCCGTGCCGAGGACGAGCCGGGTGCCATCGGGTGTGGACAGAAAGCGACCGTTGTACTCGTTCTTGAGCTTGTCCGTCGGATACGTCAGCTGTGGTTGGCCCGCAAGATCGACTCGCTCGAGCGTCGCAGGCGTCTCACTCATGCGGTCGTGGCTCAGCAGAAGGGCCTTGCCGTCGGGACGGGTGAAGCGCGGATAACCGTCGACGGTCACCGTGGTCTGCTTGCCGGTGTGCAGATCGACCACGGTTGCCGTCGCGGGATCGCCCGCGGTGTGGAACAGGGCCTTGCTGCCGTCGCCCGACCAGTCGACCAACTCGGGTCCCGCCTTCTCGCCGGGCGGCGGGAAGGTGGTGATCGGGTAGCGGCCCCCTGCGGGGTCGACCAGATACAGCGTCGTCTTCGCGACGTCGCGGGTCGGCTCGCCTGCTGGCGGGTCCTCGCCGGGGCGAGTGCCCGAGACCGGGCTCCAGGTCGCAAGCATCCACCCGGGACCGACCTGTGACCAGGGGATGGATTCGATCGACCCTTCTGCACCACGGGCGCCGGCAGGTCGAGCCGCCGCCGTTGAGGTCGTCGGCGCCGGACTGGCAGGCGCGCTGTGCACGGCGGTCGATCCTGTCGACGCCGTGCACCCGCCGACGAACATCGCCGTCAATGCGGCTATCGCTGTCGTGGTGATCTTCATGGTGATCCTTGTCTGTCCGTTCCTGATGGGACGGCTACAAGGCTGCGGTGGACGCCTTGAAAGATTCTTGGAGGCGATCTCAGCACATATTTTCGGTCAGCATCTGGTATCGATGAAGTCAAGGGTGTGCACCACAGGATGGACCGTGCTCGTGCACGTGCCGAGCTGAGCGGAGGCGGCGGTCGTGTGGCCGGCCAGGGCGTCGACCAGCATTGTCACGATGATCGCTGTGGTGATGATGATTGAAACGACCAGTACCGCGGTCGCTCTGATCATGTCCATGATGAGCCTTCCGGTAAGGGCCGACGCACCGTTGCGTCGGTTTACCAGCTAAGACCGTTTGGCCCGTGCGCCCGTGACGGAAATCGATGAGATCTGCGCCACGCGCTACAGCGGCGTCGAGATCAGGCGCAGCTTGTCGGGGCTCATCACCCACATGAGTTGGTCGATGCCCTTTGCGGTGGCCGTGACCGTCAACAGCGCGACGACGTCGTCGCCCCGCGAGATCAACACAGACGGTTGGCCGTTGGCCTCGATCCAGGTGAGTGCGGTGCCCGGCCAGAACGTCGGCGCAAAGGCCGTTAGGAACTTGGCCACCACCGACCTGCGGCGGACGGGTTTGCGCGCCGCTCCACGCATTCCGTTGCCGTCGGTGTAGCTCACGACGTCCTCGGCGAGCAGCGTCTCGAGCCGCTGCAGATCGCCCTTCTGCGCGGCCGCCACCAGAGCCTCCAACAGCCGCCTCTGCTCGGCCGAATCCACCGGCGCACTGCGTTCGTCGGCGATGTGCCTGCGGGCGCGGCTGACGAGCTGACGCGCGTTGTCCTCCTTGACCGCAAGCACCTCCGCGATCTGCACATAGGGGTAATCGAACGCCTCGCGTAAGACGTAGGCGGCGCGCTCGGTCGGAGGGAGCCGCTCTAGCAGCATCAGGGTGGCCAGCTCGAGTGCTTCGCCGCGCTCGGCACCGAGTTGGGGGTCGGCGCTGGTGTCCACAGGCTCGGGAAGCCATGGGCCGATGTAGGTTTCGCGCCGCGCCCGCGCGGACTGCAGGGCGTTCAGACACAGGCGGGTGGTCGTCGTCGCCAGGAACGCCGCGGGGTCCAAGACCGTGCTGTGGTCATAGTTCTGCCAGCGCAGCCAGGTCTCTTGCACGATGTCCTCGGCCTCGGTGCGGCTTCCGAGCATTCGGTAGGCGATGCCGAACAGCCGCCCTCGTACGGCGACGAACTCCGCCGTCGCTTCCTCGAGGTCAGATGACGAGCCGTCACCTACGGCCACGCCGCCATCCAAGCACAGATGTCGAGGATGAAGTCGTGGTGTTCATTTGTGCGCAACGGCACCCAACGACGCGCGCTCCGAGAAGGATGATCCTGCAAGCTCAGGTCATACAGGAGGGGAGCGGTGCAATGGCGAACGTCACGGGATTTGACCCTGCAGTCAGCGGCCAAGAGCCCAAAGACGAGTCCGGCAACACGGTTCCGGTCGGCGTTTGGGGCGACTCGAACACCGACGTCGGAGTCTTCGGCACCAGTGGGGCCGTGCCGCCGGGCGGAAACATCCTGATCGCCAGCATGCTCAAGGCCGGCGTGATCGGCCATGGCACCGATCGCCCGGGCATCATCGGCCACAGCGAGACGGCCTGCGGAGTCTGCGGATTCAGCGAGAAGTTCTCCGGCGTCTACGCATACAGCACGAACCCTGACTCCGACCCGACCGTAGCCTCGATCCTCGGTATAGCTGGCAGCGCGGGAATCGCGGTGCTGGGCTCCGGCGGGGATGGTGAAGGAGTGGTCGGCGAGGCCGGAACCGGGACGGGAGTCCGCGGCAGCTCATGGGCCGGTACGGCAGTGCTCGGCGAGGGCTTCGCCGGTCGAGGCGACGGCACCCCGTATGGCGTCATTGGCCTGAGTGACAAGGGCGTCGGAATCCATGGCGAAAGCCAAACCGCCAACGCGATCGAGGGCGTCACATACGGCGACGGCTATGCGGTTCAGGGTGTGCATTTTTCGAAGGATTCAGGCGGGGGAGTCTTGGGGGAGAGCGTTCTCGGCAACGGAGTCGAGGGGTTCACGTTCAGTACGGATCCGAGCACCGGCGCGGTGTACGGGCGGAGCGCAGGCGGTAACGCCGGGCTCTTCATCGGAAACGTCAAAGTGACTGGCTCGATTACCAAGGGCGGGGGCGGATTCCGCATCGACCATCCGGACGACCCGAAGAACAGGGCGCTGTCCCATTCCTTCGTCGAGTCGCCGGAGATGATGAACGTCTACAGCGGAACCGTGAAGACCGACAAGCGCGGAAAAGCGCGGGTGTCCCTGCCGAAGTACTTCGAGGCGCTCAACCGTGATTTCCGATACCAGCTGACCGCCATTGGGCAGTTCGCCAAGCTGATGGTTTCGAAGGAAATCCGCAACAACGAGTTCACGATTGAGTCGGACCCGCCGAAAGTGAAAGTCTGCTGGCAGGTCACCGGCGTGCGTCGCGATGCATGGGCAGAGGCGAACCGCATCCCGGTCGAGGAAGAAAAGCCGGTGGGCGAAAAGGGCAACTATCTACATCCCGAGCTGTTCAAGAAGAAGGTGACCCGGGACTCCCGCCCGGTCGCCGCGATGGCGGCAGTGCTTCCCGACCAGATTCGTCGCCATGCGGCCGAAGTATTGGCGCAACCCGGGCGGCCCGGCTTCGGCGACGTGGTGGACGAAGCCGGCAAGAATTTCGCGCAACGCGTGACCGAACGGCGCGAGTCCGCCAGAACGAAGTAGCGGTACCGTCGGTGTAATGAGCATGTTGAGCGACCTCGGCGCGGTGCGTGCCGGCCTCGGACGCGCACTCTTCGGCTTGGTCGCCGGGCCCGAGGGCGCAAGCAACAGGCGCCGTATCCACAACACACCCGGCCCACGCTGGTTCGGTGAGGACCGGCCCATCCGGCGGGTCCACGCCGATGCGTCGATGTTCGTCGGTGGCCTGCGGGCGCTTCTTCTCCAGTCGCTGCACCCACTCGCGATGGCGGGTGTCGCCGAACATTCGGACTACCGCGGCGACCCGTGGGGGCGCCTGCAACGCACCAGCACCTTCCTCGCCGTCACCACATTCGGCACGGCGGACGACGCGCAGCGAGCGGTCGACAAGGTGCGCGGAATCCACCGGCGGGTGCACGGCGTCGCTCCGGACGGCACGCCGTATGAAGCCTCCGACCCGCATCTGCTGGAGTGGGTGCACATCGCCGAGGTGGACAGTTTTCTTCTCGCCTACCAACGCTACGGCGCCGCACCGCTCGACCAGAACGGCCGCGACGGGTACGTCGCCGACACCGCCCGCGTCGCCGAGGCACTCGGGGTCTCGGATCCACCGCGTACGGAAAAGCAGCTGCAGCAACGCATCTCCGCATACCGGCCCGAGTTGCGGGGTACGGCGGCGGCCAGGGACGCGGCCCGATACCTGCTGTTCACACCTCCGCTGCCGATCGTCGCGCGGGCGCCCTACGGTGTTCTGGCCGCGACGTCGGTGGCGATGCTGCCGCCGTGGGCGCGTGCGCCGCTGTGGCTGCCGTACGTTCCACCCGTCGAGTCCACCGTGATCCGAATGGCGGGCAACGCCATCGTGGGCGGAATCCGATGGGCGATGTCGACCGCGCGGTCAGATGACTCGGTGGCCTGAACCCGAAAAGCCCTTGCCCGGGCAGGAATCGGTGTGGGACTACCCCCGCCCGCCGCGCCTGGAGGAGTTCACGGGTGCTATCACCGTCGAACTCGGCGGCCAAACGGTCGCGTCCACGACCCGTGCTTGGCGGGTTCTGGAGACCAGCCACCCGCCGACGTACTACCTGCCCAGGGACTGCTTCGCCGACGGCGTGCTGCGGCCGACGTCGGGTGCGTCCTGGTGCGAATGGAAAGGCCAGGCAAGCTATTTCGATCTGGTGACCGACGCGAGGCGTGCGCAGACGGCCGCGTGGACGTACCCGGCTCCCACCGCTGGCTTCGAGCCGATCGCGGGTGCGATCGCCGTGATGGCAGGGGCGGTCGACCGCTGCACCGTCAACGGCGAGGTGGTCGTGCCGCAGCCGGGCGGCTTCTACGGCGGATGGGTGACGAGTTGGGTGAGGGGACCGTTCAAGGGCGTCCCCGGATCGATGGGCTGGTAGCCGCGGACGCGAGGAGCTTGCATCGGATTCTGTGTGTGCTCGTTGCCCGATTACCCCGACAGCGCCGCGCGCGGCCGCCTTGGCGGTACCGCGGCCAGCAGTGCGCGGGTGTACTCCTGCTCGGGAGAGTCGAACAGCTCGTCGGCGGGACGGTACTCGACGGCCTCGCCGTCCCGCATGACGAGCACATCGTGGCTCATTCGTTGGATGACCGCGAGATCGTGCCCGATGAACAGATACGTCAGGCTCAGGTCGCGTTGCAGATCGGCCAGCAGATCGAGCACCCGCGCCTGGACCGAAACATCCAGCGACGCGGTCGATTCGTCGAGGATGAGCAGGTCGGGCTCGACGGCCAGCGCCCTGGCAATGCTCACCCGCTGACGCTGTCCGCCAGAGAGTTCGTGTGGATACCGCGAGGCGAACGCCGCCGGAAGACCCACGAGCTCAAGCAGTTCCGCCACCCGCCTGGGGCGCGCCCGCTTGCCTTTGGCCAGCCGGTGCACCCACAGCGGTTCAGCGATCGCCGCCCCCGCCCTGATGCGGGGGTTCAGTGAGGAGAACGGATCCTGGAACACCAGGCTGATGCGTCGGCGCAGTGCCTTTTCGGCGCCGCCCCGCACACCGAAGACATCGGACCCATCGAGGTCTGCGGTGCCGGCATCGGGTTTGACAAGTCCCGTCAGCGCCGCCGCCACCGTCGACTTGCCCGAACCCGATTCGCCGACCAGTCCGAGCGTCGTCCCCCGGTCGAATCTGAAAACTCAAGTCCTTCACCGCATGCACGGTCGACCTGCCGACCGGCGTCGTCACCGGAAAACGCACATCGAGGCCCTCGACGCGGAGCAACACCGGCGCCTCGGCGATCCGCGGCGGGGGACCGGATGACCCGACAAGCGGACGCGCGTCCAACAGTTCCCGCGTGTAGGGCTGTTGCGGATTGTCGAATACATCGAGTACCGGCGCCTGCTCGACCGCCCGACCCTCCTGCAGCACGGTCACGTCGTCGGCGACCTGGCCGATCACCCCGAGGTCGTGGCTGATCCACACCACCGCGGTGCCGAAATCCCGTTGCAGGTCGCGCACGAGTTCGATGATCTGCGCCTGGGTCGTGACGTCCAGCGATGTCGTCGGCTCGTCGGCGATCAGCAGCTCGGGGTCGCACGCCAGCGCGATCGCGATCATCACCCGCTGCCGCTGCCCGCCCGACAGCTGATGCGGGTAGGAGCTCAGGCGCGTCTGCGGTTCGGGCAACCCGACCGCCTCGAGCAGCTCCAGCGCACGTCCCGTCGCCTGCCTTCTGGTCATATTGCGATGAGCTTCAAGGGATTCCGTGATCTGACGCTCGACGGTCAGCAGCGGATTCAGCGAGGTACCCGGGATCCTGGAACACGAATCCGATGCGGCCGCCGTGCACTTCGCGCAGCAGGCGCGGCCGACGCGCCGACGAGTTGTGTCGGCGCCGCGTCCGCCGCGGCGGCGAGCGTACTTGTTCCGCTGACGACTGCGCCTGGCGCGTCGAGCAGCCCTGTCGCCGCCAGCACCGTCATCGACTTGCCCGAACCGGATTCGCCGACGATGCCGAGCGTCTCCTCGCGCTCGACGTCGAACGAGACGCCGCGGACGATCTCGCGGCGGCCGATGCGCACCCGCAGGTCCTGCACGCTCAGAACGGAATCAGCCACTGCGCCTCCGCGCCTCGATCATGGTGCGCTGCTTGGGGTCCAGCACATCGCGCAGCCCGTCGCCGAACAGGTTGAACGCCAGCACCATCACGACGATCGCTGCGCCGGGGAACACCGCCATCCACCAGGCGAGCGTGATGAAGCCCTGCGAGTCGAAGATCATCCGGCCCAGCGACGGCTGCGGCGGCTGGATGCCGAGCCCGAGGAACGACAGCGCCGCCTCGGACAGGATCGCGAAGGCGAGCGACAGCGACGTCTGCACGATCAGCGGACCGGCGATATTGGGCAGGATGTGCCTGCCGAGCATGTACAGATTGCCGGTGCCCATCGTGCGTGACACCTGCACGAACGGCTCCACTCGGACGCTGAGCGTGCTGGCGCGGGCCACCCGCGCGAAGATCGGTGTGTAGACGATGCCGATCGCCAGGATCGTCGTCGTGACACCCGGCCCGAGGATCGCCACCACCGCGAGGGCGAGCAGCAGCACCGGGAAGGCGAACATCACGTCCACGACCCGCATCACGACCGTGTCGAGCCAGCCGCCGCGATAACCCGCGACGACGCCGATGGTCACGCCGACCACCACGGCGAATGCGACGCTCACCACCGCGACCCGCATCGACGCCTGCACCGCCGACCAGGACTCGGGAGAACACGTCGCGGCCGAGTTCGTCGGTGCCGAACCAGTGGTCGCCGCTGGGCGGGTGCAGCGCGTTCGGCACGTCGATGTCGTTGATGCCGAACGGCGCGATCCACGACGCGGTGACCGCGACGAACACCACGACCGCGAGCACGACCGCGCTCGCCACGGTGACCGGGTTGCCTGCCAGCAGTCGCAGCGCCGAGACCCGGGACTGCTCCTCGACGGATGCGGCTTCGGTATGGGTATCAGGCGTCATGACAGCCGAATCCTCGGGTCTACCACCGCATACAAGACATCGACGATGAGGTTGATGAGCAGGAACAGCGCCGCGATCAGCAGCACCGCGCCCTGAATGACCGGATAGTCGCGTGCCGCGACGGCGTTGAACACGAGCCGGCCCAGCCCCGGCCAGGCGAACACCACCTCGACGACGATCACGCCGCCGAGGATGGTCGCGAGCTGGATACCGGTGATGGTCAGCACCGGTATGGCGGCGTTTCGGACGGTGTGCCGCATCGTGACCACGCGCGGCGGCAGCCCTTTGGACCGGGCCGTGCGCACGTAACCCATTGCGGCGACTTCGAGTACGGCGGACCGGATGTAGCGGGTCATGATGGCCGCGGCAACGAGACCCACGGTGAGGCCGGGCAGGATGATGTGACGCAACCAGCCGCAGGGTCGTCGAACAGCGGCCGGTAGCCCGACGTCGGAAGCCAGTGCAGTGTTGACGCGAACAGCCCGATCAGCAGAATGCCCATCCAGAAGTCCGGGATCGAGACGCCGAATTGGCTTGTGATCGCGGACGATCGCATCACTGACGCGGCCCTCGTGCAGTGCGGACCAGATGCCCGCGGGCAGCGCGATGAGAAGGGCGATGATGATTCCCACCACGGCGAGCGACACCGTGGCTGGCAGCCGCTCGAGCAGCGTGAGGGTGACCGGATCGCCGTTGCGGAAGCTCACCCCGAGATTTCCGGTGAGCGCCGAGCCCAGGTACCCGAAGAACTGCTCGATCGATCGGCCGGTCCATACCGCTTGCCGACCGCAGCGCGTTATAGGCCTCCGGGGTGTAGCGGGTGCCGAGCGCAATCCGCACGGGATCTCCCGGCACCAGGTGCACGAGCGCGAACACCACCACCAGCACACCGATCATCACGACGATCGAGTACAGGATCCGCCGTGCCAGGAATCGCACGACAGGGTTCGATGCGAAGTTGGTCATTGCCTTGCACCTTCGGTGACACTCGCGGTTCGGAAGCGGATGGCCTTGTCGCGGCGCGCTTCATAGCCCGACATGTTCTTGCTCCACGCCTGAATGACCGACGGGTTGTACAGGTAGATGTAGCTGCAGTCGTCGCCGACGATCGTCGCGGCCCTGCGATAGATATCTGCCCTGGCGTCCTGGTTCGTTTCGACGCGGCCCGCGTCGAGCAGCCGGTCCACCTCGGGATTGGAATACTTCTGGGCGTTGCTGCTGCCGCCGGTGTGGTGCTGCGCGTAATAGAAGTCGTCGGGGTCGATATTGCCGAGCCAGCCCATCATCAGCATGTCGAAGTGTCCGCTGTTCTGCTCGTCGAGCCAGGTGGCGAAGTCGACGGTGCGGATGTTCACCTTGATGCCAAGGGGGGCAAGGTTATCGGCGATGATCTGGGCCGCCGTCACCGTCTCCGGATATTCGGTCGTCACCAGCATGTCGAGGTTTCGCGGCGACGCGTTCGCCTCATGAAGCAGGCGCTTGGACTGCTCGATGTCGTAGTGGTACTTCCCGTAGTCGGTGTGGGCGAAGTCGCCCTTGGGAATCGCGAGTTGATTCTTGGCGGCGGTGCCGTAACTGGTGGCCGCGACGATGGCGTCCCTGTCGATTCCGGACGCGATGGCCTGCCGGACGCGGACGTCGTTCCACGGCTTGCGCGCTTCGTTCAGCGCGAGATACCAGTAGTCGTTGCTCGGAGTGACTGCAAGTTTGATGGAGTCGTCGTCCTTCAACTGGTTCACACGCTGTGGCGGAATCGAATCGGTCCAATCGATTTCACCTGCCTGCAGGGCCGACAGCGCGGTCGATTTCTCGGGGATGAATCGGAAGATCACACCCGAGACCTTGGGTACGCCGCCCCAATAGGCCGGATTGGCCTTCAGCGTGATCGAGTCACCGCTCTTCTGACTCTCGAACGCGAACGGCCCGGTGCCGACCGGATGAGTGGCGATCTGACCGCTTTCGACGTTCTTGCGCGACACGATGGCCATACCCTTGAAGCCGCCGAGATTGGTCAGCAGATTCGGCGTTGGGTGCTTGAGCCGCATGACAACGGTGGCCGGATCGGATGCCCGAACGTCGGTGACCGCACTGAGCTTGTCGGCGTTCGACAGTTTCTGGTCGATGATGCGGCGATAGGTGTAGACCACGTCGTCGGCCGTGAACGGGCTGCCGTCGTGGAAGGTGACGCCGCGACGAAGGTGGAAGGTCCAGGTCAGCTGATCGGGTGTGACGTCCCACGACTCGGCCAGTGCGGGCCGCATCTGGAGGTTCGCGTCGGGTTCGACGAGGGTGTCGTAGACGTTTTCCAGGACCTCGAACGAGAAATAGGCGCTGGTCTTGTTGGGATCGAGCTGGTCGGGCTCACCGGCGATGGCCGCGACGAGCCGCCCTGCCGTATCGCCGCCGAGGTCGACTCTTTCCCCCGTTGAGCAGGCGGTGAGGGCGAATACGACCGAGGCGGCAATGCCGACAGCGGTGCGCACCGCCGCTCTCGTCATCACCATCACCCCGGATTCGTCGCCTCCGGCTTATTACCCGGGTTTTGCGGCCGTCAAAACGCGCGGCTGTTGAGCTTTACATTGAATGCTCTATTATTTGGTCCATGGCCAAGCCGCCCTTGTCGATGAAGCCGACCGGTTGGTTCCAGGTCGCCTGGTCTGACGAGATCAAGGCCGGCGACGTGCGCCGGATGAAGTATTTCGATCGTGAGTTGATCGCGTGGCGCGCGCAATCGGGCCAGCTGACCGTGATGGACGCCTACTGCGAGCACCTCGGCGCCCACCTCGGACACGGGGGACACGTGGAGGGCGAGGTGCTGCAGTGTCCATTCCACGGGTGGCAGTGGAATCAGGACGGCCGCAACGTCTGCATCCCGTATCAGGACCGCCCCAACCGCGGCCGCCGCATCCGCACCTTTCCCGTCGTCGAGCGCAACGAATCGGTCTACATCTGGCATGACGTCGACGGCCGCGAACCGTACTTCGACCCTCCCGACGTGTTCGCGAGCTTCGACGACCACAGCGGCATGGCCGACTACTACCCGCAGATGCGCTTCTTCCGGGAGACGCTCGAGATGCACCCGCAGTACGTTCTCGAAAACGGCGTCGACTTCGCGCATTTCAAGTTCGTGCACCAGACTCCGATCGTTCCGGTGTTCACCCGCCACGACTTCGACGAACCGGTGTCGTATGTCGACTTCACCATCACCTTCGAAGGCGACGAGAACCAGACGATCGACGACGTGAAGAGCGGCGTCGAAGCGATCAACGGGGGATTGGGCATCGCCGTGACGAAGAGCTGGGGGATGGTCGACAACCGCACCATCTCGGCGATCACGCCCGTCGACGAACGCACCTCCGATGTCCGCTTCATGGTCTACATCGGCCGCAAGCCGGGCGACAACTCGGCGAGGGCGGAGGCCAAGGGCCGCGAATTCGGGCAGGAGATCATCCGGCAGTTCACCCAGGACGTCGATATCTGGCAGCACCAACGCTATTCGGATCCGCCGGCGTTGGCGAATGCCGAACAGAAGGGCTTCACCGCCATCCGCAACTGGGCCAAACAGTTCTATCCCGACGGAATCGGTGGCAGCGCCGCCGAAGTGTATGCCGCACAGAAAGGCCGAACCGAATGAGCGAATCCCGCGAGACGATCCGGGTGTTCCAGGTCGCGACGGGAAACGTCGGGACCGAGATGATCAAGCGCATCGCCGAGCAGCCCGATCTGCAGCTGATCGGTTTGCATTGCTACACACCGGAAAAGATCGGTCGTGACGCGGGTGAGCTCGCCGGGCTGGCGCCCAACGGCGTCAAGGCCACCGGCACCATCGAGGAGATCATCGCCGCCGAACCCGACGTATTGACGTTCCACGGTGTCTTCCCCGACGAGGATCTGTACGTCAAAGTCCTCGAGGCCGGCATCGATATCGTCACGACCGCGGACTGGATCACCGGCTGGCACCGCGACACGAACCACCCGCATCCGTCGGGGAAGCTGGTCTCGCAGCTGCTCGCCGAAGCATGCGAGAAGGGTGGCGCCACGTTCTACGGCACCGGCATGAACCCGGGCGTCAACCAGATCCTCGGTGTGGTGTGCTCGGCCGACGTCGCCGAGATCGAGAACGTCACGACGATCGAATCCGTCGACGTGTCATGTCATCACTCGAGAGACACCTGGATCGAGGTCGGCTACGGCCAGCCGGTCGACGACCCCGCGATCCCCGGCAAGCTGGAGAAGTACACCCGCGTCTTCGCCGACAGCGTGCTGATGATGGCCGACTGCTTCGATCTGCAGCTCGACGAGGTCAAGTTCACCTACGAGCTCGGCGCTTGCACGAAGGACGTGGACCTCGGCTGGTACAAGCTGCCGAAGGGCTCGCTTGGCGGCAACTACATCAAGTACCAGGGCATGGTGGACGGCGTGCCGCGAGTCGAGACGCACCTCGAGTGGCAGATGACTCCGCACACCGATCCGAGCTGGGATATCAAGGGCTGCTACATCACTCAGATCAAGGGCGATCCCTGCATCTACAACAAGCACATGATCTTCCCGAAACCCGGTGTCGACCTGTCCAATCCGGACAACTTCGCCTCGATCGGCATGACCGTCACGGGCATGCCCGCCTTGAACGCCATCAGGTCGGTGGTTGCGGCTCCGCCCGGCCTGATCACAAGCGCGGATCTGCCGCTGCGCGGTTTCGCAGGGCGCTTCAAGCGAGGCTGAGCTCGAGGCTTTCGAGGCGCCGCACGAGCAGGCTCGGCAACCATCGGCCGGTGGCGGTCGCCTCGAAATGAGCAGTGCGCGCAAAAAGTTCGCCGATCACGATCCTGGCCTCCAAACGGGCCAGCGCGGCACCGACGCAGAAGTGCGCGCCCTTGCCGAAGCTGACGTGGCCCTTGGCGTCAGTACGATCAAGCCGAAATTCGTTGGCGTCCTGGAAATGTGAGGGATCGCGGTTGGCGGCGCCCCACAGCAACACCAGGCGCGATCCCGCGCTGAGATCCACTCCGCACAGCGTGGTGTCGTTCACCACGTGGCGGTAGTGGCCGCGGAATGGCGGCTCGTACCGCAGCACCTCTTCGAGGAACGCGCCCAGCAGATCCGGGTCTTCGCGGACCTGCGTTTGGATATCGCGACGTTGCGCGAGGATATGCGCCGCCGAGCCGATCAACGACGCGGTGGATTCGCCCCCGGCGCTGAACAATGTGATCATCATGTTCAGTGCTGTCAGATCTGCCAATTCGCCTGACGCACAAGCCGTTGCGAGAACGCTCAGCAGGTCGTCGCGTGGATCGGCGGCCGCGCGCTGGAAGTGCTCGTTGATGTAGCCCGCGAGCTCCATCACCGCCACTCCTGCCGCCGCGAGTTGCTTCTGGCCGACGAGGCCCTCCACCACCTGAGTGCTCGCGTATCCCCATCGCATCAGCTGCTCGCTGTCGACGTCGGGCACACCGATGAGTCGTGTGACGATCATCATGGGTAGCCGGTTGGCCATCGCGGACATCCATTCGATGGCGCCGCCTTGCACACTCTCATCCCACAGCCGGTGCGCGGTCTCGGCGATGAACGGCTCCAGGGCATTGATCCGTTTGGCCGCCAGCTGCGGCAGCAGCATCTTGCGGTGCGCCGCGTGGGCGGGGTCGTCGGCCGTAGCGAGTGCTTGGATGTCGCCACCGAGCTCGCCCATCACGAACTCGCCGACTTTGCCGTCCTGATACGTCATCGTGGCCGTGAGATTCGACGAGAAGTCCCCGGGCCGGGCTATCACGTCATTGATCGCATCCCAGCCGCACACCGCGTAGAAACCGGAATCTTCGATCGGATGCACGGGCCCGCAGGCATGCATGCGCTCGTACAGCGGGTAGGGGTCCTGAATGAACTCGTCATCGAACAATGCGATGCCGAGCCGGCCGTCACGCACCTGCATTCCTCAAGGCTGAGGGGGCGGATGAATAGCGTCAACGTTCCGCGATGAAATTGAAAAGCGCGGGTCCAGGGACAGCCGGCCCCCTGTCTCGCGCCGCATCCCCGACCAGCGGCGCCTGTGAGAATTCTGGCGATATTTGTCTCAGGATGAGACAATCTGGCGATGCCTCGCAGCGACTGGCTTGTGGGTGGCGATCGACGTTCCGCGGCCGCGGAACGCATCTATGCCGCCGCGACGGATCTCATCGCACGGGACGGCATGGATGCCTTCGACATCGACACGTTGGCGTCCCGCGTGCACTGTTCGCGCGCGACGATTTACCGCTGCGCGGGAGGCAAGCGCCAGATCCGCGACGCCGTGATGGTCCGCGCCGCCTCGCGGATCGTGGACTCGGTGCGGCGGGCCGTCGATGGCCTGACCGGTTCCGAGCGGATCGTCACCGCGATCACCGTGGCGCTCGGCGAGATTCGATCGGATCCCCTCGGCCAGTTGGTCTTCAGCGCGATTCGCGGAGCCGAGGAGAGGACCTGGATCACCGAATCACCGATCGTGGCGGAGTTCACGACCGAGCTCAACGGCCTGACCGACGACGACACCGCGGCCGCGCAGTGGATCGTCCGGGTGGTGCTGTCCTTGGTGTACTGGCCGATCGACGATGTCGAAGCCGAGCGGCAGATGGTGGCGCGCTTCATCTCTCCGGCCTTCGCGCCGTGAATAGAATCGATTCGATCATGGGCACCAACATCTCGCCGCGTCGTCCGGTCAACGGAAAGCAAATCCGTGCGGACCGGACGCGCGCGATGGTCGTCGACGAGACGGTCCGCTGTGTCCTCGAGGAGGGGTTCGGCGCCGCGAGCGCCAAGCACATCACCGAGCGTGCGGGCGTCACGTGGGGTGTGATCCAGTACCACTTCGGCGATCGCGACGGATTGCTGATGGCCGTCGTCGATCAGGGCTTTGTCCAACTACTGGAGAGCCTGCGGGCGATGGAGCGCGAATTGGGTTCGACCTCCGGGCACTCCCGGGCCGAACTGGTGGTGAACGCGGTTGCCGACGCCTTCCTGAGCCCGACATCGATCGCCGCCCTCGAGATCCTCATCGCAACGCGTGCCGGACGGGCCGATGTCGACCAGAAGCATTTACTCGAACTGTTCACCACGCTCACCCGGCTCGGCCGATATGTCGCCGACGGGCTTGAACCCGAGCGCGCCGATGCCGTCGGCAATCTCATCTGGACCACGTTGATGGGCACCATGGTGGCCAAGATGGCGGTGCCAGGACCGGTCGATGTCAGCCGTGAGTTGCGAGCCCTCACCGACGTCATCGCCGCGTACGTCGACCAGCATCGAACGAACTGACGTTTCGCAGGAGGTCAAGCGCGGGAACCGGTTCCGGTCGCCAGGCCGTGACCAGTTGCGACACGCCGTGCAATCGCTGGTCGATATCGGTCAAGCCCGCCGCGGCGAAGAACGCGGAAACCGTCGTGCGATCGAACACGTGCACCCCGCACACCGTCGCCCCGACGGCCAGTGCCCTGCGCGCCAGAGCGGACTCTCGGCCGTAGCTGGTCAGCACGGCAATCCGCCCCAGCGGCGCGAGCACCCGCACCATCTCGCGCAGCACGCCGAGCGGTTGGGGCACGAGGTGAAGCGCGCCGAAGCAGCACACCGCGTCGAATGCACCGTCGTCGAACGGAAGATCCAGGGTGTCGGCGCGCATGTAGACCACCCGGTCGTGACTATTGTTGTACGCGGCGCGTTGCAGCATCTGCTCAGAGTCGTCCACCCCGATGACGAAGCCGTCGCCGGTCAGCCTGCTTGCGGAGAAACTGGTGAAATCGCCTACGCCGCAGGCGACATCGAGCACCCGCTGTCCGCCCCCGAGGCGCAGCGCGGCGGCGGCCCTGGCGTGTTCGATAGGCGCCGAGATCCCGTGCAGGCGCATTCGCTGCGCGACGGTGCGGCGGGCAGGGAAGTCAGGGCCGAGTAGATCCGTGTAGCCGTCGCAATGGCGCAGCGAGCGCAGCGCCTCGTGACGGATCAACCCACGTGCAAGCGCAGGCGACCACATGGCGTCATCCCAGTTCGCCCTGGGCTGCTGGGCGGTCATGTCTGTTTCACGTGCGACGGCCGCGATCGGTTCATCGAATCGACCTGTGTCGGCCACCAGATCCGCGGTCCGATCAGAGTGAAGAGTGCAGGCACCACCACTGTGCGCACCGCGAACGTGTCGAGAAGAATCCCCAGTCCAACGATCACCCCGAGTTGTGTCAGCACAATAAGCGGAAGCACCGCAAGCACGCAGAACACCGCGGCCAGCACGATCCCGGCGCTGGTGATCACCGGGCCCGTCGCCGACACCGCGCGCACGATGCCCTCCCGGGTCCCGTGTCCCGCGGTCTCCTCGCGTGCGCGAGAGACGAGGAAGATCGTGTAGTCGACGCCGAGAGCAACCAGGAACAGGAATGCGAACAGCGGCGTGGTGTAGTCCAGGGCAGGCATCCCGAATGCGTGCACGCTGGCCCAGCCGCCGAGGCCCAACGCCGACAGCGCGCTGAGCACCATGACGGATACCAACACCAGGGGTGCCAGGGCCGCGCGGAGCAACACGTACAGCACGATCAACACCACAAGAAGAATCGCCGGGATGAGCAGCTTCCGGTCGTGGACGGCGGCGTCTCGGGAATCGAGTGCCTGGGCATCGGGCCCACCGACAATCGCGGCCAAATCCGCGCTCTTCACCGATTCACGCAGCGCGGCAACGGTTTTGAAAGCAGCCAGCGATGCCGGAGGCGAATCGAGAATCACCGTCCATCGAGTCAGCCCGGACGCCGACGATCCAGCCTCTCTCGATGAGGTGACACCCGGTGTGGCCGCGATCGCTTGCGCAACGACTGCGGCGCGTGCGCTGTCACCGATCACGATGGTGGGATCGGTCATGCCGCTGGGGAAGTGGGCGGACAGCGTTTCGTAGCCGCTCACCGATTCGGCCTTCACCCGGAACTGTTCGGTCTGCGACAGGCCGATCGGGGTAGCGAGCAGCCCGACGGCCATCGCCCCCAACACCACGATTGAAGTGGCGGCAACGCGGCCTGCATGCCGGGTCACCCATGTCGCAATCCTGTGCCACGCGCCGGCGGTGACCGCCGTGGGTTCGCCTCGATGGGGAATGAACGGCCAGAACAAGCGTGTGCCGAACAGGCTCAGCAGCGGCGGCATCACGAGCAGTACGAGAAGCACCGCGATCACCAGTCCGCACGCCGCATGAACCCCGAGGCTGCCGGTGGCGGGCGCTGCAGCGAAGACAAGCGTCGCCAGTGCCAGTACGACGGTCGCATTGCTGGCGATGACGGCAGGCCCCGCGCGGCTGACCGCGGTTCTCAATGCTGCGCGATGATCGTCGGCGCCGGACAGTTCCTCGCGATAGCGCGAGATCAGCAGCAGAGCGTAGTTCGTGCCCGCACCGAACACGAGGACGCTGGTGATTCCCGCGGTGGCGCCGTCGAACGTCAGACCCGTCACGCGTGAAACGACAGTGCCCACAGCCGTCGAAAGGCCGTCGGCGAATCCGATGACGGCGAGTGGGACCAGCCAGAGGATCGGTGAGCGGTATGTGACGACCAATAGCACTGCCACCACCGACGCGGTCACCACCAGCAGCGTGATGTTGGCATTCGACATCGCATTGCCGATATCAGCGCCGAACGCAGGGACGCCGGTGAGCTCGGCCGCAACGCCGGCGGGCAAACGTGCCGCCGTGGACGTTCGCGCCGCTGCGACGGCCTTGTTGAGTTCGGCTCCTGACGCCGCGGCAACGGGGATCGGCGCCACGGCCGCGCGGCCGTCCGCTGAAATTAACGGCGGGGAAACGGCCAGCGCGGCGAGATCGCTCGGCGTCAGCGATGACCCGTCGATGCGGGACACCACCAGCATCGCCGGCATCGAGTCACCTCCCGGAAAGTCCTTCAATAGTTCTGCTGCCCTTGCTGATTCGGCTGAGTTCGGCACCTGGAGTGGTGGCTTGTCGGCAGCCGGGTTCGATCCGGCCAGCGCCATGAACACACCGGCGCAGGCAAGGATCAGCAATGCGGCGACCCAGGATTGCCGGTGGGTGACCGCGGCGGCTACGCGATCCCACGCCGTCATGTGAACCCGCCGCCGCTGCCGCCCGTAATCACGATATGGACGCTCTGGAGGGGACGCGCGAAATGCAGCGGGCGACAGTCACGGTTGATCGGGACGGCATCATTACGAAATGGGATGACGCGGTCACCGAGATCGCAGGTTATTCGGCGGATGAGGCGCTCGGCCGCAGTCTCGATGTCGTGATTCCGCCCGTGCTGCGAAGTCTGCATTGGCATGGATTCGACAAGGCGATGGAGCGGGGCCGGTTGAGCAAACCGGAGAAGACGTACAAAGTGCCCACGTTGCGCAGCGACCGACGAATAGTCGTCGCACACGCAACATTTGAACTGATACACGGCGGTGAAGGCCTGACCCGCGGCGCCGTTGTCACTTTCGTCGGGGCGGGACCAACGTGGCAGGGGACCGCGTGGCGAATCGCACTTGCGCCGATCAACGTTCTTCATCGCGTCTTTGTCTCGGCGCGTTCCAGATCGTAGTCGGAACGACGGACGCGGCCCACACCCGGCACGAACCGCCCGACGCCGGCTGTGTAGTCGCGGTAGTCGTCGCCGTGCATATGCAGTAGGTACGGTTCTTCGACGGTGCGCACGGATATTTCGACTGCCGCGACGAAGATCAGAAATACCGCCACTGCAACGGGATTAGGCGCCAGCAGGGTCTGGCCGAACACAAACACGGCCATCGCCGTGAAGATCGGGTTGCGGACAAGGCCGAACGTGCCTGTCCGAACGAGCGCCGTCGTCTCTGTCGTGTCGACGCCGACACGCCACGACTCACCCATGTCGAGCTGTGCATACAGGGTCGCGACGAGGCCGCAGATCGCGATCACCAGCCCCGCGCCGCCGATCAGGCCGTGGTTGAGGATGTGCAGCGGCGAAACGACGCGAAAAAGTTGAAGCAGCGGCGCGACCAAGCCGCCCACCATCGCGACGATGAACGATATGCCTGCCGCCAACCCCAGAGGACCGAGCCGACGGCTGAGGCCGCGGTAGCCGGTCGACCCCGTGCGGCTCCACTGCATCCAGCATCGCCAGCCGAGCGCCAGTGCCCCGAATGCGACGTATAGCGCGAGCGCGACAGCAGCCATTCTCGTTCCCCTCCATTAGGGACACGAATTGTCGCGGCCTGTGGTTCAGTGGCGCGCGGACACCGTGAGTGGCCCGCCGTTCGCGGCCTGAAGGAAACAGATGGCTGTGCTGGGAGTCGGGTTGTTGGCGGTGCGGTCCTGATTGGAGTCGATCAGATACGTCACGGTGTACGGGCTGCTGTTGACGGTCTGCCCGGTGTAGCCGACGAATCCCTCGGTGCACTTCTCATCGGCTACGTCTGCGATGGCGTTGTTGACCGCCAGCGGCGCTAGCAGATAGACCTCCGCCTGATGCGGCGTCGTGCAGTCGACGATTGTGGTCGTCACGGCGCCGACGTCGATCGCGGGAATCTCGGTCACGCAGTCACCGACTTCCAGGTCGAACCAGTTCTTCATCCGGGGGCCCGGCGTTGTAACGGGTGCGGCGACGGTCGCGCTCGTCGGCGCCGTCGTCACGGAAGTCGAAGTCGCAGTCTCACCGGAATCGCTTGCGCCACATGATGGGAGCAGTGTGAGTGCGCACAAGCCCGACAACAGGCGCAGTCTTGTCCGAATCACTAGTCGGCGGCATTCTCCAGAATCTGGCTGGCGATCTGTTCGGCGTCGTCGTGGTCGTCGGTGTCGCACGAGTATCCCTCGACGATGACATTGGACACGACACCCATCGCGTGCTGGCATATCCCGTTCAACGTCCCGCTGACTTCGGCTTTCTGCGAGATCAATCGCTCGTTGACCTGTTGTACTTCGTCGGGGGCCCAGCCGCCGTCGTCAACCGTGATGTCCTCGTTCTTTGCGCATTGTTTCCAGACGTCTCTGGACATATCGAAGAAATCCACGGCTTGGTCGCGGGTGTCGAACCGCACCACCGTCTGCTCGACGAGATGCGCGTCGTCCGGGGCGTCGGCCTCCAGCAGCAACTCGTCGCGGACCGCGCTCCAGTTGGTGTTGCCGTAGACGGCGTCCTCGCCGGGATAGACCGCACCCAGGCAGTCGACGTCGGAGATGAGATCGGCGTTGTCGTTCATCTCCTCCGCGGAGTAGAACGACTCCATCTCGACGCCCGCGATCTTGTTGAGGTCGCCGTTGCTGAGCAGCAGGTCCGCCAGATCGGACTCTTCGATGGGCGGGACGTTGTCGGCGGGCACCGAACCCTTGGCCTTGACCGCGGCGCCCTTGACAGTGCTCGTGCACCCGGTGGTCAGCGCTGCGAACGTAACTGCCACACACAGCGCGAGAGCCGGCACCAGCCTGGTCATGGCGGGAGTCTAGAAGAATCCTTGCTGGCGGTGGGCGGCACTGTGATACTCCTTGCAGTGGTCTGAGGGAGGGACATGAGGACATTCGCTCGTGTGCTGGGCGTTGCCGTGGTTCTGGCAGGTGTGGCCCTTGGAGCGGCGAGTCCCGCGTCGGCCAGAGACACGATGCAGGGCAACTACACCTACAGTGCGCCCGGACTGCCCGCCGCCACCTGGACCATCTACCCCATCTGCGTGAACGTGATCGGCGATCTGCGCGTGCCGCTGGAGGACCCGGTGGCGTGCACGCTGCACATCGTCAGCGCCACAAGCATGAAGACAACCCCCGAGTTGGACTCGCTGAACTGGGGCGGCGATGCTCACCTGACGGGCGGCGTGTGGCAGGTGATCGTCAACAGAAACGACGGCTTCCAGTGTCCGGACGGCAGCACGGCACCCCTGTTCCGAACCTTCGAATTCGATGACGTGACGCTCACCGGCACCCTCACGACCAACAACAACGCGGGCTGCGGCGTGCCTGCTGCGATGACGAAGACGCCGTTCACACTCGCATTCGCCACGCCGCTGCCAGGCCCCGTCGATCAGTACCCGTTGGTCTGCGAGCCTGCCGGCTTGCGTCACTGCCGGTAAGACCGAAAGCCGAGGACCGCGTTAGGGTCAGCCGTGATGAGCGACCAATCGCGGCTTGATCGCTACGAGAAGCGGACCGAGTGGCCGCTTGCCGGCGTAGCGCTGTTGTTTCTCGCGCTGTACTCCGTTCGTGTACTCGCCCAGCCGCGGGGTGCGGCCTTCATGGCGGTGCACATCGCGATGTTTGCCATCTACTTTTTCTTCGTCGTCGACTATTTCGCGCGGCTTTATCTCGCCGAACCGCGCGGGCGGTGGTTTATCAGGCATCTCTGGGAGCTGCCGATAATCCTGTTGCCATTCTTCCGGCCGCTCCGCTTGCTCAGCCTCGCGGCGGTGGTGAAGACGCTGGAACACGCCGTCGGCGACACGATTCGAGGCCGCGTGGTTCTGTATACCGCGGTCGGCGCGGTGTCGATCGTGTACGCGTCATCGCTGGCGATTCTGGATGCCGAACGCGGACAACCGCATTCGAATATCAACTCGTTCGGTGACGCGCTGTGGTGGGCCATGACCACAATATCGACGGTGGGGTACGGAGACCTCAGCCCGGTAACCAGTACGGGGCGCCTCGTCGCCGCCGCGCTGATGATCGGCGGCATCACACTGCTGGGCACCGTTACCGCAACGCTGGCGTCCTGGATCGTGCAACGCGTCAGCGAAGAAGACACGGCGACCCACGCGGCCACCGCGGCCGAGATCGAATCCCTGCGCGAAGAGATTCGTCGCCTCGCACAAGACGTGCAGCCGCAGTATGAACAGCTGAGCCATGACGGGGGCCGAGTGGAAGGCAGTGGATGACCAAGCGAATCGTGTTGTGGGGCACCGGCTTTGTCGGAAAGATGGTGATTGCGGAGGTTGTCGAACACCCGCTTTTCGAGCTGGTCGGTGTCGGGGTGAGCAATCCCGACAAGATCGGTCGCGACGTCGGCGAGATCTGTGGCCTGCCCGAACCGCTGGGTCTCGCGGCGACCGATGACGTCGACGCGTTGATCGCCTTGAAGCCCGACGCCCTGGTGCACTACGGCCCGACGGCGGCTCACGCGGGCGAGAACATCGACCTGATCGTCCGCTTCCTGCGGGCCGGGATCGACGTCTGCTCGACGGCGATGACGCCGTGGGTGTGGCCGACCATGTACTTGAACCCGCCGAATTGGATCCAACCCATCACAGAGGCATGCGAGCTCGGCGAAGCCTCGTGTTTCACCACGGGTATCGATCCCGGATTCGCCAACGACCTCTTCCCGATGACGTTGATGGGCCTGTGTTCGGAGGTGCGACGGGTGCGCGCATCGGAGTTGCTCGACTACACCAACTACGAGGGCGACTACGACTTCGAGATGGGCATCGGCAAGCCACCGGACCACAAGGCGCTGCTCGAGACGCCCGAGATCCTGATCCTGGCGTGGGGCGCGACGGTTCCGATGATCGCGCACGCGGCGGGCATCATGCTCGACGAGATCACCACCACCTACGACAAATGGGTGACTCCGACCGAGCGCAAAACGGTCAAGGGCGTCATCGCGCCCGGCAACGTCGCCGCCGTGCGGTTCACCGTCAACGGCGTGTTCCAGGATGAGACCCGCATTCAGCTCGAGCACGTCAACCGCATCGGCGACGACGCGGCGCCGGACTGGCCATCGGGCACCGAGAACGACGTCTACCGGGTCGACATCGAGGGGACGCCGAGCATCTTCCAGGAGACAGCGTTCCGGTTCACCGACGGATCCGGCCGCGACGCCGCCGCCGCAGGGTGCCTGGCAACGGGAATGCGCGCCCTCAACGCCGTGCCCGCGGTCAACGACCTGTCGCCTGGCTGGGTGACCCCGCTGGACCTGCCGCTGATTGCCGGCGTGGGCACCATCCGCTGACGAAACGATAGGGTTGGCCGTGACATGGCTGATGGGGTAGGGCTGTCGATTGGTGCCACCAACCTGACGGCTGTTGCCGTAGGCCGGGCCGCGGTGACGCGGTCCGCTGTGGTGACCCTCTATCCCGACAAGGCGCTCGAGGTCGGGGTGCCCAGCGAAAACCCCAGGCTGAACTCCGACGAGCGCGGTCTCGTCATCTCCGACTTCGTTGACCGGGTCGGTGACCCCGTGGGCATCGTCGCCTCTGACGGCAGCGTGCACCGCGGAGAGGTGCTGCTCGCCGATGCGCTGGACGCGATGCTCTATGAAGTCACGAACGGCAGCGGAACGGCCGATCCGATCGCGGTCACTTACCCGGCGCACTGGCGTGCCTCGACCGTCGACGCGCTGCGCAGCGCGCTCGCCGAACTGCCTGCTCTGCGCTCGACGGTGCTGATCTCCGACGCGACCGCGGCCGTCACGGCGCTGCGCGACGATCCCGGCCTGCCCGCCAGCGGCCTGGTGGCGCTGTGCGACTTCGGTGGCAGCGGGACGAGCATCAGCCTGGTTGACGCCGCCAATGGCAATCAGCAGCTAGGCCCGACGGTCCGGCACACTGACCTGTCCGGCGACCTGATCGATCAGGCCGTCTTGACACAGGTCCTGTCCGGGCTGTCCGATGCCGGTTCGGTCGACATGACCGGCACCTCCGCGATCGGTCCGCTGAGCAGGCTGCGCGCCCAGTGCCGCGGAGCCAAGGAGCGGCTGTCGACGACCACGGCCACCTCGCTGGTCGCCGACCTGCCTGGGCATCGCAGCGAGGTGCGGGTCACCCGCACCGAACTCGACGATGCGATCAGGCAGCCGCTCGCCGCCTTCGGCGGAGTGCTGCGGGAGGCGTTGGACCGCAACGGTGTTCGGGCGGGCGAGCTCGTCGCCGTCGCGACCGCCGGTGGCGGCGCCCGCATCCCGCTGACCACCACGACGCTCTCGGAGCACCTCGGGGTGCCGGTCATCACCACACCGCAGCCCGAACTGACATCCGCGATCGGCGGTGGCCTCCAGGCGGCCCGCGGTGTCGACGCGGGCACGTCGCCGTTCGCCGAAGCCGCGCCGCCGACCGCGGCTGCTGCCGCCGCCGTGGCCGCCACCCAGATGGCGCCGGAGGTCCACCCCGAGGCCGCGGGGGGTTCGCAGGCGCTTGCCTGGTCCGAGGCCGACGACATTCCCGACGTCGCGCCGGTCACCGATCCGTACGACTACCAAGGCTCCGCCACGACGGACGCGATGGGCGGCCCGCGCCCCCCGATGCAGTTCACCGAACCGCAGACCGACCCGTACCAGGAACCCCAGCGTCGCTCGATCGGCCTGCTCATCGCGGGCCTGATCCTGGTCCTGGCCGCCGTCGCAATCGCCGTGTGGCTGGTGCTGCGCAACAACGAGAGCACACCGTCGCCTTCATCGCCGACCGCGACCACGACGCCCACCGTGCCGCCGACGGAGACGCCCGGCGCGCCGCCGCCGACGTCGGAGGCCCCCGCGTCCCCGCCGCCCGAGACCCAGACGATCACCCAGGCGCCGGAGACGATCACGCAGACACAGGCGCCTCCGCCCCCGCCACCGACCAGCGAGGCTCCTCCGCCACCGCCGCCGACGTCAGAGGCCCCGCCGCCCCCGCCCGAGCAGCCGTCTTCGCCGTCGACGCCGCCTCGGCTGATCCCGACGCTGCCGTACCAGACCATCCCTGGTCTGCCGTTTGTACCGGCTCCGGTACAGCCGCCGCAGCCCGCACCCTAGGCTGCCTGCATGACTCAGACGGATGGCCTGCTGTTCGATCCGAACACGTATGACCCGCAGCAGTTCGACGCGGAGACCCGGCGGCTACTGCGCGCAACCATCGACTTCTTCGAGGGCCAGGGCAAGAAGCGCCTGCTCGACGACGACCTGACGGTGAGATGGCCCGCCGAGTTCGTCGACTTCGTCAAGCGGGAGAAGCTGTTCGCGACGTTCTTGACGCCGTCGGAATTCGCTGGAGGAGCGGACGAGAGGAGCACCACAGACGGTGTAGCGAACAAGCGGTGGGACGCGGCCCGCAACGCCGCGCTGTCGGAGATCCTCGGCTTCTACGGGTTGACGTACTGGTACACCGAGCAGGTCACGATCCTGGGGCTCGGGCCGATCTGGCAGAGCGAGAACAAGGACGCCAAGCTCAAAGCCGCCGACGACCTCGAGGCGGGCGAGGTGATGGCGTTCGGGCTGTCGGAACGCGAACACGGCGCCGATGTCTACAACACCGATATGGTGCTCACCCCCGCGAGCGAGGAGGACCGCGCCAACGGAATCCTCTACCGGGCGTCGGGGGAGAAGTACTACATCGGCAACGGCAACGTCGCGAGCATGGTCTCGGTGTTCGGTCGCCTGAGCGACGCTGCGGACGCGAGGAGCGAAACAACTCCGGTCGGCGACGACGCATACGTCTTCTTCACCGCCGACAGCAGGCATGACGACTACCACCTGATCGACAACGTCGTGCACATGCAGATCTACGTCAGCACCTTCCGGCTGGAAAACTATCCGGTGCGCGAGGAGGACATCCTGCACACCGGAGTGGAAGCCTTTGCGGCGGCGCTGAATACGGTCAACATCGGCAAGTTCAATTTGTGCACGTGTTCGATCGGGATGGTCGAGCACGCCTTCTATGAGGCAATTACACACGCGCAGAACCGAATCCTCTACGGCAACCCGGTGACGGACTTCGCGCATGTTCGGGCGAACTTCGTCGATTGCTACGCGCGGCTGGTGGCAATGAAATTGTTCAGCCAGCGCTCGGTCGACTACCTGCGCAGCGCGAGCCTCGACGACCGGCGGTATCTGCTGTTCAATCCCGTGACCAAGGCCAAGGTCACGATGGAGGGCGAGACGATCGTGCGGTCGCTGCACGATGTGGTCGCCGCCAAGGGTTATGAGAAGAACACCATGTTCCGCGAGGTGGCACAGCTCATCGGCGCGCTGCCACGGCTGGAGGGCACCGTGCATGTGAACGTCGGCCTGGTGCTGAAGTTCATGCCGAACTACATGCTGAACCCCAAGGACTATCCGCAGATCCCAACCCGCAACGACCCCGCAGACGACACCTTCTTCTGGAATCAGGGGCCGACGCGCGGAGCGGGTAAGGTGCAGTTCGCCGACTGGACGCCGGCCTACGAAAGACACGAGAGCATCCCGAACGTGGCGCGGTTCTACGAGCAGGCCAAGGCCTTTCAGCAGATGCTCGTCACGGCGGCCCCGGATCCGGACCAGTTGAAGGATCTGGACTTTCTGCTCAACGTCGGCCACCTGTTCTCGCTGATCGTCTACGGCCAGCTGATCCTCGAACAGGCTGAGCTGACCGGCGTCGACGACGACATCGTCGACCAGATCTTCGACTTCCAGATCCGCGACTTCTCAACGTATGCTGTTGCGCTGCACGGAAAGCCGAGTTCGACGCAGGCCCAACAAGACTGGGCGCTCGGTGCGATTCGCAAACCCGTCTCCGACGCGGACCGTTTCGGTCGGGTGTGGGAGCGGGTCAAGGCCTACGACGGCGCATACGAGATGCGGCCCTGACGGCCGCTGCGCTACCCGGCCTTCCGGTACACCAGCCAGCGCATGTCGATCGGGCAGTATTGCCGTTGTAGATCGAAGACGTCTTGGCCCGCAGTCCAATTCGGATACCAGTTCGTCTGCGGCTATGCGCCTTCCGGTAGGTGCTGCTTCTCGTAGTCGTGGACGGAGTCGTCGGCAAGCAGGGTCAGCGGCAGTCCGGCTACCGCGATCGCCATCTCGTCGCGGGTGACCATGCTTGTGTACGACTGCTGTCCGAGTTCACGCGCGGCGTCGTCGGGTGTGTACCCGTCGTGGGCCACGAAGGCGTTGAACACCAGGCGGCCACCGGGGGCCAGGCAGTGGCTCGCCAGTTCGAACAGGCCGCGCACCTGTTGCGTCGTCCGGAAGTCGGAGACCACCTCGGACACCACGATCAGCTGATAGTCCCGCCGGAGGTCGTCGAGCGTCTCGAACACGTCTCGCTGGATGACCCGCACGTCGAGCAGTTCGCGGTCGGCGTCGGCGCGAACGATGTCGGGCGAACTTTGGCGTCAGCTCGACCGCATCCACCGGATAGCCGCGCCGCGCGAGGCCGAGCGCGTTGCGCCCGGTGCCCGCGCCGATATCGAGCACGCGAAACTTCCTGGGATCCGGCGCTTCACCCGCCAGCGCCACCACGCGAGCGTCCGGCTCCGTACCGAAGTAGGGCGGCTGGCGGATGCCGATCCAGTTCTCGTATGCGCCCTCGATGGTCCACCACTCGGGCTTGATGTGGTAGTTCAGCAGCTGGCTGGAGGGCGCGTTGTAGGAGATCGTGATCATCGAACGCGGAGATGCCGCGTATGCCTGCGCAAGCTGATCGGAGAGTACGGCCCTCAGATGCGCGAGTTCTTCGGCGGTGAACTTGCGTCCGACGGCGCCGAAGATGGTGTCGCACATCGTCACGTACTCGTCGATCAAGCCCGGTACGGCCGGCAGCTGGATCTGACCCGTCGCCCCCGACCGCCGATACAACTGACGCACGATCGACGCGCGCAGTTGCGTCTGATCGGCAGATGTCATTTCGACCTCCGTTGTTTGGTCAGCACCAGCTTGGCCAAAGGGATCTGCATCTGTTCGGGGTTTGCGGCCAATCGCTCGGTGATTCCGGATTCCAGCCGGTCGAAGAACTGCGGCGACCGAGGGTCGGTTCGGCCGCCTGCCAATGCGGTCGCCAACGTGGGAAAGACCGCCGCCCTTGCGAACGCGGCCCACAGCGCGGCGAAAGCGGTTGCGTCGTGGTCGACTTGGTATTGCGTCCAGAACCGGTCCTCCGCGTCGAACACCTCAAGATGCTCGATCGACAGTCGCTCGAATCGGCCCGACGGCGCGAACGGCGACTTGAAGTCGGCCTCCCGGCGTCCCACGATCGGCACACACATGCGGTGCACCTCGTCACGGGTCAGAAGGCCATCGGCGGTCAGTTCTGTGATCGCGTCGAACAAGAAGGTCAGCAGCGGGCGGAGGCCGGACTCGCCGTGCTCGTCGACCGCCGTGGTGAGCACCACCAGTTGTCCGCCGGGACACAGCTCGCGACCGCGGAACGCGACGAACTCGTGCCAGTCGTGTGCGGCCTGCTTGGCGTAGGCAGCCCGTACGTCATCGTCCGCGCTGAAGGGGACCCACACATGGTCCGGGATCGGGGCGGGAACTCGGCTCAGCCATTGGATCGCCCATGACGACCAGCCGAGGTGCACGCTGTTGGACGGGATGATCTGGCTGTAGAACGACCGCCCGACGGCGGAGGCGAAGGTGGCGGCATCGGCGTGCAGATAGGTGTCCGGATCGTCGGCCAGCGTTTCGAACAGCACGGTGAAGTTGTTGTCCGGCACGTCGGTGTGCACGACGAGGACGGAGTGTTCGGGCCGGGTCCGGTTGCGTAGCACGGGAAGTGCCGCCGAGATCGGCAGCAGGGAATTGTGTCCGGTGGATGCGCCGTAGTCGGCGATGACGATCGGCTGCGGCGGGCGGGGGAGCGGGACCGACGCGGCCGCCTCTTCGAAAAGCGCTATCGCCGGACGCAATCCGGCGGCCTGCAGCCGCGAGCTGACGGTGAACTTCTCGCTGTCCATCGGCTCGGGCCGAACGACGACGCTCGACTCCGGTACGCCCGCCCCCTTCTTGGACATGCGACCACGGTAGTCGCCGTCGCCGCCCGAAACCGATCAGTTCGGGTTCGGATATGTCACGCCGGTGAGTTGCTCTGACACCTCCCACAGCCTGCGGCAGTCGGCTTCATCCCTCGCGCGGTCAGGGATCTTGGCCAGGGTGACGCCGCCGCCTGCGGCCTCCATCAGGCCGCGGGGACCGTAGAACGTGCCGCCTTCGGCCTCCGGCGAGACCGCGCCGTACAGCGCGGGCAGAATGCCCTCGTCGATCTCCTGCCAGGCGAAGGGCGTCAAGACCCTGCTGAGCCGGTAGAACCGCTCCATCAAAGTCGGGTTATCCCTGCCCTGGGACGGGCCGCTGAGCTGCAGGTTGGTCTTCGTGAATCCCGGATGCGCGGCGTTGGAGACGACACCCCAGCCTGCCGCGCGGCTCCTGCGGTCGAGTTCGAGCGCGAACATCAGGTTCGACGACTTCGACTGCGAGTAGGCCTGGGTCGGGTTGTAGCGTTTCTCCCACTGGAGGTCATCGAAATTGACGCCGCCCATTCGGGCCGCGAGGCTGCTCAACGTCGTCACGCGGGCGTCGGCGGCGCGCAGTAACGGCAACAGATGACCGGTCAGGGCGAAGTGGCCCAGGTGATTGCTGCCGAACTGGAGCTCGAATCCGTCGGCCGTCGTTTGGCGCTCGGGCGGCTGCATGACGCCCGCATTGTTGATCAGGATGTCGATGGGGCGGCCCTCGGCGTTGAGGTCTTCCCCGAGTGCGGCGACGCTGTCCAGCGATGACAGGTCGAGGCTCTTGATCGTCAGCTTGGCGTCGGGCACCGTGGCGCGGATCTGTTCAACGGCCGCTTCGCCTTTGGTCCGGTTGCGGATGGCCATCACGACGTCGGCGCCTGCTGCCGACAATCGGGTGGCGAGGCCGAGGCCGAGGCCTGAGTTGGAGCCGGTGACGACGGCGAGTTTTCCGGACAGGTCGGGGACCGTGACGGTGAGTTGGCGGGCCATGAAGATCACTCCTTGTAAGTGGATAACCGAACCATAACGAACCACTGGTCTGATAACAAGAGCCCAGTGGTCTGATATCTTGTGACCTGTGGGAACGGGCTTTCAGCGGGCGCGCCGACCGGAGCAGATGGCGGCCAGGCGGGCGGCGATCCTCGAGGCCGCGCGGACGATGCTGACCGAGAAGGGCGTCGTCGGCGAGATCAGCCTGCGCGAACTCTCACACCGCGTCGGTCTGGCGAAGTCCAACGTGCTGCGCTACTTCGACAGCCGCGAAGCCGTCTTTCTGGAGGTTCTCGACGAGGAATGCCAGGCCTGGCTCGCGGAACTCGATGATCTGCTCGGTCGACCACGCGCCCGGAAGCCCGCCTACGCCAACGAAATCCGCGTTGCGACCACGGTGGCGGACTCGCTTGTCGCCAAGCCTCTGCTGTGCGAGTTGATCGGAACGATGGCCGGGGTGCTTGAACGCAACATCTCAGGCGAGTTCGCCAAGGACTTCAAGGCGCGTGCGACGGAGCGGACCCTCGCGTTGTCCGCACTCGTCGCGCGCCACCTGCCGTGGCTGCCGCAGGGTTTCGCGGACCTCTTCGCCGAGGGGGCGCTCATGCTGACGGCGGGCATGTATCCGTTCTCGGTGCCGACCGATCCCGTCCGCTCGGCGATGGCCGAGATGGGCCTGCCCGATCCGCAGCAGCGGTTCGTCGAGGGGCTGCGCGCCGGGCTGACCACTTGGCTGATTGGCGCGGCGGCGCAAAGCGGGGCGTGACAGACTTCGCGGATGACTGGCCGACGGACGGCGCCACGAATTTTCGTGATCGCGGCGATTCTGACTCTGGTGGTTGCCGTCGTCGGCTTCATCGTGACGATCGTGTTGAACGCCTTCGTTCTCGACAAGTACAACGCGTACGGCGAGGTGCCGATCCCTGGGACGACCAGCCTGCACCTGCCTGCAGGCGAGGCGACGGTCAGTTTCCATGTGCAGACCGTCGGCAGTTCCAGCGGCAGCGGCTTACCGGTGCCGCCCCTGGGGCTGACCATCGTTCCGCCACAAGGGGTACCGGACCCGCAGGTCACCGAGAACTACGGGACAACCACCACGGTGAACAACGACACCCGCATCCGCGTGTGGGTGGTGCAGATTCCGGTCGAGGGCAATTACGACATCACCACCAGCGGCCAGGTGAACGGCTACATCAACCCGCAGCTGGCGTTCGGGCACGACTCGTCCAACGGCACGCTGGCGTGGGCGTTCGCCGGCCTGTTCGTCGTCGGCCTTCTCGAACTGACCGGCGCGATCATCTACGCGATCCGGTCCGGCAAGGCGCCCCGTGCGCCGAGCCAACCGACCATTCACGTCGGCGAGAGTTACCCGGCAGGCGATGGCTATCCCGTCGCTCCGACGTATCCATTCAGTAGCTCACCGGCGAGCGATCCGTACACGCCGTCGGCGGACGGGATCCGGATCGAACAGCTGAAGAACCTCGCGTCGCTTCGCGATTCCGGCGCGCTGACCGAACAAGAGTTCCAGGCCGAGAAGCGTCGAATCCTCAACGAATAGCCTTTTTTGGGGTCGCGGGCAACATTTCGCGCACGCTCGCCGGATCGCGACGGTGCGCAAGTGCGGGTGAGAAACCGGCGTGTCTAAGGACAAACACTGAACGCACGCTCCCGGTACGAGAACGCGGGGCTAGTGGCCGCGCGCTACCCATTCGTCGTAGTGCACGATCTCGTCGCCGATCGTGGTGGAGTCGCCGTGGCCGGTGTAGACGACGGTGTCGCCTGGCAGCGTGCCGAGCCGGCCGGCGATCGACTCCAGGATCGTCGGGAAGTCGGAGTACGACCTGCCCGTCGCGCCGGGACCGCCCTCGAAAAGGGTGTCGCCGCTGAACACCGCGCCGAGGTCGGGCGCGTACCAGCACACCGAGCCCGGCGAATGCCCGGGTGTGTGCAGCGCCCGTAGCTCTAGGCCGGCGACGCGCACCTTCTCCTCGTCGCCGACCGCGCGGAAATCCTTGTCCGGGTGCGTCATCCGCCACAGCACGTCGTCGGCCGGATGCAGCAGCACCGGAGCGTCCAGCGCTTCTCCGAGCTCGGGCGCCACCGTCACATGGTCATTGTGGCCGTGGGTGCAGACCACCGCCACCACGTTGCGTCCGCCGACGGCGTTGACGATCGGGCTCGCGTCATGCGCGGCGTCGAACACCACCACGTCGCTCTCGTCGCCGACGATCCAGATGTTGTTGTCGACTTCCCAACTGCCGCCGTCGAGTTCGAACGTGCCGTGGGTGACGACCCGTTGGATCGGCCCGCCGTTCACTTCCACACCACCACGGAGCGCAGCACTTCACCGGAGTGCATCTTGTGGAAGGCGTCTTCGATGTCGTCGAGGCCGATGCGCTCGGAGACGAACTTCTCCAGCGGCAGCCGCCCCTGCAGGTAGAGGCTGATCAGTGTGGGGAAGTCACGCTCGGGCAGGCAGTCGCCGTACCACGACGACTTCAGCGACCCGCCGCGGGAGAAGAAGTCGACCAGCGGCATCTCCAGCGTCATGTCCGGTGTCGGAACACCAACCAGCACCACCGTTCCCGCCAGATCGCGGGCGTAGAACGCCTGCTTCCAGGTCTCCGGCCGCCCGACGGCGTCGATCACCACATCGGCGCCGTTGCCGTCGGTGAGATCCTGAATCGTCTCCACCGCGTCGAGCTCTTTGGCGTTGATGGTGTGGGTGGCGCCGAACTCGCGCGCCCAGTCCAGCTTCTTGTTGTCGGTGTCCACGGCGATGATTCGCTTGGCGCCCACCAGGTTCGAAGCCGCGATGGCCGCATCGCCCACGCCGCCGCAGCCGATCACCGCGACGGTGTCGTCCCGGTTCACCGCACCGGTGTTGATCGCCGCGCCGATGCCGGCCATCACGCCGCAGCCCAGCAGGCCGGCCACCGCGGGATCGGCCGCGGGATCGACCTTGGTGCACTGGCCTTCATGCACGAGCGTTTTGTCGACGAACGCGCCGATGCCCAGCGCGGGGGTCAACTCGGTGCCGTCGGTCAGCGTCATCTTCTGCGCGGCGTTGTGGGTGTCAAAGCACAGGTGCGGCCGGCCGCGCTTGCAGGCCCGGCACTCGCCGCAGACCGCGCGCCAGTTCAGGATGACGAAATCGCCCGGCTCGACGTGGGTGACGCCATCGCCCACCGACTCGACGACACCGGCGGCTTCATGGCCGAGCAAGAACGGGTACTCGTCGTTGATGCCGCCCTCGCGGTAGGTCAGGTCGGTGTGGCACACACCGCAGGCCTGGATGTCGACCACCACCTCGCCGGGCCCCGGGTCGGGAATGACGACATCCACCACCTCGACGGGCTCACCCTTCTTCCGTGAGATCACACCGCGCACTGTTTGACTCATGAGTCAAAACCTTAGCGGGACGCACCGGTGGGCCGATAGTGGAACGCATCGGTGAGCCGATAATGGGAAGCATGATGCCGGTCGTCTACTTGAGCCATGGCGCCCCACCACTTGTCGACGACGAGCTGTGGGTCTCGCAGCTGAAGGCGTGGGCGGCGGACCTTCCAGTGCCGAAGGCCGTCCTCGTCGTCTCCGCGCACTGGGAGGCCGCACCGCTGACAATCGGCTCGACCACCACCGAAACGCCGCTGACCTACGACTTCTGGGGCTTCCCCGAGCGCTACTACGACGTCACCTACGACGCACCTGGTGCGCCCGGACTGGCGGCCACGGTCGAGAAGCTGATGCCCGACGGTGAGCCCGTCGCGCACGACCCTGACCGCAGGCTCGACCACGGCGCCTACGTCCCGCTGACCGTCATGTATCCCCGGGCGGACATTCCGGTGCTGCAGATCTCGCTGCCGACCCTCGACCCGGAGCGGCTGCTGCGCCTCGGCGAGCGGCTCCGTCCGCTGCGCGACGACGGTGTGCTGATGATCGGCTCCGGGTTTACCACGCACGGGCTGCCGTTTCTGGACGACCCGTCGCCGGGGGCCACCCCGCCGGGCTGGTCCGTCGAGTTCGACGCCTGGGCCGCCGAGCGGTTCGCCGCAGGCGACCTCGACGCGCTTATCGACTTTCGGAACAAGGCGCCGGGCATGCCGTTCGCGCACCCGACGATCGAGCACTTCTCTCCGCTGTTCGTGGCGCTCGGCGCGTCGGGCGATCCCGAGCAGGCGCCCCGGCAGGTCATCGACGGCTACTGGATGGGGCTGGCGAAGCGCTCGATCGAGCTGGTGTGATGGAGGCGCAATGCCCACGTTGATCGACTTCCTTTCCGAGGCGCGCAACGCTTACCAGCGCAACGACTGGCACGCGAGCTACGCGGCGTTCGTGCGCGCCGACGAACTCGGCGCGATGCCCACCGACGACCTCGAGGCCTACAGCACCGCGGCATGGCGCATCGGCCGCGGTAGCGAGGCGGTCCGGCTGGCCGAGCGTGTCTACGACAGGCTGGTGCGCACCGACCCCGCGGGCGCGGCGATGAAGGCCGCCGAGCTCGGGCTGGGGTGGCACGCGCGCGGCCATGAGTCGGTGTCACGACAGTGGGTCGACCGCGCGCGGGGACTGCTCGCAGGGGGCCCCGCCGGCGGGATCCACGGTTATCTGGCCTACCTGGACGCCGTGACCGCGGTCACCGTTGGCGACTCCGCTCGGGCGACGCGTGCCGCTGCCGCATTGCGAGACACCGCCGCCGGTACGGCCGATGCGACGCTCTCGGTGCTCGCGAAGGTGGTCGAGGGCGTCACCGCAATGCTGGAATCGCGTGTCGCCGAGGGTTATCGACTCCTCGACGAGGCGCTGCTGCCGATGCTCGACGAGCAGGTTCCGCTCGAGTGGGCAGGTGACGTCTACCGCCTGGTGCTGCGGCCGGTCGGCGAGGTGGACGCTGCGCATCGCGCCGCCTGGACCGAGTCGCTGCGGCGTTGGGTTGTCGTCACCCACGTCGTTATTGACATCGACGCCCGATAGCGCTGTCGGCGGCCTACCGTTCTCGTCTATGACGACAACTGAGCAGTTCGCCGAACGGATCGTCGGCGCGGTCGACAGCGCCAGCCTCGCCATATTGCTGTCCATCGGACATCAGACCGAGCTGTTCGACACGATGGCCGAACTACCGCCGTCCACCAGCGCCGAGATCGCCGACGCCGCTGGACTCAACGAGCGCTACGTGCGCGAGTGGCTCGGCGGGATGGTGGCCGGGCAGGTCATCGACTTCGACCCGGCCGCGTCGGCGTACGTCCTGCCGCGTGACCGCGCCGTGGTGCTGACGCGCTCGGCGGGCCCGGACAATCTCGCCCGCGTCGCGCAGTTCATCGCGATGCTCGGCGAGGTGGAGCAGAAGATCATCGGTTGCTTCCACAACGGCGGCGGCCTGCCCTACGGCGACTACCCGCGCTTCCACAAGCTGATGGCCGAACAGAGCGGCGAGGTATTCGACGCCGCGTTGGTGAACACCGTCCTGCCGCTCGTCGACGGTCTTCCTGACCGGCTCCGTGCGGGTGCCGACGTCGCGGACATCGGTTGCGGCAGTGGACATGCCATCAATGTGATGGCGTCGGCATTCCCGGCAAGCCGGTTCACCGGAATCGACTTCTCTGACGAGGGGCTGGCCACGGGCAGGGCGGAGGCGTCACGGCTCGGGCTGAAGAACGCGACGTTCATCGCGCGGGACGTGGCCGCGCACGACACGTCCGATGCCTTCGACGTCGTCACCGCCTTCGACGCGATCCATGACCAGGCGCAGCCAACCCGCGTGCTCGAAAACATCTACCGCGCATTGCGTCCCGGCGGTGTGCTGCTGATGGTCGACATCAAGGCGTCGAGCAATGTCGAAGACAACAGGGGCGCTCCGCTGGCCACATACAAGTACACCGTGTCGACGATGCACTGCATGAGCGTGTCGCTGGGGCTCGACGGGGCGGGGCTCGGCACCGTGTGGGGGCGCCAGCTCGCAGAGTCGATGCTCGCCGACGCCGGCTTCGGCGACGTGACGGTCAGCGAGATCGAGACCGACCCGTTCAACTACTACTACGTAGCCCGGAAATCATGACGAGGCTGCGGGGGCCGCTTCCTCAGGTCGACGGCAGGGCGCTGTTCGTCGCCGACGGTGGGCTGGAGACGGAGTTGGTCTTCCACGACGGCCTCGACCTGCCGTGCTTCGCGGCGTTCCCGTTGCTCGATCAACCCGATGGCCCGACGCGGCTGCGCCGGTACTACGACGGCTATCTGGACATCGCCCGCAAGCGCGGCGCGGGCTTTGTCGTCGAGACGCCGACGTGGCGGGCGAACCCCGACTGGGCCGAACAACTCGGCTACTCGCTGGCACGGCTCGACGAGGTCAACCGCGCGGCGGTGGCGCTCGCAGAAGAGGTCCGCGCATCCGCGGCCGCCGATGGCATCACCGCCGTCGTGAGTGGCTGCATCGGCCCTCGCGGCGACGGCTACGACCCCGCGCACGCGATGACGTCCGAAAAAGCCGAGCGCTACCACTCGGCTCAGATCGGCACGTTCGCCGACACGTCCGCCGACCAGGTCACCGCGATGACGATCACCAACGCCGAGGAGGCGATCGGCATCGTGCGGGCCGCCACGGCGGCGGGCATTCCTGCGGCGATGTCGTTCACCGTGGAGACCGACGGCAGGCTACCGACGGGCCAGCCGCTGCACGAGGCGATCGAGCAGGTGGACGCCGAAACAGGCACGGGCGCAGCGTATTTCATGATCAACTGTGCACACCCGACCCATTTCGCGTCAGCGCTGGAGCACGGTGGGGCGTGGCGGCAGCGGCTCCTCGGTCTGCGTGCGAATTCGTCGGTCAGAAGCCACGCCGAGCTCGACGAGGCCACCGAGCTCGACGAAGGCAACCCGACGGAGCTCGGCGCCCAGCACGCCGCGCTGCAGGACCGGCTGCCCGAAGTCCGGGTGCTCGGCGGCTGCTGCGGTACGGACGCTCGCCATGTGGCCGCGATCGTCTCGGCATGGAGGACGAACTAGGCTCCTGCCGATGTCTGCCCTCGACGCGATCGCCTACTGGCCGGTGCCCAACGCCGCGGCGGCGGTCATTGGACCGTCGGGTGTGCTGGCGCAAAGCGGCGACACCGCGCACCTGTTCGCGCTGGCGTCGGTGACGAAGCCGTTGGTCGCCCGCGCCGTGCAGGTGGCGATCGAGGAGGGCGTCGTCGGGTTGGACACCGCCGCGGGCCCGCCCGGCTCCACGGTCCGTCACCTGCTTGCGCACACGTCCGGATACTCGATGAACTCCGATCGGCTGGCGTCCGAGCCAGGCAAGCGCCGGGTCTATTCGAACTATGGGTTCGCGGTGGCGGCCGAAACGGTGGCGCGGGACGCGGGCATCGAGTTCGGCCGCTACCTGGCTGAGGCCGTATTCGAACCGCTCGGTATGAGAGCCAGCGAATTCAGAGGGGGTTCGCAGGCGGCCGGCTACGGCGGTTCCTCGACCGTGGCCGATCTTGCGCTTTTTGCGGCTGACCTGCTGAAACCCGCTCTCGTCTCGGAGCAGATGCACGCCGAGGCCACGTCCGTGCAGTTCCCTGGTCTGGACGGCGTGTTGCCCGGGTTCGGGGTGCAGCGCCCCAACGACTGGGGATTGGGATTCGAGATCCGCAACAGCAAGAGCCCGCACTGGACCGGATCGGCCAATTCGGAGCGTACCTACGGGCATTTTGGCCAGTCAGGGACGTTTTTGTGGGTCGATCCCGACCTCGGGCTGGCGTTGGTGGCGCTCACCGACCGCGAGTTCGGCGACTGGACCCACGGGTGCTGGCCGGCGCTCTCCGACGCCGTGATCGGCGAACTCGGCAGCAAAAACCGGGACTAGCGCAACAGGGGCCTCACAAGGCACAATAGACACGTACGACACAACTGCAGCTCATCGCATCCGCCAGGTCGTTGGGGAAGACGTCCCTCGTGGAGCCGAAGGAGCAGCAGATGCGTGCGTTGAACCAGTTCGCCGACTCGACGTCGGGCGTGGTTTACATCCACGCCTCGCCAGCGGCCGTGTGCCCGCATGTCGAATGGGCGTTGTCGTCGACCCTTCAGTCGAGGGCGAATCTGAAGTGGACGCCGCAGCCGGCGATGCCCGGTCAGCTCCGTGCGGTCACCAACTGGGTGGGACCCGTCGGGACCGGCGCCCAGCTCGCCAACGCGCTGCGGTCATGGTCGGTGCTTCGGTTCGAGGTGACCGAGGACCCGAGCGCAGGCGTCGACGGTCACCGCTTCTGCCATACCCCGCAGCTCGGCCTGTGGAACGGTGCGATGGGCGCCAACGGTGACGTGATGGTCGGCGAGATGCGGCTGCGCTCGCTGATGTCGTCGGGCGCCGACATGCTCGCCGCCGAACTGGACACGGTGCTCGGCACCGCATGGGACGAAGCACTGGAGCCGTACCGCAGCGGCGGTGACACGGGCGAGGTGGCCTGGCTCAACCGCGGCGTCGGCTAGCGAGTCGGCCGCAGGATCTTCAGCGCTCCCGGGACCGCGGACACCTCGACCGGTAGCGGGCATACGTATTCGCCGTCGGCGTAGGCCGTGATTTCGGGCGAAGCCCGACACTCGACAGTGATCGTGCGGGCCCGCGCGGTGCGTACCTCATCGAGGTCGACGTGTGTGCCCTTGAATACCGTGGGGAACAACCGAATCAGCTTCGTGCGCGAAGCCGACGCCACCATCGTCGCGTCGAGTTCCCCGTCTGTGGGGTCGGCGTTCGGGCAGATGAGCATGCCCCCGCCGTAGCTCTTCGTGTTCCCGAACGCGGCCAGCGTGAGTTCGGTGACGAGCTCCTCGCCGTCGAACGACAACCGGAACGGCAACAGTCGAAGCTTCGACAGCTCGGCCACCATTGCGACGTTGTAGCGCATCCGGCCGTGCGGCCACCGCATCCGGTTGGTCCGGTCGGTCACCAGCGAGTCGAAGCCGGCCGCCATCACCGTGCCGAACCATCGGTCGGTGCCGTCCGCGCCCTTGATGCGGCCGAGGTCCACCGTTTCGGCGACCCCGTCGACGACGACGTCGGCCGCGGCCTCGGGATCCTTTGTGGGGATCCCGAATTCGCGCGCATGGTCGTTGCCCGTGCCCGACGGGATGATGGCCAGCGGTGTGTCGGTTTGTGCGAGCACCTGCAGCGCGAGCGAGATGATGCCGTCGCCGCCGACGACGACGAGCGCGTCCATTCCCCGCTCGAGCGCACCGTCGACGAGTCGCCGCGCGTGTTCGGCGTCGGTACCCGCGATCGCGACGACGTCGACGCCGCGTTTGTGCAACTGCGCAACCGCGCGTTCGGCTGCGTGCGGTGCACTGCCGTGCCCCGATGCCGGATTGGTCAGCATCGTGACACGGCCGATCTCGCGGCGCGTCACGGAATCAGCTTGCCCGGGTTGAGTATTCCCGTCGGATCGAGCGTCGCCTTCACTGCTTGCAGTACCTGCACACCGAGATCGCCAACTTCGTCGCGCATCCACGGCCGGTGATCGGCGCCGACCGCGTGGTGGTGGGTGATGGTGGCGCCGGTGCGCACCATCGCATCGGACGCGGCCGTCTTCGCCTTGCGCCACTGCTCGATGGGGTTGCCGCGCTGCCCGGCGACGACGGTGAAATACAACGACGCGCCGGTGGGGTACACATGCGAAATGTGGCACAGCACCAACGCCGGTGTGCCGGTTTCGGCCAGCGCGGTGGTCAGCGCCTCGGTCACCGCAGACTTCAGCGCGGGAATGTTGGACCAGTTCGTGGCGGTTTCGAGCGTTTCGCACAGCGCACCCGCCGACAACAGTGAGTCGCGAAGGTACGGCGCGTTGAAGCGGCCGTGTTCCCATGCGCGCGCAGGCGCCTCGCCGAGCGACGTGCCGCCCTTCGCCTCGATGAGCGCGCGGGTTTCGGCGTGCCTGCTCTCGACATGCGCCTCAGTGCCCTCGAACACCGTGATCGCCAGGCAGCCACCGATGATGGTGCCCTCGCCGATGCTTTCGGTGGTGGCGAGGTTGACGCCGGTCTCGGCCTCGTCGGAGAGCCGGAGAACCGTTGGGCCCGTGCCGGTTTGGGTGACCGCGCGCAGCGCATCGGCGCCGGTGGTGAAGTCGGGGAACGACCACGCCTCGTAGCGGGTGGCGGCGGGCGTGGGGTGAACCTTGACGCGGACGCGGGTGATGATGCCGAAGACTCCCTCCGAGCCGATCAGCAGCTGCCGCAGGTCCGGACCCGCTGCGGACTCCGGCGCCCGCCCGAGGTCCAGCACACCCGCGGGTGTCACCGCGCGCAGACCGCGGACCATGTCGTTGAAGCGGCCGTAGCCCGCCGAGTCCTGCCCGGACGACCGCGTGGCGGCGAATCCGCCGATCGTCGCGAACTGGAAGCTCTGCGGGAAGTGCCCTAGCGAGAAACCGCGGTCGCCGAGCAACTGCTCGGCTTCCGGTCCCGTGACGCCCGCGCCCAGCTCGGCCTCACCGGAGATCTCGTCCAGGGAGTGCAGTTCGTTCAGCCTGCGCAGGTCCAGCGAGATGACGGCCTTGAACTGGCCGCGCACCGGATCGAGTCCGCCGACGACGCTTGTGCCGCCGCCGAACGGGACGACCGCGATGCTGCGCTGCGCGCACAGCCGCAGGACCTCGGCGATCTCGTCCTCGCTGCCGGGCAGCAGCACTGCGTCCGGCGCATCCTGGACACCGGGATCGCGACGGCGCAGCAGGTCGAGCGTCGACTTGCCGCCCGCTCGCAGCAGCCTGGCGTGATCGTCCACGCCGCAGTTCTCGGTGCCGACGATGGCCGCCAGTCCCTCGCGATCGGCGGAGGACAGGGCCGATGGCCGCAGCTTGACCTGGTCGGGCGCCAACTCCGCGAGCGTCGCATCCCCGATTCCGAGCGCCTGTTCGAGCAGGCCACGGATCCCATCGGAGAGCGGCTTGGCCGCATTCGGGTCACCCCAGGCATCCCACTTCATATCCGGACGAGTCATGCGTTACAGTATTACATATGTTGTCAATCAGTAACGAAACTGGCCCGGACATCGGCGATCGGATCCTCGACGCGGCTGCGAGCTGCGTGCTGGCCTACGGGGTGGAGCGGGTGACGCTCGCCGAGATCGCCCGCAGGGCGGGGGTGAGCAGGCCGACCATCTACCGGCGCTGGCCGGACACCCAAGCGCTGCTGGCCGCACTGCTGACGGCGCGGATCGTCGGTGTGCTGCGTGATGTGCCGACCGAAGGCGTGGGCCGTGAAGCATTGGTGCAGAGGATCGTTGGCGTGGCCGAACGACTTCGGCACGACGAGCTGGTCATGTCGGTGTTTCATTCCGCGCCGGAACTGGCCATGGTCTACATCGCCGAGCGTCTCGGCACCAGCCAGCAGATCCTCATCGATGCGGTGGCCTCCGAGCTGCGCGTCGCCCAGCGCGACGGCAGTGTGCGGGCAGGCGATCCGCGCCAGCTCGCCGCCATGTGCTTGCTGATCACGCAGTCGACCATCCAGTCCGCGCAGATCGTCGAGCCGATCTTGGACGCCGACGCCCTCGCCGTCGAACTCGCCCACTCACTGAACGGATACCTGAAGCCATGACGAACTCGGCCGCGCTCAACGCATCTCGCCGCACCGGCGAACTGGCGGCCCTTGCCGACGGCCGGGTGGTCGACGTCGTCGTGATCGGCGGCGGTATCACCGGCACCGGGATCGCCCTCGACGCCGCCGCGCGTGGGCTGTCCGTGGCCCTCGTGGAGAAGCATGACCTGGCGTTCGGCACCAGCCGGTGGAGCTCCAAGCTCGTGCATGGCGGGCTGCGATACCTGGCGACGGGCAACGTCGGCATCGCAAGGCGCAGCGCCATCGAACGCGGAATCCTGATGACGCGCAACGCCCCTCATCTGGTCAGCGCCATGCCCCAGCTCGTTCCGCTGCTGCCCGCGATGGGCACACCGGAACGGGCGCTGGTGCGCACCGGTTTTCTGGCGGGCGACGCGCTGCGCTGCCTTGCAGGCACGCGGTCGTCGACGCTGCCCCGATCACGGCACGTCTCCGCGAGTAGTGCCGCCGACCTGGTACCCGCCGTGCGGCGCGACGGCCTGAGCGGAGGGCTGCTGGCCTACGACGGTCAGCTGATCGACGACGCGCGCCTGGTCGCCGCGGTCGCGCGCACCGCCGCTCAACACGGTGCGTACATCCTGACCCGGGTCGCGGCCTCGGAGACCACCGGCACGTCGGTGCGGCTGACGGATCAGCTCACCGGCGAGTCGTTCGACGTGACCGCCCGCGCCGTGATCAACGCCAGCGGCGTGTGGGCAGGCGAGGTCGACTCGTCAATCACGCTGCGGCCGAGCCGCGGCACCCATTTGGTGTTCGACGCGAAATCGTTCGGCAATCCGACTGCGGCGCTGACCATCCCGATACCCGGCGAGCTGAACCGATTCGTGTTCGCGATGCCCGAACAGCTGGGCCGCGTGTACCTCGGCCTGACCGACGAGGATGCCCCGGGCCCGATACCCGATGTCCCCGAGCCCACTTCGGAGGAGATCGGCTTTCTGCTGGAAACCGTCAACACCGCGCTCGACGTGAAGCTGGGCCGCGATGACGTGATCGGCGCCTACGCGGGGCTGCGGCCATTGATCGATGCAATGGGCGCGGACGAGAGGAGCATCAACAAAAAGCACAGCCGCACGGCTGACGTGTCGCGCGACCACGCCGTCGTCGAGTCGCCGTCCGGCGTGATCAGCGTCATCGGCGGAAAGCTGACCGAGTACCGCTACATGGCCGAGGATGTCCTCGACAAGGCCGTGCGACTGCGCGGGCTTGACGCAGGCCGATGCCGGACACGCAATCTGCCGCTCGTCGGCGCGCCGTCGAATCCGGTTGCCACACTGCGTGTCCTCACCGACCTGCCGTCGTCGCTGGTCGCCCGCTTCGGCGCGGAGGCGCCCAATGTCATCGCCGCCGCCACGTGTGAGCGACCGACCGACCCCGTGGCCGACGGCATCGACGTGATCCGTGCGGAGTTCGAGTACGCCGTCTCGCACGAGGGCGCGTTGACCGTCGACGACATCGTGGACCGGCGTACGCGCATCGGTTTGGTCGACGCCGACCGCGACACGGTGTTGACTGTGGCGGGGGAACTGCTGGCAGGAGGTGCGCGATGAGTCTCGCTCACGCACGCGGCCGCCGGGACGGCTATCGGGCCGTCACGTGAGGCGGATCGCGGTGACCGCCGCGACGGTCGCCGTCCTCGCGGTTGCCCCCGCTGCCCCCGCGGCGGCCGAGACCGGCACGTCGAACGGCAAGACCTACTTCGTCACGACGGCCCCCATCGAGGGCGCGACGCCGGACCGCCTCGGCAAGTGGGACGCCGAGATCGCAACACTCACCGGCGGCGACCCCGCCGTCGTCGAGGCGGTCAACCACGCAGGCCGAACCTCGGCACAGGACCAGATCGACGAGGTGAAGGGCGGCGTCTACGAAGGCGAGGAGTGGAACTTCGAATCGAAGGGCCAGATCACGTTCCGCAGCATCGCGGTTGCTCAGTTGATCATCGGCAACCTCTACTACGGGGCGCACCCGAGCACTTACATCAGCACCGTCGTGATCGACAGCCGCAGCACGGACCCGATCATGCTGACCGACCTCTTCACCGACGCGGCGGCCGGTCTGAGACGGCTCTCCGAACAGACCGGCGCCTTGCCGGAGGCGCAGAACTTCGCGAACTGGATCCCCACCGACGACGGCTTGGAAATCCATTTCAGCCCATACCAATTCGGTATCGCGCTGCCCGAGACCAAGACCGTGCCGTGGTCGGCGCTGTCCGACCTGCTTGCCCCGGTCATGTCAGGGATAACGCAGGCCTGATCTAGTACCGAACGTCGCTCTGCAGCAGCGGCGGATACACCGTCGACGACTCGCCGTCGACCGTGGTTCCCGCGAACTGAAGCATCGACCGCGTCGCGCCGTTCACCTCCGCCGGGTAGTTCAGCGTCGGCGCCGACACCTCGTCGAGGGTCCGTAGGTGCTCGGGGCGCAGCGTCACGTCGACCGCGGCGAGGTTGTCCTCGAGGTGAACCAGCCTGCGGGCCCCGACTATCGGAACCACCGTGCCCTCGCGAGCCCGCAGCCATGCGAGTGCCACTGCCGCAGAGGTGGTTTCGAGCTCGTCGGCGATCGCCGCGACGGCATCGATGACCGCGTACTCGTCGTCGCTCGGGCCTCCGACGTAGGACGCGCGCACGGAGTCGCTGACCTCGAGGCCTCGCCGGTACTTGCCGGAGAGGAAGCCATTCTTCAACGGGCTCCACGGCACCAGCGCCATACCCTGGTCGAGCGCCAGCGGTGCGAGTTCGCCTTCCACCGTGCGGGCCAACAGCGAGTACTCGACCTGCAGCGCGATCAGCGGCGTCCAGCCGCGCAGCACGGCGGTCGTCTGAGCCTGTGCGGTCACCCAACCGGGCGTGTTGGAGAACCCGATGTAGCGAATCGTGCCTTGGCGGACGAGATCGTCCAACGCCCGTAGCGTCTCCTCGATGGGCGTGTGCCGATCCCAGTTGTGCAGCCAGTACAGGTCCAGGTAGTCGGTGCGCATCCGCCGCAGGGTCTCGTGCAGTTGGCGCCTGATCGACGATCGGCCTGCACCGCCGCCGTTCGGGTTGCCCGGGTACATGTTCGTGAAGAACTTCGACGCCAGCACGACGCGGTCGCGTTGGCCGGGATGCGCGGCGAACCAGTCGCCGAGGATCTTCTCCGAGTGGCCGTTGGTGTAGAAGTTCGCGGTGTCGACGAAGTTGCCGCCACGGTCCAGGTAGGTCGCGAGGATCTTCTCGGACTCCTCGACGCTCGACCCTGCCCCTCCCTCGTCCTCGCCGAAGGTCATGGCGCCGAGGGCGAATGGGCTGACCCGCAGTCCCGACCGGCCGAGAGTGAGGTAATGATCTAGTGGCATGAAACTGCACCTTCCTGTGCTTGATGGACATCTCCATTCAAGATTGGATAGCAGCTCAGCGGTAGATTGATCGCTGCAAGTTCTTGCATAATCCGCTCAGGCTTGCTGTGATCAGGTGATGACGAGCCGTACGGATCTGCTTGATGAGATACGGGCGAGGATCGCGACGCATGCGCGGGATGATCTGGGGACGCCGATCGACGGGCTGTTGATGTCGAAGGTCACGACGGCGTCGGCGGCACCCGAGTATTCACTCACCGAGCCGCTCGTGGTGGTGATGGCCCAGGGCGGCAAGCGTCTACTCCTCGGCGAGGAGGTGCACGAATACCGGTCCGGCCAGTTCCTCGTCGTCACCGCGAACCTCCCGGTGACCGGCCACTACATCGACATCACCCCGGATGCGCCGTCGCTGGCCATGGCGCTGGTGCTGCGGCCTGCGGTCGTCGCCGAGCTGCTGCTGCAGGCGCCTGCCGCGCGGTGGACCCGTGGCGCAGGCACGGCGATGTCGACGGGGGAGGCCAGTCCCGACCTGCTCGACGCGGTGGCCCGCCTGCTGCGGCTGCTCGATCGGCCTGCCGACGCGCCCGTCCTCGCACCGATGTTGGAGCGCGAGATCATCTGGCGCCTGCTCACCGGGCCACAGGGCGATACCGTCCGCCAGATCGGCCTTGCCGACAGCGATCTGTCCCTTGTCAGCCGGGCGATCGGCTGGATCCGCGACAACTACGCCGAACCGATGAGGATCGACGACCTCGCGCGACTGTCCGGCATGAGCCCGTCCGGATTTCACCGGCACTTCCGAGCGGTAACGGCCATGAGCCCGTTGCAATTTCAGAAGCGGATCCGACTTCAACAGGCTCGCTCCCTGTTGGTCGCCAATCCCGGTGATGTCGCGGGCATCGGACACCGCGTCGGTTACGACAGCCCGTCGCAGTTCAACCGCGAATACCGGCGGCTGTTCGGCACCCCGCCCGGGCAGCACGCCAGCCGGCTGCGGATGGACGGCGAGCCGGTGCGGACTGCGGTACTTGCCTGACCGGGCGGTGACCTTCGTCACGGTCACTGAACCCCTTTGCTGCCCGGCTCGCAATCCTGCCGTGAGTGTCGTTGTGATCGGCGCAGGTCCATCTGGCGTATCGATGGCGCTCAGCCTCGCCGATCGCGGGCTGCGGCCAGTGCTCATCGAAGAGGCTGAGCACGTCGGCGCGGCGTGGCGCCGACGCTACGACCGGCTGAGGTTGAACACGGCCAAGCATTTCTCGCACCTTCCCGGCCGGGCCTATCCGAAGACCACTCCTGTCTTCCCGACTCGCGACGACGTCGTCGCACACCTCGAGCACTTCGCCGACGACGAAAGGATCGACCTGCGCTCCTCAACCAGCGTGCAGCGGATCGATCGACGCGACGCGGGCTGGTGCGTTCAGACCACGGCAGGACCTATCGACGCGACCCACATCGTCGTCGCGACCGGATACGAACGCGTGCCGCTCATCCCGGAATGGCCGGGCCGCCGCTTCTTCACCGGTGAGCTTCTGCATTCGTCGGCTTATCGCAATCCCGTTTTCTGCCAAGGGAAGCGCGTGCTCGTCGTCGGAGCGGGTTCGTCGACGCACCGTGCCCAACATCATGCTGCGCACCCTGCCCGGCGGATTCCCGTCCGACTTCATGGCCACCGCAATGCATCACATGCCGCCGCGGATCGCCGACACGATGGCGGAGGTCGCGCGGCGGCTGTCCATCGGCGATCTGAGCGCGGTGGGATTGCCGCGGCCGACCGAGGGAGTGTTCACGCGCGGCCACCGACTCGGTCGCGCACCCGCCATCATCGACACGCACACGCTCGACGCGATTCGCAACCGCACCATCGCGGTCGTACCCGTCATCAAGCGCTTCGAACAGGGTGGGGTGCGCCTCATCGACGGTCAGAGTCTGCGGCCCGATGTCATCATCTGCGCAACCGGCTACCGGCACGGCCTTGAACCGCTGGTCGGCCACCTCGATATGCTGGACGAGCGGGGAGTACCCTTGGACGACGGTGCGCGCCTTGCCGATCGGGGGCTGTGGTTCCTCGGTTTCCAGTCGCGTCCCGGCCTGATCGGCTCCGTCGCGAAGCGCTCACGTCGCATCGCGGCGACCATCGGCGAGGAGATCGCCGCTAGCCGCCGAGAAACTCCGATTCCAGGACCAAGTCGGGTATGAGCGACTGGTACTCGGCGTGCGCCCGGTGCTCGCGGGTTCGCCACTGCGCGCCTTCCTGGCGCCGCATGTAACGACGATACCGCGGCGCACCGGGGTAGCCGACGTTGTCGGCTACAACGATGGATCCTGGGTGCAGCCAACCGTTTTCGGTAACGGTCAACAGATCGTCGACATACGACCGCTTGTCATGGTCGATGAACACGAAGTCCACTGTGCCGCCGGGTGACTCGCCGATGGCCGCATCGAGTTGGCCGATCGTGTGCCCGCCGTCGGCCAATGTGCCCACCACGCAGGTGATCCGGTCGCCGACCCCGGCATAGTCCCACACCCGTCGCGCGAGTTCGGCGTTCTCCGCGGACAACTCGACCGAGTACACATGAGCCGACGGTGCCTCGCGGGCGATCCGCAGTGCGCTGTAGCCGCAATAGGTGCCGAGCTCCAGCACGACCTTCGGATCCGACCGGTTCACCGCCGCGTCGAGCAGCCTGCCCTTGACGTCGCCGATATTGATCAGCAGCGACTTGTGGTAGGCGTACCAGTCCAGGGTCCCCAGCACATCATCGATATCACCCTCGCGCGCATGGCTGACCACATAGTCGACGACCGTGCGTTCCCGCCCATCACCGACCTGACCGGTCTGGCTCAGCCGGTGCGCACCGAGCACGAGCCGCCAGAATGACCACCGCGCCATCGGCACGCGCACACCTAGTCCCACAGTTGGGACAACGGTGTCGGCGGGTGTGGGGTTCACCCGCCGAATGTGATGCCTAGGACGCCATTGCGTCGTAGAGCCGTGCGATGTCCGCAGGCGCCACGTTCGATCCGCACTGCTGGCGCAGAGTGCGCAGCGGCTGCGCGATGCGCTGTAGATCGGCCCATTCCGACGGGTGGGCGACGAAGTAGTTGCGGATCGCAGCCTCGGCTCCGCCGCCCTGGCCACCCGCGTCGGTGACGGCCTTGTTCGCGTCGGGATGGCTGGCGAACCACTGTCCTGTCTGGTCCCCAACCGTGCCGATCGAGTTGCTCAGCCCGGAGACGGTGCAGTCGGCATCGGCCGACGCAGTGGGAACTGCGATGGAGCCCGTCAGACCCGCCAGCGCGCCCGCTGCGAGCACGCCGACGACTCCGCGGCGAATGGTGGTGCCAAACATTTGCATTCCTCACTCCTTTGTCGGGACCCTGTGTGTCCCCCGACGGGATGGGCCGCTAACCACATTACGGAAGCGAGGATTTACCGAGGTCGTACTGAACTAAACCTACAGCGGAATGTTCTTGTGCCGACCGCGGCGTGCGGGCGCCTCGGCCAGTGCCTGCGTCAGCTTGCTGCGGGTGTGCGCCGGGTCGATCTTCTCGTCGACCACGCCGATCTCGATGGCGGAATCCACACCGCCCGCGATCCGCTCATGCTCCGCGGCCAGCTCCTCGTGGAGCGCTTCGCGCTCATCCTCGGGAACCGCAGCCAGCTTCTTCTTGTGCAAGATGCCGACGGCCGCCTTGGCGCCCATCACGGCGACCTCTGCGTCCGGCCACGCGAACACCTTCGTCGCATTGAGCGACCGCGAGTTCATCGCAATGTAGGCGCCGCCGTAGATCTTCCGGGTGACGAGCGTGACCCGCGGGACGGTGGCCTCGCCGAACGCGTGCAGCAGCTTGGCGCCGCGGCGCACCACGCCGCCCCATTCCTGGTCAACGCCGGGCAGATAGCCCGGCACGTCGACCACGACGATCAACGGGATACCGAACGCGTCGCACAGCCGCACGAAACGTGCTGCCTTCTCGGCGCTTTCGGAGTTCAGGCAGCCACCAAGCCGAAGCGGGTTGTTGGCGAGCACACCGACGGTGCGCCCGGACAGCCTGCCGAGGCCGATCACCATCGACGGCGCCCACTTGGCCTGGAACTCCTCGAACGGAGAATCGGCGTCGAGCAGCGCTTCGACGAGCGGGTGCACGTCATAGGCGCGACGGGCCGACTCAGGCAGCAGTGCGTGCAGGTCGGTGTCGCCCGCCTCGGCCTTGCTGCGGTCGAAATGGCCCTGCTGGCAGAACAATCCGACCAGATTGCGGCCGCGCGCATAGGCGTCGAGCTCGTCGTCGGCGACGATGTGGCACACGCCGGACTTCTTGTGGTGGGTGTCGGGGCCGCCGAGCGACGCCATGTCGACATCCTCGCCGGTGACGCTGCGCACGATGTCGGGTCCGGTGACGAACACCCGGCTGTCCGGAGCCATCACGATGACATCGGTCAGCGCGGGGCCGTACGCCGCACCGCCCGCGGCGAATCCGACGACGACCGAGATCTGCGGGATGTAACCCGACGCGCGGATCATCGCCTCGAATACCAAGCCGACCGCGTGCAGCGCCTTGACGCCTTCGGCCAGCCTCGCGCCGCCCGAGTGCCAGATCCCGACGATCGGGCTCTGTTCCTCGATGGCGGTGTCGTAGGCGTTGACGATGTGGGCGCAGCCTTCCACACCCATGGCGCCGCCCATGACGGTGCCGTCGGTGCAGAACGCCACGGTGCGCACACCGTTGACGGTGCCCGCGGCGGCGAGCACGCCCGAGCGGTCGCGCTCGTGGAGCAGTTCAATGCTGCAGTCGTCGTCGAAGAACGTCTTCAGTCGCAGCAGGGGATCACGTGGATCGATTGATTCGCCGACTGCCTCGGGGGCCGTGAGTGTCATCGAAACCTCCTGTAGGGGCCGGATTACGGGCGCTTTTTAGTATTTCCCGAAGGCGAGCGCCACGTTGTGCCCACCGAATCCGAACGAGTTGTTGATTGCATAGTTGTAATTGCCGGGTCGCGGCGAACCGGCGACGACGTCGAGGTCGATCTCCGGGTCCAGGTTCTTCAGGTTGAGCGTGGGCGGGATGACACCGTGCTTCAGTGCCAGCACCGTCAGGATCGACTCGACGGCCCCGACTGCGCCGACCGAGTGGCCGAGCGCGGATTTGGGGGCGTAGACCGCAGGCTTGTGTCCGCCCATCGCATTGTTGATCGCCTGACCTTCGGCCACGTCGCCGACGCTGGTGCCGGTGGCGTGCGCGTTGATGTGGTCGATGTCAGTGGGTTTGAGGCCCGCGAGTTGAATCGCCCGCGTCATCGCGTGGCCGGCCTGTTCACCGTTGGGATCGGGCGCCACGATGTGGAAGCCGTCCGAGGTGATGCTGGCGCCCATCAAGCGAGCCAGCGGCTGAGCGCCGCGCGCTTTGGCGTGCTCCTCGGTCTCGATGACCATCAGCGCACCTGCCTCGCCGAACACGAAACCGTTGCGGTCCTTGTCGAACGGGCGGCAGGCTCCGGCGGGATCATCGTTGGTGGTGGACAACACGATTCGCATCTGCGCGAATCCTGCGATCGGCACCGCCTCGATCCTCGTCTCGACGCCACCGCAGATCGCCATGTCGGCCTCGCCGAGCACGATGTTTCTCCACGCGTGCGCGATGCCTTCGGAGCCGGACGCGCAGGCCGAGATCGGGGTGACGACCCCGGCCCTGGCCTTGCGTTCCAGACCGACCGCGGCGGCGGCCGCGTTGGGCATGTACATCTGGACCGCCAGCGGTGAAACAGCTCGCAGGCCCTTCTGGCGCATGCCCTCGTAGGCGAATAGGAGTTCCTCGCTGGAACCCATGCCCGTACCGATCGACACCATCAGCCGCTTGGGATCGACTTCAGGGTCGCCTGCGTCTTTCCAGACCCGCCGACTCAGGACCGTCGACATCCTCTGCAGATACGACAGCCGACGCAGCTCGATGCGCGTCAGCTCGTCTTCGAAGTCCTCCAGAAGGTGGCCGCCGATGCGAACGGGAAGGTCATACTCCTCGACGAACGGATCCTCGAGCTTGCGGATACCGCTGTGGCCGTCAAGCAGCTTCTGCCACGTGGTGATCGCGTCGGTCGCCAGGGCAGTCGTCATGGCGACACCCGTGACGACGACGTTGGGGAGTCCGCTCCCCGTTGCTAACCCCGTCATGACGTTGCGATGGTCCTTTCCCCCCCGGACACTCAGTACTTGCCGAAGGCAAGTGCCACGTTGTGCCCGCCGAATCCGAAGGAGTTGTTGATCGCGTACTTGTAGTCGCCGTACCGGGGCTCGCCCGCAACGACGTCCAGATCGATCTCCGGATCGGGTGTCACGTAGTTAAGCGTCGGCGGAATCACGCCGTCGCGCAGCGACAGCACCGTCAGCACCGACTCTAGTGCGCCCACCGCACCGATGGAGTGGCCGAGCGCCGACTTCGGCGCATACACCGCGGCGTGTTCCACACCGGCGACGCGGATGGCGTTCGCCTCCGCCGTGTCACCGATCGAGGTGGCGGTGGCGTGGGCGTTGATGTGCTCGATGTCCTTGGGTTCCAGACCCGCGAGTTCCATCGAACGCTTCATCGCGTGACCAGCACGCAAACCGTCGGCTGCCGGCGCCACCATGTGGAAGGCGTCCGACGTGATACCGGCGCCCATCAGACGAGCCAGCGGCTGAGCGCCACGCGCCTTGGCGTGCTCCTCGGTCTCGATGACCATGAGCGCACCGGCCTCGCCGAACACGAAACCGTCGCGGTCCTTGTCGAACGGCCGGGATGCACCCTCGGGGTCCTCGTTGCGGGTCGACATCGCGCGCATCATCGAGAACGCCGCGATCGGCAGCGCTTCGATGCCGCCCTCGACACCACCGCAGACGGCGATGTCGGCGTCGCCCATGACGATCTGCCGCCACGCGTGCGCGATGGCCTCCGAGCCCGACGAGCAGGCCGACACCGGCGTCATGACGCCGGCCCGGGCACCCAGTTGCAGGCCGATGACCGCAGCGGCGCCGTTCGGCATGATCATCTGAACGGCCAGCGGAGACACCTTGCGGGGGCCGCCCTCGTTCATCAGGTCATAGGTTTCGACGATCTTCTCGCCGCCACCCAGGCCGGTGCCGACAACAACTGCGAAGCGGTCCGGGTCCACCTCGGGATTACCCGCGGCGTCCCAGACCTGGCCACCGAGCAGCTTGGCCATCCGCTGGACGTACGACATGCGTCGCAGGTCCAGCCGACCCATATGGTCGTCGACGGCCTCTTTGAGGTGGCCGCCGATTCGCACGGGAAGGTCCCACTTGGTGACGAATTCGTCTTCGAGGACGCGGATGCCGCTCTCGCCCGCCAACAAGCCCTTCCACGTGCTCTCGATGTCCGGCGCGATCGATGTCGTCGCCGTGACGGCGGTTACCACAACACTGGGGTAACCGCCGTTAGCAGTGGAAGGCCTGATCACGTGCGATCCGCTTCGATCTTCTCGCGCAGCGCGGCAGCAGCCTCGGGGTTCTCTTCCTCGAGCTTCTGGATGTAGGCGACGACGTCACCGACGGTGCGCAGGCCTGCGAGGTCCTCGTCGGGGATCTTCACGCCGTACTTGTCCTCGGTCTGCACGGCGATCTCCACCATCGACAGCGAGTCGATGTCCAGGTCGTCGACGAACGACTTCTCCGGGGTGACTTCCGACGGCTCGATACCGGTGACCTCTTCAATGATCTCGGCGAGACCGGCGATAATTTCTTCCTGAGTGGCGGCCACAATGGCTCCTTCTAATTGGGTTGTGTTACTGCGACTTACGTTGGATATGCGGTTATGCGCTGGATCGAGGCGCGGCCTATGAAAGCTCCGTTAGCCCGTCCAGGTCGGTGGGAGCTTTGACGGCATGCGTCGGCACCCCTTTGAGTTCTCGCTTGGCGATTCCGACGAGCGTCCCGGCGGGCGGGAACTCGACGATCGCGGTCACGTTCGATTGCCGGAGAGTCTCCGTGCACAGGTCCCAGCGCACCGGCCGGGTCAACTGCGCGACCAGCTTGCTCATGGCGTCTTCTGCGGACGCGACGGGCTGGCCGTCGGCGTTCGACAGCAGGGTCGCTGTTGGCTCGCCGGTGGCGACGCCCTCCGCCGCGGCGGAGTAGCCGTCGGTGGCCGACGCCATGTAGCGGGTGTGGAACGCGCCGGCGGTGGCCAGCTGGCGGACTCGCGCCCTGGCGGGCGGATCCTCGGCCAGCTTGCTCAGGGCGGCCAGGCTGCCCGCCGCCACGATCTGACCCGCCGCATTGCGGTTCGCGGGCACCAGGTCCAGTTCCTCGAGGCGGATCAGCACCTCGGCTTCGTCGCCGCCGAGTACCGCGGACATGCCGGTGGGCTCGACCGCGCACGCCTTGGCCATCTCGGCGCCGCGGGTCGCGGCCAGCGCGACGGCGTCGTCGCTGGAGATGACGCCGGCGATCGCGTATGCGGCGATCTCGCCGACGGAGTGTCCGGCCGCGATGAAGTCGCGTCCGGCCAGCAGGCCGCGCTTGGTGAGCTCCTCCCATGCCAGCAGCGTCGCCGCCACGACAAGGGGCTGCGTCACAGCGGTATCGGTGATCTCCTCGGCGGTCGCGGTGGTGCCGAGTGTGGCCAGGTCGAGACCGCTGGCCTGCGACCAGGTGGAGATACGGTCAGCCGCGCCGGGCAGCTCGAGCCACGAGGCGAGCATGCCGGGGGTCTGCGATCCCTGTCCGGGAGCGAGCAATGCGAGCACGTGTTTAAGAAAACACTGTGGGAACGCATCTGCGCGGTGTAAGAGATTATGAACCTCGTCTTATCTTTTTGTGGAGATCCCACAAAACAGCATGTGATGGGACACCATCGATATCGGCCCGCAATCTGTTACCCTGCCCGGTCCTCGCTCGGTGCGGCATCCACCGGCGTCGTTATCTGCGCAGACGGCATGTTCGACGTGCTCGAATGCTGTGCTTGCCTAGTCAGTCGTCCGACGGTGGAGGCCACCCGGAGCACGTACGCATCGCGCGGGGTGGTGGGATCCCGGCCGGTGAAGTCAGCGATGCGCTTGAGGCGGTACCGCACGGTGTTTGGATGAACGAACAACTTGCGGGCGCACGCCTCTATCGCTCCTCCTGAGTCGAGATAGGCGTCCAACGTCTCAGTTAACGCAGGTCCCGCGTCGCCGAGCGGCCTCATCACCTCGGTTTCCAGCGCCGCGATGGCCGATGCATCGCCAAGGAGCGCCCGCTCGGGCAAAAGCTCGCGCGCAGCGACGGGCCGTGGCGCACCGGTCCAGCCGGCGACCGCGTTCATTCCGGCGATCGCCTCGGTGGCGCTCCAATGGGCGGCGGACAGCGTCGGCGCGGTCGGCCCGATGACCACGGGCGCGTCCGCGAAAACGCCCAGCAGATCGGTGAGGAACCGATCGGTCAGGCTCAGTGGACCCGACACGATCGTCACCAGCCAGGTGCCGTGCACGTCGGACAGCGCCGCGCGGTCGTGCCGTCCCACCACGTCGTGGACGTCGTCGCTGGCCAGGTCGATGCGGTCAGGCCGCGGCATGCCCACGATGACGGTGGCGGGCGCCGTTGCGTCCCAGTTCAGCGCCGCTGCCTGCGACTGCAGTTCAGGGCCGGTGTCGCCGCGGACCACGGCGTCGACGATGTTGGCCTCCATCCGGGTGTCCCACGCGCCGCGCGCCTCGGCCTGGTCGGCGTAGGCGGTGGCCGCGGCGAACGCCAGGTCGCGGCTGTACCGCAGGATCCCGGCCGTCAATGCGGTCAACTGCTCCTCGGAGCGGGCCAGCAGCGGCACGACTTCCTCGAAGAACTCCATGGTGACCCGCACCATCTCCACCGACTGCCGCAGGGCGATGCGCCTCCGCAGGTCCTGCGGCACCACCTCGAACGCCTGTGCCGTGTAGCCGACGTCGCCGTTGGGGTCGCGCATCCACTCCGCGAAGTTGACCACCGCGGTCTGCACCACCAGCTGGACGCTGGCGCGCTGCGACGCCTCCAGTTCGGCGAAGAACGGCAGCCGCTCTTCCAGAACGTGCACCGCCTGGGTGGCCAGCCGCCCCGAATACTGGCTCAACCTGCGCAGCACCGATTCGGGGACGGTCTCAAGCACCTCCAATGTGGAGGCGGGCGGCACGAACCGCTTGTCAGCCATCCCTAAAAGCTACGCGATTTTTCTGGCGGATTCCTCCAAGAGACGGGCGAATTACGCCACCCCGGGGTCAGACGTCTGCTCCGGCGCGGCCATCACATCGTCGATTTGGTACTTGTTGGCGGCCCCGACGGCCACCGACTGGTCGAGTTCGCCGTCAGAGGCCAGGGCCTCCAGCACCGCGACGACGACGGACTCCGCGTCGGTGTTGTAGTAGCGCCGCGCTGCGGGCCGGGTGTCGGAGAAGCCGAACCCGTCGGTGCCCAGCGTCATGTAGGTGTTGGGCACCCACGGCCGGATCTGCTCGGGCACGGCCCGCATCCAGTCCGACACCGCGACGGCGGGGCCGCGGGTGTCGGCCAGCACCTGCGTGATGTACGGAACCCGCGCTGGACGGTCGGGGTGGCGCAGCTTCTCCTTCTCGATCTCCACGCCTTCGCGGTTGAGCTCGCCCCAGCTGGTCACCGACCACACGTCGGCTGCCACATCCCACTCTGAGGCCAGCATCTCGGCGGCGCGGACCGCGTCGGGCATCGCCACGCCCGACACGAGGATCTGCGCCTGCTTCGATTTCGGCTCGGGCGCGGGCCGGTATCGGTAGATGCCGCGCAGCAGGCCCTCCACGTCGATGCCCTCCGGCTCGGCAGGCTGCCGGTACGGCTCGTTGTAGATAGTGATGTAGAAGTACACGTTCTCCGGATCCTCGCCGAACATGCGGGCCAGGCCGCTCTCGACGATGTAGGCGATCTCGTAGGCGAACGAAGGGTCGTAAGCCACCACCGCGGGATTGGTGGCCGCCAGCAGCAGCGAGTGGCCGTCGGCATGCTGTAGGCCCTCGCCAACCAGCGTTGTACGTCCGGCCGTGGCGCCCAAAACGAAGCCGCGGGCCATCTGGTCGGCGGCCGCCCACAATCCGTCGCCGGTGCGCTGGAAGCCGAACATCGAATAGAAGATGTAGAGCGGGATCATCGGTTCGTTGTGGGTCGCGTAGGACGTTCCCGCCGCGGTGAACGACGCGGTCGACCCGGCCTCGTTGATGCCCTCGTGCAGGATCTGGCCGATTTCACTTTCCTTGTACGCCAACATCAATTCGGCGTCGACAGCGGTGTAGAGCTGGCCGTTGCGGTTGTAGATCTTGAGGCTGGGGAACCACGAGTCCATACCGAATGTACGGGCCTCGTCCGGGATGATAGGCACGATGCGCGGGCCGACCTCCTTGTCCCGCAACAATTCCTTGAATGTGCGCACAATCGCCATGGTGGTGGCGACCTCTTGGTTGCCCGACCCCTTCTTGAGTGCCTTGTAGACGTCGCGAGGAGGCAGCGTCAACGCCTTCGACTTCGTCCGCCGCTCCGGCACGAAGCCGCCAAGGGTCCGTCGCCGATCGAGCATGTAGCGGATCTCGGGTGCGTCCGGGCCGGGGTGGTAGTAGGGCGGCAGGTAGGGGTTCTTCTCGATTTCCTCGTCGCTGATCGGGATGCGGATGGCATCGCGGAACTGCTTGAGGTCTCCCAGTGCAAGCTTTTTCATCTGATGCGTCGCATTGCGGCCCTGGAAGTGGGCGCCCAGTGAATAGCCCTTGATGGTCTTGGCAAGGATCACCGTCGGCTGGCCCTTGTGTTCGGTGGCTGCGCGGTACGCCGCGTAGACCTTGCGGTAGTCGTGGCCGCCGCGCTTGAGGTTCCAGATCTCGGTGTCCGACATCTTGTCCACCAGCGCCTTGGTGCGCGGGTCGCGGCCGAAGAAGTGGTCGCGAACATAGGCGCCGTCGTTGGCCTTGTACGTCTGGTAATCCCCGTCGGGGGTCACGTTCATCAGGTTGACCAGCGCGCCGTCCTTATCGGCGTGCAGCAGGGCGTCCCACTCACGCCCCCACACCACCTTGATGACGTTCCAGCCCGCGCCCCGGAAGAACGACTCCAGCTCCTGGATGATCTTGCCGTTGCCGCGCACAGGGCCGTCCAGGCGCTGCAGGTTGCAGTTGATGACGAAGGTCAGGTTGTCCAGCGCCTCATTGGCGGCTACCTGGATCAGTCCGCGGCTCTCGGGCTCGTCCATCTCGCCGTCCCCGAGGAACGCCCAAACATGCTGGTCGGAGGTGTCCTTGAGGCCCCGGTCGTGCAAATAGTGGTTGAACCGCGCCTGGAAGATGGCGTTCATCGGGCCGAGGCCCATCGACACCGTCGGGAACTCCCAGAAGTCCGGCATCAGCCGCGGGTGCGGATACGACGGCAGGCCGCCGCCCGGATGGCTGTGTTCCTGACGGAAGCCGTCGAGCTGGTCGGCGGTTAGCCGGCCCTCGAGGAACGCGCGGGCATAGATGCCGGGCGACGCGTGGCCCTGGATGTACACCTGGTCGCCGCCGCCGGGATGGGCCTTGCCGCGGAAGAAGTGGTTGAAGCCGACCTCGTACAGCGCCGCGGAGGACGCGTACGTCGAAATGTGGCCGCCCACACCGACTCCCGGGCGCTGCGCCCGGTGCACCATGATCGCGGCGTTCCACCGGATCCACGCGCGATAGCGGCGTTCGATCTCCTCATCGCCGGGGAACCACGGCTCCAGTTCGGTCGGAATCGTGTTGACGTAGTCGGTCGACGTCAACGACGGAATGGCCACCCGCTGTTCGCCGGCGCGCTCCAGCAGACGCAGCATCAGGTAGCGGGCCCTGGCCGGGCCCTGCTGTTCCAGCAATTGGTCGAACGATTCCAGCCATTCGGTGGTCTCGTCGGGGTCGATATCGGGCAGGTAGGACGCCACGCCTTCGCGGATCACGCGTACCCGATCGGGTTCGGCTGCGGTGCCGGAGTTTTGGGCCAGGTCCTGGCGCGCGAACTCGGTGGTCAACTTCTACTCCTCGGTTGGAGGTTTAGGTGTTACGACAATGCCTATCGTCCACCTATCGTGCCCCAGACGCACCGCCGGTGGTGCCTAGTGCAATGAACCGCCGAGCCGCCGGTCAAACCGGTAACGTCTGGAGACTGTGCGGATGGGAGGGATGACCGGGTCGCTGCAGCTGCGGATCGTCGCGCCGGTGGTCGGCTGCCTGGCCGTTCTCGCCATGATCGTGGTCGGATGCAGCTCCGTCACCGAGGGAAAGCCGACGGTCAAGGCCGGTGACGGGCCCGTGTACAGGGCATCTGTGTCGGCATCGCTGGCGGAATCGGCCGCATCCTCCAGTTCGCAGGAGTCCAAGCGACAGGCGTCGATGACGATTCAGGCCGTCCACTCGGCGTGTGAGGCGCTGAGCTCGAGCAGCGTGGACGCCATCACCGCGGTCAACGCCTACGTGAAGGCCTTCAACGACAACGCCGCGGACCTGCAGGCGAAACAGCAGCCTGCCGTCGACGCCCTCAACCACAGCGCCGACACGGTGGCCCAGAGCATCAGCGACCCGCTGTCGCAGGAGCTCAAGGACGCCATGAACGCCTGGGTGGACGCCGCGCGGGGGGTGGCGACCGCCATCGCGGGCAACTACGGACCCGACGAGTTCAACTCCGCGGTGTCGAAGTTGAACGACGTGAAGACCCACGCACTGGACCTATGCGATGCGGCATATCGATGAAGATGGTGCGCCCGGCAACGCCGGATGCCCCAGGTCGTGCGACGATAGACCGATCGCACGAGCAGGACGAAGGAGGACCGACGGTGGTCGCGGCGGCGGACGCCCCGAACTTCGCCCAACGGCTGGGCATCCAAAAAGATCAGGTTGTGCAGGAACTGGGTTGGGACGATGACGTCGACGACGACATCCGGGCCGATATCGAAGAGGCGTGCGGCGGCGAACTCCTCGATGAGGACGCCGACGAGGTCGTCGACGTAGTCATGCTCTGGTGGCGTGACGACGACGGCGACTTGGTCGACCGGCTGATGGATGCCATCACGCCGTTGGCCGACGACGGAGTGATCTGGGTGCTGACCCCCAAAACGGGTAAGCCGGGCCATGTCATGCCCGCAGAGATCGCCGAGTCGGCGCCGACGGCCGGGCTGATGCAGACCTCGTCGGCCAACGTCGGCGATTGGAGCGCGAGCCGGCTGGTGCAGCCGAAGTCCAAGGCGGCGGGGCGGCGATGAGCAGAGGGCAGCGCTAGTGCTCGACACCGGCACCGAGGCGCCCGACTTCACGCTCAAGGACCAGAACGGCCAACCGGTCACCCTCAGCGATTTCCGCGGTGCGAAAAACGTGCTGCTGGTGTTCTTTCCGCTGGCGTTCACCGGCATCTGCCAGGGCGAGCTCGACGAGGTGCGCGACCATCTGCCCGAGTATGAGAACGACGACACCGCGACGCTGGCGATCTCGGTGGGACCGCCACCGACGCACAAGGTCTGGGCGACGGAGAGCGGATTTCTGTTCCCGGTGCTTTCCGACTTCTGGCCGCACGGCGCCGTCAGTCAGGCCTATGGCGTCTTCAACGACGGCGCGGGTTTCGCGAACCGGGGCACGTTCGTCGTCGATCACTCGGGAATCATCCGTTTCGCCGAGATGAAGCAGCCGGGGGAGGCGCGTGATCAGGCCGTCTGGAAAGAGGCGCTCGCCGCGCTGAAGTCGGGTTGAGGATTTCCTGTCGCAGGTCGTGGGCGTGTAGCCTGCACCGGCACGGGCGCGTAGCTCAGTGGTAGAGCTCTGGTTTTACACACCAGCGGTCGGCGGTTCGATACCGTCCGCGCCCACCAATATTCTTGCAGGTCAGCGGCCGCTAGCCACTCCATAGTTTGTCCCGCCGCCGATGCGCCGTCGACCCACGGCGACGACACCACGATCAAAGAGTCAATATCGCGCAGCGCTTCTTGGGTGACCGGTGCGTCGAGCGACGAGCCACAGTCGACGATTGAGATCGTGAAATGGCGGTCCGGCCGGGCGGTCGCTTCCCGGTAGCCAGCGGGATCGAGCCGCACCGTCCCTACTGGCGCCGTGCACTAGCATCTGATGGCCGAATGGCTCAGGACTTAGAGCCGGTGCGGCGCTCCAGGGCTTCGATGACGGTTGGGCAGACGTCGATCTCGTAGAGCCATTCGACGCTCTGCACCCCGCCCGGGCTGTCCGCGTTTATCTCCACCACCTTGTCGCCGATCACATCGATGCCAACGAAATACATGCCGTCGGCCACAAGTTTCTTACTCATCGCTTCGACGATGCCGCGTTCCACGTCACCGATCTCGAGAGGGATCGAGCGTCCGCCCGTGCTGATGTTGGCCCGCCGGTCGTTACCCGTAGGCACTCGCCGGAAGGCGGCCAGTTGCCCGTCGCGCTCGAGGATCTGTCCCTCGAGCAAGAAGATCCGGGTGTCGCCGTCCTCAGCGCAGTCGACGAACTCTTGAACGAGCGCGTAGCCGTCCAGTAGTACCGCCTCCGTTATCTGCGCGAGGTTCGCTTCGTCCTTGTCCTCGATCATGAACACGTTCCGACCTTTGGCTCCGTAGAGAGGCTTGACGACGGAGTGGCCGACCTCCGTGACGAACCGCTCGATCGCTCCCGGGTCGCGCGTAACGAGCGATCGCGGGCGGATCTTCTCGGGGAACTCCTCCAGGTAGAGCTTGCTCGTTGCGCGTACCAGGGACATCGGGTCGTTGACCACCGTCACGCCTCGAGCCTTGAGCATCTGGCCGAAGACCACACCCAGTGGACTTGCCCACGGCCGCTCCTGCATATCGTCGACGGTTTCGTTTCGCAGGAACAAGGCATCGAGGTCGTCCATGACGATCCGTTCGGCGTCGCGCTCCTTGATGCGCTTCATGAAACTTTCGAGTGTGTCGCCTTTCTCGAACTCTGCCCGATGCGCCCGCGCCGAGAGCTGCCCATCGTTTTCCCCGTGCTCGACGTCTCCGAGCCCGACGTACCAAACTTCATGGCCGCCCTGCACCGCGGCCCTCGCCAGGCGCGTTGTCGTGTACTCGTCTATCTCGGTAGCGACGTCGAGGACGAAGAACGCAAGCCTCATGACACATCTCCTTCGTACAGCGCAGTGACCGACACGCCACCGCGCAGCTTGTCCAGGCGCTCCTGAGCGCCGGGCACATCCAGCCACCGAGGGCGGACCCACGGTGCCTGGAGCACCTCGCGGTCGAGCAGATTCTGGATCATCGGGATCTGGTCCAACGAGAGCTTGCCGACGAAGAGGACGTCGAGGCTGCAGTCGTCGGCGAGGGCTTCGAGGATTCGCGTGATCCCACGGAGGTAGATCGCGTCCTTCACCGAACCGCCTCCAACGACGACGCGGATGGCGATGGACCAAGCGGTCCTCGCCGGTATCCGATGTTCGTTCCGTAACGATTCGAATATCTGCAGGAATCCGGCGCCGTCGAGCATCTTGCCGACGGCTACGACCCTCGCTGCGAGCACGCGGAGACGCCGCGGGTCCAATCCGCCGGTCAGGTACTCGGCGAGCACGGCAAGGCCCTCTTGGGTCTCGTCGTAGCCAGGGAGTCCGACCGTCAGCAACGTCAGTGGTTGCCTGGCGCCGTTCTGATAGGTGACGACATGGGTGCCGATCTCGTGATGCAGCAAGGGCTCCACGCGGTCCGCCCTTAAGGCGGCGGCCTCGGGGATGAGCAGACGGCCGAACGACACCATCAGTTCGGAGATGTCGTCGCGCACCTCGATGCGAGCCGGGAAGTCTGGATAGACGGCGCGGTATCGATCGAACTCCTCACGAGCCGCCTCCGCGAACGCCTCGGCCGTGACGCTCGGGGTGCTGGGAGCTTCTGCTGGGATCGTCTCGAGTAGCTCCTCCGCGGCGGTCGCGAGAGACTGGGCGATCCCGCCGTAGAGCTGCAGCGACGCGTAGACAAACCGCGAAGTGTCGCGATCCTCCAATGCTGTTATCTGTCTTGCTATTTCGTCACGCTTTGCCCGGAAAAGTGTGTGCAGCGCGGGGTCGGCGATGTTCTCGATTTCGAGGTTGTAGAGGTCACGCCGCACCATGTCCGGCTCGAATTCCAGCGCTCTGAGCCGGAGAGTGGGGACGGTCGCGAAGTCACTCCGTGCAAAGTCCGCCCATGCCTGTGCTGCATTGACCGGCGTGATGTTCAGCAACATGTTCACTCCGCGCTCGATCTCGGTGAGGCGGGCGTCGACATCTAGAGCAGGGGCAAGGTGCTGGGTCGAGGATGTCACCTGGCCTCCTAGAAAGTCCTTCGGATACAGCGGCAGCGGCCATGGCTTCGACGGATACGTTAATTTTGGGATGCCCCAGCAGCGATAGTCCAAACATCCTGCACATTGCGCGAAGACACGTGCGCGCGACCAGTGTGGCGGTTCCGCAGGTCAGAGGCTTGCCGGGGGCTGTTCATCAGCCGCTCAGATGATCGGCTCGTCCTCAGGTCGCCGCAGGCGCAGCCACCGGTAGCCATAGCCATCAAGGCCGACGTCGAGCCTGCCTTCGGAATCGAGTTTGTGCTCGGTGAGTCCGTCAAGCAGGTCGATGAGGGTGCAGAGCGTTGGAACGCCCTGCAGTTGAATCGACACGATGCAGCTATCCGCACCGAAGTTGTGCAGCGCGACCATCGCCCACCCAGACTTCTCCCGGCATACGTGGGCCAAGACCGCGGGGTTGGGCTGCTCCAAGACCTCCGCCGTCGACCAGCCGATCTCCGGCTGCTGCCGGTACGTGTAGATGAGGTTGCGCATGAACCACCAGAAGGACTGGTGGTCGTGGCGTTGGTCCGCGGCGTTGACACGCTCCGGGCCGTAGAGGCCGTCGGGGAGGGGACGGGTAAGCCTGCGTTTTTGGGCCTTGGAAAACCCACCGTTGTCGCCCGCGGTCCACTGCATGGGCGTGCGTACGGCGAGTCGTCCTGGGACGGCGAGGTTTTCGGCCATCCCGATCTCTTCACCGTAGAAGAGGACCGGAGTCCCTGGCACGGAGAAGGCGAGCGAGTAGGCCATCCGCATTCGCCGCTGGTCGCCGCCGAGCATGGAGGGGAGCCGTCGGCGCAGTCCGCGCCCGTAGAGCTGCATGTCCGCCTCGGGGCCGAAGGCGTCGAAAACCTCCTGGCGCTCATTGTCTTTCAGCTTGTCCAGGGTGAGCTCGTCGTGGTTGCGCACGAAGTTGGCCCATTGGCTCGTCAGGTCGAGTGGCGGTCGTTGCCGAAGGGCCTTGGCGATAGGGCCTGCATCGCCGCGCGCGAATGAGAGGTACATGGCCTGCATTCCGATGAAGTCGAATTGCATGTTGAGCCGGTCGCCGTCCGGGCCGCCGAAGAACGTCAGTTGATCCTTATAGGGAAGGTTCACCTCGCCGAGCAGGACGGCGTCGCCGAGACGTCGCGTGACGAAGTTTCTCACGTCGCCGAGGTATTCGTTGGGGTCGAACACGCCGTGATCTCCCGGCGCGGCGTCCTTGGCGAACAGGAACGGAACGGCATCCACACGGAAGCCCGAGACTCCGAGTTCGAGCCAGAACCCCAGGGTGCGCGAAATCTCCTCCTGCACTTTGGGATTGGCGATATTGAGATCGGGTTGATGCTTGAGGAAGTGGTGCAGGTACCACTCGTCGGTCCCGCGGTCGAGCTCCCAGAGGCTGTCCTCCTCATCGGGCAAGACCACGTCCTTGCGGCTGGACTTGGGTTTGGTCGCGCTCCACACGTAGAAGTCGCGGTACGGGTCGTCCGTGCTGCGGCGGGCGGACTTGAACCACGGGTGCCTATCGGACGTGTGGTTCATGACGAAGTCGATGATGACTCGGATGCCGGTCGATTTGGCCGTGCGCACAAGTTCGACGAAGTCGCCGTGGGTTCCCAAACGTGGGTCGACACCGAAGAAGTCGGTGATGTCATAGCCGTCGTCTTTGCGGGCGGTCGGATAGAAGGGCATCAGCCACAAGCAGGTCACGCCGAGGTCGAAAAGGTACTCGATACGCTCCGTCATGCCGCGGATGTCACCGCAGCCGTCGCCGTTCCAGTCGTAGAAGGTCTCCACATCGGTGCAGTAGAAGACGGCGTTTTTCCACACAGGTCGCCGGTGTCGCTGCGCCTCATGCGATCGCCGCCCGCGTCAGGGGTGAGGTTGGTGACAGCTGCGGCAGTACGTGCTCGCCGAATGCGTCGATGAAGCCAGACTGCTCCTTGCCCACGAAGTGCAGGTAGAGCTCGTCCCAACCTTGGTTGACGTACTCGTGAAGCCACTCGGCATGCTGGCCGAACTCGCCTGAGACGAGTACGGATTGCTTCACCTGCGCGGGGGTGACGTTCTCGCTGACGACGTCGAAGGCGTCGACCGTCTCGATGTCCCAACACACCGGAGGGGCGAACACGTTGCTGCGCCACTGGTCGTGAGCGATCGCAAGCGCTTCGTCTTCAGTGGCCGCCCAGCTGAGATGGATCTGAAGACGGGCCGGACCTCGACCACCCCTCTCGCGGTAGGAGTCGAGGACTTTCCGCAGCGTGTCCTTTGCCTGGTTGACCGTGATCAGGCCGTCCGCCCAAGCCGCGTGGCGGGCCGCGGTCTCGGGCGTGACGGCAGGGCCGACGAGATCGGGAACGGTCTCGGGCAGAGTCCACAGCCGCGCCCGGTTGACGTGGACGCTGCCTTCGTGGCTTACCTCCTCGCCATGAAGTAGGCGGCGGATTACGTTGACGCCACTCGACGAGGCGTTGGTCGCGCAACTCCTTGCGTGGCCACGCTTCGCCGGTGACTCGCTCATTGGAAGCCTCGCCCGAACCGAGTGCCGCCCAGAAGCGACCAGGAAACATCTGCGCGAGCGTTGCGATGGCCTGGCCGATGATCGCCAGGTGGTAGCGCTGTCCGGGTGCGTTGACCACGCCGAACGGCAGGTTGGTGGTGGCCAGTGCCGCGCCGAGGAAGGACCACGCGAAGCCGGACTCACCCTGCCGCGCGCTCCACGGGCTGAAGTGGTCGGAAGACATGCCTGCGGTGAAGCCGGCTTGTTCGGCCTGCTGGACGTCGCGGAGCAGCTGAGGCGGCTTGATCTGCTCATGCGAACAGTGAAGACCGATGACAGTCATGCCCAGGGCATACCCGGTCTAGTCCGCGGCGCTTACGTAAACGTCAGATCCGTTGTGGCAGCCGAAGCCACAGAGTCGCTGGAATTGGAACGGCTGGGCGGTGAAACTCCGTCGCGTCAATCCTTGCGCGAGCGGGTCAGCGCCGCGTCAGCTTCGTCGCCATTGCGTCGGTTAGCGATTCGGGAATCGCCCGCAGTGCTTTGAGGTGGGGGATTTGGGGTAATCGCTGCATGTCGGACTGCGTGACCAACGCGATTGGGAACTTTGTCATCAAAGGAGCAAGCAGTCAGAGGAACCCAACACCGAACAGGCCGGCGAAAGAAAGCGCGCCGGCGTCGGCAGGCTGCGTCGGCCGTCCGGCGGTAGTGTTGGGATTGCCGTGTTGATTGTCGCGACTGGGGTTGGCACACGTGTCACTGCACGTCAAGACGGTTGCGAATGCGAGGCGTTATGCCACGGACATTGGGTGTCGAAGAGGAGTTCAACCTTGTCGACTTGAAAACCCGGCGCTTGACGGCCCGCGCACCGGAGTTACTCGCCCAACTGTCTGACACCTACGTTGCGGAATTGCAGCGCTGTATCGTCGAAATGAACAGCGGTGTCGTGGCCACCCTCGAGGGGCTGCGGAACGAGCTGCAGGGGCATCGGCGCGTGCTTGTCGATGCTGCGGCTGGGCTGGGCATGGGCGTGGTGGCCGCCGGTGCGATGCCGCTGTCGGTGCCCGCCGAGATGCAGGTCACGCAGACCGCCCGGTATCGCCAGATGCTCACCGACTATCAGTTGCTGGCCCGAGAGCAGTTGATCTGCGGCACGCAGGTGCACGTCGGAGTGGCGAATCGCGACGAAGCGGTGATCGTCGCGAACCGGGTCGCGCGGTATCTGCCCACGCTGTTGGCGCTGTCCGCCAGTTCACCGTTTTGGTCCGATGGTTCTGACACCGGCTATTCCAGCGTGCGAACCCTGGTGTGGCAGCGTTGGCCGACGACTGGGCCGGCCGCACCCGTGGGGTCGGCGGCCGAATACGATCGGCTGGTCGCCGATCTGGTCGCCAGCGGTGTGATCGCCGACGTCGGCATGGTGTATTTCGACATCCGTCCCGCAAGCTCGGCCCCCACGCTCGAATTGCGGGTCTGCGACAGCTGCCCGTCGGTCGACAGCATTGTGCTGATCGCCGGGCTGTTCAGGGCGCTGGTCGAACGCGAGAGCGAGGCGTTGCGGTTGGGCACGCCCGCCACGTTGATCTCCCCGACGCTGGCCCGTGCGGCGCTGTGGCGCGCGGCGCGGTCGGGGCTGGAGAGCGAACTGGTTGACGTGCACGGACCGACGAGCCGGCCAGCGGCTGAGGTGGTCACTGACCTGGTCCGGTCGCTGCGCCCCGAGCTGGAGGAAACCGGCGACTGGGACATGGTCAGCGAGTTGGCCCGGCAGGTTCTCATCGCCGGTAGTTCAGCGGCGCGTCAGCGCCGGGCGCTGCGCCGCCGGGGCCGGCTCACCGATGTCGTCGACCAGCTGATCGCCGAGACGGCAGGCCGCTGGCCGAACGCCTCCGTCGCCGTCGGTGCGGACCCGACGCTGCTGTTCGGCTATCAGCCGGGCAGCGAGTATGACCCCGAGAATGAGGCGGCGATCAGCTTCGATGAAGCGATCGATCCGGCCGGCTGCCCTCGGCCGCGGTACGAGAAGATTCTTCAAACCGTTGCCAATCTGGGCGTGGCGGCCTTGCGCTCGCGCGAAGCCGGTATTGAACAGGAGCAGCGCGCCGACAACATCACCTTCCGGGTTACAGGTCAAAGCAGGGCCCAGCTGTTTCCGGTCGACCTGATGCCGCGTGTAGTGGGCGCCGACGAGTGGGCAAGCCTGACGGTCGGGTTGGGGCAGCGCGCGAGAGCGCTCAACGCATTCCTGCGAGACATCTACTCCGAGCAGGCGATTGTCGCCGACGGCGTGTTCGAGGTGCAGGCGCTCGACCGGGCTCCCGGATTCCGGTCGACCGGGCGGCTGTGCGGCGACGCGGTGCGCTCGCATATCAGCGGCACCGATCTGGTATGCGACGGCGCCGGTCACTGGATGGTGCTCGAAGACAATCTCCGGATCCCGTCCGGCACTGCCTACGCAATCGTGAACAGGCGCCTGCTCGCCAAGCATCTGGCCGAGCTGAGCCCGCCCGCCGAAGCCGGCGATGTCGAATCCGTGCCGCAGCAGCTGCTGGACACGCTGCGGGCATCGGCACCGTCCCGCATCGCCGGCGAGCCGGCGGTGGCGCTGCTGTCCGCCGGCTGGGACGACTCGGCCTGGTTCGAGCACACGTTCCTGGCCGACGAAATGGGCATCCCGTTGGTGCAGTCTTCCGACCTTTCGGTGCAGGGTGGAAAGCTGCTGCGCCACCTCGGTTCCGAGACCCACCCGATCGATGTGCTGTACGCGCGGATGGACGAGGACATGCTGCTTTCGTCGATGGGCTACGACGGCGTGCCCTTGCGTTCAGGGCTGCTCGAGTCGGTGACCGAAGGCGCGCTGACGATCGCCAACGCGTTGGGTAACGGAGTCGGCGACGACAAGGCGATCTATGCCTACGTGCCCGCGATGATCGAGTATTACCTTGGCGAGAAGCCGGCGCTGGCGCAGGTGCCGACCTGGATCTGCGCCGAACGTGTGCAGCGCGACTACGTGCTCGACAACCTCGCCGATCTGGTGGTCAAGCCCATCGACGGGTCCGGCGGTAACGGTGTGATCATCGGACCGGATGCCTCCGACGAGGCGTTGGAAACCCGTCGGCGCGAACTGCTCAGCCAACCCGAGCGGTACATCGCCCAGCAGACGGTGGCGCTGTCGACCCATCCGACGTTCGACGGGGAGGGTATGTATCCGCATCACGTCGATCTGCGCGCCTTTGTCCACCTGCGGCCGGGGCCTGGCGACTCGGTCACGGCGCACGTGATGCCGGCCGGGCTGACCCGGGTCGCCACCCTGGGATCGCGGATCGTCAATTCGTCGTCCGGGGGCGGAAGCAAGGACACCTGGTTACTTACCGACGGCCCGACCGGGGCCGGCTAGCAGCTGTTCGCAACTCACCCCGAGCTTGAGGGAGCGCAAGGCGTATGTGCGGTATTTGCGGCGAGATCCGCTTCGACGGTCAATCGGCGGACGTCGCCGCGGTGTCCCGGATGACCCGCGCCATGGAATCCCGCGGACCCGATTCCAACGGCGTCGTCGCGCACGGCCCGATCGCCCTGGGCCATCGCCGACTGTCGATCATCGACCTGTCCGCCCGCGGCGCCCAGCCGATGGTGGACAGCGATCTGGGCCTGACGCTGGTGTTCAACGGCTGTATCTACAACTATCAGGACCTGCGCAAGCAGCTTCAGGCCGCGGGCTACCGGTTTTTCTCCACCGCCGACAGTGAAGTCGTTGTCAAAGGATTTCATCACTGGGGTACGCGCTGTGTCGAGAAATTCAAGGGCATGTTCGCTTTCGCCGTCGCGGACCGCGAAACCGGCGTCGTCACACTGGCGCGCGACCGGCTCGGAATCAAGCCGTTGTATTTGGCCGAGACGCCGGGCCGGCTGCGATTCGCGTCCACGGTGCGCGCGCTGGTCGACGCCGGTGACGTGGACACCGAGATCGACCGCCACGCGCTACACCACTACATGAGCTTCCATTCGGTCGTGCCGGCCCCGCGCACGATCTACAAGGGCGTGCGCAAGTTGCCACCGGCGACCGTCCGTGTCATCCAGCCCGCTGGCACGTACGTCGACACGTTGTACTGGTCGCCCGATTTCCGCCGCGATCCCGCGCGCGGGGGGTGGTCTGCGAAGGACTGGCAGGACGCGCTGATGGATTCATTGCGTACCGCTGTGGCGCGGCGAATGGTCGCCGACGTGCCGGTCGGGGTGCTGCTGTCGGGCGGCATCGATTCGTCGATCGTTGTCGCACTGCTCGCCGAGCAAGGCCAGCATGGGCTGGCCACGTTCAGCATCGGCTTCGACTCAGCGGGCGGGGAGTCGGGCGACGAATACTTCTACTCCGATCTGATCGCCAAGACCTTCGATACCAACCATCACCGCATCCACATCGACTCGTCTCGACTGCTGCCCGCGGTGCCGAAAACCATTGCGGCCATGAGCGAACCGATGGTGAGCCACGACTGCGTGGCCTTTTATCTGCTAAGTGAGGAAGTCAGCAAATCGATCAAGGTGGTGCAGTCCGGGCAGGGCGCCGACGAGATCCTGGCGGGCTACGACTGGTACCCGCCGCTGACCGACGTCGCCCGCGATCAGACCTCCGACGCCTACGCGAAGGTGTTTTTCGACCGCGGCCACGACGACGTGCTGGCCTTGCTGTCGCCCGAGTACGGGATCGTTGGCGAAGATCCGAGCCGCCAGTTCGTCAGTGTCCATCAGGCGGCGCCAGGAGCCGACACCGCTGTCGACGCCGCGCTGAGGCTGGACACCACCGTGATGCTGGTCGACGACCCCGTCAAGCGCGTCGACACCATGACGATGGCCTGGGGTCTGGAGGCGCGGGTGCCGTTCCTCGACCATGACTTCGTCGAACTCGCGGCAACGTGCCCGACCGACCTGAAACTCGCCTCCGGCGGCAAGGGCGTGCTCAAAGAAGCATCTCGGTCACTTCTGCCCGCCGATGTCATCGACCGCACCAAGGGCTACTTCCCGGTACCTGGCATCCGACACCTGAATGGTCCGGTACTCGAGATGGTGCGCGATTCGCTGACCAATGACGCCGCAAGGAACCGCGGCCTGTATCGTCGCGAAACGCTCGCGGCATTGCTGGCGGCACCAAACGACACGCGCACCGTGCTGGGCGCGAACACGTTATGGCAACTCGCCGTTCTGGAGATGTGGTTGCAAAGCATGGAAGCTTAAGCGCGGGAAAGCAGTCCGCGCGATAACCGGTTCCTCGCGGTCGCCGCATACACCCCCGCCGTCGTCCACGTGGCGGCCATCTCAGTCGGTGCACCGATATCCCGCGCCTGCTCTACCGCCGCCGCCGGCCAGTCGGCTGGACAGGCAGGTGTCGCTATATCACAACGTGGACGCCGCGCTGGTGGCGACCAACACGCTGGATCAGCTCGTGAAGGAATGTTGGGCTAAAGAAAGCCCACGATGAAGCCCTTTGCACCAGCCGACACACCGAAGACCAGAATGCAGCGCTGGCGCGGGGACGAGTCGGTTATGCGTTTGCAGTACCGCATTGTTCGTTTTCCCCTTCAGATCATCGAGGAGCGTGTGGTCGCTCGTATGGGTTCGGCAGCGCCTGCGCGATTGTTTTACCAGCGCTCACTGGGATTGTTGGGCGCGGCCGTGGGCAACGCACTGCAGGTGCACCCAAGCCAACAACAAGCGTGCGCACGCGGGACCGGGTCTAGCCGACGCTGAGAAGCAGAAGCGCGAAACTGTGTCATGACAGCGGTGGACGGCGATGCTTCCACGGTGCGGCCGCCTCGAGTTGTGCCGCCACGCGCAGCAGGAGATCCTCGCGCCCGAGCGCCGCGACCAGTTGGACGCCGACCGGCAGCCCGGCCGCCGTCTGCCCGATGGGCAGGCTGATGGCCGGCTGGCCGGTGACGCTGAATGGGGCCGCGAAGCACCAGATGCGTTCGAACCGGGGCAGGATCGAGAGGGGGTCGGCGGGCGGCGGCAGGAGCTCTGCGAGAAGAGCGGGTGGCTCGCCGGCGGCGGGCGTCAGGAGCAGGTCGAAGTCGTCTGCCCACCACGCCGACACTTGTGCCGTGTAGGCGCGCTGCCACGTTTGGCTGGCGGAGTAGGTCGCGTCGGTGAGGTTCGCGCCGATGTGCGCGAGTGCCCACGAGTACGGCTCGACATCGTCTGGTGTGAGGGGCCGTCCGATCGCGGTGGCGAGTCCGTCCAGCATGTGTTGGAATTCCCAGCCGGCGGATTGCAGGTGGTGTGTCGCGAAGTCTTCGTCGAACAGCCGCGCCGGTCCGCCCGGCTCGACGTGGTGGCCGAGCGCTTCGAGCAGCCCAGCCGTCTCGGTGACCGCTGCGACGCAGTCGGCGTGGACCGTCACCTCGATCGCCTCGACCGACTCGATGTAGCCGATGCGTAGTCCGTCGGGTGTTTCCGACATCGTCGTCGCGTAGGGCACATCCGGCAGCGGCAGGTGGTAGGTGTCGGCCGGATCGGCACCGCCGACGGCGTCGAGGAACGCTGCGGTGTCGCGCACGCTGCGCGTGATCACGTGCTCGACGAGGTTTGGGTCGGTGATCGGCAGGCTCGACGTCCGCCCGCGGGACGGCTTGAGGCCGACGACCCCGCACCACGCGGCCGGCAGCCGGATCGAGCCGCCGATGTCGCTGGCGTGCGCCACCGGCACCATCCCGGCCGCGACGGCGGCGGCCGCACCGCCGCTGGATCCCGCGGTGGAGCGCGTGGTGTCCCACGGGTTTCGGCACGCGCCGAAGGCGATCGGCTGGGTGGTCGGTTGGCAGCCGAACTCCGGCAGCGCCGTCTTGCCGATGGTGACGACGCCGGCGGCGCGGAAGCGGGCGCCCAGGATGGTGTCGGAGGGTGCCCGCCAGCCCAGCGACCGCAACAGCCCGTTGCCCATGTACAGCGGTAGGCCAGCCAGGCACGCGCCGACATCTTTGAGCAGAAACGGCACTCCGTAAAACGGCCCGCGTGGCAGCTCCGGATCGGCGGCGATCGCGCGGCCAATGTCGGGCAGCGGCACCACGACGGCATTAAGCACCGGGTCTGCGGCCTCGATGCGTGCAATCGCGCCCTCCGCCACCTCGGCGGGGGTGACCTCGCCGGCGGCAACCAGATCACGCAACGCAACCGCGTCGAGCCAGCCCAGATCGTTGGTGGCCACCGCGAAAGCCTATGCGATCTGCGGACGCGTTTCGGTCCGATTGTTTGTGCGCCGAATTCCGGCATGCCGAGGGCGTGTCGCCGAGGTCGGCGACGCTGAGCTACTGCCGCGTCGCCTCGGTGCACCCGCGCCGCCGCGATCGAGGGGAGTCCGGCGGTAGAGGTCGGTACCGCTACATGCGCCGCAGTGGACGTCACTTTGAAGGGATAGGTCAAGACTGCACCTTCGCGACAACCGCATTGTGGTACTACCCACTCGCCGTGCAGCCGGGGGTCGTCGCCGTGCCGCGCGGACCCATCGCAGACCAACACCAACCCGATCAATTGCCCGCGCGCAGAACGCCGTCCGTAGCGTGTGAGGGGTGCGGCATCGTTACCAGCTGACGGGTCATGCGTCACCGCCGGTTGTGCGCTGGACTCCTTTATCCCGGCTTCGGTTGGGGACTTCCCCCCGCCCACAAATGGTGGGACCGTATCTTTAGACCTCCGCGGTCGGGACCTACACGACGCCCGATCGGGGTCACCGCCGCCGGGGCTCTTTATCAATGATGCACACCGGGAGAAGCGATGAACGCATCCCTGACGGATTCCGACCAGTACACCCTGTCGACTCACGTCGTCGCCGACCAAGGCGCATACCACGTCAGCATCGACGCTGGTCCGTACCACATCGCGTATGCCGACGTCCGGCCCACATGTTCCAGCGTCGAGCTCAGCGTTGACGTCGCCATGGGGAGCGCCTCGCCCCGCCTACGTCGCCGCCTCATCGACGCGGTGTTTGATCTCGACGTCATGGGCACACCTCGAACCTTGTTGGCCGCCTTGCCCCTCGGTGACGTCTACCTACTCGACTGCGTGTCCCAACACCTCGCCAGCGTTCAGACGAGGTCGGCTGGACATAGCTGCCTCGTTGACGGACGACTTTTGGGATAACGTTGCCGCCCCAGGCGTCAGGCGCCGGCTTCGGGCTGACGTGTCAACGATGTCTTGATTGAGACGAAGCGCACGGGTCGGCGCCGAGCAGCGGACGGGTAATCACGATCGGCCTCGGCGTTCTTGCCCTATTCGGCGTGACGCTGCGGATGTAGCTTCAGCGATACGAAGGGACCAACTGCGGTATGGAACAGGCAAATTCGTCTACGGTAGCGAGTCGAGCCGTTCAGCCCTTGCGTAATAGATAGTTGCAATAATGCACCCTTGTGCCAGCGTCGTTGAACCCCAACGTCTTCACGCAGGATTCGATCGTGAAACCCGCGGTGAGGATAACCGGCACGATCTCTTTTTTGTAGTAGGTGCGGAGGTTGGCCTCCGTACACCGCTTGCTTTTGTAGGGCACTGTTACACCAAAAACACCGCTGTCAACGAGTTTCCTGCGTGCCTGACGAAACAATGCGCCAGGATTGGCGATGTACTCCATTACACCGATCATCACAATCCCGTCGAACGAGCGATCTCGGACGCGCCAGGGCGACTCCAAATCTTGTTGAATGAGCTCTGTGTAGGGCAGTTCTTGCGCCCGATGAAGCATTGAGATGGTGCCGTCGATACCCGTCACTTGCCAGCCCCTCTCCAGAAAGGGCAGCGAACTGAGGCCGGTGCCGCAACCAAGGTCGAGAATATTGGCCCGTTGATGTCCGAGCGCATTGATGACCAGTTGCGGCACTTCGACGTGAGCCTTGTATTGCATATCGTTTCGCATTACGTGCTCGTAGTCCTCGGCGAATTGCGAATAGATTGCCTGCACGGATCTCAGTCTCATCGATTCAGATGATATCCCGACCCGCGGCAACCAACCGTCGAGCGAGCCATCGCCCGCATCGACCCCATCACCGAACTGTCACCGCTGGAAGACAAACTGCTGGGCAGCCACATGAGCCGAGACGTGTCAGACCTCGCCGGGCAGCTCGACGCCGCCGACCCCCAAAGCCGGTGGCCGGTTCGACCCCGAGGTGAGAACCGTCAAGGGAAACAGCTCTCGACCTTTTTCTGCAACACGGTCCACATCCTGACGAGCCGTTATGTCAACGATGCCGTCGGCGTTTTATGTCATGAATACCATTGCACTGCTTACTGTTTCGCAAATCCTTACGAATTCTGGTAAAACCTGCACAAGGTTGTGACTCAAGGGGCCGTGCGCAAGGTGAGGGCCCCGGTAAGCCGAAAGGTCGTGCAGCATGCCCTCTCCCGGAGGACTCACGCCCGAAAATGATCTACCCAATCGCGCCCTCGACGTCTACGAGACCGTCGATGCCCGGTGTGACGCTGCCTGTCCAGCCGAATCAGGGAGTGCCAAGCGTCAGCAATGTGTGGTCGATGTGGCTGCGGCTTTCGGGCGAAATGTGCGACGCGCTCATAGCGGCCATGAATCGTAAGGCCAGCTCGCGAACTTTGAGGTTGGTCTCTTATGAGCGCCATACCACAATCTCGAACGCTCGGTCTGCGGTGATGCCGTAGATCGCCATCAACACCCCTTTAGCCAGCTCGATCACCGCCCGGTTCTCAGCGATCGCGGCGAGCTGGGCGGTCATCAAGTCCTGTTGCTCCCGTTCGTCGGGGTGGTGTCGATGTAGAAACCCTGAGTGCCGACAGTGCGGCCCCGCTCGTCATGCAGTTGGTCGCCGACCACGACGACCGACCGCACCTTGCCGCTGGTGGCGACAATGCGGTGCCGGCTGCTCAGAGGCTGGCGGGTCCGGCGGATGGTGTCGATAGTTTGCGCGATCTGATCGCGGTCGTCGGGGTGCTTGTGCGAGAGCACCAGCTCAGTGGTGGTGTACGGTGCCGGGCTGATAACCGTGCATGCGCTGCACCTGCTCGGACCACTCCCAGCGTTGATCTTCGAAGTAGAAGCGAAACGCTCCCACGCGCCGGGGTCTGCCACCGGTCAGCGCTCGCGCCTCGTCAGATGCCGACCCGTCAGTCGAAACCTGGCCTACGGTCCATTTGATTTGCATGGAGCTCCGGGTCGCACTTTTGGACTGCGCTGCGCGAGCATCGGTCACGTGGTCGGGTCAGTCATGACCGTGAAATACTCGACTGGGGGGACGGCCTCACGAGGTCTACTAGGCGTTCCAGAAGGGGAAATTGCAGTGATAATCGAACCCGCAAAGACGTTCTCTCGCATGTTCAGGGGCTACGATTCGGCTGCGGTTGATGCCTACATTGAGGCGTTGACCACCAAGCAGCAGTTTCTGCTCAACGACGTCGAGAGCCTAAGGGCCCGGCTGAGCGAACGCGAGGATGAAGCAGCCGCGCTGCGGAAAGAGGTCGCTGCCCTAACGGACACCTCACCCTCGCCCCACGCGATGCAACAACGGATGGCGAAGATGCTGCGGCGTGCGGTCGACGAGATTTCCGAGATGCAGTCCGAGGCGCGGGCCGAGGCAGAGGCGCTTATCGCGGCGACGAAGGCCGAAGCCGAGGTCGAGCAGCGAAAGCACAAAGAGCTGTTGGCGGACATGGCCGCAAAGCAAAACGCGCTGGAAGCCGAGTACGGGGAAACCAAGAAAAAGTTCGACGCCGAACTGGCCAGGATGCGCGCTGAAACCCAATCGGAGATCGATCAGGCGTGGCAGGACGCCCAGCAGGAGCGTGAGCAGCTCCTCGCCGACACAAAGCAGGAGGCTGACTTTTATCGTGAGCAGGCCCGGCGGGCAGTGGACGAGGCGAGTCAGCAACGAGTCAAGGTCCTGGAGCAACTGATGGGCGTATACCGCGACCTAGAATCGGTTCCGGCCGCTCTTGAGTCGGCATACCGGGAAGCAAAGGATTCGCCGGAGGCGAGCGTCACGGTGCCGTTGGACCAGAAAATCAGCGCGGGGTGAGCCCGTTGCCCCCTGTTCTGACTTTGTCGCGAGGGGCTGCCGTTACATCCTCTAGGCGCGGAAGTAACGTCGCGTTGAGCTCAAAGAACAGCTCGTACGCCAGTCTTAGGCGAGCCGCGACGTTGCCCTTCGCCCTGCGTGGTCGATTGCGCCTGGTCACCATCGAAAAAACGTAGGACGAGGCACCGACACCTCTCGACAGCACGGTCGCGCCGTCCCCGCTTGCCATATCGCCCGACCTACACCGACAACGCTGGCCATGCCGTTTCCGTTTATCGGGCGGTAATGAGCGAGAATCGACCGAAAACAGCCTCCGTCGAACCGCGTCGTCGAGAAGTCAAACACGTTGTCGTACAGGAAGAAACGGGCGGGATTCGGCTATCCGTAATCCGTTGATCGCGGTTCGCGCCTGGCCGTTTTACCGCTGTATCGGTACGTCTTTCATTGATACTCGATCCGTCGGCGTAGCCGAGTAGAGGTATGAGGACGGTAGTCTGCGGTCGGTGTCCCCAGTCTTTGATCTGCGCCGCTTGAACGTGCCGGTTGTTCAGGCCGGCATGGGTGCTGTTGCCCGTCACGAGCTCGCGGCGGCAGTTTCGGAGGCCGGTGGTCTCGGAACGATCGCCGGCGCGCGAGCCGCGATTGCTGCCGAGGTCGAAGCGGCACGCAGGCTGACCGGACGGCCGATCGCTGTGAATCTGTTGCTTCCGTTCGTGCGTCGTGGCGATGTGGACGCGGCCGCTGCCGCCGACGTAATAGTGACGTTTTGGGGCGCTCCTCGGCGGCTTACCGCTACCACCTGGATTCATCAGTGTGGGTCCGTCGAGGAGGCAAAGGCCGCGGCTGCCGCGGGCGCGGATGCCGTGATCGCCCAAGGGGTTGAGGCCGGCGGCCATGTGCGCGGGACGACGCCGGCGCTGGAGTTGCTCGATCAGGTGCGCACCGCGGTGAAGATCCCGGTCCTCGCCGCCGGCGGAATTGTCGATGTAGACGGCGTGCGTGAGGTGCTCGATGCCGGTGCCGTTGCCGCCCTTGTCGGCACGCGCTTTCTGCTCAGCGCGGAGAGTCGCGCGCACCCGGAATACAAGAAGCGCTGCCTCGACGCCCGCGAGACGGTGCTGACGGAACTGTTCGGATTGGGCTGGCCCGACGCGCCGCACCGGGTGATTCCCAACGGGGCCACTCGGCGCTGGTTACGTCGCGGCGACCGGGGCCCGCTGTGGATTCGCACAGGCAACCGGGTATCGACACGCCTCGCCAACCTGGTGCCGGCCGCTGCCCAGAATCGTGCGGTCAATGCCGACTTGCGGTGGCTGCCGTTTCTGATGGCCCAACCGCCGACCGATGACGGACCTTCCACCGTCATCGACGGGCGTCCGCTCTACGCGGGTACGAACGTCGGCCGCATCTCCGATATCCGTCCGGCTGCAGAACTCGTCAAGCTACTCACCCCGTAGAGGCCGATTCCCAGTTCGAATCCCGCGGGCTGCAAGGCAATTGGTCCGTGCACTCCGGCGAGCAACACTTACCTGCACGGGCTGCTGGCAGTGTTTGAAGCATCACTTGCGCCTTTCCCATTGCACGTCCGCCGGTGGCATTCCGCATGGCGACCAAACCCCCGTTGTGCCAAGAGTGTGCCAACACGGACAAAAACAGGCCGACACGGCGTGGACGCACTGAACGCGGATAGCCCGCTGAACTGGGAGTTTGACGACGCTCTCGTCGGGTGCAACACAGTGGACTGTCGGGCCGGATTTACACACCAGCGCTCAGGCGGTTCGATACCGTCCGCGCCCACAAGTGTTGTTGATGGTGATCGTCATCCCGCGATGCGATGAGAGTGCTTGCCGCACAACGAACGACAGGGATTCCCACACTCTGTTGCGGCCAGGGCGTCGCTAAGTCGTTGGTCGCGGATTCGACCCGCCAATTGCCATTGGATTCAAGCTGCGCCGCGCAGTGTATCGCGTACTGGGACACCACGAGAACGATGGCTGTTATTTCACGGCATTGTCCACCGGATTGACGGAGATGGGCCGATCCGACCGCAGCGGTGCAATAGTTTCTCGGCATTCACCGGCGAGAGGGATTTGCAATGAAGTTCGGTGTCTGCGAGCAGGTTTTGCACAGCCGCGTGGGGCCTATGGCCATGGCCGAAATAGGCTACCGGACCGCCGGGATATCCGGTGCCGACTCGTACTGGCTACCTGACCACCTCAACTCCTTGTTACCGCAGGCGGCGATGAAAGCAAAGTACAGCGGAGCTGCTCGGCTCGTACCTGACATCGACGCGTTCCTGGAACCATGGACAGCGCTGGGCTACCTCGCGGGGCGCCATCGATTCAACCGGGCGCGTCTGGGTACCTCGGTGACCGATACCGGACGGCGGAATCCGGCAGTCACGGCGCAGGCCGCGGCGACGCTGCACCTGATGACCCGAGGCCGCGCGATTCTCGGGATCGGAACCGGCGAACGCGAAGGCAACGAGCCGTACGGGGTGGATTGGTCCAAGCCGGTGGCACGGTTCGAAGAAGCCCTGGCAACAATACGGGCGCTGTGGAACTCGAGTGGGCAGCTGGTGAACCGAGATTCGGAATGGTTCCCGCTGCGCAACGCGTCCTTCACGTTGCCGCCTTACAAAGGCACCCGGCCCGAGATCTGGATCGCATCGCACGGGCCTCGGATGCTGCGCGCGACGGGTCGTTACGCCGATGGGTGGTTTCCGGGCGCGCTCGTGCGCCCCGAACAGTATGCAGATGGGTTGCAGCAGGTCCTGGCGGCCGCCGACGATGCAGGCCGCAATCCGAACTCCATCACTGCGGCGAACTTCCAGTTCGTCGTGACGGGGCGAAGCGCTGGAGAGGTCGAAGAAGCGTTGAATTCGGTGCTAATACGCGTCTTCGCCCTTATCATTCCGGCTTGGGCTTGGGCCGAGCACGGCGCTCAGCACCCCCTTGGCGAGAGCTTTAGCGGCTTTCAGGACCTTCTGCCGCAAACGTTCGATGAGCAGACTGCGCTCGCACACGCGCCGCAGCGTCGATATCCCTGATCAAGCAATTCGCTCTGACCGGAACACCCGACGAGGTCATCGACCGGCTGGCCAAGTGGCGCGACCATGGCGTGCGCTATCCCGTGCTATGCAACATCAGTGTCCTGCAAACAAAGCTGAACCGGGGCCTCGCCGCCATATCGCCGTTCGTGAAAATCCTTCGAGGGATCCGCAAGATGTGAGCATTCACACGAGCCCGCGATATGGCGCATGTTGGCCGGCGAGCGGTGACACGATATTCGGGTGAACGGTGCTCATGACGCAATGCGGGCAACATTCACGACGACATGACCACGACCGGCTTGATCTGCGTGCCGTGCGGCACAACACTGCAGCCGAACTCGAAGTTCTGTAACGAGTGCGGCGCACCGGTGGTCGCTGCCGCCAAGGCGGCAGAGTACAAGCAGGTGACGGTGCTGTTTGCCGATGTGGTGCAATCCATGGACATCGCGGCCGTTCTGGATATGGAGCGGTTGCGTGAAATCATGACCGAGCTCGTGGAACGGTCCGCTGCGATGGTGCGTCGGTACGGCGGGACTGTGGAGTACAACGGCGACGGGGTGATGGCGATCTTCGGCGCCCCAGTTGCGCTGGAGGATCACGCTTTTCGTGGTTGCCTTGCCGCGCTCGCGATACAAGAGGAAGCAGACCGGCTGGCGGCCGGAGTGCAACGCAGCGACGGCGTGGCACTGCAGTTGCGGGTGGGGCTGAATTCGGGCCGGGTAATCGCCGGGGAGATCGGTTCAGGTTCATTGGGTTACGCAGCGACTGGCGAGACCGTCGGGTTTGCCCAGCGGATGGAATCGGCGGCCCCGCCGGGCGGGGTCATGCTGTCGGAATCGACCGCGCGACTCGTCGAGCACACCGCGATACTCGCCGAACCGGAGTGGGTGCACATCAAGGGCGCCGACGAACCAGTTTCCGCGCGACGGCTACTGGCGATCGGCCCGAGCGACGGTCTCGTCACGCGAGCCGAGGCGAGCCTGGTCGGTCGGCGCTGGGAGATGGCGGTTATCGACGCCATCGTGGGACGCACGATCGATCACCGCGGTGGTGTCGTGAATGTGGTGGGACCGCCGGGCGTCGGCAAGAGCCGGGTCGCCCGCGAAGCCGCAGCGCTGGCCGCCGGTCGCGGCCTCGAGGTGTTCTGGACATTTTGCGAGTCGCATGCGCGTGACGTCCCATTCCATGCGGTGACTCGGCTGCTGCGGGCCGGGAGCGGGGTGGCTGACTTGGCCGGCCAGGCCGCCCGGGATCGGGCCAGGGAAGAGGTCCCGGATGCCGACCCGCAGGATCTGCTGCTGCTTGATGATCTACTCGGCATCGCCGACCCCGAGGTGGAGTTGCCCCAGATCGACCCGGACGCGCGGCGGCGCCGGTTGACCGCCTTGCTCAATACGGCGTCGTTGGCGCGCACCGATCCGGCGCTGTTCATCATCGAGGACGCGCACTGGATCGATGCGGTCAGCGAGTCGATGGTGGCCGAGCTCCTCACGGTGGTGTCGCGGGCCAAGCTGATGGTGTTGATCACCGCGCGCCCCGAGTACGAGGGGGCGCTGACGCGGGTGCACGCCGCGCAGACGATCGCGCTTGCCCCACTGGGTGATTCGGAGACCGCGGCACTGATCGGCGAACTGCTGGGGTCGGATCCCTCGGTTCTGGAGTTGGCGGCGATCATCGCCGAGCGGGCGGCCGGGAATCCGTTTTTCGCCGAGGAGATGGTGCGCGAGTTGGTCCAGCGCGGGGTGCTGTCCGGTGAGCATGGTGGATACGTCTGTCGGGCGGATGTCGCCGGGGTGAGCGTGCCTGCCACGGTGCAGGCTGCCATCGAGGCGCGCATCGACCGGCTGACCAACCCGGCCAAGCAGACACTCAACGCGGCGTCGGTGATCGGCGCCCGCTTCGGCACCGGGCTGCTGACCGCGCTGGGCATCGACGCGATGGTCGACGAGTTGGTGGGCGCGGAACTGATCGATCAGGTGCGGTTCACCCCAGGCGCCGAGTACGCCTTCCGGCACCCGCTGATCCGCGCGGTGGCCTACGAATCGCAGCTGAAATCCGATCGCGCCGAGGTGCACCGGCGTGTCGCGGCCGCAATCGAAGCACGTGACCCGGCAGCGGCCGATGAAAATGCCGCTCTGATTGCCGAACACCTGGAGTCCGCCGGTGATCTGCACGCCGCGTATCAGTGGCAGATGCGCGCGGCAGCGTGGGCGACCTACCGCGACATCACCGCGGCGCGACACAGTTGGGAGCACGCCCGGGCGATCGCCGACGCACTGCCTGCCGATGACCCCAACCGGACCGCGATGCGCATCGCGCCGCGCACCATGCTGTGCGGGATCGCCTGGCGGGTCCAGGTGAACGTAGCGGGCGATCGCTTCGAGGAATTGCGGGAATTGTGCACCGCCGCAGGGGACACGGCGTCGCTGGCCATGGCCACGGCGGGACTGGTGATGGATCATGCGGTCCGGGGCCGGAACCGCGAGGCGTCGCGGCTGGCATCGGAAGCCTGGGCCCTCATCGAGTCGATCGGCGATCCGACGTTGACCGTGGGACTGTCCTTCCCGGTGATTTATGCGAAGGCTCACAGCGGCGAGTATGTTGACGTGCTGCAGTGGTCGCAACGGACCATCGATCTGGCCGACGGCGATCCGTCGAAAGGCAATTTCGTAATCGGGTCTCCGTTAGCGGTCGCCTTTACGACGCGCGCTTTTGCCCGGTATTGCCTGGGTCGTCGCGGATGGCTAGACGACTTGCGCCACGGCGTGGCCACGGCTCACAGCGCTGACCCGTTCTCCTACGCCGCCGTCGTCGCCTTTGTCTACTGGCCGGGAATTCCGTTGGGCGCGATGGCTGCCGACGATGCGGCCGTGCGCGAGATCGAGGACGGGCTACGGATTGCCGAACGGTCCGGTGATGACATGGCCTTGGCCTTCGCTCAGGCGACGCTGGGCGTCGCGCTGGCCCACCGCCACACGGATGAGGAACGTTCCAGCGGGCAGACACTGCTGGCCGAGGCCGGCGACGTGTTCCTGCGCCGGGAACACAACCTGAGTGAGTTACGGCTCATGAATACGTACTTGGCACGCGAGAGGGCTCGGCATGGAGATCGCGACGAGGCGATCGCGCTCATGTCCGCCGCCATCGACCAAATGGCTCGCGAGGGACAACTGCTGTCATGGGGCATGCCTGCGACGGGTCTTCTTGTGGAGACACTGCTGGACCGTGGGACGGAGGCTGACGTGGCGGAAGCCGAGGCCGCGATCGAGCGGTTGGGCGCCGCACCCGGCGGCGACGGGCTGGCAATACACGACATCTGGTTACTACGGTTGCGCGGGCTGCTGGCGCGCGCCCGCGGCGACGATATCGCCCACAGGGACTATGCGGGCCGCTATCTCACGATGGCGGAATCCCTTGGCTTAGAAGGACACATCGCGATGGCCAAGCCTGGACAACTGGATTCGTCTAACTAGGCCTTTACACATCAGCAGTCGGCGGTTCGATGTCGTCCGTGCCCACCAATGCTTCGGCGATCGCCATGTGTCCCTCGAAGCCAAGCGAGGTCGCCATGTCGCGGTATCGGTCGAGCGAAATCTCGATAACTGACCTCGTCGCCGCGAGCGCGGGCAAGCAGAGCTCTCGATCTCAACAGGATGAGGTCGCGAAACGCCGATCCCTCCAGCACAGGCTCTGCGGCCAAGCGCTCGAGTCGCAGCTTCAGCCTCCTGACGCGCTTTGTCGGTACCGTCTTTCAGTAGGGCCTCTATCAAAAGGCCAGTCGCCCATGGGTAGTACGACACCAGTCCGATCTCGTACAAGTCTTGGACGCCGGCGCGGAGAAGCGGTATTGCGGTGCGGTCTCCTTGACTTAACCGGTCTTCGGCGAAACGAAGGTCGAAGACCGGCAGCATCATCGAATAGAACCGGCCATCTGCAGCCATTTCACGCGCCCGTCGGCACAAGTCCAATGCGACCCTTCGCTGCGCCGAGCCCTGGTTCCAGAGTGCGCTCGCCTTGGTGTACAGGGCGAGGCCGAGGGCGAGGTCGTCAGACGCCCGCTCGGCGTTTTCTAGCGCCGTATCTGTGCCGCGCAGTGCTGCTTCGTCTACGGCGATGACACCGCAGGCTATTGCGTTCGCATAAGTCCACGTGGCGATGGCTGCCTGCGACATCGGATCGGCGTCTCGGACCATCGCCAGGGCACGGTTGAAGTCGTCTCGCCAGTCTGTCTGGCCCAGCCACCAGCGGGCCGTGCAACGCATAGCGTATGCCGCCGCCAGCGGAGAGCTGACGAGGAAGCCTCCGATTGCCGGGTCGCCCTCAGCCGCATCGACGACCATGTCAGACCATCGCAGCACGTCGGCCATTTCGGCGGTCATCATTTTGGCCGCGATCGGCCCGATGGCGATCCCGACGAGCACTGCGGTGTCACTGATCGACTGAATGAGTGCCATGTGCTCGTCCACCAGTCGTGAGACATCCCGAAGCCGACCCTCCATCAGGGTCTCGCCGATCACGCCCATCGTCGCGACGGCGACCGATGCCTTGTCGCCGGCGGCCGCGCACAGGGTTTCCACCTCCTCGAAGCGCTTACCGCCGATCGGTTCACCAATCCGCCAGCCATTGGCGCACGCCAGTGTTCGCGGCGCGATTCTCATTGCCAGGCGATCCGCATCGTCTGTGGGGAGCGCGTCGGCAAGCGCAGCCGCACGGTCCCAACTCACCACTGCCGCCGCAATGTCACGCCCCCGCGACGACTCGGCGGCACGCATCCGCCATCCATAGGCGGATCGCATCTCCCCGGCGGACTCCAAATGCTCGGCGATAAGGGCGGCGTTCTCGTCGGCCGACTCTTCGCGCAATGAGATGTCGTCCGCAAGCCTTCGATGTAGTTCGGCGCGGTCGGCCCTGAGCTGAGATTCGTACGCGACCGTCCGAATCAATGGTTGACGGAATACATATTCGGCGTGCCCAGTGAACCTCACCTGATCGACCAGTTCGGCAGCCACCAGCTCGTCCACATCGGTGTCGGCCGCCAACGCCGTCAGCAGGTCGGCGTCGAACCGCATTCCGATCACCGCTGCGGCGCACAGCGTGTGCTTGGCCTGCGGGCTCAGCCGGTCGATGCGGGCAGCGATGGTCGCCTGGAGCGTGCCAGGAACGCTGATCTCACCGGCCTCTTTCGTGCACTCGTAGGCACCGCGTTGCCCAACCAGTACACCGCGTTCGGCGAGGTCCCGCACGAGTTCCTCGGCGAAGAAGGGATTGCCCGCGGCACGCTCGGTGATTGTGGACGCTAGTTCGGTTACCGAGGGATCTGACCCGAGTAGTTCGGCGGCCAGCGCAGCCGACTCCGAACTGCGCAGCGGCGCGAGCGTCAGCGTCTGCGCGCCGGGCACCTGCGTCAGCGCTCCACGAAACTCCGGACGGTGGGTGAGCAGAAACATCGATCGCGTTTGCGGCATCACCGTCACGAAGTCGGCGAGCATTGCATCGCTCACATCGTCGATCCAGTGCACATTCTCGACGATGTAGACAGCGGAAGAGGAACGGGCGATGGCCGCGGCCTTCACCAACGAAGACAGCCTGCGTCGCCGTGCATCGGGGTCGATCGTGGCCAAGGTCCCGCCGTCATCACGAATTCCGAGCAGATCGTCGAGCAGCACCAGATCCTGCTCGTCGGCGCCATGGAGCCTCGTTCTCAACTCTTGCCGTGCAGACGCGGCATCAAGGTCTGTGAGCCCGAGAACTGCGCGCAGGAGTTGGCCCGCGGCGTGGAAAGGGATGTCTCCCGTGTGGGATTCACAGAACGCCCAGAAGACGTCGGCGCCACGACCGGCCGCGGTCGCCGCGACCTCGCGCATGACCCGGCTCTTGCCGATGCCGGCAGGGCCAACGAGCGCGACGACGGCGCCATCGCCGTCGATCGACCGCTCCAGATTCGCCTCGACCGCCGCCATCTCCCATCGCCGGCCCACCAGCGGTGATTCACCGCGTCCCGCCACCGCATGTGGTGTTTCCATGCCGAGCAGTCGACGTGCGGGCACCGGGACATCGGAACCCCTGATGCGGACCGTCTCCCGGTCCCCGAGGGCGGCGGCATGTTCCACCAGCCGGCCAGTGGACTCGCTGAGCATCACACCACCTGGTGGTGCCGCGGATTCCATCCGCTGTGCCAATCCCACATGTTCGCCCATGGCGGTGTAACCCATTGCGCGTGAGGCGACCTCTCCTGCGATGACTTCGCCGGAGTTGAGCCCGACGCGCAGGCTGAAGTCGGTCCCGTCCTTGCGTTTGACCTCGGCCGCGAGCACGGCAGCCTGCTGCTGAATGCCCAACGCGGCCACGCATGCCCGAACGGCGTGGTCCTCGAGGGCGACCGGCGCGCCGAACACCGCCATGATGCCGTCGCCGGTGAACTTGTCCAGGGTCCCGCCGTAGTGTGCAACGACCTCGGCGGAGCGGTTGACCAGATCTGACATGATCTCGCGCAGCCGCTCTGGACCTAGGGCGGCCGCGATGTCCATCGAATGCACCACATCGGCGAAGAGCACTGTGACGTGTTTGTACTCTGCGCGACCCTCGTCGTCCGCGACGGACGTGCCGCAGCCGTGGCAGAACCGGGCGTTCTCCAATAGCTCGGTGCCGCATGAACGGCATGCCGGTTCGCCCGTCACTCCCAAATTAAAGCCGCTGGGAGTGTCGAAATTGACGAAATTGCAAGCTGGCCGTGATTAACCGGCAGGTGGTGCGAAGAACTCCAGTGCGATGCCGTCGGGATCGCGGAAGCTCAGCGCCGAGCCGTAGTGGGCGTCGACGATGCCGCCGTTCTCGATGCCCAGCTTGTTCAGCTTGTCCAGCCACGACTCCAACTCCGCACGGTCGGCGCAGCCGAAGCCGACGTGGTCGAGACCGCGCTGGAACTCGGTGAACTTCCCACCCTCCACCGGCCGGTCGTGCTTGTGGATTCCGAAAAGGGTGCCGTCGTCGAAGGCCCACACGACGTGCCGGAAGCCGGCGTCGGTGTCCTCATCGAGCACCGGATCGGTGCCGAACAGCGCTTGATACCAGGGTGTGCTTGCGTCGAGGTCACTCACGGTGACTGCGACGTGATGGACTACCGCCATTGGTGCCTCACTCTCGAATTGGGCCGATTCGCTACTTGCACGGTGGCTGTCCACCGCGAGTTCAACGGTATGGTCTAGACCACACGCTTTCCGCGCCTGGCACGAGCACGCATGTCCCATAAATACGTTCGGTAGCCCAGGATCCACACCTCGCGGGGGATGACGCGATCGGCGAGCCGCAGTGCGGTCAACAGCCACTCGAATTGACGCTCCTGCGTCGCCGACCACGACATCTTCATCAGCGACCGGAACTCCGGCGGCAGGAAGCCCTTGGTGGCGAAGAGGTTGAAGCGGCCAGCCATCATCCGCAGCGGGGCGGGCAGGAACGCCATCGCGGCCACGCCGTGCAGGTGCTCGCGCACGGGCGGGTCGATGTTCAGCTCGTCGAGCGTGCGTTTCCAGAACTCGTCGAACGCAATACGATCTGCGGGCCACATGTCATCGCGCACCTGCAGCGTAGTGCCCAGCTTCCTGGCGTCGCGGTAAATCGCGTCGGCCGACTCGTCGTCCAGCGGCCCGTACAGGAACTCGTGCTGGTCGATGTAGTACCGGTAAAGGCACGCAGCCACCCATAGTTGCAGTCGCGGGTCGAAGGCGTTGTAGGACAACGGGCTTGACTTGGTCGAGCGAACCTGCGCGTGCACCTTGTCGACCGCGTCGCGGATCAGCGCGCGGTCGGCGTCGGTTCCCATCGTGGCCGCGGCCAGATAGGTGCCCGTGGTACGGGCCCGCTTGAACGGACGCTTGTAGACATTGCCGCTGTCGACCGGGCTTTCCAAAACGCCGTACCCGACGCCGGGCAGCGACAGCTGCATGATGACGTTGGCCGCCGGGGCCAGCGCGCCCGCAGGATTGATCAAGTCGACCACGCGGGTCGGCCGCCGCGGTGGGCCCAGCCTCATGATTTTCAGTACATCACCTTGTGAGACGCTCGCAGCGTGTTTGCGTCGACGTGTCTCGGCCGTGCGGCGGGCATCGCGGCCGGCTATCTCGCCGACCTGGCGCTGGCCGACCCCCGGCGCGGACACCCTGTCGCACTGTTCGGCCGCGCCGCCGCGGGCCTCGAGCGCGTCACCTACGCCGACGACCGCCGCGCCGGCGCGCTGCACACGGGCTGCGCTGCTCGGGGGCCTGGCGGTGGTGGGCATCGCGGGGGAGTGCGCCGCCGCGCGCAGGGGAGCGCCATGGACGGCCGCGATCACGGCGCTGACGACGTTCGTGGCGCTCGGCGGCACGTCGCTGGCGCGCACGGGCGTCCGAATGGCAGATCTGCTGTCCCGCGGCGACGTCGAGGCGAGCAGGCGGCTGCTGCCGTCGCTGTGCGGACGCGACCCGGCCGCGCTGGACGCCGACGGGCTGGCCCGCGCCGCGGTGGAGTCGGTCGCCGAGAACACATCCGACGCACAGGTCGCTCCGCTGTTCTGGGCCGCGGTCGGCGGAGTGCCCGCGCTGCTTGTCTATCGCGGTGCAAACACCCTCGACGCGATGATCGGCCACCGCTCACCGCGCTACGAGCGATTCGGTTGGGCCGCAGCAAGGTTCGATGATGCGTGCAACTTCGTGCCCGCCCGCGTCACAGGTGTGCTGGTGGCGATCTGCGCGCCTGTGGTCGGTGGATCGCCCGCGGCCGCATTACGGGCCTGGCGACGCGACGCCGTCCGGCACCCCAGCCCGAACGCCGGCGTCGTCGAAGCGTCGTTCGCCGGTGCACTGGGGGTCCGGCTTGGCGGGCCGACGCAATACGCGCACCAGCTCGAGATCCGCCCGACGCTCGGCGACGGGCCTGCGCCGCAGACCTTCGATCTCGTTCGGGCCGTTCGGCTCTCGCGGGCCGTGCAGCTGATGAGCGCGGTGCTCGCGACGGCCGCGGTCAGCGCCGCTTGCCGTAGCGGTCGGCGAGTTTCTCCTCTGTCGTGAGCGGCGTGTCCGGCGTCCGGCTCTGCTCGACCGCCTTCTCCCGCCTGCGCGCCTTGATCTCCGAAACCACGAAGTAGCCCAACCCGATTGGGGCCAGGATCCCGAACGCGATCCACTGGATGCCGTAGGACAGGAACGGTCCCGCGTCGAGGTGGGGAAGGGCGATGACGCCGAGCCCGCCCGGTTGATCCTCGACAAGCTGTAGGTAGGACCCGGCCAGCGGAACCCCGACCAGCGAGGAGATCTGCGCGGTGTTGATGGAGTAGACCTGCTGCGCGCCGTCCTGACGGAACGGCGCCTTGCCTTCCGCCAGCGCCTCTGAGTCGCGCAGCCGTGCGGTGATCGTCACGGTCTCCTTCGGCGGCGGCGCGAACGCGGGTACGTGGGAGCCCTGCTCGGGCTTGACGTATCCGCGGTCGACGAGCACGGTCGGTCCGCCGTCGACGGCGAACGGCACCAGCACCTCGAACGCGGGGTCGCCCTCGATCACCCGTAGCCGGGCCAGCACCTGGCCGTCGGGCAGATAGTGCCCGGTCGCCTTCACCCGCTGCCACTGCGCGTCCGGCGCTGACGAATCCTGCTGTGGCAGAACACTCGTCACGGGCACCGGCTCCGCGGTGAGCGAGCGGGAGATCTGCGCGTTCTCATGCGACGTCTTCGTGTTCTTGCCGAGCTGCCACGGTGCCAGGACGGTGAAGCACAAATACGCGAACGCGATGACCACGACGATCAGCGCCAGCCAATTCGGTCGGAACAGGAAGGCCAGGCGTTTCATCAGCTGGCGATCCCGCGACCGGCCAACTGTGCGTCCACCCACTCGTGCAGGCCGGGCAGCGCGGCCTCGATGACGGTGTAGACGTCTTCGAAATCCTCGTGTGTGCCGTAGTACGGATCGTCGACGTCGAGTGCATGCGCACCCGAACGCGGGTCGAATGACCGCAACATCCGTAGCCGGCTCGGCGGCACGCCCATATCGCGCAGGATCCGCTCGTGGTTGCGCCCGAGCGCCACCACCAAGTCAGCCGACAGATGGTCCTGATCGATCCGTCGTGCCCTGTGCTTCGTGGGGTAGCCGTGGTCGCGCAGCACGCGGTTCGCACGGTTGTCGGCGCCTTCGCCCGCGTGCCAGTCGCCGGTGCCCGCGCTGGTGACCCGCACCTCGTCGGCGAGGCCGCGCTCGCTGATCTGATGGGCGAATATCTTCTCGGCCATCGGCGAACGGCAGATGTTCCCCGAGCAGACGAACGTGACGTGCAGAGGGTCAGACACCGAGCACCTCGCGGAGGTCGTCGATCGTCGACACGTGCGCCAGCGCGGGGACGGAAACCGGCTCGTGGAAGTCGGCCTGCCCGTAGCCCCAGCCCACCACCACGGTGTCGATGCCGTGAGCGGCGGCGCCTTCGACGTCGTGGGCGCGGTCGCCGACCATCACGACACGATCCGGCAGCGGCTCGAGCTGGGCCAACGCGTGCGCCATCACGTCGGTCTTGGTGGCCCGGACGCCGTCCAGGCTGGCGCCTGCGATGACCTCGAAATGGCCGTCGAGCCCGAAGTGCTCGAGGATCCGGCGGGCGGTCGGCTCGGCCTTCGACGTGGCCACGGCCAGCCGCACGCCTGCGGCGCGCAGGTCGGACAGCAGCTGCGTAACGCCGTCGAACAGCCTGTTCATTGCCCAGCCGCGGGTCGAATAGTCCGCGCGATAGGCCGCGATCGCGGCGTCGGCGTCCTCGCCGAGGCCCATCGAGAGCAACGTGAGGTGCATGGGCGGGCCGACGATGCGGCTGGCCAGGTCCCCATCGGGTACATCGGCGCCGATCTCGCCGAGCGCGTGACGGAAGCTGGACACAATGCCCTGCGCCGAGTCGGTGAGGGTGCCGTCGAGGTCGAAGATCACCAGCTGCGGCCGGGTCGCCGCCACGGTGCCATCCAGGGTCGTCACGCATCCATTGTCTCCGACGGCGCACTAGGGTCGTGATGTGGCAAGTCGAACCAGCGCGGCCGTGCTCTCATGAGCGCCCGAAGGCGACCGCGAGTGAGGATCGCAGCGAGGCACGAGCGAGGACCGGAGCGACCGGGAGCCGAGGCATGAGCGTGAGCTTGGCCGACGTCATCGACGTGCTGGAGGCGGCCTACCCGCCCGCGTTGGCGCAGGACTGGGACTCGGTCGGCCTGGTCTGCGGCGATCCCGGCGATGACATCGACTCGGTGACGATCGCGGTCGACGCCACCGCCGCCGTCGTCGACGAGGTGCCCGACCGCAGCCTGCTGCTGGCCCATCACCCACTGCTGCTGCGCGGCGTCGACACCGTCGCGGCAAGCACCGCCAAGGGCTCGCTGTTGCATCGGATGATCCGCACCGGACGCGCGCTGTTCACCGCACACACCAATGCCGACTCCGCCTCACCCGGGGTGTCCGACGCGCTCGCCGGCGCGCTGGGCTTGACCGTGGAAGAGGTGCTAGCACCGGCGGTGGGTGGACCTGACATGGACAAGTGGGTGGTGTACGTCCCCTCCGAGAACGCCGACGCGGTCCGCGAGGCCGTGTTCGCCGCGGGTGCAGGCCACATCGGTGACTACTCGCACTGCAGTTGGGGTGTCACCGGCACCGGCCAGTTCCTCGCTCACGAGGGCGCATCGCCGACGATCGGCAGCGTCGGATCCGTGGAACGGGTCGCCGAGGATCGCGTCGAGGTCGTCGCCCCGGCCCGGTTGCGCGGCCATATCGTCGCGGCGATGCGGCACGCACACCCGTACGAGGAACCCGCGTTCGACATCTTCGCGCTGGCTCCCGTCCCCGCCGATGTCGGGCTGGGCCGCATCGGCGCATTGCCGACGCCGCAGACGTTGGCGGCGTTCGTCTCTCGTGTGCACGACGCGCTGCCCGGCACGTCGTGGGGAATACGCGCATCCGGAGAGGATGACGCCGAGGTGTCGCGGGTCGCGGTGTGCGGCGGCGCAGGCGACTCGCTGCTCGACATCGTCGCGGGAGCGGGCGTCGACGCATACGTGACCGCCGACCTTCGACACCATCCCGCCGACGAACACCGGCGGCGTTCCGACGTCGCACTGATCGACGTCGCACACTGGGCCAGTGAGTTTCCGTGGTGCAATCAGGCCGCCGGGCTGCTCCGCGACCACTTCGGCGACTCGCTACCTGTGCGGGTGTCCGCCATCCGGACCGATCCGTGGAACATCGAGAGAAACGAGTTATGAAAGCTGAAGTCGTCCAACAGCGTTCGCTTCTGGAGCTGGCAGATCTCGACGCCGAGCTGAGCCGGATCGAGCACCGCGCCGGCCACCTCGCCGAACAGCAGCGCTTCGAGCAGACTCAGTTCGAGCATCGAGATGCCAACGACAGGCTCGCGTCGCTGCGGCTCGCGCTCGAGGACCTGGACGCCGAAATCGCGAAGTTCGAGTCCGAGATCGAGGCGGTGCGGGGCCGTGAGAACCGCGACCGCTCGATGCTCGAAGCGGGTGCCATCAGCGCCAAGCAGCTGTCCGACCTGCAGCACGAACTCGAGACACTGGAGCGTCGCCGGGCCAGCCTGGAGGACTCGCTGCTCGAGGTGATGGAACGTCGAGAAGAACTGCAGGCTCAGCAAGACGACGAGCTCACCAAGATCGACGCGCTGGAGAGCGAGCTGGCGGATGCCCAGCGGGCGCGCGACGACGCGCTCGTTAAGATCGATCAGGCACGGCACCAAAACCGCTCGCGGCGTGACGAATTGACATCGGGTATCGATCCCGACCTGGTGTCGCTGTACGAACGCCAGCGAGCGCTAGGTGGTGCGGGTGCCGGCCGGCTGCAGGGCCGTCGCTGTGGTGCGTGCCGCATCGAGATCGACCGCGGTGGGCTCGCCCGGATCTCCGCGGCCGCCGACGACGACGTGCTGCGCTGCCCCGAGTGCGGCGCAATCCTGTTGCGGGTCAAGGACGGCGGCCAGTGAAGGTCATCGTCGAAGCGGACGGCGGCTCGCGCGGCAATCCCGGTCCGGCGGGATACGGCTCTGTGGTGTGGACCGCCGACCACGAGACGGTGCTGGCCGAGAGCAAGCAGGCGATCGGACACGCCACCAACAACGTTGCCGAGTACCGCGGTCTGATCGCCGGCCTGGAGGAAGCGGCCAAGCTGGGCGCAACCGAGGTTGACGTGCGGATGGACTCGAAGCTGGTGGTGGAGCAGATGTCCGGCCACTGGCAGGTCAAGCATCCCGATCTCAAGGCGCTGATCAATCAGGCGATGGCGGTGGCCGCGAAGTTCGATCGGATCAGCTACGCCTGGATCCCGCGGGCCGAGAACTCCCACGCCGACCGGCTCGCCAATGAGGCGATGGATGCGGCCGCCGAGCTGGAGCGAGCCGAAGCCGGTGTGCCGGACAAGGCCGCCAAGGCAGCAGAAGCGCCGGTTTCGCCCGTGGGCTGGACCGGGGCGCGGGGCACTCCGACCCGGTTCCTACTGTTGCGGCACGGCCAGACCGAATTGTCCATCGAGCGGCGGTATTCCGGCCGCGGGAACCCAGCGCTCACAGACGTCGGCCGAGGACAGGCCGAGGCCGCCGCCCAGTATCTCGGGCGGCGGGGCGGTGTCGCGGCCGTCGTCACGTCGCCGCTGCAACGCGCCTATGACACCGCAGCGATGGCGGCCAAGGCGCTGGGGCTCGACGTCACCGTCGACGACGACCTTATCGAGACGGACTTCGGTGCGTGGGAGGGCCTGACCTTCACCGAGGCCGCCGAGCGTCACCCGGAGGTGCACCGAAAGTGGTTGCGGGACACGGGTGTCATGCCTCCCGACGGCGAGAGCTTCGACAAGGTGGCGGACCGGGTGCAGCGCGCCCGCGGCCGGATCATCTCCGAACATGCCGGCGAAACCGTGCTCGTGGTGACGCACGTGACACCGATCAAGACGCTGCTGCGGATCGCGCTCGATGCAGGCCCCGGCATCCTGTACCGGCTGCACCTGGACCTGGCGTCGCTGTCGATCGCCGAGTTCTATCCCGACGGAGCGTCATCGGTCCGGTTGGTCAACGAGACGTCGTATCTGTAGTCACTCGTGTAGGTGCAGGCGCTCGCCGTGCACACCGAAGATCACGATGGCCTCCACCGGTCCGTCCACTGCGCCGAACCAGTGCGGAGTCCAAGTGCTGAACTCCACGGCTTCGCCCGGCTCGATGATGAAGTCGCGCTCGCCGAGGATGAGCCGCATCCGGCCGGAGAGCACGTAGGTCCAGTCCTGGCCTTCGTGAACGGGTAACTCGGCCGGTGGCTTTCGGCGTTTCGGGGAGATCCGGGTTTTGAATGCCTGGAGGCCGCCGGCAGCGGCGTGGCGGGTGAGCGGCCAGTAAGTGATGCCGTTGTGCGTATGCGAGGCACCGCGCACCCGCGGATCGGGCTCCTCGTCTGATCGCAGTAGTTCGTCGGTGCTTATCGACAGCGCTTCGGCGAGCCGGGGGAGATGGTCGAGAGCCAGCCTGCGCTTGCCCGACTCGAGCCGGCTCAGTGTCGACACGTCGATGCGGGCGCTACGCGCCACCTCCTCCAAGGTCAGTCCCCGCTGAACACGGAGCTCCCGTAGCCGCCGTCGAACCCGCAGGTCGACATCGTTCTCGGCCTCATCTTTTGCCTGCATGGCAAAAGATGTTGGCAAAACGAGCGGCCACTTGCAACCTGGTGGCATGACGGATTCGTGGGATTGCGTGATCATCGGCGGCGGCGCGGCCGGGTTGAGCGCCGCGCTGGTGCTCGGCCGGGCCAGGCGGCGCACACTCGTCGTCGACGCCGGGGACCAAAGCAACCTGGCGGCATCGGGGATCGGCGGCCTGCTCGGTCACGACGGCCGCTCCCCGGCGGAGCTCTACGACATCGGTCGTCGCGAGCTCGCGGCGTATCCGAGCGTCGAGGTGCGAAACGGCGTCGTCGTCGGGGGGGCGCGGGATGACGACGGCCTCGTGCTGGATCTCGATGACGGGTGCCGTGAGCGAACGCGGCGCGTGCTGCTGGCGACAGGTATGCATTACCGCCCTCCGGATATTCCGGGATTGGCGGACCTATGGGGGCGGTCGGTGTTTCACTGTCCGTTCTGCCACGGCTGGGAGGTCCGCGATCGGCCGTTGGCGGTGCTCGCCCGCGGCGAGCGTGCGGTGCATTCGGCGTTGTTGTTGCGCGGCTGGAGCGACGACATCGTGCTCCTGACGGACGGACGCGCCGAACTCGAGGGCGATGACCGGGCTCGTCTTGCGGCGGCCGGAATTGCCATCAATGAGCGGCAGGTAGACGAATTGGTCTCGGACAACGGCGAATTGGCTGCCATCGCGTTTAGAGACGGATCCCAACTGGCTCGGCATGGTCTGCTGGTGGCTTCGACACTGCACCAACGGTCGTCGCTGGCAGACGAACTCGGCGCGGGTCAAGGCAATGCGACGCCGATAGCCGAGGATCCCGTGGACATCGACGCGATGATGCGGACCACCTCGTTCGGCGTCTTCGCTGCGGGCGATGTGAGCGCACCCATGCCGCAGGTGGCGGCGGCCATTGCCGCCGGGTCCCTCGCCGCTGCGGCCGTGGTGCAAAGCCTGTTGGCCGACGATTATGGATTGGCTGCACCGGAATGGAGGTCACATGTCAACGCATGAGACGAAAGAACACTGGGAGAAGCACTACGGAGAACGCGACCGCATCTGGAGTGGCCGGGTGAACGTCCAATTCGCCGACGTGGTGGCCGAACTGCCACCGGGCCGCGCGCTCGATCTGGGCTGCGGCGAGGGCGCTGACTCGGTGTGGCTTGCCGAGCGGGGCTGGGACGTCGTCGCGGTCGACCTCTCCGAGACTGCATTGGGTCGTGCCAAGGAGGCGGCGGGCACCCGCGGCGTCACCGACCGCATCGAGTTCGTAGCGCTGGATCTGTCCGAGGACTTCCCGAGCGGCACCTTCGACCTCATTTCGTCGCAGTTCCTGCATTCCACGGTGTATCTGGATCGCTCGAAGGTCCTCGCCAACGCCGCGGCCGCGCTGCGCCCGAATGGGCTACTGGTGATCGTCGATCACGGCTCGGCGCCGCCGTGGGCGTCGAAGCTGGATCACCACCACGAATTCCCAAGCGCCGAAGAGGTGGTCGCGGGCATGAAGTTGAGTGACGACGAATTCGAGCGGGTTCGCGTCGACGCCGTGGAACGGCAGGCGATCGGCCCAGAGGGGCAGCAGCGTCCGTGGATGGACAACGTCATCGTTTTGCGTCGACGGGCGTCGTCCTAGGACGTTCGCGGCGGGCTGACTCGTTGGCCTTCCAGTCCCGGTAGCGCTCGGGCATGCATCGGGCGCAGGGTCGGTAGCCCGCCGCGATGGCCGCAGCCTCGTCGGCGAAGAACACGCGGTACTTGACGTAGCCGCCTCTGGCGATCGCGCGCAGTGCCGACGGGCAGTCCAGCCGTCCGTAGATCTTCGTCCCGCGGTGACCACCGAGGGTGCCGCGAATTGTCATGTGGCGTCGTGGAAAACCAGACCAAGTGTGAAGCGCTCGCCGGTGCGAACTGCCGAAACGCCGTGCCGGACAGGGGCCGCCGACCACCCTCTAGTTGACTGCACAGGCCGCTCGCGCGTGGTGAACACGAAACCGTGGCCGTGCGGCAACAGGGTGGCCGTGCCGCGGGACTGCGCACGGGGGCGCTGCTCGAGTAGCAGGAACTCGCCGCCGGTGTGGTCGACGCCGGGTTCGGACAGGTTGATCACCACCTGCAGCGGAAACACCATGTCGCCGTACAGGTCCCGATGCAGTGCGTTCCAGTCGCCGGGCCCGTACTTGAGGAGTATGGCCGTCGACTTGGTCTGGCCGGCGGAGTGGCACATGTCGAGCCAGTCATCGAGCTTGTCCGGCCACGGCGCGGTCCGGCCGAGCTTGATCCACCAATCTCGGGCGATCGGCAACAGGTGCGGGTACAGCGCCTGCTTGAGCTGATCGATCGGATCGGGATACGGCTGCTTGAAATAGCGGTATTCACCCTCGCCGAACCGGTACCGGCTCATCTCGATCGTCGACCGGAACAGGCCGTCGTCCGGATAGAGCGCGCGGAGCTTCGCCGCGTCGGACTTGGTGACCAACTGCGGCAGCAGCGCACCGCCGAAGTCGTTGACCTCGGCGGTGACCGCATTCCAGTTAGCGGAGTCGACTCGTTTCTGAAACTTGTTGTCAGCCATCAGAACAACCGCGCCTCCCGCACTTCGGCCGGCTCCTCGAGGTCGAGCAGGAACTTCTTGCGTTCGAGCCCGCCCGCATATCCGGTCAGCTTGCCGTTCTTCCCGACGACCCGATGACAGGGAACGACGATCGAGAGCGGGTTGCGGCCGACGGCCGCTCCGACCTCTTGAGCCGTTGATCCATCGTCGAGTTCGGCGGCGAGTTCGCCGTACGTGATCGTTTCGCCGTAAGGGATGGTGGCCAGCCGGTGCCAGACGCGTCGCTGCATGTCGTCCCCGCGCAGGGCGGTCGGCAGGTCGAAGTCTGTTCGGCCGCCGGCCAGGTAATCGTCGAACTGGGCCTGCGTCTCGGCCAACACTTCGTCGGTACTGGCGTCCACCCGAGTTCCGAATGTGTCGGCGGACGGCCGATACCAGTGGCGCCGGAAATACACGCCGATGAGCGTGCGGCCGTCTGCAACGAGCGTCAGTTCGCCCATCGGGCTGTCGATGACAGCATGTCGAATGTTCATTCGTCGTCCTCCCTTCATCTTGTAGACGACGGACCCCGGCGGCGCGTGAGAATTGTCGGCGGGTGGGGGTAGGGTCGAACGTATGTTCGATGATGTGTCGGATGCGGGGTTGATCGACGGGATCGGTGCGGCTTCGCGCGCCGAGTCGGCGGCGATGGCCCGGCGGTTGGCGCTCATCGGTGAGTTGGATGCCCGCCGCGCGGCGGAGTTGGTCGAGCGCCGGTGGTGGCGGGTCGATCCGTTCCTGGAGGTGGCCGCCGAGGTGGCCGCGGCGTTGAACATCAGCCGCAGCCGCGTCGGCGATCAGATTCATCTGGCCCGGGTGTTGCGCGACGAATGCCGGCGGTGGCGGCGGTGTTCGCGACCGGGGCGATTGATTACCGGATGGTGGACACCATCATCAGTCGCACCGACAACGTCGAGCTCGATCGCAAGCCGGCCGTGGACGCGGGGATCGCGCGCCATTGTGTGAAGTGGATGCGGCTGTCCAAGCCCAAGTTGCGTGACCGGGTTGATCTGTGGGTGGCCAAACACGATCCGGCCGCGGTGCGGGTGCCGCCGAAGGTGGACGACAGCCGCTATATCGAGGTCGGTGAGACCAGTGCGGGGATGGCGGGTATCTGGGCCAACGTGCGCGCGTCGGATGCGGCGGTGTTTGACCGGCGGCTGGAGGCGTTGGCGGCCACCGTGTGTGATCTGGATCCGCGCACCAAACAGCAGCGCCGCTCCGATGCGCTGGGGCCGCTGGGCCGCCGCGAGGACACCCTGGCCTGCCAGTGCGGGTCACCCGACTGCGCGGCGGGTGCCGAACGCACAGCGGTCGGCGAGATCGTGATTCATGTGCTGGCCGAGCAGGCCACCGTGGTCGGGACCAGCGATCAGCCGGGCTATCTGCCCGGGTTCGGGATCCTGCCCGCCGAATCGGTGCGCGATCTGGCGCAGACGGCCACGGTGAAGCCGTTGGCGATGCCCGATGGTGCCGAGCCGGGGTATCGCCCGTCGGCGACGCTGGCGCAGTTTGTCCGGTTTCGGGATCTGACGTGTCGCTTCCCGGGCTGTGATGCCCCCGCGCAGGTCTGCGACGTCGACCACACCATCCCGTATCCGGATGGGCCGACGCATCCGTCGAACACCAAGCTGTACTGCCGCACCGACCATCTGCTCAAAACGTTCTACGCCGGGTTCGGCTGGGCTGACCGTCAGTTCCCTGACGGCACCGTGGTTTTCACGACTCCGACCGGACACACCTACCGCACCCAAGCCCACGGCGGCACCCTGTTTCCCGCGCTGGCCCAACCCACCGGCGACCTGGGCGAGATCAAAGTCCCCGACGAATCACCCCACCGCGAGGTGATGATGCCGACCCGCCGACAAACCCGCGAACAAGACCGCCGCGACCGCATCAACACAGAACGCCAACAACGCAAAGAACTCAACAACCAACAAGAGCGCAAGCATTGGGCGTGGCTGGCCGCCAACGAAAAACCACCACCCTTCTAACCTGGCTTCCATGGCGTGAAACGCGGAACCCACGCGGGCACGTTGCGGCGGTACTCCTCATATTGCTCGCCGTAGGTCCGGACGAGTGTCGGCTCCTCGTACCAGTGGACGAACGACGCCGTCACGATCCACCCGATCGCGGCGTAGACGACCAACCAGATGCTGTCGAAAAGCAGTGCCTGGCCGAGGATCGCGGTCAGCAGGCCGAAGTACATCGGGTTGCGGACGAAACGGTTAAACCCCGTCACGACAAGACGTTCCGTCGGTGCGATGGGCATCGGAGTTCCGCCTGCCCGCGCGAATTGAATGAACGCGTGAATCGGTGGGATGAGGCCGAGCACGATCAGCGCTACACCCAAGACCACGCGTAGAGGCGGGCTGGACCCGGGGATCTCCCAATGGGTGATCAGCCACGGGCCCAGCCCGACGAATGTTCCGGGTGCGACGACGAAGAAGGCCGCTGACCCGAGCGCGGCGGTGGAGGTTCGCACCTCCTAAGTATTAGGCCAGCCCTGCGCGAGTTGGGTCAGTCGCACACTGTTGCCGGACGGGTCGCGGAAGCCCGAGTCGATGCCGTACGGCATCTGGTTCGGCTTCTCGGTGAACTCGACGCCGCGTTCCGTCATCTCCCGGTAGGACTTCTCGATGTCGTCGGTGATCAGGAAAACGGTGCCCGCGAACCCTTTTGCGGTCAGATCCAGCACCTGCTTACGGGTGGCCTCATCCATCAACGGCTCGCCTGGCACGGCCATCAGAACCAGATTGACGTCGTCCTGTCCGGGGGGCCCGACTGTGAGCCAGCGGAAGTCGCCCATCTCCTCCGGGAACGACACGTCTTCACGCACTTCCATGCCGACTTTGTCGGTCCAGAACTTCAGCGCGGTTTCTTGATCATGGACCCACAGGTGGGCACTGCCGATTCTCATCATGGTCCCGACGCTACGGGCGGGAGTCGGTGTCCGTCTTCTCCCCGTGTGCTGTCTTCACGCGGCTGTCGGGAAGCGGCCGGGTGTCGCGGGCAAGGACGCAACTGGGCACCCGCGCATACATCACAGCGGGCGGCATGCTGGCGCGATAGGCCGCAGGGGAGAGTCCGTAGACGCGGGTGAAGCTCGTCGTGAACGACCCGACGCTCTGCAGGCCGACCATGACGCAGATATCGGCCACCGACCGGTCGGTGTAGCGCAGCAGCGACGCCGCCCGCTCCAGGCGCCGTGTCTGCAGGTATGCCCGAGGGGATTCACCGAAGGTGCGAGTGAACATCCTGCTGAAATGAGCCCGCGACAGGCCCGCGGCGGCGGCCAGATCGTCCACCGTGATCGGCTCGGCGTAGCGCGAATCGACCAGATCCTTGGCTCGCATCAGGTAACGAGCCGGAGGCACCTGCGGCATCAGAATATTATGTATGGGCGAACGAGTTGGCCGGGCGGCCGCGGATCACCGCAAAGTGATTCGAGGAAAGTCCGGACTTCACAGAGCAGGGTGATTGCTAACGGCAATCCGAGGTAACTCGCGGGAAAGTGCCACAGAGAACAGACCGCCACCTTTGGTGGTAAGGGTGAAACGGTGCGGTAAGAGCGCACCAGCATCCCGGGTGACCGGGATGGCTAGGCAAACCCCACCCGAAGCAAGGCCAAAAGGCCGCACCTGGTGCGGCTGCGCAGGCGCTCGAGGGTTGCTCGCCCGAGCCTGCGGGTAGGCCGCTTGAGGCACCCGGTGACGGTGTGTCCAGATGGATGGTCGCCGCCTCGTCGCCGTGGTAATTCGCGGCGGCGAGGAACAGAATCCGGCTTACAGGCCAACTCGTTCGCGCAAACCATCTGAACTGCACCTTTACCCGTTCAGCATCGCCTCGGTCCGCAGTGGGTCCGCAGTAGATCCGAGCACGGAGTCGATCGCGTCCCGCGTCCGGTCGTCAGAATCAGGCCACGGATGGCTGTAGGTGTCCAGCGTCTCGACCGCGCTGGCGTGACCGAGACGCGCCTGAACTGTCTTCACGCTCTCCCCGTGCCGGATCAACAGGCTCGCGTAGTAGTGGCGAAGCGCGTGGAAGCCGGTCCCGGCCGGAAGCCCCGCCGTCTGTGCCGCTGCCCTCCACTTGTGCCGGAACATCGACCGGGTGATCGGCTTCCCGGACAAGGTGAACACCAGCCCGTCAGGGCCCGCGGGGAACTCCGCCAGATGTGCGGCCAGCGCGTCACAACCACCTGGGGCAGGGGAATAGTCCGGTTACGTCACGGCGTGAACAGCGGGGTGTCGAAAGGCCGATGATGATGGTGCCGACAACGTTCAAGACGCCTTTGGCGGCTTCCGCCCCTGTCGGTGTGCTGACGTGGCCGGCGCTCGTGGTGTCAAGCGTTTTCTCGCCAAGCCTTCTGCCGTTATCGTCCACCGCGACGAATGTGTGGGTCCGCTTGTGGACATCCGCTCCTACGATCACCATTCGCGATTGCCTCCTCCGCTGATGAAGCGGCGACAGCGGGTTCGATGAGCCTGCGGCAGCCGCCCAATCCCTCTCCCCGGGCGGTCACCTGATGCCGACAAGGTCGATTACTGCCAACCCGAAGGCGGCACCTCCATGTCGAGTCAGACATCAGGTGATCTGTGGACCGCCGTGGTAGAGCACTCCGAATGAGCGACGCCGTTCGGGACCATCGTGGCTCCCACCGGAACTCGCCCAGCCATCCCAATCGCTTTCGCTTGGCAATGACTTCCGAGGCCAACCTGAAGGCGGCATCTCCCCTCTGAGCCAGACTCGGCGAGTTGGGATCTTGAAAGCGTGACGCGGCAATCGGTGGAGGGACGGCAATCGGCAATGTTCCACCGGCGACGTGGTGCACCGCTTGCGTGAAAGGGCAACGGTGTAGTACTCGCGCATTCCTCGGCATCAACGTGGCTCGTCACCGCGGGGATCTCAAGGGCGACCTTTTCACCTGGCAGCGACCCTTGTGTTAATCCGGCAGCTGGTAGCCCGGGTCGAGTCCGTGTAAGGAACGCTGCCAGTGCAGCGGTTGTCGATCTGACGGAGTAAACCGAGTTCGTTTGCGTTAGAGCGGAACTGACGCCGTCTCGCCGAAACAGGGTGGTCCCCAAAGGCCCCGGCCAGCCGTTTTTGCTTCCTGCTCAGCTGCCGCGATCTCGTCAGCCCGCTCGGCTGGGTGGTCGTGGTAGACGTATGAGTGGGCTGTTCCGGCGCGGGCGGCTTCGACCGAATAGTCCCAGCCGTCGGCCTTGTCCAAGTAGGCCAGTGTTCGACCGTATCGGTCATGCGTACCTTGCGTGGGGTCGGTGACGAACGCAACGCGCTGCCCGAGCAGCGTTTCCTTCGCGAACTCCGACGCTTCAGGACCCCAGCAGCCAACGGTATAGCCGGGTTTCTTTGTCTCCGGTGTGTCGATGCCCAACAGCCGGATGCGAAGGCGGCCACGGACATCGTCGCGTACATCCACTGTGTCGCCATCAACGACTTTCAGCACGACGGCGGTCGTGCTCACGGGGTCGGCACGCACCCAGGGCGCGGAAGCCAGTAAGGGCAAAGCGACTGCCGCCGTCACCGCGGCGGCCGCGAAACCGCGAGCAGACATTCAGCTACCACTCACACGAGATGCCATCACCGTCGCGGTCTTGCCTGTCGCAGTAATGCGGCTGTTCGACGGAATGTCGCCTTCACCGGCTTGGTGGGCTGCGGTGCAGTTCGGGTAGTAGCAACTGTTGCTGGCTTCCCAGATGGTGCCGTGGCCGTCCGCCTGGGTCACGATTGGCGCAGGCACTGCATCATGGTCGGCGCTAGCTGTTGAAGCCCCCCAACCGATGGTGGCTGCTGAGACAAGTAGTGCAAGAATCATGTTCCCGCCCCCTGGTGCTGCACGCGGCAGATTGCCGCTCTAAGGGGCGAAGTTATTGGGGCAAGACCGCCCGCGACTAGGGGCCAAAGTCCTGTGCCTAGGGAGTCGAACGGGATCGCCCTTCGCCGTCCGTGGGGGACCCATACATGCCGCTCAGCATGGCCAAGAAGATACAGCGCGAGGATTTCAAGTGGCGTCACGTGAAGGCGCTGGTGAAGAAGAGGGCGCAGGAGGGGAAGCTGCTCCCCGGCCCCCGAGCCGTGCCGCGCTGGCGACGGGACATGTCTGACGCATTCAGGTGGGCGGAGAAACCATGAGTGCTGAGCGTGGCTGGATTATTGAGCCACGACCCAACCCCAACAGCGTGGAAGCGTGGGTGGGCGCGCCAAACCGAAGTTTCGGTGGCTTCGTGCGGGGAAGCTAGGCGAATGGGACTCACCGTGGCCGTGACTGGCCCTACCGGCGAGGTAGGCATCTCCGCGGTGACCGCACTGGAAGCGGACCCGCGGGTTGATCGCATTATCGGGATGGCCCGCCGGCCGTTCGAGCCCGCATCACACGGCTGGACGAAGACGACCTACCGTCGGGGCGACATCCTGGACCGGGAGGCCGTCGACGCCATGGTCGCCGAAGCGGATGTCGTCATCCACCTCGCGTTCATCGTGATGGGGTCTCGCGAAGAAAGCGAGCGGGTCAACCTCGCGGGCACACGTACGGTTTTCGAGTCGACAGTCGCAGCCGAGCGTGTCAGGCGGTTGGTCTATACATCGTCAGTAGCCGCCTACGGCTATCACTCCGACAACCCCGTACCGCTGACCGAGGATGTCCCGCTCCGGGGATCACCCGAGCATTACTATTCCGCACAGAAGGCGGCCTGCGAGGCAGCGCTCGCCGAAATCACGGCCGGATCGTCGCTCGAGGTGTTCGTTCTCCGGCCGTGCATCGTCGCAGGGCCGAAGGCAACGGCGCTGGCTGACGCGATGCCCTGGAACTGGTTACCCGCGCCGGTACGGACGGTCACCCGCGCGCTGCCGATCTTCAAGCCGCCCTTTCCCGACCCAGGATTCCCGTTGCAACTGGTCCACCACGACGACGTTGCGACCGCGATCGCGCTGTGCGCGAGCACCTCGGCACCGGCAGGGGTCTACAACATCGCCGGCGACGGTGAGATCTCGGTCTCCGAGATGGCGGCGGCGCTGGGGGCACGCCCGGTGCGAGTGCCTGCGATCACCGCGACCGCGGCGTCGGCGGTGATAGCCCACCTGCCGTTCGCTCCGTCGGCACTCGAGTGGCTGAACATCGCACGGACGTCCATGGTGATGGACATCAGCAAGGCCAAGTCAGTGCTCGGCTGGACACCGAAGTACACGACTGCGGAAACCCTGAGTGCACTCGCAGCGGCCCTTTAGCGAGATGGACGAAATGGCCGGTGGCGGGGATTTGAACCCTAAGTGCGCTGGCTCGCCACCAGCCACGAGGCGACGGTATTTCCCGGCTCGGATGCCATCGTCGTCGCACCAGAACAAGAGGAAGCCGACGAGCGGTCACGCGCCCGACTCGCGGCGGCGCAAAGCGCGATCACACACCCCACGAGCAAATAAGAGTTTGATCCGAGCGACGCGGTACGAGTTCTGAGCAGCGTTGCGGGCAGTGCGGACCGGACGCTGCGCAAGCCGGACCACGCGAAGTGGTTAACGACTGTCGCGTCCAATTCGGACGTGGACGTCGACGCGGAAGCACGGGAAGCTCTGATCGACGAGGCGTGTGTACGCCGACGCCCCCGCAGTGATCTCGGCGCTGGACTTCGTGCGCTGGGAGTTGTCGATGCTCGGGGGTGATGAGCGGGGCTGCCCGGGCACGTCCGATGGGTGTGGGGCCGTACGCGGAACCCTAACGGCCAACGCGGCGTCCACAAAGCGGACTGTTCGTATTCCGGGCATCGGACGTGACTGTCGCGTGCCAGTGGCAGCATGTGCGTGTGACCACGACAACGCTTTCCTGGGATGTGGTGCCCGTCGACAAGCCGGACGATGCCAATGTCGTGATCGGGCAGGCGCATTTCATCAAGACGGTCGAGGACCTGCATGAGGCGATGGTGGGGGTGAGCTCGTCGCTGCAGTTCGGGCTGGCCTTCTGCGAGGCCTCCGGGCCACGGTTGGTTCGCCGCACCGGCAATGATCCTGAACTCGTCGAGCTTGCGACCCGCAATGCGCTGGCCATCGCCGCCGGGCACTGCTTCGTGATCTTCTTGCGTAACGGGTTCCCAGTCAGCATCCTCAACCCGGTCGAGGCGGTGCCCGAGGTCTGCACGATCCACTGCGCCACAGCCAATCCGGTTGAGGTCTTGGTCGCGGTGACCCCGCGTGGCCGGGGCATTGTGGGCGTCGTCGACGGACAGGCACCCCTTGGGGTGGAGACCGATCGCGACGTGGCCGACCGGCACGACCTGCTGCGCGCCATCGGTTACAAGCTCTAAGAGCACCCGTGCGGAACGCGGCGAGTTCAGGTCGGTGATCTCAGCGAGTTGCCGTTTGATGCAGTTGTGGCAGTTTCGTTCCACACCGATGCGAAGCGGGATCCTCGCCACGATCAGCATGCTGAAGATCGCTTGGGAGGCTTGGCGATTCGCGTGCGGTGACGGCAACGCTATCGGGCGTCGCGGAGCGGCGGCCGGAGTGGTACGTGCTGGCTGTCCCAACCGGGGAGGGGCCGGGCATCCGAAAGGTATTCAGCTCGGCCGCATCCCTACCCCGAGGACGCCGACTACGCCCGCTGGCTCAAAACGGCAGGAGTGGCGTGTCAGGTGCACGTAGAGCCCGGGATGTATCACGCCGCCGACGTGTTCCTCGACGGCAAGGCACCCTCGATGACGCGCTTTCGCGGCGAGATGGTGCGCGTCCTGGCATCGGCGCTGCGATGACGGAGCCGGAGATCGTGCGCTTCGACGAGCCCGACTCCGGCCTTGATCCGGTTCGCACGGCGCCGCTCTGACAGCTGACAGAAGGCTACCGCTAGCCATCCGAGCTTCCACCTGCAACCACCGATGAGCGACTCTCACCCGCCGTTTGACCCGTCCACGAGGTCCGGCCATGCGATTTGGCTCGATCGCCTGGCCACTGTCCGCAGATCAGTGGTAGACCAGCAAACACCCTCTCCACGACAGCCGGCAACGTGGACATGTTGGACTCGCCAACAACTCCGGCGTAATTCCCAGGTACTTTCGCGGAATCTGACGTTCTATGGCGTAACCCTACGCAGGTCAATCCGCATTTCCGCAGGTTAAGGCACGGGTTCGATTCCCGGCAGCTCCACCAAAAGGGCCGCAGTGATGCGGCCCTTCTTCTTTGGCCGCGCCCTCGGCGACCCATTAGGCTTGGGGCTGGAACCTGTTGGGGCTGGCACACCTTCGCGTCAACTGTCTGCTGCCGCAGCACCAAACTGTGCTCGGCACGCATCGCGCCGGTCAATAATCCCCTGCATGGCAATTGTCGCAGCGGTGATCGTCATCGTCACGCTGGTCGTGATGCTCACGGGGAGGGTGCCTCCCGTGCTGACGCTCATCTGTGCATTAGTGGTGGCCGGACTGATCGGAATCGCCGCCCCCGCAGAGCTTTTCGCCGGGTCATGCAATGGCGGCGTAATCACCATCGCTGCGATGCTGGTGATCGCCAAGGGCGTTCTGCACACGGGGGTTGTTTCGCGGGCGACCTATCGTTTGCTGTCCGGTGTAACTACCGCTGGCGAGGCGTTACGTCGGCTCATCCCGCCGGTCGGATTTGCCTCGGCGCTGATCAACACCACGCCCATCGTGGCGATGCTCATTCCCGCCACCCACGAACTCGAGCAGCATTCCGGAGTACCGGCGCGTGGCGTGCTGATGCCCATTGCCCACGCCACCACGCTGGTTGGGTCGGCGACGCTCATCGGCACCAGTTCCAACCTGCTGATCGCAGGCCTTTCCGCGCCGTCCGGCGTGAAGTTGACGATGTTCTCGTTTGTACCGATCGCCGTTCCGGTGGCCCTCGTGGGCTGGGGGGTGCTGCTCGTCACCGCGCCGTTAATGCTGCGCGGCCGAACCGAAGTATCCGAACGTGATCTGTCTTGGCGAGCGGAAATCCCACTCTCGGGGAAAGCCAACGCCATCGGCGGAACCGCAGAGGCGTCGGGCATCCACACCACGCCCGAATTCGAGCTCGTGGAAGTCCGGCGGTCAGGCAAGAAGGTCGCCACCGAGACTGTCCTGGAGAACGCCGACGTCTTGGCATACCAGGCCACCGAGGCCGGGGTGCGGATGTTGTGGGCGAGCCCGAGGTTCGGGCTTTCGCCACAGGCTCTGTATCTGGTGTCCCTCACCACCGACGAAGAGGCGCGGATTCGCGACCTGGAGGAGGACGAAGACATTCAGGTAATCGCCGCGCAGAGCACCAAACGCCTCAAGAAAACCCCGGCCGCGCCTGGCGAATTGTGCCTTGTGACAGCCGCTTCGACCGATGCCCTGACCGACCATGAGATGGTCGGGCTGTGGCAGAAGGTGGCCGGCAAGGCCCCGCAAACCGGGAAGACGTGGATCGCCCTGTCGATCCTGGCTGCGGTCGTCCTTGCGGGTTCTTTTGCTTTGGTCCCGATCGAGCTCATCGCCGTCACTGGGGCCGTCCTCATGGTGGTCACCCGCGTAATGACACCGCGGTCGGCGGCGCGCGCCCTGAATTGGAACATCCTAGCAATCATGGCCGGCTCGGTCGGTCTGGGTACGATCGTCGTGAAAAGCGGTCTCGGCGCCCACATCTCCGACGCCCTCACCAATGCGTCGGGCGGGAACACCGCACTGATAGTGCTGGAGATCGCGGTCGGTACCACCCTGCTGACCAATGTCGTCACAAACGCCGCGGCGGCAGCCATTCTGACCCCGGTCACCCTGGCGATCGCTGCAAGCACCGGACTGAATCCGGTGCTGCTACTCGCGCTGATTGGCACGTGCATCTCGTTTACGTTCCTCAACCCGTTCAGCCATCAGACAAATCTGATGGTGATGCAGCCTGGTGGGTACTCGTCGGGCACTTTCTTTCGCTTCGGCGTCCCGCTCACCCTCGTTTCCCTGGTAGTGGTCTTCGGCGTCGCCTGGGCTCTGCTCTCGAGGTAGCCCAACGGCACTCCCGTCCTGGGAGTGCTGGTAGCGCAGCGCCGCGCCAACCGTCTTGTGACCATCTTCCCCCGGCGACCATGGACGACGGCCGGCACGACAGTTGCCGCAAGGCCGATTCGACTTCCTTGCCTCACCTTCATCCCGAAGACCAGCCTGACCTCCTAGTCACCGCGATCGAGGACTTCCTTGCCGCACAGCCAACGCGACAGCGAGTTGCTCTGTGCCTGCTGTTGCAGCGTCTCACTTTCCTGCTGGCCGATCGACGTACGCCTACCCCGTCCACAACGGGACGGTCGAACCATCGAATTTGTTGCTGAATCGTGGGACATGCAACCAAACGATAGCGAGAATCAAACCCGTGAGCGTTCAACTGTTTTTGTTGTTGATCGTGGTGATCACCGCGCTTGCCTTCGATTTCACCAACGGTTTCCACGACACCGGCAACGCGATGGCCAGCTCTATCGCCACCGGTGCGCTCAAGCCGAAGGCCGCGGTGGCGCTGTCGGCGTCGCTGAACCTGGTGGGGGCGTTCCTATCCATCGCGGTCGCCGCCACCATCGCCAAGGGTCTGGTCGACGCCCACCTGGTGACGCTGGAGCTGGTGTTCGCCGGCCTCGTCGGCGGCATCGTCTGGAATCTGCTGACCTGGCTGCTCGGTATCCCGTCCAGCTCGTCGCACGCGCTGATCGGCGGCATCGTCGGCGCGATGATCGCCGCGGTCGGCGGGCACGGGGTGATCTGGCACGGACTGGTGTCCAAGGTCATCCTGCCGGCGTTGCTGGCGCCGACGATCGCCCTGATAGTCGCCACAGTGGGCGCCTGGCTGGTCTACCGCGTCACCCGCCGCGTGCCCGAAAAGCGCAAGCTGCAGAGCTTCCGCTACGGTCAGATCGGCTCGGCGTCGCTGATCTCGCTGGCGCACGGCACCAACGACGCGCAGAAGACGATGGGCGTCATCTTCTTGGCGCTGATCTCCTACGGCGCGGCCAGCAGCAAGGACACCATGCCGCCGCTGTGGGTGATCGTGTCGTGCGCGGTGGCGATCGCGGCGGGCACCTACCTCGGCGGCTGGCGGGTGATCCGCACGATGAGCAAGGGCCTGGTCGAGATCGAGTCACCGCAGGGCATGGCGGCGGATACCTCGTCGGCGACGATCATCTTGCTGTCCAGCCATTTCGGCTACGCGCTGTCCACCACCCACGTCGCGACCGGCTCGATCCTGGGCAGCGGGATCGGCAAGCCCGGCGCTGAGGTGCGCTGGGCGGTCGCGGGCCGGATGGTCACCGCATGGCTGATCACGCTGCCCTGTGCCGGGATCGTCGGCGCGACTACCTACTACCTAGTCCACGGCATCGGTGGCTACGCCGGCGCGGCGATCGGCTTCGGGCTGCTGATCGCCGTCGCGACCGGGATCTGGCTGAAGTCGCGTCAGGCGCCGATCACCCACAAGAACGTCACCCACGAGTGGCAAGGCAACCTGACCGCAGGTATCGAAAAACCTCAGCAACAGGATTCCGCGTCGGCCGAGCCGATCGCCGAGCCGGTTCGGGAGGTCACCCCGTGAGTGCCTGGTTCAACTACGCCGCGGCGATCAAGATCCTCGTCTTCGGGCTGGTGGTCGGTGCCGGGCTGCCGACGCTGTTCGCGATGGGTGTGCGCATCAACGCCGAAGGGGCCGGGGTGGCACGCCACGGCGATGCGGTCGCGCAGCGCAACCCGCTGGTTCTGGCGGTCAGCTGGCTGATTTTCGCCGTGGTGTTGGTGGCGGTGACCGTCGGTGTGCTGTTCATCGCCCGCGACTTCATCGGTCACCACACCGGCTGGTACATCCTCGGCGCCAAGCAGACGTAACATTCGCCCCCGGCGCCAAGCACAGGTAAAATTGGTCCCCGTGCCAGGCGTACGTAGCATTCGGGGGGGCATGATCTTGATGTGGTGGGGGCATCACGGTGTGGAAGTTGACGGCCCGTGACTCGGTTCCTTACGGCGATCCTGAACTGGCTGCGTGAGGGCTACCCGGAGGGGATTCCGCCGACGGACTACCTGCCGGTGCTTGCGCTGCTGCCGCGGCACATCGAGTCGGTGTCGGAATATGACCCGCGGGACGACCTGCGCAACCGGGACAGCGCCGCGGTCAAAGCCGCGCTCGCGGTCGGCTGCCAGGTGTGCGAAGCCGGACTGGGGGAAGACTGCCAGAACCTCACTAACGATTCCCGGCTGCCGCGGCAACGAATCGTTCACTTCTGCCGGGTGCCCGTTTCCCGCCAACGGCGGGATCTCGTCATAACTCGGTTCTGAGACAGATTTGGCTGCGATCGATCGACGACTGGGCGCTCGATGCCACCGTAAGAACTGGGTGCGGGCCTCCGAGGGATTGGGTGCGACTTAAGCAACAGGATCGAAGCGCTTCCTCGGAGTTAGCGACGTGTCACCGATTCTTACTGCCCCGGCCGGGGGTTGTGGTTCGAAGGCACGTCAGTGCGTATCGCCGACGACGGTGAAGTGCAGGTTCGGGGTCCGTGCGTGATGGACGGCTACCACAACCTGCTCGACAAGACAGCGGAGACGCTGACCCAGGACGGCTGGCTGCGCACTGGTGACAAAGGGCAGTTGGACGACGGTGGCTTTCTGACAATCACCGGTCGGATCAAGGAGTTCAGCGGCGCGACGTGCGGCCGGTCTTGCGCGCCGATGGTGGCGACCCGACAAACCTGCTGACTGGACAGGAAGGCATCGATCTCATCGGGCGTCATGGCGATCTTGCGACCCCGTCGTTGTGCTCTCATCGGCCAAGTCTTTAGATCGGCAATTGCGGGCGTCGTCCCTGGTCGATTGTGAGCTGCGCTGGCGTTCGATGACCCGATGTCGCTCGAATCGCAGATCGACTACAGGACTGCCCAGTGCATCGTGACGGCTGCCGCCGACCGTCGGCAGGGACAGCTCGTGGCGGCATCCTAAGACGCACCGGATGCACCAACCCCGGATGTCAATCAGAACTCGATGAATACGACCTCGTAAATGTGGTCAGGCGTCACGCATTTGCTGCTCCGACGCCCGTGTCTGACTCGGTCGGCGGATGCCCGGTTCGGCGCTCGGCCACCAACGCGTCGGCCGAGCACCGGCTGAACAACGCGGTCCGCCACCTTCGGTCGTGCCCGGACCAGTCCGCAGCAGATCTAGCCTCAGCTTTCATTAGCCAACAGAACGAACTCTATGACCAGGCTGTTTGTTGAACAGCCAACACAGCTTGACGGTACAAACGCCCAGATAACCTAATCCGGCTTACAGGCCAACTCGTTCGCCACTGAAGTTGTCGGTGCCTCGCGAGCGCTCAGTGTGTCTTACGAACCGACTTGTCCAATTTCTTCAGCGCGCTGTCGAGTTGCTGGCGCGAGGTGCGCGACAGCTCGTCCTCCCGGGCATACAGCAGGCCGTAGGTGAAGGTGTCTTCGCCCGCCGTGTGCGCGGCCTCGGCCTGCTGGCTCAGATGCGTCCGGCTCACGACGCTGTCCTGATGGTCGCCAAGCAGGGTCTGGATGTCCTTCGCGCGGCTGGATACCTTGCCGGCCCCGGTGGCCGCCGCGGTGTAGCGAAGTCGCTTGGCACCCTTGCGGATTCGGTGCAGCGCCTCGTCGCGGTCCTCGTCGGCCGCGTCTACCGCGCGCTTCGCGGCCTTGCGCACCCGCTTGTACGCCGAGTCGATGGTCACCTCGGCGTGTTCGTCGCCCGCGGCCGTTGCAGCCGGCTCGGCGGCTACCAGGCCTTCGAGCGCGTCGAGCAGACGGAAGTAGCGCTCCGAGCGCATGGCTATCAACGACCGCCGCAGGCCGGACTGGTAGCGCCGCTTGGCGCCGTCGACCAACCGCTTACGGATCGGGCCGCGGACGAATTCTGCGGGCAGCTCGTCCAGCGCGCGTTCGTACCGCTCGGCCAGCACTTCGGCGTCCCGTGCGACGCCCAACACCGCGGCCAACTGCTTCAGCTCCTCGAGGATCCACGCATCGTCGGAGATGCCGAACGCACCCTCTGACGCCTGCAACAGGCTGCGGATCTTGCGCGTCGTGACCCGCATCTGGTGCACCGAGTCGTAGACGTCGGCCCGCACCGCGCGGTCCCACTCGATCAGCTGGTCAACCTGCTCGGCGACGGCCTCGTGTATCGGGTCGGCCGCGGGGCCCTCCGGCGCTTCCTCTTCGTCGCCGCCCTCGCCCGCCAGCACCCGCGCGAGCTTCGAGCCGTGCCCCGCGGGCTCCGCGCCTGCGTCGAGGAGCCGGTTGGCCAGCCGTTCCAGTAGATCGTGCCACGCGGGCGCGCCTTCGACGAGTTCCAGCTCCCACTCGCGCCACTGCTGCTCGCTGCCCTCACCGGCCGACGCGGTCACCTTGTCGTCGCTGAACTCGGCGATCGGCGACCCATCGGTGCCGTTGAGCAGGTCGATGGTCCGCTCGGTGGAGATCTGGGCGACCGGCGCCAGCGGCCGGTCGCGCACGATGGCGAGCACGACGTCCTTCAGCGCGTCTGGCACGGACCGGCCGTCACCTTCGTCCAGTGGGGCGCGTACCTCGGTGCGGGTGTCCTGGCCCGCAGGCAGCTTGAGGTGCCAGCCGGCGTCCGATCCGCCGGTGCGTCGGCGCAGCGTGACGTGGTGGGCGGCGAGGTCGTGGTCCGGGGTGTCGAAGTAGACGGCCTCGAGGTGTTGCGACGGCGACCGCTCGACCCGTGTCACCGCCGACAGTCCTTCGAACGACGGCGAAACCGTCGATTCGACGACGTCGAACTTCCGCTCGACCTCGGTGTGTCGAGACGTCTTCGGCGTGCTGGCAGCCATCTCCACCTTCATTGTGAATCTGTTGGAGTGATCAGGGTGCCATACGGACGTGAATGCGAGAATGAGGACATGGGCAGCGACGGCGGTGGACGCCCGCGCCTGGAACGGTCCCGGAGGCCGGGCCGGAACGCTCGCGAGGAAATTCTCGACGCCGCGGCCGAGCTCTTCACCAACAACGGCTACGCCAGCACGTCGACGCGACGGATCGCCGACGCCGTCGGCATCCGGCAGGCCTCGCTGTATCACCATTTCGCCACGAAGGACGACATCCTCGAGGCGCTGCTGGCCGGTACCGTCGACGATCCGCTCCAGCTGGCAGGCGAGCTCCTCGCAGAGGACGGCCCGGCCGCGCCGCTGCTGCACGCCCTGGTCGTGGTGGATGTCAGCCAACTGTGCACCAGCACATGGAACCTCGGCGCGCTGTACCTGCTGCCGGAACTGCGGACGGCTCGGTTCGCGCGCTTCCGGCTGCGGCGGGCTGAGCTTCGCGAGGGCTACGGTGGCCTGGCCCGTCGGGTGATCGCCGAATGCGGCGGCCCCGTCGACGCCGATGACCTGCCTTTCCGGCTGGTCGAGTCGGCGATCAACGCCCGCTCCGACGACGGCGTCTGCCCGGCCCACCAGCCATGGATCATCGCCGACGGCGCGCTGCGCACGCTGGGTTTCGCAGGCGACTTCGCCGCCGTACGGACGCTGACGGAAAAGCGGCTCCGGCTCGCAGATAAAGTCCACGTGTGACCGAATACGAGACCATCACGCTCGAACAGTCCGGCCCCATCGCGCGAATCACGCTGAACCGGCCCGATGCCGCAAACGGCATGAACCACACCATGACTCGTGAGCTAGCCGATGCGGCGAAGCGTTGTGACACCGACGCGACGAAGGTCGTGCTGCTGACCGGATCGGGGCGATTCTTCTGTGCGGGAGGCGATCTCAAGTCGTTTGCCAATGCGCCGAATCGCGGACAGCACATCAAGGGCGTCGCCGACGACCTGCACCGGGCCATCTCGACATTCGCGCGCATGGACGCGGTGCTGATCACCGCGGTCAACGGGACCGCCGCCGGAGCCGGCTTCTCGATCGCGGTGACGGGTGACATCGTCCTCGCCGCCGAGTCCGCGACGTTCACGATGGCCTACACCAGGGTCGGGCTGAGCCCCGATGGCAGCTCCTCCTACTTCCTGCCCCGGCTGATCGGCATCACCAAGACGAAGGAGCTGATGCTCACCAACCGCACGCTGTCCGCTCAGGAGGCATCGCAGTGGGGCCTGGTCACCGAGGTGCTGCCCGACGACCAGGTGGCCGCAAGAGCCGATGAGCTGGCCACCCAAATGGCTTCCACCGCAAGCGGTTCCAACGGCGCCATCAAGGCGCTGATGCTGTCGACCTTCTCCAGCGGCCTCGAGGAGCAGATGGAATTCGAAAGTCGCGTCATCGCCGAGCGCGCTGAGTCCGCAGACGGGCGCGAAGGGGTCGACGCCTTCATGGCCAAGCGCAAACCGGAGTTCGCCTAAAAGCTGTGCTCCTCAGCGGGGAATGACCCGCTGGCCACTTCGTCGGCGTATTGCGTTGCCGCCCGGTGCAATTCCGAACCCACGTCGCCGAAGCGCTTGACGAACTTGGCGGTCTTGCCCGCGGTCATGCCGGACATGTCCTGCCACACCAGCACCTGCGCATCGCAGTTCGGTCCGGCGCCGATGCCGACCGTCGGGATGGTCAGCTTGCCGGTGATCTGGGTGGCCAGCTCGGCGGGCACCATCTCGAGCACCACGGCGACCGCGCCTGCTTCCTGCACGGCGATCGCGTCGTGAACGGTCTGCTCGGCGGCGTCGCCACGGCCCTGGACTCGGAAGCCACCCAGCCCGTTTACGCTCTGCGGCGTGAATCCGATGTGGGCGATCACCGGGATACCCGCCTGCGTCAGCGTCGCGATCTGGTCGGCCACCCGCTCGCCGCCCTCCAGCTTCACCGCATGCGCGCCGGTCTCCTTGAGGAATCGGGTCGCGGTCTCCAGCGCCTGCTGCGGTCCGGACTCGTAGCTTCCGAACGGGAGATCGGCGACCACAAGCGCGTGTGGCGCGCCCCGCACTACACCGCGAACAAGCGGAATCAGTTCGTCGATGCTCACCGGCACCGTGGTGTCGTAGCCGTACACCACGTTGGCGGCCGAGTCGCCGACCAGAAGAACAGGAATGCACGCGTCATCGAATACGCGCGCGGTGGAGTAGTCGTAGGCGGTCAGCATGGCCCACTTGTGGCCCTCTGACTTCCACTGGTGAAGGTGATGGGTGCGGACCTTGATCCGCGGCTTCGTTGTTGTTTCGGCAGCACCGTACACAGTCTGCTCAGACATCGTTGTCCCTCGTGTCTGTTCGGTCGATCCTCGTGGCCCATTGCGGGTCCCCGGGTTCGTCTAACCCCCTAAGTGTGCCACCAGCTGGCAAGAAGATGAACTTCGGGTTAAGTGGATTTCCTCACATTACGATCGGCCACATGCAACGGCTCAGTGGACTCGACGCAAGTTTCCTGTACCTCGAAACCGCCGCTCAGCCGCTGCATGTGTGCTCGATCCTTGAACTCGACACGTCTACGATGCCCGGCGGCTACACCTTCGACCGACTGCGCGACGAACTGGCTCTGCGTATCAAGGCGATGCCTCAATTTCGCGAGAAGCTCGCCGACAGCCGGTTCAATCCCGACCATCCGGTGTGGGTCGAAGACGAGGACTACGACGTCGACCGCCATCTGCACCGCATCGGTCTACCCGCACCCGGCGGTCGCCAGGAACTGGCGGAGATCTGCGGCCATATCGCGTCGCTGCCGCTCGATCGCAGCCGCCCGCTGTGGGAGACATGGGTGATCGAGAACATCGCAGGCACCGACCCACACGCAGGCGGTCGGTTGGCGGTCATGACGAAGGTTCATCACGCCGGCGTCGACGGTGTGACCGGAGCCAACCTGATGTCGCAGCTGTGCAGCACCGAACCCGACGCGCCCGCCCCGGACCCGGTCGACGGCGTCGGCGGCGGCAGCGAATTGGAGATCGCGGTCAGCGGCGCGCTGAAGTTCGCTTCCCGGCCGCTGAAGCTGATCAACGTGGTGCCGGCGACGCTGTCGTCGGTGGTCGACACCGTCAAGCGGGCCCGCAGCGGGCTTGCTATGAAGCCGCCGTTCGCCGCCCCCAAGACGGCGTTCAACGCCAAGGTGACCGGCCACCGCAACATCGCGTATGCCCAGCTGGACCTCGAGGACATCAAGAAGGTGAAGAACCACTTCGGTGTCAAGGTCAACGACGTGGTGATGGCGCTGGTGTCTACCACGCTGCGCAAGTTCCTTGAAGACCGCGGCGAGCTACCGGATTCGACGCTGGTTGCAATGGTCCCGGTGTCGGTGCACGACAAGTCCGATCGGCCCGGCCGAAATCAGGTGTCGGGCATGTTCTCCAGCCTGGAAACCCACATCGACAATCCCGCCGAACGGTTGAAGGCCATCGCGGAGGCGAATTCCGTTGCCAAGCAACACAGTTCGGCAATCGGCGCAACGCTGCTGCAGGACTGGACACAGTTCGCGGCGCCCGCGGTGTTCGGCGTCGCGATGCGGGTGTACTCCAGCACCCGGTTGGCCGAGGCGCGTCCGGTGCACAATCTGGTGATCTCCAACGTGCCCGGCCCGCAAATTCCGTTGTATTTCCTGGGGTCCGAGGTCAAGGCGATGTACCCGCTCGGACCGATCTTCCATGGCTCCGGTCTGAACATCACTGTGATGTCGCTGAACGGGAAGCTGGACGTCGGCATCGTGTCATGCCCGGAGCTGTTGCCCGATCTCTGGGACCTCGCCGACGACTTCGAGGTGGCGCTCGACGAGCTGCTCGCGGCCACCGAATAGACCCGCCGGAGTGGCGGTCTGCCAGGGCCGATAGGGGTTCATGGCACCATGTGGAGCAATGAGGCTCCCGAAGGCGATCGCGAGTGAGGATCGCAGCGAGGTACGAGCCAGGACCGGAGCGAGCGGGAGTCGAGGCAAAAACGTGAAGAAGGCGATCCTTGCGGCCGCACTGGTTGTGTTGCTGGTGGCGGGTTGCAGCAAGGTCGTCGACGGTCGCGCCGTCCAAGCGGTGCCGCGGCCGGGGACGCCGATCCGGTGGGCCCCGTGCGAATCCTCCAACCCGTCGGTGCCCGTTCCAGACGGTGCCGAATGCGGCAAGATCTCGGTACCGGTGGACTACAGCAAGCCCGACGGCGACATCGCGCAGCTCGCGATGGTCCGCTTCAAGGCCACCGGCGACAAGATCGGCTCGCTGGTCATCAACCCTGGCGGCCCGGGCGAGTCGGGTGTCGAGTCGGCCGCCAACGTCGTTTCGTCGCTGCCGCCGTCGGTGCGCGAACGCTTCGACCTGGTCGGCTTCGACCCGCGCGGGGTGGCGGGGTCGACGCCTGCGGTGTGGTGCAACTCCGACGCCGACAACGATCGGTTGCGTGCCGACCCTCAGGTCGATTACTCGCCAGAGGGCATCGCCCACATCGACAGCGAGACCAAGGCGTTTGTGCAGCGCTGCCTCGAAAAGTCCGGCAAGGAGTTTCTCGCCAACCTCGGCACGGCCAGCGTCGTCAAGGACCTCGACGCGATCCGGGCCGCGCTCGGCGACGACAAGCTGACCTACCTCGGATACTCGTACGGCACGCGGATCGGTGGGGCGTACGCCGAGCAGTATCCGCAGAAGGTGCGGGCCATGGTTCTCGACGGCGCGATCGACCCCAACGCCGATCCGGTCGAGGAGGACCTCCGCCAGGCGGCCGCGTTCCAGCAGGCGTTCAACGACTACGCCGCCGACTGCGCGAAGGATCCGAGCTGCCCGCTGGGCACCGACCCGGCCAAGGCCGTCGCCGTTTACAAGAGCCTGGTCGACCCGCTGGTGGACAAGCCCGTCAAGACGCAGGATCCCCGTGGACTCGGCTACAGCGACGCGATCGTCGGCACCATCCTGCCGCTCTATTCGCCGAGCATCTGGCCGCGCCTCACCGACGGTCTTAACGAGCTGAAAGACGGCCGCGGCGACATGCTGCTGCGGCTGTCCGACTTGTACATGCACCGCGACCTCGACGGGCACTACGACAACGCGACCGATGTGCGGGTCGCGGTCAACTGCGTCGACGGGCCTGCGTTGACCGACCAGGCCAAGCTCGTCGACAAGGATCGTCGTTACCGCGAGATAGCGCCGTTCCTGAGCTACGGCGAATTCACCGGCCACGCGCCGCAGGAGACGTGCGCATTCTGGCCCGTCCCACCGACCAGCCAGCCGCATGAGATCTCCGTCAAGGGCCTGCCACCGATCCTCGTGGTCTCCACGACGAACGACCCCGCCACGCCGTACCAAGCCGGCGTCGACTTGGCCAAGCAACTCGGCGGCACACTCGTCACCTTCCAGGGGACGCAGCACACCGTCGTCTTCCAGGGCAACAAGTGCATCGACGACATCGCCGCCAAGTACCTGGTCGATGTGACCGTCCCGCCGCCGGACACCCGTTGCTGACCAACGGAATCGGCCGCTGAGCACGCAAAGGTCTCCGAAGGGTCACCGTCCGGTTGCGGCTGCGTTCGAGTCGTGATGTGCGTGCGACGATGACTGCCATGTGGTGGGCGGGGAGGAGTGGTGCGACGCTGCTGGCATGCACGCTGGCGGCAAGCGCCGCGTGCCCTGCTGCACATGCCACGCCCGAGGGCGTAACGACACAGACCTACGGCCAGCCGCCCGTATGGGGCGGCTGCGAACAGTTCGTCGGTGACACCAGCAACATCCCGACCGCGCAGTGCGGCACCGTGTCGGTGCCGATCGACTACGCGAATCCCCAAGGCGCACAAGCGCAATTGGCTGTGATCCGGATACCCGCAACCGGCGACCGCATCGGTGCGTTGATGGTGAATCCGGGTGGCCCCGGCGCGTCGGCGGTCGACACCGCTGCGGCCATGGGCGCAGCACTGGCCGACACCGACATCCACCGCCGCTTCGACCTCGTCGCGTTCGACCCCCGCGGTGTCGGGCACTCCACACCGCTGCTGCGCTGCCGCACCGACGCCGAATTCGACGCCTACCGAAGGGAACCCAACGCCGACTACAGCCCGGCGGGCGTCGCCCACATCGAAGCCGTCAACCGTCAGTTCGCGCAGTCCTGCTCGCAGCGGGTGGGCAACGCGTTCCTGGAAAGTGTCGGCACGGTGTCGGTGGCACACGATATGGACGTGGTGCGAGCGGCCCTCGGCGAGAACCAGATCAGCTACCTCGGCTTCTCGTACGGCACGGAAATCGGCGCGGCGTACGCGGAGGCCTACCCGGACAGGGTCCGGGTGATGGTCCTCGACGGCGCGGTTGACCCGAGCGTCGGCCCGATCGACGAGAACTTGCAACAAATGGCCGGCTTCCAAATGGCTTTCGACGACTATGCCGCCGACTGCGCGCAACTGCCCGGATGCCCGCTCGGCAACGACCCCACACAGTTCGTCAACCGGTACCACCAGCTGATCGACCCGCTCGTCACCCGGCCCGCCAGGACGTCAGACCCGCGGGGTCTCAGCTATCAGGACGCGATCACGGGTACCGTCAACGCGCTCTACTCCCGCCAGTACTGGAAGTTCCTGACCAGCGGGCTGCTCGGCCTTCAGCGCGGCACCGACCCCGGCGACCTGCTGCTGCTCGCCGACGACTACCTCAAGCGAGACCAATCCGGCCACTACTCGAACTCGCAGGACGCGTTCTACGCCATCCGCTGCGTGAACGCGCCGTTCCCGACCGACCCCGCGGTGTGGGCCGCCGCCGACCAACGCAGCCGGGAGGCGGCCCCCTTCCTGAGCTACGGCTCCTACACCGGGTTTGCCCCTCGTGATACCTGCTCGATGTGGCCGGTGCCCCCTTCGTCGACGCCGCACCCCGCGGTGTCGCCAGGTCCAGGCAAGGTCGTCGTCGTGTCGACGACCCACGATCCCGCCACGCCGTATCAGGCCGGCGTCGACCTGGCCAAGCAGATGGACGCCAGCCTGATCACCTTCGACGGCACCCAGCACACCGTGGTGTTCAACGGCGATTCGTGCGTCGACACCGCGGTGGTGGCTTTCCTGATCGACGGCGTGACGCCGCCCGACGGGTTGCGTTGCTAGGTCTGGTTATCAGCTGCACGGCCAGCCGTGGGGACCGCCCTTCCAGTGACCGGGCGGATCCCATGGGCAGAGCGCATTCTTGACCTGTCCGGGAGGTCCGAGATTTACGTCTGGAACCCACTGGTCAACCCAGTGCCCCGGGCCCCAGGGGATTCCCGGGATGTCGGGGACCCAGATTGGATCGGCCTGCGCCGAACCCGCGCCAAGACCCAGCCCGGCGGCACCCAAGGCGCCCGCGATTGCCGCTGCACCTGCGATTTTCTTCATCCTCATTGCGTGGTCTCCAAGACCCCCGACCTGGGTACTGGGGTACCCGTTCAGAGTAGGCCCGTAACCGAGGTTTGCGGCGCCAGGTCGCATCGGTCCTGTAACACAGAATTAACAGCCGGTGCCTACGCTGCGGTTATGGACCGCCAGAAGGAATTCGTGCTGCGTACGCTGGAGGAACGCGACATCCGGTTCGTCCGGCTGTGGTTCACCGACGTGCTCGGATACCTGAAGTCGGTCGCGATCGCGCCCGCCGAGCTCGAGGGGGCGTTCGAGGAGGGCATCGGCTTCGACGGCTCGTCGATCGAGGGCTTTGCCCGAGTGTCGGAATCCGACACCGTCGCCCGCCCTGATCCCTCGACGTTTCAGGTCCTGCCGTGGACGACGAGTTCGGGCAAGCATCACTCAGCGCGGATGTTCTGCGACATCACCATGCCGGACGGTTCGCCGTCGTGGGCCGACTCCCGTCACGTGCTGCGCAGGCAGCTGGCCAAGGCCAGCGACCTGGGTTTCTCCTGCTACATACACCCCGAGATCGAGTTCTTCCTGCTGCAGCCAGGACCCGACGACGGCACGGCGCCGGTTCCGGCCGACAACGGCGGCTACTTCGATCAGGCCGTGCACGACGCCGCGCCGAACTTCCGCAGGCACGCGATCGACGCGCTGGAGCAGATGGGCATCTCGGTGGAGTTCAGCCACCACGAGGGCGCGCCCGGCCAGCAGGAGATCGACCTGCGCTACGCCGACGCGCTGTCCATGGCCGACAACGTGATGACCTTCCGCTATGTCGTCAAAGAGGTCGCGCTTGCGGACGGGGTCAAGGCGTCCTTCATGCCCAAGCCGTTCGCCGAGTATCCCGGTTCGGCGATGCACACCCACATGAGCCTTTTCGAGGGCGAGACGAATGCGTTCTACAGCGCCGATGACCCGCTGCAACTGTCCGACACCGGAAAGTCTTTCATCGCAGGCATTTTGGAGCATGCAACCGAGATCAGCGCGGTGACGAATCAGTGGGTGAACTCCTACAAGCGGCTGGTACACGGCGGCGAGGCGCCGACCGCCGCATCGTGGGGCTTCGCCAACCGCTCGGCGCTGGTGCGGGTGCCGATGTACACGCCACGCAAGGCGTCGTCGCGTCGGATCGAGGTGCGCAGCCCGGATTCGGCGTGCAACCCGTACCTGACCTTCGCCGTGCTACTGGCGGCGGGCTTGCGCGGTGTGGAGAAGGGTTATGTGCTGGGCCCGCAGGCCGAGGACAACGTGTGGAGCCTCACCCCAGAGGAACGCCGCACCATGGGCTACAAGGAGCTGCCGGGCAGCCTCGGCGTGGCACTGTCGGAGATGGAGAACTCCGAACTGGTCGCGGAAGCGTTGGGGGAGCACGTATTCGACTTCTTCCTGCGAAACAAGCGCACCGAGTGGGAGAACTACCGCAGCCACGTGACGCCCTTCGAGCTGAAGAACTACCTGTCGCTCTAGCGGACGGTATTCGACCTGCGGAAGTGCGATACCGTCGTCCGTATGGCCAAACCTGCGACGCAGCGCCCGAAGCTGCCGAGCGTAGGCCGGCTGGGGCTGGTCGAGCCGTCGGCGCCGTCTGATCTGGATCGGCTCGGCTGGAACACCGACGCGCACATCGAGCTGCTGTGGTCGCTGTCGCGGGCGCCCGACGCCGACGTCGCGCTGCGCACCATGGTGCGGCTGGCCGAGACCGCCAAAGACTGGGACAAACTCAACCAGGAGCTCGTCACCGACAAGGCGCTGCGCGGCCGGCTCTTCGGTGTGGTGGGTTCGTCGCTGGCGCTGGGCGACCATCTGGTCGCCAATCCGCAATCGTGGCATCTGCTGGACGGCAACGTGACGCTCCCGTCGGCAGCCGAGCTGCGGAAGATGTTCGTCGAATCAGCCACTGGCGCAAGCGATGTGCGACCGACGCTGCGAGCGCTGTATCGGGATCGACTGTTGGTGCTCGCCGCGTTGGACGTCGCATCCGTCGTGGAGAACGAGCCGGTGATGCAGTTCGTCGAGATCGGCGAGCATTTGTCGGATCTGGCCGACGCGGCGCTGGGCGCAGCGCTTGTGGTGGCGACCCGCGCGGTGTGCGGCGACGACGGCGAGCCGCCTCGGCTGGCGGTGATCGCGATGGGCAAGTGTGGCGCCAGGGAGCTGAACTACGTCAGCGACGTCGACGTCATCTTCGTGGCCGAAGAGGCGGACGCCGTCACCACGCGGGTGGCAGGCGAGATGATGCGATTCGCGTCCGAGGCGTTCTTCGAGGTCGACGCGGCGCTACGGCCGGAGGGCAAGCACGGCCAGCTGGTCCGGACGCTGGAGTCGCATGTCGCCTACTACCAGCGGTGGGCCAAGACCTGGGAGTTTCAGGCCCTGATGAAGGCGCGGCCCGCTGCCGGTGACGCGGAGCTGGGCGGCCAGTACATCGATGCGCTGATGCCGATGGTGTGGACGGCGTGTGAGCGCGAGGACTTCGTGCCCGAGGTGCAGGCGATGCGGCGACGCATCGAGTCGCTGGTGCCTGCCGACGAACGCGCCCGCGAGCTCAAGCTCGGAACCGGTGGGCTGCGCGACGTCGAGTTCGCGGTGCAGCTGCTCCAGTTGGTGCACGGCCGCAATGACGAATCGCTGCATGTGGCTTCGACGATCGATGCGCTGACCGCGTTGGGCGCAGGCGGGTACATCGGCCGCGACGACTCTGCCAACCTGACCGCGTCATACGAGTTCCTGCGGCTGCTCGAGCACCGGCTGCAGCTGCAGCGGCTCAAACGCACGCACATGCTGCCCAACGAGAGCGACGAGGAGTCGATGCGCTGGCTGGCGCGCGCCGCCCACATGAGGCCGGACGGTCAGCACGATGCGCTCGGAGTGCTGCGCGAAGAGTTGAAGCGGCAGAGCATGCGGGTGTCGCGGCTGCACGCCAAGCTCTTCTATCAACCGCTGCTGGAGGGGGTTGGCCAGCCGGCGATGCTGACGCCTCAGGCCGCCGAACGGCAGCTGGCCGCGCTCGGATATGAGAGCCCGCAGAGCGCTTTGACACATCTCGCGGCGTTGACCGGGCACACCGGGCGGCGCGGCCGTGTGCAACAGGTGTTGTTGCCGACGCTGCTGGACTGGCTGTCGGATACGCCCGACCCCGATGCCGGGCTGCTGGCATACCGACGGATCAGCGACGAGCTTTCCGATCATCGGTGGTACCTGTCCACGCTGCGCGACGAGGGCGCGGTGGCCAAGCGGCTGATGCGGGTGCTCGGCACGTCGGCCTATGTGCCGGATCTCTTGATGCGGGCACCGGAGGTGATCCAGCAGTACGCGGACGGACCCAGTGGACCGAAACTGCTGGAGGTCGAGCCGGACGGGCTGGCGCGGGCATTGGTCGCATCGGCCAGCCGCCACGCGGATCCGGTACGCGCAATCGCGGCGGCGCGCACGCTGCGTCGCCGGGAGCTGGCGCGCGTGGCGTCGGCGGACCTGCTGGGCATGCTCGAGGTCACCCAGGTCTGCCAGGCGCTGACGACGGTGTGGGTGGCCGTGCTGCAGGCCGCGCTGGATGTTGTGGTTCGGGCGAATACGCCCGACGAGGGTGAGCCGCCCGCGCGGATCGCGGTTATCGGCATGGGCAGGCTCGGCGGCGGGGAGCTGGGCTACGGGTCCGATGCCGATGTGATGTTCGTGTGCGAACCGAACTCCGGCGTCGACGAGTCCGTCGCGGTGCGGTGGTCGGTGACGATCGCGGAGCAGGTGCGCGCGCTGCTGGGAACGCCGAGCGCCGACCCGCCGCTCGAGGTCGATGCGGGTCTACGGCCGGAGGGCCGCAACGGCCCGCTGGTGCGGACCCTGTCGTCCTATGCGGCGTACTACGAACAGTGGGCGCAGCCGTGGGAGATTCAGGCGCTGTTGCGGGCACATCGGGTCGCGGGTGACGAAGGGCTCGGCGAGCGGTTCCTGTTGATGGCCGACAAGACGCGCTATCCGCCCGGCGGCGTCTCGGCAGAGGCGGTGCAGGAGATCCGCCGGATCAAGGCACGCGTGGATGCCGAGCGGCTGCCGCGGGGCGCAGATCCCAACACGCACACCAAACTTGGCCGAGGCGGGCTTGCCGACATCGAGTGGACCGTCCAGCTGATGCAGCTGCGGTATGCACACAAAATCCCCTCGCTGCACAACACGTCGACGCTGCAATCGCTGGATGCGATCGGAGCGGCGGAGCTGATCGCAGAGGGTGACGTGGACCTGCTGCGGAAGGCGTGGCTGACGGCGACGCGGGCGCGCAATGCGCTGGTGCTGGTGCGCGGCAAGCCAACTGACCAACTGCCGGGGGCGGGCCGGCAGCTCAATGCGGTCGCATTGGCCGCGGGCTGGGACACCGATGACGGCGGCGAGTTCCTCGACAACTATCTTCGAGTGACCCGTCGCGCAAAGACGGTGGTACGAAAGGTGTTCGGTGGCTGAGAGCATAGATTTTTCGTTCGACGAGATCACTTCCGCCGAGCACGATCGCTTACAGGCCTTGTACTCCCCGTTGACGCAGGCGGTGCGCGACCTGATCCAGGCGGGCATTCGAAGTGGAGCCGATGAGGCGACGATTCGTGAAGCGCAGCTGTTGGTCGAACAGGCCGTTGAGAAGCTCGGGGGCGCCGCAGACGGCGAGGTGACGCAGATGCGTCAGGCGGTTGACGGGCGCCCGGTGGTGTGGGGGAATCCCGTGACGGGATTTCGCAATGCGATCGCACCACCTCTGGTGATGCACGAGGACCCGGATGGGTTGTGGTGGAGCGAGTTCAAGCTTGGCGAGGCGTATCAGGGTCCGCCCGGTTGGGTGCACGGCGGTGTACTCGCGCTGGTGCTGGACCAGCTTCTCGGCGAGGCGGCGAGCGACGGACTGACCAAGCCGTTGTTCACGGGAACAATCACACTTCGGTACCTGCGGGGCACGCCGTTGGGTCGGCTGAGGGCGGAGGCCGCCATTGAGCGGACCGACGGCGTCAAGACGTTTGTGAGTGGTCACATGAGCGATGCGGAAGGGAAGACTGTCGAGGCCGAGGGAATCTTCATCAAGCCGGTGTGGGCGCGGGACGCTGGATGAAGTTCTACGTCAGCATCGCGTTTCGAGAGACCAAGGAAGCGATCGAGATCGCCAAAGCCGCAGATGATCTCGGCTATGACGGCATCGGGATTCCGGACCATGTGATCAACCTGGAAACACTGGCGACGCCGTATCCGTACACACGCGACGGGAAGCGTCGGTGGGAGGCGTTCACGGACTGGCCGGATCCGTGGGTGCTGGTCGGGGCGCTGGCGCAGGCCACGACGCACCTGAAATTCGTGACGACGGTGTATATCGCGGCGATGCGGGACCCGTATTCGGTGGCGAAAGCGGTTGGTACGGCTGCATATCTGGCCGACGGGCGCGTCGAGCTGGGCATCGGGGTCGGCTGGTGCGAAGAAGAATTCACACTGATGGGCCAGCGGTTCGACCGGCGGGGTAAGCGCACGGACGAAATGCTGGAGCTGTTCCGGGCGTTGTGGGCGCCGGGGTGGACGGAGTTCGACGGGGAGTTCTACCCGACGCCGCGGCTGGAGATGGAGCCGACGCCGCCGCGGATTCCGATCTATGTGGGCGGGCTGAGCGACATCGCTCTGCGACGGGCGGCGCGTAACGACGGCTGGATCGGCGACTTGATCTCGACGGACCGTGCGATCGCGGGTGTGGAGCGGATCCGTGAGCTGCGGGCGGAGAAGGGGTTGTCGATGGATGACTTCACCGTGCTGACGCCGTTGACGGACGCCTTCATGCCCGAGCACTACGAGCGTGCGGAAGCCGGCGGCATCGACGGCGTCATCACGATGCCGTGGATGTTCTACGCGGGTCCCGAGGCAACGCTTGGCGAAAAGATCGACGGGATGAAGCGCTTCCGCAAGGACCTCGGTCTCGATCAATCCCACGGTCAACACGGTCATTGACGAATCCGATGTCCCTCAAGGGTTATTCACGCCGCAGGCGAGCCTGGACGGCAAGCGCCTGAACGTGACGAACGGGATATCCGGCGATATCACTGTGATCGACTCTGGTCCGGACAGCCTGACGTACAACACGGTCGTGGAGACCTACAGCCAGGTGATCGACACGCACGCTGCTACGCCCGAAACCGACGGGTTGCCAGTCGTTTAACGTGGCCGTAAGTCCCGACGGCAGCGTTGCATCCGCCGCCGCTATATCGATCGTCTTGACCGGGTCGCGCTAGCGCTGGAAGCGGCCGAACCGTCGACGCGGGGCGGCCGTTCCGGCGGTTGTCCGTGCCCCGACCGGCCTGCGGCGGGTGTCCAATCCAAGGCCGCCCGCTCCTGCCGTCGCGATCAGAAGGAATGCGAAGCAGAACATGATCGCCAGTTCGCCGCCGTTGGCGATCGGCCAGAAGCTCGCCGTCCCACCGCCCTTCAGCGGCGGCCAGTGCTGATAGAAGTACCCGAACGCCATCTCACCCGACGCGATGAACGCCGCGATCCGGGTCATGAAGCCGAGTGTGATCATGATGCCGAGGACGAACTCGATGAGGCCCGCCCACCACAGCGGAAAATCACCCACCGCAACGGTCGCACCCGGCACCCCGATCGGCCAGGCGAACAGCTTCTGCGAGCCGTGAATCGTATAGAGCAGACCAAAGATGATGCGGAAGATACTCAGTACAGGGGACTGATAACCCGCCAAGCGGGCTTCCAGGTTGATCATGTGCTGACCCTACGCCCATCGGTCCAGGAATCTCACAGCGAGAAGTTCGAGTTCGACTTGGACGTCGTGGTACGGCGCGAACTACGTTCTGCGCGTTTGTATCTGTTGGCGACGTTGGCGCGTCCGACCGATTCTCGCCGAGCGGGTGCCTTACCTGGCGGATAGGAAAATCTTCCCTTTTCTGGCGGGAATCTGGCTCCCGAGCGATTAACGAAGCGTCGTGTGATCACGAGAATTTCTCTCTGTCGAAGCCAAAGGGGAGAACACATGATCGCCATCCACAACACCCACAATCGCCAGCGGCACGCCACGAAAGCCGCCCTCGCCACGGCTCTCGTAGCCGCCGGGGCGGCTATCGCAGGCGCGCTCGGTGCAGCCCCGCCGGCCCATGCCGATGATTACACGTACCTCGCGATCGTCTACTCGCCCGCGACCGGCGCCTACGGGTGGGCCAATGGTGCCGACACCCCGGCCAACCTGTACAACTCCGCGATGACGCAGTGTCAAAACCGCGGCGGCGGCACCGACTGTCGTCTGCTCGTCGATTTCGTCAACAGTTGTGGCACTCTCGCCGTCCAAGTCGGAAACCCCGACCGATATGTCACCCGCGGCGCGCCCAATCGCCTCCAGGCCGACTTCCGCGCCCTCCGCGAGGTGCCCGGCAGCTACGTCCTCACGTCGCATTGCTCAACCGGCACCGACGGCATCGGCTGATCACGCAGACGAGTCCACCCGCCCCGCGATCGGTGTTTTGATCACGGAGCGGATGGACTCGCTCAGGCCTACTGCGACTTAAACGTCGTAGTAAAGCGCGATCTCGTAGGGGTGCGGTCGGATCTGAATCGGCAGAATCTCGTTCTCCCGCTTGTAGGAGATCCAAGTCTCGATCAGGTCCTCGGTGAAAACCCCGCCCTCCGTGAGGTATTCGTGGTCCTCCTCGAGGCGGTCGATCACCGCCGAGAGCGACGTCGGCGCCTGCGGAATGCCCGCGGCCTCGTCCGGTGGCAGTTCGTAGAGGTCCTTGTCGACCGGGGCCTGCGGCTCGATCTTCTTCTTGATGCCGTCCAGGCCGGCCATCATCATCGCCGCGAACGCCAGGTACGGGTTGCCCGACGAGTCGGGGCAGCGGAACTCGAGGCGCTTGGCCTTCGGGTTGTTGCCGGTGATCGGGATGCGCACGCACGCCGAACGGTTGCGCTGGCTGTACACCAGGTTGATCGGCGCCTCATAGCCCGGCACCAGGCGCTTGTAGGAGTTCACCGTCGGGTTCGTGAACGCCAGAAGCGACGGCGCATGGTGCAGGATGCCGCCGATGTAGTGCCGCGCTGTGTCCGACAGGCCCGCGTAGCCCGACTCGTCGTGGAACAGCGGCTTGCCGTCCTTCCACAGCGACTGGTGGGCGTGCATGCCGGAGCCGTTGTCGCCGAACAGCGGCTTGGGCATGAAGGTCACGGTCTTGCCGGCCTGCCACGCGGTGTTCTTGATGATGTACTTGAACAACACCAAGTCGTCGGCCGCGGCCAGCAGCGTGTTGAACTTGTAGTTGATCTCGGCCTGCCCGGCGGTGCCCACCTCGTGGTGGCCGCGCTCGAGCGTGAAGCCCGCGTTCTGCAGGTTGGTGCACATCTGGTCGCGCAGATCGACGAAGTGGTCGTACGGCGCGACGGGGAAGTAGCCGCCCTTTGGCCGGACCTTATAGCCGCGGTTGGCGCTGCCGTCGGACTCGAACGGCTCACCGGTGTTCCACCAGCCGGCCTCGGAGTCGATCTCGTAGAAGGTCCCGTTCATCTGCGAGTCGAACGCCACTGAGTCGAAGATGTAGAACTCAGCCTCGGCGCCGAAGTAGGCGGTGTCGGCGATGCCGGTGCTGGCCAGGTAGTTCTCCGCTTTGCGGGCCACGTTGCGCGGATCGCGCGAGTACGCCTCACGGGTGAACGGGTCGTGCACGAAGAAGTTGAGGTTCAGCGTCTTGGCGGCGCGGAACGGGTCGATGCGTGCGGTCTCGGGATCGGGTAGCAGCATCATGTCGGATTCGTGGATCGACTGGAAGCCGCGCACCGACGAGCCGTCGAACGCCAGCCCGTCCTCGAACACGCTCTCGTCGAACACCGACGCCGGGACCGAGAAGTGCTGGACGATGCCCGGCAGATCGCAGAATCGGATGTCGACGTACTCGACGTCCTCGTCCTTGATCAGCTTGATGATGTCGTCGGCGGTCTTTTCTGCCACTGAGAACTCTCCTTATTTCCTATTAACCCGCGGGATGACGCTATGGACCCGATGTTGCACGGCAGTCAACCGTATGTTGCGCCGAAGTTACGCAATTACGCCAGACCTATGCTTGGGCCATGGCTGGCAGCTTCGGTTCCTGGTTGTCTGGTCCGCCGCCCGTCGAGCCGGGATCCGCGGACCAGAGACCTAATGATTATCCAGGTCAGCGACTGGGTCTACCCCAAAGCGGGCCGAAATCCCTGGCGCGCATGGGCAGGCGCATCGCGGCCCTGTTCATCGACTGGCTGATCGCCTACGGATTAGCTGCCCTGGCCATGGCACTCGGCCTGGTCAGCATGCCGATGCTGTCCACCGCCGTCCTGATCATCTGGTTCATTCTCGGCGCGGCGTCGGTTCGGCTCTTCGGGTTCACCGCCGGCCAGTTCGCATTGGGGCTGGTCGTCGTCCCCGTCGACAACACCCTTCACGTGGGGCTGGGCCGCGCCCTGGTGCGCGGGATCCTGATCTCGCTGGTCGTGCCCGCGCTGATCACCGACACCGATTTGCGCGGGCTGCAGGACCGGCTGACTCACACCGCGGTCGTGAGGCGCTGACTAGCGCCTGCGCACCGTCCGCTGCATTCCGCGCATCTTCGCCGCATTCGGCATCGGTCCCTTCGGCATCGCCGCCGGGCCCGCCTTCGCGCCAAGCGCGCCGAACCGGGACTCCAGCGCGTCCATCTGCTTGACGGTGATGTTCTGGGGCAGCTTCGTCAGGTGGCGTTCCAGCTTGGCCAGCGGTACCTCGCCCTCGCCGTTGCCGATCACGAAGTCGTAGATGGGGACGTCGCCGACGAGCCGCGCGGTGCGCTTCTTTTCCTGGGCCAGTAGCGGTTTCACCCGCGCCGCAGACCCTTCGCCGACTAAGATCACGCCCGGCCTGCCGATTACCCGGTGCACCGCATCAAGATGGCCGGTGGCCGCGACGCCGGCGGTGACCTGCCACTTGCCGCGCAGATTCTCCAGCGCCCACGCCGCCGCACCGGCCTGGCCCTCCGCCTTGCGATAGACCGATTTCTGCGCCCGGCGGCCGAAGATGATGAACGCCACCAGTGCGCCGAGCACCACGCCCAGCGGGATCAGCGTGACCATCGTGAACCCGCCCGCGAACACCCCAGCCACCACGGAGGCGGCCACGATCAGCACAAACGCGCCGATCATGTACGGCAGCAGCCGTTTGTCCTCCTTGCGCTGGATCTGGAACGCCTGCCACAGCTGACTGCGGCGCTGCTTGGATTGGGCCTTGCGGGTCGCCTTGGCCTCGGCTTTGGCGGTCTTCAGTTCGGCATTGGTGCGGGTCTTCGCCATCAGTTCAGGATACGGGCAGGGTTCAACCCCTCGAGGCCACTGCCTGGGCGTAGAGGCGGCCTGCCCGATACGACGACCGCACCAGCGGCCCGGCGAGCACCCCGGCGAAGCCGAGCCGCTCGGCGAACTCCGCGTGCTCGGCGAACTCCTCGGGCCGTACCCAGCGCTCCACCGGGTGATGCCGCACCGACGGCCGCAGGTACTGGGTGATCGTGACGATGTCGCAGCCCGCGTCCAGCAGATCCTTCAACGCCGTGCGCACCTCGTCCGTGGTCTCGCCCATGCCGAGGATCAGGTTGCTCTTGGTGACCAGTCCGTAGTCGCGGGCCGCGGTCAGCAAAGCGAGGCTGCGGTCATAGCGGAACGCGGGGCGGATTCGCTTGAAAATACGCGGCACCGTTTCGACGTTGTGCGCCAACACTTCTGGCCGCGATTCGAAAACCTGCTCGAGCAGCGCAGGCTCGCCGTTGAAGTCAGGAATCAACAGCTCGACGCCGGTATCGGGGTTGAGCTTCTTGATGTAGCGCACCGTCTCCGCGTACAGCCACGCGCCGCCGTCGGGCAGATCGTCGCGCGCGACGCCGGTCACCGTCGCGTACCGCAGACCCATGGTCGCGACGCTCTCGGCGACTCTGCGCGGCTCGTCGCGGTCGAGGTCGGCCGGCTTGCCGGTGTCGATCTGGCAGAAGTCGCAACGGCGTGTGCACTTCTCTCCGCCGATCAGGAACGTCGCCTCGCGGTCCTCCCAGCACTCGTAGATGTTGGGGCAGCCCGCTTCCTCGCACACCGTGTGCAGGCCCTCGCGCCGGACCAGGTTCTTCAGCTGCGTGTACTCCGGGCCCGTGCGCAGCCGCGTCTTGATCCACGGCGGCTTGCGCTCGATCGGAGTCTGGCTGTTGCGGACCTCCAATCGCAGCAGCTTGCGGCCTTCCGGAACGACAGTCACGACGTCAACGCTACCTGCAGTCGGCCGTCCAGCACATCGCACACGGCGGCGGTGACGCGGTCGATCACGTCGTCGATGGCGACCCGGTGACCCAGTTCGGCTGTCAGCGAAGTGACCCCCGCGTCGGAGATCCCGCACGGCACGATCGCGGAGAACGCCTCGAGGTCGCAGTCGCAGTTGAGCGCGAACCCGTGCAGTGTCGTGGCACGAGACACCCGGACCCCGATCGCGCCGACCTTGCGGGCAGGCCCGCGGGCATCCGCGGGCACCCACACGCCCGACCGGCCCTCCACCCGTCCGGTTTCCAGACCCAGTTCGGCGCATACGTGAATCAACGACTCTTCAAGCCGCCGAACGTAATTCACCACATCGAGCGGTTCGGTCAAGCCGATGATCGGATAGCCGACCAGCTGACCAGGGCCGTGCCACGTGATCTTTCCGCCGCGGTCCGTGTCGACGACGGCCGTGCCATCCACCGGGCGTTCCTCGGGCAGCGTGCGCTTACCCGCCGTGTACACCGACGGGTGTTCGAGCAGCAGCAGGGTGTCCGGACCGCCAGCGACACGGGCGTCGACCAGCTCCCGCTGCAACGCCCAAGCCGTCTCGTAGTCGACGGTGCCCAGCCGTCGTACGTCGATTGCTGTGGTGGCCGACCGGATTGAGCTCACGATTCGACGTTACTCGTGGCGTAGGCCAGCGCCTCGCCAACGCTGCTGTGGTGGAACTCGAAGCCCGCCCGCTCCAGCGCCGCGGGGATCGCCCGCTGCCCGCCGAGCAGCCCCTCCTGGGCGAACTCGCCGAGAAGCGTGCGCAGCGCGAAGCCAGGAACCTTCAGCAGCGTCGGCCGGTTGACCGCCCTGCCCATCGCCGCCGTGAATTCGGAGTTGGTCACCGGCGCGGGCCCTGTGAAGTTCACCGGCCCGGTCAGCTCGTCGTGAAAGATTGCGAACAGCAGCGCGCGGACCTCGTCTTCGAGGCTGATCCACGGCATGTACTGGCGACCACTGCCCAGCCGCGCGCCCAGCCCCAGTGAGAACAGCGGCCGCAGCCGGGCCAGCATCCCGCCGCGCGGTGACAGCACCAGCCCGGTGCGCGCCAGCACGACGCGAATGCCCTCATGCTGTGCGGGCGCCGTCGCGGCCTCCCAGTCCCGGCACAGCTGCGCCAGAAACCCGCGACCCGGCGGGGTCGTCTCGTCGGCGATTCTGCCGCTGGTGTCGCCGTAGTAGCCGACCGCGCTCGCGTTGACCAGCACAGGGACACCGGACTCCACCACGGCGGCTGACAGCACCTCGGTGGGTTCGATCCTGCTGTCGCGCAGCCTCTGTTTGAACGCGCCCGACCACCGGCCGGCGCCGACGTTGACGCCGCACAGGTTGACCGCGGCGTCCACGCCCTGCAGCGCGTCCGCGTCGAATTCACCGGTTTCCGGATTCCAGAACAGCTCATCGGAATTCGACGGCGCGCGACGGACGATGCGCAGCACGCGGTGATCTGTTGCGCGCAGCGCGTAGACCAGCGCCGAGCCGATCAGTCCCGAAGACCCCGCAATCGCAACGGTGGTCACTGGTGTCTACAGCCCAAGGTCTGCCTCGAATGCTCCCTCTTCGAGACGCCGCTTGATCGTGGTCACGAATCGGCCGGCGTCCGCGCCGTCGATGAGCCGGTGGTCATAGGTCAACGGCAGGTAGCAGATCGAGCGGACGCCGATCGACTCGTTGCCCGTTGCATCGACCACCACGCGGGGACGTTTGACGATCGCGCCGGTGCCCAGCATCGCCGCCTGCGGCGGGACCAGGATCGGCGTGTCGAACAGCGCGCCCTGGCTGCCGATATTGGTGATCGTGAACGTCCCGCCGGACAGCTCATCGGGCTTCAGGTTGCCCGAGCGCGCCCGCGCCGCGATATCGGCGATCGCGCGCGCCAACCCGGCCAGCGACAGGTCACCGGCGTTGTGGATCACCGGGGACAGCAGCCCCTGGTCGGTGTCCACCGCGAAGCCGAGATGCTCGGCGTCGTAGTAGGTGATCTCCTTGGTGTCCTCGTTGTAGCTGGCGTTGACGTTCGGGTGGGCCTTCAGCGCGTCGACGACTGCCACCGCGATGAACGGCAGATACGTCAGGTTGACGCCCTCGCGCTCGGCGAAGCTGTTCTTGGCCCGCGCCCGCAGCGCCACGATCTTGGTCATGTCGACCTCGTGGGTCTGCGTCAACTGCGCCGTGGCCTGCAGGGATTCGCGCGTCTTCTTCGCGGTGATCTGCCGGATGCGGTTGGCCTTCTGCGTGGTGCCACGCAGATGCGCAAGCGCCGATGCCGCCTCCGGCGCCTTCGCCGCCGCCGCTGGCGCCGCAGCGGCCGGGGCTTCCTTCGCGGGTGCCTTCTTGGCCTCCGCCGCGGCCAGCACATCCTGCTTGCGGATGCGCCCGCCGACTCCGCTGCCCTTCACCGAGGCGAGGTCGATGTTGTTCTCACTGGCCAGTTTTCGCACCAGCGGCGTCACGTACGGAGCACCGTCGCCCGACGGTTCCGGCTCGCCCTGAGGCTCCGGCTTTGGCTCGGCCTTGGGTTCGGGCTTCGGCTCCGGCTTGGCTTCCTCTTTCGGCTCCGGTTTGGGCTCCGGCTTCGGTTCTTCCTTCGGCTCGGGCTTCGCCTCTTCCTTGGGCTCGGCCTTCGGCTCTTCCTTCGGTTCCGGTTTGGGCTCCGGCTTTTCGGCGGGCGCGGCCCCGGCATCGCCGATCTTGGCCAGCTCGCCGCCGACGGGCACCGTGTCGTCCTCCTCGGCGGTGATGCTCAACAGCGTGCCCGCCACCGGTGACGGGATCTCGGTGTCGACCTTGTCGGTGGACACCTCGACGAGCGGGTCGTCCACCTCGACACTGTCGCCGACCTTCTTCAGCCAGCGCGTGACGGTGCCCTCGGTGACCGACTCGCCCAGCTCGGGCATCAGCACCGGGGTGGCATCGCCACCGCCGGACGACTTGGCGGCCGGCTTCTCTCTCGGGCTCGGGCTCGGGCTCGGGTTCCGGCTCTTCGTGCTCTTCGGCCGCGGGCTCCGGCTGGGCGGCGGGCTCCTCCGCCGGCTTCTCCTCCTCGGCTTCTGCGGGCTTCTCCTGCGCCTTCGCCTCGCCGTCGCCGCCGCCTTCACCCGCGTCGCCGATCACGGCCAGCTCGCCGCCGACCTCCACGGTGTCGTCCTCCTGGGCGACGATCTTCGTCAGCACGCCCGCCGCGGGCGAAGGGATCTCGGTGTCGACCTTGTCGGTGGAGACCTCGAGCAGAGGTTCGTCCAGCTCGACCGTGTCACCCTCTTGCTTCAGCCACCGGGTGACGGTTCCCTCGGTCACGCTCTCACCGAGTGCCGGCATCTGGACGGAAGTTGCCATGTCTTTTGACTCCCTCGAACGGTTGGTCGTCACGGGTTCGAATGCCGGTCCCATCCTGTCACGTCGGGCCGCGTCGCTCGCCCCAGACCTGCACAGCTTTTGCTCTGGCACTATCGATAGAGGTGGAGCGCGGGAGCTCTGGAAGGAGTACGGCCCAGTTGGCACTGTTCAGCAGGTTTCGCGGGCGTGCGGGCGGCCGCGGCGGCAGTGACCCCGCGGCCGATCTGGCCTACATGCGGCAGTGGGTCGCCGAACGCACCGGCGTCGAGGCCTACATCGAGCCGAAGACCACCGTCACCGACATCACTGTGGTGCTGGTGGCCGGCGACGGCGAGTGGACGCGGCGGCGCGCAGGCGGGGACGCCGGCGCCAGGCGGCTGAGCGAACGGCTGAACATCCCGGTCTACGACGTGCAGAAAGTCGGCTACCCGCAGCGAATGCGCGACTACGACGCCCGCCGCCGCATCGAACGCGGGCGCGCCGTCCGCAGGGAGTTGGAGGACCGCTAAGGTTCGGGATCGTGGTGGACACGATCACGGAGCGGTTCGTCGACAGCGTCGACGGGGTACGCATCGCCGTCTACGAGCAGGGCAACCCCGACGGGCCGACGGTGGTGATGACGCACGGCTGGCCCGATTCGCACGTCTTGTGGGACGAAGTCGTCGCACAGCTATCCGACCGGTTCAGGATCGTCAGGTTCGACAACCGCGGCGTCGGTAAATCGTCTGTGCCCGAACGGGTTTCGGCCTACGCCATCGGGAAGCTTGCCGACGACTTCGCGGCGGTCATCGCGGCCGTCAGCCCCGGTGAGCCGGTCCACGTCCTCGGTCACGACTGGGGCTCGGTTTCGGTGTGGGAGTACCTGGGCCGTCCCGGCGCCAGCGATCGCGTTGCGTCGTTCACGTCGGTGTCGGGCCCCGGGATCGCGCAGTACGGCGGCGACATATTCGACAACCTCAAGCGCCCCTATCGGCCGGTCAAGTTCATCCGCGCACTCGACCGCCTTCTGCGGTGTCTGTACTGGTACCCATTCGCGGTGCCGGTCGTCGCGCCTGCGGTGTTCCGGCTGCTGATTCGGAGGAGGGGGGACCAACTGCTCGCCGACCGCCTGCCCGCGCAACGCCGACGCGGCGACACCGCGACCTCCGATCTCATCAACACGCTGAAGATCTACCGTTCGCTCGTCCTGTCGCCGCCGCTGAAGCTCACCCGGGACCGCTACGTCAGCGTTCCCGTGCAGTTGATCGTCGGCACCAAGGACCCCGTGGTGCGGCCGCACGGCTTCGACGACCTATCCCGCTGGGTGCCGCGACTGTGGCGTCGCGACATCCAGGCTCGCCACTGGTCGCCGATGTCGCACCCGCAGGTGATGGCAACGGCGGTAAGCGAACTCGTCGACTTCCTGGGCGGCAAGCCGGCCGCCCGGTCGCTGTTGCGGGCACAGGTCGGGCGCAAGCGCGACGACTTCGGCGACACGCTGGTCTCGGTCACCGGCGCGGGCAGCGGCATCGGTCGTGAAACGGCGCTGGCGTTCGCGCGTGCAGGCGCCGAAGTGGTTGTCAGCGACATCAACGAGGCGAACGTCAAGGACACCGCAGCGCAAATCGCTAAGCGCGGCGGTGTCGCGCACCCGTACATGCTCGACGTCGCGGACGCGGAAGCCGTCGAGCGGTTCGCCGACCAGGTCTGCGCCACACACGGCGTGCCCGACATCGTCGTGAACAACGCCGGTATCGGACAGGCCGGAGAGTTCCTCAAGACGCCGGAAGATCAGTGGGACCGCGTGCTGGACATCAACCTCGGCGGTGTCGTCAACGGCTGCAGAGCTTTTGGCAAGCGGCTGGTCGAGCGTGGCACCGGTGGACACATCGTCAACGTCTCGTCGATGGCGGCCTTCGCACCGCTGAAATCGTTGAACGCCTACTGCACGTCCAAGGCCGCGGTCTACATGTTCTCCGATTGCCTGCGTGCCGAACTCGATGCCGCGGACGTCGGGCTGACCACCATTTTCCCCGGCGTCATCGCCACCAACATCATTCAGTCGACGAGGTTCGAGGCGACCGCCCGCGCCGATGGGAACGTGGAGGGCAGGCGCGACCAGTTCGAGAAGATGTTCAAGCAGCGAAGCTATGGTCCTGACAAGGTCGCCAAGGCCATTCTGACCGCGGTGAAGAAGAAGAAGCCGCTGCGGCCCGTCGCGCCAGAGGCCTACTTGCTCTACGGCACATCCCGGATCGCGCCGCAGGCACTTCGCAACACGGCCCGGTTGAAGATCGTCTAGCCGCCGCCAGCTGAGCCGACAGTTCAGCCGTTCGCGACGATGTCTTCGAGCACCGCGAACATCGTGCGGGTCGGCAGGCCGGTGCCGCCCTTGCCGGTGTAACCCCATGGGCCGCCGGTGTTGTAGGCCGGGGCCGCGATGTCGATGTGTGCCCACGCCACCCCGTCGGCGACGAACTCGCGCAGGTACGTGCCCGCGACGAGCATGCCTGCGTACCGCGAGCCGCTGACGTTGGCGAGGTCGGCGACCGTCGACTTCAGGTCGTCCTTGAGCTCTTCGGGAAGCGGCATCGGCCAACCGTTCTCGCCGACCGCCTGGGACAGCTTCGCGACGCGGTCGCGAAACTCGTCGGATCCCATCACTCCTGGCGTGCGCGCACCGAGCGCGACGGTCTGCGCACCGGTCAGGGTCGAGGTCTCGATGAGGTAGTCGGGGTTATCCTCGCAGGCCCGCACGATCGCGTCGGCCAGGATCAACCGCCCCTCGGCGTCGGTGTTGAGCACCTCGACGGTGATGCCGCCGTACTGGGTCAGCACGTCGCCGGGGCGCTGCGCGGTGGCCGACGGCATGTTCTCGGCCATCGGCACGGTGGCGATCACGTCGATGGGCAGCTTCTGCTTCGCGGCAAGCACCACCGTCGCGATCACGGCCGCGGCGCCGCCCATATCGGAAGTCATGTGGTGCATGTTCGCGGCCGGCTTGATGGAGATGCCGCCGGTGTCGAACGTGATGCCCTTGCCGACCAGCGCGACCCTCTTGGCCTTACCTGTTCCTGCTCCTCGCGTGCGCGGCTTATTCTTCGCGCCGCGATGTGCGAGCCGGACCAGACACGGCGGGCGCGACGAACCCTTGCCGACGCCGACGACGCCGCCGTAGCCGTCCTTTTCCAGTTCCTTGTCGCTCAGCACCTCGACCTCGAGCCCGGCGGCTTCACCCAAAGCCTTTGCGCGCTTGGCGAACTCGGCGGGGAACAGGTGCGACGGGGGAGTGTTGACCAGATCGCGTGCGGTGGCGACGGCGGTGGCGATGGCCGTCGCGCGTTCGGCGTCCGCCTTGGTTTTCGCCTTCGTGTCGGCCGTCAGCGCGGTGATTTCGCGCAGCCCCTTGTCCTTCGGCGCGGTCTTGTCGCTGCGGAAATCGCTGAACCGGTAAGCGCCGAGGATCAATCCCTCGATGGTGGCCTCGAGGTCGATGTCGGACAGCGTGGTGATGACGGCCTCGGTGCCGTTCAGCGAGCGGGCGGCGACGCCCGCGGCACGGCGGATCAGGTCGGCGGGCCAGTCGTCACGGTCCTTGCCGAGGCCGACCGCGAGCACACTGGCGACCGGAAGTGACCGGGCGACCACCCGGGTGAGCTGATCGGTGCCGCCCTTGGCGCCGAGCGACTCGAGCGCGACCTCGATCTCGCCGACGGCCTCGGCGTCGAGGAACGGGTTGGCAACGACGGTCGCGGTGGCGTCGTCGTCCTGGCCGCTCACCACGGGCACGATCAGCACCGTCTTGTCGGCCTTTCGCTTGGGCAGCGACGAACTGACGGTGACGGCAGGGGCCTGATATCCGGGATTTGCTGGGCTCACAACCGATCAGCCTATCGGTCAGCGGGACAGGTGCAGGTCATAGGCCGTGATCGGATCGTCGAAACCCTTGAGCACCAACGGATCCTGCGGAATCGCCGGCCAGTCCGGCAGCTCGTCGCGGACATCAGCCGCAGCAAGGATCTGGCCTGGCGCCGCGGCGGTGACCAGGCGCGCGGCGAGATTCACCGCGGTGCCGAAGTAATCGCCGCCGATGGCCAGCACGCTGCCGTAGCCCAGGCCGGCGCGGACCTGCAGGTTCGCCTCCTGCGCGCCGGGGTGTTCGACCAGATCGAGGGCCACTTTTGCGAGCTGTTCGGGCGTCGAGCTCACCCACATCACCTCGTCGCCGATGAACTTCACCACCCGTCCGCCGTCGGCAAGGACCACGTCGTTGACGGCGGCCGCGAATTCGACGAGCAACGCAGACAACTCGGTCGGGGTGAGCCGCTGTGTCAGCGAAGTGAAGCCCGTCAGGTCAGCGAACCCGATGCCGCAGATCACGCTCGCCGAGTTGTCGCGAATGACGCCCTCGAAGTAGGTGCGGGCACTGATCGTGTGATGGCGAAAGACCGCATCCATGAGCACCGCGAGGCGCGGAATGAATTCGCCGACGGCGCGATACGCCCGCGCCGTCGTGAGCTCGTCCTCGCTGTATTCCATCTGGATGTCGGGCAGTCCGAGCCGGATCGCGGTCGACCCCGCTTCGGAGAGCCGCGCCATCGACGCGCCGAGCACCCGTAGCAGTGTCAGCGTCGCCTCGTCCCCGACGGCAGCCCTCAACGCGACCCACGCCGCCAAACCGTCGATATCGACCTGGCTGAACACTGGTTGATCGCCGTCGGAAACGCTGAGGCCGAGCGCATGCCAGGCGTGGGTGAGCTCCTCGACGGACACACCGAGTCGGTCGGCGGCCTCTCGAAGCGTGTAGATCGGTCGACCCGACCGCTGAAGGACGTCGCCTGCGAGGCCGAACAGGCGGCCGCGGCGTTCGGCCTCCACCATGTCCTCGGCGGTGAAGCCGAGGCTGTCCAGGTACTCGATCAGTGCGGCCCGCTCGCGCGCGTTGGCGATCCCGGCGGCCTGGAGCGCATCGAAATCGACCACCCAACGGAGTCTGCCAGCGTCGACTGCCGGATTAGGGTTGATTCCCGTGAGGGAAGTTGAAGTGAGTGAAATCCAGCACGGTCCCCTCGAAGACCGGCACCGTCAGCTCGGCGCCAGCTTCGCCGAGTTCTCTGGCTGGCTGATGCCGGTCTCCTACGAAGGCACGGTCGGCGAACACACCGCAACACGAACCGCCGTCGGCCTTTTCGACGTCAGCCACCTCGGTAAGGCCGCGGTGCGCGGACCGGGAGCGGCGGAGTACATCAACGCCACGCTGACCAACGACCTCTGCCGCATCGGTCCGGGTAAGGCGCAATACACGTTGTGCTGCACCGAATCCGGAGGTGTCATCGACGATTTGATCGTCTACTACGTCTCCGACGAGGAGATGTTCCTGGTGCCCAATGCCGCCAACACCGCGGCCGTCGTCGCCGTGTTGCAGCAACAGGCCCCCGACGGCCTGACCATCACCGACGAGCACCGGTCGCGGGCCGTGCTCGCCGTGCAGGGCCCGAAGTCGGCCGAGGTCGTCGGGTCATTGGGGTTGCCGACCGACATGGACTACATGGGCTATGCGGACGCGGACTTCAGCGGGGTCGAGGTCCGGGTGTGCCGCACCGGCTACACCGGCGAACACGGCTATGAGCTGCTGCCCGCCTGGGACGACTCCCCAGTGGTGTTCGACGCGCTCGTCGATGCCGTGGCGGGTGCAGGCGGCCAGCTGGCCGGGCTCGGCGCCAGGGACACCCTGCGCACCGAAATGGGATATCCATTGCACGGCCACGAGCTATCCCTGCAGATCTCGCCGTTGCAGGCCCGCTGCGGGTGGGCGATCGGCTGGAAGAAGGACGCGTTCTGGGGTCGCGACGCGCTGCTGGCCGAGAAGGAGGCGGGCCCGAAGCGGCTGCTTCGGGGCCTGCGCGCGGTCGGCCGCGGCGTGCTGCGACCGGACCTGACCGTCCTCGACGGCACCACGCCCGTCGGCGTGACGACATCAGGAACCTTCTCTCCGACTTTGAAAGTCGGCATTGCACTGGCCTTACTCGACACCGATCACGACGTCGCCGACGGACAGCGCGTCGCGGTCGACGTCCGCGGCCGCCCGGTGGAGTGCGAGGTGGTGAAACCGCCGTTCGTCGATGCGAAGACGCGCTGAGCAGCCGTTCGTCGACGCAAAAACCCGGTAGCGCGCGGATATACAATCGGCGCATGGCCGACCACCTCGAATTCACCGTCGATCGCAACGCGAATCCGGCGAATGACGAGGTACGGGCCGGGATTCTGGCCAACCCGGGATTCGGCCGCTATCACACCGACCACATGGTGTCGATCGACTACGTCGACGGCAAGGGTTGGCACAATGCGCGGGTCACCCCGTACGGGCCCATCGAGCTCGATCCGTCGGCCATCGTCCTGCACTACGCGCAGGAAGTGTTCGAGGGACTGAAGGCCTACCGGTGGACCGACGGCTCCATCGTCTCGTTCCGCGCCGAGGCCAATGCGGCGCGGCTGCGATCGTCGGCCCGCAGGCTGGCGATCCCCGAACTGCCCGAAGAGGTGTTCATCGAGTCGCTGCGGCAGCTGATCGCGGTCGATGAGCAGTGGGTGCCGTCCGCAGGCGGCGAGGAGTCGCTGTATCTGCGGCCCTACATCTTCGCCACCGAACCCGGCCTCGGGGTGCGCCCCGCATCCGAGTACCGCTACATGGTCATCGCCTCACCTGCGGGCGCGTACTTCCCGCGCGGCATCAAGCCCGTCAGCGTGTGGCTGTCGCACGAGTATGTGCGCGCATCGCCGGGCGGCACCGGCGCGGCGAAGTTCGGTGGCAACTATGCCGCCTCGCTTCTCGCGCAGGCCGAGGCCGCCGACAACGGATGCGATCAGGTGGTGTGGCTGGACGCCATCGAACGCCGCTTCGTCGAAGAAATGGGCGGTATGAACCTGTTCTTCGTGTTCGGCAGCGGCGGTTCGGCGCGCCTGGTCACGCCGGAACTGAGCGGTTCGCTGTTGCCCGGTATCACCCGGGACTCGTTGCTGCAATTGGCCACTGATGCCGGCTTCGCCGTCGAGGAGCGCAAGATCGACGTCGACGAGTGGCAGAAGAAGACCGCAGCGGGGGAGATCACCGAGGTGTTCGCCTGCGGCACCGCGGCGGTCATCACGCCGGTGTCGCATGTGAAGTACGGCGACGGTGAGTTCACCATCGCCGACGGCGAACCCGGTGAGATCACCATGGCCCTCCGCGACACGTTGACCGGTATCCAACGCGGTATGTTCGCCGACACGCACGGCTGGATGTCGCGGCTGTCCTAGCCGCCGCTTTCTTTGTCGTTCTCCGAAAGAACGCGTTCGCAGCGGCGCAATCTTGAAGCGCCAGCATTGTCGAACGTGGGGAGAAAGATCATGGCGCGAGTAGTTGGATTCGACCCGGCGGCCAGCGGACAACAACCCGAGGATGTCAACGGGAATCCGGTTCCCGTTGGGGTGTGGGGTGATTCCGACTCTGGGGGCGGGGTTTTCGGAACCAGTGGAGCCCTTACCTCCGGCGTCTCGATTCCCATCGACCCGCCCGCCGGGGTCGAAGGACACGGCGCCGTCGGGCCCGGCGTTGTCGGCCGCAGCCTTTCCGACAGCGGGGTGGTGGGTGAAAGTCAGGACTCGCAGGGCGTTCTGGCCCGCAGCAGCGGCTCCTCGGGGTTGCTCGGGGTCACCTTCAGCCCCACCGACGATGCGCACGGGGTGTTCGGCTCATCGACCGCGGGCGGCAACGGGGTCACCGGCTTCGTCGGTGAGGCCACCGGCGTGATCGGCAACAGCGTCCGAGGTGTAGGCGTGCACGGCATCACCGGCGGCACCGGTAACCCCGGTGTCTACGGTCAGACATTCGGCGACACAGACGGTTTGCCTGCCGGCCCCGGCGTGTGGGGTTCGAGCGACACCGGGTACGGAGTGTTCGGCAGCAGTCAAACTCACGACGCTGTCGCAGGCGTCGTGTTCCAAGAAGGCAATGGAGTGGTCGGGGAGCACGACGCAAACGATCCCTTCGGCGCCGGGGTCCTGGGCATCGGCGGCTTCACCACCGGGGTAAGGGGCGTCACTTTTCGCGACGGTGCCGGCCCCGGCGTCCTCGGCCAAACCCATGGCGTCGGTGCGGCCGAGGGGGTTTTCGGCACCAGCGATCTCTCCGCCGGTGTTCGAGGTGTCGGCGTCGCCAACGACGGCATGGCCGGCCTGACCACCGGCGGTGGCAACGGCGTCACCGGAGTGCACTTCGCCACGACGCCGGGAGCCGGAGTCTCGGGTATCAGCGTGCTCGGCAACGGCGTCGACGGGCTGACATTCGCCGATACGCGGAAGAACCCCAATGTCGCAGCAGTGCGCGGACAGAGCGCCAACGGCTTCGCGGGATTGTTCGTCGGCAAGGTGAGAGTCACCGGCCAGCTGAGCAAGGGCGGCGGCGGTTTCACCATTGATCACCCGAAAGACCCGGAAAATCAATACCTTTCGCACTCGTTTGTGGAATCGCCCGACATGCTGAACGTGTACAGCGGCAATGTGACCACCAACAAAGACGGCACAGCGCAGGTCCGGTTGCCCTCGTATTTCGAGGACCTCAACAGCGATTTCCGCTATCAATTGACGGTGATCGGCGACTTCGCTCAGGCCGTCGTGGCCACGGAGATCAAAGGCAACGCTTTCACGATCCGGACGGACAGGGGCCGGGTCAAGGTCAGCTGGCAGGTGACCGGAGTTCGCCGTGATGCGTGGGCCGAAGCCAACCGGATCGCGCCTGAGCAGAAGAAGCCCAAGGAGGAGCGCGGAAAGTACCTGCATCCCGAGCTGTTCGGCAGGAAGGCGGTCGCTGTACATCCCGCCACGGATACGCGCTTCACCGAGGTCGTCCCTGATGAACTGCGGGACTGGGCGGGCGACCTGCCGTCCGCCGTGGATCGGGGAGGCGCCGGCCTGACCAAGAAACTGGCGACCGCGCGGCGCATCCTGAAGGACCGCGCTGACGCGAACCGTTTGCACTTCGAGGCGGAGGCGGGCAAGCATGTGGAAGCCGCCAGGCGACGGCTGCAGAGCAGCGCGCCGACCGGGCGCGCCCAGCTCGATCACCGGTGGCGAGCGCTCGAGCGAAGGCTGGAGGCCATGCGTTAGCCGATCGCCAGGCCGACGGCTGCCACCGTCGTCGTCACCTCGATCGCTGCGCCGAGCACATCGCCGGTGATCCCGCCGAAGCGGCGGGCGCAATGCGCCACCAGCACGACGCTGCATGCGAGCGCCACAAGCACGACGACCGGTCCCTGCCATGGTCGCGGACCAGCCAGTGTCGCGAGTGCCGCGACCGCGACTACCCAGGCTGCGACCACGACGGCGGCCTGACTGCCTGCCACCATCGCGCCCAGCGTGCTGCCCTCCGCTGCAGGCACCGACCGGCGGCAGGCTGCGACGGCGGCGACCCGGCCTGCGGTCACCGCGACGATCACCGCGATCCAGCCTGCTGTGTCCATGGGTAAAGATGCGAACGCCAGGCCCTGTGCGGCGATCGCCACCACGACGGCGGCCACGCCGAACGGGCCGGTCGATCCGTCCCGCATCACCTGCAGGGCGCGCTCCGGTGGCCCGTAGCAGCCCAGCCCGTCGACGGTGTCGGCGAACCCGTCGATATGCAGGCCGCGGGTGGCGACGAGCAGCGCCGCCACCGCGAGCACACCGCTGAGCGGGTTGCCGGCCCCGAACGTGTGGCTGCCCGCCCACAACACCGCCGCGGCGAGCGCACCGAGCGCGACGCCCACCACCGGCAGCGCCGTCAACACACCTCGGCCGACGCCAGCGCCCGCCCGCAGCGGCAGAACGGTGCCGAACGCGAAAGCGCCTGTGACCGAACGGATCACGACGATACGTTGGCCTCGCCGAACGTCGCCATCGACGTCAGCGCGGCGACTGCCGCCCGCACCACCGGCAGCGCGACCGCGGCGCCGGTGCCTTCACCGAGTCGCATCGAGAGATCGACGATGGGTTCGAGGTTCAGCTTTTCCAGCACCAGCTTGTGCGCGGGCTCCGTGGATCGATGGCCCGCCCGCCACCACTGCCGGGCGCCGGGGGCCAGCAGTTCGGCGACCATCGCGGCGGCCGTCACCACGACGCCGTCGAGCAGCACCGGCGTTCGGCGGACGGCCGCTTGCGCGCAGAACCCCGCCATCGCCGCAAGGTCCGCGCCGCCGCACACCCGCAGCAGCCCAACGGGATCCGCCGACAGTCCGCTTGCGCGGTACAGCGCATCGCGGACCGCCGCGACCTTTCGCGACCAGCCCGCATCGTCGATGCCGGTGCCCCTGCCGACCACCGCGACGGGTTCGGCGCCGGTCAGCGCGGCGATCAATGTCGTTGCAGGCGTTGTGTTTCCGATGCCCATATCGCCCGCGATCAGCAGATCGGCGCCCGCGTCGACCTCCTCGTCGGCGATCCGTCGACCCGCGTCGATCGCGGCCCGCGTCTCGTCGTCGGACAACGCGTCCTCGACGGCGATGTTGCCGCTGCTCCTGCGGACCTTGTGCGCGCCGATCGACGGCGAATGCGGCTGGTCGGTGTCCACTGCGATATCGGCCACGCGCACGCTCGCGCCCGCCGCCTCGGCCAGCACATTGATGGCGGCGCCACCTGCGTCGAAGTTCGCCACCATCTGCGCGGTGACCTCCGCAGGAAATGCGGACACCCCGGCGGCGGCGACACCGTGGTCACCGGCGAACACCACGACCCGCGCGCGCTCGAACTGATGCGGCGGGCACACCCCCTGACAGGCCGCCACCCACACCGACAACTCCTCGAGGCGGCCCAGCGAGCCGGGCGGTTTGGTCAGCGTGTCCTGCCTGGCGCGCGCCTGCGATGCGACGTCCTGGTCGGGCGCCGCAATCGGCGGGAAGTCGGTCACGCCTACCCCTTCACTGTGATCGGTTGGCCCGCCACGACCAGCACCACGCGGTCGCACAGCGCCGCGAGTCGCTGGTTGAGCGTGCCAAGTTCGTCGGCGAACCTGCGCCCCGAGACGGTCTCCGGCACCACCGTCATACCCACCTCTGGACTAACCAGGACCAGCTCCTCTCCGAATCCGGCGACGGCGTCGACGAGATCATCGATCTCAGCGCTCACCAAGCCTCCCGTCCATGCCCCTGCGCGATCCATCGTGGCGGTGAGCCAGCCGCCGACATCGTCGACCAGTATCGGGCTCGCGTCGTCGGACCGCAGTTGCGTTGCGACATCAGTGTTTTCGACTGTCGACCAGTGTGGCGGCCGACGATCTCGGTGGGCCTGCACCCGCGCCGCCCATGCGTCGTCGTCGGCGACGGCACCGGTGGCCAGGTATCGCACCGGGCGCCCGGCGCGGACGGACGCGGCGATGACGGTCTCTGCCCATTCGGACTTGCCCGACCGGATACCGCCGAGCACCAGAACGCGCACCTTCGCTCAGGTGACTTTGTCGCCGCGGTTGACCTGCGGCCGGGGCGCGCGCATCCGACGCAACTGAGAGGCGCGACTTGCTGCGTAGAACCCGAGCTTCCAAGGGCTTTCGGTGTTATTGGGGAACTTCTGGTCGACGGCCCGATTCACCTTGCGGCCCAACAGAAGACCGTCGACAGCCATGATCGCCATCAGGACCAGCATGGCCGGCGAGACGTACAGCTGCACCTGAGGAACCGCGAGCATGATGAAGATCAACGCCAATGCGGCGGGCATGAAGAGGCCGAGCACGCTGATTCGGCGCGAGTCCACGATGTCGCGGGCGTACGCGCGCACCGGGCCCTTGTCGCGCGGCAGCAGATAGGAGTCTTCGCCTGCCATCATCCGCTCGCGGCGATCGGCCATGGCAGCGCGACGCTCGACCTTTTCTTCGCGGCGTTCGTCGCGGGACAGCTTGGGCCCGCGCAACTCCTTGCGCCTGCGCCTGGCTTCGGCGCTGGTCATCGGTGCGGGCGTGATCGGGCCGCGGCGCCGGGCCGCATCCCGCTTCGGAGTCGGCCTGCCCTTGGGGGCGGTGCCGCCGGCGTCCTTGGCGTCCGGTTCGCTGTCCGCGGCCACCTCGTTGACGTCGACGTCGTCGGGTGGCGGCCTGTCCTTCTTGCGGCCCAGCAGGTTCACGCCTGCCAGCATAATCTTCTGGAATGTCCGGTTCCGACGGCCTCCGCGTGCTCATCGCACCCGACTGCTACGGCGACAGCCTGACCGCCGTGCAGGCCGCGGAGGCGATCGCCGACGGGTGGCGGCAGGCCCGGCCTGACGACGAACTCACGCTTGCTCCGCAGTCCGACGGCGGACCCGGATTCGTCGACGTGCTCGTCGGTCGCCTCGGTGAACGGCGCACGCTGCGCGTCAGCGGCCCGCTGACCGCCGAGGTGGACGCCAAGTGGGTGTTCGATGACGCCGACCCCCGCACGGCGTACATCGAATGCGCGCAGGCCTGCGGGCTGGCGCTGCTCGGCGGACCGCCCACCTTGCAGACCGCGCTCGCGGCGCACAGCAGAGGGGTGGGCCAGCTCATCGAGGCCGCGGTTGCGGCCGGTGCGCGCCGCATTGTGGTCGGGCTCGGCGGCAGTGCGTGCACCGACGGCGGCCGAGGCATGGTCGAGGCTTTGGGTGCGCACGCGAGGAGCACAGCAGGCAACAGCCTCGGTGCGGCCCGCGCGCTGTTGGCCGACGTGGAGGTGATTGCGGCCACCGACGTCGAGCATCCTCTGCTGGGGCCGATGGGAGCGGCGCAGGTGTTCGGCCCGCAAAAGGGAGCCGACCCCGAAACGGTCGTGGCGTTGGAGCGGCGGCTGACCGAGTGGGCCGCCGAACTCGACGCCGCGGCAGGCAGGCCCATCAGCGACGAGCCCGGTGCAGGCGCCGCGGGCGGCCTCGGGGCGGCCCTGCTGGCGCTGGGCGGCCGCCGCGAATCAGGGGCCACGATCATCGCCGAACACACGCACCTGGCCGACGACGTCGCAGCGGCCGAACTCGTGATCACCGGCGAGGGCAGGTTCGACGACCAGTCGCTGCACGGCAAAGTCGTCAGCGCGCTGGCCGCCGAGGCCCGCGGCACCCCCGTGCTGGTGTTGGCCGGGCAGGTCACCCTGACCGAGTCCGCCCTGCGCGATGCGGGTATCAGCGCCGCATACGCCATCGCTGACCACGCCGGATCCGTCCAGCGCGCCATCGACGACGCCGCCAACCAGCTGACGGGGTTGGCGAAAGTCACGGCCGACGAACTCGGGAATAGCGGGATAACAATGTACCGTTGAGCTGGTGGGCTGTTAGTCGGCCCGCAACAAGAGCCATTCACAGGAGACGCAATGACTGTTCAGGACGAGTCGGCGACCACCACCGCCACCCACGGCGTGATGCTGACCGACGCCGCGGCCGGAAAGGCCAAGGCGCTGCTGGATCAGGAAGGCCGTGACGACCTGGCGCTGCGTATCGCCGTCCAGCCGGGCGGATGCGCCGGCCTGCGCTACAACCTGTTCTTCGATGACCGCGCCCTCGACGGCGATCTGACCGCCGAGTTCGGCGGCGTGAAGTTGACCGTTGACCGGATGAGCGCCCCCTATGTGCAGGGCGCCACGATCGACTTCGTCGACACCATCGAGAAGCAGGGTTTCACCATCGACAACCCCAACGCGACGGGATCGTGCGCGTGCGGGGACTCGTTCAACTGAGCTAGTACTGGCCTGCCGCGCGCAGCAGGTACGAACACACCAGGACTTGGTTGTCCTGGGCCAGTAGCTGCGCCACGGCCTGTTCCTCCACCTCGGGGGGTGGCTGCTTGCGGCTGTTCGCGGGGGAGACCCGCATGCTGAACAGCACCTGCGCCTGATTCGGCGACGAGAACACCATCTTGTCGATGGACGTGACCTCGGCGGTAGCGAACTGCTTGCGGAACGCGTCACTGCTCAGGTCTGCCAGCGCAAGGTCGGACTTGCGTTCCTTGACCGCGTCGAACAGCCCGCACAGGGTGTTGCGGGCGATCTTCTCGTCATCGCCCTTCTGCAGCGCGTCCAGGTAGCCCTGGATCGCCGTTTTCGCTGCGGCCGTCGTCAGTTTTCCGCCCGTCGAGTCGTCCCTGCTCGAGCGCACGACCAACACAATGGCGGCGACAGTGGCTGCCACGACCAGGATGGCCACCACCGCGGCGAGCACAACGCGCCACCGGCTGCGCCTCGGATACGGAATCGGCGGCGGCAACATGCCTGGATATGCCGGTGGCCCAACGGGATTCTCGGGATACGGCTGCGGCGGACCCGGATGGTGCGCAGGAGGGCCGACCGGTCCAGCGCCGTATGGGGGCGGATAAGGACCAGCCATGGTAGGCAGGTTAGCGCAACCGGCCGATCACGGGCCGGACCGTTAGTCTGGGTAAGATTATCTAGACAGCTTAAATGAATTGAAGGGTGACGCTTCGTGACCATTGCGGTAACCGGGTCGATCGCGACCGACCATCTGATGCGGTTCCCGGGCAAATTCTCCGAAGGCCTGCTGCCCGAACACCTGCAGAAGATCTCGGTGAGCTTCCTGGTGGACGATCTCGTCATCCACCGCGGCGGCGTGGCGGGCAACATGGCCTACGCCATCGGCATCCTCGGTGGGGACCCGACGCTGGTCGGCGCCGTCGGCACCGATTTCGACGACTACCGCAAGTGGCTCACCGGCCACGGTGTCGACTGCGACAGCGTGCTGGTGTCGGACTCCGCATATACGGCCCGGTTCGTCTGCACCACCGACCAGGACATGGCCCAGATCGCGTCGTTCTATCCCGGCGCGATGTCGCAGGCTCGCGACATCAAGCTGGCCGACGTCGTGTCGCGAAGGGGCACACCGGATTTGGTGATCGTCGGTGCCAATGACCCCGACGCGATGTTCCTGCACACGGAAGAGTGCCGCGCACTCGGACTGAAATTCGCCGCCGATCCGTCGCAGCAGCTGGCCCGGCTGACCGGCGAGCAGATCCGCAAGCTCATCGACGGCGCGACGTACCTGTTCACCAACGACTACGAGTGGGACCTGCTGCTGCAGAAGTCCGGCTGGTCGGAGGCCGAGGTGATGGGCCAGATTCAGATGCGCGTCACCACGCTCAGCGAGAAGGGCGTGGACATCGTCGGCCGCGACGGCACCTTCATCCACGTCGACGTCGTGCCTGAGACGCACAAGGACGACCCGACCGGCATCGGAGACGCGTTCCGGGCCGGCTTCCTGACCGGGCGCGACAAAGGCCTGTCCATCGAGCGGTCCGCTCAGCTGGCGTCGCTGGTCGCAACGCTGGTGCTGGAAGCGCCAGGTCCGCAGGAGTGGGCCTGGGACAAGGACGCGGGCATCAAGCGGCTGACGGACGCTTATGGCGACGACGCGGGCGCGGAGATCGCCTCAGCGCTCGGCTAGAGCTGCACGGGATACGTGGGCTCGCTGATCTGCGGGGTCACCGTGCCCTCGACGAAGATCGCGTGCCAGAGCATGAAGATCAACACCGTCCACAGCCGTCTGCTGTGATCGCCTGCGCCACTGCGATGTTCGTCGAGCATCGTCGCCACGGCCGTGGTGTCGATCAGCTCGCCCGCACCTGAGGACGCCACCATTCCGTAGGCCCAGTCCAGTAGCTCGCCCGCCCGCAGCCAGTGCCGGATCGGCACAGGAAAGCCCAGCTTCGGCCGGTTGAGCACATGCGCGGGAATGACCGGCTCGAGTGCACGGCGCAACGCGTATTTGGTGGTCGACCTGGTGATCTTCTGGTCCAGCGGCAGCCGCGAAGCCACCGCGAACACCTCGGGATCGAGGAAGGGCACTCGCAGCTCCAGCGAGTTGGCCATCGTCATCTTGTCGGCCTTGACCAGGATGTCGCCGCGCAGCCAGGTGAACAGGTCGATGTGCTGCATGCGCGCGACCGGGTCCCAGCCCTCGGACTCGGCGTACACGCGGGCCGTCACATCGGTGTGCGTCCAATCCGGGCGGAACCCCGTCAGCACGGACTGCAGCTGCACGTCGGAGAAGCTGCGGGCGTTGCCGTAGTAACGCTCCTCGAGCGTCAGGCTGCCACGGTGCAGAAGGCTCTTGCCGCGCATGCCATCGGGCAGCGGGGCCGACACCTTCGCCATCGACCGGCGCACCGGGCCGGGAAGATAGTTGAAAGGCTTCAGCGACAACGGTTCCCGATAGATCGTGTATCCGCCGAACAACTCGTCGGCGCCTTCGCCGGACAGCACGACCTTGACGTGTTTACGCGCCTCGCGGGCGATGAAGAACAACGGCACCAGCGCGGGGTCGGCGACGGGTTCGTCGAGATACCAGACGATTTCGGGCAGGGCGGCGACGAACTCGGCCTGATTGACGACCTTGGTGACGTGCCTGGCGCCGATCGCCTCTGCGGAGGCCACCGCGACGTCGACCTCCGAGAAGCCCTCCCGCTCGAAACCCGTCGTGAAGGTGATCAGCCGCGGGTTGTGCCGCATCGCCAGCGCGGCGATCGCGGTGGAGTCGATGCCGCCGGACAGGAACGCGCCGACGGTGACGTCGGCCCGCATGTGCTTGGCGACCGAGTCCTCCAGGACCGCGGTGATCTCGTCGTAGCGGCTCTGCTCATCGCCCGCCGTGAAGGGCTTGGCGGTGAACCGCGGCGTGAAGTAGCGGGTCACCTCGGGCATGCCGCCCGGCCGGATTCGGGCGTAGCTGCCCGATTCGAGCCGCCGCACACCGCGGTGCAGCGTCTCGGGCTCGGGCACGTACTGCAGCACCGTGTAGTGCTGCACGGCGCGTTCGTCGATGCCGGTGTCGATGCCGAGCTCGTCGGCGAGGTCGAGCAGGCACTTCTTCTCGCTGCCCACTGCGGTGCCCTTCGACCCGGTGGCCATGAACAGCGGCTTGATGCCGAACGGGTCACGTGCGCAGAACAACTCCCGCTCCACTGTGTCCCACAGCGCGAACGCGAACATGCCGCGCAGCCGGCTCAGAGCGTCGGTGCCCCAATAGTGATAGGCGGCGATGATCGCCTCACCGTCGCCGTCGGTGTGAAACGTCGCGCCGTGGCCGGTGGCCAGTTCCTCGCGCAGCTCCAGGTAGTTGTAGATCTCGCCGTTGAACACCAGCACGTAGCGGTCGGGCGAGTCCGCAGGGCCCCAGCGCAGGGGCTGGTGGCTGTGGGCGATGTCGATGATCGACAGCCGGTTGAAGCCCAGCACCACGTCCTCGTCGTGCCACGTGCCCGGTTCGTCCGGCCCGCGATGCCGCATCAGGTGCGAGGCGCCCGACACCGCTTCGACGAGGCCGGGAGAGACGTCGGCGGACGGGTCAGTCAGCAGGGCCAGCAGTCCGCACACCGCGCCAGTATGCCGAATGCCGCCCTGCATGAGCGGACCACCGTCATGCCGAGACATGAGAAACGAGTTAACCGAGGTGTGTCGAGACCGGCAGCCGCGGGTGGTCTACGCTGCGTAGTATTCGGTTAGTTCTACCGACTTCTAGGAGGCTCCAACGTGACACCTCGCGGACGCAAGGTGGTGGCACGGAGAGCGGCGTTGGCGGTCGTCCTTGGTGGCGCTGCGCTGCTGCTCAGCGGGTGTAGCTGGTCGGAGGTACTCGGTCTGGGCTGGCCGGACGGCATCACCCCGCAGGCACACCTGAACAGGGAGCTGTGGATCGGTTCGGTGATCGCCTCCCTCGTCGTCGGTGTGATCGTGTGGGGCCTGATCTTCTGGGCCTCGGCGTTTCACCGGCACAAGAAGGGCGACACCGAGTTGCCGCGGCAGTTCGGCTACAACATGCCGCTGGAACTGGTGCTCACCGTGGTCCCGTTCCTGATCATCTCGGTGCTCTTCTACTTCACCGTGGTCGTGCAGGAGAAGATGCTGCACAAGGACCCCAATCCCGAGGTCGTGATCGATGTGACGGCCTTCCAGTGGAACTGGAAGTTCGGCTACCAGAAGGTCGCATTCACCGACGGCACTTTCAACTACGACGGCGCCGACCCCGCCCGCAAGATGGCCGTCGCGTCGGGTCCGGAGGGCCTGCAGGGCGAACACGGCGGCGAGTTCGGCGTCGTCAACGGCAAGAACCCCGAAGACAGGAGCTACCTGAACTTCGACAAGGTCGAGACCCTTGGCACCAGCACCGAGATCCCGGTCCTGGTGGTGCCGTCCGGCAAGCGCATCGAGTTCCAGATCGCTTCTGCCGATGTGGTCCACGGCTTCTGGGTGCCGGAGTTCCTGTTCAAGCGCGACGTCATGCCCGATCCGGTGCCCAACAACTCCGACAATGTCTTCCAGGTCAGCGAGATCACCAAGACCGGCGCCTTCGTCGGCCGGTGCACGGAGATGTGCGGCACCTACCACTCGATGATGAACTTCGAGCTGCGCGTGGTTAAGCCCAACGACTTCAAGGCGTACCTGCAGCAGCGGATCGCGGGCAAGACCAACGCCGAGGCGCTGGCGGCCATCGATCAGCCGCCGACGGCGATCACCACCCATCCGTTCGACACCCGCCGCGGTGAGCAGGCCGGGGCACCCCAGGCGAGCAAGTAGGGATCAGCATGCATATCGAAGCCAGGCTGTTCGAGTTCCTGACCGCGTTCTTCGTGCTGGCGGCCATCGTCTACGGCACGCTGACCAAGCTGTTCCAGTACGGCGGCCGCATGGAGTGGGCCGGCGTCACGGCCCTGGTGATGACCGCGGGGCTGACGCTGATCACCGGCACCTTCTTCCGGTTCGTCGCCCGGCGCCTCGACACCAGGCCCGAGGACTACGAGGACGCCGAGATCAGCGACGGGGCGGGGGAATTGGGCTTCTACGCGCCGCACAGCTGGTGGCCGATCATCGTCGCGCTGTCGGCTTCGGTGGCCGCCGTCGGGGTGGCCCTGTGGCTGCCGTGGCTGATCGTTGCCGGTGTGTGCTTCGTCCTCGCTTCGGCCGCGGGCCTGGTCTTCGAGTACTACACCGGCCCCGAGAAGCACTAGTCGCGGCCTTGGCCCACGCCGACGGCGGGCAAAGGTCACATCTGGGCTTCAGTTGGCCGGCCACCGCGCTGCAGAATTCGATCCGCTCATCGGTTTGGGTAGTGTTGCCGGGGCAACGTCAGCCGCTTGCTGTCCTGCCGATGAAGTAGTGGAGAAGGATTAGGCGTAGATGAGCGGGCCGAATCCCCCTGAGGAGGATGCCGACGGGGCAGAGACCCCGGATCGGGAACCGGGCGAGCAGACCGCCCCTGAGGACGTCGACGTCGCGGATGCCACCGGTGAGACCGAGATTCACTCGCGCGCGTATTCGGCGCCGGAGTCCGAGCAGTTCACCGCCGGACCCTACGTGGCCGCCGATCCCGCCCTTTATGACTACGACGACTATCAGGCCACCGAGCTCGTCGGCACCGCCCGGCCGCCCCGCTGGCCGTGGGTGGTCGGCATCGTCGCGATCATCGCCGCGATCTCGCTTGTCATCTCGGTGTCGATGCTGGTGATGGGTACGAAGTCGGACAATCTCTCGAAGGGCGGGCCGACGAGCACGACCACATCGGCGCCGCCCGTCCAGGACGAGATCACCACCACTACGCCGCCACCGCCGCCCCCGCCACCGCCGCCGACGAGCGAAGAGCCGCCCCCGCCACCGCCGGAGACGGTCACGGTGACCGAGCCGCCGCCTGCGCCGGCACCACCACCCGCGGAACCGGCGCCCGCACCCGCGCCCGCACCCGCCGAGACAAGCGCGCCTGCACCGGCGCCGCCGACCACGACGGCGCCTGCGGGGCCGCGTCAGGTCACCTACTCCGTGACGGGCACCAAGTCGCCGGGCGACATCATCACCGTCACCTACGTCGACGCCTCCGGCCGCAGCCGCACCCAGCGCAACGTCTACATCCCGTGGTCGCTGACCGTGACGCCGATCTCCCAGTCCGAAGTTGGCTCGGTGCAGGCATCAAGCCTGTTCGGGTTCAGCAGGCTCAATTGCTCGATCACGACGAGCGACGGCACCGTACTGTCGTCCAATACAAGCAACTCCCCACAGACAAGCTGCTGATGACATACAACACTGGCGCCGCGGCCCGGCCGCGGTTCGGCGGGCCGCCCGACAACGGCGACAACCTCGACCGGTTTCTGGTTGCTGCATGCGCCGTGATCTGGCTTGGCGTGCTCGGCTCGGCCGTTGCCGCCACCGTGGCGCTTGTCAATCTCGGCAGGGGTCACCCGCAGCCGTCCAGCACGTCGGGCACGCCGTGGCTGCTCTATGCGGTGATCGGAGTGTCGGCGTTGGTCATCATCGGGGCCATTCCGCTGCTCGTACGGGCCCGTCGCACGGCGCTCGAGGATTCGAGGGCCAACAACCGGGACCCCGATGCCGCCCGGCCGATCGCACCGCGCACTCAGGCCACGACGCGGATGCCTGAACCGCAGACGCAGCAGCTGCGGTCGCATCGCGGAGGCGGCGAGCCGATCCCGCCGCGCGGCGGCTATCTGGCGCCGTCAATGGTCAACACGTCCGATTCCGGGCTTCCGCCCGCAGTGGACCGGCTCTGGCTGCGCTGCTCGGTGGTGATCGCCTGCGCGATGGGCATCGCGCTGCTGGCCATCGGCATCGCCACGTACCTGATGGCGGCAGGCCACGACACCTTCGCGTGGTCCGCTTACGTCATCGCGGGGCTCGTCACGCTCGCGATGCCCGCGATTCCGTGGATCTACCTGCGCCAGCTGCACGAGCTGATGGACGCATCCGGTCACTAACCGTCGCGGCTAGTGGTGCCCGTTCGTCTCCCCGTTCGTCTCCCCGTTCGACGACCCGTTGCGCTCCTGGTGCTCGCGAATTGCCGTGAGCGCCCTGCGTTCTGCGGCGTGCTCCGCCTCGGCAAGCGCATCGTGCTGATCGACCGGGTCGGCGCGCAGGAAGCTGCCTGAGCCAGGCGAACCGCCCGCCCCGAGCTTGTTCATCCGCTTTGGAAGGGCAGCGCCCTGGTACTCCAGCGGAATCGGGTGGCCGTGGTCGTCGACCGGGCCGAGCGGCTGGTGCAGCTCGATGTAGGCACCGTGCGGCAGCCGCTTGATGATGCCGGTCTCGATGCCGTGCTCGAGCACCGCGCGGTCGCTGCGCTGCAGGCCGACCGCCCACCGGTAGGCGATGTAGTAGACGATCGCGGGCAGCACCACCATGCTGATGCGGCCGATCCACGTCGTGGCGTTCAGCGAGATGTGGAACTTCAGCGCGATGACGTCGTTCATGGCCGACAGCGTCAGCACCATGTAGAACGCGATCGCCATCGAGCCGATTGCGGTGCGCACAGGGGCATCTCGAGGCCGCTGCAACAGATTGTGGTGAGCCTTGTCACCGGTCAACCGTTGCTCGATGAACGGGTAGATGATGAGCAGGACGAAGATAAGCCCCATGATGAGGGCGACCCAGACGGGCGACGGGATGGTGTGGCCGAACGGGTAGAACTCCCAGGCCGGCCAGATACGGGCCAGGCCCTCCGTCCACATCATGTAGAAGTCGGGCTGGCTGCCCGCCGACACATGCGACGGTTTGTAGGGACCGAGCTGCCAGATCGGGTTGATCTGCAGCAGGCCACCCATCAGGCCGAGCATGCCGGTGATGATCGCGAAGAACGCACCCGACTTGACGGCGAACACCGGCATGACGCGGACGCCGACGACGTTCGTCTCCGTCTTGCCGGGTCCTGGGAAGTCGGTGTGCTTCTGGAACCACAGCATCGCCAGGTGAACCCCGATGAGCGCCAGAATGATTCCGGGGATCAGCAGGATGTGCAGACCGTACATGCGCGGCAACAGGACACCGTCCGCCGAGCACTGGTATCCGACGCCGCCGCACGGGAAGTCACCGCCGAACAGCGCCCAGTGCAGCCAGGTTCCGATCACCGGCATGCCGAGCGAGATCGAGGACAGGGCCGCGCGCACCCCGATGCCGGAGAGCAGGTCGTCGGGCAGCGAGTAGCCGAAGTAGCCCTCGAACATCGCGAGGATCAGCAGCAGCGAGCCGATCACCCAGTTGGTCTCGCGGGGACGCCGGAACGCCCCTGTGAAGAAGATGCGGGCCAGGTGCACCATGATCGCGGCCGCAAAAAGCAGTGCGGCCCAATGGTGAATCTGGCGCACGAACAGACCGCCGCGAATCTCGAAGCTGATGTCGAGCGTGGACGCGAAGGCCTTCGACATCTCGATGCCGCGCAGCGGCTGGTACACGCCGTTGTAGGTGACCTCGGCCATCGACGGGTCGAAGAACAGGGTGAGGTACACGCCGGTGATCAGCAGGATGATGAAGCTGTACAGCGCGATCTCACCCAGCAGGAACGACCAGTGGGTGGGGAACACCTTGTTCATCTGCCGGCGCACAGCCGCCGACGGGTGGTACCGCGAATCGATGTCGTCGCCCTGCTTGGCCGCGATCTCGGCCAGGCTCGGTGGTTTCGGCAGTTTCGGACTCATGACTTCCGCTCCCAGAACGCCGGTCCGACGGGCTCGATGAAGTCGCCGTTGGCGACCAGATACCCGTCTTTGTCAATGGTGATGGGCAGCTGCGCCAACGCGCGCGCAGCCGGACCGAATATGGGTTTCGCAAAGTGCAGCGCATCGAACTGCGACTGGTGGCATGGGCAGAGGATGCGGTACGACTGCTGCTCGTAAAGCGAAGCGGGGCAACCCAAGTGCGAGCACACCTTGGTGTAGGCGAACAGGTCGCCGAAGTTGAAGCTCTCCTGGCCCTGACGCTTGACCACCCGCGACATGTCGCCGGGCTTGATGCGGATCAGCATCACCGGGTTGCGCACGCCCATGTAGATCTCGCTGAGCAGCTCATGTGAATGGACGGTCGTGCCGTCACCGTCGGATTCGCGCCACGGGAACACGGTCTCCATGCCGCCGGCGTCGAGGTCCTCGGGCCGCATCTTCACGAACGGCGCGCCGCCCTCGGTGCTGCCGGTGGCGCGCGCGAGAAAGATGGTCTCGCCCTTGAACCTCGGCGTCCAGCCCGACGTCCACAGCACGGCCTTCTTGCCCTCGGCGGTCTGGACCACCGGCTTCCACGGGTTCTTGATCAGCCCGCCCGCGAATGCCACCAGCGTGCCCAGCCCGAACGCACCGAGACCGATACCGAGCGACAACCCGACCAGCTTGCGCCGCTTGATGGTTGAGGTCTCCAAGGCGTCGGCCAGATTGGCGGCGATGGTCTTGCGCTGGATCTCGGGGGAGCGTCCGTCGTGGCGGTCCTGGATGGAGATCTCCTCCGGGATGAACCGCTTCTGGTAGAGCAATGCTCCGATTCCGATCGCCAGGATCGACAGTCCGAACGTCAGCCCGTACATCGGCGTGGCCAGGTCGAACCACCAGTGGCCCGGCTCGTCCTTGCCCTTGTACTCCCACGGCCAGAACACGAAGACCACCAGCAGCGCCAGGCCCGAAAGACCGCCGAGCAGAAGCCAATTCGCCACTCCGCGCTCTGCACGCTTCTCGGCCTTGGTGTCGGGAACCGGCCAGCGGTCCTCCTTGTAGACGATCTCGACGCCGTCCATCCTGCCGCCGAGCTCGAGCAGCTCCTCGCGCGACATCGTCGCCAGTTCGGCGGCGGTGGGCTGACCGGGTTCGCCGCCATGGCCAGGAACGTCAGTCCCCTTCACGTCCTCACTCATGCCCGGGCTCCGATCCACAGACAAACACCTATGCACGCGACGATTCCGATGATCCAGATGGCCATGCCCTCAGAGGTCGGCCCGAGACCGCCGAGACCGTATCCACCCGGATCGGGTGCCTCCGTCGCCATGTGGACGTAGGAGACGATGTCGCGCTTCTCCTGAGGAGACAGCTGGCGGTCGGAGAACTTGGGCATGTTCTGCGGGCCGGTCAGCATCGCGGTGTAGATCTGCGCGGGCTCGGCGGTGGCGAGCTCGGGTGCGTACTTACCCGACGACAGCGCACCGCCCTTGCCGGTGAAGTTGTGGCACGACGAGCAGTTCAGCCGGAACAGGTCACCACCGCGGGCGACGTTGCCGCCGAGCAGCGACTCCTGGGCGACCTTGCCGTTCTGGTCACGCGGGACGGTTGGGCCGCCGCCGTTGGCCTGTACGTAAGCGCCGAGGGCGTCGATCTGCGCCGTGTCGAACTGCGGCGGCTTCTGCGGCGCCTGGGCCTCACCGCGCATGGCGGGCATGCGGCCCGTCGACACCTGGAAGTAGACCGCTGCGTCGCCGACGCCGATGAGGCTCGGACCACGATCGGTCACGCCCTGCAGGTTGGCGCCGTGGCAGGTCACACACGAGGTGTCGAACAGCTGCTTGCCGGTGCGAAGCAGCGCCGAGGTGGACTCGTCGGCGACGGCCACCTGCGGCGTCGGCGTCAGCGTGGCGGCAAGACCGCCCGCCACACCCAGTCCGATCAGCAGCAGCACTGCTGCCGAAAGTCGCCGACGAAGCCGACGGCGGGACTTGGTTGTCATCGAACCCCTTCTCATCGGCAGGCCGATCATCGGACGAAGTAGATGGTGGCAAACAGCGCGATCCACACGATGTCGACGAAATGCCAGTAATACGAGACGACGATCGCGGCGGTGGCCTGTGCGGGCGTGAACTTGGTCATCGTGGTGCGGGCCAACAGGAAGATGAACGCGATGAGCCCGCCGATCACGTGCAGGCCGTGGAACCCGGTGGGCAGGTAGAACACCGAGCCGTACGCGCTGCTGGAGATGGTGGTGCCGTGCGTGACGAGGTGGATGTACTCATAGCCCTGGCCGAGCACGAAGAACAGGCCCATCAGGAACGTGATGACATACCAGCGCCGCAGCCCGTAGACGTCGCCGCGCTCGGCGGCGAAAACACCCATCTGGCAAGTGAACGACGAGGCGATGAGCACCATTGTGACCGGCACGGCCTGATAGAGATTCAGCTCGGTCGGCGGCGGCGGCCAGTTGCCGCCGGCCTGCGAGCGCGCGGTGAAGTACATCGCGAACAGTCCAGCAAAGAACATCAGCTCGCTGGAAAGCCATACGATGGTGCCGACACTGACCATATTCGGCCGGTTCAGCGAATGTACGCGCGACGTGATCGCGGTTCCCGAGGTCCCTACAGCGCTCGTCACACCGCAAGTATGACGCTTTGTAGTTGTTCATCTCCACCCGGGTCGAGCAATTCGTCATAATCTCGTCGTGACTTCTCCTCACGGCGAGTCGTCCGGCGCCGCCGATTCACCGACCTGGCCGCTGATACTGGGCAGGTTGACCACCCAGCAGCCGCTGAAGACCGGCGAGGCGGCCTGGGCGATGGACCAGATCATGACCGGTGCGGCCACCCCCGCGCAGATCGCGGCCTTCGGCGTGTCGATGAAGATGAAGCGGCCGACGTCGGCCGAGGTGACCGAGCTGGCCAACACGATGCTGTCCTACGCGCTGCGGGTGCCCACCGACGAGATCGGCAACGACACCGTCGACATCGTCGGCACCGGAGGCGACGGCGCCAACACGGTCAACCTGTCGACGATGGCGGCGATCGTGGTGGCCGCCGCGGGCGTGCCCGTCGTCAAGCACGGCAACAGGGCCGCGTCGTCGCGCAGCGGCGGCGCCGACACGCTCGAGGCGCTCGGGGTGCGCATCGACCTCGGGCCCGAGCAGGTCGCGCGCAGCGTCGCAGAGGTCGGGATCGGTTTCTGCTTCGCGCAGAAGTTCCACCCGTCCTACAAGCACGCGGGCGCGGCGCGGCGCGAGATCGGCGTACCCACGGTGTTCAATCTGCTTGGGCCGCTGACGAATCCGGGTTCGCCGCGCGCAGGCCTTATCGGCTGCGCCTGGGCGGATCTGGCGGAGGTGATGGCTGGCGTGTTCGCCACCAGGCGCTCCAGTGTGCTCGTGGTGCACGGCGACGACGGGCTCGACGAACTGACCACCACCACGACGAGCACCATCTGGCGGGTGCAGGCGGGCACCGTCGAGAAGCTGTCGTTCGACCCGGCGGGGTTCGGGTTCGCACGCGCTGACATCTCCGAGCTGGTCGGTGGCGACGCCGACAAGAACGCCGCGGAGGCGCGGGAGGTGCTCGCAGGTGCGAAGGGGCCCGTCCGCGACGCGGTGATCCTCAACGCCGCGGGCGCGATGGTTTCCCACGCGGGGCTAACCAGCGGCGCCGAATGGCTGTCGGCGTGGGAGTCCGGTCTCGGCAGGGCGATTGAGGCGATCGACTCCGGGGCGGCCGAACAGCTGCTCGCGCGTTGGGTGCGGTTCACTCAGGAGGTGTGAGGCGTCGGTCTGCTCGGCGGCCAGCCTGGCCGAGCGTGCCGACGCGGCCCAGGACGCCCACCGCCCGGCCGACCCGAGCGGTGACGTCCAACCCGGCTCGGCCCGCACGATGCGCACACCGGGCTGAGCCAGCCAGCGCATGACGAGCCCGACCTCCTCGACGAGCGCGCCACCCAGCGGTGCCGCGATGGGCAGAATCGCTTGTGCCGCAGCGCTTATCGCGTCGACCACCGGCATCGGCGGAACGCCGCGGCGCGCGACGCCTGCCGACGCGAGCTGCCCGCACCGGATCACCGCGAGATGCCAGCCGCCGTCACCGTCCGGGCGCGCCGCGACCAGTTCGGGGACCGACGCCAGCGCGCGCAGCCGCTGACCGCGCCACAGCACATCGATGGCCGCGGCGGCGTGGTCGCGCAGCCGCGCGGCGGTCTCGTAGCGGTTGCGGTCGGCCAACTCGGTGATGCGGGACAGCACGGCGCCCAGCGCGCCGTTGTCGGCGCCGTCGATCAGCGCCTGCGCACCCAGCGGCGCCTCGGCGTACTCGGCGGCCGCGATGTCGCGGGGCGCAGGACATGGTGACAGTTCGCGTTCGGGGCAGGCCGGACCGTGGTGTGCCGACCGCGCAATCCGGTTCGTGCAGGTGCGCAATCCGGTGAACCGGGCGAGCAGGTCGGCCGTCTCGACGGCGTCGGAACGCGACCGGAACGGCCCGACGGCGCGCTCACCCTTCGGCGTGCGCACGATCGAGAACCGCGGAAATGCCTCGTCGGTCAACACGATCCACCACCAGCGGTGCGGGAACTTCGAGCGCCGGTTGTACGGCGGTGCGTGCGCGGCCAGCAGCCGCAGCTCGCGCACGCCCGCCTCCAGGTCGTGGGCGCACTCCACGTGGTCGACACCGGTGCACAGCGTGGCCATCTCCTTGATGCGCGGCCGCGGGTCGGTGCCGTTGAAGTACTGGCCGACCCGCCGGCGCAGATCGACCGCCGTGCCGACGTAGAGCACCTCGTTCGACGGGCCGCGGAACAGGTAGACGCCGGGCCGGTGCGGCAGCCCCGCGGCGAGAACCCGCTTGCGCCGCTGTTCCGGTGTCACATCGGGCAGATACGAGCGCAGGTCGGTGTAGGTGTGCACACCCTGGTTGCCGACCCGCTCGATCAGCCCGTGTAGCACGTCGACGGTGGCCCTGGCGTCGTCGAGCGCCCGGTGCGTCGGCGTCGTCGCCGCACCGAAGAGCCGGGCCAGCGCCGAGAGCTTGACGCTGGGCGCCTCGTCGCGGGTGAGCACCCTTCGGGCCAGCCGGACGGTGCACAGGACCGGTGGCCGCGGCCAGGTGATGACGCAGCGCTCAGCGGCGGCCCGCAGGAAGCCGATGTCGAATCCCGCGTTGTGGGCCACCAGCACTGCGCCGCGGGCGAATTCGAGGAACGCGGGCAGCACCGCGTCGATCTTCGGTGCGTTGCACACCATGGCCGTCGTGATGCCGGTCAGCGCGACGATCTGCGGCGGGATGCTGCGGCCGGGGTCGACGAGCGTGGCGAGCTCGCCGAGCACCGCGCCGCCACGCACCTTGACCGCGCCGATCTCGGTGATGGCGTCGAAGTTCTCTCCGTCGCCGGTTGCGCGGCCGCCGGTCGTCTCGAGGTCCACCACGACGAACGTGGTCTCGCGCAGCGATACGTCGGACGTGGGGTCCACGTCGGCGAAGCTGAGCTGACCCATGCGCTGAAGGTAGGCAGTCGGACCGACAGGTCGCGGTTGCCACGCGGAAATGTCGGTGGTGCCCGATACCGTGCGGCTAACACCGATCGAGAGGACGGTCAGATGGACGAGACCAGCGATACCGGCGCGGTGACCATCGATTGTGATGACTGCGCGGTCCGCGGCCCCGGCTGCAAGGACTGTGTTGTCAGCGTGTTGCTGGGGGTGCCCGACACTCTGCTCTCCGACGAGCGGGCGGCACTCGAAGTGCTCGCCGAAGCCGGCCTGGCCCCTCGGCTGCGGTTGGTGCCGATACACCGGCACGGTGATCCCGGGGTGGTTGCCTGACGACACGCCGCGCAACATCAGCAAGTCGAAAAACTCTGAGAGCCTGTTAAATTTGCGTCTCTCGTTTGGACAAGGCCGTTGCCATTTCGTAACCTGTCTGAGACCTAAGACAAGTTCGTGGCGGCTCGCCAGCGGCAGTTTAAGGACGCAAAATCTTGACGCTCGACCGTACGCAGCGGATCACGCGCGTAGTTAAGCGACCCGTCATAGTTGCAATATCCGGATTGGCCGTGTTCGGGGGCGTGCTCGCCGCCAATGTGCAGGCAGATCCCGCCGACGATGCATTAGCAAAGCTAAACGACTTGTCGCGGCAAGCCGAGCGGACGACCGAAGCCATGCACTCGGCGCAGCTGGACCTGAACAACAAGCTGGCAGCGCAGCAGGACGCCGAGACAAAGCACACCGCCGACGAGGCCACCGTAGACACAGCAAAGGCACAGCTGGCAACGTTCCAAGCCGCGGTCGACAAATTTGCTGCAGCGCAATACATGGGTGGCAGGACCAGCGGCATGGACGCGATGCTCACCGCCGACTCGCCGCAGCGTCTGATCGACCAACTGTCGGTGCAGCGCGTGATGGCCTCCGAAATGGCCGAGCAGATGCGCAACTACCGTAGCGTCAGCGACCAGGCCGCCAAGGCCGAGGCGGAGTCCGCCAAGTCGGCCGCCGACGCCAAGACCGCCGCCGAGCAGGCCGCGGCCGTGCGCGCGGATCTGCAGAAGAAGCAAAGTCAGCTGCAGGTGCAGATCGCCATCGTCAAGTCCCAGTACACCGCGCTGACCCCGGCCCAACGGGATGCCCTCGCCGCCCTTCCGCCCGCCCCGCCGCCGCCCGAGGCGGCACCGCCGGCTCCGGCGCCCGACGATCCCGCGATCGAGGCCGCCCCGCCCGGCGGCATCCCCCCGGGTGACGTCGCCCCGCCCGATGGTGCCGTCCTTCCCGGATCCAGCTCTGGCACCGCCGAAGGCACGATCGCCGTCCAGGCCGCGCTGACCCGCATCGGGTCACCGTATGTATGGGGCGGTTCCGGTCCCAACCAGTTCGACTGCTCCGGCCTGGTGATGTGGGCCTTCCAGCAGGCAGGTATCTCGTTGCCGCACTCCAGCCAGGCGCTGGCCCACGGTGGCCAGCCGGTGTCGATGGACGAGATGCAGCCCGGCGACCTCGTCACGTACTACTCGGACGCATCGCACGTCGGCATCTACATCGGTGACGGCATGATGGTGCACGCGTCCACCTACGGCACGCCGGTGCGTGTGGCGCCGGTGAACAATGCCCCGATCTACAACGTCCGCCGGTACTAGACGTCCCTTTCTGGGCTTCCTCCTCGTCGTCGAGCTGATCGTTGCGGTGATGCTCGTCGGCAGGCCCGTCACACCGCCCGGCGCGCCCGCTCCTGCGGCAGCGCCCACCACATCCATTGCGGCTTCGAGCACCACCGTGGTCGCCGACGGCCGCACCGTCGAGCTGATGAGCCTTGGCGGCCCGCAGACCCGACCGCTGCTTGACCGGGTGTCCGGCGAGATGGACGACGCAGTCCGCGCCGTTACGGCGTTCTGGGGCGCCGACTGGCCCCGCAATATCGTCGTCGTCGCGACCGGATCCGACGAGCAGTTCCGTGCACTGGCCGGCGGTGGACCGGACATCGCCGCGGCGACCACCGGCCAGCGGATTGTGTTCGCGCCCGGCGCCTCTGCGATGAGCGATGACGCTCTCCGAATTGTGCTGCGCCACGAGCTTTTTCACTATGCGGCCCGGTCGAGGACGGCGCTCGACGCGCCCCGTTGGCTGACAGAGGGCGTCGCCGACTTCGTCGGCAGGCCCGCGGCACCGCGGCCGGGGCCTGCACAGGCCGCGAACTTGGCGCAATTGCCGACCGACGCCGATCTCGAAACGGAGGGCGCGACCCGCAGCCTCGCCTATGACCGCGCGTGGTGGTTCGCCCGGTACATCGCCGACCGATACGGCACGGATACGTTGCGGCGCCTCTACGAAAAGGCCTGCGGGCCAGGCCACCCCGGCATCGAGACGGCCATCCCCGACACGGTCGGCGCCGATATGGCCGAGGTGCTGGCCGACTGGCGCCGCTGGCTGGCCGGATAGCCTGACCGCATGACCCGCGTTCTGCTGGTTACCAACGATTTTCCGCCACGGCGTGGCGGCATCCAGTCATACCTCCATGAACTCGTCGGGCACCTGGTGGGTTCGGGCAACGGTTACGCGCTGACGGTGTATGCGCCGAAATGGAAGGGCTGCGAGGAATTCGACGAGGAGGCGGAGGCCACCGGTTATGAGGTGGTGCGGCATTCGACGACGCTGATGCTGCCTGCACCCGGCGTCGACGTCCGGATGCGGCGGCTGATTTCCGACAACGACATCGAGACGGTGTGGTTCGGGGCGGCCGCGCCGCTGGCGCTCCTGGCACCGCGAGCCCGCAGCGCAGGCGCAGACCGGGTGATCGCCAGCACCCACGGCCACGAGGTCGGCTGGTCGATGCTGCCGGTGGCGCGCAGCGCACTGCGCCGGATCGGAGACGGCACCGACGTCGTGACCTACGTCAGCCGCTACACGCGGGGCCGGTTCGCGTCGGCGTTCGGGCCGCGGGCCGCGCTGGAGTATCTGCCGCCGGGCGTGGACATCGATCGATTCGCCCCGGATCCGGCCGCCCGCGTCGAGATGCGGACGCGGTACGGGCTCGGCGACCGGCCCGTCATCGTGTGCCTCTCGCGGCTGGTGCCTCGCAAGGGTCAGGACATGCTGATCCGGGCGTTGCCCGCGATCCGTGAGCGCGTCGACGGTGCCGTCTTGGTGATCGTCGGCGGCGGGCCCTACATGGACACCTTGCAGCGGCTCGCGGGGGAGGCGGGCGTCACCGAGCATGTGGTGTTCACCGGCGGCGTCCCCGGCGCCGAGCTGCCCGCCCACCACGCGATGGCCGACGTGTTCGCGATGCCGTGCCGCACCCGCGGCGCTGGCCTCGATGTCGAGGGCCTTGGCATCGTCTTCCTCGAAGCGTCGGCGACGGGTGTGCCGGTGGTGGCAGGCCTGTCAGGCGGCGCGCCGGAGACCGTGCTGGACGGCGAAACCGGACGGGTCGTCGATGGCACCGATGTCGACGAAATCTCTACTGCCGTAAGCGAAATACTCGCCGACCCGGAGCGGGCGGCCAAAATGGGCGCGGCCGGGCGGCGCTGGGCCGTCGACAACTGGCAGTGGCGCAACCAGGCCGCGCGACTGCAGGCTCTGCTAAGCGGCTAGCCAATCAGGAGAGCGTGATATAGCCCTTGGTGTAGACCCAGGCCGTGCCGTTCGGCAGTCCTTCGTAGCCGCCAAGTTCGATCTGGCCGACGCGACACCAGTCGTTATGGCAAGGCTCCATCAGTGGATGCACTTCGCCGGGGTACAGGGTGCCGATCTTCTGTCCCTTGCCGTCGCGCAAGGCGCGCGGCTACCCCCGAGAAATCGGGTGTTTCCCTACATTCTGGACGTCAGCTGTACAAACCCTCGATATCGGAGGCGAACTTCTCCGCCACCACCTTGCGCTTGACCTTCAACGTCGGGGTCAGCTCGCCGGTGTCCTCGGTGAAGTCGACGGGCAGGATGACGAACTTGCGAATGGCCTCGGCCTTGGACACCGCCTGGTTGGCGTCCTTGACGGCCAGGTCGATCTCGGCCCGGAGGTCCGGGTCGTCGGCCAGGTCGGCGACGGACGCGTCGGCGCTCTTGCTGTTGCGTTCCTTCCAGCCGGGGAACGCCTCGGGGTCGATCGTGATGAGCGCGGCGATGAACGGCTTGGCGTCGCCGACGCACATCGCCTGGCTGATCAGCGGATGGGCCCGCAGCCGGTCTTCGAGGATCGCGGGTGCGACGTTCTTGCCGCCCGCGGTGACGATGATCTCCTTCTTGCGGCCGATGATGGTGAGGAAGCCGTCGTCGTCGATCGCACCGAGATCGCCGGTGTGGAACCAGCCGTCGGAGAAGACCGCCTTCGTCTCCTCCTCGTTGCCCCAGTAGCCTGCGAACACCACACCACCGCGCACCAGCAGCTCGTCGTCGTCGCCGAGCCGCATGCTGTTGCCCGGCAACAGCTTTCCGACCGAACCGACCTTCACGGCGTTGATCTGGTTGACCGTGATCGCCGCACTGGTCTCGGTCAGCCCGTAGCCCTCGTAGATGGTCAGCCCGACGCCGCGGTAGAAATGGCCGAGCCGCGCGCCCAGCGGCGCACCACCGGAGACCGCGGCACGGCAGTTGCCGCCGAGCGCGGCGCGCAGCTTGCCGTAGACCAGCCGGTCGAACAGCGCGTGCTTGGCGCGCAGCAGCAGACCCGCGCCGCCCTTGTCCTGCGCCTGGCTCCATTCGATCGCTGCGTTGACCGCCGCTGCGAAGATCGGGCCCTTGCCGTCGTTGCGGGCGTTCTGCTCGGCGGTGTTGTAGACCTTCTCGAACACCCTCGGCACGGAAACCACCAGCGTTGGCTTGAACACCGCAAGCATTGGCACCAGGTTCTTGATATCGCTGGTGAATCCCACCGTCACTTTGTTGGAGAACGCCGCGATGGTGAGTGCCCTTGCCAACACGTGCGCCAGCGGCAGGAAGACCAGCAGGCGTTCGCCCTTGTCCAGCAATGTCGGGAAGCACGCCTTGGCCCCGCGGATCTCGTACACCAGATTGGAGTGCGTCAGCTCGCAGCCCTTGGGCCTGCCGGTGGTGCCCGAGGTGTAGATCAGCGTGGCGGGGTCGGTCGACTTGATCCCGGCCAGCCGGGCGTCCAGTTCGCCGGCCTCGACCGACTTTCCGGCCTCGGCGAGCGCATCCAGCGCCACGGTACCGGTCCCGTCGATTCGGAACACCTTGCGCAGGTCGGGCAGGTCGCCCGTGAGTGCCTCGATCTTCTCCGCATGCGCGTCGGTCTCGGCGAACACCAGCACCGCACCCGAATCGCCGAGCACGAACTTCACCTGCTCGGCCGAACTGGTCTCGTAGATCGGAACGGTCAACGCGCCGACGGACATGATCGCGAAGTCGATGATCGGCCATTCGTAGCGGGTTGCCGACAGCAACGCCACGCGGTCGCCGGGCTTGACACCTTCGGCGATCAAGCCCAATGCCGCCGAACGGATCTGGCTTGCCGCCTCGGCCGCCGTCACATCCCGCCACTGGCCGTCGACGAGGCGCTGGAAGATCACGTGGTCGGGGTCGTCGCGCTCGTGCGAGTAGACGGCGCTGGCGATGTTGTCGCGCTCGCCGACTTCGAACGATGCCGGAACACTGAACTCGCGCACGGAGGTGCCCTCCGAGGTGGTAGCGGCTTTGCTTTCGGCTCAGCCTAGTCGGCCGGGAGTGGCCGCCGCTGTGCCATATGTGAAGCTAGGGGCGATGAACAGCATCCAGGTCGCCGATCAGACGTTCGTGGCTGCCGACCCCGCCGCGGTCGGCAGGGCGATTGCCGACTCGGCGAGCTGGCGGCGCTGGTGGCCGGATCTGCTGTTGACGGTTGTCGAGGATCGCGGTCAGCTCGGCCATCGCTGGACCGTCAACGGCGCCCTCACCGGCACCATGGAGGTGTGGCTGGAGCCGTCGCTGGACGGCGTGATCCTGCACTACTTCCTGCACGCGGAGCCCGCCGGTGTTGCGGCATGGCAGCTGGCCAAGATGAACCTCGCCAAGCTGAACCACCGGCGCCGGGTTGCAGGCAAGAAGATGTCCTTCGAACTGAAGAGGACGCTGGAGGCGACGAGGCCGGTGGGGATGCCCCCGCTGGGGTGATACTGGGTCAGACCCAGCGGCGGCAGGTAGATTTCTTTCCATCGAGCGGATGCGATCAGGGGAACGACCACGTGGCGGATAAGACGGCGCAGACCATCTACATCGATGCTGATCCTTCGACGGTGATGGACGTCATTGCGGACATCGGCTCCTACCCGGACTGGGTTGCCGAGTACAAGGAGACCGAGGTTCTCGAGGCCGACGACGAGGGCTACCCGAAGACCGCCCGGCTGGTGCTCGACGCCGCGGTGCTCAAGGACACCATGGTGCTGGCCTACGACTGGCCTGCCGATCACGGGTCGGTGACCTGGAATCTGGTGTCGAGTTCGCTACTGAAGTCGCTCGAGGGTGCATATCGCTTGTCGCCCAAGGGATCTGGCACCGATGTCACATATGAACTGTCGGTCGATCTCATCATCCCGATGATCGGCCTGCTCAAGCGCAAGGCCGAGCGTCGGCTGACCGACACCGCGTTGAAGGACCTCAAGAAACGAGTCGAGGCTGAGTGAATCCCCCTCGTCTACCCACGCCCGGATCAGTCTCTTCGTTGGCAAGGGCGGCGTAGGCAAGTCGACGCTGGCGACCGCGACCGCGGTGCGCGACGTGCGCAGCGGCCTGCGGGTTCTCGTGGTGTCCACCGACCAGGCGCACTCGCTCGGCGACGTACTCGGCACGCCGGTGATCCCCACCGGCAGCCGCGAACCGACCAGGGTGATGGCCGACGACGCCGATGTCGGTGGCGGCTTCCTCGACGCGCTCGCGATGGACACGCTGGCGCTGCTGGAGGGGCGGTGGCGCGAGATAGCCGGGATGCTGTCCGCCAGGTTCGACGAGTCCGAGCTGGGACAGGTTGCCCCTGAAGAGCTTTCGGCGCTGCCGGGAATCCAGGAGGTGCTCGGCCTGCATGAGGTCGGCGAGCTGGCCAAATCGGGGGAGTGGGACCACGTCGTCGTCGACTGCGCGTCGACGGCCGACGCGCTGCGGATGCTGACGTTGCCCGCGGCGTTCGGGCTTTACCTGGAGCGGGCCTGGCCGCGGCACCGCAGGTTGAGCTCGGGCGCCAACGACGGACGCACGGCGGCCATCGTCGAGCTGATGGAACGCGTCGACGCGGGCACGGGCGCGCTGACCGGCCTGCTCACCGACGGCGACTGGGTGAGTGCACACCTGGTGCTGACCGCCGAACGGGTGGTGGCCGCCGAAGCCGCGCGCACACTCGGCTCACTGGCGCTGATGGGCGTGCGCGTCGACGAACTCATCGTCAATCAGATTCTGATTCAGGATGATTCGTACGAATACCGCAACCTGCCCGAGCATCCGGCGTTCGACTGGTACTCCGAGCGCATCTCCGAACAGCAGGCGGTGCTCGACGAGCTGGATGCCACCATCGGCGACGTGCAGCTGGTGCTGGTACCGCACCTGGCGGGCGAACCCATCGGGCCGAAGGCGCTCGGTGAGCTGCTCGAATTCGCGCGCAAACGCGACGGCTCGCCGCCGCCGGGGCCGCTGCGGCCGGTGGTCGACCGCGAGTCGGGTTCAGGATTGGAGGCGGTGTATCGGTTGCGGCTAGAGTTGCCCCAGGTCGATTCCAGCGCACTCACCCTGGGCCGGGTCGACGACGACTTGATCATCGGCGCACGCGGTATGCGGCGTCGGGTTCGGCTGGCTTCCGTCCTGCGCCGCTGCATTGTGATGGACGCCCAGCTCAAGGGCAGTGAGCTGACAGTGCGATTTCGACCCAATCCGGAGGTGTGGCCCGCGTGAACGAGCCTCACCCCGACCTCGGTCCAGAGCTGAGGGCGCTTGCGCAGTCCATCCTGAACCGGATGGACCCCGCCTTGCGGACCGCTGCGGCCGCGGTCGCCGGTGCCGACGGGCCAGGCAAGTGTCAGCAGGTGTGGTGTCCGGTGTGCGCGCTGGCGGCGCTGGTGAGCGGCGAGCAGCACCCGTTGCTGACGGTCATCGCAGAGCACAGCGTGGCGCTGCTGACGGTCGTGCGGGCGATGGTCGACGACATCGATACGACGACCGGCGCTCCTGAGCCACCGCCCGACGAGCCACCCCCCAATGGTCCGAGCCGGTATCAGCACATCCCGGTGACCGTCGAGGAGTGACGGTAGAGTAAACCCAAAGCACTGTCCGGTGCGCCCAATCCGGGAGGGTCCCATGTGGTATTGGCTGTTCAAGTACATCTTCATGGGACCCTTGCTGACTTTGCTCGGCCGGCCGAAAATCGAAGGGCTGGAATACGTTCCGGATGACGGAGCGGTCATTCTTGCGAGTAACCACCTGGCCGTCGCGGACAGCTTCTACCTACCCTTGGTCGTCAAACGCCGGATCACCTTCCTGGCAAAGTCGGAATACTTCACGGGCACCGGTATCAAGGGTTGGTTCCAGCGCTGGTTCTACACCGCCGCCGGTCAGGTGCCCATCGACCGCACTGACGCCGACTCGGCGCAGGCCGCTCTCGACACCGCAGCCCGGATTCTGAACGAAGGCAAGCTGCTCGGCATGTACCCGGAGGGCACCCGGTCACCGGACGGGCGGCTGTACAAGGGCAAGACCGGGCTGGCGCGCGTCGCGCTGAACACCGGTGTGAAAGTCATCCCGGTCGCGATGATCGGCACCGACGCCGTCAACCCACCCGGCAGCAAGACGTGGCGGTTCGGGCGGGTCACCGTGCGGTTCGGCAAGCCGATGGACTTCAGCCGCTTCGACGGCCTCGAGGGCAACCGGTTCATCGAGCGGGCGGTCGTCGACGAGGTGATGTACGAGCTGATGCGCCTGTCGGGTCAGGAGTACGTCGACCTGTACGCCGCAGACATCAAGGAGGGCAAACAACCCGCCGCGGAGCTCGCTGCCTAGTCAGTAATTAGTAGCGGGCACTGGCGCGGCATCGCTGACGGCCGCGGGCCGGTGCACGGCCGAACCCGTCGCCGCTGTCCCGGAGACCACGATCACCGCCAGCGCCCACCACAGGTATGAGCCACCCGCAAGCTGCCGCCACAACGACGCCGTCGTCTCGTGGTGTTCGGGCATCAGGGTGATCGGCGTCCACACCATCAGCGCAACCCCCGCCGCGGTGACCGCGCCAAGCAGCAGGTTGCGTCGCCGGTAGGCGACCACCGCGCACACCAGCACCGTCGGCAGCGCCCAGACCCAGTGATGCGACCAGGAAACCGGCGACACCACCAGGCCGAACATCGCGACGCAGATCAACGCCAGCAGCGGCTCGTCGGCCCGAAGCAACCGCCGGGCGGCCCAGATCGTCACACCGAGCACGACGAAGCACAGCAGCGCCCACAGCGCGAACCGCTCGCCCTCGCCGAGGCCGAGCCGCGCCAGGGTGCCCGCGATGTTCTGGTTGGTGTTCAGGGTCGCCGTGCCAATCCGGTCGGTGTTGCGCACGGTGGCGGTCCAGTACTCCCACGAGTCCCGCCACGCGAACACGAACCCGATGAGGGTGGCCACGGCCGCCGACGACGCGGTGACGACCAGCGTGCGGGCGTCCCTGCGCAGGACGAAATACAGCAGGAACACTGCCGGGGTGAGCTTCAGCGCGATCGCGACGCCGAGCAGGATGCCGCGCGGCCACGGCGTCCTACGGGGCACGCAGTCGGCGATGACCAGCGTCATCAGCACGACGTTGATCTGGCCGAAGTCGAAATTCGCTCGGATCGGCTCCAGGTAAACCACGGCGGGTGCCACGATCGCCGCGGCCAGCCAGCCCCGGCGCAGCCACGCGGGCTCGATGGTGACCGACGTCGTCGGCCAGATGTCCAGGCGGGTCAGCACGATGACGGTGGACACGATCAACAGCACCAGGGTGGTGATCGTGATCGCCGTGCTCGCTACCGGCAGCGGCAGCAGCGCGAACGGTGCGAACGCGACAGCCGCCAGAGGTGGATACGTGAACGGCAGGTCCAGCCCGGCCTCAGTCTTGAACATGGCGCCGTCGGCGTACAGCGGTCTGCCGTCGAGCCAGGCCCGCCCGCCCATGCGGTAGACGTCGATGTCGATCCGGTAGGTGCTGTGGCCGAGCAGCCGCCAGCAGGCCCAGACCAGCGCCGCCAGCGTCAGCAGCTGAAACAGCCGCCACGCGACGGTTGGCCATCTACCAGCCCCGTCGGGCGACCGCCACCTACTCATGTCGCGAAACAGCCTATCGGCCTGCGGCGGCGCGCCGGACCATATCCCCGGCACGTCGCGCCCTCGGCGGCGTAAGTTTTCTGCGTGCATGTGACGTTGGACCTCGGCATCGGCATCCCGGATGGCCGGCTGCCCCTCGTGTACTGCCTTGTCGCGTTCATCCTGACCTTCTTCGTCACGCGCACGATCGTCCGTTACATCCGCCGCCATGCCGACAGCGACAAGCCCCGCAAGTGGTGGCAGCCGCGCAACATCTCTGCGGGCGGCGGGCTTCACGTCCACCACGTGGTGATCGGTGTGATCTTGGTCATGCTCTCCGGTGTCGCGATGGTGACTTTGGCCATCGACGGGGGAGTACCCGAATTCACGGTCGCGGCAACATTTTTCGGAATCGGGGCAGCACTGGTTCTCGACGAGTTCGCATTGATACTGCATCTTCAGGACGTCTACTGGGCCGAGGACGGCCGGACATCGGTCGACGCGGTGTTCGCCGCCATCGCGGTCGCGGGGTTGTTGATCCTGGGGTTCAACCCGCTGTCGTTCTTCGACATCGGGATCTGGCGCGCCGACCACAGCCTTGCGGCGCGGGCATCGGTCATCGCGTTGGCGGCCGTCACGCTCGGGCTTGCGGTGATCGTGCTGCTCAAGGGCAAGGTGTGGACCGGCCTCGTCGGCATGTTCATCACCCCGCTGCTGTTCATCGGGGCGATCCGGCTGTCCCGGCCGCACGCGCCATGGGCCCGCTGGCGCTACACCAACAAGCCGCGCAAGATGCACCGGGCGCTGGTCCGGGAGCGGATACTGCGCAGGCCGGTCGTTCAGGCCAAGCTGTGGCTGCAGCATGTCGTCGCCGGCGAGCCGCGCTTCCCCGACGACCGCGAGGTGAACGCGGAGCTGGATCGCGAGATCCACGCCGCCCCTGCGCCGCCGTCGGGCAACCCGCCGGTCGCCGAGAAAGCGACCGTGTAGGCGCGCGTGAAGTACTTCTACGACACCGAATTCATCGACGACGGTCACACCATCGAGCTCATCTCGATCGGTGTGGCGGCCGAGGACGGCCGCGAATATTACGGTATATCAACCGAATTCAACCCGGAGCGGGCCGGACGCTGGGTGCGCACCAACGTGCTGCCCAAGCTGCCGTCGCCGTCGTCGCAGCTGTACCGATCGCGCAAGCAGATCCGGTCGGACCTGGAGGATTTCTTCGGCATCGACGGCGACCAGCCGATCGAGCTTTGGGCCTGGGTGGGCGCCTACGACCATGTGGTGCTGTGCCAGCTGTGGGGACCGATGACCGCGCTGCCCCCCGCGATCCCGCGGTTCACCCGCGAGCTGCGCCAGTTCTGGGAGGAGCGCGGGTGCCCGCGGATGCCGCCGAGGCCGCGGGACGCGCACGACGCCCTTGTCGACGCGCGCCACAACCTTCGGCGGTATCAGCTGATGACCGGCGGCCTCTAGAAGAACGCGCTGGTATTGGCTGTTGAATTCAATGGAAAAAATGGGGTTTTTCCCTATGTTTGTCGCACGGCCCGCTGGTAAATCGGCTGGTCCCGGCCGGTTACCATGGTCGGGTGAACTGGACTGTCGACGTACCCATCGACCAGCTACCTGCGCTGCCGCCGCTGCCCGACGACCTGCGGCACCGGCTGGACGCCGCGCTGGCCAAGCCCGCCGCGCAACAGCCCAGCTGGGACGCCGATCAGGCCAAGGCGATGCGGACCGTGCTGGAGAGCGTGCCGCCGGTGACGGTGCCCTCCGAGATCGAGAAGCTCAAGGGGCTGCTGGCGGACGTGGCCCTCGGCAAGGCCTTCCTGCTGCAGGGCGGCGACTGCGCCGAGACGTTCGTCGACAACACCGAACCGCACATCCGCGCGAACATCCGCACGCTGCTGCAGATGGCGGTGGTGCTGACCTATGGCGCGAGCATGCCGGTGGTCAAGGTCGCCCGGATCGCGGGCCAGTACGCCAAGCCTCGGTCGGCCGACCTCGACGCGCTGGGCCTGAAGTCCTACCGCGGCGACATGATCAACGGGTTCGCACCGGACGCCGCGGTGCGCGAACACGATCCGTCCCGCCTGGTGCGCGCCTACGCGAACGCGAGCGCCGCGATGAACCTGGTGCGGGCGCTGACGTCGTCGGGCCTGGCATCGCTGCACCTGGTGCACGACTGGAACCGGGAGTTCGTCCGGACATCGCCTGCAGGCGCGCGCTACGAGGCGCTTGCCGGTGAGATCGATCGCGGGCTGACGTTCATGAGCGCGTGCGGCGTCGACGACCGCAACCTGCAGACCGCCGAGATCTACGCCAGCCATGAGGCTTTGGTGCTCGACTACGAGCGCGCGATGCTGCGGCTCTCGCACGACGACGAGGGCAAGGCGAAGCTCTACGACCTTTCGGCGCACTACGTGTGGGTCGGTGAGCGCACCCGTCAGCTCGACGGCGCGCACGTCGCGTTCGCCGAAGTCATCGCCAACCCGATCGGCGTGAAGATCGGCCCGTCGATGACGCCCGAGGTGGCCGTCGAGTACGTCGAGCGGCTCGACCCGAACAACCAGCCCGGCAGGCTGACGCTGGTGAGCAGGCTCGGCAACAACAAGGTGCGCGACCTGCTGCCGCCGATCATCGAGAAGGTGCAGGCGACGGGTCACCAGGTGATCTGGCAGTGCGATCCGATGCACGGAAACACCCACGAGTCGTCTACCGGCTACAAGACGCGTCACTTCGACCGCATCGTCGACGAGGTGCAGGGCTTCTTCGAGGTGCACCGCGCGCTTGGCACCCATCCCGGCGGCATCCACGTCGAGATCACCGGCGAGAACGTCACCGAATGCCTCGGCGGCGCGCAGGACATCTCCGACTCCGACCTGGCGGGCCGCTACGAGACCGCCTGTGATCCGCGGCTCAACACCCAGCAGTCACTGGAACTGGCGTTCCTCGTCGCTGAAATGCTGCGCGACTAGCGTCGCTCGGGGTGCTGCGCGCCTCAGATCAAGCCGGTCAGATTGCTGCCGATCGTCCATGCGGCGGCGGCGAGTGCACCGGTGAGCACCAGCACGGCGACCACCCAGAAGAACAGCATGCGCTTACCGCGTTGCCGGGCCCAGTAGAACTCGTTCATGTCGATGCCGGCGAATTGCCCTGCGACGCCGTGGTACTCGGCTGCCGGCTCGTCCGGCCGCCAGTCGTCGGGTCCTCGGGTCAGCTCCCGGGTGTGCTGACGCGGCGGCACCGGTTTCGCGTTGTTGACCGTCGTGGTGTGCTCGTTGACCCGGCTTCGGTGCACCTCGGCAGACAAATGCTGGGCGGAGTTACGCGGGGCGGGCACCCGGAAGTCAGGCAACCCCAACTCGTCGACGATCTCCTCGAGTTCGGCCCCCATCTCGTCGGCGTCGGCATACCGGTCGGCGGGGTTCCGCTTCGTCGCGCGCAGCACGAAATCGTCGAATTGCTTTGGCACGCCGCCAATCACCGTGCTCGGCGGAGCCACGTCGCGATCCATCCGCTGATACGCAACGGCCAGCGCGGTGTCACCGGTGAACGGCGTGCGGCCGGTCAGCAGTTCGTAGGCCAGGATGCCGACGCCGTAGACATCGCTGGCGGGGGTGGCGTCGCCGGTGCTGACCTGCTCGGGTGACAGATACGCCGCCGTTCCCAAAATCACACTGGTGGAAGTGATCTTGGCTTCCGCGATCGCCCGCACCAACCCGAAGTCGGCGATCTTGACGTCGCCGTCGTCGGAGATCAACACGTTCTCCGGTTTGACGTCGCGGTGCACGAGTCCTTCGTGGTGGGCCACCGCCAGGCCGCCGAGCACGGGACCGAGCACGGCGGCCACCGCGTGCGGCGGCATCGGGCCGCGTTCGACCAGCAGCTCGCGCAGGGTGCCGCCCTCGATGAGCTCCATCACCAGGAACGGATGGTGGCCGTCGATGCCCTGGTCGTAGACGGACACGAGGCCGGGGGCCTTCAACTTGGCGACCGCGCGGGCCTCGCGCTGAAACCGGGTGAGGAACTGGTTGTCGCCGGCATAGCGGGAATCCATGATCTTGAGGGCCACCGGCCGATCCAGCCGGAGGTCGAGGCCGCGGTACACCCCCGACATCCCGCCGGTCGCGATCATGGTGTCGACGCGATATCGCCCATCCAGCACGGCCCCGGTGAGTGGGTCGGATTGCTGGTGGGTCTCCACCGCACTCATGTTACGGAGCGAACTATGGTTGCCGACTGCCTCCGAGACCGCGTCGCGCGTCCTACACTCGGGGCGGTGAGCAGCATTCCGGCCGCAGAAGACGTCCTCGACCCTGCCGAGGACGTCTACGACCTGCCCCACGTCGCCCAGCTGATGGGTGTCCCGGTGACGAAGGTCCAACAGCAGTTGCGGGAGGGGTATCTCGTCGGCGTCCGCCGCGAAGGCGCGGTGGTCGTGCCGAGAGTCTTCTTCGACGACGCCGGCCACGTCGTCAAGAGCCTGCCGGGGTTGCTCGTCGTACTGCACGACGGGGGATACCGCGACACCGAGATCGTGCGCTGGCTGTTCACCCCCGATCCGTCGCTCACCATCAGGCGGGACGGATCGATGGACCGGCAGGACAATGCACGGCCCGTCGACGCGCTGCATTCGCATCAAGCGCGCGAGGTGGTGCGCCGCGCCCAGGCGATGGCATATTGACCCGACCCGGGTAGTGGCCTACTGAGTGGTCACCGGCTGTTCGGCCGGATCGTCATCGGTGGCCTTGTCCTGCGGCGGTTCCCGCGTCTTGTACAGCGAATACCACGCGCCCACTGCGACGGCCGTCGCCAGCAGCACGTGGATCCACGAGTACATGCCATGCGAGCCATCGGGTTTGAAGATCACCATGATCCAGGTGGAGAAGCCTGCGATCGCCGCGATGGCCTGCCTGCTCTGCGCCAGCGCCGACAACACCGCCAGCGGCCAGGTGTAGTACCAGGGCAGCGCGGCGGGCACGAACAGCACCACGATCACCATCGCCCACGCGATACCGGTCAGCACCTGTTTGTCGGTGTGCCGGAACCGCCACCACAGCAGCGGAAGTGAGATGGCGATGATCGCGATGCCCACGATGCGGGCGACTTCGAGCACGGCGTAGAAGTTGACGGGGAAGAACAGCCCGCCCACCGCGTTGACGACATTCGAAAAGGCGGTGGGCACCGTCAGCCAGTTGATGATCTTCACCGAGCCCGCGAGCGCGGTCAGCCAGCCGAGGCCGACGCCGGCCAGCAACGACAGGACGGCGAACACCGCGACGAAGACGGCGATCGCGCCCGCGGTGGCGGCCGCGAAAGCCTTCAGCGGTGACAGGTTCCGCCGCTCGGAGAGTTGACGTGCCCAGACCCACACCATGAACGGAAGTGCAAGTCCTGCCGTGGCTTTCACCGCCACCGCGATGACGATCAGCGCGTTGCCTGCGATCGGGTGGCGCTGGAATATCAACGCGATGCCCGCCGCCATCAGGCCGACCATCAGCATCTCGTTGTGCACGCCGCCCATCAGGTGGATGATCACCAGCGGGTTGAGCGCGCAGATCCACAGCGCCGCAGCCCCGTTGGCGCCGACGTGGCGGGCCATCCGCGGCGCGGCCCAGACCAGCATCACCAACCCGGGCAGCATGCACAGCCGCAGCACCATAGTGCCCGCGATCACGTGGTCGCCAACCAGCATGGTGACGAACTTCGCGACGATGAGGAACGCGGGCCCGTAGGGCGCCGTTGTGGTCGTCCAGATTGGACTCACGTTGTCCAGCAAGGAGTTCGGGTTGTCGACCGGCCCGACCACATACGGGTCGAAGCCGTCGCGCAACAACGCGCCCTGTGCCAGATATGAGTAGGTGTCGCGGCTGAACACCGGCACGGAAAGCAAAAGCGGCGCCAGCCAGAAGCCCGTGGTGGCCACCATCGTGTACTCGCGCGCCGAGCCGTCGATCACCTTGCGGCCCAGCCATAGCCAGGCGAACAGCATCAACGCGACGCCAGTCCACAACATCACGGAGGACAGCACAAGTCCGTGTCCGAAGCGCAGCCAGGACAGGTGCAGCGACTCCAGCAGGGGATCGTGCAGCCGCGTGCTGCCCGCGCCGAGGCCGCCCGCGGTGATCAGCAGTGCGCCGAGAAAGCCGAGCAGGGCGGGCCGCGCCTCCGGCGATCTGGTGAACGCGGACAGCCGCGCGAAGGGCGTCACTGGCTCAGGCGGATCGGTTCGCGGCCAACCTGGCGAGCTTGGAGAGGCCCGTCTTCGCCTGTGCGTCGATAGGTGCGGCATTCAATGCTTCCAGCGACCGTCTGGTGAGCATGTCGATGTGCTGCTCCACGGCGGCCAGCGCGCCAACGGACTCGATGGCAAGACACACCTCGCGCACCTGCGCGTCGGAGAGCTCCGTGCCGATCGACGACCGCAGCAGTTCGGCGGCCACGGGATCGGATTTGTCGGCAAGCTCGACGGCTTCGGCGAGCAGCACCGTGCGCTTGCCTGACCGGAGATCGTCGCCCGACGGCTTACCGGTCACCGCGGGGTCGCCGAACACCCCGAGCACATCGTCTCGAAGCTGGAAGGCCACCCCGATGTCGGTGCCCACCTCGTGGAAGATCGCCTGCACGTCGGGCCGGTCGGCGGCGGCCGCGGCCCCCAGCTGCAACGGCCGGGTGACGGTGTAGGACGCGGTCTTGTAGGTGTTGACGGTCATTGCCGACGCGACCGTCGTCGCGCCGCTGGATTCGGCCACGATGTCGAGATACTGCCCGCCGAGCACCTCGGTGCGGATATCGGACCAGACCAGCTGGACGCGTCGCCGCGCATCGGCGGAAAGCTCCGTGGTTGCGACGATGTCGTCGGCCCACACCAGGGCGAGATCGCCGAGCAGGATCGCGGCCGACAGCCCGAACTGGTCGGCCGACCCCCGCCAGTGCCGGTCGCGGTGTTGATCGGCGAACAGCCGGTGCACCGTGGGCAGGCCGCGGCGGGTCGCGGAGTCGTCGATCACGTCGTCGTGCACCAGCGCGCAGGCGTGCAGCAGCTCGAGCGCGGCGAAGAACCGCAGGATCGACGGGTCGGCTTCCCGGTCGGCGACCGCGCGCCAGCCCCAGTAGGCGAACGCGGGACGCAGCCGCTTACCACCACGCAGCACGAACTCTTCCAGCGCCGCGGTCAGTTCGGCGTAGTCGTCGCCGATGTAGGCGCACTGGCTGCGGCGCTCCCTGAGGTACTCCCGCAGTTGGTCGGTCACGGCGCTTGCCAACTCGATGGCTGACGGTGCCGCTGTGTCCACGCTCAGCGCGGCGCCCCTTTCGGTCGATTTCGCCGTGAGTGCATCCAGGGTAAAGCCTGCCACCGGCTTTGTAGCAAGCCAGGACGGTCGCTAGTCGCGGAAGCGGGCCGCCGTATCGACGAGCCGGGGGGACTGGTCGCGGTTAACCCACGCCAGCGCCCCGAGGATGCCGGCCACCAGGAACGACGCCAATGCCAGCCAGATCGCCGCCCCGGTGAACGATCGCGCGCTCGGGTCGGTGTAGCGGGCCTGCGCGCTCATCGTGCTCACCACGCCCGGCTTCAGCTTCCACTCGACGACCTCTGAGGCCACCTGGTCGCCGTTGGTGGACGTCACCTCGCCGGGAAACGACACGGACAGCGACACGTCGGCGTCGGAATCGGTCAGCGACGTCAGGTCGGCGCGGCCGTCGAGAATCACCAGATCGCCTGCGCGGCGAAGGGATAGGTCAACGCCCGCCGCGTCCCGGTTCATGTTGGCCAGCTGGGGCAGCTCGGCGAAGGTCAGGTCGGAGAACACGGCCTGCGAGCCGACGTAGTCGTCCTTGTTGTAGTCGGAGATCGCCACCTTGTTGGAAAACGGCAGGTTGTTCAGCAGCTGGGGGCCCTTGTCGTCGGCGCCGCGCTGTTTGGCGGCCGCGACGATCTGCCCGGACACCCGGTCGTCGGGGGAGACGGTGATGCTCGCCCGCACGCGCACGCAGCCGACTGCCGTCGGAAGGATCACAAGCAGCAGCACGATCGCCAGCAGGCGGACGCGGCGGCGATTCGGCACGAGGTCATCGTGCCAGACGAAAGGCGCTAGAGCGGCAGGGACCGCCCGAGGATCGCGAAGGCGCGGGGATCGCCCGCGAAGTGGTAGCCGCGGATGACGTCGGTGAAGCCGAGCCTGCGATACAGCCGCCACGCACGGTTGGACTCCCCGTTGATCTCGGGAGTGGACAGCAGCACGTGCGACTCGACGCGGCCCGCGAGAAGCCGCCGGGCCAGTGCCTCGCCCAGCCCGCGCCCCTGGGCACGCGGATGGATGTGCAGTTCGGTCAGCTCGAAGTAGCTCGACATCAGCTCGGCGATGCGGGACCGGTCGGCGCCGACGCGCTGCAGCCCTGCGACGACCTGCTGCTGCCACCACTGGTCGGGGGCGCCGCAGTAGCCGTAGGCGACCCCGACGATCGGTGCAATGCGCAGGTCCGCGGCGGGATCGGGCTCCCCGGCATCCGGCACTTCCACCGCGGCGACGGCGTTCCACCCGTTCCTGCGAGTGTGCTCGAGCCACATCGATGCCCGCTGGTCCTCGGTGCCGCGCGGATAGCGCATCGCGTCCACGTAGACGCCGAGCGCATCGGTGAGCCGGCGCTGCATGTCGTCCGGCGACAGATCGATGAGAAATGTCGCCAACGCCGAAGCCCTCCCTTCCGCTGTGTCTCCAACCAACGCCATTATCGGCATGCCGAGGCGGTGAGTCACAGGGGCGGTGCACGTCATACAATCAGGGCGCGAACTAGGTGGTAAGGCTCAGATTCAACTCGTATCATGGCTCTTGGATGTCCGTGAATGCGGGCATAAAAGGCGTTGAAGACCAAGTGACGGGCGGCAAGGAGGGACGCATGCCACTCTCCGATCATGAGCAGCGCATGCTCGATCAGATCGAGAGCGCTCTCTATGCCGAGGACCCCAAGTTCGCGTCGAGCGTGCGTGGCGGCAACCTTCGTGCTCCATCGGCTCGTCGTCGGCTGCAGGGCGCGGCCCTGTTCGTGATCGGTCTCGCGATGCTGGTGTGCGGCGTGGCGTTCAAGGCCACGATGATCGGAAGTTTCCCGATCCTTTCGGTTTTCGGCTTCCTGGTGATGTTCGGTGGCGTCGTGTTCGCCATCACCGGGCCGAGGATGACCCGTGGACGGGATGCCTCCGGCGCTGAGCAGGGCGGTTCTCGGCAGAAGCGCGCCAAGGGCTCCGGTGGTTCGTTCACCAGCAGGATGGAAGACCGCTTCCGCCGCCGCTTCGACGAATAACGCAACTATCACGATGGGGTAGCCAATTCGGCTGCCCCATTTTTTTGTGCCCAGCGGCCCCACTTCGCCCCACATGCCGGTTACCAGGGCATTCGGGCTGCCGGCAGCTGAGCCTCGAGCGTCTCCGACCGCAGGTTGTCCCTATTCGTGGGGAAACGGTCGCAACATTTGCTGGCAATTGGAGCGTAGTGGGGGATTGTGGGGTAAAGTGGCGGGCAACGGAGCATCCGGGGCTCCGGAGTGGCGGGAGGTGGCGAGATGTTTCTCGGCACCTACACGCCCAAGCTCGACGACAAGGGGCGGCTGACGCTGCCCGCCAAGTTCCGCGACGCGCTGGCAGGAGGGTTGATGGTCACAAAGAGCCAAGATCACAGCCTTGCCGTCTATCCACGCGCCGAATTCGAGGCACTGGCCAGGCGGGCGTCGGGGGCGTCGCGAAGCAATCCGGAAGCCCGCGCGTTCCTCCGCAACCTCGCTGCCGCAACCGATGAACAACACCCCGACTCGCAAGGCCGGATCACGTTGTCGGCCGACCATCGTCGCTACGCCAACCTGTCGAAGGACTGCGTGGTGATCGGCTCGGTCGACTACCTCGAGATCTGGGATGCAGAGGCGTGGCGGGAATACCAAGAGACTCACGAAGAGAACTTCTCCGCGGCTAGCGATGAAACTCTGCGCGACATCATCTGATTCCGCGGCTGACCGTGTACCGCGGCCTCTGTCCGAGCCGGCCCTGGCGTACTTCCCCAACGCCAGGTCCGCGCGCTCGGACAGAGACCCCGGTACACGGAGGCCATTCTTCGGAGGCACTGTCATGGCTGCTGGCGGACACGGACACATGCCGGTCCTGCTCGACCGCTGCGTGGAACTGCTGATGCCCGCGTTGACCCGGCGCAGCCCCGACGGATCGGGAGCCGTTCTCGTCGATGCCACGCTGGGAGCGGGCGGACATGCCGAGCGGTTCCTCGAGGAATTGCCCGGCCTGCGGTTGATCGGGCTCGATCGCGACCCTGATGCCTTGTGGATCGCAGGCGAGCGGCTGGCGCCGTTCTCCGACCGGGTTCTGCTGACCCGCACCCGGTTCGACGGGATCGAGGGTGCGCTCGCCCAATCCGGTTACTGGGCAAGCGAATCCGGCCAGCCTGAAACCGACGGCGTGTTGTTCGACCTCGGCGTTTCGTCGATGCAACTGGATCGCGCCGAGCGGGGATTCTCCTATTCCGCCGACGCGCCGCTCGACATGCGGATGGATCCCGACGCGGAGCTGACGGCAGCCGAGATCGTGAACACATACGACGAGCGGGCGCTGACCCGTATCCTGCGCGAGTTCGGTGAGGAGCGCTTCGCGGGCCGGATCGCCGCTGAGATCGTTCGCAGACGCGCCCGCAGGCCGTTCGCGCGCACCGGCGATCTCGTGGAGCTGCTTTACGACGCGATCCCGGCGCCCGCCCGTCGCACCGGTGGGCATCCGGCCAAGCGCACCTTTCAGGCACTTCGGGTGGCCGTCAACGGAGAACTGGACACGCTGCGCGATGCATTGCCCGCCGCGCTGAGAACCCTCCGCAGCGGCGGTCGCATCGCGGTGATGTCCTATCAGTCATTGGAGGACCGCATCGTCAAGAACCTGTTCGCCGCCGCTACCGCATCCCGCACGCCGCCGGGCCTTCCCGTCGAGCTACCCGGACACGAGCCGGAGTTCACCAGCTTGACCCGCGGCGCGGAGCGGGCGAGCGCAGCAGAGATCGAACTCAACCCACGAAGCGCCTCGGTGCGGCTTCGAGCACTGGAAAAGGTTGCTGGAAGGGATATCTCATGAAGGCCAAGCGACCGACGGCCGTGCGCGGCACCGATAAGCGCCGCCGCACCCAGCGTCAGCCCGCCCGCGGCACCCAGCGCAGGTCCGCAGATGCACCGCCGCGTCGGGGACGTCCACGCGCGACCGACACCGCGCCGATCACCAGGCCGCAGATCAAGCCGGTCCGGCCGAAGAACGCCAGCCAGGCGAAGGCGCGAGCCAAGGCGCGAAAGGCTAAGGCGCCCAAGGTCATCCGCCCGTCATTCAAAGAGCGGTTCATCACCCGGGTTTCGGCCATCGACCTCAACCCGCGCACACTGGCCGCGAGGGTTCCGTTCGTGGTGCTGGTCATCGGCTCGCTCGGGCTGGGGCTGGGCGTCACGCTATGGCTGTCCACCGATGCCGCAGAGCGGTCCTACCAGCTGGGCAGCGCGAGACAGACCACGCAGGCGCTGATGCAGCAGAAGGACTCCCTCGAGCGCGACGTCCTCGAGGCGCAGGCCGCACCCGCGCTCGCCGAGTCCGCCCGCCAGCTCGGGATGATCCCGTCGCGCGACACCGCACACCTCGTGCAGGATCCGCAGGGAAACTGGATCGTGGTAGGCACACCCAAACCCGCAGAAGGGGTTCCGCCGCCGCCGCTGAACACGCCGCTTCCCGACGACACCCCGCCGCCTCCCGCACAGGCCGCCGCCAAGCCCGCACCGCCGGTCGTCGACCCCCGCGAGGTCGTCGTCCGGATGCCGGAACGCACTGGGCCCGCGGCACCTTCACCCGCGCCTGTGGCTCCCGCGCCTGTGGCTCCCGCGCCTGTGGCTCCCGCGCCTGTGGCGCCCGAGCAGGCGGCCGCTCCGCTGGCGGTCCCGCTGCCCGACGCCCCGCATGCGACCAGCGGCCTGCCGCCCGCGCTCGGGCCCGCCGAACCGCCCGCTGAATCGCCCCCCGACCCGCTGGCCGCGCCGCAGCAGGCGGTTCCCGGCGCCCCTGAGCAGTTGGGTCCGGTCACCGCGACCACACCCGGCGCCCCGACGTGAGCCGCGGCAACGGTCAACGAGGCAGCAAGGGTCAGCAGCCACGCCCGAGCGCTCCGCAGGAACGTTCCGCCCACGCGCGCCGGACCCGTAAGCCGGTGACCGACACCGGTTTGCGCAGTGCGTCTTTCGTGTTCCGGCACCGCGCAGGCAACGCCGTCATCTTCCTAGTGCTCATTGTCGCCGCGGCGCAGCTGTTCAACCTGCAGGTGCCCCTTGCGGCGGGCCTGCGTGCCGAGGCGGCCGGCCAGCTCAAGGTCACCGACGTCGACAAGGCCGTGCGCGGCAGCATCGTCGACAGGAATAACGACAAGCTCGCGTTCACCATCGAGGCGCGGGCCCTGACCTTCCAGCCGGTCAAGATCCGCAAGCAGCTTGCCGATGCCAGGGCGAAGTCGCCCGCGGCGCCGGATCCCGACACCAGGCTGCGCGACATCGCGGCCGAAGTCGCAATGCGGCTGAACAACAAGCCCGACGCCAAGACCGTGCTGAAGAAGCTCAGGAGCAACGAGACGTTCGTTTATCTCGCGCGTGCGGTGGATCCCGCTATCGCCGAGGCGATTTCGAAGAAGTTCCCGGAGGTCGGCTCGGAGCGCCAGGACCTGCGCCAGTATCCGGGCGGCTCGCTGGCGGCCAACGTCGTCGGTGGCATCGACTGGGACGGCCATGGGTTGCTCGGCCTCGAGGACTCGATGGACGCCACGTTGTCAGGCACCGACGGCTCGGTGACCTACGACCGCGGTTCGGACGGTGTGGTCATCCCGGGCAGCTACCGCAACCGGCACACGGCAGTCAACGGCTCCACGGTCCAGCTGACCCTCGACGACGATATCCAGTTCTACGTCCAGCAGCAGGTGCAGCAGGCCAAGGACGCCTCCGGTGCCAACAACCTCTCGGCGGTGGTGCTGGATGCGAAAACCGGTGAGGTGCTGGCGATGTCGAACGACAATACGTTCGACCCGAGTCAGGACATCGGCCGCCAGAACAATCGGCAGCTGGGCAATCTGGCCGTCTCCTCGCCGTTCGAGCCTGGCTCGGTGAACAAGATCATCACGGCGTCGTCGGTGATCGAGTTCGGGCTGTCCAACCCCGACGAGGTGCTCCAGGTTCCCGGCTCCATCAACATGGGCGGCGTCACGGTCAACGACGCGTGGGAACACGGCGTGATGCCCTACACCACCACCGGCGTGTTCGGGAAGTCGTCCAACGTCGGCACGCTGATGCTGGCGCAGCGCATCGGCCCCGAGCGCTATGCCCAGATGCTGGACAAGTTCGGTCTCGGCAAGCGCGCCGACGTCGGGCTGCCCGGCGAAAGCGAGGGCCTTGTCCCGCCGATCGACCAGTGGTCGGGCAGCACGTTCTCCAACCTGCCCATCGGGCAGGGCCTTTCGATGACGCTGCTGCAGATGACGGGCATGTACCAGGCGATCGCCAACGACGGCCTCCGGATTCCGCCCCGCATCGTCAAGGCCACCATCGCACCCGACGGCACCCGCACCGAGGAGCCCCGTCCCGACGGAGTCCGGGTGGTGTCGCCGCAGACCGCCCAGACCGTGCGCAACATGCTGCGTGCCACCCTGCAGCGCGACCCGATGGGCTACCAGCAAGGCACCGGTTCGACCGGCGCAGTCGAGGGCTATCAGCTGTCCGGCAAGACCGGCACCGCGCAGCAGATCAACCCGGCCTGCGGCTGCTACTACAGCGACGTCTACTGGATCACCTTCGCGGGCATGGTCACCACCGACAACCCGCGCTACGTGATCGGCATCATGGCCGACAATCCGCATCGCACCGCCGATGGGCAGCCGGGCACGACGATGGCGCCGCTGTTCCACAACATCGCGAGCTGGCTGGTGCAGCGCGAGAACATCCCGCTGTCGCCCGACCCCGGGCCGCCGCTGACGCTGCAAGCCACCTGAGCGCGGGGCCGCCTGCGAGGCGGCCGGTACTGTGTCATCGCCATGAAGCTGCGTCCCTCGCATCCCGCCGGCCAGGCGCTCGGCCCACTGGCCGACCAGGTGGGCGCGGTCATCCAGCCTGCTGAGGACGGCCGCGAGACCGTTGTCACCGGCGTGACCCTGCGCAGCCAGGACGCTGCGCCGGGTGACCTATTCGCCGCGCTGCCCGGTGCGTCCTCGCACGGCGGCCGCTTCGCGAATGACGCCGTCAAGCGCGGCGCGGTCGCGGTGCTGACCGATTCCGACGGGCTTGCCCACATGGGGCCGCACCCGTCGGTGCCCGTGCTGGTGCATCCCGACCCCCGCTCGGTGCTTGGCGGGCTGGCCGCAACGGTGTACGGCAACCCGTCGCGCCACCTTCGGGTGATCGGGGTGACCGGCACATCGGGCAAAACCACCACGACCTATCTGGTCGAGGCCGGGCTGCGGTCTGCCGACCGGGTCGCGGGGCTGATCGGCACCGTCGGCATCCGGATCGCGGGTGAGGACCTGCCGAGCGCACTGACCACACCCGAGGCGCCCAATCTGCAGGCGCTGCTCGCGCTGATGGTCGAACAGGGCGTGGATACCGTGGCGATGGAGGTGTCCAGCCACGCGCTGAGCCTCGGCCGTGTCGACGGCGTGGACTTCGCGGTCGGCGGCTTCACCAACCTGTCGCGGGATCATCTGGACTTCCACCCGACGATGGAGGACTACTTCGACGCCAAAGCACGGCTGTTCGCGCCCGGATCACCGACGCGCGCAGCCGCTTCCGTGGTGTGCGTCGACGACGACGCGGGCCGCGCGATGGCGGCGCTCGCACAGAACCCCGTGACGGTCAGCACGACCGGCGTCGCCGACTGGCGTGTCCAGGACATCAGCGCGGTCGACCGCGGGGCGCAGGAGTTCCTCGCCGTCGATCCCGTAGGCGTGCACCACGGGCTGCGCATCGCGCTGCCCGGCCGCTACAACGTCGCGAACTGTCTGCTCGCGGTGGCGCTTCTCGACGCGGTCGGGGTGTCGCCCGAACAGGCGGGGCCTGGTTTGCGGGATGCGCGCGTGCCAGGTCGCCTTGAACCCATCGACCGCGGCCAGGACTTCCTGGCGCTGGTCGACTACGCGCACAAGCCGGGCGCACTGGGCGCGGTGCTGGAAACGCTGCGCGGGCAGACCACCGGCCGGGTCGCGGTGGTGTTCGGCGCGGGCGGTAATCGCGACCCCGGCAAGCGCGAGCCGATGGGCCGGGTGGCCGCCGAGCTGGCCGACCTGGTGGTGGTCACCGACGACAACCCGCGCGACGAGGACCCCGCCGCGATCCGCGCGACGATCACGGCGGGCGCCAAGGGCGGCCGGGCGGAGGTGGTCGAAATCGGCGACAGGCGCGAGGCCATCGACCACGCCGTCGCATGGGCCCGCGCAGGGGACGTGGTCCTGATCGCAGGCAAGGGTCACGAGGCGGGCCAGACCAGCCACGGCAAGACGCGGCCGTTCGACGACCGCGACGAGCTGGCGCAGTCGCTCGAGGCGTTGGGGTCGCGCGCGTGATCGAACTGAGCCTCGCGCAGATCGCCGACATCGTCGGCGGTGAGCTGGCCGACATCTCCGCCGAGGACGCCGCCGCGACCAAGGTGACGGGAACCGTCGAGTTCGACTCGCGCGCCCTGACATCCGGCGGTTTGTTCCTTGCGCTTCCCGGTGCACGTGCCGACGGCCACGACTTCGCCGCCGCCGCGGTGGCCGCCGGTGCGGTCGGGGTGCTTGCGGCCCGCCCGGTCGGCGTGCCTGCGATCGTGGTCAGGCCGCGCGTCGACGAAGAGACCGACACTGCCGCCAGCGTGCTCGAGTACGACACCGACGGCTCCGGTGCGGCCGTGCTGGCCGCATTGGCCCGGCTCGCCGCCGCCGTTGCCGCCGAACTGGTGGCGGGCGGCCTGACGATCGTCGGCATCACCGGCTCGTCGGGCAAGACGTCCACCAAGGATCTGGTCGCGGCTGTGCTCGCACCCCTCGGCGAGGTGGTCGCCCCGCCCGGCTCCTTCAACAACGAGCTCGGTCACCCGTGGACCGTGCTGCAGGCGGGAGAGGACACCGACTACCTGATCCTGGAGATGTCGGCGCGCCACCCAGGCAACATCGCCGACCTGGCCGCGATCGCCCCGCCGTCGATCGCCGTCGTGCTCAACGTCGGCACCGCCCACCTCGGCGAGTTCGGCTCCCGCGAGGCCATTGCCCGGACGAAAGCCGAGCTGCCGCAAGCTGTTCCGGCGTCGGGCGTGGTCATTCTCAATGCCGACGACGATGCGGTCGCGGCGATGGCCGAGCAGACCGCGGCCCGGGTGGTCAGGGTGTCGCGCTCGCCTGGCGCCGACGTGTGGGCGGGCCCGGTGACACTGGACGCCGTCGCCCGGCCGAGTTTCACCTTGCATGCCGGCGGCGCCGACGTCGACGTGACGCTGGCCGTGCACGGCGACCACCAGGTGTCCAATGCGCTGTGTGCGGCCGCAGTGGCCCTGGAGTGCGGGGCAACCGGCGCGCAGGTGGCGACGGCGCTGGCGGGGGCGGGCCCGGTCTCCGAGCACCGCATGCACGTCACCACCCGGTTCGACGGGGTCACGGTGATCGACGACGCGTACAACGCCAACCCGGATTCCATGCTGGCCGGCCTGAAATCGCTGGCCTGGATGGCCCGCCAGGGCATCCAGACCCGGCGCAGCTGGGCGGTGCTCGGCGAGATGGCCGAGCTCGGCGACGACGCGATATCGGAACACGACCGCATCGGCCGGCTGGCGGTGCGATTAGATATCAGTCGACTCGTCGTCGTGGGAACCGGGAGATCTATGAGCGCGATGCATCACGGCGCGGTCATGGAGGGCTCGTGGGGAGGAGAGGCCAACATGGTCGCCGACGCTGACGCCGCGCTGGCACTGCTGCGAGCCGAGCTACGGCCGGGCGATGTCGTCCTCGTCAAGGCCAGCAATGCGGCCGGATTGGGCAAGCTGGCAGAGGCGTTGGTCGCCTCATGAGGCAGATCCTCATCGCCGTCGGCATCGCGCTGGCGGTGTCGATCCTGCTGACCCCCGCCCTGATCGGGCTCTTCACCCGGCAGGGCTTCGGCCACGAGATCCGCGAGGACGGCCCGCCGAGCCACCACAAGAAGCGCGGCACGCCCTCGATGGGCGGCGTGGCGATCCTGGCAGGCATCTGGGCGGGTTACCTCGGCACCCACCTCGTCGCCATGGCGCTCAACGGGGACGGGCCGTCCGCGACGGGGCTGCTGATCCTCGGCCTTGCGACCGCGCTGGGCGCCGTCGGGTTCGTCGACGACCTGATCAAGATCCGCCGGTCGCGCAACCTCGGCCTGAACAAAACCGCGAAGACCGTCGGCATGCTGTTGGCCGCCGTCATCTTCGGCGCGCTCGCACTGCAGTTCCGCAACGCCGACGGGCTCACCCCGGGCAGCGCCGAATTGTCGTATGTCCGCGAAATCGCCACTGTCACACTAGCTCCCGCGGTGTTCGTGGTCTTCTGCATCCTGATCGTCTACGCATGGTCCAATGCGGTGAACTTCACCGACGGGCTGGACGGGCTTGCCGCGGGCGCGATGGCGATGGTTTGCGCGGCCTACGTGATCATCACCTTCTGGCAGTTCCGCAACGCGTGTGCGACGGCGCCCGGCGTGGGCTGCTACAACGTGCGCGATCCGTTGGACCTCGCGTTGATCGCCGCGGCGACGGCCGGGGCCTGCATCGGGTTCCTGTGGTGGAACGCCGCACCCGCCAAGATCTTCATGGGCGATACCGGCTCGCTGGCGCTCGGCGGCGTGATAGCCGGGCTGTCGGTGCTCAGCCGCACCGAGATGCTCGCGGTGGTGATCGGCGCGCTGTTCGTCGCCGAGGTGACGTCGGTGGTGGTGCAGATCCTGGCGTTCCGCACCACCGGCCGACGGGTTTTCCGGATGGCGCCGTTTCACCATCACTTCGAATTGGTCGGGTGGGCCGAAACCACGGTCATCATCCGGTTCTGGTTGTTGACCGCGATCGCCTGCGGCCTGGGCGTCGCGCTCTTCTACAGCGAGTGGCTCGCCGCCGTCGGGGCTTGATGTGACGCGTCCCGCGATCGCGGAGCTCGCGCCAGGCACCCGCGTTCTGGTGACAGGTGCGGGTATCACCGGGCGCTCGGTCAGCGCCGCGCTGGAGCCGACGGGTGTGCGGCTGACCATCTGCGACGACGACCCGCTGGCGCTGCAACGCCTCATCACGCCCGCGTCCGTCGTCACCACCGCGGAGGCCGTCGCGCACATCGGCGACTACGCACTCGTCGTCACCAGCCCCGGATTCCCGCCCACCGCACCGGTTTTGGCGGCCGCGGCCGCCGCGGGCGTACCGATCTGGGGCGACGTCGAACTGGCGTGGCGGCTGGATCAGGCGGGCTGGTTCGGCACGCCGAAGCAGTGGCTGGTGGTGACGGGCACCAACGGCAAGACGACGACCACGTCGATGCTGCACGCGATGCTGGTCGCCGCGGGGCGGCGGGCGGTGCTGTGCGGCAACATCGGCAACCCGGTCATCGACATGCTCGCCGAGCCCGCCGATCTGCTCGCCGTCGAGCTGTCGAGTTTTCAGCTGCACTGGGCGCCGTCGCTGCGGCCGAAGGCAGGCGCGGTGCTCAACGTGGCCGAGGACCACCTCGACTGGCACGGCTCGATGGACGCCTACGCCCGCGACAAGGCGCGCGCGCTGAACGGCCGGGTGGCGATCGCCGGGCTCGACGACCCGATCGCGGCCGGGCTGCTCGACCACGCCGCAGCCTCCGTGCGGGTCGGGTTCCGGCTCGGCGAACCGGCCAAGGGGGAGTTGGGCGTCCGCGACGGCGCGCTCGTCGACAGGGCCTTCTCTGGACCCCATGCCGAGGGCGTCGCGCTCGCCGACACCGCGCGCATCCCTGTACGAGGACCGATCGGTGTGCTCAACTCGTTGGCCGCCGCGGCGCTGGCTCGCGCCGTCGACGTGCCGCCAGCGGCGATCGCCGACGCGCTCGCCTCGTTTCACGTGGGGCGGCACAGGGCCGAGGTGGTCGGCGAGTTCGACGGCGTGACGTACGTCGACGATTCGAAGGCCACCAATCCGCACGCCGCGCACGCGTCGATCGCCGCGTATCCGCGCGTGGTGTGGATCGCCGGAGGTTTGCTCAAGGGAGCGTCGGTCGACGATCTCGTCTCCAGGGTGGCCAATCGCCTGGTCGGCGCTGTGTTGATCGGTCGGGACCGGGCACAGGTCGCCAATGCGTTATCGCGACACGCCCCGGATGTACCCGTCGTGGAGGTTGTGACGGGGGAGGATTCTGTGGTGTCTGTGACAAATGAGCCAGATGAGTCCTCTGTGACTCGACTCATGACCGCAGTGGTCGACGCAGCGCGCCGGCTGGCCCGCCCCGGCGACACGGTGCTGCTGGCTCCTGCGGGTGCGTCCTTCGACCAGTTCAGCGGCTACGGCGAACGCGGTGACGCCTTCGCGGCCGCCGTGCGCGCGCCCCGGTAGCGGCATGAGTTCCCTCGTCAACCGGCTGCGGCTCCGCCGGTCCGGTGCGGCAGCCGCCGCCACCGACGCGGCCTCCACAGACGCGCCGCGCACCCGGTTCGGCGCCTGGCTGGGCCGGCCAATGACGTCGTTTCACCTCATCATCGCCGTCGCCGCGCTGCTGACAACGCTGGGCCTGATCATGGTGCTCTCGGCGTCCGGCGTGCACTCCTACGACGAGGACGGCTCGCCGTGGGTGATCTTCGGCAAGCAGCTGATCTGGACGCTGGTCGGCCTCTTCGCCTTCTACACGGCGATGCGCATGAAGGTGCAGACCATGCGCAGCCTCGCGTTCAGCGCCTTCGCGATCACCATCGTGATGCTCGTACTGGTGCTCATTCCTGGAATCGGCAAGGAAGCCAACGGTTCCCGCGGCTGGTTCGTCGTCGCCGGCTTCTCCATGCAGCCGTCCGAGCTGGCCAAGATCGCCTTCGCGATATGGGGTGCGCACCTGCTGGCCGCCCGGCGCCTCGAGCGCGCATCGCTGCGCGAGATGCTCATCCCGCTGGTGCCCGCGGCGGTGATCGCGCTGGCCCTCATCGTCGCCCAGCCGGACCTCGGGCAGACGGTGTCGCTCGGCATCATCCTGCTGGCACTGCTGTGGTACGCAGGCCTCCCGCTGCGGGTTTTCCTGTCCTCGCTGTTCGCCGCCGTCGCGTCCGCGGCGATCCTCGCGGTCTCCGAGGGCTACCGGTCCGACCGGGTGATGTCCTGGCTGAATCCCGGCGCCGACTCGCAAGGCTCCGGCTACCAGGCAAAACAGGCCAGGTTCGCGCTGGCCAACGGTGGTGTCTTCGGCGACGGGCTTGGACAGGGCACCGCGAAGTGGAATTACCTGCCCAACGCGCACAACGACTTCATCTTCGCGATCATCGGCGAGGAGCTCGGCTTCGTCGGTGCCGCGGGCCTGCTGTGCCTATTCGGCCTGTTCGCCTACACGGGCATGCGGATCGCGCGGCGATCGGCCGACCCGTTCCTGCGGCTGCTCACCGCCACCGCCACCATGTGGGTGCTCGGCCAGGCGTTCATCAACGTCGGCTACGTCATCGGCCTGCTGCCGGTAACCGGCCTGCAGCTGCCCTTGATCTCTGCGGGAGGAACATCAACGGCGACAACGCTTCTGATCATCGGCGTGATCGCCAATGCGGCCCGGCACGAACCCGAGGCGGTGGCCGCGCTGCGCGCCGGTCGCGACGACCCGGTGAACCGGCTGCTGCGGCTGCCGCTGCCCCGGCCGTACTCGCCGACGCGCACCGAGGCGCTGCGCGACCGGCTGCGGGTAAAGAAGGCCAAGCCCGCGCCCAAGCCCGCGCCCAAGCCCGCGGCCAAGGCCCCCCGCAAACCCGCCAAGGACAACAGGCGCAAACCCCATGCGGCCGACCGGCCGGTGCGACGCTCAGGGCATCATGGAGGCGGCCAGCGTGCAGCTGGACAACGCCACCAGGGCCGACAGGCTCGCACACTGGAAGGTCAACGTCACGGGTGAATGGGCCGATTTCCGTAGTTCTCGCCGGTGGCGGGACAGCTGGCCACGTCGAACCCGCCATGGCGGTCGCCGATGCGCTCAGCGCGCTCGAGCCCGGGGTGCGGATCACCGCTCTTGGCACCCAGCGGGGCCTTGAGACCCGGCTGGTTCCCGAACGCGGCTACGACCTCGAGTTGATCACTCCGGTGCCGCTGCCACGCAAGCCCAGCGGTGACCTGCTGCGGCTGCCGCTGCGGGTGCTTCGCGCCGTGAAAGAGACCCGCGCGGTGCTCGACGACGTCGACGCCGACGTCGTCGTCGGGTTCGGCGGCTACGTGGCGGTGCCCGCCTACCTGGCCGCCCGCCGTCGCCGCGTGCCGGTGGTGGTACACGAGGCGAACGCCAGCGCGGGCTGGGCCAACAAGGTCGGTGCGCGTTCGGCGTCCCGCGTGCTTTCCGCCGTTCCCGAACCGGGGCTGCGCCGCGCCGAGGTCGTCGGTGTTCCGGTGCGCGCGGCGATCACGTCGCTCGACCGGATGGCGCTGCGGGCGGAGGCCCGTGCCCACTTCGGATTCGCCGACGACGCGCGGGTGCTGCTGGTGACCGGCGGCTCGCAGGGCGCGCAGTCGATCAACCGCGCAGTGTCGGCCGCGGCTAAAGACCTTGCCGCAGGCGGTGTCTCGGTGCTGCACGCCTACGGTGCGAAGAACACGCTGGAGCTGCGCGAGCCCGCAGACGGTGACCCGCCGTATGTCGCCGTCCCGTATCTGGATCGGATGGATCTGGCCTACGCCGCGGCCGATCTGGCGATGTGCCGGTCGGGCGCGATGACGGTGGCCGAGGTGTCGGCCGTCGGACTGCCCGCGGTGTATGTCCCACTGCCGATCGGCAATGGCGAGCAGCGGCTCAACGCGCTGCCCGTTGTCAACGTGGGCGGCGGGCTGTTGGTCGATGACGCCGACCTCACCCCGCAGTTCGTCGGCGACACGGTCACCGGAGTGCTCGGCGACCAGGCGCGGCTGACGGCGATGACGGCCGCAGCGGCGATGGCAGGCCACCGCGATGCCGCGCAGCGGGTGGCCGAGGTGGTTCTGGACGTGGCCCGAAGCGGGCGGGGCAGTCGAAAGCGGCGACGGTGAAGGGGAATTCGCTGCCCGCCGAGCTGCAGCGTGTGCACATGGTCGGCATCGGGGGCGCGGGTATGTCCGGCATCGCGCGCATCCTGCTCGACCGCGGCGGACAGGTGTCCGGCTCCGACGCCAAGGAGTCCCGCGGTGTCGCAGCCCTGCGGGTGCGCGGAGCGCTGATCCGCATCGGGCACGACGAGTCGTCCCTCGACCTTCTGCCCGGCGGTCCGACCGCGGTGGTGACCACGCATGCGGCGATCCCCAAAACCAACCCCGAGCTCGTCGAGGCACGGCGCCGCGGCATCCCGGTGATCTTGCGGCCGGTGGTGCTGGCCAAGCTGATGGCCGGCTACAAGACGCTGATGGTCACCGGCACTCACGGCAAGACGTCGACGACGTCGATGCTCATTGTCGCCTTGCAGCACAGTGGATTCGACCCGTCGTTCGCCGTCGGCGGTGACCTCGGCGAGGCGGGCACCAACGCACATCACGGCAGCGGTGACTGCTTCGTCGCCGAGGCCGACGAAAGCGACGGCTCATTGCTCGAATACACGCCCGATGTCGCGGTGGTGACCAACATCGAAGCCGACCATCTGGACTTCTTCGGCAGCGCAGAGGCATACGGCGCCGTGTTCGACGACTTCGTCGAGCGGCTGGCGCCCGGCGGCGCGCTCGTGGTGTGCACCGACGATCCGGGCGCCGCGGCTCTCGCCGAACGCACCGAGTCGCTGGGGATCCGGGTGCTGAGATACGGCAGTGACGGGCCGGACCTGGCCGGCAGGCTGGTCAGCTGGGAACAGCAGGGCACCGGCGCGGTGGCACACATCCAGCTGGCCGCCGAGAAACACCCCCGGGCGTTGCGAATGTCGGTGCCGGGCAGACACATGGCGCTCAACGCGCTCGGCGCGTTGCTGGCGGCGATGGAGGTCGGCGCGTCCGCCGAATCGGTGCTCGACGGGCTGGCCGGGTTCGAGGGTGTCCGCCGCCGCTTCGAATTGGTCGGCACCGCGCACGGGGTACGGGTTTTCGATGACTACGCCCATCATCCGACCGAGGTCCGCGCCACGCTCGGTGCGGTGCGGACGCTGGCCGAGCAGAGTGGCAGCGGCCGCTCGTTGGTGGTGTTCCAACCGCACTTGTATTCGCGCACAGCCGCTTTCGCGCGCGAATTCGGGCAGGCGCTGGACACCGCCGACGAGGTGTTCGTGCTCGATGTGTACGCGGCGCGGGAGCAACCGATGGCGGGTGTCAGCGGGGCGATGGTGGCCGAGCACGTCAGCAAGCCGGTCCACTACGTCGCGGACTTCTCCGCGGTCGCCGAGTTGGTGGCCGACGCGGCGCGATCCGGCGATGTCGTCGTGACGATGGGTGCGGGCGACGTCACCATGCTGGGCCCCGAGATCGTTGCCGCGCTTGGTGTTCGGGCCAATCGTTCTGCGCCGCCGCGCAGGCCCGAAGCGGGCGCGCGATGACCGAACCGGAGGATGGCGCCGAGGCCACCGTCGAACCGGAAGACGGCGCCGACGCTCCCGCGGAGCCGGAAGAAGCCGCTCCCGCGAAGGAGGAGTTCGAGGGACCGCGACGGCGGGCCCGGCGGGAACGCGAAGCGCGCCGCGAGGCCCAGGCCCGCGCCGTCGCGATCGAGCAGGGCCGCCGCGACGCCAAGCGCCGCGCGCAGGGTAAGGCCGCCCAGGAATCCAAAACCCTTGGCCGGGGCAAGGTTCGGGGCCTGAAGGTGGTGGTGTGGACGGTTGCCCTCGTCGTCGCGTTCGTCGGCCTCGGGCTCCTGCTCTACTTCACACCGATCATGGCGGCGCGCAACGTCGTCATCACCGGTCTGGGCTCGGTGACGCAGGACGAGATCATCTCCGCGGCCGGCGTCAAACAGGGCACACCGCTGCTGCAGGTCAACACCGACGACGTCGCCGAGCGGGTGGCCACAATCCGTCGGGTCGCCACCGCACGGGTGCAGCGGGAGTACCCCTCGACGCTTCGGATCACTGTCGTGGAGCGGGTGCCCGTGGTGGTCAAGGACTATCCCGACGGCCCGCACCTGTTCGACAAGGACGGCGTGGATTTCGCGACAGCACCGCCGCCGCCGAACCTGGCGTATCTGGACACAGACAACCCAGGCCCGAGCGATCCGGCGACGAAGGCGGCGCTCGCGGTGATGACGGCCCTGCCGCCGGACGTGGCCGGACAGGTCGCCCGCGTCTCGGCGCCGTCGGTCGCCGCGATCACGCTGACGCTGGGCGACGGCCGGGAGGTGGTGTGGGGGACCACCGACCGCACGGAGGAGAAGGCGCAGAAGCTCGCGGGGCTGCTGACCCAGCCGGGCCACACCTACGACGTGTCGAGCCCCGATTTGCCGACGGTCAAGTAATAACCGTCACGCCAAATCACCCGAAATTCCTTACGTTGCCGTCGGCGCGCCTGCGTGGGTAGTGCTTGACCTCGCCTTACCGTTCTGTTTGCGCAGAACAACTTGACATAACTTTAAGCCTCTTGTTGAGGTTGAGGGTTTGCCAGGAACGTTCGGCACCGAAAGGTAACCAGGTAGGAAGGCTAGCGATGACCCCCCCGCACAACTACCTCGCCGTCATCAAGGTGGTCGGCATCGGCGGCGGCGGCGTCAACGCCGTCAACCGAATGATCGAGCAGGGCCTCAAAGGCGTGGAGTTCATCGCCATCAACACCGACGCACAGGCGCTGTTGATGAGTGATGCCGACGTCAAACTCGACGTCGGACGCGACTCCACCCGCGGCCTTGGCGCCGGCGCGGACCCGGAGGTCGGCCGCAAGGCGGCTGAAGACGCCAAGGACGACATCGAGGAGCTGCTGCGCGGCGCCGACATGGTCTTCGTGACGGCAGGCGAGGGCGGCGGCACCGGAACGGGCGGCGCGCCCGTCGTCGCCACCATCGCGCGTAAGCTCGGGGCGCTGACGGTCGGCGTCGTGACCAGGCCGTTCTCGTTCGAGGGTAAGCGGAGAAGCAACCAGGCCGAGGCGGGCATCTGTGCGCTGCGCGAGAGCTGCGACACGTTGATCGTGATCCCCAATGATCGGCTGCTGCAGATGGGCGACGCGGCGGTGTCGCTCATGGACGCGTTCCGCAGCGCTGACGAGGTGCTGCTCAACGGCGTGCAGGGCATCACCGACCTGATCACTACACCGGGCCTGATCAACGTCGACTTCGCCGACGTCAAGGGCATCATGTCCGGCGCGGGCACCGCGTTGATGGGCATCGGCTCGGCCCGCGGCGACGGTCGCTCCCTGAAAGCGGCCGAGATCGCGATCAACTCGCCACTGCTCGAGGCGTCCATGGAGGGCGCGCAGGGCGTGCTGATGTCCATCGCGGGCGGCAGCGACCTGGGCTTGTTCGAGATCAACGAGGCCGCATCGCTCGTGCAGGATGCCGCGCATGCCGACGCCAACATCATCTTCGGCACGGTGATCGACGACTCGCTCGGCGACGAGGTGCGGGTGACGGTGATCGCGGCGGGCTTCGACGCGGCAGGACCCAGTCGCAAGCCGGTGGTGGGCGCCGGGCAGGCCATCGCCCCCGGGAAGGCGGGCAAGGTCACTTCGCCGTTGTTCGAGCCGGTCGAAGCGGCCAGCGTGCCGGTGCACACCAACGGCGCGACGGTCAGCATCGGCGGGGACGATGACGACGACGTCGACGTCCCGCCGTTCATGCGGCACTAGCTCGCTGATTCCCCCTTGGTGCTCCTCTCGTGCGCGCCCGAGATACTGGGGTTGTGAGTGTTCGGGTTCGGCGCGTGACCACCACCCGCGCCGGCGGCGTTTCCGCGCCGCCCTTCGACACGTTCAATCTCGGCGACCACGTCGGTGACGATCCGGCCGCCGTCGCGGCCAACCGGAAGCGGCTCACCGAAGCGATCGGCTTGGGCAGCGACGCGGTCGTCTGGATGAACCAGGTGCATGGCGACCATGTCGTACGGGTTGACGAACCGATCGGCGCCGCGGTCGACGGAACCGACGGATTGGTGACGGCGACACCGCGATTGGCTTTGGCGGTGGTAACCGCCGATTGTGTTCCCGTATTAATGGGCGATGCCCGCGCAGGAGTCGTCGCCGCGGTGCACGCCGGTCGGGTGGGTGCGCAGAAAGGCGTCGTCGCCCGCGCCGTCGAGGCGATGCTCGACGCCGGCGCGCACGTCGAGGATGTCTCCGTGCTGCTCGGCCCGTCGGTCAGCGGCCCCAACTACGAGGTGCCCGCGGCGATGGCCGACGAGGTCGAGGCCGCTCTCCCTGGCAGCAGGACCACCACGTCGCGGGGTACCCCCGGGCTGGACCTACGGGCCGGAATCGCCCGCCAGTTAACGGATTTGGGCGTTACAGCCATCGACATCGACCCCCGATGCACGGTTGCGGACCGCAACCTGTTCAGCCATCGGCGGGACGCCCCGACCGGACGGCTCGTCTCATTGGTGTGGATGGAATGACGGACTTGGCAACTACGCGGGAAGTCGAACTGGCCAACGCGCTTACCCTTGTGCGCGAACGTCTGGACCGCGCCGCGGAGGCCGCCGGACGTAATAGTGACGAAATTGAATTGTTGCCGATAACGAAATTCTTTCCGGCAAGTGATGTCCTTATTTTGTCACGTTTGGGTTGTTCTGAATTTGGCGAATCACGCGAACAAGAAGCGGCGGCTAAGGCGTTGGAATGCAATTCCATCGATCCCGCTGCGCTGATTCGCTGGCACATGGTCGGGCGGATTCAACGCAATAAGGCGCGGTCGATCGCGAGCTGGGCGTACGCCGCGCACTCCGTCGACAGCGCCAAACTGGTCTCCGCGCTCGACCGCGCCTCGGCCCGCGCGTTGGACGAGGGCGAGCGGCCGGATCCGCTGCGCGTCTACGTCCAGATCAGCCTCGACGGCGATGTCGAGCGCGGGGGAGTCGACATCGGCCGCCCAGACCTCGTCGACGAGCTGTGCGCGCAGGTGCAGTCGGCGCAGGCGCTTCAGTTCGTCGGCCTGATGGGCATCCCGCCGCTGGGATCGGACCCCGACGAGGCATTCGCGCGTTTGCAGGCCGAGCACCAGCGGGTACAAGAGGCGTATCAGCAGCGCCTCCAGCTGTCAGCTGGGATGTCCAGCGACCTCGAGGCGGCGGTCGAACACGGTTCGACGTGTGTGCGTGTCGGTACCGCGCTATTGGGGCAACGTCCTCTAACGTCACCATGAGTAGTCACTCCAGTCACATCTTCATCACAGGCAACAGCTCTTCAAGAAGGGTCCAGCGATGAGCACACTGCACAAGGTCAAGGCGTACTTCGGTATGGCGCCTATGGACGACTACGACGACGAGTACTACGACGACGAAGACCGTCCTGGGCGCGGATACCCGCGCCGCGAGCGCTTCGCGGACGAGGGCTACGACCGATACGACGATCGTTACGACGACGCGGACATCCCGGGTGGATACCGCGGCGGCTACGCCGACGAGGGCCGGTTCCGGCCGCGCGAATTCGACCGGCAGCCACCGCGATTCGCGCCGCTGCGCGGCTCCACCAGGGGTGCGCTGGCGATGGATCCCCGCCGGATGGCGATGCTGTTCGACGAGAGCAGCCCGCTGTCGAAGATCACCACGCTGCGGCCCAAGGACTACAGCGAGGCCCGCACCATCGGCGAGCGCTTCCGCGACGGCACCCCGGTGATCATGGACCTGGTGACGATGGACAACGCCGACGCCAAGCGGCTCGTCGACTTCGCCGCCGGTCTGGCCTTCGCACTGCGCGGGTCGTTCGACAAGGTCGCCACCAAGGTGTTCCTGCTGTCGCCCGCCGACGTCGACGTCACGCCCGACGATCGTCGCCGCATCGCCGAAACCGGCTTCTACGCCTATCAGTAGGCCGGCCTGCGGGCCTGGGCTGTCTCCGCTCCTCGCGGGCGCGCGAGACGGGTAGGCTGGCGGCGTCGCGCTGGCCGGTATCGCCCCGCGGCTGTATTGAACGTCACACATCGGCTGTAGTGAGGTCGCTCGGTTGGCCCTGTTTTTTGAGATTCTGGGTTTCGCGCTGTTCGTATTCTGGCTGCTGCTCATCGCCAGGGTCGTGGTCGAGTTCATCCGCTCGTTCAGTCGCGACTGGCACCCGCGGGGCGTCACAGTGGTGATCCTCGAGGTGATCATGACGGTCACCGACCCGCCGGTGAAGCTGCTGCGCCGCCTCATTCCGCAGCTCACGATAGGGGCGATCCGCTTCGACCTGTCGATCATGGTGCTGCTGCTCGTCGCCTTCATCGGCATGCAGCTGGCCTTCAGCGCGGCGGCCTGAGAACGCTGCGATCGCCGTTTGCCGGGCGTGGAAATTGCGCTAAGAAGTTTGAATTTCGCTCTTAATTATTGGTCTCACACGCAACCGCCGGGTCTGGTGTGACAGGATGGACGCCAGTTACTCCACTGACGCTCTACACTTTGAGATCGATTGACGGTCCAGACCATCTAGGGGGCAGAAAATGCCGCTCACTCCAGCCGACGTTCACAACGTTGCGTTCAGCAAGCCACCCATCGGCAAGCGCGGCTACAACGAGGACGAGGTCGATGCCTTCCTCGATCTGGTCGAGAACGAGCTCACCCGACTCGTCGAGGAAAACGCCGATCTGCGCCAGCGAGTCACCGAGCTGGACCAGGAGCTGTCGTCGGCGCGGGCCGGCGGCGGAGCAGGCCAGCCCACACAGGCCATTCCGCTGTATCAGCCCGAGCCGGAACCGGAGCCTGCGCCGGAGCCCGTGTACGAGGCACCGCCGACGCCTCCGCCTGCCGCCCCGATCAACGAGGACCAGCATCTGAAGGCCGCCCGCGTGCTGAGCCTCGCCCAGGACACGGCCGACCGGCTGACGTCGACCGCCAAGACCGAGTCAGACAAGCTGATGTCGGATGCGCGCGCGCAGGCCGATCAGATGGTCAGCGAGGCACGCGTCACCGCGGAGTCGACGGTGTCCGAAGCCCGGCAGCGGGCGGACACCATGCTGGCCGACGCCCAGAGCCGCTCCGAGGCCCAACTGCGTCAGGCCCAGGAGAAGGCCGACGCGCTGCAGGCCGACGCCGAGCGCAAGCACTCCGAGATCATGGGAACGATCAACCAGCAGCGCACAGTGCTGGAGGGCAGGCTGGAACAGCTGCGCACGTTCGAGCGCGAGTACCGCACCCGGCTCAAGACTTATCTGGAGTCCCAGCTAGAGGAGCTCGGTCAGCGCGGTTCGGCGGCACCTGTCGACTCGAGCGCCAACAACGACGGCGGCGGATTCAACCAGTTCAACCGCGGGAACAACTGAGCCCCCAGCCCCAGCGGCGAAGGGAATTGATCCATGCTGATCATTGCGCTCGTGCTCGCCGTCATCGGCCTCGCGGCGCTGGTGACCGCGGTCGTAACGAGCAATGAACTGATCGCCTGGGTCTGCATCGCCGCGAGCGTGATCGGCGTCATCCTGCTGATCATCGACGCGGTGCGGGAACGCTCGCGCGGTCAGGCGGGCGGGGGCGAGCCGCAGCCCGAAGAGGACGACGCCGCCGAGTTCGACGCCGACTATCCCGACGAGCCCGCGGCCGATGAAGAGGCCGAAACCACCGCGGCCCCAGCCGAAACCGCCGGAGAAGAAGCCGCGGAAAAAGACCGCAAGACGCACTAATTCGTCGGCTTGGCCAGCAGTTCGCGTACTTCGTCGTCGGACACCTGGTGGAAGTCCGAGTACACCTGACCGACCGCCTCGAACGACGGCGGCGTCATCGCGCACACCACGTCGTCGGCCTCATGGCCGAGTTGACTGCACGCCGACGGCGGACCGACCGGTACTGCGACCACCACCTGCGCGGGTTCTGCGGAACGAACCGCGCGCACGGCTGCGAGCATGCTTGCGCCGGTGGCGATCCCGTCGTCGACGAGTATCGCGACCTTGCCCTTCGGATCGGTCGGCGGTTTGTCGCCCCGGTAGACCCGCTCGCGGCGGTTGAGCTCCTCGGTCTCCCGCTCGATGGTCGAGCGCAGCGCCTCGTCGCTGATGCTCAGGCTGCGGATCAGGTTGTCGTTGACGACCAGGCCGCCACCGCTGGCCAGGGCGCCCATCGCGAGCTCCTGCCACTGTGGCACCCCGAGCTTGCGAACCAGGAAGACGTCCAACGGTGCCCGCAGTGCGTGCGCGACCTCCCAGCCGACGGGCACGCCACCGCGCGCCAGGCCGAGCACCAGCAGGTCGTCTCGCCCGCGATAGGCCGACAACTCCTCAGCCAGGACTTGGCCGGCTTCGCGGCGGTCCCGGAAGGTTCGTCTCGCACTACGACGTGCGAGCCCACTCCATCCGGCCATGAGTAAGTTTTCCCATTCAGGGGACTCTTTTAGCCTACGACGGGCAATCCAACTACGCATCGACTCCGAATTACTGGCGTTGGTGAAAGGAGACCATGGGCATCGAGTACGAAAGCGTCGTCGACCACCCGCTGGACGAGGTGTTCGCCTGGCATACCAGGCCCGGCGCGATGACACGCCTCGTTCCACCGTGGCAGCCGATGACCGTGGTGGCCGAAACCGAGTCGCTGGCCGACGGTCGCGCGGTACTCGGCCTGCCGGGTGGGCTGCGCTGGATCGCCCAGCACGATCGGGACGGATTCGACCCGCCGCACCGCTTCGTCGACGCGTTGTCGTCGGCGGGGCCGCGGTCCCTGCCGCCTCGTGTGATCGGTTGGTGGCGGCATACCCACGAATTCTTCGACGCACCGGGTGGCGGCACGCGGGTCCGTGACGAAGTGGACACCACGGTGCCAGGCGCGGCACTGCGGCCGACGTTCGTCTACCGGCATCGGCAGCTCGCGGATGACCTTGCCGCACACCGTGATGCGGCCGCGGCGGGCATGCAGCCGATGGTCGTCGCGGTCACGGGAGCGTCGGGCCTTGTCGGATCCGCACTGACCGCGTTTTTGACGACGGGCGGACACCGGGTGATCCGGCTGGTGCGGCGTCCTGCGCGGTCGAAGGACGAACGGCAGTGGCGGGCCGATGCCCCCGCACCCGATCTGTTGTCCGGGGTCGACGCCGTGGTGCATCTGGCGGGCGCGTCGATAGCCGGGCGTTTCACCGCGGGGCACAAGGCGGCGATCAGGGACAGCCGCATCGAGCCGACGCGGCTACTCGCGCAGGTCGCGGCGGACACCGATAACGGTCCGCGGGCGTTCGTCTGCGCATCCGCGGTCGGCATCTACGGGTTCGACCGTGGCGACGCGGTGCTGTGCGAGGAGAGCGTGCGCGGTGAGGGTTTCCTGGCCGACGTGGTCGCCGACTGGGAGGCGGCCGCCCGGCCCGCCGAAGTTGCCGGCCTGCGTGTCGTGAATGTGCGCACCGGGATCGTGCAGGCCGCCGTCGGCGGAACGCTGCGGCTTCTGCGGCCGCTCTTCCTTGCGGGCATGGGCGGGAGGTTGGGCAGCGGACGGCAGTGGCTGTCCTGGATCGGCCTCGACGACCTCGTCGGCATCTACCACCGCGCGCTGTATGACACCCGGCTGACCGGACCCGTCAACGCCGTCGGGCCTGAGCCCGTGCGCAACGCCGACTACACCAACGCGCTGGCGGCCGTGCTTCACAGGCCCGCGGTGCTGCCGGTGCCGTCGTTCGGCCCACGCCTGCTGTTAGGCGGCCAGGGGGCGCGCGAACTCGCCGAGGCCGACCAGCGGGTGGTGCCGACGAAGTTGACCGAACTGGGTCATCGGTTCCGGCACGTCAACGTCGAAGACGCGCTGGCCCATCAACTCGGGCACGGCTGACGGGCCACTCCGGACAGAAAACCTCGCACCAGGCCGCGGATGCGGCCCGCGGCGCTCTCTTCGAGTTTCTTTGTCGCCGAACGTAGTTCGTCGTGACTGCGGCCCACGCCTACGACTTCGCCGTCGCGGTCTTCGCCAAGCCAGCCCTCGAGCAGGTCGTGGTCGAGCTCGGGGTGGAACTGCAGCGCGAGCGCCCTGCCGAGCACGAACGCCTGTGACGCATTGGCGGTGCGTGCGATTTCGGTGGCCCCTGGCGGCAGCTTCCAGGTGTCGAAGTGCCACTGGAACCACGGGCCACCCGGCACCAGGTTCTCGTCATCGCTCGTGACGTCGTACCAGCCGATCTCCGGGGTCGCCGCCCTGGAGACGGAACCGCCGAACGCCTGGGCCAGCAGCTGCCCGCCGAAGCACACGCCCAGCGTCGGCACGCCCGCGTCGGCGGCGTCGCGGACCATTTGCATCTCGGCGCCCACCCAACTCTGGCGCAGCGCCTCGACGTACACCGGCCAGCGGGCGCCCAGCGGGACGATCACGTCGTAGTGGGTTGGGTCCGGAAACGTCACATCGCCCGCGGGGGTGTTCACCCGCTCGGCAGGCACCACCTCGAATGTCGCGATGTCATAGCCGCATTCCGTGAACGCGTCGCCGAGCAGCCCAGCGGTCGCGAGGTGCTCGTTGTGGATGAACAAGACTTGCGGTGCCATGGACCGACATTATTTCGGAGGCACCGGCGGCGCGTCATCTGGGGCGAGTTCTTTGGCGATCCGGCGGAACAGGGTGTCGCCTTCGTTGTGGTAATTGCCCTGCTCGTCGAAGGCCTCGGGCAGGTAGGTGACCGCGACCGCAATCGAGACCTTCTTGCTGGGCAGATACGCCATCACACCCGCCTCACCGGCGAACAGCGGATTCTGCACCAGCCAGTCGCCGGTGATCACAGTGCCCATGCCGTAGGTGTAGACGTCGTTCATCTCTGCGCACGTGGTGCAACCGGGCAGAAGGTGGGTCTTGCCGCGCAGATCGGTGGACACCATCTTGGCGTAGGACTCCTTCGACAGCAGCTTGCCGGAGCCGAGGCCTGAGGCGCTGGCCTCCATGTCGTAGATGTTCGTCGTCTGGATCGCGCCGTGGGTGATCGTCCATGACGGGTTCCAGTACGTCGACTCCTCGTAAAACGGTGTGCCGCTGGGTATCTTGAGCGCTTCGCGCCGTTCGCTGGTGAACGCGTGCAACACCGGCGCAGGGATCTCCGGGGTGAACGAGTTGGCGGTGTTGGTCAGCCCCAGCGGCCGCAGCACCTTGTCTTCCAGCAGCGTCGGCATGTCCTGGCCGGTCGCCTTCTCCAGCGCTCTACCCAGCAGGACGTAGTTGGTGTGCGCGTAGTTCCAATTCGTGCCGGGTTCATAGAGCAGCGGCTTCGACGTTGCGAAGCCGAGGATCTGGTCGGGCTCCCACTGCCGGAACGGGTCCTCGTAGAGCGCCTTTTCGAACTCGGTGTTGCCGATGACGTAATCGACGTAGCCCGAGGTCATTCGGGCCAGCTGGCCGAGGGTGACGCGGTCGGCGTGCGGCACGTCGGGCAGCCACTTCGACAGCTTGTCGTCCAGGCTGACCTTCTTCTCGTCGACGAGGATCAGCAGCAGGGTGGCGACATACGAGATCGCGACCGCGCCGTTGCGGAAGTGCATGTTCGTCGTCGCGGGCACGCCCGTCATCGAGTCGCCGACGGCCTGGGTGACGACCTCCTTGCCGTCGACGGTGGCCCGGACGATGACGGACTTCAAGTGGGTTTCGGCCATGGTGTCGCGCACGATCTTCATCACCGCGTCGGCCTTGGCGGTGTCGGTGGCGGGGCCGGTTGACTCGGCCGGTGGCGTCGCGGGCGCGCAGCCGACCACCAACATCAGCAGCGTGCCGGTCAGGCCGAGGATGCGTCGGGTGCGGAGCATGCTCGATCTTGGCAGACCACGATGGAACCCCGCCGAGTTTGGGCATGATCGCCACCGGCTATTCGGGTTGCGTGGCGGAGCTCGCAGAGTGGTTCCTCACGGCGGACGAGCGAGGCAATCCGACCAGCACGATTCCCGCGTGGAGTGTGGGCAACCGGGCCGAGCCGCTGGTCCACGGGGCGACCTACTTCGATCAGTTGGTCAGCGAGGTGGAGACGCTCGGTGCGGGCGACTATCTGTTCTTCACCGATTGGCGCGGAGACCCCGACGAGAAGATGCGCGACGACGGTCCGACCATCAGGGAACTGTTCTGCAAGGCCGCCGAGCGCGGCGTGGTCGTCAAGGGACTGGTATGGCGCTCGCACTTGGACAAGTTCACCTACAGCGAGGAAGAAAACCGGCATCTCGGCGAAGCGATCGAGCGAGCAGGCGGAGAGGTGCTGCTGGATCAGCGCGTCCGGTTCGGTGGGTCCCATCACCAGAAGTTGGTCGTCATCCGACACCGCGAAAATCCCGAGCGAGACGTCGCGTTTGTCGGCGGAATCGACTTGTGCAACTCGCGTCGTGATGACGAGACACACAGCGGGGACCGTCAGGCACAGGCGATGTCCAAGGAATACGGCGATCATCCGCCGTGGCATGACGTCCAGCTTCGCGTGCAGGGCCCGGCCGTCGGTGCGCTGGACACCACATTTCGGGAACGATGGAACGATCCCACGCCGCTGGACATGCTCTCGCCCATCGCATGGGTCACCGACAAGCTGCGCGGTGCCGACCTGAAGCCGGGCCGACTGCCCGACCAACCGGCGGACCCGCCGCCATGCGGGCCGCACGCCGTGCAAGTGCTGCGCACGTATCCGGATGCCCACTTCCGGTACGACTTCGCGCCACACGGTGAGCGCAGCATCGCTCGCGGATACTCGAAGGCGGTCGGATGCGCAAGGCGGTTGATCTATCTCGAGGATCAGTACCTGTGGTCGAAGCGGGTGGCGAACCTCTTCGCCCGCGCACTGGAGGACAACCCGAATCTGCATCTGGTGGCGGTGGTGCCCCGATATCCCGATGTCGACGGACGGCTCTCGTTGCCGCCCAACCTCGTCGGCCGCCAGCAGGCTATCGAAGCGTGCCGCAGCGCCAGCCCGGGACGGGTGCACGTCTTCGACGTCGAGAACCACGACGGCACACCGGTGTACGTGCATGCCAAGGTCTGCGTCATCGACGACAGCTGGGCCAGCGTCGGTAGCGACAACCTCAATCGCCGGTCCTGGACCCATGACAGCGAATTGTCTTGTGCGGTCATCGATGAGACGGGTGTGTTTGCGCGCGACTTGCGACTGCGCCTGTTGCGCGAGCATCTGGACCGCGCGGCCGACGGCTCCGAGGACGACGGGTTGTGCGACTTCGACACCGTGGTCGAAGCGATCGAGTCGTCCGCCCATGCCTTGGACGAGTGGCATGCCAACGGCCGCAGGGGCTCTCGGCCGCCGGGTAGGCTGCGTTACCACCGTCCGGAAAAGCTCGGCCCGATCACCCGCCTGTGGGCCGTTCCGCTGTATCACGCGATCTACGACCCGGACGGACGGTCCTATCGCGCTCGACTGAAAAGTGAGTGGTGAGCCGCCGCGGGTTCTGCTTCGACGGCAGTGGAGCGGCGTAGATATCGCAAAGCGAGCGCGGCGACGATCGCGGTGAGCACGCCCGCCAGGACGAAGGTGGCCCTCGTCCCGAATTGCTCAGCGAGCCAGCCCATCACCGGTGCTCCGATGGGCGTGGTGCCGCCGATGGCGACGACGAGAAGGGCCAGCACACGGCCTCGCATATCCGGTGCCGCCGTCAACTGCAGCCAGGTGCTCGCGATCGACTTGAACAGGACACTGCCGGCGCCGAGCGCGAACACCAGCCCGTATGCAGCGGCCAGATTGGGCGACAGTCCGGTGGCCACGAACAGAACGGCCAGCACCAGCGCCGCACCGATGATCCGCCGAATCGTTGCCTGCATGACGCCCGCGAGGGCCAGCCCACCGATCACCGAACCCGCACCCAGCGCGCCGAGCAGGTAGCCGGCGGTGCGCGCATCCCCGCGGAATGTCTCGCGCCCCAGCAGGGGCAGGAGAAGTTGAAAGTTGTAGGCCACCAGCCCGACAGACGCCAACAGGGTCAGCGGGCCGAAGAGTTGAGGCGTGGCGCGCACATACGTCAAACCGGCGCGCAGTTGGCCCTTGCCGCGGGCGACGCGGTCTGGTGCCCACAGTTCCTCAGCGCGCATCAGGAGCAGTCCGGCGATGACGGCGACGAATGAGAACCCGTTCCAGAAGAAGGTGGCGGGCAGCCCAACACCGGCGATTAGCACGCCGCCAATCGCAGGGCCGATCACCTTCCCGGTGTCCTGGATGACGTTGTTGAGCATGACCGCGTTCGTCAGCTGTGCAACGGGAACCATCTCGCTCGGAAATGACTGTCGCGCTGGCTTGTTCAGCGCGTCGACGACACCCCCGGCGAGCGCCAAGGCGAGAACACCACAGACATTGATGTGATGGGTGAGCGTGAGGACGCCCAATAGTAGAGACGGCACCATCGCAGCCGCCGCCGTGGCGATCAGAATCGTGCGCTTACTGAACCGGTCGGCGAGCAGGCCGCCCCATGGCGTGAGGAACAGTGTCGGCAGCTGGGTGGCGGCGAGCGTGATACCCAGCCAGGCACCGGAGTTGGTCAACTCGAGCACCAGCCAGGCTTGCGCCATCTTCTGCATCCAGGTGCCGGTGAACGACACCGTCTGGCCGATGATGTACAGCCGGAAGTTGCGGGTGTGAAGCGAGGCGAAGGTGGCGGTGAGGTAGCGCCTCACGCCTTGACCGCCAACAGCTTCTCGAGTGGGGCAACCGCGGCCAGCAGCGCGGTTTGGTCGGCGGCCCCCAGTGCGCTGAATTGGCGCAACAGGTAGGCCTCTTGGCGGGCTCTGGCCGCGCTCAGCACCGTTGCGCCGTGGTCGGTCAGATTCACCAGGAATCCGCGGCCGTCGCTGGGATCCACCGAGCGGTGGATGTAGCCGCCGGCCTCTAGTTTGGCGGCCAGCTTCGTCAGCGTGGACTTCCCGATCTGCTCCAGCCTGCCCAGTTCTCCCAGCCGCAGCTCGCCGTACCGTTCGACGGTGGTCAGCGCCGAGATCTGCGAAGCCGTGAGATCCAGGTCGGCGCGTTTCCGCAGTCGCCGCGATAGCCGATGAACCACCTGGCCGAGGGCGGCGACCTCGGGCGCCTGAGTCACGGGAACGCTCACACCCCAAATAGTACGCTAAGCGTACTTTATTGGCCGGCGGGATATACGCGCATTCGCCGATGTTTTGTGACGTCGCAGGTCGCAGCCTGGTTAGCATGAGCCAACTCGAGTGGAGCGAACTTGGCGTGAGCGGGCTTCCGACAGGAACGGTGACGTTGCTGCTTGCCGACGTCGAGGGTTCGACGCGGCTCTGGGAGACCCAGCCGGAGGCGATGACGGCCGCGATCGCCCGCCTCGATGCCACGCTGTCGGATCTGGTCGCGGCCCACGGCGGCGTACGCCCTGTCGAGCAGGGCGAGGGCGACAGCTTCGTCGTCGCCTTCGCACGGGCCAGCGATGCTGTCGCGTGCGCGTTGGCGATGCAGCGCGCACCCCTCGCGCCCATCCGGCTGCGCATCGGCGTGAACACCGGCGAGATTCAGCTGCGCGACGAGGGCAACTACATCGGCCCGACGATCAACAGGACAGCGCGGCTGCGTGATCTCGGCCACGGCGGCCAGACGCTGTTGTCGGGTGCGACGGAGGCGATGGTGCTCGACCATCTGCCCGGCGACGCGTGGCTGAATGACCTCGGCGCGCGTCCGCTGCGCGACCTGCCCCGCCCGGAACGCGTTCTCCAGCTGTGCCATCCCGACATCCGCAATGAGTTTCCGCCGCTGCATACATCGGAATCGGAGACAGTCCAACGCCTTCCGGCCCAGCTGACGAGTTTCATCGGACGCGAAGGCCCGATCGCCGAGGTCCGCAGGCTGTTGGGGGACAACCGGCTCGTCACGCTGACCGGCGCCGGAGGTTCGGGCAAGACGCGGATGGCAATCGAGATTGCGGGCGAGTTCGGCGACGCTGTCCGGTATGCGGACCTGGCCCCGATCACCGACCCGGATCTCGTACCCGTGGCAGTCGTTCGCGCGCTGGGCCTTCCGGACCAACCCGGCCGGTCGACGATCGAGACCGTGACCCGATCCATCGGGGACCGCACGATGATCATGGTGCTGGACAACTGCGAGCACCTGCTCGATGCGAGCGCGGAGCTGATCCTCATACTTCTCGCCGCGTGTCCGGGTCTGACGCTGCTGACGACGAGCCGGGAACCGATCGGACTGTCGGGTGAAGTGACCTGGCGGGTGCCGTCGCTGTCGTTGGCCGATGAGGCGATCGAGTTGTTCACCGACCGCGCACGCAGGGTCAAACCGGATTTCACGGCCGTCGGTGAGGACGCGGCAACGTTGACCGAGATCTGCAAGCGGCTTGACGGCATGCCGCTGGCGATCGAACTCGCTGCCGCCCGGGTGCGGGCGCTGTCGCTCAGTGAGATTCTCGACAGCCTGCACGACCGCTTCCGGCTGCTGACCGGAGGCGCGCGCAGGGCGGTGCGGCGTCAGCAGAGCCTCGGCGCCTCGGTCGACTGGTCGCATGCGCTGCTGACCGAGCCCGAGCGGATCCTGTTTCGTCGAGTCGCCGCCTTCATGGGCGGATTCGATTTGGAGGCGGCGCAGGAAGTCTGCGGCGGTGGCGCGTTGCCGCGACATCAGATCCTGGATCAGCTGACCTTGCTGGTGGACAAGTCACTAGTCGTCGCCGAAAGTGCAAGCGGCCGAACGCGATACCGACTGCTCGAGACGGTTCGCCAGTATGCGATGGAGAAGCTCGGCGAGTCCGGTGAGGCCGACGCCGTTCGCGATTCCCACCGTGACCATTACACGTCGATGGCTGCGTTGTTCGACACGCCAACGCCGGAAGGCCATGAGCGCCTTGTCGATCGGGCTGAGACCGAGATCGACAATCTCCGTGCCGCCTTCGCCTGGAGCCTCGAGCACAACGAGTACGAAACCGCACTGCAGCTTGCGTGCTCGCTGAACCCGCTGTGGGTGGTGCGCGGCCGAACGCTCGAAGGCTTGACGTGGTTCGATTCAAGCAGGCTGAGCGATCGGGGAGTTGAGGTCAGCCGGGCGGTTCGTGCGCGGGCGCTTGCCGACAACGCGGCGCTCCGCGCGTATGCCGACACGTCCTCCGGGACCGGTCAGGCCGAGGAAGCACTGGCGCTCGCGCGTGAGTTGGATGATCCCGCACTTCTCGCTCGTGCGCTCATATCGTGCATCATCACGGCCGCGTGGGACCCCGAGGCGGCAATGCCTTATATCGCCGAGGCGATCGACGTAGCCCGCGAGTTGGACGACAAATGGAGGTTGAGTCAGATCCTCGCCTGGCAATCGTTTATGGCTTGTCTGGCGGGCGACCCGATCGCTACGTCCGCCGCCGGCGAAGAGGGCCTCGCGCTCGCGGACGCGGTTGGGGACCGATTCGTGTCCCGAATGTGCCGGTACTGGGGCCGCGGGCCCGCAAGTCTCCAGCGGGGCGAATTCGATCTCGCTGCGGCACAGCTCAGAGAAATTCTGGCGGAGGCCGACGCTGAAGCAGACATACACCACGGGTTCTGCGCGCGTATCGGCCTGGCGCACACACTGGTCTACCTGGGTCAGGCATCCGAAGCCCGGACGCTCGCGGAGGAGGCGGTTGAAGTCGCCGTGGGGCTGGGTCACTTCGTTCAGATATGGGCTTACGCCCCCTTGGCGTTGTCCGCTTTGGCCTCTGGCGATCTGGGGGCGGCAGTCGAGGCGGGCGACGCGGCGTGGCGACTGACGATGACACACCCTGAGTTGGCGAAAGCCAACGTCACGCCGATGGCCGAACTGGCCCTCGTGCGTGGAGATTTGACTGCTGCCAAGAGATTGGCGGATGACGATGTGTCGGCCACGTACGGGTGGCACAAGACGAAAGCACTGATTACGCGTGCCCATGTGATGATCGCACAAGGTGACTACGCGCAAGCCGAGCGTGACGGCCATGAAACGCTTGCCTGTGCTTGCGGAGCCGAGGCGTTTCACTTCGTTCCCGATGCGCTGGAAGTACTCGGCGAAGTTGCGACCGCGGCCGGAAGCCACCGTGAGGCGGCGCGGTTCTTCGGTGCGGCCGAATCACTTCGGCGGCAACAGGGAGGTTCCGTTCGGTTAGCGATTTTCGAGCCGGAGTACGCCACGTCACTCGTCGAAGTTCGCAATGCGATGGGGGAGCAAGACTTCGACGCTGCATGGGCCGAAGGGGCAGCGCTGTCGCTAGAAGAGGCGATCGCCTACGCGCAGCGCGGCCACGGCGAGCGGAAGCGGCCGTCGTCCGGATGGGAGTCGCTGACACCGACGGAACTCGACGTCGTGCGGCTGGTCAGTGAAGGACTGGGAAACAAGGACATCGCCGCACGGCTGTTCATCTCTCATCGCACAGTGCAGACGCACTTGACGCACGTGTACAGCAAGCTGAGCGTCACATCGCGGGTGCAATTGGCGCAGCAGGCGGCCCGTCAGGCCTGATCGTCGAGACTGCAACCACGCAGGCACTCACTCGCATTTTTACTGCCTGATTGCAGTCTCGATGCAAACCGTCAGCGGGCCGCGCGGTAGCGCCGTTCCGGGCGGCCGGCTCCGTACTGCAGCCGGATCTCCAATGCGCCGGCGTTGAGGTAGTGCTCGAGATAGCGGCGCGCACTGACCCGCGAGATTCCCACCTGCTCGGCGCATTCCGCTGCGGAGACTTCGCCGGAGTCCCGCACCGCGGCCAACACCAGCTCTCCGGTCTCCGCACCGAGTCCTTTGGGCAGCAACGCTTTAGGAGATGCAACGCCGGGGCCGCCGAATAGCGAGTCGATCAGCGACTGGTCAACGCCGTCAGCTGATTCCAGCGCATCGGCACGTGTCGCGAACGCCTCGAGCTTCGCCTTGAGCTGGTCGAACTCGAACGGCTTGATGAGGTAGTCCGCCGCGCCTCCGTCCAGCGCACCGCTGACGGTGTCCAGTTCGCGGGCCGCGGTGATCATGATGACGCCCACCCTGTCGCCGTCGGCGCGCAGCCGTCGCAGCACCTCCAGCCCCGTCATGTCGGGCAGGTACACATCGAGAAGGATCAATTGCGGTCGCAGTTCGCGCGCCGCGGACACCGCCTCGGCCCCAGTGCGGGCGACGCCGACCGCGCGAAAGCCGTCGACCTGTTCGACGAACCTGCGATGGATCTCGGCGACCATAAGGCACCGCCGCCGGATCAAGGCCGACGCCGTCGACGCACCTGCCGACCGCATCGGGTCCGAGTCCGAGCAGCTCCTGGGCGCTGTCGTTGAGCAGCGTGATGTCGCCCTCGTGGAGACACTCCTCGTCGTCGAGGACGACGCGGACCAGAAGGAAAAGGCGGCGCAATCGTGATCGTCGTCGGATACAGCGCCGACCCGTTCGGCCGGGCCGCCCTCGAGCACGGGATCGCCGAGGCGAAGCTCCGCGGCAGTTCGCTGCGGGTGGTGAACTCGACGGCGGGCGACGCCTACGTCGACGCCGGCTTCGCGCAGCCGACCGAGGTGCATGACATCGAGGAGCATCTCGCGAACTGCGGGGTCGAGTTCGAGCTCACCCAACCGGCCGGGGTCGATGCGGCAGGTGAACTGCTCGAGACCATGGCACACGCCGACGCCGAGCTTCTGGTCATCGGCATCAGGCATCGCAATCCGGTGGGCAAGCTGCTGCTTGGCAGTGTTTCCCAGCAGCTCCTGCTGGAATGCCCCAAGCCGATGCTCGCAGTGAAGCCGCAGGACGGCTGAGGTGGCTTAGGTCACTTTTGTTTCCGCCGCGTTTCGTCCTTCGCGCACGCGACCACGTCGCCGAAGTGAGCGGGTGTTGACGTTTCGGACACGGCCGGGCAATCGGTGCGGAATGGCCTGGCGTGAACCTAGTGGCCGTGAAGACTTTGAGCCGCGACCGCAACATCGAGCACTGGGACGCCGAAGACGTCGAGGCCTGGCAGGCCGGCGCCGCCAACATCGCGAAACGCAACCTGATCTGGTCGATATTCGCCGAGCATGTGGGCTTCTCGATCTGGTCCATCTGGTCGGTGATGGTGCTGTTCATGCCGCAGTCGACCTATCACATCGACGCGGCGGGGAAGTTCTACCTCGTTGCGATGCCCACGCTGGTCGGCGCGTTCATGCGCATCCCGTACACGGTCGCCCCCGCGAAGTTCGGCGGCCGCAACTGGACCATCGTCAGCGCGCTACTGCTTCTCATACCGGCGGTCTTGACGCTGTGGGTGATGACGCGCCCGGACTCGTCGTACACGACGTTCATGGTGGTCGCCGCCTTCGCCGGCCTCGGCGGCGGAAACTTCGCGTCGTCGATGACCAACATCAACGCGTTCTACCCGCAGCGACTCAAGGGCTGGGCGCTTGGTTTGAATGCGGGCGGCGGCAACATCGGTGTGCCGGTCATCCAGCTGGTCGGTCTCCTGGTCATCGCAACCGTCAGCAACACCGCACCCGAAATCGTCTGCGCCATCTACCTTGTCGCGATTGCACTGGCAGCGGACGCAACTGGCTGTTCTTCGGCGACCAGCGGCGAAGCGAAAACTTCTACTACCGAGACGATTTCGAGGATATGGTCCGTGACGGCTTGCTCAGCCGCCTCGATCTGGCCTTCTCCCGCGACCAGGCCGACCGCGTGTATGTACAGCACAAAATGCTCGACTACGGCCCCGACCTATGGCGCTGGCTCGACGAAGGCGCCCATTTCTACGTGTGCGGAGACGCCAGCCGGATGGCCAAAGACGTCGACGCGACGCTGACGACCATCATCAAGACTTATGGCGGCATGTCCGACGAGCAGGCGCACATCTACAAGCGCGCGCTGGTCGCCGACAAGCGCTACGTCCGCGATGTGTACTAGTCCCGCGCGAACGCGCCTGCGGCTTCGCGCTCCATGTCCAGGTAGGACTCGTCGCTGACATCCACGGCGACGCCGAGGATCGTACCGCCGGTGAAGGTGCCAGGGCGGCTGTATTGCTGGCTGACATTGTCGCCGCTGTCGTAGCCGACGCACAAACCGTCACCGCCGAGGGTGAACGTGCCGATCTGCGCCCGCATCGGCCCCTTCGCGACAGCGCGGTCGTCGACGTAAAGAGTTGTGGTGCCCAGTGATTCGCCGTGGTCGCCGGCATCCTCCCTGAGGAACTCCATACCGAGGGTGTGCTTGCCTGGCTCCAACTCCTCCGACACGAAGTCCTGCTCGGGCGCAATCCCGAGGAAGTTGTAGACGTAATGCAGTCGGTGATCCTTGATGAAAAGGGCTTGGCCGCCGAAGCGCGAGCCGTGCGCGAAGATCACACCGTCGGCGTCGGCCGTGACGTCGACGTCGGCGACGATCTTGTAGGACTTGCCGCGGATGTTGACCGCGACGCCCTCGGGCACCGGTGATGTGTTTGGAAGGTAGACATAGCGGTTTCGCCGAGGCTCGAACTGCGGCCGCTCGATGCCGAGCAACTCGACGGGCAGGCGATCGTCGAGCGGCAGCACGAAGTTCCTGTCCGCCTCGGTGAACCAGGTGTCGATGAGCGCCTTCAGCTTGTCCGGATGGTCTGCGGCGAGATCCTTCGACTCAGAGCGATCCTCGTCGACGTGGTAGAGCTCCCACTTGTCCTGGTCGAAGTGGCCTTTACCGCTGATCGGTGCGTGAACGGCCGCGGCCTTCCAGCCGTTCTCCCAGATTCCGCGTGTGCCCAGCATTGCGTAGTACTGCCGCTTCTTAGTGGTGGGAGCATCGGCGGCGTCGAAGCTGTAGCGCATCGACACCCCGTCGAGAGGGTGTTGTTCAACCCCGCGATACGCCTTCGGCATCTCAAGACCGGCGACATCGAGGACGGTCGCGGCGATATCGGTGGCGTGGTGATACTGGTGGCGCACTTCACCTTTGGCCTTGATGCCCGCGGGCCAGTGGATCACCAGCGGATCGCATGTCCCGCCGGAGTACTGCGCATACCGCTTGAACATCTGGAACGGTGTGGAGAATGCCACCGCCCAGCCGGTGGGGTAGTGGTTGTAGGTGTCCGGGCCGCCGAGCGTGTCGAGATACTTCATGTTCTCGGACAGCTCATCGGGATAGCCATTGAAGAACTTGTTCTCGTTGACCGAGCCGTTCGGCGAGCCTTCGCCGGAAGCGCCGTTGTCGGCGCAGTAGAAAATAACGGTGTTGTCGAGCTGATCCGTCCGCTCGAGGTAGTCGACGATGCGGCCGACCTGTTCGTCGGTGTACTCGGAGAAACCGGCGAACACCTCGGCCATGCGGGAGAACAACCGCTTCTCGTCGTCGTTGAGGCTGTCCCACGGGCGCACCGCGTCGCCGGCAAGGGCGGCGTCTTCCGGCATCGGATTGAGCGGCGTCAGTTCGGTGCCCTCCGGCATGATGCCTTTCTCGACCATCCGCGCCAATGCCCACTCGCGGTAGGCCTCGTAGCCGTCGTCGAACATGCCCTTGTATTTGTCGGCGTACTCGCGCGGAACGTGGTGCGGCGCATGGTTGGCGCCAGGACAGAACCACATGAACCAGGGCTTCGACGGGTTGGTGGCGTTCTGGTCGCGCAGCATCCTCAGCGCTTGGTCGGCCAGATCCTTGGACAGGTGATACCCCTCCTCGGGGCTGTAGGGCTGCTCGATGAACCTGTTGTCCTCGACGAGGTCCGGGAACCAGTTGTTGGTCTCGCCGCCGAGGAACCCGTAGAACCGGTCGAAGCCCTTGTTCAGCGGCCACTCCGATTTGCTGCCGCCGGCCGACACGTCTTCCTGGGGCACGTTGTGGTTCTTGCCCAGCCAGAACGTGCTGTAGCCGTTGGCCTGCAACACCTGTCCGATCGTGGCGCACTCCGCGGGCAGCCGCGCCGCGGCGCCGGGAAATCCGTCCGAGCCCTCGGTGATCGAGGCGCATCGGTTGACGTGGTGGTTGCGGCCCGTGAGGAAGCAGGACCGGGTGGGCGAGCACAGGGCGGTGGTGTGCCATTGCGCATACGTCAGGCCGTTGTCGGCCAGGCGCTGCAGGGTCGGCATGTTGATGCGACCGCCGAACGGTGACCACGAGGCGAGGCCGGTGTCGTCGTAGAGGACGACAAGGATGTTGGGTGCGCCTTTCGGTGAGTGCTTGAGCTCGTACGGTGTCCAGTCCGCCACCGAGTCGCGTACATCGAGCTTGATGACGCCTTTGAACTCCTCGTTCATGGCTTGCCCGCTTTCGGTTCGAGGTACCCGCGAGTCATCGTTCCACTCGTAGGGGATCGACACGGCGGAGTCGCAGGCATGCCAGCAGAAAACCAGGAAATCTGGAGTGTCCGAGGGGGGACTTGAACCCTCACAGAGCTACGTGGTCAGAGGCTTGAGAATCGGTCTAGCAGCAAAAACACATGACTGTAATTAACAGTAGTTAACGGGGTTTGTCGCAAGTTTGTGTCCAAAATGTGTCCACGGCGGGGGATGGCAGGGGGTTGAATCGCCCGAGGAGGATTCCGGTATGGGTCAGCGTTTATCAGCTATCGCGCGGCCCGCCACCTAGATCGATGGGCGCCGGGCAGCTTGGCCTCCGGCGATCTCGTTCCTCACTCATAGGCGGGCACGGGCGCAGCTCGGTGGTCATTGGATCACATCCACGCAGCGGGCCTCGGCTGGCTCGTACCTCTGGGTCTGCGGGCATTGGGGGTAGACCTTCGGCGGGGGTGGCGGCGCTGGTGCTTGCTGCACCGCGGGAGCCGGGGCGGGACCGACCGGGCACCGGCCCAGGAACACCTTGGTCCCGTTGGCGCAGTCGACGGTGGGCGGGCAGAACTGCCCGAATCGGCGGGCACCGGATAACCTCTGCCGCCGCGTCTACCTACTGTTCGGCGCGCCACCAACTCCCACAGGTGGCGGGCCGAACCCTTCCGCGTCACACGACGCGCTGCAGTAGCAGGTGCGGAGTCGTGCTTACCCGGCGGATAGAAAACTCTTTCCTGTCCCCAGTGGACTCTGGCTTCTGGGCTATTACAGCGAAGCACGGGTAAACAGGACCATTTCTCCTATGAGTTGAACGCAGCCCACCGAGGGACTGCGACCAAACCAAAGGAACCCACCATGACCAACAATTCTCAGCACACCACCCTGACACGCCGCCGGATCTATGCGACCGCGAAACTCGTCTTCGCTGCCGGAGCTATTGCCGCCGGGGCAATGACCCTAGCCCCCGCCGCCCAAGCAAGCCCCACCAACATCCCAGCGGCCGTGTTCAAACAGAATTGCCTCAGCACCTCGGTGCCCTCGACCCAACGTGTCGAGTACAAACTGTTTCGCGTGAACAGCGATCTTCATCAGGTCTGCACGATTTACAGCGGCAATTACGCCCTACAGTCCGACGTCAATGTCGTTGTTGGATACTTCACGCAAACAATCAAGCCCGGCTCCGATCAGGTTTCATCAGTGGCCAGCTAGGGCAAGATCCCGAATCTCGGCCCGCCACTGCATCCCCTGGTGGCGGGCCGGTCTTTTACTTCTCGTCGAAGACGATGTCCTCAATAGGGTGCGTCATCTTCACGGTGCTGCCGTTGACTTCGACGATGGAGTCCAGTCCGGTCATGGAGTGCCCGGTGGACAGGATGAAGAACTTGTCGGCGGCTCGGCGAGGTCCGCGGCAAGAGTGTCACGCTCGCCGATCTTGTACGTAGTGACGAAAGAATCGCCATAACAAGGGATTTAGCGGTCACAAGCGAGGAGCTACAGGGCTTTCTCAACGGCGGCGAAGTAAGCATCTTGCAACGACTCGTTTCTGAAGTGGTAAGCAATGCCTTGTGCGGAATTGAGCAGATGCGCGACGGCTGGCCGGCGCGCCTCCAAGGCGTGCACTTGAAAGCCGGGCAACTGCGCAAGATGTACAACGATTACGGCGAACCCGAGACGCTGCTCGCGCGGGAGTTCGACCTCGACCAGTCGCGGCTCATCTACGAAATGGCAGACCTCTGGGGAAAGTCGTTCACCCAAGAGCGTGATGAGCGTGCAGGCCCGGACGCCAACGCGCAGAAGAAGAGCCGTGTTGCCCGCCAACTCAAAGCGGAACTGAAGGCGGTGCTCGATGGCGACGATTAAGCGGTACCAGACAGCGGCCGGAGAACTGTGGGAGGTCCGGTACCGCCAACCAAACGGAATCACCAGCCGCAAGCGCGGATTCACCACTAAGCGCGACACCTCGGTGTGGGCGTCGAAGGTCGAGACCTCCAAGTCCGAGGGCGCCTATGTGTCACCGGCCCGCGGCCGGGTGACGGTCGGCGATCTGTCGGTCGGATGGTTGGCCCGGCAGGAGCAGACACTCTCGCCGTCCTATTACCGCACCATCTCCTACGCCTACGGCAAGCACGTCGCCCCCAAGTGGGCCCGCGTCCCGGTGAACAAGGTGGACGGCTTGGATGTGAAGGCGTGAGCCGCGTCCATGACCCGCAACGGGTCGAGTGCCACAGTGGTCAACCGCGCGGTCGGCATCCTGGCTGGCATCCTCGACGACGCGGTCGAGCGGCGGGTATCTGAAGCGTCCGAGCTATGACTCGACGGGGTGGTTCAATCGGGCGGTTGAGCGCGCGCAGGTGCAGACGATTACGCCGCACGATCTGCGGCACACATGCGCGAGTCTGGCTGTCAGTTCGGGCGCGAACGTCCTTGCGGTGTCGCGGATGCTCGGCCACAAAGATCCCAGCGTCACGTTGAGGATCTATGCGGATCTGTTCGACAGCGACCTTGGTGCGGTGGCCGTCAATCTGGAAGCGAAGATCGCAGATAGTGTCCAAAGCGTGTCCAAGGCACCTGCCGACCGTCGTCGCAAGCGCAGGAAAGCCGCTGTCTAGCTGCGGTGATGTGTCTGACTGGTCAGTGTCCGAGGGGGGACTTGAACCCCCACGCCCGTTAATAGGGCACTAGCACCTCAAGCTAGCGCGTCTGCCATTCCGCCACTCGGACCTGCTCTGGGCAGCTAAGGCTATCGGATCGGCCAGCCCAGGCCCAAACCCGAGACTCGTGCGGGTGGTAGGAAAGGTGACTGTGACGAAACCTGTCGAGGAAGTGGTCGACCTGGTCCGTGCGCTGATCCGGTTCGACACCTCCAACTCCGGCGATCCCGGCACCACCACGACCGAGGCCGAGTGTGCTCGCTGGGTGGCCGAACAACTGCAAGAGGTCGGTTACGAGACCGAATACATCGAGGCAGGAGCACCGGGCCGGGCCAACGTGTTCACCCGGCTGCCCGGTGCCGATCCCGAACGCGGCGCGCTGCTGATCCACGGCCACCTCGACGTGGTGCCGGCCGAGGCGGCCGACTGGAGCGTGCACCCGTTCTCGGGAGCGATCGAAGACGGCTGCGTGTGGGGCCGCGGCGCCATCGACATGAAAGACATGGTCGGGATGATGATCGCGGTCGCCCGCCACCTGAAGCGCGAGGGCATCGTTCCCCCGCGAGATTTGGTGTTCGCGTTCGTGTCGGACGAGGAGGCCGGCGGCAAGTACGGCTGCGACTGGCTGGTCGACAACCGGCCCGACCTATTCGACGGCGTCACCGAGGCCGTAGGCGAGGTCGGCGGGTTCTCGCTGACGGTGCCGCGCCGCGACGGCGGTGAGCGTCGGCTCTACCTGATCCAAACGGCCGAGAAAGCCATGCTGTGGATGCGGCTTACCGCTCATGGCAACGCCGGGCACGGAATGCTGATCCACGACGACAACGCCGTCACCGCCGTGGCCGAGGCAGTCGCGCGGCTGGGTCGTCATCGATTCCCGATCGTGTTGAGCGACACCGTCGAGCAGTTCCTGCAGGCCGTTGCCGAGGAGACGGGCTATACCTTCGATGTGGACTCGCCCGACCTGGACGGAGCCGTCGCCAAGCTGGGCTCGATCGGCCGCTTGGTCGCGGCGACGCTGCGTGACACCGCCAACCCGACGATGCTGAAGGCCGGCTACAAGGAGAACGTCATCCCGGCCAGCGCTGAGGCCGTGGTGGATTGCCGGGTGCTACCCGGCCGGCTGGCGGCGTTCGAGCGGGAGGTCGACGCGGTGATCGGACCCGACGTCACACGCGAGTGGATCGTCAATCTGCCGTCGTATGAGACCGATTATGAGGGCAGGCTGCTCGACGCGATGAACGCCGCGATCCTGGCCACCGATCCCGAGGCCCGAACTGTGCCGTACATGCTTGCAGGCGGCACCGATGCAAAACATTTCGCCCGCTTGGGTATTCGCTGCTTCGGCTTCGCGCCGCTGCGGCTGCCGCCGGACCTCGACTTCTCCGCAATGTTCCACGGCGTCGACGAGCGCGTACCCATTGATGCGCTGACCTTCGGTGCCGAGGTTCTCGAGCACTTCCTCCTTCACTGCTGATCACACGAAAGGACGATCATGGCTTTTCCTTACAACACGTATGACCACTTACCGAAACTGCCGTCGTTCACGCTGACCTCGGAGTCCTTCACCGACGGCGGTGCATGGTCCAACGAACAGGTCAGCGGCATCATGGGCGCGGGCGGCGAGGACACGTCGCCCCAGCTGAGCTGGTCGGGCTTTCCCGAGGAGACCCGCAGCTTCGCCGTGACGGTGTACGACCCCGACGCGCCGACGGCGTCCGGCTTCTGGCACTGGGCGGTCGCCAACCTGCCCGCTACGGTCACCGACCTTCCGGCAGGTGTCGGCGACGGCAGCGTATTGCCCGGCAGTGCAATGACTTTGGCCAATGACGCGGGCCTGAAGCGCTTCATCGGCGCCGCGCCGCCGCCGGGCCACGGCGTACACCGCTACTACGTCGTCGTGCACGCCGTCGGCGTCGAGAAGCTGGACCTGCCCGAGGGCGCCACCCCGGCCTACCTCGGCTTCAACCTGTTCCAGCAGGCGATCGCAAGGGCCATCATCCACGGCACCTACGAGCAGAACTAGCTACTGCGCCGACGAACCGACGGCGTCGGCCAGCGACGAGAAGCCACCCTCGTGCAGTCGCTGGGCGATGCCGTCGTGAATGTGTTTGGCCCACAAGCCTCCGCCGTAGATGAAGCCGGTGTAGCCCTGCAGCAGTGAGGCTCCCGCGGTGATGCGGTCCCAGGCGTCGTCGACGGTTTCGATGCCGCCGACGCTGATCAGCACGAGCCGGTCGCCCACCCGGTTGTACAGCCGCCGCAGCACCTCAGCCGACCGTCTGGCGACCGGTGGGCCGGAGATGCCGCCGGGCCCGAGTTCGTCGGCGCCTTGGGTCTTCAGGCCGTCGCGGGACACGGTGGTGTTGGTTGCGACGATCCCGGCAAGCCCCAGTTCGACTGCCAGATCGGCGATCTCGTCGATGTCGGAATCGGACAGATCGGGTGCGATCTTGACCAGTACAGGGGTGCTGGTCTCTTCCTGCACCGCCGTCAGAATCGGGCGCAGTGACTCGACTGCCTGTAGGTCGCGCAGCCCTGGCGTGTTGGGGGAGCTGACATTGACCACCAGGTAGGCGGCCAGCGGCCCGACCAGTCGCGCGCTCTCTCGGTAGTCGTCGACGGCGGCCTCGGCGGGAACGACTTTCGTCTTGCCGATGTTCACCCCGATCGGCACGTCCGGTGTGTGCCGCGCCAGTTGCAGCGCGAGCGCACCCGCGCCGCGATTGTTGAACCCCAGCCTGTTGAGCAGCGCCCGGTCGTCGGGCAGCCGGAACACCCTCGGCGGCGGGTTCCCGGGCTGCGGCTGTGCGGTCACCGTGCCGACCTCTGCATACCCGAAGCCGAGCGCACCCCAGGTGGTCAGCCCGAGGCCGTTCTTGTCGAACCCTGCCGCCAGGCCCATCGGCCCGGGAAAACGAACCCCGAACACCGTGCTGGCCAGCACTGGATCATGGGGCGCAAGGGACTTTCTCAGGACGCGGCGCGCCGGTGCGGGCGCGGTGCCCGCGCGCAACCCGTTGAAGACCCAGGTGTGTATGCGTTCGGCGGGGACGAGGAACAGCGCCCGCCGCAGGGCGCGGTACATCACGCCCCTACATCGCCGGCTGGTCGGTGATGTCCAGGCTGTTGACGGCGGACTTTTTGCGGCGCAACAACACTCGGCGGCTGCCGTCGGTGTATAGCCGAACCCTGGTGAGTTCCCAGCCGCGATACTCCGCCTCGATGGACAGCCGGGTGGACGCGCTGATCCTGGTCAGGTCGGGCGGCAGCCGCAGCGGTACCCACTCGTACTCGTCCGACAGATCGGCATCCCACCCAGGCGGCATGAGGCCCCGCTGGACCGCCGTCACCGACTGACTCCCGCGTTCGCGATCACCTGCACCCCAGCTCCGGAGCCTGACACCACATACAGGGTGCCAGACGCCTCGTCGAAGGCCAGGGAGTTCGGCTGCTGCACGGTCGGATAACGCACCTTCTCGACTGGTATTCCGGTTGCCAGATCGTAACCAATAACCGTATTCGTGGTGGTCTGTGACACCCAGGCGAGCCGGGACGACCCCGCAAGCCCGTAAGGCGCATCCCGCACCGGGAAGCGCTGCCGGAGCATCAGCGGATCGGTGCCGAACACCAGCAGGCCATCGCCCCTGGTGTCGGCGACCAGCACCCGGCCCGCAGTGTCGGCGGCCAGCGTGGTCGCGCCCTCGCCCGCGCGCAGTGCCTGTCCGGCCTTGGCGCCGCTGGCGTCGACCGTGGTGACCGATGTCTGGCCGCGGTCCAGCACGACGGCCGTGTTTCCTTGTGTGACAATCGCATCCACGCGCGCGAAGATCTTCAACTCGGCTCCGACCGCGGTATCGGAGCTCAGCGTGTACACGGCACCATCGGCGCTGCCCAGCACCAGCTTGCCGTCGGCGCGGCGGGCGATCGCGGTGAAGTCGGTGTCGCCGTGGCCGTCGATCGGCACCCTGCTGACCCGCCCCTCGGCGATGTCGACCCGGAAATAGCCGCCGCGTGTCGACGCGAAGACGTGGCCGGCGTTGTCGCCGGTCATGGCGGTCGCCGGGCCCAGCAGCGATACGGCCCTGGCCAGGCCTTTTGCCGGCATCGCGGTGACCACCCCCTGCTCGCCCTTCCCGGGGCCGAGCACCACCAGCGACGCGGTCGCGGCGTCGAACAGCACAGACGTCGCGTGGCCGGGCATCGGGCGGATCTCACCGGCAGGCGGCTGTGTCACGGGCGGAGACACCGCCGCTTGGGCGGGTGCGATGGTCGGCGGCGGCGTGTCGCCGGAATTGGAAGTGCAGGCCGTCACGTAGCAAGCCGTTATGAGAATCACGCCACAATAAAGGATGTGACCTGCATGTTTGACACGTGTTTGCAACGGGTAGCTTCCGGGCGTGCGAAGTGGACGGCAATCGAACAGCAAGTGTAGGCACGCCGCTGTGCGCGGTATGGTGCGGTCATGAGCCTCGCGCCGAAAAACTATTCGGCCGACAAAGAGTTCTTATTCGAGGACATTTCGACCGGTCTTCACGCCAGCGGATTCGGCCAGTGCGCCGAGGGGCGCAGCTTCTCGTTCCATGTCGAGCACCAGACGCTGATCGTCGAGATCTACCGTCCGCGGTTGGCCGGACCCGTTCCGCAGGCCGAGGACATCATCGCCACCGCAACCCGCAAGGTCAGCGACATCGACCTGTACGACGAACGCAGCCTCGCCGCCGCCGTGCGTGACGCGGTGGCCAACGCACAACCGGTGCCGCGCACGGCGCGCTGACGATCGCCCACGGTACGGTCGTCGTCGTGATCGAGACGCCCGCGATGTCATGGCTGCAAGTCGTCGTCCTTTCCGTGGTGCAGGGTCTTACCGAGTTTCTGCCGGTGTCGTCTTCGGGTCATTTGGCGATCGTGTCGCGGCTGTTCTTCGCCGACGACGCAGGCGCGTCGTTCACCGCGGTCACCCAACTCGGCACCGAAGTGGCTGTGCTGCTGTACTTCGCGCGCGATATCGCCCGAATCGTCAAGGCCTGGTTTGCGGGTTTGTTCAACGCCGCCGCCCGCAACGCCGATTACCGGCTCGGCTGGTATGTCATCATCGGCACGATTCCGATCGGCGTGCTCGGGCTGCTGTTCAAGGACGAGATCCGCACGGGGGCAAGGAATCTGTGGGTGATCGCGATCGCTTTGGTGGTGTTCTCCGCGGTGATCGCGGCCGCCGAGTACTTCGGAAGGCAGACCCGACACGTCGAACAGCTCACCTGGCGCGACAGTGTGATCGTCGGCCTTGCCCAGTGCCTTGCGCTGGTGCCCGGTGTGTCGCGGTCCGGCGCGACGATCAGCGCGGGCCTGTTCCTCGGGCAGGATCGCGAGCTGGCCGCTCGCTTCGGCTTCCTGCTGGCGATACCCGCCGTGTTCGCCTCCGGGCTGTTCTCATTGCCCGACGCCTTCCATCCGGTCGGCGAGGGCATGAGCGCCAGCGGCCCGCAGCTTTTGGTGGCCACGCTGATCGCATTCGTCATCGGCTTCGCTGCGGTGGCGTGGTTCCTTCAGTTCCTTGTGCGGCACAGCATGTACTGGTTCGTCGCGTACCGGGTCGTGGTCGGTGCCGTGGTGCTCGCGCTGCTGGGCACCGGCGTGGTGGCCGCGACATGACCGTCATCCTGCTGCGGCACGGCCGCTCGACTTCCAACACCGCCCAGACTCTTGCCGGGCGCAGCGACGGCGTCGATCTCGACGACAAGGGCCGCGAGCAGGCCGAGGCGGTGGTGGCCCGGATCGGGTCGCTGCCCATCCGCGCCATCGTGTCCTCGCCGCTGCTGCGATGCCGCAAGACCGTCGAACCCCTGGCCGCCGCCCTCGGGCTGGAGCCCGTCATCGACGAGCGGATCTCCGAAGTCGACTACGGCCAGTGGACCGGCCGCAAGATCGGCGACCTGGTCAAGGAGCCGCTGTGGGCGGTCGTCCAGCAGCAACCCAGCGCCGCGGTGTTCCCCGACGGTGAGGGCTTGGCTGCTGTGCAGGCCCGTGCGGTGGCGGCGGTGCGCGAGCACGACCGCACGCTGACCGAACAGCACGAGGGCGACGTGCTGTGGCTGGCCTGTACGCACGGCGACGTGATCAAGGCCGTGGTGGCCGACGCGCTGGGCACCCACCTCGACAGCTTCCAGCGCATCACCGCCGATCCGGCGTCGATGAGTGTGATCCGTTACACATCGCTGCGGCCCTTCGTGGTTCATGTGAACCACACCGGCGACCAACTGGCTTCGGGCCTGGCGGCGAAACCTGTGAAGACCGCCGGCGGCGAGTCGAAGGACGTGCCGTCCAGCGACGCGGTGGTCGGCGGCTCAACCGACTGATCGCGGTATTTTGGAGAAGCCATGGCCCGCGCAATCCACGTCTTCCGCACACCCGACCGTTTCGTGGCCGGGACCGTCGGGCAGCCCGGAAACCGCACCTTCTACCTGCAGGCGGTGCACGAGAAGCGGGTCATTTCCGTCGTGCTGGAGAAGCAGCAGGTTGCGGTGCTCGCCGAACGGATCGCGGCGCTGTTGCTGGAGATCAACCGCCGGTTCGGCACCCCCATCCCGCCCGAAACCGAGGTCGAGGACCTGAGTCCGCTGGTGACACCGGTGGACGCCGAGTTCCGGGTGGGCACGATGGGGCTGGGCTGGGACTCCGAGGCGCAGACCGTGGTCGTCGAGCTGCTGGCGGTGTCCGAGACCGAGTTCGACGCGTCAGTGGTCCTCGACGATGCCGAGGACGGGCCCGATGCGGTGCGCGTGTTCCTGACCCCCGAGTCCGCCCGACAGTTCGCGACCCGGTCCAACCGGGTCATCTCGGCGGGCCGCCCGCCGTGCCCCCTGTGTGACGAGCCCCTCGATCCGGAGGGCCACATCTGCGTGCGCACCAATGGCTATCGGCGGACCCTGGCCGAGCCCGACGATGAACCCGACGCATAGCGACTGCGAGGCGTTGCGGCGCGGTGAACTGACCGTCATCGGACGGATCCGCTCCGCCAGCAACGCCACGTTCCTCTGCGAAGCTCATCTCGACGAGCTGACCGTGCACTGCGTGTACAAGCCGATCGCGGGCGAGTCACCGCTGTGGGACTTTCCGGACGGCACACTGGCGGGCCGCGAACTCGCGGCATACCTGGTGTCGACGGCATCGGGCTGGGACATCGTGCCCTACACCATCATTCGCGACGGACCTGCGGGCCCGGGGATGTTGCAGCTCTGGGTGAACCAGCCCGGCGACGAGGTGGGCGAGGACCCCGAGTCGGGGCCGGATCTGGTGGATCTGCTTCCGGCGGGCCACATTCCGCCGGGCTTCCTACCGGTGCTGCGGGCCTACGACTACGCCGGCGACGAGGTGACGCTGGTGCACGCCGACGACGTCCGGCTGCGCCGGATGGCGGTGTTCGACGTGCTGATCAACAACGCCGATCGCAAGGGCGGCCACATTCTGTCCGGCGTCGACGGCCACGTGTACGGCGTCGATCACGGGGTGAGCATGCACGTCGAGGACAAACTGCGCACCGTGCTGTGGGGGTGGTCGGGCAAGCCCGTCGACGACGAGACGCTGGAGACGGTCGCCCGGTTGCGCGACGATGTACGCGGCACGCTCGGCGAGCAGCTGCGCGAACACGTCACCGGCCGCGAAGTCGAAGCGCTGCGCCGCAGAGCCGTTGCGCTGCTGGACAATCCGGTGATGCCATCACCCGATCGGCATCGGCCGATCCCGTGGCCCGCGTTCTGAGCTAGACCCGGCTCATCGCGTTGTGCCGGTACTGCATCGCGCGGTAGGGCCAATTGGAGCTGTCGGTCGTGTTCCAGTGGCTGACCACCAGATGCAGGTTGCGCAGCGTCGAACCGGGAACGATGTACCCGCCGTACAGCTGGCTCAGCGTCCCCGCCGTGCAGCCGACGGGCGGGCTGCACCGTGGCGACGGCCATGCCGTGTTGCGCAACACCGTCGTGGTCGGTGCCGCGGACATATCGTCGGTGGGGCTGTCAAGCACCTTGACCCGGATGGTGCCCGAACTGGACTCGAAATAGCTGAACACCCAACGGTTTTCGATACGTCGCAGGCTCATCTCGCCGACCGTCGTGCCCGTGGGCAGCAGGGGTACCGGATCGCTGCGAAACCATCCGCCGGTCCATGGGTGCCATGCCGAGCGGTCGAGAACCTCGTCGGCGCGCACCCGGTAGAGAAATGCGTTCTCGCTCCTGTTGAATGCGCTGGCGATGACGTAGACGCAGCCGGTGTCGGGGTCGTGCTCCCAGGTGACGAGCTGCTGGTGGCCGTCTTGGTGCGATCCGAGCCGTCGTGCGTCGGGCCCGGCATCGTGCCAGGTGTCGCCGCAGTCGTCGCTGTAGTTGATCTCGGTCCACAACACGTTGTGCAGCCCGCGGTTCACCATCGAGAACAGGTAGAGCCTGCCGTCGATGGTGATGGCGTCGGCTGGCAGCACCGTCGATATCCCGCCAGCCTTCCACGGCGGCCCGTCGTGCGGGTAGTCCCACAGCTGGCGGGCGTAGTCGCCACCGACCGCGTCGTCGAACGTGATGCCGTCGTTCAGCCTGCGCATGGTGGTGTCATGCGAGCGCAGCATCACCGGGCTTCGCCAGCCGGGCCCGCCCGCGCGGCACTCGTCGAACGTGTCGCCGAAGATGAACCCGGGCCGGCCGTCGGCCAGCGCTACGGCGATGCCGAGGTCGGCGCCGCCGACGCCGAACTTCTTCGCCGAGCTACCCGGTCCGGTCAGGTCCGCCACCTTGACCGTCGCCGGTGCGACCTGCGCGGTCTTGATGCCCCGATCGGTCACGGATTCATTATTCGGCAATACTGCTGTGATGAGCCTGACCGATGCCGCGGTAGCCGCCGAGCTGGCCCGCGACGCCGGTGAGCTGCTACTGGAGGTCCGCGAAGAGGTCGGTTTCTGGGATCCCTACGACCTCGGCGACGCGGGCGACAAGCGGGCCAACACGCTGATCCTGGACGGCCTTGCGCGGCTGCGCCCCGACGACGCGGTGCTGTCCGAGGAGGCCGTCGACGACCTGTCCCGGGTGCACGCCGACCGGGTGTGGATCGTCGACCCCCTCGACGGCACCTGGGAATTCTCCGTCGGCCGCAACGACTGGGCGGTGCACATCGCGCTGTGGCAGCGCAACGGAGCCGACGGGCCTGCGACATTCGGCCCTGGCGGGCACGACGGCGGCATCACCGACGCGGCGGTCGCGCTGCCCGCCTTCGGCGAGGTGTTCCGCACCGACACCGTCACCGCGCCCTCGCCCCGCCGCAGCGGCCCGATCAGAGTCACCGCCAGCGCAAACCGTCCGCCCGCGGTGCTGTGGCGGCTGCGCGATCAGATGGATATCGAGCTCATCCGCATCGGGTCGGCGGGCGCGAAGGCGATGGCAGTGGTGAACGGCGACGTCGACGCGTATCTGCATGCGGGCGGGCAGTGGGAATGGGATTCGGCGGCGCCCGCCGGCGTGGTGTGGGCCGCGGGTCTGCACGCCTCGCGGCTGGACGGCTCGCCGCTGATCTACAACCGACGCGACCCGTATCTGCCCGACCTCCTGATGTGCCGTGCCGAGCTTGCCGATGAGCTTCTGACCGGGATCAGGTCGGCCGTCAGAGGCCGGTCGGACCGGACACCTTAAAGTCGACGGTATGCATTCGTGGCAGGCGCCGACCGTTCCGGTACTGCCGGGCAGCGGTCCGCAGCTGCGGCTGTATGACACCGCCGACCGGCAGGTGCGGCCGGTGACCGCGGGTGAGACCGCCACCATGTACGTCTGCGGCATCACTCCCTACGACGCCACCCACCTCGGCCACGCCGCCACCTATCTGACGTTCGACCTCGTCCACCGGCTCTGGCTGGACGCCGGGCATCAGGTGAACTACGTGCAGAACATCACCGACGTCGACGATCCGCTGCTGGAGCGCGCCACGCGAGACGGCGTCGACTGGCGCGACCTTGCCGGCCGTGAGACGGCGCTGTTCTCCGAGGACATGACCGCGTTGCGGGTCCTTCCGCCGCACCACTACGTGGCCGCCACCGAGGCCATCGGCGAGGTCGTCGAGCTCGTGGAGAAGATGCTGGCCTCCGGAGCGGCGTATGTCGTCGACGACGCCGAGCATCCCGACGTCTACTACCGCGCCGACGCCACCACGCAGTTCGGCTACGAATCGGGCTACGACCGCGACACCATGCTGCGGCTTTTCGGTGAGCGCGGCGGCGATCCCGACCGGGCGGGCAAAAGCGACGAACTCGACGCCCTGCTGTGGCGTGCCGAGCGGCCCGGCGAGCCCAGCTGGCCCTCTCCGTTCGGCCCCGGCAGGCCCGGCTGGCACGTGGAATGCACGGCCATCGCGCTCAACAGGATCGGCACCGGACTCGACATCCAGGGTGGCGGCAGCGACCTGATCTTCCCGCACCATGAGTTCTCCGCCGCGCATGCCGAATGTGTCACGGGGGAAAGGCGATTCGCCCGCCACTACGTGCACGCCGGGATGATCGGCTGGGACGGCCACAAGATGAGCAAGAGCCGGGGGAACCTGGTGCTGGTCTCGCGGTTGCGCGCCGACGGCGTCGAGCCCGCGGCGATCCGGCTCGGCTTGCTGGCGGGCCACTACCGCGCGGACCGGTCGTGGAGCGACGCGGTGCTCGAGGAGGCCATCATTCGGCTGCAGCGGTGGCGGGCCGCGACGGACCTGCCCGCCGGGCCGGACGCCACCGACGTCGTCGCCCGGGTGCGCCGCTACCTGGCCGATGACCTTGATACACCGAAAGTGCTTGCCGCGCTTGATGGTTGGGCCACCGATGCACTGGAGTCAGGCGGCCACCACACCGAAGCGCCGCGCACGGTGGCCACCGCCGTCGATGCGTTGCTTGGCGTCAAGCTGTAGAACCCCACGAAAGGGAGTGCGCGTGAGTGCGGTGAACCAGAAGGTCGTCCTGATCACCGGAGGCGCCCGCGGAGTGGGTGCCGAAGTGGCGCGACGGCTGCACCACAAGGGCGCCAACCTGGTGCTGACCGATGTCGACGAGGCCGCCCTGCGCGACATCGGCGCCGAGCTCGGCGGTGACCGGGTACTCACGGCCGTCGCCGACGTTCGTGAACTTGCAGCCATGGAAGGCGTGGCAGCCCAGGCAGTCAAGCGGTTCGGCGGCATCGACGTGGTGATGGCCAATGCGGGGATCTCCACCTACGGCTCGGTCCTCAAGGTCGACCCGGAGGCGTTTCGGACGCTGATCGACGTCAATATCGTCGGCGTCTTCAACACCGTTCGCGCCGCCCTGCCGTCGGTGATCGAGCGCCGCGGCTACGTGCTGATCGTGTCGTCGGCGGCCGCGTTCGCGGCCTCGGCCGGACTGGTGCCCTACAACGCCGCGAAGGCCGCGGCCGAGCAGTTCGCCAACGCGTTGCGACTCGAGGTCGCCCACCATGGTGTCGACGTCGGCTCCGCGCACATGCTGTGGATCGACACCCCGCTGGTGCAGGACGCCAAGTCGGATCTGCCGAGCTTCCGCAAGTTGCTCGACGCGGTGCCGGGCCCGCTCGGCAAGACCACCTCCGTCGACGCGTGCGGCAAGGCGTTCGTGAAGGGCATCGAAGCACGCAAGCGCTATATCTACTGCCCCGAGTACGTCTCGCTGTTGCGCTGGTTCAAGCCGCTGCTGTCCACGCGTATCGGCGAGTCCGGCCGTCTGAAGTCCGTTGCCGAACTGCTCCCGCAGATGGATGCCGAGGTCGAGGCGCTCGGTCGCTCGATGAGCGCCCGCACCCAGGAAGTGGAGAAGAAGTGATCCGGCGCGTCGGCGTCCTGATCGCCGTCGTGGCGTTCTTGGCGGCATGCACGGCGAAGGAAGGTGAGAAGGCGACGACGTCCGCGCCACCGCCCACGTCGGCCGCTGTCACACCCGAACAGGCCCGCGCCATCGCCAAGGAGGCCTACATCTACGGCTTCCCGATGGTGGACAACTACCGGGTGATGTACTCCTACTTCGTCAACAAGCAGGATCCCGAGTACAAGGGCGGCTGGAACGAGATTCACAGCGCCGCAAGGGTCTACACGCCCGACGACAAGACGATCCAGACGCCGAACTCGGACACGCCGTATTCGTCGGTGGGTGCCGACCTGCGCACCGAACCGCTGGTGCTGACCGTCCCGCCGATCGAACAGGACCGCTACTACTCGCTGCAGTTCATCGACGGCTACACCTACAACGAGGCCTACGTCGGCAGCCGCACGACCGGTAACGGCGGAGGCAAATACCTACTGGCCGGGCCGAATTGGAAGGGCAACAAACCCGACGGCATCAACGACGTCATCCGGTCCGACACAGACCTGATGCTGGTCCTGTACCGCACCCAACTGTTGGGGCCCTCCGACATCGACCAGGTCAAGAAGATCCAGACCGGCTATCAGGTGACACCGCTTTCGGTGTACCTGAACCAGCCGCCGCCGGCTCCTGCTCCGGCCATCGACTTCGTGCCGCCGCTGACGGTGGACCAGCAGAAGACGTCGCCGCAGTTCTTCGGAATTCTCAACTTCGTCCTGCGGTACGCGCCGACGCTGCCCAGCGAGAAGGAGATGCGCGACCGCTTCGCCACCATCGGGATCGGGCCGGACGGGAACTTCGACGCCGACAAACTGGGCCCCGAGATGCGCACCGCGATCGAGAGTGGAATGGCCGATGCGTGGGCGGAGTTCGACACACTCAAGAAGGACAAGGTCGACACCGGCGAAGTGGGCGCCGCGCAGTTCTTCGGCACCGCCGACGACCTGAAGGGCAACTACCTGTACCGGATGGCGGGTGCGGCGCTTGGCATCTACGGCAACACCGCCGCCGAGGCCCTTTACCCGAATTTCGCCAACGACTCGACGGGCCAGCCGCTGACCGGAGCAAACAACTACACGTTCCGGTTCGCGAAGGACCAACTGCCGCCGGTCAACGCGTTCTGGTCGCTGACCATGTACGAGATGCCGCAGAGCCTGCTGGTCGCCAACCCGATCAACCGGTACCTGATCAACTCGCCGATGCTGCCGAGCCTGGTGCCCGACCAGGACGGCGGTTACACGTTCTACGTTCAGAACCAGTCGCCGGGCCAGGACAACGAAGCCAACTGGCTGCCCGCACCGAACGGCCCGTTCGCGTTGGTGCTGCGGCTGTACTGGCCGAAGCCGGACGCGCTCAACGGCACGTGGAAGGCGGCCAAACCCGAAAAGGCCTGACCCATATGGGCCAAGCCTTTTGCGGGTAGTTGGGATTACTTGTCGCCGGGGTCGAACCTGCCGCGGCGGGGGCACCTCCAAGCTCGCCCAACCGGCCTAGCGCACGTCGGGAGTCTGTCCAGTTAACGCAATTCAGCCCCGGAAGCCGGGACCGCGTCGGCGCAGATAGCGCTCGAACTCGGCGGCCAGCGCGTCGCCGTCGATCTTGCCGAGCGCCTCGCTCATGTCCACGTCGGCGTCGCCGCGCTGTTCGAGGGAGGCCACGTACTCGGCGATCTCGTCGTCTTCGGCGGTCATCTCGCTGACCGCCTCCTCCCACTCCTCGGCCTGGGCGGGCAGATCGGCCAGCGGCACCTCGATGTCGAGGACCTCTTCGACGCGGTGCAACAGCGCCACCGTGGCCTTCGGACTCGGCGGCTGCGAGACGTAATGCGGTACGGCCGCCCAGAACGTCACGGCGGGAATGCCTGCCGCGACGCAGGCGTCCTGGAACACGCCAGCGATACCGGTCGGGCCTTCATAGCGGGTCTCCTCGAGCCCGAAGAACTTGGCCGAATCGGGGGAGTAGGCCGCGCCGGACACCGGTACCGGCCGGGTGTGCGGAGTGTCGGCCAGCAGCGCGCCGAGGATGACGACGGTGTCGACGTTGAGCTTGTCGGCGATCGCCAGCAACTCGGCGCAAAATGTGCGCCACCTCATATTCGGCTCGACGCCGTGCATCAGAACGATGTCGCGGTCCGACCCGGGTGGGCGGCAGTGCGAGATGTGCATCGACGGCCACACCAGCTCGCGCGTGACGCCGTCGATCTGCCGGATGACCGGGCGATTGACCTGGTAGTCGTAGTAGGCCTCGTCGTCGATCTCGATGAGCGGCTCGGCTTCCCACATCGCGTCGAGGTGCTCCAGGGCGTCGCTGGCCGCATCGCCCGCGTCGTTCCAGCCCTCGAACGCCGCCACCACGATGGTGTTGCGGAGTTCGGGCAGGTCGGCGGCCTTGCGGCCGGTCGCATCCGACGGGGTCACTACGCCAGCGTAAGGCTTGTGCGGCCTCGGCGAGCCTTATGGCGGATGCCCAATTTTGTAGACCGACTACCCTGTTTGTGTGACTGCTCCGAACGATCGCGCCTATGACACCGACCTGCTCGACGCCTTGTCGCAGCGGGTATTGGTGGGTGACGGCGCGATGGGCACGCAGTTGCAGGAAGCGGATCTGACGCTCGACGACTTCAATCACCTCGAGGGCTGCAACGAGATCCTCAACGAGACGCGGCCTGACGTCATCGAGCAGATCCACCGCAACTACTTCGAAGCGGGCGCCGACGCGGTCGAGACCAACACGTTCGGCTGCAACCTGAGCAACCTCGGTGACTATGACATCGCCGACAAGATCCGCGAGCTGTCGGAGAAGGCGACCACCATCGCACGCCGCGTCGCCGACGAGATGAGCACCGCCGAGCGCAAGCGCTACGTGCTGGGCTCGATGGGGCCCGGCACCAAGCTGCCGACGCTCGGGCACACCGAGTACGCGGTGATCCGCGACGCCTACACCGAGGCGGCGCTCGGCATGCTCGAGGGCGGCGCCGACGCGATCCTCGTCGAGACCTGCCAGGACCTGCTGCAGCTCAAGGCCGCGGTGCTGGGCTCGCGCCGGGCGATGACCCAATTCGGCCGCCGCATCCCGGTTTTCGCGCATGTCACCGTCGAGACGACCGGGACCATGCTGCTGGGCAGTGAGATCGGCGCGGCGCTGACGGCAATCGAGCCGCTCGGCATCGACATGATCGGGCTGAACTGCGCGACCGGCCCCGCCGAGATGAGCGAACACCTGCGCTACCTGTCGCAGCACGCGCGGACCCCGGTGTCGGTCATGCCCAACGCGGGCCTTCCGGTGCTTGGCGCCAAGGGCGCCGAATATCCGCTGCAGCCAGACGAACTCGCCGAGGCGCTGTCTGGCTTCGTCGCCGAGTACGGCCTTTCACTGGTCGGTGGCTGCTGCGGCACCACACCGGAACACATCAGCAGGGTGGCCGAGGCCATCCCTGGAGTGCAGCGCGCCGACCGGCAGGTCACCTTCGAACCCGCGGTCGCGTCGCTGTACACCTCGGTGCCGTTCCATCAGGACGCGTCGGTGCTGATGATCGGCGAGCGCACGAACGCCAACGGCTCCAAGGCTTTCCGCGAGGCGATGATCGCCGAGGACTGGCAGAAGTGCCTCGATATCGCCAAGGAGCAGACCCGCGACGGCGCGCACCTGCTCGACCTGTGCGTCGACTACGTCGGCCGTGACGGCGTCGCCGACATGAACGCGCTTGCCAGCAGGCTGGCGACGGCGTCGACGCTGCCGATCATGCTGGACTCCACCGAAACCCCGGTTCTGAAAGCCGGTTTGGAGCATCTCGGCGGCCGGTGCGCCGTCAACTCGGTGAACTACGAGGACGGCGACGGCCCGGAATCCCGCTTCACCAAGACCATGGAACTCGTCGCCGAGCACGGCGCCGCGGTGGTGGCGCTGACCATCGACGAGGAGGGGCAGGCCCGCACCGCCGACAAGAAGGTGGAGATCGCCGAGCGGCTGATCGCCGACATCACCGGCAACTGGGGCGTCGACGAGTCGTCGATCCTCATCGACTGCCTCACGTTCACGATCTGCACCGGGCAGGAGGAATCCCGCAAGGATGGCGTCGAGACCATCGAGGCCATCCGCCTGCTCAAGCAGAAACATCCGGATGTGCAGACCACGCTCGGCCTGTCGAACATCTCGTTCGGCCTGAATCCCGCTGCGCGGCAGGTGCTCAACTCGGTGTTCCTGCACGAGTGCCAGGAAGCGGGGTTGGATTCCGCGATCGTGCACGCCAGCAAGATCCTGCCGATGAACCGGATCCAGGAGGAGCAGCGCAACGTCGCCCTCGATCTCGTCTACGACCGCCGCCGGGAGGGTTACGACCCGCTGCAGGCGCTGATGGGCATGTTCGAGGGCGTCTCGGCTGCCTCGTCCAAGGAATCGCGGGCGGCCGAGCTGGCCAAGCTGCCGCTGCTGGAGCGGCTGGCGCGGCGCATCGTCGACGGCGAGCGCAATGGGCTGGAGGCCGACCTCGACGAGGCGATGGAGCAGAAGCCGCCGCTGGACATCATCAACGAGGACCTGCTGGCAGGCATGAAGACCGTCGGCGAGCTGTTCGGATCCGGGCAAATGCAGCTGCCGTTCGTGCTGCAGTCCGCCGAAGTGATGAAGACCGCGGTGGCCCATCTCGAACCGCACATGGAGAAGTCCGATGACGACGCGGGCAAGGGCCGCATCGTCATCGCGACGGTCAAGGGCGATGTGCACGACATCGGCAAGAACCTCGTGGACATCATCTTGAGCAACAACGGCTATGAGGTCGTCAACATCGGCATCAAGCAGCCGATCGCCAACATTCTCGAAGTGGCGCAGGACAAGAGCGCCGACGTGGTCGGGATGTCGGGCCTGCTGGTGAAGTCCACCGTCGTGATGAAGGAAAACCTCGAGGAGATGAACACCCGCGGGGTGTCCGACCGGTTCCCGGTGCTGCTCGGAGGCGCCGCGCTGACCCGCAGCTACGTGGAGAACGACCTCGCCGCTATCTACGAGGGCGAAGTGCATTACGCGCGCGACGCATTCGAGGGCCTGCGACTGATGGACACCATCATGTCCGTCAAGCGCGGCGAGGCACCCGACACCGACAGCCCCGAGGCGGTCGCCGCACGCGAGAAGGAGGCCGAGCGCAAGGCCCGCCATGCGCGGTCGAAACGGATTGCGGCCGAACGCAAGGCGAAGGAGATACCGGTAGAGGTGCCGGAGCGCTCCGCCGTCGCCGCCGACGCCGACGTGCCGGTGCCGCCGTTCTGGGGCACCAGGATCGTCAAGGGCATCGCGCTGGCCGACTACACCGGACTGCTCGACGAGCGGGCGCTGTTCCTGGGGCAGTGGGGATTACGCGGCCAACGGGGCGGCGAAGGTCCGTCATACGAAGAACTCGTCGAGACCGAGGGCCGCCCCCGGCTGCGCTACTGGCTGGACCGGCTGTCCACCGACGGGATCCTCGCGCACGCCGCGGTGGTTTACGGATACTTCCCCGCGGTGTCCGAGGGCGACGACGTCATCGTGCTGACCGAGCCGAAACCCGATGCGCCGGAGCGGTTCCGCTTCACGTTCCCGAGGCAGCAACGCGGACGCTTCCTCGACATCGCCGACTTCATCCGTTCGAAGGAACGGGCGATTGAACTCGGACAGGTCGATGTGCTGCCCTTCCAGCTCGTCACCATGGGCCAGCCGATCGCGGACTTCGCCAACGAGCTGTTCGCCTCCGACTCCTACCGGGACTACCTCGAGGTGCACGGCATCGGCGTCCAGCTGACCGAGGCACTTGCCGAGTACTGGCACAAGCGGATTCGCGAGGAGCTCAAGTTCGCCGACCACGCCATGGCCGCCGAGGATCCCGACGCCGTCGAGGATTACTTCAAGCTCGGCTACCGCGGCGCCCGGTTCTCGTTCGGTTACGGCGCGTGCCCGAACCTCGAGGACCGGACCAAGATGATGGAACTGCTCGAGCCAGGCCGCATCGGCGTCATGCTGTCGGAGGAACTGCAGCTGCATCCCGAGCAGTCGACCGATGCATTCGTGCTGCATCACCCCGAGGCCAAGTACTTCAACGTCTAGGTCGCTAGCGGAACAGCGCGGCGTTCTGACCCGCCCATTGGGCAACGGACTGTGCGGGGACCCCGGTCAGTTCCTCGACGAGCCGATTGGCCTGCTGCGGTGTGTCCACCGCGCCGGCGACCGTGTCGAGGTACCAGCCTGCCTCGTCGCCAAGTGCCGGCCGTAGCACCGCCAGGGCCTCGTCGCGGCTGCATCGCTCCAGCGTGACGCCGACGCCGATGCCGACGCCAATCTGTTCGGCGATCTGCGCGCGGGTCAGCGCCCCTGGGCCGGTGATCGCGTACATCCGACCGTGATGCCTTTGCTCAGGCTTGACCAGCAGCGCCGCGGCCACCCGGGCGATGTCGTCCATCGAGATGAGCGCCTCCACCGCATTCGGATACGGGTCGCGCACGGTGGCCGACGTCCTGATCTGGTCGGCCCACAGGGCCAGGTTCTCCAGGAACTCGCCGGGCCCGAGCTGCGTGTTGTCCGCGCCGGATGCCGAGATGGCATCCGCGTGTGTCTGCCAATATCCGACGCCGGACAGTGCCACGAGGTATCCCACGTCGGCGGCCTTCGCCAGTTCGAGTGTGGCACCGAGGGTCTGAGGTAGCGGCGCGAGGTACATGCGGTCGACGCCGTCGAACGCGGCCCGCAATGATTCGGGTTTGCCGAGGAATTCGGTGACCGGAGTGACGCCGTCGGGCAGATTCGCCTTGGCCGGATTCGTCGTCAACGCGCGGATGTCGTTGGCCCCCAGATCGATCAGGTGATCGACCACGCGGCGGCCGATGTTGCCAGTGGCGCCGGTCACAAGGATCGTCATGATTTCACGCTACGTCGCGCCCATGACACAATTGATGGTGTGAAGGCGGTGCTGTGGGACATGGACGGCACCCTCGTCGACTCCGAAAAGATCTGGGACATATCCCTGGCGGCGCTGTACGACAAGCTCGGCGGTGAGCTGACCCCCGCGGTCAGGGCGTCGATGGTGGGCAGCGTTGCCGAGACCACCATGCGGATCGTCTACACAGACCTCGGACTCGACCTCGATCCGGCGGCGATGGAGAGGTCGAGCCGCTGGCTGAATGACTACACCGCGGAGCTCTTCGAGAACGGTTTGCCGTGGTGCGGCGGCGCGAAGGAGTTGTTGGACGACCTCGCCGCCGAAGGCACGCCGATGGCGCTGGTCACCAACACCCAACGCGCGCTGACCGAGCGTGCTTTGAAGAGCATTGGCCCGCACTATTTCTCGGTGACGGTGTGCGGGGACGAGGTGGCCAACGGCAAGCCGGCCCCCGACCCCTATCTGCGCGCCGCCGACCTGCTGGCCGTGCTGCCGGAAAACTGCCTGGCCGTCGAAGATTCCGTGGCCGGAAGCGCGGCCGCCGAGCGCGCCGGATGCCCGGTGTTGGTGGTGCCCAACGACGTCGAGGTGCCAGGCGGCAATCGGCGACGGCATGCTTCTTCGCTGGCCGGACTGGGTGCCGCTGACCTGCGTGTCATTCATTCCCAACTGATTACGCAGTTCGAAGAACGCAGCGCTTGACCCCGCGTTTGTGATTGAATGTGACCTCCATCACGCAATGCTGCGGAAGGGCGTCACATGACTCACGGACCCGCTGGTGATTCGACATCAGATGTGGACTACGAAGAATCCGAGCACAGCGGCCGCGTCGTCCGGATCGCGTCGGTAGCTGCCCTTGGCGGGTTGCTGTTCGGCTACGACAGTGCGGTCATCAACGGTGCGGTGGCGGCCGTTGAAGCACACTTTGAGATCAGCAAGTTCGTCACCGGTGTCGCGGTCGCGGCGGCATTGATCGGTGCGGCTGCCGGCGCGCTCATCGCCGGCAGGTTGGCGGACAAGATCGGCCGTCTCTCGGTTATGAAGATCGCCGCGCTGCTGTTCTTGATCAGTGCCTTCGGCACCGGTCTGGCGGTCAACGTGTGGATGTTCGGTCTGTTCCGCGTCATCGGCGGCCTCGGCGTCGGTGTGGCATCGGTGATCGCCCCGGCCTACATCGCCGAGACCTCGCCGCCTCGCATCAGGGGTAGGCTCGGCTCGCTGCAGCAGCTTGCGATCGTGACGGGCATCTTCGTGTCCCTGGCGGTCGACGCGCTGCTGGCGCACCTCGCCGGTGGCTCGCGTGAGGTGCTGTGGATGGGCATGGAGGCCTGGCGGTGGATGTTCGTCATCATGGCCGTGCCGGCGATCCTGTACGGCTCGCTCGCGTTCACGATTCCCGAGTCTCCGCGCTATCTCGTTGCCACATTCCGGATTCCGGAGGCGCGCAGGGTGCTGAGCATGCTGCTCGGGGAGAAGAACCTGGAGCTCACCATCACGCGCATCCAGGAGTCGCTCAAGTCCGAGAAGCCGCCGTCTTGGGCCGATCTGAGGAAGCCGACCGGCGGCCTCTACGGGATCGTCTGGGTGGGCGTGTTCCTCTCGATTTTCCAGCAGTTCGTCGGCATCAACGTGATCTTCTACTACTCCAACGTGCTGTGGCAGGCCGTCGGGTTCGGCGAGAGCCAGGCGTTCGTCATCACGGTGATCACCTCGATCACGAACATCGCCACCACGCTCATCGCGATCGCATTGATCGACAAGGTCGGGCGAAAGCCGCTGCTGCTGGTCGGCTCGGCGGGCATGGCCGTCACGCTGGGCACGATGGCGGTGATCTTCGGTACGGCCCCGGTGGTCGACGGTCAGCCGCACCTCACCGGCGCCGAGGGGCCGATCGCGCTGATCGCCGCCAACCTCTTCGTGGTGGCGTTCGGCATGTCGTGGGGCCCGGTGGTCTGGGTGTTGCTGGGCGAGATGTTCCCGAACCGGATCCGCGGTGCGGCGCTCGGCCTGGCCGCGGCCGCGCAGTGGATCGCCAACTGCTTCATCACCGCGACGTTCCCCGCGCTGGGCAACTTCTCGCTGGGTGTGGCGTATGGCTTCTACGCGATCTGCGCGGTGCTGTCGTTCATCTTCGTCTCGAAGTGGGTCGACGAGACCAAGGGCAAGCACCTCGAGGACATGCACGGCGAAGCTCACGTGACGCCTGCGCACTGACAGCTGGTTAGTCCGCCTGCGTAAACCCGCGTGACCGACACGGGGCGCCCGTGAAAGAATCGCGTGCCGTGAAGACCTTCGACGCGCTGTTCGCCGAACTCAGCGACAAGGCGCGCACCAGACCGGCCGGTAGCGGCACCGTCGCCGCGCTCGACGGCGGCGTGCACGGGCTGGGCAAGAAGATCCTCGAGGAGGCCGGCGAGGTGTGGCTGGCCGCCGAACACGAGGGCGACGACGCGCTCGCCGAGGAGATCAGCCAGTTGCTCTACTGGACGCAGGTGTTGATGATCTCCCGCGGCCTGTGCCTCGACGACGTCTACCAGAAGCTGTGAACGGCATGCTGCGGGTTGCCGTCCCCAACAAGGGCACGCTCAGTGAGCCCGCCTCCGAGATCCTCTCGGAGGCGGGTTACCGGCGCCGCACGGACCAGAAGGACCTCACCGTCCTCGACCCGATCAACAACGTCGAGTTCTTCTTCCTGCGCCCCAAGGACATTGCGATCTATGTCGGATTGGGACAGTTGGATTTCGGCATCACCGGACGTGATCTGGCCGCCGAGTCCGACGCCTCCGTTCGTGAGCGGCTGGCGCTGGGTTTCGGCTCGTCCAGCTTCCGATACGCCGCGCCTGCCGGCCGGGACTGGTCGGTCGCCGATCTCGCGGGCAAGCGGATCGCCACCGCGTTCCCCCATTTGGTCCGAAAAGATCTGGCGGCGAAAGGGATTGATGCGACGGTCATCCGTCTCGACGGGGCGGTCGAGATCTCCGTCGCGCTCGGTGTGGCCGATGCCATCGCCGACGTGGTCGGCTCGGGCCGCACGCTCGGGCTGCACGACCTCGTCGCCTTCGGTGACCCGCTGTGTGATTCGGAGGCCGTGCTGATCGAGCACGCTGACCCGCGGGATGACAACGCCGCGGCCCGTGACCAGTTGGCCGCACGTGTGCAGGGTGTGGTGTTCGGCCAGCAGTACCTGATGCTGGACTACGACTGCCCCCGCACCGTGCTCGAGGCGGCCACCGCCGTCACACCGGGCCTGGAGTCGCCCACCATCGCGCCGCTGGCCGACCCCGCATGGGTAGCGGTCCGCGCACTCGTCCCGCGCCGCGACGTCAACGCGATCATGGACGAGCTGGCGGCCATCGGCGCCAAGGCAATATTGGCCTCCGACATCAGGTTCTGCCGCTTCTGATTCGTCCGGCCCCCGCCTGGTCTCCCGTGCTAGCGTCCGGATGTCGTTTCCACCGGTCCCGGAGGTTCGCATGACGTATTTCCTGGTTCTGCTGTTGGCCCTGCTGATCGGTGTGGTCGCCGGTTTGCGTGCGCTGACCGCTCCCGCGGTCGTTGCTTGGGGCGGCGCGCTGGGCTGGCTCAGCCTGGACGGCACCTGGGCCGCGTGGGTGGCGCACCCGATCACGGTCACGGTGCTGACGATTCTGGCCCTGGGGGAGTTGATCACCGACCAGCTGCCGAAAACTCCGAGTAGGCGAGTACCCATGCAGTTCGTGACCAGGCTGGCCACCGGCGCGTTCTCGGGCGCCGTCATCGCCACCGGCGCCGTGCTGAACCCGACGGCGTGGGTTGTCGTCGGCGCCATCGGGGCGGCGATGATCGGCGCGGTCGCAGGCACGCTCGGCGGCGCCGAGGCGCGCAAGCGGCTGGTCTCGGTCACCGGTGGGCGTGACCTGCCTGTGGCTCTGGTCGAAGACGCCATCGCGATCGTCGGAGGTTTCGCGGTCGTTGCACTTGCCGCGGTCATCTGAATGGCCACTGCAGCACAGGCTTTCGACGCGATCATCATCGGTGCCGGCCAAGCGGGACCGCCGCTGGCGGGCAGGTTGACCGCCGCAGGGCAGACGGTCGCGGTGATCGAACGCAAGCTGGTCGGCGGCACGTGCGTCAACACCGGCTGCATCCCCACCAAGACGCTGGTGGCCAGCGCCTACGCTGCACACCTCGCCCGCCGCGGAGCCGAATACGGCGTCGGCAGCGGCGAGATCACCGTCGACATCGGAAAGGTCAAGGCGCGCAAGGACAAAATCATGCTCGACGACCGTCACGGCGTCGAGTCGTGGCTCGAGGGCATGGACAACTGCACCCTGATCCGCGGTCATGCCCAATTCACCGACCCACACACCGTCCGCGTTGACGACAAGCTTCTTACGGCCGACAAGATCTTCCTCAACGTCGGCGGCCGGGCGGTGGTACCCGACATGCCAGGGCTTTCCGACATCGACTACATGACCAATGTGGGAATCCTCGACCTGGACACGCTGCCAGAACATCTCGTCATCATCGGCGGCAGCTACATCGCGCTGGAGTTCGCGCAGATGTACCGGCGGTTCGGCGCCGATGTCATCGTCATCGAGAAGGGGCCGCGACTGACCTCCCGTGAGGACGAGGATGTATCGGCCGCGATCAAGGAGATCCTCGAGAACGAGGGCATCGCCGTCGAACTCGACGCGACAGCCATCTCGTTCCGCAAGCGCGACAACGGCTTCGAGGTGACACCTCGCGAGGGTGCCGAACCGATCGTCGGTTCGCATCTGCTGATGGCGATCGGCCGCAGGCCCAACACAGACGACCTCGGCCTGGAGAATGCGGGGGTGGAGACCGACGCGCGCGGCAACATCGTCGTCGACGATCAGTGCCGGACCAATGTCGAACACATCTGGGCGATGGGTGACTGCAACGGACGCGGCGCGTTCACCCACACCTCGTACAACGACTTCGAGATCGTGGCGGCCAATCTGCTCGACGACGACTCGCGCAAGGTCAGCGACCGGGTACCGACCTACGCGCTGTACATCGACCCGCCACTCGGCCGCGCAGGAATGACCGTCGACCAGGTACGCGCGTCAGGCCGAAAAGCGTTGGTGGGCAAGCGCCCCATGACGCGGGTCGGGCGCGCCGTCGAGAAGGGCGAGACGCAGGGCTTCATGAAGGCCGTCGTCGACGCGGAGACCAACGAGATCCTCGGTGCGGCGATCCTCGGCGTCGGCGGCGACGAGGTGATCCAGGACATCCTCGACGTCATGACGGCCAAGCTGCCGTACACGGCGATCTCCCGCACCATGCACATCCACCCGACGGTCAGTGAGCTGTTGCCGACGATGCTGCAGGAGCTGACGCCGCTCGACCAAGATTGAGCTGCCGGGTGACCGTCGCGACGCGGTGCCCGAGGTGATGGCACGTCCTGACGTCGGACGGATGCACATCGTCGGGATCCACGTCGACGTCCGTCGCCGCGCCTGCTCCCAGCCAGAAGCCCAGCCTGTTCAGGTCGTCCTCGCTGCCGGAAGCGCTGTTCCAGCCTGCGCCCAATCCCAGGTTCACCCAATGCATGTGGTGTTGGGCGGCGAACACGGCCAGCGATGACAGGGCATGCAGCTTGTCTCCGGCCTTGGCGCCTGAGTTGGTGAAGCCTGCGGCCACCTTGTCGCGCCACGTCCCGTTGAGGCAACGCCGCCCGGTCTGCTCCGCGAACGTCTGGAAGGCCGCCGAGACATTGCCCATGTAGGTTGCACTGCCGAACACGATGGCGTCGGCGCCGTCGAGGACGTCCCAGTCCTCGGCCGCCATCCGGTCGACGGCGATGATGGTGATGTGCGCGCCTGCGTCCCTTGCGCCCGCGGCGACAGCCTCAGCCAGCACCGCCGTGTGGCCGAAGCCCGAGTGGTACGCGATGGCGACAGCGGGTGCAGCGATGTGAGAACCATTGTGTGACATGCTATTTCGACTCCATCCGTGCTTGAACGATTTCCTGGCGCCTGGTGGTCCAATCGGGCAGCTCGTCACCGGCGAGATAGGCCTCAAGGCGGTCGAGATACGCGTGGGTACCTGCGCGGAAGCCCGTAGCGTTGCGGGCGCCGAGTCCGCGATGGCTGAAGCGAAGCAGGGTGCCGTCGCCGTCGGGCTGCAATTCGTAACGCACGACGCTGTCCTCGACGATGGCCTGCCTCCACTCGTGCTCGAGCACATGCGGGGGATCCCACACCAGGATGCGACCGGTCATCCTCTTCTTCTCCGGGGGAAGCGGCGGGCCGGTGGCGATCATGTCGATCATGCCGCCCTCGCGCGCGTCGATCGACGTCTCACCGAACCACTGCGCCCGCTCGCCCGGGTCGGCGATGGCCGACCACACCGCTTCGACGGGATAGGGCAACCGCCGCTCGAAGGTGAGCACCGCCCGGTCGCCCTGGACCGTGAGTCGTCCATCGCGCTCGGTCACTTCGCCTCCCCAAGCTTGGATTCCAGATGACGTTCCAATGCGTCGAGATGGCCGGCCCAGTAGCGCCGGTACCGGTCGATCCACTCGTCGATCTCGACGAGACCGTCGGCGCGCAACGCGTAGATCCGGCGTTGGGCATCGGGCCGGACCTCGACAAGGCCGACCTCCCGCAGCACCCGCAGATGGCGGGACACCGTCGGCTGGGTCAGGCCGGGCAGGGTGGCGACGAGCTCACCCGCCGTCCGCTCACCAGTGGTGAGGGCGTCGAGCAGGGCGCGTCTGCTGGGTTCGGCAACGGCCTCGAAGACATCCACATCCCGAGTATTGCACTTAGTCTATATAGATGCAAGCCTATATAGGCTCGGCGCGGCGCTGAACGAGGAGGGTCTGCGCACATGTGCCGATGAACCCCTGCCGGTCGAAGATGTCGGCGGTGGTGACGCCGATGCCATCGGGCCCGATCGAGCCTCGTGCCCGCAACGCGAAGTCATTGCCGACCGGCATGCGGTGCATGTGCATGGCGGTGTCAGTGTTCATGAACACGAAATGGCTGGGATCGATCGGTGCCCCCGCCCCGTTGGCGCAGTCGACGACCAGCGCCAGGCGCTGCGTCTGCGTCATCTCTTCGCCGTCGACCAGCTGGGCGAGTGGGCTCATCCACACCACCGGCGACCCGTTGTCGAGCTCGCGTTGCCTGCGCCAGCTGATCATTTCCAGGTAGCCCGTCGCGCCCTCCCACCTGTGCGGCACCGGATCGGACTCACCTTCGGTGAGCGGCGGGTAGCGGTCGGTGGCGACGTCGGTGGTGTCGCTGGTGGCCAGCAGCCAGGCCGATGCGCGGGCCACCCCCCGGTCGGGACCGCCGGGCCGCTCGGCGACCATCTCGGCGGCCAGCAATGCGATACGCCGGCCGGGGCGTTCCGCCCAGGCCCGAACCCGCACCGGCGCAACCGGAATCGCGCCGAGGATGTCCATCGACACCCTGCCGATGCGCAGTCCGGAGTCGCTGGCGAGTTCTTCGATCAGCTTCGTCATCAACGCCAACGGCGGTGAGCCGTGCTGGATCTCACGGTCCCAGTTGCTGCGGGTGTAGTCGGTGGACTCGAACACCTGATACTCGCCGTCGGTGCCGAGCCGACGGTAGTGGCTTCCGCTCATGCCTCGGCTCCCGCTCGCTCCGGTCCTCGCTGCGCTGCGATCCTCACTCACGCTCGCCTTCGGGCGCTCATGCCTCGGCTCCCGCTCGCTCCGGTCCTCGCTGCGCTGCGATCCTCACTCACGCTCGCCTTCGGGCGCTCATGCCTCGGCTCCCGCTCGCTCCGGTCCTCGCTGCGTGCGATCCTCACTCACGCTCGCCTTCGGGCGCTCATGCAGCGGGCTCCGCGGCGTACAACACCGCGTCATCACCTGGGTGGCCGCCTTCGGCCGGGTTTTCCGGCCACCCGGGATAGGGCGGCGGCGTCCCGCCGAACACCGGGCAGTGCTCGTGATGGGCACACCAGTCGCACAGCCGTGACGGATGCGGACGGAAATCGCCTGTCGCCCCGGCGGATTGGATGGCCCGCCAGATCGCGATCAACGTCTTCTCGAACCGCTCCAGCTCGTCGAGGTCGGGGGAGTAGTCCAGCACCTGACCGTCGGACAGGTACAGCAGCCGCAGCCGCGCGGGCAGCACGCCGCGCGAGCGCAGCAACGCGACGGCGTAGAACTTCATCTGGAACATCGCCTTGAACTCGGCCAGCGCGCGGGCCTCCGGCGGCGCCTTGCCGGTCTTGTAGTCGACCACCCGCATCTCGCCGGTGGGCGCGACGTCGATGCGGTCGACGAAGCCACGAAGCAGCGTGCCGTCGGCCAGCTCGACCTCGACGCGCTGTTCGCAGCTCTCGGGGTCGAACCGCGTCGGGTCCTCGAGCCGGTAGTAACCCGACAGAAGCGCCCTGGCCTCCTGCAGCAGTTCGGCGGCCGCGGCGGGTTCGATGTCGTCGGCCAGTTCTGGCTGCGCGGCCACGATCCGGTCCCACGCCGGCTGCACCAACGACATCGCGGTCTCGCGCACCCGGTCCTGCGCGGGCAGGGCGTAGAGCTGTTCGAGCGCGGCATGCACCACCGACCCGCGCACCTGCGCGGTGGACGACGGCTCCGGCAGCCGGTCGATCGCGCGGAACCGGTACAGCAGCGGGCACTGCTTGAAATCACTGGCCCGCGACGGCGACAGGGCCGGCCTCCGCTTCTCCGATTGCGGAGCCGGGACCTCCTGGTCGCTCATGTGGGCAGCTTATGACCGGTCCCCGACAACCCCGCGCACCAGCACCGGCGCGTCTGCTGGCAGGCTGAACAGCTGTGCCAGGAACGGGTCCCTTCGCTGCCGGCGACCGCGTCCAGCTCACGGACGTCAGGGGGCGGCACTACACCGTGGTGCTGGCGCCGGGCGCGGAGTTTCACACCCATCGCGGTGCGATCGCCCACGACACCCTGATCGGGCTGCCGGAGGGCAGCGTGGTCAAGTCCGTCAACGGCGACCCGTTCCTTGTGCTGCGGCCACTGCTCGTCGACTACGTGATGTCGATGCCGCGCGGCGCCCAGGTGATCTACCCCAAGGACGCCGCCCAGATCGTGCACGAGGGCGACATCTTTCCCGGCGCCCGCGTGCTGGAGGCAGGCGCGGGATCGGGGGCGATGACGTTGTCACTGCTGCGTGCCGTCGGCCCCGAGGGGCGGGTGGTGTCCTATGAGGTGCGCGACGACCACGCCGAGCACGCTTCGCGCAATGTCGCGACCTTCTTCGGCGGGCTGCCCGAGAACTGGGAATTGGTCATCGCCGACCTCAACGACTACACCGGCACCGAGGTCGACCGCGTAGTGCTGGACATGCTTGCGCCGTGGGAGGTGCTCGGCAAGGTCGCCGACGCGCTGGTGGCAGGCGGAGTGCTGATGATCTACGTGGCGACGGTGACCCAGCTGTCGCGCGCCGTCGAGGCACTGCGCGAGCAGCAGTGCTGGACCGAGCCGCGGGTGTGGGAGACGCTGCAGCGCGGCTGGCACGTGGTGGGGTTGGCCGTGCGCCCGCAGCAGAGCATGCGAGGGCACACCGCGTTTCTGATCAGCGCACGGAAGCTGGCACCGGGGGCCGTCGCGCCGATGCCGGTCCGTCGCAAGCGGCAGATCTAATCGTCGTCGCTGCGCCGCAACCCGCGTCGCGCGGAGAGCAGTTCCATTTCCGGCCGTGCGGCCACCAGGCGCTCGGCGGCGTCGAGCACGTTCATGACGTGTGTACGGTCGCCCGACACCACGGCCAGCCCGATACCGGCGCGGCGGTGCAGCTGCTGAGATCCGGTCTCGGCTGCCGAAACGGCGAACCTGCGTTGCAGCTCGGCGATCACCGGGCGCACCGCGGAGCGCTTCTGTTTCAGCGAGTGCACATCGCCGAGCAGAAGGTCGAACTCGAGCCAGCCGATCCACATACCGCCGCCGTCACGGAGGAGGCGTTGTGGCGGTGGTCTGCGCTTCACCGAAATCGAGGAGGAGATCGGCGGTCTTGCGGGTCAGCTCCCATTTGTCGTGAACGGGAGTGAACTCCATCGGAAAGGAGAACTTGCCCGGCGGCTTGGTGGCGGTGGTGACGTTCACCGTCGCCACCACGTTGCCTGCCTCGGTTTCCGACCACTTCAGGTCGGTGGCCTCGAATGTCAGCGGGAGGGCGCCGTTGTCGGCGAGCGCCTTGCTGAACTTGTCCAGCGCCGCGGCGTCGTCGGCGGTGGCCAGTTCGACGAGGTCGATCTTGTTCGCGCCGGGCGCCGTCGGATCGGAGAGCTGGTTGAGCACGTCGACGAGCGCATCGGGTGCAGGCAACGGAGAGCCGTTCGGCGCGGTGGGGGCAACGAGGCTGGTCGTCTCCGTCGATTCGGGGGCTGCCGGGGGTGGTGGACTGTCGCAGGCCGAGAGCGTCAGGACGCCACAGAACGCGAAAGCGACCAACGGAAAAACCGTTGGCCGCTGTCGCACGTTGGTCAGGATCAGGCGAATGCCGCGAGCACAGTCGACGCCGAGGCGGCGGAGACCTTCCAGGTGCCCACTTCGTTCACGAAGGTGATCGGCATGCTCTTGCCCGCCGCGGACACCGTCGATGTCGCGGTGACGGGGTCGATGCAGGTGGGCGGGGCGACGGTAATCGCCGTCGGCAGGGTGCCTTCGGCGTATGCGTTCTTCAGCGCGCCGTCGGCCAGCCTGCCCTTGAGGATTCCGACGTTGCCCTGCACCAGGTTGCTCTTGACCGGAGAGCTGAACGAAACACCGGGTTCGACGAGCGTGTTGAGCACAACCTGCAAGGTGCCCGCGTCGACGCAGTCGTCGGCACCGGCGATCGCGGGAGGTGCAATGGAAGTCACACCCACGGCTGCGCCGCCCATCACAGCTGCTGCTGCGACGCCGGTTACGAGGGATTTCAGGGTCACGGCTGTCCTTTCGATCGGCCCATCTCAAGCATCAGGTTAACAGTGTTGCTGGTGTGTCGAATCCCTACACCGCACACAATGGCTGAATCGCCGGTAGCGTTGAAGTTGTTACTGCACCAACTTCCGGTGCGGGGAGGGAGCGCAACATGAGCGAGTCAGAGCGTTCTGAATCCTACGGGGCACCGATGTCTGGCGACGACGCGGCCGAGCTCGAGCAGCTGCGCCGTGAGGCGGCGGCGTTGCGTGAGCAGCTGGAGAACGCGGTGGGTTCGCAGAGTGGCCTCCGTAGCGCCCGTGATGTGCACCAGTTGGAGGCGAGGATCGATTCGCTCGCTGCCAGGAATTCCAAGCTGATGGAGACCCTCAAAGAGGCCCGCCAGCAGTTGCTGGCGCTGCGCGAAGAGGTCGACCGGCTCGGTCAGCCGCCCAGTGGCTACGGCGTGCTGCTCGGCTCGCATGACGACGACACCGTCGACGTGTTCACCTCGGGCCGCAAGATGCGGCTGACGTGCTCCCCGAACATCGATGTGAAGACTCTGAAGCAGGGCCAGACCGTCCGTCTCAACGAGGCGCTGACGGTCGTGGAGGCCGGAAACTTCGAAGCGGTGGGAGAAATCTCCACCCTGCGCGAAATTCTGGCCGACGGACACCGCGCGCTCGTGGTCGGCCACGCCGACGAGGAGCGCATCGTGTGGCTGGCCGAGCCGTTGGTGGCCACCGACGACCTGCCCGACGGTTACGACGACGAGCGCGACGACGACCTGCGGCCGCGCAAGCTGCGGCCCGGCGACTCGCTGCTCGTCGACACCAAGGCCGGCTACGCGTTCGAGCGCATTCCCAAGGCCGAGGTCGAGGACCTGGTGCTCGAAGAGGTGCCCGACGTCAGCTACAGCGACATCGGCGGTCTCGGACGCCAGATCGAGCAGATCCGCGACGCCGTCGAGCTGCCGTTCCTGCACAAGGAGCTCTACCGGGAGTACTCGCTGCGCCCGCCCAAGGGTGTGTTGCTGTACGGGCCGCCCGGCTGCGGCAAGACGCTGATCGCCAAGGCGGTCGCCAACTCGCTGGCCAAGAAGATGGCCGAGGTGCGCGGCGACGACGCCCGCGAGGCGAAGTCGTACTTCCTCAACATCAAGGGCCCCGAGCTGCTGAACAAGTTCGTCGGTGAGACCGAGCGTCACATCCGGCTGATCTTCCAGCGGGCACGCGAGAAGGCGTCCGAGGGCACGCCGGTGATCGTGTTCTTCGACGAGATGGACTCGATCTTCCGTACCCGCGGCACGGGCGTGAGCTCCGATGTCGAGACGACGGTCGTCCCGCAGCTGCTGTCGGAGATCGACGGCGTCGAGGGACTGGAGAACGTCATCGTGATCGGCGCCTCCAACCGCGAGGACATGATCGACCCGGCGATCCTGCGGCCCGGCCGCCTGGACGTCAAGATCAAGATCGAACGCCCGGATGCCGAAGCGGCCCAGGACATCTACAGCAAGTACCTCACCGAGGAGCTGCCGATACACGTCGACGACCTCGCCGAGTTCAGCGGCGACCGGCCGGCCTGCATCAAGGCGATGATCGAGAAGGTCGTCGACAGGATGTACGCCGAGATCGACGACAACCGGTTCCTGGAGGTCACCTACGCCAACGGCGACAAGGAAGTCATGTACTTCAAGGACTTCAACTCCGGCGCGATGATCCAGAACGTCGTCGACCGTGCCAAGAAGAACGCGATCAAGTCGGTGCTGGAGACCGGGCAACCGGGTCTGCGCATCCAGCACCTGCTCGACTCGATCGTCGACGAGTTCGCCGAGAACGAGGACCTGCCCAACACCACCAATCCCGATGACTGGGCACGGATCTCGGGCAAGAAGGGCGAGCGGATCGTCTACATCCGCACGCTGGTCACGGGCAAGTCGTCGAGCGCATCGCGGGCCATCGACACCGAGTCCAATCTGGGTCAGTACCTGTAGTCGGATCGCCACCCCTCGCGAGCGACCCGGGGGTGTCCTCACCCCCGGGCGAGCGACCGTGTCTGTACGGCGACACGCCGTAATAGGACGTGCAAAAAAGGTCTCTCGCGCTCGTTCAAAGCTACGTTTTCAACATGTCCGACGGCGATGTCACGACGATCGGCGATGTGTTCGGCAAGCGGTACGGCGAGGTGCTTCTGGTTCGCTCTGGAGACGCGGGGCCAGAGGCAACGGTCTACAACACATTTCCGCTCAACGACTGTCCGGCCTTTTTGTGGGACAAGCTGGATGCCAAGGCCATCGCCGAGGAGAACGGCGCTGTCGCCGCCCTGTTGAACGGCCCTCGGTACTGGCTGATGAGCAGCATCGGCAAGGTGGGCCGAGACACACTGGAGCACAAGACGTTCGGTGGCCTCGAGATGATCCGGCAGGCGACTGTTCGGCTCGCGACGATGAATCCTTCGCCGTATCACCTCAACGAAGTCGATCGGAAGGCGGTGTTCACCTTCGATGCGGGTCGGGAGATCTATGAGCTCGTCGACCCCGACGGTCGGCGCTGGGTCATGCAGACGTGGAGCCAGACCGTCGACCGTGGGCTCACACTGGCCGACCTGCCAGGGCTGGCCACTCGCCTGTCCCTGCCCGCCGGGTGGAGCTATCAGGCACGTACACCGACGGCCCCGCAGCAGGTGGACACCATGGCGCGCACCGCAATCGTGACTCAGGACGACCTCGCCAACAGCTACTCACTGCAGGTCGCACCCTGACGGGTTACGAACTGGTGCTCGGTGAGACAGCTGCGCGGTAGCGGCTCCGGGCGACCAACGTCAGACGTAGGTCGTCGATCAGCGGGTCGAGAAAGCGGGTGCGGTAGTCGGCGTCACCGACCGCTCGCGCGCTGACGTACATGAACGTCATCCCAGCAAGGAACATGCTGGTCTGGATCAGCGCCTGTGGCACCGGCAGCGTCATGCCGAGAATCTCGCCGTCGGCGGAGCCGTTGCGTGTCCACTGCGCCAGCAGGTCCGGGCTGAGCAGGATCAGGCCGAGCACGAGGAAGATGAGCCCGGCGACGATGGCGACCAACCCGACCTGAAGCACCTGCGATGTGGCCAGCACGAAAACCACGTTGACTCGTTCGGCACGCGACAACGGGTAGCCGGCGGCGGGGCTGGGCATTTTTTCGAACGGCGTTCCGCTCAACCGGACGTCGTCGTCCGAGGACTGGCGCGATCCCGACAACATGGGCCGCACCCGCTCCACCGTCGCCGAGGTAATGAAAGCGATGGCGATCAGACCCAGAAACAACAGGGCCAGCCACAGCCGGGCACGGCTGATGGTCGACGCCATCGACCACACGTAAGTGTTGAAGAAGACCAGCACGGTGAGCAGCACGACGGGCAGTGCGCGCACGAACAGCGCGCCGATGAACGAGAGGTTGTCCATCGCGGTGCGCAGGCCCCAACCAAGGATCGACCCCACCCCGCAGGCCGTGAGCGCCAGCGCGGCGCCGATCACAATGCCCTCGAATACGAGATTGGCGAATATTCGTGGGCTTGGGCCGCCGAAGATGCCCCCGGCCAGTGCTACGCCGACAGACCCGAAGGCCACCAGCGTTCGGGTGCGCACGCTGCGGATTCGAGAGACCAGCCAGCCGACGACCGCTGCGGCGGGAAGCACGAGTATCAGTAGCCCGAGGACGAACCACTCGGTGCGGGTGGGCTCACCGTTGATGTCGATCGTGTGCTTGCCGCTGATGGCCACCACGAGGATGGAGTTGGCCATACAGACAGCGAACGCGGCCAATGCGGGCGCGCAGCGCGGCCACAGCCGTCGCACCAAGGCGCCTGGCCGAAGCACCGCCGGCAGGCCTCGCTCGAGGAACCACCGGTCGGCAGCCCTCCGTTGCGCGACCTCTGCAGACACCACGTTGTTTCCCTCTCCTGGTCCTCAGTCGTGTATCGCTCGCCGGTGGGGTGTGCCCGTGACCTGAACAGCCGCTCGCCACAGCAGGATTCCCGTCTGCACGCCGAGTGCAATCGACATCATCGAGATCAATGTCGCCGTGAACACCGCCGAACTGTGGGTGCCGAGAAGTTGGGTGACGCCGATGAACCCGAGCGAGCCGGGCACCAGTAGCCAGAAGCCGGGCACCACAAGCGACACCGTCGGTGGCGTGTTCGGGCGGTGCGAGATGGCCAGCGCGCAGATGATCAACGTCAACCCACCGGTGAAGCCGCTGGCATAGCTGCCGAGCAGTTCATTGCCGACCCACTGGCCGCCGTATGCGATCAGCAGCATGAGCAGCATCCAGGGCAGAAAGGATGTCGGTGGCCCGAAATACAGCATGCCGCCCAGCCCGTAGACCACGACGCCGACCACGGGGGGCCCACGGGCCGAGCCGGTTGACCTCGGTGATGGCGAGGTTCGATTCGTCCACTCCGGCCAGTTGGGCGCCGATCAGGATGCCGAACGCCAACTGGGCGATCTGCATGAACCCGGCGACGAGCCGGCTGGCGCCCGACACCAGGTGCTTGGTGGACAGTTCGATGACCGCCAGAGTGATAGCGGCGCCGGGCAGAAACGTCGCCAGGGGAGAGATCAGTGCGCGCAGGCTGTCCGCACCGACGTGCCAGCGGTCGTTGAACTTGAAACACACGAATGCGACGAGGAACGCGGCGATCGTGGGCAGTAGGTAGCCGATGGCCTCGATGCGCCTGCCCACCAACGACAACAGGCCGACCACCAGGCCCAGCGTCGACGCGGCGAGCAGGCTCCACGGTGTGGGCTGCAAGATCAGCGCCAGCCCGGTGCTTTGCACCGCGTAGCCGACGACGGAGACCCACGCCGGAAATCGCCTCTCCTGGTGGCGGATTCGGTCGAGTTCGGCCAGACCCTCCGCTGGATCGATCGTGCCGCTCGGTGCCCGGGCAACCAACTTCGCCAACGGGAACGACTGGTCATAGCGAAGGTCGGTGTCCGGGTTGGCGATGTAGACGCCTTCACCGGTCGGGCTGCCGACCTGGACGTAGTTGGGCAATGCCACGAACTGGCTGTCGAGGCGATACGCCCGCGATGTGCCCTCCATGACCGTACGAACCATGGTGACCGGATAGTTGGCCGAGGCCATCGCGGCGCCGAGGACCGCGACGAACCGCATCGCGTCCTGGTCCGTCTGGTCCCACGTTGAAGGCACGGTCGCAGGCTACTTCGGGCGGTCCCTTAGTCTTGGGCTATGCAACGGATTATCGGAACCGAGGTCGAGTACGGCATCTCGTCGCCGTCCGACCCGACCGCGAATCCGATCCTGACGTCGACGCAGGCGGTGCTGGCCTACGCCGCCGCCGCGGGCATCCAGCGGGCCAAACGCACCCGCTGGGACTACGAGGTGGAATCGCCGCTGCGGGACGCCCGCGGCTTCGACCTGAGCCGGTCGGCGGGCCCGCCCCCGATCGTGGACGCCGACGAGGTCGGCGCCGCCAACATGATCCTGACCAACGGGGCGCGGCTATATGTCGACCACGCCCATCCGGAGTACTCGGCGCCCGAGTGCACCGACCCGCTGGACGCGGTGATCTGGGACAAGGCGGGTGAGCGTGTGATGGAGGCCGCCGCGCGCCACGTCGCCAGCGTTCCGGGGGCCGCCAAGCTGCAGCTCTACAAGAACAACATCGACAACAAGGGCGCTTCCTACGGGTCGCACGAGAACTACCTGATGAGCCGCCAGACGCCGTTCTCGGCGGTGATCGCGGGCCTGACGCCGTTCCTGGTGTCCCGCCAGGTGATCACCGGCTCGGGCCGGGTCGGGATCGGCCCGTCGGGCGACGAGCCCGGCTTCCAGCTGTCGCAGCGCTCCGACTACATCGAGGTCGAGGTCGGCCTGGAGACGACGCTCAAGCGCGGCATCATCAACACCCGCGACGAACCGCACGCCGACGCCGACAAGTACCGGCGGCTGCACGTCATCATCGGCGACGCGAACCTCGCGGAGACGTCGACGTACCTCAAGCTCGGTGCCACGTCGCTGGTGCTCGACCTGATCGAAGAGGGCATGGACCTCACCGACCTGGCGCTGGCCCGGCCGGTGCACGCGGTGCACGTCATCAGCCGTGACCCTTCGCTGCGCGCCACCGTCGCGCTCGCCGACGGTCGCGAGCTGACCGGTCTTGCGCTGCAACGGATTTACCTCGACCGGGTGGCCAAGCTGGTGGACAGCCGCGATCCGGACCCGCGCGCCGCGGACATCGTGCAGACCTGGGCGAACGTGCTCGACCTGTTAGAGCGCGACCCGATGGAATGCGCCGAGCTGCTGGACTGGCCCGCCAAGCTGCGGCTGCTCGAGGGTTTCCGCAACCGGGAGAATCTCAACTGGTCGGCGCCGCGACTGCACCTCGTCGACTTGCAGTACTCCGATGTGCGGCTGGACAAGGGCCTGTACAACCGGTTGGTGGCGCGCGGTTCGATGAAGCGGCTGACCACCGAACAGCAGGTGCGCGATGCCGTGGACAACCCGCCGACCGACACCCGCGCCTATTTCCGCGGAGAGTGCCTGCGCCGGTTCGGCGCCGACATCGCCGCGGCCAGTTGGGACTCGGTGATCTTCGACCTCGGCGGCGATTCGCTCGTCCGGATTCCAACTCTCGAGCCGCTCCGGGGCAGCAAAGCCCACGTCGGAGCGCTGCTGGACTCCGTCCACAGCGCCGCCGAACTGGTAGAACAGCTCACCAACTAGCGGCGCTATCCCAAGCAAACCGGCCACCGAACGGTAGGGTGGGGTAACGGCGGGCGGCTACACGGCCCGCCGAAGACGATGCAGGAGGCAGCGATGGCTCAGGAGCAGACCAAGCGTGGCGGTGGTGGCGGCGAGGACGACGACCTCACCGGCAGCACAGCCGCCGGGCAGGAGCGTCGCGAGAAGCTGACCGAGGAGACCGACGACCTGCTCGACGAGATCGACGACGTTCTCGAGGAGAACGCCGAAGACTTCGTGCGCGCATACGTCCAGAAGGGTGGACAGTGAGCTGGCCGCACCGCGAGCAGCTGAACTTACCCACCCATCTCGACCACCGCTTTCCGGTAGTAACCTCCGTTCCCGTGGACCTGTCGTCCTTTTCTGAACTGTTGCGCCGCCAGGCGCCCGAACTCCTGCCCATGAACAGATCCGGCACGCAGCACGGCGCCGTCGGTGCGGGCGATGCGTTGCCGCACGGTACGACGATCGTCGCGCTGACCTTTCCCGGTGGCGTGGTGATGGCCGGCGACCGCCGTGCCACGCAGGGCAACATGATCGCCAGCCGCGACGTGAAGAAGGTGTACATCACCGACGACTACACGTCGACGGGCATCGCAGGCACCGCGGCGATCGCGGTCGAATTCGCCCGCCTCTACGCCGTCGAGCTCGAGCACTACGAGAAGGTCGAGGGTGTGCCGCTGACGTTCCCCGGCAAGGTGAACAGGCTGGCGACCATGGTGCGCGGCAACCTCGGTGCCGCACTGCAGGGCTTCGTCGCGCTGCCGCTGCTTGCCGGCTATGACCTCGACGACCCGAATCCGGCAGCGGCGGGGCGCATCGTCTCGTTCGACGCCGCGGGCGGCTGGAACTTCGAGGAAGAGGGCTACCAGTCGGTGGGGTCCGGCTCGATCTTCGCCAAGTCGTCCATCAAAAAGCTGTACTCACAGGTGACTGACGCCGAGTCGGCGCTGCGGGTGGCGATCGAGGGCCTTTACGACGCCGCCGACGACGACTCCGCCACCGGCGGACCGGACCTGGTCCGTGGCATCTATCCGACGGCGGTCGTGCTGGGAGTCGACGGCGCAGAGGAGATCAGCGAGGAGCGGATCGCGGCGTTGGCCCGCCAGGTCATCGAAAGCCGTTCTCGCGAAGACACGTTCCGGCACACCTCCGGGCCGTCGACCGATGCGCGGGGCGAGTCGTGAGCTTCCCCTACTTCATCTCGCCAGAGCAGGCGATGCGCGAGCGCTCAGAGCTCGCACGCAAGGGCATAGCCCGAGGGCGCAGTGTCGTGGTGCTCGCGTACGAGGGTGGTGTGCTGTTCGTCGCGGAGAACCCGTCGCGGTCGCTGCAGAAGGTCAGCGAGCTGTACGACCGGGTGGGGTTCGCCGCCGTCGGCCGGTTCAACGAGTTCGACAACCTGCGTCGCGGCGGCATTCAGTTCGCGGATACCCGTGGCTACGCCTACGACCGGCGCGACGTCACCGGCCGCCAGCTTGCCAACGTGTACGCGCAGACGCTCGGCACGATATTCACCGAGCAGGCCAAGCCCTACGAGGTCGAACTGTGCGTGGCCGAGGTCGCCCACTTCGGCGAGACCAAGGCGCCCGAGCTCTACCGCATCACCTACGACGGCTCGATCGCCGACGAACCACATTTCGTGGTGATGGGTGGAACGACGGAGCCGATCATCCAGAAGCTCAACGAGTCCTACGCGGAGAACACCAAGCTCTCCGAAGCGGTGAAGATCGCCATCGACGCGCTCAAGGCAGGCGGCAACGGGTCGGACACCCGCAGTCTCGGACCGGACACCCTCGAGGTGGCCATCCTCGACACGAACCGTCCCCGGCGGGCCTTCCGGCGCATCACCGGTCCCGCGTTGGACGCGCTGCTGCCCCACGAGGGGGCAAGCTCAGCGGAGTAGACCTCAGCGCGGGGTTTGCTCGATGGCCTGCGCTCGATGAGTTAGATAACCGCGCGCACGGCCTGGTCGGAGGGTCAGCTCTCTTACGCCCTGATCCGCTTCATCTCCGGGTCGAAGAGCGGCTCGGCCGCCACGGTGGCCGCGATGCGCCGGTCGAAGTACTGGATCTCGATGCGGGTGCCTTCGTTGGCGGAGGCCGGAAGCCAGGCGTAGGCCACTGGTGCGCCGACGGTGTGACCGAATGCCGCGCTGGTGACATAGCCGACTGGCTTGTCGCCGAGGAAGACGGGCTCGTTTCCCATCACAACTGACACGCCGTCGTCGATCACCACAGTCGCGAGGCGGCGCTCGATCGTGGAGGCTGAAATGCCTTGCAGCGCCTCGTGTCCGACGAAGTCTGGCTTCTTGGTGGACACAGCGAAGCCAAGGCCCGCCTCATAGGGGTTGTGTTCGGTTGTCATGTCCGTACCCCACGCGCGATAGCCCTTTTCGATGCGCAGGCTGTTAAAGGCTGCCCGTCCCGCGGCGATCACATGGTGCTTCTGGCCTTCTGCCCACAGCGCATCCCATAGTCGCAGCCCGTACTCGGCGCTCGCGTATAGCTCCCATCCCAGTTCGCCGACGTAGGACAGGCGCATGGCTGTGACGGGAATACCCGCGATCCGTACAGGCTTCGTGCGGAAGTACTTGAAGTTCTCGTTCGAGAAGTCGTCGCGGCTGAGGGCCTGGACCACGTCGCGTGCGCGCGGACCCCACAGGCCGATGCAGCAGGTCGCCCCGGTGATGTCGCGGACCTGCACGCTCTCGTCCTGGGACGCCTGTCGACGGAAGTAGTCCAAGTCGATGTTGCCGTTCGCGCCGACCTGGAAACGGTCATCGGCAAGCCGGGCAACGGTGAGGTCGCTGCGGACGCCGCCGGCCTCGTCGAGCAGGAGCGTGTACGTCACCGAACCGACGGACTTGCCCATCATGCCGGTGGTCAGGTGCTGCAGGAGTGGTAGGGCGCCGGGCCCGGTGATCTCGAGTCGCTTCAGCGGCGTCATGTCATACATCGCGACCGATGTCCGGGTGCGCCAGGCCTCGGCCGCCGCGATCGGCGAGTGAAACTGGGCGGCCCACGCGTCGCGAGTGGGCGGCGTCCACTCGAGCGGAAGTTGTTGGAGCAGGTCCGCATTGGCCTCGTACCAATGCGGGCGCTCCCAACCGCCGCTCTCCAGGAACACCGCGCCAAGCTCCTTCTGCCTCACGTGAAAGGGACTGATCCGCAGATCGCGCGGCGACAGTCGCGGCTGGAGCGGATGCAGGATGTCATAGACCTCGATGAAGTTCTGTTGGGACGTCTCGCTGACGTAGTCCGGCGCGAGCTGAATCTCTTCGAAGCGGTGCACATCGCAGTCGTGCAAATCGGTGTCGCTACGCCCGTCGACCAACAGTTGCGCGACGGCACGCGCGACACCGGCCGAGTGCGTCACCCACACGGCCTCGGCAATCCAGAACCCTGCGACGTCTGAGGATTCGCCGATCAGGGGGCCACCATCCGGGGTGAAGGAGAAGATCCCGTTGAATCCGCTGTCGACCTTGGCTCTCTCCAGGCAGGGGAGTAGCAGTTTGCACTGTTCCCAGGGTTCGGCGAAATCCTCGTCGGTGAAAGGCAGCATCGACGGCATGCTCGACGCGGAAATGTCAGCGGAGTCGACGAGCTCGCGTAGGTCTACGGGTATCGGGCGGTGGGCATAGGAGCCGATGCCGAGACGATCGACAAGTTCGCGGAAATACAGGTCCTGGTCCTGGTGGCGCAGTATCGGGAGGCCGGCCTCGGTGGCCTCGGTGTTGAGGCCGACGAGTTGGGGAATCTGGTCTGTCTTGGCGTACTGGTGCGCGAGGGGCAACAGCGGGATGTCCATGCCCACCATCGCACCGATCTCGGGTCCCCAGAACCCCGCGCACGACACGACGATGTCGGCGGGAATCGTTCCGTCCGATGTCGCGACGCCGGTGACACGACCGCCGCTTTGTTCAATGCCGATCACCTTCGTGGATTCGCGGAACACTGCGCCGCGCGCCTGGGCGCGGCGTACGGTCGCAACGACTACTCGCGGCGCCTTGGCGAGCCCATCGGTTGGCACATACAGTCCGCCAAGGATTTTCGACTCGTCAACGAGCGGATGAATCCGCACGCATTCCTTGGGCTCGAGCACGGTGCCCTCAATGCCCCACGATGAAGCCCAGCCCTGTCGGCGATGCAATTCGGCGAGGCGCTCCGGCGTCGTCGCCACTTCCAGGCCGCCGACCTGGTTGAAGCACCATTGTCCGTCGAGATCCATGCCTGCGAACTTTTCGACCGTGTATCGGGCGAACTCCGCCATCGTCTTGGACGGGTTGGTTTGGAAGACGAGACCGGGCGCGTGAGATGTCGAACCGCCGGTCAGCGGCAGCGGGCCCTGATCCAGCACGGTAACCCGGTCCCAGCCGCGGGCGGTGAGCTCATCGGCCAGATTCGCGCCGACGATGCCGGCGCCGATGATTACTACACGCGCAGTGCTCATGATCTCCTCTTAGCGGATGTAGGTACCGCGCGTCGCTCTTCTGCCTGCAGGGTCGCACCGAACTCAGCTGCGGCCGACAGGTTCCTGGTCGCTCGGCTGCTCGCTCTTCGGCTTGTGCCGGTAGAAGGGCACCGTCGCAGGAGCCAGCGGCTCGTTGCCAAGGATCAGATCGGCCGCCTTCTCCGCGACCATCATCACCGGGGCGTAGATGTTGCCGTTCGTCACGTACGGCATCACGGACGCATCGACGACCGCCAGGCCTTCGACGCCGTGCACACCCATCGTCTGGGGGTCGGTCACCGACATCGAGTCGGTGCCCATCTTGGCGGTGCATGACGGGTGCAGCGCGGTTTCGGCGTCGTGGGCGACCCACTCGAGGATCTCCTCGTCGGTGTCCACGCTCGGTCCCGGGGAGACTTCACCGCCGTTGAACGGCGCCATCGCAGGCTGGTTGAGGATGTTGCGTGCCACCCGAATCGATTCCACCCACTCCCGACGGTCCTGATCGGTGGACAGATAGTTGAACCGCAGCGCCGGATGCACTTTCGGGTCGCGACTGACGATCTTCACGGTGCCGCGAGCATCGGAGTACATCGGGCCCACGTGTACCTGATAACCCTCTCCACCCTCGGGTTGGGAGCCGTCGTAGCGCACCGCGATTGGCAGGAAGTGGAACATCAGGTTCGGATACGCGACTACGTCGTTGCTGCGGACGAAACCCCCGCCCTCGAAATGATTTGTGGCGCCAGGGCCGCGGCGCAGGAACAACCAGTTGGCGCCGATCCACGGCCGGTACCGCCACTTCAGGTACTTCTGCATGGTCACCGGCTGCTTGCACGCGTACTGGATGTACACCTCGAGGTGGTCCTGCAAGTTCTCGCCGACACCGGGCAGGTCGTGCACCACGTCGATGCCCAACGACCGCAGCTCGGCGGCGTTGCCGACGCCGGAGAGCTGCATCAGCTGCGGGCTGTTGATCGCGCCGCCGCAGAGGATGACCTGGCCTGCGTTGACGCGCTTGGCTCCGCCGAATCCGTGCCGATAGTCGACGCCGACCGCGCGTTTGCCCTCGAACACGACCCGCTCGACGAACGCCCTGGTGACGACATCGAGGTTTCGTCGGTTCATCACCGGATGCAGATAGGCGCGGGCCGCCGACAGTCGGCGTCCATTCCGGATGTTCCGGTCGAACTTCGCGAATCCCTCTTGGCGGTAACCGTTTACGTCATCCGTGCGCGGGTAACCGGCCTGTTCGCCAGCGGTGAAGAACGCCTCGAACAACGGGTTCGTCGCTGGTCCCCGCTCCAGGGCGAGCGGGCCGTCGTGCCCGCGGTACGGATCATCCGGCGGGGAGGCCAGGCAGTTCTCCATGCGGTTGAAGTACGGCAGGCAGTGCGCGAAGTCCCATTTCTCCATGCCGGGGTCGGCGCCCCAGCGTTCGTAATCCATCGCATTGCCGCGCTGGAAGATCATCCCGTTGATGCTGCTCGAGCCCCCGAGCACCTTGCCGCGGGCGTGGTAGATGCGTCGGCCGTGCATGTGCGGCTCGGGTTCGGACTCGTATTTCCAGTCGTAGAAACGACTTCCGATCGGGAACGGCAACGCCGCAGGCATGTGCACGAACACATCCCACAACGAATCGTTGCGGCCCGCTTCCAGCACCAGAACCTTGTTGGCCGGGTCGGCCGAGAGTCGGTTGGCGATCGCGCACCCCGCCGATCCGCCGCCGACAATCACGAAGTCGTACCGCGTCGAGCTTTTATCGGCCATCTCTGTTTCCTCCTGCGGGTGGGAAAAGGCTATCTCTGCGAAGCGTGATACGCATTAAGTTTCTCTATGTGCAACTGTGTCTCGTATAGTTGCGTTATGAGCAACGCGCGAGGTGAGAGCGCGGGGGGTGTGCAGTCGGTCGATCGCGCCGTCAGCGTGCTGGAGATCCTCGCCCAGCGCGGTGAAGCGGGCGTCAGCGAAGTTGCCGCGGACATCGGCGTGCACAAGTCGACGGCGTTCCGGTTGCTCGCCGCGCTCGAAGAGCGCGAACTCGTTGAGCAGACCCAGAATCGCGGAAAATATCGCCTCGGTTTCGGCATCCTGCGGCTGGCCAGCGCCGTGCCCGGCCAACTGGACGTCACCCATCAGGCCCGGCCGATCTGCGAACGACTCGCCGTGCAGCTCGGCGAAACGGTCAACATCGCGGTTCGGCGATCGCACTTCGTCGTCAATATCGATCAGGCCCGCGGGCCGAGTGCGATCGCCGCGCACAACTGGGTCGGTGAGCTGACGCCGGTGCATGCCACCTCCAGTGGCAAGGTCCTGCTCGCATACATGACGCCCGACGAGCGGCGCGACGTACTGGCTGCCTCGGGACTCGCCCGTCTCACGTCGCACACGATCACGTCGGAAACCGAACTCGAGGCAGAGGTCGAGGCCGCCGCGCGGGACGGATATGCGTCGTCCATCGAGGAGCTCGAGGAAGGGCTCAACGCCATCGCCGCTCCCGTGCGTGACCACATCGGCAGGGTTATTGCGGCGCTGAGTGTTTCGGGTCCGGTCTACCGGTTCAGCGAAGAACGCCTGCGCAACGTGGTCCCCGATGTGATCGCCGCGGCGGCGGCGATCACTCACCGGATGGGCCATCTCGAGTGACAGCAGTGCGGCGGTCACTTCGTCAGCTTTGCCTGCAGCCAGTTGTGGAACTCGCCGATGTGGTGCTCGCTGGGCACCAGCACCCCGCCGTCCCTGTAGGTGCGTGAACTCATCGTCGGCTGGCACCGCTCGCACGCGGCGAAGTCCTGCTGGTTGACACGGTGGAACAATTCGACCGAGCGGCTGACGTCCTTGCGGGTTTCCACCACATGGGGCAGGTACAGCCAGTCGCACTCGACGATTGTGTGGTCCGCGGCCATTGGGAACATCCGGTGCACGATCACGTGGTCGGGCACTAGGTTGACGAACACCTGCGGCTTGATCGTGATGGCGTAGTAGCGCCGGTACTGGTCTGCGGTTACGCCGGGGATCTGGTCCAGACCTTTCGAGCCGTCGACGGTGAATCCCTGGACGCCGTCGCCGAATTCGGCGCCGTGGCCTACGTGGTACTGGACCGCCAGCCCGTCTGCGAACTCGGGCAACACCTCGGTCAGCTCCGGATGAATGGTTGCGCAGTGGTAGCACTCCATGAAGTTCTCGATGATGAGCTTCCAGTTGGCCTTGATGTCATAGCGGATCCGGCGGCCGACCGTGAGGTTGGCGGCGTCGTAGTGGTCGATCATCGCGACGTCGCCGAGGCGGTCGCCGACGTCCTTGCGCACCGTGTCGTCGAACGACGGCGGGTCGTCGGCCAGGCACACCCAGACATAACCCAGCCACTCTTGTACCGCGATGCGGTGCAGCCCATAGGTGACCCGGTCGATGTCGGGCATCTTGGTCAGGTTCGGCGCCGCGATCAGCTTGCCGTCGAAGTCGTAAGTCCAGGCGTGATAAGGGCATTGGAACGCGCGCTTGGCCTCGCCGGTCTCCTCAGTGCACAGCTGCGCGCCGCGATGCCTGCACACGTTGAAGAACGCCCGCACCTCACCGCTGCGGGACCGGGTGAGCAGCACGCTTTCCCGTCCGACCTGAACGGTCTTGAAGGCGCCGGGTTTGTCGAGGTCAGCGGAGCGCACCGCGCAGAACCACATCGACTCGAAAACGTCCGCCTGTTCCATCGCGAAGATGGTGGGGTCGGTGTAGTAGCTGCCGGGCAGCGTCGAGATGAGGCTCTGCGGCAGTCCGACGGTGGTCATCGAGATCTCCTCTGCTGGAATCGAAGTCAGGCGGGAACGGGGACAACGGCCAGTTGCCGACGCCATCGGGTGAACAGCTTCGGTTGGTCGACGCCGAGCACGGCGACCGGTTGCCCTTCACGGCGGTACACGGCCAGGAAGCTGGGGTCGCGCAGGCTGCCCACCTCGAAGGTGATCTCATCGCCGGGATTGGCGATGCCCGCGAACTGGATGCGGCGGTCGTACTGATCCGACCAGAAGTACGGAGGTTTGGCCGGGGTGCCGTCGTGCCGCCCGGCGAGGAGGGTGGCGACGGCGATGGTGGGCCGCTCCAGCGCGCCCGTCCAATGTTCGACGCGGTGCGGCCAGCCGACCGTCGGCTCATGCCACGCCGCACAGTCGCCGACCGCGACCACGTTCGGGATTGCCGTGGCGCCGCCCGCGTCGCACACGACGCCGTTGACCAATTCGAGCGGGCTGTCGCGCAGCCACTCCGTGTTGGGGATCGCGCCGATGCCGACCAGTACGACGTCGGCGGGCAGGTGCCGGCCGTCGGCCAGTTGGACGCCGGTGACCCGGTCGCCGCCGGTGAGGCCCGCAACCGGCGCGCCGCACAGCAGCCGGGTGCCGTGCTCGGCGTGCACCTGCGCGACCGCGGTGCCGAGTTGCACGCCGAGCGGGCCAGCCAGCGGCGCCAGCGCGGCCTCGACGACCGTCACGTCCAGGCCCAACTTCGTTGCAGTGGAAGCAACTTCGCCACCGATGAAGCCTGCACCGATCACGACAAGACGAGCGCCAGGGCGTAGTTCGGCGCGCAGCGCCAGCGCGTCGTCAACCGTGCGCAGCATGTGCACGCCGGCGAGTCCATCCGAACCCGGCCACGACCGGGCCCGCGCACCGGTGGCGACGACGATGCCGTTGGCGCAGACCGCGGTCCCGTCGTCGAGATGGACGGCGCCAGCGGTGGCGTCGAGTCGGGTAGCCCGCGCCCCCAGCAGCCACTGGGCGTTCAGATCATCGTCGTCGGCCTCGAGAGCCAAGTCATCCTCGCCGACCACTCCTGCAAGGAACTCCTTCGACAGTGGAGGTCGGTCGTAGGGCCTGCGGACTTCGTCGCCGACAATCGTCAGCTCGCCGTCGAACCCCTGCTTGCGCAGCGCGCGCGCAGCCGACAGTCCCGCCAGCGAGGCCCCGATAACCGCAACGCTTTTCATTGTGCCGCCTCGCCTGGCGCGCGGGTGGCGACGCCGGGGGGAAGGTTGGGCGGTGCGTCGTCGAGGACGACGTTGATCACGCCGTCGACGATCACCACTTCGTGTGTGCGGACCGGAAGCTTCGCAGGTGGCGCGTCGACCTCGCCCGTGCGCAGGTTGAACCGGGAGGCGTGCAGCGGGCATTCGATGTCGCAGCCCTCCAGCCAGCCGTCGGCCAGCGACGCGTCCTGGTGCGTGCAGGTGTCGTCGATCGCGAACACCTCGCCGTCATCGGTGTGGAAGACGGCGATTGGCGGGTCCGCGTCGACGCGCCGCGCCTCACCGCGGGGGAGGGCCGCGAGTGGACAGATTTCAAGCACGACCGTGACCTCCTCGGTTTGGGTATTTTGTAGCGGATTATGAAACTTGATTCGTAATATGCAACAGCCTGATGGAAATGGGCCGCCCCTGTCAAGATCTGTGGCGCGAGTTTTGACGCCGAGAGCACGTCTGAGCAGCGGGTACTACGCCGCGTTCTCGGCTCCGGTGCCGGCCAGCCACTTGGCGACGAGCTGCGGGTGCGCATCGATGAATTTCTTGGCGGCCTCATCGTCACTCATCCCGTCCACCGCGATCGAGCGGGCGACGGAATTCTGGTCCTCGATGGTCCACTGGAAGTTCTTCACCAGCGTGTAGGCCGGACTGCCGGATTGCGCGAACTTGGTCGCCACGATCTTGTCCAGGTCGTAGTCCGGATAGTCGCAGGCGATCTTGGCCGGGTCGGCATCGCAGCCGGCCGTGTAGGGCGGCAGCTTGATCTTGACCATGGGCACTTCGCTCAACAACCACTGCGGCGAGTAGAAGTACGCGAGCAGTGGTTTTCGGTCTTGCTGGGCCTGGCGAATGCTGGAGATCAGCGCGGTTTCGCTACCGCCCTGCACCACCTTGTAGTCCAGCCCGAGATTGGACACGAGTGCGTCGTCATTGGTGACGTAGGCCGGATCCCCGTCGAGAAGTTGGCCCTTGTCGCCGGATTCGGACGTCTTGAACAGATGGGCATATTTGTTGAGGTTGCGCCAATCCGTGATGTCCGGGTATTGCTCGGCCATCCACGGTGGCACGTACCAGCCGATCTGACCCTTGATGCCGGTGGAGCCTGCAGTCTCGGCGACACCCATGTTGTCGATGTACTGCTTGCGCAGGTCGTCGTGTCCCCAGTTCTCGAGGATCGCGTCCACTTGCCCTGTCGACATGCCCTGCCACGAGACCTGCTCTGCAATGTGTCGCTGTTTGACGACGCAGCCCAACACGTTTTCCGCGAGGTAGGTGATGACCGCTGCGTTGGCTTCGTATCCGACCCAGGAGTTGACGGCCAGGTTGAAGGTGCCGCAGGGTTTACTGCCCGGCTTCAGCTCTCCGCGGCTTTGCAGGTCCGACACCTTGGTGGCGTTGCAGCCCGAGATGAGCAGCGCTAGCGCTACAGCTGCGATGGCGACTCGCTTCATTCGCTTTCCCGTCCAATCCGTTTCGCCGCGGCCGCTGTGGTGCGGTCGAGGATCGTGCCGAGCAGCACGATCGCGAGCCCTGCCGCCAGGCCCTTCCCGAACAGGCTGGTCTGCGCGAAGCCGGCCACCACCAGGTAGCCCAGCGCGCCGCCGCCGACCAGACCGGCGACCACCACCATGGAGAGCACATAGATGAGGCCCTGGTTGGTGGCCAGCGTCAGGGACCGAACGGCCATTGGCAGCTGCACCTTCGTGATCACCTGCCAGCTGTTCGACCCCACGGAGCGGGCCGCCTCGACAGTCTCGGGCGAGACGCCGCGGATCCCGTCGGCGATGATCTTGATCGACACCGGTGCGGCGTAGACGATCGCAGCGACGATGCCGGTGAACCGTGACGCCGAGAACAGTGCCAGGAACGGAACAAGGTACACGAACGACGGCATCGTCTGCGCGGCGTCCAGGAACGGTCGGACGACCTTGTCGGCGGTAGGGCTGCGGCCCATCCAGACGCCGATCACGACCCCGAGAGCGACGACGATCACCGTGGCCACCAGCACCGCGGCGAGGGTGTCCATGGTGTCCTGCCACAGCCAGAGCGGCCAAGCGATCACGCCGAGGCACACGACCGTGACGAGCGCCGCGATCCGGCCGCCGACGATCAACGCGATCGCGGTGATGGCGATGAAGGTGAGCCACCATGGTGATTGGTCCAGCAGCGCCTGCAGCGGGTCGAGCGCCACCGCGGTGACCACGTCCTTGATGCCGTTGGTCACCCCGGAGAAGCTGTGCTGCGCCCAGTTCGTCACGGCATTCGCGGCGTTGATGATGGGTGTGCCGACATCGAGTGAGATATGAGCTGGCCCCAGTTGCAGTGACGACGGGAAGATCGCCACCAGCTGGTAGGTGTAGGACAGCCAGATCGCAATCGCCGTCACAACGGCACCGATTGCTATTGCTGGTCGTCGATACTTGTTGGGCTCGGCCGACTTTCGTCGTTGAATCTCTACTCGCTCACTGGCGGCGGTGGTGGTCCGGTCCAGGATGATCGCCATGATCACGATCGCGAGGCCGGCGTTGAATGCGGTGCCGACGTCCTGGGTGGACAACGCCTGGACCACCACCTGGCCGAGGCCGGGTGCGGCGATCAGCGCGGCGATGGTCACCATGGCCAGCGCGGCCATGATGGTCTGGTTGATGCCCAGCACGATGGTGCGCTTGGCCATTGGCAGCAGCGCCCCGAACAACTCCTGAGATCGAGTGGCCCCGAGCGACTCGACTGCCTCACGCGACTCCGAGGGCACCGACCGAATGCCATGCGCCGTAAGGCGAATGACCGGGGGAGCCGCATAGATCACCGTCGCGATGATCGCCGCTGCCGGGCCGATCAGGAATGCCAGCGTCAGCGGTGCGAGGTAGACGAACGACGGCAGGATCTGCATGAAATCCAGCACGGGCGTGATCAGTCGATTGAACCTGTCCGACATGCCCGCCCAGATGCCCAATGGAATTCCGATGAGCAGCGATATCGCCACTGCCGCGATGGTCAGCGCCAGCGTCTCCATGCTGTCCTGCCACAGCCCTTGCAGACCCATGAACAACAAGCCACACAGGGTGAGTAGCCCGACCTTCCAGTTGCCGAGCATCCAGGCCAGGAAGGTGAACAGCACCACGACGCCGAGCCAGCCGATGTAGGGGACGGGTCGCCCGTCAACCGGATGCGCAATCAGGTCGGCGATCGCGGTGCCGAACGCGTCGATCACCGACCGGATCGGATTGAAGAAATAGGTGAAGAGCGGGTTGGTGTTTCGGCCCTCGCCGACGCGGGTCTGCAGGTCGGACAGCCATACGTGCAGCGGTTTCGTGTCGGCTGGGCCCAGAGCAAGCGTGTTGCGGCCGCGCAGGAAGAAAAACAGGATGATCCAGGCGCCCAGGACCGCGCCGATGGCCGCGATGAACTGCGCGGGCCCACGTTCGGAGATCCACGACGTCCGTGGCTGCGCCTCCGGTGCCGGTGGCGCCGGTGGTGCCCCAACTGCGATCGTGGCCATCACGCGCCACCCTCGTCGGTCCGGCCGCCCTCGTCGACTTTGCCGATCACCGCGAGGATCTCACTGCGGCCCACCATTCCCAGAAGCTTGCCGTCCGAGACGACTTTGATCGGCTTATCGGCGGCAAGAACCGGATCGACGGCATCGCGGATCACCGTGCTGGGCGCCATTTCTGGGCCGTCGAGCGCATCGGCGGGTCGCTGCTCGCGCATGATCCACTTCAGCGTAAGTACGCGCGAACGTGGTATGTCACTGACGAATTCGCGCACGTAGTCGTCGGCTGGAGCGCCGACGAGCTCGTCGCCGGTGCCGACCTGGACCATCTCACCGTTGCGCATGATCAGGATCCGGTCGCCGAGCTTGAGCGCCTCGGAAAGGTCGTGGGTGATGAACACCATCGTCTTGCCCATGTCGTGGTGCAGCCGGATGACCTCGTTCTGCATGTCGCGGCGGATCAGCGGATCCAGTGCCGAGAACGGCTCGTCGAAGAGCAGCATGTCCGGATCACTGGCCAGAGCGCGGGCCAGCCCGACGCGCTGCTTCATACCGCCGGACAACTGATCCGGGTACGAGTTCTCGTAACCGGCAAGCCCGACGAGCTCGGTGACCTCGGCGGCGCGCTTCATTCGGTCCTTCTTGTCTGTGCCACGGACCTCGAGGCCGTACGAGACGTTATCCAACACCCGACGGTGCGGCAGAAGGCCGAAATGCTGGAAGACCATTGATACCTTGCGGCGGCGTAGCTCCCGTAATTCCTTCTCGCCCGCGGACGTGATGTCGGTGCCCTGAAACACGACATGTCCCTTCGTCGGCTCGATCAGCCGCGTCAGACATCGCACGAGCGTGGACTTGCCGGAGCCCGAAAGGCCCATCACGACGAACACCTCGCCGCAGCCAACGTCGAAGCTGACATCGCGCACGGCGACCGCGCAGCCCGTCTTCTTCTTGATGTCCTGGACGCTCAGCCGCTCCATAGTCTCGTCACACGCGACGTCAGAGGCTTTGGCGCCGAAGACCTTCCACAGTCCTTCGACACTCAGTTCGGCGTCGCTGCGCTCAGGGGTGCGCGGGGCGACTACCGCCGTGGGCGCGCTTTCTGTATGAATGGCCACCGGAATCTCCTAACTTCTTGGGCTGTGGGTCAATCGGAATGCAGTGGATGCCAGGGCTTATCCCCGAAACCACCGCTGGGGCCGTGGGTCGGTGTTCTGCCAGATGTGCTTGATCTCGCGGTACTCATCGAGTCCGACGCGGCCGAGTTCACGGCCGTTACCAGAGCGCTTCATGCCGCCCCACTCGGCCTGCGGCACGTAGGGGTGGTAGTCGTTGATCCAGATGGTCCCGTGCCGCAGCCGATTTGCGACGCGTTGGGCCTTGCCGGCGTCTTGCGTCCACACCGCGCCTGCCAACCCATAATGGGTGTCATTTGCCAACTTCACTGCCTCGTCCTCGTCGGTGAATGTCTCGACGGTTAGCACCGGGCCGAAAGACTCCTCCTGTGTCACAGACATTCCCGAATCGCAGCCATCCAGGACGGTAGGGGGATAGAAGAAACCGTCGCGCAGATGCGGGTCGTCCGGGCGGCGTCCGCCGCACCGCAGCACTGCACCCTCGGCCAAACCAGTGGCCACGTAGGCCTCGACTTTGTCCCGGTGTCCGGCTGAGATCAGGGGGCCGGTCTCGGCATCCTGATCGAAGGGTCCCCCGAGCCTGATTCGCTGTGCTCGCGCGACGACTTCGTCGACGAACCGATCGTGAAGTGACTGCTCGACGATGAGCCGGGCACCCGCCGAACACACTTGCCCGGAATGCAAGAACACGGCGGTCAGCGCGAAGTCCACCGCCGTCTCGAAGTCGGCGTCGGCGAAGACCACGTTCGGGTTCTTGCCACCGAGTTCGAGCGCGACTCGTTTGACAGTCGGTGCAGCAGCGGCCATTACGCGGGTACCCGACGGGACGCCGCCGGTGAACGAGACCATGTCCACGTCCGGGTGCTCCGAGAGTGGGGCACCGGCCGTGGGACCGCCTCCGAGAACCAGATTGGCTGCGCCTTCAGGGAGGCCGGCTTCCTCCAACGCCCGCATCAGGAGTACCGCGCTCGACGGTGTGAGCTCACTCGGCTTGAGTACCAAAGTGTTGCCCGCCAACAGCGCAGGGGCAACCTTCCAACTTGCTTGCAGCAGAGGGTAATTCCAGGGAGTGATCAGTCCGCAGACACCGATCGGCTCGTAGACCACGCGACTGATCGCATCCGCCCTGCCGGTGTCCACAACCCGCCCGGCCTCGGTGCCGCCGACGCCCGCGTAGTAGCGCAGACACGCCGCGACGTCGTCCATGTCGTATTCGGCTTCGACGATCCGCTTGCCGGTGTCGAGCGCCTCTGCGCGAACAAAGTCTTTGCGGTCGCGGTCGATCAAATCGGCGGTGCGCCGCAACACGTCCGCCCGTTCGCGTTCCGGCGTGCGTGGCCACGGACCAGTGTCGAAGGCTTCACGCGCCGCGGCGATCGCGGCGTGGGTGTCCTCGGCAGATGCCTCGGCTGCTTGCGCGACGAGCTGGCCGTCGGCGGGACATCGAATTTCGCGGCGAGCATCGTCGAGTGCGGGGCGCCATTGACCCGCGATGTACAGATTCAGGTGTTCCGCCACCTATTCGGCCTCTCGCCCATCCACATCAACGTTGCGTATCGCGCAATAGAACCCTATACATGCAACAGACTGGACCGTGACGCATGTCACTGTCAAGAGGCAGCACGTAACCGAATTCGCAGGTCGTGCCACAATGAACCGCAATCTTGACCGTCGAAGCCAGGGCCCGCTATCATGCCGATCTCACATTGATATATCAGTCATCGCCAATCTGGTATTCAAATTTTCGACGCCCAAGGGACCGAGCTCCTGCGTCAGAGTTCTGGACGTATACCTCGCGGAATTCGGCTTCGACCAACGGCGCCGCCGGAATCATCCCCGCGGTGTTTCACCCACGCGGTGCGGCGAGCAATCAGTAGTCTCGATTACGTGCAGCGACGAATCCTGGGCATCGAGACAGCGTTCGGTCTCACCTGCACCTCCTATCGCCAACCTAGGGTGTGGGTGGTCGACGCCCCGGCGATGCTGCAGCTACCCTCGGTCAGTCCAACATCACGGTGATGACAATGGCGGAGAAGCGTGCCGACCTCATCCGGAAGAGCTGACCTAGCAGCGGGTCTCAAGTCGTTCCTGGGCGAGCACACGCCGTTCCAGGCGATGCCGGACGACGAGTTGTCCGCTTTGGCAGCCGAGTCGTCGCTGGTTGACTTCCCGGCGGACGCGGTCGTCGCCGACTATGCGGTTCGGGTGCCCGATGACGTGTGGATGGTGCGCACGGGACACGTCACCCTGCAGGCGGGCGCCGACGGCTCCGTGATCGACACCGTCTCCGAAGGCGGCATCTTCGGCTACACACCGCTGCTCACCGGTGGCGGAGTCGAATTCGTCGCCCGCACAACGGAGCCGAGTACACTGATCCGGCTGCCGGGAGCACCGGTACGGGCGCAGTTCGCGAAGCCGGCGGGCCTGGCGTTCCTGGCATCGACGGCCTGGAACCTCAGCCGCAGCGATCGCCCGACGATCGCGCCCACGACCGACAGCAGACCTGTCGGGGAACTGGTGCACGGCGACGCGCTGCTGGTCGGGCCAGATTCCTCGGTGCGCGATGCGGTGTGCAAGATGACCGACAACCACGCGTCGTATGCGCTGATTCGCTTACCCGACGGTGAATTGGGCATTTTCACCGACCGCGACCTGCGGACCAGGGTGGTGGCCGCCGATGTCTCGATCGATGCGCCGATCACCTCGGTGATGAGCGCACCGGCCCGTCGTGTCACCGCGGATCTGACCGCGGAGACCGTGCTGATGGACATGCTGGAGCACGGCGTGAAGCACATGCCGGTGGTGACGGCACGCGGCGACGTCGTCGGCGTGCTGGAGGACGCGGACCTGCTGGCGGCCTCGGCCCGGCAGAGTTTCATGCTGCGGCGCTCGATCGGGTTGGCCGGCGACGCAGCCGAATTGCAGGCAGTCGGGCAGCGGGTGACCGGGATTGCCGCCGAGTTGTTCCGCAATGGCACGAAAGCGTCTGCGACAAGCGCGATCCTGTCGGTCGTCATCGACAGCCTGGTGCGTCGGGCGCTCGAACTCGCGCTCGCGGAGGCTGACGGTCCCACGGACGGATTCGCCTGGCTGACCCTCGGCAGCGTCGCCCGCAGGGAAGCCGTACCGTCATCCGACGTCGACAGTGCCTTGTCGTGGCGAGACGACATGTCCTCGGAGAGTGAGCAATTGCGCGGCATCGCCGCACGCACGCACGCGATCCTCGACGGGTGCGGGCTACCGTCGGACCGCAACGGCGCATTGGCATTCGAGGCACTCTTCTCGCGCTCGCAGTCGGAATGGCTTGCCGCGGCGGGGCGCTGGCTCGAGGATCCGTTGCGCGGTCAGGGAATAATGATGTCGTCGTTGCTGATCGACGGGCGTGTCGTGTGGGGCGACGCGTCTCTTCACACGGTTCCCGATGCGTACCGTCGGATGCGCGACGACCACTCGGATGCGTTGCGGCTGCAGCGGCTGGACGCGCTCGCCGCACGGGTGGCCAAGACCCGGTCGTTACGCGATGTATTGTCACGGCGCAGCGGCACATTCGACCTCAAGCACCACGCGGTGACGCCGATCGTCAACCTGGCCCGCTGGGGCGGACTGAGCGCCGACGTCGCATCGGCGTCGACGCCCACGCGGCTGGGCGCGGCAGCGCAGGCGGGCGCGATCAGCGACAGTGACGCAGAAACACTGTGCGACGTCTTCGTCATGTTGCAGCGGCTGCGAATGGGCCACCAGGTCAGCCAGATCGAGGCCGGTCACACCCCGGGCGACGTGATCACCATGTCCGAGCTGTCGCCGTTGAACCGCAGCCTGCTCAACGATGGGCTACGGGAGATCGTTGGAGTGCAGCGGCGGCTCCGCAACGTCGGGATGATGCCTGGATAGGCCGGCCCGAATGCGTGCGAGGATCAGGTTCGCCAGTTCCTCCGGACACTCCAGCGGGGTGAAGTGTCCGACGCCGTCGACGCGGTACGGCCTGGCGTCGACGAAGTAGCCGTCCAGGCGGTCGGCCCACTCGCGTGGGAACAGCGGATCATGCTGTGTCAGTAGCACATCCGTTGGAGGTTGAATCTTGATAGCGCGGTCGGGCGGCGGTTCGGTGAGTGACTGCGCGACCGTGCCAGCACCCGCGCGATACCAGGCGATCGACGCCGTGAATGCACCCGGCAGCGCGTAGTCAGACGCCAGCCGATCCAGATCGTCCTCTGCGAGTCGGAAGTTCGGGCCGGACCAGTGGTTCCAGAAGTGCCGCAGGTACTCCCGCACGATGTCGAGGTTGCCGTCGATCAGCCGGTCGGCGAGTGGTAGCTGATGGAACGCCTGATACCAGTACTCCCGCTGGGTCTGGGGACTGAGCACGCGGTTGCCTGCCCCCGGCAGCGGCGGCGACAGGATCAGCGCCCTGGCCAACTCGGGATACATTCGGGCCACGCTCTGGGCGATGCGGCTGCCGATGTCGTAGCCGACGAGCACGACTCCTGTCAGGCCGAGCTCGTTGATGAGGCCGACCACGCTGGCCGCCTGGGCGCTGGCGCTGTAGAAGTGACGGACGTCGACCGCATGCTTGTCTGACCCGCCGAAGCCGCGCAGGTCGGGCACGACCACGTCGGCGGCGTCGGCCAGCAGCGGGATGACCCGCCGATAATCGTGACGATTGCCCGGCCACCCGTGCAGCAGCACCACGGGCGGCGCGCCGGGCGTCCCGTGTCGGCCGAACGCCAACCGGAATCCGTCGACGGGAGTGCTACGCGACGACATTCGTCAGATCTTGCCAATGCTCAACCCGCTTTGTGCAGTGTTTCGGAATCGCCTGTGATCACCGCGAGGATGTTTCGCCAGGCATCCGACGGCGCGTTGATGACGTCGCTGTGCGCGTCAGGCCCGGCCATCCGGCGGCCGAGATCGTAGTCGCCTGCGGGCAAATGGATTACGCCCGGCATATCGTCGGGGTCGGCGCCGTGCGGGCTGGTGGGGAAGCCCTGCACCGCTTGAATGAGGTCGCCGGGTGCGGTCATCGAGAATCGCAGCACATCGGGGTTGCGGTTGTGCCAATCGGACGGACCGTCGACGCCGACACCGGCCCCTGCCGCTGCCAGGTACAGCGTGCGGTCGGCTGTCAGCCCGAACACCTCGGCCGTGCCCATGATGGATCCGCCGTACGAGTGGCCGATATAGGTGACCGGGATGTCCCGACCGGTGGCGTCGACGGTGCGGTTGACGTCCTCGCTGAACGCCACCAGGCGCGGCGCCATCTCCAGCGCGTAGCGCGGGTCCGCCGCGTCGACGATTCCCGCTGCACCCTTGCCATGCGGAAACGGGCCGCCGAGGTAGGTGATCGCGGCGACCTCGCCGCGGGTAGCCGACACGAATCGCCTCGCGGTCTTGGTGTTCTCCACGGAGCCTTCGATCGTCGTGTTCAGGCCCGGCACCATGACCGCGACGCTCTTCGCGGTGTCCAGGCTGCCGTTGAGCTCGATCAGCGAAGCCCGGTCCGGATCGAACGCGAGGATCTGCCGGTCGACCCGTCTGCCGCTGCGCGCGGGGTCGCCTATCTCGCTGAGCAAGCCTTGGTAGAACGCGATGCGCTGCTGTGCTCCCGATGTGTTCCCGCGGCGTTCGTCGGCGATCGCCTGTGCGATGTTGGTCCTGTTGGCGGCGACCCGCATGGCCCATGGCACGCCGTCGGTATTGCCGACCTGCCTGGGGAAATCGTCGACGAGGCGTTGCCGCTCTTCGGGTGACATGACGGCGATCTGGTTCGCGATCCGGTCCTGCCCGATCGCCGACCAGCCCGCGACGACGTCGGCTAGGGGTACCGGCCAGGCGCCTGTCGGCGCAGTCTGTGCGGGCGGTGCGTGCGGAGGGTTCAACGCCTCGACGATGTCGTCGGCGGTGTCTGCGTCGGCGGCGCCGAGTCGGTCGAGAGCTTCGACAATCCGCTGGGTCATCACATCGCAACTCACCGCGCGGCTGCCGCCCGTCAGCGGCACCAGCAGTAGGGAAGCCGCGCCTCCGCTGACGGAGCCGTCGTCGGCGACCGCGAATCCCTCGGCGCGTGCGGCGGCGATCAAGTGCAGCACGCCGGACCTGGCCTTCGTCATCTGCTCGGCGCCGTCACGGGCGGCGACCGCGGCGGCGATCAGACAACGCGTCGCGAACGCGGCCCCTGACGAGATCGCGTCGCCGTTGCGGCGGGCGGCCTCGGCGGCCGATCCGGTCCAGAAGTCACGGCTTCCATCGATTCCGCTCACGACGGTGTCGACGCGCGATTGCAGATCGGCCGCGACCGCGTCCCAGTGGTCGGCGGTCTGGGCGAGTGACTCCGGTCGCCAGGCCTCGGCCTGCGTGACCGTCGGCCGATTCACCGATGGAAGCGATCGGCGCTGCGCCGGTCGGCACGCTCGAAGGCGTCGGCCGACATCCGGGCCGCGACCGCCCACCCGCGCATGTTCGCGACGACGTCGGCGAGCTTGGCTGCGATCAGATCGGGTGCGGGCACGTTGCCGACCGCCGAACCCTTCAGTTCATCGGCCGGCATTGTCGGCCAACGCATTTCGTCGATGGACTCGGCGGCCTCGGTGACGCGGTCTGCGATCGCACGCAATGCGCCCAGATCGATTTCGGTGTTTCCCCCCATCGCCTCATGCTGACAGATCAGCGCGCGGCGGCGCTCGCGTTATCCACAGGCGCCCCGGTTCGCCGTGAGACCCACCCGACGAAGGTGAGCCAGACACCGACGGCGGTGAGCACCAGGAAGAAGACACGCGCGCCGAGCAGCAGACCCGGGCTGGTCAGGGTTGCCCCGGCGCCGGACTCGATCGCCGAGGGGAAGGCCATCAACGCCAGTCCGCGCAGCGCGACGAACCAGCCGAACAAGGAGATGACGATGGCGGGCACGCTGGACCAGTACTGGTGGAACGCGATGATGACGAGTCCGCAGACCAGCATCATCGCGCCCAGCATCCAGGGCAGCACCGAGTTGCTGAACAGGTCGTGCACGAGTCCGTCTAGATCGGGTAACCGGATGGCGATGATCAGAGTGGCCGCGACCAGAAACGGGCCGATGACCCGGGCGAACGCCGTGGTACGCCGGATTGCTTCCTCGGTGGGGCGGGGCATAGCATTCCCTCCATTAATAAACCGACCGACGGTCTACTGATAAGGTACGCACCATGGCGCGGCATGTAAAGCCCGATGAGTACGCCGCGCGGCGGCGCGAGATCCTCGACGCCGCGCTGCGACTCATGCACGAAAAGGGCTACGAGCGCATGACGATTCAGGACGTGCTCGTCGACCTGCAAATGTCGAAGGGCGCGCTGTATCACTACTTCGACTCCAAGCAGTCGCTGCTCGAGGCGATCGTCGAAGGGATGGCCGAAAGCGGGTCAGCCGCACTGGCAGCCGTCGTCGACAACACGGACCTCGGCGCCATCGACAAGCTGCACGCATATTTCGCGATGTCGTCCACGTGGAAGGCCGAACACGTCGCCGAGGTGGCAACGGCGATGCGGCTGTGGCGGCACGAGAACAACGCGCTGCTCCGGCAGAAGCTTTCGCAGGAGACGATGCGGACCAACACCCCGGCGCTGGAGTCGATCATCACCCAGGGCTGCCGGGAGGGCGTGTTCGACACCGCGCATCCGCGCGAGGCGGCCATCATCATCGCGGGGATGGGCCTGCATCTTGCCGACGCGATCATCGACGCCATCGACGCGGATGGGACGGAACCGTTGGACACCAGCGGTTCTCGGGCCGGCAGCGTCGTCGCCGCCTACACGGATGCTTTCGAACGGATTCTCGGGGCGCCGCCGGGCTCGCTCACGGCGCGGGACTAGCCCGCACTAATGCCGCCGTTACGGCGCGGCTGGTGCGCCGCTATCCGAAATCACCCCGTAAGCTCGATGAGGTGCAGCGGCGGATCATGGGCATCGAGACCGAATTCGGTGTGACCTGCACCTTTCATGGCCATCGCAGGCTGAGTCCCGACGAGGTCGCCCGTTACCTTTTTCGCCGCGTGGTGTCGTGGGGCCGCAGCTCCAACGTCTTCCTTCGCAACGGCGCTCGGCTGTATCTCGACGTCGGCAGCCACCCGGAGTACGCGACCGCCGAATGCGACAGCCTCGTGCAGCTGGTTACCCATGACCGCGCAGGCGAGCGGGTGCTCGAGGACCTGCTGATCGACGCCGAGCAGCGGCTGGCCGACGAGGGCATCGGCGGCGACATCTACCTATTCAAGAACAACACCGATTCGGCGGGCAACAGCTACGGCTGTCACGAGAACTATCTGATCGTGCGGGCGGGGGAGTTCTCCCGGATCTCCGATGTGCTGTTGCCGTTCCTGGTCACCCGCCAGCTCATCTGCGGCGCGGGCAAGGTGCTGCAGACGCCAAAGGCCGCCACGTTCTGCCTGAGCCAGCGCGCCGAGCACATCTGGGAGGGTGTGTCGTCGGCGACCACCCGCAGCAGGCCGATCATCAACACCCGCGACGAGCCGCACGCCGATGCCGAGAAGTACCGTCGCCTGCACGTCATCGTCGGCGACTCCAACATGTGCGAGGCCACCACGATGCTCAAGGTGGGCACGGCCGCGCTGGTGCTGGAGATGATCGAGTCCGGCGTGCCATTCCGTGACTTCTCGCTGGACAACCCGATCCGCGCGATCCGTGAGGTCAGCCACGACCTGACCGGGCGGCGCCCGGTGCGACTGGCGGGCGGGCGGCAGGCCAGCGCGCTCGACATCCAGCGCGAGTACCACGCGCGGGCCGTCGAGCACCTGCAGACCCGTGAGCCCAATGCCCAGATCGAGCAGGTCGTCGACCTGTGGGGACGCCAACTCGACGCCGTCGAGAGCCAGGACTTCGCCAAGGTCGACACCGAGATCGACTGGGTGATCAAGCGCAAGCTGTTCCAGCGTTACCAGGACCGCTACAACATGGAGCTGTCCGACGCCAAGATCAGCCAGCTCGACCTGGCCTACCACGACATCAAGCGCGGCCGCGGCGTCTTCGATCTGTTGCAGCGCAAGGGACTTGCCGCGCGGATCACCACCGACGAAGAGATCGAGGACGCGGTGAACACGCCGCCGCAGACGACGCGCGCCAAACTGCGCGGCGAATTCATCAGCGCGGCACAGGAAGCCGGTCGCGACTTCACGGTCGACTGGGTCCACCTCAAGCTCAACGACCAGGCGCAGCGCACGGTCCTCTGCAAGGACCCCTTCCGATCGGTCGACGAGCGGGTCAAGCGCCTCATCGCCAGCATGTGAGCTGAGCGAAGTTGGGGTCGGTAGCGGTCCGATCGGTGTCTACTCGTGCGCATGAGCTTGAACTTCACGCGGCCGATTGCGCGGCTGGCGATTTCTGGGTTGGTGGCAGGCGGACTCGCCGCTGCCGCTCTCGGGCTCGGCGCAGGGACTGCGGATGCAGGCGGGCCCTACACCTGGTGTCCTGGCGAGCCCACCAACCAGGGAATCGATCCCGCCAAGCACAAGGGATATCCCGGCGCGTATACGGATTGGGACATGAACGTCTGCCACACCTGGTGGTACACCAACTGGGGCATGGGCAACGTCTCCGAAGGCATCTGGGACGGTGACAACCCGCCGCCACCGGAGGCGCTGGCACCCCGGCAATGCCCGCCGATCGCCTTCATGTGCCCGTGACTCTCCGCGTTAAAATAGCGTTGACATCCAAATAGTACCGTTATTTAATCGAACGTATGGCGAGGCTACGCCGTGCCGAACAGGTCGCACGCAACCGCGACCTTGTCCTCGACGCCGCGCGCCGGGTGTTCCTGGCCCGCGGCTATGCGGGCGCCAGGCTCGAGGCCATCGCGGATGAAGCGGGGTTCTCCGTCGGGGTGGTGTATTCCCAGTTCGGCAGCAAGGCCGACCTGTTCTTCGCGCTCCTCGAGCGCCGCATCGACGTTCGGGCGTACCAGAACGAGCGGATCGCCAAGGAGTTCGCCGGAGCCGACGGCTTGCGCGAACTGCTGCGTGCGGGGCGGGACGACGCCGCCGCCGAACCGGGCTGGCCCTACCTCCTCGCCGAGTTTCGCGCCATCGCACTGCGGGACCGCGAGCTCAACCGTCGCTATGCCGATGCGCACGCGCGGACGATCGACGGTATCGCGTCTGCGCTCGAAAAGCTCTATGAGCCAACAGATCTCACGCCACCCGTATCCGTCCGGTCGCTCGCCGAGTTCTTGCAGGCGGCCACCGTCGGCGTAGCGCTCGAACGCGCCGCCAATCCGGATGCACTGCCCGACCAGGACGCGGAGCAGATCATCCTGCGGGCGCTCGGGCTTAAGGACGCACGATGACCGGGTGGCCGCAGTTCCGCGGGGACATTTCGGCCGCCGTGCTCGCAGGAGCCGCGGACGAGTTCGACCGGCGGACGTGGAGCGGCGACCGAATCGCGCACACGCAGCGGGCGGGTCTGCGCGCACTGCTGCAGCACGCCGTCGAGCATTCGCCGTTTCACCGCAGCCGGCTGGCCGGAATCGACATCGACGGCATCGAACCGGCAGACCTGTCGGCGCTGCCGGTGATGACCAAGGCGCAGATGATGGGCGCGATCGACGACGTGTTCACCGACCGAAGGCTGCGCCGCGACGCGGTCGAGTCGGCGCTTGCCGCCACGGCAACCGAACCCGTGCCGATTCTGGGCGGCTACATCGCGCTGGCCTCGGGTGGCTGCTCCGGGCAGCGCGGGATCTTCGTGCTCGATCGTGCCGCGGTCGCCGCGTTCGTCGCGTCGGTGTCCCGCCAGCCGGGAGCCGCGGACCCGATGTCCGGAGCGCAGGGCGACAAGCCCGTGATGGCATTCGTCACGTCCCCGTCGGCGGTGCACGCCACGGGGATGGTCGCCGCCTTGATGAGCGCGGCCGATTCGCCCGTCCGCTCCGACATGGTGCCCGCGACGCAACCGCTGGCCGAAGTCGTGGAGCGGCTGAATGCCTCGCAGCCCGCGGTGCTCACCGGGTACGCCTCGATGCTGGTGCGCCTAGCGGCCGAATGGTCGGCAGGCCGGCTGCGGATCGCTCCGGCGGCGGTGAGCTCGACGAGTGAGACGCTGCTGCCGGAGATGCGGTCCGTCATCCGGGCCGCGTTCGATGTGCCCGTACTGGACGGCTTCGGCTCAACCGAAGGCCTCGTCGGCAAGACGTGCGCCGATGACGACGTCTTCGTCTTCAACACCGACTTCTGCATCGTGGAGCTGGTCGACACGGAGAACAGGCCCGTGCCGCCCGGCGCGCCGTCGGCGAAAGTGCTTGTCACCAACCTGTACAACCGGGTTCAGCCGCTGATCCGCTACGAGCTGACCGATACCTTCATCCGCCAGCCCGACGCCGCCGAACACGGCTATCTGCGGGCACGGGTGCGGGGCCGCAGCGACGACGTGCTGCGCTACGGCGCGGTCGATGTCCATCCCATCGCAATCCGATCCGTGATGGTCAAGACGCCCGAGGTCATCGACTACCAGGTGCGCCAAACCCGCTGCGGCATAGACGTAATCGCCGTCACCGACGACGGGGTATGTCTCGACGGCCTGTCTGACCGGCTCCGTCGTGCACTCGTCGACGGTGGGCTCTCCGGCCCCGACGTGACGGTGCGGCCGGTCGATAGCCTCGATCGGCACCCCGTCACAGGAAAACTGCGCCGCTTCGTGCCCATCACCACCGCATAGCCGACCCCCAGCACGCCCTAAGCTGTTTCCCTGTGGGGATCTCCAAAGTCGAGCGGCTGATGAACCTCGTCATCGCGCTGCTGTCCACCCGCACCTACATCAGTGCAGAGCGGATACGGGAAACCGTGTACGGCTACTCGGACAGCGCCAGCGACGAGGCGTTTTCCCGGATGTTCGAACGCGACAAGAACGAACTGCGCGACCTTGGCATCCCGCTGGAAACCGGCCGCGTTTCGCAGTTCGACCCGACCGAGGGCTATCGCATCAACCGCGATGCCTACGCGCTTCCTGCTGTCGACCTGACCGCCGACGAGGCCGCCGCCGTCGCGGTGGCCACCCAGCTGTGGGAGTCGCCGGAGTTGATCACCGCGACGCAGGGCGCACTTCTCAAGCTGCGCGCCGCAGGCGTCGACGTCGACGCGGGCGACGCGGGTGTGGCCATCACCTCGACGGCAGGGATGCCCGGCATTCGCGGTTCCGAAGAAGTGTTGGGAATCCTGTTGTCCGCCGTCAATTCCGGGCAGGCCGTGCAGTTCCCGCACCGGCCCGCTCGCAGCGAGCCGTACACGACGCGCACCGTCGAACCGTGGGGTGTGGTCACCGATCGGGGCCGCTGGTACCTCGTCGGCCACGACCGCGATCGAAACGCCACCCGCACGTTCCGGCTCTCGCGCATCGGCGCGGACGTGACGGTCATCGGTCCGCCCGGCGCCGTCGAGCCGCCCGAAGGCGTGAACCTGCGCGAGATCGTGCACAAGGTGATCGGTGAGACGCCGACGGGCGCGCAGGCCACGGTCTGGGTCGCCGATGGGCGGGCCACGGCGTTGCGGCGCAGCGCGCTGGTGCTCGGTTCGCGGACGCTCGGTGGCCGCGAGGGCGAGGAGATCAGCATCGACATCGGAATGTCGGACCGGCTGGCCCGCGAGATCGCGAGCTACGGCGCGGATGCGGTGGTGCTGGAGCCGCAGGCCCTTCGGGGGGAAGTGCTCGACCGGCTGCGTGCACATGCGGGGGTCGAGGCATGAGCCCCGTATCGACACGCCTGGTCCGGCTGCTGAACATGGTGCCGTATTTCCAGGCCAATCCGAAGATCACCTACGCCGAGGCGGCGTCGGACCTCGGTGTGACCGAGAAGCAGCTGCGCGACGACCTCAACCAGCTGTGGATGTGCGGCCTGCCCGGTTATGGGCCCGGCGACCTGATCGACTTCGAGTTCTCCGGTGACACCATCGAGGTGACGTTCTCCGCGGGCATCGACCACCCGCTGCGGCTGACCTCGCCGGAGGCCACCGGTGTCCTGGTTGCGCTGCGCGCACTCGTCGACGTGCCTGGGATGGTCGACCCCGAGGCCGCGCGCAGCGCGATCGCCAAGATCGAGTCGGCCGCGGGCACCGTCACTCACGGCGCCGAGACCGCCGTCGACGAGCCCGCCCCGGTGGAGAGCCAGGCGGCCGCGGCGGTGCGGGCCGCGGTGCGTGGCCACCGGGCCCTTCAGATCGAGTACTACTCGGCCTCCCACGACATGCTGTCCAGCAGGATCGTCGACCCGATCCGGGTGGTGCTCGTCGCTGAACACAGCTACCTGGAGGCGTGGTGCCGGTCGGCCGAGGGGGTGCGGCTGTTCAGATTCGACCGCATCGTGGACGCATCGGTGCTCGACGAGCCGTCGGCGCCGCCGCAACCCGCGGTCCAGGCCCCGCCGGACACCTCGCTGTTCGACGCGGACCCGGCTCTGCCGTCGGCCACGCTGCTCATCGACCGCTCGGCGTCCTGGATGTTTGACTACTACCCGCTTAGGGTGATCCGCGAACTGCCCGACGGGGCCTGCGAAGCAGCGATGACCTACGCCTCTGACGAGTGGATGGCCCGCTTCGTCCTGGGCTTCGGCTCCGGTGTCAGGGTGCTGGCGCCCGAGTCGCTTGCCGAGCGGGTGCGCGAATCGGCGGCAGCGGCATTGCGTGCGTATGGGGCTGGTGTTGAAGCGGGCGGGTAGACTCGCCCCAGACGTCTGGAGGTGACCAAATTGGGTGGTCTACAACCGTGGCACTGGTTGATTGTGATCGCTGTCTTCGTACTTCTGTTCGGCGCCAAAAAGCTCCCGGACGCGGCCCGTTCGCTCGGTCAGTCGATGCGGATCTTCAAGTCCGAAGTCAAGGAGATGAAGACTGAGGTCAAGCCGGAGACACCGCCGGCGACTCCCATCGCGTCGGAACGTGCTGACACCCCGGCTCCCGAGCCCGGGCAACCGCAAGACAAGCACACGGCCTGATCCAGGTCGAACCATGAGCGCGGCGTGACGCCGCGTCTCTAGGCTCTGGCCGACTACCGCCACTCGCAGCCCGTGCAGACCCCCGGAATCTTCAAGAAATTCGACCCCCGCCAGCGTCGCGCGCGGGTCAACCCGGACGGCACCATGTCGTTGGTCGACCACCTGCACGAACTGCGCAACCGCCTGCTGATAGCGGTGGCGGCGGTATTGCTGACGACGGTCATCGGGTTCTTCTGGTACAGCCACAGCTTCTTCGGGTTCCACAGCCTCGGCGAGTGGCTCCGGGGGCCGTACTGTTCGCTGCCCGCATCCGCGCGCGCGACCATCGCACCCAACGGCGAGTGCAGGCTGTTGGCCACTGCGCCGTTCGACCAGTTCATGCTCCGCCTCAAGGTCGGGCTGGCCGCGGGCATCATCCTTGCCTGCCCGGTGTGGCTCTATCAGATATGGGCGTTCATCACGCCGGGGCTGTACAAGAAGGAACGCCGATTCGCCAGCGCGTTCGTCGGCGTCGGCGCGGTGTTGTTCGTGACCGGCGCCGTCCTGGCCTACGTGGTGCTGGCCAAGGCGCTGCACTTCCTTCTGACGGTCGGTAGCGACGTGCAGGTCACCGCGCTGTCCGGTGAGGAGTATTTCGGATTCCTGATCAACCTGCTGCTGGTGTTCGGCATCAGCTTCGAGTTCCCGCTGCTGATCGTCATGCTCAACATGGTCGGGGTGCTCACCTACGAACGGCTCAAGTCGTGGCGGCGCGGGCTGATCTTCGGGCTGTTCGTGTTCGCGGCGTTCGCGACGCCGGGGTCCGACCCGTTCTCGATGTTGGCCCTTGCGATGGCGTTGTCGATGCTGCTCGAGGTGTCCATCCAGATCTCCCGCGTGCACGACAAACGCAAGGCCCGCCGAGCCGAACTGGAGCACATCCCCGACGACCAGGCGTCGGTGATCGGCGGGGTCGAACCGATCGAAGCGCCGACGGCCGTGCCCGGTCAGTCACGGCTTGTGGTCGATGACGACGCCACTTAGCGGCCAACTCGCCGACTTCACCCAACAGCTGACGTTCAAGCTCGACGATTTTCAGCAGCGCGCCTGCCAGGCTCTCGAGGACGGTCACGGTGTGCTGGTGTGCGCGCCGACCGGCGCGGGCAAGACGGTGGTGGGGGAGTTCGCCGTCCATCTCGCCCTGGCCGCGGGCCGAAAGTGCTTCTACACCACGCCGATCAAGGCGCTGAGCAACCAGAAGCACGCCGACCTGGTGCGCCGATACGGCCCAGAAAACATCGGCCTGCTGACCGGTGATCAGTCGATCAACGGCGATGCACCCGTCGTGGTGATGACCACCGAGGTGCTGCGCAACATGCTGTACGCGGATTCCGCGACGCTGCATGGGCTTTCGCACGTCGTGATGGACGAGGTGCATTTTCTCGCCGACCGCATGCGGGGCGCCGTCTGGGAAGAGGTGATCCTGCACCTGCCCGAAGAGGTTCGGCTGGTGAGCCTTTCGGCGACGGTGAGCAACGCTGAGGAATTCGGTGGCTGGATCCAGACCGTGCGTGGGGACACCACCGTCGTCGTCGACGAACACCGTCCCGTACCGCTCTGGCAGCACGTCATGGTGGGCAAGCGGCTGTTCGACCTGTTCGACTACCGGTCCGGCAACGCGGCGAAGAACGGCCGCGAACTGCTGGTGGACCCGCAACTGTTGCGGCACATCGCACATCGGCGGGAGGCCGACCGGCTTGCCGACTGGCGGCCACCTGGCCGCGGCGGTCCACGGGGCAGGCCGACCATGTACCGGACTCCGTCGCGGCCCGACGTCGTCGAGATGCTCGAGCACGAGAACCTGCTGCCTGCGATCACGTTCATCTTCTCCCGCGCAGGCTGCGACGCCGCGGTCAAGCAGTGCCTGCGGTCGTCGCTACGGCTGACCACCGACGCCGAACGCACCCGAATCGCCGAAGTCGTCGACCGCCGGTGCGCGGACCTGTCCGACTCCGATCTGGTGGTTCTTGGCTACCACGAATGGCGCGAGGGACTGCTGCGCGGCCTGGCCGCCCATCACGCGGGCATGCTGCCTGTGTTCCGGCACACCGTGGAAGAGTTGTTCACCGAAGGCTTGATCAAGGCCGTATTCGCCACGGAGACATTGGCTTTGGGTATCAACATGCCCGCACGAACGGTCGTGCTGGAGCGGCTGGTGAAGTTCGACGGCGAGCAGCACGTGCAGTTGACGCCGGGGGAGTACACCCAATTGACCGGCCGCGCCGGGCGGCGCGGTATCGACGTCGAAGGCCACGCCGTCGTGCTGTGGACCCCGGACGTGGATCCTGCGGAGGTCGCAGGCCTGGCGTCCACCCGCACCTTCCCGCTGCGCAGCTCGTTCGCACCGTCGTACAACATGACGATCAACCTGGTGCATCAGATGGGTCCCGAGCAGGCCCACCAACTGCTGGAACGGTCTTTCGCGCAATATCAGGCCGACCGATCGGTTTCGGGGCTGGTGCGCGGAATCGACCGTGGCGAGCGCTTGCTCGATGAGATCGCCGCCGAACTCGGCGGCCGCGACGCGCCGATCCTCGAGTATGTACGGCTGCGCGCGGCGATCTCCCAACGCGAACGGGCACAGGCGCGGGCGTCGCGGCTCGAGCGCAGGAAGGCGACCAACGACGCTCTGACGTCATTGCGTCGCGGCGACATCGTCAACATCGCCAACGGCAGGCGCGCGGGTCTTGCCGTGGTGCTCGAAGCCGCCCGTGACGACGACGACCCGCGGCCGCTGGTGCTGACCGAAAACCGTTGGGCGGGACGCATTTCGTCGGCCGACTATTCGGGCACGTCGGCGAAGGTTGGCTCGATGACGCTGCCCAAGCGGGTCGAGCACCGCCAGCCGCGCGTGCGCCGCGACCTGGCGTCGGCGCTGCGGTCGGCCACGGCAGGGTTGGCGATACCGAGGGGCAGGCGAAGCGGCCCGCCGCGGGACCACGACGTCGACCCCGAGCTGGCCGGCCTGCGCGAGCAGCTGACACGTCACGCCGCCCACCGGCTCCCCGACCGCGAGGAGCGCGCCCGCCTCGCCGAGCGCTACCTGCGCATCGAGCGCGACAACGAGCAGATCCAGCAGAAGGTGGCCGCGGCGACGAACTCGCTTGCGCGCACCTTCGACCGCATCGTCGAGCTGCTCACCGAGCGCGGCTTCATCCGCGACGTGGACGGCGACCCGCGAGTCACCGACGACGGCAGGCTGCTGGCGCGGATCTACAGCGAAAGCGACCTGCTGGTAGCCGAATGCCTGCGCAGCGGGGTGTGGGAAGACCTGACGCCCGCGGAGTTGGCGGGCGTGCTGTCCGCGGTGCTCTACGAGTCACGCGGCGATGCGCCCGGCACCCCGCAGGCCGCCGAGATTCCGACCGGAAAACTGCGCCGCGCGCTGGCCGACACCCGCAGGTTCTCGGCGGAGTTGCGGACCGACGAGCAACGGCACCGGATCGCGCCGAGCCGTGAACCCGATGAGGGTTTCGTCACCGCCGTCTACCGATGGGCCACCACCGGCGACCTCGCCGCCGCGCTCGATGCGTCGGACATCGGGCGCACCGGGTCGCCGCTTTCGGCGGGCGACTTCGTGCGCTGGTGCCGCCAGGTCCTCGATCTGGCTGACCAGGTGCGAAACGCCGCGCCGTCGGCCGAGCTCCGGGCCGCTGCGAAACGCGCTATCAACGACATTCGACGAGGCGTCGTGGCTGTTGATGCAATGTAAGGTGTCGGCAGGATCAGCGACCACCAGGAATTTCAGGGAGACACGATGAGCGGACCGCAGGGATCTGACCAGACGCAGCCCTGGCCGGGTCAGGACCAGCCGTCGAGCGACCCGTCCAACCAGCAGCCTGCCTGGCAGCAGCCGGCGCCGGGCCAGGATCAGCAGAACTGGCAGCCGCCCGCCTACACGCCGCAGCAGTATCCGTCGTATCAGCAGCCCGGTCAGCAGCCGTACACGCCTCCGCAGCAGTACCCGTCGACCGAGCAGCAGTACGGCCAGCAGCCGACCGCCGATTACGGCCAACAGCAGCAGTACCCGCAGTACGGACAGCAGCCGGGGCAGTACGGTCAGCAGCCGGATCAGTACGGCCAGTACCCGCAACAGCCGGGCCAGTACGGGCAGTACGGCCAGTTCGACGCGGGGGCGCCCCAGCAGCAGGAGGGTTCGAAGCGATCGCTTGCCCTCATCGGCGGGATCGTCGGCCTGCTTGCCGCCCTGATCGTCGCCGTGGTGGCGGTGCTCGGCTTCTGGAAGCCAGGGTTCTTCGTCACCACCAAGCTCGACGTCGGTGCGGCACAGTCGGGGGTTCAGCAGATTCTGACCGACGAGTCCAACGGCTACGGGGCCAAGAACGTCAAGGACGTCAAGTGCAACGGCGGCAACAGCCCGACGGTGAAGAAGGGCGACACGTTCAACTGCGAGGTCAGCATCGACGGCACGAAGCGTCAGGTGACCGTGACCTTCCAGGACGACAAGGGCACCTACGAGGTCGGCAGGCCGAAGTAGCCGCCACTTCTGGGCGAATACCGATACGCCCCATGCTTTTCCACAGCACGGGCAGAGCTAGTTGCCAGGCAACGCGTCAAGTGCCTTCTGCAGTCGGCCAATTGACGACGTAACGCCGTATTGTTCGGCGAGCTTGACGACCTTGCGCGGGTGTTCGGCGGCCAACGGAAGCGCGTCGGACGGCGTCGAGAAGTTCACGTCTGCGTCGACTGCGACCTTGACCACAGGTCCGGCCGCCTCGATGTAGTCCCTCGCCGCAAGCAATTTCGTGCGATACGCCTTCGACATCTTCGATTTCGGGTCGTGGGCGGCTTCGAGGATTCCCTCTAGCGAGCCGTGCTGTGCAAGCAGTGTCGCGGCCGTCTTCTCGCCGACGCCGGGCACACCAGGCAGCCCGTCGGAGGGGTCGCCGCGCAGCAGTGCCAATTCGGCGTAGGCGGGACCGGCGCGTTCGACCGCGACACCGTAGGTGTCGGCCACCTCCTCGGGACCCCATTTCGTCGCCTTCGCCAGGCCACGGCCAAGGTAGAGCACCCGGACCGGCACGGGCTCGTCGCGAACAAGCTGAAGCAGGTCGCGGTCGCCGCTGACGACGACGACGGGATCCTTGCGCTCGCGACTGGCCAGCGTGCCAAGCACGTCGTCGGCTTCGCATTCCGGCGCTCCCGCGGTCGGGATGCCGAAGGCGTCCAGGATTTCCATGATCATGTCGACCTGGGGTGTCAGGTCGTCGGGCACCTCTTCGATGTCGGGGCCCTGCGCCTGAACCTCCTCGACGCGGTGCGCCTTGTACGACGGGATCAGGTCGACCCGCCACTGTGGCCGCCAGTCGTCGTCGCGGCAGACCACAAGGCGGTTGGGCCGTTCGCGGGTGATGACGGTGGCGACGGCATCGAGGAAGCCCCGCACGGCGTTGACTGGCCTGCCGTCGGGCGCGGTGATCGAGGAGGGCACCCCGAAAAAGGACCGAAACCACATGCTGGCGCCGTCAAGCAGTAACACGGGAGCTGCCACGGTCACTGACAGTAGCGTGAGGTATGGCCTTCACCGTGAATCGAATCGACCACGTGGTGCTCAACACCCCCGACGTCGACGCCACCACCGACTGGTACGTGCGGGTGCTCGGCATGGAGCGCGAGGTGTTCGGGGAGGGACGCGTGGCGCTGCGGTTCGGCGGTCAGAAGATCAACGTACGGCCGACGGGAGCGCCGAACTGGGAGACCGGCGCGGTCGACGCGCCCGGATCGCTCGACCTGTGCTTCATCGCCGAGATGAGTCCCGAGGAGGTCGGCGCACACCTACGGTCGTGCGGGGTGACGATCACCGAGGGGCCCGTCCCCAAAACGGGCGCGATGGGCCCGATGACGTCGCACTACTGCCGCGACCCCGACGGCAACCTGATCGAGGTCGCCAGCTATTCCGCGCCCGATTAGCCTGACATCCATGACGGCAGGCCGATTCAGCACCGACGTGTACGCGCAGCGTCTCCGGGCCGCCGCAGCGGCCACCGCGGACGCAGGCCTGGCCGGGCTGGTCATCACGCCCGGCTACGACCTTCGGTACCTGATCGGGTCGCGGGCGCAGACGTTCGAACGGCTGACCGCGCTGGTGTTGCCTGCGTCGGGTGAGCCGACCATCGTCGTCCCGCGGCTGGAGCTGGCCTCGCTGAAGGAGTCGGCGGCCACCGAACTCGGTATCGCAGTGCGGGACTGGGTGGATGGTGATGACCCGTATCGGGTGGTTGCCGATGCGCTCGGCGGGGCGCCCGCAGGACCGGCTGGACGGCTCGCCATCGCGGTTGCGGTCACCGACTCGATGCCCGCGCTGCACCTGCTGCCGCTTGCCGACGTGCTTGGCACGGTCCCGGTGCTCGCGACCGACGTGCTGCGCCGGCTGCGGATGGTCAAGGACGGCGCCGAGATCGACGCGTTGCGAAAGGCGGGGGCTGCGATCGACCGCGTGCACGCGCGGGTGCCGGAGTTCCTGGTACCAGGACGGACGGAGGCGGACGTCACCGCCGACATCGCCGAAGCCATTGTCGCCGAAGGTCATTCGGAGGTGGCGTTCATCATCGTCGGCTCCGGCCCGCACGGCGCCGACCCACATCACGAGTGCTCGGGTCGGGAGCTGCGGGTAGGCGACATCGTGGTCGTCGACATCGGCGGCCCGTACGAGCCAGGGTACAACTCCGACTCGACGAGGACGTACAGCATCGGCGAGCCGAGTCCCGAAGTGGCGCAGAGGTATTCGGTGCTTCAGCGCGCGCAGCAAGCCGCGGTCGAAGCGGTTCGCCCCGGTGTGACTGCCGAACAGGTGGACGCGGTCGCACGTGATGTCCTCGCCGAGGCTGGACTGGCCGACGCGTTCGTGCACCGCACCGGTCATGGAATTGGGCTGTCGGTGCACGAGGAGCCGTACATCGTTGCGGGTAACGACCTGCCGCTCGAAGAGGGCATGGCGTTCTCCGTCGAGCCCGGCATCTACTTCCCCGGCCAGTGGGGCGCCCGGATCGAGGACATCGTCATCGTCACCGCTGACGGTGCCGAATCGGTCAACAGCCGCCCGCACGAGTTGGTCGTGGTTCGGCAATAGTCGCCAGGCCCGCGCGATGCCTTGTCCGTTCTGCGGCTCCGACGTCGGAAAGACCGATGTCTGTCCGAACTGCGGTGCACTGGAGGACGGTGCGGGGAAGACCGGATGGCGACCCGATCCGACCGCACGTCACGAAGGCCGCTACTACGTCGCGGGTCGCCCCACCGGCCGGGCCCGTGACGGGAAAGCCGAAACGAACGACTCCGACGGCGGCAAGCTGCTTCCGGCATATCTCGACATTCCGCAGCCGAGCAGGACGAGCATCCGCTCGACCTGGCTTGCCACCGGTGTCGCAACGGCCGTGTTCGTTGTGCTGGCGGCGGTTGTCTGGGGCCTTCTGCTGCCGCGCCATCACCCGGGGTCGTCTGATGCCGACTACCTGTCGGCCCTGAAAGATTCGGGCCTCGCCGACGGATTCAACTCCGACGCCAACGCGCTGGCCCATGGCAGACAGGTGTGCAAGCAGCTCGAGGACGGCGGCCCGCAGCAAGGGGTCGCCGCCGACAAGATCGCTGTCGACGCCTTCTGTCCGGCGTTCTCGCAGGGCTTCCGGGTGCTCGAAACCGCCACCGCGTCAGCGACGTTCGTGTTGATCGAGACGTCGAAGGCATATGTCAGCTCGATCGCGTCTGACGGGACGAAATGCCAGGGCACCCACGGCTACGCCGATATCGGCAGCGGCACGCAGGTGATCGTGAGGAACGGCAAGGGGGAGATCCTCGCCGCCACTTCTCTGGGTGAAGGCCACGGCAACGACGTCAATTGCAGGTTCTCGTTCAGCTTCCCGATCACCGAGGGGCAGGACCGATACGTGGTATCCGTCGGGAAGCGCGGCGAATTCAGCTACAGCTTCGAACAGTTGCGCAGCGGCGGCATCGAGATTCACCTCGGTGAGTAACCCTCCCGGGTCACACGTCGTTCACGGTGGCGGCGATCCTGCGAGAGAGTTCAGCGACCGGGGTGTTGGATTCCTGGGAGAGCTGACGCAGCAGGTTGAACGCTGCCTCCGCGTTGATTTGGTGGCGCTCCATGAGCATGCCCTTGGCTTGACCAATGATGTCGCGTGAGGCCAGCGCGTCGCGGAACTGGATGTCGCGGCGAAGTGCATTCCAGGCCAGGGCGGCGTGGGTGGCGTAGACGAATCCCAGGGTTTCTGACTCGTTGTCGAATGCGTTGGGACGTTCGGCGTAGAAGTTGAGCGCACCGAGGGTCCGGTGGTTGGCCGCGAGCCTGTACGACAGAACCGAGTGGATCGGCGTCTGGGCCAGCGCATCTCGCTGGTAGTTCGGCCATCGGGTCTCGGTATCGAGGTCATCGACGCGCACGGTGTGGTGATGTCGGACCGCTTGCAGGCATGGCCCATCCTGGTGGCGTTGCTCGATCACATCAAGCAGCGCGGGATATCGTCCGATCGAACTTTGGGTGTCGAGACGACCGCGGCCGTCAACGACGGTGATACCGGCGTATTGCGCCGCGGGCACGTACTGGACCGCGGTGACGGTGAGTTCGTCTAGGGCACTCGCCATCTCGGTTGGGCGGCGGTCTTGAACATCGCGGATCAACGCGGCAAGTCGCACATCAATACCTTGGCGTGAACGCCTGTAGACGGTCGGTTTCGGCTGTGCGCTGGCTTCGGCTGGGGACGGGTCCGCGGTTGTGGGTACGGAGAATTTTGCGATGAGGTCGCGAGCGACGTCGATCAGCGGCTGCTTTTGGTGCGTCGAGAGCTGCGTCACCAACGTTTGCGCCGCGTCGGCGTCGATGTGGTAGCGCAGCATTGTGGCCACGATGGCCTGGCTGATCACATCATGTGGCATGTCGTCGCCTGCTCCTAAAGCGTGCGGGCAGTGGCCATGGTCTTGACCTCAAACCGGGGTGTCAGGCTGTTCGTTGGCGGCATTCGGTTGGAGTCCCTCGTAGCGGCAAGCGGTGGAACCGTTGACTCACCTCCTTCACGATTACCGCTGTCCACCAGCGAGGACAATCTGGGTCGCAGACTCTGATAATCCTTGCCACAGAGGCTGATAATCTATGTCTGTGGCAACAGATTGTTATATAGCACTGCTGCTACTCTTGTGCAAGAGCTCGATCATATGTTTTTGTTGAATTACCACATTTTTTCGCACGTCGGCTGACAGCTCTGATGCAAGAAAGGCCAACCGCAGCGATGGCAGATGACGACCACAAGCCGGGCTCACCCGCTTCCGATCGCGGCGTCTACGGCATCTCGGTGGCAGCCGAACTGTCGGGCATCAACGAGCAATCGCTTCGTCTGTATGAACGTCAAGGTTTGTTGAACCCAGCACGCAGCCAGGGCGGTACCCGCCGCTACAGCGCCGACGACCTGGCGCAACTACGGCGCATCAGCGAGCTTGTCGCCGCCGGGGTGAACCTGGCCGGCGTTGCGCGCATCCTCGAGCTAGAGGACCGCAACGACGCCCTCGACGACCGCAATGTCGTCTTGGAAGAAGACAACGCTGCGTTGCGCGCCGGCAAAACGCGCCGCAAGTCGCCGAAACGGCGACCGCGCTAACCAACCCGAACACCAAGGCGCGCGTGTGAGCGCAGTCGACTACGGCGCGTCGTCGTCACCACTTTCGCCTTCGTCCGCATCACTAACAGACTCGTCGTTTTCGTCGGGGACGAGGTAGCGCTGGGGGTGGTGGTAGTTGTTCACCCGGGTTTGGCCGGTGTCGAGGTGGGGGGGTGGGAGCCATTGGGTGCGGCCGTCTTTACGTTTTCGGGTGCGCCAGCCGGTCTTTTCGATGAGTCGGTTGTGGGGTGGGCAGGCCAGGGTGAGCTTGTCGATGTCGGTGGGGCTGTTGTCGGCGGTCCAGCCGTCGACATGGTGGGCTTCACACCAGTAGCCCGGCGCGGTGCAGCCCGGTTTTGTGCAGCCGCGGTCTTTGGCGTAGAGCACGATCCGCTGCCCGCGGGTGGCGAGTCGTTTCGCCCGACCCAGATACAACGGTTCTTCGGTGTGGTGGTCGAACACCGCCAAATAGTGATGCGCCGCTGAGGCTTGCCGGATCACCTCTGACATCGGGAGCAGTGTGCCGCCGCCGGTGACCGCATGACCGCGACCGGATTCGAGCTCTTGGAGGGTGGTGGAGATGACCATGGTTACGGGCAGTCCCTTGTGACTGCCCAGTTGACCCGAGGCCAAAATGGCCCTCAGCGCTGCTTTGAGCGCGTCGTGGTTGCGCTGCCCGGTCGAACGCAGATCACCACGGACATGGTCGGGGGACGGCTCCCCGTCGATGCACGGGTTCTGGTCGTCGGGGTTACACATCCCGGGTGCGGCCGACTTGGCCGACACCGCGTCCCACAGGCCCCGTGTCTCGGGATCGATGCCGGCCGCGGACCTCGCTCGTCCCGTCGCGCTGTTGCTTGCCCACGGTGAAGAAGCACCGCCGGGCCCGATCCTCCTCGGAGAGCTCACCATCCTGATCGAGGGTGGCCGCCAACCGGTCGGCCGCCGCCCGCAGGTCCTCGGGCCGCAGCCCACAGGCCAGCTCGGCCAGCTGCGCCTCGGCGGCCTCGCGGGTGTCGTGATCGACGAAGCCGGGCAGCTTGGTGAAGAACTTCCGGATGATCGTCACATGCTCGGCGCCGATCAGCCCGCGCTCCTGCGCGGCAGCGGTGTGCGACAACACCGGCTCTAACGGCTCGCCGGTCATCGCCACCCGCGGGCCCAAGTCCTTGGCCTCGTGGATGCGCCGGTTCGCCTGCTCTGTGGAGATCCGCAACAACGTCGACAACGCCGACCCCAGCGACGACTCCCCCAACTCCTCCAGCGGCACCTCGGCCAGGGGCCGACGTCACGGTGGTCCATCGCCGCGCAGCGACGCATAAACGTCTCCCAGTGAAACGCCACCGCGGTGCGCTCCGACGTCGTCCCGTCCACCGGCTCAGCCAGCGCCGCCTCCAGCTCCGCGGCCATCACCGCGATGCGCTTGGAAGCAGCCACCGAACTCATACATCGAACACTAGTTCGAACCACCGACATTTAGATTGGGTGCGTGCTCGCGGGCGGTCGAACCACCGACTGGAACCTGCCGGATTCCTGATTTTTGAATGGCCGTCCGCGAGCACGACCTGCGCGGTGTTGGTGTCTCTGTTCGGGAACTTGGAGCCGGCGGATGTCGGACTCCTGCTGACGGAATGTCTGGGCCACGCCGGCCCCGATCGCAGGTCCAAACCCGATTGATCGAAAGGACGTGGTGTGGAACTGACCCTGGGAATCGACGTGGCCTGCCGAGCCGCTCATCAAGCATCGCTGGCCCGCCCTGATGGAACATTCGTCTGGACCGGCCGGCGGTTCTTCACCCGCCCTGCCGATTTGGAAAAGCTGTGGGCGGCATGCGGTCTGACCGACGAGGACACGCTGCGGATCGTGATGGAGCCGACCCGCAACGCCTGGGTTCCGCTGGCATCGTGGTTCCGCCACCGCGGCGCCCGCGTGTCGATGGTGCCCACCAGCCAATCCGCGGATCTGCGGGGCCTACTACTCCAAGCATGCCAAAAACGATCACCTTGATTCCAAGATGCTGGCCCGGCTGCCGCTGCTGCACCCTGAAGGGCTGCGCGACCATACCGGAGACGGGCCGGCCGACCCGCTGCGCCGGATCGTCAAGATCCGCGCCTCGATCATCAAACGCCGCACCGCGGTGTTCCAGCGCCTGGATGCCCAACTGGAGCGCCTCGGCCCGGCGTGATACGACGCGCTCGGTTCGCGCTACGGCAAGGCCACCCTGGCGCTGTTGGCCCGCTACGCCGACCCCCACACGCTCATTCGGCTGGGGCATGCCCGGCTGACCCGGTTCTTGATCCGCCATTCCCGCGGCGCCGGGCGCGAACCGCAAGCCGCCTTGATCCTGGCCGCCGCCCAGCAGTCGTTGCAGCTGTGGGGCGCCGGCGAAGACGCGCGGATCGACTTCGCCGAACTGGCCGCCGACATCGCCATCGACGCCGAACAAGCCCAAGCGTTGACCGAACAAATCGACGACCTTGACGAACGCGCGGCCAACCTCTACGCCGAAGCCGACCCAGACGGGATCATCGCCTCAGCACCCGGCGTCGGCCCCGTGATCGGCGCGGTCATCGCCGGACGCCTCGGTGATCCACACCGCTTCCACTCCCTGGCGGCGATCCGCGCGTACTCCGGGCTGGTCCCCAAACTCAACCAATCCGGACAAAGCCATCACCAGCACGGATTGACCAAAGCCGGCGACCCACTGCTGCGCGAAGCCTTGTACGCCGCGGCAGATCACGCCCGCAAGATCGACCCCCAGCTGGCCGCGAAGTACAAGCGACTCATGCAAACTGGGCGCCACCACGACTCGGCGACCTGCCACATCGCGACCGCACTGCTCACCCGCATCGCGACCTGCTGGCGCACCGGTCAGCCCTACCTGCTGCGCGACACCCACGGCCGACCCATCCACGCCGACAAAGGCCGCCGGCTCGTCACCGCCCACCATCGCGTCGATCGCCAGACCAGGATCAACACCGCCAACACCCGCCAATCCCAACGGATCAAAGGCAGGACGGGCCGGGGACAACAGGAGTCGCCAAGCGCTCCAATCCACCGGCCCGCCACCACCACCCTAAAACCCGTCTAACGACTTGACTCCGCTTAGGAACTCAAGAACCCGTCACAATGTGACTACTGAAACCTAAGTGTCAGAAGTGAATTCAGCGGCTAGTGGTGTGTCCGGTCATTGATTAACCACTTGCTGTAGCGCGACGCGTCCGCGGCGGACCTTTTCAAGGATGGACTCGGCGGTGGCGGTCCATTTGAACGGCTTGGGGTCGTCGTTGTGTGCCTCGAGGTATTCCTCGATCGCGGTTATGAGCCCGGGGACGGAGTTGAAGCTGCCGCGCCGCAGCGCTTTGTCGGTGAGTTCGCGAAACCAGCGTTCGACCAGGTTCAGCCACGACGACGAGGTTGGGGTGAAGTGTAGGTCGAATCTCTTGTGGCGGCCCAGCCAGCGTTGCACGTCGGGATGGTTGTGGGTGGCGTAGTTGTCCAGGATCAGGTGTACCGCAAGGTGTTTGGGCACTTCGCGATCGATCGTGCGGAGGAACTTCAGGAACTCCTCGTGCCGGTGCCGGGGCAGACACTGCCCGATCACCGTCCCGGTGAGCACGTCAATCGCGGCGAACAACGTGGTGGTGCCGTTGCGTTTGTAGTCGTGGGTCATGGTGCCCGCGCGGCCCTTCTTCATCGGCAGCGACGGCTGAGTGCGGTCCAGCGCCTGCACCTGTGACTTCTCGTCCATGCACAGCACCACCGCCCGCTGCGGGGGGTTCAGATACAGCCCCACCACGTCGACGAGCTTCTCCTCGAACGCCGGGTCGGTGGAGACCTTGAACGTCTTCACCAGGTGCGGCTTGAGTCCGCGTGCGCTCCAAATCTCGTGCACCGTCGAGCGGCTCACCCCGAACTGCTTGGCCATCGTCCGTGTGCTCCAGTGCGTCTGGCCCGTCGGCCTGGAATGCAGCGTCGCCTCCACGATCGCCTCCACCGTCTCGGCCGGGATCGACGGCTTCGGGCCGCGGCCCTCACGGACCTCGCCGAGTTTGGCCAGCCCATCCTCTCCGAACCGCTTCCGCCAGGCACGCACCGTCACAGCGGTCACGCCAACGCGTGCCGCAATCCGCGTATTGGCCACACCATCGGCGGCCATCAACAACGCCCGCGCCCGCTGGACCTGCCGATGCGGCGCCGACTGCGCCCGAGCCAGAACCTCCAACGACTCGCGTTGACCGTCAGACATCGCCAATGCCGGGCAGGGCGCTGCACTCATTCACGCAGACTATCCCACAACCAGATAGTTATTCGCCTGACACACCACTAGTCGCCGACGCGGTCGAGCAGCTCGGATGAGCCGAGGACCCGCTCGATCCGGACCTCGATGACGACCCGTCGCGGATTCACCCGCGGGGTGCGGTAGCGCTGGGCGTAGCGGAGTTCAGCGTCGCGGACGGCCTCGGGGTCGGTGTTGACGGTGGCACTGCCCTCCAACGACAACCACCGGGCGCCGTCGACCTGGCTGAGCACGGCGACGCCTCGCTGCTCGGCATTGACGGCCTTCTGTGACCCTCCGCTGGTGATGACTCGAGCCACATGTGTCTTCGGGTCGAAGGTGAAACCGACCGCGACGACATGAGGCGAATTGTCGGAACGCAACGTGGTCAGCATGGCGAGATGGCGCTCGGTGAGGAACGCCAGCGCGTCGTTGGTGAGCCGGGTCGTTGCGTTTGCCATCGGGCTCCAACGTAGCGCAGGTGATAATCGCAGCCGTGGATGACACGAGTGACGGGCCGGTGGTGATTTTCGGCGGCCGCAGCGAGATCGGCGTCGAACTCGCCCGACAGCTGGCGCCCGGCGCGACGGTCGTGCTGGCCGCCCGCACGCCCGATCGGCTGTCCGAGCAGGTCGCGACCCTGGAGAAGGCCGGCGCGGCCAAGGTCGACGTGCGGGAGTTCGACGCCGACGACCTCGCCTCGCATGCTCCGCTGGTGGCATCGATCGTGGCCGACCACGGGTCGATCGGCACGGCGGTGCTGGCGTTCGGGGTGCTGGGGGATCAGGCCCGCGCCGAGAAGGACCCCGTCCACGCCGCGGCGGTGCTGCACACCGACTTCGTTGCTCAGGCGAGCCTGCTCACCGTGCTGGCCGACACCATGCGGTCGGTCGGGTCGGGGGCGATCGTCGTGTTCTCGTCGGTCGCGGGCGTTCGGGTGCGACGCGCCAACTACGTCTACGGCTCGGCCAAGGCCGGGCTGGACGGGTTCTGCAGCGGCCTCGCCGACGCGCTGCACGGTTCCGGGGTGCGGCTGTTGCTCGTGCGGCCCGGGTTCGTCATCGGGCGGATGACCGAGGGCATGAAGCCCGCACCCATGTCGAGCACGCCACCGCAGGTTGCCGCCGCCACTGCACGAGCACTGGCCAAAGGCCGCCGCACCGTGTGGATTCCGTGGACGCTGCGCCCGTTCTTCGTCTGTATGCGGCTGCTGCCGCAGTTCGTCTGGCGGAGGATGCCGCGATGATCGTGGTAGTGGGCATCGGAGCCGACGGAATGGTGGGCTTGGCGCGGGAGTCTCTGAACGAATTACACCGCGCCACAGTGATTTACGGGTCAAAGCGACAACTCGACCTTCTGGACGACACCGTGCGAGCCGAGCGGCGGCAGTGGCCGTCGCCGATGCTGCCCGCGCTGCGCACCCTGCTCGACGGGGCCGAGGGCGACATCCACGTGGTGGCCAGTGGCGACCCGCTGCTGCACGGGGTGGGCGGCGCACTCATCCGGCTGTATGGCGCGGACAAGGTGGCCGTGCTCCCACACGTGTCGTCGGTGACACTGGCGTGTTCGCGTGTCGGCTGGGCCGTGCAGGATACCGAGATCATCAGCCTCGTCACCGCCGAGCCGCACACTGCCGTACGACGTGGCGGCCAGGCCGTCGTCATGTCCCGCGACAGCACCAGCCCGGCCGACCTTGCGCGGCTGCTCACCGAAACAGGGCGCGGCGACTCGGAAATCACGGTGCTCGAACAACTCGGTGGCCCTGCCGAGCGCCGCCGGTCGGCGACAGCACGCGAGTGGGCCTCCCGGCCGCCAGGAGACGTCGACGCCCTCAACGTCATCGCCGTGCGCTACCTGCCCGACGACCGCCGGTTCGCGACGCTGCCCGACGAATCGTTCGCGCACGACGGGCAGATCACCAAGCAGTCCATCCGCGCGGTGACAATGGCCGCACTCGCGCCTCGGCCCGGTGAATATCTGTGGGATGTCGGCGCTGGATCGGGCAGCATCTCGATCGAATGGTGCCGCAGTGGGTTCGGTTGCCGTGCAGTGGCGTTCGAACGCGATGAGCGGCGACGTAAGCGAATCGTCGAGAATGCGGCAGCATTCGGTGCCAGGGTCGAGGTGCACTTCGACGCTCCGGAAGCGTTTGATTTCGTGCCGCCGCCGAACGTCGTCTTCGTCGGGGGCGGACTGACGCAACCGGGACTGCTCGACGCATGCTACGAGCGGCTGGTGGCCGGCGGCCGGCTGGTCGCCAATGCGGTGACCGCTGAATCGGAAGCGGTTCTCGTTCAGTGGTATTCACGTGTCGGTGGCGAGTTGCGGCGATTTCAGCACTACCAGGGCGAGGCATTGGGCAAGTTCACCGGCTGGCGTCCCGCGATGCCCGTGACGCAGTGGCTGGTCACCAAGGAATGACCGTCTACTTCATCGGTGCGGGCCCCGGTGCCGCCGACCTGATCACCGTGCGCGGGCAGCGGCTGCTGAGCCGTTGTCCGGTATGCCTTTACGCGGGTTCGATCATGCCCGATGACCTGCTGGCGCTCTGCCCACCGGACGCCAGGGTGGTCGACACCGGCCCGTTGACGCTCGACCAGATCACCGGGGAAATCGCCGACGCGCATGCGGCCGGGCTGGACGTCGCGCGACTGCACTCGGGCGACCCGTCGCTGTACAGCGCGCTCGCCGAGCAGTGCCGCAGGCTCGATGCGCTCGGCGTGGATTACGAAATCGTGCCGGGTGTGCCGGCTTTCGCGGCGGCCGCTGCCGTGCTGGGCCGTGAGCTGACCGTTCCTGGTGTCGCGCAGACCGTGACGTTGACTCGCGTTGCGACGCTGTCGACGGCGATGCCGGAGGGGGAGGACCTCGAAACCCTGTCGGCGCCTGGTGCGACGCTGGTGCTGCATCTTGCCGCTGCGCAGGTCGACGCGATCGTCCCGCAGCTGCTGGCCGGTGGCTACCGGGCCGAAACGCCCTGTGCGGTGGTGGCGTTCGCGAGCTGGCCGCAGGAGATCGTGCTGCGCTGCACGCTCGCCGAACTCGCCGAGGACACGCGCGCGGCAGGCATCACCAAGACTGCGGTCATCGTGGTGGGAGACGTGTTGGCCGCCGAGGGCTTCTCGGACAGCTATCTCTATTCGGCGAATCGGGTACGCCGGGGGCGCGGACGCGAGGAGCAGGAAGGACACGTGCATTGACGCGTGTGCTCCTGCTGGGCGGCACCGCGGAGGCGCGCGCCCTTGCCGCTCGGCTGCATCCCGGCGTCGACCTGATCAGCTCATTGGCAGGCCGGGTCCCTGATCCCGCCCTGCCCGTCGGCGACGTACGCATAGGCGGCTTCGGCGGAGCCGACGGGATGCGACGGTGGCTGGTCGAATCGGGGGTGGCCGCGGTTGTGGACGCCACCCATCCGTACGCCGCCACCATCAGCGCCCACGCGGCCGAGGTATGTATCGACCTGGGGATCCCGCATCTGGTGCTGGCGCGGCCCGCATGGCCCTCCGGCGATGCGATTCTGGTGAGCTCCGACGTCGAAGCCGCGAAAGTCGTTGCCAACGGCGAATTCTCGCGGGTGTTTCTCACCACGGGCCGATCGAGTGTCGCGGCCTTCAAGGATCTCGACGCCTGGTTCCTGATCCGCGCCGTGACCGCGCCGGATCCGCAGACCTTGCCGCGCAACCACGAGCTTGTGCTCTCCCGAGGTCCGTATCATTACGACGGCGAACTGGCCCTGCTCACCGAACATCGCATCGACGGCCTGGTGACGAAGAACAGCGGCGGCGATATGACCCGACCGAAGCTCGATGCCGCTGCGGTGCTGGGTATCCCGGTGGTGATGGTGCAGCGGCCGGCCCTGCCCGACGATGTGACAACGGTCAGCACGGTCGAGGACGCCGTGGCGTGGGTCAGGTCGCTCGGTAGGACGTGATCAGGTCCAGGGTCTCCAGCTCGCGGATGGCCCGGCAGCCCCGGTGCAGCATGGTCAGCATCATCTCGTCGCCGCGTTCGGTGGATGCCGCGAAGGCGAAGCCCAGGCCGGTGAGAAGCGGGGCCTGCACAGTGCCGAGTCGATAGTCACGCCAACAGGTGTCGAAGTCGTAATCCGTTATCCCGTAACCGAGTAGCGCCTGGTGGTACTTGCCGACCAAATCGTGCTCGATTTCCGAACGCGCGTCGGGGTCGAGGCTGGTCGCGGTGAAGTACGCGAGATCCCTGCCGGGCAGCCCGATGCCGACCGTCTGCCAGTCCACGACGGTGATGCGGGTGCGGTCGGGATCGAACAGCATGTTGTCGAGCCGGTAGTCGCCGTGCATGAGGGCGTATCTGCCGCGGTTCGGCCTTCAGCCACGGGGTCACCAAAGACATTGCGGCGGTGAGGGTCTCCTTGTCCTCATTGCTGATGTCGTCGCCGAGTTTGTCGACGAGGATCCCGCCCGCCATCTGCGAGATCTCACCAAGTCCGCCCGCCGCGGCGTCGTCGCCGGGCTTCGGCATGGCAATCCCGGCCAGCTCCATCCACTCGGGGTCGCACCAGCTCGGACCGTGCAGGCCTGCCAGCGCCTCCACCGCGAGGCTCGCTTCCTGCGCGCTGCATCCCGCAATCTGGTCGCCCTGCACCGCGGGCGCCATGTCGGCGAGCACGAGGACGAAGTCCGCTCCGTCATCGGAGATGTCGGAGTAGAAGCAAGGCGGCACCGGAATGCGCATGCGGTCGGCGACGCGCGCGTAGTACTCGACCTCGGACCGGTAGCCGAGCGCCACCCGCTCGCGCACGGCGTCGTCCTGGGCGGACAGTTTGACGGCGAAGGTGGCGGGCAGGTCCGGGCTGCCCGCATACGTCGCGCTCACCCGGTACGTGGCACCCGTCTGGCCGGTACCGATCGGGGTGACGTCGACGTCGGTGACGTCGGCCCCCACTGCGGAGCCGAGCCAAGTCGGCGTTACATCTTCGGGCCCGCGTGGAATGCTCATGGCTGCCGGACAGTATCAGAGCGTGGGATACCGGCGTGGAGTGAATACCCGGTCGTCATACCACTGGGTCTGCGACGAACCGACGATCAGCAGGCACCGCATGTCGATTTCGGCGGGGTCGAGGTCGGCGAGCCGCACCACCTTCACCTCTTCGCGCGGCCCGGACACGTCGCGTCCGATCACCACCGGGGTGCTTTGGTCGCGGTGCTCGAGAAGAAGATCCCGCATCGCGCCGACCTGCCAGGTGCGGGTCTTCGATGCGGGGTTGTAGATCGCCAGCACCAGGTCGGCCTTGGCCGCCGCGGTCAACCGCTCGACGATGACGTCCCACGGCTTGAGCCGGTCGGACAGCGAGATCACCGCGTAGTCGTGACCAAGCGGTGCGCCGACACGGCTCGCCACCGCCTGCGCCGCGGTCATCGCGGGAATCACCCGGACGGCCACGCCCGGCCATTGTTTGGCTTCCTCGAGCACCGCGGTGGCCATCGCGAAGACGCCGGGATCGCCGGACGAGACCACCGCGACGGCCCGACCCTCCTCGGCGAGCGTGCATGCCAGCCGGGCGCGTGCCGGTTCGTCGGTGTTATCGCTGGGGTGCAGGCGTTGTCCGTCGCGTGGCCGGACGCGTTCGAGATAGGGGCCGTATCCGATGAGGTCGGTGGCCGCGGCCAGTTCGCGCCTGCTCTGCGGGGTCATCCAGTCGGTGTCGCCGGGCCCGAGACCCACGACCGCAACTGTGCCTGCGGGTGCCTGTCTGCCCGCGGTGCCAGGCAGCATCGCGAGCGAGAAGTACGGCACCTTGCCGTCGTCGACCTCCCCGGCAGGCAGCACCCGCTGCTGCGGTGTACTCGCGCGCTCCACGTAGTACGCGTCGCCGAGTCGCCCCGCAGACGAAAGCGCCTCCCGCACGGCCGGATACGACCGCCCGAGCTTCAACACCACGGCGGCGTCGGTGTCGGCGAGCCTGCGCTTGAGTTCGTCGACGGGCAGCGTGCCGGGAATGATCGACAGCACCTCGTCGCCCTGCACGAGGGGTGTGCCGGTCGCGGCGGACGCGGCGCTGACCGACGTCACACCGGGCACGATCACCGCGTTGAACCGCTCCGTCAGTCGGGTGTGCATGTGCATATAGGAGCTGTAGAACAGCGGATCGCCCTCGGCGAGCAGTGCCACGTCACGGCCAGCGTCCAGATGTGCGGCGATGCGCTCGGCGGCTTCGCGGTAGAAGTCCTCCATCGCGCCCGCGTAGCCGCCGGGGTGGTCGGTGGTCTCGGTGGTCACCGGATAGACGAGGTGCTCCTCGATCTGGCCCTGCCGCAGATACGGTTCGGCGATGCCGCGGGCGATGCTGCGGCCATGCCGCGCACTGTGATAGGCCACCACGCCGGCCTGCCCGATGAGCCGGGCGGCCTTGACCGTCACCAACTCCGGGTCGCCGGGGCCAAGCCCGATGCCCCACAGCGTTCCGCGGTCGGTCATTCGGCGCTGCTGGCGATCGCGTTGACGGCGGCGGCGGCCATCGCGCTGCCTCCGCGTCGGCCCGTCACCACCAGATAGGACATGCCTCGCGGGCGGTCGATGAGCTCCTGTTTGGACTGGGCCGACCCCACGAATCCCACCGGGCCACCCAGCACGGCGGCCGGAGTCGGCGCGCCGTCGTCGACCAGTTCGAGCAGGTGGAACAGCGCGGTCGGCGCATTGCCGATCGCCAGCACCGCTCCGCCGAGGCGGTCTGCCCAGAGCTGCACCGCGGCGGCCGAACGGGTGGTGCCGAGGCGCTCGGCAAGCTCGGCGGCCCTGCCGTCGGCCACCAGCGAGACCACCTCGTTGTCGGCGGGCAGCCGCGACCGGGTGATCCCGGCGGCGACCATCGACGAATCGCACAGGACGGGGGCGCCCGCGGCGAGCGCGGCGTGCGTCTTGGCGACGACGTCCTCGCTGTATGCGACGTGCTCGGCGACGTCGACCTGCCCGCACGTGTGGATCAGCCGCACGACCACTCGGGCCACATCGTCGGGGAACCGCGAAAGATCGGCCTCCGCGCGGATCGTCGCGAACGACTGCCGGTAGATCTCGGCGACGTCGCGAATGTAGTCGAGCACCCGCTCACCCTACGGGGACGCGCTGCGCAGCCGGTATCCGTCTCCGGTGGCGATCAGCACCTCACCTGCGGGGGGACTGCCGCAGGCCCGTTCGCAGCCGACGAAGTGGCGGCGTCCGGCGCTCGAGTCGGTGACGGCATGCGCCGCGTCGGCACGGACGTCGGCGGCGGAGTGCTCGCAGCCAGGGCTGCCGGTGCAGGCGGTGACGTCGAGCCATGGCGAGGTGTCGTCGAACACCAGGCCCATGGGCGCGAGCACCCGCAGGGAGGCGTCGGCCACGCCATCGTCGAGGTCGCAGACGAGCACCGACCGCCACGGTGTGACGATGATCGGAGCGTCGATCGCGGCGAGGTATTCGGCCACCCTGGCCTGAAGGACGCCGAGCCGCACGGCGGCACCCAGTGCGACGCGATCGTCTTCCTGGGTGATCCATCCCACCGGCGGCCGGGTGACCGGCGGCCACGTCGCCCCCGGCTCGGCGGACTGGGCGAGGCCTTCCAGCAGCGTCGATGTATCGGCGAGTTCCGCTACGCGCCAAGCATTTTCCCGGGTATCGACGAATCGCAGTGCGACCGCTACCAGGGTGCCGACGACGTCGGCGGGCCCCACCCGCACGCCGGTATCGCGGCCGGCCAACAGCACGGCCACCACATCGCCGAGAACGTGCGCACCAACGTCGGCGCCAAGGCCGGAGACGTCGCCGCGGCCGTCGTCGATGCCGAACCAGAACCGGCCGGGCAACTCGGCAAGCGTGGGTTCGGCCTGAATGGCGGCGTCGAGCCGACGCACCCAGTCCCTGACATCGGCGTGCCCGCCGACCCGGCCCGACAACGGCGAGGCGACGATGTTGCGCACCCGTTCGTGGGTGGGCGACGGCAGCAGCCCTGCGGCGGCGAGGCCGTCGGCCAGGGCGTCGGTGTCAGTGATGCCGCGGATCTGGATGTTGCCCCGCGAGGTCAATTCCATGGCGGGCGAGCCGTACCGGTTAGCCGCGTGGGCCAGCGCCTCGAGTTGGTCCGGTTCGATCACCCCGCCTGGCAACCGGACCCTGGCGAGCGCGCCGTCGGCCGCCGTGTGTACCTGCAGCGCACCGGGACAGGCGTCCTGGTGGCGGGTGCGTGTCACCAACTCACGGTACGCGTAGCGGGGCTGACGCAATTGGGGTAGTGGACTACGCGTGTGCCGATAAACCGCCGGATTTAGTTTTCAGAACATGACGAGCCCCGGGCAGTAGAGCACGGGACATTGGGGCGGTTGGAGAAGATGAAATGACCACGCTGGACACCAAGGCTGGCACCGCGAACCAGACACCGAAGACACAGAGCACGCCCGCCGTCGAGCAGTCGACGGACGCCGCGGCGTTGATCACCGAACAGCAGGTGATGTTCGCCTCGGCGGCAGCCTTGGCGCCCGCACCCGCGAAGCCGCATTTCTGGAGCCGCGCCGCACATGCGGTGTTCACCCGGCCCGAGAAGAAGCCGCGGCCGCCGAAGCACTACCCGCAGCGGTACGCCTATCTGGAGCACTCCGCGATGTCGCGGGAGATGGACCGGCTGTAGGAGCGAATGCCCCTAGCCGGCCAGCGGTACCGGGTCGACAACATCCGAGTACTGCGATGCGTCGCCGACGATCACTCGGCTGCGCACGCCGTGGACGTCCACCGGGATGTCACCCGCCAACGTGACGCGGTGGAGCATGCGGAACTGGTCGTCGTAGTCTGCGACGGCGTAGTGCTGCGTAGCGCGGTTGTCCCAGATCGCCAGGTCACCGGGCGCCCAATTCCACCGAATGGTGTTCTCCAGTTTGGTGACTCGAGCCTGCAGCAGGTTGAACAATGCCGCTGACTCGGTCGCGCCGAGACCGACGAACCTCTTGACGAACTGGCCGAGCAACAGCACCCACCTACCCGTTTCCGGATGGACACGCACGACCGGGTGTTCGGTCTCGTAGTAGTCGGAGACGAACTCCTCGTGGTACTGGCGTTCTTCCGCGCTGACCTCGCGTGGCGACGCATAGTCGAACTGGTTGGTGTGCACCGCCCACAGGCTCTCGGCCAGCGCCCGCAGCGGGGGCGGAAGCTGGTCGTAGGCCGCCTCGGTCGACGCCCACGTGGTGGTGCCGCCGTAGTCCGGCAGCGTGACCGCCCGCAACAGGGAGGCCTTGGGAATCCGGTCGACGAACGTGACGTCGGTGTGCCAGGCATTGGCCTTGTCGTAGCGCGAATCGATCGGCAGCAGGCGGGTCCCGCGCGAGGTCACCGTCGGATGGGCGGTCGTCGGTGTGCCCAACGTGCGGGCGAAGGCCAACTGCGCCTCGTCGTCGAAGCCGTGCTGGTCGCGGAAGAAGATCACCTTGTGCTCGAGCAACGCAGCGTTGATCTTCGCCGCGGTTGACGCGTCGACGTTCTCGGCGAGCCGGACGCCATCGATGCGGGCGCCGATGTTGGCGCCCAGTTTCGCCACATGCATGTGCACATGCTGACGTCCGTGGTCGCCCTGCGCCAGGGTTCGACGCAGCAGGGGCAGAAGGCGAATATGACGGACGTCACATCGAATGCGGGTGTGTTCCGTCCCACACCAAATGCCCTCTTCAAAGGCCAAAAGCCGTAAGTTGCAGCTACTGCACTCGTGTCTAACAACGCCCGTCTGAAAGGAACGACGATGTTCGAACTCACGGTATTCGCAGGACTCATCGCCCTCTTGATCGTGTTGGCCGGCCCGGCCTACCCGCGCACGTGGAAGCAGCGCTGGGGCAACTGACCCTGCCAATGCGATAGGAATGGTGGGTGTCAGAGCCCACCATTCTCCTACTGTCGACGTCCGACACCGACCTGATCACCGCCCGGTCGAGTGGCGCGCGGTACCGCTGGGCCAACCCGTCGCGGCTGATCGACGGTGAGCTCACCGAACAACTCGACGGCGCGGACCTCGTTCTGGTGCGGATCCTCGGCGGTTACCGGTCATGGCAGGACGGCATCGACACCGTCGTCGGCAGCGGTGTGCCGACGGTCGTCGTCAGCGGAGAGCAGGCGCCCGACGCCGAGCTGATGAGCCATTCCACCGTTCCGGCGGGCGTGGCCTTGCAGGCGCACATCTATCTCGCACAGGGCGGCGTGGAAAACCTACGTCAGCTGCACGCTTTCTTGTCCGACACCGTGCTGATGACCGGATTCGGCTTCGCGCCGCCTGCGGCCACGCCGAACTGGGGTGTCCTCGAGCGCGCAGCAACGCGCGAGGACGGCCCGACGATCGCGGTGCTCTACTACCGGGCCCAGCAGCTGGCGGGCAACACCGACTACATCGAAGCACTTTGCGGCGCAATCGAAAACGCGGGCGGGCGACCGCTGCCCGTCTACTGCGCCTCGCTGCGTACCGCGGAGCCGGAAATGCTCGACCTGCTGAAGTCGGCCGACGCCATGGTCACCACTGTGCTGGCCGCCGGGGCAGCCGTACCCGCGACCGTGACGGCGGGCGGCAGCGATGACAGCTGGAACGTGGCGCACCTCGCCGCGCTGGACATCCCGATTCTTCAGGGGCTCTGTCTGACCAGTCCGCGCTCGCAGTGGCGGGACAACGACGACGGCCTCAGCCCGCTCGACGTCGCGACACAGGTGGCGGTGCCCGAGTTCGACGGGCGCATCATCACGGTCCCGTTCTCGTTCAAGGAAATCGACGAGGAGGGGCTCATCTCCTACGTCGCCGATCCGGAACGCTGCGCACGCGTGGCGGGCCTCGCGGTGCGGCACGCGCGGTTGCGTGCCATCACGCCTGCGAACAAGCGCGTCGCGCTCGTGTTCTCCGCGTATCCGACGAAGCATGCCCGCATCGGCAACGCGGTCGGTCTCGACACCCCGGCAAGTGCGGTCGCACTGCTGCGGGCTATGCGGGACGCCGGTTACCACATCGGCGACATCCCCGGCGTTGACGCGCAGGATGGCGACGCGCTGGTTCACGCTCTCATCGAGCGCGGCGGACAGGACCCCGACTGGCTCACCGAGGGGCAGTTGGCAGGCAACCCGATTCGGTTGTCCGCCAAGGACTATCGCGCGTGGTTCACGACGCTACCCGCCGAGCTGACCGATGCCGTCGAGGAACACTGGGGCCCGGCACCGGGCGCGCTGTTCGTCGACCGCACACACGATCAGGAAGGCGAGATCGTCGTCGCGGCGCTGCAGGCGGGCAACGTCGTGTTGATCGTGCAGCCGCCGCGGGGCTTCGGCGAGAACCCCGTCGCCATCTACCACGACCCCGACCTGCCGCCGAGTCACCACTACCTGGCCGCATATCACTGGTTGGACAAGGGGTTCGGCGCCGACGCCATCGTCCACCTCGGCAAGCACGGCAACCTCGAATGGCTACCCGGCAAGACGCTGGGCATGTCCGCGTCGTGCGGTGCCGACGCCGCACTCGGCGACCTGCCCCTGGTCTACCCGTTTCTCGTCAACGACCCGGGGGAGGGCACCCAGGCCAAGCGGAGGGCCCACGCGACGCTCGTCGACCACCTCATCCCGCCGATGGCCCGCGCCGAAACCTACGGCGACATAGCGCGATTGGAACAGCTGCTCGACGAGCACGCGACGATCGCCGCGCTCGACCCCGGCAAGCTGCCCGCCATCCGCCAGCAGATCTGGACGTTGATGCGCGCCGCCGAGATGGATCGCGATCTGGGCCTCGCCGAGCGACCCGAGGACGACTCGTTCGACGACATGCTGCTGCACGTCGACGGGTGGCTGTGCGAAATCAAGGACGTACAGATCCGCGACGGGCTGCACGTGCTCGGCCAGGCGCCGACGGGCGAGGCGGAGTTGGACCTGGTGCTGGCGATACTGCGCGCCAGGCAGCTGTTCGGGGGAAGGGAGACTGTTCCCGGCCTGCGCCAGGCGCTCGGCCTGGCCGAGGACGGCAACGACGACCGCGCCGCCGTCGACGAGGCCGAAACACGGGCCCGCGCACTGGTTGCCGGACTGCAGCGGGCCCGCTGGAACCCGGACGTCGTCGATACGCTCACCGATGACGCCGATGTCGCGGCGATTCTGCGGTTCGCGGCGACCGAGGTGGTGCCACGGCTCGCGGGTACGGCGGGGGAGATCGATCAGATCCTGCGGGCGCTCGACGGCCGGTTCATCGCCGCGGGCCCGTCCGGCTCGCCGCTGCGAGGGCTGGTCAACGTGCTGCCAACCGGGCGCAACTTCTACTCCGTCGACCCCAAAGCTGTGCCGTCGCGGCTGGCCTGGGAGACCGGCACCGCGATGGCCGACTCGCTGCTGGCCCGCTACCGCAAGGACCATGGACGCTGGCCACGGTCGGTCGGCCTTTCGGTGTGGGGCACGTCGGCGATGCGCACCGCGGGCGACGACATCGCCGAAGTGCTTGCGCTGCTGGGTGTTCGACCCGTGTGGGACGACGCGTCACGCCGCGTGGTCGATCTCGAGCCGATACCGCACACCGAACTCGGCAGGCCGCGGATCGATGTCACGGTGCGCATCTCCGGATTCTTCAGGGATGCCTTCCCTCATGTGGTCACGATGCTCGACGACGCGGTGCGGCTCGTCGCAAGTCTCGACGAACCCGCCGAGGAAAACTACGTGCGCGCCCACGCTGATGCCGACATGGCCGACCACGGCGACCAACGCCGTGCCACCACAAGGGTTTTCGGCTCCAAACCGGGCACCTATGGGGCGGGCCTGCTTCAGCTGATCGACAGCCGCAACTGGCGCGACGACGCCGACCTCGCACAGGTGTACACGGCATGGGGCGGCTTCGCCTACGGCCGCGGCCTCGACGGCGCGCCCGCCGCGGACGACATGAACCGGCAATATCGCCGAATCGCGGTGGCCGCCAAGAACACCGACACGCGTGAGCACGACATCGCCGACTCCGACGACTACTTCCAGTACCACGGCGGAATGGTGGCCACGGTGCGGGCGCTGACGGGGCAGGCGCCCGAGGCCTACATCGGCGACAACACCCGTCCGGACGCCGTGCGCACTCGCACCCTCTCCGAGGAGACCACGCGCGTGTTCCGGGCCAGGGTCGTCAACCCCCGCTGGATGACGGCGATGCGCAGGCACGGCTACAAGGGCGCGTTCGAGATGGCCGCGACCGTCGATTATCTGTTCGGCTACGACGCCACCGCGGGTGTGATGGCCGACTGGATGTACGAGCGGCTCACCGAGGCCTACGTGCTCGACGACGAGAACCGCAAATTCATGGCGGAGTCGAACCCGTGGGCACTGCACGGCATGGCGGAGCGCCTGCTGGAGGCGGCGGACCGCGGGATGTGGGCGGAGCCCGAGGCCGACACCATCAACGGGCTCCGCCGAGTGCTGCTGGAGACGGAAGGCGACCTCGAGGGCTGACCAGTACGTTGGGTGGGTGCCCGCAACCTTTGCCGACGTCGCCAAGAGCGAATACATCCTGCTGACCACGTTCACCAAGGACGGTCGACCCAAGCCGACGGCCATCTGGGCGGCCCCCAAGGGCGATGGCCTTGTGGTCATCACCCAGGAGAAGTCGTGGAAGGTCAAGCGCATCCGCAACACGCCACGGGTGACGATCGCGGTGTGTGACCGAAGCGGAAACCCGAAGGGCGATGCGGTCGAGGCCACCGCCGCGATCCTCGACAAGTCCGCCAACGGCACGACCTACGACGCCATCGGCAAGCGGTACGGATTGCTCGGAAAGGCCTTCAACTTCTTCTCCAAGCTGCGTGGCGGCATGACCAACAACGTTTCAATCGAGCTGAAAGCGGTGAATTGAACTACATGGCACCCACGTTCTCCGACGTTTACGACGAGAAGTATCTGTTGCTCACCACCTTCACCAAGGACGGCAAAGCGAAGCCGACCACGGTGTGGGGTGTGCCCGAGGGCGACAAGCTGCTCATCATCACCGACGACGGGTCGTGGAAGACCAAGCGGATCAACAACACCCCGCGAGTGACGATCCAGAAGGCGGGCGCGCTCGGCGCGGTGAAGGGCGAGCCGGTCGAGGCGGTGGCGCGCAACCTGCCGAAGTCGGAGACGCGGCGGGTGTTCGACAAGATCATCCGGCGGTATTGGCACCACGCCTGGTACTTCATCCCTCAGGCCATCCTCCGCGGTGGCATCGACAAGGTGCACAGCGCGATCGAAGTGACCGCGCCCGCTCCCGCGTAGGAACCCCACAGCCCTCCGAAGCGTTGGCACAACATGGCGATGCGGCTGTTCCTGATCTACGTGATCGTCGAACTGGCGGTCGTCGTGGCGCTTGCCTCGACAATCGGATTCGGCTGGACGGTGCTGGTTCTGCTGGGCACCTCCGTTCTGGGCTTCGTGCTGGCCGGTTCCCAGGTCAAACGCCATATCCGCAGGCTGCGGTCGGGGATCACCACGCCGCAGGGTGCGGTCACCGACAGCGCACTTGTCGGGCTGAGCACCGTGCTGGTGTTCATCCCCGGCCTGGTCACGACGGCCGCCGGGCTGTTGCTCTTCCTTCCGCCAACCCGCGCGGTCGCCCGTCCGATTCTGACGGCGCTGGCCGCCCGCAGGATGCCGCTGATCACCGTCGCCACCGCCGCCGCAGGGGGCAGGCCTGAAGCCGGCCGTGGCGACTACATCGACGGCGAGGTGATCGACGTCCGGGATGTCGAACCCCAGGCATTGCCTCCCAAGACCGACTGACTTGACGACACTTCTTCGGGGCGGCCGGATCCACAGCCCCGCGATGCCGGACGCCACCGCGATGGCGCTCCGCGACGGCACCGTCGTGTGGCTGGGCAGCGATGACGTCGGGCTCGCCCAATTTCCCGACGCCCAGGTCGTCGACCTCGACGGCGGCTTCGTCGCGCCTGCCTTCGTCGACAGCCACGTCCACCTGACCTCGACCGGCCTCACGCTCGTCGGCCTCGACCTGCGCCAGGCCACATCCGCGCGGGAGTGCCTTGCGCTGATCGCCGAATACGCGCGGGCGCATCCCGACGGCCCGATATGGGGGCACGGCTGGGACGAGTCGGGCTGGCCGGAGGCCGCGCCGCCGACCACCGACGACCTTGACCGGGTTGTCGGGGACCGCCCGGCCTACCTCGCTCGCGTCGACGTGCATTCAGCTGCGGCGTCCACCGCCCTTCGTCGGCTCGCGCCGGACCTGCAGGCCGCCGATGGTTTCGACCCGCAGCGTCCCCTGACCGCCGACGCCCACCACCTCGTGCGCGCCGCCGCCCGTGACCGGCTGACCACCGAGCAGCGGGCCCGTGCCAGGATCGCCGCCCTCGATCTGGCGGCCGCCAACGGGATCGTCGCGGTCCACGAATGCGCGGGCCCCGCCATCGGTGGACTCGACGACTGGCAGCAGCTGCGCGGCATCGAGCACGGCGTCGAGATCGTCGGCTTCTGGGGCGAGGCCGTCACGGACCGCGGCCAGGCCGAGAGCCTCGCCGAGGCGACCGGTGCCCGCGGACTGGCAGGCGATCTGTTCGTCGACGGCGCTCTAGGGTCGCGGACGGCGTGGCTGCACGAGCCGTACGCCGATGCCCCGGACCGCTGCGGCAACACCTACCTCGAGCCGGCAGCCATCACGGCACACCTGCGGGCCTGCACCGAGGCGGGCATCGCGGCGGGTTTCCACGTGATCGGCGACGCGGCGGTCAGTGCGGTCGTCGACGCCCTGCAGCAGGTGGTCGATGCGCTGGGGGCTCCCGCGGTCGCCCGCTGCGGGCACCGGCTCGAGCACCTCGAGATGGTGACGCCCGAGCAAGCCGCCCGGCTCGGCGCATGGGGCGTCATCGCCAGCGTGCAACCCAACTTCGACGCCATGTGGGGTGGCGAATCCGGGATGTATGCCCAGCGTCTGGGCCGAGACCGAGGCGTCCGGCTCAATCCGCTGGCGCTGTTAGCATCCCAAGGCGTGCCACTCGCCTTCGGTTCCGATTCCCCAGTCACCGGTATGAATCCGTGGGCGACGATCCGCGCGGCCACCCGACATCACACACCCGAGAGCGCGGTATCGATGCGGGCGGCGTTCTCGGCGGCCACTCGTGGCGCGTGGCGCGCAGGCGGCGTGCGCGACGGCATCTCCGGAACGCTGGTTCCCGGCGCCCCGGCCTCTTACGCGGTGTGGGAGACCGGCGAGTTGGAGGTCAGCGCGCCCGACAACGCCGTGCAGCGCTGGTCCACCGACCCGCGGTCACGCGTGCCCGCCCTGCCCACGCTCGGCGACGACCCGCTGCCGCGCTGCCTCACCACCGTCCACCGGGGTGCCGTGCTGCATGCCTAAGCGGATAAAGCACCGCGACTGGGGGCGCGCGGACGACGACGCCGACACGTTCCCGGCTGTCACCGACGAGCCGATGTCCGACGACGAGGACGTCGAGGACGAACACATCGACGACGAGCACATCGACGACGAATCACCCCGGTCCCGCGAGAGCGCCGCTAAGCGCGAAGTCCCTGACTGGGTCAACCGGTTCGGCCAGGCGGTGGTGGAGCGGCTGCCACGCATCAGCGCCGCCATCGCAGGCGGGCTGTTACTGTGCCTGAGCTTTCCGCCGTTCGGCTGGTGGTACATGGCGATCGTCGCGTTCGCACTGCTGGCGTGGGTGCTGACCCGCGAGGACACCAAGCTCGTCGGCGGGTTCGGCTACGGCTTCCTGTTCGGCGCGGCGTTCCACATTCCGCTGTTGCCGTGGACCGGAGTCATGGTCGGGATGATGCCGTGGCTGGCACTGTCGATCGCTGAGGCGGTGTTTGCCGCGTTGTTCGGTCTCCTCGCCGTGGCCGCCCGTCGACTGACCGCCTGGCCGGTCTGGTTCGCAGGCCTCTGGGCATTGGCGGAGTGGGCCAAGTCGACGGTGCCTTTCGGCGGATTCCCCTGGGGCGTAGTCGGATTCGGCCAAACCGACGGCCCGCTACTGCCGTTGGCATATCTCGGCGGAGCGCCGCTGGTTTCGTTCGCGGTGACACTGCTCGGCTTCAGCTTTGCCGCGCTGGCGTTCGAGATCGTCCACTGGTGGCGCCGTGGCGACAGCGGGGCACCGCCCGCCGTGGTGGTGCCGGGTATCTGCATCTGCATGGTGCTTGTCGTCACGGCGGCTGTCTGGCCCAGCGTCCGCCATTCCGGTGCGGGTTCCGACGACGAACCCGCCATCAACGTCGCGGCCGTGCAGGGGAACGTGCCGCGGCTCGGGCTGGACTTCAACGCCCAGCGGCGGCAGGTCCTCGACAACCACGTCCGGGAGACGATGAAGCTGGCCGAGGATGTGCGGGCCGGGCGGGCGCCGAAGCCGTTGTTCGTCATCTGGCCGGAGAACTCGTCGGACATCGACCCGCTGGCCAACCCGGACGCCGCTGAGCAGATCTCGGTCGCGGCGCAGGCGATCAAGGCGCCGATACTGGTCGGCGGCGTGCTCGCGGGGCCGGGCGATACGCCGGACAATCCCGTGTCGACCAACTCCGTCATCGTCTGGGATCCCAAGACCGGGCCTGGTGACCGGCACGACAAGCAGATCGTTCAGCCGTTCGGCGAGTACCTGCCGTGGCGCAGCTTCTTCAAACACTTCTCGCCGTACGCCGACCGGGCAGGCTATTTCGTGCCAGGCAGTGGAACGGGCGTCGTGCGGGCGGCCGACGTGCCGATCGGTGTGACCACGTGCTGGGAGGTCATCTTCGACCGGTCCCCGCGCGAGGCGGTGCGCAACGGCGCCCAGGTGCTGACGGTGCCGTCCAACAACGCCACCTTCAACGAGGAGATGAGCGTCCAGCAGCTGGCGTTCGCCAGGTTGCGGGCCGTCGAGCACAACCGGTTCGTCATCGTGGCTGGTACCACGGGGATCAGCGCCGTGATCGCGCCCGATGGCCGCGTGACGGGCCGGACGGCGTTTTTCGAGCCGGCCTACCTCGACCTGCCGATCAGGCTGAAGACGCAGCTCACGCCTGCCACTCGATGGGAACCGTTCCTGCAGGGCCTGCTCGTGGCCATCGGTATCGGGGCTCTTATTGCCGCGATACTGCACAATGGGAGGTTCGTGCGTGGTCGCCGGCCGGTGACCAATGCCACTGGTCAAGACACGCCACCCGACGAGGATGGCACCGAAAGAGGAACCACATGAGCGGCCCTGGGCCAGCAGAACGCCCGAGTCAGCGCACTCTGGTCATCATCCCCACCTACAACGAGCTGGAAAACCTGCCGTTGATCGTCGGCCGGGTGCACAGCGCCCAGCCCGACGTGCACATTCTGATCGTCGACGACGGCAGCCCCGACGGCACCGGAAAGCTCGCCGACGAACTGGCGCTTGCCGACCCGGACCGCGTCCACGTGATGCACCGCACCAGCAAGGACGGGCTTGGCGCCGCGTATCTGGCCGGATTCGCCTGGGGGCTGAGCCGCGAATACTCCGTTCTCGTGGAGATGGACGCCGACGGCAGCCACGCGCCCGAGGAGCTGAACCGCCTGCTCGACGCCGTCGACGGCGGTGCGGATCTGGTGATCGGCTCTCGCTACGTTGCCGGTGGCGCCATCCGCAACTGGCCTCGGCGCCGGTTCGCGCTGTCCAAGACCGCCAACACCTACGCCAGGGTGCTGCTCGGCGTCGAGGTGCACGACATCACCGCGGGGTATCGGGCCTACCGGCGCGAGGTGCTGGAGAAGATCGACCTGGCCGCCGTCGATTCGAAGGGCTACTGCTTTCAGATCGACCTGACCTGGCGCGCCATCAACAACGGCTTCGTCGTCGTCGAGGTGCCGATCACCTTCACCGAGCGCGAGCTGGGGGTGTCGAAGATGAGCGGGTCGAACATCCGTGAGGCGATGTTCAAGGTCGCGGAATGGGGTGTCCGCGGACGCTTGGATCGCGCCCGCGGCGTAGTCCGCTAGTCAGTCCTGCGTCAGCTGCCGCGACGCCGGGTCTTGATGACGTCGAGGCGTTCCTTGAGCAGCTCGTCGAGCTCCTCGACGGAACGGCGCTCCAGCAGCATGTCCCAGTGGGTCCGCGGCGGCTTCACCTTCTTGGGCTCCGGCACGTCACCCTCGATCAGGGTGCCCTCCATGCCGTTGCGGCATAGCCAGGTGCCGGGGATCTCGGCGTCGTCCGCGAACGGGACGTCGAACTCCTCGCCGTTGTCGGTGCGGTAGCGGGCGACCTGACGCGGCGCCAGGTCGTGATTGCGGTCGGTCTCGTAGCTCACGGCTCCGAGGCGACTGCCCCTCAACACCCGATCAGCCATTCGTCAACACTCCTCAGAACTCAATTGTCCGGATGAACAACGCAGCACACTTACTACGAGTTCCCGACTCAGCCGTTGATGATACCGGGATATGCGTCTCATCCCGTCTACAGTCGGGATCCGTGGAGACCATGACCAGATCCCGCCGACGCCCGCAATCGTGCCGGTGGTGTGGTCGTGAAGTCGCCGACGCGGGCCTTGGCAGGCGCCGTCAGTACTGCAGACAGTCCTGCCGCCAACGTGCCTACGAGCAGCGCGCCCAGGTCAAGGGCACATCGGTGGCGCCGGACTCGGTGGTACTGACGGCCGACGAGGCCTCCGAGCTGTCCGATCGCGTCTATCAGGTCAGATGCGCCGCGGAGGACGTGGCGACCGCCATCGAAGAAGGAGCTGAGCCCACGGAGCTGCGCGAACTGTGCGACGCTTTGATGCGGGCGGCCAGGGCGGCCGACGGCTGGCGATAGGGGACCCCAGCTTGTGGCGCTTCGACCATTTTGTGCTCGACACCCAGCGCTACGAACTGCGGCACGGCGATGATGTGGTGCGCGTCGAGCCGCAGGTGTTCGACGTCCTGACCCAGCTCGTGAGCAACCATCAGCGCTGCGTCACCAAGGAAGAACTGTTCGACGCGGTGTGGGGCGGACGGTTCGTCGGCGAGGCGGCGCTGACCAGCCGCATCAAGGCGGCCCGCAGGGCGCTGGGCGACGACGGCGAATCGCAGCGCTACATCAGAACGGTCCGCGGCCGCGGGTACCAGTTCGTCGGCACGGTCGTCGACGACTCGCCCGCCGCGGTGCAGGAACCCGAACCGCAGGAGGAGCCGCCACCGCCGCGGCAGCACATCGCATTCTGCCGTGCGGCCGACGGGGTCCGGCTGGCGTACGCGGTGGCGGGGGAGGGGCCGCCGCTGGTCCGCGCTGCGAACTGGATGACCCACCTCGGATACGACATCGAGAGCCCGGTCTGGCGGCACTGGGTGCGGGATCTGTCGAATCGGCACACGTTCATTCGGTATGACGAACGCGGCTGCGGCCTATCCGATTGGAGCGCAAACGATTTCAGCTTCGACGATTGGGTGAGCGACCTCGAGTCCGTCGTCGAAGCGCTCGGGCTGGACCGTTTTCCACTGCTGGGAGTCTCGCAGGGCGGGGCCGTCGCGGTGGCGTACGCCGCCAGGCACCCCGACCGGGTCAGCAAGCTGGTGCTGTGCAGCTCATACGCGCGCGGCCGCGGTACCCGGGCGATCAACGACGAGGAAAGGCGCGCAGCTGCACTGGATCTCGAACTCGCCCGCGTCGGCTGGGGCCGAGACGACCCCGCATTCAGGCAGGTCTTCGCCGCGCAGTTCCTGCCAGACGGCACTCGGGCCGACTGGGCCGCCTTCGACCAGTTGCAACGACGCACCACATCGCCGGAGAACGCCGTGCGGTTTCTGGAGGAGTTCGGCCGCATCGACGTGCGCGACGAGGCCGGTCAGGTGTCCTGCCCGACGCTGATCCTGCACTCGCGTGATGATCACCGGCAGCCGCTGCGCGTCGCAGAGGAGCTCGCCGCGCTGATACCCGATTCCCGGCTCGTCGCGCTGAACAGCAACAACCACCTGTTGACGGCAGGGGAGCCTGCCTGGCGGGTATTCCTCGACGAGGTGGAAAGCTTCCTGGCGGAGTAGCCGACGGTCCGCCCGCGGCGGGCACCAGATCTCCACGGAATCTCCATATATTCTTCATGTGCGGTCGCTGTGAGCCATCCATGCTGTTCACATGAAAAAGCACATCCGCATCCTGCTCCTGGGTGTCATCGCGCTACTCGCCGTTGGCGCCCTACCCGCTTGCTCCAGTAGCACGTCGACCAAAGAGACCAAGGCCTCCGAGACGTCGACCTCCGCCGCCCCCGCTACCCCCGCACCGTTCCCGCAGTCGGCGAAGTACATCGCAGACACCAAGTCGCCCGACGGCAAGCCGATGGTCATCGGAATCGCCGTCGACGGCACCGACATCGCCGCGTACGCCTGCAACGGCACTGACGACGAGGCGTGGTTCTTCGGTGACCAGAAGGAGGGCAAGATCAACATCACGTCGCGCTTCAAGGACACCCTCAGCGCCGAATTCAACGGCAAGGACGTGGTCGGTGACCTGACCATGAACGGTGTCGCCTACAAGTTCACCGCCGCTTCCGTGCCTGCGCCCGCAGGCATGTACACCGCCGAGTTCGAGGGCGTGCGTGCATCGTGGGTCGTGCGTCCCGACGGCAGCGCGACCGGTGTGCAGTTCAACGGCGGCGTCAGCGGCCGTGACTTCGAACAGGCCGAGTTGCAGCAGCTCAACGAGCAGCAGTTCCGCACCAGCGTGCGCAACAAGCGGCAGCTGCAACAGGCTCAGCAGATCACCCTGCTGGCTAACAAGTCGGCCAAGTCGACCATCAACGGACACGAGGTGACGCCCGTCATCGTCGACGGCAACTTCCGGTTGTGACCCCGATCCAATAGGCATCAGCCCAACGGCCCTGTCGGAGTGAGTGTTTCGACGCTCACCCGGTGGGGCCGTTGTTTTGCCTCATGCAGAACCTAAACCTCCACGCCGACAGAACGAGTACGTAACGTGTGGCTGTTATGTCTGCCCAGTCTCAGTTGCCGGCTCAGCCGGCGAAATTCTTCTGGTTTCTGCCCACCAACGGCGACAGCCGCTCGATCGTCGGCGCGTCGCATGCGTCGTCGCACCACATCGTGCCGCCGAACTACCGGGCCCCGACCCGCCGTTACCTGGCAGAGGTGGCCCGCGCAGCGGATCGGCTCGGCTACGAAGGCGTGCTGACACCCACCGGGACCTGGTGCGAGGACGCGTGGCTCACTGCCGCGGCGCTGCTGGCCGAAACCGAACGGCTGAAGTTCCTCGTCGCGTTCCGGCCCGGGCTGGCGCCGCCGACACTGGCCGCCCAGCAGACCGCGACGCTGCAGCGGTTCTCCGAAGGCAGGGTGCTGTTGAACATCGTCAGTGGCGGCGACGATATCGAGCAGCGGCGGTTCGGTGACTGGCTTACCCATGACGCGCGATACGCCCGAACTGGCGAGTTCCTGCACATCGTGAACTCCGTGTGGCGCCAGGAATCGCTCGACTTCGAAGGCAAGTTCTACACCGTCGAGGACGCCAGGGTTTCCGCGCCGCCGGATCCACTGCCGGAAATCTATTTCGGCGGCTCGTCGCCCGCCGCCCTCCCCATCGCCGCCGAGCACGTCGACGTTTACCTCACGTGGGGCGAACCGCCTCAGGCCGCAGCCGCCAAGATCGAGCGAGTGCGCAAACTCGCCGAAGAACGCGGTCGCAAGGTGCGGTTCGGAATCCGGCTGCACACCATCAGCCGTGACACCTCCGCCGCGGCGTGGGCGGTCGCCGACGAACTGCTTGCCGAGCTCTCACCCGAGCAGATCGCCAAACAGACTGAGCTGCATGCCAAGTCGGAGTCCGAGGGCCAGCGCAGAATGACCGCGCTGCATGGCGGTCGAATCGATCAGCTGGAGATCTATCCGAACCTCTGGGCGGGCGTCGGGCTGGTCCGCGGTGGGGCGGGCACGGCGCTGGTCGGCAGTCACGAGGAGGTCGCGAACCTGATCTACGAGTACCACTCGGTCGGGTTCGACGAGTTCATCCTGTCGGGCTACCCGCACCTGGAGGAGGCCTACTGGTTCGCAGAAGGGGTGCTGCCGCTGCTCCGCCAGAAGGGCGTCGCGTAGCCGACATCCGTTCAGCAGCTGAACTTCTCGCCGATGTCGGGCGGCGACGCGACCTTCTGCAGACAGCCGAACGGGACGATGCCCGCGTCGCTGAACCGCGCGGCCGTCTGGTGGGCGTAGTTGACGCAGAACAAGCCTGCGGGGTCTGACCGGCAGCGGTAGTCGCCGAACGCCAAGGAGTTTCCGTACGCCAGCTCCTGGCCCTTTCCACTGCTGAACCGACCCGGGTCGCCATGCGCCGAGCCGACCTCGACGCTCGGTCCCGGGAAGTCGACCCAGCCACCCTTCCATTGGCCGTACACGTCGGGCGGCTGTGAAGGCGGGTCGGTGAGGTCGACCAGGCATGCGAGCGCGCCGCCGAAGTTCTTCGAGTCGGTCATGCAGTTCGACTTTCCCGACGGTGTGATGAAGGCGACGTCGTCGCCCAGCTGTGTCGTGGCGCCGTCTCGAGTCGCCGAGTGATAACTGGCGGCCTCGGCGGGACTACCCGCCTCGATGAACGCGATCACGTCGGCGATCGCCGCACCCGGCTCTGGTGCGCGGGCGACGGTCGTGGTGGTCGGTGTCGTCGTGCGCGGCGTTGACATCGTTGTCCTTGTCGGCGCTGACGGCGAGGGCTCAGTCTTCTCGGCGTTTCCGCCTACGCCCTGTGAACATCCCCCGACCAGCACAGACGCCCCTATCAGCACAGCAATCCGCATATCGGCCAGGCTAGCGGGCCGATGACCGATAGCCGGCGAGGGGCGGGCGGCGAGTTGGTTCGATACGGTCGGTCTTATGCACGAACACGTTGTCCGCGCAACCATCAGCTCGGGCACCGTCGAGGGTTTCACGCGCGATGGTGTGCACCGGTGGCGGTCCATTCCGTTCGCGCAGCCGCCCGTGGGGCGTCTGCGATTCCGCGGGCCGCTGCCGGTGCAGCCGTGGCCGGGCGTGCGGTACTGCCACGGGTTCGCCAACTGCGCGCCGCAGCAGCGCATGTACACGGCGCTCGGCGTCGGCAAGTACCAGTCGATGGGCGAGGACTGCCTGGCGCTGAACGTCACTACGCCGAAACGGCGCCGCGAGGAGCCGATGCCGGTGATGGTGTTCATCCACGGCGGCGGCTACATCCTCGGCAGCTCGGCGACACCGATCTACGACGGCGCGGCGCTGGCGCGCAAGGGCTGTGTATACGTGTCGGTCAACTACCGCGTCGGGGCGCTGGGCTGCCTCGATCTGTCGTCGTTGTCGAATCGCGATGTCACCATCGAGGACAACCTGTTCCTGCGCGACCTGGTGCTGGCGCTTCAGTGGGTGCGCGACAACATCGCGGTGTTCGGCGGCAACCCCCAGAACGTGACGATCTTCGGCGAGAGCGCGGGCGCACAGGCCGTCGCCACATTGCTCGCCGTGCCCGCAGCGAAAGGCCTTTTCGCGCATGCCATTTCGGAAAGCCCGGCCAGTGGAATGGTGGGATCGGCCGACGTACGGGCCCAGTATGCCGTGCAATTCGCCGCGGTGCTCAAAGTGCACAAGGATGACGCCGCAGAAGCGGTGATGACCGCGCGCCCAGCCGCCCTGGTGAACGCGCTCGACGAGCTGATAAGGCGCAGCCAGCGCGATATGCTCGGCGCCTTCGCGGTCGGTCCGACCAGTGGCACCGACTACCTGCCGCTCGGCCCCGTCGAAGCCATGCGCTCGGGGTCCGCGCATCCCGTACCGCTCATCATCGGCAACAACGCCAGTGAGGGCAGGCTGTTCACCAGGTGGCTGAAGCTGCTGCCGACGAACGAGGCGATGATCGAAGGTCTGCTCGGGGGCCTCGAACCGCAACACCGCGAACGTATTACGGCTGCCTACCCGGGATATCCGGACGAGGCCGCCTGCATCCGGCTCGGCGGTGATTTCGCGTTCGGGACGGCGACATGGCAGATCGCCGAAGCGCACAGCCTGCACGCGCCGACATACCGGTACCGCTACGACTACGCGCCTCGCGCGCTGCACTGGTCGGGGCTCGGCGCCACCCACGCGACGGAGTTGTTCGCCGTCTTCGATCTGTACCGCACGAGGTTCGGCTCGATGCTCACCGCGGCCGCCGACGGCCGTTCGGCGCGTCGGGTCAGCGATGACGTCCAGCACCGCTGGCGCGAGTTCGGACGCACCGGCGTGCCCGGCGACGACTGGCCGGCGTATACCCACTCCGACCGCGCGGTGATGGTGTTCAACCGCCGGTCGCGAATCGACTACGACCCGCATGCCGAGCGTCGGCGGGCATGGGCGAGTTTTTCATTGGCGGCACGCTAGGCCTCACGGCCAGATGCCCGGACTTCCTGCGCGGATTCCGCCGATGTGATTGCGTGATCGGGTGAGCTACCCACTGGATCCGTTATCGGCTGACGAGTTCACGGCAGTGGCGGCGATCCTGCGGCGCGAGCACGGGGTGGGGGACGGCTGGCGGATCGCTTCCGTCGAACTCGTCGAACCGGCAAAGAAAGAATTGGCCGACTTCGACAACGGGGGAGCTGTCCCGCCCCGACGCGCCGAGGTGGTCTGCCTGCAGCGTGCCAACAACGCCACCTACAAGGGCGTGGTTTCGCTGACCGACAGCCGCGTCGAGTCGTTCGAGCATATTCCGGGCGTGCAGGCGAACTTCACCGTCGACGAGTTCCTCGAGTGCGACGAACTGGTGCGCAAGCATCCCGACTTCATCGCGGCGCTGGAGAAGCGCGGCATCACCGACATGGACCTGGTGTTCGTGGACACATGGACCTACGGTGACGCCGTAGCACCTCCGGAGTACCGCGATCGCCGCCTCGGCTGGTCGGACACGTGGCGTAAGGACGGTCCAGGCCAGAGCCCCTACGCCCATCCGGTCAGCGGTCTGCACTGCGTCATCGACGTCAACTCGATGGAGGTGCTGCGGGTCGAGGACAACGGCGGCGTCGACGAGCCCACCGTCATGGGCGAATACGTGCCGAAGCACATTCCCGAACGCATCCGATCGGCGTCGCGCCGTGAACCGCTCAAGCCGCTGCATCTCACCCAGCCGGAAGGGGTGTCGTTCACGCTCGACGGAAATCTGCTGCAATGGCAGAACTGGTCGCTGCGGATCGGGTTCAACCATCGCGAAGGCATGACGCTGCACACGATCCGCTACCGCGACGGCGACCGGACCCGCTCCATTGCGCACCGTATTTCGCTGGCCGAGATGATCGTGCCGTACCGCGACTCGTCGGAGGACCACTACCGCCGCACCGCATTTGACATCGGCGAGTGGGGCCTCGGCTTCATGACGACGTCGCTGGAGTTGGGTTGTGACTGCCTCGGCGAGATCCGCTACCTCGACGCGGTGCTGCACAACAGCAAGGGCGAGCCGTACACCATCACCAACGCGGTGTGCATCCACGAAGAAGACAACGCGGTGCTGTGGAAACACGTCGACCATGACGTCGGCGCCGAGGTGCGGCGCATGCGGCGGCTGACGATCTCGTTCCATGTGACCGTCGCCAACTACGAGTACCTCGTGTATTGGCGGCTGTACCAGGACGGCAACATCGAATGCGAGATCCGGGCCACCGGCATCATGGTGACCACCCCGGTCGCGGAAGGACAGCCGCATCCAAACGGAACCCTCGTCGACGAACGCACGTATGCGCCGTTCCACCAACACTTTCTGGTGGCCCGCCTGGATATGGACGTCGACGGCGGCGACAACACCGTCTTCATGTCGGAGTCCTATGCCGAGCCGATGGGGCCGGACAACCCGTACGGCTTGTCCGTGGTGCTCCGCAACGTGCCGCTGCGAACGGAGAACGAAGGCAAGCAGGACGTGAACTTCGCGACGCAGCGGTCGTGGAAGGTGGTGAACACCAACGTCGTGAACGGTCTCGGCACCAACCCGTCGTACAAGCTGGTGCCCAGCGGCGCGATCCCGATGATGATGGACCCCGAATCGCCTGTCTTCAAGCGCGCCAACGTCATCGGACACACACTGTGGGTGACGCCGAATCATCCCGACGAACGTTGGCCCGCGGGCGAATTCGTCAACCAGTCCGCGGTGGACACCGGCCTTCCCGAGTGGACCAAGTCCGACCGCAACATCGAGAACACCGACGTCGTGCTGTGGTACGTGTTCGGCATCCATCACATCACCCGCCCGGAGGACTGGCCCGTGATGCCCGTCGACGTGGTGTCGTTCTGGCTCAAACCGTACGGCTTTTTCGACCGCAACCCGGCGCTCGACGTTGTCGGCACACCGCCGGATACCTGCCATACGGAGAGCACAAGTGCCGGTCACTGACATTGAGCGGCCGGATGACCTGACCGCCGCGTGGCTGACGGCTGCCCTGGGTGCGGGCACGGTGGAGCGTTTCGCGAACGAGCGGATCGGCACCGGCCAGATGAGTGAGTGCTACCGCGTTGTGTTGACTTTCGCCGACGGGCAGACGGGACCGGGCTCGGTCGTGCTGAAGGTCGCCGCGAGCGACCCGGCGAGCAGGCAGACGGGTCTCGCACTGGGCCTGTACGAGCGCGAGGTGCGGTTCTACACCGACATCGCCCCGCGCGTCGGCGGACCCGTCGCACCGTGCTACAGCTCGGCGTTCGACGCTGAGACGGGCGTGTTCCATCTTCTGCTGGGCGATGCGGCGCCCGCGGTCGTCGGCGATGAGATCCGCGGCGCCACAATCGAACAGGCGATGCTGGCGATGAATGAGCTGGGCCGAGTGCACGCGCCGTTCCTCGGCCAGACGGCCATGGCCGACCTGGACTGGCTCAATCGTGAGTCACCGATGAACCAAGCTCTCATCGGCCAGTTGTACGCGGGCTTCGTCGAGCGCTACGGCGACACCATCGCCCCGGCGCATCGCGATGTGTGCGAAAAGCTGGTCGCCAGCTTCGACGCCTACCTCGCCCAGGAGTCGGCGGCCGATCGGGTCCAGGGGCTGGTGCACGGCGACTACCGGTTGGACAACATGCTTTTCGGGCAGGAAGGCGCCGACCGACCGCTGACCGTCGTCGACTGGCAGACCGTCACCTGGGGGTCGGCGATGATCGACGTCGCATACTTCCTCGGCTGCGCGTTGACCGATGACCGACGCCGCGACCACTACGATGCGCTGCTGCGCGAATACCACACCGCGCTCGGACCCGATGCTGTGCTGAGCCTCGACGACGTCCGCGAAGGTGTTCGCCGCCAAAGCTTTTTCGGCGTCATGATGGCGATCGTGTCCTCGATGCTCGTCGAGCGCACCGAGCGCGGCGACGAGATGTTCATGACGATGCTGGCGCGCCACGCACAACATGTGCTCGACAGCGGCGCGTTGGCCTGTCTCCCCGAACCGGCCGCGACCGAGGCCCTGCAGCCGTCTGTCGAGGACGAGGGCGCGCACACGCCCGGTGCGGAGCCGCTGTGGAGCGAGAGCTGGTATGCCGACTTCGCCGACGAGCAGCAGGGCGTGGGCGGCTGGTTCCGGCTCGGTTTGATTCCCAATCAGAACACCGCGTGGGTCAACGGGCTGCTGTGCGGGCCCGGCATTCCCACGATCGCACTCAACGACTTCAAGGCCGCGTTCCCCGATGATTTCCGCGTCGTCCGTACAGACGCAATCGAACTCACCCATACGGCGATGGAACCGCTGCGGACCTATCACGTCAGCGTGCGTGGTCGCGGCCAGGCATACGACGACCCTTCCGCGCTGTTGCGGGACGAGCCGGGACGACTCGTCGGCCTGTCGATGGAGCTGACCTGGACGACGGTCGGCACTCCGTACCAATACCGGCTCACACCCCGCTACGAGATCCCGTGCACGGTGACGGGCACCGTCGTCGCCGACGGTCGCACGATCGACCTGCATGAGGTGCCGGGCCAGCGGGACCACTCGTGGGGTGTGCGCGATTGGTGGGCGATGGACTGGGTGTGGAGCGCGCTTCACCTGACCGACGGCACCCATCTGCACGGCGTCGACCTCCGAATCCCGGGAGCTCCGCCGATGGGCGTCGGCTACATTCAGCCGCCAGACGGCCCACTGGTCGAGCTGCAGATGGTCACGGCACGGGAAGCCTTCGGCGACAACGACTTACCGCAGGCCACCACGCTGACCATGAAGCCGGGCGACGTCACCGCCACCGTGGAGATCAGGGGCCACGCACCGGTGCTGCTCACCGCCGCCGACGGCAGGGTGAGCCAGTTTCCCAGGGCGTGGGCGACCGTCACCACCGAGGATGGCCGCACGGGCGTCGGCTGGCTGGAGTGGAACCGCAACCTGCGATGACCGTGCTCAAGTCGATCGCTCTGTTCGTGCTCGCCGCGTTGCTTGAGATCGGCGGTGCATGGCTGATCTGGCAAGGTGTCCGGAAACATCGCGGATGGCTGTGGATGGGCGCGGGCGCAATCGCATTGGGTGCATACGGATTCGTCGCCGCATTTCAACCGGACGCTCATTTCGGCCGAGTGCTCGCCGCCTATGGCGGGGTGTTCATCATCGGCTCGCTGCTATGGGGCATGGTCGCCGACGGCTTCCGGCCTGACCGCTGGGACATCGCAGGCGCCCTCATCTGCCTGATCGGCGTCGGCGTCATCATGTACGCACCGCGCTGACACGACGCGCCTTTTTCGGCGAGCGTGCTGGGGGTGCCCCCCCGCGTGCAAGGGGGAGTTTGCACCGCGACACGCAGCAAAATCTGACATTTTGCGCTCGGTCACGCACCGGCGCATTTTCTCGTCTGCATCGGGTAGCCCACCGGCATGGGCAAAGAGTTCAAGAAGGGCGACAAGGTGACTTGGCAGAGCCACGGCGGCACGGCCGAGGGGACCGTCGAGGAGGAGATCACCTCTGACACCGAGGAGGCGGGCCGAACGGTGCGCGCGTCGAAGGACGAGCCGCAGTACCGTGTCCGCAGCGAGAAGAGCGGCGGGGACGCGGTGCACAAGCCCGACGCGCTGAAGAAGAAGTGATCAAACGTGTCCGACGAGAAGAGCGACACTCGAAAAGAGTTCGACGACGCGGTCAACATGACCGCGAGCGAGTTGGAGAAGTGGCTCGGCACCGACGAGTCGAAGTCAGTGGGCCAGAAATCCGGCAGCAGCGAGTCAACCGGTCACGAGATCGGCCGCCACATCATCAAGACTTGAAGGCCAAGCAATCGGACCTGTCTGACAGCGATTACGCCCACATGCGCAAAGTGGTCGGGTATACGAAACGTTATCTCGCGCAACGCCCCTCTGGCGATGTCGAGGACACTGCATGGCGGTATTCGCTCATGAACTGGGGCCACGACCCCGTCAAGAAGTAACGTCTGCGCACGACGAGCGTGCGCAGACTGCGCATGAATTGCAGCGTGTCTGCGTACAGACTCCCCCTTGCACGCGGGGGGCACCCCCAGGTCGCTCGCGGGGCGAGTCAAGCCAGGTGTAGGTGCGCGCTGTCGTCGTCGAGATCGTCGCGGCTCAGGCCCATCGGCGTGGCAGCGGGGACATCCCCGCCGGCGACGACCACCCTGGCGATCGGGGTGAGCGTTGCGAACAGCTCCTCGACTTCGGCGTCGTCAAGACCGTCCAATGCGCTCAGCGCTAGAACGTCTGTGGTGTCCTCGATGTGCTGTTTGAATTCGCGGCCCGTATCCGTCAGCGCACCAGCACTATCCAGCAATCCGCGTCGCGCAAGTTGATCCTGATAGTGGCGCCACTGGTCGTCGTCGTAATCGCGGGCGCGCATGATCATCTCCGGCGGAACCCGGCCCGCTGCGGCGTGCAGCACGTTGGACTCGCGTCCGGACAGACCGGACGCCGCCAACACGGCGACGTGTGCGTCGCCGCGCTGCTCGCGAAGCAACGTGACCGCATGCCACAGCAGGGCCAGCGGTTCGGTCGGCCATGTCAGCGCCGCGTTGGCGGCGAACAGCGGCCTGCCGTCGAGCGGTGCGCTGCGCGCAGCCTTGGCGGCCAGCTCGGCGGCGCGCTGTACGCCGTCGTCGGTCAGGCCATACCGTCGCAATGCGGCGACGGCCGAGTCCTCGCGGGCGCGCAACGCGGCGGCCGGCGACGCGATCTCCCATGCGTCCGGCAGCGCCCTCGCGACCCTGCTCGGCGCGAAGTTGTAGAACAGCGCGGTCACGACGTCCGTCGGCACGATGCCCAGCGGGGCGGACCGACCGGCGAAGTACCCCATCCAGAAGCCTCGGTAGCCGAGGCCGTCGAACGCCGCCCGGCTTTCCGGGGAGAAATAAGTGACGGCGTGCACCGGTTCGAACCGGTCGAAGAAGCGACGCGCCAGCCGCGGTTCTCGACTCACCTTCACAGTTAATCACTCGGCGTCTACGGAGAACTCCTCGGTCACAGCGGCTGTCGCCTCGTCGATGATCGCGCGCATGGCGCGTTCGGCGGCCGCCTCGTCGCGAAGCCGGATCGCGCGGGCCACCTCGTCGTGCAGCTCGATCGCTGCCGGGTTGGGTGTCGACGGCATCATGTCGTGGTGCGTCCGGCCGGTGAGGATCTCGGCCACCACGTCGTTGAGCGCGCGGAACATCTCGTTGCCGCTGGCCTCCAGCAGCGTGCGGTGAAAGACCTTGTCGGCCAGCAGATACGACTCCAAGTCCCCTGACCGGCCGTGCATGACCATATCTGACACCGCCGCGGCCATGATCCGGCACTGATGCGGATCGGCACGGCGGGCGGCCAGGGCCGCGGCCGCGGGCTCGAAACCGCGTCGCAGCTCCGACAGCGTCACCAGAAGCGCTGCGCGGTCGGTGGATTCGAGACGCCACCGGATCACCACGGGATCGAACACATTCCAATTGTCCGACGGCTGGATCGTGATGCCGACCCGGCGCCGAGACGCCACCATCCCCATCGATTCGAGTACGCGTATCGCCTCGCGGGCGACACTGCGGGAGACGCCGTGTTCGGCGCTGACGCCGTCGAGGGTCAGCACCTGCCCGGCCGGGTACTTGCCGGACGCGATACCCGTGCCGAGCGCGGTCAGCAGATTGCGGTGCAAGGCGCTGACGTTTGATGGCGAGGCCACCTATACATCTTGTCATAGGTTTGCTGACTACGACTAAGAACATATCTTTTTGACATAGGGTTGCAATAGTATGACTATTGATGCATGCTGTGTGACGTCAAGCACAACCGGGTAGGTGGAGGTTATGGGGTCACCAATCGTCGTGATGGGCGTGTCCGGCTCAGGGAAGTCGACCGTGGGCGCGGCCCTGGCCCAGCGCCTGCGGGTGCCGTTCGCCGACGCGGACGACTTCCATCCGACGGCCAACATCGAGAAGATGACGGCAGGCACGCCGCTCAACGACGATGACCGGTACCCGTGGCTGGAGGCGATCGGGGCAGTGGCTCGCCGCGCGTTGCCGTGACGGCGGCGTGATGAGCTGCTCGGCGCTCAAGCGCAAGTACCGCGACCAACTGCGGCGGCACTGTCCGGATGTGACCTTTCTTCACCTCGCCGGTTCACCGGAGACGATCGGCCGACGGCAGGCCAGCAGGCCCGGGCACTTCATGCCCGCCACGCTGTTGGCCTCCCAGTTCGAAACCCTCGAGCCACTTGCGGCCGATGAACGCGGCGTCAGCATCGACGTCGATCAAGACATCGACTCCGTCGTCGATACCTATCTCGCGTTATCCGCCACGCGCGCAACCGAAGAGGAGAAGAAATGACACCGGCACTCACTCTGTTGGCGGCCGATACTGAATTGGCCAAGCCCGTCGCCGCCGGCTGGCAATTGGTGCTCGCCGCTCTCGCGGGCATCGCGGTCATCGTCGTATTGATCACGATCGCCAAGCTGCATCCTTTCCTCGCACTGATCTTCTGAGCCGTGACCGTCGGCATCGTCGCCGGCCAGAACGTCGGCGATGTCCTCGACTCGTTCGGTGACGGGTTCGGCACGACCGCCGCCAGTGTCGGCATCCTGATCGCACTGGGCGCCATGTTCGCCAAGTTGCTTGCCGACTCGGGAGGCGCCGATGAGATCGTGGACACCATCGTCGGTCACGCGTCGCCGCGGGCACTGCCATGGGCGATGGCATTGGTCGGCGCGATTATCGGCCTGCCGATGTTCTTCGAGATCGGCCTCGTGCTCCTGATGCCCGTCATCTATCTGGTTGCCAAGCGCTCCCAGTTGTCCCTGATCGCGGTCGGAATTCCTGCGCTGGCAGGTCTTTCCGCGATGCACGGGCTTGTGCCGCCGCACCCCGGACCGCTCACCGCGATCGGACTGTTGCATGCCGACCTCGGCATCACCTTGGCGCTCGGTGTCGCTGTTGCGATTCCGACGGTGATCGTGGCCGGACCGCTGTTCGGTCGGCTCGCGGCCGCTGGGTGGTGCTGGACGTGCCCGACCGGTTTGCGGCCGACGACTTCTCCGGCAGCGGCGGTAGCGGCGCGGTGGCGGCCGAGACGGGCGGTGGCGGCACCGCTGCGGCGACCCAGACCGCGACCAGGACCGAACGGCAACGCCCGTCCTTCGCGATCACCTTGTTCTCGGTTCTCCTGCCGGTCGCGCTGATGATGGGCAAGGCGCTCGCCGACATCATCATCGATGACAAAACCAACGCGGTGCGTCAAGTTTTCGATATTCTCGGCCGTCCGCTGATGGCATTGTTGATCGCCGTCATCGTCGGCATCTTCACGCTCGGCCGCGGAGCCGCAATGACCCGCGATCAGATCACCAAATGCCTCGAAACGTCGTTGCCGCCGGTCGCAGGCATCATCATGATCGTTGCCGCAGGCGGTGGTTTCAAGCAGGTCCTCGTCGACACCGGCATCGGCACGAAACTGGCGGAATGGGCGACGGCGGCCCACATTTCGGCCATCCTGCTGGCCTGGGTGCTGGCAGTGCTGATTCGGCTCGCAACGGGCTCGGCCACAGTCGCCACGATCACCGCGTCCTCGTTGATGCTCGGCCTCGCCGAGGGCATGAGCCACGGGACAGGTTTCCTTGATGGTGCTCGCCGTCGGCTCGGGCTCGCTGTTCTTCTCGCACGTCAACGATGCCGGCTTCTGGCTGGTGAAGGAGTACTTCGGGATGAGCGTCGGTCAGACCATCAAGTCGTGGTCGATCATGGAGACTGTTCTGTCGGTCACCGGCCTGATCCTGGTAATGCTGCTGAGCCTTGTGATCTGACGCCGATCAGCGCTTGACGACCTGGGTTCCGCCCGCGAGCTCGTCGTGCTTGCCCTGTTTGGTCGGGCTCGCGTTGATCGTTATCGCGATCACGATGATGGCGACGAACGCGAGCAGACCCCCGACGAACGGCACGATGGGCAGAAGCGTCCACACGTTTCGGATCGCGGACTGCTGCACGGTCGGCTTGGGCGCCCCGCCGGGGCCGTGCACACTCAAGCCGAGGATCCGCTTGCCCGGCGTCCAGCCCTGGCCGGTTTCGAACGCGAGGAAGTACAGGAACATCAGCAGGCCGGTGAAGAAGCCGGTGACCCAGTAGTTCGACAACGTGTCGGTGACGAGGATCAGCACGAAGCCGACGATCCCCACGATGATCCCGTCGATGACGCGGGCGAAGAACCGGGTGACGAGGCCGCCAGGGCTGCCGCCGAAAGGCGGCGGGTAGCCCGCCGAATCGCTGCCGAACTGGGGCGTCGGATCGGTTGACATGTCGCTCCTGACCGTGGGAGTGGGTTATTCCCCCTGGGCGTTTGTGCTGGTAGGGGACGTTGTAAGTGCCGAACGCTAGGGCGTCTCTGCCCACCGTGGACACATTTTGGACACAGTCACGGCTACTTCGTCAAGATCGCTCTCGAACACATCGGCATAGACGTCGAGCGTCATGGCCGCCGAGGCGTGGCCCAGCATCCGCTGGATCACCTTGGGATTGGCCCCCGAACTGACGGCCAGAGAGGCTGCGGTGTGACGCAAGGAATGCGCGGTGACGCGAGGGAAGGATGGGTCGGTCTTCTGACACCTCGACACCGCACCGGACAACCAGGACTCGGTTGACGACGGCGGACCGAGATACCCGCCGGAGGACGACGGCCAGAGCAGGTCGTCACGATCCTTGCCCTCAGCGGTCTGGGCCAGTGCGGTGAGTACGAACCCAGGCAGCACCACGGTCCGGTTCTTGTTGCTCTTGAGCGAGCCGACAACGAACTGGCTGCCGACCTGAACGGCATTGCGGTGCAGATTGATACGTCGGCGCAGGAAGTCGACGTCGCTGACTCGCAGCGCTGCTGATTCTCCCCAGCGCAGACCGCCAACACCGAGCAGCAGCACCAGCGAGGAGTACCGGCCCGCCTCGTCGGCCAGAGCCTGAAGCTGGTCGGCGGTCAGATAAGTGTTGCGACGGGGGGCACGCGGGGGAGTTTCACTCCGCGTGCCGGGTTGCTCGCCAGCATCCGGTCCCTGGCCGCGACATCATGGTCCAGGTGACCCACATCATCGAGGCAGTGAAATCCACGGTGCCGCGGGAACTGTGGGGTGAGATCGTGCGGAAACTGGATCAGCTAGAGAAACATCCAGGGTCGCCCGACGTCGAGACGGAAACCTGCGACGAAGCTGATGACGGCTATGACGATGAGTTCGCCGAGGAGGACGACGAGTTATGACCTCGCCCACAGCCTGGCACCGCTGCATCGGGCGTGTACGGGGTACCAATGACGTCAAGCGGCAGGAGGAGATCGGGGCAGAGCTTCGCGAACTCGAGGAAACGCTCAGTACGATCCGATTGCGCCACGACGACTCGCGCAATTTCGCCGAAGACGACGGCGGTCCACGATGAGCGCACGCCAGCCATGTCGGCAATTGATCGGCCACACCAACGTCGTTGTTGAATCTCCAAGCACTTTCGCGTTGAAGGTCAACACCGTCATCCGACCTCGGCGCATCCGCATCCGCACAGCACGGCCTGTCGTGTTGCCGCCGCTGGTCGGGGGATCACCAAGAGATTCGCGATCTCGTGCAGAAGGTGCTCGCGGTCTTTGCGATTGACGCCTCTGGCAGCATCTGATCAGGCGGTGCCTCCGTCGGGGGTGGTGACGTTTCTGTTCACCGATGTTGAGGGGTCGACTCGTCGGTGGGAGACCGACGCCGATGGCATGCGGATCGCTCTCGACGCACACGACACGGTGCATCACTGCCGCGAATACAGGCGTTTGCTCGGTCGGGGAGCCGAGCACGTTCACTCGCTTTGTCGGAAGGAGTGGCGTTTCATCGGTAATAGCAGCCCGAGCTCGCTAACGAGTACCGACAGCCGAAGCCCGGGCAGATTGGAGACAGAAATGATCACCCTCTACGCGCTGGCCGCAGCGTTCGGCATCGGTGTGCTCTGGCTCGGAACGAATATTAAGGTCGTCAAGCAGTTCGAACGCGGCGTCGTCTTCCGGTTCGGCCGTGTGCAATCCGGCCTCCGCGGACCGGGACTCACGATGTTGATTCCGATCGCCGATCGCCTCGAAAAAGTGAACATGCAGATCATCACGATGCCCGTGCCCTCCCAAGATGGCATCACCCGCGACAATGTGACCGTCCGTGTGGATGCTGTCATCTATTTCAAGGTCTCGGATCCGGTGCGTGCGGCTGTCGACGTGCAGGACTACGTGTCGGCTATTGGCCAGGTTGCACAGACATCACTGCGTTCGATCATCGGCAAGAGCAATCTGGACGACCTGCTGTCCAACCGCGAGCATCTCAATCAGGGGCTGGAGTTGATGATCGACAGTCCCGCGCTGGGCTGGGGTGTTCAGATCGACCGCGTCGAAATCAAGGATGTAGTGCTGCCCGATTCGATGAAGCGGTCGATTGCACGCCAAGCCGAGGCGGAGCGTGAGCGACGGGCTCGGGTCATCACCGCCGAGGGCGAACTTCAGGCGTCCGAAAAGCTGGCCCAAGCAGCCGAGGTCATGGCCGAGCACCCAGCCGCGCTGCAACTGCGACTGTTGGAGACCGTCGTCGAGGTCGCCGCAGAGAAGAATTCCACCCTGGTACTTCCCTTCCCTGTCGAACTGCTCCGATTTCTGGAACGCGCCACACCGCAAGCATCCGAGCGCCGGGACAAGGCCACCGGTACTGACGCGGGCGCAGCTTCCAACCGCGAGACGTTGACGCTGGAACCACCACGGATTCCCGACGACGCCCGCGGCCTGGAACTCCACACACGCGTCGCGGACACATTCCAGCGGGATCAGTAACGTCCGAGACAAGCCGGACAATTACTGGGCGCCGTGCACCACGACACAGCATCGGCCCGGTCGTGGGTTCAACTCCGCGTGCGCGTCATGCCGTGTACTGCCGTCGATGACCCGCCACCCAAGCAGGATGACGGGCCAGCCCGAGGGGCTGTCAGGGCGTTCGGTCGCCGTTCTGATGACGGGCTGCAACGCACACCGTTAGTGCTATGGCGACACCGATCGTCACGACGGCGATTAAGCAGGCCCAACTACCCGCTCCGATGTGCACAGGGCGGCCAAGTATTTCGGCGCGCCGCCAGTACACCACGCCGATCAGCAGAGCCTTAGCGGCGACGACGACAGACACTATTCGCAGGGCAGTCGCCACTTGCATTAGTTCTCACTTTCAGCGCGCTCGTCGAGCAACTCGGTCGGCTGACGGCTCGACGGCTCGTCGCCGTGCTCACACCCACCACACCGGGCACCTAACCCATTTCACTGCAAATACCATGCCAACATGCAAGGCACCCTTACCGTCCGGTAGGCCCCCACCGCTGACGACGGTTCCGAGTCCAGGCTGGCGCGCCTACGTTTGGAGTGCCGTACCGGGCGCGGCGTCGTCGTTACCCTCACCCGCACTGTCGGGCTGGTCGATGACCTGACCGTACGGCCCGGTCTCGTACTCAACAAACCACCGCTTCGTCCGTCCGTCGTCGGACCCCGTGCTTGTCACAACATCAATGCGTATCGGCCATTCGCCCGCAGCGGCCAGCGCGCGGATGACACTCTCGCGGATGACGCGCCGCACCTCACCCTCACCCGTTTCTACGGGCAGCAGTATCGACATGTAGCCGGTGCGGAACGCCGGCGGGTCGGCCATGAGGTCATTGTCCCCTCCGTGTGCTAGCGCGGCCGTTCAGCAGCCTGCAGTGCTCGGCAAGCGCGGGCCGGTAGGTGACTTCGCTGCAATGGCACCGCCAAGTGGTGTGCCGACCACTTCCGCTCGTGGTCAGCTGATGACCCTTCCTCCCCGCCGCTGGCTGTTGACCGGTAAGCACAGATTCCAGCTGGTGGGGAAGCATGGATGGGTGTCAGCCGTGCCTCACAGCATGAAACCGATCACCGGGCCACACGCAGCACCCGACCTACCGCCCCACCCCGAAGCGGACCACCACCGCCAACCCACCCCGCCGTCGACTAACGGTTTTTCAGGTCGAAGTAGCTAGCACGGCCGGGGCGTAACCTGCACAGAGGAGTGTTGATGATGGCTGATCGCGTCATGAGGGGCAGCCGGCTTGGGGCGGTGAGCTACGAGACCGACCGTAATCACGACCTGGCGCCGCGTCAGATCGCGCGGTATCGCACGGAGAACGGTGAGGAGTTCGAGGTCCCGTTCGCCGATCACGCCGAGATCCCCGGCACCTGGCTGTGCCGCAACGGCATGGAGGGCACCCTGATCGACGGTGGTGACCTGGCCGAACCCAAGAAGGTCAAGGTGCCGCGCACACCCTGGGACATGCTGCGGGAACGCCGCTCGATCGAGGAACTCGAGGAACTGCTCAAGGAACGCCTCGAGATCATCAAGTCAGGCCGCCGCGGCAGCTAGCTTAGCTACCGGCCGGGGTCACGAACCTCGACCAGTACCGGGACCTCGGACTGAAAGATCCGATCTGATGACTCAGAAGATTTGCTTTGATTGCTTCCATAAGTTGTTCCCTGACAAGCCAATTCGGAAGGTTACGTTGGGTCGGCAATGCGTTGTGTGCAAAGCGCAAACGGATCGAACGGAACAGATGATTCCTGTTGAGGCAGAGGACATTCCGCTGGTTAAGCAAATAGCTTCATAGGCGTCGGGCCCCGGCCGCGGCGCCCGCGTTGCCCACGTTGCTCGCGTACCTTGGGCAGCTCGTCGGCCAGATGGTCGGGCACCCGCTTGGTTCTGTATGCCCACCGGAAGGATCCGCGGATGCCGGCGCGGTAGCTGCGGCGCGTTTCGATCGTCCATCCGGTCTGCCGCCCGAACCATGCGACGAACTTCTCCCCGGCAACATCGGCCGGACGGCCGCCGATGTCTCTGGCCATCCGAACCAATTGGATTCGGCGCAATTCCGTCGTGGTTGGCGGTTGCCCGGCCGCGGCGAGGGTCAGCATGTAGTCGTCGATGATCTGCGCCCAGGCGGCTGGCGCTTTGGTGCCATTGCCCCTCGCTTCTACAGGGCAGGCACGTACAGCGACGAGCTTGCCGCGCCTAGCCCCTTGGTAGTCCCCGGCCTTCAGGGTGGCCCGCCGGACATCGGTTCTGCTGCGTCCGGCGTGGGCCGTTCTCCTACGCTGACGCTGTCAATCACACAGCGAAGGAGAAGAACTGTGAGCGAGCCCGTCTTCATGGCCCAAATCCGCGCCGCCGACATCCCCGAAAGCATGCCGGTTAGCCGCGCGATCAGAGACTTCATGGTCGCCCACCCACCAACGCCCGAGGGCCAACCGAAGGAGGAACTGTTGCAGCTCCTGATGCTTTCGGTCATGCGACTGGAGGGCCGAGTCGTAGTTCTCGAGCGCCGATCTGAAGCCGGCACCGAGTTTCTGGAAGCGCTGGCCGAGATCTTCCCAAAACAGAGCTAGTTCCTCTCGGAAGGTCAATTCCAGGGACGTGGTGTACGCCGTCGTCGTGTGATTCTTCGAGTTCGTGGTTCAGGCGGTCAGTGCCGCCGGGGTCGCCTCCTGTTCGGTCGGTGAGTGCTGATCTGCTCGGGATTTGCTGAGGACGTCCAAGCCGAGATAGCGGCGGGATTCGGCCCATTCGTCGTGTTGTTCGGCCAGCACGGCGCCGACGAGGCGGATCAGGGCGTTGCGGTCGGGGAAGATACCGACGACGTCGGTGCGCCGCCGGATCTCTTTGTTGAGACGTTCCTGGGGGTTGTTCGACCAGATCTGGCGCCAGATCTGTTTGGGGAACGCGGTGAATGCCAGCAGATCCGCCCGGCCTGCTTCCAAGTGATCAGCGACCTTCGGCAGTTTGTCGGCTAACGCGTCGACGATCCGATCATATTGGGCCTCAACGGATTGCGCGTCGGGCTGGTCGAAAACCGAGTGCAGCAGGGTGCGTACCCACGGCCACGAGGATTTCGGGGTGATCGCCATCAGGTTGGTCGTGTAGTGGGTGCGGCAGCGCTGCCAGGTGGCTCCGGGCAGGGTGGCGCCGAGCGCGGCCACCAGGCCGGCATGCGCGTCGGAGGTGACCAGTTTGACCCCGGACAGGCCGCGGGCGGTCAGCGACCGCCAGAACGCCAGCCAGCCCGCCCCGTCTTCGGCGGTGCTGACATCGATGCCGAGGATTTCGCGGTAGCCCTCGGCGTTGACCCCGGTCGCAATCAGAGCGTGCACATTCACCACACGGCCCTGCTCGCGGACTTTGAGGACCAGCGCGTCGGCAGCGACGAACGTGTACGGGCCGGCGTCCAACGGTCGAGTCCGGAACGCCTCCACGGCGGCGTCGAGTTCCTTGGCCATCACCGACACCTGCGACTTCGACAACGACGTGATGCCCAGCGTCTCGACGAGTTTGTCCATCCGCCGCGTCGACACCCCCAGCAGGTAGCAGGTGGCCACCACCGTGGTCAGGGCCCGCTCCGCGCGTTTACGCCGTTCCAGCAGCCAGTCCGGGAAATACGAGCCCTGCCGCAGCCTCGGGATCGCCAGATCCAAAGAGCCTGTGCGAGTGTCAAATCGGCGGTGCCGATACCCGTTGCGCTGATTGGTGCGCTCGCTGCTGCGCTCGCCATAACCGGCGCCGCATAGCGCGTCGGCTTCGGCGCCCATCAGGGTGTGGATGAACGTGCTCAGCAGCTCACGCAGCACATCGGGGTGGCAGGTGGTGAGTCGATCAGCCAACACCTGGGGCCAGTCGATATCGTGGGCAGTGGTCATCGCGTTGATTCCTTCGCTCGAGTGACTTTGGACGGTCTCTCGAAGAATCACGCGATGACCTTCAATCATTCGGCTACGACACGCCGGCCCTCACGATCTGGCCCGGTTCGTACACCACTCTCCTGGACGAACCCTCGGACGATGGCGCCGACACGCTGCTCTGTGCGGGGGTCATGAGGCACCTATCATCGCGTGTTGAGCGCCGGAATGAATGAAGCCGCGTCCCCCTCGGGCGATGATTGATACATGCCCGCAGTCGGCGAGCTTGTCCGCTGCACAGACGGCTCGTGGATGGTTCGGCCACCGCAGCGTTGCCCGCGCGGTCACCGGCTCGGCGCCGGCCGCACGCTGGTCGGGCACCAGCCTTGCGATTGTGTTGGCGGGCATACGACTTGGACGTGCTTGGCGTGCGGTGGCGTGGTGTACGCGCCGCCGCTAACGGCCGCGTGCCGTGTCCTGGCTGGCCCGGCCGCGGTGCGGTAACCGCGGTTTGTCAGCCGGCGACCGCGGCCGTCATCGCGGCGCGGATCTCGTCATCATCAACTGTCTGATCGGTACGACGCGTTGCTTGCCGCCCTTGCCGTGGCGCAGGTTGGCGGCGGTGCGGTCGAAGACGGCTCCGGTCTCGCGGGGTGAGGCACCTAACGCCGGGTGAGTAGGTTTAGCCGTCTTCCTTGCCGCGCCGGGTGAGCAGCCCCAGCAGCTCGCGAATCCGTGGTAGTGCGGCACGTAGGTTGGATGCCAGCCCGGCAGCGGTCTCGGGGTCGATGCCGGCGGGCAGGGTGTCTCCAAGGGGTGTGTCGAAGTCGGGGGTACCCGCCGTTGCATCGGGGAATTTCGCGATGTCGGCCACGTGGTCGACGTAGTCCTTGATTGCGGATTCCGCCGGGGTTTCGTTGATCCGATGTTCCCGCCGGATGGCGAGCTTCTTCATTGAAGTCTCTTCTCGTGCGGAGCGACTTGCCAACCAAGCGGGTGCCTGGTCAGGCCGCTGAGCACAACATATGCCGTAGTTCTGGGAAGCTTCTACGTTGGTGCAATTCGTGCCGCGGTGGGCCCATCACCTGGACGTGTCGGGACTGCGGTGGTGTGGGGTCCGCGCCGCCAGTGACGGCACCTGAGCGAGGAGCTCAGCACGATTCGCGAACATCGCGCCGACCATGATGAGCTGGCTTGGCCTACGGTCGTGCGGGCCGTCCTCGCCACACCAGCTCTCTGAATCCAGGCCGTGCATCTGACGCCGGCCCTATATTGACCCAACCGAGCCCGCTGGCGGACGTCGAAGACGAACGGATCGTGAAGAGGGGCACCCGCGTAATGCGGTGTGCGAACCCCCGACCTACACCCATCGGGTCCTCAACCCGTTGTGCTACAGCAGCATTCAGGGCGAGACCATACCGTTTCCCAAACTCGCCGCGGCAAGTTGTCGTGCCGGCATCCGATGTGCTGGGCTGTCCGGTCCACCGCGTCCAAGCCCTGGAGCTCGGCCCCGACGAGCTGGTCGCGGTCGGCCGAGACGCCGAGTGCTTCACGCTCGCCCACGCCGTGCAGTGGCACTGCGAGCGCCGGGTGCTGCTCAGCGGGAACGTCGTTGTCGTCCGCTGACCTACGCCAACCTGCCGCTACCCCGAATCTTGTTCCGAATCACTGCGATTCCCTTGGCCGACCGGGCGGTCCCGGTCGTGGATCTCAGCCGGCGGGTGGGTCGCCTCAACCGCCGTGAACGGCTCGAGGATCTTGTACGTGTGCCGGGCGTGCCGGGGAACGACCCACGCGTTGCCCGGCTCCAGAAGGACCATCTGGCCCTCGCTGTGCAGCTCGGCGCGTCCCGAGATCACATAGCCCACCGTCTCGTAATCTCGTGCGACCTCCGGGACCGGCGGACCCGGAGGCCGGTCGCGCCACAACCGCATCCCCACGCCGACCCCCGTCGCCAGGTACATTTGGCCCAGCGGGCCGTGCGGCGAGTGCGTGCTGTCGACCTTGATGATTGTCTTGTCGCCCATGGAGCGATTGAACCCGCCGCAGGCTGCCCGCACAAGAAAAGAACGAGGGACCGCCGCCGGCCGGCACCGCGTCGGTGCGCGCGTGGTGATTAGAAGGGCTGCTCTTCCGGGGGGACGTCGCCGGAGCTGGAGTGCGCCGGTGATCCGTACACCGACGGCGCCGGCGAGTCGTCGATGCTGGCCCACGACGCGGGGTTGATGTAGGTAATCGTCCCGTCCTGCCGATGGATCTTCAGGACGCCACCCTCGATGATGTCGAAGCGGTCGTCGTCGCCAAACTGCTCGAAGGGGTCGGATTCGTTTCTGTACACCTTGAAAGACATGCGCTAATTGTTGCCCCAACGTTCCGGAGCCGCAGCCACCGAGCGGCGTGTCTCCTTGGCGGGGGTGCTAGCGCACAGCAGCGGCGCCAGCCAGCACGTGACACTGGGGCGTCAACGGCGGTGCGTACAGCCACGACTAGAAATACTGCCAGCCACTAGGCAATACTCAACTGCCACAAACGAACCGTCCGCAGAACCGGGCCAGGCTCCCTTGCCAAGCTTCGGGCGCCTCACCGAGATCATCAGAGACGAAAGCGAACTCAACGACGTAATTGAGATGCGTTGTTCTGGGTTGGAATGAGGGCCGGTGTCGTTGGGCTAGTAGCCGTGGCCTTTTCCAACGAAGTCGGGACAATCACAACGCTTTCCAAGTGTTCCTCTAAACTTGCGATGCTGACAGGGAACGGGCAATGCACCCTTGCGGTGAGATGAAAGATCGTGCCCACAAAGCAGGCACTCTGGCTCTGACCTCTGGTCCACCTCTACAGACATCATTTAACCTTTGGGAAGCCGATAAGTTTTTGTCTGTCTTCCTGGCTCAACCTCCCCAGACGCCGTACAGTTCCCGGTTGAAGACTGTTCGGTCGAGGCTCCCGTTAACGACGCGCCAACGCGGCAAGCACGTGGTCAATGAAGGCCTCGGTTTTGTCGCGCTCGGCCGGCTCGGCCACCCCGGGAGACGCGTCGAGCTCAATAAGACCATCGTCAGGGAATCGAATTGTGAGCGCGCGGGGGGGACCGTGACGAGTTCTCGATTCTGTCGTAATCGACTGCCACCTTGATAGCGACGCTGACCGTCGTGTCGATCTGACGTATTCGACCGGTGATTACCGTGTCCTCATCGGTGACGCCTTGGTACGACAGCACACCTAAGCTCCGCCCGTCTATCCAGTACGCGTGGCGCTCGTTGCTACTAACGACGACGCCCAAATGCGCACTAGCAGCGCCCACTAGGCGCTGCAGCTCTCGTAGATATGATTCCGGCATCGGCGCATGCTCTCTCGATATGCCGAAGAAGTTCGCCTGAACTCTTGAAGTGCGCGCGAATCCTCGCCCCCGTTGGCCATGCCGGAATCCTAACGAGATTTGTTCAGGCCCACCCCGGAGTCGCCCGAATGCTCGCCCGGATCTCGTTGAGCACGTCCAACTTGGACGGCGCCCGCGTGGCCCCTAATCGCGGGATTCCGTCTCGTACGCGACCCTGTACTTCCTCATGCCTGGAGCGTTTTCCACTGCGTGGCCACCCCCCGGATCCCAGTCCACCACGCGCAGGAGCTGCCTATCGGTGGGAAGTTGCCTTCTTACTTCATCCTCAAGAGCCTCACGCAGTCGTTCCCGCTCGAATGGCGTGATGTCCTCCGTTACCAACGCCTCCGTAAGCTCCATGCGGATCTTCATGCGGCGAATTGTGCTCCGCTCCGCGACCCGTTCGGGGCTGACCCGGCACGATTACTGGGTCGCGGCCTGAGCAGGCAGCAGGTGATGGCACGGGCAGCGCGGCACCGGGAAAGCGATGCCGCCAGCCGTCGCGCATACGTGTGGGCCGATGTGGCGACTAGATTCGGTGGCACATCGGAGGGCCTGGCGCGTATCTGTCGGTGTTCTATCAACGTTGTTTTGGCCGAGCCCGGACTCGCGGACGCGCTCTGGACTCGCCATGCCGGGTGTGTCAGATATGGATCCTCTACGGTGACGACGGCCTTGCTAATCGGGAGGCGTTCCGATGGAGGTTCCAAAAACGGACAGGCGAATCGCGCAGGCGCGCCAGTTATTCGACGACGATGTCGTTGCCCGACACCGATACGGTGCCGCATCACTGCAAGATCGCTGGACGGGCCGACACCCTGTTCTCCGATGATGCGATCGCGCTGATCCACAACGCCTCCCGCGGTCACCCCCGCGCGGTCAACAACCTCGCCCTACATGCGCTGACCGCCGCGTTCGCTACCGATCACGCCATCGTCGACGAGAAGGCCGCTCGCGTCGCGATCAGCGAAAACGCCGCGGACTGAACCCGATTCGCGTCGACCCGACCAGGACGGCATCAACCTGACGGGCACCCCGGCACCACGCCCACAACGGCCCCGTTCGCCACACCGAGCGGGGCCGTTCTCATCACCCAATCGTCGTCAACCCCGATGACGCCATCATCGTCATCGAGAGTGACCCGCAACAGGCGAGCAGATCGAGGCGCGTCTGGCCCCTTTCATGCGGAAGGCGATCCTGGACACCAGGGTCCTCATCGCCGAGGACCTGGGCGCAGCGCCGGCACCACTGGTGCTCGCGCACCCGAAGTTGCATTGTTCAGCTGAAGGTTGCGCGTCGCTGCCGGATTGGCTCGATGTGCGGCCGAGACTGTTGATCTATGACGGTGTTACATCGAGAGGCGCGACGACCCCTTGCGCTGGCCGGCGATGGCTCGAGGTCAGTTATGTGCCCGACGACGGCGCCGAGCACCGGGTGCCGCTTGCGCAGGCACGGGCAGTGCCGCTCGAGCAGGGTCTTCCGGTTCGCCGCTTCACGTCCCGGAAGGGACAACGGCATCTGAGCGGGCTGCGGTGGTCAGCCACAAGCAGTGGCCACGCGGGGTTTGAGTCCTGGTTGGAACACGATCACGTGCTGCCCCTGGATTTTGACCCGTCCGTGCTGGGCATCGCGTCCCAGCCGTTCTGGCTGCACTGACCGCCGAGGCGGGCAAGCCGGTCTCGCACGCGCAGGACTTCTTCGGCCGCCGCAGCGATGGCTCGGCGGTGGTGGTCGACTGCCGGCCGGTGGAGCGCCGCAGGCCCCATCTTCAGCGGAGGTCGCTCGAGGGGGAGTTGTGGCTAGAGACCGGCCTGTTCAAGTGCATCGTCGAATTCTTCCGACGCAAGCTTGTCGCTTTTGCCGTCGGCGAGCGCCTTCTCGTAAACCGCGAAGAGATCAGACGCGACCGGGGCGTACCGCTTATCCCACGCCTCGGAGTCGCGCCGCCAGTAGCCGAGGATATCGAATTGCTCTGCATCCCAATGATGTTGACCGCGGAGATACTTTCGCACCGCGCGTGACTGCCCCGCCTCGCCGGCGAACCAACAGTAGCCTCGGCCGGACGGGAGCGGCTGCGCTGCGACGAGTTGTGCCAGGACGCTCTCGCCGTCGCCGTTGCCCGTCCCCACTGTCGCGATGACTGTCACATTCGTCCGGTGAGGGAGGTATTCAAGATCGGCTTCCTCGGCGACCTCGACTATGGCGATGGCCTCGTTGTCCGGTGCCGACTCCTCAACGATCCGCGCAGCGGCAGGCAACCCGGCCAGGTCCGCAACCAGCAGCTGCCAGTCGGTGCTGGGTACCGGGCGATACCAAGACCGCGCATGCGCGACCACAACTTCACTCGCCACCGCGGCTGTCTGGGCCCATGTGCTGCCGACTCCGTGGCCGTGAAGGACAACGTCAACATTGATGCGGTTGGCGATCGGATCGTGGTTACGGATTGAGTACGTTCGTCCCGGCGGCGCAGTCGTTGCGTCGTAGTAGCCCCACACGCCGTCGCGGCATTCCATCGGAGGGGGACGCTTGGGGCGATTCGCGTCCGGGAAGTAGATGCCGACGGCGGCGTCGCCAGCCTGGGGCAGCTGAAGTCGATCAAGCTCGGGGACCTCCAACACGATCCTGCGCAGCCGCTTGTTCAGCTGAACAGTCTCGACCACCGAAGCAAACGCGTAACCCATCGCCTCTAGAGGCTAGCCGTCGCGAGGAGCCAACCAGCGAGCCCCAGTCCGCCGATCGCAGCGGTGATCCGGAGCGCGGAGGGAGGGATGACTCTGACGACGGGGTGGTCCGCGCCAGCCGCCGGCGAAGGCGCCGATGGCCATGGCGAGGGCGGCCAGCCACCTACGCCTCCTACGGCTTCAGCCTCAAACGCCTCGAACGATCTGCACGGGCTGACCGACAGTGCCCGGCATCGGCTGCGGTTCAGACCCATCGGCTACACGCACGCCACCCAGCTGCTCAACGATGGCGTGCCGCTCCACGTCGTGCAGCGCTATCTGGGGCACCAAAGACCCGAAATGACCGCCGATACGCGGCCACCCTCACCGCCATCGCCGAAGCGGAATTCCTCAAACCGTCTCAATCAGACACCTGTCGCCCGCCCATCGAGTCTGGCCTGACGTGCCGTTCAGCGAGAAGTATCAACCGGCTCACCACAATCAGCCCGACGGCGGAACGCCTCTTCGAGGGCCGCGCCACGACGGTCATCGACGGCGGCTGCGTCATCGATTCGAAATTGCGCCGCCTGGGCCTGCGGCGAAGCCAGCTCGAACACGCGGTGCGGCTACAAAACGGAAACGCCATCGGTCAAATCGACTATGGCCGGCTCGAACCCGGCGGGCAGCTGGTCCTGACCCTGAAACACACCGAGCAGGCCGCCACCAAGGCTGACGTCGCCGAGCTGATCGACCGCCTCTCCCGGGTCGAGGACATACTGACAATCCACCGGTGACGCGAGCAGCAGCCTTGTCGCCGTCCGGCGGATGCTTGCCCATGAATGGCTGTCAGGCCACCGAGTTGCTGTGATCGTTGGGCGGTCGCTGACCGGGTGTGCCGGGGTGCGTGATGATGTAGTCCCGGGGACGCGGCCCGGGCTGAGGCGTGGCGGCAGCGGGTGAGGGCTGATGAGTGTGGCTCGCAAGATTGTTGACCGGGTTGACCGGGGGGTCGGTGCAGGTCTCGAACGCTGGGTGCGAGGTCATCACCATCGCCGGCTTGACCGCTTGGGACACACGTCGGTGTTCGAGTTCGCGGCCGGATCGGGGCTGTGGGCATTAACCGATCCGCCACCTCGACCGGGCAATTCGGTCGAGGTCTTGGTCGACGGTGAGCGGGCATGCGGTGCCATCGCGAAGGCGTTGATGGGCGCTCACTCACAGGTCCACATCGCCGGCTGGCATCTCACCCCCGGATTTGAACTGACCCGAGACGGTGACACATCCACCGTGCGTGACATCCTGGCCCATCTGGCCGAACGCGTCGACGTGCGGGTGCTGCTGTGGGCGGGACCCCCTCTGCCCGCGTTTCAACCCACACGCAAGATGGTCCGCGCGGTACGCGAGCAGCTGACGGCCGGCACCAGGATTGAGTGTGTTATGGATTTCCGCGAGCGGACCATGCACTGCCACCATGAGAAGCTCGTGATCGTCGATGACACGGTCGCCTTCGTCGGCGGCATCGATCTCACCTCCCTCTCGGGGGATCGATGGGACAGTACTGAGCACCAACCTCGCGGAAGTCTCGGTTGGCACGATGTCGCCACCAAGCTGCGCGGTCCGATCGTCGCTGATGTGGCCAATCACTTCCGGCAGCGCTGGCAGGAGGCCGCCGCGCAGGTATTGCCCGTGCCCGACGTGCCCGCGCCTGCCGGGCACGTGACCGCACAATTGTTGCGCACCATCCCCGAACGCACCTATGGCTTCTCGGCCCGAGGCGAGTTCGGCATCCTCGAGGCCTACGAGCGGGCACTGCGATCCGCGCAGCACCTCATCTACCTCGAGAATCAGTTCCTGTGGTCCACCGAGATCGCGCAGATTCTCGTCGACAAGCTGCGCAACCCGCCCAACGAGCAATTCCGGATCTTGCTGCTATTGCCCGCCAAACCGGACAACGGCGCCGACACCACCCGCGGCCAACTCGGCTGTCTCGTCGAGGCCGACGACGGGGCAGGTCGTCTGCTCGCCGTGACCATACACAGCCACAACCCCGGCAGCACGGACGCGCTCTACGTGCACGCCAAGGTCGCGATCGTCGATGACCGCTGGCTCACCGTGGGCTCTGCCAACCTCAATGAACACTCACTGTTCAACGACACCGAGGTCAACATCGTGACCTGCGATCCGGAGCTGACCCGCCACACCCGCCTCGCGCTATGGGCAGAACACCTCCACCGCGCGGTCGAGGAGATCGGCCACGATCCGACCACAGTCATCGATGGGTTGTGGAGGCCGATCGCCGAAGAACAGTTGCACCATCAGAGAAGCGGTATCGCGCTGACACATCGGCTTATGCAACTGCCCGCCGTCTCCCGGCACGCAGAGCGCCTCGTCGGACCTATGCGAGGCCTACTCATCGACGGTTGATGTTTACTCGCCAGCACTTACCTGTTCCTGCGCCCTGCTGCAGCAGCGACCCGTCACGGTCCTCGGCCTCCTACCGCGTGACGCGGCGGCTCGACGCGGCTCTCGACTCACAGCGCCGGAAACCGTTGCGGTTCTGCCAAACTCACCCTCACCCGCCGACGAACAACCCGCGTCACAGGCGTCGGAGACAAAAAGCGACGATGCCGCCGGCGTTGAACCGGCACATGCGGCCGGCGTCGGACGCGCCGAAGACAAGCGCTGACCACCACAAGCTTCAACTACAGGCAGACAACTCTGAAGCCCCCTGCTGTTCGATTCCAGCCCGGATGGGGGAGCGGCTGGCGTGGTGGTGGATCTCGACGGCAGATGATCGCGAAACGCAACCGCATCGCCATGTTGGAAAATCCGTATTCGTGACATGTGAACGTCACCTCACGTGACACGTCGCACGGTTGGCGCGGTGCTAAACGGGTATTACCTAACGACGGGGTTGTGTGCGGCCGGCCGCCCAGAACACTGAGGTCCCGGCGGTTCATACTGCAGCTGTCGGGACCGACACCGGAAAGAGAATTTAGACGTCGACGCTCGCCGCGCCACGGTCCTGATCACGTTTTTCGATTCGCCAGATCGGCATGTGGACCCGTGGTGGCGATCAAGTTGTCGAAGGATCTCCACCACTACCGTTGGGCACTCGACGTGCGGGAAGTGCCCGATGCCGCCGTTGATGGCACCGCGTCAAGCAATCGCTCCCACGGCCGTCGTCGACGATACCGTAACCTACGGTTCCGTAGGGTACCGGTCAGTAAACCGGTCGACATCAGTTGGTCAGGCTCGACTGAGACAGCACGCGAATCGCAGTCGAACGCTTCGTGATTTGCCGTAGCCCGCGTTCGTGCGTGCGAAACAGGTTGACACACAAAATGTTCGCCGCAAGACCGGTAACCGGCCCCCGACCAGAGATGTTTACGAAACTTTAGGACGGAGGCGAGCTGGCGCTGCAGATCGGCTCTAGAGTGCGCCGAGCGGTTGGCGCAGGAAAGCGGTCCGGGTCATCTCAGATGGTTCGGGGTGATCCGTCCGGGTGGGTGAGGGATGCGGTCAGGCCGGGGAGCAGCAGATCGAGGCCGCGGTCGAGTTCGGCGGCGCCGTCGTAGGAGGCTAGGGCTGGTGCCAGCGCACGCAGTAGGGGGAATTCGGTGATCGCGAGTCGGTGCAGACCGAGCCGCAGTTCATCCTCGGTTTCCTCGGGTCGCTCGATGACCTCCTGCAACTCGTTGAGGATGTGGCCGTACAAGAAGCCGAACAGCATCCGGTAGATGTGTAGGGCATCATCGCCGGCGAACCCGGCGGAGGTGAGCAGCGCGAGGACGTCTTCAAGTGGGCGCAGCATGCCCGGTGGCCGCTGCCCGAGCGGGGTGGCCAACGGTCGAGTGACCAGCAGCGGTACCACGTTGGGGTGGGCCAGGGCCAATTGGCGGAAGTCGCGTGCGACGGTGCGCAGTTGACCGGCCCAGTCCGGGTCTACGGTGTCCACCTGTAGTTTCCCGAGCACAATCTCGGCGACGCCGTCGAGCACCGCGGCCTTGCTCGCGACGTGCCGGTAGAGCATCACCGGATCCCGACCCAGGGCGTCGCCAAGGCGGCGCATGGACAATCCGTCCACCCCGTCGCGGTCGACGATCGCCAGCGCAGCCTGCAGGATCATCGACCGGGTGAGCTGACCGCTGTTTCGGCCGGCCGCGGCGGACCGGTCACCGTCGTCAGCGCCCGCGCCGAGTCCGGTCGGCTGTCTCGTCATTGCCGCAGCACCTCCCGTCTGCCTCGCCAATCGAAGCACTCAGCAATCGAAGGTCAACATCAAAGTTCAACGGTGTAAGTCAACACTGTATTAACACTGTTGACACTAGCCCTACTGGAGCGTGTAATAAAGATGTAGCACCAGATCAGAGGCGTCGACATGATTGTCATCGGTGGATTAGTTGTTCTGCTCGTCGCCGTGATCGTGGGGTTCACCGGGGTGCTGACCAATACGGGGGCCGCTCACCCGTTGCCCGAAAACTTCTCCCTATTCGGCTATCACGTCACTGGGTCGACCGGCACCTTGTTCCTCGTCGGGATCGTGGTCGGCGCGGCGGCGATGCTGGGACTGTGCGTGTTGCTGGCCGGGGCGCGGCGCACCGCGGGCCGGGGGCGCGACGCCCGACTCGAACTCAAAAGGTCCCAACGCGAAACGGCGTTTCTGAACCAGGAGCGCGACCAACGGCTCGAACACCAGCAGGCCGGCGCAGCCAGTGGCTCACCGGTGACTTCGGAGGGGGCCACCACCCCCGGCAAGGGGTTTTCCCGTTTCGGTCGCTGGTCGCATCGTCGACAACCGCAGGGCACCGCGCACGTGGACGGACGCCGGTCGGCAGCGATAGCCCGGTCGAATTCTGTCAGCCCGCAGTCGCGGCCTGTGATCATCGAGAACGAAGGAGTCCGCAATGAGTATCGGTAAGAAGATCGCCCACAAGGCCGAAGCCGCCAAGGGCGCCGCCAAGAAGTACTTCGGCCGCGCCACCGGCAACACCCGCCTGCGCACCGAGGGACGCATCGATCAGTTCAAGGGCAACACCAAACAGGCAGGGGACAATGTCAAAGACGCCTTCAAACACTGACCCGGCAGCCCGGCTGACAACACTGGCATCGGCTGCGACCAGGTCTGATCCCGCTTATCTGTTCCCCACATCTGCATCGAAACGAGGTAAAACGCCATGATCATTCTTGGAATCATCCTTCTTGTCGCCGGCTTCCTGCTCAAGATCCACATCCTGTGGGTCGTCGGGCTCGTCCTGCTGGTCGTCGGCTTGGTGCTGATGGTCATGGGAAGGATGGGGCGCGCTGTCGGTGGCCGTCGCCACTACTACTAACCGGCCACACGTCACTAGCCCGCAACATGACTCGACGCACATGATTCGCCGACGCGCGAACGCAACCAGACCAACACCGCGTACCACCAACCACGGGTATCGAGGTGCGCCATGAGTCACCGGGGTGCCCCGACGACCCATGTCACCACTCGCCCGCTGGCAGGCCCTCACCCGCCGAATATCCAAGGAGACACATGATGCGTTTCGTAGGGCTACTGGTGATCGTGTGGCTGATCGTGGGCGCGATCGCGGCCTTCCAGCGAGGGTATTTCACCCACGCGGAACAGAGCTGTGCCAGCGCGGGGACGATCGCGGTGACCGTGATCGCGGGACCGCTCAATTACGTGGGTGTCAATCCCAAGGTGACGAACTGCAACGTGCCCCAACCCAGTGCCTAACGCCCACAGCGCAATTCAAACCGATGTGAGCCTCGATTTGCTCAACCAATCAAAGGAGCTGACATGACTACCAGCACTATCGTTTTGATCGTCGTCGTTGCGGTCGCGGCAATTGTGCTCATCGCCGCAATCGCGTGGGTGGCGCGCAACAAACGCACCCAACACCGCCGCGTCGAAGCCGGGGAGATTCGCGATAAAGCTGCCGAACAGTCCCACGAGGTGGGGCAACGCGAAGCACTCGCCGACGAGACGGCGGCCAAGGGCCGCGTCGCTCAAGCCGAGGCCGACGCCAAGGCCGCGCACGCGACGGGCCTACAACACCAAGCGGAAGTTCGTCGCAGCGACGCGGCCACGGCCCGCGACGATCTGAATCAGGAGTTCGAGCGCGCCGACAAGATCGATCCGGACACGCAAACCGACGACACCCCGCGCGAAGACTCCGAAACCCGCGAGACGCCTCGAGGAACCGCCACCGGCAAGCAAGGCCCACCATCGATGCACAGAGCCCGGTAACGTCGCCAACCCCGACGCCCGGGCTCGGTCTGTGCCCGCGGTATGCCGGGTGAGTCCGAGGACGAGTGTTGTGAGCACGCAACGTGCGACATCTCGCACACCAGAACCCGCCGAACGACCGATGGGCCGGTTAGGAGCGCCTCCAGATGTCTGACCACGTCAATGTCTGACCACGGCTCGTCCTCGACCGCGACACAGATCGCTCAAAACAGCGTCTTCGAACGATTCGCCCGCGCCGGGTATGTCGTGAGCGGCCTACTGCACCTCACCATCGGCTACCTCGCCATCCGGATCGCTCTGGGCAGCGGCGGCGGCAACGCTGACCAATCCGGGGCGCTAGCGGCGGTGGCGGCCAAACCGGGTGGCATCGTCGCGCTCTGGGTCGCTGCGATCGCTTTCCTGGTGATGGCGCTGTGGCGGCTCGTCGAAACAGCCCTCGGGCGTTCGACCGACCCCAAAGCCCAGGGCGCACCGTCGGAAGTCCTGGACCGGGCAAAGGCCTTCGCGCTGGCGGTAGTCTATTTCCTGCTCGCCTACTCCACATTCGGATTCGCCCTGGGCGCCGGAAAGTCCACCGGTGCCCAGAATGCAGGGACCAGCGCACGCCTGATGCAGACCGGCGCCGGCACTATCGCACTCATCGCCGGCGGCATCATCATCGTCGCGGTGGGCGGGTATCACGTCTACAAGGGAGCCAGCCGCAACTTTCTCGACGACCTCAAAGGCACGTCCAGCAACCTGGTGCGACGACTGGGCATCGTCGGTTACATCGCCAAAGGCCTGGTCATCGCCGGCGCCGGGGTGCTGGTCATCGTCGCGGCGAGTCGTTCGCAGCCGGACAAGGCGACCGGACTCGATGGGGCCCTCAAAACACTCGGGGCGCAACCCTACGGTGAAGCGCTTCTGATCGCGGCCGGCCTGGGAATCATCACCTATGGCCTCTACAGCTTCGCCATGGCCCGATACACCAAAATGTAAGTGAGTCTGCCGATCAGTTCGCGGGCGGGCACCCCCGAGAACTCCGAAGAGATGCGGCAAATTGAGACTGACAATGTCGACAACACCGACGAGTACGGCACGTTCGATGCCATTGCCGATGTGTGCCGCGCCGGTTGAAGGTTTCGCCGTCGCGTCCGGTTCTTGGCGCCCAGACCCCTTCGAGTCGCGCGGGGTCAGGCCACTTCGACCGACTGGACCCGTTCACAACAACAAATCACAGAAAGGACCAGCGATGGCAGAGAAATGGGGAATATCCAGAGTCGGTAAGCTGGAGGTTGAAGTAGGCGAAACACTGCAGGAAGCTATTATTCGGCTTCAGATCTTGCCGCTACCGCCCCTCGCCTGGACGGATTGCTTCCTGCAGACGGTGCGAGGGCATCAAGTCACCATAACCGGAACAGAAACCCACCCAGACAAGATTGAGGCCGTCGCAAGTCCTGCCGAAGTTGAGGACGTAGTCGAAAAGATCGACTCCGCAATTGAGAACGCTAACAAGTACGTTACAAGGGTCGTGCATTCCCGGCAGAAAGCTCGCGGACCTGACGTTAAGAATGCTGAAGCCGACGAGAGGCAGAGACTACAGGCCGAGCTTGACCAGCTCGCGGAAAAGCTCTCCAAACCCGAATACGCCGAAGACTTGGGTCCCGACTGAGTCACACTTACTTAGGCGATCAGCAGGCGAAGGCGTGCGACCTTATGGCTCGACTGACGCACCCTCGCCGGGCCGATTCCCCTCCGAGATGGTGGATCGCCGCGGACCAATAATTTCGGAAGACGTGTCCCGGCACGCACTCGCCTTGCAAGCGGTCATCGACCGTATTCAACGGCGATCGCAACCACCCCCAACCCTGGGGGTACCCCCGGACCACCCGAACACTGCGCCTCGCACGGCCCGCGCTCTCTGGCGATTGGTGGAGGTTCAGCGGCGACGTCACCGGGCTGGGCGGCCGCAACCTCGAAATGCGAGACCGTGGTCTCACGATCGACGAGGTAATCGTCATCCTCGGGGTGGAACACGGCGGCCTCGATGTCGGATCCTGCGAACCCGATGATGGCAGCCCGTGACTCCCACCAACTGACCGTCAGGACTTCGGTTCGACCATCTCCCAGGTCTCTCCCCCCTCGATTGGCAGCCGAACCATTAGTGTGTGCGACACCGGCGATCCTGTGTGCAACTACAACCCCGGTGCCACCATCTTGCCGGCGGCATTGACCGCCGTTCACGGGGGCTACGCGATCCAGCCGACGGGCGATCGCGCATGGGGGCAGCGGGTTTATGACCTGCTCGGGCCACCTACGCCCAAGCCGAGTCAGCCCGACAATGCGACGCTGCCGAATCCCCAGCAGGCCCAGAACATTTCGGCGGCCGGGGCGTACACCGGCACGTGGGGCAATGCGGTAACTCGGTTTCCTGCCGTGCTCAATTTGACGAGCATCGATCCGATCGCCGGCACCATCGACGTACCTGGAGTGTGCTCGGCGGCTTGGACTGAAGCCCAGCGATTGTCTGACTTCACCCGAATGGTGAATGCAAACGTCACCTCTGGCGGTGGTACCTGTACCGACAACCAACGGGCGCTAACAATTAGCGCCAACCAAATCAACGGTGTCGACACCGTCCACGGTGACACAACAGTGTCGTTCGTACATCGCTAGCGGGGGAGCCAACAAAAAATGAACCGCCGATTCGAGCCAGTCCTCGCCGAACACAATCCAACGCTAACGACCGAGCAGCGCCCTAGTGGCACTCGGCGCAGCGTCATATTGCTCGATGGATCGAATGGCTGCTGACACTGGAAGAGCTCGCGCCGATCTGAGGGGAACCCCCGATAAGGAGACGGCCCCCAACTAATCGGCACCGGTGGACACGACGTGGACACAGTCACACTTATCTGGAATTAGATGGAGAAGGGCTATCTGTGCAGCTCAGAATGGTTTCATACCCCTGATCAGGCCACCCTCTGACAGGTCGCTCCTGACCGTGGGTGTGTGAGCGACAATTTACCGCCGAATTCGCGGCGACGGCGCGACTCAACTCAGGCGGCTGCGCTGTTTCTTCGCCTCTTTACGGGCCTTCTTCGTCTCTTTGCGCGCAGTCTTGGCCAGGTCGTTCGCTCGGGCACGCGCCAACTCTGCGCGATCCCGCGCTAGCTCGGCAAGCTCGGGTCCGCGATCACGTGCCACGTCGGCTAATACGGCTGCGCGTTCGCGAGCGACGTCGGCGAATTCGGGTGCGCGTTCGCGTGCCACGTCGGCCAGTTCGGCTGCGCGTTCGCGGGCCGCCTCGGCGATTTCCGGTGCGCGTTCGCGGGCCACTTCGGCGAATTCGACACCACGTTCGCGGGCGATGTGCGCGAACTCGCGACCGCGCTCCGCGCCCACTTGAAGTCCATGGCCCAGCTTCTCGGCGAACGCGCTGTCGGCGAGATCGGCGAGGGTGCCACCCGACGCGGCGCCGACGGGGAGCGCCGAGCTGACGGCTTCGGACACCTTGCGGGCCGCTCGTCGGCCGCGCCATCCGAGCGACGGCTTGCCCTCGGTATCGACGGCGGCGATGATCAGCCCGCCCAGCAGGCTGAGATCGGTCATGAACGCGCGCCGCTCTTCGGCCTTGCGTTGCGCGTCAGGCTGATTCCAGAACATGTGCCCGCCGAGGCTGCCAGGAATGACGGTGAATGCGAGCGCTGCGGACGCGAGCCGCGGCATCTTGCCGGTGGCAAGCAACAAACCGCCGCCGATCTGTACCGCGGCATTGGCCCGCGCAAAGGCCTCGGCGTCGGTGGGGACGTTCGTGCCGACGGGGTCCGGCAGCTTGCGCATGCCGTCGAGTGCGGGCCGCGCCGCGTCGGCGGCGGGTTTGGGATTCCGAAGGGCATCCACGCCTTGCCCGATGAAGGCCACTGACAGTAGGGGACGTGCGATTCGACGGATCAACATGGCACGGGAGTTCCCCCGGTCAGCGCTTCACAAACCCTAGTAGGAGCTGTCGCTTCGGCGTCGCAGCGGGAACGGGACGACGAACCAGAACGTAACCAGAGCCACCAGCGTGCAGCCGCCTGCAATCCATGCGCCCGTCGGCCCGATGACCGCGTCGAATATGACGACGGCGACGCCGGCGAGGGCCACGCCGAGCAGGATCAGACCCGCGATGGCGCAACCGTGTGAGATCGAGACGATGACATCGAGCCGATGGCGCCGGAACAGCACCCTGTGCATGCCCACAGGCGCCACCAGCAGCACGGTCGCGCCGATCGAACAGGCGAAGGTCATCAGATAGACGATGTGCATCGTGCCGTCCAGCTGTGCGAAGCGTGGCTGGAACGGCAGGGTCAGCAGGAAGCCGGTGAGCAACTGGACGCCGGTCTGCGTCACCCTTAGCTCTTGCAGCAGGCTGGACCAATTACGGTCCAGCCGTTCGGCTTCCGTCTCGTCGCGATCCGCATCCCACCGCTTCTGAGCGTCGGGATGCTCCATGCCCACGCCGCCATTCTGGCAGGGTTTCAGCCAGCGGCGTAGCGCATCAGCGTGATGCCCGAGGCGAACGACTTGGGAGATTCGACCAGCGTCAACGCCCCCATCGTCGTCCCATCGGGGAACAATCGCCTGCCGCGGCCCTGCACAGCGGGGTAGACGAACATCCGGTATTCGTCGACGGCACCGGCCGCGATCAAGGTGTGGGCCAGGCTGATGCTGCCGGTGAGCACGATGTCCTTGCCGGGTTCGGCCTTCATGGCGGTTATCCGCCGGACCGGATCTGCGGAAATGACCGTGGTGTTCTCCCAGGCGGGATCGGTCATCGTCGTCGACACCACGTACTTGGCGACGTTGTTGAGGTAATCGGTGATTCCGGTCGTGTCGTCGGTTTGTTTGGGCCAGTAGCTGCGGAAATCCTCGAACGTCTGCCGTCCGAGCAGCATCGCGTCGGACTCGGCGTCCTGGCGGTGCGTTTCGGCGAGCAGGTCGTCGTCCTGCAGCTGCGGGTCGAACCAGTCGTCGAGCATCTCGATCGACCCATCCAGCGTGATGTTCTGGGTGATCACGAGTTTTCGCATATATGTACTGACATCTAGCTACCGCCGAACTCATCGCGCGGTTAGGGAGTAGCTTCGCAGACGTGGCTCTCGTCGCGGGTATCGACTCGTCCACACAATCGTGCAAGGTCCTGGTGTGCGATGCGGACTCTGGCGAAATCGTGCGGTCGGGTACGGCGCCGCATCCCGACGGCACCGAGGTGGACCCGCAGCTGTGGTGGGCCGCCCTGCAGACCGCGATCAAGGCCGCAGGCGGTCTGGACGATGTGGCGGCGGTGTCGGTCGGTGCCCAGCAGCACGGCATGGTCTGTCTGAACGAAGACGGCGAAGTCGTTCGAGATGCGTTGCTGTGGAACGATACTCGCTCGAGTGCCGCGGCGGCCGACCTCGTCGACGAGTTGGGCGGCGCCGCGGAATGGGCGAAGCGTATCGGCGTCGTTCCGGTCGCCGCGATCACGGCAAGCAAGCTGCGCTGGCTGTCGGATCATGAACCCGATCACGCCTCCGCGACGGCCGCGGTGTGCCTGCCGCACGACTGGCTGACCTGGAGGCTGATCGGCACGACCGACATCGGCGACCTTCGTACCGACCGCAGCGACGCCAGCGGCACCGGATACTTCTCCGCCGAGACAGGCACATACCAGGACGATCTGCTTGAGCTGGCCATGCGCGGCCGACGCCCCGCACTGCCGCAGGTGCTGGGTCCGAACGACGCAGCGGGGCACACCACCCGCGGCGCCGCGCTCGGTCCCGGTGCCGGTGACAACGCCGCCGCGGCGCTGGGGCTCGGGGCGCAACCCGGCGACTGCGTCGTCTCACTCGGCACGTCCGGCGTGGTGAGCGCCGTCGGGCACGCCGCGCCGCACGACGCGGAGGGGATCGTGGCCGGCTTCGCCGACGCGACGGGCCGCCAGCTCCCGCTGGTCTGCACCCTCAACGGGGCGCCGGTGCTGGCCGCGGTCGCCGCGATGCTCGGGGTGGACTTCGACGAGTTGGACCGGCTCGCGCTGTCGGCGCCGGCAGGCGCAGAAGGGCTCACACTCGTGCCCTACCTCGAGGGTGAACGGTCGCCGAACCTACCGAACGCCTCCGGGGCCCTGCAGGGCATCACGGCGCGCAACCTCACGAGGGCCAACATCGCCCGCGCAGGCGTCGAGGGTCTATTGAGCTCGCTGGCGTACTGCCTCGACAAGATCTCGGCGCAGGGGGTGGACGCCGAACGCGTCATCCTCGTCGGCGGAGGTGCGCGCTCCGAAGCGACCCGCGTCATCGCGCCGGCGATCTTCGGTAAGTCGGTGCTGGTGCCGACGCCAGCGGAGTATGTCGCGCTCGGCGCCGCCAGGCAGGCGGCTTGGACACTGTCGCAAGGGGATTCGCCGCCGGGATGGTCGTTCGGCATCACCACCATGTTCACCGCTGACCCGACCCCGGAGGTTGTCGACCAGTATCGGCGCGCCCAGCCGCTGACGCTGGGGCAGACCTAGATCGGTGAACTTCGCCTGGGAACTGCTGGCCGATGGCGTGCATCGTTGCCGTCTGCCGTTTCTCGACGTCACCATCGGGCTCGTGCACGGCCAGACAGGAACGCTCCTGGTCGACACCGGAACGACGTTGGCCGAGGCCGACGCCGTCAAGGCCGACGTCCTCGAAATCGCGGGCAGCACTGTCAGTCACATCGTGTTGACGCACAACCACTTCGACCACATCCTCGGCTCGTCGGCGTTCGCGGACGCGGAGGTGTATTGCGCACCGGAGGTCGCGGCGACGATCGCCGATCGAACCGAACACCTGCGCGCCGATGCCGTGCGCTACGGGGCCGATCCCGACGAGGTAGCCTGCGCCGTCGCGGCGCTGCGGGTGCCGCGACATCGGATCCGAGACGCCGAGATCGATCTCGGCGACAGGTCGGTTGTGGTCGGCCATCCCGGTCGGGGACACACCGACCACGACCTGATCGTCGTCGCGCCGGGGTCACACACGACGGTCGTGTTCTGTGGTGACCTAGTCGAAGAGTCCGGCGATCCCGTCATCGACCATGCTTCCGACGCGGTGGCGTGGCCCGCGACGTTGGACCGGGTGCTCGACGCCGGTGGGCCCGATGCGGCGTTCGTGCCCGGCCACGGCGCGGTCGTCGACGCGGGCTTCGTCGAGCGGCAGCGAGAGTGGCTGCGTAACCAGATGTGACGAATTTCGCACTGTTCGCGTGACGTAATTCATTGACTTAGCGCAGCTAAATAGGGCACCCTCACTTCCTTAAATCGTGTGACTGAAGGATGGGAGGTGCCCCATGGCCGACCTCGACTTCGCCTACGACCTGACTCTGGACGAGGCACGCCGACGCACCGCAGTGCTCGAGGCGATCGGCGACGACTGGGACCCGATCGCGGTTCTGGCCGAGGAGAACAAGGCGTACGACATGCTCTACTCCAATCTCGACGAGGAGCAGCAGCGGATCTACGAGGAGCTGGTCAGCGCTGGTGTGTTGCCGGAACGGGACGGTGACCGTGTTACCGATTGATCCGACCGCGGACCGGTCCCGCCGCGCCTGGCTGGAATGCCCACGCTGCTTGCACGGCAGCGCCTGCTCCGTCTGCAAGAGCAGCAGCAACTGCGCCACCCATTGGCAGTACATGTTGAGCAACCAGGGCACGCTCGTGCACATGCAATGCCCTAGCTGCGCCTACCTGTGGTCAACGGACACCCGTCGCCGCGCGGCGCGGCGGAGGAAAGCCGCCTGAGGCGAACTCAGCCCGCATCGGGGCGCGGCCAATCTGGTCGCGGCAGGGGCTCACCTGTCGGGGGTCGCATCCGATCGAGCGCGACCCGTAGCGGCGGCCACGTCGACCTGCCCCGCCGAGTGACGGCGTATCCGGTGAGCACTACCTCCGGGTCCGACAGCGGCAGCACCGTCACACCAGGATTGGTCGGCCTGTCGATGGGCAACAGCCCGACCCCGTAACCGGCGACGATCAGATCCTCTACCAGATCGAGGCTGTCGATCTCGTGGGCGATGCGCGGCGTGAACCCTGCAAGCGAGGCCAGTGTGCGGACCGCGTCTTCGTCAGCGGTGTTGCGGGAGTTGACGATCCACGCCTGATCCGCATACGCGGCGATGTCGGTGTCCCTGATCGCGCAGTTCGCGGGAACGGCAAGGCCCCATTGCACCGACCACAGCGCGGCGGCCTCCAATACCGGGCCTGGTGACGCGGGCGCCAGGTTGTAGTCGTAGGTCAGCGCCAGATCCAGGTCGTCGTTCGTCAGCAACGCGAAGGCCTCGATCGGCTCGTACTCACTGATGACGAATTCGACCTTCGGATAACGCTCTGCCAGATCGGCGACGATCGGCAGCAGCGAGACGCGGACGCCGGTGGCGAAGCCGCCGACGCGGACGGTGCCCGCAGGCTCGGCGTCCGGGTCGAGGTCCAGCCGTGCGCTGTCGACTGCGGCCAGAATCGTCACGGCATGGTCGGCAAGGCGCTGCCCGGCAGGTGTCAGCCGGACCCGGCGGCCATCAGGCTCGATCAACTGCGTCCCGGTTTCCCTGGCGAGCGCCGCAATCTGTTGTGACACAGTCGAAGTGGTCAGGTGATGCGCCTCGGCGACGGCGCGCATCGAGCCCAGCCGGGACAGCGCCAGGAGCAGCTGCAGTCGTCGCGTATCCATGGCTAGCGCATCAGGCTGTCGGGGGAGAAGCCGTCCGCGGACGCTTCGCGCGACGCGAACAACCAGCGGTCGTCGACGGGTACCAGGACGTCGCGGTACCGGCCCCAGTGGTCGACGCCGATATTGGTCACGGCGAGGAAGTAGCTGCTCACTTCGACGCGGTCACGGCTCACCGCACCGAACCGCACGCTCGAAACATGATGGCGGACATGGGTCAACGGCACCGGGCCGGCCGCGAAGCGGTTCACCTGAGCATCCAGCCCCGCCACGATGGCCTCAGGCCCGACCATCGGTTCGCGACCGCTGATCGTCAGCGCGCCGTCGGGGGCGAAGCACGCGGCGATGTCCTCGAGCCGATTGCGGTCGGTGCCTGCGGTGTAGTCGGCGAGCGTCTGGCGGACCGACTCGCGGATGACGAGTTCCCAGATGTCCATGCCCTCTATCGTTCATGATTATCGAACGGTATGTCCAGAAAATTCACGTGGATGTGAACGGTTGGTGCGCCGTCGAATGGCCCTTGTTTCGCGGTGCTCGCGAGCGGAGCCTTTGGGCGAGCATCGTCGACAAGTGCGTCAGGGTGACGGCCTTACCTACCTGTCTGCAGTTCCGCACGTCATCGTGCAGCCATCTTGTATCGCGCCGGAGAGGGATACCTACTCCAAGCAGTAGCACGCCCCGTGGTAGCTGACACCTCGTTATTTCCGATGTCCATCGCTGCGTAACTGCGCGCGGCGCAGTCGAACCGTTATGTCACTCGCAGATGTTCACCAAAGAAGGCGAACACTCGTTTCCACGCGTCGTCGGCGGCCCCGTCGTTCTGGCCGAACCCCATGATGCGGGAGATCGGCTGCAGGGGAACGTAATCGGCGAAGCTGTGTCCGGCATCCGGATACGTCGTCGTTGCGCCACGGCTCGCCAGGCGAGATGAAATGCAGACCGACGTGCCCGGCTGCCCCATTCCGCCATTGCGACGCAGGCTAATTCGGGTCTGTGGTCACACCGCAGCACCGCCGGGTAGGTGGCGCTCTCGGCGGCCATCGGCGGTTCCTTCAGTCGGGCTGTTCTCTGAAACTCCCGATCACCGGAGCCAATTCGGTGGCGTTGGTGATCAGGTCGACGTGGCCGCCGCCGTGCATGTACACCGTCGCATGGGGCAACAATCGCGCCATGATCTTGGCATTGGCCACCGGGACGACGGGATCGTCGTGTCCAGCAATGATCAACGTCCGCTGACGGATCAGCGGCAAGGCGAACAGGCTGGTCCACACCGCTCCAGCGAGAAGTTGATGTAGGTAGCCCACCCGCGAACCGGCCATCAACTGGCGGTCGAACAACCGCTTGACCATGGAGGCGTCGGTGCGCACGCTCCCGCCGTAAAGATCACCCGCGATCGAGGCCGCGTAGTCGTGATCCAGGAACCGGCGCGGTGTCAGCATCTTCACCAGCACCAGCGGATTTCCAGGCACCATGAGTGCACCTGTACCGGTGGACACCAGGATCAACCGCCGGCAGCGACGTGGGTTCTGAAACGCGAACTGCTGGGCAAGCGCGCCGCCCCACGAGAAACCCAACACGTCCACCTTACCGCTGAATCCAAGCTTCTTGAGCAACCGGCCGAGCACGGCTGCCAAGTACGGAAACCCATACGGCAGTGGCGAATCCGGCGAGGCACCGGTGCCAGGGACGTCAAAACGTATCACGGTCGTGTCTGGATGCAGATGCTCCACGAGCGGATCGAGCACTTCCAGACTGGCGCCGATGCCGTTACACAACACCAGCGGTACGCCTGTGCCCTGACGCACGTTTACCCGGATCTGTTGGCCGAGTACCGGGATCAGGCGTTCGACGCTCAACCTCGCCGAAGCTGCGGCCGTCATGAATACAGCACAATGACGTCGGCGACGCATGCGGGGCGGTCTTCACCATCGATCTCGTAGGTCAGGGTGAACACCGACTCGACCCCGGTGGTTTTCTGCTGTGCACTCATCACGGTGACTACAGCGCGGATCTGGGCGCCGACCCTGACCGGAGACGGGAAGCGCACCTTGTTCAGCCCATAGTTCAACGCCGCTGTCAGCTCACGGATCTCTAACACCTCCGAGATCACCGCGGGGGCGAGCGAGAGCGTCAGGTACCCATGCGCGATGGTGCCACGAAATGGGCCTTTCGCCGCGCGCTGCGGGTCGGTGTGGATCCACTGACGATCGCCGGTGGCCTCGGCGAACTGGTCGACCTGCCGCTGGGTCACCTGAATCCACTCGGTGGTGCCAAGACGCTGTCCGACCAGCCTCAACAGATCGGCTGGCTCTTCGAGAACTGTTGTCATACCGAACCTCTCGTCGATAATCATCGATCCAACACATAAGTGCCGGGTGCCGCTTCCATCGGCACCATGCCCGCGCCGCCGAGCGACTGCGGCGCATCATTTTTCTCGCCGCTGCGCTTGCCAAGCCAAGCGACGAAGTCCGGCCACCACGAATCCGTGTATTGCTCGGCCGACTCCACCCAGCGCTCTGGATCAGCTCGAATTCCTCACAACGAAAGACCAGCGAACCACGGGTGACTGCGATGGTTTTGCCCAAGGTGAATGCGGTGGGCGCCACCATCGACGGCACTCGCGGCGACGACGTCATGTCGCCGACGAAGTTGCACAGCCAACGCAGCGCGCTCTGCCTGCCGGTGTCGATGAGCGCCTTCCAGCCCAACGGGCTCAGCACGGGATTGTTGCTTGGTGAGAGTCCTTCGCTGAGGAAGTCCAACACGAACCGGATTCTTTCGGCATCGCGACAGTCGAGGTTCGCATCGGAGAACAGTTGATCCACCGTGTTGTTGGTCGCAAGGTAGGCCTGTATTGTGCGGTGAAGCAACGGATTCCCGCGCCATGCAGGATCGGCGAACCTGTTGTCGCCCTTCGCCGGTGCCACCTCGGAACCGCCCTCGGCAATCGACACCAATTCTCGACCGAGCGAGGGGCATCAGCCGCTCCGCGATGCCGACCGCCGAGCTGGTCAGCACCAGATCCAGCGGTGCCGCTAGCTCGTCGGCGCTCCGACTTGATGGTCGCTACCACGGTGTCATGCCTCCTCGGACGGTGGTGGTTTCACCTTCACGGCGCAGGAGGTGCCCCGTCGGACCGATGGGCAGGCTCTCTACGAACAGATGCGGCGTGGGTACTTGTAAGCAGCGACACGCTCCTTGACGAATTGGCGCAGCTCCTCGAGTTCGGCCGATCCGCGGCCCGTGAGAACCGCCCTGCGCCGATTTCCTCGTCCAGTGAGTCGCAACAAGATTGAGCGCACGATTCGACATGGCGGCTCCCATCTGCTGGCTTTCGCTGGCACTTCAATGGTCTCGACTGCGGCGCGGCCCGTCTTTGTCGCTGGGCACAACGTCAGAGCGGCTAAGGTGTACGGGCGCACACTCTGCGGTCATAATGCTCAGGTCCATGGTGCGCCATTGCTGTTCGACGAACACCGGCGGCTGAGTGGGACGTGACCATATGGGGTACGTGCGCCGTGCAGTGGTGACGGTCAGAACTGACCACAGTTCGGTGTTGTGGGTAACCCGTTGAAACGGTCAGCCACCCAGGCCATGCTTCGCTCGCCGTCGACATAGGGCTGCAGGAGGTTGTTGATGTCCGTCTTGTTGAATAGTGCAGGCTGTTCGTTGGTCCAGAATTCGACGTCAGCGCCCATATTGCACCAGTCCTCGGCGGTCTGACGAGCAGCCTGATACGGGATAAGTGGATCCCAACGGTTGTGCGAGATATACACCGGCCCTTTGGGTTTGATATTACCGACCCGCTGTGCGGCCAGCAGACTCTTGAACGGATCGTGGGAAATCAACTCGTTGGGATCGGTGTTGAACCAGAACCCCAGATGGCGGAACGCGTAATCCACGCCGCCCTGCAGGAGGCAGGTATGCCCGGACCAGTCGAGCATCTGCAGCCCTCGCGGCGTCAGCACATTACGGATGGGTTCCTCGGTTTGGGGATAAGCCGCGATGATTCCTCGAAGCAAGTACCCAGCAAGGACTGCAAGGAGGCTTCCGTCGACACCGGGAATGGCTTGAAAAACGTCGGTGAGCGGGGCGTCGGCGAAAGTGCCGACGACATCGAGTTCAGGTGCGTATGTGGAGGCCAACTCTGCCGCCGACAATGAGGCCTGCCCTCCGGAGGCATAGCCCCAGAACGCGACCGGTCCGTGCGGATCAAGCGAGGTGTCAGGCAATTTCTTCGCAGCCCGGGCAGCGTCGAGCAGCGCCGTCCCTGCCGCGACCCGAATCAACCACTGCGGCGATTCCGGTCCGTGGATGCCCATTCCGACCCCGTCGGTTACCACGATCGCGTAGCCGCGGGCCAGCAGCGTTGCGATCCAGCCCTCCTCGGCGTTGAGCGTCAGGTCGAAGCCCTGCGAAAAGTGGATGCCCTGGTTGAACAGGCGCGACGGTGCGCACTGTTCGCCTGCCCCGTAGGGTCCGGTCGCGTAGGCGAGCAATGGCCGGGGTCCGTTGCCAGGCCATGGGACATCGGGCTCGATATAGGTGCCCGTCACCGCGACAGGATTGCCCTGAGCGTCGGTGCTGCGGTACATGATCCGGGTACCGGTGCCGACGTAGGCACCCAACTGACCGGAGGGCTCCAGCGCCAGACGTGAAGGCTCGGTGCGGATCAGGTCACCGGGCTGACCCGGCGGCAGCGGATCCGGCGGGGTGTAGAACTGCTCGTATTCCCGGTCATCAGCCCGCGCGTGGGGAATGAACACTGAGCTTGCGCATAGCGCCACGGCCACCGTCAGCAAAATCCGGGCGGCCACGCGCGGTAGCATCCTCCGCGGATGCCGCACAGCACGGCTTGCCACCCGATCGCCTGTTTGGGTGATCACGATCGTCCTCCTTGATCGATCATCCGGCGCACTCCCCGAGCGCCGCATATCCTGGGTTCCGAACCTGATGCTCCAGCTGGCTTTGTGGTCCTTTGCCTACGCACGAATGCACCGCTGAACACCAAGGCGGTTGTCGCAGAGTGCCTTTCCTGTTGTCAGCATGACGGCGTCGTACCCACCGTCGGGATACCGACGCACGCACAGACAGCGAACGTCGCAAAGGCAAGCGCAGCACCACCCTTCGTTGGTGCGGGCACCGCCGAAGACGGCCAGCATAGGGCGCGAATGCGGCCACTTGCGGTGTGCAAGTGCACTGGATCGGGGCTCAATCGTTGGGCGTCGCGACGGTGACGCCGCGCGCCGCTATCGCGACGATTAAGCGGTCAGGCGGTCAGCGATGATGGAGGCTCCGTGGTCAATCGTATGCCCATGGGTGAGGCGTATCGCGCTGCCCGCCAGCGAGATCACCCCGAACACGCTGCGCGGCAGCGGTTTCGGCGGCGAAGTTGTTTACGCCTTGCGCGACCGACTCGGGCGCGACCGGTGATATCCGAGGGAGTGTAGCGCCGTGGTCGCCATCGACACCGACGGCCTCGACGACTTCGCGGTGCCTCTGGACCTGCTGTTGACCCGTCCGGTTTTCGGCCTGGCCGATCGGATAGTGCCGAATATGTCGTGGCGCAGATTCGCCATCAATTTGGCCCGGCAGCCTCGCGTGGTGGCGTCCCGCGCGAGCACGCTCGGCGGGGAATTGGCGACCATCGCCGCAGGCCGCTCAAACATCGCCCCGGCCAAGGGCGACAAGCGGTTCGCCGACCCGGCATGGGCGGGCAACCCGTTCCTCAAGCGCACGATGCAGGCATACCTGGCCACCAACAAGACAGTGAATCAACTGCTTTCGGACGCCCGACTCGATTGGCGTGACGCCGAGCGGATGCGGTTCGTCCTAGACTTTGTGACCGACGGTCTGGCCCCGAGCAACATCCCGTTGGTCAACCCACTCGGATACAAGGCGGCGATCGATACCGGCGGGCTGAGCGTGGTGCGGGGGCTGCGGCACTTCGTCACCGACATGCGCAAGGCGCCGCGGCTGCCTTCGATGGTGGAGCCCGACGCGTTCACGCTGGGGGAGACCGTAGCCGCTACCCCAGGCTCGGTGGTGTTTCGCGACGAGGTATTCGAGCTGATCCAGTACACGCCGCAGACCGACAAAGTGTGGACGGTGCCGCTGCTGATGGTGCCGCCGGTGATCAACAAGTTCTACATCCTGGATATCTCGCCCGGCCGCAGCATGATCGAATACTTTCTGAAGCAGGGGCATCAGGTCTTCGCGATGTCCTGGCGCAATCCGACTGCACAACAGCGGAATTGGGGCTTCGACACCTACGGCCAGGCGATCGTGGACGCGCTCGACGCGGTGAACAAGATCACCCACACCAAGCGCGCGCACGTGCAGGCGTCATGTTCGGGCGGCATCCTCGCCGCGATGACCGCCGCACACCTCACCGCGATAGGACAGGGTGAGCGGCTGACCGGTCTGACGTTGATGGTGACCGTGCTCGACGAGTACCGCGCGGGCTTCGCCGCGGCCGCGATCGACAAGCAGACCGCAGATCTTGCCATCGCGAAGTCGGCGCGGCAGGGGTATCTCGACGGCCAGTCGCTGGCCGAGGTGTTTGCATGGCTGCGGCCCAACGACCTGGTGTGGCGGTACTGGGTGAGCAACTACATTGAGGGCAAGTCGCCCGCATCCTTCGACGTGCTGTACTGGAACGCCGACACCACCCGGTTGGCCGCGGGACTGCATCGCGACATGGTGCAGATGGGCCTGCACAACGCGCTCGCGACGTCGGGCGCTGTCAGTATGCTTGGCACGCCGGTGGACCTTTCGGCGCTGACCGTCGATACCTATGTCGTCGCCGGTATCAGTGACCATATTTCACCGTGGCCGGCGTGCTACCGCAGCGCGCGGTTGTTGTCCGGCACGGATCTGCGCTTCGTGCTGTCGTCCAGTGGGCACATCGCCGCCCTCGTCAACCCACCCGGGAACCACAAGGCCAGCTACCACGTCGGTTCCGTCGGCGAACACGACCCGACCGTCTGGTTGGAGGGGGCCGAGAAGAGGCCGGACTCGTGGTGGCCGGACTTCGCGGGCTGGCTCGCCGAGCGCAGCGGCAGGAAGAAGACAGCACCGTCATCGCTGGGTGGCGCCGGCATGACGGCGATCGAGCCGGCGCCCGGCAGATACGTGCGGGAGAAGTGACGTGCGGCCGCACCTGGACCGATGGCCGGCCGGCCGGTGACTGACCGCACCATCGCCGTGCTGGGCCAGCAGATCCGGGTGAGAGTGCGCGCCGGTCACGGGGTGCCGCTGGTGTTGTGCAACGGCATCGGTGCGAGCCTGGAGGTCCTCGATCCGCTGGTGGCACACCTCGATAGCGATACCACGGTGGTGCGGTTCGACGTGCCGGGCATCGGCGTGTCGCCGGATTCGACTGTGCCGTATGGATTTCCGTACCTGGCGGCCGCATTGGGCCGACTTCTGAAACGGCTTGGGCTGTCCGGCCCGGTCGACGTGCTGGGCTTCTCCTGGGGTGGGGCCCTGGCCCAGCAGTTTGCGTTTCAGAACCCGGTACGGTGCCGGCGGTTGATTTTGGTCGCCACTGCAACCGGCGCGCTGATGGTTCCTGGAAAGCCGTCTGTACTGGCGAAGATGCTGAGCCGGCGCCGGTTTGTGGATCACGACCACGGCGCCGCCCTCGCCGGTGCCCTCTACGGTGGCGGCGCGCGTGCCGATCCATCGGGCGTGAAGCGCCATTTCGACCGGCAGCACACCGCCGGCTCGCGCAGGGCCTACCTGTACCAGTTGCTCGCGGGGTCGGTGTGGACGAGCGTTTTCGCCCTCCCGTTGATCCGGCAGGACACGCTGATCGTCGCAGGCACCGACGATCCAATCATCCCGGTCGCCAACGCCCGCATCATGGCCGGGCTGTTGCCGCATGCGACCCTGCATTTGCATCCCGGCGGGCATATGGATCTGATCACCAATGCCGCTGACTTGGCCCCGGTGATCGAAGCGTTCCGCGGGTGTCACCGAGCCGTCCAGCGATGACCATTCCGACGCTGCCACGCATCGGGCGGCGCATTGTGCGCGTAACCAACCACGACCCGCGATGTCAGTTCGACCGCCCAATGACCAGACGTACTAAGAATTTTACGCTTTCGCAATACCCGACAATGGGAGGCGCTCATGGCGGCCATACGTGAAGTCGTTGTGCTGAGTGGAGTTCGGACTCCGGTGGGCAACTACGGTGGCAATCTGAAAGACGTTTCGCCGGCCGCACTTGGGGCAGCGGTGATTCGGGACGCGGTCGGCCGCGCGGGCGTTGCACCCGGGGATGTCGGTCACGTCGCGTTCGGGCACGTGATCCCGACTGAGAAACACGACGTCTACCTGGCCCGGGTCGCAGCAGTCAACGGCGGCCTACCGGTGAAGGTACCCGCGGTCACCGTAAATCGCTTGTGCGGCACCGGTCTGCAGGCCATCATCAATGCCTCGCAGTCGATTCTGCTGGGTGAAGCTGACTGCACGGTGGCAGGCGGCTCGGAGTCCATGAGCCGGGGCGCCTATCTCGCCGAGAATCACCGCTGGGGTCAGCGGATGGGCAACAGCGAGCTCATCGATGCGGTAACCGGTGGGCTGACCGATCCGTTCGATGACTACCCCATGGGTATTACCGCCGAGAACGTGGCGGCGAAGTGGGGCATTTCACGGGAAGAACAGGATGCGCTGGCCGTCGATAGCCATCGTCGTGCCGCTCAAGCCGCCGCCGGCGGGTATTTCAAGGAGCAGATACTTCCGGTGGAGGTCAAAACCCGAAAGGGCAGCACGGTCGTTGACCACGACGAGCACATCCGGACAGACGCCGACCTCGACTCGATGGCGAGGCTCCGTCCGGTCTTCAAGAAGGACGGCACCGTGACCGCCGGCAACGCCTCCTCAATGAACGATGCGGCGTCTGCGGTGGTGCTGATGGACCGAGCCGTTGCCGAAGATCGCGGGCTGTCGCCGATGGCCCGACTTGTCGGCTATAGCTACGCCGGAGTCGAGCCGAAATATATGGGCATAGGGCCGGTTCCGGCCGTCAAATCATTGCTGGAGCGCACCGGATTGACGGTCGACGACCTAGATGTGATCGAGCTGAACGAGGCGTTCGCCGCTCAGGCGATCGCGGTCATGCGTGATCTCGGCTTGCCGGCCGACAAGACCAATCCCAATGGCAGCGGCATCTCGATCGGACACCCGATCAGCGCAACTGGCTGCATTCTGACGGTGAAGGCGCTCTATGAACTCGAACGCACATCCGGACGGTATGCGCTTGTGACCATGTGTATCGGTGGCGGACAAGGAATCGCCGCAATTTTCGAGCGGCTCTGAGGGCGGGTAGGCGAAACCGGCTGTCCACCAGTATGACTCGCACGAAGGCACCCGCCGATGCTCAGGAGGTGACGAAGGTGGCCGAGCGTCATCAGGTCCTGGTGGTCGGTGGCGGTTTCGGAGGGCTCAGCGTAACCAAGGCGCTGGCCCATGCCGACGTCGACGTCACGATCGTCGACCGCACCAACCATCACCTGTTTCAGCCGTTGCTCTACCAGGTCGCAACCGGGATCCTGTCGGAGGGCGTTATCGCACCGCCGCTGCGCGGCATCATCAAGAAACAGGCCAACGCCCGCACCGTGCTGGCCGACGTGACGCGGTTCGATCTTGACGCCAAGACGGTGCATGGCCTGTCACCCGATGGGCGCCCGCTGCAGCGCCGCTACGACACTCTGGTCGTGGCAGGCGGTGCCACCCACGCCTACTTCGGGCACGACGAGTGGGCGGCTTTCGCCCCCGGCATGAAAACACTCGAGGATGCCCGCCGGTTGCGCAGCCGAATCTTGTCAGCATTCGAGATGGCCGAAACAGTCGCCGACCTCAAGCAACGACAGGCATTCCTCACATTCGTCGTAATCGGCGCAGGACCGACCGGGGTGGAGTTGGCCGGGCAGGTCGCCGAGCTGGCCAAAACCGTGCTGCCACGCGAGTTTCGCTGGGTCGACACCGGCACAGAGACACGGGTGGTGCTGGTCGAAGCCGCTCCGACGGTGCTGGGACCGTTCGCACCGAAACTACGGCGCTACACCCAGCGACGGCTGGAGAAGATGGGCGTCGAGGTGCGGGTGGACACCGCGGCGACCGCGATGACCGATGACAGCATCACCGTGCAGGGTCCCGAGGGCCGGGAGCGGATCGCCGCATGCACCAAGATCTGGGCAGCCGGGGTGCAGGCCTCGCCGCTGGCGAAGATGCTGTCGGACGCCACGGGCGCACAGACCGACCGCGCCGGGCGGGTGGCGGTGGAGCCGGACTGCACCCTGCCCGGGCACTCCGAGGTGTTCGCGATCGGCGACATGGTGTCGCTCAATGGCCTGCCAGGTGTGGCGCAGCCGGCGATGCAGGAGGGCAAGTACGTCGGGAGGGTCATCCGGGCCCGGTTGAAGGGCAACGGCACCGCTGCACCGTTCAAGTATTTCGACAAGGGCAGTATGGCGACCATCGGTCGCAACGCCGCGGTGGCGGACGCCTTCGGGATGAAGTTCACCGGCCCCGTCGGCTACCTGATGTGGGGCTTCATCCACGTGCTGTATTTGATCGGCTGGGGCAATAGAACGATCACGTTGTACAGCTGGCTGCGGTCCCTGAGCGTGACCAATAGTCGTGGCGAACGCATCATCACCGTCGAACAGGCCCACGACGAACTCACCCGAGCCGCGACGCGCCGGGACGCCGATGAACTCAACCGCCTGCTGCCCAAGCGGGCATGACCGTATCAGATGGAGGAACACAGCATGTCGAAGAACATCGAGTCGGTGGCCGTCCTCGGGGGTGGATTCATGGGTGCTGGTATTGCCGAATCCGCTTCCGTTGCTGGGCTTCCCGTTGTGATACGCGAATTGCCCGAATACCTCGCCGCGGCACGTACCAGACTGGAGAAATCCATGGACAGCGCGGTGAAACGAGAAAAGCTCGACGCCGCCAAGCGTGATGCGGCAGTGGCCAGGGTCACCTTCACCAGCGAGTTGAAAGATGTCGCCGGCAGCGACCTGGTCATCGAGGCGGTACCGGAGAATCTTGAGCTCAAGGTCTCGATCATGAAGGAGCTCAACGAGATCGTTAGCGACGACACGATCCTGGCCTCCAACACATCCTCCATTCCGATCGCTGAACTCGCCGGCACGGTCAGCCGTCCGGGCCGGGTAGTCGGCTTGCATTTCTTCTCACCGGTGCCGGTGATGAAGTTAGTGGAGATCGTCCGGGCGCTGGATACCGGCGACGAGACGATCACGGCCGTAAAGGAGTTCGTCACGCGGCTCGGCAAGCACCCCATCGAGACGAAGGACCGCTCCGGGTTCATCGTCAACTTCCTGCTGACCTCATATCTGATGGGCGCGGTCCGGATGTACGAAGAGGGATTCGCCAGCCGGGAGGACATCGATGCTGGGATGAAGCTCGGTGCCGGTCACCCGATGGGCCCCCTGCAGCTGTGCGACTTCATCGGCCTCGACGTTCTACAGGCGGTGTGCACGTCGATGTTTGACGAGTTCAAACGCGACGAGTACGCGCCGCCGCCGCTGATGAAGCGCATGATCGCCGCCGGGCGCCTAGGCCGCAAATCGGGCCGCGGCTTCTACGACTACACCCAGTAGCGGAATGTCGAGCGCGCCGACATTCGGTGTTGACGACCACGGAGTGACCGCGGTCCCGATTGCGAAAGTGGGAGCGCGCTAATGGTGCTCGGCGAGGCGGTTACGGTGTTGGCGTCCGTCGACCGACCGCCGGGGCTGCTGCCCGCCCGCGAGCAGATGGCGGTATCGCTGGGGTTTCACATCGTCTTGTCCTGTTTCGGGGTGGCGTTTCCGGCCATGATTTTCGTGATGCACCGGCGCGGGATCGTGGCCAATGACCCGACTGCGCTGCGGCTGGCGAAGCGGTGGGCGAAGGTATCGGCGGTGTTGTTCGCCATCGGCGCGGTGTCGGGGACGGTACTCAGCTTCGAGATGGGCCTGCTGTGGCCGGGGCTGATGGGCCGGTTCGGCGATGTTTTGGGGCTTCCGTTCGCGTTTGAAGGGCTGTCCTTTTTCACCGAGGCGATCTTCCTCGGAATCTACTTGTACGGGTGGGGTCGGATGCCGCGAAGGCTGCATCTGGCGATGCTTGTTCCGATCGCGGTGTCGGGTGTCGTGGGCACCTTCTGTGTGGTGGCGGTGAACTCATGGATGAACGCTCCCACCGGTTTCCAGATCCGCGCCGGCAGGATCACCGACGTCGACCCGTGGGCGGTTATGTTCAACCCTCTTGTGTGGCTGCACTTCCTGCACATGTGGCTCGGCGCGTTCATGCTCGTCGGGCTGGTCGTGTCGGCTGTCTACGCCACCGGCCTGCTGCGTGGTGGCGACGACGCGGCAAACCGGTTGGGTTTCACGGTTCCGTTTGTTTTCGCGTCGGTTGCATCGCTAGTTCAGCCCGTTGTCGGGCATATGCTCGGGTTGCAGGTCGGCAAAATGCAGCCAGCCAAACTCGCCGCCTTCGAGCTGGCTCTCGAGACTGAGCCAGGGCCGGCGCCGATGCGGCTGGGCGGCTTCTTGACCGACGGTGCGGTCCGATGGGCGTTGACCGTCCCGCGGATCGGCTCGATCATCGCCCGCGGCTCATTCGACGCGCCCATCCCCGGCCTCGACACCGTTCCCCGATCCGATTGGCCGCCAGTGAATATCACCCACTGGTCATTCCAGGTGATGGTGGGGCTCGGCACACTACTCGCTGCGGCCGCCGCGCTGTTCTGGATTGCCCGACGGCTCGGCAGCGACCCGCTCCGCAACCGCTGGTATCTGCGGTTCGCAGTCCTTGCCGGACCGCTGGCGGTGGTCTGTCTGGAGGCGGGCTGGATCGCCACCGAGGTCGGACGGCAGCCGTGGACGGTGTGGCAGGTGCTGCGGACCACTGACGCGGCCAGTTGGAGTTCGGCGATCTGGTGGAGCTACGTCGGCGTGCTCATTGGCTACCTTGGTCTTGCCGTCGGCGGATTCGTGGTGCTGCGGTCGATGGCAAGGCGATGGCGCACCGGTGATGAGGACCTGCCGAGCCCGTACGGGCCGACCGCTGCCGAAACGATGCCGGTGGAACCGGAACCGGTCCCATGACGGTGGCCACGGCGGTCGCCGCCGCAATGTTTGTCGGTGTGGTTGCCTATGTGCTGTTCGGTGGGGCCGACTTCGGTTCCGGCTTCCATGATTTGGTCGCTGGCACCGGTCGGCGGGCAGCCGAACTGCGGACCTTGATCGACCACAGTATCGGTCCGGTGTGGGAGGCCAACCACGTGTGGCTGATCTACGTCCTTGTCATGTGGTGGACGGGATTTCCTATCGCCTTTGCCGCAACCACCACGACCTTGTTCATCCCGATGATGCTCGCGCTGGCTGGCATCGTACTGCGCGGTTCCAGCTTCGCGTTCCGCAAATATGCCGAAACATACGAGCAGGCAAGGCTTTTCGGAATAATTTTCGCAGGTTCGTCGCTGATCACCCCGTTCTTTCTCGGCACAGTGGCCGGCGCGGTCGCATCAGGTCGCGTCCCTAGCGGCGGGTACGGCGACCCGATCACGTCGTGGCTCAACCCGACATCGGTGGTTGGCGGGTTCCTGGCCGTCACTACGTGCGCGTTCTTGGCGGGTGTGTTTCTTTCCGCCGACGCCGCCCGCGGCGGGAGAATCGATCTGGCCGAGCGATTGCGGGCGCGTAGCCTCGCGGTCGGCATGATCACCGGCCTCATCGTGTTCGCAGGCCTTTATCCCATTTCGGGTGATGCTCCGACGCTCAGTCACGGGCTGCGTGGTCGCGCCTTGCCGCTGCTGGTGGCGGCCGCGCTCGCCGGCGCTGTCACCCTCGCCCTGGTCTATCGCCGGAGTTACCGTATCGCAAGAGTTTTCGCGGTGGGAGCGGTGGCCGCTGTGGTAACCGGTTGGGGGGTAGGCCAATACCCGTGGATGTTGGTCGACCAGCTGACGATCGACGACGCCGCCGGTGCGACGGCCACCCTGATCGGCCTGCTGGTCGTCGTCGGGTTGGCCGTCGTGCTCATAGTGCCCGCTTTCGGATACCTGTTGTGGCTTACCCAGACCGAGAGGTGGAGCCGCAGCTGATGTGCCGGGTACGGCGGTAGACCTCGGCGATCGAAACGGGTCGGTAACGGCACTATCTGCCGACGAAACGCGCCTTGCCTGGGCCGTTCTCGACAAAGCTACGCATGCCCAGCTTCTGGTCCTCAGTGCCGAACAACGCCGAGAAATGAGCCCGCTCAATCTCGAGGCCCGCATCGAGATCGAGGCCGAGACCGGTGTCGATCGCCTGTTTGGCGGCGCGCAACGCCTGCGCGGGACCGGCGCAGAACGCAGCGGCCAGCCGGGTTGCAGCCTCGTAGACGTCGCCGTCGGGTACCACCCCGTCCACCAGCCCGATCCGCAGTGCCTCCTCGGCATCGACGTGCCGCCCGGTGTAGACCAGGTTCTTGGCCCGCGCCGGTCCGATCAGCCGTGGCAGCCGTTGCGTGCCACCGGCACCAGGGATGATCCCGAGTTGTATCTCGGGAAGGCCGAACTTGGCGCTCTCGCCGCACACCCGAAAGTCTGCGCAGAGCGCCAGTTCCAGGCCGCCGCCGAGCGCGTAGCCGGTGACCGCCGCGACCACCGGCTTGGGAATCGTCGCCACCGCGCCGAACGACGCGTGCATCGCCTGGCTGACCAGAACCATGTCCGGGTAGTTCTGATCCGCCATCTCCTTGACGTCGGCGCCCGCTGCGAAAGTCTTCTCACCGCCGTAGACAACCGCTGCGCGGATTGCGGGCGCTGCGCTGACCGTCGCGGCGGCCGCACGCAGTTCAGCCTGCATCTGCACACTGATGGCGTTCATCGGCGGCCGGTCCAGCCGGATGGTTGCCACACCGTCGGTCACCTGCACATGCACAAGTTCACCCATGCGGGCCTCCTGGCCGGACAGCCGGCTTATTTGCCAGTCGCGTCGTACTTGAACGACAGTGCCAACCGCACCCGGAATCCGGTGATCCGGCCGTCTTCGATCGTGACATCCTGGCGGACCACCTCGGCGATTCGCAGCTCGCGAACGGTCCCCGCTGCCGTCTCGACCGCGTTGCGCGCAGCCGCTTCCCAGGAGTCGTCGCTGACCCCGATGACCTCGGTAACCCGGTACACACTCATATCTTGCTCCTCATCTCGTTGGGTCGGTTCCGTTGTCTGTGCTCGAAAGCCAGTCGAGTGCTTCCTGGCGGCTTTCGTAGATGTGTGGGGCCAGTCCACGCTCGGTGAGATGGCCGGACAGCTTGAGACGCATGAATGAGCTCGTGGTGTAACGGGTGACGCTCTCGTAGTAGCGTTCGGCAAGGCTGCGGACTGCGGACGTGTACGTGTCGGCGAGGTCGGGCGCGAGGTAGAAGTTGTCGTAATTGACCACGACGGGAACCTTCTTGCCGACCGCGGCCAACCTCTTTTCGATCTCGGCGACGATGGCCTCGGCCTCTGTCGCGGTGTAGACCGACACGCCCTCCAGATTGATGAAGAAGGTGTTGCGGCCGGTGTCAAAGGTGAAGCGCGCATCCAGCGGTACGGTCAGCAGATCGTCTTTGAGTCCCATGGGCTCGTCACGGAATAGCCTCTCGTCCATCAGTTTCGGCTCCTGGTCGACGATCGGTGTGAAGCCGACATGGGCCAGGACGTCCTTTTCCAGGTCGATACCCGGGGCGATCTCGATCAGTTCCAGTCCGTCGGGCGTCAGCCGGAACACGCAGCGTTCGGTCACGTAAAGCACGGGTTGTCCCGCCGCCGCGGCGTACTGACCGCTGAACGTGCGCTGCTCGACATTGGCGAGGAACTTCGGCGCGGCCACGCCGCCATCGTTGACGACAATTCGGCCGTCGACGACCTCAGTTCGGCAGGGTGCGAGGAAGGTACCCAGGAAGGCCAACTTCTTCGCGTTCTGGCTAATGTTGATGAACCCGCCCGATCCGGCGAGCCTGGGTCCGAACCTGCTGACATTGACGTTGCCCCGCCCGTCGGCCTGCGCCATTCCCAGAAATGCCGCGTCGAGACCGCCGCCGTCGTAGAAATCGAACTGCGCGGGCTGCTCGAGGATGGCGTCGCCGTTGATCGCAGAACCGAAATCGAGTCCACCGGTGGGCATTCCCCCGATCACGCCGGGTTCGGCGGTGAGGGTGATGTAGGACAGCACGTGCTCCTCGGCCGCGACACTGGCGATTCCTTCGGGGATGCCGATGCCGAGATTGACCACCGCGTTGGGCCGCAGTTCCATTGCCGCGCGGCGCGCGATCACCTTGCGCACCGACAGCTCCAGCCGCGGCATCGACGACAGCGGGACCCGCAGCTCGCCGCTCATGGCGGGCGAGTACTGCGTCCCCCAGGTCTGAGAGTGGTGTTCCGGTATCGACACCACCACGCAGTCGACGAGTACGCCAGGGATCTTCACGTCCTTGGGATGAAGCGACCCCGCTTCGGCGATCCGCTCCACCTGCACGATCACCAGTCCGCCGGCGTTGTGCACCGCCGTGGCGATGGCCAGAGACTCCAGAAACAGCGCCTCGCGCTCCATGGAGATGTTGCCGTTCGGGTCGGCGGTGGTGCCCCGAAGGAAGGCGACGTCGAGCCGCTCGAACGCCTTGTAGAACAGGTATTCTTGACCGCCGACTGTCATCAACTCGACCCGGTCTTCGGTGGTGCGTTCGTTGATCTTCCCACCGCCGTTGCGAGGATCGACAAACGTGTCCAGACCAACGCGTGTCAGCAGGCCGGGCTTACCTGCGGCGGTGTCACGAAACAGCTGCGCGATGACGCCCTGCGGTAAGTTGTAGGCCTCAATCTTGTTCTCTACGGCCATCTTGCCGAGCTCGCCCGACATCCCCCAGTGCCCCCCGATGGCCCGCTTGAGCAGGCCCTCGTAGCACAGCCGGTCCGAGCCGCGCCCTTGCCGGTTTCCCTGAGCCACGGTGAACGCCAGGGTCAGATCTCGCGGGGTTCCGTTCTGCAGGAATCGCGCCTCCAGTGCAAGAGTGAGCTCTTCGGCGAAGCACTGGGCGGCAAAGCCTTCCACGACGACGGTGTCGCCGTCCCGGATCAACGCAACCGCCTCGGCGGCGGTGACGATCTTGTCGCGCGGTGTCATACCCGACACGAATTCGCCCGCATAATCCATGTGTTGGCTCCTGTTCTACCTCGAGCAACGCGTATCCGCGAAGGCCGCGGGCTCAGGTGAACGCGCTCAGACCTGTGATATCGCGGCCGACTAGCAGAGTTTGGATAGTCTCCGTGCCCTCGAACGTATAGATCGCCTCGATGTCGGTCATATGCCGAATCACGTGGTTCTCGAGCAGGATGCCGTTGCCGCCCAGCAGATTACGCGCTTCGGCGAGCACCTCGCGGGCCCTGACGGTGTTATTGAGTTTGGCCAGCGCCGCGATGGTGTCCGAGAGTTCGTTGGTGTCATCGAGCTGTCCGAGGCGCTGGCAGTACAACTGCATGGTAGTGATCTCGCACAGCATCCGGACCAGCTTCTCCTGCACGATCTGAAACCGTGCCAGTGGCTTGCCGAACTGGGTCCGCTGTGTCGCGTAGTTGAGGGCGGCATCGTAGCCGGCCACAGCGTGGCCGAGTGCCGACCACGCACAAGTTGCCCGGGTCGCCTTGAGCACTTTGGCGGTGTCGGCGAAGCTGTTTGCCCCGGACAGATGGTTGTCCACAGGAACGCGAACGTCGGTGAGATCGATGTCGGCCTGCCACAATGCGCGCAGCGAGCCTTTGCCCTCGATCGGGCGGGCATCGTATCCGGGCGTTCCCTTCTCGATCAGGAAACCCTTGACCTGCATATCCTCGACGTCACGGGCCCACAGCACCACCACATCAGCCATCGACCCGTTGCCGATCCAGCGTTTGGCGCCGTTGATCACATACTCATCACCCTCGCGGCGCGCCTCCGTCTCCAGCGACACCGAATCCGAGCCGTGGCGCGGCTCGGTCAGCGCGAACGCGCCTAGCTTTTCGCAGCGCGCCATCGCCGGTAGCCAGCGCTGCTTCTGCTCTTCGGAGCCGAGCATGTGGATCGAGCGCATGGCCAGGCCGCACTGCACCCCGAGGAAGGTGCCCACGCTGCCGTCGCCGCGGTTGAGTTCCATGGAGATCAAACCGGCCGCGGTCGTGCTCATCGGCGGGCAGCCGTAGTTCTTCAGGCCGTCGCCGACCAGGCCGAGCTCGCCCAGCCGCCGGCACAGCGCTACGGGCACCTCCGCGCGTTCCCAGAAGCCGTTGATCACCGGCAGGACTTCCTCCTGGACAAATTGCCGGGTGCGCTCCAGGTAGTGCTGCTCGCTAGCAGTGAGGTCCGCTTTGAGCAGGAAATAGTCGGTGCCGAGGGCCTTGCCGATGTCCGTGTATACGGGCCGGGCATCGGTGGCAGGGCTGGGGGCGGTCATGATGTCCTTCCTTCGCGCCGTAGATGTTCGGGGTCGTCAGCGGCGGGAAATCCTGCTGCCCGGTGGTCGACAACACCCGAAAGCGGCCAAACCTCGCGCCGTAGCGCGCATTTATCGTGTGACGGATGACACGGTGAGTCGATGGTCGTCGGTACAGTTCGCCCGGCTGCAAATAGTGCACGAGCACAACGAGTTGGTGGTGTGGCGCTCTTATGCTCGAGAGGTGGATGGCTTATCGGGCCTGCCGTCGAACGCGAACGTGGTCGCTCTGTCATCGGCGCTGTTGGAGCAGCTGCCGCAATTCGCGGATGAGGCGACCGAGCGTATTTGCCAACAGGTGGAGGCCTATCGGAACGAACAGCCGGTTCCGCGCGATGACCTCAATAGGTCATGCCGGCAGAACCTGGAGTTCGGGTTTCGCAGCCTGTCCGATGTCGGTCCCTTTGATCTCTCGGCGCCGCGTGGGACGGGCCGGCGCCGCGCCGCGCAGGGTGCGCCGTTGGCTATGGTGCTCAGCGCGTATCGGACTGGTTTCGCCTACATGTGGGAATGCATCGCGACCGAGGCCGAGGGCTCGGGGTTGGTCTCAGCGACCGAGTTGGTGCGAATTGCATCGGATGTTTGGACTCTTAGCGAGATGTTCACCACCGAGATGGCCTCGGCGTATCGCGACGCGATGACCGAGCAGATCCTCACCCGTGACCAGGAGCGTTCGGCTCTCGTCGAGGCGCTGGTGTCCGGCAGTGTCGCCGACACTGCGACGGTGTGGGAGGCAGCGGACCTGCTGGCCCTGCCCTATACGGGTTCGTTCGTAGTGGTGGCGGCCGAACCGCCAACACTGGCCCGGCATGCGTTGCCGAATATCGAAACCCGGTTGCGCGATCGCGGGATCGGGTCGGCGTGGCGGTTGCTGCCCGATCTGCATGTCGGCATCGTTTCGCTGCGAAGTTCCGACGCGTTGCAGCGCATGGTCGACATGGTGCGGCCGGTGGTGATGACCCGGGTCGGGGTAAGCCCCGTCTACGAGGGCCTGGAGAAGACATCGCAGGGAATGCATCTGGCCCGAATCGCGATGGCCAGCATCGCGCCGGGTGAACCGGAACTGTGCGTGTTCGACGACGCACCGGTGCCGGCTCTGATCGCCAGTGCCCCGACAACGTCGTACCGCGTGATGAACAACGTTCTGGGGCCGCTGCTGTGCACCCCCGCCGAAGAGCGTGACGTGTTGTTGGAAACGCTGGACGCCTATTTCACCGCGGGCTCGATCAGCGAAGCCGGCAAGCGACTGTTTTGCCACCGCAACACCGTGCGCCACAGGCTAAGCCGCGTCGAACAGCTCACCGGACGATCCGTCGACGACCCGTTGGGAACTGTCGAGCTCTACATCGCCGTCCAAACGATGCTGCGCCTTCCCAAGCCACCTGACTGAGCAAGCCGTGTCAATCGTCGGCGATCCATGCCTGTTTCGCCCGGCTCAGGCAGGACACGGACGCCCGTGATTCGGGTAGGGGCGTCGGCGATTTTTTTGCGAAGCGGGTGGTTTCGGCATCCGGGTGGCCTCGCGACGCCGTCGACGGCGTCAACGCGAAAGCCTCGGTCACCTTCCGCATCGAACCCAACCGACTCGCGGATGACGAGCTCCCACATCTCCATCGCTCGATTGTTCGTGTGTGGCGAACGGTATGCCCAGAAGCATTCAGCTCTAACGGACACCCGATGACCGAATGGCTCAACGTAGGGTGATTTGCGTGGACTTGCTGCTCGGAATCGACATGGGTACGGGGAGCACGAAAGGTGTGCTCGTCGACACTGCAGGGTCTGTTCTGGCGTCGGAAACCATCGCGCACACGATGGACCTGCCGCGGCCTGGCTGGGCGGAAGTCGATGCCGAGGCGGTCTGGTGGCGCGAGGTGTGCGCCATCGGCGCCGCGCTGATGGCGAAGATGCCGACCGGTGGCCGCCTCGCCGGAATGTGTGTCAGTGGCGTCGGACCGTGCCTGGTCCTCTGTGACGACGACCTTCGCCCGTTACGTGCGGCGATTCTGTATGGCGTCGATACTCGTGCCACCGCCGAGATCGAATCGCTCACCGAGGAGTTCGGCGAGCAGAACATCCTGGAGCGGGCAGGCACCTTGCTGTCCAGTCAGGCGGTGGGCCCGAAGCTGGAATGGGTGCGCAGACACGAGCCCGAGGTGTTCGAGCGCGCGACGGGCTGGTACGGGTCGAACTCCTATATCGCGGCGAAGCTCACGGGTGAGTACGTGATGGATCACCACACGGCCAGCCAGTGCGACCCGCTGTACGCCACCCGCGACTTCGGCTGGAATCAGCAATGGGCGGGGCGGATCTGCGGTCACCTCCCACTCCCGCGCCTGGTGTGGCCGAGCGACGTCGTCGGCAGCGTGACCCCAGCCGCGGCGTCGGCCACCGGTATTCCGGTCGGTACACCCGTCGCCGCGGGCACCGTCGATGCATACTCCGAGGCGTTCTCGGTGGGGGTGCGGCGTCCCGGCGATCAGATGCTGATGTACGGCTCGACGATGTTTCTGGTGCAGGTCATCGACGACTACTGCAGCGATCCGACTCTGTGGACGACGGCCGGTGTCGAGAAGGACAGCCTCGCGCTGGCCGCAGGCACCTCGACGGCAGGCAGCTTGATCGGCTGGCTGCAGGGGGTCACGGGTGGGGCGACCTTCGACGACCTGATGGCCGAAGCGCTCGATGTGCCGCCGGGCAGTGACGGCCTGCTGATGTTGCCGTATCTGGCGGGCGAACGGACTCCGGTATTCGATCCACAGGCGAGGGGAGTGGTCGCCGGGCTGACCCTGCGGCACGGCCGCGGGCACATCTTTCGCGCCGCCTATGAGGGAATCGCGTTCGGCATCAGGCAGATCCTCGAGCGGTTCGACGATGCGCATGCCGGTGAGCGGACGGTCGCGGTGGGCGGAGGACTGCGCAGTCCTTTATGGGCGCAGGCGGTCAGCGATGTCACGGGGCGTCCTCAGCTGGTCCCCGAAGAGGCCATCGGCGCCAGCTACGGTGACGCGCTACTTGCCGCTATCGGCGTCGGCCTGGTGTCACCCGGCACCGACTGGGCGAAGATCGCCAGGGAGATAAAGCCAAACCCCGGCCATCGGGCGCTTTACGACGACCTGTACGCGACGTGGCGTGAGTTGTACCCGGCCACAAAGGATGTCGTGCATCGGCTGGGCGCCACCGACCCCGCGTAGCGTCACCCCATCGTGTAGCCGCCGTCGACGGGGATGTCGACGCCGTTGATCATGCTCGCGGCCGCACGGGCCGGTATTCGGAGCAGGACCGCCAACAACGCATCGACCAGGTGACGAGCACACTGGGTATCAACCACCTGCAGAAGCGGTTTCCGCGGGAACTGTCGAACGGTCAGCGGCAGCGGGTGGCGCTGGGCCGGGTGCTGGTGCGCCCCGCAGACATCTATCTGCTCGACGAACCGCTGAGCCACCTCGACGCCAAACTGCGCGCGGCCATGCGTGCCGAGCTCAAGCAGCTGGGCGCCATGTCGAACACCACGACGATTTATGTCACGCATGACTATCAGGAAGCGCTGGCCCTGGGTGACCGGATCGCGGTGATGAGAGAGGGCAGGCTGGTCCAGATCGGCACCCCGGAGGAGATCTGGCGGCAGCCGGCCGACACCTTCGTCGCCCGCTCGCTCGGCCAACCGGAGATCAACATCCTCGACGGGGTGGTCGATGACGGCCGGATTCGGCTGGGAGACGGATCAATCGACGTGCCCATCCCGGCTGACACTCGCTGTGATCGCGGCTACCGCGTCCGGGTCGGATTGCGACCGTGCGATATCCACGTCGGCTCGGACGGTGGCGGCACCCTGCGCGGCAAGGTCACCCTCGCGGAGCGGCTCGGCCGCAATATCGAGCTGACCGTCGACGTCGGCGGCGCACAGCTGATCGTGCTCGCGTCCGGGCGCGAAGGCGTCGGGGAAGGCTCCGAGGTCTCCATGTCGGTCGCCGACTCCGACGTGCACGTGTTTCGCCAGCGGCGACGGTGACACGCGGCGTCTCTCTGAATCCACCCGCGACTCGGCATTGGAGGCTGCACAGTGAGTGTGATGACCGGTCGGCCGCGTCAAGCGGCCGACACCAAAAACACGGCAGCGCAAAGCCTCACGTTGACTGAGCTGGTGAAGACCTACTCGTCACGCGGGCGCGACAAGGTGACGGCGGTCAAGGGCATCGACCTCGCCATCGAGCCCGGCGAGCTGGTCGCTCTGCTCGGGCCGTCCGGCTGCGGAAAAACCACCACGCTGCGGATGATCGCGGGGCTGGAAACAGTCACGACGGGTCGATCAAGATCGGGGATCGTGAGATCTCGCAGTTGCCCGCGTCCAAGCGGGGAATCGGCGTCGGGTTCGAGAGCTACGCGCTGTATCCACCGATGTCGATCCGGGAGAACCTGCTCTACGGACTGAAGGCCCGCAAGGTCAATGGCGCCGAGCAGATGGTCGACTCGATCAGTAAGCGGCTGGAGATGGACGAACTGCTCAACCTGCGGCCCGCCGGGCTGTCCAGCGGACAGAAGCAACGGGTGGCGCTGGCCCGCGCACTCGTCCGTAACCCGCCGGTGCTACTGCTCGACGAGCCGCTCAGCCATCTCGACGCCTCGGCGCGGCAACGCGTCCGTCGCGAACTGAAGGTGCTGCAGCGGGAATTCGGCTACACCACGATCGTCGTCACCCATGACCAGGTCGAGGCGCTGTCGCTGGCCGACCGCCTGACGGTGATGGATGCCGGCGTGGTGCAGCAGTTCGGCACGCCCGATGAGGTCTTCGACGATCCGGCGAATCTGTTCGTCGCGCAGTTCGTCGGTGAGCCGCAGATCAACGTCCTGCGCGGGGTTGCGAAGACAGACGGCGGCAAGGTCCGTGTCGAAATCGGCTCCAACTCAGGTGGTTTGGAGACGGCGATCACGGGAGTGCCGGACGGCACCAAGGTGACGGTCGGCATCCGACCCCAGGACTGCGCCATCGACGACCGACGCGGCACGGGGAATCGCGACCACGGTCGCCTACTTCGAGCATCTGCTCGAATTCGGCCTGGCGACAAGCACCGTCGCCGGTGTCGAGGAAGGCATCGTCGTCCAGACACCGGCAGCAGGACAGCTACGAACCCGAACAGCGAGTCGTGGTGACGGCGCCGCCGGAACGCGTCTATCTGTTCGACAGCGAATCTGGGGAACGATTGCGATGACAAAGCTGTTCAATGATCCGGCGCGGTTTACCGAGGACATGCTTGCCGGGTTTCTCGATGCGAACTCCCGGTATGTCGCGGGCGTGCCCGGTGGTGTGGTGCGTGCGCACAAGACCGCGTCCGGGCAAGGTCGCGGTGGTGATCGGTGGCGGTTCGGGGCACTACCCGGCGTTCTGCGGAACGGTCGGTGCGGGTTTCGCTGACGGGGCGGTGGTCGGAAACATCTTCACCTCGCCGTCTGCCGAGGAGGCCGCGTCGGTGGCGCGCGCCGCACACGGCGACGCCGGTGTGCTGTTGACGACCGGAAACTACGCCGGGCGACGTGATGAACTTCGGCCTGGCCGTGACGCAGCTGCGCAGCGAGGGGATCGAGCGCGCAGCTACTTCGCGGTCACCGATGACGTCGCCAGCGCGCCGAAGGGCGAAGAGGTCAAACGGCGTGGTATCGCAGGCGATTTCACCGTCTTCAAATGTGCGAGCGCCGCGGCCGAGGACGGCCTGGACCTGGCCGGCGTCGTCCGGGTGGCCGAGGCGGCCAACGCCGCGACGCGCACGCTCGGTGTCGCCTTCGACGGCTGCACCCTGCCGGGCGCCGATGAGCCGCTGTTCACCGTGCCCGACGGGCAAGATGGGTCTCGGGCTGGGCATTCACGGTGAGCCCGGTGTCTCCGACGAGGACATGCCGACCGCCGACGAGCTGGCCCATACCCTGGTCGACGGTGTCCTCGGCGACAAGACCGATGCGCAGTCGAAGCGGATCGCGGTGATACTCAACGGTCTTGGCCGCACGAAGTACGAGGAGCTGTTCGTCGTATGGGGCACCGTCGCTCGACTGCTGCGTGATCGTGGCTTCGAGATCGTCGAGCCCGAAGTCGGCGAACTGGTCACCAGCCTGGATATGGCGGGCTGCTCGCTTACGGTGATGTGGCTCGACGATGAGCTCGAAAAGTATTGGCGGGCACCGGCGGACACACCGGCGTATCGCAAAGGGGCGCCTCGGCTCAGCGGCGTCGGCGAGGTGCGCACCGATGCCGCCGCGGAGGCCTCCGCCCCGACGCTGGCACTGGCCGAACTGGCCGACGACGACGGCCGCAACGGCGGCAGGCGGGTCGCGCGGGCCATCGACGCGATGGCGGCGATGCTTGCCGACGCCGAGGAGGAGCTCGGCCGCATCGACGCCATCGCCGGCGACGGTGACCACGGCAGCGGGCATGGTCAAGGGGTCGACCGCTGCGCGTGAGGCCGCGGCCAAGGCAGTCGAGGAGGGTGCAGGTCAGGGCTCGGTGCTGGCGACTGCGGGAAAGGCGTGGGCGGCCAAGGCGGGTGGTACGTCGGGGGTGCTTGTGGGGGGCGATGCTCAGCGCGATTGGCGCGCGACTGGGTGATGTCGGCGCGCCCGATTCGGTGGCGGTGGCCGCCGGCATGCGCGACGGCTATGACGCCCTGATTCAGCTCGGCGGCGCATCGCCGGGCGACAAGACGATGCTCGATGCGTTGCTGCCGTTCGTCGAGGAGTTGGAGCGCAAGGTGGCAGACGGCGAGCCGTGGCAGCAAGCCTGGAGCTCTGCAGCCGAGGTCGCCACCGACGCGGCGCGAGCGACCGCGCAGTTGCGGCCCAAGGTCGGCAGGGCCAGGCCGCTGGCCGAGCGCAGCATCGGTACGCCCGACGCGGGTGCGACATCGTTGGCGATGTGTGCAGTGACTGTCGCCGACTGCTTCACGCTGACCGCGAAAGGAGACAAGTGACATGACGTCTCGACTGCGGATCGTCGTCGGTTCCGACGATGCGGGATATGAGTACAAGGAGGCGCTCAAAGGCGATCTCGCGGCGGATTCCCGGGTCGCCGAGGTCACCGATGTCGGCGTCGGAGCCGACGAGGACACCGCCTACCCGCACGTTGCGGTGGCCGCGGCGCGCATGGTGGCCGAGGGCAAGGCCGACCGCGCACTGCTGGTCTGCGGCACCGGTCTCGCGTGGCGATCAGCGCCAACAAAGTGCCGGGAATCCGCGCCGTCACCGCGCACGACAGCTTCTCCGTCGAACGCTCGGTGTTGTCGAACAACGCCCAGGTGCTGTGCCTCGGCCAACGCGTCATCGGCCCGGAACTGGCCCGCCGACTCGCCCGCGAATGGCTCGACTACGAGTTCGACCCGGCCAGCAAATCGGCCGACAAAGTGGAGGCGATCAACGGGTACGAGCCCGTCGCTCAATGAGTCAATTGTCTTGAAATCATGAACATTATGTCCATGAAAATCACGTGGACATGAACGGTCGACGTACCGTTCAATGCAGGAGTGACCGATAACCAAGCCCGCACCGGCGCCCTGATGGCGATGGGGTCCATGCTGTGTGTGCAGGTCGGGCTGGCGGTCGCCGTCGCGATGATCGACCGCATCGGCGTCGAGGGTGCCGCGTGGCTGCGGCTGGCCTGGGCGGGCGTGTTGATGCTCGTCATCGTCCGGCCCCGTCCCGCGGCGTTCACCAGAAAGACCTTCCTGGTGTGTGTGGCGCTGGGTGTGGTGACGGCGTCGGTGACCATGCTGTTCATGGCTGCGGCGGGTCGGATCCCGCTGGGCACGGCCAGTGCGCTGGAGTTCCTCGGGCCGCTGGGTGTCGCCGTCGCGAACGGTAAGGGTGGCGGGCGTGTGCTGTGGCCGGGCTTCGCCGCGATCGGCGTCGTGCTGCTCACTCAGCCGTGGGCGGGCGCGGTCGACCCGATCGGCGTGCTGTACGCGCTGGGCTCAGCCGTGTGCTGGGCCGGTTACATCCTGCTGACCCAGCGGGTCGGCGACGAGGTCGCGGGCATCAATGGGCTCGCGGTCTCGATGCCGGTCGCAGGCCTGGTGTCGACGATCGTGGTCGGACCAACGGTGCTGCCCCGGATGACCCCTGAGATCCTGTTGGTCGGGGTCGGTCTGGCAATCCTTCTGCCCGTCGTCCCATTCGCCCTCGAGATGCTGGCGTTGCGCCGCTTGAACACCGCAACGTTCGGCACGTTGATGGCCCTCGAGCCGGCATTCGCGATGCTTGTCGGGCTGCTGATCCTGCACCAGGTGCCCGGTCCCGGTGGTGTGGTCGGCATCTGCCTGGTGGTCGCCGCAGGCGTCGGCGCGGCACGCACCGGCGCACGATCGTCTCCGCCGGTTCCTGCAGAGGTGGTCAGCTGACATCCGGCTAGGCTCGACCCATGGCTCGAGGAATGATGGATTCACCGCTGGTTCGAATTGTCAACGGGGCAGCCGTATCCCTGATCAACGCGCCGGTGGTCGGTCCCGTGATCGGCCGAGGGCTGGTCGTGATCCGCTACGTCGGGCGGCGTTCGGGTAAGACGTTCGAGATCCCGGTCGGCTATCGGCGCTCCGGTGGCGATCTCATCATCGGAGTGGCCGGTGCCGGCTCGAAGAACTGGTGGCGCAACTTCCTCGGCGAGGGTGGACCGATCACGTTGGTGAACCTGCGCGGGCAGGACCGAACCGGGCATGCCGTCGCCAACCGGGACGCCAAAGGCCGGGTATCGGTGACGGTACGCCTGGACCAATAGGCCCGGTCGGTCAGGCCTCGATTCGTTTGCGGCGGTACAGCGTTCCCACTCCGAGCAGGATCAGGCTGATGACCAGGATCGCGGTCGCCAGCACGTTGATCTGCGGCGGGACCGACGCCTTGACGGCGGCGTTCACGTACAGGGGATAGGTCACCGTCGAACCGCTGACGAAATAGGTGATGATGAAGTCATCGAGGGACAGCGCGAACGACAGCATCGCCGCGGCGATGATGCCCGGAATGATCAGCGGCAGCGTGACTTTGAAGAATGTCCGGGTGGGACTCGCACCGAGGTCCATCGACGCGTCCTCGAGCGTCCAGTCGAATCCGCGAACCCTGGCCCGCACCGTCATGGCGATGAAGCTGATCTCGAAAGCGACGTGCGCGATCAGGATGGTGACGTAGCCGGTCTGCCAGCCGAAGTCGAGGAACAGCGTCAGCAGTGCTGCGCCCAAGACGACTTCGGGAGCCGTCAGCGGGATCACCAAGAACGTGTCGACCGCTGTTTGGCCGCGGAACCGTTGCCGCACAAGAGCTATTGCGACCAGGGTGCCGAGGACGACGGCGATCGCCGTGGATACCGCGGCGACGTTGAGGCTCAGCTTCAGCGCGTCCGTCAGGGCCGGGAACTTGAACGGGTTGGCCCAGTTCTTCAGGGTGAAGCCCTGCCACGAGTAGTTGAACTTGCCCTTCGGATCGTTGAACGAGAACAGGATGATCACGAAGATCGGCAGGAACAGGTAAAACAGCACCAGGCCCGCGACGACCCGCAAGAGCAGGTCGCCCCACTTCGGGAAGCCCTTGACGGTTTTCGCAGGGTGGTCGACTTGGTCCGCCGCGGTCGCGACGGCGGCGCCCGCCTGTGTCGTCATACCAGGTCCTCCGTACCAAGCGCCCTGGTGTACATCAGCACGCCGACCAGGATGATCACCATCAACACCATCGAGAGCGCTGCAGCGGCAGGGTAGTCCTTGACCACGAGGAACTGTTTCTGGATGACATTGCCGATCATGGTGGTCTGGGTACTGCCCAGATAGTCGGCGTTGATGAAGTCGCCGACTGCTGGGATGAACACCAGCATGCTGCCCGCCAGCACGCCGGGCATCGACAGCGGCAGGATCACCTTGCGGAAAGCGCGGATGTTCGACGAGTACAGATCCTTCGACGCCTCCAGGAGTCGCGGATCGATCTTCTCCAGGCTGACGTACAGCGGGAGGATCATGAAGATGATCCAGTTGTAGGTCAGCCCGCCGATCACGGCCCAACTGGTCGACAACAGACGACCCTCACTGGGCAGTAGGCCGACATGGCCGAGCGCGGTGACCACCCAACCGTCGTCGGCCAGAATGGTTTTCCAGGCGATCGTGCGGATCAGGAACGTCACGAAGAAGGGCAGGATCACCAGGCCCAGGATCAGGTTCTTGTACCGGCCTGCTTTGAACGCGATGACATAGGCCAGCGGGAACGCCAGCAGCAGACACAGCAGCGTGGCCGCCAGCGAGTAGGTGAACGACCGGATGATCTGGTCGCGGTACGTGCTGAACGCATCGAGGTAATTGCCGAAGTCCCACGCGAACGTCAGCGTCGGCAGATAGACCGAACCGCCCATCGAGGACAGCGACGTGCGCGCCAACGAGAAGAAGGGCACCACGAAGAAGACCCCGAGGTACAGCAGGGCGGGCAGGATCATCAGATACGGAGCGATTTTGCTCCGCTGCCGACTGCTGCTGGCGACGCCTGCCATCGGATCAGCCGCCGGTGACTGCGGCGTACATGGAGTTGAACTTCGTGGTCTGCTCGTCGGTGAGCGGCCCCCATGACTTCAGCTTCTTAGCGTCGGCCTCCGGCGGAACGATCAACGGATTCTTCGACAGTTTGGGGTCGACCTTGTCGAGCTCGTCGTTCATATCCGACAGCACGGGCACGTACTGGACGAATGCCACCAGCTTGGCGTAGTTGGGGCGGTCGTAGATGTAGTTGATCCACGCCTCGGCAGCGGCCTGGTTCTGTGTCGTGTAGGGGATCGTCATGGTGTCGATGAACCAGTCGCCACCGGACTCCGGGATGATGAAGTGCAGGTCGGGATTGTCGGCCTGCAACTGAACGACGTCACCCGAATACGCCTGCGCGACAGCGATATTGCCCGCGGCCAGATCGTCGGCGTAGTCATTGCCGGTGAACCGGCGGATCTGCCCCTTGTCCTTCTGCTCCTTGACCAGATCGACGGCCTTCTGGACCGCTTGCTCGGTGGGGTCCTCGATGGAGTTGCCCTGCGACTGCATGATCATGCCGAGCCCGTCCTGGGTGTCGGACAGCAGGCTGACGCGGCCCTTGAACGCGGGATCCCACAGATCGTCGATGCCCTTGATGTCTTTTTGGGTCGCCGCCTTGTTGTAGGCCAGGCCGACCATGCCCGTCATGTACGGCGCGGTGGCCTTGCGGCTAGGGTCGACCTTCGTGTTCAGCAGGTCGGCGCGCAGATTCTTCTTGTTTGTCCAGCGGGATTCGCGGATTTCGTTGAGCCAGCCGAGTTGCAGGATGCGGGCGGCCATGAACTGGGTCGGCACCACGAGATCGGCGCCGATGTCCTGCTTGCGCGACAGCGGCTCCTTGACCTTGGCGAACCATTGCTCGTTGTCGTTGAAGTCTTCCTTGTAGTCGACGGTGAGGCCGCTCGCGGTCTGGAACGCCGCGACGAACCCGTCGGCCATGTATAGCGGGCCAGTTCGAGACCCGCAGTCTGCCGGACGCGGGCTTGCCGTCGTCAGCAGGAGCGGACGCCGCAGGCGTACCGCTGGTGCTGCCGCCGCCGCCCTTGTTTCCTCCGCAGGCTGCCAGGAATGACGGGCCGAGGATGGCGGCCGCCGCGGCGGCGGCACCACCGCCCATGAAGCGCCGGCGGGAGGTGCGGTTGGTAGCGAGGCGGGACAAGAGCCGGGGATCGATTTCGTTGGGCATAGCAAGTGCGCCTTTCGTGGATTCCGGGAAAGGGAGGAGGACAGGTCTAAAAGCGAACCGCTACGAGTCGTCGAGCATCTCCTCGAGGTCCTCGGTGGTCGGGATGTCAGCAGCGGGGAGCACCAACGACGCCTCGGGTGCCCAGCTCACATGGACCTGGTCGCCCGGACGCAGCAGCGGCAGATCCTGCTCGGGTCCGACGTGCGCGACGATCGTCGAGTCATCGGGCGCGGAGAGCGACAGGCGTACCACGGGCCCCTGGAAGATGAGGTCGGTGACCGTCGCGGGCACCGTGGCGACATCGCCCGTCGGCGCCTCCATCGACACCCGAACACGCTCCGGACGGATCATCAGCGTTGCTTGTCCGCCGGGTTCGATGGTGGTTTCGCCCGGCCGGGCCTTCAACGAGGTGCCAAGAACGTCGACCTGGACGAAGTCGCGGTTGGCTCGGCCGGTCTGCTTGCCCGCCCACAGATTGGCCTGCCCGATGAAGCTGGCCACGAAGACCGTCGACGGCCGATCGTAGATCTCGGTCGGGCTGCCGATCTGGTCCACATTGCCTGCGTTCATGACCGCAATGCGGTCACTCATCGTCAGCGCTTCCTCCTGGTCGTGGGTCACATAGACGAACGTGATCCCGACCTCTCGCTGGATACGCTTGAGCTCGAACTGCATCACCTGGCGCAGCTTGAGGTCCAGGGCGCCAAGGGGTTCGTCGAGCAGCAACGCGCTGGGGTAGTTCACCAATGCCCGGGCCAGCGCCACGCGCTGCTGCTGTCCGCCGGACAGCTGCGAGGGCTTGCGCTGGGCGAAGTCGGTGAGGCGGACGATCTCGAGCAACTCGTCGACGCGCCGCTTGACCTCCGCCTTGTCCTTCCTCATGCTGCGCGGGCCGTATGCGACGTTGTCCCACACCGTCATATGGGGGAACAGCGCATAGTGCTGGAACACCGTGTTGACGTTGCGCTTGTGCGGCGGCACCCGCGACACGTCCTTACCCTCGAGGCGGATGGCGCCCTCGGTCGGCGTCTCGAAGCCGGCGATCATGCGAAGCGTCGTCGTCTTGCCGCAGCCCGACGGGCCGAGCATCGAGAAGAACTCGCCCGAGGCGATGGAGAAGTCAGCTTCGCTGACGGCCACGTAGTCGGCGAAGCGCTTGGTGACATTGTCGATCTCGATGACCGGGCCGCCCTTGGGGCGAGAGGCCGGGTCCTGTCCCGTCGTTTTGTCTACGGCGGTGGTGTCTGTGCCGGTCAGGACGAAACCTCCTTGGCCCCCCGAACTGTCCCCCGAAGCTGGTGGGTAAACAATCGCGGATTCCGTCGTCCTTCGCAAGCGATTCCGCAACGAATTTACATTTTGACAATGGAATCCCTCGTCTCCAGGGTTGCTGAGGGACAGATTTCGCGGATTTGGCCGTGTCAAAACCACGGCTGACCGTCGGCAGCCGGCGCAGTACAGCGATGCGGTGTGAGGCCTGCAAGTTTAGTTTCAACAGCCCCTTGTCGGGGGTAGGACACAGTAATGGCGACGATTGACGTGGCTGTCTCCACCGATCTGGCTCCGCCGCAAGCCTGGAAACTCGCGTCGGACCTGCATCGCTTCGACGAATGGCTGACCATCTTCGGCGGCTGGCGAAGCGAGGTGCCGACGACCATCGAAGTGGGCACCTGCGTCTCTTCGTGCATCAAGGTCAAGGGTTTCCGCAATGTCATCCACTGGCGGGTCACCCGCTACGACGAGCCGAAGCTGATCGAGATGAGCGGGGCGGGCCGCGGCGGAGTGCGCATCAACCTGGTCGTCGAGGTGCAGGACGATCCGCCGGGATCGAGATTCCGGGTCAGGGCCGAATTGACGGGCGGGCTGCTGGGCACCCGGATCGGGCGGCTCGTCGCACGGGTGCTGCGGTCCGAGATACACAAGTCGGTGACCAACCTGGCTGCACTTCGTTAACCCCATCGGTTGTTCATGGCGCGGGATTCGTAGCGCGCTTCGACGGTATCGATGCCGCGCGCCTGCACTTTGGAGAGCGCAATGAGCACCATCGCCAACGCCGCAGTGATCGCGCCGCCGAGAAATATCGCGATGAAGCTGCTTTCCATCGGCACCGACGTGCCCGCAGCCGAGCGGCCCAGCAGGACCGCGACGACCGCAGCGGCGATCGCGCTTCCGATGGTGCGGGCAATCGCGTTCATGCCCGTGGCGACGCCGGTTTCGCCTGCCGAGACTTCGCTGACAACCAACGCGGGCAGTGCGCCGTAGCCGAGGCTGATGTAGGCGTTGGCCAGAATGCTGGCGACGATGATCTGCCACGGCGCCGAATGCACAAGGGCGATGAACAGGAAGCCGGCGATACCCGCCATGGCCGCGACGACGAGCACCGGTCGTGCGCCGAACCGGTCGATGAACCTGCCGCTGGCCAACGCGACCAGAAAGCCGGTGACGGCTCCGGGAAGAAGGTAGACGACGCTGGCTTCCAAGACGGTCGCGCCGAAGCCGTATCCCGCTGCCTGATGTGGGATTTGGACGAACTGGGTCAGGCCAAGGAAGGCGAAATACAGTCCCATGCCCACGAAGATCGTGGCGAGATTGGTCAGCATTATCGGGCGCCGGCTCAGCATCTCGATCGACACCAGCGGCTGGTTGGCGCGCCGCTCCCACAGCCACCAGCCGACCAACAGGACGACGCCGCAGGCCCCGCAGCCGAGGGTTTTCGGCGAGGTCCAGCCCCAGGAGTGGCCCTGGGTGATCGCCAGCAGGATTGCCGAAAGGCCTGCCGCCAGGCCCGCGGCCCCCAGCCAGTCGATGGAGCCCGTCGTACTGCGTGGCCGCGACGGGACTATCAGGACCACGATTGCAATGACCAGAATCGTGAAGGCGGTGGTGAGCCAGAAGACGCGGTGGTAGTTCGCGCCGTGGTTCATCAGCAAGCCGACGACGACGAGCCCGGTGCCGCCGCCGAAGCCCAACGTGCCAGACAGCACCGACATCGCCGACACCATCCGGTGTTCGGGCAGCTCTTCGCGAAGGATCGCGATTCCGACGGGATAGAGCGCGTACGACGCCGCCTGCAGCACCCGAGCCACGATCAGAAGGGGAAGCGACTTTGTCGTGGCGGCTAGCACGGAGCCCACCAGCACGACGACGAGCACGACCAACAGCACGCGTTTCTTACTGTGTAAATCGGCGAGCCTGCCGATCAACGGCGTCGCCGCTGCGGCGGCGAGCAGATTCGCAGTGACCGCCCAACTGACGGCGACAGTCGACGCGTGTAGTTGGTGGGCGATGACGCCGAGCACCGGAACGACGGCAGTTTGCAGGACCGCGACGGTCAGGACGACCACGCTCAGCCCGGCGATCAGCACGCTGGGCCGTCGAAGCGGCTGGTCAAGGGCGGCAGGAGTGCGCGCCGGTTCGGTCTCGACCACGCACCCTCCATTCGTTAGACCATCTTCGTTCTACCGATTATGTCCCTTGCCCTACAGGGCGCTGAGCACGGCGTGGTCGAATGGACGCATGACGCCAGGGGGCCAACCGGCAAGTGCACTGACCGCGCCGACATTCAGCGGGCGCACACCGTCGGGTGCGGGGGATCTGTCCGTCGAGACGCACGGCATCGCGCCGATCCGGGAGGACCAGCGGTACGGCACCCCGCGGCGCCTCTTCACGGTGTGGTTCGCGCCGCAGGTCAACATGACCGGTGTCTTCACCGGGGCGCTGGCGATCGGGTTGGGACTCGGGTTCTGGCTCGGCCTGATCGCGATGGTGATCGGCACGGTGCTGGGCTCGCTGGTGGTGGCCTACCTGTCGACGTGGGGCCCGCGCACAGGCGCCGCGCAACTGCCGAACTCACGAATGGCGTTCGGCGCCGGGGTGGTGCTTCCCGGTGCGTTGCAGTGGCTTTCGTCGATCGCCTGGGATGCACTCGTCGGATTGTTCGGCGGCGAGGCGCTTGCGGTGCTGCTCGGCATTCCGTTCTGGGGCGCTGTTCTGATCGTGCTGGGTGTGCAGGGCGCGGTCGGGTTCTTCGGATACGAGATGATCCACCGGATCCAGGCGGTGCTGACGGTTGTCCTGTTCGTCACGTTCGTCGTGTTCGCCGTCAAACTCGCCGCGGGCCACCAGATCGTCACGCCTGCAACGGCGCACGGCGCCGACCTTGCAGGCGCCTTCGTCCTCGAGGTCACGATTGCGCTGAGCCTGTCGATCTCGTGGGCCAGCTACGCCGCCGACTTCAGTCGCTATCTGCCGTCAGGCTCGTCGCGCATCGCAGTGTTCGGTTACACGTTCGCCGGAATCGTGTTGGGGTATATCTTCGTTCAGGGCATCGGAATCGCGGCCGGGGGATTGGTTTCCGACCAGACCGCCGAGGGTGTGCGTTCGGTGATGGGCGGTGGGATCCTTGGCGGCCTCGCCCTGCTGATCATCGCACTGGCCTCGATCGGTTCCGGGGTGATGAACGACTACAGCGGGTCCCTGGCGCTACAGACGATCGGGGTGCGCGTGCGCAGGCCGGTGTCCGCAGTCGTCGTCACGGCGATCGCGTTCGTGTTGATCCTATGGCTGCATTCCGCCGACACGGCGTCGCGGTTCCAGAACGTGCTGTTGTTGGTGAGCTACTGGATTCCGGCGTTCGTCGCGGTGGTGGTGATCGACTGGGTCATGCGCATCCGCGGCCGGGCGAACATCAACCCCGCCGAGGAGCACACCGAGCCGTTGGATGCCGTCGCGGCGGTCATTGCCTTCGTGCTCGCATACGGCGCGGCCGTGCCGTTCATGAACACCTCGCTGTTCACCGGTCCGGTCGCCGAGGCATGGCATGGCGCCGATATCGCCTACTTCGTGAATTTCCTTGTCGCGGCGCTTCTTTACGGCGGCTATCGGCTGTTGCGGCCGCGTCCGTCGAACTTGGACAGGTAGAGCCAGGTAGGTCGGTAGCCGCGCCGCTCGTACAGCCTGATCGCGTCGGCGTTTCCGGCGAGTGCGCCGAGGATCATGTCGTCGACGCCTCGCTCGTGCAGGTGATCCTCCAGGCGCTCGAGCAATTGCGTCCCCAGGCCACTGCCTCGGTATTCGGGAAGCACGCTCAGCGACTCGATTTCGCCGATGCGATCGCCAGTCCGCCAGGTGTCCTCGATCCAGGTTTCCGCCATGGCGAAGACGTGGGTCAGCCCGTATCCCACCGCCTCGTCGTTGACGAGGGCAAGCAGAAGAAGGGTGTCGGGCTTGGCGAGCACTTCCTCGTACAGCTTCCGCCGGGCTTGCCAGGTCTCGGCATCGCTGACGTACGGTGCGAGCTCCGGCATGCTTTCCTGGTGGCGGTGGTGCACCGCGACCCACAGCGGTTCCACCAGGTCCAGGTCTTCGGCGCTGCCCGTGCGCAGCGTCCATGCTGTTGCCATCAGGTCACGGTAGCTCAGAAGCGGGTGACCCCATCGGCGATGGCGTGAAGCTTGTCGGGGTTGGCGACGTTGTGAATCGTCTCGATCTTCCCGTTGGCATCCAGGTCGACGGTCAGCGTGGCGATGATGCGGCCTGCCCCGCGTATCACGATGCCGGGACCGCCGTTGATCTCGACGACTTCGGCTGTCATGTCAGCGATTTCGACGCCCTCGTACGGCCGCTGGACGGTGCCCGCCAGCCACCTGGCGACGTTCGGGGCGCCGACGATCGGCCTCATCGCCTGGCGCACCTTTCCGCCGCCGTCGGTCCACAGTGTGACCTCCGGCGCCAGCAGGTCCATCAGCTCGTTGATGTCGCCGCCTGTGGAGGCGGCGAAGAACCGCTCGGTGACCGCACGCTTCTTGGCGCGATCGGTCTCGAAGCGCGGCCGGCGGGCCTGGATGTGGCTGCGAGCCCGGTGGGCGGCCTGCCGCACCGCCGGCTCCGAACGGTCAACGGCCTCAGCGATTTCGGGATACGAGAAGTCGAAGACCTCTTTGAGGACGAACACCGCGCGTTCCAACGGGCTCAAGGTTTCCAGCACCACGAGCATGGCCAACGAGACCGATTCGGCGGCTGCGACGTCCTCGGCGGCATCGGCCTGCGTCAGGATCGGCTCAGGCAACCACGGCCCCACGTAGGTTTCGCGTTGGCGCCGCGTCGACCGGAGCCGCTCGACTGCCAAGTTCGACACGATCCTGGCGAGGTAGGCCTTCGGGTCGGACACCCGGGATCGATCGGCGCCCGACCACTTGAACCACGCGTCCTGGACGACGTCTTCGGCGTCCGCGGCGGAACCCAGAAGCCGATAAGCGATGGCGAACAACAGCTTCCGATACTCCGAGAACGTCTGCTCGTCGCTGGTCACCGGTTCGACCCGCCTCCGCGGCGCCACGTCGTCGACCCAGCCATGGGCAGTGTCCTGATCAGCCGGTAGGTGGGCCATGGGCTGGAGCTCACCGTCTCTTTGTACGCCACGGCCAGTCGGCCGGCCAGGTAGAACCGTCCAGGGCTGTCGTCGGCGTGGGTGAACTGAATGACCGCGTCATGCCTGCCGAGGCTGACGGGCTGGTGTATGTAACCGAAGCGGAATGGCTTGGGTTGCTTGCCTTTCAACTCACGCACGATCGATGCGGCGGCGTGCAGGGAGGTGGGGATCCCGCTCTGGCAGGTGCCGTGTACGACCCCGTAGCTCTGCCTGATGGCGGCTGCGTCGCCGACGGCGTAGACATTCGGATGGGACACCGACCGCAGGGACGCGTCGGTGACGATGCGGCCACGGTCGTCGACGTCCAGGCCCGCTGAGGCTGCCAACGGGGACACCCGCACACCCGTGGTCCACAACACCGCGCGCGCGGGGACGACCTCGCCGTCGGCAAGTGCGACGCCGTCGGCCATCACCTTGACTATGTCCACGCCAGCGCGGACCTGTACGCCGAGCCGGGCCAGACCCGCGTGCAGCCGGGCCCGGGCCTTTTGGCCCATCATCGAACCCGGTTCGCCCCGGCTGAGCAGGGCGACATCGACGTCGGGGTGTTGCTCGGCGATCTCGGCGGCCGACTCGATACCGGTCAGCCCGCCGCCCGCGACGACGACGGTTTCGTTGCCGAGCCGGTCCAGCACGCCGGCCAGTGCTGCGGCGTCTCGAGGGGTGTTGAGGGTGTAGGCGAACTCGTCGACGCCGGGGACTGTGTCGGTGTCGGCGACGCTGCCGAGCGCATAGACGAGGGTGTCGTAGTGCAGCGCGTACTGGTCATCGATGCGAACAGTTCGCGCGTCGGCGTCGATGGAAGTCACCCAGCCCGCAACGAAATGCACCCCGGTGCCTGCGAGGCGGTCGGGAATCTGCAGATCCGCCAGATCCTGGCCTGACGCGGTCTGGTGCAGGCGCAGGCGTTCGGTGAACCGGGTCTGTGGATTCACCAGCGTGATGTGGACGTCATCGCGGCCCTTCAATCGGCCGGCCAGGCTCATGGTTGCGCCCATGCCGGTGTATCCGGCGCCGAGGATGAGGATCTCCTTCATGGTCGTTCCTTTCGCGACTTCGTTTGGCGTGATAATCACGAGACGCATCGAGGCGTCGAGTTTGTGACATCGGCAGGACGGTTAACTAACGTCCATGCGCCCAAGCACGCTCGCAAAGTCGGCAGCCGCAGTCTTCGTCACCGCGGCGGTCGGTGGTCTGGCCAGCAAGCCCGCGGAGTCGAACTGGTACTCGACGCTCCGCAAGCCGTCGTTCCAGCCGCCTCGGCAGGTGTTTCCGATCGTCTGGCCGATCCTGTACGCCGACATCGCCGCGGTATCGGCCTCGACCGTCGATCAACTCAACGACGAGGGGCGGCATGAGAAGGCTCGCGCGTACCGATCGGCACTCGCGCTCAACCTTCTGCTGAACGGCAGCTGGACATGGCTGTTCTTCAACCGTCACATGCTCGGTGCGTCGGCAGTGGCGGCCGCGGCGCTGACCGCGAGCAGTGCCGACCTCACCCGAAGGGCCATCGCGACGCGACCCGATGGCGGGGCACCGCTGGCGCTGTACCCGCTGTGGTGCGCGTTCGCGACGGCGCTGTCCACGCGGATCTGGCTGCTGAACCGCTGACCCGAGGCGCGCAGTCGCATAGTTCGGGCCCCTACCTAGCCAGCCCCGCGTTATGTATGCCATCATATATAACGTGGTCAGCAGTCCTCGGGAGCACATGGTGGTGTCCGCCGCGCTGTTGATCCGCGAACGCGGCGCCCAGGCGACCGCGATCTCCGATGTCTTGAAGCACAGCGGCGCGCCGCGCGGTTCGGCGTACCACTATTTCCCGGGCGGCCGCATGCAGCTGCTCGAGGAGGCGACCGAGTACGCCGGGGAGTACATCGCGGCAAAGATCTCGGCGGCGCAGAACTCGGTCGAGTTGCTCGACGACCTCATTGACGGTTACCGCCAGCAGCTGATCCGCAGTGACTACCGGGCGGGCTGCCCGATCGTGGCGGTGACCGTCGAAGCAGGAGACCCCGATCACCCCGAGCGCACGACGAAGGTCATCGAGCGTGCCGCGGCGGCGTTCGCGCTGTGGACCGATCTGATCGGCAAGCGCTTGACGGCCGAGGGCGTGACCGCCTCGCGCGCAGAGGAACTGGCGATGCTCGTGACGACGTCGATCGAGGGGGCGATCGTGGTCGCGCGGGCGTCGCGCGACGTGAAACCACTCGATCTTGTCCAGAGGCAGCTGCGCGAACTGCTGCAGGCCGAGACGGGCGAAAGGAAATCCCGATGACCGGTGACTGGAAGTCGACCGCGTGCATTCTGTGTGAATGCAACTGCGGCATCGTCGTACAGTTGGAGGGCCGCACGCTCGCCAAGATCCGCGGCGACAAGGACCACCCGGCATCGCAGGGCTACACGTGCAACAAGGCGCTGCGCCTGGATCACTATCAGAACAACCGCAGCAGGCTGACATCCCCGATGCGGCGTCGGCCCGACGGCACGTACGAGGAAATCGACTGGGACACCGCGATCACCGAGATCGCCGAGGGCTTCAAACACATTCGCGACACCTACGGTGGCGACAAGATCTTCTACTACGGCGGCGGCGGCCAGGGCAACCATCTGGGCGGTGGGTATGCAGGCGCGTTCCTGAGGTCCATCGGTTCGCGCTACCGGTCGAATGCGTTGGCGCAGGAGAAAACCGGGGAAGCGTGGGTTGACGCGCACCTGTACGGTGGCCACACGCGGGGCGAGTTCGAGCACGCCGAGGTCTCGGTCTTCGTCGGCAAGAACCCGTGGATGTCGCAGAGCTTCCCCCGGGCCAGAACCGTCCTCAACGAGATCGCCAAGGATCCTGGCCGCTCGATGATCGTCATCGATCCGGTGATCACCGATACGGCCAAGATGGCCGACATTCACCTGCGGGTGCGGCCGGGCACCGACGCCTGGTGCCTAGCGGCGATGGCCGCCGTGCTGGTACAGGAAAACCTTTGCAACGAAAAGTTTCTGGCTGACCACGTGCACGGTGTCGACGCGGTCCGCGACGCGCTTCGCGAGGTGCCGGTGGCGGACTACGCGGAGCGCTGTGGCGTCGACGAGGAACTGATCCGCACCGCGGTGCGGCGTATCGCGGGCGCCGACAGCGTGGCGGTGTTCGAGGACCTCGGCATCCAGCAGGCGCCCAACAGCACGCTGTGCTCGTACCTGAACAAGCTTCTGTGGATCCTCACCGGCAACTTCGCCAAACGCGGAGGGCAGCATCTGCATTCGTCCTTCGCGCCACTGTTCACATTCGGTGGCGTGGGACGATCGCCGGTGACGGGCTCACCGGTGATCTCGGGTCTGGTGCCGTCCAACGTTGTCCCGCTGGAGATCCTGACCGACCATCCCGACCGGTTCAGGGGGATGATCGTGGAAACCAGCAACCCGGCGCACTCGTTGGCCGACTCGAATGCCTGTCGAGAGGCGTTCTCGTCGCTCGAGCTGATGGTGGTCATCGACGTCGCGATGACGGAGACGGCCAGGCTCGCGCACTACGTCCTTCCCGCGGCCAGCCAGTTCGAGAAGCCGGAAGCGACGTTCTTCAATCTGGAGTTCCCGCACAACACATTTCACCTGAGGCATCGCCTGCTCGAGCCGTTGCCGGGCACCCTGCCGGAGCCCGAGATCTGGTCTCGACTGGTGCGTGCGCTCGGCGTCGTCGACGATGCCGACCTCCAGCCCTTGCGGGCAGCGGCCGACGAGGGCCTGGAAGCCTACGCGGCGGCGTTCCTCGTCGCGGTCAGCGCCAATCCGGCGATGAGCCGAGCACTGCCGTACGTCCTCTACGAGACCCTGGGCCCGACACTGCCCGACGGTCTCAAGGGTGCTGCGGCATTGTGGGGGCTGGCGCAGAAGACGGCGATGAAATATCCCGAAGCGGTTCGACGAGCAGGCCATGCCGATGGCAACGCGCTGTTCGAAGCGATCCTGCACGGTCGCTCCGGTGTGACGTTCACCGTGCACGAGTACGAGGACGACTTCGAACTGATCGCGCATGCCGATCACAAGATCGCGCTGGAGATGCCCGAAATGCTGGCGGAGATAAGGGAACTGCAAGCGAAGCGGTCGCCGCTGACCACGTCGGACTTCCCGATTGTGTTGTCAGCGGGTGAGCGTCGTGCCTACACCGCCAACGACATCTTCCGCGACCCAGGCTGGCGCAAGCGTGACGCTGACGGGGCGCTGCGCGTCAGCGTCGAGGACGCGCAAGCCCTCGGCCTCGTCGCGGGTGGGCGCGCACGCATCACCACCGCGGCGGGCAGCGCCGAGGCCAGCGTCGAGATCAGCGAAGCCATGCTTCCCGGTCACGCGGCACTGCCCAACGGATTGGGTCTCGACTTCGTCGACGACGAGGGCCAGAGCCGGATCCCTGGCGTGGCACCGAACGCGCTCACGTCGACGGAATGGCGCGACGCCTACGCGGGCACGCCGTGGCACAAACACGTGCCTGCGCGAATCGAGGCTGTAAAGGCCGCTGCTTCAGCCTGATCGGTGTCAGCCGGCACCCTCCAGCGTGATATCGGAGATGCTGGTACGGCTCTGTCCGTCCGTGGTGCCCAATTTGGTGATCCACACCAGCACGTTGGCCGTTTTCGTCTTGTTGTTCACAGGGACGCGATTGTTCCCCGGTTGCAGCGGCACGCTCGGGGTCAGCTCGGTCGTATCGGACAGGCTCGCGGGAGTGGCACTGTCGGCCGCACGGATCTGCACCTCTGTTCCGGTGCTTGGCACGTTGATGTTCACCGCGCTCAGAGCGGTCGGCTCAGGCAATTGCAGCATCAATCCGACTCCCTGTTTGAAAGTCGGGAATGGGTTGGCGTCCATGTAGACGTCGGTGGGCCACGATGTGTCCGGATTCCCGTCGATCGCACGATCGGCCTCGTCCGGATGATCGGGTGCACCGCCAGGGGAGAATACGGTCGCTCGCTCGGGCTTCACCACCGGTCCGGGGCCGCTGTTGGACCAGAGCCCGAAGCCGTGCGTGACGAAGACCAAAGATGCGACGACGACCGTGACCAAGCCGATCACCGCTGCAATTGCCAACCAGCCCCTGCGCCGTCGCGGGGGCGCGGCCTCGTCGGCGTCGCCGGGTGTCGGGCGCCTTCGCTTGGGGGCGCCTGCGTCGTGAGTGAACACGGTGTTGGCCTGCAGAAGGCTGCCATCCCAGATGCCGTTGACCTCGACTACGTCACCGTCGACGAGTTGACCCGAAGAGGCGGCGACGGGTATCTCGACCGGAACAACCGTGTGTGCTCGTCCGGTCGACTCGTACCGCTCGACGCGGAATGTCAGGACCTCGCCGTCCTGATCGGGTCCGGCTGGACGTCGCTGTACCGCCTGGGCCGTGCCGTACACGGTCATCAAGTCCAGCCGTTTGGTCTGTGGCGGGGCGCTGGGGACGCGCTCGCTGGCGGCATTGAGGGGTGCGGTGTGCTCGGGCGCGGGATCGGGAACCGGCCGCTGCGCTTGCTTCGGTGGTGGTGGCTGGGCCGAGGGTTGCCCGGCGAGCGCGTGGGCGAAATCCAGGCAGCACGGATACCGATCGTCGGGGTTCTTGGCCAGTGCCTTCGCCATCACGGCATCGAGGCGGGCGAGGTCGGGACGACGTTCGGAGAGCTTCGGGGGCGGCGTGTTGAGGTGATTGCCGACCACGATCGCCCGGTTGGAGTTACTGAACAACGGGGTGCCGGTCAACAGGTGATACGCCGTTGCGGCCAAGGCGTATTGATCGACCCGGCCGTCGATCGACCTACTGGTCAGCTGCTCGGGCGCCGCGTAGGTGACGGTGCCGATGGCCATATTGGCCTCGGTAAGTCCGCTGGTGTCGTCGGTCTCGCGGGCGATGCCGAAGTCGGTCAGGAGAACCCGGCGCCGAGCACCTCCGGATGGCGTGGTCACCAGGATATTCGCCGGCTTGACGTCGCGGTGCAGCAGCCGGCGCTCGTGAGCGAAGTCCAGCGCTTCGGCGACTGCCGTCACGATCTCCACGACGTCGTCATAGGGCATGCCCTTGGGATAGCGCTGCTCCAACAAATGGCGCGCGTCGGTGCCCTCGACGTAGTCCATCGAGATCCACAGTCGTCCGTCGTACTCGCCACGGTCGTGTACACCGACGATGTGCGGGTGCCAAAGGGTCGCGGCCAGGTCCGCCTCACGGTTGAACCTGGCGCGGAATTCCTTGTCGGTCGTCGCGTCCATCGCCAGGATCTTCAGCGCGTCCTGCCGGGGCAACCGGGGATGCTTGGCAAGGTAGACCTCACCCATACCGCCCGCACCGAGCAGTCGCTGGATGGAAAAACCGGCGAAAATGTCACCGTCGCTAAACGGCATAGTCGAAAGCCTACAAAAAGTCCGACGGCAATAATCTGGACCGTGCAACCGGGTGCTCACACAGGCCAAACGCAGTGAGGAAGCGAGTTATGGTGCGCCAAATGACCGAGACCGAGGTCGCACTGGCGGTGCGCGCACTTGCCGCCAACAGTGGTGCGCGCCACGGCGGAGCGCGACGAGGTTTTTGGCGCCGACGTCGTCAATGTGCCCGAAGGGTGGACCCGCGATCGAGGTTTCGAGGACCTCGCTGCGCCGGTTCCCGTACCTAGCTGTGCTCGGCGGCGTGGCCGGCGTCGGCCTTCTGGTGCTGCTCGTCATTTCGGTTCTGATCGTGTCCGACGACTCAAGACGTCCGGCTGTCGAGATGCAGCAGGCGCCGTCGACGTCTGCGGCGCCGACACGCGCTGTCACGCTCGCTCCGACAAGCGCGGGGGTACCCGCGATGCCGGCGCCGGAACCGGCTCAACCGGGACCCAGCGAGGTACCGACGCCGCAGGACCAACCGCCAGTACAAGTGATGGCCCCGCAAGCGCCACGCAGTGCCGAGACCATGCGACCCGAGCCGCCACCTCCACCGCCATTGCAAATGTTCTCCGCGCTTACGCCGGTGGTTTCCAAACATGTTCCCCGAGGGTCAATCGAGCGATGGGAATCAGGCTTGTCGCCCTGGGTATGTCGAGCCAGCTGCCTGGCTCTGTTGAGATTCAGCTTCGCCACTTACAATGTGCCCCCACGCTATTCGTCAGCGGGGAGGTATTGAGATGGCGTGTTCAGATTTCCAGCCGGACTTCTTCAACAACGTCGCCGCCGTTGCGATCGTGCTGATATTCGCCAAGGTCGTCGCGCATCGAACTCAGGATAAGCGCGGAGGCTTTCGGTCTGCGCGGCACGTCATCGTCGTGCTCACCGCCGCCGTGGCAACAGGTATTGCGCTGTGGGCCACGGCCGTATGTAACGATTCGTCCCGTTGGCACTGGTGGGCCGGGGGCCTTCTATTTGTTGCCGTCCTTGTCTTTGTCTACGAGATCATCGACGACGACGTTTGGCACCCGTCGAAGCGGAACGGCAACAGCCGAAGCCCCAATACGGCTGATACTTCGCGAGTAATTACCCGAGTCCCGGCCGCTTCTGCGGCGCGCCGTGCACACCTTCGGTGTAGGCGGTCTCCGCGTGCTGCGCGAGATCGATCCCGGAGATCTCGTCTTCGCGTTGGATGCGGAATCCAAAAGTCATGTCGATGACCTTGCCGATGATGAACGACATCACGAAGGCGTAGATCGCGACAACGGGGATGGCCAGCGACTGCTTACCCAACAATGACAGCCCTCCGCCGTAGAACAGACCCTCCACGCGGCCGGAAACCACTTCGGCCGCAAGCAGATCCGATCAGGAAGGTGCCGACGACGCCGCCGACGAAGTGAACGCCGACGACGTCGAGGGAGTCGTCGTATCCGGCCTTGAACTTCCAACCGACTGCGTATGAGCAGACGACACCCGCCGCCAGTCCGACCACGAATGCGCCTATGGGAGCGACGAATCCGCATGACGGCGTGATCGCAACCAGCCCGGCGACGACGCCCGAGGCCGCGCCGAATGTCGTCGGCCGGCCGTCGCGGACGCGCTCGACGAAGATCCAGCCCAGCATCCCGAGGCACCCGGCGATCAGGGTGTTGAGAAAGACCACGGCCGCCTTGCCGTCGGCGGTGAGCGCCGAGCCCGCGTTGAACCCGAACCATCCGAACCACAGCAATCCGACACCCAGCAAGACGAACGGCAGATTGTGCGGTCGCATCGCCTCGGATTTGAAGCCGATTCGCGGACCCAGGACCAGCGCCAGCGCGAGGGCCGACGAGCCCGACAGGATCTCGACGACAAGGCCGCCCGCGTAGTCGACGGTGCCAATCGAAGCCAGCCAGCCGTGAGGTCCCCACACCCAATGCGCGACGGGCGCATAGATGGCCAGTGTCCACACCGCGACGTAGATCATCCACGCCGAGAACCTGGCGCGATCGGCGATCGCGCCGCACACGAGTGCGGCCGTGACGATGGCGAAGCCCAACTGGAAGGTCAGGAAGAGGAGTTCGGGGACGTTCGACCGGACGGTGGTCGGGTCGATACCCAACAGCCCGACGTGGGCGAGGTTGCCGATCAGACCACCGCCCGCATCTTGGCCGAACGCCAGCGAGTAGCCCGCCAGCAACCAGACGATCGTGACCACCGGGATCGAGATGAAGCACATCATGATCATGTTCAGCACGCCCGTCGACCGGACCATGCCGCCATAGAAGATGGCCAGACCCGGTGTCATCAACAAGACCAGTGCGGTACAGGCGAGCAGCCAGGCGGTGGCGGCAGGGTCGATCTGCATTCAGACTCCTTCGTCTTGGCAAATGCTCGGAAGATTATGACCGGTCGCCGTCGAAGGTTCGATACCGGACCGCCACTCCGCGGTGCGGGAGCAAGACGATGCCCTTGCGGACCTGTCGGTCCTGGTCCTCGTGCACGGCGTCGAAGCTCCCCGAGCGCAGAAGCGTCTGGAGCGTGACGGTCAGCTCGAGGAGGCTGAAGCTGGCGCCGAGACAGCGCTTGATGCCCCCGCCGAATGGAATCCAGGCATAGGTCGGCGGACTCGCGTTGAGGAACCGCTCCGGTCGGAACTGGTGCGGATCGTCATAGGTTTCGGCGTTCAGGTTGACCTCGCCGATATGCGGGACGATCCGGGTGCGTGCGGGCACGGTGTAATCGCCGAGCCGGTAGTCGCCTGCGGTGTAGCGGCCGGTGAAGGGGGAGGGCGGCCGTATGCGAAGCGTTTCGTTGATCACGGCCTCGGCGTACGACGTCGACTCGGCCGCCTCGGCTTCGGCCTGCGCTTTGGCAAGGATGTCCGGGTGATGCAGCAGCAGGTCGATCATCCAGGCCAAGGTAGTGGCGGTCGTCTCGTGTCCGGCCAGCACCAAGGTGACAAGGTCATCGCGAATTTCCTTGTCTGTCAGATGTTCTCCGTCGTCGCTGCGAGCAGTGAGCAGCAGCGACATGATGTCGGTGCGGTTGTGCAGATCGGGATCCTGACGTCGGGCAGCGATCATTGGCGTCAACAATTCGTCGATACCCTGATTGGCGCGGTCGAGCTTGGGCCAGCGCTTCAAGCCACCCACCGAGTGCAGCGCGACGCGCACGATGAGCTGTTCCGATGAGCCCAGGTCGAGGAGCTTTTCGAAGGGATGACCCAGGCGTGCGCGCTCGGCGAGATCCTGGGCGCCGAACATCACGCGGACGATCACGTCCAGGGCGAGGTCACGCGCGGCGCGCAGCATCTTGAACGGCTTGTCTTTCGGCCAACCGGCGATCGCTCGTCGGGTGCTGTCTTCGATGATCGGCCGGTAGTTCTCGAGCGCCTTGCCGTGTAGCGGGGGAGTCAACAGCTTTCGGCGTCGAAGATGCTCGGGTTCCTCCTGGACGAACATCGAACCTGTCCCATAGATGAGCGCTGACGGCCGCACGCCCTTCCCGCCGAGCAGGACGTCGGGCTTCTCGGTGAACACCTGCTTGACCAACGCGGGGTCCTTGATCAGAACGACGGGTATGCCGGGTAGCGGAATCGACACCACCGGGCCGTAGGTGTCGAATAGGCGCCGCACGAGCCACTCGCCGGCCAGCAGATATCCGGCACCGCACGCGGCGGCGACGAAGGGGCGCAGCGGTGCGATCGCCCGTGGGCCCGGCGGTCGTCCCATTTCGCTGACACTACGGTAACCGTCAGCGTGGGCGACTGAATGAAACGTCACTGTGACGAATTGATCGACTGGCCCTGACTCGAGTTGCGGTGGGGCAGTTACTGATTCTTGGACGCGAGGGCGGCGGGGGCGGAGTCGAGCGCCCGGTGGATCGCGTCGGCCAGCGCCAGGGCGGTCTCTTCGGTGAGTTCGAGCGCGACTCGCGCGGCGGGGCCGAGCGCGGGATTAAGCATGTCGATATTCACCGTGTGGCCGTATGGGGCATGAACCGGGTGATCGACGTACACGGTCGCCTCACTGACGGAGAACCAACCGCGGGCTCCCTTGCCGCTGCCGTCGACATCGATCTTTTCGGTGAGATAGGTGCACATGCGATCAACCCTTCAGGTGCGTGCCGAAGAACTCGTTGATCCGACGCCACCCGTCGACAGCCGCGTCGACGCGGTAGGCCGGGCGGTCCACCGAGAAGAAGGAGTGCCCGGCGCCGTCGTATGAGAAGAACGTGTGGTCCTTGCCCAGGCGATTGAGTTCGGCGTCGAGTGTGGCGACCGACTCGGGCGACGGGTAGCGGTCTTCCTTGCCGAACAGGCCCAGCATCGGACAGCTGAGATTGGGCGCCAATCCCAGGATGGGCTGCATCGCCTTCGGGATTCCCTCCGGCGGGTCTTCGACGACGAATGCGCCGTAGCAGTCGACCGCCGCGTCGATGGCGAGCGAGCAGGCGGCCAAGAAGGTCTGTCGTCCACCCGAGCAGTGGCCGATGACACCGATCTTTCCGTTGGCGTCATCGAGGCCGCGGAGGTATTCGGCGGCTCCAGCGACATCGCCGACCAATCGTTCGTCGGGCACCCCGCCGGCTGCGCGCACGGTTGCGGCCGCATCATCGGGATCTGCGCCGGGGGCCTCGCGAGAATACAGATTCGGCGCAACGACCTGGTAGCCATCGACGGCCAGCCGGCGGACGAATTCTTTTGTCTCGCGGTCGTATCCGGGCATGTGATGTATCCACACCACGCCGCCACGCGAACCGGGCGCGAGCGGAATGGCCAGGTATGCCTCGATCTCGTCACCGCCGTGGCCTTTGATGGTGATGGTCTCGGCCTGGATCGCATCAGGGCTGACTGAACTCATCGCTGCGTCTCTCCTCTTGGTTCGCGGCTGCCTGGTACGAATCCAAGTTAGTCGGCCGACCTTGTTGGTGGCTGGCCGACCCACGCGGGCGGCCCAAGGCGTGCCGAAAGCCGTTGCCCCACAATGCTATTCGTCACAGTGACGAATTGGGCCGCGATGGCTGGATGGCCGGTTTTGCGCTCCCGAGCGGGAGAGGGGCCATCTGAGTGCATCGAGGCGAGGTTGGCGGCTACGGGTGAGCTACTGAAGATGGATTGTCGTCCTCATGACTGCCGCCCGTCGGACCGCCGGGTCTGGCAGCGCGCGCCACGGGCTCCTAGAATGCTCGCGATCGATCGGTGGGCTCGATGCCGCGGCACGCCCGACGGAGCTCAAATCGTCACTGTGACAAATTAATTGGCGGCAGTAGCGGTACCGAGAGTGGCGGGTGGCACCCAATCGAGGATCGATTGCACCCGGAAGGCGTCGGCGCGCAGTGTCGTCGGCTTGGGTTGCTCGAGTCCGTCGACGCATTGCCGGACGTCGTTGCAGCACGGGGACCTGATTGTCGACGGCGGGTGGGTGAGACTTATCGGCTGATCCAGGCCGCGGCCTGGGCGTTCGCGGATTCCCTGGTCGGCCAAATGCCGATAAGCCACATTATGTCAAGTAGAAGATGGCTATTGAATCGGCCGAATCAGCCGCCCCTCTCCTCCTACGGTTCGAACACCAGCAGCGGTTTGCCTCCGTGTGCGGGAGCCTCGGCTAAAAAGACGGCTTCGCTGAAGTTTTCGAGTTGGATCGGCTGGCCCTCCGGCACGCGTAATACACCGCTGTCGGCGAGCTGAACCGTCCGGTTGATCGTTGCGGCCATCCGATCCCCCGGAGTTTCGGTGAACCAGCGGAACAGCCAGAACCCCCGAACGGTCTTGGTTTCGTAGATCAGTGAGCGCGCGAAGATCGGGATGGTGAGTTTGTCGGGATCGGTTTGGCGGTGGGTGGACAGCGCACCGTAGACAATTAGTTCACCGTGTGGTGACAGCGCACGCGACACGTCCGCACCCACCTGACCGCTGACGCAGTCGATGGCCTTGGACACGCCGTCGCGGCCGGCGATCTCGGCCACCCGTTCGCGCAGGTCTTCATCCTCCGTGCAGATCACCGTGGTGCCCCCCATCGCGAGGATGTCCTCGACAGCCGACCGCCGGCGGACCACGTTGATGGTGTTGAAGCCGACGTGTGTTCCCAATTGGATGACCAACTGGCCCACGGTGGAACCGGCCGCCGTCTGCAGGAGCCATTCGCCTGGGCGTACATCGAGCACATCACCGGTCAAGATCACGGCGGTGAGCGGATTGCTGAGAATCTGGGCGGCTGTGGAATCGCTCATGCCAACCGGAACAGGCAAGACCCGCCCGGCGTCGGCGACGACATACTCCTGCCACGTGCCCGTGACTCCGATCGTGACGACGCGTTGCCCGACGGTCAAACCGTCTGTGCCGCTGCCGAGTTCGTCGATCACACCGACGGATTCGATTCCAGGTACCGTGGGGAACTCCGGGGTGAATCCGTATCGGCCGCGGACGGTATGCAGATCGCTGGCCTCTACAGGCACCGCTATCACCCGAATCCGAACCTGGCCGGGACCGGGCTCCGGAATCGGGCGGGTCTGAAGGTGCAGAACCTCGGACGGTTCGCCTACCGTGTCGGCGACGACAGATCGCATTGTTCGCATCGTGCTGGCGCTCCTTCGGTCCGGGCCCTCGCCACCGGTGGCGGCTGGCAACTTAGTCGACTGCGCCCGTCGTTGTGTTGGCTAGGAACACCGTCGCAATGTCCGACGCCGTGCTGAATCTGATATCCACATCTGAGTTCTGCTGCCGGTCCCGCACGTGATTGAGAAACGACGTGACCAGTTGTCCGACAGCGCCGTCCGCGAATCGCTCCCCTGCCACTACCTCGGCATGCACTCCGATCGCGACCGCCGAGCTGTCCGCGTTCGAGTCGGCCCACGAGACGTGTCGATCGAACATGTCCTCACGTGAGACTTCCTGGCCGTCGAGCATGAGTCCGAAGGTGTCGACCCACATGTTCAACGGGATCTCCACGAGGTCGAGGTAGTCAGCGTCGTCGTGCGGCGGCGGGAGGATCGTGTGACGGTTCACCCGATACGGCATTGTCAGCGGGCTGATGTGGCCGGACCACTCGAGACTGTCGTGCCAGCATCCCGGGTAGCTGTCGGGCATCCCGCGTGGCGGCATCGGTTGCGCTGCGAAGCTTGCGCTGAATCCAAGCCCGTCCAGCAGTGTCTGTAGCTCGGTGTCGGCGGCGGAGTAGCCGGCGCAGAAGCTGGTCGGCGCGGGAAAGCCGTTGTACCTCAGGCCCTCGATGGCGGCGGCCGCGATCCTGGCCCGCTCGGGAGGCTCATAGCCTGTCAGCAGCACCCCGTAACCATCCGCGGCAGACGGAGAACAGTCGTCGCTGCTTCCATCTGGGGTCGACCTGGGATCGACACCCGATCGTCCGACCATGTCGAAGTAAAGGTGGGCGTGTATGCCGATTTCCGCGCCGTAGTTCTGCATGACATCGAGCAAGTATGGAGTGAATACTGCGTCGATGCCGTCTTGGACAAGCAGATAACGCGGACTGTAGAGGTGTGTCCAGACGATCTGAGGGAACGCCGCGGCACAGTCGCGAAACCAGGTAACGGCGTTAGCGGCGGCGTCGACGTCGGTCGGCTTGTCCTCGTTCAACCAGCCTTCGAAGTTGGTGAACACCGAAACCTGCACTGCACCGGGCACGATGGTCTCCCATAGGTCAGCGAGCGACGCTACTCGCCGAGCGTAATCCCGCAGCGATGTCAATGATCGACATTCGGCCACACTCAGCGTTGCCTGGAATCGCCTGTCGTACCTACGTTTCGTCGTTCGCGCGACTCGCTGTTGACGACCGGCCGCCGGCTCAGCGCGTGCGCTGGTAGCGAATGTAGATCACGCGTGAGCCAATAGTCCGGGACTCAGTCAGGCGCAGGTCGAGGCGCTCCGCGAGCGGCGGGAAGTACGGGGTGCCGCCACCGAGAACTACCGGGTAGACGAACTGGCGGTATTCGTCGACGAGGTCCTCGGCGATGGCGGCCGCGGCGAGGTGCGCACCGCCGATGGACACCACGCCCTCACCCGGCTGGTCACGGAGCCGGCCGACTTCGGTCGCGATGTCGTCGGCGGCCAATCGCGCGTTGCCTTCCACCGAATTCAGGGTTCGGGAGAACACCACCTTGGGGATCGCGCGCCAAATCCGGGCGAACTCCAACTGCGCGTCGCCCGACATCGTCTGCTCGGCGGTCTCCCATACCAGCATGTCCTGGTAGATGCCGCGTCCGCCCACGTACGCGGCAATGTGGCGGGTCTGCTCGACGTGAAAGCCGAACAGCTCCGGGTCAGGCTCGGACCAGCCGATGTCGCCACCCGGCGCTGCGGTGAAACCGTCCAGCGAAACGGTCATCGAGTAGATCACGGGCAACATCAGGTCCTCCTCTGCGACGGTACGGGTAACCCGGATTTAGGAAGCTGAGGTCGGCTTGAGCAGAGGTCGCAGGTCATCCAGACGGTCGAAGAGATGCCAGATGTACGACGACGAACCGTTCTCGCGATGGGCGTGCAGATCCGCCAGTTCGGGGTCGTCGCAATAGCTTTGGAAGGCCTCCCTCGAATCCCACTCGACGAGGATCAACACCCTCCGCGGTTCGATTGCACCGGTGATCGACTCGCGGAATTGTCCGAGGGCGACGACGCGGCCGCCGTGCTTCGCCACCTCTTTCGGCGAGCGCTTCGAGTACGCCAGGTACTCGTCGCGGTCGGCGATGTCGAATAGGTTCAGCGCATAAATTGTCACCGGCGCGACGCTACCCGCAGATGCGCCGCTGAGGGCCGCCCGGCGCGGTATCGGTTACGAAATCGGTCTCGGTCGTACCTGCAGTCGCGGCTGCGGGTTCGGCGCTCCATCGCCGATCGGGTCGTCGACATGTTCGATCTCATCGCTGATCTTGTCGAAGGTCCTCGACATCGACACCATTGCGGACTTCGCCGACCTGAATACCTCTTGGCGCTGTGGACTCCACGGGCGGTGATACGACGGCGGATTGGCGATCAGGTCGGCGTAGGACGTGACGCCATCGACACTCCGCTCGGTCAGCCTCGGCCCAGCGGGCTTGACGATGTCATCGAGGGTCTGCAGGAAGGAGCGGAACCGCACCCACCGGTGGTTGTCGAAATTGAACTCCTCAGTTGCCTTTCCGGCATACTGACCGCGCGTGGCGAGGTCGCCGACAACCTTGCGCCCCATGTCGAGGTTCAAGCCGCCCTCGTTCTTGTTGTGGTTGACCGCGACGATGCGACCGCGATATCCGGGGGCTCGGCTCTGCATCGAGTCCGCCCAATTCTGCATGGTGCTCATGATCGCGCCTGCGAACTGAGGCACGGTTTTGATCTTGACAGTCGGCGCCTGTAGGCCGTCATCGTTATCGGGCGGGAGCAGAACATTGCGTTCCTGGTCCGGGTAGATCGTGGAGACTTTAACGAGGTTGATGCCGAACGTCGGCCGGCTCGGCACGGCCGCGTCGAAGAAGTGGATCGGGAAGTTACTGGTGATGCCCCCGTCGGAGAAACAATGCCGAACGATGTAATTTGTGGACACCATGTAGTCAATCGCATACAGCGGGATGGCAGACAGCAACACGGGAAAGCTCAGGCTCATGCGGACCGCCACGATGACCGGGATGTCGTCGGGGTCCGGCAGCGGACAATATCCTTCGCTCCGAAATCGTTGGAAGACTTGGCCTTCAGACCCAGCTGGAGCGTGAGCGATCAGGTGGTCGACGATCCGCTTCGGGAACAGCTTCTCGAATTCGTCGGGCCTGAAGGCCCATACTCTGCTCTTGAACGGCAGCTCGTTCTGCGTGCCAGTGCTCAGATCCGTCGTCAGCATGGCCAGTTCGATGTGCTTTTTCTTCAGCAGACCGAACGTCAATGGGCCTTGATCTGCACTCAAGCCGGCGATCGCATCGAACTCGTCGGCCAGCCATCCGGTGAGCGCCGGTCGGGAACTGTTCGATGGAGCGATGCCTGAACACAGGCCGAACTGATTGCCTGGCAGGTCGCGGAGTATTCGGCATACGACGCTCCACAGAGCGGCGACCACCAGCCCGATGAGGAGCAGCACCACCGAAAGTACAATCCCCCAGCGCGACTGACTCAGCGCTGAGCAGATCAGGAGTGCGGTGGGGATCCCTATGCCCACGAGCGCGGGCAGAGGCAAGAGGGTGCCAAGCGCGGGAATGATGGAGCGAAGAAGCCGGATGCCTTTTGCGCCTCCGCTGATCCACACGGACAGCAGTCGGTACAACGCGTGTGTCTTCGGCTGCGGCTGGAAGAGGTTAAAAAGGGTGGTGTGACGCCCGTCTGTTTCGGCGAGCTTGCCCGGCAGGGATGCGAGTCGAGGGTACCCGACGTCGGCGCGCCCACCCGCACCAGCGCCTGCGTCACGACCGTATTCGGCAGCCGCTGCTCCCGCTGCGGCGATTGCGCCTGCCGAGGTGCCCCCGACGCAGCGCAACCGCCTCGTGGTCGCCAGCTGACATACCGCGAGCGGGTAAATCACACCGCTGGTGATGCCACCCTTCATCACAAGGTCGCATTCGCTTTCCTTTGTCAACTTTGCGGTCAACAGATAGGCGGTCTGCTGGGGGTGTCTACGCGGCGGATTGACAAGCTCGTCGAATCGCTGGGCATCACCGACGTTGTCGAAGTAGCAGGTGTCGGTGATGGCCAAGGAACTCGACGCCGCCGTGGAGGCGTTCCGCGACTCGAACCGCTGGACGCCGGTCCGTACACGTTCGTGGCTGCGAATGCGCTGGTCCTCAAGATCCGCGAGCAGGGCCGTGTGGTCAACGTGCACGCCCTGATCGCGACCGCGGTAAACGCCGAGGGCTACCGTGAAATCCTCGGCATGGATGTGAACACCGACGAAGACGGGGCGGGCTAGCTGACGTTTCTGGCGGTCGCTGACCGCCCGCGGCCTGTCCGGGGTCAAACTGGACACCTCCGACGCCCACGCCGGGCTGGTGGCCGCGCTCGGCGCCACCCTGCCCGGAGCCACCTGGCAGCGCTGCCGCACCCACTACGCGACCAACCTGATGGCGATCACCCCGAAGTCCTCGTGGCCGTGGGTACGCACCCTGCTGCACTCGGTTTTCGACCAGCCCGACGCGGAATCCGTTGAAGCCCAATATGATCGGATCGTCGACGCGTTAGCCGACAAGCTGCCGAAGGTCGCTGATCACCTGGAAGCAGCCCGGGCGGATCTGCTGGCATTCACCGCGTTCCCCAAACAGATCTGGCGCCAGATCTAGTCGAACAACCCCCAGGAACGACTCAACAAAGAGATCCGCCGGCGCACCGACGTCGTCGGTATCTTCCCCGACCGCAACGCCCTGATCCGCCTCGTCGGCGCCGTGCTGGCCGAACAACACGACGAATGGGCCGAATCCCGCCGCTATCTCGGCTTGGACGTCCTCAGCAAATCCCGAGCCGATCAGACACTCACCGACCTGAACAGGAGGCGACCCCGGCGGCACTGACCGCCTGAACCATGAACTCGAAGAATCACACGACGACGGCGTACACCACGTATGCGGGCTCAGTCAGATTGGTCAACATATGAGGCCTCGGTTTCGCAATATGTCCGCGCGGCTGGAATCGATTACTGCGCAGGCTCGCCCAAGCCGCGCACAGTTGTATTGTGTCCCGGCGCGCTGGCGCGCCGTAGCGTAGTTCGCTACTCGAACCGCCCCGGTCTAACGGCCTTCGAGCATCGTTTTTAGCGTCATCTCACACAGGGGATGCCGTCGGCGGTCATCATCGAGAGTTTGGTAGGCGTCGGTGCTTCACTACCAGCGGCTGTCGCAGGTTCGGCAGTGGGGCTTGGCGCCTCACTCGTTGTGGCGGTGTGAGATGTGGAGGCTAGCCCGTCGACGTAGTCAGAGATGTGAAAATCGGTGCCGACGGTGAGTTGCACTGTGTCGGGCGCGACGACGTCGGATGCGTTGGCCTCGACGCCCAACTCGTCGGCCAGGTGCTCAGCGGCGGACTCCGCGCCTGTCCCATAGGCGATGCTGTTCTCCGCTTTGATCGAGTCGGCGGTGCTGACCGTCCCTTCCGTGAATTGCCCCTTCGCCAAGGCGTTTCGGACGGCCACCGCTGCCCCTGCTTGGCCGGAAGCGTTGATCACGTCGAGGGCGACACGATGTGCAGCGGCGCGGGCGTTGTCTGTCGTCGATGCGGCTGTGGACGGGCTATCCCCTGCCAAGAGGTTTTGCACGATGGTTCGGATGGCGTCCGCGTCGATGATGTTGACGTCTTCACCATCGGGCAGAGTGCGGAAATCAGTGACCGGCAACGTGTAAAACGTGACCGGCCTGTTCATTGCCGCCGACGCATAGGGAATGAGGGCTGACAGGTCGAGTCCGGAGTCGATGGCGACGTTCTGCTTGGCGACATCCAGTAAGGCGCGCAGCTTGTCGGGGCTCGACAACGCACCGCCGTGGCGCACCGCAGCGATTACTGAGGCCATGAAGGCCTGCTGTCGGCGGGTTCGATCGAGATCGGTGAACTGGACATCGTTGGCGTCGCGTCGTTGTCGCACGAATCCCATCGCTTGGGCTGCGTTGATCTGCTGGACGCCCTTGTGAAAATCCGCCCCCGAGTAGAAGTGATCCGACGTGTCCTCGTTCAGGCACACCGTGATTGGCTCCACCACGCGCGCGATCTGGAAGAAGGCCCCGAGGGTGATCTCGACGAAGTGATCGATTGGGATCTGCATAAGCTCCTTGACCGCACTGATCTGGGCTCTGCGGCCGGCCTCCCGAGCCGTCTGTTCTCGCGCCGCGAGGTCGGGTGCCTCGGTCGACGCCGAGGGTGACTGCGACTCTCCTGCCGCCTGTGCATTCATAGCGCTGTCGTAGGCAAGCTCGTACGCCACTTTGATCTTGTCCTGGCAATTCGACGCGGGGCAGCCGGGCAGGTCGACGTAATCGTCGCGAGGAATGGAGATCGCGGTAACGGGCCCATCCCCCGCCGGTACGTGCACCACGATGAGCACGTCCGCGTCATAGCTGCCGGAGCTCTCGTCTCCGGCGTGCATCGCCTCGAGGATGTCCTTTGGCAGAGGCTGGCCCTGCTGGTCGCGACGGCTGTCCAACCCCATGATGAGGATGTTTTGATCGGCCCCTGGTGAAGGCGGTGAACCGTCCAGCGCCTGAGACGTGGTGATTCCCGTGGACACATTGTGGTAGGTGATCCACGCGATGGCCGTGACGACGACCATCACGCTCACTACCAATCCTCCGAGCACCTTGCCCGAGAATCGCCGGCCGGCGACACGATGCCGCGCTCGTCGCGTGGGCGGTTCGGGTTCATCATCCGCACCCCGGCCGGTTTGTCTCATCACAAACCGGGGATTCCCCGCCACGGCGCGATTACTCAGCCCAGATTTCTGCGTACCCACCCATCGTTTCATTATCAACAACACCGTTAATTTTTTGTAGGTGTGTTCAGCGGCTCTCCCAGGGCGGCCGGCAAAGACCGCGGAGTCCGGGCTGTAGCGTGATCGACGTGAATCACTCTCGTGTGCATCGTTCCGTCGGCCTCGTGGTATGTGCGGCGTCTTTCGTCATCACGCTCGCCGCTTGCGGCTCCGATACGGATAAGCCATCGGCAAACACCACGTCCGCCGCCGAACCCGTCGCCACCTCCTCTGTCACCAATACGGCAACCGGCGCCAGCAGTTGCCCGACGACAGCACCGGCGAACGCTGGCACAGCGGAATGGACGCTGCCAGGGACTACCGGCAGCGTCGCGGTCACCGGATCAACGGACTCGACGGCGCCGGTCGTCAAGGTGGAGGCACCATTCGCCGTGACCGAGACCCAGGTCCACACACTGAAGGCCGGTGATGGACCGGTCGTCGCGGACACGGCCACGGTTTCCGTCTGTTATATGGGCGTCAACGGACGCGACGGCACGGTGTTCGACAGCGCCTACGAACGAGGCGAACCTGCTCAGTTTCCGCTGAATGGAGTCGTGCCGGGGTTCCAGAAGGCCATCGCAGGACAGAAGGTCGGGTCCACGGTCGCTGTCGCAATGAACCCTGCCGACGGCTATCCCGACGGCCAGCCCAGCGCGGGTATCCAGAAGGGTGACTCGCTCATCTTCGCTATCAAGATCCTCGACGCCTCGAGTTGACCGCGGTGGCCTTCGGCCTAGTCCGCATGGGTGAGAGCGCCTTCGAGGAGGAGCCGGCGGACAAGCACGAGCTTGCTCGGTTCGTCGAGCGAACCTGGGATGTCCACCGGGGTGAAGACGGCCGCCGTGTCGATGAAGCGCAACGCCTCCTCGAGGTGCAAAGGCACCAAGAGATCCTTTCCGTGAAACGACAGCCGAAGTCGTTCTGCGGACCGGCCGATGAACCAGCGGCAGTCCCCCGGTTTGCGCAGCAGAGTGTCGGCCGTGAGGTCAGGCAGGCGATCGAGGTTGAGCAGGTGGCCATCCAGATCTGGCCGCCGGAAGAACTCAGCGTGCGACGCGGCTTCGTCCACGATCGCTTCCCACTCAGTGCAGTCCATAGCGCGACGGCACACGTCTTCTAGTGACTCGACCACCTCGGCCCGCACCCGATCGTCGCTGCCGAACCCCAGCGGAAGGCCGGCCCGGACCTCCGGGTGGCTGTTGATGACCGATTGCAGTGCGGACTCGAGAACCGTGCCCCATGTCGTCGTGAATACGCCCAGCGTCAGGTGCAGTGACGCGCGGTCGCGCGCCTCTGCGGCGTGGAGAAACCCGCGGGGAATGTAGAGCATGTCCCCCGCATGAAGAAGCACGTCGAGGACCGGGTCGTCGTGGTCGAGGTCTTCCGGCAGCATCTCCTTCTTGAAGGTTTGCGACTTGACGGGCAACTCCACCATGGGCGGATAGATACGCCACCGCTTGGTCCCGGACGTTTGCAGGACGAAGACGTCGTGGGTGTCGTAGTGGATCGGGAACCCAGCCGCATTCGGCGGCGTCAGGTACCCATTGACGTTCACTGACGCCGTTAGCGCTGACGACAGTTCGACGTGCATAGCGCGAACCGAGGGCCAGCGCTCTTGGAGCGACGAGAAGATCAGTGTCGCGCCGGCACGGTATGCCTGATAGATGGCCTCAACATGGCCGGCGCTTCGGTTCTCCCCTTTCGGCGAGTGTCCGATATGTGTTGCGACGGAACCATTTTGGACCACCTGGACACCCGACGACCACAATCCTCCTGAATTCGACAGCAGCGCGTCGGCATCGCTCAGGTCGAAGAGCCCGGCATAGTGATCGGGTTGCTGTCGTCCGACGTGTAGCGGTTGACGTTCCCAGTGATCCGAGATGAAGCGGTCGTGTTCAACGGGCTGCAAGAAGCCGTCGAGAAAGGCTGATGCGCGACTGCCATTGCCGTGCACAAAGACCGCCTAACGCATGTCAATCCCGCCGGTTGTTCTCGACGACGACTTCGATGTCGTCTGTCGGGTCATCGTCGATAACGACGACCGGAATGGTGATGTCAGCGCGATTGATGGTCGACATATCGTCGTCTGACAGAGTCTCCTGAATCTTGTCGACCAACTGACGTTTCAGGCCATCCGCCGTGCCGTACAACCGGATCCGACGCTCCTCGGCCATAGTGACCCTCCCGCCTCTCGACCGGCATCTCTAGCCGAAGCTACCACCGGTCGACGAGGCAGAAGTTCATTTGTCAGCCGTTCGGGCAGCTCGTCGTCGGGATGAAGAGGGACCAGCACCACCCCGGCGGCAACGGCGGAGTCAGGTTCGGCGGCGGCGGAGGCGGCGGCGGGGGTGTGTCTCCTTCGAAGATGTTCGACGCGACGTTGCCCTGCCCGTGGTAGACGTACCAGTAGGTGTGGCAGACATTCTCATCCCAGACCACTGGATTGATCCGAAGGTTCCCGGTCTGTACCGGCGGATCCCCCGGGCACCACCTGCACGGGCCCTCGGGACTGTCCGGCGGGCACCCGGGCCACGACGACAGCGGCATCGGGCCGCCAGGCAAGGCCTGGGCGGTACCTTCGGCCAGCGCCGTCCCGGCGAGCGCGACGCCGATTGTCATCAGCGTCCCGGCGACGATCCTCGTTCGCTTGTTCATGATGGCGTCCTTTGCTCATGCCCGCAGCGCTGACCAATCTGTTAATCGGCCAAAGTGCCCGTGCTGTTAATCAGGACACAGGGACGCGAGGACTACCGATCCCAACAATCAAGCGGCAGCGAAGCGAATCAGCTCTGCCGCGCGCGCTGCATGAGCCTCTCGGAGTCCAGGATCATCACACCTTTGTCCGCCAGACGAATCCAGCCGCGCCCGGAGAATTCAGCCAGGGCCTTATTGATGTTCTCCCGGCTGGCACCGATCAACTGCCCGAGTTCCTCCTGCGTCAAGTCGTGCCAGACGTCCATTGCACCGTCCTCCTGGCAACCGAACTGTTGAGCCAGCTGCAGCAGCTGTTTGGCCAGTCGAGCGGGCACGTCATGGGAGATCACGTCGGTCCAGTTCTCGATGGTGCGCCTGAGCCGACGAGCCAGCAGGCGCAGCAGCCGCTCGGCGATTTCGGGCTGGTCTGCCATCCATCCGCGCAGCTGAGCGCCATCCAACGCCAGCGTCTGCACCGAGGTAAGGGCGATTGCGCTCGAGGTACGCGGGCCAGGGTCGTATACGGCCAATTCGCCGAACATCTGCGCCGGCCCGAGCACCGTTTGTAGCTGCTCACGGCCGTCGGGCGCGCGTTGAGAGATCTTGACCTTGCCGGAGTCGATCACGTAGAGGCGGTCACTATGTTCGCCTTCGACGAAAATCCTCGTTCCAGCTGAGAATCTCTCGCGTCGCATTCGCTCGGTGATCGGCCGCTCGAATTGATGGAAGATTCCAGCCCCGTTCAGGGCGAAATTCGTGACGTCTGTCACCGGTTGAGTAAGGACTCTCGACGTGAGTTGAGGTACTGATCTGCGATTTCGGTCGCTGATTGGACCAACTGCGTTACCGAATCGGCGGTTTCCGGCCTCGAGGCGACCACTATTCGCTCCGCCGCGACCTGCCGGTAGTCGAGTTGGAGAATGTAAAGCCGTTGTTTGAGGAAGTTCATCCAGGCCAGTGCCCTCATCGGCGGTGAGGTCTCGACCGTGATCACGGTCTCGACCTGTCCCGTCGTGGAATTCGTCGTTGTCTCACACGTCCGTCTCAGTACCTCGGACATCGCGCATCTCCGCCTACATCGTCTGCCGACCCGGTTTCCGTCGTACCGCATCTTCCCGTCCGGAGGTAACCCGTGTGTCAATATTCTCAGGCTCTTTTCAACCTGTCTATTCGTCGCACCGGCTTGGCGGAATACCGACTTCTGTTGTGAGAAAAAGGTTTTGGGCTAGCGCTCATCGAGTACAGCGTCGATCGCGCGATAGATCCGCTGTTCACTGACTGGACGCGGAGTGCCGAGCTGCTGAGCCCACAGGCTTACCCGCAACTCCTCGATTTGCCTGCCGATGTCGCGCACGTTCGCTGCCGATTGCCGCCCGGGCGGCAACGCGTCAACGAGCTCGTCGTACGCGTCCTGCACGGCGTGCACTCGTTGCATGCGTTGACGGTCCGCCTCGACTGCGTAGGGCAGGCGGTCGAGGCGTCTACCGATCGCGGTCAAATAGCGGATGAGATCCGCTAGATGTCCGCTTCCGGTAGCGGTGACGAACCCCGACGGCAGAAGGCGTTCCAGCTGAGCACGGATATCGATGATCGCGTCGGCCTGCGCAGGCGGCGGCTGTGCAGGCAACAGGAGCTCCACATCATGGGCTGCGTTCAACACCTTTTCGACTCGGCTCACGATGTCGGCAGTCGTCGACTCGAGCGCCGCCGCCACCCGATCACGCGTCGCCGTGAATTCGTCGCGGGTCCATACCGGCTGCGGCGCCAGTGCGTCCGCCGCGGCGTCCGCGCAGTCGTCGAGCAGTGCCGACAGCGAGCCGTCGGGGTTTGCGCCGAGCGCCAGCCGTGACCTCGGATTCAACTGCCGCTCAACCGCTTTGACCGGTGAACTCACGCTCAGTCGGACGAGTCGGCGCATGCCCTGCCGCATCGCGGCGTCTTGCTCGGCAGAAGTCGCGAACACACGCAGGTCGACTGCCGTGCCTGCGTCGACGAAGGCTGGGTGACCCCGGACGGTCCGCGCGCCCCGCGTGCGCTCCACGACGCGCGGCACTTCATCCAGATCATCGGGCCACGCGCGCAGGCCCGTCCGCTCCAGTTCGCCCGCGACCGCATCGGCGACGGCGTTGCGCGCCGATGTCGCCAGCCGCTCCTGCAGCGCGGTGAGATCCTTGCCGCGGGCAACCTCGGCCCCGTCCGCGGACTGGACAGCGAAGGTCACTCGCAGATGGGGCGGCAGCTTCTCCAGGTCGAAGGCGTCGATGGGTACCAAAACCCCGGTGCGACGACGTAATTCGCGTTGCAGTCCGTCCAGGAGCGGCTCGTTCGCCGGATCGATGGAGGCCAGTACCGCGCGGGCGGTGTCGGGGGCGGGAACGAAGTTGCGGCGCAGGTCTTTCGGCAATGAGCGGATCAGCGCCGTGAGCAGCTCCTCACGCAGCGCGGGCACTTGCCACGCGAACTCGTCACCGCCCAGTCGCGCGAGCACATCGATCGGTACGTGCACCGTGACTCCGTCGTCGGCCGCGCCGGGCTCGAAGCGGTATGTCAGCGGTAGCGAAACGTCACCCGTCTCCCAGCGGTCCGGCCGATCCGTGTCAGCCGTGTCGGTGCGCAGCAGGTCGTCGCGGGTGAATGTCAGGAGATCTGGTGTCTTGTGCCGCTGCTTCTTCCACCACGCATCGAAGTGCCGCGCCGAGACGACGTCGGTGGGCACGCGCGCGTCGTACAGCGCGTAGACCTCATCGTCGCTTACCAAAAGGTCGCGGCGGCGCGCCCGCTCCTCGAGATCCTCGAGTTCGGCACGAAGCCGTGCGTTGTCGCGGAAGAAGTGGTGGCGGGTCTGCCACTCCCCCTCGACCAGCGCGTGCCGGATGAACAACTCGCGGGCCAGCGCAGGGTCGATCGTCGAATAGTTCACCCGGCGGCGCGCCGCCAGCGGCAAGCCGTACAGCGTGACCCGCTCGAAGGCCATTACGGCACCGCGTTGGGTGTCCCAGTGCGGCTCGCTGTACGTGCGCTGCACGAGGTCGCCTGCGATGCGTTCGACGGTTTCGGGCTCGATTCGGGCCGCGATACGCCCGTAGAGCCTGCTGGTCTCGACGAGATCGGCCACCACAACCCAGCGTGGCGGCCGTCTGGTCAGCACGGAGCCGGGGGCAAGCACGAAGCGGGAGTTGCGCGCCCCCAGGAACTCTCGCGAGTCCTCCGCGCGCATTCCGACGTGCGACAGCAGGCCCGCCAACAAGGCGGCGTGTACCCGCGAGGCGTCGGCAGGCTCGGGGTCCTTCGACTCGACGATGCCGAGATCACGGGCGATGCTGCGGAGCTGTCCGGTGAGGTCCTGCCACTCACGGATGCGTAGGTAGTGCAGGAACTCCTCTCGGCACATCCGTCGAAACGAGTTGCCGGACCGCTCTTTCCGTTGCTCGCGCAGGTACCGCCAGAGGTTCAGGTAGGACATGAAGTCCGACTGCTCGTCAGCGAACCGGGCGTGCTTCTGGCGTGCCGCCTCCTCGCGGTCGGTGGGCCGTTCCCGCGGGTCGGGAATGGACAGCGCAGCGGCGAGCGCCAGGATCTCGCGTACGCACCCCTCGGTCTCGGCCTGCAGGATCATCCGGCCGATGCGAGGGTCGAGCGGCAGCCGGGCCAGACGGCTGCCGATATCGGTGAGCGCACCGGCCCCATCGAACGCACCGAGTTCCTGCAGGAGCGCGACGCCGTCGCGGACGCTGCGGGCATCCGGCGGGTCGAGGAACGGAAACCGGTCGATGTCGCCGAGGCCCAGCGCCGTCATCTGCAGGATCACTGCGGCAAGGTTGGTGCGCAGTATCTCGGGGTCGGTGTAGCGCGGTCGGGATGAGAAATCGTCCTCGGAGTACAACCGGATGCACACGCCGGGCGCCACGCGTCCCGACCGCCCCGCCCGCTGCGCCGCGGATGCCTGCGAGATCGGCTCTATCGGCAGCCGCTGCACCTTCGTCCGCCTGCTGTAGCGCGAGATGCGGGCCGTGCCGGGGTCGACGACGTAACGTACGCCCGGCACCGTCAGCGATGTCTCCGCGACATTGGTCGCCAGCACGATCCGGCGCCCGGTGTGCGGTGCGAACACCCGCTGCTGCTCTGCCGTCGGCAGCCGCGCGTACAGCGGCAGCACCTCCACGGGCTCGCGCGGGTCATCGGCGAACTCGCGCAGCGCCTCGGCGGTGTCGCGAATCTCGCGCTCGCCGGACAGGAAGACCAACACATCGCCGGGTGGTTCGGCCGCCAGTTCCCGCACGGCGTCGACGACCGCCTCGGTCTGGTCACGCAGCTCCGTCCGGACGACCTCGTGGTCCGGATCGTCCGGATCGTCGCTGTCCTCGGCCGGCACGACGACTTCCAGTGGGCGGTAACGGATCTCGACCGGATAGGTGCGCCCGGACACCTCGACGATCGGGGCGCCATTGAAGTGCGCGGCGAAGCGTTCGGGCTCGATCGTCGCCGAGGTGACGATCACCTTGAGGTCGGGCCTGCGCGGGAGCAGCTCGCGCAGATAGCCGAGCAGGAAGTCGATGTTGAGGCTGCGCTCGTGGGCCTCGTCGAGGATGAGGGTGTCGTAACGCAGCAGGCGGCGGTCCCGCTGGATCTCGGCGAGCAGGATGCCGTCGGTCATCAGCTTGATCAGCGTGCGATCGCTGACCTGGTCGGTGAACCGGACCGTATAGCCGACGGTGTCGCCGAGCGGTGTGCCTAACTCGTCGGCGATGCGCTGGGCAACCGTCCTGGCTGCGATGCGCCGAGGCTGGGTGTGACCGATGGTGCCGCGGATGCCGCGGCCGAGCTCGAGGCAGATCTTGGGTAGCTGAGTCGTCTTACCCGACCCGGTTTCACCGGCGACGATGACGACCTGGTTGGCCCGTATGGCGTCGCCGATCTCCTGCCGCCGCTCGCTGACCGGCAAGTCCGGATAGGTGATCGTCGGCAGGGCGGCTTGGCGCGTGGCCACGAGCATTTCTGCCACAGCGATCTGTTCGGCGAGTTGCCCCAGCTTCTCGGGCTTGGTACCGCGGAGGTTCTTCAGGCGCCGACCGAGCCGGGCGGCGTCGCGGATCGTCAGGCCGTCGAGTCTTGCGCGCAACTGCGCGACGGACGGTTCGGCCACTCCGCCACGATATGCGCCGGTCCGCGCCGGCATGAAAATGCGAATCCGGCGGTTCCGAAGTAGGGACAATTACCTCGGAACCGCCGGTGGCCGTCGCAGTCAGCAGTTAATCCCGCCACCGCAACGCGTGGCGTTGACCAGAACGTGCGTCTCGGGCGCTGCGCTGTTGACCAGGACGTGCTGCTCGCGCTGCGAGGGCTCGGCCGCGGTGGCGATAGCGGGCTGCTCATGGTGCTCGTGCAACGCGACAACCGGCTTTGCTGCACCGGTGTCTGCGAGCGCGGGAGCAGCGAACGCGACGAGCGGGGCCGCGGTGATGGCCGCCCCGGCGATGATGCCGGCCGCCACCTTCTTGATGTTTGTCATGATATCTACTCCATTTTGTAATCGGGTGCAGGGGTTCGGTTTTTGTTTGGTTGTTTCCCTGACCCGATCGAAGCTACGGAGTACTTCTCGCCCCCTCCCGCTTGTGCTGATAACTGAGAACTAACGCCGTTAAAGTCAGTTCTGCGCATTGTGCTCACCCGGAACAAGCTTGCTGGCGGTCAACCCTGCGCGACGGTGTTCAACCCGTTCCGGTTGGTGACCTTCGGCGACCCTGCGTGATAGGTGACCACGTTGTGGATGCCGTCGATGTCGAGGGTGTCGACCGAATCGACGGCCACCTTGTTGATCACGCCGTCGACCGTGATGCTTGCGCAGTGGCCGCTGATCGTGACCGTCATCTCGCGGCCGTCGACCTTCACGTGTCCGTCATTGCACGCGATGTTCTTGGTTTGTGCATTGCCGTCGACGGACAGACTGCCGCCCGGCGGTAGCTGGATAGGTCTGGACGAACCCGAAAATACCTGTGAAGCAACGAAACCCCCGACAACTGCCGCCGCAATGGCGAGCGCGCCCGCGAAGACCATCATCGGTGGGCTCACCGGTTCCCCACGTGACCGGCGTCGAAGAACGATCACGACTGCCGCCACGCCTGCCAGCACCACCGCGACCAGCACGCTCTGCAGCGCCGAGATCGCCAACCAGTTGGCGTCGTAAACGCCGTCAGCCTTGAGGCATTCGAAGTCGACGGTCGTCCCCGACTGGTTCGGCTTGTAGCTGTAGTGCGAGGTGTTGACCATCAGCTGGTTCGGCGCGCCGCAGATGATTCTGCTTGTCCACAACGCGCTCGACGGAAGCGCGGCGATCAACGCGGCGCCACCTCCCGCGCAGAAGCCGATGATCCCGGCTATCGCGCCGAACAGATTCGCGCCCCGGTAGCCACGGCTGGGACGTGAGCTCTGCTGGAAGTACACCGGGCCAGGCGTTGCCGCTCGGGCGTCGACGAGTTGATTCTGCAACTCGTTGATGCGCTTCTGTTCGGAGAGCTCGCGTTCCAGCTCCGCGATGCGCCGCTCGGGGTCGTCGCCGCCCGGGTACATGGACCGATGCTCGCACGCGAGGTTCGTCGTCTTCAGCAAATCAAGATCTACACAGGCAGTTCGCAGGATCGGTCGATTAGTTCTGCCTCGGCATCAGTTCGGTCACGAAGGATTCGAGGAAGTCTGCGGTATTCAAGTCCCCCGCCGGCCTGATGACGAACTTACTCAACCCGGCGGCGATGTAGTCGTCGAGCCTGGCATGCAGCGTCGGCCAATCGGTGGCCACGAGCTCCGACGGATCCAGATCGGGCCTGCGTATGCGAATCGCAGCAACGACCGGCGCGGGCAGTTCACCGTTGCCGACCGCGAGATTGATGCCGTAGTGGTCTGGTTCGATCTCGCGGCCCGCCGCTTCGGCGGCCGCATTGATTTCGCGTCGCGCCTGCCCCGCCTCGGTCGGCGTCAGAAAGCTGCCCAGCCACCCGTCGCCGTAGGCGCCGATGCGGCGAAATGCGGCGAGTGTCGCGCCGCCGATCCAAATATCAAGTGGTGGTTCCGGTTTGGGCAGTACCCGGGCACCCTCGATGGTGAAGAATTCGCCGGCGAAGGTGACGTCATCGTCGCGCAGCGCAATGCGCAGTAATTGCAGCGCCTCGTCGAACACTTTCGCGCGTTGCCCGTCGGGCACCGCGAAGAGTGCGCGTTCGGCAGGCAATGCTGACCGAAGGCCGAACACCGGCAGCACCCGCTTCGGTGCGACCGCCGCGAGTGATGCGAGCTGTTTGGCGACCAATACCGGGTGGCGGCCGGGCAGCACCGCCACCGAGGTACCCACCTTCAACCGCTTCGTCCGCGCCAACGCGACCGACATACCGACGAACGGGTCCACCGCCTCGGCGTACACGAGTTCGGAGAACCACAGCGAGTCGATGCCCGCGGCCTCCAGTTGGTCGACGATGTCGGACAGTTCGCCTGGGCCGATATCGGCCCCAAGACTCACACCGAATCGAATCTTCACCTACGCCTCCTCGGGTCAACCTAGACCGCTTCCCCATATCGCAACACGCGGCGGGCGGTCTTAATGCCGTCAGAGCGTTAGGGTTACGCCATGCTTCGCGGCGTGCTGAGCAGGTTTCAGAGGTGGCAGTATCGAGGCGGACGTCCAGGTTGGTCGGCGCGCGTGTCGAACCGATTGGGCGCCATCGCCTTTGCCGCCGGCATCGGACCCAGTCATGCCGCCACGGTGGAAATTCGCGGGCGCAAGACCGGACAAACGATCTCGTTTCCTGTCGTGGTCGCCGATTACCACGGCCAACGCTATCTGGTGGCCATGCTGGGCCAGCAGACGAAATGGGTGCGCAACGTTCGCGCCGACGGGCAGGCCGTTCTACTCGGGCGCAGGAAGAGACAGAACGTGTCGCTCGTCGAGGACTTCTCCGCCGATCGCGCCGCAGTCCTGCGCCGGTATCTCGACCTGGCCCCCGGCGCACGGCCGTTCTTTTCGATCGACCGCCGCGCGCCGCTCGAGGACTTCGAGCGGATTGTGAACGACTACCCGGTCTTTCGGGTTTCCTGACGATCCTGGTGCAGGTCGGCGAGCGAGTTGCTCAGGCCGCCGTCGAGGCGGATCTGTATCGCGGCCACCGCGATCATCACCGCCGCGGTCACCAGGTGCACCACCGCGTCGGTGGTGTTGTTCGGGAAAGTGAAGACGAACGCGACCTGATGGGAGAAGAAGGCCCAGATACCCGGCAGTCCTCCGACTACGGCGGCGATGAGCAGGTACAGCACCGACCACGACTTGCGCATCGCGAAGACCAGTCCGGGCGCGAACAATGCCAGCCCGGCGACGGCGTGCCAGCCGTTGTAGTCCATGCCCGAGCACTTGGGCGGTCGGCGCACCGGGACCCGTTGCGAAGCTCGGCTCGACGATGAAACCGATGACCGCCTGGATGACGTGAAAGGCGGCGATGATCAGCAGCCCGATCTGGGCGAAACTCCACTTCATTGGGGCACCTCCGGCTGTAGTTCGGTGGGGCTTACCCAAATACTACGCTAGGTAGTAGACGGTGCAAAGGTCCACCGCGCTCATCACGGCGGCGTTCGCGCTCGACACCATCGCCATGGAAGAGGTGCTCGAGAGCGGCCTGCGCCGTCGCGCAGTGGTCGAAACACCGTCTGAGCCGCGGCTTGCTACGTGATCGTCGGCGGCCCTGGCTGGCGGATCGTCACCGTGCCTCGCGCGACGTTTGCGAGTCGCGACCCTGCCCGACGCGTTGGAGGCCGTGATCGCCAGCATCTAACGGAATGGGTGCCGCTCACCTCATGCGACGCACATGCATCAAGCGCGAACCGCCTGGGCGCTTTGTTCGGTTCCGAATCGAAGTCCGGTCGCATCGGTACCGATCAGGGTCAGCACGGCGACGGCGATCAGCACCGGTACGACGGTGGCGGCAAGCGCGAACGGGTATCCGTGGGTCTCGGCGAGGCGTTCCTGTATCGGTAAATTGAAGGCCGCCAACAGATTCCCCAGCTGGTAGGTGACGCCGGGATAGAACCCGCGGATGGCGTCCGGCGACAGTTCGGTCAAGTGCGCCGGGATGACGCCCCACGCGCCCTGGACCATCACCTGCATCAGGAACGAGCCGAGGCACAGCATCGCCGCCGTGTGCGAGAAGGCGAACAACGGGACGATCGGCAGCCCTAGTACCGCACAGAACACGATGGTGTAGCGGCGACCGAAGCGGCTCGACAGCGTGCCGAACACAAGTCCCCCGATGATCGCGCCGATGTTGTAGATCACTGCGATCAGTTTTGCCGTTTCACTCGACAGACCCGCACCGCCGTTGTGTGTCGCCTGCAGGAAGGTCGGGTAAACGTCCTGGGTTCCGTGGCTCATCCAGTTGAAGGCCGTCATCAGCAGGACGAGGTACACGAACCGGCGGATGATCTTCGCATCGGCAATGATGTCGCGGAATCTGGTGCGTGTCATACGCATTCGCTCCCGAGACGCTTCCCATACCTCGGACTCACGCACCCGCGACCTGATGATGAGGGTGATGAGCGCGGGAATGATGGACAGCCCGAACAGCCACCGCCATGACAGGTTCAACCAATCGATGACGAGCAAGGATGCCAGGGTGGCGAGCAGGTAGCCGAAGGAGTAGCCCGCCTGCAGCAGGCCGGAGAAGAAGCCCCGCCGTTCGACGGGAATCTTCTCCATCGCCAGTGCCGCGCCGAGCCCCCACTCACCGCCCATGCCGATGCCGTATAGAAGGCGCAGAATGATCAGCACGGTGAAGTTCGGGGCGAACGCACACAGGAATCCGACGATCGAATAGAACGTCACGTCGACCATGAGCGGTATTCGCCTGCCGATGCGATCGGCCCACAGACCGAAGATCAGCGCGCCGACGGGCCGCATGAGCAGCGTGGCCGTGGTGATGAACGCGACTTCGGTCTTGGAAATGTGAAACGTCTTGGCGATGTCGGCGTAGACCAACACCACGATGAAGTAGTCGAACGCGTCCATCGTCCAGCCGAGAAGTGCTGCGATGAACGAGTTGCGCTGATCGGCTGTCAGTCGGGTGTCCGCCACCGACCTTGATTTCCCCGAGAACGCTGGCGCTTACCTGCCAATGTCCTGTGAAACTGGAGCGGCCGACTCAGCGCATTCCTGGCACGCTGGGACATCACCGAAGACGACAAGCGAGACACTCGTGGCCGACGCCGCCGAACCCGACAAGCGAACACTGGTGCTGACCGCCTTTCCGGCTGAAGCCGATGCGGTCCTTGCCCGCACCACGCTCGACGAGGATCCCGTGGTGGTCGTCGACGGCCACCACTACTACCGCGGCACCCTCGGCGGCAAGAAGGTCATCGTCGGCATGACCGGTATCGGCAAGAGGAATGCCGCCGGCACCACCGAGACGGCACTGAGCCACTTCACGTCCGAACCTGGAACCTCTGTCGACGCAGTGGTTTTCGCCGGTGTCGCGGGCGGTTCCGGACGCACCGAGATCGGCGATGTGGCGGTACCTGGCCGGTGGACCTACGACGGGGGCGCCACCTGGCACGAGGTCGATCCCGACATGCTCGAAGCGGCAAGCGAACTCGACGTCGAACTCGCGAGCACCAGCACCATCGCAGACCCGGCCTGCCGCATCTGCGGTCCACTGGCCCGCCTGCAACTCATCAACCTCAACCGCGAGCCGGAGCTCCACGTCGGCGGCGATGGCTCGACCGACGACAACAACAACGGTGTCGCCTTCCCCGCAATTCCCCTCGGTGGAGCGATCTTCGGCCCCCAACCCCTTGCGGCACCGGATTTTTCGCACCTGTTCACCGGCAATTTCTTCGGCGCCATCGGGCCGTTCATTGCCCGCGGCGTCGTCAGCAACATCACCGGCTTTCTCACCGACAAACCTCCTGCCGTTGACGCCGTCGACCAGGAAACCGCTGCGGCGCAACAGGTTACCGATGCGCACGGCGTGCCGTTCCTTGGCATCCGCGGCATGTCCGACGGCCCTGGCGACCCACTCAATCTGCCGGGCTACCCCTTCACCTTCTTCGTCTACAAGCAGATTGCCGCGGAGAACGCCGCCACCGTCACCGAGGCGTTCCTAACGAACTGGGGCGGCGCGCAAGCCTAGGTCCGAGCGCGGCTGTAGACCGTGTCGTCCTCGATATCCGCCCGGGATCGGTCGGCGAGCGCGAGAGCGCAGATGACCGTGATGACAGCGGCGATGACGATGTAGATCGAAATTGAATACGGCGTCCCGGTTTCGTGCAGGAGCCACGTCGCGACCAGAGGAGCCGGTCCGCCGGCGAACACGGATGCCAGCTGATATCCGAGCCCGGCACCGCCGTACCGCAGGTGTGTCGGGAAACTCTCGCCGATCAGCGCGGCCTGAGGCCCGTACATCATCGCGTGGATGATCATCGACAGCACCACCACGATGAATATCCACACCTGGCCGCCGTGCGTCAGCACGTAGAAGTATGGAAACGCGAACAGTCCGGCAATCACCGCGCCTGTTACGTATACCTTCCGTCTGCCAAGGGAGTCCGACAGGTGCGAGAAGAACGGAATCGCCGCGAGTTCCACTGTCGCACCAACCAGCACCGCGGCGAGCACGAACGTCTTGCTGTAATGGTGGCGCTGCACCACGTAGATCAACACGAACGTGGTGAACAAATAGAACGGCATCTGTTCGGCGAAGCGAACGCCTGCCGAAAGCAGGATCTCCCGCCAATGATGCTTGATCGCATCCTTGACCGGCGCGGTCGCGGTCTTCCCTTGCTCCACGACCTTGGCGAACATCGGGGTCTCGAGGATCCTCAGCCGGATGACGAGGCCGACCGCGACCAGGATCAGGCTGGCCAGGAACGGTATCCGCCATCCCCAAGAGTCGAAGGCCTCATCGGACATCGTCGCGGACAGCAGCGTCATGCCACCCGTGCCGAGCACCAGTCCGACCGGCACACCGACCTGCGCGAAGCTGCCGAGCAGACCGCGGCGTTTCTGGTCACCCCATTCCATCGTGAGCAGCACCGAACCGCTCCATTCGCCGCCAACCGCGATGCCCTGCAGCACGCGCAGCGCCACGAGCAGGATCGGCGCGGCGACGCCGATGGTTGCCGTCCCGGGCATGATGCCGATGACGGCGGACGCGAGACCCATCACCAGCAGGGTGATGATCAGCGTGGTCTTGCGTCCGATCCGGTCGCCGTAGTGGCCGAAGATGGCCGCCCCGATCGGCCGTGCGGCGAAACCCACGAAATAGGTCGCGAACGACTGCATTGCCCCCGCGTAGGCGCTGGATGCGGGAAAGAACAGATGGGGAAAGACAAGCGCAGCGGCAGTGTTGTAGAGGAAGAAGTCGTACCACTCGATCGTCGTGCCGATCGCACTCGCCATCGCGGCGCGCCGCACTTGTACTCGCTTTGTTCCTGAGTCGGCCTCTACCGCGCGGCTGACCTCTTCGTCTCCGATAGCCATCGGCTCGCCTCCTGTGAGTCCGCTTGAAGTTTGTACCCGCTGCGCCTCGGTACGGAACCCATATCGGTCCGACAAGTTTTCCGGTTTCCGGTTTCGGGAACCTGTCATCCGCGGCTCGGCAAACGCCGAGAGGACCCGTGATCTGGGTCGTTTCCCGACACGGTCATCCGGCGATCATGCAACAGTCGCCATGTGGCGACTACCAGCCCGGTAACAAGATCTGGCAGAAGATCTCGCTTCTTCCGCGCTGACGACGCGCCCGCCGCTATCGGGCGTGGGCGGCGAAGAACTGCCACGACGCCTCGGAGGCGTCGAATCCGTGGCTGGCCGGGCCGACGGCCTGGACCGGGAGGATCTCGGGTGCGCCCGGCCAGGTGTGGCCGCCCCCGTCGACCCGCATGAAGACGACCGACGTGCCTGCCGCGCAGCCCGCCGACGCCATGCGATGTGTCGATAAACCGTCACCGGCGTTTGGCAGCGTCTCGTCTGTCGGCGCACCACAGCCGTCGATGTCCCTCCAGCGCTGTGCCATGGCAGTCGCGGCCACGACGTCGCTGACTCCTCCCCTGCCCGTCATCGTGCCGCCGTCGAACGGCACGATCGGATCTGCTGTTCCGTGTGTCTCCATCACGGAAACCGGGCGTGACGGATTGCACGGCACGGCAACGCCGAGGGTGCCCGCCACGGGTGCGATCGCCGCGAACAGGTCGGCGCGGTCGCATGCGAGCCGGTTGGCCATGAACGCGCCTGCCGACAGGCCGGTGGCATATACATGACCTGGGTTGATGCCGTAATCGGCGATCATTTTGCCGACCAGGGCCGAAATGAAGCCCACGTCGTCGACGCCCTGCCGGTCAGGTACCGATGCCCCGCGTCCGTCGGCCCAGCTGAAGTCGATGCCATCCGGGTAGACGACGGCGAATCCGTGTGCGTCGGCAACGGAGTCGTAGTGCGTGAGTGCGGCCTGGTCCCCGCCGGTGGCGCCTGCCGCGTGCAGATTGACGACCAGACCCGACGGGTGCGCGACACCGGCAGGTACGTGCACGACGTAGGTCCTGGCCAGTCCGCCGAAGTCGAACGCCGCGGTCTGCAGTGGAGCGGCCCCCGCTTGACCCACCAAAACCGGACCAAGACCAGCAAGAACCAGCATCGACACGCCGACCATCGCCCCGCCAAGGCGGCTCACAGGAAATCGCATCGGGGGGATGCTATGGACCATGTCCTAACTATGAGCGAACAGCCAGTGTCCATAAAGGGCTAACGGGGCTGTTTGTTACGCAGGGGACGCCACGGACGTGTGTGGGTTAGGCTGGGCCGGGTCGGTTGAGAGGTTCGGAGAGCTTAGATGGTGACTGTGAAGCGCGGTGTACTGGTGCTCGGCTGTGCTGTGGCGTTCGCCGCGGCCCCTTTGGTGGTCGCATCGCCTGCCGCCGCCGACAAGACCTGCCCGTGGGGAACAGTGGCGTCGCACTTCGGGGGCGTCTGCGTCAGCGGAAACAGTGGAGGTGCGGGCGCACCTGTCGCGCCGGTTCCCCCGCAGACGCCGGCGGCAGGCGGGGCGCAGGTCTTCAACAACCCCAACGGGTACGACACGGTGAACGGCATCCCCTGCACTGCCGAGCATTACGGCACCTGCTACGCGCTGACCCAAAACGGGGGCTGACCCTAGTACAGGGGTGACCATGCCGACGTCCGCAGCAGTCGGCTCTCCCACTGATCCCGGAACTTCAGCGCTTCGAACATGTACGTGCCAGGGCCACGGTGCTCGGGTGCGATATCCGACGTGAGCAGACGGACAAGCGTGGCGTAATCGTTCGCAGGCGAGATCTTCTGCCAGAGCATGGCCTCGCGGCGCTTGTACGTGCCGTGGGCAACCTGGAAACACGCCTGAATGTCCAGTATCTGCGAGGTCTTCGACAGCGGCCGGTAGTAGATCTCGTCCCACGACCGGATGTAGTCGTCCAGCGGCGCATCCGGCCAACCGGTGTCTTCCATGAACAGACTGAGGTCGTGCGTCGAGCCATCGGTCGGCACCCCGGCCAAATCGACGTCCTGCAGGGGCGACCAATCGACGGGCAACAGGATCTTGCCGGTCACATCGTGGCGGAGGTCGTCCAACTCCCGCATCCACGGCCGCAGGTCGCCGGTCTGGGCGCGCAGCGCCAGGCGTTCCCACGCCGCGCCGTCGGCGATACCGGTGATGGTGACGACCGTGTATGACCTCCCGGAGCCGTGAGCCTGGTTGGTGTACCAGAGGAGTCGGGCGTCATCGCTTTCGGCAAGGGTCGGCATCCAGCCCTCGCGGTAGGCGGCTTCGAAGTCGTCCTCTCGCGCGCCGACCACCCGGTGGGTCTCGTGTAGAAACAGCACGGCGCCTCCCTCGCAGGACCTAGGTCTCGCCGGCGATCAGTGCGGCGAGCCTGCTGCGGTTCACCTTGCCGGTGTCGTTGTACGGAATGGCGTCGACGAGCCTCAGCCGCTCCGGAAGCTTGAAGTACGCGATGTGGTCCCGGCAGTGCGTCCTCAGCTCGTCGAGCGTCAGCGGGGAGGAGGCCACGACGACGGCGCCCACCCGTTGGCCCATCTCCTCGTCGGCGACGCCGGCGACGGCGACGTCGCTGACGGCGGGATGGGTCCGTATCGCCTCCTCGACCTCGATGGGCCCGAACTTCTCTCCCCCGCGGTTGATCGTGTCCTTCAGCCGGCCCGTCGGATAGATGTAGCCGTCGGCGTCCTGCCTGGCGAGGTCCCCGGTCTGCAGCCAGCCGTCGGTCGCGTTCTGGCTGGTGTTGACCCACAGCTCGCCGACCGCGCCCGCCTTGACATCGGCTCCCGTGTCGGGGTCCACGACCCGAACCTCCACCCCGGCCAGCGGCCGGCCGACGGATCCGACGCGTGCGGGGTCACGATGGTCGTCCGGCAACAGCGTCGTGTAGGCACCCAGGGTCTCCGTCTGACCGAAAACGTTGGCGAAGCCGACGTGCGGCAGCGCGGCCATCGCTCGTCGTATCAACGAGATCGGCGCGGCCGCCGCTCCGTAGGCGATCGCCGTCAGCGAGGTCAGGTCGGTGCTGCCGAAGTCGGGATGGTCAAGGATGCGCTGCAGCATCGTCGGCACCATGAACGTGGACGTGACTCGATGCTCCTGCACCAGGCGAAGCCACTCGCCCGCGTCGAACCCGTCCTGCACGACGTACGTGTTGCCCGCATACAGATTGCCCAGCACCCCGATGGCGCCGCCGACATGGAAGAACGGGACGCTCATCATGCTGACGGTCGGCGGGATATCCGGCCGAAAAGGCTTGGCGACACCCGTGATTCGCGCGCTCAGCCTGCCCTGTGTGATGCCGATCGCCTTCGGAAGCCCGGTGGTGCCGCTGGTGAACAGAACCAGTCCGTCGCGCTCGGCGACGTCGTTCGCCGGCGCGACCGCTTCTGCGGTGTTGTCGAAAAGGTCGGTCGCGGTGAGCGTTTCCGACATCCCCGCGTCGCGGAGCCGGTCGACGTATCTGTCGCCTGCGATGCCGGTCGAAGCGCAGCCGGCGTTCTCCGCGATCCCCTTCAACTCCTGCGGCGTCAGCGCGGGATTCATCAGCGCCGCGGCGGCTCCGATCCGGGCGGCACCGAGCATCGCCGCGATGGACAGCACGCTTCCGACGTCGGCGACGGCGATGCGTCTGCCCGCCAGCCCGCCGCCTGCGAGCCGGGCGGCACACCGCTCGACGGCCGCGGCGAGTTCGGAATAGCTGATGGTCTGGCTGTTGACGATGAGTGCGGCGCGCGCGGGATCGCCAGCGGCGGCGGCGTCGATGACGGTTCCGATGTTCATGGGCGGCTCAGAAAAGCGGTGACCAGGAGGAGGTTCGCAGCAGCCTGCTGGTCCACCGGTCGCGCAGCTCGAGTGCGTCGTGCATCCATGTTCCCGGGCGGCGGTATTCGGGCGCGATCTCGGTCTGCAGGAGTTTGAGCAGTCCATCCGGGTTGTGAACACGCTGCATCAGCGCGACTTCGCGACGGAGATGGCTGCCGAGAGCGGGCTGGAAGGCGGCCTCGATGCTCAGCAGCGGGTTCGGGTGGGCCAGGCTCTTGGAATACACCTGTCCGCATCGGTCGATGTAGGCAAGCAACTTGTCCTCGTAGGGCCACATGGTGTCTTCCATGTAAAGGGTCAGCCCGTGCTCGCGGCCATCGGCAGGCACGCCGTCGAGATCGATGTCCTTCAGCGGCGACCACGGTAGCGGCACAAGCAGTTTGGCCTCCACATCGTGGCGCAGCTCATCGAGGTCGCGCATCCACCGTCGAAGGTCGCCCTTCTGGATTCTGAGGGCAAGGCGCTCCCAGGCCGCCCCGTCGCGAACCGCGGTGACGGTGACGACGGTGTAGGCGGGGCCGCTTCCGTGCGCGTGGTTGGTGTACCACAGCAGCCGGGCATCGGCGCCCTCGGCAAGCATCGGCATCCACCCGTCGCGGAACGCGGCCTCGAAGTCGTCCTCGGCGCGACCGCGCACCGTGTGCACCTCATGCATGAACAGCAAGTAGCGACCTCCAACGCCCCCAACGCACGGTAATTGCGAGCACCTGACGTGTCCACGTCCTCGCGGGGGTCGGCGTTCACAGGTTGACGGGTTTTGGCACAAGGACGACACGCCATCCGTCGGGATCCACGAATGTCATCGCGCCCACCCCGGTCCAGTACGGGTTCTCCGGTTCGACCGGTTGGTGCCCGGCGGCGGCGAGGCGCTCGACCGTGTCGTACATCTGGGCATCGCCGTGGAAATACAGCACGAGCAGGTTGTCGGCGGTGGGCGCCGGGCAAGGGCTGCCGTTGACGTGAGAGGTGAACTCGAGGTGGTAGTCCGTGCCGGGCAGGCCGAGCATCAGTCCGTCGTAGCCGGCGTGACCGGTGAACCTATAGATCACCGGCAGACCAAGGTGTTTCGAGTAGAACGTCTCGATCGCGGCGAGCTGATCGGTCGGGCGTGCGACTCGAACCTGCGCCACGCGAAGCCGGTCGGGCCAGTCGTTTGTCGGCATACAGCGGACGATAAGACCTCAACAAATATTCAGGTCAAGTGGATCTGTCGATGAGGGCGGTGCCCTGGACAGCGATACCGAGAATCTGGTTACCTCAGATGGGTAGCGCCCTCACCTGCAGGAAGTTGGCTCATGGCAAGGCTTGAAGTGCCGGACGGCCCCGGCGGCGAAGCCGCGATGATCTGGACGTTGCGGCCCCAGCTGGGCGGCATGGTCGAACGAATGATCCGCGGCGCATACCAGGAAAGCATCCTTCCTGCCGAGGAGCGCGAACTCGCCAGGATGCGCATCGCACAGATCAATGACTGCGTGGCCTGCTCGGACTTCCGGGCACCGTCCGTGCTCGACGCAGGGATCGCACCCGAGCTGTACGAGAACGTCGCGGCCTATGCCACCTACCCCGGGTACACGGAACGTCAGCGTCTTGCGATCGAGTTCGCCGAGCGCTTCGCCAACGATCACGCATCGATCGACGACGCGTTCTTCGAACGCCTGCGCGGACCGTTCAGCGACGAGGAGATCCTCGACCTCACCCTCTGCGTCGCCGTCTTCCTCGGCCTCGGGCGGTCACTGACCGTGCTCGGCGTCGACCAGTCCTGCGCGATCGACGTCTGAGCCGTGGACATCGCCGCAGTCGACGAACTCCTCAGCACCACCAGGGCGGTGCGCAAGCGCCTCGACCTGAACCGCCCCGTCGAGCGTCAGGTGATCCTGGACTGCATACGGCTGGCGATGCAGGCCCCCACGTCGAGCAATGCGCAGGACTGGCGCTGGGTCGTGGTCACCAACGCCGACAAGCGCGCCGCGATCGCCGAGGTGTACCGCAGCATCGGTAAGGAGTACCTTGCCTACGCCGCGGCGAATACCACCGACAAGCAGACCCAGCGGGTCTACCAGAGCGCCTTTTCGCTCACCGACACCCTGGCAAAGGTCCCCGTTCATGTAATCCCTTGCCTGGAAAGCCGATTCGATGCCGACAATCACTTGATCGCGGCTTCGGGCTGGGCATCGATCATCCCGGCGGGCTGGAGCTTCCTGCTCGCCCTACGATCCAGGGGCCTGGGATCGGTGTGGACGACGATGCATCTGGCCAAGGAGCGCGAGGTCGGTGAAATCGTCGGAATCCCCAGCACCGCAATGCAGGCCGCGCTGTTCCCCGTCGCATACACGATCGGCACCGACTTCCGGCCCGCGTCTCGGCCACCGCCGGAGACGATCACCTTCTGGAACACCTGGGGAGAGCACTGATGCAGTCCTACACCGTCCGATTCCACATCGACGCGCCGCCGAAGCGGGTGTGGCGCGTGCTGCATCCCCCGGTTCCCCCGGACTCCCCCAAACCGCGTGTCCTGAAATGGCCCACCGGCAGCATGGAGATTCTCAACGAGGGCGACGAAGCCGGCGAAGGTCTGGTGCGCACCTGCATCTTCGAGGTGCCCAAGTACCTGATGTCGGGCGGCAAGGGCCGCTCATGGGAAACCGTGACCGAGGCGAAGGTCAACAAGATTTCGCGGTATGTGGCGGTCGGCAAGCCGCTGTGGTCGCGCGCCGAGGGCTATCACGAACTCGAGGAGCAACCGGACGGGACGACCGTGCTGACCTTCCACGAGACCTACTACGCCTACAACCCTGTGCTGAGATTCCTTCTCGAGCGGCCCGTGCACGCGAAGATCTCCCGCGACAACCTGGACACCTATGAGCATGCGCTCGGTTTCGCCGGCCGGGTCACGCGACTGGGTTAGCAGCGCTTGCCGTGGATTTCGCACAGCGCACCATTGACCTCGCTCGGCAGAATGTTGCCGAAGGAGGCCGGCCCTTCGCTACGGTGATCGTCAAGGATGGCCAGATCCTCGCCGAGAGCCCCAATCGAGTCGCTCAGACTCACGATCCCACCGCCCACGCGGAGATCCTCGCCATCCGCGAGGCGTGCATCAAGCTCGGCACTGAGCACCTGGTCGGCGCGACGATCTATGTACTCGCCCATCCCTGCCCGATGTGTCTGGGCTCGTTGTATTACTGCTCTCCAGATGAGGTCGTCTTTCTGACCACCCGCGATGCCTACGAACCCCACTACGTGGATGACCGAAAGTATTTTGAGCTCAACAACTTCTACGAGGAATTTGCCAAGCCGTGGGACGGCAGGCGCCTCCCGATGCGGTACGAACCGCGCGACGACGCTATTGACGTCTATCGGTTCTGGCAAGAACGCAACGGCGGTGACCGACGTGCTAGACCCGAGTGACGGTCGCGAGCCAGGCCGGGGCGCCGTGTTCGCCGTGGAATCGCGTGTGGATCCGCTCCGGCTCGATGGCGCTGACGTTCCATCCCGAGCCGGGATTGAATGCCGCGCCCAGATCTTCCCGGCCGACGGGGTGTGGGCCTATGTCAGAGCCAATGTCGCTGAAGCACAACACATAGAGGGTGCCGTCGCGCTTCGTCACCGATGACAGGCTCGACACATATCGCCGACGCTCGTCGGCGTCGAAGGTGTGGAACAGCCCGCAGTCCAACACCGAGTCGAATACGCGTTGCAGACGCTCGAGCGCAAGCGCGTCTGCCGTGGCAAACTCGGCCGCGATCCCCCGGCCATGGACCTTCTGCCTGGCGGCCGCCACCGCCGTCTCCGGCTCGCCGGTGTCCCACGGCGCGGGGCCGTCGCGATAGGACGCATCCCACGGTTGGCCCGCCATCCGCTCATGACTGGTCGGAGGCCTGCCGGCGATTGCATCATCCACTGCTACTCCCGGCAAGGGTCGATGAGATTTCGGAAGCTCGCCGCCGGATACACCGAGGCGCCCGCGCTGCGGACCCGGTCGGCCAGCGTGCTGTCCGACGTCACCACGGTGAGTTCATGCGGTCGGTCCTCGGCCTCAATAAGCCGGACAATCTCGTCATCGGCCGAATTGGGTGCCGCCCGTGGAGCATTCGCTATCTCGATCACCGATGAGACAATCGGCGGCGACATCGGTCGCTCGAACACCACGGTCACCGGGAGGCTCTGCGTCGGAGCCCAGCGATCAAGCTGTTCGACCAACGCGGCCATCGCGCGGCTGCGGTTCTTCCACCAGCCGTCCGGGCGACTGCCGATGACATTCATGGCGTCGACGATCCATCGCTGCGTCATCCAGCATCCAGCACGGCGGCGAGCTGTTCAACGGTGAGCGTCCAGCCGGCGTCGAAGCTCTCGAATTCCGCTGGGGGAAGCAGGGAATGCTCGATCGACATGAGCGTCTCGTCGTCGCCGACCGGTTCGAACGAGACATTGACGACGCTTTCCGATGTCGGGTCCGGCCAGTTCGAGTTGGCCCAGGTGAACCGCAGAAGGTTCGGGCGGTCGATGGTCAGGAACTGGCCGCTGATCAACACGCGGGTGCCTGAGTCGTCGACGTCGATCCGCACCACCCCGCCGACGTGAGGTTCGACGGTGACGTCGATGACGCGGACGGGACGCGGACACATCCACTCCTGCAACGACTCCGGATCGAGCCACTGGTCGAACACCAAGTCCGGCGCGGCGGGCATGACGCGCTGAACACGGACGGTCGCCGTTTCCGTCATCGAGGGCTGCCCTTTCGGCGCAGCCGTGCCGACAAGGCATCGGCACGCGCCGACCAGAACTCGGTCTGCTCGGCTATCCACTGCTGTGCCATCGTCAATCCATCCGGTCGTAGGGAGAGCCAGTGCTCGCGGCCGCGCACCTCCCGCCGCACAAGGCCCGCCGACTCGAGGACACCGACGTGGCGCGATACCCCGGCGAATGTCATCGGCAGCGGCGCGGCAAGGTCGGTGATGCGGGCGTCGCCCTGACGCAGCGTCTCCAAAAGCCATCGCCGGGTCGGATCGGCGAGCGCGGCGTACGCGCGGTCCAGCACCTGATCTTCAACCATCTTGTTGACTATAACGGCCGCCCGTGATGTGCTGGAAAAAAGTTGTTCAACTGAAATGTTGAATTTTTTGACGTCGTGGAAAGGAGACCGCATGAAGACGCCTCCGATTGTGTCGGCGCAGGAATGGGACGCTGCGCGCCAGGAGATGCTGGTCAAGGAGAAGGAGTTGACGCGTGCGCGCGATGCGCTCGCGGCAATGCGGCGGCGCATGCCGTGGCTGGCCGTCGAGAAGACGTATCAGTTCGAAGGCCCGGAAGGCACCGTGAGTCTGCTTGATCTGTTCGACGGGCGGCGGCAGCTGATCGTCTATCGCGCGTTCCTCGATCCCGGCGTTCACGGATGGCCCGATCACGGGTGTGTCGGCTGTTCACTGATGGCCGACCACATCGGCAATCTCGCCCATCTGCACGCCCGCGACACAACACTGGTGTACGCATCGCGTGGATCGCAGGCCGATATCTCGCGGATAAAGCAGCGAATGGGCTGGAGTCACCCCTGGTACACCATCGTGCCCACCGCAGACGCGGCGTTCGATGTCGACTTCGGCGTCGACGAATGGCACGGCACCAACGCGTTCATCCGTGAGGGCGACCAGGTGTACCGCACCTATTTCATCGACAGCCGCGGCGACGAGGTATTCGACAACACATTCCACTTCCTGGACATGACCGCCCTGGGACGGCAGGAGGTCTGGGAGGACTCGCCGGAGGGCTACCCGCAGACCAAACCTTACGAATGGTGGCGCTGGAACGACGATTACGACGAGCCCGCCGCGACACAGTGACCGGCGTGTCAGTGTGCGATGCGCGGCGGGTCGCCCGGATCTATCAAGACGCGCGAGCACGAATCACCGCATTGGTCGGCGAACTCGACGACGCCGCGTTGAGCATCCGGGTCGCCGCATGCCCCCGCTGGTCGGTTCGCGATGTGGTGGCGCATCTCGCCGCAGTCGCGGACGACTGGGGGCGGGGCAGCCTCACCGGGCCCCCGACCGACGAGCAGACGGCCGCCCAGATCGCCCGGTACGACGGCCAGACCTTCGATGACATCCTCTTGGACTGGGAGGCCGTCGCGGCCCGGCTGGACCAACTGGCCGACACCGATGGCGTGGAGCCGCCGATCGGCGACATCACCTGTCATGAGCACGACATCCGCGGCGCGATCGGCAGGCCAGGTGCGCGCGATTCCGACGCGGTGCGGTACTCCTCGGATCGGCTGCTGGCCAGCCTGCGGTCGCCGGTGCCTCTGCGGGTGGCGGTGGAAGATGCCGAATACCGCAGCTGACCTGACGACGGCACCGAATTGTTGCTTCATACAACGTGATTCGAGGCACTGCGCTGGAGATCGGGCCGCCGTAGCCGTGCCCAGCTGGCGAAGATGAACTGGTCGGGCGATCCGGCGCCGGTGCTCGACCACCTGTACATGTTCGGCCCTGCCGACAGCGATGTCGTCGAATGAGAGGAGTGCCGATATGAAAGACGAATCCCCACATCGCGAATCCGTCAACGATGCGCCCGCGCCTGCGATCGTCGACCGGGCGGCCTTCGAAGCCGAGATCGACAGCCTGCGTGTGCGGGAGAAGGCGCACATCCGGCAGGGCGACGAGATCGCCGCGGCCCGGCGGCGCTTGCCGATGGTCGAGGTCGACGCCAGCCTCGAACTGACCGGGCCGGACGGTCCGGTCACGCTGCTGGACGCGTTCGACGGTCGCAGGCAGCTTGTGGCCTACTACTTCATGTGGAACCCAGGTAAGCCCGCGCCGGAGCAGTGCGAGGGATGCACCTGGGTCACCACTCAGGTGCAGGAGTTGTCCTACCTGCATTCACGCGACATCACCTACGCCGTCTTCTGTCAGGGCCCGTATGACGAAAGCGCCCGGTACCGCGACTTCATGGGCTGGCGGATGCCGTGGTACTCGGTGCTCCCGTCGCTCGACGCCCTTCTCGTCGGTCGTATCGCGGGCATGATGCACATCGTCAGCTACCTTCGCGACGGCGACCGCGTCTTCGAGACGTACTGGACGACGCGGCGCGGGGTCGAGGCGATGGACTACAGCCTCGCCCTGATGGATCTCACGGTGTACGGGCGCCAGGAACCCTGGGAGGACTCCCCTGCCGGCTGGCCGCAGAAGTGGGTGGTCGACGGTTCCAACACCCGGATCAACGGACGGCCGATCCCCCAGTGGTCGCGGCTCGAGGCCGGACGGTCTGACGACCTCGGCGGTTAGTCTCGATCGACGACTCGGATGACCGTCTTGCCGTGACCGCGGTGAGCACGATCGAAAGCCAGCGGCGCCTCTGCTAGCGGAAGCACAGTTCCGACAACGGGATTGAGCCGGCCGTCGCGGAGCCGCTCCTCCAGTGCGGCGAGCTGCACCCGGTCGGGTTCGACGATGAAGAACACCGTGCGACCGTCGTCGGGCCGAACCCGCGGCGGTTCTGCGATGGTGACGAGCGCGCCGCCGGGCCGAACCAGTTGCGCTGAGCGATCAAGGATCTCGCCGCCGATCACATCGAACACCACATCGACCTTGCCGATGTCCTCCAGCCGATCCTGCTCCAGGTCGACGAACGAGTCGGCACCGAGGCCCAGCACCGTCTCCCGTTGTCCTGCCCGGCCGCTGCCGATCACGTTCGCCCCTGCACCGCGCGCCAGTTGCACCGCGATCGAACCGACGCCACCTGCCGCGCCGTGGACCACGACGGTCTGCCCGGCCGCGAGATGTCCGTGATCGAACAGACCCTGCCAGGCGGTCAACCCTGGCATCGGGAGCGCCGCCGCCGCGACGTGGTCGATACCTGCCGACAGCGGCGCGAGGTTACGGGCTTCTACCGCAACGTATTCCGCGAGGGTGCCGTTGCGGGCCCAGTCGGTGAGCCCGAAGACTTTCTGGCCCAACTCGAGTCCCGTTGTGCCGAAGCCCAGCTCGGCGACGACGCCCGACACTTCATGCCCGGGAACGCTTGGCGTCCTGTCGTGCCCCGCCCGATCGGTCCACGTTGCCGGCCAGTCGAGTTCTCCGGGAGTGAATGCGGCGGCGTGCACCTCGACGATGACGTCGTTCTCCGACATGCGCGGATACGGTATGTCGGCCAACTCCAGGCCGGCGATGCCCGCAGTGCGGTCACTCGTGACGACTGCTCTCAATTTCTCCACCTCATTCCGGTCTGCTTGACGGGGACATCGGGTCAGTTGGCATTCTGGCGCACGCTCGGATGGCGCAGATGATCGCGCGCCGCGATTTCCTCCGGTTCCAGCATGGTGATCATCTCGACGCCGGGCGCGCAGATGCACACCGCGATGAACCGGCTGACGCTGTGCGAATCGAGATTGGCCACCTGGTAGTGGACCACATCGCCGCCGGGTTCCCAGAACGCCTCACCCGCAACGATTTCGCGGGGCGCCTCCCCCTCGAGTTCGAAGAGGATCCGGCCCTCGAGTACGTACCCGAACACCGGGCCGGAATGGCGATGTGGCCCAGGCCCGTCATCTGCGGGCGGGAGTTCAACGACCTGCGTCATCGCATGCGCGCCCTCGGGAATCCACGGCGGCGTCACGCACAGGAGGTCGGTGATCTTGGTGTTTCCTGCGGCGATCATGTCTTCCATTGCAGCGGTGAGGAGCCATCAAGTCCAACGAATGATTTTGATCTGTTCCATCTATGAAATAGATAGTCTGGCTCACGTGGAATTACGCCAGTTGGAGTACTTCATCGCGGTCGCCAGCGAGATGAACTTCTCCCGAGCCGCACAGCGCGTGCATGTCGTCCAATCGGCGCTTTCAACGTCGGTCGGCAAGCTGGAAAAGGAGCTTGGGGTCGAATTGTTCGACCGGTCCAAACAACAGATCAAGATCACGCCGGCTGGTGAGTTGTTTCGTGAACACGCGCGGCGTGTGATTCAGACCGCCCGGCTGGCGAGGGATTCGATGAGCGACTTCCGCGGTGAGCTGACCGGAACAGTCGACCTCGGATCCCTCATTTCACATGGCCGCCTCGATGTGCCGAAAGTATTGGGCGAGTTTCACCAAAACCATCCGCTCGTCCAGATCAGATTGCGGCAGAGTCAAACCGGGTCGACGGCATATTTGTCAGCGATCGTCGATGGATCACTCGATCTGGCATTGGTGTCATCACCCACTCGCTTCCCGCCTCGTATCGCGATGCACCTGCTTTCGGAGGAGCCGATGATGTTCGTCTGCCGACCCGACCATCATCTGTCGTCGCGCAACACCGTGTCGTTGAAAGATCTCGCTGACGAAGACCTGATCGGCTTTCCCCTCGAGTTCGGGCTGCGCCGCCTTGTCGAGGACGCTTTCACGGCGAACGGAATCACTGCGCGCACGCCCTACGAAGTCGCGCTCGAGTATTCGGTCGCGGCTGACTTGGTGCGGCACGGCCTCGGCAGCATCTTCATGCCCGCGAGTGAGGCCAGTCGCGTCCCTGACCTGCGAGCGGTGAACGTGCGGCCGGTGGTGATGTGGAGGATCTACCTGGCTTCGGCCGAACAACTCGGTCCCGCCAGCGCGAGGCTGGCTGAAATGCTGCTCGCGTCGGCGGGCGCCGCGCCCGCTTAGTGGCCGACCGGTCTAGCGGGCCCCGCGGACCAGCCGGCCGGGGCGTGCGCCGGTGTCTGCGCTGTTGCGCCGGGTGACGACGCCGCTGACGATCGTGGCGCAATAGCCCGAGGCCCCCTGCACCAGGCGCTGGCCGCCCGCGGGCAGGTCGTAAGCCATCCGCGCCGGATGCAACGTCAGCGCATCCATGTCGATCACGTTGAGGTCGGCCTTCTTCCCGACCTCGATGACACCGCGGTCGGAGAGCCCGAACAGCTGCGCCGTGTCGTGGGACTGCTTGCGCACCACGTACTCCAGCGGAAGCTTCTCGCCGCGGTGACGATCCCGCGCCCAGTGCGTCAGTAGGAACGTCGGATACGACGCGTCGCAGATCATGCCGCAGTGCGCGCCACCGTCGGACAGGCCCGACACCCCGGCCGGATGGGTCAGCATCTCTCGGATCGCGTCGTGGTTGCCGTAGTAGTAGTTGTAGAACGGCAGCATCAGCATCGACGTGGCGTCCGACTCGAGCATCAGGTCGTACAGCGTGGCCAGCGGGTCCTCGCCGCGATCGGCTGCGATTTTCTCCACGGTGCGGTCGGGGGTCGGCTCGTAGTCGGGCGGATCGCCGAGCGAATAAAGCCGCCCCAGCGAGTACTGAACGAGCGCGAACATGTTGTCGAACAACAGCTTCGGGTCGGGCGGCAGATCGTCCTCCGCGAGGATCGCGGCCTTGACCGCAGGATCGGCGAGCCGTTGCGCCAACTCCTCGCGGCTGCACTCGGCTTTCAGCCGACGGAACGTCGGGCGATGCGTGAACGCGTGGTGGCCGGGGAAACCGAACAGCATGCCGAACGGGCGCGCGGCGATTTGGGGATACAGCTGACTCCCTGCCGCATGAGCCGCCGCCGAGATGTCCAGTTGCTCGCGCCAGAGATCGGGCGCCGCGTCGACCTGGATCATGCCGAACGAAATGGGCCGGTCGATCTCGGCGCCCAGTCGCTGCATCCAGTCGAGTTCCTTCTTGGGCGCGATGATGTCCTCGCCTGCGACGCCCTGCGGTGCCAACTCGAACACGGCCCGGCCGCCTGCGGCCATCGCTCGCCCGAGTCCGAACAGTTCGTCCTCTGCGGCATAGGTTCCTGGAACCGGCTCGCCGTCGATGGCCCGGTGGCCGATCGTGCGCGAGGTGGAGAAGCCGAGCGCGCCCGCTTCGATGCCTTCCTGCACGATGCGCGCCATCGCCGCGATGTCCTCGGGCGAGGCCGGCTCGTTACGGGCTCCGCGCTCGCCCATCGCATAGGCGCGAACCGCGCCGTGCGCGATCTGGCTGCCCACGTCGACTGCGAACTCCCCCTTCTCGACGATGTCGAGGTATTCGGGGTAGCTCTCCCACCCCCACGAGATGCCCTCGGTGAGCGCGGTGCCGGGAATGTCCTCGACACCTTCCATCAGTCCGATCAGCCACTGCTCCTGGCCCGGCCGCACCGGCGCGAAGCCGACGCCGCAGTTGCCCGCGACGACGGTGGTCACGCCGTGTCCGCTAGACGGCTCGAGCAGGCTGTCCCAGCTGACCTGGCCGTCATAGTGGGTGTGGATGTCGACGAACCCCGGCGCGACGATCTTTCCATTCGCGTCGATCGTCTCGGCGGCGTCGCCTTCCAGCGGCGGGTCCCCCGCGCCGCGGCGGCGAATCTCGACGATCTTGCCGTCCCTGACGGCCACATCGGCCGCGAAACGGTTCGCACCCGTTCCGTCCACGACGGTTCCGCCTGTGATCTTGAGGTCGAACACGATTACTCCCGCCAATACCCGTGCCAGCCGTTACTTCGCGTATGTAGCCGACCGAGCGGCTACGGTGGTCAATGTAACACCGTTACAGAGCGATGTCGTCGGCCGGGGAGGGCGAATCATGACGGATACAGCGCAGACCGGCATGCCGGTCGGCAACCCCGCCCAACTCCGTGCCGAAGACGCGATCGGCACACCCCCGGCACGCCCGACGCTGGTGCCTGCGGAGCGCTATACCTCGGCCGCGTTCGCCCGGCTGGAGGTCGACAGGATGTGGCCGAAGGTGTGGCAGGTCGCGTGCACCGTCGACCACGTCGCCGAACCCGGCGACTATTTCGAATACCGCTGTGGCCCGTATTCCGTGCTCGTCGTCCGCGGTGACGACGGCGCTCTGCGCGCCTTCCAGAACGTGTGCCGCCACCGCGGCAACTCCCTCTGCGCCGGAACGGGCGGCGACCTACGTGAGCTGAAATGCGGCTACCACGGCTGGACATGGGATCTCGCGGGCGCTCTCAAGCGGGTTCCCAACCGCAAGGGCTTCGGGGCGCTGTCGATGGCCGAGTTTCCTCTGCTCGCGGTGAAGGTCGACGTGTGGGAACGGCTGGTCTTCGTCAACCTCGATGTCGACGCGATGCCGCTCGCCGACTACCTCGAGGCGATGCCACAGGACATCGCGTGGTGCGGGCTGGAAGACTTTCGCTGCTACGCCACCATGACCATCGAGGTCGACGCGAACTGGAAGACGATCACCGATGGCTACAGCGAGACCTATCACATCCAGACGCTGCATCCCGAACTGCACAGGTGCATGGACGATGTCTTTGCCCCCCAAGTGATCTGGGGGCACACCGGAAAGTCGGAACAGATCTACGGGGTGGCGAGTCCACAGATCAAGGAGACGCTTTCCGACAGCGACGTGTGGGACGCATATGTGTGCACCCAGGGCGCGCTGATGGGAGTCGCGGAGGACACGCCGTTCCCGGCAGATGACCGTCGGCCCGGCCAATCGGTCGCGGATGTGATCGCCGAGCGCACAAAGGCTTTCGCCGCCGGGCGTGGCGTCGATCTGAGCTGGGCGACCACCGACCAGATGATGCGACTGCACCAGTACAACGTCTTCCCGAACATGACGCTGCTGGTGAACGCCGACCATCTGACCGTCATGACCTCACACCCCGGACCCGATCCCGATCACGGGGAACTGGTGATGATCCTGTGGACGCGGATGCCGCCCGGCGCACCGCGGACCAGGCCGGCCGACGTGCGGCTGACGGCCGAGGAGGCACACCCCGGGCTGGTGCTGACGCAGGACATCGCGGTGCTGGCGGGACTTCAGCGCGGACTCCATCAGCCCGGGCTCACGCACCTGACCCTCTCGAACGAAGAACGGCGCGTGATCAACACCCACCGCAATCTCGAGCGCTATCTCGATCTGCCCGAGTCCGATCGCATGACCGGGGGTGAGACACCCTGACCGAACCAGTCGACGCCAATGCGATCCTCGACACCGCGGCGCGCCTGATCGAGCGCGACGGAGTCGACGGCTTCACGATGCGCGGGCTCGCCGAAGAGCTCGGCGTCGCCGTGACATCGATCTACTGGCACGTCGGCGGGAAGGACAAGCTGCTCGACAGCCTGGTCGACCGGCTGCTGAGCAAGATGGCGCACCTGCCCGTCGAAGGCGATGATCCCGTCGATCGCATTGCGTCACTTGCCCGTTCACAGCGCGCGGCGCTGATCGACCGTCAGCATCTCCTCGCCATCGCACACCAACGCGACCGGACGCCACTGCTGTTCCTTCCGATTCAGCAGACCCTGGCCGCGCAGCTCGCCGAGCTGGGTGTGACGGGCACCGACGCGGCGCTCATCCTGCGGGCGGTGCAGGTTCACGTGATTTCCTCTGCGGTGATGCAGTTCTCGGCGGTCCGCGGCGCCAAGCACGAGGAGGAAGATCCCTCGCTCTGGTCTGACGACTGGCCCGACCGGGCGCTTGTCGAGGCGCTCCAGTCCCCTACCGACTACGACGCCGTCTTCGAGTACGGGCTCAGTGCGCTGCTGGCGCCGCTTCGGGCCGACGGCGCCGACGGGTAGCGCCCCACAGCCCGACGCCGATGCCCACTACGGCACCGCCGAGCCCGATGACCTGCTGTGACCGCTTCATGTCGCGGTGGACACTCATGCCGCCCAGCAGATCAGCCGCATCGGCCCCGCCCGAGGCGAGGAACCAGCCGCGGGTGTTGCGCCCGCGCAGCGCCGACGACACCAGCAGGCCGCCGATCAGCGCATCGCGATAGCCCATCGAACGAAGCAGGAGTTGCGCGGTCGGAGCGGGCTCGTCGGGATCGCCCCAAAGACGGTTCGCGCGGAGCGGATCGACGAGAAACGAGATCCCTGACGCGAGGCGGATACCGCCGACGACGAACGCGGCACGGTCTACAGACATGACATCCGGCTCCTGCGGTCTAGGTCGATGAAACAGATTGTGCTGCACGCATTATCGCGTCGGCTGAGCGGTCCACGTCTTCGTCGGTGGTCGCCCAGTTCGAGATCGACACCCGAAGAACGTACGAGCCGTTCCAGGTGGTGCCGCCGAGCCAGCAGGTTCCGTCGCGTTGAACCGCCGCGACGGCGGCCCGGTTGGCGTCGTCTCCGCCCGGCAGTTGCACCAGCACCTGGTTCAGTACGACGTCGTTGAGGATCCGCGCGCCGGGAATCCCCGCCAACCGCTCGGCCATTCGGCGGGCTTGCGCGCAGTTGCGGGTGACCAGTTCGGCGATGCCCGCGCGGCCCAGCGACCGAAGGGCCGCGTAGATCGGCACGACGCGGGCGCGTCGCGAGCTCTCCGGCACATAGTTGGTGCCGTCGCGCTGCCCGGGATCGGCTACCAGATAAGGACCCCCGAGACCCATCGCCGCGACATGAGCCTCGGCGTCGGCGACAATGGCCATGGCGCCGTCGTAGGGCACGTTCAACCACTTGTGAGCGTCCACGCCCCACGAGTCGGCGCGATCGACTCCTGTTGTCAGATGGCGCAATGATGGTGTCGCGGCGGCCCAGAGGCCGAAGGCGCCGTCGACGTGCAGCCATGCACCATTGGCGGCACATGCGTCGGCAATCGGCTCGAACGCGTCGAAGGCGCCGGTGGCGACGTTGCCCGCCTGCGCACAGACAATCGTCGGCGAATCATCTTTCGCCAGTGCGTCTCGCAGCGCATCAGGCCGTATCCGGCCCTGGTCGTCGACGTCGACACGAATAGCCGTGTTGGCGCCGAGTCCCAGGTGGCGCAGGGCGGTGTAGACCGTCGCATGGGCTTGGTCGCCGCACAGTACGCGTAGCGGAGGCGCGCCGATGAGGCCGTCGTCCTCTACGTTCCAGCCCGCCTTCGCCAGTACCGCGTGGCGGGCGGCGGCCAGGCATGTGGTGTTTGCGCCTTGTCCTCCGGTGACAAACCCGACGCTGGCCGTGGCGGGCAGACCCAGCACGTCGAGTGTCCACGCGGATGTCACCTCTTCGACTGCGGCGGCCGCCGGGGACAGGGCATGGTAGGCGGCGTTTTGGTCCCATGCCGAAACAAGCCAGTCCGCGGCAAGCGCGGCGGGGACCGCGCCGCCGATCACGAAGCCGAAATGGCGCGGCCCTGCGGTGGCGACCAGGCCGGGTTCGACGCCCGCCACCAGTGCGTCGATGACGGCGTTCGGGTCCTCGCCGTGTTCGGGCAACGGGCCACCGAGCGCGGCCCGTACCCCTGCGGCATCGATGCGGGCGGCCACCGGACGCTCGTCGAGGGTGCTGAGAAACTCCCGCGCGTACTGCGCGGCCGTGGACAAGGCGGCGGTTCGATCGCGCATGGCAGAACCCTATCGCCGGGCCACGCAGTTCCCGGAAGTACCGGCAGGAAATCCTGCGTCCACCTTCCGTTCATCGATCGCGTCTGTGATCGAGTGGTGACGACCGGTGAACGCGCGGATGCCGCTCCTGATATGCACGACGGTGTCGACCGGCTTCGTGCCGACTACGACGCGACGCCCTACGTATCGGATCCGTTCCCCCAGTCCGCGCCCGGACAGCTCGCCGCAATCGCTCACCTCTTCGGTTTGGCCACCCCCGACGTGGCCACGGCTCGCGTGCTCGAGATCGGTTGTGCGGCAGGGGGGAACTGCTTTCCCTTCGCCGCCGCGCATCCGAAAGCCTGTGTCGTCGGCCTCGATCTGTCCTCGGTGCAAATCCAGCAAGGCCGATCACGGGCACAGGCGCTCGGCCTTGACAATCTCGACCTGGTCGCCGGCGACATCGCACAGGTTGACGCGGCTCAGCTGGGCCATTTCGACTACATCGTCGCCCACGGCGTCTACAGCTGGGTGCCGGAGATCGTCCAGGATGCGATCCTTTCGGCGTTTCGCAGGCTGCTGGCTCCCGACGGCGTGGCCTATCTCAGCTACAACACCTATCCAGGTTGGAAGACCAAGGAGGTACTGCGCGACGCCATGCTGCTGGCCAGCGGCGGCAGCCCGACGCCGGAAGAGAAGGTCCGCAACGCCCGCGGCATGATCGACTTCCTGACCGACGTGGCACCGGCCGAGGGCGTGCTGGCCCGAGTGATCGCCGAATCGCGGGCGTTCTCGGAGAGTTTCGGTGATGCCTATCTGCTTCACGACGAGCTCGAGTCGTTCAACGCGCCGTGCTACTTCTACGAGATGCTGCAGCGGGCCGGCGCTCACGGTCTGACCTTCCTGGCGGAGGCGCGGCCGGAGTCGATGATCCCCGACAACCACGGTCCCAAGGTCGCCGAGTACATGCGCGAAAAATGCGGGGGCGTGCAAGTGCTGATCGAGCAGTACATCGATTTCGTCGTCAACCGCTTGTTCCGCGAATCGCTGTTCGTCCACTCCGAACGCGCATCGCAGATCAACTACGGACCGGACCGCAGTCGTTACGAACCTCTGCACATCGCTGCTTTGGTGCCTCCCGCCGATGAGGAGACACGACTGGACCACAGTCGCCAGGAGTATCTGGAATCCGACGGCGCCAAGTTGTTCACCAACGACCCGGGCATCAAGGCCGCCCTGGATGCGCTCAGCGCCCGGTGGCCGTGGACGCAGTCGCGAGACGAGCTGGTGCACGCGGTCCGCACGAGACTCGTTGCGGCGGGTGTGAATCCGAGCGCCAATCTCGCCGAGCACATCGACGGTCTCATCGGGACTCTGATCCTGCAGGGGCAGGCGCGTTTTCGGCTTGACCCGGTGGCGCCGGAGCCGGCGCCGACGCCGCTGCGACTTTTCGAACCGATCAGGCGCATGGCGGAGTTGACGCGACAGGACGACGAAGCGTCCATCTACAACCTGTGGCACGAAGCGCTTCTTCTGTCGCCGGTGGACCGCCACGTGGTACCGCTCCTTGATGGCAGCCGTGATCGCGATGCACTTCTGGAAGCCCTGCTGGCGATCGACCGTGAGCACGAAATCGCCATCGAGCGCGACGGCGAACCGGTGTCCGGTGAAGCCGAACGCCTGCAGGCCTTCTCGGAGTACGTCGACGCGCTTCCGCGACACCTGGAGGAGATGAAACTCTTGCGAGTCGGGTGAGTCCGTCAACCTTCCCTCACGGTTTCGGCGGACTCGAGTCGCCAGGCTCCCCCGCCGAGCAGTGCCAATTGGCGCTCGTGGTGCTGCTCGACCGATTGGCGATGACCGACGCTCACCACGATGGTCTCCGGCAACTCACGTCGCACCAGGCGATAGAGCGCGGACTCCAGGTTCTCGTCGAGTGCCGAGGTGGCTTCGTCCAGGAACACCGCCTTCGGTCTGGTCAGCAGGACACGGGCGAATGCGATCCGCTGCTGCTCGCCCGGCGAAAGCACATGAGCCCAGTCCTGCTGTTCGTCGAGACGGTCGCCAAGAGCTGGAAGGAAGACGTCATCGAGGGCCTGCCGCAGCAGGCGATCGTCGATGTCGCCGGGGCGAGCGGGATAGGACACCACCGCGCGCAGATCGCCGAGTGGAAGGTAGGGCAGTTGTGAGATGAACATGGTCATATTGGGTTCGGCGGGCCTACTCCACATTCCGCTTGCGGTCGGCCACAGGTCCGCGAGGCTGCGCAGCAGCGTCGTCTTGCCCGCACCAGACGAACCGGTGACCACCATCGACTCGCCACGCTCCAGCCGCAGATCGAGCGTGTCGATCAACCGGCCGCCATCGGGTCTGTTGACCTCGACACGGTGGAGCTCAACCGAGCCGTCACGGCTGGGTGTAGTTGTCAGCGTTGGCAATTCGCGCGCACGCTCACTGGCCTCGATGAGGCCGTACAGGCGGATGATCGCGGCGTTGTAGCCGGCGAATTGACTGTATGCGTTGCGGAAGAACGACAATCCGCTCTGGATCTTGCCGAACGCAGTGGCCGACTGTGTCACGTCGCCCAACTTGATCGATCCGGCGAACAATCGAGGCGCCTGGAGCAGGTATGGCAGCGGAATGATCGTCTCGGTAGCCGCGAAGTTCCAGCCGGTCAGGCGGATGGTCCGGCGGACGAAGCGCCGGTAGTTGTCGATGATGGCGTCGAATCGGGTGTTGAGTTGCACGCGCTCGGCTTGTTCGCCGCGGTAGAAGGCGACCGCTTCGGCGGCGTCACGCAGGCGCACCAACGCGTAGCGGAACGCGGCGTTGGTCTGTTCGTTGAGGAAGCTGAGCCGAATCAACGGATGGCCGATCCGGAAGGCCACCCATGTCGCAACGACGACGTAGACGACGACAATGCAGAAGAGCGCCTTCGGGATTGTGATGCTGAAAATCGTCAGCGGCCCGGAGAGCTTCCACAGGATCACCGTGAAGGAGGCCGTAGAAACCACCGCATTCACCGCGCCGAAAATCACCATGGTTTGCGAGTAGTTCGACGGGGCGTTGGGTCCGGTCCCGACGCCCGCGGTGAAAACGTCGATGTCCTGCTGAATGCGTTGATCGGGGTTGTCGACAGGCGATTCCGTGAATTGGGCGCGGTAGTAGGCGCGGCCGTTCAACCAATCGCCGGTGAGCCGGTAGGTCAACCACACCCGCCAGCGGATGAGGAACCGCTGTGTCAGATAGATATCGAACACGATGCGGGTGATGCGCATGGCCGCCAAGATGCAGAAGGTCCCGACCGCCACCCAGAAGCCGTGGATTCCAGAGTTGCGCTGGGCCGCGTTGTGGGCGCCCGTTCCCTGGAACGCCACCTGAAGAGCGGAATAGAGGTCGTTGTTGTAGTAACTGAGCAGCACCTCCAGGCGCACTTCGACGATGACCGACAGCAGGAGCACCGCCAGCACTCCCCACACCGGCGCACTGGCAGCGCCGGTGAAGTACTCGCCCGTGATGCGCCAGAATCGTCGACCCCACGTGGTGTACCGGGCCAGCAGAGCCGCCACCATCAGCACCACCGCGGCGCTGATGGTCCAGGCGACGACGATCCACGTTGCAGACGCCACGACTTCGTGACCCCAGTCGATCGAGGGCTTGAACTTCTCCATCGGTCACCCTCCTGACGCGGTGCTGCCCGAACCGGGCGTCACGTGATGAATGTCGCGAATGCGGATGAGTATCAACCTCGGAATTGAACAACAGCCGAAATCTGTTATCGAGTTCGAACGCTGGGCTACCGTTCCGGTAACCGTGTCGGGATAGGAGACGCCGACTTTGCCGCCGCTGCTTCGTGATCTGCTGCGTCCGCGCCGCCGCACTCTGGCGGCGCTCGTCGTCGCGATGTTGGTGCAGATGGCGATGAGCCTGGCCGTGCCGTGGCCGCTCAAGGTCGTCCTCGACAACGTGGTCGGCAGCCATCCCGCTCCCCACTGGATCGCTTGGCTGCTACCGACATTGGGCGGCCACGGCAAGCCTCAGATCGCCGCGGCCGCGGGCATCGCGACCGTGCTGATCGCGGTCGTGACCGGGATTGCCATGTATGTCCAGAGCTACCTCACCGAGAGCCTGGGCCAGTGCGTTGGCAACGATCTGCGCGTGCGCCTGTATCACCACCTGCAGGAGCTGTCGCTGGCCTATTACGACACCACCAGGACCGGCACCATCCTGTCCACCCTCACAGGCGATGTACAGACGATCCAGAGCTTCGCCTCGATGTCCACGCTGAACATCTTCACCGACATGCTGACGCTCGTCGGAATGATCGTCGTGATGTTCTGGCTGCACTGGGATTTCGCGCTGATCGCTCTTGCCGTGACGCCCCTGCTCGCCATCTTCATCGCGCGCGTCAACAAGGCCGTCAGGCTGGCTGTCAAGGAAGTACGGACGCGGCAATCCGATCTGGTCTCGACTCTTCAGGAGGGCCTGCAAGCGATTCAGGTCGTGCAGGCATTCGGTGGCGAGGAGCGTCAGGAGCGACATTTCAGGGAAGTGAGCATGGAGACGGTGACGGCCTGGCTCAAGGCCAGACGCTTCTCGTCGCTGCTGTCTCCTGTGGTCGGTCTGGCCATCGCTCTGTGTACCGGGCTGGTGATTTGGCGCGGTTCATTGCTCATCCTCGCGGGCACGATGACGGCGGGTGCGCTGACCGTCTTCCTCGCATATCTCGCCAAGTTCTTCCAACCGGTGCGTGACCTCGCGCAGATGACGAACACGTTGGCCCAGGTATCGGTGGCGTTTCAGCGCGTCACGGCGGTGTGCGACGCGGATCAAACCATTCCTGAACGGCCGGCCCCCCAAGACCCGCCGCGATTTCGCGGCGCGGTCGCTTTCGAGAACGTGGAATTCGGCTACGACCCAACGGTTCCGGTGCTCCGGGACATCACGTTCACCATCGGTCCGGGTCAGATGGTCGGCATCGTCGGGCCCACCGGCAGCGGAAAGTCGACTGTCGTCAGCCTCATTCCGCGCTTCCGTGACCCGGACGCCGGCCGCATCACGATCGACGGTGTCGACATCACCGACTTCAAACTGCACGGGCTGCGGTGTCAGATCGGCTTCGTCCTTCAGGACACGGTGCTGCTGCGCGGAACTGTGCGCGAGAACATCGCCTTCGGTCGCCCGGATGCCACAGAGGAGGAGATCATCGCGGCAGCGAAGCTGGCCAACGCCGACGAGTTCATCGTCCGCATGCCTGGCGGCTACGACAGTCTCGTCGGCGACCGCGGCGGCACGCTGTCCGGAGGCCAGCGCCAGCGGATCGGGATAGCCCGGGCACTCATCCGCAACAGTCCGATCCTGATCCTCGACGAGCCGACCGCCGCACTGGACGCCGAGTCCGAGGAACTGGTCATCGAGGCGATGGAACGGTTGATGGAGGGCCGCACCGTGATCACCATCGCGCACCGCCTCAGCACATTGCGAGATGCCGACAAGCTCATCGTCATCAAAGACGGAACGGTCGCCGAGTCAGGCACTCACGAGGAATTGCTGGCACTTGACGGTATCTACGCGGGACTGCACCACCTGCAGTTCGACCGGCCGGCCTGAGCGAGACGGTGGCTTGTGACCCCGCTATGTGAACGGCAGTGACACAATAGGTTACGGCTTGGTGCGCAGGCGTCTCGGCAGCCGTGAGGCCGCCGTGGATGTCTTCCTGTGGCGAGATGGCGCTGTTAATATCGCGCCTACCCGAAGCTCTTTGGAATTCCGTTGAAAATTAGGAGATGGCATGCTCAGTATGCGGGACCATGGCGTGAGCGACTACGTGGATTTGCGCGACATGGACGCCACCGATGTCGGTGAGTTGAGCGACGACGACCGCGCATGCCTAGAAGAGCTGGGACAGTATCTCGTCGACAGCGATGCGTGGGATCGGTTCGCAATTTGGTTGCTGCACAAGCATTTCGAGCCCACCGAGGGTGAAGTCTTCGTGGAGAGTGCTGTCCACGCACCCCGAGGAACCCGCACCGCGCCCGTGCATCGCTCAGAGTTCGGTTCCCTCGACATGACCGCCATCCGCTTCGACGACTCCGGCGTCGGCGTCGTGGGCATGGAGTTCGCGTCCGAGGCCGATTTCGGCGACACCTCGCCATTGAGTGACGGCGACGAGGCCGCGTTGCGCGGAATCGCCGAACGCCTTCAGGCGCACGGCAAGTTGGAGCGCTTCGGGGTCCGGTTGATCCGCAACCCGCTGGGACTTTCCGACGATGAGGTCCTCAACGAGACGTTCCACAGCGTCAATCGGACGCTGCACTGCAGCGTGGGCGTCCGCGACGAGGTGCTGGCCGACAAGGGCGTCGTGCAGACGGCCTGGCGGTGGACGTTGGCGCCTGGCGCGGCCGGCCCGGTGGTGATGCAGCAGTGCACAGCGACATGTCATGCCGTCGGTGAGGGCCACGACCTCTTCCATGAGCATGAGGAAGACTTCGGCGGGAACGACTGATACCCAGAGCCTTCGGCCGTACGTTCGCGGGTCAGTCGAAGTTGTTGCTCGGGCAGGAGATGTCCACGTAGACGGTCGCCAACGGGTTTTGACTCGTTGGCGTGCCGTCGGGATTGTGAATCGCGGTCACCTTGCATTCCGACAAGGACACGTTTGAATACCCGCCGACCCAGTTGATCTGGACGTTGTAGCCCTGCGCTGCCAGATCTCGAAGTGTGGCGTCCGCGGGCTCGGCGCCTGCCACTGGCCAAACGGGATCGGCGGCGGCGATCGGCGCGACCGGCGCCCATACCGCCGCGCCGAGTGCAGCCACCAAAGCCGCCATGCGCTCCCGCTTGAACGACGACATCAACGGCCCTCCCATCGGCAGCCGTGTCCTTCAAACTCCACGATCCTCCGGAATCGGGCAATCCGTCCGGCAGATCACGGGGCCACAACCGATTCGAACCGAACTCGCAGGAAAACGGCCGCCGGTTTCGATGCCACCGACGGCCGTGTCCTGCTGGTGATCGGAGTATCAACCGATGACGCCCGCGGGTTCTCCCCCGTCGGCGAGGCCAGGACCCGACGGGGTGTCGGGCGGCGCCGCCGGCCCGGGGTCGACGCCGGTGCCGCCTGCGCGTTGGCCAAGGTCCGAAAGGTCGGAAACGCCTGCCTGGTCCGGGATGCCGGGGAGGTCGGGATCGGTCTGCGGCCCGGGGTCGACGCCGGTGCCGCCTGCGGGCTCGCCGTCGTCATACTGATCGCCATAGCTTGCGCTAGCGGCGGCGTTGACGATGTGGTCGTCTGCGCCTGCGATCGCCGGCGTCGCGGCGCCGAAGGTGACGATGGCGGCCATCGCGAGGGCCGCCGAGGCCATCTTTGCCGCCTTCGTGTACGTCATGAGCTGCTCCTTTGTCCTCACCGACGGCGCTGGATCGCCGTATGGAATCAAGCGTCGCGCCACGGCGGGGCAAAGTCGTCAATGCCGACACCAAAGAACGTCTTCCGGCTAACCGGAAGACAGACGGCGGCCGACTCTGATGTTGGCGTGCGAAACGCCAGGTGAACGGTGTTTACAGGCCGAACTGGTCGTCGATGATGCCGAGCCAGATCTGTGCGGCGTCGATCGCCACCTTCTCGCTGATGAAGGCGTGCTGGGTGCCGGTGTAGATGTCGCGGAACGCCCTCTCCAACCGAGAGCCTTCGCGGATCGAGCTGGTGCCGGCGACCAGGTGGGCCCACTCGGCGCACTCTCGCGCCACATCGGTGGCGTAGACGGCGGCCGCCCGCATGTCGGCGCGCAGCGTCGGGGTCAGGGCTTCGCCTGCGGCGACAGCGGATTCGGCGGTGGTGAACGCGTCGAGCACCAAAAGGTGGGCGGCCCGCCACGCCGAAACATGTAGCGCCAGGCCCTTCTGGAAGGTCGGCCGACTGGCCAGTGACGCCATGTCGCTCATCCGGTACTTGGTGGCGGCGAGCTCCGCCACGTCGTCGAGCATGCTCTTGGCCACGCCGAGCGCCCACGATGCATGGCCCGCGGCGGTGACGGGCATCAGCCCCATCCGAGTGGCCGGCGAACTGCCCCGCAGCGGCTCGCGGGAGAACAGGGCGAACGTCCGGTGGGCGGGCACGAAGACATCGTCGGCGCTGTAGTCGTAGGATCCGGTTCCCTTGAGCCCCTGCACAAACCAGCCGTCGTTGAAGGAGATCTCGTCGCGCGGCACCACAGCGACTTGCATGTCTGGCACACCTTCGCTGATCCAGCGCATCTCCCCGTCATCCATCGGGAAGAAGCCCGCTGCGACGTACTCCGAATGGCCGGTGCCCGAGCCGAAGCTCCACGATCCGGTCAGCCGATAGCCGCCGTCGACGACCCTTCCCTGACCGTTCGGAAAGAACTGTCCGCCCATCGTGACGTGGTTGTCGTTGGCGGTGAACACCTCCGCGAAGCCGGCGTCGGGCAGATACGCCGCCGCGGCGAACGACGACGGCAGGTTCGCGATGCCGATCCAGCCGAATGAGCCGTCCTGCCAAGCCATTTCGATCCAGGTCTCGATCATCTCCGAGAACGACGGTTCGACACCGCCCGCAGGCACCGGGTTGAACGCGGACATCAGCCCGGACGCCCACATCTCCTCGACGATCCCGGGGGTGAGCGTGCGGGCCTGTTCGGATTCGGCCGCCTGGGCGGTCACGAGATCCCGCATCCCGCGCGCCAATCCGACAACCCGGCCTGCCGCTTCGGCTATCGACGTCATTCGGATGACCCTAGCCGCGAGCGGATGGGCGGACCCTTGACTTACGTAGACTTCGCTCGTGTTGGTCGTCGCCATCCACGTCGCCCCCGGCAGCCGGATTGCGGTGCGCGCGGTCGAGGCCGTCGACGCCGAGGCGGGCAAGGGCCTGATCGGCGACCGCTACCACGGCACCAAGCACTGGCATGTGACGATCCAGTCGCAGGAACTGCTCGACCACGCGGCTGACGACCTCGGGAATCGGTTCGACCCGGGCGCCACCCGCAGAAACCTCACCGTCGACGCAGGCGAGATTCCCACAACGCCCGGTGCCCGGCTCGTCATCGGCGACGTTGAGCTCGAGGTCGTCCGGCTGTCGGCCCCGTGCCGGCTGTTGGACGACTTCATAGGCCCCGGCGCGGCGGCCGCGTTGCGCAGGCGTGCGGGCTCGACATGCCGGCTGCTCACCTCTGGCACGATCCGGTCGGTGACGACGTGCGGTTAATCCCCGAACTCGCCGGCCAGGTACGCGTCACGGCAGGCCCGCCGAGCCAGCTTGCCGCTCGTCGTGCGCGGGATCGCCCCCGCGGGGACCAGGCGGACATCGGCGACGGGGAGTCCGTGTCGTGATGACACCTCTTCACGGATGGCGTCGAGGGCGGGCGCGGGGTCTGCGCGGCGAGTGCCCGAAGCGCGTTCGGCGACGATCACCAGTTGCTCCCCGGTGTCGGATGGCACCGTGAACGCCGCGACGTAACCGCGCCGCACCATCGGCGATGCCTCCGCCGTCGTGGCTTCGACATCCTCCGGGTAGAGCGCTCGCGCGTCGACGGTGATCAGATCCGCGATACGACCGGTGACGTAGAGCTCACCGTCGAGGTAGAACCCCAGATCCCCCGTCCGCAGCCACGTCGCGTTTTCCGGCGCTCCTGTCGCGCGGCTGTCTGCCGTTGTGCGCGGGCGAAGAGTCTGACCGAACGTGCGCAGCGTCTCCTCGGGGCGTCCCCAGTAACCACGTCCAACGTTGTTGCCGCACAACCAGATCTCACCGACCCGGTGATCGGGAAGTTCGGCGCCGGTGCCGGGATCGGCGATGACACACCACTGACTGCGGGCGATGTGACCGCACGACACGTGTGCGACGGCGCCGGGTGTTTCCGCAGCGACGCGCACGACCTCGCCGCGCTCGAACTTCTCCCGGTCGAGGTGAGCGACGGTCGGAATGTCGGTCGGTGCGGTGGTCGACACCAACAGCGTCGCCTCGGCGATGCCATACGACGGCTTGACCGCTGTCGGCGGCAGCCCGTATGGCGCGAACGCGGCGTTGAACGTCTCGATGGCCCTCATGCTCACCGGTTCCGAACCGAGGATGACCACGACATTGCTCAGGTCGATGTCGTCCTCAGGCGCAGGCACACCCCGCTGCGCGGCGTACTCGCAGGCGAAGTTGGGCGCCGCCGTGACGACGCGACCGCGGCGCGACCCGGCCGACAATGCCCGGATCCAGCGCTCCGGTCGCCTGATGAAGGCGGTCGGCGACATCAGCGTCGAGTGGCCGCCGTACACCGTCGGGAAGCCGATCATCGAGAGGCCCATATCGTGGTAGAGCGGTAACCAGCTGCAGCCGTGGGTGTTTCGGTCCAGAAGGTCGATCGACAGGATCATCTGCGCCAGGTTCGTGCCGACCGCGCGGTGGGTGATCTCGATCCCGACCGGCGGCCGCGTCGAGCCGGAGGTGTACTGCAGATGGGAGATGTCTTCGACGTCGAGGTGCACAGGCACCAGCTCTTCGGCGGCCGAGTCAGGGACGTCGTCGACAGTGATGACGCGTGGCCGTGGCGCCAAACCGATTTCGGTCAGCGCCGCCTCGACGGCGGCCGATGCGGCTGACGTGGTCAGCACGACGGTGGGCCGCGAATCGTGCAGTGCGATTGCCAGCCGCTCCGCGTGGCCCTGCAATTCGGGGGCGAACAGCGGCACCGCGATGGTGCCCGCCTTGATCGCGGCGAAGAAGCCTGCGACGTAGTCGAGACTCTGTGGAGCAAGGATCGCGACCCGGTCTTCGGCAGATGCGAACCGCTGCACCTGCGCGGCGATGGCGCGTATCCGGACACCCAGTTGGGTCCACGTCAGCTCGACGGCGTACCCGTCCGGCGAGCGGGTGTGGTCCAGGTAGCGGTAGGCCACGGAGTCGCCCACGTTCGCGATGTTGCGCTCGATGAGCGAGATCAGCGTGGTGTCCGGCGGCAGGACGATGTTGCCAGCGGCGTCAAGGCAGTCCTCGATCTGCAGAAGACCTTCGTGAACGGCGGACTTGGACCGCGAGTCGACAGCCATACGAACAAGAATAATTACTGTTACGCACAGTTGCACTAACCTGCGGGCGTGGCGGTGGTCACCTTTTGGTGTCAGTAGGCCCGGGCCACGTAGGCGACCAGGCCCGCGTCGTGATCGGAATCGGGCAGGGTCCCGTCGCTGTTCTGCAGGCACCGCACCGTGAGACCGTCCCCGGCGAGGCGCTCCTCACCGGCGACACCGAGCTCCGCCCAGGGCACCAGGGCGACACCGGTCTGCGCCGCCTCGCGCACCTGCTCGAGCGTCGTGCAGTCCGTGATGAAGGCGTCGAGACGTGCCGTTGCCGCGTCGAGCATGTCGGCCTGGATGCGCTGTGTCAGTCGGTGCACCTCGTCGACGACATCGCCGAGCGCCACCGCGCTCTTCTCGCGGGTGTCGCGCCGGTAGAGCACCGCCGCATTGCCCGCCAGATCCCGCGGCCCGATTTCGACACGCATCGGCACGCCCTGCAGATCCCACTCGGTGGCCCGCCAGCCGAAGCCCTGATCCACGTTGTCGTCCAACCTCACCCGCACATCGCGCCGTTCGAGCTCGTCCGCCACGGTTGCGGCGGCGCGGGTGACGGTGCCGTCGGTGTCCTTGGCGACAACGACAACGACCTGGGCCGGCGCCAACAGCGGCGGCAGGACGAGGCCGAAGTCGTCGCCGTGGCACATGATCAGGCCGCCCATCATCCGCGTCGAGGAGCCCCACGAGGTGGTCCAGCACAGCTCGTTGACCCCGTCGGCGCTCAGGTAGCTGATGTCGAAGGCGCGGCTGAACCGCTGGCCGAGTTCGTGTGACGTGCCCATCTGCAGCGCCTTGCCGTCGCGCATCACGCCCTCGCACGTCATGGTGTTCGCGGCGCCCGCGAAACGCTCCTTGACGGTCTTGCGGCCCACGATGACGGGCATGGCGAGGACGTTGCGCATGAAGTCCTCGTACACGTCGTGCAGGATGCGGCGGGCGTACTGCCGGGCGTCGGGCTCGGTGGCGTGCGCCGTGTGCCCCTCCTGCCAGAGGAACTCAGTGGTGCGCAAGAAGATTCGCGGCCTCATCTCCCACCGCACGACGTTGGCCCACTGGTTCAGCAGGAGCGGCAGATCCCGGTAGCTGTCGACCCACTTGGCCATGTATTCGCCGATCACCGTCTCGCTGGTGGGCCGGATGGCGAGTGGCTCGGTCAGTTGCTTTCCTCCGCCGTGAGTCACCACGGCGAGCTCGGGACTGAACCCCTCGACGTGTTCGGCCTCACGCTCGAAGAAGCTCATCGGCACCAGCAGTGGGAAGTACGCGTTGCGGGCGCCAGCGACCTTGATCCGCCGGTCGAGTTCGGCCTGCATCCGCTCCCAGACCGCGTATCCGTTCGGGCGGACGACCATCGTTCCGCGGGCCGGCCCGTTTTCGGCCAGCTGCGCCTTCGTCAGCAGGTCTTGATACCAGCGTGGAAAGTCGTCTTGCTGAGGAGTCAGCACCGCCATCTGCGCGACGTTACTGATTGGGCCCTGCTGAAGTCGCGTGGTTTTACGGCTCGATCACCACGCGAAGCGCGCCCGTCGACTTGTCGGCGGCAACGCGAAACGCCTCTGCGGCATCCTCGATCGGGAAGCGGTGAGTGATCAGCGACTCCGCGAGCTCCGGCCGCTGCGCGAGCATCGTTGCCGCACTGAGGTAGTCGCTTCCTTCGTCGTGTCGGCAGAACCCCAGCGAGGGAATCGTCCGGAGTTCCTTGATGAAGCACTGGAGCTGCGGCCACACCACGTCGTCGTCGTAGACACCCACCACCACCATCGTGCCGCCGGGCCGCGCGAGATCGACGGCGCGCTGTAATCCGCTGCCGGAACCCGCGACTTCGAAGACGATGTCGTATCCGCCGCCCACATTCGACGCCTGCAACCGCTCGCCGACCTCGCGCTGGTGCGGATGGCGTGCCTCCAGGGCCACCTCGGCGGCTCCCATGCGCTGTGCGGCGGCCACCGTCAGCAGGCCGATCGCTCCCCCGCCGACGACCGCCACCCGATGGTCGGGTCCCACGTCTGCCAGGCGGCACGCGTGCCACGCCACGGCCGTTGGCTCGATGAGACACGCATCTGCCGCGTCCAGCCCGGCGGGCAGCGGAACGAGCGAGGAGGCCGGAGCCGCGAAGTACTCGCTCATCCCGCCGTCGGCCGTCACGCCGAGCGCCGTCGGCCCCCGCACGCACAGGTTGTACCGCCCGGCGTCGCACTGGTCGCAGCCGTCACAGCCGAACATGCTCTCGATCCCGACGGGTGTGCCGTCCTGCGTCTCGCCCGCGAGTTCGTGGCCCAGGATCATGGTGCTTCCGAACCTGATGTACTTGTAGTCGGACGCGCAGATGCCCGCCGACCGGATCTTCACCAATTCGCCTGTGCCGTCGGGCAGATCCACGTCGACGACGGCTACTCCCGGGGGTGTCGATCTCACCGCGCGCATGCGCAACTGTCACACAGTCACGGCGACGGCAGGTTGGCCTCGACGAAATAACCCCGTGGCACACCGGGCACATCCATCGGCGTCGCAGGCGCGAACCACCGGTTGTACTCGTTGCCCGGCTCGGCGATGTCGGTCACGACCGCTGACCAGCCATGGCGCTCGGCCAGCTCCCCTGGTTCGTCGGTGCCGAAGAGCCAGGGGGACCCTCGTTCGGCCATGGATTGAAGAAGTGACGCCATCATCGGTGACTTAAGCAGCGTCTGGCCGACGACGTCGTACAGCAGCCCGGACGTCGGTGCCGACAGCGCATGGATGCGCTCGAACAGGGTGCGTACGGCGGCCTCGTCGAGGTATTGCAGTAGCCCCTCGATCAGCCAGACCGTCGGCTTCTGCGGGTCGAAACCCGTTGACCGCAACACGCTGGGCCAATCATCGGCAAGGTCGACGCCGATCGGTACGCGGCGGCACCGGGGTTCGTCATCGGCGAGAATCCCGGCCTTGGCGGCGATCACGGCAGGCTGGTCCAACTCGTAGACGACGGTGCCGTCGGGCCACGCCAGCCGGTAGGCCCTGGCGTCCATCCCTGCGGCGAGGATGACGAACTGCCTGGCGTGGCCTGCCGCGCGCAACAGCGCCTCGTCCCAGAACCGGGTCCGGACGACGATCTGCACGCCTGCCCGCTCGCCGGCTTCGGCCATGGCGGCCTCCAGCAGCGCCCGGCCGGAATCCCCTGCCAGCTTCGCGGCGAACGGATCAGTGAACAGCCGGTCGTCGCGAGTGGATTCCATGGCGCGGATCGCAGCGACCAACAACCCCGTGCTGGCCACCGCCTCTCGAGCGTTGTTCATGGGTCAATCATGTGCGCCGGGCCTGGTGCTGGCTTGGATATTTTGGCCGCGGCGGCGAGTTCGACGTGACTGGGCAGCCACGAGCGGCGATGCGTGTACTCGGTCGGTGTCATCGCAGTGAAGGACCGGAACTCGCGGACGAAGTGAGCCTGGTCGAAATAGCCGAGATCGGCGGCGATCGTGGCGCCGCGCGCCCCGCCGGTGTCGAGCCGCCGCAACGCGGCCTGCAGTCGCCGCACCCTCAGGTAGGCCTTGGGCGCAAGGCCGACCTCCGCGCGGAATGCCGCCGTCAGCCGCTTGGGCGAGAGTTCTGCGAGCGCACGCGCGTTCGAGACCCGCATCGACGGGTCGTCTTCGATGGCGCCGAGCACCGCCATCACTTTGCGATGAGGTTCGAGGTCGTGTCTTCGCATGCGGAACAACAGGAATGACTCCACCAGTGCAACCCGTTGCGCTGCTGTGGGGGCGGCGACCAACTGCTCGTGCAGCGCCGTTCCTCGATGTCCCCAGAGGTCTGCAAGACCGATGCAGGAATTCTCCAGCTCGCCCAACGGAATCCCGGTGAAGGGAAGCGCCCCCGCGGGTCGGAAGTGGATGGTCAGCACCGACTGGGTGGCGTCGATCTGCGTCACGTAGGAGGCCGTGCCCGCACCTGCGATGAACGCGGGCGGAACATCGAGCCGGGTGCGGCCGTCGGCTGCGTAGAAGTCGACGCGCTGCCTGCCGCCGACGTCGACGATGATGGTCGCCGCGCCCCTCGGCAGCGCCCGGCTCTGGTGCGGCTCACCCGATTCGCGTCGCCAATACCCGAAGTAGTCGATGTAGGGAGCCAGTGGCGAACGCGGTCGATAGAGCTGCGGGGCCGCGCCGGACAGTGACTTCATCTCCTCCATGGTGGCCGAAGCCACCGACGAGATGAAAGGGGAGATCGCCGACCGTTAGGCGATGACCCTGACCAAGTACGGGGCCATGTTCTGGGTCCGAACCGGCGACACCGTCACGACCGGATCGCCCGCCTCCAGCATCTGGTCGTTGCCAAGGAACATCGCCACGCTCTGGTTTCCGTTGGGGCCGTAGAAGATCAGGTCGCCGGGCAGCGCCTGCTGCGGCAACACCTTGCGGCCAGCGTTGTACTGCGCCCCTGACGACCTGGGCAGCTTGATGCCGACGCCGGCGTAGGAGTACAGCATGAGGCCCGAAGCGTCGAACCCGACGACGCTCGCCATCGGATCCAGCCCGACGACATGGCCCTGCCGGTCGAGGCCGACGGCATTGTCGGCCGGTCCACTCCCGCGCGTCGGGCCGTTGGAGTCGCCGCCGCCGAACGAGAAGGGAACACCGCGCTGCGCAAGGCCGCGCGCGATCACGTACTGAATTGCCTGCTGGGTGCTCAGCGGCCGGGCGAGAGTGTCAGCGGTCGCCACACCTGGCGTCGCCAGCAACAGCGTCAAGCCGACCACAACGGCGTAGATGCGTCTCATTGAAAACTTCCACTTTCTCCGTCATCACCGCGACCACATAAGGGGTGACCTGGCGGTGTGCAGCAGTCACCACAGCTACTTGTACAACCCCCGGTGGCCAGCGCCAAGCTGCGGCACGGCGCACTGTCAATGAGACGCCAAACGGTGATCGAACGGTGACCGTTGTGCTCGTCGACCAGGGTCTGACAACCTGAAACCGCGCACGTTCAAGGCCAGGAGTCAAAAGCGGTGAGCGATTTCTTCCCCTATCGGTTCGATCGACGGTTTTTTCCCATGTGGCTCGGCGCCGGAGTCGTGCCGTGGCGCGACGGCGTCACCGTGACCGACGACGGCCGGTTCGTCGCGACGTTCGGTCTCCTCCGCGTCGACACGCCTCTGGACAACATCGCCGACGCGCACGTCGCAGGCCCGTACCGGTGGTGGACCGCGGTGGGCCCCCGGCTGTCGTTCGCCGACGACGGCCTGACGTTCGGGACGAACCCGCACGCCGGGTTGTGCATTCACTTCCGCGACAAGATCAAGCACGTCATCGGGTTCCGCGACCACTCCGCGCTGACGGTGACCGTCGCGGACCCGCAGGCGCTAGAGGCCAGGTTGCTCGGCGGCCGGGAATAGGGTCACAGCCACATTGTTGACCGTTTGGTACAGAACGACGGCAATGGAAGGCACGAAATGAGCACCGTCATCCCGAATTCAGATCAGGTCACCGCGCTCGTGACGGGCGCCAACCGAGGACTGGGCAGGCGCTTCGCCACCGAACTGGTGGCGCGCGGGGCGAAGGTCTACGCCGCGGCACGACGTCCGGAAACCATCGACATACCCGGGGTGGTGCCCGTCGCGCTGGACATCACCGATCCGGACTCGGTGCGGCGGGCAGCCGAGGTCGCCGCCGATGTGAACATTCTGGTGAACAACGCGGGCGTCTCGACCCAGTCGGATCTGTTGTCGGGACACATCGCCGACATTCGGTTGGAGATGGACACCCACTACTTCGGCACGCTTGGCGTGACCCGCGCCTTCGCGCCCGTCATCGAGGCCAACGGCGGTGGCGCGATCCTCAATGTCCTTTCGGTGCTGTCCTGGGTGCACGCAGGCAAATTCGGCGCATACTCCGCGGCCAAGGCGGCCGGGTGGGCGATGACCGACGCCCTCCGTGAGCAGCTCGCACCGCGCGGTATCCACGTGGCCGCTTTACACGTCGGCTTCATGGACACCGACATGGCGAAGTTCGTTCCTGCCGACCAGAAGACCGATCCCTCGGTGGTCGCCGCGCAGGCGCTCGACGGGTTGTTCGCGGGTGAACGGGAAATTCTCGCCGACGAGCTGACGCGAACGGTGAAGGCTCAGTTGTCGCAGGCTCCCCGGGTCGCCACACTCTGATGGTGGCTGAACTACGCGGGCAGACAGTCGTACTCATCGGCGGGAGCGCAGGGATCGGACTCGAGACCGCTCGGCGCGCCAGGCTGGAGGGCGCCGAGGTGATCCTCACCGGTCGCAACCCTGATCGGCTCGCGCACGCGGCTGCGGATGTGGGTGCGCGCAGCACCGCGGCCTTCGACGCCACCGACACGGCCTCCTTGAAGGGGTTCTTCGGAGAGCTGTCGGGCATGGTCGACCACGTCATGGTCACCGCGGGTGGCCCCAGTTACGTCCCGCTGCTGGAGATGAGCGCTGCGCAGGTCCGCGATGCGCTCAGCGATCACGTCGTGCTCGACCTCGAGGTGGCCCGGGCCGCCGCGGGCGCGATGCGACCCGACGGCAGTCTCGTCTTCATGGGCGGCACCGGCGGTCGGCGTATCGATCACCGGCTGGGCATCGTGTCCGCCGCTACCGCGACGCTGCCGCCGTTCACGGCGGCCCTGGCTCTCGAACTTGCCCCGATCCGGGTCAACCTCATCGCGGCGGGGTTCGTCGACACCCCGCTGTCCGCCTCGCTGCTCGGTGAGGGGCTCGAGGACAGGCGCGACGAATTGCGGGCCACCCTGCCGATCCGGCGTGTGGTGACCGCGGCCGACGTGGCGTCGCTGGCCGTTCATCTCATGACGAATTCCGCCCTGACCGGCGCAACCTTCGACATCGACGGTGGTCAGCAGTTCACGCCGTGAGCCCGTGCGGATTCCGCACAAACGTCGAAACGTGCGCCGTAATGTTGTGCCATGGCCATCGTCGAAGCTGATGCACAGCCCCTTACGCAGTTCGAACAGGACGTCGCCGCGATGCAGCGGTACTTCGACAGTCCGCGCTTCGACGGAATCATTCGCCTCTATGCGGCCCGCCAGGTCGTAGAGCAGCGCGGCACGATCCCGACCGACTACCCCGTGGCCCGGGAGGCCGCGACGGCCTTTTACGACCGCCTGCGCGAGCTCTTCGCCGAGCACGAGAGCATCACCACCTTCGGGCCGTACTCCCCCGGCCAGGCGGTGACGATGAAGCGGATGGGCATCGAGGGGATCTACCTCGGCGGGTGGGCCACGTCCGCCAAAGGCTCCACCACCGAGGACCCCGGACCAGACCTGGCCAGCTATCCGCTCAGCCAGGTGCCCGACGAGGCCGCGGGCCTGGTGCGCGCCCTCATCACCGCCGACCGCAACCAGCAGTATCTGCGGTTGCGGATGGACGAGAAGCAACGCGCTGCCACACCTGCCGTCGACTACCGCCCGTTCATCATCGCGGATGCCGACACCGGTCACGGCGGAGACCCACACGTGCGCAATCTGATTCGTCGCTTCGTCGAGGCCGGTGTGCCCGGCTACCACATCGAGGATCAACGCCCTGGCACCAAGAAGTGCGGCCATCAGGGCGGCAAGGTTCTCGTTCCGTCGGACGAGCAGATCAAGCGCCTCAACACCGCGCGATTCCAGCTCGACATCATGGGAGTGCCCGGCATCATCGTCGCGCGGACGGATGCCGAGGCCGCCAACTTGATCGACAGCCGCGCCGACGAACGGGATCAGCCGTTCCTCCTCGGGGCGACCAATCTCAGGATCCCGTCCTACAAGTCATGCTTCCTGGCGATGGTGCGCAGTTTCTATGAATCGGGGATGAAACACCTCAACGGCCACCTGCTATACGCGCTGCCTGAGGGTGAGTACGCCACGGCGACCACTTGGCTTGAGCGCCAAGGCATCCTGGCCCTCATCGCCGAGGCGGCGTCGACCTGGCAGCAGGAAGGGGACGCGGCGGTCGACGCCCTGTTCGACAAGGTCGAATCGCGCTTCGTCGAGGCCTGGCAGAACGATGCCGGGCTGGAGACCTACGGCGAGGCGGTCGCCGATCTGCTCGAGTTCAGGGAAAGGGAGGGCGAGCAGATCGAGATGAGCGCCGCGGACTGGCGGAAGTTCGCGGCGACGGCGTCTCTCTACGAGGCCCGCGCGAAGGCGCAGGAGCTGCGCGCCGATGCAGGCTGGGACTGCGAGCGGGCGAAAACCCCCGAGGGTTACTACCAGCTGCGGGGCGGTATTCCGTACGCGATTGCCAAATCGCTTGCCGCAGCGCCGTTTGCCGACATCCTGTGGATGGAGACCAAGACCGCGGACCTCGCGGACGCCAAGAGGTTCGCCGGTGCGATCCATGCGGTGTACCCGGACAAGATGTTGGCCTACAACCTGTCCCCGTCGTTCAACTGGGACACCACCGGCATGAGCGACGACGAGATGCGCCGATTCCCCGAGGAGATTGGCAAGATGGGCTTCGTCTTCAACTTCATGACGTACGGCGGACATCAGATCGACGGCGTTGCCGCCGAAGAGTTCGCAGGGGCGCTCAAGCAGGACGGGATGCTGTCGCTGGCTCGCCTTCAGCGAAAGATGCGGCTCGTCGAATCTCCTTACCGCACACCGCAAACACTTGTCGGCGGCCCGCGCAGCGATGCCGCGCTGGCCGCCTCCTCCGGGCGGACGGCGACCACGAAGGCCATGGGTGAGGGCTCGACGCAACACCAGCATCTTGTGCAGACCGAGGTGCCCAAGAAGCTGCTCGAGGAGTGGCTGGCGATGTGGGGGGAGCATTACCAGCTTGGCGAGAAGTTCCGCGTCCAGTTCCGTCCGTTGCGTCCCGGTGGTGAAGTGCTCGAGCTGGGCATCTACGACGGTGCCGAGAAGCTGGCCAACGTGCTCGTCGATCCCATCAAGGACAGGAACGGCCGCAGCATCCTCACGGTGCGTGACCAGAACACGTTCGCAGAGCAGTTGCGGCAGAAGCGGCTGATGACGTTGATTCACCTCTGGCTGATCCATCGCTTCAAGGCCGACGCGGTGTACTACATAAAGCCGACAGAGGACAACATCTATCAGACCGAGAAGATGAAGTCGCACGGCATCTTCTCCGATGTCAACAAGGATGTCGGTGAGATTATCGTCGCCGAAGTGAATCAACCGCGGATCGAGGAACTGCTCGCGCCGGATCAGGCCGCGCTGATGCGCCTGATTCGCAAGGAGGACTAGCGTCATTCGGCGGTAATGCCGCGCCGTTACCCGTACTCAGTCGTGTCGTCGATATTGTCGTTTAATCCGGTCGGTGGAAATGTGCCTAGCCGACCGCATAATGCGGTTGCCGCTATTGGGCCGCGCCAGGTGCGAATATCCCGTGTTTGCCTGATATTTGGCGGCAGGAGAAATTGGACCGGTCGTCTCGACGCCATTTCATATCGGCGTACACGCCGCGTCGGCGGCCACTATAGGGTTGGCCTATGGGGCGCGTAAATCGGTTGATGGAACGTCGCGTTCTTCGCCGCGCCGCCGATCAGGCTCTGCTCACCTCGATGGCGCAGCACCCGGGAACGACCGTGCAGCCCGGCGGCCCTGCGGATCGAGACTTCGAGTACAAGCGGGCTGACCCCGTCGACACCGGCGACGTCTATGAGCACGAGCCGACAACCGAGCCGATTTCGGTCGCGGACGTCGAAGCAGTCGCGCCCCCGCCGGCCGACGATGAGCCCACGGCCGAAATCGTCGAGGAGCCTGCGGGCCCCGCGGATGTCTACGACCTCGTGCCCGAGCATGCCGATCCAGTCGAACCGGAGCTCAAACAGTTCGACGACCGCCAGTGGGACGAGTTCGTCGCGTACACAGTGTCGCCGGTCGAACCGCTGCCGCTGCGCGCGCGCCCACTCGCTGAGTCCTACGTTGCGCCGCATCTCGACTTCGCGATGTCCGAACGTGAGCCTTGGTACCGCACCAAGCCCGTTGCGGTCGCACTCGTGGCGGCAGTGGTCGTCGCCGTCCTCGGCGCCGGTTGGCTGGTGCCGCGCAGCCCGAGCACCACGGCCGAACAACCGATGGTCGCCAAGACCAGCGTTCCGCCCGCACCGACCGGTGCCACACCGACCGCGGCGAGCGCGCCGATGCCGCCGCCGGCTCCCCCGCCTCCGCCGCCACCTCCTCCGCCCCCGCCACCACCGGACGAACCGGTGTATTCCGGCCCGCAGCGGCAGTATTCGCCGCAGTACAGCGAGCCGACCCCTGCCGAGAAGCCGAGGGTCGACGTCACCCGCGCCCCGATGAGCGTCGCGCCGGTGCCGAAACCGGTTCCCGGCAGCGACCACAACATCCCTGGCGACACGCCTGGCCAGCAACCGCGCCGACACGGCTGCTTCGGATTCTGCTGACAGTTTCGTAACGAGAACCGAATGCCACCCGCCGATCCCGCCCCGTTCCTTCTGCTCTCGATCCGCGGCGAGGATGCAGCGGCCGACGATGAGTATCAGGCGATGATGCGCTTTGCCGAGCTCGACGAGACGGGGATGCGTCGAATCCGATTGACCCACACCACTTTGGGGGCCATCGACCTCGCCGACTGGTCCGGCGTCATCGTCGGTGGCGGGCCGTATAACGTCAGCGACCCCGAGGAGTCGAAGTCGCCGACGCAGCGGCGCGTCGAATCCGAGCTGCTGTCCCTCACCGAGCGGATCGTCGAAAGCGATTTCCCGTTCCTCGGATGTTGTTACGGCGTCGGCATACTCGGATCGGTCGTCGGCGCCACGGTCGACCGCAGCTACCCCGAACCGGTCGCAGCCGTCACGGTCACGCTCTCGCCGGAAGGACGCGAGGAGCCGCTGTTCGCAGACCTGCCGGACGTATTCGACGCGTTCGGCGGGCACAAGGAAGCCGCGAGCTCACTGCCCTCCGATGTGGTGTGCCTCGCGTCCTCACCCGATTGCCCGGTGCAGGCCTTCCGGGTCGGCAGCAATGCCTATGCGACGCAGTTCCATCCTGAGCTCGACCTCGAGGGGATCTGCACAAGGATCGACGTGTACAAGAACGACGGCTACTTCGAGCCCGAGTCCGCTGAATCGCTGAAAGCCGAAGCGCGGAAACGGCATATCGAATATCCGCCGACGATCCTTCGTCGATTCGTGCAGCGTTACTCGCGACAGGGATAGGCCGGTCTCACGCCGGATACTCGGGCGTCCAGCGCACCTGTGCGATGCGCTCCGCGATCTGCTCGTCACTGCGCTGCGGCGCGACACCGTCCGCGACGGCCTGGCAGCCGACGGCGTGCGCGATCCGGATCGCGATATCGGGCACGTCCGACCACGCAGGTAACAGCGGCAGGTCCGGGTTGGACAGGGCAGGCGACGCATCGCCGAGGGTGGTTGCTGCGGCCCGCATCATGTTGTCGGTCACCCGGGTTGCCTCGGCCGCGGTGACGGCGAGCCCCATCGCAGGGAAGATGTAGACGTTGTTGCACTGGGCGACAGGCACTTCCCTGCCATCGCGGCGCAACGCTGCGAAAGGCGAGCCCGTCGCGATCAGGGCGCGTCCCGACGTCCACTCGTCCAACTCGGCCGGATGCGCCTCGGCGTGGCTGGTCGGATTCGACAGCGGGAAGATGATCGGGCGTTGGGTCTTGCTCGCGAGCTCCCGGACAATTGCCTCGGTGAAAGCGCCTGCCGCGGTGGACAACCCCATCAACACGCCCACATCGACGTGGTGGACGACGTCCGCCAGTTGCGCGTGGCCGGTAAGGCCCCATCCGGCGACGCGGTTCGCCGGCTGTGCGAATTTGCGCTGTCCGGGGGAAAGATCCGTGCGATCGTCGGTGAGTAGGCCGACCACGTCGACGACCCAGATCCGCTCGGCCGCCTCCCTTTCCGAGAGGCCTTTTGCCATCATCTCCCGCGCCACCATGTCGAGCACGCCGATGCCTGCCGAGCCGGCGCCCAGCATCACGACCTGCTGTTGGGACACCGGGCGGCCAGCGACCTTCGACGCGCCGTGCAGCGCACCCACTGCCACCGCCGCGGTGCCCTGGATGTCGTCGTTGAACGTGAGCAGCTTGTCGCGATAGCGCTCGAGGATCGGGAACGCGTGCACGGTGGCGAAGTCCTCCCACTGCAGCAGCACATTGGGCAGCTGCTCGTGCACGGTGCTCACGAACTGATCGATGAACGCGTAGTACTCGTCGTCGTCGATCCGGCGATGGCGCCAGCCGAGATACTGCTCGTCTTCGAGCAGCTCGACGTTGTCGGTGCCCACGTCGAGCACGATCGGCAAGGTGCGGGCCGGATCGATGCCGCCGATCAGGGTGTAGAGCGAGAGCTTCCCGATCGGGATGCCCATGCCGCCGATCCCCTGATCGCCAAGGCCGAGGATGCGCTGCCCGTCCGTCACGACGATAACGTCGGGATTGCGGTGCGGCCTGTTGTTGATCACCTCGGCGACTCGGTCCCTGTCCGCATAGGACACGAACAGCCCCCGCGGGCGCCGGTAGATCTCGCTGAAGCGCTGGCAGGCCACCCCCACCGTCGGCGTGTACACGATCGGCATCGTCTCCGTGATGTGCTCACGCAGCACTCGATAGAACAGTGTCTCGTTCCGGTCCTGCAGCGCCCGCAGGTAGATGTGCTTGTCGAGATCGTCACGGCGCGTGGAGAACTCGTGCCAGCAGTGCTCGACCTGCTGGTCGAGCGTCTTCTCGGCGGGTGGCAACAGCCCAAGGAGGCCGTATTTGAGGCGCTCCTCACGGGTGAAGGCGGTGCCCTTGGTCGTCAGTGCGTCGAACAGCTTCGCTTGCCCCGTTAGTTCCTCGGGCATGGAGATAGCCCCCTTCTGCCTGTCGTGGTCGATATCCAGTCGTCGATATCTACACGCTAGCGGTGAACACCCGGCAAATGTTCGGCCTCGATGATTGCCCGCCTCATCCAGCGTGCGACAGGATCGGCATGTGCCCGACGTGGATTTCTCGCTGCTCGAGGTGCCGCGCGCGGCGCCGGTCGACGATGCTGAGGCGTACCTGCGCGCCGCGGTCGCGTGGCACTTCGGCGAGGACACGGGTTCGGCGTTCTGGCTGCGCGCGGCCAAGGACCTCGAATTCAATCCCCTGACCGAGATCAACACCTTCGACGACCTTCGGAGGTTCCCCAATCTCGTCAACGACTTGCGCGGTGTCCCCGTGGAAGATCTGATCCCCCGCGGGTACGGATCGCCGCCGCCGGTGCCGCAGATCTTCGAGTCGGGCGGCACCACCGGAGCGCCCAAACGGACCGCCCAGCTCCCGGACTGGGTCGAGCAGATCGTCGAATGGCAGACCGAGGACTTCACCGTCGGCGGCTTCGTGCCCGGCGGCGGCTTCCTGTGTCTGATGCCGAGCGGGCCACACGGCGTGAGCTACTTCTCCCGGCGGATCAGTGAGCGCCTCGGCTCGGTTTTCCATCCGATCGACCTGGATCCGCGGTGGGTGAAGAAGCTCGCCGCCCGCAATGCGGCCGCAGAGGTGGCCGCCTACCTCGAGCATGTTCTCCAACAGGCCAGATGGATCCTGCGCACCCAGAGCGTGGTGAACATGCACGCCACCCCGCCGCTGTTGGAGGCCATCGCCCGAAACGACGCCGATGTGGACCTGGTCAACGAGAAGGTGCGTTGGCTCCTTCTCAGCGGTGCACACGTGGACGTCGACACGCTCGATGTGCTCCGCGACATCTTCCCTGCCACGACGATCACGATGGCGTTCGGCAGCACGATGATTCTGTCGCAGGCGACCACGCGGGAAGCCGACTCCGGGGCTTTCGCTTTCGACCCGAGGACCCCCTACGTGGCCTTCCGCGTCGTCGATCCCGAAACCGGCGACACGGTGCCGTACGGGGAGCGCGGCCAGGTGGTGATGAACCACATCAGCAAGGGCATGTTCATCCCCAACAATCTCGAACGCGACAGCGCGGTTCGGTTGGCAGGCCCCGACGGTCAGATCGGCGACTCGGTCAGCGAGGTCAAACCGGTCGAGACGTTCGAGGGCGAAGCCGTCATCGAGGGTGTGTATTGATCGCGATGGACGCCCTCGGCCCTGCGGGCGAGTATCGGTCCCGCAACCGGGAGCTGATCACCGACACCGCGGGCGTTCCGGTCGCCGACCTGACCATCGCGCCGAAACTCTATGTGGCACGCGCACTCGGCGCGCAGCGCAAGATCCAGCCACTGCCGGTGCCGCATCGCGAGGCGGCGCTGTCCGAAGCGGCAGAGGTGTTCCGCGACGCCGTGGTCTGCGGGCTCGACTTCGAGGCGTACGTGCAACTCGCCAGCCGTGTTTCGGGCCTGCCGATCGCATCGTCACGGCACGGGGCCCACGAAGTCGCGGCAGGCCTGACAGCGGCGTTCGATGCGGTCCGCCCGGCCTGCCCGTCCGGAGCAGTCGTCGACTGGCGCGACGCGCGACAGCCTGGTGGCGCCGTGTGGGCCCGCCGCGGGGACGTGTTCGCCGTCCATGCCTCAGGCAACGCGCCTGGCGTGCATGCGCTCTGGCCGCAGGCGCTGGCGCTGGGCTACCGCGTCGCCGTCCGGCCGTCGCGGCGCGAGCCGTTCACTGGACACCGGTTGGTGCATGCCTTGCGACAGAGCGGGTTTCGCGATCACGACGTGATGTTTCTGCCCACCGACTACGCGGGCGCCGACGAGCTGATCGACGCTGCCGACCTTGCGATGGTCTACGGCGGCCAGGACATCGTCGACAAGTACGCCGATGACCCGACGGTGTTCGTCAACGGCCCCGGCCGAACCAAGATCCTCATCACCGAGGACCGGGACTGGCGCGATTATCTCGACATGATCGTCGATTCGATCGCGCATCTGGGCGGGATGGGCTGTGTCAACGCGACCGCGGTTCTCTGTGAGGGCGATGCCACCGAGTTGGCGCACGCCATCGCCGACCGGCTGGCAACGATTGTGCCGCTGCCGATCACCGACGAACGAGCCGTGCTGCCCACCCAACCGTTGGCCAAGGCGCAGGCGCTGGCCGACTATGTCGCGATGAAGGCGTCCTCGACCACACCGGTGCTCGGCGCCGACGGGATCGTTGCGGACCTGGGCGACGGCCACGCCGCGTTGCGGCCTGCACTGCACCTTCTTTCGCGCCCCGATGTCGAGGTGCTCAACGTCGAGCTGCCCTTTCCGTGCGTGTGGGTGTCGGCGTGGTCGCGAGACGACGGACTCGCGCCGCTTCGCGGGTCGTTGGTCGTCAATGCTGTCACCGGTGACGAGGACCTCATCGACCGCCTGATCGCCGAGCCCAGCGTCGCCAATGTCTACAGCGGTCGGCATCCCACCTACTACACCGCACCCGGCATCCCCCATGACGGGTTCCTCGCGGAGTTCCTGATGCGCTGCAAGGGCTTCGCGCGCGACTAGCCGAGCGGGATGAAGCGCTTCAGCTTGCCGGTCGACTCGTGGCGTTGCAGCCTCTCCACCACCCGGATGGCGACGCCGGGATCCGGCAGCCCGTGTTTGCGCAACGCGCCGGCCAACGAAGACGTCAGCGCGGCCAGATCGGGGCTTCCCACGACGAGAACATCTGCGCCGCGGGCGGTTTGGTGCACCTGGTACTCCGACACCCTGGGATCGGTGCCGAGCACATGGCGGAACACGCTCGCGGGAATCGTGGTTGCTTCGTAGCGGAAGTCGTCGTCACGCCTGCCGCCGATGTCGGCCACCCGCGCGAACGCGCTTCCGCAGCTGCACACACCAGGCAGCCAATTCACTTGGTCGCCAAGGTCGTAACGGATGAACGGGAAGGTGCGGTTGGCGAGGCCGGTGGCCAGCGTCCGGACCGCGGGCTGATCGGGGCCGACGGGTGCGCCGTTCGCGTCGACGCGTTCGAGCACCACCTCGTCCTCGCAGACGTGCAGACCTTCACCGTGCGCGCAACCGACGGCCTGCACGCCGATCTCGGTTGACCCCCAGAGGTTGTGCACCGGCGCATTCCACGCCTGCTGAATCGCTTCGCGGTCTTCGTCGAGCAGCGGTTCGGAGTTCGTGCTCACCCGCACCGGACGGATGTCGAGCCTGCCGGCAAGACTGGCGCGGGCGACTTGTCCGACCACGGACGCGTAGCCGACGAGGTGGGTCGGATCGGCTTCCCCTACCGCCGCGATGGTCTCGTCGATCGGGGCACCCGCCGGTATCACGACGGTTTCCATTCCCGGTGCTGTCGGCACGTCGAACAGCGGTGTGCTGGCATGCGGCGGCATGCCGGCCGCCAGTACGGCGAGCGTGGTGGGCGAACGTGGTTCGCGCCGCTCCTCGCGCGCCTGCATGCGCCAGGCAAGGCAGGCGATCGAAACGAAGAAGTTCCAGTCCCACACGTAGACGCCGCGCACGCCGCTCGATCCGCCGGAGCTGAAGATCTGCTGGTCGCTCGGTGTATACGAAAACCATTGCTGCTCAGCAAGAATCTGCTCGGCGCGAGCCCGGTCGAGATCGGGAACGGTGGCGATGGCATCCCATTCGTCCTGTGCCTCGGCCTTCGTCATCATCGGCACGGAGGCCAGATCGGCGGCGGTCGCCGTCAACGGATCGATGCCGCCGAGCCGCCTGGCGTGAAACGGTGACCGTTCGCGTGCGTACGCGAGCAGCGAGCGCAACCGCTCGGTCTGGTGGTGCTCGATCTGTTCCCGCGTCCAATCCAGGCGCCCTACGTGGTCGTCGAGAGCGGCCTGCACGGCCTTGACATGCGCCGCGCGCAGGCGCTCGTATGTCTCCCGCGCCTTCGTCACAGTGGCCCCGGCAGGCCGACTCCGGGGATCAGATCGCCCTGGTTTGGGCCGCCGCGTTGTCCGCCCTGGTTCGGGAAGGGTGCACGAGTTTGGGGTGCGACGCTCATCGGTGCGCGGGTGGTCGGCGAATTCGTCACGTGGGTTTCGGGTGTCCGCTGTGAGGTCGCCGGTTGTGGCGCTTCGGTCTGCTGACGTGGGGCGGACTCGATGGTCTGCGGCGACTCTGTCGGTGTCTCCGTCGCGGTGGTTTCCGGCGGTGGGGCGGGACCTGGCTGCGGTGTCATGACGGGGACGGTAGTCGACAGTGGAGTCGATTCGAGCTGCGAATCGACCGGCTGCGTCGGCCTGTTCGGCTGTTGCAGGAGCAATGCCGCGACGACCGCGACCGCACCGAGTGTGCCGAGGATGAACGCCGCGAAGGCCATTCTGACCGGCGCTCCGCTGCGGGAGCGTGCCGTATCGCGGGAAGGGCGGGTCGCCGATGATTCGGCGTCGGTCGCGTCGCCGTCCGACTCCTCGGCTTCGAGAGGCTCGAATAAGTAGTCGAACCGACTAGAGAGGTTGTCCTCTCCCGGCATGGGGCGATGGCACAGGGGGTGGTACGTAGGCCTGTTCAAGGTCAGCCCGCGGCGTTGGCCAACAGCGGCGGACACTGGCCGCCGTGATCGGCCGCCAGTTCGAAGTGCCATATCTCATTGGCATAGATCTGACACAGCCCGAACCGAGAACCGTTGCTGATCAACCACTTATCGGCTTCGGCGGGCCCCACGTCGACCGCCTTCCCGAGAACGTGACGTGAGGTGTCGGGAGAGGCGACGTACTGCTGGGCGATGTCCTTGCTTCCGTACGTGCGCACCGCGTCGTTGAACAACCGCTGCTGAAAGCCCTTCGTCCGCCACCCCGATGTGATCCGCATGTCGATTCCGTCCGACGCCGCGCTGCGAGCGGCATTCTGTATCGCCGTCAGCAGCGCCGAATCGATCCACCCGATGACCGGGTTCTGCACATCGAACGGTGTCAGGGTTCGACCGTCGGGAAGGTAGCCGCCGATGGTGTCCGTTGCGGCGGAACCGATCGAGAACGCTTGAACCCCGGGGGCGGGACTGCTGGACACCTGGGCGGGAGTCGAGAGGCTCTCGCTGCCCGCGGCCTGTGCCGGCTCCGCCATCGATCCCGAAGGGGCGCACGCACCGAGCAGCAGGGTGAGCCCGATGCCGACCATCCTTATCCATAGCGGCATAGCGGAAAGAGTATGGCAGTCTCGCGATGTGGACCTGCCACAGCCAGACCCGCACACTCCCCATCTCGCCGACGTGGTGCCATCGGTGCTGACGGCGATGGGGGTGGCGGGCTTCGACGGCCGCATCGAGTTGGCAGGCGGGGTACGGGGCGCCTGCGTGCTCTTGATCGACGGGCTGGGTGCCGAACTCCTCGACGCCTACGCCGACGACGCGCCGGTGATGGCCGAGCTGCGCGGCCGGACGCTGCAGGCCGGTTTCCCGTCGACCACGGTGGCCGGACTCGCGGCCGTCGGCACGGGCCACCGGTCGGGCGAGCATGGGATGGTCGGGCTGTCGTTCCGGCTGCCCGGCGTCGGAATCTTGAACACGCTGCGGTGGCGCCAGCACCCCTGGGGCGACGATCTGCGCGACGCCGCGCCGCCCGAGCAGGTGCAACCCATCGCGACCACGTTCGAACGGGCGGCGTCTGCCGGCGTCGCGGTCAGTGTCGTCTCCGGCGCGGAGTTCACCCACTCCGGCCTCACACGCGCCGTCCTGCGCGGCGGCCGCTATGTCGGTGTCCAGGCGCTCGGCGACCTCGCCGCGGGAGTCCGGGCGGCCGTCGCCGACGGCGGCTTCTGCTACGGCTACCACGGCGAGGTGGATCTGCTCGGCCATATATATGGTCCCGGTTCGCCCGCATGGCGGCTTCAGTTGCGTGAAGTCGACCGGTTGGTCGAGTCCGTCGTGGAGGGCCTCCCGCCCGGCGGTTTACTCGCGATCGTGGCCGACCACGGCATGGTGACGGCCGAGCCCGACGAGGCGGTTGACATCGACGACTGCCCACAACTGCTGGACGGTGTGGCAGCCATCGGCGGCGAACCGCGAGCCCGACACGTCTATGTCGACGACGGGGCGTCGGACGCGGTACTCGAGGCGTGGCGCGAGGCGCTCGCCGACAGGGCGTGGGTCGCGTCGCGCGACGAAGCGATCGCGGCGGGGTGGTTCGGAGACTCGGTGCGCGACGAGGTCTTGGCGCGGATCGGTGATGTCGTCGCGGCGGCCCGAGGCTCGGCCACGATGGTGCGGCGCACCGTCGAACCGGTGGAGTCTTCACTCGTCGGGCACCACGGCTCGCTCACGAGCGCAGAGCAGCACATTCCCTTACTGCTCGGCTACGGCTGAACAAACGCGTCGTGCCAGTCCGTCCACTGCTGGGACGCCTGGGCGGGTGCGGGGCCGTACTGCTGGGTCCATTGCTCCGCGATGGCCCGGATCGGGTCGGCATTGAGGAAGTGCAACTTCTCCCGCCCCCGCCGCTCGGTAGTAACCAGTTTGGCGGTCTCGAGGACGGCCAGGTGCTTGCTCACCGACTGCCGCGCCATCGAAAGAGCCCCGCACAACTCCCGCAGACTCTGTCCGTTTCGGGCATTCAGGCGCTCGAGAAGCAGGCGCCGGCTCGGGTCGACCAGCGCCCTGAGCACATCGTCGATCTCGGGCATATCCCCAATAATATGCAGCCATCCGACTGCCTGACCACCGATATGCAGCCATTCAGTTGCATATCGGTGGTCAGGGCCATAATTTGCTGAATCCGCAGATTTGCGTGATGTTTGCCAGCCGAGCGATAGGTGAGGATGAGCTAAATTGCCGTCCCGGAACTGAAACAAGATCAAATCTTAACGGGCAGAACTGAATTCAATCCAGGTACGCAAAGAGCTATTTGCTGAGTACTTCTGAATAGTGTTGTGTTGCAAGGGTGTTCAAATAGCGCACGCAGTGAAATCGCCCACTGCGCAACTGAGTTGTGAAGGGGGTCACAGATTTTGAGGGTGCAATTGCGTCTCTGTTACTGTCCGACGCCATGTTTGCTATCGCAACGGCATCGCTGTTGACGCTCGTGCAGCAGCTGTCGGGTACCCCCTACATCTCCGGTGGCGATTCGGCCCGCGGAACGGATTGCTCCGGCCTGGTCTCCTTCGTGACCAACGCCGCGACCGGCCGTCCGATCTACGGCGACCGGTTCAACACTGGCAACATCGAAAGTGCGCTCGAGGCGCGCGGCTTCGTGTACGGCACCAAGCCGGGCGCATTGAACGTCGGCTGGAACGGCGGCCACACCGCAGCGACGCTGCCCGACGGGACCCCGGTATCGTCCGGCGAGGGCGGCGGCGTGAGGATCGGTGGCGGCGGCGCCTACCAGCAGCAGTTCTACAAGCACATGTACCTCGAGATGGCTCAAGAGGTCGCACCGGCGCCCGATGACGCAGTGGCCCCGGACGTGCTTCCTCCCCCGCTGGACGCTCCGCTTCCCCCGGACGCTGTCGTCGTTCCGGTCGGCATGGAGGCTCCGCTGCCTCCGCCTCCTGGTGATCTGCCCCCGCCTCCCGGCGAGCTGCCCCCGCCCCCGGACGCCGAGCTGCCGCCGCCTCCTCCCGGCGAGCTGCCTCCGCCTCCCGGCGCGGAGCTGCCGCCGCCGCCCGTCGTCGCATAGCCGGCGCCGCTGCGGCGGCTGAATTGCGGATTCGTCTCTCGGCGAATCTGTGACCGTTGGCTGCCGTCGTGCGTTCACGACGTTCGCACGCACGCGCGGGCTTGCCCCGCTGGCGGCCAGTGCATCTCGCACGCGTAGCCACGGTCACCCGGTCGGAGAAACGCCGACCATCCAGGGCGAGGGTCCGCAATTCGCGTGATCCCGTAATGCAAAATGGTCTCTAGCGTCAGCAATGGCTGACAGCTCGTGACGATGCGGCATGACGGGAGCAATCTTGGTCGCCCACCCTGTGACGTCACCGGGTCAAGTGCGCGCCAAGGGGCCGACACCGAAAACAGCCGCTACACCGTAAAGACCCTGAGCATCAACGGTTTTCCGCCAGCAGGTGGACTGTCGTCGGCGCCGCTGCGGTGTTGACCGTGCTCGCATTCGCCGGGCTGATTGTCAGATGGGCTGGCGAGGATTCGGTTCCAGTGTCAGACGCCGGCCGACCGCCCGCACCCGTCCAAGCCGCACCGCCCAAGCACCCGCCGGTCGAGTCAACGCCCGTCGAACCGCGCGCCCCATTCGCTTCGGACGACACGGGTTTCATCGACTCCTCGGCGCGCTGCCAAGGATCGCAGCCCGCGTTCGCGATCGGCCGCACGCAGGGCTCGCTCGTCGTGATATGCGGCGAGCCGGCGGGGCGGTACGAGTATCTGGGTGTTCGATTGAGTGACGCGGCGATGCTGCGAACCGACGCCGAAACCGATTCAGCACGTGGCTTTCTCGCGCAGCGGGCGGGTGTGGTGTACTCCGTCTCCCCCACGGAATTGAAGGTGATGACCGGCAACACCGTCCTCAAGCGGGAGCCGATGATCGAATACCGAGCAGTACCTCGATCGCGAACGTATCAGCGCGACAGCAGTTTTCGCGGTCAGCTGGGCCGGGACCGAATTTCGAAGTAGACGTCGTCGCCGTCGACCTTCGTCACCTTCATGTGCGCCGTATACGGCTTGCCTTCCGGTCCGGTGAACGTGCAGTCGAATTCGACGTCGACCTTGGCGTCGACGCCCGATGGGCAGCTCACGTCGGTCGGCTTGAATTTCGTCTGCTTGGAGACGACGTCGACGACACTTTTGGCGGCACCGTCGGGCTTTATCGTCGCGCCACATCCACTGATGCCCACGGCCAGCAGGACAGGGAGAACCAGCAAGGCGCGTCGCATCGTCGCAGTATTGCAGATCAGCCGGAACGCGACTACCGGCCTCGATTCCGCAACGCGACGGATACCATCCGGTGATGGGCTATCCCGCCAGCCCGACCGTCCGGCAACAGAAACCGCCGATGTCCGGACCGGATCTCGCCGTCTCGATCTCGGCGCTCGTCGTCACCGCGCTGCTTGGTATCGCCGCCGCGGTCTCCGGAATGTTCTCGCTCGCCTTTCTCGACAACTGCCCACGGGAGAGCTGCAGCGCGGACGATGCATTCACGGCGGTGGCGTCCGCGCCGGCGGTCGCGGCAGCCATCGGGGCGGTCGGCCTCACGGTCACTGTGGTTGCGCTTTACCGGCGCAGACTCGCGTGGCCTTTCGCGATCGCCACCCTCGTGCTGTGCTTGATTGCGTTCGTTCTCGGAGGCGTCGGTTACGCCGTCGCAGTCGGGGCATGATCGTCGGCCAGGCAGGAGAAAGGAGCGGGTCATGGCAACCGATCTGACGCTCTATCTGGACGACCAGCCCGGCGAACTGGCTCGCATCGGCGATGTCCTCGGCAAGGCGGGCGCCAACATCGCAGGCTTGTGCGCGCTGACGAGCGCCGGCGGACAGGCCGAGGTCCACATTCTCGTCAAAGAGGCGACGGCGGCGTTCGAGGCGCTCGAACGTGCCGGAATAAGGATCGCCGCCGAGCAGGAGGTGCTGGTGCTGACCATCGAGGACCGGCCTGGGGCGCTCGGTGAGATCGCGCGCCGACTCGGTGATGCCCGGGTCAACCTGACGATGGTCTACCTCGCGACGAACACGCGGCTGGTGCTGGCGGCGGACAACCTCGCCGCCGCGAAGGCCGCCATCGGCTGAGCGCTACGTCTTGCGCTTCGGTTTCGGCACCCGTGCCTTGGCTTGTTTGACGCGCTCTGCCGCTTCCCTGCTGGCCCGCTTGGCCTCGTCGTAGGCCTTGTCGGCCGCACTGAGGCCACGCTCGGCCTCGCTGAGCCGCTGACGCATCTCGTCGTGACGCAGCCGCGCCACCGCCAGATCGCTTTGTCGCTCCGATAATTCGGCGTCGGCGTTCTCCTTAGCGCGCTCCGCAGCGGCCAACGCGGACTTCGCCTCCTCGAGTTCACGGTCCTCGCGGCGCGCCTCCTCACGGGCAGGCTTGCCGGGCGCCTGCTTGGGCTCCGCTTTGGCCTTGGCTTTGCGGGCAGAGGTGAATACCGCTGTGGTGTCGCCGAAATCGCCGAAGCCGGACCAACGTTCGGCCTTGGCGAGTCGGCCCAGCCGTGCGGCCACGTCGGGGTCGGCGACCGCGGCCTGCAGAGTTCCGGTCACGTCCTCGCGCAGCGCCGCGGTCGGATTCGGCACGTCGGCACCTTCGAACGCGGCGCGCGCCATCTCGTCGACAAGCGCCCGCTGTTCGGATGACAGCTGGCGGATGGCATCGCCGTCCATCGCGGTGTGCGCGGCGCGCAACCGGTCGCCGAGGTCGGACAGCGACGGCTTGACGTCCTCATTGGTGTGGACGAGCAGGTTCACCACCCACGCCGCCGTGGTCGGCTTGCGGGCCGCGGTGATCCGTTTTGCCGCGTCGGCATCGCCGCGCTTCTTTGCCGCGGCGGCAAGCTCGGTGCGAAGGGCCGTGAACTCCTCGGGCTTGGCGCGGAAGAGTTCGTCCAGGTCGTCGTCGGCCATGACGCCATGATGACCCAGGCCCGGCGGCACGTCACGGGCGGCATGCGACACTTTCGGCATGGTTGTCGCAATCGATCGCCCGAAGCTCGAAGGAAACGTCGCCGTCGGCGACGATCGGCAGATCGGGTTCGCCGAGTTCGGAGCGCCGCAGGGTCGCGCCGTGTTCTGGCTGCACGGCACGCCGGGCGCCCGGCGGCAGATCCCCACCGAGGCGCGGGCGTATGCCGAAGAAGCGGACATCAGGCTGATCGGCATCGACCGGCCCGGCATCGGATCGTCTACGCCCTACCAGTACGACAACGTCCTCGAATTCGCCGACGACCTGCGGACGATCGCGGACACGTTGGGCATCGACAAGATGGCCGTCGTCGGCCTATCCGGCGGCGGGCCCTACACACTGGCGTGCGCGGCGGCGATGCCCGAGCGGGTCGTAGCGGCGGGCGTCGTCGGCGGCGTCGCCCCGGTAACCGGGCCCGACGGCATCGGCGGCGGCTTGATGGGCAGTCTCGGAACAAGGGTCGCGCCGCTGCTTCAGGTGGCCGGCCTGCCGATCCGGCTCACCGCCCTGACGTTCGTTCAGCTGATCCGGCCGTTCGCGGGGCCTGCGGCCGATCTGTACGGGCTGGTGTCGCCGCCGGGTGACCGAGCGCTGCTGGCGCGCCCCGAGATCAAGGCGATGTTTCTCGATGATCTGCTCAACGGCAGCCGCAAACAGCTCGCCGCGCCGTTCTACGACGTCATCGCTTTCTCCAGGGACTGGGGATTCCGTCTCGACGAGGTGAAGGTACGGGTGCGGTGGTGGCACGGCGATGCGGACCACATCGTCCCGTTCGCGCACGGCAAGCATGTGGTGTCACTGCTGCCGGATGCCGAGCTGTACCCCATGCCGGGCGAGAGCCACCTCGGCGGCCTCGGCCGCGCCGAGGAGATCCTGCGCACCATGATCGAGTTGTGGGACCAGGAGGTCGCGGTCCCCAACTAGGATCGGCGGGCGATGAGAGCCATCGTGCTGCTCGCACAGAGCGCCCAGCTGGACCAGGCAGGCACCGTCCACGCACTCGGCCTTGGCTGGACCGCCAGCCCGACCCCTGTTCCGCAGCACGCGCTGGTCATCTTCGTGGAGGTCGACTGGGCGGAACTCGGTAAGTCGTTTCCAATCCGCGCCGAGCTTGTCGACAGCGACGGCGTCCCGGTCGCTCACACCGAAGACGGTGTCATCAAGGCCAGGCACAAGCCCGTGCACCCCAAGGGCACCCCGGTCACCATTCCGTTCACCGCCACCATCCCCTCGCTCAAGCTGACCGCGGGCCAGCGTTACCAGTGGCGGGTGTCCATCGACGACGAGATGCACGAGGAATGGCTGGCCAGCTTCACCGTGACCGAGGACGATTAGGCGATATGGCAATCGAAATCGAGGTGGCACAGGCCGACGTGACGAAGCTCGACGTCGATGCGATCACCAATGCCGCCAACACACGGCTCAAGCACGGCGGCGGGGTGGCCGCGGCGATCTCTCGGGCGGGCGGGCCCGAGGTGCAGCGGGAGTCAGACGAGAAGGCGCCCATCGGCCTCGGCGATGCGGCGGTGACCACCGCGGGCGACATGCCTGCTCGCCACGTGATCCATGCGGCCACCATGGAGCTCGGCGGCCCGACGTCGGCGGAGATCATCGAGCGCGCCACCCGCTCAACGCTTTCCACCGCAGACGACCTCAGTTGCAAGTCACTCGCATTGGTGGCGTTCGGGACCGGCGTCGGCGGCTTCCCGCTCGATGATGCGGCGCGCCTGATGGTCGGCGCGGTTCGCGCCCACGTGCCCCGCACCCTGACCAGGGTGATTTTCGCGGTGCACGGCGACGACGCCGAACGGGCGTTTCGCGCAGCAGTCGAGTCCTGACGTCAGTCCTGAAGAACCGCAGGGTCTTTCGCGCCGAGCAGCGCACGGCGCAGCAGGTGCATCGCGACGGTCGTCGAGCGGTCCCTGATGTCGGACCGGTTGCCGGGCAGGAGAAGAGTGCGTGTCAGCGTCGGGCCGTCAGTCACCATCACGCTGAAGCACACCGTGCCCACCGGCTTTTCCTTCGTTCCCCCGCCGGGTCCGGCGATGCCGGTGGTCGAGACGGCCACGTCGGCGTCGAAGCGGCTCAGCGCACCACGAGCCATCGCCTCGGCCACGGGCTCGGATACTGCACCGTCAGACTCGATGAGTGCGGCATCGACATCGAGCATGACCGTCTTGGCCTCATTCGCGTAGGCCACCACCCCACCGGCGACGTAATCGGAGGAACCCGGTATATCGGTGAGCCGCGCCGCCACCAGCCCCGCCGTGCACGACTCCGCTGTCGCGATGCGACGGTCCGCGAGCAGCGCTGCGACCTGATCGTCGACTGTGGCTCCGTCTTCGGAAAAGATCTGGCGCGCATGGTGTTCCCGCAATACGTGCATCAAGTCCGCATAGACCGGAGCCGCGTCGGGTTCGTATCGCGTCACGATCTCGAGCTCGCCGCGGCGCAGGCACGTGGTGATCTCGAGCCGGTCGAATCCGTCGATGCGTCCCTCGGCCTCGCGCAGTGTCTCGGCAAGGCCTGACTCGGGCAGCCCGAACATCCGCACAATCTCCTGCCGGTACTGCGTCCGGCCTGCGATCGCCTCCTGCAGCGCAGGGATTTCCACTGCGGTGCGCCACATCGGCTGCAGCTCACGCGGCGGTCCGGGCAGCACGAGAACCGTCGGCTTGCCGGGCACCACCACACCCGGCGCGGTGCCGACCGGATCGAGGATCTGCGCACCGACGGGCACCAGCGCCTGCTTGCGGTTGGCGGCGCGCACCGCGTCGAAGTCGACGTCGCCGAACCTGCCGCGGAGCCGCTTGAGTATCTCGGCGATCTTCTCTTCCAGCTCATCGTCGAGCACGAGGTCACGCCCGCAGAACCGAGAGACGACCTCGACCGTCATGTCATCGGCCGTCGGTCCGAGCCCGCCGCTGGTGATGATCAGATCCACACCCTCGTCGGCTTGAAACCGCAGCGCCGCTTCGATGTCCTGCGAGCGGTCGCCACAGATCGTGGTGTGGGCCAGTTCGACGCCGAGTTCGAGCAGCCGATCGGCGATCCACGGGCCGTTGCGATCCTGCACCCGCCCCGTCAGTACCTCTGTCCCCGTGACAACGATGCCCGCGCGTGCGCTCACGAACTATGCATACACGACGGCGCGTTCGCGGCAGTGCCGGCCGCGGTCGGAACGTCTTTGTTGGCCCGCACCCGAATCCGCGCACCGCGGTGCGGTATGAGGATGACGTGCTTGACCTTCGGCCGTTCACCGGCCGCTGTGGTGGTGCACAGGTCGACCCGTCGCAACACCTCGCGCAGTACGATCCGCATCTCCACCGCCGCGAACGCCGCCCCGAGGCAGCGGCGGATGCCGCCGCCGAACGGCAGAAACACGGTCGGTCCCGGCGTCACACCCACCATCCGGTCGGGGTCGAAACGATCGGGTTCGGGATAGTGCGTGGAACTGCTGTGCACCAACCCGATTCCCGGCGCGACCATCACGCCTACAGGCAGGTGGTAGCCCGCCAGTTCGACAGGCTCCTTGAGCACGCGGCCGACCTCGAAGACGACGGGACGGATCCGCAGCGTCTCCCTCGCCACGGCCTCGAGATACTCGTCGCCGTCGGGATCGCCTGCTGCAGCGGCTTCGGCGGCCCGCACCGCCTTGTCCAGGATGGCGGGATGTCTGGTCAGTCGTTCCAATGCCCACGCCAGCCCGGTCGCGGTCGTATCGTGGCCTGCGACCAGGAGCGTCATCAGCTGGTCGCGCAGTTCGGTGTCGGTCATGGCGCTGCCGTCGTCATGGCCCGCGCGAACCATCACCGCCAGCGCGTCAGTGCGCGTCGCAAGGTCGGGATCGGCACGGCGGTCGGCGATCTCGGCGTACAGCAGGCGGTCGGCTTCCTCAATGTTGCGGCGCAGCGCCCGCCACGGCCGGCGCCGCTGGAGGTTGGGGAAGGCGATCGCCGCAGACGCCCATGGCGTCACATTGAGCAGCTTCAGCATCACGTCGCGCAATGCCGCGAGCCGGGCCGGGTCGGATGCCCCGATCACCGTCCGCAGGATGACTTCCAGGGTGAGTTCGGACATCTTCGGCGCGACAGGGAATTCGGTGTTCACCGGCCAGGTGGCGATGTTGGCCGCCGCGACCTCCTCCATGACCGAGACCTGGCGGGCGACCGCGTCGCGGTGGAAGGCGGGCAGCATCTGGCGCCTGCGCTCGCGGTGCACGTCGTCGTCGATCACCAGCACCGAGCTGTCCCCGAGGATGCCGCCAAGCATCGCGTTCGCCTCGCCCGCGTGATAGACGGCGGGACTGCCCGCGAAGACCTTCTTGATCTCCGCCGGGTCGTCGATGTACACCAACTTCCCCACCATCGCGACGCGAATCGTGAAGACGCTGCCGTAGCGCCGGCGGCACGCCGACACGAAGCGCGGCCAGTCGCGGAGCATCAGCGCGGCCTGAACCACCGCGGGTAACCGCGGCCCCGGCGGGAGTGCGGTGCGCGCGGTGTCACCCATCCCCTGAGCATACGAGCGTGCCCATGTGCCCAGTAGTGTCCTTTCCGATGACGGCACCCAGGTCTTTGCGCGAACTGTTCGACCAGATCGGGCTGCAGGAGGTGCCGTCGACGGACGGCTCCGTCGTGATGGAGATGCCGGTCGACGAACGGGTGACCAACACCGCGGGCGGCTTACAGGGCGGGCTGATCGCGACGATGGCCGATGTCACGGCCGGGCAGCTGGCCGCTCGGAGCACACCCTTCGGCAACGCCATCGCGACCACCGATCTGTTCATCCGTTATCTGCGCCCGATCAAGGTGCGCAACGGGCCTGCGCGCGCGGTGGCGCGGATTCTTCGCACCGGCAAGAGGTCCGTCGTCATTCAGGTCGACATCTACCGCGGCGACGACGGCGAGCTCGGGGCGACCGCAACCGTCAACTTCGCCGCCGTCGGATAGCGGCGCTCATTCGGTCCTGGCGAGGACTTCACGCACCAGGTCCAGATGGGTGTGCGGGTGCAGGAACGCGAAACGGCCGACGGTTTCGCCCTCCCATTTCGTCGGCGGAATGAAGGCGACCTGGTCCTCGTGCAGCCGCTGCGCCCACGCGTCGTAGTCCTCGGGCTTCCAGCCGAGCCTGCGGAACAGCACCACGCCGAGGTCGGGCTCGCGGATGAGTTCGAGCTGCGGGGCGGCGTTGATCAGCTCGGCCGTCTGGTTCGCGAGTGAGGCAGCCACCTCGATGGCATTGCGGTAGGCCTCGAGGCCGTGCACCGCGAGAGAGAACCAGAGCGGCAGCCCGCGGGCCCGGCGTGTCAGGTGGTAGGCGTAGTCCGTCGGGTTCCACTCGCCGTCCGAGGTGTGGATGACGTCGAGGTAGGACGCGTCCTGGGTATGCGTCGCGCGGGCCAACTCGGGTTCGCGGTAGATCAAGGCGCAGCAGTCGAACGGGCTGAACAGCCATTTGTGCGGGTCGAGGATGAACGAGTCGGCCTGTTCGATCCCGTCGTACTTCGGGCGCAGCGAGCGAGCGAAGATGCCCGACCCGCCGTAGGCGCCGTCGACGTGGAACCACCAGCGCCGCTCCCTGGCGAGCGCGCCGACGCCTGCGAGATCGTCGATGATCCCTGCGTTGGTGGTGCCTGAGGTGCAGACCACCGCGGCGATGCCTTCGGCGTCGTCGGAGACCGCATCACGCACCGCGTCGGCGGTCAGCCGGTGGTTGGGGGTTTCGACGACGAGCGCGTCCATCTCGAGCAGCCGCAGGGTGTTGATGATCGACGAGTGTGCATCGCTGCCGACCACGACGCGAAGGCGCCCGGTGGCGCCCCGGCTCTTCGCGGTCTCGCGGGCCGCCGCGAGCGCGGACAGGTTGCCCGCCGACCCACCGGAGACGAAGCAGCCCCCAGACGTGGTCGGCAGGCCGGCCTCGTTGGCGATCACGCGCAGCACGCTGTTTTCCGCGGCGATCGCCCCCGACGCCTCCAGCCACGAGATGCCCTGGATCGACGCGCAGGACACCAGCATGTCGAACAGCAGGCTTGCCTTCGTCGGTGCGGCGGGGATGAAGCCGAGGAACCGGGGGCTGTCGGCCGAGATGATGCTCGGCGCGATCACCGAGGTGTACACGCCGAGCACCTCGTCGGGTTGGCGCGGCGTCTCGCGGATCAGGCCGTCGAGCCGGTCGTACAGTTCGTCGGCGGGCAGCACACCCTTGTCCAGGGGGACGGGGTTCATGCGTAGCCGGTTTTCGGCGTACGCCAGCACGCTGCGCACCATCTGCTCGGTGTTCTGGTCAACGTCGTGCACGGCACCTCACCTCTATTCGATCGGCACCACCACAGGTGGTGAGTTGTATCCGGCGACCCGCACCCAGTTGGCGGCGGTCTTGTCGTTCGGCACGACGCCGTGTATTTCGACGGTGTCGCCGGGGAACACCGTCACGTAGTTGTCGCTGTATTCGATGGGCAGGATCTCGTCGTCGTCTGGGCCCGTGGTGATCTCGGCGCGCTCGAAGAACGCGACATGCTGCGTCGGGTTCTGCAGGCGGATCGTCACACCGTTGCGCCCCGCGTCGTCGTTGTGCCGGGCACTCACCTGCAGCGGGACCTTCGGCATCCAATTCAACGCGGTCATGTCCGCCCAACTCACCTGCTTCAGCTCGAACGCCCAGTCATTCGTCGGATCACCAAGATCGTCTCGCTGCTGGCTCTGCCAGTAGACGTTTTCGGCAAGAACGCTTCCGGCTTTGTCGACCACTTCGCATCGCACGAAGTAGACGCCCGAGTCGCGGGCCACCCTGGGCAGCGTCATGGCCTCGACGCTGTCACCGGACGCCACGTTGAGGTCGTCGGTGATCCGGTCCTCGCGCGTCCGCCCCTGCAGGTCGTAGACGCGGACACGTACCCGCAGGTCCGACCGGTTGTCCGGGGTTTGATTGACGAGCGTGATGTGGGCCTGCGTATGGTCCCCCGTCGCATACGAGTCGAACACCGCCGACAGCGGCTGAAGGCCCTTCTTGGCGCCGTAGTACGCGCCCCCCGGACGCAGGTAATAGTCGAAGATGTTGCCGAAGAACGACGGCCAGTGGCTGTTGAGCATCCAGTAGATGGTCATCTTGTGGCTCGCCCATCCGCTGGCGGCGAACGCCTCGAACTGTGCGCGCGTCGATTCGTAGTGCGCCAGTTGCGCTTTGCGCGCGAACTCTTCCGCATCATCCGACGGGCCGTACCGACGGTCGACGGCTTTCTGGATGCTGTCCAGGGTCTCGTTGTTCGGGTTCGAGCCCGCGTGGAAGTACCACGTGTCATTGATCGGCCAGAGCTTGTCGGGCGGGATGAACTTCTTCAGGCTCGCGAACGGCGGGACGTGCTCGTTGTCGCCCTGCTCCGCGGTCGACCCGCTGGTGGCGCCGTAGCGGCCGCTGAACCAGTACCCGGGCGGCCGCCAGCTATAGGGCCCCTCCATGTGGATACCGTCCCACTCCAGCTCGCCGTTTGCGTCGCGGGCCAACGACGAGACGGTGTCGACCGTCGCGTTCTGCCAATGTGAATCATCAAGTATCGCATGATATTTGGCGAGGATGTCCTGCGGCGGCCTGCCGTCGCTGCCATTGGCCCAGATGAACGCCGACGCGTGCGAGCGCAGCATCAGGATCTGCGAACGCAGGCTGTCCTGGGCGACCCGAAGGTCTTCGTCATCCCACTGCGACCACTTCTCCCACTGGTTGCAGCACATCCAGCCGTACATCAGCGGGATGCCGAGTTCATCGGCCTTCTCCACGAGGTGCTCGCCGGGGAACTTCCCCTCCAACCGCAGCATGTTGAGGCCGAGATCCTTGACGTAGCCCAGGATCGCGTCCTCACGGGCGGGGTCGTAGTCGTACAGCAGGTCAGGCGTGTAGGCCGCGCCCCTGACGAGGAAGTCCTTGCCGTTGACCGTCAGGTAGAAGTTGCCGCCCGTACCGAGGTCGGGAAAGTCGCCGTCCTGGTCGCGGTGCTGGGTGACGGTCCGGATCCCGAACTTCAGGTCCTTGGTGTCCGACACCTGACCGAACTGCCGGAACTCCAGCTTGAGGTCGTAGAGGTCCGGCTGACCCATGGTGTACGGCCACCACAGGTCGGGGTTGGCGACCGTCAGCGGGCTGAACTGGTCGGGACTGAAGGTGACCTCGCGGTCCTGCCCTGGCAGCAGCGTCACCGGCTGCTCGACGTCGATGCTCGGCTTGCCCTTACGCGAGATCGTGGCGCGTAGGACGCCCCGGACCTGGTCCGTCGAGTAGTTGTGAACCGTGCTGTGAATCGTCAGGCGCGCGGAATCGGTTCGCGGCAAAGGCAATTCGGTGTTGACGACGGCCGGCCCAATTCCGACGTCACCCGCGACCTTCAGATACACGGGTTTCCAGATGCCCGCGTTGCGGTCGGCGACGAACGAAGTGCCCCGGTCGGGGTTCTTACCGGGTCCCTGATAGCCGAGGTAGTTCCAGTTGATCCAGTCCCACCAGCTGTCGGCGAGTTCCACGCCGTCGATGTCCTGGAGCTTCCGCTCCGGCGTGATCTTGATGGCCAGCGTGTTGGACTCCCCCGGGTTGATCCAGCGCGCCACGTCGAGTTCATGGGCGGCGTGCATGCCAACTACTTGCCGGTTGTTCGCGACCTGATGGCCGTTCAGCCACACCTCGGCGCGGTAGTTGATGCCGGGCAACTCCAGCAGGTAGGTGGAGTGGCCTGCGGGGGCGGTGAACGACGTCCGGTACCACCAGTCCTGCTTGTACAGATCCTGCGGCACCTCGTTGAGCAGGTTCATGCCGTAGTAGAGATCCGGGTACGTGCCGTCGTTCTGGAGCGCCTCCAGCACGGTGCTGGGCATGCGTTTGACGGTGTGCCAGCCCTTGCCCGCGTATTCGGCACGTGAGACGGCCGCGCCGTCTGCGCTGGTGTCCTTGGCCGAGGCGAGCTGCCAGCCTTGGGCCAACTCGATCTGTTCAGGTGGCGACTGGGGCCGAGCGAAGCTCGGAATGGACCCCGCGCAGGTCAACAGCGATAGGACGATGAGAATCCTGAGGAGAATGTTGCGACGCTTGGTCGATATGGCACTCTCCTCTCTCATCGCTGTTCTGCTCATCGCAGGCGCGGCATCGTCGAGACTACGGTCGGCGGCGCAATCCGGCTGATTATGACCTGAGAACCGTAGTCTCGGGTGATGGGCGTCGAGCCATCGGGTCGGGTCGCGGAGATCGCCGCGAGCCCGCGGGGACCCCAGGTCGGCGCGTTCTTCGACCTCGACGGGACGCTCGTGTCCGGGTTCACCGCGACGGCGCACGCCGGCGACCGGATCAGGCGTCGCCAAGCACGGATCGGAGAGATCCTCGGCGTGTTGGAGGCGTCGATCCGCTACCGGCTCGGCCGTATGCAGTTCGAGCGGCTCATCGTCCGGGCCGCGGGCTATCTAAAGGGTGAGTCCCTGCGCGAGCTCGACGAGCTCGGCGAGCGGCTTTTTGTGCGGCACATCGCATCTCGGGTGTTCCCGGATATGCGCGAGATCGTCGCCGCGCACCGGCAGCGCGGTCACACCGTCGCGCTGTGCTCGTCGGCGCTGACCATCCACGCTGAACCCGTTGCCCGCGCCCTTGGCATCACCCAGCTGTTGTGCAACCACTTCGAGGTCGACCAGAACGGCCTGCTGACCGGAGGTATCGAGCGGCCGATCATCTGGGGCGCGCGCAAAGCCGATGCGGCACAGAAGTTCTGCGCCGACAACGGGGTGGACCTGAAGATCAGTTACTTCTACGCCGACGGTGACGAAGACGTGGCGTTGATGTCGGTGGTCGGCCACCCCCGGCCGGTCAACCCGCGGTCGGGACTCGCCGCAGCGGCAGCGGCGAACGGCTGGCCGGTTCTGCGGGTCGCCGTCGGCCGCAAGGGTTCATGACCGTCGAGGTCGGCGTGATGCTCGCCTGTAGTGGTTTCCTGCTGGCGGTGCTGTGGATGGATCTGATATTCGACGTCCAGGTTCGCGCCGCGCACGACCCAGAGGTTCCCGAGCGCGTGCTTGCGTCCATCGCGGGCTACTACCACCGTGCGACGACGACGTCGCGGCCGATGAGCAGGCTGATCGCCGCTGTGATGGTGATTCTGTTGGCGGCGTTGGTCATTCGCGGTGCCCGCGGACACGACCCGATGTGGCTCCTGGCAGTGTCTGCCGTGCTCGTCGGCGCGCCCATCCTGCTGGCCGGGATCCGGACGGTGCCGAACGCTGTCCGGCTCGGCCATCGGCGCGACGGCGCGGCCGAACAGTCGCGGCTGGCCCGGTCGATCTACCGCGACCATGTGCTGTGCTTCGGCGGCGTGGTCGCATTCCTCGTGCTCTGGCTGTCGCGAGTTTGGTGAAGACGTCTGCGGGCAATCCCTGAGCGGATTCACCGACGTTGAGAAAGAGGAACATGAACGCACGACGCCTGATCCTGATCGTGGGTGCGGTCGTACTGATCGCCGGAGTGATCGCCCTGTTGGTTCCGGTGTCGATCACCGGCAACGGCACGTCGATCGGCTGCGGTAACGCCGTGTCGGCCGATACGTCGCAGGCCGAGTCCGCCAACGGGCAGACCGTCGCGAACGTTCCGATACTGAACCAGATCGTTCCGCACACCGATTTCGTCGCCGAGTGCAACCACGCGGTGTCGAGCCGTCGCTCGTGGTCCATCCCGTTGGCCGTGGTGGGAGCGCTGGTGATGGTCGGCTCGCTGGTGGTTCCGCGAACCCGGGCTGTTTCGTAAATCACACTTGCGGGCAGTCCTAATGCACGTCGGGACTACCCATACACCAGAGGGGGCGCGCATCGTGGCGAGCGACCAGCAAGAGCGACAACAGGCAGAAACCGGGCAGCAGGACGACCGGCAGATGACCGACAAGCCCGAGGTCAAAGAGGAGCACAAGAAGGTCGCCAAAGAGATGATGAAGGAGTACGACGAAGACCGTCCCACCGTGAAAATGCCTGGCAGCGACGGAACGGTGGCCGGCACCGCCGTCGCCGACTGGCTGGACGAGGACGGCAACCCGAAGTTCTCCGACGAGTCGAAGGGCGATCCGACGAGTCGAAGGGCGACTCCGACGAAAAGGTCGCCGAGGAGAAAAAGATCGCAGCCGAAAAAAAGGCCTCGTTCGAAAAAGAGGCCGACTCCGACAAATCGGACACCGAGGCCGACTCCGACGCCAAGGCCGACTCCGACTCGTAGGAGGCGTGGGCGACCCACGTGCGGGTCGAGGGCCGGTAGGTACTAAACTAGAACACGTTTCAGTTCGCCCATCGCGTCCAAGGAGCAGGCATGCACACGGCCATCTGCGACGACCTCAATATCGAATTCCCGATCTTCGCCTTCACGCACTGCCGCGACGTTGTGGTGGCGGTGAGCAAGGCCGGTGGTTTCGGCGTGCTCGGCGCTGTCGGCTTCACGCCCGAACAGCTCGAGATCGAGCTCAAGTGGATCGACGAGAACATCGGCGACCACCCGTACGGCGTCGACATCGTCATCCCCAACAAGTACGAGGGCATGGACGCCACCGATCTGTCGCCCGAGGTGCTCAAGAAGCAGCTCAACGCGCTCGTGCCCGAGGAGCACATCGAGTTCGCCAAGAAGATCCTCGCCGACCACGGCGTGCCGGTCGATCACAGCGACGACGACGCGCTGCAACTACTGGGCTGGACGGAGGCGACGGCCACACCGCAGGTCGAGGTGGCGCTGCGGCATCCAAAGGTGACGTTGATCGCGAATGCCCTCGGCACCCCGCCCGCCGACATGATCAAGCACATCCACGACGAGGGCCGCAAGGTCGCCGCGCTGTGCGGCTCGCCATCGCAGGCGCGCAAGCACGCCGACGCAGGCGTCGACATCATCATCGCCCAGGGCGGTGAAGCGGGCGGACACTGCGGCGATATCGGCTCCATCGTGTTGTGGCCGCAGGTCGTCAAGGAGGTGGCCCCGGTTCCGGTGCTCGCCGCGGGCGGCATCGGCAGCGGGCAGCAGATCGCCGCGGCACTCGCGCTCGGCGCGCAGGGTGCGTGGACCGGCTCGCAGTGGGTCATGGTCGAGGAGTCCGAGCACACCGACGTGCAACACGCCGCCTATGCAAAGGCCAGCAGCAAGGACACCGTGCGCAGCCGGTCGTTCACCGGCAAGCCGGCGCGGATGCTGCGCAACGACTGGACAGAGGCCTGGGAGAACCCGGACAACCCGAAGCCGCTCGGGATGCCGCTGCAGTACATGGTTTCCGGCATGGCCGTGGCAGCCACCCACAAATACCCCAACGAGAGTGTCGACGTCGCATTCAACCCGATCGGTCAGGTCGTGGGTCAGTTCACCAAGGTCGAGAAGTCCTCCGCGGTGATCGAGCGCTGGGTGCAGGAATACCTCGAGGCGACGAATCGGCTCGACGGGCTCAACGAGGCCGCCAGCGTCTGACGCCTAGGGCGTTGGAGGCGGCAGTCCGGGAAGCACCGGCGCGGGCGGCGCTGCGTCGGCGGGCGGCGCCAGCCCAGGCAGCGTCGGCCCTGGGGGCGGTGCGTCAGCCGGCGGTGGCGCGTCGGGTGCGGGCGCGCCCAGTGGCGGAGGTGTTCCCGGCGGTGCCTGAGGTCCTGCGGGCATGCCGTTTGTCGGCATGGCATTGGGGTCCAGCGGGCGCTGCGTCAGCAGCAGAAGCGCGTCCTTCCCGCTGATTTCCTGGGTCTGATAAGCGTGGAACAGGTCGCGCAGGTACGACCCCGTCCTGCTCTGTCCCGGGTCGAGCGGGACGTCTGTGGTGCCCGGCGGAAGGTTCGTCGGACTGGACAGGTGCTGCACCTCTGTCGGTGGCGCGGGCGGCGCGGCGGGATCGACAGGTGGCGCGGGCGGCGCGGCGGGATCGACAGGTGCCGCGGCGGGATCGCCCGCGGCGGCCTGGGTGGTGATGGATTGGTCCGCGGGTCCCGGCAGCACGGGTCCCGGTAACACGGGCCCCGGCGGCGGCGGTACATCGGGATCGGCCTGCGCGGACGACGCCCCAAGCGTCAATGCCGCGAATGCCCCGAGCGCGCCTGCGGTCACGGACAGCCCCGCTTTTTCGAGCTTTCTCACCAATGCCCCCTTCGCTTGTTTCAGACGGTGCTATTGGGTGCTTCAGCCTTGGTACTCCGATTGTTACACCTGTGCAATGTGTGACCAAGGGGTCAGTAATGAAAAGAGCCGCCGGAACACGTTTCACTTGAGACTTTGTGGGACTTTTCCACAACCCCCTTCACCACGTCCGATCTGTGGTGTAGCAATGCCATACGGGTACTAGACAACGTCGTATGAGGAGTCCCTTAATGCCAACTCCGAACCTCCCACCCGGGTTCGACTTCACAGACCCCGATATGTATGCCGAGCGGCTGCCGATCGACGAGCTCGCCCACATGCGCAAGGTGGCCCCGATCTGGTGGCAGGAACAGGAGAAGGGGAATCTCGCATTCAACGACACCGGCTACTGGGTGGTGACCAAGCACAAGGACGTCAAGGAGGTGTCCCGCCGCAGCGACGTCTTCTCCAGCAACAGAAAGACCGCGTTGCCGCGGTACCGCGACGAAGCCGATCCCGCGTCGCTGGAGGCGGGCAAAGTCGTGTTGCTCAACCAGGACGCCCCGCATCACACCCACCTGCGCAAGATCATTTCGCGGGCGTTCACCCCGCGGGCGGTCGAGTCGCTGCGCGATGAGCTTCGCGAGCGCGCGCACAACATCGTCAAGGAGGCTGCCGCAGAGGGCTCAGGTGACTTCGTCGAGCAGGTGTCGTGCGAACTTCCGCTGCAGGCGATCGCCAGTCTGATGGGGGTGCCCCAGGAGGACCGCAAGAAGCTGTTCGACTGGTCGAACCAGATGGTCGGCGACCAGGACCCGGAGTACGCCAGGAACGATCCGACGGCCGCTTCTGTCGAACTGATCATGTACGGGATGCAGATGGCCGCAGAGCGCGGCAAGAACCCGGTCGACGACCTGGTCACCAAGCTGGTGCAGGCAGACGTCGAAGGGCACAAGCTCACCGACGACGAGTTCGGCTTCTTCGTCATCCTGCTGGCGGTGGCCGGAAACGAGACCACCCGCAACTCCATAACGCAGGGCATGATGGCCTTCACCGAATTCCCGGATCAGTGGGAGCTGTTCAAGCGCGAGCGGCCCGCGACCGCCGCGGACGAAATCGTCCGCTGGGCAACGCCTGTCACGTCATTCCAGCGCACCGCACTCGAGGACACCGAGCTGGGTGGCGTGGAGATCAAGAAGGACCAGCGGGTGGTGATCTTCTATCGCTCGGCGAATTTCGACGAGGAAGTCTTCGACGACCCGTACTCGTTCAACATCTTGCGAGATCCCAACCCGCATGTGGGATTTGGCGGAACCGGTGCGCACTATTGCATCGGCGCGAATCTGGCGAGGATGACGATCGACCTGATCTTCAACGCGATCGCCGACGAAATGCCCAACCTCACACCGATTTCCAAGCCCGAGAGGCTGCGGTCGGGCTGGCTCAACGGCATCAAGCACTGGCAGGTCGACTACACGGGGAAGTCGGCTGTCGCGACGTAGAACTCGGGTAGTCGATGATCGAGCGCCAGTAATCCTCGGGAATCTCCTGTCCTGACCGCAACACGATCGCTAACCCGGTGGCCATCGCGATGCCGAGCAGGCCGAGCCACAACCCGGCGACGGCGATCGCCGCCCACAGCACGGCGGTGACCGTCGGCCATGGTGAGAGCGCGGCGAGCACGGGCGCGAAAAAGAAACCGGTGCCGATGTACCAGGACGACCCGGCGCGGTCGGACTTGAGCACGAACCGAAGCCATCGCGGTATCGCTGGCTGGGTGGTCTTACCTTCCGGCATGTCGTTCTCCTCGCTGGCGACACCTTCACGATGCGCCGCCCAGGTAGCGAACGCAATTACCTGCGAGGTAGTACCAGCAACTGGTCAGACCACTTGACCTCTGGCCTCTGATCGGCCATGGTGGGTGCATGGCCCTACAACCCGTCAACCGGCGCTCGGTGCCCGAGGACGTCTTCGAGCAGATCCTCGCCGACGTGCTCAGCGGTGAGATGCAGCCTGGTGAAACGTTGCCAAGCGAGCGTCGGCTCGCCGAGGTGCTCGGGGTGTCCCGCCCTGCCGTGCGCGAGGCGCTCAAGCGCGTTTCGGCGGCGGGCCTTGTCGAGGTACGCCAGGGCGATGCGACCACGGTGCGCGACTTCCGCAGGCACGCCGGACTCGACCTTCTCCCCCGGCTGCTACTGCGCGCGGGCGAACTCGACCTTTCGGTCGTCCGAAGCATTCTCGAGGCCCGGTTGCACAACGGGCCGAAGGTCGCGGAGCTGGCGGCGATACGGCGTAAGCCGGGACTGCCGGAACTCCTCGAGGCCTCGGTGCGCGACCTGGCTTCCGAGCGCGACCCGGTCGAGCGGCAACGCAATGCGCTGACGTTCTGGGATCACGTCGTCGACGGGGCCGATTCGATCGTCTTCCGGCTCATGTACAACACGCTTCGCGCCACCTACGAGCCCGCCCTGCCAGCCCTGGCGGCGGTGATGGCCGCCGAGGTCGGCCGGCCGGAGGCCTATCGGACACTCGCTGATGCGATAGCTGCAGGCGATCCGGCCGCCGCCAAACAATCCGCCATCGACCTTCTCGAACCCGCCACCGACGGCGATGCTCGCCGTGATCACGAGTCTCGAGGAACAGGCATGACCGTCTTGACCGAGCGCGCGGCACGCAAGCGATTCACGCTGCCGGACGCGGGCCGCGAGTTCTGGAAACACCCTTCTCCCTGGGTGATTGGCGCCACCCTCGTCGTCGCGCTCATCGCACGCATAGCCGTCGGCGACTGGCAGATCACCGACGCGCTCGTGCCGCCTGCGATGGTCGCACTGTTCCCGTTCTTCGAATGGAGCGTCCACGTTTTCGTCCTGCATTGGCGGCCCAAGCGCGTCGGGCGCCTCACCATCGACCCGCTGCTTGCGCGCGATCACCGCCGCCATCACATCAACCCGCGCGACGTTCCCGTGATCTTCATTCCGTGGAAATCGCTGTTCTGGGTGGTGCCACTCACGGTTGCGGTTGCGCTGCTCGCCTTTCCGCGACTGGGCCTCGGACTGACATTCCTGGTGTTCATCGCCATGCTCGGACTCTGCTACGAGTGGACCCATTATCTGATCCACAGCGATTACAAGCCGAAAACCCGTGTCTACCGGTCGATCTGGCGGAACCATCGACAGCACCACTTCAAGAACGAGCATTTCTGGTTCACAGTCACCAGCTCCGGCACGGCCGACCGGGTGTTGGGCACCTATCCCGACGCCACGGTCGAGACGTCGCCGACGGCGAAGAACCTGCACGCCATCGAGGGCTAGTCGGCCAGGTTAGCGCCCGTGCGGCTGAGTCGGCCGACAGCCGAAATCCCATACCCCAGAACGAGAACGAATAGCGCGAGCGCGCCGATGTTCGTGATAACCACGGCCAACCCGACCGAATCGGGGTCAAGGAAGTAGTAGGGCGCCCGGCGTCCCACCTTGTTCAGCACGACCAGCGCCAGCACCACATACGCCGCTGGATAGACCAGCCAGACGAGTGGCTGCCACCAACGGAGGTGGCGCTGGCTGCGGCCGACCACCAGCCAGTCGACGATGACCAGGACAGGCACGACGATGTGCAACAGGATGTTGGCCGGGGTGTAGCCCGTGCTGTATGCGGTCAGGAGCAGGTTCCAGACCACGCCGGCGACAACGACATAGAGGACGACCGCGCCGCGCAACCCAGCGCGCGCGTCGGCCCGCGGCGAGAACAGGCTCCAGGCGCAGTACACCGCCGCCAACAGGTTCGCCTGGTAGGTGAAGGTGATCAGCCGCCAGAGCACTCCGGACCGCGTCGACGTCTCGACCGCGACAAGGGCGATGACCACCGCCGCGACGATCAAGACGCGTAGCAGCACCCGCACAGGGTCATTATCCAGGCGGTGGTGGTGTGTCCGTAGATGGCGGCACGACGGCTGGATCCTGCGGCGGTGGCACGGCGTCGACAGGCGCCTGCGCCGGGTCAGGCTGGCCGCCGCCGGCAAGCCTCTCCTTGATGCGCTGCAGCAGCCCCGGCTTCTGCTCCGGTACCTGGTTCACGGGTTGGGGCAGGATGCCTGGAACCGGGTCGGTGACCCCCGGCGGCAACGGCACGCCGTTGGGGGCGAGGCCGGCGCTCGGAGCGGCGCCGTCGACAGGCGCTGCCGGCGCGAGCGGGTCGGGAGCCGCGGCGTCGGGCGGCAGCTGATCGGCGGCTGGCGCGGGTTCGATCGCGGCGTCGGGAGGCGGCGGAGGAAGCTCCTCGGGCGGGGGCGGCGGCGACAGCGCTTCGACGGTGCGCGGCGCGGCGGGAGCAGGCGACTCGATCGCGGCAGGCGGATCGGCGGTCTTGGCGGCAGGCGGCTTCTCGGCGGGTTTCGCAGTTTCGCCGGACGTCAGCTGAAGGCCGAGCGCAAGCGATCCGGACACCACGAAGGTCACCACGCCTGCGCCGAGCAGGACGCTCGCGGCGCCGACGGGCGTCATCGGCCTGGACCGCTTGACCGTCGTCGGGACGCGACCCGAGTCCCTGCCCGGGGCCTCGTCGAGGAAGACGTCCGATCCATGAGCAGAGGCCATCGCCGCGCCGCGGGCGAGCGCCAGCTGCGCCTCGGCAGGCACGAAGACCGGCACCGCGAGTACGTCCTCCAGATGCGGCGTGATCGACTCGAGGTCGCTACCCGAGCCGACCAGAACAAGGGCTTCGGGCTGCCAGGCGGCGTGGGCGAAGATCGAGCTCAACCACCGGGCAAGGTCCTCGTCGGTGGAGACGGCGTGGTTGACCGCCGTCTGCACGGCGCCGTCATGTGTGTCGACCACCAGCACCACAACCGCGTCGGGTTCGATGACGCAGACGGCGGTGATCTCGTGGCCGATAACGCTGGCGATGCCTCGGGCGAGCGCCTCCGTGGCTTGTGGCAACCGCACCGCGACGACGTTGTCAAAACCCGACTCGGACAACGACTCCAGCAGAAGCGAAGCCTCCGTGTCAGCGTCCTCGCTCCACGTCACACCGATCGAATGAAGCCGGTGGCCGCGCGCCGCCGCGATCGCTTCGGTGCGCAGCACGGCAGCGGCCGCCTTCTCCGAGGTGTTGACGGCGCTGACGAGACCGCGGTCGTGGACCGCGAACTCGTCCTTGTCCATCGTGGCGCCGTCGGCTTCCTGCCCCTCGACGAGAACGAGCCCAACGGTGGTCGGTGTCATCGACAGTCCGAGCACCGCGTCCATCTGCACCCCCTTGGACTCTATTACGGGCGTGGTCTTCGTCATCTATCGGGGGTGAGACTACCCGGCTCCCGTGATATAGACGTCCCAGGGCCGCCGCCGCCGCCCGCCCTCGGGCGTCGAGCAAATTAAGCGATCCGTGTACCGCGTAGAGACACGCGCCACAGGCCGAAGCAGCAAACCTCAATAAGTTGCTGATTTTTCAGTGGGCCAGGATGTCGGCCAGTGCCGACCGCTCCACATTGCCTCCGGACAGGATCATCACCGTCCGGCCCTGCGGTGTCGTGCCCTGTCGGTAGGCGGCCAGTGCGACCGCACCACTGGGCTCGGCGACCAGGTGCGCACTAACGGCAAGTTCCCGGACCGCGGCGCGAATCTCGTTCTCCGACACCGTGATCATCGCGTCGACGACCTTCTGCAGATGCGCGAACGTCAGCGCAGAAGGTTGTGATCGCAGCCCGTCGGCGATCGTGCGGTTGCGATCTTCGATGGACCAATCCGCCCTCTCACCGCGCAATAGACCTTCGGTGGTGTCGGCCGCGAGTTCGGGCTCGACGCCGAAGACCTTCGCCTTCGGGCACCTGGCCTTGATTGCCGTGCCGATACCGGATGCCAGCCCGCCGCCGCTGACCGGAACCAGCACGTTCTCCACCTCAGGCAGATCGTCTGCGATCTCCAGCCCGATGGTGCCCTGGCCGGCAATCACATCGGGATGATCGAACGGCGGAATCAGCACTGCCCCAGTCTGTTCCAGGACTTCGGCAGCTACCTTCTCGCGTTGCCCCTTTGCGCAGAGCACCACGCGGGCACCGCGGTCGCGGGTGGCCTGGACTTTGACGTTGGGCGTCTCCTCCGGCATCACGATGTGCGCGGGGATTCCGAACGCCGCCGCCGCATAGGCGACGGCCTGAGCGTGGTTGCCGCTCGAGTACGCGACCACACCTCGCGCGCGATCAGCTTCGTCCAGGTTGCCGATGGCATTGAAGGCGCCTCGGATCTTGAACGCGCCGATCGGTTGGAGGTTCTCCGGCTTGATCCAGAGCGGACGGTCCGGATCGGCCCAGCTCGCAGGGATCAGTGGCGTGCGCACCGCCGCGTCCCTGATTCGCTCGGATGCCGCCTCGATGTCCTCGATTGTGATCAGCTGCACGGTTGGAGTCTGCCCGTCAGCGTCGATCCGCGCTGAAACCCAGCAGCCCGCGAACCATGCGCTCGGCCATCATCTCGTCGTGCGGGGCGCCCGCCAGGTGAATGGCCAGCCCCTCGACGGCTGCGGTGATCGCCGCACCGAGCGTCTTGGCGGGCGGTCCAGGAGGAATCGACCCATCCTTGCGGCCCGCGGAGATGACGGCGCCGAACCTCGTCGCGAGGTCTCTCCCGATCTCCGAGACCTTCGCGCCGACGGGATGTTCGCGGCCGTCGAACTCCACCCGCAGCGCCATCATCACGCGAGCGATGTCGCGGCGACAGAACACGATGTGGCCGCGAGCGAGCGCCACCAGGACGTCGACCGGCACCTTCGCCCGTTGGGCCGGCTCCCACACCTCCTGCTCCCACGTGTCGGCGACCCAGTCCACGACCGCCAGTGCGAGCTCCTCCTTGCCTGCAAAGAGGTGATAGAGCGCCCCGCGGGTGTACCCGGCGTCGCTTGCCACTTTCTCCAGCACGACATTGCCGTAGCCGTATCGCGAGAAACCCCTCGCCCCGGCTTCGAGGAGCGCGGCTCTGGTCCGCGCACGCCGCTCCGCCTGCGTCCGCCGCCGGGTGTCCGACTCAGATATAGATACGTGCATGTATGTATGTTACTGTCAGCGTCAAGGAGGGTCCCGATGAAACTCCCAAACAACGCACACTTTTCGCGGCCGTGGCGAATTCACGAGCTGACTCCCGACTTCCGGCTCGAGGACGTCTGGGCGCTGCCAACACCGGGCGGTCGGGACGACTTCCCCCGGCTGGTCCAGATGGTGTCCTCCTTCGGCGAGGCGCGACAACGCCTCTCGGGGGTCGGCCTGCTCTTCGCGGTTCGAGAGGCACTCGGCCGGGCCTTCGGCTGGGACGATGCCGCCGACGACCCCGCGCGGCCGAGCCTGCGCGACCGGCTACCGGCCGACCTGCGCCACTCCCCCTCGACCGTGACGCCGGCGATGGGGTTCACGCCCCTGTATCAGGTCGACGACGAGTGGGCTGCCGAGCTCATCAACAAGACCGTGCACGGGGTCATCCATCTCGGTTGGGTTCCGGACCAGTCGGGCGGCTACCGCGGACAGATGGCGATCCTCGTGAAACCGAACGGTCTGCTCGGCCGCGCCTACATGACGGCCATCACGCCGTTTCGGTACCTGATCGTTTACCCGCGGATGCTGAAGGGAGTTGGTCGAAAGTGGTTGTCGTACAGCGGCGACCGATCGTAGCCGGCGAACGGTTCGACTACGCCGACACATTCGAGGTTGCGGTGGGCTTGCCAGATGCCCGGTCGGCGCAGGAAGTGGTTCAGGCCGGTTTGGAAGGAGCGCCACGGTGGTTGCGCATGGTGGTGCTGATCGCGCATCGGCACGTGCTGCGGTTCGAATTGGCTTCTGGCGGGACGCCGAATCACGTCATGGGCTGGGAGGTGCTGTCGGCTGAGCACGACATGATGCGACTTCGCGCGACGGGGCCGCTCATGGAAGGCGTGCTCGTCGCGCGACGGGCCAGTCCGTCGTCGGCGGCGCTCGAGACTTACGTGCGCTACCGGCGACCGGTGTTGGGCCGCATCATCTGGACGGCTGTCGCACCCGTGCATCGCGCGGTCGCGCCATATCTGTTGCGGCGCGCCGCCGCTACCTCCGCCGCGCGGTGAAGTGGTCACCCGCTGAGGTCGCTGCGTCTTCGAGTTCGCACCCGCGACCGCCCAGACGACGGCGGAAGAACTCCGCGTTCGTCTTGGCAGGCAGCCGAACGCCGTACTCGCGGGAGAACACTCGCTGCTGAGGGAGCACCAGACCCGCTGCCCCGCCCTGCGGCGAACTGAATGTGATGGTCGTTCCATCGGCCGTGACAGCGGAGTACTCGTATTCCACGAGTGCCGGCCAGGCGGCGCCCGCGCGGAGTGCGACCGTCCCGTCGGGTTCGATGCGAAACTCGGTGCCCCGCTTGAAGAACGGGATCAGGTTGTACCAGAACAGAAGCAGGCCGGGCAGCAGAAGGATGAACAGCGCGTAGGCATGCGTCTTCTCCAGTTCGGCATCGTAGAACCCGCCGGGGAACAGCGCGGTGAACCAGCCCTCGATGAACACTGCGATGTCACGGACGACATCACCAAAGCTCGCCCGTCCGGTGGACATGTCGTAGACGATCGCGCCAGTCGTCGCGACACCACCGACGGTCAGGATCGCCCCGATCAGTAGCAGCGCCCAGTTCGTCCTCGACACGAAGCGCCCGAGCAGGTGTGCAGGCTCGGATAGGTCGACCTTCGCGCCACCGAGCGGTTGGCCACGCAGAAGATGCTGATGCCGATGGCGGCGGTGAGGGCGGCGAAGTCCACGCCGGAGAAGGACACGCGCTGCGAGTTGCAGATGGCGAGCCCGAGGAAAGTCAGCCAAGCAACCCAGCGCAGCGCCCGCTGCCAGCCCGCCGCCCGCCGCTCGGCGGTCTCGGGTGGTTGCTGGCTGCGCGGCCGACCATCGTCTTGCAGCCTCGACTCAGGCGTAGTCATGCCGAAGATCGTAGCTGCTTGACCAACCGTCGGTAAGTTGATACAAACGGTAAGTGGTTACTTACGGAAAGGTGTTGGACTCCCTTGCCGACGGCACTCGCCGGGATGTGCTCGACCTGGTGCGCCGAAAGCCGTCGTCGGTACAGGAGATCGCCGACCAGTTGCCGATCAGCAGGCCTGCGGTGTCTCAGCATCTGAAGATCCTCAAAGACGCAGGCGTCGTGACGTCCCACGCTGTCGGGACGCGCCGTGTCTACACCGTGACCACCGATGGCTTCGAGGTGCTCCGGCAGTGGCTCGATGTCATGTGGCGAGACGCGCTGTCGTCCTTCGCCGCCTTCGCTGATAGCCGGCCCAACGATTCAGGAGACGATTCATGACTACGATCACCGATGTCCGTCGCGAGGTCACCGTTGCGGGAACGCCGGAGCGGGCGTTCGACCTCTTCACCAATCACATGGCCGAATGGTGGCCCGCCGAGCATCACCTGGCGGGGTCTCCCGTCGTGGCGATGACCGTGGAACCGCGGGTCGGTGGCCGGATCTACGACAGCTGCGAGGACGGCAGCGATTCGGTGTGGGGCCAGGTCACCGAATGGGACCCGCCTGCCGGCTTCACCTTCGCCTGGATGATCACCGGCACCTGGCAGCAGGAAACGGATGTGGACAAGGCATCGCGCGTCTCCGTGACGTTCGCCGCCGAGGGCGATCGAACGCGAGTCGCTCTGGTGCACAAAGATTTCTGGCGTATGCCCGAGGGGGGCCAGGGCATGGCCGACGCGGTCGGCGCTGCCGAGGGCTGGGGTTCGGGATTGCAGTGTTTTGCCGACTACGTCGCGAAGTGACCGGCTCCGGTATGAGCGTGCACTGATCGGCGAAATCGAGTCACGAGGAGCGGTACTGTCACGCCCATGAGTGATCAGCACGACCATGGGCCGCAGCGGGACTTGCCGCCGGGAATGGCCGAGCAGCTCGACTTGCCGCACTCGGGCCTCGCGTCTTTCGGGCACCGTCCGTTCCTGACCGAGGTCGAGCAGCTCGACTCCTGGCAGCCTGACGTCGCCATCGTCGGGGCGCCTTTCGACGTGGCGACGACGAACCGGCCGGGTGCCCGATTCGGTCCGCGCGCGATCAGGGCCACCGCGTACGAACCCGGCACCTATCACCTGGACTACGGGCTGGAGATCTTCGACTGGCTGGAGGTCGTCGACTTCGGCGACGCGTTCTGCCCCCACGGCCTGACCGAGGTGTCCCACAGGAACATCCGGGAACGCGTGCACGCCGTCGCATCGCGCGGCATCGTTCCCGTGATCCTCGGCGGTGACCACTCGATCACATGGCCCGCCGCGACGGCCGTCGCCGACGTACACGGCTACGGCAACGTCGGCATCGTGCACTTCGACGCGCACGCCGATACCGCCGACATCATCGAAGGGAACCTGGCCAGCCACGGCACCCCGATGCGCAGGCTGATCGAATCCGGCGCGGTGCCCGGCACACACTTCGTCCAGGTCGGCCTCCGGGGGTACTGGCCGCCGCAGGACACCTTCGAGTGGATGCTCGAGCAGGGCATGACCTGGCACACCATGCAGGAGATCTGGGAGCGCGGGTTCAAAGAGGTGTTGCGCGAGGCGGTCGCAGAGGCGTTGGCCAAAGCCGAAAAGCTCTACGTGTCGGTGGATGTTGACGTGATGGATCCCGCGCACGCCCCGGGAACCGGGACACCGGAACCCGGTGGCATCACCAGCGCCGACCTGCTTCGGATGGTGCGCCAACTCTGCTACGAGCACGACGTCGTCGGCGTCGACGTGGTCGAGGTCGCACCCGCCTACGACCATGCCGAGCTCACCGTGAACGCCGCCCACCGGGTGGTCTTCGAGGCGCTCGCAGGCATGGCTGCCCGTCGGCGCGACGCGTCGGAGAATCCGCCGTCGCCCGGTCCTCCCGCCTATGGACCTGCTTGACCGGTTGAGCCTGGACGTTCCGGTGGCCCAGGCCGGAATGGGTGGCCCCGCGCGCTGACGGGAGACGATACGCGCGCCGCGTTGGCGGCGGGGGCGAGCGGCGTGGTCGCCGGGACGGGATTCCTGCTGACCCATGAGTCGCGCGCGCATTCGGAGTATCTGCGCCGGATCCTCAACGCGGACAAGACGTTGCGGACGATGTTGCTCGGTGTCGGCTGGCCTGCGCCGCATCGGGTGATCCCCAACGCCGCGACCGAACGGTTGTGCCACGCCGACGGATCTGCGAAGACGGCACCCCGACGATGGAAATGCCTGCATCGGCGGTCGACCGCACCGCGTGCTAGGCGGGTCAGAGCGCGCTGCGGATGAATTCGGTCACATCGGCCTGGCAGGCGTTGGCGGAGTTGTCGCCGGGGGGACACTAGAACTATGAGTGGCATCCTCTTTTTCGACGGCGCGTGCGGCATGTGCACCCGATCCAGGGACTTCCTGCTCAAGCTCAACCGCACGGGTGACATGGCGACCGAGCCGCTCCAGGCACCGGGAACGGTGGAACGGCTCGGGATCACGCCCGACCGTCTGATGGAGTCGGTTTGGTGGCTCGACTCGTCGGGTCAGGTGTACGGCGGCGCGGAGGCGGCGAACGCCGCCATTTCGGCGGCCCTCGGCACAAAGGTGCCGCTGATGGTGTACCGGATTCCGGGCATGAGCTCTCTGCAGGGCGCCATCTACCGGTGGGTCGCCGATCATCGCTACCGCTTCCCCGGCACCACGCCGTACTGCGAGTCTCATCCGGTGGCCTGCTGACGGCGTTGGGCGCAAGTGAACCGACCGTGCGGGCCGCCACATCGGAGGACCTCGACCCGATCGGCGAGATCTATGCACACCACGTCCTGACCGGCGTTGCGACCTTCGAGACCACGCCACCCGACCGCGAGGAATGGGGACGCCGTTTCCGTGCGGTCACCGATGCCGGGCTGCCGTTCCTCACGGCGGAACTCGACGGCGCGGTCGTGGGTTACGCGTACTGCGTGCAATGGAAGGCGCGACCCGCGTATCGGCACACCGTCGAAGACTCGGTCTACCTGGCCCCAGACGCCGTCGGCCGTGGTGTCGGCGGCCGTCTGCTCGATGTCCTGCTGGCTGGATGTTCGGCCGCGGGTGTCCGCCAGGTCATCGCGGTCATCGTTGATGCCGACGCAGGTGCTTCGCTTGCGCTGCACCGTAATCGGGGTTTCCTCGAGGTCGGACGGTTGACAGCCGTCGGCTTCAAACACGGTCGCTGGCTGGACACCGTACTTCTGCAGCGCAGCCTCAGCTGAGCTGGTCGGTGATGTCCTTCCATGCCGGGTTGTCGTTGCGATGGTCAGCCATGTTGCGGCACTCCCCGTAGATGCGCATGGTTCCGAACCGCGCGTCGTCGGGGTTCTCATGAAACGTCGACGAGACGCCGTCCCTGCTCAATTTCAGGCCGAAGTGCTCGCCGATCGACGGTGACTCCTGCCAGCCGTGCGCAACCATCGCGGCCGCTATGTCGCGGATGTATCGGACCGAATCCGCGTCAGGCAGCGGGAAATTCAGGTACAGAGCCCCCTGATAGGGCGGATCGTGCTCATTCGTGCACGACAGGAAGACGTAGCTGCCGTTGACATCGCGCAGTTGGGCGGTCGTGACGATCTGACGCGCCGACTCGATGACCTGCGCGCGAGACTGATCGTCAGTCAGCGGCGCGGACTTGCCGAGAGCGCTGACCGCGGTGTCCGGCGAGGTGTTGATGGCGACGAAGCCGATGCCAAGCACCAGCGAGATCGTGAGCGCGGCCAGCAGCAAGGTTCGTGCTGCCGGTGTACGGAGCCACTGATCGTTGCCGCCGGTCATGACGGCAAAACTACGCCCGGCGGAAATCTGATACTTGAGACTAGTAAAATTAGTGTCTAGTATCACAACCATGGACAGCGGCATAGTGCAAGCCGCCATGGCGGAGGCGCGGGAAACCGGAACACCCGTCGCGGAGCTCTCGCTGGATCGGATCGCCCGGCGAGCCGGCATCTCGCGGTCCACGATCTACCGCCGGGTGCGGAATCGGCGGGCACTCGACGACGCGGTGCGTGACGCGGGGGCCGATCCAGGAAGCCGAGTGGGTGTCGCCGACCGCGCAGTCGCGGCGGCGACAGATGCGATCATCGCCGACGGTGTAGCCGCGCTGACCGTCGACGGGGTCGCGCGCCGGGTCGGATGTTCGGTCAGTGCGGTCCACACCGCGTTCGGCGGACGCGAAGGACTACTGGCTGCGGTATTCGACCGTCACGCCCCGCTGCCCGCGGTGGTGCAGCTCATGTCGGAGAAGCCAGAACTGTTCGTCGACTTCAAAGACGGTGTGCGCACCATCTACATGGTCGTGTTCGACACCGTCACCGGTCAGGGTGGCACCGGTGTACTGGAAGCCTTGTTCGCCGAGGTACTGGCCAAACCCAACGGCGTTGGCGCGCAACTGTTCCGGGATCGGATACTGCCTCGTATCGCGACGGACATCGGTGGCTGGCTGACGGGCCACATCGAAGCGGGCCACTGCGCAGACCTGCCGCTCTCGCTGTTGGTGCCGTTGTTGATCTCGCCGATCGCCGTCCACTTGATCGCCCGAGGTCGACTGACCGCCGCAGGTGCGCCGGTGCCAGACCGCCAGGTGGTGATTGATGCGATGACCGACGCCTTCTGCAACGCGGTGGGAACAACAATCCAATCGAGGTGAGAACAATGAGGACAGTAGTCATCACCGGAGCGTCGAGCGGTATCGGCCGCGCGTGCGCTCTAAGCTTGTCCGCCAACGGATTCCGGGTCTTCGCGGGTGTTCGCAAGGAAGCGGACGGCGCGGCGCTGCAGGCGGACGCATCGGGGCCGCTGGAATCGGTGTACATCGATGTGACCGACGAGAAGTCCATCACCGCGATGGCAGAACAGGTGGGCGCCGCTGTCGGGAACGCGGGTATCGCCGGCCTGGTGAACAACGCGGGCACCACTTTGCCGGGGCCGGTCGAATACCTTTCGTTGTCTGGCTTTCGCCAGCAGCTCGAAGTCAATCTGGTCGGTCCACTCGCGGTCACCAAGGCGCTGCTGCCGCTGTTGCAGGCTGGGCGCGGTCGCGTGGTCAACGTTACGTCGGTCGGGGGCAAGGCCGCGATTCCGATGATGGCTCCGTACGTTGCCGCCAAGCACGGTCTCGAGGGGCTCAGCGATGTTTTGCGGCTCGAGTTCCGCCGACTGGGCGTGCACGTATCGGTGATCGAGCCAGGTTTCATCGCCACCTCGATGGGCGGCAAGCTGCAGCGCGACACCGTTGACGAGATCGCCGCCCTACCGGAAGACGGCAGGCGCAGATACGGACCGCAGATGGAGTCGATCGCAGAGAGCATCAGTGAGCACGCGGCGTCCGGTTCCAGGCCCGAAGTGGTCGCGGATGCCGTGCTGCATGCGTTGACCAGCGACAAGCCGCGCACGCGATACCCCGCGGGTGAGGGTGCCAAACGGATTCTGCTGCTTCGGCGGATCCTGCCCGACCGCCGGTTCGACAAGGTGATCCTCAAGGCGGCCGGTCTGGCCTGAACTTTCGCGGACGGGACAACCCTGGCATTTCCATACCGAGAGTCGGTAAGGTGCGGTTGAGTACCGAAAAAGGGGTGACGGGGATGCCGCAGGTCGCATTGGAGCAAGCAACCATCGAGTACCAGGTCGTCGGTCCAGAGGATTCACCGCATCCGCCAGTGCTGTTCGTACACGGCATCCTGGTCGACCATCGGCTGTGGTCCCGGGTGGCCGAAGGACTGGCGCAGCAAGGGTTTCGGTGCATCCTGCCGGACTGGCCATTGGGTTCCCACACCATTCCGGCTAACGCAGGGGCCGACCTGTCGCCCCGCGGCATTGCCACGCTGATCCGCGACTTCATCGCCGCGCTCGGCCTCACCAATGTCACGCTGGTCGGCAACGACACCGGTGGCGGACTGTGTCAGCTCGTCATCGACGCTCACCCTGAGGCGGTCGGGCGCCTTGTGCTGACCAACTGCGACGCGTTCGACAAGTTTCCGCCCTTCCCCTTCCCGGTCGTTTTCGCGCTGCTGCGGGGGCCCGCGTCCATCAAGTTTCTGTTCACGCAGATGAAGCTGACGGCACTGCGCAACTCTCCGGTCGGCTTCGGGCTGCTGTTGACCGATCCCGACCCGGCACTCACCGACAGCTGGCTGGAACCGTGCCGACACGACGCCCGCATCTGCCGCGACCTGGCCAGCCTGCTGCGACACGTCGCCAAAACCGATCTGACCGACGTGTCAACGCGATTCAACCGGTTCACCAAACCGGTCGCTCTGGTTTGGGGTCAGCGCGACCGGTGTTTCAAGCCGTCGCTGGGCAGACGCATGGCCGAGTTGTTCCCGAACTCGTCGCTGACCGAGGTGCCCGATGCCAAAACATTTGTGGCGCTCGATAATCCGAATGCGGTGATCGATGCGATCGCCGCCGTCGAACGGGCGAAACCCTAGCTCTTGACCAGGGTGAACTGGCAGACGTCGGTGTAACCCTCGCGGAAGAGGTCCGCGCAGCCGGTCAGGTACTTCATGTACCGGTCGTAGACCTCCTGCGACTGGATCGCGATCGCTTCGTCCTTGCGGGCTTCCAGCGCGGCCGCCCAGATGTCAAGGGTGCGCGCGTAGTGCAGCCGCAGCGGTTGCACCCGCTGCACCGTGAATCCTGCCTTGGTGGCGTGGTTTTCGACCACGGTCACGTGCGGCAGATCGCCTCCGGGGAAGATCTCGTCCATGATGAACTTGAAAAAGCGCAGCCTTGTCATGGTGACGGGCAGGCCGCGCTCTGCGAATTCCTCGTCGCTGGGCTTGACGATGGTGTGCAGCATCATGACGCCGTCGGCGGGCAGCGCCGCATAGGTCTTCTTGAAGAACTCGTCGTAGCGGTCGCGGCCGAAGTGCTCGAACGCGCCGATCGACACGATGCGGTCCACCGGCTCGTCGAACCGCTCCCAACCCTGGAGCAGCACGCGCTTGCTGCGCGGGCTCGACTGCTTGTCCAGTAGCTGTTGGACGTGGGCCTGCTGGTTACGGCTGAGCGTCAGGCCGACCACGTTGATGTCGTAGCGCTCCAGCGCGCGGTTGATCGTGGCGCCCCAGCCGCAGCCGACGTCGAGCAACGTCATGCCGGGCTGCAGTCCGAGCTTGCCGAGGGAGAGGTCGATCTTTGCGAGCTGTGCTTCCTCGAGCGTCATGTCGTCGCGCTCGAAGTACGCGCAGCTGTAGGTCTGGGTCGGATCGAGGAACAATCGGAAGAAGTCGTCGGACAGGTCGTAGTGCGCCTGGACGTCCTCGAAATGCGGCTCCAGATCCGGCGTTCCGGTCGGTGTTTCTGGCAAGATCCAGCCTTTCGGCGCGTTCGTGGTTTTCCTCAGAACGTCCGGCGCGGTGGTGTCGACCGACGTTTGGGTTGGAGTAGAGGATAGCTGGTGAAGCTGAGCACCCGGCCGTGGGCGCAGACGGTTGACATCGTCAAGAAAATCGTTGACGCTGTCAACTATGCCGCTCTCCACTGTCGACGAGGTGCGCGGGTTCAACCGCTTTTACACGCGCGTCCTGGGATTACTCCGGCCGCAGCTGGTCGGTTCGGCGTACGGACTCACCGAGGCCCGGGTGTTGTTCGAGTTGGCCCATACCGATCAAATAGCGGTGACGGAGCTGCGGCGCGCCCTCGATCTGGATGCCGGCTATCTGAGCCGGATCATGTCCCGCTTCATCGCCGACGGACTGGTCGATCGAGAGGCGTCGGCGACCGACGGCAGGCGCCAGAACGTGCGCCTGACCGACGCGGGTCAGGCGGCCTTCGCCGAACTCGACTCGTTGCAGGCCGACGCCATCGACCGCCTCGTCGATCCGCTGGACAAGGATCAGCGCTCCGACCTCGTCTCGGCGATGGGACGGATACGGCGAGTGCTCGACGATCACCAGCCGGCACCGGGACTTGTCCTGCGCTCCCCCGAACCGGGAGATCTGGGTTGGGTCATCGAGCGGCACGGCGCCCGCTACGCCGCCGAGTACGGCTGGGGCGTCGCCTTCGAGGCGCTGGTCGCTCGCATCATCGCCGACTACGGCTCGCACCGGGACGCGCAGCGCGAAGCCGCCTGGATCGCCGAGCTGGACGGCGAGCGGGTCGGCTGCGTGTTCTGCACGGCGTCGGACACCCCGGACATCGCGCAGCTGCGTCTGCTGCTGGTCGAACCGCGGGCACGCGGCGCAGGGGTCGGCACCCGGCTGGTCGACGAATGCCTTCGGTTCGCACGCCGGGCGGGTTACGCGCGAATCATGTTGTGGACCAACGATGTTCTGCTGGCGGCCCGCCGGATCTACCAGCGGGCCGGTTTCCAGCTCGATCGCAGCGAGCCGCATACGAATTTCGGCAGCGGCCTCGTCGGCGAGTACTGGTCGCGCGACCTGTAGATCAGGCGGCGGGCGCGGCACCAAGCACGCGTTGGATGTCGGGCTTCATCGCCTGTAGCTGCCCGCCCCAGTAGCCCCAGCTGTGGGTGCCGTTGGGCGGGAAGTTGAACACGCCGTTGTTGCCACCGGCGCGTTGGTAGCGCGCCTGAAACTCCTTGTTGGTGTTGATCGTCAGGCCTTCGAGGAACTGCGCGGGGATCTGGGCGTTGCCCAGACCGGCGTCGAGGTCCGTCGGATTGCCGTTGCCGCTGTACACCCAGATGCGGGTCCCGTTGGACACCAGCCGCCCGACTTGCAGCATCGGATCATTGCGTTGCCAGGCCGGGCCACCGTAAGGGCCCCACATGTCCAGTGCGTTGAATCCGCCCGCATCGCCCATCGCGATGCCGATCAGCACCGGCCACAGCCTGTTCGACGGGTTCAGGAAGCCCGAAAGCGATCCGGCGTAGACGAACTGACCCGGGTGATAGGCGGCCAGAATCAGCGCCGCTCCCCCGGACATCGACAATCCGACGACGGCGTTTCCGTTCGGGCTGACGCCCTTGTTGGCCGCAAGCCAGCCGGGCAGCTCCGAGGTCAGGAAGGTCTCCCATTTGTAGGTCTGGGTGGTGCCGTTGCCTACCGCGGGCCGGTACCAGTCGGTGTAGAAGCTGGACATGCCGCCGACCGGCATCACCACCGACACCCCTGACCCGTCGAACCAGCCGAACGCTCCGGTCTCGATGTCCCAGCCGTTCCTGTCGTCCCTGGCCCGCAGTCCGTCGAGCAGATACACCGCGCGCGGGCCGCCGCCCTGGAACTGAACCTGGATGTCACGGCCCATCGACGCCGACGGCACGCTGAGCATCTCGGGCGCTGCGGCAGCCGTGGGGGTGCCACCGAGGATGCCGACGAGGCCGGCAAGGAGGGTCGCCGCGAACGCGGCAGCAGAGAACCTGCGGAGGATTGTCATCGCGTTACTTCCCGTCGTGCGTACAGCCCCGACAGTGAGATATCGCCAACCCCGATCAACCAGTTACACAACGCTTGCGCCCAGAGGGACAATTTCTTCGTACCGGCAGGTCGGTTAGCGGAAGGAAGGAGTGGACGATGAAGGCCAAGGTGGGCGACTGGTTGGTGATCAAGAGCGCGACGGTCGAGCAGCCGGATCAGCGGGGCGAGATCACCGAGGTCCGTTCGGCGGACGGTTCCCCTCCATATGTCGTGCGGTGGTTCAGCACTCATCACGAGGCCACCGTCTATCCGGGTCCTGACGCCGTCGTCGTCAACGCCGCAGAGCAGGAGGCGGCCGACGAGCGGGCGCGGTCTCATTCGGCGTCGGTGCGGCAGGCGTCAGAGCACTACTTCACGAGCGGGTAGCCATGACTGTTCCCGACGACATACCCGTCGACGGCGACGATGAGGACCTCGACTTCGACCCGTCTCGCATCACGGCCGCGCGTGAGTCTGAAGCCAACGAGGCCGATCTCATCGAGCAGGCCATGACGATCCCCTCAGGGGACGACGAGCGCGGCTTCGACCGCTGACCGCGCTCGCGGTCAGGCCAGGACGCCCGGATGGGCGCGTTTCGCGTCGATCTCCTTCAAAAGAAGGCCGTAGCCGTTCTCCCGCAGGCTGATCCGCAGCGGGCGCGCCGCCTCGTGGATCATCAGCCAGGTCCCCAACGCGACTCTCTGCTTCTTTACGCACGCGTGGGACATGCCGAGTTCTCGGAGCAGAATGCTCGCGGTGGCGGGTTGAGTGGCCTCGCCGGCGTCGAATGCGCGATCTGTAATCGAGACGGTCATGGCTGTCTCCAGTTGTCTTGACCTGTGCGCTTTTTGTGGCGTTTTTCTCTCTGGCGCTGCTGTCAATTAAGTGTAGGACGGTACTGGTGCCAATTTGTCAGGAATTTCGCGAGATTCCCGAGAACTGCTGATCGCGGCGCGCGCCCGGGTTGCTGCAGAGCTAGGTCAAACTGCGTTCACCGGACACGTCGTACTCCGACACCGAGGCCGACTCGATGGCCGCGGCCTGGTCGGTGCTTGGACCGCTTCCGCGAAACGCCTCGACCGACTTCTGGGACTGCCATCGCTCGAAAACGTTGACCCGCGATGGATCGAGCAAATCGGCCGTTATCGCGAAATCGAGACAGCCGGGTGCGCGCCTGGCCTGCTCGACTGCCTCCGTGCACCCGGCCAAATAGTCGTCGCGCGCCTCGATGGCGACGATCAGATGTCCTGCGACTATCACCATGGCGTGCTCCTCCGCGTTCTGGCCGCTACAACTAAGACCACGGGCAGCCGACGAATTCATCGATTGCCAAGGACCGAAAGGGACTGCTGTGAAGCTGCGAGACGCCCTCGACTCGATCGTGCCGGACCCGGCCGCCGCGCACGTCTACGGGCAGCCGTACGAAACCGCGGACGGAGTCACCGTCGTCCCCGTCGCCAGGGTTCGCGGAAGATCCAAGGCGGGCGCAGACACCGATCTTCACCTGACCGCGAGACCGGTCGGCGTGTTCGTCATCAAGAACGGCGAGGCCACTTGGGTACCTGCCGTCGACTCGACCCGCATCGCGTTGATGGGTGAGCTGATCGGGTTGGTCGCCGCGACGTTCGCCACGCTGGCTATGGTTCGCCGTCCGCCGTGGCCAGACCTTCACGGGACCGTCGCCTATACCAAGCCCAGATGAGTGAAGCGACAATCAGGGTGGCCAGCAACACGATCCAGGGCCACGGCCCGTGCCGGTGCACCCATCCGGCGATCGCGCCCTGCAGTCGTCCCGCCGCCGCGATCACCGGATCATCGGGACTGCCGCCCGCGTGGAACAGCCGAACCTCGTAGTAGCCGTAATAGCCGACATAGAGGCCAACCAGGATCAGCACCACCCCGCCAATCCGGTTGACGTAGGGCAGGATTCGTCGCATCCGGTCGACGAGAGCCGACCCTGCCAACGCCACCGCGACGGCCAGTGCACCGACCACCAACGCGAAGCCCGCTGCGTAGGCCAGATAGATCCACACCCGGCTCACGACGGATGTACCCCCGACCCCGGCGCCCGTCACGGCCAGGAAGGGGCCGATGGTGCACGACAGGGACGCGACGGCATATCCAACGCCGTAGCCGAACATCGAGCCCAGCGTGCTCGTCGGCGCCCATGAAGCGCTGCGGCCCAACCGGTTCGGCACCAGCAGCGACAGCTCGCGTCCGACCAGCAGCCAGATGCCAAGCACCACGAGAACGACACCGATCAGCACCGTGACGAACGGCATGTACTGCTGCACGGTCGAAGCCAACGACACGGTCAAGAACCCGAATGTGCCGAACACCGCGAGGAAGCCGAGTGTCATCGCCGCCGTCGCCGCGACGGCGCGACCCACCGCGACCGCGGCTCCGTTGTCAGTGCTGCGAACCACCAACGCGAGATAGGCGGGAAGCATCGCGAAGCCGCACGGGTTCAGCGCGGCGATCAGCCCGGCGGCGAACGCCAGCCCGACCAGATCTTGCTGCACTCGCGATTATGTGAGCGCCGAGACCCGCTGCTGCAACTCCTGCTGCGGCATCGCCGACGTCGGGTTGTTCACGAACGTCGATGTCCCGTCGGACTTGTAGAAGACATAGGCCGGCTGCCACGGCACGTTGTAACGCGCCCAGATGGATCCGTCGGCGTCGTTGAGGTTGGTGAAGTTCAGGTTGTACTTCGAAACGAAGTCCTGCATCGCGGCGGCGTCGGAGCGCGCCGCCACACCGACGAACGTCACCTTCGGATTGGCGGCGGCCACGCTGCTCACCGACGGCCCCTCGGCGTTGCAGAACGGGCACCAGGGAGTCCAGAACCAGAGCACCGCGGGCTTGCCCTGCAGCGAATCACCGTTGAACGGGGCTCCGCTCAGCGTCGTCCCGGTGAAGTTCATCCGGTCATCGGCGAGCGCCGCGGGCGGGCTCACGAGTGCGAACGCCATCGCGGCAGCGGCCACAGCGAGGGCCAAAGACCTGCTCAAATGTAGTAGACCACGGATCATGACGGCTCCTCCCAGCGCCCGATTTACCTCGGACAGACGTGTGCGCTAACACTATTTGACACGGGATTGTTCATTCCTCGGTTCACCCTCGCGCAAACTGTACGGAGGTGCGCGCCGGCCGTCCCCGATGGCCATGCGCTACGACGATGCCCAGGGTCCTTGTGTGCCGGACCGCGACCGGCCAGAGTGAAGAGATGACCGAACAGTGGATCAAAGGTTGCGCCGTACAGCGCATCATGTTCCGCGACGGTCTGGTGCTGAGCCTGGACGACTACAACGAGTTGATCATCTCGGTGCCGTTTCACCTGCGGCTGCCGAAGATCCCCAGCGGCGACGAGGAAGTCGTGGTCATCGATCCCCGCGCCGCGAAGAACGAAGAGCGTGCGCTGTTCGACTTCGCGGGCCAGACGATCACCCACGCAGACTGGGACGAGGACGGCAGCCTGCATCTGGGTTTCTCCGACGGACACGAGATCCATGCGCACAGCGATGAGCGCCGCACCGCGTGGGAGCTCTACGGCAAGAACCACGGCTACGCGGCATCCCTGCCGCACGGCCAGGTCCATGTCGTGCGCCACGACCTCGCCGAGGAGGACGAGGACTAGCGCCGGAGTTCGGCCCGCATCTGCATATATCTGAACAACCCGGGCCTACCCACCACACCCTCGTACACCGATACCAGCTCGTCGACGAACCGTTCCCGGTCCTCTGCGGGCAACCGGCCGGTCCATGCGGTCGTTCCGACCGCGCACCACTGCCGAAACCCGTTGCGGGAGCCATAGTCCCATTCGCGATCGGTGACCGTGATGTTGGTCAGGGTCAACCCCGCCGATGACGCCAGGTCGCCGTAGTCGTCGGGATTCACGTGGATTAACGGCGCGCCGAACCCCTCGAACGAGCGCGCCCAGCGTGGGTCGCGGCAGATCTCCATCGCCACGGCCTCCAGGCTCTTGCGCTCCCCTGCGCAGACCATCTGGATCAACGCCCGCCCACCCGGCCGCAGTACCGCCGCGATCTGGCCGAGAACCTGCCGTTGTTCGGGCACCCAATGCAGGGCGTTGAACGACACCACGACGTCGAAGCGTTCGCCGAACGGCAGCCGGCGCGCGTCGGCCACCACGAACCACGGACCCGATTCCGTCCGGGGCTGCGCGGCCCGCGCGGTGGCGATCATTCGCCGGGACGCGTCGGCGCCCGCGGCGTACCCGCCGGGCACCATGTGCGCCATCGAATGGGTCAGATAGCCGTCGCCGCATCCCAGGTCGAGAACCCGGTCGGACTCGGCGAGGGCGAGGATCGCCCTGGCCTCCTCGATCATCGCGCGTTGCAGCGAGCTGATCTTCGCGTAATCCTCGCCGCTCCAGTCGGTCACCAAGACAGTTAACGTGAACGGCAATCGTTTGCATGGTGAAAACTTCAAGGAGGTCCAATGCAGGCATCGGTAACGGTTCCGATGGCGGCGCCGGCGGACAAGATCTGGAACATCGTCGCCGACGTCCGCAACACCGGAAAGTTCTCACCCGAGGTGATCGAGGCCGAATGGCTGGACGGTGCCACCGGCCCCGCGCTCGGCGCCCGGTTCCGCGGGCACGTGCGCCGCAACGAGATCGGCCCGGTGTACTGGACGACCTGCCGGGTGACCGCCTGTGAGCCGGGCCGGGAGTTCGGTTTCGCGGTGCTCCTCGGGGACACGCCGGTGAACAACTGGCACTACCTGTTCACGCCTGCTGACGGGGGCACCGACGTCACCGAGTCGTTCCGGATGAGCGACAGCGCCTTCACCAAGGTCTTCGCGGTGCTCGGCGGTCAACTCCGCAAGCGCCGCAACATCCGCGATATGCGCAAGACACTCGAGCGGATCAAGGCAGTCGTCGAGGCGCCCTCCGAAGGCGCCGAATGACAACTGCCGCCCCGCCGTGTCGGCAGGGCGGCAGCCGCCGTCATTCGTTTAGCCGATCCCGAAGATCGGAATCCACAGACCGAACAACCAGATGCCCCACTGGTGGAAGCCGTTGTCCCAGACCGGGTTCACGTCGTAACCCCAGTAGTTGAACGGCCGCGGCGGCCCTCCGGCCCATTGGTAGGCAGGCGGTGGGCCCCAGCCCCAGGGCGGCGGTCCCTGGCGGTCATCCCACCAGTCGTGGCGGTTATTGGCCCACCACGGACCCTTGTCGAAGTTGCCCTGGTTGTTCCAGTTCCCTTGCTGGTTGTCCCAATTTCCGCGACGGAAGTCGTTCCCGTTCCCTTGCTGGTTGTTGCAGAACGGGAAGCATGGCTGGTTGATGTCGTTCCCGGGTTTGGCGGACGCTACGCCCGTGCCGAGCCCGGCTGCCCCAAAGCCGAGCGCAGCGACGACCATCGCGTTGACCACTGTCCTTGCGAGTTTCATCTCAACTCCTAGCTGGGGTGACGCGGACGCAGAGAGCTCCCACCTCTTCGCCGCCGATGCGCCACTGCTCATACCCTTGGCTCGCATAACGCGCCATTGCGCGCAAGCCATGACCCCTGTCTGTATATCGAGCAGTGCTAACTGATCGTTACCCGTCAGAGAGTGTGAAGCCGGCGGATGCGGTCGCTCAGTGTGCGCGACGACACGTCGGCGCCGTAAGCCAGCACTTCGAACGCATGTGGGCAGCCGGGATGCAGATGGAGCTCGGTGGGGACGCCTGCATCGGACAGCCTGCTCGCGTAGGAGATGTCCTCGTCGCGGAAGATGTCCAGGTCACCGACGTCGATGTAGGTGTCGGGCAGGCCCGTCAGGTCGGTCTCGCGGGACGGCGCGGCATAGGGCGAAACGTCGTCGCCACCCGCCAGGTCGCCGAGTAGCGCAACCCAGCCGGTGAGGTTGTCGTCATAGGTCCAGGTCAAGTGCTTCTTCATGGCGGGGTCGGGTGTCGACGGCCGGTCGTCCAGCATCGGGTAGATCAACAGCTGCTGGGCCACGGCAGGGCCGCTCCGATCACGCGCCAGCAGGCAGACACCGGCTGCCAGCCCACCACCCGCGCTGTCACCCATCACCGCCAGGCGGCCGGGGTCGAAGCCCAGTGCGCCGGACTGTCCGGCCAGCCACGTGAGCGCGGCATAGCAGTCCTCGACCGGGGTCGGATGCGGGTATTCGGGTGCGACGCGATAGTCGAACACGAGCATCGGCACCCCTGACGCCGCGACGTATCGGCGCGCCACGAGGTCATAGACCTTTCCCATTTCTTCGAGGCTGAAGATCATGCCCCCGCCGTGCACATAGAGCACCGCACTGCCGGGCTGTGCCTGAGTCGATCGCCGATACCAGGTGGCGTCCAGTGCGGCGCCGTCGCCGGTCGGGATGGAGAACGACTCGGTTTCGACGCCCTCGACGGGTTCGGCGGTATCGGCGACGTAGTCCATCATCCGGTGACCGCTGCGCCTGCGCGCCTCGACGTCGCCTACCGGGGCCTCCTCCGTCTCCCCTAGCGCGTCGGTCAGCGACTTCAGCTTCGTGTCCACCTGAGGGTCAATACGCAGCGGCATAGCCCGACAGTATCGTGGCGGTACGTGACCTCCGCCGCCGTCGACACATCAACGGGCTGGCGCATCGTGCCATTCGCCGCAGGTCTCGTCGTTCCGATGGCCCTACTCGTTACGGTTATACATTGCGCTGCAAGCACATTGAGCCGAGGTTACTGGTTCGACGAGGTGTACATGCTGGCGATCGGCCGTTACCACCTCGACTGGGGATCGGCCGATCAGCCGCCGTTGACGCCCGCGCTGGCCGCTTTGATGGACTTGCTTGCGCCCGGCTCCCAACTGGCGCTGGCGCTACCCGCCGCCGTGGCGACCGGCTGTGCAGTCGTTTTCGCGGGTCTGATCGCCCATGAGCTCGGATGTGACCGCCGCGCACAGGTTTTCACCGCGGTCGCGCAGGCGACCGGGTTGTGGGTCACGCTGGCCGGCCACTGGCTGACGCCGTACTCCCTGGAACCGGCGCAGTGGCTGCTGCTGGTGTGGCTGCTGATTCGCTGGGTGCGGCTGCGCGACGACTGGCTGCTCCTGGCGCTGGGTGTCGTCGCGGGCCTGGCCGCTATGACGAAATTCCAGGTGCTCCTGCTGTGTGCGGTATTGCTCGCCGCAGCGAGCCGTGGTCGGACCGCGTGACCTGTTGCGCCGTTCGATGTTGTGGGTCGGCGTGGTGATCGCCGCCGCGATCACGGCCCGCACGCTGGTGTGGCAGCAGGCGCACGGTTGGCCGCAGCTGCGGATGGCGCCGGTGGTGGCCGGTGAAGCCGAAGCCCTGTACGGCGGGCGTCCCGGCATCGCGGTCCAGCTGATTGTGTTCGCAGGCGTATTGGGCATCGCGCTTCTCGGCTACGGGCTGTGGCGGCTGTTCCGCGACGGTGAGCTGCGTGAATTCCGCTTCATCGCAGTGGCATTCGTCGTGCTCTACGCGATATTCGTGCTCACCGCGGGCCGCCCCTACTACCTTGCAGGCCTGTACGCGCCGCTGTTCGCGGCCGGAGCCCTCGGGCTGCAGCGACGCCGCGAAGCGGGCCGCCGCCGGCGATGGCCGGGCTGGGTCGCCGTAGCGTTGAGTGCCGCCCTCGCGGTCGGCACGCTGGTCTTTTCCGTCTCGCTCACCCGCTCGGACGTCGGAGAGCAGATCGCGCGCCGGACCGCCGACGCCTACCACGCGTTGCCGCTCGACCAGAGAGAGCGCACCGCGATCGTCGGCGAGTCCTTCATCGTCGCCGCCTATGTCGACGGCTACTCGGACCGCTACCGATTGCCGGAGGCCTACAGCCTCAGCCGCAGCTACGGTTACTTCGCACCGCCACCCGCCGAGCGCGACACGGTGCTCTATGTCGGGCGCGATCCCCATCCCCCTGCTGCCCTACTTCGGCACGTCGCAGAAGGTGGCCGATATCGGCGAGGACGTGCACGCGTACACGTTGACCGGACGACGGAAGCCGTGGGCTGAGATCTGGTCGCAGGAACGCACGCTGACGGTGTCCTGATTCGGCATCGCAGCCCGGGCGCGTTTGGTAGAACAGGTTTCAGTTTTCCGCTGCGAGCCGGAGGAGGCTGCAATGGGTCGTTGGTCACGCGAGGAACTCGAGGACGCCTGGCGTCGGTATCAGGAATCCGTCGTTCAGGTAGGCAAGACGTGGGACTGGTCCAGTTATGCCGACCATTTCACCGAGGATGCGAAGTACGTCGAGCACGCCCTCGGCAACATGGAGGGGCGCGAAAACATCCGCGAGTGGATCGTATCGACCATGAACACGTTCCCCGGCAGTGAGATGCCGACCTACCCGGTGGAGTGGTACTCGATCGATGTCGACAAGGGCTGGGTCATCTTCAAGAACATCAACACCATGAGGGATCCCGGCGACGGCAGCGTCCATGGCGCGCCGGTCATCACCGTGCTCGAGTACGCGGGCGACGACAAGTGGAGTTATGAGGAAGACGCCTACAACCCGATGAACTTCATGTTGATGATCCAGCAGTACATCCAGCGCAGCCATGAACTCGGCACCATCTCCGATGACGCACGGACATTCGCCAAGAACATGAATTGGGAACTCACCTAACACTTTAAGGAGAGACATGAGCCAGTGGTCACGTGAGGAGATCGAGGAGACCTTCCAGCACCACCAGGACCTGGTCGTCGAAATCGGAAAGTCGTGGGACTGGGCTCGTTACGGCGATCTCTTCACCGAAGACGCCACGTACACTGAGCACCTCTACGGGAAGATGGCCGGCCGCGAGAAGATCCGCGAGTGGATCGCGTCGACGATGGACGTGTTCCCCGGCAGTGAGATGCCGTTCTACCCGGTCACGTGGTATTCGATCGACGTCGACAAGGGTTGGGTGTTCAGCGAGATCATGAACCGGATGAAGGACCCCGGCGACGGCAGCATCTTCGAAGCCCCATGCATCACGATCCTGCGCTACGGCGGAAACGGGATGTGGAGCAACGAAGAGGATGCCTACAACCCGATGAATTTCATGCCGATGGTCCAGGGGTACATCCAGCGCAGCCATGAACTCGGCACCATCTCCGACGATGCTCGGGTGTTCGCCAAGAACATGAACTGGGAACTGAGTTAACGGATCACGAAGTCGTCGGGATCGGGCGTACGCGTCCACGCCCAGTAGTCGACGAGCCGCCACGGGCTCAGCGTGTGCACTTCGCCGAAGCTGTTCTTGAAGTACGAGTGCTTGATCGTCGGCTGTGACCACACCATCGTGCGCATCTCAGCCTGGCTGCGTTCGTGCCAGTCGGTCGTCTTCTCCACCGTCGGTTCCATCGTCGTATGTCCGCCTGCGATAAGCAGTTCCAGACATTGTGTGATGTAACGCATCTGGCACTCCGAATGGAAGATCAAGCTGCCGCCGCTGGCCAGCCAGGTGCCGGGACCGTTCATGCAGAAGAAGTTCGGGTAGTCGGGAATCGTGATACCCAGATACGCCGATGGCCGCTCACCCCAGCGCTCGCTGAGGACTTCGCCGTTTCGGCCGCGAATGGCCATCGGCCACAACAGCTTGGTGTGCTGGAATCCGGTGGCGTACACGATGACGTCGGCTGGATATCGGGTGCCGTCCTCGGCGACAACCGCGTCTCGTTCGATGCGGTCGATCCCGGTGCGGACGAGTTCGACGTTGTCGCGCGTGAGAGTCCTCAGCCAGCTGCCATTGTCCTGCAGGGTGCGCTTGCCGGTTGCCGGATAGTCCGGCACCACCTTCGCCTGTAGGTCGGGGTCATCGCCGACCTGGCTGATGATCCAGTCCGTGAACATGATCCGGGTGACTTCGCTGACCTCGTTGATGGCCTTCTGCTGATCCGGATAATCCGGGTCGACGCGCGCCACGTCGAGGCCTTTGTCACACCACGGCCAGAACAGCAGAAAGCGGTACCAGCGGCCGTAGAAAGGCAGATGGCGAAGCGCCCACTGCACACCGGGACCGACTTCGTCGTGGTAACTCGGATTGGGGAACATCCACTGCGCGGTGCGCTGAAATACGGTGAGGCGCTCGACATCCGGCGCGATCGTCGGTGCGATCTGAAAGCCGCTGGCCCCCGCGCCGATCATGGCGACACGCTTGCCGTGGAGGTCAATGGAGTGATCCCACGCACTGGAGTGGAACGTCGGTCCGGCGAAGTCCTGCTGTCCTTGGATGGGCGGGGTGTGCGCTCGGTCCAGCTGGCCCACCGCAGTGATCACCGCACGCGCCGACAGTTCCGCCGTTGTTCCGCTGCGGTCACGGGTGTGAATGGTCCAGGTCGCGGTGTCGTCGTCCCAGGACGCCTCGGTGACCTCGGTTTCCCACAGCACATGACGGCGGATGTCGTGCTTGTCCATCACGCGCTCGAAATACGCTTGTAGTTCGGGCTGTTCGGCAAAGAAGTGTGTCCACTGATCGGTCGGCTCGAAGCTGTAGCAGTAGAAGTGGTTGGGTACGTCGACCCGCGCGCCGGGGTAGGTGTTCTGGTACCAGGTGCCGCCGACGCCTGCGTTCTTCTCGACGATGGTGAACGGGATACCGGCTTCCTTCAGCCGGATCCCCGCCAGCAGTCCCGACTCACCGCATCCGATGACGACGACCGGAAAGTCGCCGCCTTTGCCCGCAGGCGGCACGAGTCTTGCGTCGCGGCCGTCGAGTTCCATCTCCTCGAGCAGCATCGGCACGTACTCGTCGGGCACCGGCTCGCATACCAGCCAGTTCATCATCTCGTGCAGTAGCTCCGCGTTGATCGGCTCGGGTTCCGGGCAGCCGCGGTCGCGGTAGTCGGCGATCACCTCCAGCGCGATCTTGCGGACGGCGGCCTTGTCCGCTTCGGACATGTAGCCCTGCACCTCGTTCAAGAACAGCCCAGCCGGCTTCAGGTCGCCGCGGATCAGCTCGGGGTCGCCCGACATGTGCACCAGCGAGAGCATCAGCGTCGGAATGCTCACATCGAGCAGCGCCTCGGCGATCTCCTCATCCGGCGTCGTAAAGGGTTGCCCTGCATGTGGGTTGCGCACGAATCGGTGCTATCACGCACGCCCGCGGCCGCGCAGCACATCGGGGACTTTGTCGATCGAGAGGCGCCGGTCGCCCGCGTGTCGATTCCCGGGACTTTCGGCCCTGTCCTGCGGATAGTGAGATTATCGAGACAGTGAGGACGACGCGGATCGCATGAAACGGGATTTACTACTACACTGTGTCGTAGACATGGTGTTGAGCCTTCGGGAGATGGTGCGATGGATGCACTCGACGTGGCGCGGTGGCAGTTCGGCATCACGACCGTCTACCACTTCATTTTCGTACCGCTGACGATCGGACTCGCGCCGATCATCGCCGTGATGCAGACGGTCTGGGTGGTGACCGACAACGCCGTCTGGTATCGGCTGACCCGCTTCTTCGGGAAGCTTTTCCTGATCAACTTCGCGATCGGCGTGGCGACCGGAATCGTGCAGGAATTCCAGTTCGGGATGAACTGGAGTGAGTACTCGCGGTTTGTCGGCGACATCTTCGGCGCCCCACTCGCCATGGAAGGTCTGGTTGCCTTCTTCTTCGAGTCGACGTTCATCGGTCTGTGGATCTTCGGCTGGACGCGCCTGCATAGACTCGTTCACCTCGCCTGCATCTGGATTGTGGCGATCGCGGTCAACATGTCGGCGTTCTTCATCATCGCCGCCAACTCGTTCATGCAGCATCCGGTCGGCGCCCGGTACAACCCGGAGACGCGGAGGGCCGAGCTGACCAGCATCGTCGACCTGTTCACCAACAACACCGCGATCGCCGCGTTCACCCATGCTGTCGCGGGTGCTTTCCTGACCGCAGGCGCCTTCGTTGCCGGTGTGTGCGCGTGGTGGATGGTTCGAACGCGTTCCGACGCCGAGGGCGTCGCGATGTTCCGGCCAGCGGCCATTCTCGGGTGCTGGGTGGTGTTGGTGTCCGCCGTCGGGTTGTTCGCCACCGGAGACGCCCAGGGCAAGCTCATGTTCCAACAGCAACCCATGAAGATGGCGTCGGCGGAGTCGTTGTGTCACACCGAAACCGATCCGTACTTCTCGATCCTCACCGTTGGCACGCACAACAACTGCGACAGCGTCACCCATGTCATCGAGGTGCCCTACGTGCTGCCGTTCCTCGCCGAAGGCAAGTTCAGTGGCGTGACACTCGAGGGCGTCGAGGATCTGCAGAAGCAGGCGGTCGAGAAGTTCGGGCCCGGGGACTATCGGCCGAACCTGTTCGTCACCTACTGGGCATTCCGCATGATGATCGGATTGCTCGCTGTCCCAGTGCTGTTCGCACTTGTGACGATATGGCTCACCCGCGGCGGTCGAGCACCAGGCGGCCGCTGGCTGTCCGTCTTCGCGCTGGTGACGTTGCCGACCCCGTTCCTGGCCAACAGCGCGGGCTGGGTCTTCACCGAAATGGGCAGACAGCCCTGGGTGGTCGTGCCCAATCCGACGGGCGACCACATGGTGCGACTCACCGTGTCCGACGGCGTCTCGCCGAATTCCACTTCGACGGTGGTCACCTCGCTGGTGGCCTTCACCCTCGTCTATGCCGCGCTCGCGGTCATCTGGTTCTACTTGCTCCGCAGATACGTCGTCGAGGGACCACTGGAGCACGACTCTGAACCGGCGCCACCTGCCCCGCCCGACGACCAAGAGGTCGCGCCCCTCTCGTTCGCGTACTGAGACAGGAGGCCGACAATGGGTTTACAGGAATTCTGGTTCGTACTTCTCGCCGTGCTGTTCCTCGGCTTCTTCGTGCTCGAGGGTTTCGACTTCGGCGTCGGGATGCTGATGGCGCCGCTCGGCCGGGTCGCCAAGGGGGATTCGGATCAACACCGCCGCGCCGTGCTGAATACCATCGGCCCGGTCTGGGACGGCAACGAGGTGTGGCTGATCACCGCGGGCGGGGCGATGTTCGCGGCCTTCCCCGGCATGTACGCGACCGTGTTCTCCGGGCTCTACATGCCTCTGCTGGCAATCCTGTTCGCGATGATCGTGCGCGTGGTCGCCATCGAATGGCGCGGCAAGATCGATGATCCGGCGTGGCGGTCCTGGGCGGACAGAGGCATCGCGGTCGGTTCGTGGGTGCCCGCGTTTCTGTGGGGTGTCGCGTTCGCCTCGCTCGTGCGCGGCCTGCCGGTCGACGCCGACCACCACATCGACCTGTCCTTCGGCGACGTGCTCAACCCCTACACGCTGTTGGGAGGGTTTGCGACGGCAGGCCTGTTCGCATTCCACGGCGCCGTGTTCATCACTCTGAAGACGACGGGCGTCGTGCGTGACGACGCAATCCGCTTCAGTAGGCGGTTGGTGCTTCCGGTCACGGTCGTGGTGGCCGGCTTCGGCTTGTGGACACAGTTGGCATACGGCAAGGACTGGACCTGGCTGGTGCTCGGCGTGGCGGTCGTCGCCCAGCTGTCCGCCGCGATGCTGGTGTGGTCCAAGGGAGGTGACGGCTGGGTCTTCACGTGTACCGCAGTCGTGGTCGCCGCTGTGGTCGTCCTTCTCTTCGGGTCCTTGTTCCCGAACCTGGTTCCTTCGACCCTGAACCCGGACTGGAGTCTGACGATCTACAACGCGTCGTCGACGCCCTACACGCTGAGGATCATGACGTGGGCCGGGTTGATCTTCGCGCCCTTGGTGATCGCCTACCAGGCGTGGACGTACTGGGTGTTCAGGAAACGTATCTCCGCCGAGAGCATCCCGGCCCCTATCGGCCTGACGAGGCGGTCATCCTGACCACATCGCGGCGTTCCCCGATCGACCCCAGACTATGGCGGGGTTCGACTGGGTTGCGCCGCCATCTCGCCGCGACGGTGGTGTGCGGTCTGGTGATCGCGGCGACCACCATCGCTTCGGCGGTGCTGTTGGCGCACGTGCTGGCCAGAGCGATCACCGATCCGGGATCACGGACGCTCGGGCACTGGGCATTTCCGCTCACCGTGCTGGCCGGACTGTGGTCGGTGCGCGTAGTGGCCGGCTGGCTGCAGGCGCGGCTTGCCCAGCGCGGGGCAACGGCGGTGATCGCCGATCTGAGCGAACAGGTACTGCGCAGCGTGACCGCGCGACCGCCGTCGCGCCGCGCCGAAGTCTCCGACGATGCCGCGGCGGTAGTCACCCGCGGCCTCGACGGGTTGCGCCCCTACTTCACGTCCTACCTACCCGCGCTGGTGCTCGCGGCCACGCTCACTCCGGCCACCCTGGCTGTCATCGCCGTCTACGACGGGCTGTCGGCCGCCACCGTTGTGATTACGCTGCCGCTGATTCCGCTGTTCATGGTGCTGATCGGGCTGGCGACCAGATCGCGTTCGGAGGCCGCGCTGGCCGCGACGGTGACGCTGCAGGCCCGGCTGCTCGACCTCGTCGCGGGCATCCCGACATTGAGGGCGTTGGGCCGCGCGGGCGGCTCCGTCCGGCGCATCGCCGAACTCGCTGCGGCGTACCGACGTTCGACGATGGCGACGCTGCGCATGGCATTTCTGTCCGCCCTGGTGCTGGAACTGCTTGCGGCCCTTGGCGTCGCACTCGTGGCCGTCGGTGTGGGCCTGCGGCTCGTTTACGGCGAGATGTCGTTGACGGCCGGTCTGACAGCGCTGCTACTCGCACCGGAGGTCTTCTGGCCCCTTCGGCGGGTCGGCGCGGAGTTCCATGCGGCACAGGACGGAAAGACCGCTGCCGATAAGGCTTTCGAGCTCATCTCGGCACCCTCGGCCAGGACGCCGGGAACCCGGTCAGTGCAGGCCAGGGGGGCCGAGTTACGCATGGAGGGCGTCACCGTGGTCGGGCGCGACGGTGCACGCCCCGAGTCGCTCAGCGCCGTGATGGCGCCAGGCTCGATCACGGTGCTCACCGGGCCCAACGGCGCGGGTAAAAGCACCGCCCTTCAGGTCATCCTCGGAATCACCGAACCGACCAGCGGACGCGTCACGATCGGCGGCATCGACGTGGCAGATCTCGACCTCGGGTCGTGGTGGCGGCAGATCAGCTGGCTTGCCCAGCGACCGGCGATCGTGCCGGGAACGGTCAAAGACAACCTCGATCTGTTCGGAGAGCTCGACGATCACGAATCTGCTTGTCGCGATGCGAGATTCGACTGTGTGCTCGACTTGTTGCCGAACGGTATCCACACCGTGCTGGGACGCGGCGGGACCGGACTTTCGCTCGGGCAGCGCCAACGACTCGGGCTGGCGCGCGCACTTGGCTCTCCGGCTTCGGTGTTGCTCCTCGACGAGCCGACCGCTCACCTCGACTCGGTCACCGAGTCGACAGTGCTGACCGCGATCGCGCGTCGCGCCCGCAGGGGCGACACCGTCATCGTCGTCACCCACCGCGACCGTGTGCTCGCCATCGGCGACCAGGTGATCGACATGGGGCGAGACCGTGCGCTCGCCTGATCCGCTCCTGTCCGCCCTGGCGTTGTTGAGGCCACGCACCGGACGCGTCATGGCTGCCATCGTCCTCGGCGCGTTGTCACTGGGCAGCGCCGTTGCCCTGATCGCGATGTCGGCGTGGCTCATCACCCGGGCGTGGCAGATGCCGCCGGTGCTCCAGTTGACCGTCGCCGTCGTCACAGTGCGGGCGCTGGCGATTTCCCGAGGCGTTTTCGGGTACTGCGAACGGCTGGCCTCCCACGACACAGCGCTGCGGGCGTCGGGCACCGGCAGGGAACGCATCTACGAGCGACTGGCCTTCGGCCCTGTCGATCGCGTGATGCGGCGGCGAAGTGGCGAGCTGGTGACGGGGGTCGGCGCGGACGTCGACCACGTGTCGGATGCGCTTGTGCGCGGATTCATCCCGTTCGGCGTCGCGGCGGTGCTGGCGTTCGCGGGCACGGCCGTCATCGCGGTCATCTCGCCTGCGGCGGCGATCGCGATGGCCGGATGCATGCTGGCCGCCGGAGTGGGCGCGCCGTGGCTGGCGGCCCGTGCGGCGCGCGGCGAGGAGGCCGCTGCGCTGCGGCATCATGCGGCCCGCGACGCCGCCGCGTTGGCCGTGCTGGAACATGCCGACGAACTGCGGGTCGGCGGCCAGCTCGATGCCGTCATCGCCGAATGCCATCGCCAGCAGTCTGATTGGGGTTCCGCTGCCGACCGGGCGGCGAAGCCCTCGGCGATCGCAACGGCATTGCCGATCGCGGCGACCGGGGTGAGTCTGATCGCCGCGGTCGTCTGGGGTATCGCGCTCGCCGGCACCGTCGCACCCACCACCGTCGCCGTCCTGATGCTCGTACCCCTCGCCGCATTCGAAGCCTTCACGGCACTACCGGCGGCCGCGACAGCGCTCACCCGGGCGGGTATCGCCGCGCGAAGGCTGAACGACCTGGCCGGGCCCGCGGTGCAACCGCAGCGGCGCGTCTCTGTCGTCACACCGCGCGTAGGGGAACTCGCCGCGTGTGGCCTCCGCTGCGGGTACTCACCACACGCCGGTGCCGATCCGATCACCGTCACCCTGGCACGGGGTGCCCGGGCCGTGATCACCGGACCCAGCGGTGCGGGCAAGACCGCGCTGCTGATGACGCTGGCCGGTCTGCTGCCCCCGCTGCACGGCGGCGTCACGCTCGACGGGCAGTCGCTGCAATCGATCAGCGAGCCAGACCTCGTCCGCCGGGTCGGCTTCTTCGCCGAGGACGCACACGTATTTGCGACGACGGTTCGCGACAACCTCCTCGTCGCCCGCGGCGATTGCGGCGACGACGAGATCGTCGACGCCCTCGATCGAGTCGGCCTGCACCGGTGGCGCAGCGGGCTGCCCGACGGGTTGGCAACCGTGCTCACCGGTGGGGCGCAAGCTGTTTCAGCCGGGCAGCGGCGCCGCCTACTGCTCGCACGTGCCCTGCTGTCGCCTGCCCAGATCGTATTGCTCGACGAACCGACCGAGCACCTCGACGCCGACGACGCCGAGTCGATGCTCGACGCGCTTCTCGATCCGGTGGTGGGACTATTCGGTCGGGACCGCACCGTCGTCGTCGCGACGCATCAGCGGCCCGCTCAGGGATCAGGTGTGTCGGTGCACATGGAGGTCACACCGGAAATAGGGCCATTGGTCCTCTCAGGCAATGGCTTTCAGCGTCAGCGGGCGAGCGGCGACGGCACCTAGGCTTCGATCATGACCTATGTGATCGGCAGTGGGTGCGTGGACGTCATGCACAAGGACTGCGTCCAGGAGTGCCCGGCGGACTGCATCTACGAGGGCGCGCGCTCCCTCTACATCAACCCGTACGAGTGCGTGGACTGCGGTGCGTGCAAGCTGGCGTGCGAAGTCGGCGCAATCTATTTCGAGACAGACGTGCCAGACGATCAGATTGTCCACATCGCCGACAACGCCGCGTTCTTCGACGAGACGCTTTCCGGACGGGACGCTCCCCTGGGCAGTCCGGGTGGTGCTTACGCGGTCGGCAGGGTCGGCGTCGACACCCCTTATGTGGCGTCCCTTCCGCCGCGGTACTCGCCCAGCGCGTACATCTGACCTGGTTGGGCGGCTGCGCGGCCGGGTACTAAACGACGATGAGCACCGCCGATCAGCCCGAGGACGGGGCTGGCCGCCGCCCGGACGGCGTGAGTGACGAGACAGTGGAGGCGGCCGGTGCGGTGTCGGAGGCGTTGGAGTTCGTCGAACGCGCCCGCGGCCATCTGTACTCGTTCCACCAACTGATCGGCCACGCTGACCTGCTGCTGGGTGAGGCGTGCGACAAGCTGCGCGCCGCCGGACACGACGGCATCGCCGACAGTCTGGAGTGCGACCTGGTCGGCCGCAATGTGCTGTACGGGCGATGGACGTTTCAGGTCGTCGAGGAGTTCGACGACACCTACTGGTCGATCTTCCGCGACCATGAGCGGCGGGTCCGCGACGAGCTGCAGCAGGGGGCCCGGCACGTGTTCGAGGCCGAGATGAAGGAGACGCGGCGCACCAAGGGCCGGCCCGGACACGAGGCTCACCCGTAGACTCGCGGCGTGGGCATAGCGACCAGGGTGAACGGTGCCGCGCCTCCAGAGGTGCCGCTTTCCGACATCGACCTCGGTTCCTGGGATTTCTGGGGTCTCGACGACGACATTCGTGACGGCACATTCGCCACCCTGCGCAGGGAGGCTCCGATCTCGTTCCACGAATCGTTTGTCGGCGAGGAATTCACCCCTGGCGCCGGCCACTGGGCGCTGACCCGCCACGACGACGTGTTCTACGCCAGCCGCCATCCCGAACTGTTCAGCTCTGCCGGCGGGATCACGATCGGCGACCAGACACCTGAGCTCGCCGAGTACTTCGGGTCGATGATCGCGATGGACGACCCGCGGCACACCCGGCTGCGCAACATCGTCCGCAGCGCCTTCACCCCGCGGGTGCTGGCGCTCGTCGAGGACTCGGTGCGCGACCGGGCCAGGCGACTGGTCTCGGCGATGGTGACCGACAACCCCGACGGCAGGGGCGAGATCGTCGCCGATCTGGCCGGACCTCTTCCGCTGCAGATCATCTGCGACTTGATGGGCATCCCCGAGGGCGACCACGAACAGATCTTCGGTTGGACGAACGTCATCCTGGGATTCGGCGATCCCGACATCGCCACGGACTTCGACGAGTTCTTCAAGGTCGCGGTGGACATCGGCGCGTATGCCACAGCTCTGGCCGAACAGCGCAGGGGCACACCAGGTGACGACCTGACGACCAGTCTGGTGCAGGCCGAACTCGACGGTGAGCGGCTGACCTCCGCCGAAGTCGCGTCGTTCTTCATCCTGCTGGTGGTCGCAGGCAACGAGACCACACGCAATGCGATCAGCCATGGCGTGCTGGCGTTGAGCCGCTATCCCGAACAGCGCGCCGATTGGTGGGACAACTACGACGAGGTCGCGCCGACGGCGGTAGAAGAGATCGTGCGCTGGGCGTCGCCGGTGGCCTACATGCGCCGCACCACGACCCGCGACGTCGAGCTCGGCGGCGTGAAAATGGCCGCGGGCGACAAGGTCACGCTGTGGTACGGGTCGGCCAACCGTGACGAGTCCAAGTTCGACGACCCGTGGACCTTCGACGTGCGCCGCCATCCGAATCCGCACGTGGGATTCGGCGGCGGAGGTGCGCACTTCTGCCTCGGCGCCAACCTCGCTCGCCGCGAGATCACAGTGGCGTTCGAGGAACTGCACAGACAGCTGCCAGACATCACGGCGACGGAGGAGCCGGATCGACTGCACTCCGCATTCATCCACGGCATCAAGCGCCTGCCCGTCGCGTGGACACCCTCGTCAGGCGTGTAACGCCGCGATCGCGGTGTCGTCAATCCGGTCGCACAACTCGCGCGTGTTGTCGAAAACCCTTTCTGCGCCTGCGTTTCCGAGCTCTTCTCGCGACACCCCGCCGCTGAGCACGCCGATCGAGGGCACACCCGCGTTCTTACACGCCACGATGTCCCATACCGCGTCGCCGACATAGACCGCATGACTCGCGTCGACTCCGGCTCGCTCCAGCGCAACCTGGATGATTCCCGGGTCCGGCTTGGCGACGTCGACGTCCTTCGACGACGTCATGGCAGAGATGACGTCATCGCTGTCCAATACCTCACGCAGCAGCGACAATTCGTCTTCGCTCGCCGATGTCGCCAGCACGATTTGCAGACCGAGCGCGTGGATGCGCTCGAGCAGTTCCCTGGCACCGGGCAGGCATTTCAACAGCGGCGCCGACTCCGTGAAGTACTGCAGATGCAGATCCTTCGCCCGCTGCTGCACATCCTGCTCGGCGTCTTGAGTCAGGAATTCCAACAGCCGTGTGCCGTCCATGCCGATGCAGCGATGAATCCGCCACGACTCAACCGTGGTGCCGACATCGCTGAACGCACGACACCACGCATGGATGTGCAGATAGTTGGAGTCCACCAGAGTGCCGTCGATGTCGAACAGCACCGCCGGGCTGGGCCTATTTGCCATCGCCCGGGGATGCCCGTGGTGGACGCCTCCTAAACGCCGTTACTTGACGATCAACGTGCCATGCATGTTCGGGTGATACTTGCAATGGAACGGGTATTCGCCGGGCTGCGACGGTGCGGTGAGCTTGCCCTTCTCATTTGCCTCGATGTCCTGACTGAATGCGCCGCTGGTGTCCGACGTGACCGAATGCTCGACCGAGTCGTTGTTGACGATGTTGACCTGACCGCCGGGTGAGACGGTGACCGGCTGGCCGTAAGCCATGTTCGCGATCGTTATCGTCGGCCCTTCTGCCGCGGCCGGGCTGCTTTCGCTCGCCGATGCTGCGCCGGTGTCTGATGATTTGCTCGAGCCGCCCGACCCGCCGCACGCTGTGATGAGCGCCCCGATGAGAGCCATCGCGGCCAAGAACATACCGATCTTCTTCATTCTGAACCCTAACTTTTCGCCCTCACGCGACACGATTAGCGGGCCGAAACAGTTCAGACGAATGAAATTGCCGTTACCGCATCCACTCGCGCTCCCCGACTATGAACAGGCAGAGCGTGATGGCGAGGAAGGATGCGGGCAACCAAATCGCGTGCACGCCCCAGGCGTCGGTAAACAGAGCGCCTGTGAGCGCTCCGGTGGCGAACGCGACGATCAACGTGCCGTACACCACGAGCGAACGCCGCGCCTCCGCTCGCTTCTCCACGACGGTGTCGTACGCCGACTCCAGGAAACGCATCAGGTTGCCGGTGGTGGCAACGGGCAGATAGGCGAGGTCGCCGATGTTGCGGAACAGGCCGATCTGCACGGCGGCGAGAAACGAGATCGGCACCGTGACGAAGTTGTGGTCCACCGTGCCCGGCACGAAACCGATGACCGCGAGGACAACGGCCTGGATGCCGATGGCCCAGCGCAACGAATACGGCACCACCTGCTCCATGCGGCCCGACTTGATGTGGGATGCCAACAACATGCCCGCGATGAAGGCCAGCAATGGCCATACATGGGCGAGCGCGGCGGAGAACTGCCGCTCGGACACGTTGATGGCGGAGAAGATGACGTTCGCGGTCTGCACGTTCGCGAATACGTGGCCGCGGGCGATATAGGTGTGTGCGTCGAGGAAGCCGTTGGTCAGCGTCAGCATCACCGCGAACCACAGGGTCCTGGCCCGCTCGGTGTCCACCGGGCCGGTGGAGGCTCCCGTCATGGGAGAAACGTAGCGCCTCTGTACCAGTGGGCGCCTACACCGCGCCGAGCGCTCCGAGCATGCCCGCCGCAGCGCGAGGCCAGGTGAACTGCTCGGCGCGCCTGCGTGCACTTGTCCGCCGCAGCGCCTCAGGCCTGCTGATGATCGACGACACGGCGTGTGCGATCGCCCGCGGATCGTTGTCCGCCGTCGCGCCGCTGTCGGTGGTGAGGATCTCGGCGAGTGCGGACGTCCGCGACACCACAGCAGGCGTGCCGCACGCCAGCGCCTCGAGTGCGGCAAGACCGAACGTCTCGTGTGGACCTGGCGCGAGCGCCACATCGGCAGACGCCAGGATGGTCGCCACCGTGTCGCGGCAACCGATGTAGCCAGTGAAGGCGACAGGCAACCGCGCCGCCTGGCGCTCCAACCGCGTTCGCATCGGTCCCTCCCCCACCACCACGAGCCGTGCATCCACGCCTGAATGACGCAGTGCACCAACGGTGTCGATGCTGCGGTGTGCGTGTTTCTCGACGGACAGACGCCCGCAGTGCACCAGGAGCAATTGCTCGCGCCGAGCCCACCGTTGTCGCATCAGCTCCGAATGCCTGCGTGGGTGAAACTGATCGAGGTCGACGCCGAGCGGCACCGTCAACACGTTCGGCACGTGGATTCGGTCGAACTCCGCGCGCGCGAAGGCCGTGGTGCACACCACTGCGTCATAATTCGCGGCGGTGCGGCGGTTGGCGAAATCCGCGATGGTGCGGGCCACGCGACGCGGGAGGATCTGGCCGACAAGACGATCCAGGCGTTCATGCGAGATCATCACGGTGGCCACGTCGTGTCGCCTGCCCCAACTGCCCAGTGACCGAAGCGTGAGCCGGTCGGAGACCTCGATCGAATCCGGCTCGAGGTCTTCGAGCAGGGCCGTCACCGGCCGCGGCAGTACGGCACGGTAGCCGCCGGTGAAGGGAATCAGCCTGGCGGGCAGCGAGATCCGCGTCACCCCTGAACCCAGCTCGACGGACTCGGGTTGGTGCCCCGGCACGATGAGGAACACCTCATGGCCTGCGGCGCAGTACTCCGCCCCGAGCCGGTCGACGGCCGTCCGCAAGCCTCCCGAGCGGGGGCCGTAGAAGTTGGCGACCTGAACTACGCGCATGATTGGAATGAGAACCGGCACGTCTGTGCCATTGTCGACGCCTTCTCAACTGGTGTCTTAACCGCTCATGAACAGCTTTCGCCCATGTGAGGGCGGAAACCCCGCGCCACTATGCGCGGGGCGTCTCGAGACGAGCAGCGGAGAGTCAGCTCACCCGGCGGGCGGCGGCGGAGGAGGCGGGGGTGCCCACGGGGGCAACGCTCCGCCTGGGGTCGCGGGATCCGGCAGGAAGTCCGCGACGCCCAGCGGAATGTTCGTACCTGGCGGAGGCGCCGTCCCTGGGAGTGGCTGACCAAGCAGCGATGGGTCTATCTTTCCCATCTGGTAGTTCCATATGCCATGTGCCCCTTTGGCATTCTCGAGAAAGCCAGGCGGCGGCGCGTCCGGCGGGGCGGGTGTGTTGCTGTAGAACGACTGCTGACCTTGGCCTGCCAGCGCGAAATTGGTGGGCTTGAGGGCGTCGATGGCTTGCTGATCGAGGACGGTCGGCGCCTGGGACGCCGAGACGGGCTGGCCGTCGGCCCCTACGGTAACGGGAGAGGGCTCGCCTCCCTGCGCTGTAGGCAGCGGCGCTTGGCTCAGCAGAAAGTCGTAACCCGACCCCGGTGCCATCCCTCCTGCGGGCAGAAAGTTCTGCAGCGTCCCTGGGGGCGGTATGAGGCCCGTAGGCGCCGGCGCGGGATCCGCGGGCGCCGGTGGGGGTGGTGGTTCATCCGCGGCTGCGGTCGCAGAGCAGGCGACCGCAGCGGCAGCGGCCAGTATGCCCGCCGCCAGAGTGGCGGCGACATGGTTCTGGACTGTCACTCAGAACACCTTCGTGACGCCGTAGTACGCGACGACATCGTCGGTGTCGCCGTTCGAACTGGTCAGGATGGCGTAGGAGCGCAGGGACGACGCGCCGACGCAGTTGTCGACCTTGATGTGAATGTCCTTCACCGTGACCCGGGTCGAGTTGCCCTTGTATGTCTTCTTGTCCACCACGACGTTGGTGATCGTGCCGGGCCGCGGTTCCACCTCGACCTGGCCCTGGATCGGGAATGAAAGCGAAGCGGGAGCGGTCAACACACCAGTGGTTTGAAGCCCGAACGCGCCGGTGCCAACGCCGATGCTGCCGTTGAGCTTGATCTTGTCCATCTCGATCGCGCAGCCGATCTGATACCCGACCTCCATCGATCCGCCCTTCGCCGAGCCCATTCCGGATCCGGTGAAGGTGGCACCCACGAGCCAGTCGCGGGACGACAACGAGGTTGTCAGCGGCGCGACTGGCAGCTGCGACTCGTCCTTCGCCACCACGGTTAAGTCCCGCCCGTCGGAGGTGTGTGCGATTCCGGGCGGCCCGGACGCGACAACACCAGTGTCCTGCGGGGGCCCGGCGTCACCCGCAGGGACCGCCGGTGGAGGCGGCGGATCGTCCGCCAGCGCGACCGGAGCCGCCCCGACTGGGACCAGCATGCAAACAGCAGCCACTGTCGCAAAACGATTCAACATGTCGTGTTGGCGCCTCTCCTCGTTCGATTCCCCGCGGGATCTGTCCTGTGGAATCTTTAAGTGACCGAGTGTCCAGACGGTAAACGGAGCGCCAACAGTTCACGCCCGATTCCCGACCACTGGGCGATCTGGGGGCGCCGCGTTCGCTGCAAATAACAGCGGCGTTTTAACACACTGGCAAACTTCGCGCGCGCTGAGCAATCGCAATTTTCCATTAATTCACGGATGACGAAGAACCGCCGTCGATTTCGCCTCCAGTGCATGGTGCGACACTGCGAGGACTTGGGCACAGCGACTGTTGATGCGGGCTGCGGCACCATCGGACACCGGCTTTCAACAGCCAGTCCGAACCCGAGTCAGAAAACGCATGCCCCTCGCCTTTGGCGAGGGGCATGCGTCGAGAACAGGCCGAGTCACGCCGACGTAGATCCGCCGGCGAAAACCTATGGCGTCAGACCATTTTGGTGACGCCGATGTAGGTGACGACGTCGTCGGTGTCATCCGTCGAGCTGGTCAGTGTCGCGTACGACCGGATGAACGACGCCCCTGCGCACTGGTCGAACTTGACGCGTAGACCAGTGATGTTGATCTTCGGGCTGGTGCCCTTGAACGTCTTCTTGTCGACCGGAACGATGTTGACCGTGCCGGGCTTCAGGTCGATCTTCATCTGGTAGGCCAGCGACGGCGTGATTTGAATCGGGAGGATGCTGCCGGTGACGATCGGGATCCCGATGCTCGGCGTGATGCCTGCCGAGATGATGCTCTCGATGTCGTCCTGGGAGATGCCGCAACCGATCTGATAGCCGGCCTCCAGAGATCCGCCCGCCAGCTTCGGACCGCCCGAACCCGTCACCGATCCGCTGAAGGAGCCGTCCACCAGGTATTCCCGCGAAGTCGGCGCGCCGGTCAGTGCTGCTACCGGTTCCATCGATTCAGCGGCTCCCTGCACCGTCAAGGTGTAGCCGTCAGGCGTCTTCAAGACACCGGGCGGCGCGGACGGCACGGGTCCTGCGGGTCCTGGCCCGCCAGGAGCTGGGGCGGCGTCGCCTGCAGGCACCACCGCCGGAGGCGGATCGTCCGCGAAAGCCAGCGGAGCTGTCCCGACCGGGACCAGCGTGCATACAGCAGCCAGCGTGGCAAAACGATTAAACATTCGCGTTGGTGCCTCTCCTCGTCCGAAGTCCCCACGGGATCTGTCCTGTGGAATCTTTAAGGGACCGAGTGTCCAAACGGTAAACGCAACGCCAACAGTTAGCACCCGGTTCCCATCTACCGGGCGTCTCCGGATCGCTGTGTAGAGCTGTGTAGAGCGAAGCCACGACGCGTGCGGTAGAAGACACGTAATGGATCGCTTTGAGGCACCACGGGTTTCCGAACCGTTCACCATTGAGCAATCTGGCGGACCGACGATCGGTCCCGAAGCTGACCTTCGTTACGTGTATGGCCGTTGATCGATTAGGGCGGCGATCCGGCGGTCGGGACGGGTGGATGCAGACTGGCCGAAATCGGTTCGGGATCCCGATTCCAATCTGAGTGCTGGTCGGGGCCAATTATGGGGAAGGAAACGATGAGGTCATTTCAGGTTCGTGGGCAGACGGTGGCGACCGCGTTGGTCGCATTCGGCGTAGGGATGGTGGTGAGTCCCACCGCTTTCGCGGATCCAACAGGCCCTGACCAACCGCAACCGCCGGCTCCTGTTGACGGGACCCTCCCAGACGCTTCCGCTGCGCCCGGCGTCGTTTCGGACGCCGCTGCGGTGCCAGGTGCGCCCCTCGGGCCGACCGGTGCACCTCAGGGGGTGGACCCAGCGGCATCCCCGCTGCAGTCTTCCGGCGATCCGACGAAGGATGCCTGCGATCTGTTCAACAAAGCAGTGAACTACGCGGCAATCAACTACGAGGATTTCGCGGATTTCAGCGCCGGCAGCGGCAACTATGTGGATTACTCCGATCAGACGGTCAACAACGCCAACACGGCGGGCAGGACGGCTCTGAAGCAAGCGGCCGCGGCGGCGCTCAGTGCATCGACAACACCCGGGGCGGCCCCGGAGGCGACGGGGCCGATGCGCACGTGGTCCCTCAATGCAGCGAAGATGGTGTTGGTGATGGGAGTCCGAGGTGGCGGCGATACCCTCAACACAACGGCAACCGACCTCAATAATAGCGCGCATGAAGCGCAAATGGGTTGTGCCACTTCACAAATGAACTCTTGAATCGAGGACGCGTAATCCTGTAGCTGCGATGCGGGGACCGACGACGATCGAAGGTGCGACCCGAGCGTGGGCGTGCGCACTGGCGATGGCCGCAGCGGTTGTGGTCGCCGGCTGTGGATCGACGGTTTCCGGTACGTCCGTCGCGCCTTCCGATCAGCACAATGCTGACGACGTCACATTGGATCTGCTCGACCCCGGAACGTACCCGATTACCGCTGTTCCCTTGGCAATTGCTCCGAGTACCGGTACCGGAGTCGTCCTCGAAGGGCAGCGAATGGCCGACGCCGTGGTCGTCCCCAGCGAGGTGGACGCCACGCTGCGACGCCTGAGGGTGTCCAACACCGGCGTGGTCGAGAACGCGCAAGCGCTGCGTGCCGACATCGGGCTGTCTCGCGCCAACATCGTGGCGAAACACCGCTTCATTGCCGGGTTTTCCAGTTCACGCCACACCGGGAGCGAACCTGCGCCCGAGACGTCGCTTGTCAACCTGGTGATGCGGTTCCCCGACGGGGGCGCTGCGGTCGCGGCGGCCGCCGAGTTGGCCGCCACCGACGTGACGCAGCGGCCCACGCCGATTCCGCGCCACCGCGCAGCTGCAGCGTCGGCGTTCAACATGGCACAGGGCGCCGTTGTCGAAAGCTTCACGCCTCGCGGACCCTACCTTCTGTATCAGTGGGTGCAGACCGTCAAGCCCGTGGAGACTGCGACCGAACTCATCGCGAAGACCCTCGATCTACAAGGACCGCGCGTCGATCAGTTCCTGCCGACCGACCCGTCGATGCTGGCCGCCCTGCCTGTGGACCCCAGCGGGCTGCTGGCCCATACATTGTCGGCTTCCCCGCATGCCGTCACGCCAGATATCGGTGTGTATACCCCGCGGGCGGCGCTCCACTTCCAGGCCGATCCAGTGGATTCGGCCGCGCTGTTCGCCGCGACGGGCGTCGAATCCGTGTCCATTCGCGACGGCACGGTATTTCAGGCCGAAACCGCCACCGCGGCAGCGCATGTCGCCGAACAGCTCACCGCGCGTGAAATTGATTCCGGGGCCACCTTGATCCAGGGCGTTGCGGGCTTGCCGAATGCCCGATGCGTCGACGGAGGTATGGACAGTCAGCGGACGTCGCCCCGGTTTCGCTGTTACGCCGCCGCCGGCAGGCACGCGTTCGAGTCGTCCGCCGAGGAGCAGGGTGACGTTCGCGAACGGACAGCGGCCCAATACCTCATTCTGGACCGATATCACGGCTGATCGATGGCCCGGTGTCTGAGTCCCAGCGACACCCGCCAAGTGGCCCCGCTCGTCAAAATTTGCTTGGCCATACTCGCAGAACCGCGGGCGGCGAATTGTTGTCGATGAGGGCCCGACCACCGATGACAACTCGAGATCGACAGCCCGATCGGCAGACATGCAGCAAACGGAAAGACAGGCTGGTCGCCGCCGTGCGAAGTGACGGTTCGGCTCCGGAGACAAAGAGGTCGTCAATCGGTGGGATGACGGACTGAACCGGCTTGCGCTGCTCGGGCGCCCTCTGGTGTCGCCGCGAACACGTCAGCCGGGCTAGCGAACCTCTTCGCGTCGGCTTTCGATGTTTGGCCCGCGGCCACCCTGGTTGTCGGATTGAGCAGGAAGCCAACTATTTTGGTGCAGAAAGCTGGATGACGAACGTGCGACTGTCATCGCCTTCTCGGCCATGCGACTCTAGCCTCCCGCCGTTGCGCCGGCAACTCCGATGCCGTCGCGCTTCGTCATGGTCGCCACGCATTTGTCATCGGCTGGCTACCTCGAATTCATGTGAAGCTTCGGGAACTTCGACAGGGGTGAGATAGCGTGTCCCGCGGGTGGAACCAGCTAACCTCCACACACGGATCTAGCAAAAGGAGTTCTCAGATGTCTTACGAAGGAAAGCACCGTCGCGATGACGACGGCCAGCGCGGCGGTGCCACAGTCAAGAAGGTTGCTGGCCTGACCGGACTGGCGGCGACAGGCGCGGCAGTCCTGACCGTCGGTATGGGCGCGGGCACGGCCAATGCAGACGGCGGCATATTGCACAACCTGTTCTCCCCCAACAAGCCGAGCGGCAGCACAGTCAGCGCTAACGTGACCAAACCAACCAGCGTCTTTGGAAGCGGATTTGGACAGATAATTACGAAGGCCCCCAAGCCGACCACTGGAGGCATTTCCAACTACTTCAAGTTCAACTCCAACGGATGGGCAGTCACTGGCATCTGCCTTAACCCGTCGGGTTGCTGACGTTTTCTCTGTGCCTGTAGAAGTACGAGGATGCGCGCATCTGAGTCGAAAGGCTCAGGTGCGCGCATCTGTCTTATCCACAGACCTTGTCGGCCAAGGCTGTTGGCTTACACCAGGTACTTGCCGAACCAGTCCTGGACCCGGCGCCACGCGTCGGCGGCCGCCGTCGCGTTGTAGCGGTCGCCGGTGTCGTTGAAGAACGCGTGGTTCGCGTCCGGCTCCGTCACCAGGTCGTGCACGTTCCCGGCCTTCTCGAGCGCTGCCTTGACGATCGGCTCCGTCGACGTCACGCGTTGATCGAGAGCACCGTAAAAGCCAAGCACTGCAACATCTTTGGACCCGCTGAAATCGGGATTGTCGGGTGCAGGCCCGTAAAAGGGCGCGGCCGCCGCCAATTCGGGTGCGCCCGATGCCAGCGTCTGCCAGACCAGTCCCCCGCCCATGCAGAACCCGACGGCCGCAACCTTCTTGCCGGGTACGCGCCGCTGCAACTCGCCGATACCCGACTTGATGTTCGCGACGAGCTGTTCGGGCGGAATCTTGCCGAGTGCCGCGGTGGCCTGCGCGGGGTCGGTGAACTTCGCGGTCCCGCCCTCCGGCGACAGCAGGTCGACGGCCAATGCTGAATACCCGATGCCCGCGAACCGGCCCGCGACCGAGCGAACCCAGTCGTTGAGGCCCTTGTTCTCGTGGATCACCAGAATGCCGCCGCGCGCGTTCGGCGCCTCAGCCCACGCGGCCTGCATCTCGCCCTGCGGCCCCGGCCACGTGACGGGTGTCGTCGGCAGCGCCTTGTCCATCCCCGGCGGCGCTGCACTTTGGGACGCGGGTTCGGTCGAGGTGGCGGGCGCGTTGCTGACTGTCTGCTTGTTCTCACTGCATGCCGCGATGAGCGCGCTCGCGGCGCCTGCGCTCACCCCGAGCAGTGCCAGGCGTCGAAGCGCCTCGCGTCTGGACAGCAGCCCGTCGACATGGTCGGTAGCGATTTCTTCTGCGATGTACCGCTGTAGAGGAGTCACCTTCGCGAGTATGCGCCAGGATACTGAACACGGGTAGCGCCGTCGTCTGGCGCGCGATACTGACGTCAATGAGTTGCACACCGAACAGCAAGACACTTCACGGGCGCGTGGCCGTGGTCGCGGGCGCGACCCGCGGCGCGGGCCGGGGTATTGCCGCAGCGCTGGGTGAGGCCGGCGCGACGGTGGTGTGCACGGGTCGAAGTGCCATGTCGGGCAACGAGAATTCCGACTACGACCGCCCCGAAACCATCGAGGAGACCGCGGCTCTCGTCGACGAGCTGGGCGGCGAGGGCGTCGCGGTCCAGGTGGATCACCTCGACGCCGGTCAGGTGCGCACCCTCGCCAACCAGATTCACAGCGACTATGGCGCCCTCGACATCCTGGTCAACGACATCTGGGGCGCCGAGATCCTCAAGGGTCCGCCCCCGACGTGGAACAGGCCGATCTGGGAGCACGATCTGGACGACGGCCTGCGGATCCTGAGGCTGGGTATCGACACCCACCTGATCACCTCGCACTGCCTGCACCCGTTGTTGGTGCAGAAGCCCGGCGGCCTACTCGTGGAAGTGACCGACGGGACGAAGGAATACAACGACGACAACTTTCGGCTGTCGGTCTTCTACGACCTCGCCAAGACTGCCGTGAACAGGCTCGCGTTCGCGCATGGATACGAATTGGCGCGGTTCGGTGCAACCGCGGTCGCGGTGACGCCGGGATGGCTGCGTTCGGAGATGATGCTCGACAACTGGGCTGTCTGCGAGGAGAACTGGCGCACCGCCCTCGATCCTGAGCTGCGCCCAGGCTTGCCGACGGCGCCCCCGGGATTCGCCGAGTCGGAGTCACCCCGCTTCGTCGGCAGGGGCATCGCCGCGATCGCCGCCGACGAAAGCCGCGCGCGGTGGAACCAGCGGTCGGTGACGTCTGCCGACCTGGCGCGCGAGTACGGCTTCACCGACATCGACGGTCGGCAGCCCGATGGCTGGGCATAGGTTGATCAGATGACCGACGACGCAACTATTCGCGAAACCGTGCTCGGCATGTGGAAGGCATTGTCCGACCGCGACTGGGATCGGGTGAAGTCCTTCCTTTCAGAAGACTGCCTCTACATCGATATGCCGATACCCGCGTTGGCGGCCCGTGGGCCTGAGAACATCGTGAACCGAATCAAGATCGGCCCAGGAGCGCTGGCGACCTATGTCAATCACGAGGGGTTGCTGCTGACCAACGGTGCCGACGTGATGTACGAGCATTCCGAAACCTGGGGCTGGGACAGCGGTGAGACCGTGAAGCTGTTCTTCGTGTCGGTGCAGCGCGTCGAGAACGGCAAGATCACCTTGTGGAAGGACTACTGGGACATGAATTCCCTTACGGCCCATGCGCCGTCGACCTACCTGGAAAGTTGGGCTTCGGTCGACACATCCTGGGTGTTCGACGCGACAGGGCTGGTCTGACCACCACCGGCCCGGATGTCCGCTTGCTAGCCGCGGCCGCGGCGGGGATCGGTAGCCGCGGCGACGCCGTGTGATCAATCGCGCTTGCGGTCGGCGCATTCGGCTTCACACCCGGCTTGGCTCAAATTTGTGCGCACCGTCGGCCCGACTTGGCTCGCGTTAGTGCAGACGTCGGCGCGGATGGTGATGAGGGCGTTGCGCAGATCGTCGGGTAGCGGGTCGGTGCAGGCGGGTCTGGTTGTCAGCTTCACGCGCCGCATCGTCTGCGACCGGCCTCGATTTTCACGATGCGGTAGCTGCGCGTATCGCGAACGAATTTCTTGATGCCTCAACCTTTGTGAGCTTCGATACGGTGCCGGTAATGGCCGGCCCCGGTAATCAACCTAGTTGTTGGTTGGTGGCGGTTGGGGCTGGAAGGGTTCATACCACCACCAGTCGGCGCGCTCGCCGGTGGGCCCGGGGCACGGCTGGCACAGCGGGCGGGGGAAGGTTCGGCGGACGCGCCAGCGATCCGGCACGAAGTGGTTGCCCGGAGCTGTCGGTGACGACGAGATCGGCTGCGGGTCCGGTGATGGTGATGACGCCTCGATGGTGCAGCCGGTGGTGATAAGGGCACACCAGCACCAGGTTGGCCAGCTCGGTGGGGCCGCCGTCTTCCCAGTGCCGGATGTGGTGGGCGTGCAGACCGCGGGTGGCGCCACAACCCGGAACCGCGCAGCTGCGGTGGCGGTGCTCCAGCGCGCGGCGAAGCCGGCGGCTGATCAGCCGGGTCGCCCGGCCGGCGCCGATGACCTGGCCGTCGCGTTGGAACCAGACTTCGCAGCTGGCATCACAGGTCAGGTATCGGCGGTCGGCCGCCGACAGCAGCGGACCCAGATGCAACGCAGCGACCCGCTCCTTGACGTCCAGATGCATCACCACGGTGGTGTGCTGCCCGTGTGGCCGGCGGGCCGCCTCGGCGTCCCACCCGGCCTCCACCAGGCGCATGAACGCCTCGACCGTGCCCGGCAACGGCGGCCGCTGCTCCGACGCACCGTCGCCGGTGTCGCGGTCGTGCTTCCACTCGGCGATCAGCGCATCACGATGAGACGCCAGTGCCGCGTCGAACTTCGCCGCCTCCAGGGGCGGAAGTGTGATCCGCCACCAGGTGAACTGCTCATCGGAGGTCTTGGTGATCGAGGGCTTCGGTTCCGGCTGCGGTTCGGGCTGCGGTTGCGGCCCAGGATCGGGTTCGGATTCGGATTCGGATTCGGGCCGTGGTTCCAGCTTGACCGCGGTGCGCAGCTGGTTGACCGTGGCGCAGCGCGCCAGCTCCGCGTAATGCTCATCAGACCCCTGGGCCGCCCGCGCCGCGATGACGCCGACCTGATCCAGCGACAGCCGACCCGCCCGCATGCCCTGGGCGCAGCGGGGAAACGCCTCCAGCCGGCGCGCCACCGTGGCGATCGTCTGGGCGTTTGCCGATGACCAGCCGAGCTTCCAGGCCACCAACGCCGCCACCGACCGTGCGCCGGTGGCGCCCCACAGCCCGTCGCGATCCACCTCGGCGACGATCTCCACGATGCGCCCATCAATCGCGTTGCGCTGACCCGTCAACTCCGCCAACTCCTCGAACAACCCCTCAAGACGCTGGTCGGGGCTCACCGCCGCGGGAGGCGATGCGGTCAAGGACATAACGACATCATCGCAGCCGGGTACGACACGTCGCGGCTGCCCCAATCCGCGCCGGGGTGTGGCCGCCATCATCTGCCAACAGGCACAGCCCGATTGGCCGCCAACCGCTGCGCACCGCAGCCCTTGAGCACGCCCACCCCTGCCCCATCCTGCGCCCAACCATGGTGCTCGACCCCGCGCGATCCACGTCGCGACAACCACACCATCTCCACCGCGGTCGCGCCGAAGGCGGTCTTCACGGTGCGCACGTCAGCCACCCGGGCAGCCCCGAATCGTGAGCCAAGTCAGGAAAGTTGGGCTTCGGCCGACACATCCTGGGTCTACGACGCGACGGGGCTGGTCTGACGCCACCGGCGATGGATATGCACTTGCTCGCCGGGGCCGAAAGCGGGGATCGGTAGCCGCGCTGACGCCGTGTGATCAATCGCGCTTGCGACCGTCGCATTGGGCTTCATACGCTCCATGCCATGCGGAACTTCTCGGCGAGCTCTTCCTCGCTGAGCTTGCCGTAGTGCTCCAGCTCGTAGCGCCGCACGGCGACAATGGAATCGACAGCCAGATCCCCGAGGATGCCGCGTATCCGGGCGGAGCCGTCGAGGCTGTCGATGGCCTCGGCCTGACTCGTGGGCAACACTGTGATGCCTGCCTCGGCGCGCTGTTGGTCGGTGAGGCTGGACGGGTCGACGGTGGTTTCCGTTGGCAGAGAGAGCTTCCGCTCGATTCCGTCAAGCGCCAGGCCCAGAATCGTCGCCGTCGCGAAGTACGGGTTCGCCGAAGGGTCGATGACCTTGACTTCGACGTTGGCGCCATGCGGATTGCTGGTGCCGCCGACGAGGAATCGCACTGCGGCCTCACGGTTTTCGGTGCCCCAGCAGACGTATGCGCCGGACCAGTGTCCCGGCTGGATCCGCAGGCCGGACAGGATGGAGCCACAGAGCACACCCTCGGCCTCGGCGAGACCGGCGACCACCCCGGCCACCGCGGACTCCCCCTCGGGCGTCATACCGCGTGCGCCGGACCCGCCGGAGAACATCGGAGTACCACCCTTCGTCAGTGAAAAGTGCTGATGTGCACCGGATCCGACGCTGCCTGCGAAGGGCACCGGCGACAGGCTGACCCGTAGGCCGTACTGCCGGGCGACCCTGCCAACGATGATGCGCGTAAGCAGCAGCGCATCCGCAGCGGCGGTGGGAGACTGTGGGGTCAGCGAGATCTCGAACTGGTTGAGCCCGTACTCGGGATGGAACTGCTCGATGGCGACGCCCGAACCCGTCGCCGCGTTGGTCACGTCTCGCACGAACCCCTCGAACTCGAGCACGCCCGCGAGCCCGTACTGCGCCCACAGATGGGCGGGCAGCCTGCTGCCGTCCGGTCCGACGAGCACGAACTCCACTTCGTGGCCCACCAGCGCATCGATGCCTGCGTCGGCCAGCCTGCCCTCGACGCGGGCCAGCGTCCCGCGGCTGCAATACGGATCCGGCTCGCCGTCCTGGTCGAAGAAAGCGCCTGGGGCCCAGGCCAATCCGTCACCGAGGATGCGCAGCGCGCCAAGGTCGATGCGGATTCGCTGGTCGCCGACGACACCGGTGGTCTCGGTGAACGCGATGCCCGTCTGGTCGATGGTGAACACATGCCACACAGGGCTTGCGCCGAGGCCGGGATCGGCGAACGCACCCATTCGCCGGAGCGGAATGGTCTTGGCGTGCGTCAGCCCGGCGGCGGTGACGACGGTGCCGATGAGGGTGGCGACGCCGTCGGATTCGAGCTGGGCGATGGCCGCTGCGGCGAGAGGTTTGGCTGCCATGGCAGCCATTCTGCCGCTGCGGCGCCGAGACTTATAGCGTGATCTTGCAGGTTTGGCCGATGTCCAGCGTGCGCAGCATCCGGCCCATACCGAGCCACATCGCGCATGACAGCGCCAGGTCGGTCAGCAGCTCGTCGCTGAAGTGCTCGCCTGCGCGGTCCCAGAAATCCTCGTCGTCGCGCAGGCCGGTGTGGTCGCTGGCGAAGCGCTCTGCGAACTCCGCCGCGATTCGCTCCTGGGCGCTGTAGCCGGGCCACGTCCGCCATTCGGCCGCATGGTCGTAGAGGTCTTCGTCGACGCCTGCGGCGATGCCGTCGGAGTCGCGGGTGTTCTGGCACACCACGCATTCGTTGTCGAGCGCGATCACCATCCGGGCCAATTCGCGGACCCGCATCGGCAGCCGGTTCTTGTTGTAGACGGCGTTGGTGAAGCCCGCCATGGCGACTCCGATGTCGGGTGACTTCACCACCCAGGCAGCGGCGTCGTCATCTGCGAAGGGTCCGATTCGGCTCATGGCGGGAATCGTACGCCCAGCATGACAAAAGTGGAACACGTTCTAGAAATGGAACCAAAGCCGCAGCTAGGTCAGCGGGCGGCGGCAACCGGGGTGCGTTCGTCGTCCCAATCCCGCTGTACGAGGACCTGATGGGCGATGCGCTCGAGCGCGGCCTCCACCTGCTCGCGATCGGGCCTGCCCTCGAAGGTGGGTGACGTCGCGAGCTTGTCGACGATCCGGTTCACGAGCGCCGTCGAGGCGCAGTTCACCTGGCGCACCCCGGCCTGGGTGAGCCACAGTTGGTCGCCGGTGCGCAGCGCGTAGCCGCACTCCACCAGTCGGTCGAAGGTGGACTCGATGACCTCGCGCGGCACGCGTAGGCGCTCGGCGATGTCGGTCAGCCGCGCCGACCCGAACACCTGGCTCTGTCGGTAGATCTGAATCAGCGCCCACAGCAGCGCGACGTCGGATTCACAGCCCGCCTGCCCGGCGATGCTGCGCAACCGGATGTCTGGCGTATTGCGCATCAACCGGCCGATCGCCACTTCCAGGATCTTCTCCGGCGACTCGGTGCTCGGCATGCCGAAGCCCTCGCCAAGGTCGGTGGCCGACACCGCGTCCATCTCGCGAAGCGGCACCTCCTTGAGGAAGAGCGAGACGACGAAGCCGACGACCGCGATCGGAACCGCGCACAGAAACACCGTGCCGAGCGAGTCGGCGTAGGCGTTGACGATCGGGGCGGCCATCTCCGGCGACAGTGCATGCAGCGCCTGCGGTGACTGTGCCGCCCTGGGCGGAGCGCCGCTGGCGGCCATCGCAGGTCCTATTCGGCCGGCCAGGAAGTTGGCGAACAACGACCCGAAAATCGCTGCACCGAAGGCGCTTCCGATGGTCCGGAAGAAGGTGACGCCCGACGTCGCCACACCCAGGTCGGCGAAACTGGCAGTGTTCTGTACGACCAGAACGAGAACCTGCATGCATAGCCCGATCCCGGCGCCGAGAACGAACAGGTACACCGACTGCTGCCACGTCGGCGTGCTGGCGTCCATCCTAGACAGCAGCACGAACCCGACCGCCATGATCGCGGTGCCCGCCACCGGGAACACCTTGTACCTGCCGGTGCGCCCGACGATGTTGCCGCTGCCGATCGACGTGATGAGCATGCCCGCGACCATCGGCAGTGTGCGCAGGCCCGAGGTCGTCGCGGAGACGCCGTCGACGAACTGCATGAATGTCGGAAGGAAGGTCAGTGCTCCGAGCATTGCGAAGCCGACGATGAAGCCGAGGATGCAGCACACTGTGAACACCGGGCTGGCGAACAGGCGGATCGGCAGAATCGGCTCCGCCGCACGGCTTTCCGCCCAGACGAACATGGCGAGTGCTGCGGCGGATGCCACGAACAGGCCGATGATCACCGGGGATCCCCATGCGTATTCGCCGCCGCCCCAGCTGGTGGCCAGCGTGAGCCCGGAGGCGCCGAGGCCCACGAACAGGATGCCCGCATAGTCGATGACCGGCCGCGTCGACTTCGCCAGCGACGGGATGGCGGCGCCCGCTACGAGCAGCACGACGATCGCGACGGGGATATTGATCCAGAACGCCCACCGCCAGGTGAGGTGGTCGGTGAAGAAGCCGCCCAACAGCGGACCGATCACGGTGGTGACGCCGAACACGGCTCCGAGCGCGCCCTGGTAGCGACCGCGGTCGCGCAGGGGGATGACTTCGCCGATGACGGCCATGGCCGTAACCATGATCGCGCCGCCGCCGATGCCCTGCAGCGCCCGAGACGCGACCAGCATGGTCATCGAGCCGCTCAGACCGCAAAGCACCGAGCCGACGAGGAAGAAGACCACCGACGCCTGGAACACCGCCTTGCGGCCGAACAGGTCACCGAGCTTTCCGACGATCGCCGTGACGATGGTCGACGCCAGCAGATAGCTTGTGACGACCCAGGATTGGTGGCCCGCACCGCCGAGGTCGGCGACGACCGTCGGCAGCGCGGTGGCCACGATGGTCTGATCGAGCGCGGCCAGCAGCATGCCGAGCAGCACCGCGACGAAGATGAAGTTGCGGCGCTGCGGGCTGATGCCTGCGCTACTCGACTCTGGGTCCGAGACGGGGGCCGTCGGAGCCTGACTGGTCATACCTGCCTTCCGTTGGTGACGACCGTTCCAAAAGCCATATCGTTAGACAGGCTATAAAAGTTACGTCGTCGTGCCGGACGCAGGATTACACGCGAAGGCGACCGCGAAACGCGTCGTCAGGCTGAGGTGCTTCCCGGCGGCCGGGACACGCACTGGGCCAGGTAAAGCTCCTCGCCCAGCTTGCCCATCAGCTCGAGCTGGGTTTCCAGGTAGTCGATGTGGTTCTCTTCGTCGGCGAGGATCATCTCGAAGAGGTTCGCGGTCGTCGCGTCCTCCTTCTCGCGGCAGAAGATGATGCCGGGCTTCAGCCTGGCCATCACCTCGTATTCGATCGCGAGGTCGGCTTCGAATTGCTCCTTGACGGTCTGGCCCACCCGCAACGAAAAGAGCCGTTGATAATTCGGCAGTCCGTCGAGGAGCAATATGCGGTCGGTGATTGCCTCCGCGTGCTTCATTTCATCGAAGGACTCGGCACGCGTATGGGAGGCCAATTCGGTGAAGCCCCAGTTCTCCTGCATCTTGGCATGCAGGAAATACTGGTTGATGGCCGTGAGCTCGCTCGTCAACTGCTCATTGAGCAGTTTCAGAACGTCGGGATCCCCTTGCATGCTGGCTCCTTAGCGCCGTGCGTGTGGTCGGTATGGTGGGCTGGTCGCGCCGCTCACAATCTAGTGCAGGCGAAGGCGGGCGGTGACGACTTCACTGTGCGCGTGGCGTGTTTCACGGTTGTCGGCAACGAGCTTCGCGCGACCGCCGACGGAACGCCATTACCCACCTGGACTGCCTACGCTAACTAAGGTTAGACTGGGCTAACACGCTGCGATGCAGTCGGATCGAGGGGAAGCGATGGGTGAGTACGATCTGCACTCACTTATCCTCGCGTGCGATTTTCGTGTCGAAGATATCGACCGAATGTGGCAGTGGCTCAGTAAACGCCGCGACAATTTGTCATCCATCGGCGCGCACCATGTCGTTGTCTACACGTCAATTTGGGAACCCGGCCGGGTGCTGGTGACAATCGGAATTCGGCACGCGCGGTCAGTTCGAGACATATTGCGCTCCCCCGCCCTTTTCGAATGGTTCGATATCGCCGGCCTTGACGACATTCCGCCGATTTTCGGCGGGGAGGTCGTCGAGAAGATCGACCTCTACGAGCCGTCACCCGAGGACCACGTCGGCCGGATCGTGGTCGGCGTCATGTCGTCGGTCGACAACGTGACGGACCTGATGGCCAAGATCCACGACGGTCTCGACCGGTTCAAGCGCGGAGGCGTCCGCAAGATCTGGGTCTACCGCGCGCTCGACGACGGGCGCGAGGTGATGATCCTGCAGGAGATCGACAACGAGATCAACGCGCACCAGTGGATCGATCACCCCGATGCCGCCGCGGAGTGGATGTCGAAGGCGGGCTTCGGCGCCTATCCCACGCAGTTCGTCGGCAGGTTCGCCCATCTGATGGCGATCGACGAGAAGTGATGGATCGATAGATGTTCGTCTGCCTGTGCACCGGAGTCACCAGCCACGTGGTCGGCGAGGCGGTGGCCAACGGCGCCGCGACGTCGAAGGAAGTGGCGGCGGCCTGCGGGGCGGGCTCCGACTGCGGGCGGTGCAGGCGCACCGTGCGGGCGATCATCGAGGCGCACTTCGCCAAGAACGGCGCGTCTTCGGCCGCAGGGCGCTAAAGCGTGTCGAACAACTGCCGGATCCGTTCGACACAGAAGCCGACGAGGGCTATGTCGTCAGTGAGCAACCCCTGCGCTCGGAACCGGGCCTGCAGCCGCGACACGGGGCAGGCAAGGGCGAGCGCGGCGAGCATCTCGTTGAAGCGGAGGTTGCGAACCGGCAGTCCGGACAGCTGCTGATAGCGCTCGATCGTCTCCTCGCGGCCGGGTGTGCCCTCCAGCCGCGGGAAGCCCTGATACTCCGACATCGCCCAGTCGGTGACGAGCAGCCAGGCGAGGTCGGCCTCGTGGTCGCCGATGTAGGCGATCTCCCAGTCCACGACCGCCGCGACCTCCAACTGCGGGCCGTAGAGGATGTTGGACAGCCGACTGTCCCCCCAACACAGCCGGAGATGGTCGGCCTCATAGACGTTGTCCTGCAACCACTTCGCCGCGGCCGCGAGTTCGGCGCGCGGTTGTCCCGACGTCGCCCACAGCAGCATGTCGGAGTAGTAGTTCACGACCTGCTCGACCGGATGTCCGCCGCGATCCGGCATCAACAGCTTGTCCAGATTCAGCCTGCGCCAGTCCAGGGAGTGGACATCGGCGATGGCCTGCACGCAGCCCCACCACATGGTCGCCCGCTGCTCGGGCGTCGCGTCGAAGTACATGCCCGCGGAGTGATAGGACGGTACGTCGCCTGGCCCGCCGACCGTCGGCAACTGCTCCATCACGAAGTAGGGGGTGCCGAAGCCTTCGTCGGTGCGGTCCAGCAGGTACACCGCCGGAACGGTGACCGGGCTGTCCTGCAGCCGGTTCATCACAAGCACCTGCCTGCGCAGGTCGTAATCCGGGAAGATGTCGACCTCTGGTGGACGACGAAAGACCAACCGCCTCAGGGTCTTTGGCTTGCCAGAGGCATCGTCGGCCTCGAGTTCGAACAGAAAGGTCTCGGTCGAGAAGCCGCGGTCTGTGCCGCGCCAGTTGACGATCCGCGCTGCCTCCGCACCCGGAATGCGCTGACGGAGGACCGGCTCGAGTAGCGCGGCGACTTCGTCGGCGCCAGGCCTGTCTGCTGCCATCACGTTACGAGCTTGCCCTCCCCCGCTTGTCCGTGAATGCCGCAAGTGCATCGGCGTTGGCGGCGGCGCCCATCAACTCGGCGAAGTGCGCGTTCTCCCGTTCGGTCGCGGCCTCGATACCGGGCCGGGACGGTTCCGCGATCGCCTGCTTGACCGCCATCAGGCTCGGAATCGGCCGGGCGGCAAGAATTTCGGCGTGCCTGCGCGCCTCGGGCAGGAGCTCGTCGGGTTCGCAGACCCGCCATACCAGACCCATGCGCAGCGCCTCGTCTGCGTTCACCCACTCGGAGGACATCAGCAGCCAGGCCGCGTTCTGCCTTCCGACGAGCTGTGGCAGCAGATACGACGACGCCGCCTCCGGTGCGACGCCAAGGCTGGTGAACGGGCACTTCAGCCGCGCCTCCGACGACATGAACACCAGGTCTGCATAGCCGAGAATCGTTGTGCCGATTCCGACCCCGAGCCCGTTGACCGCGCAGATCAGCGGCTTCGGAAAGTCGGCGAGCGCCTCGATCATGGAGCTGAAATGGCTGCCGGTGGTGGCCATCGCCGGATCGGTGATGCGCGCCTGCATCTCCTTGAGGTCGTTACCCGCACTGAACGCCCTGCCGTTGCCGGTCAGGAGTACGACCGCCACCTCGGGGTCGGCTGCCGCGGCCCGGATCGCGTTCGCGGTCGCCTCGTAGAGCGCTTCGTTGAATGCGTTGAGCGCGTCCGGGCGGTCGAGCGTGAGCGTCCGCACGCGGTTCTCGTCAGCGATCTGCAGCGTCATCGCGAAACCTTCGGCCTTTCGTCGAACGGGCTCCGATAGACATACCGGCTCGTCGGCACCGTGTCGACGTTCTTGTTGGCGCCGAAGCCGGTGGTGCTGGCGACCATGCGCTTCATCCGGTCGCGCAGGTCGTCGTCATCGGCCGCACCGAAGAACGCGTGCAGATCGGACATCGCCTCCGAAGGGAAAAGCTCCTCGACGATCGCCGAGATGGTGGGCGCTCCGGGGGTCAACGTCCGCACCACCGCATTCTGTGTGTAGCCGAACGTCGACTGGGTTTCGATCGCCACCGGCGTGTGGTCGATGTGCCAGCGGGATAACCACGTCGCCTCGTCGAGGTCGGCGGGCCTGCGAAGTAACGCGACATTAGCCAGACCCGGCGTGCGCTGGCCGGGCACCGTTTGCGGCGGCGGCAACGGCACCGACTCCGTGACGAGGTACGCGGCGACCTCGTCGCACTCCCTCTCGAGCCGGGTGGTCGCGTTGCGCACCTGCTCGCCGTAGGACTGCTGAGTCCACAGACTGACGAATGCGGCGACCGGCGGATCCATCGTCGTGAGCGTCATCAGCGAATCGCGTACCTCCGCGTCGCGGACGTTGATCGACAGGCCCGGCAGGCCGATGTCGAGAAGGTCGGCGGCGACCTGGGCGCGCAGCCTGGCACACCACGCGTCGTCGGCATCGACTCCGCGCAGCGTGAGGATCACTTTTTCCACCACCCGAACCTAGCCGACGCGCCTATTCGGCGTTCTTGGCCCGGGAAAGGCATGCCTTCCGATAAATTCGAATTTGCCGGTTTCGGCACCAGTGTCGGTCAGGCAGTTGGCTTTTCGAGAGCGTTAATTCCCGGAGGTACCCATGTCCCCACCACGCGGTTTCGATGACCTTTCCGGACGGGTAGCTGACCTCGCGCCAGTATTCCGCGAGCCGCTGGACTCGCCCTACGAGATCTCCAACGAGCTGTACGCGGCCCTTCGTCACGTGCTGCACGACGTCGGCGGTCAGATCGACCTGCCACTCCCTTTCAAAGAGAAGGCGGAAGAGGACTGGGAGATGAACACCTACGTGACGTGTGAATGCCTCGGCTGGCGCGGTGCGTGGAACTCCGAGGAACGCAGGCGTGCCGAAAATGACCTCGGTGCGACGCTCTATTTCGGTTTGCCCTATTACGCACGCTGGGCGACGGTCGCGGCCAAGGTACTCATCAATAAGGGGCTCATCACACCCGACGAATTGACGGCGAAGATCGACGAGGTGCGCGCGCGATTGGAGACGAAAGCGTGACCGAATACAAATACGCCATTGGCGATCGCGTCACGGTGCGCGACGGCACCACCCTGTTCCACACCCGCACGCAGGCGTTCACCCGTGGCAAGTCCGGCGTCGTCGTCGAATACCGGCCCGAGTGGGTAATCCCGGAAGACGAAGCGTGGGGGCGCGACGACGCCGAGCGCGGCGGCCGATACGAACCCTTCTACGTTGTGCGCTTCCTGCAGAAGGATCTGTGGCCCAACTACACCGGGTTCGACATCGACACGCTGGAGACCGAGGTCTCCGAACACTGGCTCGAGCCGGCCAAGGAGGAGCAGAAGTGAGCCACGACCACGACCACGGCGCGCACGACCCCATCCAGGCGTCCGAAGGGGTCAGCGAGTTCGAGATCCTGGAGCGGGCGGTGCGCGAACTCGCCATCGAGAAGGGACTGTTTTCGGAGGAGGATCACCGGCGGTTCTCCGAATGGGCGGAGTCGATCGGCCCGAGCGGCGGATCGAAGCTGGTGGCCAAGGCGTGGACCGACCCGGAGTTCAAAGCGCGGCTGCTCGCCGACGGCACGGAAGCCTGCAAAGAGGTGGGCATCGACTGGCTCGACCCGACCGGCGTCGGCACCCCGAGTGACTACACCTACTTTTACGTCCTGGAGAACACCCCCGAGGTACACAACGTCATCGTGTGCACGCTGTGTTCGTGCTATCCGCGACCGGTGCTCGGCATGTCACCGGACTGGTACCGCACGCCGAACTACCGTCGCCGCCTGGTGCGCTGGCCGAGGGAAGTGCTCGCCGAGTTCGGGCTGCACTTCGGCCAGGACGTGGAGGTGCGGGTGCACGACTCGAACCAGAAGTCGCGGTTCATGGTCATGCCGATGCGCCCCGAGGGCACCGAAGGGTGGACCGAGGAGCAACTCGAGGCGATCGTCACCCGCGACACCATGATCGGAGTCGCTCTGCCGCACGCGGATTGGACGGCTTCCGGGGCGCCGTCGGCTGCAAAGTCCAACTCGTGACGGGCCACCACCGCTACGACGTGTTGCTCGACACCCTGGGACCGGGCTCGCACCGGGAGACGAGACTGCCCGACCTCGAGCGCAAGCCGGATCCGTGGGAGTCGGCCATGCAGGCCACGTGCGAGTGTCTGTCGTGGCGTGGCACGTTGGACAACCTGGAGCGCAGGAACGCCGAGGACGCACTCGGAGAGACGACGTATCGGGACTTCCCGGTGCACGCGCGCTCGGTCGTGGTGACGGCGCACGAGCTGATGGAACGCGGCGCGTTCACAGCCGACGAGTTGCGGGCGCGGATGGATCAGGTCCGGGAGCGGATCAACCGGGCCTGACAGCCGACACATCGACACGTCAGCTTGCCCCGGACCCGACTGCGATCGGGTGAGAATGATCTAGTGAGCAAGGGCCTCGGGCTGCGGCTGCACCTGCCGGATCGCGGCGCGGTCGCCCGCAGCCTGCTCGGCGTCCTGGTACTCGCGGCGATCGCGCTGTACTGGGGTCCGCCCGGTGCGGCGACCTCGGCGGCCGCCGCGGGCGCGATCGCAGGCGCCATCGCCCTGCAGGACAACCCGCTGGGCCGGATCCCGATCGTGCTCGCCGTATCGGTGGAACTGGCCGCCGCGACGCTGGTGGGCGGGCTCACCGCCGGCCACACCGTCGTATTCGTCGTCATGGTCGCGCTGTGGTGCTTCTTCGCGGGCATGCACTGGGCGGTCGGCGCACCTGCCGGGCTCATCGCGGGAGCGGCGAGTGTTCTGCTCGTCATCCAGCAACCGCAGCACGCCTTGGCGGCTTTCTCGTCGGCCCTGCTGGCCCTCGTTGCGGGCCTGACACAGGCCGCGCTCATCTCGGTGTGGCCGCCGCGACGGTGGCGGCTGGAGCGCGAAGCACTGACCAAGGTGTACCGCTCGTTGAGCGCGGATGCGCGACTGCTCGCCGCCGATCCCGCCGCGCAGGTCGACCCCGCGCAACTGCTGGATCTGAAGGAAGCGTTCAGCAAGAACGACACCGCGGCAGGCCGTCGCACGCCCGCATACCGGGACTGGCACGCGTTGCCTGAGCAGATCGCGAAGACGCTGATGGCGTTTCGCGGTAAGGCCGTCGATCAGGTCGCGGTGCGCGACGTGCTGATCGCGGCGGCGGACTCGCTCGCCGCGATCGCCGCGCAGAGTCGTACCGCGCGACGTGACGCGGAATACGCATTGAAGGGCGTCGATGCCGCCGTCGCCGCGGTAACCGTGTCGGAAACATCGGTGGTGCAGCGCCTTTCACGACAACTGCATCGGGCGGACACGTTGCGCTTCGGTCGGCGCCACCTCTCCGATTGGGCCGCGGCACTGAAGACGGGGTTCGACGTCGCTCGCGGTCATCTCAACCTGACCTCCCCGATATTGCGGCACGCCGTTCGGCTGGCGGGTGCTACGGCGGTGGGGGCCGCGATCGCGCGGATCGCCGAAGTGCCGCAGGGCCAGTGGATTCCGCTGACGGTGCTCCTCGTGATGCGACCGGAGACCGCCCACACCTACACCCGGTGCGTTGGCCGGGTAGCGGGCATCTGCATCGGCATCGTGGTCGCGTGCGCGGTCACGCTGTTGTGGGCACCCAGTGGCCTTGCCGCCGCGATCCTTGCGGTGGTGTTCCTCGGCGCCACATACGCGATGTCGGTGTTCGGCTACATCGCCGTCTCGGCGGCGTTCGCGGCGACCATCGTGTTCCTGCTCGACATCACCGGTGCGTCGTCGTCGATCACCGATCTGCTCTTCGCGGCGCTCATCGGCGGCGCGCTCGCGGTTCTTGCGCACGTGCTGGTGCCCGACGATGCCCTGATCCGGCTCCGGCAACGCGCGGGTGAGCTTCTCAAGACCGAGATCGATTACGCCGCAACGGTCATCCAGGCTTTCGTGCACGACCTCGACCACCCGGCCGATGCGCTGGCAGCGGCGTGGCAGCGGGCGTTCCGGGCCCGGTCGGCCTTCGAGGCCGCCGCAGGGGCGACGCGGATGGACTCACGGGAGTTGCGACGATGGCTGAGGTCGTTTCGGACGGCACTGAACGCCGTCACCAGCTCCTGCACGGCGCTGGAAGCCAGCCTGCCTCCACACCCGTCGGCGGCGATGGGCCGCGAATTCGTCTTGGCCGTGGACGATTACGTCGAGATACTGCGTGGTGATCCACCGACGCCGGCCACCCCGTGGAGCATCGATACGGTGCAACTGGCCGCCGCAGACCAGCAGTTGCGAGACATCGCAACGCATATCGTGTCCGATGACGGAGCAGCGCGCGTTCTCGTCGCCGAAGTCGGCGCCATCACCCGCAGCCTGGCGGGCATCGCCGTCGAGAGCCGCGACGCCGCGGCGTCGTGACCGCTACTCCCCGCGCGCCCATTTGGGCTTGATGAACACGCCTTCGGCTTGCACGGTGACCCCTTCGTCATCTGATAGGTGGCCGACGACATAGGTTTTCACGCCCTCGGTCCTGTCGATCCGCGCCTCGGCATGCAGTCGGCCCAGACGGGTGGTGCGTAGGTATCGCATGGTGATGGTGCCGGTGAAGCGGGGTGTGATGCTGTCGCTTGCCGCCTCCCCAAGGACGTGGTCGAGCACCAGTGCCGAAATCCCACCGTGGACATGGCCCGGCGGACCTTCGTAGGCCGCCCCCGTGACGAAGTCGGTGAACGCACCGCCCGATTCGTCGCGGTGGATGGTCAGCGGCGGGGCGATGGGATTGCGGATCCCGACGACCGGGTTCCCCCACGCCATCCGATCGCCGCCGGTGGTGTAGCGCACCCCGAACGGCCCGTTGATCTGCTTGGCCCGCAGCCGCGCGGTCGCCGCGTCGATCTCGGCCTTGACCGCAGCCACCTCGTCGGCGTCGACCTCCGTTCGGATCGTGGCGTCGATGAGCGCGCGGACCGACTCGGCCAGCGGTCCATAGACGGCGCGCATCCGCTCGACTTCCTCGGATGTGACGTCCCCGATATGGGTGAACTCCAGCACCCCAGAACTAGAACACGTTTCTAGTCTGAAGTCGAATTTCCAGGTCAGTGCGTGAATTCGGCGAGGCTGGAGCGCGCCGATTCGTCGGCTCTCCCTGTCTCGAGCTCCATCAACGCGCATTCGGCGGTCGCTGCGATCCAGAGCCGCGCCGCTGAACGCGGGTGGGCATAGCCAAGCGCTTGAAAGTCGGCGGCGACCACGTCGACGTTCATTCGGTTGCGGCGCACGACCTCGTCGGCGATCGGAAGGTGACCGCGCGCCTCGAGCAGCAGCGCCTTGACGCCCCGGTCTCGCAGGCACCCGTCCAGATAGGTGCGGGCGGCCGCCGCGAGTCGCGCTCTGCCGGGCGGCATTTCGCCGATGACAGCCATCACCTCGTCGAACAACTTGTCATGGAATCGGCGATGCATCGCCACCAGGTAGCTTGCCCGATCCGGGAAATGGTGGAAGAACGAGCCTTTGGACACACCTGCCGCGGCTACGACGGCGTTCACGCTGAGCCCTTCCAATCCGAGCTCCTCGGAAAGCACAAGCCCTGTTTCGATGAGGTTCGCCCGTGTCTGCTGTGCGGCCGCGAGCCGCTTGTTGCCGACGTCTGTTGCCACCGAGGTCTCCTTGCCGAGTGTCCCGATCCATACTAGTTGACCGACCGGCCGGTCGGTGAAATGATGAGCCGATGCCGACGATCGATACGTCACTCGGGACGGTCTCCTACACCGACGATGGTCAAGGCCCGCCGGTCCTGCTGCTCCACGCCGCTCTCCATGACCGCACCGATTACGACGTGGTGCGGGATTCGCTGTTGCAGCGTCACCGGGTACTCGCGGTGGACTGGCCCGGCCACGGTGAGTCGCCCTACCCTGACACCCCGCTTACCGCGGTCCAGTTCGGTGATCTGGCAGTGGAATTCGTTGACCGCCTGGATCTGACCAATCTGGTCGTGATTGGCAATTCCGTCGGCGGATACGCGGCCTCCCGGTTGGCGATCGAGCGGCAGGAGCGCATCGCGGGCGTCGTCCTGGTCAACACCGGCGGGTTCACCGACCACAACGCCGCCACCCGCGCGTTCTGTGCGTTGATGGGCAGGCCCGAAATCGTCAGGCTGATGTTTCCGGCATTCGTCCGGGCCTACATGCATGCGAGGACGGCGGGCGATCGGGCGATCGTGAGGCGTGTGGTCGCCAGGGGCAGGACTCTCGACGGGGCCCGCACCGCCGCGGCGCTGTGGCGCAGCTTCACCGAACCTGGCCACGACCTACGGCAGGCCGCCTCGGCCATCACCGCGCCGGTGCTGATCACGTGGGGCACCAAGGATGTGTCCGCACCGCGCCGATGGGGTGACCAAGTCGCTTCAGCGATACCCGGTTCGAGATTCGAGACCTTTCCGACCGGGCACGTCGTGTTCGCGTCGGAGCCCGATACCTGGCTGGCGACCGTGCAACCTTTCGTCGCATCCGTACAGTCGCGGGTCACCGAGTGACTCAGTCCCCGACGAACGGAACCTCGGCGTCGGGTGCGAGCACCACATACATGCGCCGCCACGGATCGGAGCCTTCGAGCCGCCACTGATGACCGGAACCGGCGGTCCCGCCCGCCGTTTCTTCGACGGTCGCATGCGTTGCCGCCATCGCGGTCGACACCAGGTCGTTGTTGCGTCCCGGCGTGATATCGAGGCTGCCGTCGCAGAAGTGCGAGTTGCCGTCCTCTCCGGTCCACAGGCGGACGCACCGGATCATTCGAGGCTCCTGTTCGGAAGGTGGGTCGTAATCTGCGGTGGTGGACACCGCCACCGTAATCGTGACGCTGCTGCTCGCAGCACTCTTCACGTTCGCCGCGAGCATCAAGCTCCTCGGCGTCGCCAAGTCCCTCGCGATCCGTGACCACCTGGGCGTGTCGCCGATGCAGTGGCGGATGATCGGCACTCTCGAGCTCGCCGGCGTCGCCGGGGTGCTGATCGGGCTGCTGTGGGCGCCGATCGGGATCGCGGCCGCCATTGGTCTGGCACTGCTGTCCATCGGGGCCGTCGTGTTCCACCTGCGTGCCTCCGATTCCGTTGCGGACATGCTTCCCGCCGTGATCGGCGTCGCATTGGCGGTGGCCACCGCCGTACTGCACACCCTTTGACGTCGCCGCCGTCACACCTGCTCAGAAGGGTGTCTTAGATTACCTAATCTTTCGTAGTCAGTTGTCTATGAAATCGCTTACGCTGCGGATATGGCAGCACGAGCCAACAGTGTCGATCCCCGCGCCGAACGCGTCCGCGCCCGGCTACGGGACGCCGCCTTCGCGCTCGCACATGAGCAACCGGTCGACCGGCTCACGGTCGGCGACATCGTCGCGCGCGCCGGGGTCAGCAGGCAGGTCTTCTACCAACACTTCCGTGACCGCGACGACGCGGTTGCGTTCGCGTTCTCCGCTGCCTTCGCGTCGGCCACCGCGGACCTCGTCGGCGAGCCGGGTGCCCGCATCCTGGCCCTGTTCGACTTCGCCGCCCACCACCGCGCGATGTACCGCAACATCGTGCCGAGTGCGGTCACGCAGCGGGTGGTTGCCGCGTTCCGTGCAGAGCTCGCACCTGCATGCGAGGAGATAGCGACAGCGGGTATGCCCGCTGTCACCACCGTCGCAAGCCTGACGCCGGAAGCGGTCACCCGCTTTCTGGTCGGCGGGTTCATGGAGGTGTTGCGTTCCTGGATGGAGGACCGGGACGCCGCCGATCTGCGCGGCAGGGTAAGCGGAGCGCTGGACACCGTCAGCGCACTGCTCGGCCTCTCCTCCGCCGCCGCAAGGCATTAGACCAATTCCCATACGTTAGAAAGGCTTTCACATGGCAAGGCATGCCTCTCCCGAGGTGACAAAGAGCGGAATCCGCACCGTGGTCCTCGCGATGGTCGCGCTGACGGCGTTCGTGGTCGCGATGATCGCGAGTTACTCCGGCGCATTCGCCAGGCCGACCCTGCACCACCTCACGGTGGCGGTGGCCGCCCCCGATCAGGTCGTCAACGCCATCGACGGCCAGGATGCATTGGCGGTCAACAAGGTTGGCGACGACGCCGCCGCGCGGCAGGAAGTCCGCGAACGGAAGGCCGATTCGGCGTTCGTCGTCACCCCTGCTGGCGAGTTGAAGATCTACACCGCAGGCGGCGGCGGTCGCAGTGTGGCCACCGCCGCTGAGACGGTCGGCCGCGAGATCGCGAGACGAGCGGGCCTGACCGCCTCCGTGGAGGACGTCGCACCGACGTCGGCCGCCGACCCGTCGGGCACCGTCGAGTTCTACGCCATCATCTTCATCTCCATCGGAGCGTCCGTGGGCGCCACCGCATTCGGCTACATCATGGGCAAGGTGCGCAGACCCATGCGGTTTGTGCTGCGCAGCCTGACGCTGGCGGGGTACTCGGCCGTGCTTGCCTGTGTGGTGACGGTCTACGTCGACGCCGTCCTCGGCGCGCTCGCGGGCCACACATGGGCCGTCTTCGGGGCGCTGTGGCTCTACGCGATGGCCGTCGCGGGCGCGGTCACCGGTGTGGCGGCGTCGTTCGGATCGGTGGCATCGATGGTGCTGACCCTGTTCCTGGTTGTCGTCGGCAACGCGGCGGCCGCGGGCCCGGTGGGCAGGCCGCTGCTGTCGGGCTTCTACTCGACGTTCAGCTGGATCGTCCCGCAGGGCTCCGGTGTCGCGCTGCTGCGCAGCATCTCCTACTTCGGCGGCAACGGCGCGCTGACCCCGCTTGTCACCCTGGCGATATGGGGTGCGGCGGGTTGTCTGCTCGCAATCATCGCCACCGCATCGCGAGTGAATTATCGTGCCCTGTATGACCGTTTCGGCGAATCAAACGGAGACGTACTACGACCTCGGGTCCTATCACCGGCCGATTGACACCCCGTCACCGCAGGCGCAGGTCTGGTTCGACCGGGGGCTCGTGTGGGCATACGCCTTCAACCACGACGAGGCGATCCGCTGCTTCGAACGGGCCCTCGAGCTCGACCCAGACCTGGCCATCGCCCGCTGGGGCATCGCCTACTCCGTCGGCCCGAATTACAACAAGGCGTGGGAGGCGTTCGACCCGGTCGACATGGCGGCATCGCTGGCCCGCGCCAGGATGGAACTCGGGCTGGCGGCCAACGGGCGGGCGTCGGCAACGGAGCGCGGGCTGATCGAGGCACTGCAGGCCCGCTTCCCCACCGATGATCCCCACGACACCGATGCGCTGACCGTGGGTCACGCCGGTTACGCAGACGCGATGGTGACGCTCGCCGAGGCCTATCCCGACGACATCGACGTGCAGGCTTTGGCCGCCGACGCGTTGGTGAACGTCACGGCGTGGGCCTTGTGGGACACCAGGACCGGAGATCCCGCACCGGGGTCGCGAGTCGTGGAGGCAAAGCGAATCCTCGATGATGCGCTGGCCACGCCTGCAGGCCGCAGGCATCCCGGCGTGCTGCATCTGTACCTGCACACGATGGAGATGTCGGCCACCCCGCAGGACGCGCTGCCCGCCGCCGACCTGCTGCGGGATCTCGTGCCGGATGCTGGCCACCTGCAGCACATGGCCAGCCACATCGACGTGCTGTGTGGCGACTACCGAAACTCGGTGATGTCGAATCTGGCGGCGGTGCAAGCTGATCGGCGGTTCGTTGACCGCGAGGGCCCGCTCAACTTCTACTCGCTCTACCGCGCACACAACCTGCACTTCATCGTCTACTCCGCGATGTTCGAGGGTAACTCGGCGATCGCCATGCAGGCCGCGGACGAACTCGCCGGACAGCTCACCCCCGAATTGTTGGCGATCGAGTCGCCGCCGATGGCGGACTGGCTGGAAGCGTTCGTGCCGTTGCGGATTCACGTGCTCGTACGGTTCGGCCGGTGGGACGAGCTGATCGCCGAACCGGTCCCCGACGACGTCGACCTCTATTGCACGACGGCCGCCACCATCCACTACGGCCGCGGCGTCGCGCATGCCGCCAAGGGACAAATGCCGCAGGCGTACGCCGAGCGCGTGGCGCTGGCCGCCGCCTACGACCGCATCCCCGACAGCCGGTATCTGTTCAACAACACCGCACGTGACATCCTGGCCGTGGCGCGCGAGATGCTCGACGGCGAAATCGCCTATCGAGAAGGGCAATTCGAGTACGCGTTCGCGCACTTGCGACGCGCCATCGAGCTCGACGACGCCCTGCCGTACGACGAGCCGTGGGGCTGGATGCAGCCGACCCGCCACGCCTACGGGGCCCTGTTACTGGAACAGGGCCGTGTCGAGGAGGCCGCAGACGTGTACGCCGCAGACCTCGGGCTCGATCCGACGCTGAGCAGGCCGTGCCAGCACCCGGGCAATGTGTGGAGCCTGCACGGCTACCACGAATGCCTGCAACGGCTGGGCCGCACCGCAGAGGCGGGGATCATCGGCCAGCAGCTGGCGCTTGCCGCCGCCCGCGCGGACGTGCCCATCGTCGCGTCCTGCGCCTGCAGGCTCGACGTCGGCTAGCCGAATCCGACACGCTCGAGCCAGAAGTCGACGAGTTCGGCGTCCCCTGCCACATCGACGTGGCCCGCGTCGACGGGAATGCGCCGGTACATCGTCAGCAACAGATCCGTCACGGGTCCGTGCAGTTCGGCCGCGCCTTGCTCGCCGGACCGGCGCCATGCGATGACGTCCCCCGTCAGATCGAGCAGCCAGCCGGTTCCGGTGTCCGTCGCTTGCAGCCCGATGGTGCGACCCTGCCCCAGTAGCTCCCGCATCCAGGGGTGAACGTCGAAATGGAAAGGCAGAGAGCCCAGTTCGAGCCATTCGTCGACACCGTCGATGGCGACCTCGGGATCCAACACGAAATCGACGCCGAGCGCGATGGCGGCGTCGGCCCGGTGGATCGCGGTTTCGTGGGTGAAGCGTCGCGCATAGAACGCCGTCCCGCCGCCATCGACCGGGCACCACATCGTGGCGGCGGGTCCGGCGTCCGTCAGAACCTCCGCCAGCCGGCCTGCGGCCTCCTCAAGCGACGCGGACAGCGCCGCCGGATCCCCGTCGGTGGCGCCGGACAGGTCACGCAGCGCGACGTCGGGCGGTGGTGTCGTCGCGCGAGTGCCGACGATCTCGGCCGCCCAGCGCAGTCCGCCGTCCACATGCTGCATCAGCTGGGAGGCATTCCAGCCAGGGCATGTCGGCACCGGCCTGCGCAGGTCAGCACCGTTGAGGTAGCCGGTCAGCGCGGCGGTCTGAGCGACGATCTCGGCGCAATGCCTTTCGAAGTCCATCATGCTGCGGTGTCGCCCTCCTCGATCAACCTGATCACCTCCGATCGTTGGACCCCAGCGAAGCCCGAAACTCATCGTGACACCGGCTCTCGTAAACTCAGCGCCTGTGGCGATCAGCGACGACGACCTCGAGCGCCTCGGCCGTTGCGTCGAACTCGCGCGCAGGGGACTGCAGGCCGGTGACGAACCGTTCGGCTCGATTCTGGTCGGCGCCGACGGCCGAACATTGTTCGAGGACCACAACCGGGTCGCCGGCGGCGATGCCACCCGGCATCCGGAGTTCGCGATCGTGCAGTGGGCCGTGGCCAACCTGACGCCCGCGGAACGCGCGGAGGCGACGGTGTACACGTCCGGCGAGCACTGCCCGATGTGCGCGGCCGGCCACGCCTGGGTAGGCCTCGGCCGTATCGTCTACGCGACTTCGAGTGACCAGCTGACCAGGTGGCGCGCCGAGTGGGGCGCGCCACCTTCAGCCGTGGCCGCGCTGCCCATCACCACCGTCGCGCCGAACGTGGTCACCGACGGGCCAGCGCCGACCCTGGCCGACGAGATGAAGTCCCTCTACGAAGCGAAGTTCCGGCCATGACGGGATCTTCGCGCGAACGCTCATCCGTGACAGAACCGGGCTGGATCGAGCACGCGATCTGGTGGCACGTCTATCCGCTCGGCTTCGTCGGCGCGTTTCCGGCCGACCCGCCGCCGGCGCCCGATGAGCACCGGCTGCGCCGGATCATCGAATGGCTTGACCACGCCGTCGAACTCGGCGCGTCGGGTATCGCGCTCGGCCCGATATTCGACTCCCGCACGCACGGCTATGACACCACCGACCACTACCGCATCGATCCGCGGCTCGGCGACGACGGCGACTTCGACGCCCTCGTCGAGGAGGCGCACCGGCGCGGTCTGCGCGTCCTGCTCGACGGCGTTTTCAACCACATCGGCACCGACTACCCGCGCTACCGCGACGCCGTCGCAGGGGGCGACACCGCATGGTTCCGCCACAGCGGCAACGACTTCGAGACGTTCGAGGGCCACGGTGAGTTGATCGCGTTCAACCACGACAACCCCGAAGTCGTCGACTACACCGTCGACGTGATGAAGCACTGGCTACGGCGGGGAGCCGACGGATGGCGCCTCGACGCCGCTTACGCCGTGCCCGACCGGTTCTGGGCCCAGGTGCTGCCGCGTGTCCGCGAAGACTTCGGCGACGCATGGTTCGTCGGCGAGGTCATCCACGGCGACTACTCCGGCCATGTGAAGCATGCGGGGTTCGACTCGATCACCCAGTACGAACTCTGGAAGGCGATCTGGAGCAGCCTGAACGACGGCAACTTTCACGAACTCGACCACGCGCTGAAGCGGCACAACGAGTTCCTCGACGTCTTCATCCCGATGACGTTCATCGGCAATCACGACGTCACGCGGATCGCCAGCAAGCTGGAGAACACCCGGCATCTCGAACACGCGCTGGCCATCCTGCTCACGATCGGCGGAACGCCGAGCGTGTACGCGGGAGACGAGTCGGCCTACACCGGCATCAAGGAAGAGCGGGTCGGCGGCGACGACGCGGTCCGGCCCGAATTCACCTCTCCCCTAATGGGTGTCGACGAGCACGGCCAGGACATCTTCCGGCTGCACCAGTATCTGATCGGGTTGCGACGGCGACACCCGTGGTTGCACGCGGCACGGACATCCGCTGTGGCACTTGCCAACACGCAGTACGTCTACCAGGCGCGCCGCGATGCGGACGCGCTGCTGATCGCCCTCAACGTCGACGAGGCGCCGATGGCGGTGTCGCTGAACGACCTCGGTTTCGGCGGCGGACGCATCGTCGCGGGCTCGGGCGCACCGCCGCAGAACACGGTCTCCGAGGTTCAGATCGAGCCGCACGGCTGGCTGATCATCGAGCCGAGCTGATCGTCACGCCAGCCGCTCCAACGTCGCCGGGTCCTCCTCGCCCCCGTAGAACTTGTCCAGCACCGCCACGAAGTCGGCATTGTCGTCGGCTGCGCGGGCGAACAACGTCATCGACGACCTCAGCTTCATGTCGTCGGGCCATCCGAACACGTCCTGGGCCGAGCGACCGTCGATGCGCGCCACCAACCGCGCGCACTCCCGAAGCCGTGAACCCAGCAAATCGTGAGCGAGATAGGCGCGCGCCTCATCGGCTGAGGAGATGCCGAACCTGACCGCCGTCGGGCTGCTGCCGAGGCCGCGCAGTTGCGGAAATACGAACCACATCCAGTGGCTTCGCTTTCTGCCTGCGGCTAATTCCGCTGTGACGGTGCCGTAAATGTGTTCCTGCGCGTCGACAAAACGTTGCAGGTCGTATGGATCGTCGGTTACCGGCATGTCGCGATTTTCCCACTGTGACGGTGGCTCCAAGATTCACCAGATAGTCTTCGCCCGGCAGACGACATTCCTGAGAGGACGCCCATGCCGCCTTTGTCCACGGGCCGCAACGGCGCGTCGACGTCCACCGTGCCGGATTCCACCGTCCTGAGCAGTGCCGCGCCGAGGCGAAGGCATTTCCGTCTGCCGGTGATGTCGCGGGTCAGCATCCAATCCAAATTGCTGGTGATGCTGCTCATCACCAGCGTCCTGTCTGCCGCCGTAGTCGGATTCATCGGCTATTCGTCGGGCCGCGCGTCATTACAGGCTTCCGTCTTCGACCAGATGACCGAGATCCGGCAATTCATCGTCAACGGGAAGGTCAGGTTGGTGGTGAGCGGCGACGACGGGGTGATGATCCCGGTCCGTACCCTGGACGAGGGCGACTTTCTCGGCCAGACCACGCTCACGCGGGAACCGGTGACTGCGTCCGCATACGCGATGGAGGAGGTGACGGTGCTGCAGATCGACCGCGCGCATGTCGAGGACCTCGTCGCTCGTAAACCGTTGCTGCTGCAGGACATCGGCAGGGCCATCGAAGAACGTCGGAACCACGTGCAGCGAGCCCAAACCGTGACAGCTGACTAGACACGACAATCCTGATGGACCGGCGGATTCCCAAAACTCGTGACCTGGCTCCCCTGATCCAGTTCAAGAAGCCTGAGCTCAACGGAACCAAGCGACGGCTGTCGGCCGCACTGACGATCGACGACCTGCGACGGCTCGCCAAGCGGCGAACGCCGAAGGCGGCGTTCGACTACACCGACGGTGCCGCGGAGGAGGAACTGTCACTGGCCAGGGCACGGCAGGCCTTCAAAGACATCGAATTTCACCCGACGATCCTGCGCGACGTCGCCGAAGTGGACACCGGTTGGGATGTTCTCGGTGACCGGGTCGCGCTGCCGTTCGGGATAGCGCCGACCGGCTTCACCCGGCTGATGCACACCGAGGGTGAGATCGCCGGCGCGCACGCCGCGGCGAGGGCGGGCATCCCGTTCTCGCTTTCGACGTTGGGCACCACCTCCATCGAGGATGTCAAGGCCGCAAACCCTACCGGCCGCAACTGGTTTCAGCTGTACATGTGGAAGGACCGGGACCGCTCGATGGCGTTGGTGGAGCGCGCCGCCGCGGCGGGGTTCGACACCATGCTGGCCACTGTCGACGTTCCTGTCGCGGGCGCACGACTGCGCGACACCCGCAACGGCATGTCCATCCCGCCCGCCCTCACGCTGCGCACGGTCCTCGATGCGGTGCCTCACCCCCGCTGGTGGTTCGACCTCCTGACCACAGAACCGCTGTCGTTCGCGTCACTGGATCGCTGGCCGGGCACCGTCGCCCAATATCTCGACACCATGTTCGATCCGACCGTGACCTTCGAGGATCTCGCATGGATCAAGTCACAGTGGCCGAACAAGTTGGTGGTCAAGGGAATTCAGACGCTCGAAGACGCCAGGTCGGTGGTCGACCTCGGCGTCGACGGCATCGTGCTGTCCAATCACGGCGGCCGACAGCTCGACCGTGCGCCGGTGCCCTTCCATCTGCTGCCCAGCGTCGCGCGTGAACTCGGCGACGACACCGAGATCGTGCTGGACACGGGGATCATGTCCGGCGCCGACATCGTCGCCGCCATCGCGCTCGGCGCGCGGTTCACCCTCGTCGGGCGCGCGTATCTCTACGGACTGATGGCAGGCGGCGAGGCCGGCGTCGACCGTGCGATCGAGATCCTGTCCGACCAGGTCGGCCGCACCATGCGGCTACTCGGCGTGACGTGTCTGGAGGAGTTGAACCCGCGACACGTCACCCAGCTATTCCGGCGGTAGTCGAGCGGCGTTTCACCAGTTCAACCACTTGGTATCGAGGCCGAGTCGCAATCGTTAGCCATTCGCGACGTGGCAACTCCGTGTTGGTACGCGTGTGACGTATGAGGCGGGTGTTTCACTAGCGCACGCAAAGCAACGGCAATTGCTTGTGACAAGTAATTGGAAAGGTGGGTTGGTTGCCGTTATGAAGTGGATTGAGAAGTTTCGAGGTAAGTGGGGGCGCCGGCTGGCGGCCAGCGCCCTCGTGGCGGCAGCCCTGCCAGCGTTGATCGGCTACGCCGGAGGGTCAGCGACCGCAGGTGCGTTCTCCCGACCCGGTTTGCCCGTCGACTACCTGATGGTGCATTCGAATGCGATGAACCGCGACATCAAGGTTCAGTTCCAGGGCGGCGGACCGCATGCGGTGTATCTGCTCGACGGCTTGCGTGCGCAGGACGACTACAACGGCTGGGATATCAACACCCCCGCGTTCGAGTGGTTCTACGGCTCGGGGCTGTCGACCATCATGCCGGTCGGTGGCCAGTCGAGCTTCTACTCCGACTGGTACAAGCCGTCGGAGGGCAACGGCCAGGACTACACCTACAAGTGGGAGACGTTCCTGACGCAGGAACTGCCGGCCTACTTGGAGGCGAATCAGGGTGTCTCGCAGAACGGCAACGCCGTCGTCGGGCTCTCGATGGGTGGCAGCACCGCGCTGACCTACTCCATCTACTACCCCCAGAAGTTCATCTACGCGGCCTCGCTGTCCGGCTTCCTGAACCCGTCCGAGGGTTGGTGGCCGATGCTGATCGGTCTCGCGATGAACGACGCGGGCGGCTACAACGCCGAGGACATGTGGGGCCCGTCGTCTGATCCGGCATGGAAGCGCAACGACCCGATGGTCAACATTCATCAGCTGGTCGCCAACAACACCAGGCTGTGGATCTACTGCGGCAACGGCACCCCGTCGGATCTCGACGTCGGTAACGATGGTGGCGATCTGATGGCGGCGCAGTTCCTCGAAGGATTCACGCTGCGCACCAACGAGGCCTTCCGGGACAATTATGTGGCCGCGGGCGGTCAGAACGCGGTATTCAACTTCCCGGCGAACGGGACTCACAGCTGGGGCTACTGGGGCCAGCAGCTCCTGCAGATGAAGCCCGACCTCCAACGGGTGCTGGGCGCGCAACCCACCTCCGCGTAACAGCACCACCCCCCAGTGAGCCTGTCGCTACCCCGGCGGCAGGCTCACTGCCGTGCGGGCTAGCCCTGAACCGTTGGGCGGATGACGATTTCGCCGATCTCGACATCGTGTGGTTGTTCGATCGCGAAGGCGACAGCCCGCGCAACGGCTTCCGGCGCAAGGCCGATTTCGTCCATCGTGGAACGTATTTCGGCGCGCGCCGCCGGGTCGTCGATCGAGTCACCGAGCTCGGTACGCACGAAGCCCGGGGAGATCGACGTGGTCCGGATGACACCGTCGGTGGACTCCTGCCGCAGGGACTCCATCACCGTCCGGACGGCGTTCTTGGTCCCCGCATAGACGCCCATCTCGGGGACGATCTTCAGGCCGGCGGTGGACACCGTCGTCACGAAATGCCCGCGGCCCTGCCTGCGGAACACCGGCATCGCGGCGGCGATGCCGTTCAAGACACCGCGCAGGTTCACGTCGATCATCGCCGACCAGCCGTCCACATCGCCGTCGGCCAGCGGTCCGAGCTTGCTGATGCCGGCATTGCTCACCAGGACGTCGAGTCGGCCGAACCGGTCGACGGCAGCCCGCACCAGCCGGTCGAGGTCTTCGCGATGGGTGACGTCGACCTCAAGCGGAATCACGTCGGCACCGTGCACGCGAAGGTCGTCGGCGATCCGCTCCAACCGCGCGACGCGGCGCGCGCCGAGGACAAGGGACGCCCGACGGGCGGCCAGCAGTCGCGCGATGGCCTCCCCTATGCCGCTGCTGGCGCCGGTGACGGCGACGACGGTGTCGGATGTGATATCGGCCATGACAGGTACGACCGCGATCTCCGCGCCACTATTCCGCGATCACAGCCGCGTCCGTAATGCGATGTCCTCCTGGAACTGGGCCAGCATGTCTGGGGTCAAAGTCGGCCGGATGTCGGCGATCGCGGATAAGTAGTCGTCGGTGTGGGCGGGATCGCCGCGCCGGAACTCGATCTCACGCTCGAAGGCAGATTGGGCGCCCTTGCGGGCAGCGAATTCGATATCGGCAGGCGTGAACATCTCGGTTGCTTCGACAAGCTTGTCGATCTCGACCGAGGCCGCCGTCGGACCCAGGTAGCGATTCCAGATGGCGGCGCGGGCAACAGGATCCGGCGGGCCTACCGGAATGATGTAGTCAAACCTGCCAGGGCGCAGAAACGCGGAGTCCAACGAGCGCACCGAATTCGTCGCACAGACGAGGAGGCGTTCGTCGTGTTGGCGGAACGCCGGGATCAACTTCAGCAGTTCGTTTGTCACACCGTGTGCGGGGTCGGAGGCGATTCCTGACCGGCAGCCGGCAATCTCCTCCACCTCGTCGATGAAGACCACGGCCGCTTCCAATTCCATCAGGCTGGCGAAGGCTTCGCGCAGCGCACTGGCCATCGCGACATCGGGCGCGGCAAGTCGCGAGGGAAACAGCTCGACGAAGGGCCAGCCGAGCCGACCCGCCACAGCTTTGGCGAAGCTCGTCTTCCCTGTGCCGGGTGGCCCGAACAAAATCACCGCCTTGGGCGGCGAAACCCCATAGTGCGCAGCGGTGTTCGGCTCAACCAGCGGTAAGACGATTCGTCGCTCGATGATCTGCTTCTCGGTTTCCATGCCCGCCATCGATTGCCACAGACCGAACGGCATCACCTGGCCGCCGAGACTGGCCAGTAGACCGGCGTCGGCGGCGCCGACGTGGACGACCTTTTCGAAGTAGCTCAGTCCGGTGAGTTCGTTGTAGCCGGAGTTGTGCATGGCCTCAGTTCCTGCGGCATCCGCTGGGAGCAGTGCGCTGATCCGACGCACGCCGAGCGTTCGCAGTCGGATTTCCAACTCCCCGAGCAGAGCGCTCCCGATGCCCCGGTTGCGCCACATGCCGCTGAGCGCAACGAGCGATATCCATGCCCGCTCGGCTTGCAGCTGCGCCGTCGCCACACCCACGATCTCGTCACCTACAACGGCCACGACGGCAGGCTGCCCCGACCTGGCAGCCGAGATCACCTCGGAGACCGGAAAAACTGGATGCGGGTAATTTGAGTTCCGATTCTCATCCCAGATGTAAATCGCCTGGTCGAGATCGTCTTCGTGGAAGTCACGCAATCGCCAAGGGGCCATGTCTGTAAGTACTCACCCAAACCGTTGCGTGACATCGCCCAAATGGGTGGGACGAACGGGGACACAGCACAGTGCCTGGGCCTCAACCTTGGGTGATCGCAGTGAGCGACAACCACTCACCCGCGCCGCCGCGGAGCGCGATGATCCGCGGAATTCTCCTCGATTGTCGCGCCACCGCTCGTCGCCTATTACGGCCTTCGCGCTGCGGGCGTATCGGAGTACACCACGCTGTTGACGGCCACCGTGCTGTCCGGCGCCAAGGTCAGTTACGACGCAGTCAGGGCCAGGCGCGTCGACCCGTTCGCCGGGTACCTGATCGGCAAACCGCTCACCAAGGTGATTGCCGAGCGTGTCCGCCCCGACGGCGACGAGGACGAACCCGGCGAGACGGAGTTCAAGCGCAGGTTGCACATTCTGCTCTCGGCGATGTGGGGTATCGGGCTGCTGATCGGGATGGTTTTGCAGCTCATCGTGATATTCACGCTGCCTGTCGACGTGGTCAACGCGGTCGGTACGGCGATGTCGCTGGTGCTGACGGCGCTGTTCATCGTGGCGACGGTCGTGGTGGCCAGAAGGGCGCGGGCCCGATGGGAACAAAGGAGCCCGTCCCAGGGTTGAGCCCAGCAGGCTTAACTTTGGAGGACCGAATGCCTGAAGCAATCTCAGTGCCGGTGTTGTTTGTCAGCGAGCCGATCGTGCTGCCCACGATGGTGGTGCCCATCGAGCTCGACGACGCCGCCCGGACAGCCGTCGACGCCGCGCAGGCCAGCGAGAGCGGAAAGATGCTCATCGCCCCGCGGCTGGATGACCGCTACCCCACCTACGGTGTGCTCGCGTCGATCGTTCAGGTCGGGCGCATCGCCGGTAGTGGCGGTTCCGCCGCAGTGATTCGCGGTGAGCGTCGGGCCCACATCGGAACCGGCACCACCGGGCCCGGTGCGGCGCTGTGGGTCGAGGTGACCGAGGTCGAGGACAGCGATCCGACCGACGAGACCCGTGCGCTGGCCGCCGAGTACAAGAAGCTGCTGCTGGCCATGCTGCAGCGGCGCGAAGCGTGGCAGATCATCGACTTCGTCAACAAGCTGTCCGACCCGTCGCAACTGGCCGACACGGCCGGCTACGCGTCGTATCTGACCGACGTGCAGAAGCGTCAACTGCTCGAGACGCCGGACGTCGCCGAGCGGTTGCGCGCGCTGATCGACTGGACCAGCGAGCATCTGGCCGAGGTCGAAGTCAACGACAAGATCGCCGAGGACGTGCGCGACGGCATGGAGAAGACGCAGAAGGAGTTCCTGCTGCGTCAACAACTCGCCGCCATCCGCAAGGAACTCGGCGAGGGCGAGCCTGACGGTTCCGACGACTACCGTGCCCGCATCGAGGCCGCCGACCTTCCCGAGAAGGTCCGCGAAGCCGCCCTGCGCGAGGTCGGCAAGCTGGAGCGGTCGAGCGAGCAGAGCCCCGAAGGCGGATGGATCCGCACCTGGCTCGACACCGTGCTCGACCTGCCGTGGCACGTCACCACCGAGGACTCGACGGACCTGAAGTCGGCGCGCGAGGTCCTGGACGCCGATCACCACGGGCTGGAGGACGTCAAGGACCGCATCGTCGAATACCTGGCGGTGCGCGCCCGGCGCGCCCAGCGCGGCATGGCGGTCGTCGGCGGTCGCGGGTCCGGCGCCGTGATGGCGCTGGCCGGTCCCCCCGGCGTCGGCAAGACGTCGCTCGGTGAAAGCGTGGCACGGGCGCTGGGCCGCAATTTCGTTCGCGTCGCCCTCGGCGGCGTGCGCGACGAGGCCGAGATCCGCGGTCACCGGCGCACCTACGTCGGCGCGCTGCCCGGCCGCATCGTTCGCGCGATCGGCGAGGCGGGATCGATGAACCCCGTCGTGCTGCTCGACGAGATCGACAAGGTCGGCTCGGACTACCGCGGCGACCCGAGCGCCGCGCTGCTCGAGGTGCTGGACCCTGCGCAGAACCACACGTTCCGCGACCACTACCTCGATCTGGATCTGGACCTGTCGGATGTGGTGTTCCTGGCGACGGCCAACGTCATCGAGAACATCCCGTCGGCGCTACTGGACCGCATGGAGCTGGTGCAGATCGACGGTTACACCGAGGACGACAAGGTCGCCATCGCCCGCGACTTCCTGCTGCCCCGGCAGCGCGAGCGGGCGGCGCTGACGGCCGAGGAGGTCACGGTGACCGACGACGCGCTGCGCAAGATCGCCGCCGACTACACGCGCGAACCCGGTGTGCGGCAGTTCGAGCGGCTGCTGGCCAAGGCGCTGCGCAAAGCGACGACGAAGTTGGCCGAAACCTCTGACCCGTTGACGATCGACGAGCCGGATCTCGTTGGCTACCTTGGCCGTCCGAGATTCACCCCGGAGTCGGCCGAGCGCACGGCGGTGCCCGGCGTGGCCACTGGTCTCGCGGTCACCGGTCTCGGCGGCGATGTGCTCTACATCGAAGCCGGGTCCACCGAGGGCGAGGCGAGCCTGCAGCTCACCGGCCAGCTCGGCGACGTGATGAAGGAGTCGGCACAGATCGCGCTGTCCTACGTCCGCTCGCACGCCGAACAGCTCGGCGTCGACCCCGCGGCGCTGGACCGCAAGATCCACGTGCACGTGCCTGCCGGTGCGGTGCCGAAGGACGGCCCGTCCGCGGGTGTCACGATGGTCACCGCCCTGGTGTCGATGGCCACTGGACGTCAGGTCCGATCCGACGTCGGCATGACCGGTGAGGTGACGCTGAACGGCCGGGTGCTGCCCATCGGCGGGGTGAAGCAGAAACTGCTCGCCGCCCAACGGGCCGGTCTGTCAACGGTTTTCATCCCGCAGCGCAATGAGCCGGACCTCGATGACGTCCCGGCCGAGGTGCTCGACGCGCTGGACGTGCGACCGATGACCGACGTCGCCGACATCATCGCGCAGGCGCTGGAACCGGCGGAGGCGTTGGCAACCAGCGCTGCCTGACCGGGAAGATTGCATTCAGGGTCGTGATCGCACACAGGTCACGGCCCTGAGTGCTTTTCAGAGTTACGGTCGTCCCATGGCGTATGACGAGGATCTGGCCAACCGCATCCGCGAACTCCTCGCTGCACAGAAGGGCATCGAAGAGAAGCGGATGTTCGGTGGCCTGGCGTTTCTGCTCAACGGCAACATGTCGGTGGCCGCCAGTGGCCGCGGCGGCCTGATGGTGCGGGTACCGCCCGACGAGACGGACAAGTTGCTGACGCGCGAGCACGTCGAACCCATGGTGATGGCCGGTCGTGAGACGCGCGGTTGGCTGCGGGTGTCGACCGAGGGCGTCAAGTCCAAACGCCAGCTTCAGTCCTGGGTGAACCGCGGCGTCGACTACGCAAAGAGCCTGCCGCCGAAGTGAGCACGTTTTCGGCGGCAGCCACCGGGTAAGCCATCTACCGATGGCACCTTCAACCGACAAGGACCTCGTCGGCCGCTTGCTGAAAATCGCAGGTACGACCTATGCCGAGGAGGCGGGCATCAGCCTGCGCGACGCACCGATGCCGTTATTCCAGCTGTTGATGCTGTGCATGCTGGCCAGCAAGCCCATCGACGCAACCATCGCCATGCAGGCCGCACGCGAGCTGTTTAGCGCCGGGCTGAAAACCCCGCAGTCGGTGCTGGCGGCGAACCGCGACACCATGATCAAGGCGTTCGGGCGCGCCCACTACGCGCGCTACGACGAAAGCTCGGCGACTCGGCTGGCCGACATCGCGACCACCGTCCGCGACGAGTACGGCGGCGACCTGCGCGGCCTGGCCGACACGCACGACATCGCCGATACCAAGCGACTTCTCAAGCAGTTCAAGGGAATCGGCGACACCGGCGCGGACGTCTTCCTGCGCGAGGTGCAGGACATTTGGACCTGGGTACGGCCGCACTTCGACCGGCGCGCCACCGCCGCCGCCCGCGACATCGGACTGCCTACCGACCCCGGGCGACTGGGCGCGCTCGCGCCGAGGAAGACGGCGAAGCTGGCCGCGGCGCTCGTCCGTGTCTCACTGGACGACGAGATGCGCGCCAGACTGGTCACGTGATTCGGATCGGCACGTCGGGTTGGTCCTACGACCACTGGACCGATGTGCTGTATCCGCCCGGCTTGCCTGCGGCCAAGCGGCTGGCCCGCTACGTCGACGAGTTCGACACCGTCGAGCTCAACGCAAGCTTCTACCGGTGGCCGCGCGACGCCGCCTTCACCGGCTGGCGGCAGCGTCTACCCGACGGCTTCACGATGTCGGTCAAGGCGCATCGGGGGCTCACCCACTTCCGCAGGCTGAAGTCGCCGGAGCCGTGGGTGGAGCGATTCGAGCGATGCTGGAAGGGCCTTGGCGACCGGGCCGAGGCGCTGTTGGTTCAGCTGCACCCGGAGGCGCAGCGTGACGACGACCGGCTCGACCATTTCCTCGGCCTGATGCCGCCGTCGATTCCGGTGGCGATGGAGTTGCGCCACCCGTCATGGAATGACCCCGCGGTGTTCTCGCTGCTGGAGCGCCGCGGCGCAGCTTATGTGGTGATGAGTGGCGCTGGGTTGCCCTGCGTGCCAAGGGCCACCAGTGATTTGGTCTACATCCGTATGCATGGACCCGAGCCCGCGTCGCTGTACACCGGCTCGTATTCAGAGGCGCAGCTTCGGGAGTGGGCCGGCCTCGTCACGGCATGGCACGACGAGGGCAGGCGCGTGCTCGTGTACTTCAACAACGACCTCGGTGGCCATGCCGTGCGCAACGCGCGCAGGCTAAGGGAGCTAGTGACCCCCGGTTGATCCGACGCAATCGGCCTCAGGCACGCTGTTGACACAAATGCGTTTCTTTACTCTGATGCCGGCGGTGCTGGTGGCCGTCGCAGGCTGCTCTGGCGTAAGCGTCGTGAACAACGGAGACCCGCGGCCCGATCCGGGGACGAATACCAGCGCGGCACCTGCGCTACCGCCGACCAGTATCGAGCATCTGGCGAACGCTTTCGACTACGTCACCCACCCGAACGAGGACCAGTCCGCGTACTACTTCACCACTCCCAGCGGCAAGTGGCACTGCGCCGTTTTGCCCAGCAACATGGCCGGCTGCCAGTCCGCGGGCGGCGCCCTCGGCATCGCGGGCGCACCGGACACGGTGCAGGACGCCTCGGGCACCGAAACGGCACCCAACGCGATCGTCATCGACTCCGATGGCGATCCCCGGTTCGCGGTGCTCGATCAACCGGGATTCACGCTTGTTCCCGGGTCCGCGAAGGTCCTGCCGTTCAACAAAACCTTGATCGTGGCCCGATTCCGCTGCAACGTCCAGCAGGCCACGGGTGTGTCCTGCATGAGCGAGCAGAGTGGCAAGGGCTTCACGTTCAGCACTGACGGATTCCAGCCGCAGTACATCGAAGTGCCCGCCGACGCGCCCTAGCCAGTGGCGTGGCGTCGGGTGATGGCGTACGACGTCGGTGGCCGTGCTGTGCGCAGCTCGCGCAGGCTAATGCAGCTTGTGACCCCCGGTTGACGCACCGAAATCACGTTCCGGCAGGCTATGGGCGAAATGGCTACCGTACCCGTGATCGCCGCGGCAACAATGTTGACCGTTGCCGGCTGCAGCATCTGAGCCTGTGGCCAACTCCGGAGAGTGGGAAACCATCGCGCCGATGGAAACCGCCACCACGCCGCACCTGCCGCCGGTCGACAACGTACACATGGTCGACGCCTCGCAATATGCGGCACACCCGAACTACCAGACCGCCTATTACTTCGCTACGCCCAGCGGGCGGTGGCAGTGCGCGATAATCCCCCGCGTATGGGCGGGCTGCCAGGCCGCAGGTGCCGCGTTGGCGATTGCGGGTGCGCCGGCTCGGCATCGGCTGCATGAGCGAGCAGAGTGGCAAGGGCTTCACGTTCAGCGCTGATGGATTCCAGCCGCAGTACACAGAAGTGCCCGTCGACGCGCCCTAGCCAGCGGCGTAGCGTCGAGTCATGGCGTCGAAATCTGCGCACTTCGTCATCGTCGGCGGCGGACTAGCCGGAGCCAAGGCGGCTGAGGCATTGCGCGACAAGGGCTTCGACGGCGAGGTCGTGCTGTTCGCCACCGAAAACCATCTGCCGTACGAGCGTCCGCCATTGTCGAAGGAGTATCTGGCAGGCAAGAAGAAGCTCGACGAGTTCACGCCGCACCCCGCCGACTGGTATCGCGACCAGCAGGTAGACCTGCGGCTCGGCACACCCGTGACGGCGGTTTACTCGCACGGGCGCCTCGTCGGGCTGACCGACGGCAGCACACTGCCATACGACAAGCTGCTGCTGGCCACCGGATCGGCGCCGCGACGGCCCCCGATCCCCGGCGCCGATGCAGACCGCGTGCACTATTTGCGCACGGTCGACGACTCAGACGCGCTCAACGCGGCATTGACGAAGGACGCGTCGCTGGCGATCGTCGGCGGCGGCTGGATCGGTCTCGAGGTGGCCGCCGACGCCAGGCAACGCGGCGCGAACGTCACCGTCGTCGAAGCCGCCGAACTGCCGCTGCTGGGCGCCCTCGGCCCTGAGGCCGCGCAGGTGTTCGCCAAACTGCACCGCGACAACGGTGTCGACCTGCGACTCGGTGCAAAGGTCGAGGAGATCACCACGGCTGACGGCGCCGCCACCGGGCTTCGTCTCGGTGACGGGTCGACCATCGATGCCGACGCAGTCCTAGTCGCGGTCGGAGCGGCGCCCAACACCGATCTCGCGCAGGCGGCGGGCCTGACGATGGGCGCCGACGGCGGCGTGCTCGTCGACTCGACGTTGCGCACCAGCGATCCCGATATCTACGCGGTTGGCGACATCGCGTCGGCACAGCATCCGCTCTTCGGTACCCGGATCCGCACCGAGCACTGGGCGAATGCGCTCAAGCAGCCGGCAGTTGCGGTCGCCGGAATGCTCGGCGACCCAACCGAATACGACGAGTTGCCCTACTTCTTCACGGATCAGTACGACCTCGGCATGGAATACGTCGGATGGGCACCCGATTACGAGCGGGCGGTTTTCCGCGGTGACCTCGACGGTCGCGAGTTCGTGGTGTTCTGGCTCGACGGTGACAACCGCGTACTGGCCGGCATGAACGTCAACGTCTGGGACGTGCTCGACGACGTCAAGGCGCTGATCCGAGCGCAATCGCCGGTCGACGTGGACAAGCTCGCCGACCCGCAGCAGGCGCTGGGATCCCTTATTTGAGGTTGGCGGTGCCGTCGGGGTGCACCGCGACCTTCGCCCCCGCAATGTCCTCGCGCACAGTGACATCGGCTTCCGCGGCATCGGTGATCACCGCGAGCGTCCGCGAATCGTCCGGGGTGCGTACCGCCAGGAAAACCTTCTCCGCGACGCCGTCGCGGTCGAACGGTGTGGTCCAGGATTCCACGGTGCCGACGCCTGACCATTCCACCTCGGCGGTCCTCGTCGGCTCGGCGTCGACGGCGGATTGAACGTCCTCCCAACGGAATTCGTGCTCGGGCGGTTCAGAGCCGTACACGCCGAAGCTGTGCTTGGTGAGCCAACCGCCGTTGGCGGTGATCAGGCCACGCTGACCCTCCTTGCCTGCCAGCTGTTCGGCCATGGTGGCGATGGAATGCGTGACGTAGTTGTTCCACGGGCCACCCGCGAACGTCAGGCCTCCGGTCACGGTCAGCGGCCGGTCCGCGTCCGCTAGCGGCAATCCCAACTCGTTGGCGGCCACCTGAACCGCCGAGGGGAAGCACGAATAAACGTCGATCATGTCAAGGTCGTCGACACCGGTATCGGCCAGTTCGAGGGCCCGCCGGCCCGCGATCCGGATGGCGGGCGATCGATGCAGCTCATCCCGTTCACCGATCGCGTACGTGTCGTGTGCGTCCGTTCCCGCATACGGGAAAACCCAACGCTCGGTGGGAATCTGCAGATGAGTGGCCTTCTCGGCCGATGCCAGGATGACGACTGCGCCCTGGTCCACCATGTTGTTGGAGTTCATCAGCTTGGTGTAGGGCCAGGTGATCATCCTGTTGTCGACACTCGGTTGCCGAATCGCGTCGGCCGACAACGCTTTTTGGCTCCACGCATGCGGGTTGCGTTCTGCGACAGCGCTGAATTGCGCCCACAATTCTGCGATGCGTGTGCGATGAGCGTCCGACGGCTCGCCCGCATCGATCCGAAGAGCCTGCTCGAACATCGCGTAGAAATACGGGGCCCGGATGAGGTCGATGCGGGTCTCCGCCGTACCGACGAGTGGCTCGCCCTCGTTGGCGCCCTGCGCGAACGGCACCGACTCGTCCTGACTCGTCCAATCGGGCTTCAGTCCGCGGTTACGCAATCGCGTTCGGGTACGGAAGGTTTCGGCGCCCGCGATGAGAACGACGTCCGCGCGGCCGGACTGGATGTCCAGGCATGCCTGGTTGACCAGCGTCTGTGGAACGTTACCGCCCACCCCGGTGTAGCGGGTGGCGGCGTCCGCGGCGTTGATCTGCGCAGCGAGCAGTCGGCCGGGATCGCGGTAGCGCCACGACAGGATGTTGACGACTCGCACCGAGTCGGCGGCCCGCAGCACTCGCGGGTCGGCGGCCTCGCGGGCGGCGGCCGCCATCAGGTCGATCGGTTCGACACTCGGATCCTCGTCGCGCTGGTTGACCTGTCCGTAGCCGACAAGCACCGGCGTCCTAGGTGATGTCATCAATGCGTCCTCGATGCGTCGGAGGTGAACAGAACGCCGTCGGCGATCAGGCGGTCGATCTCTTCGGTGTCGAATGCCAGCAGCTTCTGGCAGATCTCGCGGGTGTGCTCGCCGGGCATGGGCGCGGGCCGCAGGTCGGCGCGCGGAATGTGCGCGTACAGCGAGGGACTGGTCTCGGTGGGCATCGGGTCGACGAACAGCGGGTGCACCATGTCGGTAAACGCCCTGCGGTGCAGCAGCACCGGATCGGCCAGCACGTCGACAGCGCGGTTCATCGGCGCGGCAGGCACGCCGGCCCGCTGGAGTGTGTCGGCGACGACGTTCTTGTCCATGCCAGACGTCCACTCCGACACCGCGGCAAGGAGATCGCCACGGCCGCGGGGAAGATCGGATCGCTCCATCGCGGCGGCCAGCGCCTGGCGATCCGAGGCGGTTCGCAGCGAGATCACACACCACTCGTCATCGCCTGCGCACGGGTACACACCGTGCACGGCGGAATCATCGGCGACGGGCAGGTTCGCGGTTCTCGCTGCGTCGGTCACATACGTCGCGGCGAGCTGGTTCACTGCCGCCTCCGCCTGCGAGATGTGGACGTGCGCGCCTGTTCCGGTGCGCTCGCGACCGATCAGGGACGCCAACGCGGCGATCGCGGTGATCCGTGCGACGACATGGTCGGGGAAGATGGTGGTGGCATCGTAGAAACCCGGATCGTCGTCCGACGTCCACAGCCTGCTCACGCCGGTGGTCGCCCGCACCAGCGGCCCGTAGCCCATCCGGACGCTCCACGGTCCCGTCGCGCCGAAGGCGCTGCTTTCGGCCAACACGATGCGCGGGTTGCACTCCTGCAGCTTCTCGTACGGAAAGCCCAGGGAGGCAAGGGTTCCCGGTTTGAAGTTGGCGAACACCGCGTCGGCGCCCGCGACCAACCGTGCGAAGATCTCGGCGCCTTCGGCGCTGCGCAAGTCGAGACCGAGGCCGTACTCGTTGCGGTGGGTCAGCGCCCAGGATCTGCTCATCACCTGACCAGGCGGCGTCTGCCGCAGACCGTCGGGGTACGCGGCGCTCTCGATCTTGACGACCTCCGCGCCGAGATCGGCGAACAGGCGGCCGAGCTCGCCGCCCGCCACGATGACGCCGAGATCGAGGATCCGCAAACCTTCGAACGGCCTGCACACGCTCGTCGAGTCAGGCGACGGCTCACGTTCGGATCGCGTTGCCTTCCATGCCGGTTCGTCGGCGCCCGGCGACGGCGCAGGCCGATCGAACCCGACGTGGTTGCCGTCGACGACGAACGCGCCGACCGGCACCGTCACCGTCGCACCGGGCGCGATCGCGGCCTCGGTGAGCGCGCCGACCGACCGGAAGTGCGCCGAGCCCAGCGTCTCCGCCGGGCCGAGCACCGCTGCGACCGGGACCCCGAGGGCCTGGCCCGCGGTGACGAGCTCGTCCATGGTCTGCGTCGCGAACAGCTCTGCGATCAGTTCGTTGAGCTCCCGCGACGAGGCGTACCTGGCGGCGATCGTTTCGAACTTGGGGTCGGCGAACTGCTCGGGCTCGCCCAGCCAGGACCGCATCCCGCGCCATTGCCGCGGCGACAGTAAGCAGATCCGGACATGGCCGTCGCGGCATGCAAAGGTCGGGTAGATCTGCTGGTTTCGGGGCCTGCCACGCCACAGCTCGGTGGACCGCTTCAGCCCGACGGCGGCCTGCCCCTCGGCTCCGAACGGCGGGTCGAGCGACTCGACGACGGCTTCGAAGCGGGAAAAATCGATGTAATCGCCTGTGCCGTAGGTCAACCGGTGATAATAGGCGGTCAGCGCCGCCCATGCGGCCTGCACCGCGGCGGTTGCCGACGCGATCCCGTTGGGTGGCAACACCGGGTGCCCCGTCGTCGGTCCCGAGCGTGACAGCGCCGTGGACAACGCGTAGAGCACCGGGTCGGTCGCCGACCAGGACGCGCGCGGGCCGTCGACGCCGAAGTCGGTGACCGACATCGCGACGAGGTGCGGGTATCGCCGCGCCAGCTCCGCGCACGAGGCGCCGAAGGCCGAGGCGCGGCCGCCACTGTCCACCATGATGTCGGCGGCCGCGACCAGCCCGTCGAACCGGTCGCGATCCGCGGCGTCGGCCGGATCGAGCACGGCGCTGCGCTTGTTCGCGTTGTTCAAGGCGAAGGGCACGCTCGCGCCGGCCACCGTCGGCGCTGCGGAGCGGGCGGTGCTGCCGCCTCGCGGCTCGACCTTCAGCACGTCGGCGCCGAGATCGGCGAACAGCCGGGTCACCGCGTCGGCATCGCCGTCACACAGGTCGAGCACCCGCAATTCCGACAGCAGCACGACCGACAGGTTACGGCGTAGGTCCCATCGATCCGTGTCCCAGTACCTCATGCATTGTTCACCCGCAGCGACGACCATGTCCCTATGAGCACAAACGTCCTCTCCCCATCGGCACACCTCTCCGACGACGTTCTCTCACAGATCGACGGGTGGTGGCGCGCCGCCAACTACCTGTCGGTCGGTCAGATCTACCTGCTCGGCAACCCGCTTTTGCGCACGCCGCTGGTGCGCGACGATGTCAAACCGCGGCTGCTGGGCCACTGGGGCACCACGCCGGGGTTGAACTTCCTCTACGCGCATTTCAACCGGGCGATCAAGCAACGCGACACGTCGATGATCTACATCACCGGACCTGGACACGGCGGTCCCGGCCTCGTCGCCAACGCCTATCTGGACGGCACCTACACCGAGGTCTACCCCGACATCACCCAGGACGAGGAGGGGCTGCGGAGGCTGTTTCGGCAATTCTCCTTCCCCGGCGGCATACCGTCGCACGTCGCGCCGGAGACCCCCGGCTCGATCCACGAGGGCGGTGAGCTGGGATACGCCCTGTCACACGCGTACGGCGCCGCATTCGACAATCCGGGGCTGATCGCGATCGCCGTCGTCGGTGACGGCGAGGCCGAGACGGGAGCGCTGGCGACGGGCTGGCACTCCAATAAGTTCCTGCACCCCGTGAAGGACGGCGTGGTGTTGCCGATCCTGCATCTCAACGGCTACAAGATCGCCAATCCCACGGTGCTCGACCGGATTCCGCAGGATGAACTGCGCAGCCTGATGATCGGCTACGGCCACAACCCGCACTTCTTCGAAGCAGGCGAGGACGAAGACCACGCGGAGGTCCATCGGCGGTTCGCGGCGCTGGTCGACTCCGTGCTCGACGAAATCGCCGAGATCAAAGCCGCGGCTGCCGGCGGCGACGAGCAGCGGCCGCGTTGGCCGATGATCGTGTTCCGCACCCCGAAGGGGTGGACCGGTCCGGCCTACATCGACGGGAAGAAGACGACGGGGTCCTGGCGGGCCCACCAGGTTCCACTGGCCAGCGCCCGCGACACCCCGGAACACCTGCAGGTGCTCGCCGACTGGCTGGCGTCCTACCGGGCAGGCGAATTGTTCGACGCGAACGGCAAACTCGACTCGACAATCGCGGCGCTGGCACCCGCGGGCCATCTGCGAATGAGCGACAACCCGCACGCCAACGGCGGGCTGCTGCTCAAGGATCTGCGGTTGCCGGACTTCCGCGACTACGGCGTCGATGTGCCCGCGCCCGGCGCGACGACGGCGGAGGCAACCCGGGTCCTCGGCGGATGGCTCACCGAAGTGATCCGGCTCAACCCCGACAACTTCCGCATCTTCGGGCCCGACGAAACAGCGTCCAACAGGCTCCAGGCGGTGTTCGACGCGACCGACAAGCAGTGGAACGCCGAGTTCTTCGGCCCTGAGGTCGACGAGCACCTTGCCCGCGAAGGCCGAGTGGTCGAGATGCTGTCCGAACACCAATGCCAAGGCTGGCTCGAGGGTTATCTGCTGACCGGCCGGCACGGCCTGTTCAACTGCTACGAGGCGTTCATCCACATCATCGACTCGATGTTCAATCAGCACGCCAAGTGGCTCAAGGTGACCAACCACATCCCGTGGCGGCGCCCCATCGCGAGCCTGAACTATCTTCTGTCCAGCCATGTTTGGCGTCAGGACCACAACGGGTTCAGCCACCAGGACCCCGGGTTCATCGACCACGTCGTGAACAAGAGCGCGGACGTCGTGCGGGTCTACCTTCCGCCGGACGCCAACACGCTGCTGTCCACCTACGATCACTGCCTGCGCTCGCGCCAGTACGTGAACGTCGTCGTCGCGGGAAAGCAGCCGCACCCGAACTTCCTCACGATGAACGAAGCGATCGCGCACTGCACGCGGGGCCTCGGGATCTGGGAGTGGGCGGGCAACGAGAAGCTCGGCGAGGACCCTGACGTGGTCATCGCCGCGGCGGGCGATGTTCCCACTCTGGAGGGGCTCGCGGCGGTCGACCTGCTCCGCCGCCACCTACCGGAACTGAAGGTGCGGTTCGTCAACGTGGTCGACCTGATGCGCCTGCAGGACGACACCGAGCATCCCCACGGCTTGTCGGGCCGTGAGTTCGACATGATCTTCACCCCCGACAAGCCCGTGATCTTCGCCTATCACGGCTATCCGTGGCTGATCCACCGGCTCACCTACCGTCGCACCGATGACAGCAGGATCCACGTGCGCGGCTACAAGGAAGAAGGCACCACCACGACGCCGTTCGACATGGTGATGCTCAACGACCTGGACCGGTACCACCTGGTCATCGATGTGATCGACCGCGTGCCGTCGCTGGGCTCGACCTGCGCGACGCTGCGTCAGCAGATGATCGACAAGCGCATCGCGGCCCGCGAGTACACCCGCGAGTACGGCGACGACATCCCCGAGGTGCGCGACTGGATATGGCCGGATGCCCGCGGGGCGGGTGTCGCCTCGAGCATCGACGCCTCCGCGGCCACCGGAGGTGACAACGAATAGGCGTTGACCTCGGCAGACGGCAAACGCAGGTAAGATTGCCCGGTTATGTCCGATGTCGCCGCGGTGGACCCGCACCCTCACCCGCTTGTCGGGCAATTGGCGGCGCTGCATCAGTTCCGGACCTACATCGATATCGGCGTCGTCGTCGTAGTGCTGGCGATCACCAATCTGATCGCCCATTTCACGACGCCATGGGCCAGCATCGCCACCGTTCCCGCCGCGGCCGTTGGGCTGCTGATCCTGGTGCGGTCGCGGGGCCTGGGCTGGGTCGAGCTAGGGCTGAGCCGTGAGCACTGGAAATCGGGCGCCGGGTATGCGCTGGCGGCGGTGGCCGTGGTGATGTCGGTCATCGCGATCGGCGCGCTGATGCCGTGGACCAGGCCGATGTTCATGAACAACAACTACGCGACCCTGTCGGGTGCGCTGATCGCGTCGATGATCATCATTCCGCTGCAGACCGTCATCCCCGAGGAGTTGGTGTTTCGCGGTGTCCTGCACGGCGCGCTGAATCGGGCCTGGGGCTTCCGTGGTGTCGCGGCGGCAGGCTCGCTGCTGTTCGGTCTTTGGCACATCGCCACGTCGCTGGGCTTGACCAGCAGCAATGTCGGCTTCACGCGGATCTTCGGCGGCGGCATGTTCGGCACTGTGGCCGGGGTCGTGCTGGCGGTCGCGGCCACCGGCGTTGCGGGTTTCGTGTTCTCCTGGCTGCGCCGCCGCAGCGGCAGCCTGCTGGCGCCGATCGCGCTGCACTGGTCGCTGAACGGGATGGGCGCGCTCGCCGCGGCCCTGGTGTGGCATCTAGCGAGGTGACCGCACACCGCGCTTGCGTGCGCGGAACTCGCGGTTCTTGAGTTTGTTGCCGCACGAAGACATTTCGCACCACGTCCCGCCGTGGTTGCGGGACCGGTCGTAGAACGCCCACTGGCACTCGTCGTTCCCGCACGCCTTGAGCCGCGCCCAGGTCCCGTCGCGCTGGGCGTCGCGGATGATCAGCAACAGCTCGATCAGCCTGGCGGACACCGACTCCCCCGTGGCCGAGAGCAGGACCTCGCCGTGCTCGTCGACGTCGGTGCGCGCGGTGCCGTCGGTGGCGACCTCCCGCAGCGGTGCGAACGCATCGGGGTTCGGGGTGGGTCCGCCTGCGTTGTGCACGAGCATCGCGCGCAGGCCCTCGCGGACGCCGCGGACGAGGTCGAGGTCGGCTTGGCGCAGTTCGTCGTCGGGCGCCAGCAGGCCGGTGGTCACCAGCCATGGTCTGGCATCGGCAGGATCGGCGAGCCGGTCCGGTCCTTCGGGCAGTTCGACGGTGTTGACCAGCGCTTGGATGCGGTCGAGCGGGTCGGGCGCCGGTTTGGACTCGGCGTCGGCCGCCCAGTGCGTGTGTGGCGACGACATGCTGCGAGTCTAATAGCGCGTGACCGGTAAAGCAATTTGACTAGTCACGCGTGACCGGTGTAGCGTTTTCGACAGTCACAGGTTTGAAACGACGCAGAGTGGAAAGAGGAGAACCTGACCATGAGCGGGATCAGGATTTCGCTGGGATTCCTTTCGCCGGCCCAGATTCAGGACGCGATGCGGCGCGACGAGGCGCCTCGCGCCACGTTGAGCGCGCGCGTGACGGCGCGGCTGCATGCAGGCAAGTTCGACCGGATGCTGGCGGTGGGTGTGCCGGCACCTGCGGGCAGTGCGCTTGCCATCCACGCGGCGCGGCTGATCTCGGTCGGCGAACGCGAGGCAATCGCAAGGACTCTGCGTCGATCGCTCGACGACGCCCGCGGTCGCACTGCCGCGATGTCTTATCGGGTGCCGCTGCACGTGCCCAACATCATGGCCGCCGAGGGTCGCATCGACCAGGTGACCCTGCGGTTGCACTCGCCGCGTCCGGTCACGGCGCGAGGCATCGCGCGACTGCGGGTGCTTCTCGCCGACGGCTCCGGGCCGATGTACCTTTACGGCCGCGGGGACCTGGAGGGCCGGTTGGGCGCGGCGCTCGCAGAACTGTAGGCCTGCCCGCTACACCCGCAGCACGGCCGCGCCGGATATTCGGCCCGCGCTGAGATCGGTCAAAGCTTCGTCGGCGCGGCCGAGCGGATACTCCGGTGTCGTGACGGCGATCCGGTGACGGCCGGCGAACGCGAGGAATGCGCGGGCGTCGTCGCGGGTGTTCGACGTCACCGACCGCACCTGGCGTTCGTAGAACAGGTGCCGCTCGTAGTTCAGCGGCGGAATGTCACTGAGGTAGATGCCCGCGACGGCCAGTGTGCCTCCGCGGTCGAGCGCCTCGAGCGCGGGCAGCACCAAATCGCCGACCGGTGCGAAGAGAATGGCGGCGTCCAACTGCACGGGTGGGCGGTCGTCTGCACCCTGCGCCGATGCCGCGCCAAGCGACAGTGCCAGTTCGCGTGCGGCCGCACCCCGCGTCATCACATGCACCTCGGCGCCCTGGGCGAGCGCGACCTGAGCGGTGATGTGCGCGCTCCCGCCGAACCCGTATATCCCAAGCCGTCCACCTTCGGGAAGCTCGGCGCGCAAGAGGGAGCGATACCCGATGATGCCTGCGCACAACAACGGGGCCAATTCGTTGTCGGAGTAGCCGGCAGGTAGTTTGTAAGCGAAAGAGGCTGGCACCGTTGCGAATTCGGCATAGCCGCCGTCGGCGTCCCAACCGGTGTAGCGCGACTGCGGGCAGAGGTTCTCCTGTCCGCGGATGCAGAACTTGCACACCCCACAGGTGTGTCTCAGCCAGGCGATTCCGACGCGATCACCGACGCTGAACTCGCCGCCGGCGTCCTCGCCAAGCGCGACGACTTCGCCGACGACCTCGTGTCCCGGTATCACGCGGGGCCGGTGTACGGGCAGATCCCCTTCGGAGACGTGCAGATCAGTGCGGCACACACCGCACGCCAGCACGGCGACGAGCAGCTCACCCGACGCGGGCGACGGCACGGGCACGGTGACCCGCTCCAGCGGGTGTGAGTCCATCGGGCCGGGCGCGCGGACCTGCCACGCGCTCATCGTCGTGCCGGCCGTCATGACTCCATGATGACGCCGAAAGCCCACGGCCGTCGAATACGGCCGCAGGCCAATGGTTTAGCGCGGTCTATGTCTTGCGCTGCACCATCCCGACGATCCACAGCAGGATCACAGATCCCAGGATCGCGGTGAACAGCGTGAACCACCATCCGCCTCCGGCGGTGTTCAGGACGAAGCTGAGAAGGAAGCCGCCGATCAGCGCACCGACGATGCCGACGACGATGTTCATGAGAATGCCTGAGCCGCCGCCCTTGACGATCTTGCCTGCGATCCATCCGGCGATTGCGCCGATGATGATGTAGCCGATCCAGCCGACGCTGGTCAGTGTTGTTGACCGAGCGAGTAACTCGCTCGCCGCAATGGCATCCATCTCCGCGATCTCCTGCCTGTCGCCGCCCAACGCTGCCGCTGGGCCACTCTCCGGTATACGCCCAGAGCGTAACGATTGGGCAGCGGAATCGGATACGAACAAGATCACAACCGCCGGTTAACAAAACGGCCGACCCGGATGTGGGTCGGCCGTTTTGCCGATTGTTATCCCGCTGGCGGGGGCGCCATCTCGGGCGGTGCGCTCCCCGGGTCGACCGGGCGGGCCACGCCGACTTCGGGCCGCTGCGCCGGCGCATTCGGTCCGGTGGTCACGTTCGGGGGCGGCGGGGCGTTCGGATCCGGCTCTGGCGGCGGCGGCGGAGTCCACGGCCGGATCGACGAGGCGAGCGCGGTGGCCGCGCCTTTGTCGATCGGGTTGTTCGCCGAACCGAGCCAGACCACGAACCAGCGCTCGTTGCGCTGACCGCGCGGCGCCATCGGCTGGCCGGGTGCCGCAGGCAGCGTCGCGTTCCCGACGACGCCTGCCCATATCTGGCCGACAGGCTTGTTCGTGTCGGTGAACTTCACGTCATACGAGGAGAACGCGCCCGACATGTCGCCTGCGGTGAGCGGACCGTTCTGCTGATTGACCCGCGTTCCCGGGAACGGCATGAAGAACTCGCCCATGTCGGACGCCAACCGGGTCGCGGCCCTGCCGTTGTCGGCCTCAGCGCCCGCGAACAACTTCATGTCCAGCCTGCCGAGCAGAACACTGGTGTCGTTGGCCGGCTGCGGGGTCTCCTGCCCGGGTTGCTGCTGTTGTCCTGGCTGCTGGGGTGGCTGCTGCGTCGTGCCTTCGGCGCCGATCTTCGTCAGCAGCGCCTGTCCGTAGGACAGCTGCCTGGCGTCGGCCACCTTCCAGCCGGCGGGTACTACATAACTGAAGCCTCCCGCGGCGTTGTCGACCCGGCCGGGTTCGGGCGGGGGCGGCGGTGGTGCGTTGGGATCCGCGGGGGGCGCGTTGGGATCGGCGACGGGCGGAGGCGCGTTGGGATCGGCCGGTGGCGGAGGCGCGTTGGGATCGGCCGGTGGCGGAGGCGCGTTGGGATCGGCCGGCGGCGGCGGCGGAGCATTCGGATCAGCAGGTGGACCCTGCAGGAACGTGTTGCCCGAGGGCGGCGGATTCGGCGGGGGCGTCGGCTCCGGGTCGGCGGACGCTACGGACGGTAGCGTGAGCGCCACCACCGTGGCACCCGCCAGCGTGGCCATCGCCAGCGTCTTCGCGCGGCGCTTGCGGAGTTCAGGGATCGCATCCGGCTCGTGCATGCAGACGAAACTACAGTGTTGCTGTCGTGAAGCAAGTGTGGGGTGGTCTTAGAGTGTTCAACTGTGAGGTTGCTGGATAGCAAATCGAGTGAGCTAGCGCCTTTGATCGAATTTGCTGACACAACAAGGCTGCCGCGCGACTCGCGCGAGCTTCGTCCAATAGATCGGGTCGTGGCTCGGCGCCGTTACGCCGCCGGGTGGACGGCGATCTCCTGCGCCTTGACCGAGAAGTAGACGCGCTCCCCCGGCGCCAGCCGGAGATCGGCCGCGGCCTCGCCGGTGATGTCGGCGGCCAGTCCCGGCCCACCATCGGGTTGCTCGTCGGCGCGTACGCGAACGGCGGGTCCCGAACCGTCCAGCTCGGCCAGCGTCACCTCGACGGTGTTTCTCGGGCTGCCGTGCGGCTTGTCCCGGTACACCGCGACGGCGGCAGGCGGGAACACGGCGACGGCAGGCTGGCCGACGACGAGATCCGGCGCCGGGGTGCCGTGCCATGCGGTGCCCCATTCGGTGGTGAGCGCACCGTCGGCTGCCACGGTGCCGCTGACGAGGTTCACACCGGCGAACCGCGCGCCGAAATGACTGCGCGGCGTGGCCAATATCGATGTGACTGAACCGGTTTCGGCAACCTTCCCCGACTCCAGGATCAGCACCCGATCGGCAAGCGTCAGCACGTCGAGCAGGTCATGGGTGATCAGCACCGCGGACCGTCCCTCACGGGTCAGCGTGTTGCGCAATAACTTTCGCATCGCACTTGCGGTCGCGACGTCAAGGCCTGCCAGTGGTTCGTCGAGCAGCAGCACGTCTGGGTCGGCGGCGAGCGCACGCGCCAGCGCCACCCGCTGCGCTTGGCCACCCGAGAGCTGTCGTGGCATCCGATCGGCAAGGTCGGCGGCGTCGACCTGATCGAGCCAATGCGCGGCGATCGTGCGAGCCTCTCGGCGGGGCCGTCTCCGATACCCGCTGCGCGGCGCGAACGCGACGTTGGCCGCGGCGGTCAGATGCGGAAAGAGCAGCGCATCCTGCAGCAGCATGCCGACGCGTCGGGCATGGGTGGGCACGAACACGCGCGCTGTGGTGTCGGTGAGCACCCGGTCGCCGAGTCGCACCACGCCGCTGTCGGGCCGCACCAGCCCGGCGATCACGTGCAACGTCGTCGACTTGCCTGCGCCGTTGGGTCCGAGAACGGCGAGCACTTCGCCTGCGGCGATACCGAATTCGATGTCGACATCGCGGGCGGCCACCACCGCGCGTACGTGCACATCGGTCATGGTGAGCCACCGGCCATCGGGGCGCCCGAACGCAGCGTGCGTGCGCCGAGCCCGAGCACGACCACCGCAGCGACCGCGACGAGTAGGACCGACAGCGCCACCGCGGCGTCTGCATCGGTCTCGCGTTGCAGGTAGATCTCGAGCGGCAGTGTGCGGGTGACACCCTGACGCGAGCCTGCGAAGGTCAGCGTGGCCCCGAATTCGCCGAGCGAGCGCGCGAACGCGAGCACCGCTCCCGACACCAGGCCCGGCACCAGCAGCGGCAGGGACACCCGCCACCACACCGTCGTCGGCCTGGCGCCAAGGGTGGCCGCCACCACGTCGTAGTCACGGCCAGCGGTGCGCGCGGCGCCTTCGAGCGCGATCACCAAAAACGGAAGCGACACAAAGGTTTGCGCCAGCACGACGGCCGTCGTGGTGAATGCGATCCGGATATTGGCCGCCTCAAGGTACTGGCCGATCAAACCGAGCCGGCCGAACGCGTACAGCAGCGCAATACCGCCCACCACCGGGGGCAGCACCAGGGGCAACAAAAGCAGCGGTCGAACCAATTGGACGACGCGGCCGTCGTTTCGGGCCAGAACAAGCGCCATCGGTACCCCGAGCAGCACGCACAGCAGCGTGCTGGCCGCCGCGGTCTTGAGGCTCAATAGCAGTGCGGTTCGGGAAGATTCACTGGTGATCAGCGACCAGAACTGGGGCCAGTCCACCTTGGCGACGACCGCGACGAGCGGCAGCACGACGAAAAGCGCCCCGAGTGCGGCGGGGAGGTAAATCCAGCGCGGCAGCGCGGGCGCGGTCCTCACGGTTTGGCGAATCCTGCCTTCTTCAGTGCCTTTTGGCCGAAGTCGCCCGTGACGAGGTCGACGAACTTCGTCGCCAGGTCCGGATTCGGGGCATCCTTGAGCACCGCGATCTGATACCTATTCACCGCAACGGAGGATTCGGCGAAGTTGACCGACGCCACCTTGTCGCCCGCAGCAAGGGCATCGGTGACGTAGACGACGCCTGCGTCGGCCTGTCCACTGGTCACCTTGTTGATCACGTCGGTCACCGAGGACACCTCGCTGACCGGCTTCAGCTCGACGTGTGTGTCGCGCTCGATTCTGTCGGTCGCAGCCCCGCACGGCACCTCTGAAGCGCACACCGCCACCGAAAGCCCCGGTTGGTTCAGATCGGCGAAGAAGACGATGCCCTTGGGGTTCCCGGGCGCGGTCACGATCGTCAGCGTGTTGGTCGCGAAGTCCACCGGGTCGCGGGCGATGAGTTGGGCCTGTTGGGCCCTGGCCATGTTGCTGTCGGCCGACGCGAAGACGTCCGGTTTCGCTCCCTGCGCCAGCTGCGTGACCAGGTCAGACGAACCGGCGAAGATGAATTCGACGGACTCCCCCGGGTTGTCCTTCTTGAACTGCTCTCCGATTTCGGTGAACGCATTCTTCAGCGATGCCGCGGCGTAGACCGTGATCGAGTCCGCATTGTCGTCGTCTTCTGACGAACTGCAGCCCACGGCGGCCGCGAGCAGGCAAATCATGACGACAAGTGCAGTGAATCTCTTCACGGCCCAAACCCTAGGTCACCAAAGCATCCCAGGTAGGGCTCGTAGTTCAACCAATGCGCGCGTCGGGTTTCGCCGAATAGCTACCGTCCAGTAACATCGTCCGCGGATCACCGCCGATACGCGCGGAGATCCCGCGCTAACAGGAGGTATGGCGATGGAGGTGCTGGTCACCGGCGGCGACACAGATCTGGGCCGCACGATCGCGGAGGGCTTCCGCGACGCAGGCCACCGGGTCGTGATCACTGGCGCCCGGCGCGACGACCTCGAGGTCGCCGCCAAGGAGCTCGATGTCGACGCGATCGTGTGCGATAACACCGATCCGACGAGTCTCGAAGAGGTCCGCGGCCTGTTCCCGCACCACCTGGACACCATCGTCAACGTGCCTGCCCCGCTCTGGGAGGCCGGCGACCCTCGCGCCTACAGCCTTGTCGATCATGCGAAGGCCTGGCGCAACGCGCTGGACGCGACGGTGCTCTCGACGGTGCTGACCGTGCAGACCGTCGGCGACCACCTGCGCTCTGGTGGTTCCATCGTCAGCGTCGTGCCGGAGAACCCGCGCGAAGGCAGCGCCGACGCGGCGATCAAGGCCGCCGTATCGAACTGGGTCGAGGGTCAGGCCAGCCACTTCGGCACCCGCGGCATCACGGTGAACGCCGTCGCGTCGGGCCGCAGCGCCCAGGAGGGCTACGCGGGACTGGGCACCTCCGCACCGGTGGCCGCCGAGATCGCCCGGTTGGCGCTGTTCCTCAGCACACCCGCCGCCCGGCACATCACCGGCCAGACCATGCATGTGAGCAACGGCGCGCTGGCCAACGTCGGCTGATATTCCCGCGTTCGCCCGGAGCTAAACGGGGTGACCGCCCCGGTTAGTTGTGGTTACGTGAACCGCGTGACCATCAAACTCGGACTTCAGATCCCCAACTTCTCCTACGGCACCGGCGTCGCTGAGCTCTACCCGACCGTCATCGCCCAGGCGCAGGAAGCCGACTCGGCAGGCTTCGACTCCGTCTTCGTGATGGACCACTTCTATCAATTGCCTGGCCTCGGGACTCCCGACCAGCCGATGCTGGAGGCCTATACCGCCCTCGGCGGGCTGGCGACCGCGACCGAACACGTCCAACTCGGCACCCTGGTCACCGGCAACACCTACCGCAACCCCACGCTGCTGGCAAAGGCCATCACCACGCTCGACGTCATGAGCCAGGGCCGCGCGGTTCTCGGGCTCGGAGCCGGCTGGTTCGAACTCGAACACGATCAACTGGGATACGAGTTCGGCACGTTCACCGATCGGTTCAACAAGCTCTACGAGGCGCTCGAGATCATCGTGCCGATGATCAAAGGCGAACGGCCGACATTCTCCGGCAAGTACTACCGGACCACGGAGGCGATGGCGAATCCCCGCTTCCGCGACCACATTCCGCTGATGATCGGCGGCAGCGGTGAGAAGAAGACCATCCCGCTGGCCGCTCGGCAGTTCGACCACCTCAACGTCATCGCGCAGTTCGACCAGCTGGCGGCCAAGGTCGCGGTGAAGAACCGCGCCTGCGAGGAGATCGGCCGCGATCCGGCGTCGTTGGAGACCAGCATGCTCGTCACCGCGATGGTCGATGAGAACCTGACGGCCGACGTCATCCCCGACGCCATGAAGGGGCGGATGGTGGTCGGCAGCGCCGAGCAGGTGGCCGAGCAGATCAAGGAGAATGTGCTCGACGCGGGTATCGACGGCGTGATCATCAACATGCCGACCAACGTGCAGGGGTATGTACCCGGCATCATTCCGGCACTGGGCAAGGCGCTGAAAGCGGTCCTCGAGGGTTAAACACGCTCTAACGTGGCAAATCTCACCTAGTTGCGCGCCCCGAAGGGGATGCGTGCGACTACGGTAGACGCTGTATCGAATGTGAAGTCCTTCGAGGAGCAGCTGATGAGCCACCCCGGAGCAACCCCTTCCGACCGGCACAAAATTGTCATCATTGGGTCGGGGTTCGGCGGGTTGACTGCCGCCAAGGCACTCAAACACGCCGACGTCGACATCAAGATCATCGCGAAGACCACGCACCACCTGTTCCAGCCGCTGCTGTACCAAGTGGCGACCGGCATCATCGCCTCGGGTGAGATCGCGCCGCCGACCCGGATGATCCTGCGCAAGCAAAAGAATGCCCAGGTGCTGCTGGGCGAAGCCACCCACATCGACCTGGCAAAGAAGTCCGTCCGGTCGAAACTGCTCGGTCACACCTATGTCACCCCTTACGACACGTTGATCGTCGCCGCCGGTGCCGGCCAGTCGTACTTCGGAAACGACCAATTCGCCGAGTTCGCGCCTGGCATGAAAACGATCGACGACGCGCTTGAGCTACGCGGCCGCATCGTCGGCGCTTTCGAGCAGGCCGAGCGGTCAAGCGACCCTGTGCGGCGCGAGAAGCTGCTGACCTTCGTCGTCGTCGGGGCGGGCCCCACCGGCGTGGAGATGGCCGGGCAGATCGCCGAGCTCTCCGACTACACGCTCAAGGGTGCGTTCCGGCACATCGATTCCACCAAGGCCCGGGTGATCCTGCTCGACGCCGCACCGGCGGTGCTGCCGCCGATGGGCGAGAAGCTCGGCAAGAAGGCACAGGCCCGGCTGGAGAAGATGGGCGTCGAGATCCAGCTCAACGCGATGGTCACCGACGTCGACCGCAACGGCATCACGGTCAAGGATTCCGACGGCTCCACTCGGCGCATCGAATGCGCAACCAAGGTGTGGTCGGCGGGAGTGTCTGCGAGCCCGCTCGGCAAGCAGATCGCCGACCAGTCGACCACCGAGGTCGATCGGGCGGGCCGGGTAAAGGTGTTGCCGGACTTGTCGATTCCCGGCTATCCGAACGTGTTCGTGATCGGCGACATGGCCGCCGTCGAAGGCGTGCCTGGTATGGCGCAGGGTGCGATCCAGGGCGGCAAGTACGTCGCGACGGCGATCAAGTCAGAGCTCAAGGGCGCCAACCCGCTCGAGCGGGAGCCGTTCGAGTACTTCGACAAGGGCTCGATGGCCACGGTGTCGCGATTCTCAGCGGTGGCCCAGATCGGCCCGCTGGAGTTCGCCGGTTTCATCGCCTGGCTGGCGTGGCTGGTGCTCCACCTGGTCTATCTCGTCGGATTCCGGCGCAAGCTGACGACGCTGCTGTCGTGGACGGTGACGTTCCTCGGCCGCGCTCGTGGAAATCTCTATATCACCGAGCAGCAGGCCTACGCCCGCACCCGAATCGAGGAGCTCCAGGAGATCGCCTCAGGCGTCGATGGCGAAAAAGCGGCGAGCTAACCGGCGCGCAGGCGGTCGCCCTGCCAGGTGGCCAGGCAGCCGCCGTCGGCGAGTTCCAGCACGGTGCCCAGTGCATCGGCGGCGATGTCCGGGTAGCGCAGTTCGCTCACGGCGGCGAGCGGCGCACCCAATTCGTCGTGGGTCACCGTCCCCGCGCCGAGCTCGATACGGTGCCGCAGCAGCGGTGTCCCATCGACGTCGGCGTGCAGCGATCCGGACCAAAAGCCCTGTCGCTCATCGGTTCTACCGATCTGAACCCGTTCCCGCAACCTGACCCGGCCCGAGCGGCTGACAGACAGCTTGGTCGATGTCGCATGGCGGGAGCCGCCCGCGACGACCGTGGGCTGCGGGTCGAGATCGAGCTCGCCTGCCACCTCGAGATGCCAGTGCGCGGTCGACTCCGCCGTCGCGCGGCCGGGCAACGTCACCGTGGCCGCCGCGCTGCGCAGCCGCAGTCGTGCACCGGGCTCGACGACCACCCGCACCGCGATCGTGTCGCCGCCCAGCGGTGTCGCGGCCGCCGACACCAGATGCACCGTGTTGGGCTCGGTGCTGCGCGCGGCGAGGCCGCCTGCGCATTCGATTCGCGGCGCCCGGCCGGGGCTGGCGACGATCAGGACGTCGGAGTGCATCTAGACGGCCTGCGCTACCTGCAGCTGGTCGCGCACCCATGCCTGCACCGGCCCGGCGGACGGGTCGTCGGTCAGTGAGATCAGCACCGTCGGCCGGTCCGCACGCTGCCTCGCGGCGTCGCGGCGCATCACGTCGAGGTCGGCGCCGACCATCGGCGCCAAGTCCGTCTTGTTGACCACCAGCAGGTCGGAGTACGTCACGCCGGGGCCGCCCTTGCGCGGCACCTTGTCACCGCCCGCAACGTCGACGACGAAGATCTGTACGTCGACCAGGCCCGACGAGAACGTCGCGGTCAGGTTGTCGCCGCCGGACTCCACCAGGATCAGGTCCAGTCCGTCGTTGCCCGCGATCAGATCCTCGATGGCGTCGAGATTCGCGGTGATGTCGTCGCGGATCGCGGTGTGCGGACAACCTCCGGTCTGCACGGCGGCGATGCGGGCGTCGGGCAGCACCGCATGGCGGCGCAGGAAGTCGGCGTCCTCCGTGGTGTAGATGTCGTTCGTCAGCACCGCGAGTGAAAGTTCTTCCCGCAGTGCGCGACACAGTGCTGCCACGAGCGCGGTCTTGCCCGATCCGACCGGCCCGCCGACGCCGATACGCAACGGCTCCCCCGGTGTCCGCGGTCGTTTCGGGCGGTTCGGTCGGTGGGCATGCGGCTCGCCGTCGAGGAAATGCGGGGGCATGGAGTGGCCTTTCAGGAGGCGAAGAGTGGTCGCTCGCGTGAGTCGTGGCGCTGGGCCAGCACGTCGAGTAGTGGGTCGGACAGGTCGGCGAGCTCCTTGCACGCCAAATCGGCTGTCTGGTCGCACATCCCCGACAGCTCGAAGGTCAGCGCGGCGACGTCGCCTGGGTCGAGCGCGAGCAGCCGTTGCGCGGCGGTCGCCGATCCGGTCATCGTGGTGTAGACGACGGACAGCGCGGTGTGCTGCGCACCGATTCCAGCGGCCGCGCCGACCGCACCCGCGGCGACCCCCAGATGCGGTGTCGGGCCAAGTCCGTCCCAGTCGGAGTCCGGCCACACCCGCCGCGCCAGCCGAACCAGGCCCCGGCCCTGTGCGCGGGACGCCCGTCTTGCAGCGGGAGCCGGTGTGCGGGCGTCGGTTTCGCAGTCGGCAGTCGCAACTTCAAGCGAGCCGGTGTGCACCGCCGCGGCCACCGAAGCGGTGATCAGTCCCTGCGTGGCGATGCGGCGGCGGAGAAACGCGCGCAGTGTGTCGAGGTCGACGACAAGGCCGCTGGCCACTGCTTCTTCGACACCGCCGGAGTGCACGTGTCCGCCTGTGGGCAGCCGTGAGTCGGCCAGCGCCAACAGCGACGTCAGACTCGTCATCAGAACAGGAAATACCTTTGCGCCATGGGTAATTCGGCCGCGGGATGTTCCTGCCAGACCTCACCGTCGATGCGCACGGTGAAGGTGTCGGGTTCCACTTCGATGCGGGGCATCGCATCGTTGAGCGGCATGTCCGCCTTGCCGATCGCGCGGACGTTGCCGACAGGCACCAGGCGGCGATTGACCGCCAGCCGATCCGCCAGGCTGTCCTCGATCGCCTGCGGGGACACGAAGTGCACGGAAGTCGCAGCGGCCGCGGCGGGCGCAGCCCCGAACATCGGCCGCGGCAACACCGGCTGCGGTGTGGGGATGGAGGCATTCGCGTCCCCCATCGCCGCCCACGCGATCATGCCGCCCTTGATAACCGCGTGCGGGCGGACGCCGAAGAAGGCGGGCTCCCACAACACCAGGTCGGCCAGCTTGCCGACCTCGACGGAACCGATCTCCTTGTCCAGACCGTGCGCGATCGCCGGACAGATGGTGTATTTCGCGATGTAGCGGCGGGCCCGGTTGTTGTCCGCGGCACCGTCACCCTCGAGCGCCCCGCGCCGCTGCTTCATCACGTGGGCGGTCTGCCAGGTGCGCAGCACGACCTCGCCGATGCGGCCCATGGCCTGGGCGTCGCTGCCGATCATCGAAATGGCGCCGATGTCGTGCAGCAGGTCCTCCGCGGCGATGGTCGACGGCCGGATGCGGCTCTCTGCGAAGGCGAGATCCTCTGGGACGCTGGGGTTCAGGTGGTGGCACACCATGAGCATGTCGAGGTGCTCGTCGAGGGTGTTGACGGTGTGTGGCCTGGTCGGGTTCGTCGAACTCGGCAGCACGTGGGATTCGCCCGCGACGGTGATGATGTCCGGCGCGTGCCCGCCGCCCGCGCCCTCGGTGTGATAGGCGTGGATGGAGCGACCGCCGATCGCGCCAAGGGTGTCTTCGACGAAGCCCACTTCGTTGAGCGTGTCGGTGTGGATGTTGACCTGCACGCCGGTTGCGTCGGCGACGTTGAGGCAGGCGTCTATCGCGGCGGGGGTGGTCCCCCAGTCCTCGTGGAGTTTGAAACCCGCTGCGCCACCGCGGAGTTGCTCCCACATCGCTTCTTCGCTGACGGTGTTGCCCTTACCCAGCAGCGCGACGTTCAGCGGCCAGGTGTCCATCGACTCGAGGATGCGCGCCAAATGCCACGCGCCGGGCGTGACCGTGGTCGCCTTGCTTCCCTCGGCGGGCCCTGTGCCGCCTGCCACGACTGTGGTGATGCCGCCGCCGAGCGCCTCCTCCATGATCTGCGGGCAGATGAGGTGGACGTGGCAGTCGATGGCCCCTGCCGTCACGATGCGGCCGTTGCCCGCGATGACCTCCGTCGACGGACCGACCACCAGATCCTGGTGCACACCCGACATCGTGTCCGGGTTGCCCGCCTTGCCGATCGCCACGATGCGGCCGTCGCGAATACCGATGTCGGCCTTGATGATCCCCCAGTAGTCGATGATCACGGCACCGGTGATCACCGTGTCCGGTGCGCCGTCGGCCCGGGTGGCGCGGCCCTGCCCCATCGACTCGCGCAGCACCTTGCCACCGCCGAAGACCGCCTCGTCGCCGGCCAGTCCCGGTCCGCCGCTTCGGTCCTCGGTGATCTCGACGAACAGGTCGGTGTCGGCCAGCCTGATCCGATCGCCAGCGGTGGGTCCGAACAGCGCGGCGTAGCGGGCCCTCGTCAGCTCTGTCACGACGCGTCCAGTCGGCCCGGCGGATTCAGGCTCAGCCCGTACACCTGGCGGGCACCGGTCAGTGGAACCAGCGAAACATGCTGGACGACACCGGGTTCGAAACGCACGGCCGTGCCTGCCGGGATGTCGAGCCGGTGGCCGCGCGCGGCGGTGCGGTCGAACTCGAGGGCGCTGTTGGCCTGCGGTAGGTGGACGTGGCTGCCGACCTGCACGGGACGGTCGCCGGTGTTGACGATGTCCATCGCCAGCCGTCGCGCACCGGGATTGATGGCGATATTGCCTTCGCCGTAGACGATTTCTCCTGGCGCCCACTGAGGCTGTTCTGCTCCTCGCGTGCGCAGTGAGCCATCCGCCTTCGGCTTCTCGCTTGTCATGCGATCGGGTGGTGGACGGTGACCAGTTTGGTGCCGTCGGGGAACGTCGCCTCCACCTGAACGTCGTGCAGCATCTCCGGAACGCCCTCCATGACGTCGTCGCGACCCAGCACCTCGCGGCCGCTGACCATCAACTCGGCGACGGTTCGTCCGTCGCGGGCGCCCTCGAGCAGGTGGTCGGTGAGGATGGCGACGGTTTCAGGATGGTTCAGCCGAAGCCCTCGTGCCTGCCTGCGCCGGGCAAGTTCGGCCGCATAGGAGATCAGCAGCCGGTCCTGTTCGTGCGGGGTCAGACGCATAGTCGGCGATACTGCCACGCCGCGCGAGGGTCAGCAGCGCACGAAATATGGCTGTTACTCGGCGGCAATGTTCTGCAGGCGGACCTGGCCGCGAGCCACCATGCGGTCGTTGTCGTCGGTGATCGTGATGAGCCACAACTGTTGTCGCCTGCCCCTGTGTAGGGGTGTCGACACCGCCGTCACGGCGCCCGACGAGATGGCCCGAAGGAAGTCGGTGTTGTTGTTGACGCCGACGACGTTGCCGCCGCCGTTCTCCGCCAACCACACCGCCCCGGAGATGCTCGCGAGGCTTTCGACGATGGAGCAGTAAACGCCGCCGTGCACGATGCCCGCGGGCTGCAACAGTTTGTCGCTGATCTCGAGCCGGGCGCTGCCGCCGTCGGGAGTGAGCTCCATGTACTTCAGCCCGAGTTCGCTGTCGAAACCTTTGCCGATGTCGGGCAGCTGCGCAGTTGACACGTCCATGTGTCTACACGGTGAAGTCCCAACGACCGCACCGGGCCTGGCGTTACCGTCGAGACATGACCAAAAGTCTCAAGGAGCTAGTGGAAGCCGCCAACGCGGTCGTGCCGAAGGTCACGCCGGAGCAGGCGCAGCAGATGATCGCTGACGGCGCCCTCGTCGTCGATGTGCGTGAGCCCGCCGAGGTCGAGCAGAGCGGCAAGGTGGCGGGTGCCGTGCATGTGCCGCGGGGAATGGTCGAGTTCAGGGCCGACCCTGAATCGGCGTACTACGACAAGTCCTTCTCCAAGGACAAGCCGGTCATCGTGTACTGCGCGGCGGGCGGTCGAGCGGCCCTGTCCGGTCAGGTGCTCAAGGAGATGGGCTACGCCGAGGTGTACAACCTCGGCGGCTTCGCCGACTGGGCGAACAGCGGCGGCGCCATCGACAAACCCTGACAAACCCTGATCAAAGTGTTGGGCGGGCCCCGCACTGTTAGCGCGGGACCCGCCCTGGTGTGGACCGGGGGTCTCTGCAGCCCTCAGGACTCCTGCTCGGTCCAGTGGATCTGAAGTTAGGATAGGCAAGGCTTGTCTAATTAAGCAAGCCCTTCCCGTCGCGTGGTCGCGATCCGCCGCGCACCGGCAGGCCGAAGCCGACGAGCGCGTCGAGCACCGCCTGCCCCCGCCGCATGCTGGTCAACTCGCTGGACCTGGCCAGCAGCGGAACATGCGTGGCGATACCCACCACCGCGGCGCCGACGATGTGCCACATCGACGCCATCGAGATGGCGCCCCCGCTGATGTCAAAGAGCTTGGCGAACAACGGCTCGAGGGCGCGGTGGCTCCGATGTGCGACCCAGGTGGTCAGCGCCGCCTCGCTGGGCAGCCGCACCATTCCGTCCCGGACGTAATCCGCGGCGCAGGCATCGGCGCGGCCGTAGAAGAACGGGTCATCGGGCAGTGCCCGCAGCGCCGGATCCACGACGCCCACCCAGTCGATCGCGCCCTCGGAGTCGACGTGCACCCAGAGGTTCTGCAGCCCGGTGTCCCAGGCGCGGCCCTCGAGCACGACCAGTGGCATCACCCGCCCTATCACGACGTGGGCCAGGGTGGCCGCGAGTTGCTGCGCGGCGGCGACCGGGCTGCCGATCTCCAGTGCGCCGGTCTCGAACATCTCCTGCAGGCGGTCGGTGGTGAGCGCCTCGAGCAGCGGCCACCACCGCCGCCGGGTCAGGTCCGACATCACCGCTACGCCATACACCCGCGGGCATTCCGGATACAGCCCGCGCAGTCGCCCGCTCGATTCGTGCAGCGGCAGCGTCCGCGCGATGGACATTCCCGCGATCAGTGGGTCGTCGACCAGGACCGTCATGACACCTCCAAGTAAGTTAGGCTAGCCTTACTATAGTCAGACGTCGGACGGGGGCCAGCCCCTGTGACCGGACTCACACGCACGTGAAGGAAGGGGCTATGAGCGGTGCCGATGCACGGTTTCAAACCAGAAAAGCGGGTACACCGGTTCGGATACGACGCACGGTAGTAAGCCCGTAGTACCCTTGATGCATCGCCCTTTTGGAGATGAACGGAACATGGCCAAGTTGACGCGTCTAGGGGATCTGGAGCGCGCGGTGATGGACCACCTGTGGTCGTCCCGCGAGCCCCAAACCGTACGCCAAGTGCATGAGGCACTGTCGGCGCATCGCGACCTTGCCTACACCACGATCATGACGGTGCTGCAACGGCTCGCGAAGAAGAACCTCGTGGTTCAGCATCGCGACGACCGCGCCCATCGATACGCGCCGACGCACGGCCGCGACGAACTGGTTGCGGGGTTGATGGTCGATGCGCTCGACCAGGCCGCCGATTCCGGTAGCCGGGAGGCCGCACTCGTGCACTTCGTCGAACGGGTCGGCGCCGACGAGGCCGCCGCGCTGCGTCGCGCGCTCGCGGAGTTGGAAGCCAAGGACGAAATGCCCGGATCCAGTGGCGGTGCGGGCGCTCCCTGAGGGAGACTGACAGCGTGTCCGCCCTGGCCTTCACCCTCGTCGCGCTGTTGCTGGTCGGACCCGTTCCGGCCCTGCTCGCGCGTGCGACGTGGCCGATGCGGGCTCCGCGGGCCGCGGTCGTGCTCTGGCAGTCCATCGCACTGGCGGCGGTCCTCTCGGCTTTCAGCGCGGGCATCGCGATAGCGAGCAGGCTTTTCGTGCCCGGCCTCGACGGCAGGCCGGCGGCGACGATCACCAGCGAGATCCGGGTGCTCGGCTGGCCGCTGTGGATCGCTTACGTGCTGGTCTTCGCGCTCACCCTGCTGATCGGTGCCCGGTTGATCGTCGCCGTGCTGCAGGTGGCGATCGCGACGCGACGCCGCCGGGCGCACCATCGCATGGTGGTGGACCTCGTCGGCAACAAGCAGAAAAGCGGCCTGCGCGTCCTCGGTGTGAAGGAACCGCTGGCCTATTGTTTACCCGGCGTGCGCAGTCGCGTCGTGGTGAGCGAGGGCACGCTGACCACGTTGGCGGACAGCGAAATCGCGGCCATCCTGTCCCACGAGCGGGCACACCTGCGGGCCCGTCACGACCTGGTGCTCGAGATGTTCACCGCCGTGCACGCCGCATTCCCCCGCTTCGTCCGCAGCGCCAGCGCACTTGACGCGGTCCGGCTGCTGATCGAGCTGCTGGCCGACGACGCCGCCGTGCGCGCCGCGGGACGCACTCCCCTGGCCCGGGCCCTTGTCGCGTGCGCAGCAGGCGGCGCGCCCTCCGGCGCCCTCGCCGCGGGCGGCCCGACCACCGTGCTTCGGGTACGCCGCCTCGGCGGTCGCGGCAACAGCATCACCGTGGCGATGACGGCGTATCTCGCCGCCGCGGCCGTGATGGTCGTGCCCACCGTCGCGCTGGCGATGCCGTGGCTGACCGAGCTACATCGACTCTTCATCGCGTGAGCGACAATTCTGTCGAAGTTCCTGTGCCACAACAAAACAACGAAAGGCCGCTTCTGTGAGCTCGTCTGAAACCTCCGCAACCGATGGCACTGCTCAGATCGGCGTCACCGGCCTTGCCGTGATGGGGTCCAATATCGCGAGGAACTTCGCGCACCACGGCTACACCGTCGCGCTGCACAACCGCTCCGTCGCCAAGACCGATGCGCTGCTCGCCGAGCACGGCTCCGAGGGCAAGTTCGTGCGCACCGAGACGATGGCCGAATTCGCGGCCGCCCTGCAGAAGCCGCGCCGTGCGCTGATCATGGTCAAGGCCGGCGATCCGACGGACGCCGTCATCAACGAGCTCGCCGACGTCTTCGAAGAGGGCGACATCATCATCGACGGCGGAAATGCGTTGTACACCGACACGATCCGCCGCGAGAAGGCCATGCGCGAGCGCGGCCTGCACTTCGTCGGCGCGGGCATCTCCGGTGGCGAGGAGGGCGCGCTGAACGGCCCGTCGATCATGCCCGGCGGGCCGGCCGAGTCGTACAAGTCGCTCGGCCCGCTGCTGGAAGAGATCTCCGCGCACGTCGACGGTGTGCCCTGCTGCACCCATATCGGCCCCGACGGCGCAGGGCATTTCGTGAAGATGGTGCACAACGGCATCGAGTACTCCGATATGCAGCTCATCGGCGAGGCCTATCAGCTTCTGCGCGACGGGCTCGGCAAGTCCGCGGGCGAGATCGCCGACGTCTTCGACGAGTGGAACAAGGGCGACCTGGACAGCTTCCTGGTCGAGATCACGGCGAAGGTGCTGCGTCAGCCCGACGCCAAGTCCGGCAAGCCGCTCGTCGACGTCATCCTCGACGAGGCCGAGCAGAAGGGCACCGGCCGCTGGACCGTCAAGTCCGCGCTGGATCTCGGCGTCCCGGTCACCGGCATCGCCGAAGCCGTTTTCGCCCGTGCGCTGTCCGGCTCGGTGGTACAACGCAAGGCCACCACGGGCCTGGCATCCGGCAATCTCGGCGAAAAGCCAAGCGACGCAGAGAAGTTCGTCGAGGACGTCCGCCAGGCCCTTTACGCGTCGAAGATCATCGCCTACGCGCAGGGCTTCAACCAGATCCAGGCGGGCAGCGCCGAGTACGACTGGGGCATCACCCCCGGCGACCTCGCCACCATTTGGCGTGGCGGCTGCATCATCCGGGCGAAGTTCCTCAACCGGATCAAGGAGGCGTTCGACGAGAATGCGGATCTGCCGACCCTGATCGTCGCGCCGTACTTCCGCAGCGCGATCGAGTCGGCGATCGACAGCTGGCGCCGCGTCGTCGTGGCCGCAACTGCGCTCGGCATCCCGATCCCGGGATTCAGCTCCGCACTTTCGTACTACGACGCGCTGCGCACCGAGCGACTGCCCGCCGCGCTCACCCAGGGGCTGCGGGACTTCTTCGGTGCGCACACCTACGGCCGCATCGATGACGACCCGAGCAAGAAGTTCCACACGCTGTGGAGCGGGGACCGCACCGAAGTCCCCGCCTAACGCCGAGCCTGCGGGCAGATCGCGAATTGGGGCTGTTGAGCGATCTCACCGCAGTTTCGAGAGAAACTAGACTGGTCGGCGATGAGATTTCTGGACGGCCAACGGCCACCGTATGACCTGACCTACAACGACGTTTTCATCGTTCCCGGCCGGTCGGACGTGGCGTCGCGCTTCGACGTCGACCTGTCGACGTCGGACGGCTCGGGCACCACCATCCCGGTCGTGGTGGCAAACATGACCGCGGTGGCAGGCCGCCGCATGGCCGAGACCGTGGCTCGTCGCGGCGGCATCGTGGTTCTCCCGCAAGACCTTCCCATCTCCGCCGTGAAGGAGACGGTCGACTTCATCAAGAGCCGCGACCTGGTGGTCGACACCCCGGTGACGCTGATCCCCGACGATTCGGTGTCCGACGCGATGGCACTGATCCACAAGCGGGCACACGGCGCCGCGGTGGTGGTCTTCGAGGGCAGGCCCATCGGCCTGGTCACCGAGGCCAACTGCATCGGCGTGGACCGCTTCGCCCGGGTGCGTGACGTCGCGATCACCGATTTCGTCACCGCCCCCGTCGGCACCGATCCTCGGAAGGTCTTCGACCTGCTCGAACAGGGGCCGGTCGACGTGGCTGTGATGACCGAAGCCGACGGCACCCTGGCCGGCGTGCTCACCCGCACCGCTGCGATCCGGGCGGGGATTTACACGCCCGCCGTCGACGCCCGTGGCCGCCTGCGCGTCGCCGCCGCCATCGGCATCAACGGCGACGTCGGCGCGAAGGCCCGCGCACTGGCCGAGGCGGGTATCGACCTGCTCGTCGTCGACACCGCACACGGACACCAGGTCAAGATGCTCGACGCAATCAAGGCGGTGTCGTCTCTCGACCTTGGGCTGCCTCTGGCCGTGGGCAACGTCGTGTCCGCAGAAGGCACCCGTGACCTGATCAGCGCGGGCGCGTCGATCGTCAAGGTCGGCGTAGGGCCCGGCGCCATGTGCACCACCAGGATGATGACCGGCGTCGGCAGGCCGCAATTCTCCGCGGTGGTCGAATGTTCGGACGCAGCGAGCCAACTCGGCGCCCATGTGTGGGCCGACGGAGGTGTCCGTCATCCCCGCGATGTCGCGCTGGCGCTGGCGGCCGGTGCCTCGAACGTGATGATCGGGTCGTGGTTCGCAGGCACCTACGAGTCGCCGGGCGACCTGATGCGCGACCGGGAGGACCAGCCCTACAAGGAGAGCTACGGCATGGCCTCCAAGCGGGCGGTCGCGGCGAGGACCGCCGGCGACAGCCAGTTCGACCGGGCCCGTAAGGCGCTGTTCGAGGAGGGCATCTCCACGTCACGGATGGGCCTGGACCCGTCCCGCGGCGGTGTCGAGGACCTGCTCGACCACATCACGTCCGGTGTCCGCAGCACCTGCACCTACGTCGGAGCGGCGAATCTCGCCGAGCTGCACGAGAAGGTTGTGCTGGGAGTGCAGTCGGCCGCCGGCTTCGCCGAAGGCCATCCGCTGCCCACGGGTTGGTGACGCAGCCGAGCTGGTCCGACCGGCTAACATAAAGGCTTTCATCACGCCCCCCACAGGAAGGCAACCCGTGCCGCTGGCGACCGGGGCCGAACCCGACGCCGAGCCCTCTTCTAGTCGGCCGGGCAGAAGGCCCGGCGACGATTTCACGAGGACGCGATGAGCGGCGTCTACGTAGCGCTTGCGTTGGTGGCTTTCGTCCTGCTGACGATGGGCACGGCGGTGTTCGTGTGCGCGGAGTTCTCGCTGACCGCGTTGGAGCGAAGCACCGTCGATGCCAACGCCCGCACCGGCGGCAGGCGCGACAAGATGGTCCAGCGGGCCCATCGCACGCTGTCGTTCCAGCTGTCCGGCGCCCAGGTCGGCATATCCCTGACGACTCTGATCACCGGCTATCTCGCCGAGCCGCTGATCGCGCGGCTGTTACAGCCTGTCTTCGAAGCAATGAACCTCGCCAAGAACGTGGCCGACGGCCTCGCGCTGGCGCTGGCACTGCTGATCGCCACGTCGGTGTCCATGGTCTTCGGCGAGCTGGTGGCTCAGTACCTCGCGGTGGCGAAGCCACTGGAGACCGCACGCGCGGTCGCAGGCCTGCAGGTGCTGTTCTCGATGCTGTTCACCCCGATGATCAAGCTGACGAACGGCACCGCCAACTGGATCCTGCGCAGGTTGGGCATCGAACCCGCCGAGGAGCTCCGGTCGGCGCGGTCTCCGCAGGAGCTCGGCTCACTGGTCCGCAACTCCGCGCGGCGTGGTGCGCTCGATCCGATCACGGCCGCGCTGGTGGACCGCTCGCTGCAGTTCGGGTCGCGGACCGCTGAGGAGTTGATGACCCCGAGGTCCAAGATCGAGGCGCTTGAAGCCGACGACACCGTGGCTGACCTCGTGGTGATGGCGATGGAGACCGGCTACTCCCGCTTCCCGATCGTGGAGGGCGACCTCGACGAGACGATCGGCCTCGTGCACGTCAAGAAGGTGTTCGAGGTGCCGCCCGACGAGCACCCGCGGACCCGGCTCGCGGGCCTGGCCAGCGCGGTGCCCGTGGTGCCGTCGACGCTCGACGGCGATGACGTGATGGCGCAGGTCCGGGTCAGCGCCCTGCAGACCGTGCTGGTGGCTGACGAGTACGGCGGCACCGCGGGCATGGTGACGATGGAAGACCTGATCGAGGAGATCGTCGGCGACGTCCGGGACGAGCATGACGACGTCACGCCCGACGTGCTGCGGATGAGCCGTGACAGCTGGCGGGTGTCGGGTCTGCTGCGCATCGACGAGGTCGCCGGGGACGCCGGATTCCGCGGTCCGGAAGGCGAATACGAGACCATCGGCGGACTGGTGATGCAGGAGCTCGGCCACATCCCCAAGCCCGGCGAGTCGGTTGAGCTGACCGCCTTCGACCCCGATGGTCCGCTGGACGACCCGGTGCGCTGGCAGGCCACCATCGTGCGGATGGACGGCAGGCGTATCGATCTTCTCGAGCTGACCAGGCTGGGCAGACGCGGCGAATCCGAGATCGAGCGTGAAGGCTGATGGGCGGCGACATCTTCGGGGTGCTGCTGACCGTTCTGCTGCTCGCGGCGAACGCCTTCTTCGTCGGCGCGGAATTCGCCTTGATCTCGGCACGCCGCGACCGCCTCGAGGCACTGGCCGAACAGGGCAAGCGCAGCGCCGTCACGGTGATCCGCGCGGGCGAGAACCTTTCGGTGATGCTTGCGGGAGCGCAGTTGGGTATCACCGTGTGCTCGATCCTGCTCGGTCGCGTCGGCGAGCCGGCGGTGGCGCACTTGCTGCAGCCGCTGTTCGACCTCGTCGGGGTGCCTGACGCGCTGCTGCACACCGTGGCGTTCGTCATCGCGATCACCATCGTTGTGGTGCTGCATGTGCTTCTCGGCGAGATGGTGCCGAAGAACATCGCGATCGCGGGCCCCGAATCCGCGGCCATGCTGCTGGTCCCCCCGTATCTGGTGTGGGTTCGGATGGCACGCCCCGTCATCGCGTTCTACGACTGGTGCGCCCACATCGTGCTGCGCTCGGTGGGTGTCGAGGCCAAAACCGAACTGGAGAACACGGTTTCGACGGTCGAGCTGTCGGAGATGATCGCGGAGTCACTGTCGGAGGGACTGCTTGATCCCGAGGAGCACAACCGGCTGTCGCGCGCCCTGCAGATTCGCAACCGCGTGGTGGCCGATGTGGCCCTGCCGCTGACCGAGGTGCATGCGGTGTCCGCGGCAGGCGATGGCAGCGGTCCGACGGTGCACGCGATCCAGCAGGCGCTCGCCGACACCGGTTACTCCCGTTTCCCGGTCACCGAGTCATCGGGACGATTCATCGGCTACGTCCATATCAAGGACGTGCTGAAGCTCGTGAACGACACCGACGCGGTCGTCGACCTGTCGATGGTCCGGCCGCTGCCGCAGGTGTCCGCGTCGCTGCCGCTGCCCGACGCGCTTTCGCGGCTGCGGCGCAGCAACAGCCACCTCGCACTGGTCACCGGCAACGACGGCAGCGTGACCGCGATGGTGGCGCTGGAAGATCTCGTCGAAGACCTGGTCGGCACCATGCGGCATCGGACCCACGGTGGTTGACTCGGTACTGGCCGAAGCCGACTGGACCGCACGCGAGCAGGCCCACCGCCGCCGCGTGCAGCGCTTTCTCGACCCGCACCTCCGTCGGGCGCGGGCGGGTGTGGCGCATCCGGTCTGGGATTTCCTGTTCCGGTACTACAGCCTGCGACCAGGCCAGCTGCGGGTGTGGCACCCCGGCTTCGGCGTGGTGCTCGGGACACCGGACAGCGCACCGGCGCTTAGCTACCTGGGCCGCACCGGATACGGCCGACATCCCGACGGCGTGACGGTGACCGGCGAGCATCTGCGCGCCCGTGCCGACACCATCTGCTTCATCGCGGACCTGCTGCGGGCCACCGCAGGCCGCGAACCGCAGCTGAACTGCTTCGGCCTGCACGAGTGGGCGATGGTGTACCGGGCGCCGACGGTGCGGCACGAACGTGTACCGCTGCGGCTGGGTGCGGTCGCCACCGACGCGGTGGTGGAGTCGATGCCGTTGCGCTGCAGCCACTTCGACGCGTACCGATTCTTCACCGAGCCAGCCGCGCTGCGGAATGCGGGCACCCCGTCGCGAAGCGACCAGTCCGGCTGGGAACAGCCGGGCTGCCTGCACGCGAACATGGACCTTTACAAGTGGTGCTACAAATTGGGCCCCCTGATCCCGTCCGAGCTGCTGGTGGACTGCCTGGAACTGGCGGCGGATGCCCGTGAACTGGACATGCGGGCCAGCCCCTACGATCTCCGCGACTACGGATTCGAACCGATCGCTGTAGAGACGCCTGCAGGGCGCGCCGAATATGTCCGGGCCCAGCACAGCGTTGCTGAACGGGCGGCACCGCTGCGGGCCAGCCTCACCGACCGGTGCGACCGTCTGCTCGCCACTGCCGTTAGCGAATAGCCCCAGCTACCAGTGGGTAAGCTGGATCGACGGCTTTAGGGAGGAAATATGACCGACCGCGTGACGGTGGGGAACCTGCGCGTCGCCCAGGTTTTGTACGACTTCATCAACAATGAAGCTCTGCCGGGCACCGATATCGACCCGGACAGCTTCTGGGCGGGCGTCGACAAGGTAGTCACCGATCTGGGACCGCGAAACCAGGACCTGCTGGCGCGCCGCGACGAACTGCAGGCGCAGATCGACAAGTGGCACCGCCAGCGCGTCATCGAGCCGATCGACTCGGAGGCCTACAAGCAGTTCCTCGTCGAGATCGGATACCTGCAGCCGGAGCCCGGCAACTTCACCATCACCACCTCCGGCGTGGACGACGAGATCACCACCACAGCGGGCCCGCAGTTGGTGGTGCCCGTGCTCAACGCGCGGTTCGCGCTGAACGCCGCGAACGCGCGCTGGGGCTCGCTGTATGACGCGCTCTACGGCACCGACGTCATCCCTGAGGACGACGGCGCGGAGAAGACCTCGGAGTACAACAAGGTGAGGGGCGACAAGGTCATCGCCTACGCCCGTGGTTTCCTCGACGAGGCCGTCCCGCTTGAATCCGGCTCGTGGGCCGACGTCACCGGCCTGTCCGTGGAGGACGGCGCGCTGCAGATCGCGCTCGGCGACGGAAAGTCCACCGCGCTGGCCGATCCGGAGAAGTTCATCGGCTACACCGGCGAGCTCGGTCAGCCCGCGTGGTCGGTGCTGCTGGTCAACCACGGGCTGCACATCGAGATCCTGATCGACCCCCGGTCCCCCGTGGGCTCCACCGATCAGGCAGGCATCAAGGACGTCGTGCTGGAATCGGCCGTCACCACCATCTTCGACTTCGAGGACTCGGTGGCCGCCGTCGACGCCGACGACAAGGTGCTCGGGTACCGAAACTGGTTGGGGCTCAACAAGGGCGACCTCTCAGAGGAAGTCACCAAGGAAGGCAAGACCTTCACCCGTGTCCTCAACCAGGACCGCACCTACAAGACACCCGACGGCGGCGAGGTCGTCCTGCCCGGTCGCAGCCTGCTGTTCGTCCGCAATGTCGGACACCTGATGACCAACGACGCGATCATCGACGCGGAGGGCAACGAGGTCTACGAGGGCATCCAGGACGCGCTGTTCACCAGCCTGATCGCGATGCACGGCCTGAAGACCTCCAACGCCAACGGCCCGATGCTGGCCAGCCGCACCGGCTCGATCTACATCGTCAAGCCGAAGATGCACGGGCCCGACGAGGTGGCCTTCACCGCCGAGCTGTTCGCACGCGTCGAGGATGTGCTCGGCCTGCCGCCCGCCACCATCAAGGTCGGCATCATGGACGAGGAGCGCCGCACCACCCTCAACCTGAAGGCCTGCATCAAGGCCGCCGCTGACCGGGTGGTGTTCATCAACACCGGCTTCCTCGACCGCACCGGCGACGAGATCCACACCTCGATGGAGGCGGGCCCGATGATCCGCAAGGGTGCGATGAAGGGCACCACCTGGATCAAGGCCTACGAGGACGCCAACGTCGACACCGGCCTTGCCACCGGTTTTTCGGGCAAGGCGCAGATCGGCAAGGGCATGTGGGCGATGACCGAGCTGATGGCCGACATGGTGGAGCAGAAGATCGGCCAGCCGAAGGCCGGCGCCACCACCGCGTGGGTGCCATCGCCGACCGCGGCCACGCTTCACGCCATGCACTACCACCAGGTCGACGTGTTCGAGGTGCAGAAGGAGCTCGAGGGCAAGACCCGCACCACGATCGACGAACTGCTGACGATCCCGCTGGCCAAGGAACTGGCGTGGGCGTCGGAAGAGATCCGCGAAGAGGTCGACAACAACTGCCAGTCGATCCTCGGCTACGTCGTGCGGTGGATCGACGCCGGTGTCGGCTGCTCGAAGGTGCCCGACATCCACGACGTGGCACTGATGGAGGACCGCGCGACGCTGCGCATCTCCAGCCAGCTGCTGGCCAACTGGCTGCGGCACGGCGTCATCACCGAGGACGACGTCAAGGCCAGCCTGCGCAGGATGGCCGCGGTGGTGGACAAGCAGAACGAAAGCGATCCGGCGTTCCGGCCGATGGCGCCCGACCCGGACGCCAGCATCGCGTTCCAGGCCGCCCAGGAGCTGATTCTGTCCGGAGCCAAGCAGCCGAACGGCTACACCGAGCCGATCCTTCACCGGCGCAGGCGGGAGTACAAAGCCGCGAACTCCACCAGCAACGGCGGCTGACCCGCATCTTTCCCAGAGTGGATAGACTTCGGCGAGGTTGGCGATCGCCAGCAATGATCTAGCAGACGGAGAGGACGCAGACGCAGGAGTGGGTAGGCACAGCATTCCCGACCCAGAGGAATCCTCAGGCGGTCTCCCCGATGGCGCCAGCGACGAGACCGAGTCGTTCCCGCAGCAGCCGCAGGTTCCGCCACACGATTACGGCTACCGGCAGGGTGCTCCCGAGCCCGACTACCGCGAAGGCGAGTACGGCGAGCAGGAGTTCGATTCCGAGTACGAGACCGAATACGACTCGGACTACGACGACGAGTACGACGATCAGGACCACTCCGACGTCCCCGACTATCTGCACCCCGGCTACCGCGAGACGGAAACACCCTCAGACGAGTTTGCGCGCCCCGCCGACGAGTCGCCGTCGTTCGCCGCCGCCCCGCCACCGCCGCGCAGGGCCCAGCACTCCGGTGAATGGGAAGGCGGCGAGTGGACCGGCAGCCACCGCGCGATCCAAACCGGTCGCCGAGGTGTCAGCCTCGGCGTCATCGGTGCCCTGGTCGCCGTCGTCGTGGTGGTGGCCGCCTTCATCCTCTGGCGCTTCTTCGGCGACGCGCTGTCCAGCAGGTCCACCCTCGCGTCCGCGCGCTGCGTCGAAGGCCAGCAGGCCGTCGCCGTACTCGCCGACCCGTCCATCGCCGACGTGGTCGGAAAGCTCGGCAAGAAGTTCAATGAGACGGCCAACCCCGTCGGCGACGCGTGTGTGGCCATCGACGTCAAGCCCGCCGAATCTGACCAGGTCGTCAACGGCTTCGTCAGCGACTGGCCCGCTGAGCTGGGAGACCGACCGGCGCTCTGGATTCCCGGCAGCTCGGTGTCGCAGGCCCGCCTCGAAGCGGTCGCCGGCGAGCAGACCGTTGACGATGCCCGCTCGCTGGTCAGCTCGCCCGTCGTTCTTGCCATCCGGCCACAGCTCAAAGATGCGCTTGCGCAGCAGAATTGGGGAACTCTGCCGGGTCTGCAGAGCAACCCGAACAGCCTGAACGGGCTGAACCTGCCCGGTTGGGGGTCGCTGCGGCTGGCTCTTCCGCTCAGCGGCGACAGCGACGCGTCCTATCTGGCGGCCGAGGCGGTGGCTGCCGCATCCGCTCCGGCAGGCGCGGCGCCGAGCGCGGGCACCGGTGCGGTGAACACGCTGGTGTCGGGACAGCCCAAGCTCGCCGACACCAAGGCGTCCACGGCGATGGACGCACTGTTGAACGCGACCGATCCCGCGGCCGCGCCCGTGCATGCCGTCGTCACCACCGAGCAGCAGCTGTTCCAACGGGGCGCGTCGCTTCCCGACGCCAAGAACGTTGTGGCGTCGTGGCTTCCGCCGGGGCCGACCCCGATGGCCGACTACCCGACGGTGCTGCTGAAGGGGACGTGGCTGTCGCAGGAACAGGTCACCGCCGCCAGCGAGTTCTCCCGGTTCCTGCGCAAGCCCGAACAACTCGGCGAACTGGCCAAGCTCGGTTTCCGCACCGGCGCCGGCCAGACGCCGAAGAGCGATGTCACGAACTTCGCACCGGTTGCCGCGCCGCTGTCGGTCGGCGACTCCTCGATGCGGGCCACGCTGGCCAACTCGCTCACCGCACCGGCGGGCAATTCGGCCATCACGATCATGCTCGATCAATCGATGAACACCCAGGAGGGCGGTAAGACGCGGCTGGCCAACGTCATCGCCGCACTCGACGCGCGGGTGCAGGCGATGGCACCCACCGCGTCGGTCGGGTTGTGGACCTTCGACGGGGTCGACGGACGGTCCGAGGTGGCGACGGGCCCGCTGTCGGATCAGGTCGAGGGAAAGCCGCGCCCCGCCGCGCTGTCCGCGGCACTCGATGGACAGACGGCGTCCGGGGGCGGTGCCGTTTCGTTCACGACGCTGAGACTGCTCTACGACGACGCGACCGCGAAATTCCATCAGGGACAGACGAATTCGATCCTGGTCATCACTGCGGGCCCGCACACCGACCAGAGCCTCGACGGCAGCGGGCTGCAGGACTACGTGCGCCGCACCTTCGATGCGGCCAAGCCGGTCGCCATCAATGTGATCGACTTCGGCTCCGACTCGGACCGTGCGACGTGGGAGGCGGTCGCCCAGGCGAGCGGCGGCGATTACCAGAATCTGTCGACGTCGGCGTCGCCCGACTTGGCGACGGCGATCACCACGATGACGGGCTAGCGCGTCAGCCGCCGCTGCCGCCGCCTGTCAGCATGCCTTTGCCGATCAGCGTGCCGAGCTGGCCGAGCAGGTCCGCCGGGTTGCCCGGGGGCGGAGGTGCGGCATCGGTCTGCTGCCACTGCTGGCACTCTCTGGTCGTGAACGATGTATCGGTCGGGTCGATCTGCACGATCTGAGGCTTCTTGGTCATCGCGTTGTCGACGATGCTGCCGTCTTTCGACCGCTTCCAGTAGCACGTGCTGCCCTCGACGGGACCCGCCGACTCATAGACGCCCGGCGCGATGTCGGTGCCGACCGCATACGTGCCGTCGGCGTCGATGGTGGTCTTCGGTCCCGGCGGCGGAGGTGGCGGCGCCGGGTCCGCCCCTGCCGTACCCACCGACAGTGTCCAGCCCGCGGCGATCAACGCCGTAGCGATGGCGATACGAGTCATCAGGCGAACGCCTCCACGGGTGGGCACGAGCACATCAGATTACGGTCACCATACGCGCCGTCGATGCGCCGAACGGGCGGCCATACCTTGGGCCGGAAGGTCTTTCCCAGCGGATAGGCGGCCTGTTCCCGGCTGTAGGGATGCTGCCAGTCGGCGACCAGCAGGCACTCAGCGGTGTGCGGTGCCCCTCGCAGCGGGTTGTCGTCGGCGGGCCATGCACCCGAACCCACCTGGTCGATCTCGGCGCGAATGGCGATCATGGCGTCACAGAAGGCGTCCACCTCTTCCAGGCTCTCGCTCTCGGTGGGCTCGACCATCAGCGTGCCCGCCACCGGGAAGCTCATCGTCGGCGCGTGGAAACCGTAGTCCGCCAACCGCTTAGCGACGTCGTCGACCGTGACGCCGGTGGATTTGGTGATGCCGCGCAGGTCCAGGATGCACTCGTGGGCGACCATGCCGTTCTCGCCGGTGTAGAGCACCGGATAGTGCTCGTCCAGACGGCGGGAGATGTAGTTGGCCGACGCGATCGCGGTCAGCGAGGCCGCGCGCAGCCCGTCGGCACCCATCATCCGGATGTAAGCCCAGGTGATCGGCAGGATCGACGCCGACCCGTAGGGCGCCGACGACACAGTGTGCTCGTCGGGGAGCTCGTCGGCCAGCGGGTGGCCCGGCAGGTACGGCTGCAGGTGCGCCCGCACCGCGACGGGGCCGACACCGGGCCCGCCACCCCCGTGCGGGATGCAGAATGTCTTGTGCAGGTTCAGATGGCTGACATCGCCGCCGAACTTGCCCGGCCGGGCCAGCCCGACAAGCGCGTTGAGGTTCGCGCCGTCGACGTAGACCTGGCCGCCTGCCTCGTGCACCGCCGCGCAGATGTCGGCGATGTCATGCTCGTAGACGCCGTGCGTGGAGGGATAGGTAATCATCAAGGCGGCCAACCGATCCGCGTGTTCGGAGACCTTCGCCCGCAGGTCGTCGAGATCGACATCGCCGTTGGTCCGGCAGGCCACCACCACGACACGCATGCCTGCCAGTGCCGCAGACGCCGCGTTGGTGCCGTGCGCGCTCGACGGGATCAGGCAGACGTCGCGGCCGGGCTCGCCGCGATCCTTGTGGTACGCGCTGATCGCCAGCAGGCCCGCGTATTCGCCCTGCGAGCCCGCGTTGGGCTGCAGCGACACCGCGTCGTAGCCGGTCAGCTGTGCCAGCCACGACTCCAGGTCTCCGACCAGCTTGCGCAGGCCCGGATTGTCAGAGTGCGGTGCAAACGGGTGCTGACGGGCGAACTCGGGCCAGGAGATGGGCTCCATCTCCGCCGCCGCGTTGAGCTTCATCGTGCACGAGCCGAGCGGAATCATGCTGCGGTCCAACGCGATGTCCTTGTCGGCAAGCGACCGCAGGTAGCGCATCATCTCGGTCTCGGTGCGGTACCGGGTGAACGCAGGATGGGTCATGAACTCCGACGTGCGCGTCGCGATGTCCGGGCCGCCATCTTGAAGGCGCTCTGCGCTTCTGTTTGATGTCGCCGTGGCGGCTCCGAACGATGCGAGCACGGCATCGACGTGCTCGGGTGTGGTCGCCTCGTCGCACGACATCGAGACGTGGTCATCGTCGATCTGCCACACGTTGATGCCGCGCGACTTGGCCTCGTCGTGAACCTGACCGCCGCGACCGGGCACCTTCGCCAGCACCGTGTCGAAGAACCGGTCGTGGACGACCTCGACGCCCGCGGCGGACAGCCCGGCCGCCATGGTGCGGGCGCGCTCGTGGACGCGGCGCGCGATCCCGGCCAGACCGTCGGCGCCGTGATAGCTCGCGTACATCGCGGCGATCACCGCCAGCAGAACCTGGGCGGTACAGATATTGCTTGTCGCCTTGTCGCGGCGGATGTGCTGCTCGCGGGTCTGTAGCGACAGCCGGTAGGCCGGTGACCCGTCGGCGTCCACTGACACCCCGACCAGTCGGCCCGGCAGCTGGCGCGCCTGGTTGCTGTGCACGGCCAGATAGCCTGCGTGCGGTCCGCCGAATCCCATTGGGACACCGAAACGTTGGGTGCTGCCGAAGGCAACGTCGGCACCGATCTCACCGGGCGGGGTGATCAGGGTCAGCGCCAATAGGTCGGCGCCGATGGCCACCAGTGCGCCGCGCTCGTGGGCAGCGGTCACCAGGTCGGTCCAGTCGACCACTTCCCCACCGGCACCGGGCAGTTGCGCGATCACCCCGAAGAAGTCGCCGTCGGGCAGGCCCTGCCGAAGATCGGCGGTCACAATCTCGATGCCGAGCGGTTCGGCCCTCGTCGCCAGCACGGCGGCGGTCTGCCTGTACACGTCGCTGTCGACCGCAAGGCGGTTGGCCGGCCCGCGCACCGCACGGTGCATCAGCGTCATCGCCTCGGCTGCGGCCGTGCCCTCGTCGAGCATCGAGGCGTTGGCCACCTCGAGGCCCGTGAGGTCGGCGACCATGGTCTGGAAGTTCAGCAGCGCCTCGAGACGGCCCTGGCTGATCTCCGGCTGGTAAGGCGTGTAAGCCGTGTACCAGGCCGGGTTTTCGAGAATGTTGCGCCGCAGCACGGGCGGCGTCAGCGTGTCGTAGTAGCCCTGGCCGATCATCGATACCGCGACGGTGTTGGCATCGGCGAGCGCACGCAGCTCGGCCAGCGCCTGCTCCTCGGTGGCGGCCTGCGACAGCTTGTCGAGGCCGGGCGCTACGCCGTCGGCCGACAGGGCGTCGAGAATGCCTGCGGGAAGCGCCTTGTCGGCGAGTTCGTCAAGCGACCCCACACCGATGGTCTTGAGCATGGTGGCGACGTCATCGGCGTCGGGCCCGATGTGCCGGTCGGCGAAGTTCGGTTGTTCGTGGGAGAACATCTATCTCCTGGCGTCGAGGGGCAGGAAACCCGCTGGGTTTCCTCTCCCTCAGTCGACAACCCGACGTGGGCGCTCCAGAGGCATTCGGGGCCCTGCGCGGTCCGGGTGCCTGAGAGTTTGACGGAGAGGTGTTGCTCCTTCGGCGCCCGTGGCTGGCCGCCACGGATCTCTCCCGCACAGGGGTGATGCGCTGCCGATTCTACCGGCAGGCACTGCGCTGGTGGATCTCAGCCGATCTTGCGGTCGCGATTCTTGCGCCGGGACGCCAGCTCGTCCTCGGGCGCGCTGATCGACTCGCCGCCGTCGGCCCGCTCACCTGGGAAGTCGGCGATGGCGCCGGTCAGTTCCCGCATGGCGCCGGACACGGCGATGCCGAACACACCCTGGCCGCCCTGCAGCAGGTCAACCACTTCCTCGGCCGACGTGCACTCGTAAACGGTGGTGCCATCGGAGAACAGCGTGATGTTGGCCAAATCGCGAACTCCGCGCTGGCGCAGGTGGTCGACCGCGACGCGGATGTTGTGCAGTGAGATGCCGGTGTCCAGCAGGCGTTTGACGATTTTGAGGACCAAGATGTCCTTGAACGAGTAAAGCCGTTGGCTGCCCGATCCGGCCGCACTGCGGATCGACGGGACGACCAGCGAGGTCCTTGCCCAGTAGTCCAGCTGGCGGTAGGTGATGCCCGCGATCTGGCAGGCGCTCGGTCCGCGGTAGCCGACCAACTCGTCTGGCACCGAGTCATCCGGGAAAAGCCCGGCCTGTACGGGTTCGCTAGGGCTCGGCGCGGCCGGCTCGACTGCACCATCGTTCGACGAAAGCTCCAGCTGCTCTTGACGTGGTGTGTCTACCACTTCTCGAATCCTCTCGCCGATCGAACTCGCGTCTGTGACCTGCACCGCAGCACGTTTGCCGAAGCTCGAATGTGTCGAGCATACGCTCCCCAACGACCCCTGACTGCTCGTCGTGGCCATCAAAGTATGGCTGCCCGAATCACCGTTTCTGGAAACTCGCGCCGCGTGTCGAGCCGAAAGCGTCAGTTGAGACGCATCCGTAATGTTGTCGCGGAAGGTCAGGTGGCCTTGAAGTCGTCGGGCGACACGCTGTCGAGGAACTCCTTGAACTTCTCCACCTCGTCCTCGCGCACCGCGCCCGCCGCTTCGTCGTCGTTCTCGTCGGGAATCAACAGACCGGCCTCGGCCAGCACCGCCTCTTCGACGTAGATCGGCACGCCGACGCGCAGCGCGATCGCCACGGAATCCGAGGGCCGCGCCGACACCTTGATGTCGCGATCGAAAATCAGATCGGCGTAGAAGGTGCCTTCCTGGAGGTCGACGATGCGCACCTCTTTCAGCGAATGGCCAAGGGCGGCAATGAGATCTCGGATCAGGTCGTGCGTCAACGGGCGGGCAGGCTCGACACCTTGTTGCTCGAGTGCGATCGCCGCGGCCTCGGACTGGCCGATCCAGATCGGCAGATAGCGGTCGCCGTTGGATTCCCGCAGCAGCAGAACTGGCTGGTTCTGCGGCTGCTCCACGCGAATGCCGACCACACGAACCTCACCCATCTGTGTCTGCCCTCCGCACCGCTCTAAGCCAATACGACGAGTCTAATCCTCACCTGTCGAGAACGTCGCGCACGGCCGACTTGATCAATGACGTGTGCAACGTGATCGCCAGCGCCGCCACCTCGCGGGCCAAATCGTCGGCGCGGTCGCGTGCCCCCGCTTTGCCCGCCTTGACCACCGGCCCGGCGATCTGCGCGATGAGGTCGGATTGCCGGTCGGCGGCCGAGCGAAACGCCCGCAGATGGCGGGGTTCGACCCCGTATTCGGCCAGAGCGCGCGCGCACTGCGCGATGAGCACCGAATGCTCGTCGAAGAACCCGGCAGCTCCCGTCGTGATCACGCCAGCCCTGACCAATTCGGTGACCAGCTCGTCGTCGACGCCAGAGCGCATCAGCAGATCTTCGCGGCTCAGCCGTACCTGGGTGCGCGCCACCGCGGTGGCTTCCGACGCCCCTGCCCCATCCGACACGGGCACCAAACGCGGTACCCCGTAGGAGGATCCGGTGCGTGGCAGCTCACCGTCCGGCTGCGCGTCCAGCTGAGCCTTGATGACTTTCAGCGGCAGATACTGGTCGCGCTGCGCGGTCAGGATGAAGCGCAGGCGTGCACAGTCGTAGGCGGTGAACCGCCGATATCCCGACGCTGTCCGCTCCGGTGTGACCAGTCCCTCGGCTTCCAGAAACCGAATCTTGGAGATGGTCACATCCGGGAAGTCCGGTCGCAGCAAGTCGAGGACGGCTCCGATCGACATCCCGGATAGTGGAGAATGAACGCCGGGCTGTGTCATCTGCTCTTCGCGCGAGCGCTCATCGCTAGCTGCTCAGGCCGCTGTCGTCGTCCGACTTGGGCCCGGTCAGGAAGACCAGGCGGAACTTGCCGATCTGCACCTCGTCGCCGTTGGCCAGCACCGCCGAGTCGACGGGCTCCCTGTTCACGTACGTGCCGTTGAGGCTGCCCACGTCAACCACCTGGAACTCGGCGTTCTCGAGTCGGAACTCCGCGTGCCGCCGGCTCACGGTGACGTCGTCGAGGAAGATGTCGCTGTCGGGATGTCGCCCGGCCGAGGTGGTGGGCTGGTCGAGCAGGAAGCGTGAGCCCGCGTTGGGACCGCGCTTGACGACAAGCAAGGCCGATCCCATCGGCAGGCCCTCGACCCCGGAGACCGCCCCCTCGGCCCCCGCCGTTGCCGGGGCATCCAGTTCGTTGAGGAAGTCCGCGCGGAATACCGATGTCGTTTCCACGGTGACATCGTCAGACGTCTGGTCGTGGTCCTTTTCCGTCACCCGCTGCTCCTCACTGGCTGCTGTGGCGATATCTGGCCGGGCCCGCGGTGGTCCCCTGTCCAGCCGTCATTCGTCTCACGTCGACCGTACCGCGCGGCGGTCGTCGTTGGGTCCACCACCGCCGGATCAACTTGAAGACCTCGCGCGGTGAGTCGGCGGACCCGATGGCTGGCACCTTAACAACATCTCAATCGGTCACTAGCTTCTGGTAGGCGTCGGCGTCGAGAAGGCCCTCGAGCTCACCGGCCAGCGAGTCGGCGTCGGCCCGCAGCTCGATCAGCCAGCCCTCGCCATACGGATCGGAGTTGAGCAGCTGTGGGCTGCCCTCCAAATCACCGTTTACCGCAACGACTTTCGCGGTCAGCGGCGAGTAGAGATCGGACACCGATTTCGTCGACTCCACCTCACCGAAGGTGTCCCCGGCGGCGATGTCGGTACCGGTATCGGGCAGCTGGACGAACACCACGTCGCCCAGGGACGACTGGGCGAAATCGGTGATGCCGACCCTTACGGTGTCGTCACTGACGCGCTGCACCCATTCGTGCTCGGACGTGTAATACAGGTCGGACGGGGTATCGCTCACGGCGCTCCTCTTCGCAGGTGGGGCTCACTTCACGGGCTGAGCGTATTGGCGGGCTTTCGGTTGCCGCAAGGCGGTTACATCCACCCGGTCGGATTGCTGGACCTCCATCTTGCCGCCGACGCGCTCGACGCTGTCCATCGCGCCGCCGGGAATGTTCATCGCCGCCGCCAATGTGGGCGGATCGCCAATGGCGACAACGGTATACGGCGGACTGAGGGTCTGCCCGTCGATGACCAGGGCACCAGGGTTGCCGCCCACCCAGGTGTCCACCCCGACCCGGACCGAGACTTTCGGGTCGGCCTGGCCGCTCTGGACCTGCATCGCCTCCGCGCCGGCGTTCCGCAGCTCGTTGATCACATCGAGCATGGTCTCCGGCGCCAGCCCCGGTGCGGTGTCCTCGATGGTCAGCGTGACCCCTGGCCCGGTCGCGGGCACCGTGCCGATCAAGATCGACAGGGCGGCCAGCCGGGCCTGGGCGTTCTCGATCGCGGCCTGGTCGCTGCTGCCGGACTCCTGCAGCGACGCCAGCGTCCGCTGCAGGTCGGCGACCTCGGTGTTGAGCGCGGCCTCGCGCTGCTGCAGCGAGTCCAGCAGCACGAGCAGGTCGGCCGGTCGTGCGGTCTCCAGCGAGTCGCCCGATTCGTTCTGCCTGACCTGGGTCACGATCGCCACGCCGAGCAGCACGCATAGCAGCACACCCAGCGCCCCGAACACGAGCTGCGACCGCCCGCGGCGCGCCCGCTTGGCGTCGTCAGGCGGCAACTCGTGGCGACCCGGGTGATCGTCCTCGGGCGCCGCGGCGGTGTCAGGTGGATCGCTGGTCACGTCAAGCGCCAAAGAGTCTGCGCCGCAGTGCAGCGGCATTGCCGAAGATACGGATGCCAAGGACCACGATGATGGCAGTCGACAGCTGCGTCCCAACGCCGAGTTGGTCGCCGACGTAGACGATGAGCGCGGCGACGAGCACGTTGAACACGAACGACACCACGAAGACCTTCGAGTCGAAGATCCGCTCCAGGTAGGCGCGCAGCCCGCCGAATACCGCGTCGAGGGCGGCAACCACCGCGATCGGCAGATACGGCTGGATCACCTCGGGCACGCTGGGATGGAAGACGAGGCCCAGCGCGATGCCGACGACGAGTGCTGCGATTCCGATCATTTGTCTCCGATTTCCTTGGCGAAGTTGACATCTCGCACCGAACCGGCGGGAACGGTCACATTGTCGGTCGCGCTGACGGTCACCCCGACGCCGTACGACGCCTCCAACAGCCGAAGCCGCTGCAGCCCCGGGCTGCGGTCGAAAACATCGTGCATGCTGTGCGGCGGGCCGATCGCGAGAATCACGTACGGGCTGCTGATCGGTTGATTGTCGACCAGGATGCCGCCGCCTGCCTGCCGGATGGTCACGTTCGGGCCGATCCGCACACCGCCGACCGACACCGCCTCCGCGCCGCTGATCCAGAGCGAGTTGACCACCAGCTGCAGGTCGCGGTCCAGGATCACCTGGCGGCTGCCCTCGACGCGTTGTTTGGACACGTCGCTGAGGTCCTTCGATACGCCGGGATCGGTGACCGTCACCGTCAGCCCGGGCCCGGTGACCGCCGTGGCCGCCGCGGAGAAGTTCGCACCGTCGAGGCTGCCGAGCAGCTGGCGTCCTCGCTCGTCGCCCTCGAGGCGGCTGCGCCGTTCGCTGTCGAGCTGGCCGGCCAGCGCATCGCGGCGAGCCGTCGCGGAGTTCGTGGTGTTCTCGGCCGATCGCACGCTGCCCGCCAGCACCTGCTGGGTCTCCCGCACGCCGGGCGCGGTGGCCTGCGCCTGCGAGACGGCGAATGCGAACACGGTCGCGACGGCGAACGCGGCGAGTACCTGCCAGCTCGCGGTCGCGAGCTTGCCCCGCTGGCGGGCGCCCGCGCGGCGTTCGTCGGCCGCCGCCGTGTAGCCGGGGTCGAGGTGGTCGGACAGCAGAGAGCGCAGCAACGACGGGACGGGGATCAGCGTCGGTGCGCCTGCCTGGTGCAGATTGTGTCCCGCGTCCGGGTCGTAGCCGCCCAGCGCCTTGCGTTCGTCGGATGTCGCAGGCCGCGCTGCTCCCGAGTTTGATGTCGCCGGCCGACCGGCTCCAGGGTCAGCCACCGGACGACACCTTCGGCATTCGTCGCATTACCATCCCCACCTGGATGAGGTACAGCACGGCCGACCACAGGTAGAGGGCAAGTCCCCAGATCACGAATGCCCAGCCGCACGCCAGGATCACCCGGCTCCAGAGTGCGTCCCACTGCCCGAGCAGGATCAACGGGAACCCCGACATGAGGGCGAACGTCGCGCCCTTGCCGATGTAGGTCACCGGCAGCGCCGTCAGCCCGCGGCTGCGCAACAGCGGCAGCGTCGCCGCGAGGACCGCGTCCCGGCCGATCAGCGTGATGACGACCCACCACGGCACGATGCCCGCGAAGCCGAAGGCCAGCGGCACAGTCAGCATGTAGATCCGGTCGACCGCAGGATCGAGAAGCTCACCCAGCCGCGACGACTGGTTGGCCACCAGGCGCGCGATCTTGCCGTCGGCCCAGTCGGAGAAGCCGCTGAACATCAGCACGGCCACCGCCCAGCCGTTGGCGTGGACGACGAGCAGCAGGTACAGGAAGACCGGAACCAGAACAAGACGCAGCACCGACAGCGCGTTCGGCACCGTCACCACGCGATCACGCACTGCCCCCGGCGCGCGGTTCATGGGATAAACCTAGCGGAATATCCCCGGCAGGCTGAGCGCCGACATCGAGTCTTCTGCCAGCGGATTGTCGTGCACCATGTACGTCCACGTCGACGTCGGCCGGGCCAGTTTCGACAGGTCGAGGCCCTGTTCCTCCTCGAGCACGTTGGCGGTCTCGAAGGTCTGCTGTGCGGCCTCGATCGCGTCGGCGGCAAGCGAGGCGAACGCGTCGACGGCCATCCGGTGGAACTCGTCGATCGGCTTCTGGTGGCCAAGGGCCCGCAGGTGGATGCTCTCCCGGATGTCGGACAGGTAGGCGAGATGGTCGGCCCAGCCGCGGTCGAGGTGGTAGAGCATGATCTGCCTGCAGACCCGCTCCAACTGCTCCTCGTCGAGTTTCTCCGACAGCTCTTCGTAGCGGTCCGGCGACCGCTTCTCCAATTCCTCGCGGGCAGTTGGCGTGCGCAGCAACGTATTCCGGCGCTCGACCAGGATCGCGCGCTGCTGTGCGATCAGTTCGTTGAACTGCCAGGTGTTGGCGTGCACCGCCAGCAGCCTGCCCTCGGCGATGCGCTGCGCGTGGTCGAGCAGGCCCGCCGCCTTCTTGTTGGTGATGCGGCCGTCCTCGTCTGTTTCGGTCGGCAGCTTGTTCAGCTTCTCCGCCTCGAGGTGAGACCGGACGACATCGTCTTCCCAGCTGGAGAAGAACACCGATGACCCCGGGTCGCCCTGGCGGCCCGCGCGGCCGCGCAGCTGGTTGTCCAGCCGCTCGGTGTGGTGGCGTCCCGTGCCGACCACGTGCAGGCCGCCGAGCTCGGCGACCTCATCGTGATCGGATTCATCGGAACCGCCCAGCCGGATGTCGGTGCCGCGGCCGGCCATCTGCGTGGAGACCGTCACCGAGCCGAGCTTCCCCGCCTCGGCGATGACCTGTGCTTCCTCGGCGTCGTTCTTGGCGTTCAGCACGACCGCCGGTACGCCCGCCTTGACCAGCCGCTCGTGCAGCTCCTCGGATTCGGCGACGTCGCGGGTGCCGACCAGGACCGGCTGTTTGGTCTTGTGCACCTCGGCGATGTGGTCGACGATGCCGTCGTTCTTGGCTGCCGCGGTGATGTACACGCGGTCGTCCTCGTCCTCGCGGATATTCGGCGCGTTGGGCGGGATCGGCGACACACCGAGCTTGTAGAACTGGCGCAGCTGCTCCCCCGCGGCCAGCGCGGTACCGGTCATCCCGCACACCGTCGGATAGCGGCTGATCAACGCCTGCACGGTGATGGTGTCCAGCACCTCGCCGGTCTCGGTGGTCTCGATGCCCTCCTTGGCCTCGACGGCCGCCTGCAGACCGTCGGGCCAGCGCTGCAGCTGCGCGATGCGGCCGCGGCTGGCGTTGATCAGATGCACGGCGTCGTCGCGGACGATGTAATGCACGTCGCGGTGCAGAAGCGCGTGTGCGTGCAGCGCGACGTTGACCTCGGTCAGCGTGGTGCCGACGTGGTCCTCGGAGTAAAGGTCGATGCCGCCGAGTTTCGCCTCGACCTTCTGCGCGCCGGCCTCGGTGAGGTGGACGTTGCGGCTGTCGGAGTCGCTGTCGTAATCCTCGCCTGCGACCAATTCGCCTACCAGACGGATGATGTCGAGCTTCGGCGTCTCGCGGTGCGAGGTGCCCGCGAGGACAAGCGGCACCAGTGCCTCGTCGACGAGCACCGAGTCGGCCTCGTCGATCAGCGCGACGTCCGGGTTCGGCGAGACCAGGTCGTCGACGTCGGTGACGAGCTGGTCACGCAGCACGTCGAAGCCGATCTCGTTGACCGATGCGTAGGTGATGTCGCACTTGTAGGCCGCGCGGCGTTCATCGGCCGTCGACTCGGCGGTCACCCAGCCGACCGTCAGGCCAAGCGCTTCGAGCAGCGGGCCCATCCATTCGGCGTCGCGCTTCGCCAGGTAGTCGTTGATGGTGACGACGTGGACGTGCCTGCCCGCGAGCGCGTAGCCCGCGGCCGCTATTGCGCCCGACAGCGTCTTGCCCTCGCCGGTGGCCATTTCGATCACATCGCCCGCGAGCATGCGCAGCGCGCCGAGCAACTGGACGTCGAACGGTCGCAGCGTGGTGGTGCGTTCGGACGCTTCGCGCGCGATCGCCAAGAACTGCGGAATGTCGGCGGAGTCGGCGAGGTCGTCGAGGTTGAGCAGTTGGGTTGCCTTCGTCAGCTGCTCGTCGTCGAGGTCGGCAGCCTTCTTGTCGAACTCCTCGGACGCGTCAACGAGCGCCATCGAGCGGGTCTGCTCCCTCTCGGTGCTCGCGCCGAGCAATTTCCAGAACCGGTTGCTGACACGACCTGAGGTGCGGGTCTTCGTCTTCGCCACGAGAGCTACGGTACGCGGCCGCCGTTGGCTGCCCCCGACGCACCGCGAGCGACCGTGTCTGCGCCCCGACACGCCGTTGAATCTGCGCACTTTGCGCTCCCCCGCAAGCGGGAGGTGCCCCCAGCTCGCGGCGCGGCGAGCCGATTTTGAGGCCGCAAAATTAGAGTAGGCAACGCTAATGTCGCCGCCCGTGTCCGAACACTCACCAGTGCGCCTCGACCGTCAAGCGGCTGCTCGTCTGGTGCCACCGATGGATCGCGCTCACGCACGGCCTTCTGCTCGTGGTCGTCAGCACCAGCGGTGCCCTGGTCGTCTACGCCCCCGAACTGCTCCGGGCGAGCAACGCCGAGTTGTTTCACAGCACTCAGGCGGAGCAGCCGATCGGCTTCACCGCGGCGATCGACGCGGTGAAGACGCAGGACCCGGAGTTCGAACCCGCCGAAATAGCGCTCAAGGACGGGATTTTCATGCTGGCGGGCGCCGAGAGCGAAATGACGTATTTCGTGGACGCGGGCACCGGCACGCTGAACGGTTGGAACAATCTCTACGGCGGAGTGGTCGGATTCCTCGAGAACCTCCACGACTGTGCCCTCACCTGCGAGGGCTTTGCAGGCTATACCCCGTGGCTGTCGTCGCCGGCACCCGTGGCGAGCCTTCCCCCGTTTGAAGAAATGAACTGGGGCGCAGTCCTTCTCGCAATCGCGGGGGCCGCGTTGGTGTTCCTCGCCGCCACCGCACAGTTCATCTGGTGGCCGGGCCTGCGCAGGTGGCGCAACGCGTTCCGGCTCCGATGGCGTAGGGGCCGCTATGCCCGCGACTTCGACCTGCACAACGTGATCGGCATCGTCGCACTCGTGCCGTTGGTCGTGTGGGGCTGACGGGGTTGAACTTCGAAGTCACCGGATTCCGCGACGTCTGGGATTTCGCGACCGGCGGCCAGTCGCCGCCCGAGGCTTACTACACGATGGAGGCATCCGAAAATCCCGGTCCGCCAATCACTTTGGGTGAGGCGATGCAATCCACAGTGGAACGCTTCCCCGGCTCGCGCGTCACCTGGGTCGGAATGCCATCCGAGGACGCCGAGGTCTACTCGATCGACCTGCTCGACGCGGGCCCCAATCTGTGGGCGCACAACGCGGTATACGAGGGCAACCGCTCTGTCGGCGTCGATGCCTACGACGCCGACAACGTTCGCGTCTTCCTCGGCCCGTCACCGACGGTGTCCAACGCGATCGCCGACGAGGTGGCGCAGCCTGCACTGCACTACGGCACCGCCGTCAACGGGTATTGGCGGGCGCTGTGGTCGTGCTGGGACTTGCGCCCCTGCTGTTGTCGATCACGGGCGTGAGCACCTGGCTGTACCGCAGGCGGGTGAAGCGCGGCCGTCGCGCGGCGGAACCGAATCAGCCCGTCGACGGGGAGAAGTCGAACCGCACCGACTCGGCGACCGCCTCGAACCCGATGCGCTGATAGATGGCGTTGGACGCCGGGTTGGCCAGGTCGGCGAACAGCACCACATCGTCGACGCCGTCGAGTCGTGCCAGGTGCGCCGCCGCGGCGCTGACAGCCGAACCGTAGCCGCGCCCGCGTGAGTTCCGCGGCGTGAAGACGGGCCCGATGCGGGACACCCCTGTCGCAGGCGCCCGCAGCATCGCCATGCTCACCGGCGCACCGGCGTCCTCCCAGAGGATGACGCGGTCGCCGACGGCCTCGGCGTTGTCGACGAACCGCTGCCCGGCTGCGGCATCCCGGTGATGGCTGAACGTCTCGACGAAGAATTGCTGAACCCAGTCGACGAGAACAGCGCGGTCGGTGGCGGTGGATTCGCGGTGTGCACCCGGGACGCCAATAGGCGGACGCAAAGCTCCAAGGCGATAGAGCATTTCGTTCATCGCGACGGTTCCGGTGCACCCGGTGACCGAGTTCCACGCGTTGGTGAAATCCGTCGCAAGATCGCGCGTCCCGCGGACGCCGCTGATGTCCGGACGAATCCGCGCCAGTTTGTTCGCCACCATCAAATGAACACTCGCGGGTAATCCATTGCACGCCAACGGGTATGGCGGAACCTGCAGGGCGGCGCCGACGGGCCCATGGTCGTCCCACACGGTCAGGAGCAGTGCATTGTCGCCGACTGTGCCCGCGCGCAAGGCGGTCAATTCGATGGTGTTGCCGACGGGATCGCGGCGGTACAGCGGTTCCGCGACATCGCAGAACTCATCTGGCGAGTCGTGTATCCGGACCTCCACGTCTACAGGATGGTCACCGAATGCTCCGCGCGTCCAGCGATTTACGAGCCGCGAGCGTGCGCATTTGTCGGAATTTCACCGGCGTGTCGCCCGCAGACACGCTCCCCCGCAAGCGGGAGGTACCCCAGCTTGCGAGGTGGAGTACCCCCAGCTCGGCGCAGGTACCCCCAGCTCGCCGGACCGGGTCAGGCGAGATTCGACCGGCGCGGGTAGGCGACCTGCGGGTCTGTCAGTGTGTTCACCACAGCGGGAACTCCCGCGGCGAAGGCGCGTTCCAGCGCGGGGCGGAGCTCCGCGGGTGTCGACACCAGCTCGCCATGGCCGCCGAGCGCGGTGACGACCTCGTCGTACCGAGTGCCCGGACGCAGCTCGGCCACTACCGAATAGCCGTACAGCAGCTCCATGGGGTGCTTCTCCAGCGCCCAGATCCCGTTGTTGCCGATCACCGACACCACGTGAACACCGTGGCGCACCAAGGTGTCCCACTCCATGCCGCTGAAGCCGAACGCACCGTCGCCCTGCAGCAGCACGACCTGGCGGTCCGGCTTGGCGAGCTTGGCGGCCAGCGCGTAGCCGGGACCCGAGCCAAGACAGCCGAACGGCCCGCTGTCGAGCCACGCGCCTGGCACGTAGCTGTCGATGACCCGTCCGGCGTAGGAGCCGAAGTCCCCCGCGTCGATCACCACGATGGCGTCGCGGTCCAGCAGCGGCTTCAACTCGGCGTACACCCGCATCGGATGCAGCGGGCTGCGGTCGTCGGTCAGCTCGGCCTGTTCGGCCGCTCGACCCGCGGACTCGACGGTGCGCAGGTCGCCGATCCACCCCTCGTGATCGCCGGCCCGTCCACCGGCGAGTGTCGTCAGGGTCGTCGTCAGGTCCCCATACAGTTCGGCTGCGACCTCGCGGGGATGCGGCCGCTCCGGTGTCACGCGGTCGGCGACGACGAGGCGGGTCTGCTCGCCGAACACGCCGCCGAACCCCAGCCGGAAATCCATCGGCACCCCGATCACCAGCGCAACATCGGCCTCCTTCAACGCCTTTGACCGCGCACGGGAGAAGGCCAGCTCGTGGTCGGCAGGGACCGTGCCACGGGCCATGCCGTTCATCAGCACCGGAATGCGAAGTGATTCGGCCAACGCCAGCAGGGCGGTCTCTGCATGCCCCCACCACACGTTGGTGCCCGCCATGATCACCGGTCGCTGCGCGCCCGCGAGCAGTTCCGCCGCGATGCCGAGCGCCCCGCCGTCGGCCTCACCCGCGGCACGCGGGGCTGTCAGCGCGCCCGGTTCGCCTGCGTCGTGAGCCTCGCCGAACACGTGATCCATCGGGAAGTCGACGAAGGCGACGCCGGTCGGCCGTCCCCCCAGTCCCGCGGCGGCCAGAAGCGCGTCGTCGATCAGTCCACCGACCGCGTCGGCCGAGCCCGCGGTGGCGGCGAACCGGGTCAGCGGAGCCACGAACGGCACATGGTCGATCTCCTGCAGCGAACCCTGGCCCCATCGCAGCGCGGGCGCTCGGCCACCGAGCACCAGCAGCGGTGACTGATTCTGTTGGGCGGCGGCCATGGCGCTCATTCCGTTGGTCACGCCGGGGCCCGCGGTCAGCGCGGCGACACCGGGCACCCGCGTCACCTTCGACCAGCCCTCGGCGGCAAAGGCCGCGGTCTGCTCGTGTCTGGTGTCGATCAGCCGGACCCCCTCGGCGCGGCATCCGTCGTAGATGGAGAACAAGTGCCCACCCGACAGCGTGAACATGGTGTCGATGCCACTGGCCCGCAATCGCCGAGCAATCAGTCGTCCAGCGCCTATCGTGCTGTCAATCGGGGCGTCGATGGTCATGGCCGCAGCATAATCATGCCCATGGTTGACACTGACGTGCTCATCGCAGGCGCCGGCCCCATCGGTCTGACCGCGGCGATCGAACTCGCCCGCCGGGGAATCGACTTCCGGATCGTCGACCCCATCACCGATCCGCCGCGGTACGCGAAAGCCGTTGGTGTACAACCACGTACGCTCGAGGTGTTCGAGGGCATGGGCGTGCTGCGCCGGATACTCGACGCGGCCATTCAGATGTTCGGCCAGACCATCTACGTCAACGGCGAGAAGGTCGGGCAGATCGAGTTCGCGACGCCCGCCGACGTCCCCTTCGGCTTCGTCGCCATTCCGCAGTACGCCACCGAGCGGATCCTTCGCGAGGAACTCGCCATGCACGGCGTGCAGGTCGAACGAGGTCTGCGGCTTTCGGCCTTCGAGCAGGACTCAGACGGTGTCACCGCCACTTTGGAGGGTGACGCCGGTCGGCAGACGGTGCGGGCGAGCTATCTCGTCGGCGCCGACGGTGCCCACAGCGCGGTGCGCAAGGGATTGGGGTTGTCGTTCGAGGGCGCGGCCTTCGAGGAGCAGTACATGCTCGGCGACGTCGAGGTGGATTGGTCGGTGCCGCGGGGCTGGGCCATCCGGGTCATGCACCAGACCGACGGGAAGACCGACGACCTGTTGGTCTGCATCCCGCTGCCCGGCCGTGGGCGCTATCGCATGTCGATGCTGGTGCCCGACGACCTGGCCGCCGCGGGGCCATCGGCCACCGACGGGGTTGCACACGGCTTCGAAGGCGCGCGCAAACCGGAGCTTCACCACATCCAGGCCGTGCTGGACCGGCTGTCCCCCGAACCGACCACCGCGCGAAACATGCGGTGGTCCTCGGTGTTTCGAATCAGCCACCGGATCGTCGACGCGTACGGCCACGGCCGGGTCTTCGTCGCGGGCGACGCCGCGCACATCCACCCCCCGACCGGCGCGCAGGGCATGAACACCGGAATCCAGGACGCCCACAACCTGGCGTGGAAGCTGGCGCTGGCGATTTCGGGTGACGCCGCGCCCGGGCTGCTTGACAGTTACGACGCCGAACGGCGGCCGGTGGGCGAGGAGGTCGTCGGGCGGACCGTGCGCAGCGCTCGGGAGGGCATCGGCGCCGACTCGACCGATCCGGATTTCGTGATCCGGCGCGAGGCGCAGCTGCTGATCCACTACGACGGCAGCCCGATCGTCGGCGCAGGAGCAGGCGGGCGCGCGCCGGATGCGACGGGGCTCACCCGCGCGCCCATCACCGACCCGATTCGCCTGTTCTCGCTGCTGGGCAGGCGCGATCACGCGCTGCTGCTGTACGCAGGCGACGACGCTCCCGCAGAGGATGTGGCGCTGTTCGAGAAGGCGGCAGAGGCGGCCGTCGCTGCGGCGCGTGGCCGCATGGACGTTTACCTGATCGCTGCGCCGAACGCCGCTGTCGAGAACACCGTGCTGCCGCTCGTCCGCGACAGCGACAACGACTTCGCCAGGATGTACTCCGCGACTGGCCCGTCGGCCTACGTGGTGCGCCCCGACGGCTATCTGGCGTTCGCCTCGTCCTCCGTCGACATCGACGAACTGGCGGCCCACCTGTCCTCGACGTTCGCGTCAGCGTGAACACCGGTACGTTCAGGTCGTCGATCGACTGGAGCCACGAGATCGTCAACTCCCTTCTGTGGATTTCGATCGCGTTCGTGATCGCTGCGCCGTGCCTGCTGCTGGCACTCGTGGTGATCGCGCGGACGACGGAGTGGGGTCGTCAGTTCTGGCGTGTCACCGGCGGGTATTTCACCGGCAGGCAGAGCATGGTGGTCTGGACGGTGTTGGCGCTGCTGCTGGTTTTCACGATCATCACGGTGCGCATCAGCGTCTTGATCAGCTTCTACACCAATGACGTGTTCACCTCGCTTCAGGTCGCCCTGCAGGGAGTCGCCACCGACAAATCGGCGGTCACCGACTCTGGCATCCACGGGTTCTGGGTGACGATCGGTATCTTCCTCATCCTGGCGGTCATCCACGTCATCGTCACCCTGTTGGACATCTACGTCACGCAGCGGTTCATCATGAGATGGCGAGTCTGGCTGAGCGGCAGGCTGATTGACGACTGGCTCGGCGACTTCGCCTACTACCGAAGGCAATTCCTGCGCCAGCCCAACGACAACCCGGACCAACGTATCCAGCAGGACATCGACATCTTCACGACGGGGGTCGGCGGACAGACGAACAACCCGATGTACGACTCGGGGACGACCTTGTTGTTCGGTGGTGTCGCGGCGATGCTCTCGGTGTTCGCGTTCGGCGCGATCCTCTGGCGTCTGTCTGGACCCCTCACGCTCGGCGGGGTGACGCTTCCGCGCGCCCTGTTCTGGATAGTCATCGTCTATGTGCTGGCCGCCACCGTCGTCGCCTTCGTCATCGGCAGGCCGCTGATCCGGCTGAGCTACCTCAACGAGCTGCGCAACGCGGGCTTCCGCTATGCGCTGGTGCGGGTGCAGGGACGCCAGCGCCGCGATCGGGCTGTACCGCGGAGAGAGCGTCGAGCGCCGCCTGCTGGGCACCAGGCTTGCCGAGGTGATGGCCAACTACGGCGGCTGGCTGAACCGCATGGTGCGCTTCAAGGCCTGGAACCTGACGGCGAGCCAGGCGATCAACCCGCTGCCGTTCGTCGTGCAGGCACCGCGGCTTTTCGACGGCGCGATCTCGTTCGGCGACGTCATCCAGTCGGCGACCGCCTTCACCACGATCCACAACGCGCTGTCGTTTTTCAGGGAGGCCTACGACTCGTTCGCGAGCTACCGCGCGGCGGTGATCCGCCTCGACGGGCTGGTCGAGGAGAATTCGCGCGCCCGCACGTTCACACAGGTGACGACGGCGACGTCCGAACACGGCCGGTTGGAGGTCGAGGGCGTCGAGGTTCGCACCCCCGACGGTTCGAATCTTCTTCGGAGCCTTGATTTCAGCCTCGGGCCGGGTGACGCGCTGTTGGTCAGCGGACCCTCCGGCATCGGCAAGACGGTCCTACTGCAGAGCCTTGCCGGGCTGTGGCCGTTCGTATCGGGAAGCGTTCGCCTGCCCGCAGGCCGGCATGCGGCGATGTTCGTCCCTCAGCTGCCGTATCTCCCCCTCGGCGACCTGCGTGCCGTCGTGTCGTACCCCAACGAGCAGGGCACGGTCGACGATCGGGCGATCCAGCAGGCTCTGATCAAGGTCGCCTTGCCCCACCTGGCGATCCGGCTCAACGACGTCGGTGATTGGGCGAAGGTCCTTTCGGTCGGCGAGCAGCAGCGGGTCGCCTTCGCCCGCATCCTGTTGACCAAACCGGCCGCGGTGTTCCTCGACGAGTCGACCTCGGCGCTCGACGAAGGGCTCGAGCTGACGCTCTACGAGCTGATCCGCAGCTGAACTGCCCGACATGATTTTGGTCAGCGTGAGTCACCGCGCGACGGTTGAGCAGTTCCACGGTCGCCATCTGGAGCTGATCGGCGGCGGTGACTGGCGATTGGAGCCACTCAGCACGCGCAGTTGACGCCCTTTGCAGCGCTGTCCCAAGCCTGTCGGGGTACGTTGCCGACATGGAATCGGAATCGGCAGGTTTCACCCCGACGCGGGACTGGGGAAATGAGCTGTGGGCGTCCCTGATGTGGCTGGCCCAGGCCTGGACGATCGCGGCGATCGCCACGCTGATCATCTGCGTACTGCTCGCCAAATACACGGTCTGGGGTAGACAGTTCTGGCGCATCACCGGCGACTATTACTCCGGCCGCGAGAGCGTCAAGGTCTGGGTATGGCTGGCGGTGATCCTGTTCCTGGTTCTCGTCGGTGTCCGACTCCAGGTGCTGCTCAGCTACCAGAGCAACGACATGTTGACCAGCTTCCAGGTGGTCGAGGCGGGCCGGGCGGCGGCACAGTCGGGCAACGACGCGGTCAAGCACTCGGGATGGGGCGGTTTCTGGCTGTCCATCGGGGTTTTCTCCATCCTCGCCGCCATTTTCATCGCACGGCTCCTGCTGGACATGCTGCTGGTCCAGCGGTACTGCCTGGCGTGGCGCGAATGGCTGACCGACCGGCTCACCGGCGACTGGCTCGACGGCAAGGCGTACTACCGGGCCCGCTTCATCGACGACAAGATCGACAACCCCGACCAGCGCATCCAGTCCGACATCGACATCTTCACGGCGGGCAACGGACCGCTGCCGAACGTCCCGTACTACTACTCCCAGAACACCCTGCTGTTCGGCGCCGTCGACGCGGTCGCGTCGATGATCTCGTTCACTGCGATCCTGTGGAACCTGTCGGGCCCGCTGGCGATCCCGATCATCAACTACCAGCTGCCGAGGGCGATGTTCTGGATCGGGATCGTGTTCGTTCTCATCGCATCGGTCATCGCGTTCTGGATCGGCAGGCCGATCATCTGGCTGTCGTTCCGCAACGAGAAGTTCAACGCGGCGTTCCGCTACGCGTTGGTGCGACTGCGCGACGCGTCCGAGGCGGTCGCCTTCTATCGCGGCGAGCCCGCCGAACGGACGGGCCTGCGCAAGCTGTTCGCTCCAGTGGTCAGCAACTACAAGCGTTATGTCTTGAGGTCGCTTGGCTTCAACGGCTGGAACTGGTCGATGAGCCAGGCCATCGTGCCGCTGCCCTACCTGTTGCAGTTCCCGCGGTTCTACTCCGGCGAAATCCCGCTCGGCGCTATGACGCAGTCGGCCTCGGCGTTCGGTTCGATCATGGACGGCCTGTCGTTCTTCCGCCAGGTCTACGACACCTTCGCCGGCTACCGTGCCGCGATCATCCGGCTCCACGGGCTCGTCGTCGCCAACGAGGAAGGCCGTGCCCTGCCGGAGATCACCACGACGCCGTGCGTGGACGGCACCGTCCAGCTCACCGACATCGAGGTCCGCACCCCCGACGGCAAGCAGCTGATCGACCCGCTCGACTTGCGGCTGGAGGTGGGCGACACGCTGGTCGTCACGGGCCAATCCGGCGTCGGCAAGACCACGCTGTTGCGCAGCCTTGCCGAGTTGTGGCCGTTCACATCCGGCACGCTGACGCGGCCATGCGGGCCGAACGAGACGATGTTCCTCTCCCAGATGCCCTACGTCCCGCTGGGTGACCTGCGTGCGGTGGTGAGCTATCCCAACGAGGAAGGCGCCATCGACGACGAGACACTCAAGCGCACGATGGAGAAGGTGGCGGTACCGCATCTGGTCGGCCGCCTCGACGAAGTGCTGGACTGGGCCAAGGTGCTCTCCCCCGGTGAGCAACAGCGCATCGCGTTCGCGCGTGTGCTGCTGACCAAGCCAAAGGCGGTGTTCCTCGACGAGTCGACGTCCGCACTCGACGAAGGCCTGGAGTTCCTCGTATACAACCTGGTTCGAACGGAACTGCCGAGCACGATTCTGGTCAGCGTGAGCCACCGCAGGACCGTCGAGCAGCACCACACACACGAGCTCGTCTTGCTCGGCGACGGGGAATGGCGGTTCGGCCAGGTTGAAGGCGAGGAGAAAGAACCCGCACGCGTGTAGCGACCAGCGGGGTAGCTTCCCCGCATGGACGGAACCTTCACGCCCACACTCGACTGGGGCAACGAGTTGCTCACCTCAGCGCTGTGGGTCGCAAGGGCTTGGGCGATCGCGGCCGTGTGCACCCTGGTGATCCTGGCGCTGCTCGCGCGCTTCACCACATGGGGCCGCCAGTTCTGGCGCATCACCGGCGATTATTTCATGGGCCGCCAAAGCATTCCGGTATGGGCGCTCTTGGGCGTGCTGTTGGCCTCGGTGATGATCGATGTGCGTCTCGGCGTGCTGTTCAGCTATCAGTCCAACGACCAATTCTCCGCGCTGCAGGCCGCGTTCAGCGGCGAGGGAGCGGCGAAACAGTCTGCGATCGATGGCTTTTGGGCTGCGATTCTCGTCCTCGTCGGGCTGGCGGTCATCGACATCGTCCGCAACCTGCTCGACATCTACCTGATGCAGCGGTTCATCATTCGGTGGCGCGTGTGGCTGACACGGCGGCTCACCCGCGACTGGCTCGACGGTGACGCGTACTACCGCGGACGCTTCGTCGATGACCCGATCGACAACCCCGATCAGCGCATCCAGCAGGACATCGACGCCTTCACCACCGGCACCGGCGAGGGAACCAACACGCCGAGCGTCGGAACGTCCCAAACACTGATATTCGGCACCGTCTTTGCGATCGTCAATGTCGTCTCGTTCACGCCGATCCTGTGGGGCCTGTCCGGACCGCTCACACTCTTCGGCGTCACGGTGCCCAAGGCGCTGTTCTGGATGGCGCTTGTCTATGTGTTGTTCACGACGGTCGTCGCGTTCTGGATCGGCCACCCCCTGATCCGGCTGTCCTTCCGCAACGAAATGACCAACGCCGCGTTCCGCTATGCGCTGGTACGACTGCGCGACGCGGCCGAGGCGGTCGGTTTGTACCGCGGCGAAAACGCCGAACGGAGCCAGCTGATGACGAGATTCACCGCCGTCATCACCAACTACCGGGCCTTCGTCCGCCGGACACTGGTGTTCCTGGGCTGGAACCGGTCGATAAGCCAGATCGTCGACCCGCTCCCCACGGTGGTACAGGCTCCACGGTTGTTCGCGCACGTGATCGATCTCGGCGACGTCACTCAGTCGTCGAGTGCGTTCCGCCAATTGCACGACTCGCTGTCGTGGTTCAGAGCGGTGTACGACTCGTTCGCCAACTACCGCGCGGTGATCCTCAGGCTCGACGGCCTGATCACCGCCAATGAACAGGCAAGGGAGCTACCGACTTTGACGGCACTGCCCAGCGGCGACGGCTCGCTCGAGCTTGACGACGTGGAAGTCCGAACCCCGCAAGGGGTGCGGCTGGTCGATCCCATCGACGTTCGACTGGACTCGGGTGACTCGTTGGTCATCACGGGAGGCTCCGGCTGCGGTAAGACCACCCTGTTGCGCAGCCTCGCACAGCTGTGGCCGTTCACATCGGGCACGGTACGGAGCCCGGCCGATGGCACCATGTTCCTGTCGCAGCTGCCGTATATGCCGCTGGGCGATCTGCGCACGGTGATCTCCTATCCGGCCGCGGCGGGCGAATTCGATGATGCGGCAATTCAAGCCGCGCTCGACACGGTGGCGCTCGGTCAGCTTGCGAGCCGCCTCGACGAGGTGGACGACTGGGCCAAGGTGCTCTCGCCGGGCGAACAGCAGCGCATCGCGTTTGCGCGGGTGCTGTTGGCCAAACCCAAGGTGGTGTTCCTCGACGAGTCGACTTCGGCACTCGACGAGGGCCAGGAGTTCGCGCTGTACAAGGCGTTACGCACGGCGCTGCCGGACTGCATCGTGGTCAGCGTCAGTCATCGCCCTAGCCTCGAACAGCACCACGATCAGCGGCTGGAACTGCTCGGCGACGGAAGGTGGCGCCTCGAGCCGGTCTAGGCCCCGGCCGCGTGAGTTCCTGCACGGCGACCGAAGAAGGAGCCCTCGCCCAGCTGCGTGCCGCTTGAGTAGCCCTTGCCGTCCTGGGCGATGTTCGAGGCGCATGCGCCCGCGGCGTACAGGCCGGGTATCACGCCGCCGCCCTCCCGCAGCACCTCCCCGTCGACCGTCACCGCAAGACCGCCCATCGTGAACCCTGAGTACATCGCGCGGCCCAGCGACATGTCGAATGCCGCCCACGGTCCTTTCGTCTGGGGCGCAAGGTATTCCGGCTGTTTGTGAAAGTCGGGATCCTCGCCCGCTGCGGCGTGCTCGTTGTATCGCTCGAGGGTTGCGACCAGATTGCCCCTGGGGATGTCGAGCGCCGCTTCCATCTCCTCGACGGTCTCCCAGCCGTCGATGAACCGGATCAGCGGCATCTCGGGCATCCGCATGTGGTCTTCGTCGACGATGAGATAGGCGATCTGATCGGGTTGTTCGAGCACGAACGCCGATGTGCGGGAGTGATACGAGTCTTCGGTGACGAACCGCTTTCCGTCTTTGTTGACGATGACGCCGGTGAGCAGAATCTCCGGCGGGTAGGCGGCGGCAGTGATGAACTGCTGGTTCAGGTTTTCGGCCACGCCTCCGGCGGAGACACCCAGCCGAATGCCGAGGCCGTCGTCGTTCGGGTTACCCAGGATGTAGGGCTCCACGACACCGTGATGCTTCGTGCGCCGTTTCTGGCCGAGCGCGGGTGTGTGCTCGGCGACCATCTCCGGATTCATCGCGAAGCCACCCGCGGCGATGATGACCGACTTCGCCTTCACCGCACCGGTTTCGCTGAAGTGTTTCCAAACGACGCCGACCACGGCACCGTCGTCGACGACGAGGTTCGTCACGCCCGTCTCATAGCGGACCTGCACACCGAGTTCGTCGGCACGCTTGACCAGGAGGTCGATGACCATCGCGGCGCCGCCGAGTTCGCCGGGCACCGGCACCGAGTGGCCGCGCGGCGCAGGTTTCGCCTTCTCGGTGAACGGCCACACCTTCTCGTTGCCGGTGTAGGACAAGCCCTCGGTGCCGGGCGGCACGACGATCTTGCCGGGGTAGAAACTGCGCTCGAACTGAAACCCCAAGTCCTCCAACCAGTTGAAGTGCTCGACGCTGCCGTCGCAGTATGCGCGGATCTTCTCGTGGTTCGGTTCGAGCGAGACCGCGACGAGGTACTTGTACATCTCTTCGGCACTGTCGTCGTGACCGGTCGCCTGCTGCACTGCAGTGCCGCCGCCGAGATAGAAGTGACCGCCCGCCATCGAGCTCGTGCCGCCTGCCGCCGCGGCCTTCTCCAGCACAAGAACACGCGCCCCCGCGGCCGCGGCGCTCACCGCGGCAGAGCCGCCAGAGATGCCGAATCCGATCACGACGACGTCGAACTCGTCGGACCAGCTCGTCACGTCGGCGGCGACGGTTTCCGGGATCTCAGTACTCACTGCGGCTCCTGCTTCTGCTTTACGTAGTCGAAGAACGCCCGGGTATCGGGCGAGGGATGGGCAATCTCGATGTAGGGCACGCCGGCCGCCTCGGCGGTGACGTACGCGAACTCCATTCCGCCTGGCGCCACGCCGCGCTGCACCACCTCATAGCCAGTCGCCGCCGCGTCGATGGCCGCATCGACGTCATCGACCTCGATGCAGATGTGGTGCAGCCCCGGTCCGGCCCGATCGAGGAACTCGGTGTACGCGCTCTCGCCGCTGACCGGCTCGATCAGCTCGAGTTGGGTGTCCCCTGCGTAGCTCATCGAGATGTTCGCGACGATGTCGGCCGGGCGTCCGCGGTATGTGCAGGTATCGGGTTCGAAGTGCACGCCGGGCACACGGACCCACTTCTTGGCGCCCAACAGCAAGGTCAGGGCCTTTTCGGTGGCGTCGAGATCCGTCGTCACCCACGCGATCTGGACAGGTGTCTGGGCATGCATCGCATCGAGAATATCTCCGCCGTGCCCGGCTGGCTAGAACGTGTTCTAGTTTTCGTCCAGGTAGGCGGCGAGGCATCGATCGGCGGCCGACCTTGCCCATTGCGCATCGGCCCCGCTCGCTACGTTCGCCTCGTACCACGCCTCGCCGGACAGCTTCATGAATCGGCGGCCGTCCTCGGAGGCCATCCACTCCTGGCCTGCCGACGGGTCGACGGCCTCGCCCGTCGACAGATGGATTGCGAGTCCCACGAGGGCGCCGTCGTAACCCATCCCGACCGCGCCGGGGCCGAACTGCTCCCAGTGGTCGTCGACATGCGAGATGTGTGCAAGCTCGAACCGTGACCGGTGCGGGCCCTCGCCGGTGATCCGCAGTTCGATCCAGCTGACACCCTCGCCGAACTCCCATGTCGCGGTGAACTCACGCGGCGGGTCGCAGGTCAGGATCGTGCCGTGGGCGTTGCCGTCGAGCTGGTACCGGCCACCCACCTTGAGGTCGCCGGTGATCGGCAGGAACCACCGGGGAATTCGCTCGATGTTGGTGCAGGCGTCCCACAGGTCGTCGGCATCGGTGTCGTAGGCCTGGCCGATCGTCACCACGCGAGCCTCCCCCGCCTCGAGTGTCCGGCTGCCGACCGTGCGGCGTACCGCATTGATCTGGCGGGTGACGTCAATCATGTTGCCTTCCTTCGTCGTTCTCGCTTGCCGCGAGCGATTTCGGTGGCCAGCGCGTCAAGATGCGGAGTCCAGAATCGCCGGAACGGGTTGAGCCACTCGTCGACGTCCCTCAATGCGGTGCCGTCGACCGCGTACAGCCGCCGCTGGCCGTCCGGGCGTACGGATGCAAACCCGTTGTCCCGCAGCACCTTCAAATGTTGGGATACCGCAGGCTGGCTGATCGCGAACTCGGCCTGGATGGCTGCACTCACGGCACCGGCCGTCTGTTCTCCTTCGGCGAGCAGTTCGAGTATGCGCCTGCGCACCGGGTCGCCGAGGACATCGAACGCGTGCACAAACTTAACGCTAAAAGCTCCAACTTATATAAGTCAAGCCTTTTACCAAGGCCGGTTCAGGCCGGTCAGCCGACTCCGGAGGCAGACTGCACGACGTCCTCGCGCACCTGCTGGCTGGCCGACTGCCAGGACACCGCGGCCGGGTAGTTCCCCCATGTGCTGTTGAACATCCCGATGATGGCGGCCCTGTCGTCGGGCGTGACGACGTAGACCGGGCCCCCGGAGTCACCCTTCTGGCTCACCACGCCGTTGGCCATCGTGAACCAGCCGTTGTTGACGGCCTCGACGGTGCCGCAACTCTCCCCCGTGATCACACCGAAGTGGCACACCGGAAGGCCCGCCGTCGGCACGATGCCCGGATCGGACACCAGGGCGCGTCCGCCGGGAAGGATGTTGTTCAGCTCGACATCGGGGGCGAGGTTGATCGCCTCCCAGTCGGAGATCAAGTGGTCGGTGGCGATGGTGGCGCCGTCGGGTGTGTTGTCGCGGAACATGTTCATGCTGCCGATGGGATTGCCGTCCCTGTCGACGACCGGCCCGTTGCCGCGGCAGTGCCCCGCTGTGAAGGCCGTTCGCGCGCCGGGGTCGACGAAACCGAGGGTGCACACGTTGGTGCCCTGATGGATCTCCATCCCTGGGAACACCAACACGCCGGGAGTGGCGTGCGCCTGCGTCGAGGGAATCATCAGCGCAAGGATCGGCGCGGCTGCCGCGACCAGCGAGCGCAACCAGTGTCGGCGCACTGTCATCTCCGATTCGTTGGGGTAAGTGGCCTACTACCATACCGGCGCTGGGCTCTCAGCAAGGCAGCCCGGGCACTTCGGCCCGGGCTGCCCGTCGACACTTCAGCTACGGAATCGTCAGCACCTGTCCCGGATGAATGAGATCCGGATTCGAGACGCCGCTCGCGTCGGCGATCTGCTGGTACTTGCTGCCGTCGCCGTAGAAGCGCTCGGAGATCGCCCACAGCGTGTCGCCCGACACCACCGTGTACGTCCGTGGAGCAGGGGGCGGTGGTGGCGGCGGCGGAGGGGGCGGCGGTGCCGGAGCCTCGGCGGGCGGCAACGTCTCCTCGGCCGCCGCGGGAGCGACCTCTGCCTCTTGCGCCGGCGGCGCAGGTGGCGCCTCGTCGGTGTTCGTGCCCGACGCCCACGCGACCCCGTCGGCTCCGTACAGCACGAGGTTGCGGTCGTCCTGCAGCACCAGCCGGGCATCCTTGGCGCCCTTGGTGTCGGTGTGCCAGATCGGCTTGTCCGGTGTGTAGAGAACGGTGTTGCCATCCTTCTGAACTTCGAGCCGTTCGGCATTCTGGCCGTCGGTGCCCGTCGCCCAAACCGCAGCACCACCTGCGGACAGCACCAGGTTGCCGTCGTCCTGCAGGGTGAGCGTGTATGCGCCGTTGTTCGACGTCAGTGATTCACCACGTTGAAGCTTCTCGCCCTCAGCGAGCCTGTCTGCCACGTCACTGCTCCTTTCGCCAAGCATTCCCCGTACCCAACCCGGCTGAGCTTACTTATCTTGAGCCAGCGTGTGGGTGGTTCGGATCGGCCCAGTCGAAACGTCGCGCAAACGCTCAGTGGACATTCAGGAGTCGAAGCCGAGACCGAGGGCGTCCAGTGTCCGCAGCAACAGATTGCGCCGTCCCGCCGAGTGGTCGGCGCGGTCGAGCGACCATCGCGTCGCCTGGATTCCGATGCTGGCCAACGGCTCGGGCGGAAACGGCAGCGGCCGTTCGCGAACCATTTCCAGCTCGGTTCGCTCGGTCGGCCTGCCGTCGAGGAGATCCAGGCAGACGTCGGCGGCGAACCGGGCCGCGCCGACACCAAGTCCGGTGAAGCCGTTGACGTAGGCCACGCGGCCGCCACGGGCCAGCCCCCAGTGCGCGCAGAACCGGGTGCTGGTGTCGATGGCGCCTGCCCAGCGATGACTGAACCGGACATCGTCGAGCTGCGGGAAGGTGATGAAGAAATGCTGCGCGAGTCGCTCGTAGCTGGCGGGCCGGTCCTCGTAGGCGGGCTTGACCTTGCGGCCGAAGTGGTAGATGGCGTCGTAGCCGCCCCACACGATGCGATTGTCGGCGGAGAGCCGGTAGTAATGAAACTGGTTGGCGCAGTCGCCGATTCCCTGCCTGTTCGCCCAGCCGATGCGGCCGAGCTGGTCGTCGGTCAGCGGTTCGGTCGCCAGCACGTAGTCATACACCGGCACCGTCCGAAGCCGGTTGGTCTTGACGAGGCTCGGGAAGACATTCGTGGCAAGGACCGCACGGGTCGCCGTGATCGTTCCCGCACCCGCGGCGAAGCGAAGGTCCGGTCCCGAGGTTTCGATCGACGTCACTTCGGTTCGCTCGAAGATGCGAACGCCCGTTTGTTCACATGCGCGGGCGAGCTCGACCGCGAGCTTGGCGGGATGCACGATGGCCGTGGTGCCGGGGCTCGACAAGCCGGCCAGATACGTCGGCGACGACACCTCGTCACGCACCTCGCCCTTGCCGAGGAACCGCCCCTCCCCGCCGTCTGCCGCTTCCTGGAGCCAGCTCACCTGATGCGGTTCGGTCGCCACCGTCAGCATGCCGGTGCGTTCCCAGTCGACGTCGAGCGCAAGCCCCTCGATATCGGCCTGCATACCGTTCAGGTTGTCTCGGCCCAGCGCCTCCAGCTTGTCGATTTCCTTGGGCCAGCGCGACTTTCCGTTTGCCAGGCCGTGGGTGAGGCTGGCGTCGACGAAGCCGCCGTTGCGGCCCGATGCCGCCCATCCCACGCGTTCAGCGTCGACGAGGACGATCTTCTGGTCCGGATTGCGCTGTGCGGCATGCAATGCCGTCCACAGCCCGGCGTAGCCCGCCCCGACCACCAGCAGATCTGCGGTGACGGGACCCGAGAGAGCGTCGCGCTCGGGTCGCGGGATGTCCAGCCACATCGAGCCGAAGGCGCTTGCCGCAAGCGAGCGTTCGACGAGACCTGGGTCGACATGGGAATCGAACACCGTCTGCACACCGCGGACACTACGGGGTGGGCGTCGATCGCGGCGTTAAATCGATTGCCAACGTCACGATGATGGACGATGTGCTGCTGTTGGTATCCGGTGCGAGCGGCGCCGGGAAGTCGTCGGTCCGGGAAGGGATCGCGGCGACGCTGGCGCCCGAGGTAACTGCCGTCGAGCTCGCGATCTCGACACCGTCCCGCAGACGCCGACGCTCGAGTGGCGCCAGCGGATGGCCGAACGCGCGGTGCTTCGCGCACAGGAGCTCGACGGTCACGGTCGCCATCTGCTGCTGGCGGGTGACCCGGTCGCACCCGGCGAGGTGGTGGCGGCACCGTCGACACCAACGATCGACATCGCGGTCTGCCTGCTCGACATCGACGAGACCGCACAGCGAGAGCGGCTGCGCCGCCGCGGAGACCCGGAGGAGCATCTCCGAGCCATGTCGCGTTTGCGGACTGGATGCGCCGTCACGCTCGCGATCCCCGGCACATGCCCCACGTACTGCGCACCGGCGGCTGGCAAGCCATGCGGTGGTCACGGCTGACGGACATGCCCGCCGACCGGTGGCGCATCAGCGTCATCGACGGCTCGAACATGACGAAGCCGGATACGAATCAGGCCGTGCTGCAATGGGTTATCGACGCGATCGAAGGCCGGGCGCCGATGTTCAAGAGGCCTTGGAAACCGTGATGGGGGCCGGGATGTCGGGCTGGACGGACTGGCGTGGCTCCCACCCTGGCGGGCCGAAGACGAACCCCATCCGGTCGCGCCAGCGGCTCGCCGCGCGGACGTCCCTGGCGATCGCCACGTACTCGTGGGTCTGCAGTTTCCAGATGTTATAGGTGTCGACCTGCTTGGTCAGCCCGTAGTGCGGCCGGAACGTCTCGGGCTGAAAGCTGCCGAATAGCCGGTCCCAGATGATCAGGATGCCGCCGTAGTTCCTGTCGAGGTAAAGCTCGTCCATTCCGTGATGCACACGGTGATGCGATGGGGTGTTGAAGATGAATTCGATTGGCCGCCAGAGCTTCCCGATGCGCTCGGTGTGAATCCAGTACTGGTAGATCAGGTTGATCGAGAAGCTGGCGAACACGATCCACGGCGGCACGCCGAACAGCGGGAGCAGCGCGCGAAGGAAGACGTCGCCGCTGATGTTCCACTTCTGCCGAAGCGCGGTCGCGAAGTTGAAGTACTGGCTGGAGTGGTGTGCCTGATGCGTTGCCCAGAACAGCCGAACCCGGTGGGCCATCCGGTGATACCAGTAATAGAGAAAATCCACGCCGACGACGGCGATCACCCACGTGTACCAGGCCGTCGCAGGCAACTGCCACGGCGCGACGTAGACATACAGCGCTGCGTACCCGAAGAGCGCAATGCCATTCATCACCGCGCTGGTGCCGATGGACACGACGCCCATCCAAATGCTGGCCCACGCGTCTGGCTTCAGGTAGGCGCCCGACGGTGCCTGTTCGCTTTCGGTGTGGGCGAGCTTGCGTGCCGATAACCACTCGATGACGAGAAGAAGCAGGAAGAACGGGACGGCGAACGTCACAGGGTCGTGCATCAACGGCGGCAGCACCTGCTCGGTTGCTTTTGCCCAGTCCACGATCGACACCTCCTGGGCAAGTTTAACGATGCCGGGCATGCCTACCGGAAGTTGAGTATCTGTTGACCCCAGGTCGCACGGATATCGGTGTCGATGTCGCTGACCGCCGTGTCTTCGCGCCCGATCAGCAGACTGGTCCGGTCGGCCTCCTGATAGGGCAGCCACTCCGGCTCGCCCGGCAGGCCCGCGGGCTTGCCCTGCGTCGCGAAGTTCACCCAGCGGGCCCGTACCCGCTCGGACACCACTCGCCCGGTCTTCAACCCGCCCAGCTTGAACGTCGGGTCCTTGGGGCTGGACACGAGATTGCCCCATACGAACGGCAATTCGGTGGCGTGGGCGGCGGCGATCCGCAGCAGCCGCAGCATCGGCGTCGCGAAGTCGAAGCGGTACAGGTACACCGGCGCCACGGCGCTGTGCCCCTCGGCCAGCCACACCGACGGCATCCGGAAGCCGAGGTCACGAGCTACGCCCATACCGCGTGCCTTGCCGCGCAGTCCCGAGTACGCGGCGCCGGCCTCGTAGTCGATCGGCAGGTTCAGGTGCGGCTGCTCGGCGGCGATCTGGGTGAACATCGCGTTGATCGCCTGGGGTGTGATCGGCATCAGCGGAGACTTCATCCACTTGAACAGCGCCGCCTCATGCTTGTTGGTGCCGATGATCAGCGGGACGGGATGGGAGCGGCCCTCGCGGGCCAGCTTCACCGGATAGTCGAGCACGAGGTCGCCGTCGACGAGCGGGGCGAACGCCAGCGTGCCGGGGGTGCTCACCGGCACTTCGTAGAACACGTCGCTTGAGGCGGCGACGATCGCGTCCACCGGAACCTGCGGCAGTCGATCGATGTCGGATGTGGTCAGGCCCAACCTGTCGAGCACCTGCCGGGTGATCCCGTGCGCCCGGCTGGCCTCGTAGACCGACGTGGCCGGTGAGCTTTGCGCGATCGCTGCGCAGAACAGTCCCTCGGCGACGGGGCTGGTGAGCAGGGTGGTGATGATGCCGGCGCCCGCCGACTCGCCGAACAGCGTGACGCGATCGGGGTCGCCGCCGAATGCCGCGATGTTGTCGCGTACCCAGTGCAGTGCGGCCAGCACGTCGCGCAGGCCGAGATTGGAGTCGAACCGGCGCCGCGGAGTGTTGAACTCGGACAGGTCGAGGAAGCCGAGCGCGCCGAGTCGGTAGTTCACCGTGACGACAATGACCTCTCCACCGCGGGCGAGTACTCGGCCGTCGTAGAGCGGCTGGCTCGCCGAGCCCAGGATGTAGGCGCCGCCGTGTATCCACACCATCACGGGCTTGCGGTCACCGGCCGCGATATCCGACGACGCCCAGACATTCAGCGTCAGGCAGTCGTCGCCCTGCGGTGCGCCGAGGTCGATGGGGATCCGCGGGTCGACGGGCTGCGGGCAGACCGGGCCGAACTGCGAGGCGTCGGCGACGGTGGTCCAGCTTGCGGGTGGTTGGGGCGCCCGCCAGCGGAGGTCACCGGTCGGCGCTGCGGCGTAGCGCACGCCCTTCCACGCCGTCACGCGGCCGTCGTCGCTGCCACGGACCGGGCCGTAGACGGTTTCTACCAGGGTGTTGTCGCTGGCCATCAATATCCAGATTACCCGGCGGTAACCGTTGACAGAGTGAAATGCGACACGAAATGGTAGACATGAGATGGTATCTGTAACACCCATACCAAGGGGATGAGCCGATGGATGCGCTGCGCCGCCGCATAGTCGCCGAGTTCGAGAAGGGTGCCGGACGCCATGACGACCCGGACGTCTACGGGGGTCCGCCGGGCGATCCCGGCCTGATCGGACCCGGCAGCATGTCGTGGGAGATCAACGCCGACCTCGCTTCGGTGTCCCAGGCCGGCCTGCCCGCGATCGTGCTCGAGATCCTTCACCCGTCCGTCATCGCCGGTGTGCAGGACATGTCGAACTACCGTGAGGACCCGTTCCAGCGGGCCCGCGCGACGCTCGGCTATGTGCTGACGACGACGTTCGGCAACACCGCCGCCGCCACGGGCCTGATCGAACGCGTCAAACACATCCACTCGTTCGTCAACGGCACACGGCCCGACGGGGTTGCTTACCGCGCGCTGGATCCGGAACTGATCGCGTGGGTGCACACCTGCATTCCATGGATGATCCTGCGGGTCTTCGAAGAGACCAAAAGGCCGCTGGCCCAACATGAAAAGGACCGCTATCTGGCCGAGCAGGCGGTGATCGGCAGGATGGGAGGCGCCGATTGGGTACCGTCCAGCGCCGCCGAGCTGGACGACTATGTCGAGACCATGCGGCCACGGCTGTCGGTCAACACACAGACGCGGGAGTTCATCGATTTCCTGATGACGTCACCGTTCTTCCCCGATCTGCCCGACCTTCTCGACCGCCAGCTGCACCGCTTCGCGATATTCGCGGGCATGAGCAGGGCGCCGCGGTGGGCGCAGGAGCTCATCGGCTTCGACCGGCCGTCGGTGGCGACGCGTGCACTGATGGGACCGATGCTGCGCGTGGATGCCCAGCGGCTGAGGTGGGCATTCGGGACGCCGCGCTATCTGCAACTTGCCCATGCCAGGGCGACCGGCGCGGCGGCACCCGAGGTCGCGGCGTCGTGATCGACGCGGCTCTCATCGAGGTGGTCGGCGAAGCGAGCGCGGGCGGCCGGGTCGACGAGGCGGCCGACCGCACCAGCCAACGCATCCTGGACGCAGCCCTCGCCGAGGCCGCCGCCGTTGGGCTGCAACGCATCACGGTCGAAGACGTGGTGCGCAGGGCGGGCGTGTCGCGAATGACGGTGTACCGGCGCTACCCGCGCAGGGACGATCTCGTCGAGGCACTGGTGCGCAGGGAGACGCAGCGTTTCCTGGCGGCCGTCGCCTTCGCCATCGAGACTGCCGACGATCCCAACGAGGGCGTCGCGGAAGCGTTCATCGGCGCGGTGACGTTCGCGCGAAAACATCCGATTCTGCGCAGGGCCGCCCATGCGGAGCCTGCACCGATCGCCGACTCCGTCGAGCTGCTGACCATGGGCTCGGCGTTCATCGCCAACTACATCCACGGCGGGGCACCCGGCTCTCCGTCGCAGCAGGTGCGCTGGGTTGCCGACGTCTTCGCCCGGCTGTTCTTCACCTATATCTCGATGCCGCCGAGCGACCCCGACTTCGCCGACGATGCCGAGCTGCGCCGGTTCGCGCACGAGGTCCTCACCCCGATGGTGGAACGCGTCGTTTAGCTTGTAAGCCGTGCGGAAATGGCTGCTGCTCGGCGCGGCGATCGGCGTTGAGGTGGCCGCCACGCTGGCTTTGCGTGCCTCCCAAGACCATTCGGCCTGGCTGGTCGTCGTCGTAGCCGGCTATACCGGGGCGTTCGTGTTTCTGACGCTGGTGATGCGGGCCGGCCTGCCGATCGGTGTCGCCTACGGGATCTGGGGTGCGCTCGGCACCGCGGGAACGGCCGTGCTGGCCGCGGTGATCTTCGGCGACCCGTTCACCTGGCCGATCGTGGCGGGCATCGGCCTGATCATCGCAGGGGTCCTGCTGGTCGAACTCGGGGCGCGGCACACCGACGAGGCCGCGCCGTGATGTGGGTGGCGCTGACCGGCGCGATTCTTTGCGAGGTCGTCGCAACCCTCGCGCTGCGTGCCTCGGAGGGTTTCCGCAAGCGGATCTGGATCATTCCGGTCACGGTCGGCTACCTCGCGTCGTTCTACCTGCTGTGGTTGACGTTGCGGCTTGGCATGCATGTCGGCATCGCGTACGGCGTATGGACGGCCTGCGGCGTGGCGCTCGTGGCGCTGGCCGGGAAGATCCTCTTCGGCGAACCGCTGACCCCGCTGATGGGCCTGGGTATCGCGCTCATCATCGGGGGCGTGCTGACTATTGAGATGACCGGCGCTGCGGGCTGAGCACGACCGCGAGCGCCATCGCCGCCACCCCCGCGAGCGGCACCACGAGCAGCCCGACGCGCAGGCTCGTCGCGTCGGCGATCAACCCGATGACCGGTGGCGACGATATGGACCCGACCCGCAAAAGCCACGCCACGACCGTCAACCCAGTCCCCGCACGGAGTCCGGGCAGTAGGTCTGCGGCGTGCATGGCGACCGGTATCAGCGTGGACACCCCGAGGCCTGCGGCGGCGAACCCCGCGATCGTGCCGGGCACGCTGGGGTAAGCCAGCGCTGCGCCCATGCCCGCGGCGGTGATGAGCCCGCCCACCCTCGCCACCGCGCGTTCGCCGAACCGGTCCACAAGGCGGTCGCCGATCAGCCTGCCGACGAACTGCGAACCGACCAACGCGATATAGCCCGCCGCCGCGATCGCGCCGGGCGCGCCGAGGCTGTCACGCAAATACAATGTCGCCCAGGAACTTCCAGCGTCCTCGACGGCCGCACCCGCGATGGCGATGAACACGAGCGCGAGAAGCGTTGCGTACACCGCGAACCCGGGGCGCCCCCAGTTCTCGGCGGGTGCCGACGGGTGTTCCTCCCGATCGGGCCCTCGGAGCAGGAACGGGTAGGCGGCCAGAACGACGATGCTGAACAGCACCGCCGAGATCGTCAAATGCGTTGTGCGCGGGATGTGCAGTGCGATCGCGGCCGCGCCCATCGCGCCGCCGAGGACCGCGCCCGCCGACCACACCGCGTGGAACGAGTTGATGATCGAGCGTCCGTAGTTCCGCTGCACGCGCAGCCCGTGTGCGTTCTGCGCGACATCGGTGATCGAGTCGATCGCCCCCGCGATGAACAACGCCGCCGCAAGGACGACCGCCGACGGCGCCATCGCGGCGACGACAATGAAGGCCGCGATGCCGATGGTGCCCACCGCCGCAACCCGCGCCGACCGGAAGCGGCGAATCAGCGTCGCCGCCGACAACCCCGCGATGAGCGCGCCGCCCGAGAAAGCCGCGATCGCGACGCCGTACACCGCGTTGGACAGGTGCAGGTCGTCCTTGATCTCGGGATAGCGAGGAAGCAGGTTGGCGAATAGCGCGCCGTTCGTCAGGAAGAGAGCGGCGGTGGCGATCCTGGCCCGCCGGTCGCGCACCGGCGGGCTGATCCGATCGAGCCGTCCAATCGCCATGTGCGCAGACGTTACCGACGAGTCGTGCAACAACGGCGCGTCGGCGTGGCACGCTGAGGCCATGGGCACCGCACCGACCTCAGAAGATCTGCTGGGCCTTTTCCCGCCGGGATCGAAAACCGACGGCGACGGCACCCTCGTGGTGGGCGGATGCCGCCTCGACGAAGTAGCCGCCGAGTTCGGAACCCCGGTGATGGTGGTCGCCGAAGACGCCCTTCGAAACCGGGCGCGAAGTTACCTCGACGCGTTCCGTAGCCGCTGGCCGCGCAGCGATCTGGCGTTCGCGTCGAAATCGTTCCCGTGCACCGCCGTTCAGCGGGTGATGGTCGAAGAGGGCCTGCACCTCGACGTCGCGGGCGGCGGCGAGATTCTGACCGCCGTCAAGGCAGGCGCGGATCCCGCCCGGCTGGTCATGCACGGCAACGCCAAGACCGACGAGGAGCTCGAGATCGCCGTCAAATACGGCGTCGGCCTGGTGGTCGTGGACAACTTCGACGACATCGACCGGCTGGAGCGCATCGTGCCGCACGGGCGAAAGCAACACTGCCTGGTGCGGGTGATCCCCGGAGTCGAAGCCGCCACCCACGCCTCACAGGCCACCGGGCACGCAGGCGCCAAATTCGGCCTGCTGCCCGAGGCGGCGAAGGAAGCGATCGCGCGCATCGAGTCCAGTTCGGTGCTCGCGCTCGACGGTGTGCACACCCACGTCGGCTCTCAGCTGCTCAACGTCGAGCAGCTGGCCGCGGCGGTCGAACCGATCGCGAAGCTGGGCACATTCGAGACCTACGACCTCGGTGGCGGTCTCGGCGTGCGCTACACCTACGACGAGCACCCGCCAAGCGTCGACGACTACGCCGAAGCGATGGTGGCTCAGGCTCGTGCGCTGCTGCCCGACGGCAGCCGCATCATCGTCGAGCCGGGCCGAAGTATGGTCGCGACGAGCGCCTGCACGGTGTATCGCGTCACGACGGTCAAACGCGGGGTCGTCACCCATGTGGCGGTCGACGGCGGGATGGGCGACAACCTCGAGGTGTCGCTGACCGGGCAGCGCTTCGAGGCGGCGCTCGTCGACCGCGTCGGCGGCGGCGGCGAGACGGTCACGATCGTCGGGCGGCACTGCGAATCCGGCGACCAGCTGGTCGACGAGATCGAGTTGCGCGACCCGGGGGTCGGCGATCTGCTGGCCGTACCGGTCACCGGCGCGTACTGCTACACGATGTCCAACCAGTACAACGGGGCTCGCCGCATACCTGTGGTGTTCGCCGCCGACGGCAACGCCAGGCTGGTGGTTCGCCGCGACACGTGGGACGACTTACTTATCCGCGATGTGTAGCGCGGACGTAAGGAGCACAAAAATATCTGAGTACAGGCAAGATTGGGGCCATGCCTGAGCCGTCGCCGACACTCGGCGAACTGGCGCGTCGCCACGGCGTCGCCACCGAATACCAGGACTGGACCGGCCGCCATGTCGACGTGCCGGAAACCACTCTGGTCGCCGTGTTGGGCGCGCTCGGCGTGCCCGCAACCACCGAAGACCAGCGCCTGGACGCGCTCGCCGCACACGATCGCGAGCACTGGAGCCGCACCCTGCCGCCTGCGATCGTCGGCCGCGCGGACACGGAATCGTCGTTCTGGGTTCATGTCACGCACGGCGATCCCATCGGCCTGTGGATCCGGCTGGAGGACGGCAGTGTCCGCGCCGGCCTGCGTCAGCTGGAGAACTTCACTCCCCCATATGAATTCGACGATCGGCAGGTCGGCGAGGCCACCTTCGAGCTGCCCGGCGATTTGCCGATCGGCTATCACCGGCTGCATGTGCAGGCCGGCTCTCTCGAGGCCAGCACACCACTGATCATTGTCCCGGCCTCGCTGGAGCTGCCACCGCGGCTCGGCGCGAAACGGACTTGGGGCCTGGCCACTCAGCTCTACAGTGTGCAATCCCAAAGAAGCTGGGGCACAGGCGATTTGACTGACCTCGCCGATTTGGCGGTCTGGTCGGCCGCCAAACACGGCGCCGGCTACATCCTCGTCAATCCGTTGCACGCCGCGGCTCCGACCGCGCCGATGGAACCGTCGCCGTACCTGCCGACGTCGCGACGCTACGTCAACCCGCTCTACCTGCGCCCGGAGGTCATCCCCGAATTCGCCGAAGTGCCTCAGCGCGGCCGCATCCGCAGGGCTCGGCTCGAGCTGCAGGAGGACGCCCAGCGCGCGGAGCTCATCGACAGGGATGAGGCGTGGGCCGCGAAGCGCAGCGTGCTCGAGAGCACCTACCGTGTCAGCCGCTCCGCGGGCAGGCAGCTGGCGTTCGATGCATACCGCGAACGCCAGGGCCCCAGCCTCGACGACTTCGCGATCTGGTGTGCGCTCGCCGAGCGCCACGGACCGGACTGGCATAGCTGGCCGAAGAGGTACACCAATCCGGCGAGCCGCGGGGTGGCCGACTTCGCCGCCAAGCACGCCGACACCGTCGACTTTCACCGCTGGCTGCAATGGCAGCTCGACGAGCAGCTGGCCGCCGCGCAATCGGCCGCCGTCCGGGCTGGCATGGAGCTCGGCATCATGCACGACCTCGCCGTCGGGGTGGATCCGAACGGGGCCGACGCCTGGGCGATGCAGGACGTCCTCGCGCTCGGCGTCACCGCGGGCGCCCCGCCCGACGAGTTCAACCAGCTGGGACAGGACTGGTCGCAACCGCCGTGGCGGCCCGACCAGCTCGTCGCGCAGGGCTACGAACCGTTCCGGGCGATGGTCAACGCGATCCTGAGGCATGCGGGCGGCATTCGCGTCGACCACATCATCGGGCTGTTCCGGCTGTGGTGGATCCCCAAGGGCGCCCCGCCCACCGAGGGCACCTATGTGCGGTACGACCACGAGGCGATGATCGGCATCCTCGCGCTGGAGGCGCACCGCGCCGAGGCGGTGGTGGTCGGCGAGGACCTCGGCACGGTCGAACCGTGGGTACGCGACTACCTGGCCCGTCGGGGGCTGCTCGGCACGTCGATCCTGTGGTTCGAACTGGACCGCGGCGGCGACGGCGGCCCGTTGCACGCGCAGCGCTGGCGCGAATACTGCCTGTCCTCGGTCACCACCCACGACCTACCGCCGACGGCGGGCTACCTGGCGGGCGAGCACGTCCGGCTCCGCGCCGAGCTGGGCCTGCTGACCCGGCCCGTCGACGAGGAACTGGCCGACGACATGGCCGAGCAGTCGGCGTGGGTCGACGAGCTGCGACGGGTCGGACTGCTGGGTGAGAAGCCCGGCGTCGACGAGACCGTGCTGGCGCTCTACCGGTACCTCGGGCGCACCCCGTCGCGGCTGCTGGGCCTCTCACTTGCCGATGCCGTCGGTGAGATGCGCACCCAGAACCAGCCCGGCACCACTGACGAATACCCGAACTGGCGCGTGCCCCTCGGTGGGCCCGACGGGCGCCGGCTTCTCCTCGAAGACCTGTTCACCGACCCCCACGCAGACCGGCTGGCCGAGGCCATGAAGGCCGCCGTGAACCCGCAGTTGTAACGCTGCCGGCGTTGTCACCGGTTTCACTTTCGTCACGGCTGCGATATCTTCGCAGCGGACCGACTTAGGGAGAGGTCACGTGAAGAAGCTTGTTGTGCTCGGAGCCGGCGCGCTCGTCGCGGGCTCGATCGGCCTGCTCGGCGCGGGGGTTGCTGACTCCCAACCGATGAATCCAAATCAGGTGAATGTGATCGGGCAGCCGTACTACAAGGCCGTGAAGATGCTGCACGGCATGGGGGTGAGCACCACCTTCGGGGGGTCGGTCGGAAGTGATCTGCCGCAGCAACAGTGCATGGTTGCCAGCCAGAAAGTGGTTGGCCAGGGCAAGATGAGCCTGAATCTCGACTGCACCAAGGAAGCCGCTCAGCAGATGGCCGACCAGGGCAGTTCCGGTGGCGGTGGTGGCGTTCCCGGTGGCCCGACGGTCGGCTCCAACGGCGTCACCACTGTGACCCCGACGCCGGTCGGCCCGCAGCCGGGCATGATGCCCCCGGGCTAGGCCTCCTCGACCAGTTTTCGCAGGTTCTCGAGCGTCTCCGCCATGGTCCTGCCGACTTGGCGCGCCGCTACCCAGTCGGCGACCACGCCGAGTAGTCCACCCGGTGCCTCATAGGCCATCCGGAAGCTCACCTGAGTCCGGCCGCCGGCGCCGTCCCGCAGGCGGAACCGGCCGCGCTGGGTTACCCCGGTGATACTGATCCAGGCCAGGTCGCGCGCCTCGTCGAATTCGACCACCTCGATCACGCCGCCGACCGGCACCGAACCGATCTTCCAGTGCCCGGTGAATCGCGAGCCCACGCACGCAGGCCCGTCGGTCACCTCGTCCCAGCGCTCCAGGTTGGCCATGAAGTCCGGATAGCTCGCCGGGTCGCTCACCCGCTTCCAGATCGCGTCGCGGTCGGCGTCGATCTCCACCTGCCGTTGCAGCCTCATCTTCAACCGCCTGTTCTTCTCAGCCGATCACCGGGAAGCGTCGCTCCGCAGCCAACCGGTCCACCCCGCCCTGAAGGCTGTTGAGCACCTTGTCGTTGATGACGTCGTCGTCACTGGCGGCGATGTCGTCGGCGTCGATCGGATGCTGCACCTCGATCGCGATCTTCGTCGGCAGCGGCAGTCGCGGCACCATGTCGCTGACAGCCAGGCCCCAGGGCGGCGCCAAAAGAATGGGCACGCTCTTCAGACGGGCCATCTTGTCGACCATCAGAAGCTTGGCCAGCCACTGACCGCGGTCGAGGAAGAGCGCTGCCTCCTGGCCGCCGACGCTGGCGATCGGCACGATCGGCACACCTGCCTCCCGAGCGAGCTTCACGTACCCCTTGCGGCCGTCGAAGTCCACCTCGTGGCGCTTCCACGACGGCCGGAACACCTCGTAGTCGCCGCCCGGGTAAACAAGCAACGCCCCGCCGGACTCCAGCGCCAGCGTGGCGTTGTCGTGGTTGGCGGCGACGGTGCCGAACTTGCGCAGCGATCCCAGACCTGGCATGGAGACGACGAGGTTGTGCGCCAGTTGGTAAAACGGTCGCTCGACCCCGAAGTACGAGCAGAACGCGAGGGTGAAAACGAAGGTGTCGGGCGGGAGGTTGCCGCCGCTGTGATTGCCGACCAACAACACCGGACCTTCTTTGGGAATCCGCTCGAGGCCGCGGACGTCGGCGCGGAAATACAGCGATGCCAGAAGCCACAGCCCCGCCAGCTGTTCGCGGATGTAGTCGGGATCCCGCTGGTCCAGGTCGGCCTTGGGTACCCGGGAGCTGACTTGATGCTTTGCCCAGTCCAGAACGTCGCTCAGCCCCGCCATATCGGTCATATTGACAGAGGCCAGTTATCTTCAAACCTGCGTTCCCACCTAATGGCCGTAGACTCACCGCAGCACACCGTCGGGGAGGGATCCGCAATGCTGCGTCCACGCCGTTTCGAGCAGGAAATCGATCCGGGGCCGGTCCAGATCCAGGCACGCAAGGTGCACTTCGACCCCAGGGGCATCCCGCTGGACTGGATACCGGGGCATCCCGTCGCCTCCAATGTCGTCAGCCTGCTCAACGTCGTCCTACCCGCCGCCGAGCGCTGGTTCGTCCAGACGTACAACGAGGCGTTGCCGCTGGTGAAGGATCCGCAGCTGGCCGACGACATGCGGGGTTTCATCGGCCAGGAGGCAACCCACGCCGACGTGCACGAGCAGATGCTGCGCGAGTACATGGCCGTCAACGGCATCGACCCCAAACCGATGCTCGACCAGATCGAGTTCCTCTTCTCCCGGACACTCGCGCCGGCCACCTCCACCGACCCGAAGCGCAGGCTCAACCATCTGTGTGACCGGCTGTGGTTCATCGCCGCGATCGAGCACTACACCGCAGTGTTGGGCGACTTCGCGTTGAACTGCGCGTGGGACGACTACGGGGCCGCGCCGACGATGGTCGACCTGTTCCGCTGGCACGCCAGCGAGGAAGTCGAGCACCGCAGCGTCGCCCACGACGTCGCTGTCTACTTTCACGACAGCTACTTCGACAGGATCCGCGCGATGACGATGGCGGTGGCGGCGATCTTCGTGTTCTTCCAGCGCACGGCCTGGTTCCTGGTGAAGTCCGATCCGACCACCGACATCGGCTGGTGGCGGTTCAACCGATTGCGGATGCGGGACTCCAAGCTCGGACTACTTCCCAAGTACCGCAAGCTGTTCGGCTCGAATACCGCGATGTACTTCCGGCCCGGGTTCACCCCCGACGAGATGGGTTCGACCGCGCAGGCGGTCGCGTATCTGGCCAGCTCCCCCGCGGCTCGCGCGGCCCACCTTTGATGCGTGCCCCCAACCGCTACCGCCAGGTGCCGCCGAGCATCTCGGGCCGCAGGCGCCACGACATCGTGCTGGGTATCGCCGATGCATCGGTGGCCGCGCTGTGGGCGGTCTCGGGTGCGATCAGGAAGGTGAAGCCGCCGCCGGAGCCGAACCGCGTCATCGGGCTGACAGTCGTCGACCGACAGGTGGTGGCGCATGACCAGGACGTGGTGGCCCTCACGCTTGCGGCCGCCGACGGCCGAGCCCTGCCCGGGTGGCATCCTGGCGCGCACCTCGACATCCACCTGCCAAGCGGCAGGCTGCGGCAGTACTCGCTGTGCGGAAATCCCGACGACACCGACTCCTACCGGATCGCCGTGCGCCGGATCGTCGACGGCGGCGGTGGATCCGTCGAGGTGCACGACGGGCTGCCGGTCGGCGGGGCGGTCACGACGCACGGCCCCCGCAACGCGTTCCCTCTTACCGTTCCCGGCTACGGCTCACCGGCACAGCGGTTCCGGTTCATCGCGGGCGGCATCGGTATCACGCCGATTCTGCCGATGCTCGCCCTCGCGCAGCGTCTAGGAGTGAGCTGGTCGATGGCGTACGCGGGCCGCAGCCCCGACAGCCTGCCCTTCGTCGACGAAGTGTCCCGGTTCGGCGAGCGGGTGCAGATCCGCACGGATGACGTCAGCGGAGTCCCAACGGCATCGGAACTGCTCGGTGACTGCCCCGACGGCACCACGGTGTACGCCTGCGGCCCTGCCCCGATGCTGACCGCGATCCGCGCTGAGCTTGCCGGCCGCGACAACGTCGAGCTGCACTTCGAGAGGTTCGCCGCGCCGCCCGTCGTCGACGGCCGTGAGTTCTCGGTGTCGATCCAGTCCACGGGCCAGCAGGTGACCGTCGCGGCCGACGAGACGGTGCTGACCGCGTTACGCCGCGCTGACGTGGCGGCGCCCTATTCATGCCAGCAGGGCTTCTGCGGCACGTGCCGAACCCGGGTGGTGGCCGGCGCCGTGGACCACCGCGACACCTTGCTCACCGAGCCGGAACGCGACAGCGGCATGATGCTGATCTGCATCTCGCGCGCTGCCGACGGGCAGGATCTCGCCTTGGATTTGTAGTCCGTCTGTACTATTCGGCCATGCCGTTAGCCGCTGGTGTGACCTTCGCGGACTACACCATCGTGCGGCTTTTGGGCTGCGGGGGCATGGGCGAGGTGTACCTGGCTGACCATCCTCGTCTGCCTCGGCGTGACGCGCTCAAAGTGCTGCGCACCGATGTATGCGCCGACAACGAATACCGGCAGCGGTTCAACCGGGAAGCCGACATCGCTGCGACGCTGTGGCATCCGCACATCGTTGGGGTGCACGACCGCGGCGACGTCGACGGTCAGATCTGGATCTCGATGGACTATGTCGACGGAACGGACGCCGGCGACCTGCTCCGCGAGCGCTACCCGAAGGGCATGCCGAAAGAGGAAGTCCTCGAGATCGTGACCTCTGTCGCCGAGGCGCTCGACTACGCGCACCAGCAGGGTCTCCTGCACCGCGACGTCAAACCGGCCAACATCATGCTGACCGACCCTGCCGCAGGCGAGCAGCGAGTTCTCCTTGGCGACTTCGGTATTGCGCGTCGGGTCGACGACAACAGCAATCTCACCGCGACCAACATGACCGTCGGTACGGTGTTCTACGCCGCACCCGAACAGCTGATGGGCGAGGAACTCGACGGACGTGCGGACCAATATGCGTTGGCGGCGACAGCATTTCACCTTCTGACGGGTTCGCCGCCGTTTCACCACTCCAACCCGACGGTGGTCATCAGCCAGCACCTCACCGCGTCACCGCCCGCTCTCGCCGACAAGCGGCCCGAGTTGTCGGCGCTCGATCCGGTACTGGCCAAGGCTCTTTCGAAGGACCCAAAGGACCGGTTCAACAGCTGTGTGGACTTCGCGCGGGCGCTGTCGCACCGCCTTGGGCTCGAGCCGGAGGTCGACAACGAACGCACCGCGGCCTCCATCCCGATCGCCACCCACAGGCACGCAGGCAGACACGAGGTAAGCCAAAAGCCACGGCGGAAATACCTGCGCCCTGCATATATCGTTCCCGCGGTTCTTGCGGCCTTGCTGTTCGTCGCAATCGCCCTCGTGCTGTTTCAGTTTCGCGAGATCGAGAAGCTGATGAACGACACCTACGCGCCACCGCCGACACCATCCGCGACGTCACCGATCGCCGAGGCGCCGCCTGCAGCGCCCGCTGTGTCCCCGACACCGCCCACCACGACGGCCTCGGCCGTCCCGGCGGTCGCGGTCGTCGGGGCCGATTGCTCGCCCGTCGGCAGCACAGGGACCACCGCCAACGGCAATACCGTGTACTGCTCCACACTCGAGGGCACCGCGGCATCCATCTGGTCGGTCACCCAGGGCGTGGTTCCTGCCCCGACCATTACGGTGACGACCGCGGCCACCGACGAGCCGCTACCCGCCGAGGAGGAATCCCCGGTGCGGGTATGCATGCAGGAGACGGGTAGGACTCTTCGGGAATGCCTCGAGGCCATCCGTGCCAGCAACCGCGCGGGCCACTGAGCGGTATGACCCTCGCAATCGCGGACCGGTTGGCAGTCGCCGACCTCGTTCATCTCTATGCCGCCGCGGTCGATGACAAGCGCTTCGACGATGTCGTCGAATTATTCACCGACACAGCCGAATTGCGCCTGCCGGATCCGCCGCGATCGCTCGAACCGGTCCGCTACACTCAGGGCCGGGACGGGGTGCGCGCGGCGATGGCCTCACTCGCGCGCATCGCGCGCACGGAGCACGCGATCGTCGGCGAGGTGTATGCCCCCGGCACGGACGCCGACTATGCGTTGGGCCGCATCACCTGTGTGGCGCACCATTGGAGCCTCGGCGACGGCGAGATCGCCGACCTGGTGTGGCACCTGCGCTACGACGACGAATACCTGCGCACGCGTTCCGGCTGGCGCATCCACGGCCGCGCGCTGACGATCAATGCTATTGAGACGCGGCCGGTTCGGCGCCTTCGACCGCATTCATCAGTTGATCGAGAAGCGGGCGCTGACCCTTCAGAAGCTTCGACCGCGCCGCATCAACGGAGAACCAGCCGACCCGGTCGATCTCCGGATACTCCCTGACGTTTCCCGATCCCTTGGGCCACTCCAGGGTGAAGGTGTTGCTGACGGTGCCGTCGAGATCGAGGTCGCCGCGCACCGCGTAGGCGGTGATGATCTTTCCGCTCGGCTGCCGCAGCGGCGGGAAGTCGATGCGGGGGCCGTCGGGGGGCGGCTTGCCCAACTCCTCCTCGAATTCGCGCCTCGCGGCCGACCAGGGATCCTCGCCCTCGGCGTACTCCCCCTTCGGGATCGACCACGCGCCGTCGTCTTTCTTCGCCCAGAACGGGCCGCCTGGGTGGCCTATCAGCACTTCGACGTACCCTTCGGTAGTCCGATACAGGAGGAGACCCGCGCTGAGTTTCGGCATCGCGGCCAAGCCTAGTTACGTCTCCGGTAACCGAACGCTAAGGTCGTCGTGTGCCCGAGATGAATCGCCGCAATTTGATGGTTATGACGGGGTTTGCCGCGCTTGCGGCCGCGGCCCCGGCTCCCCGTGCAGTCGCCCAGCCAGACCCGCCAGGTCAGCCGATGGATCCGCCGCCCCCGGCGAACGAACCGGTCGACATGGTCTTCGCCGACGACTTCGACGGCCCGGCCGGCTCGGCACCCGATCTGTCCAAGTGGACCGTGGTGAACTGGAACGAGCCGGTCAATCCGCCGATCTTGGGCCTTTTCCGCGACGATCGCCGCAACGTGTGCCTTGACGGAAACGGAAACCTCGCCCTGCGGGCCACCCAGGAGGGCGGCACGTATTACAGCGGCCGGGTGGAGAGCACCATGAAGATCGGCATCGGGCACACCTGGGAGGCCCGGATCAAGCTGAACTGCCTGGTGCCCGGCTGCTGGCCGGCGTACTGGCTGGTGAATCGGGAACCGACGCCTGACGGCAGGGGCCCTCTGCCGGACGGCGAAGTCGACATTCTCGAGTGGTACGGCAACGGACTCTGGGCTCCGGGATCCTCGGTACACGCGCGGTCGGACGGCAAAACGTGGAAAGAGAACAGGTGGCCGGTCGACGGAGACTGGCACACGTACCGCGTCCAATGGGACGACAGCGGGTTCCGCTTCTGGCGGGACAACCTCGGGGGTGCGCCGTATTTCACCGTTCCCTCCGTGCCCATTGACGGGGTGTGGCCGTTCAACGCACCCGATTACCTGCTGTACACCGTCTTCAACCTCGCGGTCGGTGGTCCCGGAGGCGGCAACCCCGCCTTCGGACCCTTCCAGACCCCGGAGATGCTGATCGACTACATACGCGTCTGGTAATACGCTGAACCCCGTGAATACCGGGCCAGTGATGGCGGCGGTCGGCGCTGCGATGGTCGGCCTCGTCGGTGCGATTCCGGCGCACGCCGTACCCGTGACCTATGGCAGCAACGGTGTCTTCGGTGTGGGCGCCGCGCCACGGCAGGGCTGGGCGACGGCGAGCATTCCGCCGGGCACGTACCGCGTCGACCAGTCGCCGTCCATGTACCCGTACCTGAGCCCGCCGGGGTTCTGGTTGCGGTGCAACAACTTCCCGTGTGCCGGAAACTTCCCCGACCACATCATCGCAAGGGGTGACGCTGTGCGAGACCAACCGACGTTCGTGGACATATTGCCGACAGACGTCGCCGTATCGCTCAACAACGTCACCCTGACGATCGCGGGTTGACATGAGCGACAACCGATTCGAGCCGCGCTGGCGGCTGGACCTCGACGGCGACCGTACCGTCACGTTCGACCGCGCCACGCGGACGATCACCAAGATCACCACGGGTGAGAGCTGCAGACTCGGCGACTACCCGTCGTTCGCCGTCGAGGAACCCCGGTACCTGCGCGTCACCAGCAGCCACGCGCCCCCGATCGGGAAGTGGTACGTCACCGGCGAGGAGTGACTGTTTTCGGTCGCCCTCCGAGTCGTCGAAGAATGCCCAATGCCCGTCGTCGGCCTTGACTTCCATCCGCCAGCCGAGTTCGGAGTTGTCAGCCTTCGCGTCGACGAACCAGGCGTGTGCGTCGTCGGCGCTTTCGATGTCCTTGGTGTCGACGACGTCGCCCTTCGGATTCAGCACGCGGTATGTGGCCAGTGAGAGGGTGTTCCCTTTCAGCGCGCATTCACACGTCAGTCGGCCTTCGGGAGCGGGATGCCTTCGCTTGTGGAGAAGCGCGCGTCGTCCTGGGTGGACAGCCCGACCGAGACGACGGAGCGATCGAAGAACACGTCGGTCAGATACGCAAGTGATACCGCCCAGCGATTGACGAAGCGCGGCATGGCGTACAGGTGGTACATCCTGGTGACGAACTTCGCGGGGTAGCCGGACAATTGGATGTTGAGCGGATTGGCGACCGCGTAGTGCGGCCCGAGGTCGACGACGAGTCCCATGTTGCGATGCCGGTAGTCCTTCGCCTTCCCGTAGCCGAGGCTGGCGGCGACATTGCGGCCCAACACCTTTCCCTGCCGAATCGCATGCTGCGCGGTGGGCGGCGTGATCTTGCCGTCTTGAGTGAGATCGGGCACGGCGGCGGCGTCGCCCGCCGAGAACACATCGGGGTGCCCGGGCACCTGCAGGTTGGACTGCACCTTCAGCCGGCCGCGCTCGGTCGGCAGGCCAAGCCTTTCGATCAGCGGGGCGCCCGTCACCCCGGTCACCCATGCGACGGTGTGGGTGTTGATCCGTGAATCATCGCTGAGCACAACATGGTTGGAATGAACTTCCTTGAGCGTGATGCCGAGACGGACGTCGATCCCGCGTTCGTGCAGCACCCGCTTCACGCCTTCGCCGAGCTTCTCCCCTACCTCGGGCATCACCTGTTCGGCGAGGTCGAGCAGCACGAACTTCACATCGTCGGCTGCGAAGCCCATCTGCCGCGCGGCGGTGTCCGCCAGTGCCCGCAGCTGCACGACCAGCTCAGTGCCGGAGTACGAGGCGCCGACGACGACGACCGTGCGTCTGGCGGCGATGCGGTCGCTGTCGTCGTCGATGTTGGCCAGCTCGAGCTGTTCCAGCAGGTGGTCGCGGAGGTAGACGGCCTCGGCGGTGGACTTCAGGCCGCGCGCGTATTCGGCCAACCCGGGGATGTTGAACAGCCGGGTGACCGAGCCCGGCGTCAGCACCAGCCGGTCCCAGGTCATGCTGCGCGAACGCTGTTCGGGATCGGTGTAGGTGACCGTGTGCGCGTCGAAGTCGACACTGTCCGCCCGGCCCCGCACGGTGCGCACACCGTGCAGCGTGTTCGCCAACGGGACGGTGACGAACCGCGCGTCCACCAGGCCGCCTGCCACGTCGGGCAGCAGCGGTGTGTAGAGCATGTAGTCGACCGGCGAGATGATCGAGATGTCGACCGGCGCATTGTGCTTGCGGAGTTGCCGGGAGAGCCGGCGGGCGCATTCGAAACCGGTGAAGCCGCTGCCGACGATTACGACGGACGTCATCGCCCCAACTGTACGGGGCGGATCCTTACGGGCTGGCCAGTAGTGTGGCGAATTTCATTGCCAACCACGGCTTTCTACCGCCCGCGCGCAACTTGCCACGCAGGATCGGCGGCCACTGGGAGATACGGCCGAAGCCCAGCAGCATGAACGCGACGGGATCGGCGGTGATCACGCAGTCTGCCCTCTCGCCGGCAGCGGTGACGGTCGCTTTTCCGTGGTCGACCGCCATGCGGTAGCCGTTGGCACCACGTATACGCAATTCGTAACTCGCCCGCGTGGTGAGTGCGGACCGCGTGAGGTAGTGCGGCGCGACGGACAAGGCGCCCGGGATGACCATCAGCGCATCGCGTGGCCTGATGTCCCACCGAGTCCTGGCCGCTCGCGCGACATCGAGGCCGTGCACCACCTGCTCGCCCAGCAGCAGGCTGGTCATCGTGGCGGGATTGAGCACAAGACCGTTGGCCACCGGGATCGTGGCTTCCTCGTCCGCCACGGCCGCGGCCGCAAGGTAGGTCTCCGCGGCTGCCACGACCATGTCGGCAAGCCGGCCCATGTCGCGCTCCGCCACTTCGACGAGCTGGCGCGCGTTGACCACCGCGCCCATCTCCGACGGTGACTCCAGCGTTCGATTGGCATGAGTCATATAGCCGTTGGTGTGCCGGGTCAACGCCTGGGTGTAGTCGCGAAGTTCGCCGATCATGTGGGCGGCGGTCTCGGCGGCGGTCCAGGTCAGCCCGGGCACCGGCACCGCCCCGTCGCCGACTCGGCGCAGGAGTTCTGCGGATCTGCCCGCCGCGTCGCGCAGGGCGGTCTGCGTCGTGTCGTGCGCGTTTCGGGTGTCTGCGGCCGGACCGGTGATGTGTACGGGAGCGGAAGTCATAGGGCAACTATTTCACATAGCGACGATATGTCAATAGGGTAGGCTGGTCCCACCGAGAGGAAAATGACAGCCATGCCGGGTTCGGTGTCTTCGGAGCAGCCGTCGTCTTTGCGGGCCGAGCAGGTCGCGCAGACGCGCGCCGCGCTGATCGCTGCTGGCCGCAGGCTCTTCGGTGAGAATGGCTTCCGCGGCACGTCGGTCGAGGACCTCGCCCGCGAGGCGCGGGTGACAACCGGCGCGCTGTACCACCACTTCCCCACCAAGACAGCGCTTTTCGAGGCGGTCTTTGTGCAGGCGCACATGGAGCTGATGTCGACATCGACCGAGGCCGCGATGGGCGCCAAGGATGGCCTCGACGAGCTGGCGCTGGGCTTCGACGCGTTTCTCGACGGGGTGTTGCAGCCCGACGTACAGCGGATCCTGGTGCTCGACGGCCCTGCCGTGCTCGGCCTTGCCCGCTACACCGAACTGGACGAGCAGTACGCCCACGCGGTGATCGTGCACTCGCTCGAGGAGGCGGCCAAGGCGGGCACGATCGAGATCGACGACCCGGAGACGGCGACCAGGCTGCTGCTGGGTGCCCTGACCCGCGGCGCGATGCTGATCGCGAACTCGGCCAACCCGGTGAAGACGCGCCACGCGGTGGCCAAGTCGATGAGGGCGCTGTTGAACAGCTTCATCCCATGACTCCGCTGCGCCGATTCGACCCGTTCCGCCCGCTCGACATGCTGGCGTCCTTGTGGTCGACGGCGGCAGTGGCGCCGGTGAACAGCGGCGCCGCCGCTGCGTACCGGACCTTGTTCTTGACGCTCAGACGTCTGGTCATCGGACGCACGCTGGCGGTCCGGCTCGACGAAGGCGACATCACGCTGACCGTCACCGACTTCGACTCGCGGCTCGACATCCGCGGCCTGTCGGTCGGCCAACTCAGCGACGTTCGGCTCGGCGCGCGCGACATCCGTTGGGACGGAAACAAGTTGGACCGCGCCACCGCCGTACTGCACAACGTGCACCTTCGGCCCAGCGCGCCACCGGTGTTGGTGGCCGCACCGGTTGACCTGTCTCTGGACCTGCCCGCCGACGCCCTGGACGATCTGTTCCGGATTGCGGCACCCCGACTCGCGGGTGAGATCGGCCCGGACGGCATTGCTCGGCTGCGGCTGGCGCGCAGGCCGGGTCTGGGAGACCTCGAGGTCGACGCGTATTTGGACGGGTCGACCCTGAAGCTGAGACCCCGGACGCTTGTGGTGAAGGGTAGGCGTCTGCGCATGCCCGAGCGCACGCCTGCCTACCCGGTGCATCTTCCCGAACTGCCCCACGGCCTGCGGCTCACGGGCATCACCTTCGAGCCCGATGTGCTCCGGCTGTCCGGCTCGGTGCCGGAATGGCGCATCAACGTGCCGCGTCGCGGCCTGGAGGACGTCATCAATCAGCTCAGCGTCGTGGGCAGACCGCTCAACTTGACCCGGCTCGGCCGCTGGTAGATAACCAGGAGGGACCTCGCTGCGTCGGCTGATCCCGACCGGGACCGCTAGAGTGCGCGTCATGGCCGACGGTCCGTACACCCGCTACGTCGCGATCGGTGACAGCCAGACCGAGGGGCTGTGGGACGGTGACGATTCCGTCGGCATTCTCGGCTTCGCGGATCGGCTTGCGGCGATGCTCGATGCGTTGCATCCCGGCCTCCAGTACGCCAATCTCGCCATTCGCGGCCGCCGGATTCGCGACGTGCTCGACGACCAGTTGCCAAGGGGCCTGGCAATGCGGCCCGATCTGATCACGGTGTGCGTCGGGATGAACGACATCACCAGGCCCGGAATGCTTTTCGATCGCGCCATGGCCGATCTGGACTTGTTGCACGATCGGCTCGCCGAGTCCGGAGCGACCGTCGTGACGACAACCTTTCCGGATATCGCCCGCATCGTGCCGATCGGCCGCATCCTGAGCTCGCGCATGCTGCGCACCAACGAAGCCATCGTGACGGCCGCCGACCGGTACGGGTTCAAGCTCGTCGACCTGTACAGCGCGTCGTCGATGACCCAGCCCGACACCTGGAGCGACGACCGCGTGCACGGATCACCGAAGGGTCACATGCTGTTCGCTGCGGCGGCCGCCGAAGCCCTCGATCTGCCTGGCAGCAACCATGATTGGGCGCAGCCGGGGCCCGCCGCGACGGACCCGTCGATCCGGCAACGTGCCTACTCACAGCTGCTGTGGACGAAGAACATGCTCGCCCCGTGGCTGTGGCATCACGCCCAGGGCAAATCCAGCGGCGACGGGCGCGTGCCCAAACGCGCGACGCTGGAGAGCGTGGTCGGCTAGAAGCCGAGCAGGCCGAGCGGAATCGGCGACTGGCCCGCGCCGATGGAGTCCACCACCCGCGGGCAGAGGAACGAGATGGCCAGGCCGGTGAAGAGGTTCGCTCCCCCGAGCGACATCCCGGTGGCGTCGGCGACCTTCGCCGCGGCGTCCGCGGCGTTCTGGCCCGGTTCGGACAACATCGGGCACACCGACTGGCCCACCGCGACCACGGTGGCCGGGTCGGTCGTGCCGCCCAGCCCGGCGCTCGTCACCGCATTCAGGAACGCGTCCGTGCTCGGGTCAGCTTGAGCAGGAGCGGCCGGCAGCGACGCCGTGGCGAGCAGCCCGGCAAACACGACGGACATGCGAACGGGCCTGGTGAGTCTGCGCACCCGCAGAATCGTAGAGGAAGCACCGATTAGGGGCTAACCGGCATGTCAACTACGCTGACACGATGCCGAAATCACCTGATTCACGCGGTGACCTCACGCCACATTTCGAGGATGTCCAGGCACATTACGACCTGAGCGACGACTTCTTCGCGTTGTTCCTTGACCCGACGCGCACCTACAGCTGCGCCTACTTCGAGCGTGAAGACATGACGCTGGAGGAAGCCCAGATCGCCAAGATCGATCTGGCCCTCGGCAAGCTCGGACTCGAGCCAGGCATGACGCTGCTGGACATCGGCTGCGGCTGGGGCGCGACCCTGCGGCGGGCCATCGAGCGCTACGACGTCAACGTCGTCGGCCTGACGCTGTCGAGGAACCAGGCCGCCCACGTACAGAAGACCTTCGACGAGCTGGACAGCCCGCGCACCAAGCGGGTGCTGCTGCAGGGCTGGGAGCAGTTCGACGAGCCCGTCGACCGCATCGTGTCGATCGGTGCGTTCGAGCACTTCGGCCACGACCGCTACCCCGACTTCTTCAAGATGGCCTACGGCGTACTGCCCGAAGACGGAGTCATGCTGCTGCACACCATCGTCGGTGAACATCCTGCGCGGGCAAAGGAACTCGGCATTCCGCTGACCTTCGAGCTGGCGCGGTTCATCAAGTTCGTGATGACCGAGATCTTCCCCGGCGGGCGGCTGCCCTCGGTGCCGATGGTCGAGGAGCGCGCCGCAGAAGGCGGGTTCACGGTCACCCGCGAGCAGAGGCTGCAGCCGCATTACGCACGGACCCTTGATATTTGGGCCGATGCCCTGGAAGCGCACAAGGACGAAGCGATCGCGATCCAGTCCGAAGAGGTCTACGAGCGGTACATGAAGTACCTCACCGGCTGCGCGAAGCTGTTCCGCGACGGTCAGACCGACGTCGTCCAGTTCACGCTGGCGAAATAACGCCGGCTACACCCCGGTCCACGCGGCGTCGAGGCGCTCGGCGACATCGATCACCTTCGCCTTCATCGACGCCGGGCTGTCGATCTCCCCTGCCACATGCGCGGAGATGAATCGCCGGATCTCGGCGTCGACACCGGCGACGATCCGCAGCAGCTCGGCCCGTAGGGATTTCGACGTGACATGGATGGCGATGTCCGACGGCCGCGGCTTCTGGACGTCGAGGATGAGCAGAAGCGGTTCGGCGGCACGTGCGGTCGCGCTGAGCGCGATCTCGCCGAACACCATGAATTTCGGCTTGTCGATGCGAAGGTCGATCACCATGTCGATCTCGAGAGGAATGCGGATCGCGAATGTGATCAGCTCGCCGTTGGACCGCGTGACCCGCGGCTCCTGGATCCGCACCTTTGCGGTGACCTTGGCGATCTTTCCGGGACCCTGACCCATCGGTCCCATCTCGAACTCGTCGCCCGCGATGGCGGCGATCGCGTCGCCGACGCGCTTCTCCGTCACCGCGATCTCATAGAACCGGCGGCCGAAGTCCTCGTAGGACACGTACTCGAAGTCGTCCATAGGTGTCTACCGTCTCATGCCCGCACGCGCGGCGACCCCGCAACGGCTACGAGCGCGGCGAGTCGGCCACGACGTCGGCGTGGTCGAACCGCCGCCAGCGCTGCAGGACTTGGTGGAGGTCCTGGCCGTGGCCGTCGGTGTCGTACCTGACCGACAGATACGTCGGTGGGAAGAACAGCCCGACCTTGCCGAGGGTCTCGGTGACCGCCGCGCCCCGGCCCGGCTCCCGCCCCGAGACATAGCGCACCCGGACAAACCGCGGGACTCGCGCGAACGACTCGATATCAGTCCACGCGACCTTGTGCTTGCCGATCTCGAGGCCCTCGCGAGACAGCCGCAGCGTCGAGGCGTAGTAGTTGCGGATCGCCAGCGCGGTGAGCGCGGCAAGGAACGCGATGAGGCCCAGCCCGATGATCACCACGGCGGTGTCGGAGGGTGGCTTGTCAGAGCCGTACGCGCACATCATCACTAGCGCGACCGCGACCGTTCCGATGACGAGGTTGAGCGCCAGTCGCAGCGGGCCCGGACTGGGACGAAGGACCAGCTTTTCCATAGCTCATGTTAGCTGGGCCGGCGCATCGGAACTCAGCGGTTTTTCTGCTCGCTGCGGGCCTCCGCGCCGGTCTCTCCGGCATCGATGGCATCGTCGGATGAGGCCTCGCCGACATAGCTCCCGGGGCCGCTTTTACCCGGACGGGCGGTCGCAACCTTGTCGTCGTCGACGACGTCTTTTTCGCGCGTGTCATCATCGCCAGGAGCCATGACGTGATAGCTACCCCTGAGGGTGAGTCCCAAACTCTTACCTCATCAGGGCGCGCCGGTTATTCTCTGGCGAGAAAGGTGGGGACATGTTTCGCGAACTAGTCATTGCCGCAGCAGCAGCGAGCGCCGCCATCGGAAGCGCGCCCGTCGCCATGGGCGATCCGAACGACAACCTGTACTTCGACAAGCCGGGGCGCTACTCATCGGACGTGCCTGGGATGAACTACGACGCGCATATGGCCGCTCCCTGCGACAACTTCGAGACCTTCACGTTCGGTCGGGGCCCGGGCGGCGAGCCGCTGCAATGCCACTGGATTCCCAACCAGTGGCCGCCGGTGACCACCGGATTCTGGGTGGCCTCGCCTAACCTGTTCGGGGTCCAGGAGATCGGCGCGCCGTGCCCGGCCGACCAGGCGGCTGCTCAAGCGCCCGACGGTCGCCCGCTGCTGTGCCTCGGTGATCAGGGCTGGCAGCCCGGGTTCTTCACCGGCACCGGGTTCTGGCCGACATAGCCCTAAGCGGGCGCGCGTTCGAAGCGCCGCCGGATTCCGGCGAGCATCTCGGTGTGCGCCTCGACCGCTTTACCGACGGTGATCGACGCCAAGGGTCGCGGCGCCTCGATCCGGATCCGTTCTACGACGCGGGTGCCCGCCGCGATCGGCTCGAAGGACACCGTGCCGCTCAATCGCACGCGGGGAAACTGGCGCGCTTCGGTGAGCACGTCGCCGGTAACCGGGACATACAGCCTCGCAACGTAGTTCGTGCGCAGGTGCACAGGCCCGACAGGTATGCGGTCGACCACCCGATAGATCTGCACATAACCGTCGGGCGTGTCGCGGCGGTCCACCGTGCGAACGGATACCACAAGGGGATGGACGAGTTTGATGTTGTCCAGGTCCACGTAGAAGCCACGGACGTCGTCGGGTGGGCCCGGCACATCTTCGCTGAGCGTGCATTCCTCGCGCCTGATCCAACGGCTCACGGTGCACAATTTAGCCGCTTCGCGACGCTTGATCCTGACCGGCACGGCTACGAGAATGTCATATGCTGAATCGAGAGAATCCCGTATCCGGTAAGCTCGCTGGGCACTTGCTTAGCAGCTGTCGTAGCGGCCCTGTCGACGATGGATTGGAGCCTTTGCCATGACCTCAACCCCGCGGGACGCCGTCGCCACCCGTTATGCGGGCACGCGGGTCCCGCGGGTGGAGGACACTCGACTGCTCACCGGCCACGGCACGTTCGTCGACGATGTGTCGCGGCCGGGCATGCTGCACGCCTGCTTCGTCCGCAGCCCGTTTGCCAGGGCCCGAATCAACGGCATCGACACATCCGCGGCGCTCGCGCTTCCCGGCGTGCATGCGGTCTTCCTGGCTGAGGACCTCAACCCGGACGTCAGGGAGGCCTGGCACGCGGTCGCGGGTAAGGACATCGCGGACACGCCACGCCCGCCGCTGGCCGAGGGTGAGGTCAAGTTCGTCGGCGATCCGGTCGCGCTCGTCGTGGCCGATTCGCGTTATCTGGCCGAAGACGCCATCGAACTGGTCGACGTCGACTACGAACCCCTGCCCGCCGTCGCGGACTTCACGAAAGCGGTGAACTCCGAGGTCGTCGTGCACGACGCCTACCCCGACAACATCGCGGGCGGGATGGGTGGAGCGCCGCCCGACGAGGAGACCTTCTCGTCGGCCGCGCATGTCGCGTCGGCGCACGTCTACCAACAGATCTATGCGCCGGTCCCGATCGAGACGCGCGGACTGGTTGTCGAGTGGGAGGCGTCGTCGCGTGAGCTGACGATGTGGGCGTCGACGCAGACGCCGCACGAACTGCGCGCGTTCGCCGCGCGGTTGCTCGGTATCTCGGCGCAGAACGTGCGAGTCATCATGCGCGACACCGGCGGCGGGTTCGGCCAGAAGGTCGTCCCGATGCGCGAAGACATGTGCATCATGCTGGCCGCCCGCAAGGTGCCAAGCGCCCTGAAGTGGATCGAGGATCGGCGCGAGAACCTGATGTCGGCAGGGCAGGCCCGCCATGTCGACGGCGATGTCCGGATGGCCTTTGATGAAGACGGCGCCATCCTGGCCGCCGACATCGACTTCGTCCAGGACATCGGCGCGTATCCGACGCCGTATCCGGTGTTGACCACCGCGGCGATCGGCATGTTCTTCCCCGGCCCGTACCGCGTGCCGAAGTCCAGCTTCAACTACAAGACGGTCTTCTCGAACACCGCGGGCCTCGCGGCCTACCGCGGACCGTGGCAGTACGAAACCCTCACGCGCGAAATACTTCTCGACATCGCGGCGCGCAAGATGGACATGGATCCCGTCGAGCTGCGGCGCCGCAACATCCTTCGCGGCGACGAGATGCCCTACTTCAACCCCAACGGCATGCCGTATGAGCATGTCGCCCCAGCCGACACGTTCGAGCAGGCGGTGAAGATCCTCGACCACGAGGGCTTCCGCAAGGAGCAGAAGGACGCGCTGGAGCAGGGCCGCTACATCGGACTCGGCTTCTCGGCCTACATCGAGCCGACGGGCGCGGCGACGGGGCATCTCGGCACCGAGGGCGCGACCATCCGCATGGAACCGACCGGCAAGATCAACGTCTACGTGAACGGCGGATCGACCGGCAACAGCATCGAGACGACGGTGGTCCAGCTGACTGCGGACGCACTCGGCGCCGACATCGAGGATGTCTCGACGATCCAAGGCGACACCGCCGTAACGCCGTACGGGGCGGGCACCCAGGGCAGCCGCAGCGGGCCGATGACGGCGGGCGCGGTCAACGAGGCGGGCGCGATGCTGCGCAAGCAGATCATCGCGATGGCCGCACACCGCCTCGAGGCCGACGAAGCCGACATCGAGCTGGCCAACTCGAGAGCGGCCGTCCGCGACGACCCCGAGAAGAGTGTGACCTTCGCCGACCTCGCCTACCGCTCGTACTACGAGCCCGCACGGCTGCCACCCGGTATGGCGGCCACATTGGAGGCGACAGCACGGTTCACGTCCCAGGCAATGATCCACTGGGCCAACGCAACCCACGCGTGCACGTGCGAGGTCGACATCGAAACCGGTCACGTCACCTTGACCCGCTACATCGTCAGCGAGGACGTCGGCCCGATGATCAATCCCAACGTGGTGGAAGGGCAGATCGCAGGCGGCACAGTGCAGGGCATCGGCGGGGCACTACTGGAGAACATGGTCTACGACGACCTTGGCAACCCGCTGTCCTCCACGTTCGTCGACTACCTGCTCCCGACGGCCACCGAGGTCCCGCCGATCGAATACGGCCACGTCGAGATCCCCGGCCCCGGCGTCGGCGGATACAAGGGCTGTGGAGAAGGCGGGGCCATCGGCTCGACACCCGCCGTCATCAACGCCATCAACGACGCGCTGGCTCCGCTGGGTGCGACGCTCACCCGGCTGCCCGCCAGCCCCGCGTCGATCGTCGACCTGATCGAACAAGCCAAGTCGGGCGCACCCGGAAAGGACCACTAGCCGTGGAACTGAACAACGAATTCCGAGTCGCGGTGCCCGCGGCCAAAACGTGGGCGGTGCTCACCGACGTCGAACGCGTCGCACCGTGCATCCCTGGCGCTCAGCTGCTGTCGGTCGACGGCGACGACTTCACCGGCGCGGTGAAGGTGAAGGTGGGCCCGATCACGGTGTCCTACAAGGGCGATGCGTCGTTCCAGGAGAAGGACCCCACCGCCCAGCGAGTGGTGATCAAGGCCAGCGGGAAAGAGACAAGGGGCAGCGGTAACGCCGCGGCCCTTGTGACCGCCCAGCTGAAGGACGAAGGCGACGCCACCCACGTGGTGATCACCACCGACCTCACGATCTCGGGCAAGGCCGCACAGTTCGGCCGCGGTGTCCTCGCCGACGTGTCGACGAACCTGATCGGTCAGTTCGCCAGGAACCTGGAAGCCGACCTACTCGGTGGCTCCGCGCCGTCGGGCGCGACATCGTCGGCGGCAGCCGCGGCCGCCGCATCCGCCACATCCGACGCGGTCGACTCCGTCGATCTGCTGAAAGTCGTTGCCGTGCCGATGGCCAAACGGTATGCGCCTGCGATCGCTGCCGTCGCCGCGGGCCTGACAGTTGGCTTCCTGCTTGGCAGGCGCAAGCGTGCACACCCTGCCGCGGATCTTGCCGATGACCTGCAGGCGGCACTCGCGCGGCTGCTCGGCTCGATGTCGCCGGCCGAGCGGCTCCGGCCATGAAAGCCGCGGCATTCGCCTACCACCGGCCGAGCACCGTCGCCGAGGCCGTGCAGATGCTCGGCGAGTTCGGCGACGACGCCAAGATCCTCGCGGGCGGCCAGAGTCTGGTCCCGATGCTCGCGATGCGGCTGACCCACTTCGAGACCCTCATCGACATCTCGCGCGTGGACGAACTGAAGGACATCGAGCGCCGTACCGACGACGTGTTCGTCGGCGCAGGCACACCGCACGCGCTTGTCGGGATGGACGACGAGGTCGCCGAATCCGTACCGCTGCTGACGTTGTCGACGCCCTACATCGGGCACTTCCAGATCAGGACACGGGGCACTCTCGGCGGTGCGATCGCACACGCCGACCCTGCCGCCGAGTACGCCGCGGTGGCGCTCGCACTGGACGCCACGATGGAGGCGACGTCGGCGAGGGGCAGGCGGGAGATCCAGGCGAAGGACTTCTTCACGGGCCTGTGGGAGACATCGCTGGCCCCCGACGAGATCCTGACGGGGGTTCGTTTCCCCGTCTGGGGTGGCCGGTCCGGCTTCGCGGTGGAGGAGTTCACAAGGCGCCACGGCGATTTCGCCATCGCGGGCGCCACGATCGGGGTGCAGCTCGATGACGAGGGCAAGGTTGTCCGTTGCGGGATCGGACTGCTCGGGCTCGGGTCGACACCGCTTCGTGGTTCGGTCGCCGAGGACGCCGTCGTCGGGAGGCCCGTCGACGCCGTCACCGCAGAGGAAGTCGGCAGGCTCGCGATGAGCGGTCTCTCCGACATTCCGGCCGACCTCCAGGGCTCGGCCGACTACCGGTCCCGAGTCGGAGCCGCGATGGTGGCGCGTGCGTGGACCGCCGCGGTCCTCGCGGCCGAAACGTCTGAGACGGAGGCGATCCATGCATGAGCTACCGGTCGAGATGACCGTCAACGGCCGTCCGCATCGAAGCGCGGTCGAACCGCGCCTGACGCTCGCCGACTTCCTGCGCGAGAGGTGCGGCCTGACCGGCACCCACCTCGGCTGCGAACACGGTGCGTGCGGCGCGTGCACGGTGCTGCTCGACGGGCAGGCGGTGCGGTCGTGCCTGATCTTCGCTGTGCAGGTGGACGGCCAGGAGGTCACCACCGTCGAGGGCATCGCGGGTGAGGACGGCGAGCTCTCGCCGGTGCAGGCCGCACTGCGCGAGTGCCACGGGCTGCAATGCGGCTTCTGCACACCAGGTTTCGTCACGTCGATCACCGCGCTTCTGCGCGACAACCCGGAACCCACCGATGAGGAGATCCGCGAGGGACTCTCCGGCAACTTCTGCCGGTGCACCGGCTACCAGGGCATCATCAACGCGGTGCACCGCGCAGCGCAGGCGTAGAACCGCTACCTGCTGGACCTACTGGGGCGCGAACCCCGCGTGCCCTTGAACGCAGTGTTCAGTTCGAACACATGGCTGATCGCTATCGAGTCGGCCCGGGCGATGGCGCATGTGTGCGCTGCCCGCGGAATCGGTTGAGCCCAAACGGGTTGCCCATGATCGATCGCTGCGCATCGCGCCGCGCGGCAGGCACCGGCGGGCCAGTATCGGGAGCTAGCAGTCTGACGGATTGTGATTTTCGCGACGGTTGACCAGGGGCCGCTGATACGACGGGTCGGCCTCGCTGCGCGACGGTGCGCCGTTGCCGTCGATGTCCGGAACCTCGGCGAATGGCAACGGCATCGTCGGGACCATGCCCGACCATTCGATGACGGTGGTCCGTACGACGATCCCCCACCCTCCGTCGCGCCGTTGCAGCCGGTCGAGGTAGCGCCCGCCGGCGATCCAGTTGGTGTCGTCGCGGTTGCGTGCGGCGAACAGGTAATAGGTCTCCGCGTGCGCAGTGTCGCCGTCGATCTCGCAGGTGTGGTTGAGGAGGTTGTGGTGTGTCGCGACCTGTCCCTGCTCGTGCATGGCCGTGGCCCAGTCGTACAGATCTACCGGGCGTCCGACGAAATCACCAGCCGCGACGATCGCGTCCGGATGGAACGCGGACAGAAATACTTCCCGGTCGAAGCGGTCCATGCCGCGGCTGAAGCGCGTCAGGCAGTCGAGGATGTCCTGTCGGTCCAGTAGGAGGTCCATCCGCGCCAGGCGATCAGCGTCCATGGCCGGCCTGTGCGATCGGAGGCCAGATCGGCGCGCCACGTTCGCCGCGTAACGATGGGATGGACCTACCGCCGAGGTCGGTAATCCCGTAATCCCGCGCGACCTCCGCGGTGATGAAACTGCCGCCCGACCGCTTCATCACGTCCGGATCTGCTGCCAGTGCCGCGATCACCCGGCCGGGAAACTCGGGCGAGCAACCCACCGCGGGATCCGTGACTGTTTGCTTCGTCATCTCCGGGTTACGTCGAAGATTTCGCTGGGCCCGCTCGGTGAAGGTGAGGCCCTGCCACAGCGACAGCGAAGCGACGTCGTACGCCTCGAGCTCGATGGCCATGTCCCGCGCCATCCGGTCGACGGCCGTCTTGCACACCCCGAAGACGACACCATAGGTGTAGGTCACCGCGGCGTAACCCGAGATGGCGACTATGAGTCCCGACTTCTGCGGGACCATCAGCCTCGCCGCGTGCCGCGCCGCCACATAGTTGGACCGGACGCCGACATCGACCATGCCCCAATGGCTTAACGGCTTCTCCCAGAACGGCCCCGGTTCCGTCAGGTCCTCGGGAAGGGCGAACGCGTTGTTGACGAGAATGTCGAGTCGGGCCTGCTCGCGCTCGATCTGGTCGAACAGCGCCGCCACCTGGCTGTCATCGCCATGGTCGACATGGACGGCGACACCTGTGCCGCCACGGCGATCCACCTCCTGCGCGGTTTCACCCACAGTGCCCGGCAGTTCGTCCGAGTCCGGGGTCATGGTGCGGCCGGTGACATAGACGGTGGCCCCCTCCATCCCCAGCGCGATGGCGATGCCCTTGCCGATGCCACGGCTGGCACCGGTCACCACAGCGACTTTGCCTGTCAGCGTGGCCATTCCGTGCCCTTGCCGAAGAGCGTCTCGCTGTGATCGCCGACCGACCTGCCTGTGTAGTGGTCGGCGCTGAAGGGCAAACCCATCAAACCCTGCGACCATTCGATCGACCGGCCGAGGTCGTGATACCAGTCGTAGAGCATGGTGCGTTGGCCGATTCGCCATTGGGCCCCGCGTTTGTCCATCCGGTCGAGGTAACGCCCACCGATGACTGTGTCACGGTCCCCATCGTCTGCGACCAGGCGGTGGTAGGCCGTCACGTGGGTTTCAGCTAGGGCAGTGCTGCGCCCATACTCGATTACGGTCTGCCCCAATACATGTTGGGTTACCGGAATCGCCCGCGATCCGGGAACCACCCACGCGAGATACTCGTCGAATGATCCGGCAAACATGCCGAGATCGATCGACGCTTCCGGCCAGAATGACTCACCGATGAGCCCGGCGTCACGACGGTCCTCGCCGCGAGCGAGGCGCGCGATGCAGTCGCGAATCTTCTCGCGGTCGAGGAGCGCCGCCAATTCCCCAGTGCTGGAATCCATTCCGCGTGCAGTTACTGCGCGGCCGCCTCCGGTGCGTACCCGAGCGCGCTCTTGGTCTCCAGGTATTCGTGGAACCCGTATTCGCCCCATTCGCGGCCGTTGCCGCTGCGCTTGTAGCCGCCGAACGCAGTGTTCAAGTCGAACGCGTGGTTGATGGCTACCTGGCCGGCCCGGATCCGGCGCGCCAGGGCCCGCGCTGACTCCAGGTCGGCGGCTGAAACATAGCCCGCCAGGCCGTAATCCGTGTCGTTCGCGATGTCCACGGCCTGGTCGAGGTCGTCATAGGCGAGGATGCAGAGCACAGGGCCGAAGATCTCTTCACGGGAGATCGTCATGTCATTGCGGACGTTCGAGAACACCGTCGGCTTCACGTAGTAGCCGGTGTCGAGGCCGTCCGGCCTCCCCGGTCCACCAACCGCGACCGTCGCGCCTTCGTCGATTCCCTTCTGGATCAGCCCTTGCACCTTGTCGAACTGAACCTTGGACGCCACAGGCCCGATCGCCTTCTTGTTGTCGAGATCGCCAACCGCGACCGCTTCGGCCACGCCACGCGCGATCTCGGCGGCCTCGTCCATGCGGCTGCGTGGGACCAGCATGCGCGACGGCGCGTTACAGCTCTGCCCGGAGTTGAGCATCATCGCCGACACGCCCGCACCAACGCTCTCGGCGAACTTCTCGTCGTTGATGACGATGTTCGGGCTCTTACCGCCGAGCTCCTGGGTGACCCGCTTGACCGTTGCGGCCGCGTTGCGGGCGACATCGATGCCCGCGCGCGTCGAACCGGTGAACGAGACGAGGTCGATATCGGGGTGGCTGGAAATGGCCGCTCCGACACCGGGTCCATCACCGAAGACCATGTTGTAGACGCCTGCGGGTACACCAGCCGCGTCGATCACCTCGGTGAAGATCTGGCCCGAGTACGGGGCCACCTCCGACGGCTTGAGGACCATCGTGCAACCGGTCGCCATCGCCGGGAACACCTTGCAGGCGATCTGGTTGATCGGCCAGTTCCACGGCGTGATCAGCCCGCACACGCCGATGGGCTCCTTGACGATCAGCGCCGTACCGCGATGCTCCTCGAAGGAGAAGTTCTTCAACGCGTCGATGGCGCCCATCAGGTGGCCCATTCCCATCATCACCTGGGGGCCGGCGGCCAGCGACGGTGGCGCACCCATCTCCTCGTGCACCGCGTCGGCGAGGTCGCCCGACCGCTTCTGATACTCGGCGGCGATCGCCCCCAGCAGGTCCAGCCGCTCCTCGCGGGTGCTGACCGACCACGTCGCGAACGCCTTGCGCGCCGCCTTGACCGCCTTGTCGACGTCGGCCGCGCTGCCGATCGCGATCTTGCCCGACACCTGCTCGGTGGTCGGGTTGTCGACGTCGAGCGTCTTCGGCTCGGCCGGGTCGACCCACTGGCCGTCGATGTAGAACTTCAGATATTCACGCATGGCTCTACCTTCTCTTAATCCCTGCCCTACTGGGTACCTTCTGCATACCAGGTCCTGAATTCGTCGTACTTCGGCATCTCCTCCGAGTTCGCCTTCGGGTCGATGCAGACGTGCACGACGGCCGTCTTGCCGCTGGCGAAGGCCCGCTCGATGGCGGGCCCGAGCTCGTCCTCCTTCTCGACGTACTCGCCGTGGCAGCCGAAGCCTTCGCCGATCTTGTCGAAGCGCACGTCCTTGCTCCAGTGCACGCCCGGCTGCGGCGACGGCTGCTCGAAGGTGCGCTTGTATACCCCGACCTCCAGCCCCCATTGATGGTCGACACCCACCACGCACACCAGCGGCAGGTTCTCCCGCGCCGCGGTCTCGAGCTCGGCGATGTGGAACAGGAACGCCGAGTCGCTGGTCAGCAGCATCACCGGCCGTTTGCGGCCCTCGGCGACCGAAGCGCCGACGGCGTAGGGCAGTCCGGTGCCGAGGTGGCCGAAGTTCTGGTTCCAGATCACGTCATGCGGCTTGGCCTGCGAATAGGTCCACTGGAAGATCACCGTCGCGCCGCCGTCACGCACCAGGATGCCGTCCTCCGGGAAAGCCTTGGTGGCCTCGACGACGAAGCGGGCCGGATGGACGGGCGTCCTGCCGGTCGGTGCGTTCTCCGCGAGCTGCGCCAGCTCTTCTGCGTCCTGCTTGATCCACCGATCCAGGTCGGCCGAAGGCTTCCTCGGGCTGTCCGCGAGGGCTTCCACCAGCTGCGGCACCACGCCGCGGAGGTCGCCGACCAGGGGTACGTCGATCGGTCGGTTCACCCCGATCGCCACCGGATCCTGTTCGACCAGAATCCATTTGCGGGTGGCATCGTTGTCCGCCCAGTGCCGCGTCCTGCCATAGTGGCTCGGCTCGCCGAGTTCGGTTCCCAGCGCGACGCACAGATCGGATTTCACCACCGCTTCGACGGCGGCAGGCGAGAAACCGTAGGCGAAGGTCCGGTCCTCGAGACCGTCGATGAACGAGGTGCCGCCCGACGTCTGGATCACCGGACAAGCCATCAGGTCGGCGAGCTGTTTGACCGCGGCGCCGGTACGTGACGTGTGAACCCCGTGTCCCACCAACAGAATCGGGCTCTTCGCCTCTCTGATCAGTTTCGCCGCCTCCGCTACTTCGCGTGCACCCGCGCCCTGGTCGACGAGCCGGTACCGATGCGGTGGCAACGGGTCGGCAACGTCGAGTTCCTCGAGAATCACGTGCGACGGGTACTCGATGTAGCTGGGCCCGGGGGTGCCTGACATGGACCGACGGATGGCCTCGTGGATGATCTCATCGGTCTGATCGGCGTATTCGATCGAACTGCTGTATTTCACCGACGGTGTGAAAAGGCCTTCCTGCTGGACGAATTGGATACGTCCGCGTCGGACTCGCCGCTCTGTGATGCGGGCCCGCTGGCCGCCGAGGAATATCACCGGCGAGTTCTCGACCAGTGCACACATCATCGCGCCGGAGATGTTGGCGACCCCCGGGCCGAGCGTGCCGATGCACAGCCCGGGCTTACCCGTCATCCGCGACGCCGCCTCGGCCATGAATCCGGCGCTCAACTCGTGGTGGGGGGCGACCACCGACCAGCCACGCGCGTAGGCCTCGGCGAACATGTGCACGAAGTTCGGGTCGGGAATGCCGAACAGGGTGTTCACACCCTCGGCCTCGAATAGGTCGAGGATGCGTTTGTAGACGGGGACGCCCATGGCGAAACTCCTTTTATCGGTAGCGCTTTGCTAGTTCTCGTCGATGCGCGGCGGGTGATCCGAACAGTGAACGGTTGAGGGCGGCCCGCTTGAGATAGACGTGGATGCCGCTCTCCCACGTGTATCCGATGCCGCCGTGAAGCTGCATGGCCTTGCCTGCGATGTCGACGGCGGCGGCGCACGTGTGCGACTTGGCCATCGCGGCTGCCACACCGGCATCGGGCCTGGCCGCCGCGATCGCGTCGACCGCCGCGCCGACGAGCTGGCGCGACACCTCGATCGTCACGAACATGTCGGCGCAGGCGTGCTTGACCGCCTGGAACGACCCGATCGGCCTGCCGAACTGATTGCGCACCTTCGCGTAGGACACCGTCGCGGAAAGCATTGCCTCACACAGCCCCAGGCTGTCGCAGGCGACGGCGACCGCGGCACGGTCGAGCAGGTCGCGGATCGCCGTTTCAGGATCTCCCCCGAAGGCAAGCACCTCCGCCGTCTCGACCCGGTCTGCCGACACCGTCGCCAGTCGGCGCGTTTCGTCGAGCACCGGTTGCGGTGTCACCGTCGGCTTCGCGAGCACGACGCCGCCGTCGGCGATCATCAGGATCGCGTCCGCACCCTCGGCGTCGGGGGCGAACTCCGGCGAGTCGAGCGCAACGGCGATCCGTACGGCACCCGACGCCACCTCGGTCAACAATCGATCGCGAGTATCGCTGGGCCGCAGCGCTTTCAGGGTGCCGACGGCCAGCACTGCGCTACCGAGGTAGCTGTTGGCGCTGGCCGCCCTGCCCATCTCTTGGCAGACGACGGCGACTTCGGAGAAGGTGGCGCCTGCTCCCCCGAACTCGTCGGGCACCTCAAGCCCCACCCAGCCCGCCTCCACGAGCGTCGGCCAGTCGACCGACCGCTCCTTGGCCAGCAGGTCGCCGGCCACCGACCTGAGCTCGGCGTGGAACTCCTCGAACTCTGCCGCCATCAGACCGCACTCGGCTCTCGCGGCAGGCCGAGGCCGCGTTCGGCGATGATCGTGCGCTGGATTTCACTCGACCCGCCGGGGATCGTCCACTCCCATGAGCCGATGAAATCCAGCACCCACGAACCCGATTCCCAACCGCTGGATGCCGACTTCACCAAGTCGGTGTGCGCAGCCAGGCCACCGATCTCTGCGCCGAAGTCGGTCATCCGCTGCAGTAGTTCGCTGTAGTACAGCTTGACCACCGAAGCGTCCGCCGGCCCTGCCGTCCCCGCCTCGCTGTTCTCCACGAGTTGACGGCACAAGCCACGAAGACCGATGATCTCGGTTTCAAACCGGGCCAGTCGATCGGCAACGACCGGATCATCGACGGGGCAGGTCGCGACGAGCCGGCGAAAGCCCGCGTTGCCGAGGCGCTCCGCGAGTTCCAGCATCGTCATGCCACGCTCTGCGCCGAGTGTCGCCTGGGCCACCTGCCATCCGGCGTTCTCCGCGCCGACGAGATTGGCCGCAGGAATCGTCACGTCGTTGAGGAAGATCTCGCAGAAGTGCGAATCCCCGATGGCGTTGCGGATCGGTCGCACCTCGATCCCGGGAGTGGTCATGTCGAGCAGGAAATACGAAATGCCCTTGCGCTTGGGCGCATCCGGGTCGGTGCGGGCAAGCAGCAGGCACCAGTCCGCATGCTTGCCGCCGCTGGCCCACAGTTTCTGTCCGTTGACGACATATCCGCCGCCGTCCCTGCGTGCCGTGGTCCGCAGGCTCGCCAGATCGGATCCGGCCTCCGGTTCGGAGAACCCCTGCACCCAGATCTCGCCGTCGAGGATCGCGGGAAGGTGCCTGCGCCGCTGTTCGTCGGTGCCCGCGGCGAGCAAGGTCGACGCGGCGTGATGGATACCGACGAACGCCAGCACGAGCCGCGGCGCATCGTGGGCGGCCAACTCCTGATACAGCACGATCTGGTGTTCGACGCTCATGCCGCCGCCCCACTCGCCCGGCCAGTGCGGCACGGCGTAGCCCGCGGCATGCAGTTCGGCGAACCACGCCTTCTGGAAGCGCACGAATTCCTCGTCGCCGACGCCGGTTTGGGCCGCCCGCCAACCGGTCGGGATGTGTTCCTCGCACCAGGCCCGCACGCCGGCCCGGAATTCGTCGAGTTCGGCCGTCACGCGTACAACCCGGTAAGGCCGGAGCCACCCGCCAGGTTGGCCAATTCGTCCCGTGTCGCCGACAGTCCGAGCGGCAGCCGGCGCAGCGGCTGGCTGTGGCGGGACAGCCAGGACAAAGTGGTCTCGTCGCAGAATCCGACGGCGCCGTGCAGCTGATGACACACCCGGAAGACCACCTCGGCGGCTTCGATGGCCGCCATCCGCAGCGCGAGCGCGTCGACAAGCGCTTCCGGCTTGTTGGAGCCGACGCTCCACAGCGAGTACTTGGCGAGGATCTCCAGGCCGCTGCGTTCGACTTCGGCATCGGTGAGCTGGAACTGCACACCCTGGAATGAAGACAGCGTCTGCCCGAACTGCTTGCGCAGGCTGATGTGTGCGATGGTGAGCTCGACGGCGCGGTCCATCATGCCGAGCAGCGTCCAGCACGGCAGCACGAGCCCGAGCGCCACGTCGCCAGCCCCGCTGCGGTCGGTCTCCGACAGTTCGAGATCGGCCACGAATGCCGGGCCGGTCACACCGCGGCCGACGACCGCGCTTCGCGCGCCGGCCAAAGTGACTGCTGCCCAGCGGGATTCGACGCCGCCGACAGCGGCTGCGGGCCGGTGGTCCGAGACCACGACGAGGCCGTCGACGTCGAGGTCGACCGGCCGGGCCAACCGCTCGGCGACCGGATAGGGCAACGCCCAGTAGCCCGCGCTGCGGCACAGCGCCGCGGCGGCTTCCAGCCCGTCGGCGTCGGTGCGGGCATCGAGCTCCCATGCCCCGAGCTCGTTCAGTACGGGGCCGACGAGTGCGTCACGCGTCTCGGGCTTGGCTTCGGCCTGCTGAACCAGCTGGTCGCCACCGGCTGACTCGAATGCCCGAAGCGCCTGCCTACCATACTCTTTGGCGTCCTCGCCGAGATCGAGGATCATTTGGTCGCCGCCAGCAGAGCCCTGGACAGCAGGATGCGCTGCATCTCGATGCTGCCCGACGACACGGTGGAGGCTTGCGAGTACTTCCAGTGGTCCTCGGCCTCCCCGAGGAACCACCGGCCGCCTGGATCGTCGGGCGACACCTCGGCCGCGATCTCCATCAGCACCTCGGCGCTGTCCTGATCCAACTTGGTCACGGCGATCCGGTAGGCGGCCGCATCACCGGGCTGGATGCGCCCGCTGCTCTGCAGCGACACGACGCGGTACGCGAGAAGACGTGCTCTGCGGCAGTGCGTCAGCATCCGCACCCAGCGGCCGCGCAGCTCGGCGGGCAGATCATCCCACCGGTCGCCGAGCACCGACGGTGCCGCCGCGAGCAGCCGTTCACAGCGCGCGTACCGGGCGATGCCGACGCGCTCGAAGGACATCACATCCTGGACGATGGACCAGCCGTTGTCGACCTCGCCGAGCACGTCGGCTTTGGTGACCCGCAGGTCGTCGAAGAACACCTCGTTCAGGTGATGCGGCCCCATCATGCACCGGATGGGTCTGACCTGGATCGCCGGATCATCCATCGGAACCAGGAAAATCGTCAGGCCCTGTTGCTTCTTCTCCCCCTTGTGGGTGCGCGCCAGCAGGAAGCACCACTGCGCCATCGTGGCGTACGAGGTCCAGATCTTCTGACCGCTGACCAGCCAGCCGTCGCCGTCGCGGCGTGCGGTCGTCCGAAGGGATGCGAGATCGGAACCCGCTTCCGGCTCGGAAAAGCCCTGGCACCAGATCACTTCACCCCGCGCGATCGGTGGCAGGTGCTTTTGCTGCTGCTCGGGGGTGCCGTGCCGCATGATGATCGGCCCGACCCAGTTGACGCCCATGTACTGCGCCCCGCGAGGCTCGTGATGGGCCCACATCTCCTCACGCACGACGGTCTGCTCCCACACCGATGCCCCGCCGCCGCCGAAGTCCTCCGGCCAGGACAGGCACAGCAGATTGCGCTCGGCCAATGTCCGGCAGAACTGCTGGGCCGTCTCGAGGTCGGCGGGATTGTCGGTGAATGCACCCAGAAACCCTTCCGGCACATGCTCTTTCACCAGACTACGCAGCTCGCGTCGAAGCTCGGAGGCCTTCGGTCCCATCTCAAAGTCCACAGGTGTCCCTATCCAGTCCGAGCTCGGAGAGCACTTCCGCGGTGTCGGCACCCAATTCGCGAGTGGGGCCCGCGATCCGGCCCGGCGTCTTCGAGAACCAGGTCGGCACGCCGGGCATCCGCACCGGCCCATACGGGGTCTGCACAGTCTCGAACAGCCCGACGGCGTTGAGGTGTGGGTCGTCGAACAGCGCATCGGGCGTGTTCAACGGTGCGGCAGGGATTTCCAGCTCGCGGAACAACGCCATCCACTCGTCGGTAGTGCGCTCCTGCAGCGTTTCGGCCAGCAGCCCGTAGACGGTGTCGATGTCGTTCGCGCGCATCTCCAGCGTGGCGTACGACTCGTTGGCCCACGCCGGACGGACCGCGTTGACGAAGGCGTTCCAGTGCTTGTCGTTGTAGATCAGCGCGGCGATGTAGCCGTCGCTGGTGCGGTACGGCCGCCGGTTCGGCGCGACGGTGCGCGGGTACACCGCCGGGCCGAGCGGCGGGTCGAACATCGCGCCGTTGGCGTGCTCGACGAGCATGAACGACGCCATCGTCTCGAACATGCTGACCTCTACCTCTTGGCCCTCACCGGTTCGCTCGCGGTGGAACAACGCCATCATCGTGGCATAGAGCGCGGTCAGGCCCGCGACCTTGTCGGCGATGATGGTGCCGACGTAGTTGGCCTCCCCCGTGAGCTGCTCCTGCACGGCGGGCAGCCCGCACTCGGCCTGGATGGTGTCGTCGTAGGCGGGTCGGTCGCGGTTCGGTCCGCGCCTGCCGTACCCGTAGCAGTTCGTGTACACGATGCCCGGATTGATCTCGGCGACGTCGTCGTAGCCGAAACCGAGTTTGGCGACCGCCTTGGACCGCATGGAGTGGATGAACACATCGGCCGTCCGGATCAGCGCCTGCAGAGCGGTCTTTCCCGCTTCGGTTTGCAGATCCAGCACGATCGCACGCTTGCCGCGGTTCACGTTGACGTACACACCGCTCATGCCGGGCGCGGGTCCCACCGAGATGTAGCGCGTGTTGTCACCCGCGGGCGGTTCGACCTTGATCACGTCGGCGCCCATGTCGGCCATGATCTGGGTGCAGTACGGTCCCATCACCATCGCGGTGAGGTCGATGACGCGAACGCCGACCAGCGGACCTGTCTTATCCATTGCTCACCGCCTGAGTGGCCATCTCGAAGCTGTACCGGATGTGGTCGGCGTGGCCGGCGGGAACGACGGGAAAGACGATGGGGTGTTTGATATCCCGGATGGCGTCGATGTCAGCGGCGACCTGCTCCATCGTCCAGGACGGCCGGTGAACTCCGCGGGTTTCGGCAACCACCACCCTGGCGATGCGCCCCGCGATCGCCGCCAGGATCTCGCCCGTGATCGTGCAGGACTCGTGCGCGAGCCAGCCGACCGCAGGCGCCACCAGTTCCGGGTCCATCGGCGGATAGGCCGACGTGTCCAGCCCCGCAGCCATTCTCGTCAATGCTCCGGGAACGATGACGTTGCTCCTCACGCCGTGTGCCTCCCCCTCGAGCGCGACGACATTCGAGAGCCCGACGATGCCTGCCTTGGCGGCTGCGTAGTTCGCCACCTCATGGTTTCCGTACAGACCGCCGATCGACGAGGTCAACACCACACGGCCGTAGCCCGCCTCGCACATGACCGGGAATGCCGGCCGGACAACGTGAAACGCACCGCGCAGGTGCACATCGAGGACCGTGTCGAAATCATCGGTCGTCATCTCCTTCAGCGATCCCCTGCGAACGATGCCTGCGTTGTGCACGAGGACGTCCAGCCGGCCGTAGTGCTCGAGCGCCGTTTCGACGATCGCCCTACCGCCCGCGGCCGTTGCCACGGACTCCGTGCATGCCACCGCGTCACCTCCGGCCGCGGCGATCTCGGCGACCACGTCTGCGGCCGGCGTCGTGTCGGCGCCGTCGCCGGTCAGACTCCCGCCGGGATCGTCGACGACGACCTTCGCCCCGCGCGACGCGAGCAGCAGCGCATACGAGCGCCCCAAGCCGCGGCCACCGCCGGTGACGACGGCGACGCGATCGTCGAATCTGAGTTCAGACATCTATTTTCTTCAGTTCGAGCCCGTCCAGGTCGCCCGCTTCACGCCATGCCTTGAGCAGATCGTCAAAGGGATAGAAACCCGCCATGAAGTAATCACCGAGGAACGACCGGATACCTTCGCCGAATCCGCTGCCCTCGTTGTTGTAATAGCCTGGCGTGCAGGACAGATCGAACGCCGAAGTGTCGACCGCCAATTCCCTGATGGTGGTCCCCCAGGCTTCTTGAGCCTCCTTGCTCGGTTCGACGGTCGTCGCCTTTCGCCTCACAGCCTCGGCGATGATGTAGGCGATGTGTTCGGCCTGCTGCTCGAACATGGCGGTGGTGTTTGCGGAGACGCCGCCCTGGATGAAGCCGGTGTGGAATTGGTTTGGGAAGCCGTGGCTGGTCATCCCGTGCAACGTCTTGTAGCCGTCCCGCCAGTGGTCGAACAGTGAGAGCCCGTCACGGCCCTCGATGGCGTCGATCGCGTACCGTCGGCTGATCTCCGTGGAGATCTCGAAGCCGCTGGCGAAGATCACGCAGTCGACCTCGTACTCAACACCATTGGCGACGATGCCGTTTTCGGTGAGCCTTTCGACGCCCTTGCATTCCGCGACGTCGACCAGCGTGACGTTGGGCCGGTTGAACGTCGGAAGGTATTCGTCGTTGCTGCACGGTCGCTTGCACATGAACCGGTAATAGGGCTTGAGTGCTTCTGCGGTGTCCGGGTCGTCGACCAGTTCCTCGACGCGGCGGCGCAGCCGCTCCATGACCTTGTAGTCCTCTTCCTCCCGGATCGCCATGATCTGCTCGATCGACAGCGAAGCCGGATCCGGACTGGCCGCGATGCGAGCGGTCGTGTTGCGCCCCAACTCGGTCCAGAAGTCGCAGACCTGATCGGCCGCATCGAAGACCACGCCCTCGAACGGTGACCAGCGATGGAAGTTGCGCTTGCGCTCCTCCTGCCAGCCGGGCTGCAGCGAATCCGCCCACTGCGGATCGGTCGGCTCGTTACCGCGGACGTCGACCGACGACGGTGTGCGCTGAAAGACATAGAGGTGCTTGGCATCCCGGCCGAGGTGCGGCACCAGCTGCACACCCGTTGCGCCGGTTCCGACGAGCGCGACGCGCTTGTCGGGGAGTTTGTGAAGTCCACCGCCGGAGTCCCCGCCGGTGTAGTCGTAGTCCCAGCGTGCCGAGTGGAAGACGTGCCCCTTGAAGTCCTTGATGCCGGGGATGTTTGGCAGCTTGGGCCGGTTGTACGACCCCTGCGTCATGACCACGAAGCGTGCACGGATGTCGTCGCCGCGGTTGGTCGTCAGACGCCAGCGCTCGATCTCGTCGTCCCAGCGGACCGTCCGCACCTGTGTGGAGAAGATCGCGCCGTCGTAGAGGCCGAAGTGCTTCCCTATGTTGCGGCAGTGCTCGAAGATCTCGGCGCCGTCGGCGTACTTCTTCGTCGGGACGAAATTCAGCTCTTCGAGCATCGGAATGTAGCAGTAGGCATCGTTGTCGCACTGGATGCCGGGGAACCGATTCCAGTACCAGACGCCGCCGAAATCGCCACCCATCTCGATGACGTGCACGTCGTCTACGCCGGCCTTCTTGAGATAGGCGCCCGCGAGCAATCCTGCGATGCCGCCGCCAAGAACGGCGACCTCGATGTCCTCGTTGATCGGCGCGCGCGGGGTCACCGGAGTGTGCGGATCGACCTCGGCGAAATCGGCGAAATCGTCTTTGAGTTCCAGATATTGCGTAGCGCCTTCGGGCCGCAGGCGCTTGGCGCGCTCGTGGCTGTACTTCTCGCGCAACGCGTCGATGTCGATGTCATCGGGCGTCTGGGTCGGCCCACACGTGTCGAAAAGCGTCAAGTTGGGTTCTCCTAGAGCTCTTTGGGTTCGCCGGTGCCCATGTACTTGGCAAGTTGCGTATGCAGGTTGACGGTGCTGCGCTCGCGGTAGGGATTGGGTTTGGTACCAGGGAAGCCAAGGGACTTCATCCCCTGCTGCACGGCAGCCATGTTCGAGAAGTCCTGCGGCAGTACGGAAAGCCAGTTCGGGCTCTCCTTCGGTGTGTACTGCCATTCCGTCTGCGGCTCTTGGCCTTTGGGGTACAGCTCGAAGACGGCGACTTCGAAGATGCACTTGTTGGGGTCGTAGCTCGGATGCGGCCGCGCGCAGTAGCACAGTGCGCTTGTCAGGCCCTGCCCGATCTGGAAGTTCGGGAAGAGCTGCCACGCGGTTCCGCTCTGGCCGAGGATGTCGGCGGGAATGGTCGGCCAGATCACGCCGCGGGCCTCGTCGTCACGCCGTGCCGAGGTCAGCCAGTGCTCGAGCACCTTGTCGGCTGGTGTGCCTTCCGGAAGCTCGTCGACCAGCCTCTTCGCGGCGTTGACCAGCGATTGCGTGGTGGTGGCGTTCGTCTCCTCCATGGTGTAGACCTGCATCTCCGCGGTCGAGATGCGAGGGTCTCCTGTGCCGAGCCGGATTTTCGACTTGGTCTCCTCCAGGTCGTCGGGTGCGTCGTAGCCGATGTTGCTGTGCTTGCCCTGCGCCTTGGCCCAGCCCTTGAACTCGCCGAACTTGTTGAATTCGGGGTGGGTGGTGAACACGTGATAGGTCTCGTTGAAGGCCTCCATCGCGACCTTCCAGTTGCACTCGAAGCTCAGCCATTTGCGCCACTTGTAGCGCATGTTCTCCAGTCCGAATGGATCGAGGATTTTCGCGGCGGGGAACAGATAGTCGGCCAACGGTTCGCAGTCGGGGTCCATGTTGATGAACAGCCATCCGCCCCAGGTGTCGACGCGCACGGGAGCCAAGTGGGTGTTCTGCGGGGTCAGCGCACCTTTCCAGTCGTCCTGCTCGCGGATGTGGGTGCAGGCGCCGTCGAGGCCGTACGTCCAACCGTGGAATCCGCAGACGAACGACTTGCGCGCGCGGCCGCACGCATTCTTGGCGCCCTCCGGGCTGTCGACCAGGCGTCTGCCGCGGTGCATGCAGACGTTGTGGTGTGCTGCGAATTCATTTGGGCCGGTTCGCACGACGATGATCGAGTCGTCGAGGATGTCGTAGGTGAGATAGCCACCGACTTCAGGGATCTCCTCGACGCGGCCGACCTGCTGCCATACCTTGCGCCACAGTTTGTCGCGCTCCGCGCGGGCGTAATCCTCCGAGATGTACGCGTCGACGCCGATCGTCACAGGCTCGGAAAGCTCTTCGGCCGCAGCCGTTTCGATATCCGTCATCACATCTCCTTGATCGCCGCGCGGAAGGAATCGTCGGCGAGAAATAGCGAGGTGTTGTCCGCGCCCAGATGGGTCCATTTCAGGTTCAGCCCGCCGTCGACGAGCAGTGTCTGTCCGGTGATGTAGGTCGACAGGTCGGACAGCAGGAACATGATGGCGCCCGCCTGCTCCTCTGGCGTTCCACGCCGCCCCATCGCGATGGCCTGGCGGTCGCGGTCGGGGTCCTCGCCGGTATACGTGAGCGAGGCTGCGGTCGCGGTCACCCCGGGTGCCACCGCGTTGACGCGGATGTTGTCCTGCGCCAGTTCGAGCGCCATCGTCCGGGTCATCGCCACGACCGCCGCCTTGGCGGTGCCGTAGGCGATGTGGAACGGGGCCGTGTTCATTCCGCTGATCGATGAGATCGAGACGATCGATCCACGGTTCTCGTTGCGGCGGATCTCGGCGGCCACCGCCTGGCTCATGAAGAACGCGGTCTCCAGATTCGCGGTGAACAACGCACGCCAGTCGTCGCGGCTGACCCGGGTAGACGGCATCCATGTCGACGGTTCGGCGCCACCAGCGACGTTCACCAGCCCGTAGAGGTCTCCGTCCACCCCGCGAACCCGGTCGATCACGGTGGCGATGCCGTCGTCGGTCGAAGCGTCGGCCGCAACCGGCACCACCGACAGACCCGCGGCGCCGAGCGGTGCGATGTGCTCGTCGAGGTTCTCCTTCGAGCGGCTCACCGCGACGACGGTCGCGCCCGCCTCGGCGGCCATCCGGGTCACGGTCGTGCCGATGCCGCCACCGCCCGCGCCGGACACCACGACAACACGGCCGTCGAGCCTCAAAAGATCGGCCATGTGCTTATTTGTCCGGACAACATACGAAGCTCTGCATATTGAAGAACACTATTCCGCAGCAATAATCCGGTCGTCAAGGGTGCCCTATTAGCGTATCGGCCTATTGTCTGGACTATTCGGACTTGATAACGTCCGACCCCATGAGCTCGTCGCGCACCGACGCCCGCTACCTCGCGCCGACCCCCAACGTCGCCGAGGGCTGGCGGCTCGAACGGCTGACTGCGCCGAGCCGGCTGTTCGGCGCCAACGGGCTGCGGACCGGGCCGGACGGCCGTCTCTACATCGCGCAGGTGACCGGCAGCCAGATCAGCGCGTTGGACGTCGGCACCGGCCGACTCGACACGATCAGCGCCAAGGGCAGCGACATCATCGCGCCCGACGACGTCGCCTTCGGCCCCGACGGCACCATGTACGCCACCGAGGTGATGGACGGCAGGGTCAGCTCGCTCGCAAAGGACGGGCGGGCGCGCGTGCTGCGCGATGACCTCCCCTGCGCGAACGGCATCGCGGTGCACCAGGGCAGGCTGTTCATCAACGAATGCCGCGACGGCGGACGGCTGATGGAACTCGACCTCGACGGCGGCGCGCCGCGGGTCCTGCTGGAGAACCTGCCGTCGCCCAACGCCATGGAGGTCGGCCCCGACGGGATGCTGTATTACCCGCTGATGACGGCCAACGAGATCTGGCGAGTAGACCCCGAAGGCGGTCAGCCGCAACGCGTTGCGGGCGACCTCGGAGTACCGGATGCGGTGAAGTTCGACTCCGACGGCTACATCGTCTCCACCCAGGTCGCTAGCGGCCAGGTGCTCCGCATCGATCCGCGCAGCGGTGAACAGACCGTGCTGGCGCAACTCACCCCCGGCCTGGACAACCTCGCCATCGTCGAGGGCCGGTTGTTCGCGTCGAACTTCACCGGCGAGATCACCGAGATACTCGGCGGCGGCGAATCCCGCACGATGCTTCCTGGCGGGCTGAACTGGCCCCTTGACCTTGCGGTCGGCGACGACGGCCGGCTGTACGTGGCGGACGGCACCTACTTCTATGCTGTCGGGCCCGACGGCTCGCTGCAGACGGTGGGAATGCTGTTCTCTCCCGGCTATCCGGGCTTCCTGCGGGGCCTTGCCCCGGCCGGCTCGGGCGAATTCGTCGTCACCACATCCGGCGGCCAGGTCGCCCGCTACCGGCCCGCGACAAACGAAACCGACTACCTGGCAACCGATTTCGATCAGCTCTACGGCGTGGCGATCGGGCCGGGCCAGACGATCGTGTTCGCCGAACTCGGTACCGGTCGTGTGCATGCGCTGCGCTCGGGCAACGTGGAGACCCTTGCCTCGGATCTGCAGGATCCGGTCGGTGTGGCGATCGCACCCGACGGCAGCCCGTTGGTGGCCGAATCGGGTGCAGGGCGCGTGATGAAACTGACCGGCTCGGGTGCCGACGTCGTGGTGGACGGTCTGCAGAAGCCCCAGGGCCTGCTGGTGCGCGATGGACAGCTCTATATCGTCGACGCCGGCGCCAAGGAGGTCATCGCGTTCGACTTGAACAGCAAGGCGCGCAACACCATCGCCTCGGGGCTGCCGGTCGGCGCCCCGCCGGGCGTCGAGCCCAAGCCGCTCAAGGGAATGCCGCCGTTCTCCGGGCCACAGGGACCCTTCGCGGGCATCGCGGCCGGACCCGATGGCTTGCTATACGTTTCGGCCGATGCGGACGGCAGCGTGCTGGCGTTGCGCCGCGATTCCTGACAGGTGCCACGAATGACCGAAACCACTCCGGCCGATCACCGCTACATTCAGGTGGCGCGGGCCCTGCGCAAGGACATCGTCGACGGCGTGTACCCGGTAGGATCTCAGCTGCCCACTGAACACGAACTGTGTGAACGGTTTTCGGTCAGCCGATACACCGTTCGGGAAGCGCTGCGCAGGCTGCGCGAGGACAACTTGGTCTCCTCCCGGCCGCGCACCGGCACCCTTGTGGTGCCGCGATCGACATCGGACTCCTACGACGTCATGTCCATCAACGACCTGGTGGCGTTCGCGACGGAGGCGCGGTTCGCCATCGAGTCCATCAGCATGGTCACACTCGACGATGACGTCGCGGCCAGGACAGGGCTCGACAGCGGTGAGGAATGGCTGGCCGTCCGCGGATACAGGCAGTCCGAAGGCGCCGACTTCCCGCTGTGCCGTACGGAGTACTACATCAACCGCGTGTTCGCCGCCGTCGGCAGGCTCCTGCAACGGCACACCGGCCCGATCTTCCCCCTCATCGAGGACCTGTTCGGCGTGAGCATCGTCGAGGTGCAGCAGCAGATCGCCGCCGTGCTGGTCGCCGCGGAGACCGCCGAAGGGCTCAAGACGGAACCGGGGTCGCCCGCCCTCGAGGTGCAGCGCACCTACAAGACGTCGGACGGAGAAATCGCCCAGGTCACGATCAACACCCACCCCGCATCGCGGTTCCGCCACTCCATGACCATGCGACGGGTCCGGGGATGACATGCCGACCCTGGCTGATTCGCTCACCGAAGCCGCGAGGCTGACACCGAAACGCGTGGTGCTCGTCGATGACGACGTCCGCCTCGACTGTCAGTCGCTACACGCGCAGGCCGTGACACTGGCGCGGGCACTGCTGTCCCGGATGCCTACGGGCAGCGTGGTGTCGTTCATGCTGCCGAACTGGTACGAAGCCGCCGTCGTCTATCTGGCGGCCACCATGGCGGGAATGGCGGTGAACCCCATTCTGCCGTCGCTTCGGGACCGCGAGCTGTTGTTCATCCTCGACGATGTCGGCAGCCGAATGATCTTCGTGCCGAGTGATTTCCGTCAGCATGACTATCGTTCGATGCTGAGCCGGGTCACCGCCCAGCTGGATGCAGCACCCGAGGTCGTCGTGGTACGCGGCGAGGCCGCCGACCACACCTCGTATGCATCCCTGTTCGAGGGCGCACCGGGAGCTGACGAAATGCCCGTCGTCGACCCCGGTGCGGTGCGGATGATCCTCTACACCTCGGGCACGACAGGACGGCCGAAAGGTGTTCTGCACAGCCACAACTCGATCCATGCATTGATCTGTCAGCTCAGGGACCACTGGCTGATCGAGCCGGGTGACAAGTTCCTCGTCCCCTCGCCCATCGCCCACATCGGCGGATCCATCTACGCATTCGAGTGTCCCTTACTGCTGGGGACGACCGCAGTCTTGATGGAACGCTGGGACCCGGATGAGGCCGTCACCCTCATGTCGGGCGAGCGCTGCACCCATATGGCCGGTGCGACGCCGTTCCTCGAAGGACTTCTGGCCGCCGCCGAACGTGCCGACACCCGGCTGCCCGACCTGAAGGTGTTCATCTGCGGCGGCGCTTCGGTGTCGCCGTCGCTGATCCGCAAGGCGGCAACATATTTCGAACGCGCGGTGGTGACGCGGGTATACGGCTCGACTGAGGTACCCGTCACGACCGTCGGCTCACCCACCGATCCCGAGCACGCGGCCGACACCGACGGCCGCGCGGGTATCGCGGACATCAAGCTGGTGGCGCACGACGCCGCGCCGCCCGGCTCGGGTGAGATCCACGCCCGCGGACCGCAAATGTTGGTCGGCTACCGCAATCCCGACGACGAACGGGACGCGTTCGACGACGAAGGGTACTTCCGCACCGGTGATCTCGCGCACTGGGTGGACGACGACTACCTCGTCGTCACGGGCAGAGCCAAGGACATCATCATCCGCAGCGGCGAGAACATCGCCCCGAAGGAGATCGAGGACATCCTTGCCGGCCATCCCGACATCGTCGAGATCTCCATCGTCGGCCTGCCCGACCCCAGGACCGGAGAGCGGGCCTGCGCGGTCATCGTTCCCAAGGCCGCCCCCGGCCCGGACGTCGAGAGCCTTCGCGACTTTCTCGTCGCCTACGGGGTGGCCAAGTTCAAAGTGCCTGAGCAAGTGGTCATCACCGACGGCCTGCCCAAGAACGACGCAGGAAAAGTGTTGAAGCATCAGATCCGGTCAGCGTTGGTAAAGGCGGACGAGTGATATGCAAGTAGCGATCGTGACGGGCGCCAGCAGCGGCATCGGCTTCGGCTGCGCGACGAAGCTGGCGGAGATGGGCATGGCTGTCGTGGGCACCGGGCGCGACAAGAACCGGTTGGCCGACCTGGAGAAGGCGATCGGCGATGCCGACCGGGTGGCGACGATCGCCGTCGACCTGACCGCCGACGATGCGCCGAAGCGGATCGTCGACCTGGCCGTCCAACGGTGGGGTCGAATCGACTTCCTCATCAACAATGCCGGCGTCGGCAGCCCCAAACCGCTGCACGAAACCGACGACGAGTCGCTGGACTACTTCCTCGGCTTGATGTTGCGTGCCCCGTTTCGGCTGGCCCGCGACGTCATACCGCACATGCAACCCGGCTCTGCCATCATCAACGTGACATCGACCTTCGCCGTCGTCGGTGGCCTCCGCGGCGGCGCGTACTCCGCAGCCAAGGGTGGCATGACGGCACTGACCCTGCACATCGCCTGCCAATACGGCCCGGAGGGAATCCGTTGTAACGCAGTCGCTCCCGGTGTGACGCTGACACCGATGGTGGCCAAGCGACTCGAGGACGACCGGTTCAGGAAGATCAACATCGAGATGACGCCGCACCAGCGGCTGGGCAAGGTCGACGACATCGCCAGCACCGTCGCGTTCCTGTGCTCGGAGGGCGCAGGCTTCATCAACGGCCAGACGATCGTCGTCGACGGCGGATGGAGTTCGACGAAGTACCTGTCGGAGTTCGCGCTGAACTCGGAATGGGTGGCCCGGTGATGTTGGGGCACTTCCCAAGCAGGCTGGGGGTCCACCCGCCCGAAGGGCACGGGGACAGAACACGGTGAACCTGTTCGTCCTTCTCGATCAGGCCGCCGCTCGGTTCGGCGACCGCGGCGCGGTGTATCACGGTGAGCGACAACTGTGTACGTGGAGTGAGCTGCGCGACCGGGCGCTTCGGTTGGCGGGCTCGCTGCGCGATTTCGGTCCCGGTGCTCGGGTCGCCGTCGCCAGCGAGAACCGCCCGGAGATCGTCGAGCTGATGTTCGCGGTGTGGGCCGCGGAATGCGTATACCTGCCGATCAACTACAAACTGCACCCGCGCGAAATGCAGCAGATCCTCGAGGATGCCGGTGCTGCACTGGTTTTCGCGTCACCGAAGATCGCAGAAGACCTCACCCAGGTCACGGACGTGCCAGTCGAGGTCGTCGGTAGTGGCGCGTATGAAGCGAGGCTGGGTTGCGCGCCCGCGTCGGCGCCGTGCACCGATCCCGCCGAGTTGGCATGGCTGTTCTACACCAGCGGCACCACCGGCCGATCCAAGGGCGCGATGCTGTCGCACCGGAACCTGATGGCCATGACCGTCGCCCACCTCGCCGATTTCGACTCGCCCGACCAGGACTGCAGCCTGGTGCACGGCGCCCCGATGTCACACGGTTCGGGCCTCTACATTCCGCCCTACGTCCTGCGCGCGGCCCGTCAGGTCATCCCGGAGTCAGGCGCCTTCGAGCCCGGGGAGTTCCTCGATCTCTGCGAGCGCCATCCCGGCTGCAGCGCGTTTCTCGCGCCGACGATGGTTCAGCGCCTGGTGCAGACCGGCCGTGCCTGCCCGCGCAACCTGCGCACCGTGGTGTACGGCGGCGGGCCGATGTATGTCGACAGCCTGAAAAAGGCGATGGCCGCTTTCGGCCCGATCTTCACCCAGCTGTACGGCCAGGGCGAGGCGCCGATGACGATCACGGGCCTGCGTCGCGCCGACCATCTCGATGCCGACGACGCCGTCCTCGGGTCGGTCGGCTACGCCAGGTCCGGGGTCGATGTGGCGGTGCTGCGGGCGGACGGAAACCGGGCGGCCACGGGCGAGATCGGCGAGATCGTCTGCCGCGGCGACGTCGTGATGTCCGGCTACTGGAGGAACCCCGAGGCCACCGCCGCGACGCTGCAGAACGGTTGGCTGCACACCGGCGACATGGGTTCGTTCGACGAGCGGGGCTTCCTGACCCTGCGGGACCGGTCCAAGGACGTGGTGATCAGCGGCGGCAGCAACATCTACCCGCGGGAGGTGGAGGAAGCACTTCTCGAGCACCCGCGCGTCGTCGAGGCCGGCGTCGTCGGCGCGAAGGACGAGGAATGGGGTGAGGTCGTCGTGGCCTTCATCGTCGGCGACGTCGATACCGCCGAACTCGACGCGCACCTGCTCGACCGCATCGCCCGATTCAAACGGCCGAAGCGGTATGAGTTCATCGATGAGCTGCCGAAGAACAGTTACGGCAAGGTGCTGAAACGCGAACTGCGACAGCGGTTGTCGTGATCACACCGTGGGCTTGGCGCCGAGCGTGCGCTGGATATCCGGTTTCATCTGCTGCAGCTGCTGCCCCCAGTAGCCCCAGCTGTGGATGCCGGCCGGGAAGTTGAACGTCGCGTTCATGCCGCCCGCCGCCACGTAGGCGTCCGCGAAAGCATGGTTGGAGTCGATGGCGAAGCCCTCCAGGAACCCGAGTCCCCCGATCGGGGCGTTCGGGCTCGCCAGGTTGGGATCCGTCGGGGTGCCGTTGCCGCAATAGATCCAGAGCCGGGTGCCGTTGGCCACCAGCCTGCCGACTTGGATCGTCGGGTCGTTGCGGGCCCACGCGGGGTCGCTGGGCGGGCCCCACATGGCATCGGGGTCGAAGCCGCCGTTCCACTGCATGGCGATCCGGACCATGCCGGGCCACTGACCCTGCGAGAGATTGAGGAACCCCGACAGGGATCCGGCGTAGATGAACTGGGCCGGGTGGAAGGCGGCCAGGATCAGTGCCGACGAGCCGCCCATGGACAGGCCGACGACCGCGTTGCCGGTCTGCGGCACGTTCTTGTTGGCGGCCAGGTAGGCGGGCAGCTCCTGCGTCAGGAACGTCTCCCACTTATAGGTGAAGGTGCCGCCGTTGCCGACCGCGGGCCCATACCAGTCGCTGTAGAAACTCGCCTTGCCGCCGACCGGCATGACGACCGAAATGCCGGAACCCTTGTACCAATCGAACGCTGCAGTGTTGATGTCCCAGCCGTTGAAGTCGTCGCCTGCCTCCATGCTGTCCAGCAGGTACAGGGCGTGAGCGCCCTGGGCGCCGTCGAGGAACTCGATTCGCATGTCGCGGCCCATCCCCGCCGAGGGCACGTTGACCTGTTCGACCGGGGCGTTCGAGAATGCGGTTGCCGACGGCACGCCACCGGCGACGCAGAACAAGGTCGGCAGCAGCGCGGCGGCCAGGGCCGCGGCTATTGACCGGAGGCACCAGCCGCCTGGGCTATTTGCGATGAGGGCCATCGCCGCCTCCCCTAGGCCCGTCCTCGGCCTAAGCCGGAGGATACGACGACTTTCGGTGCATGTCGGCGGATTCGCCAGGTAGGGCCGCGGGCCGTGACCGACGGTCGGAGAAACCCGCGAATATTTGCGCTAGCCTGTTGCGCGACCAGAAGTTATATGGGCTAAGTTAAGCAGGGGCCAACAGTTTAGGGAGAAGTCTGATGGGTCGGGCGGAGTTCGTCACCCGGGCGTGTGGGCGGCGAGGCTTCCAGTGCTGAGAGTACTGAGGCGTTTCTGGGTGCCGCTGCTCGTGGTCGCGGTGGTCGTGCTTGCCTTCTTCATGGTGGACCGACTCCGTGGCGTATTCGGCCACACGACGCTGACCAAGCCCGGCGCGGGCCTCGTCAACGACCCTGCGCCGTTCCACCCCAAAGTCGTCACCTACGACATCTACGGAGAGCCCGGAGCCATCGCCACCATCAACTACCTCGACCTCAATGCGCAACCGCAGAAGGCCGTGGATGTGCCGCTGCCGTGGTCGCTGACGCTGACCACGACAGCCCCGGCCGCCAGCCCCAACATCGTCGCGCAGGGCGACGGCGACAGCATCAGCTGCCGAATCACCGTGGACGGCGTGGTGAAAAACGAGAATCGAACTGACGGTCTGAATGCCCAGACCTTCTGCCTTGTGAAGTCCGCATGAGCAACACGCATGTCGGCGCGCACCCGATGATCCCCCGGTTCATCCGGCTCTTCTGTGTGCCGATCCTGCTGGGCTGGCTGGCGCTTACGGTGCTGGTAAACGTCATCGCGCCGCAACTCGAAGTGGTCGGCGAGGCGCATTCGGTGTCGCTGGCGCCCACCGACGCGCCGTCGATGCAGGCGATGCAGCGGGTGGGCAAAGACTTCCAGGAGTTCGACTCCAACAGCTCGGCGATGATCGTGCTGGAGAGCGACCAGCCGCTCGGCGACGAAGCCCACAGGTACTACGACGGCCTCATCGACAAGCTGGAAGCCGACAAGAAACACGTCCAGCACGTCCAGGACTTCTGGGGCGATCCGCTCACGGCTTCCGGGTCACAGAGCGCGGACAACAAGGCCGCGTACGTTCAGCTCTATCTCGCTGGTAACCAGGGTGAAAGCCTTGCCAACGAGTCGGTGCAAGCCGTCCGCGACATCGTCGCAAACAGTACGCCGCCACCGGGACTCAAGGCCTATGTCACCGGTCCGGCGCCGCTGACCAACGACCAGCATCACGCCGGTGACAGCAGCATCAAGCTGATCACGATGATCACCATCTGCGTGATCTTCCTGATGCTGCTGTTCGTCTACCGCTCGATCATGACCGTCTTGATCGTGCTCCTGATGATGTTCATCGAGTTGGCGGCGGCTCGCGGAATCGTCGCGGCCCTCGGCTATTACAACATCATCGGGCTGTCGACATTCGCCACGAATCTGCTCACCACATTGGCGATCGCCGCGGCCACCGACTATGCGATCTTCCTGATCGGCCGATATCAAGAAGCGCGTTCAATGGGTGAAGACCGCGAAACCGCGTTCTACACCATGTATCACGGCACCGCCCACGTCATCCTCGGATCCGGGCTGACGATCGCAGGCGCCACCTTCTGCCTGCACTTCACGAGGCTGCCCTACTTCCAGACGCTGGGTATTCCGCTGGCGGTCGGGATGCTGGTGGCCACCATCGCCGCATTGACGATGGCGCCCGCCTTGATGACGATCCTCACCCGATTCGGCTTCCTCGAGCCCAAACGCGCGCTTCGCACCCGCGGCTGGCGAAAGATCGGCGCCGCGGTTGTCAGGTGGCCGGGACCGATTCTCGTGGGGACAATCGCTCTCTCACTGGTGGGCCTGCTTGCGCTGGTGGGTTACGTGCCGAGCTACAACGACCGCGAGTTCCTGCCCGCCGACATTCCTGCAAACCAGGGATATGCGGCCGCGGACCGGCACTTCCCGCAGGCACGGATGAATCCGGAGATGCTGCTCGTGGAAACCAACCACGACGTGCGCAACTCGGCCGACATGCTCGTCATCGACCGAATTGCCAAGAGCGTCTTCCACATTCCCGGCATCGGCCGGGTACAGACCATCACCAGGCCGCTGGGGACACCGATCGAGCACACGTCCATCCCGTTCCAGATCAGCATGAACGGGACGACTCAGCAGATGAACCAGGACTACATGGACAAGGTCATGGCGAACATGCTGACCCAGGCCAACGACATGCAGACCACCATCGACACGATGACACGTATGCAGTCGCTGACGCAGCAGATGGCCGACACCACGCATGCCATGGTCGAGAAGACGAAGCAGATGTCCGTCGACATCGCAGAAGTCCGGGACAACATCGCGGATTTCGACGACTTTCTCCGTCCCATCCGCAACTTCTTCTACTGGGAACCGCACTGCTACGACATACCGGTCTGCCATTCGCTGCGGGCCATCTTCGACACCCTCGACGGTATCGACGTACTGACCGATGACGTCCAGCAATTGGTACCACTGCTTGAACGCCTGGACACCCTGATGCCGCAACTCGTCGCGATCATGCCGTCGATGATCCAGACGATGAAGAACATGAAAAACATCACGCTGACCATGTACCAGAGCCAGAAGGGTCAGCAGGATCAGATGAAGGCCCTGCAGGAGAATTCAACTGCGATGGGCCAGGCGTTCGACGCCTCCAAGAACGACGACTCGTTCTACCTGCCGCCCGAGGTGTTCACCAATCCCGACTTCCAGCGCGGCTTGAAGATGTTCGTCTCGCCCGACGGCAAGGCGATCCGCTTCATCATCTCGCACGAGGGCGATCCCGCTACGCCCGAAGGCATATCGCACATCGACAAGATCAGGGATGCCGCGTTCGAGGCGATCAAGGGGACCCCGCTGGAGGGCTCCAAGATCTATCTTGCGGGCACCGCTTCGACATACAAGGACATGAAGGAGGGGTCGAACTTCGACCTGCTGATCGCTGGCATCGCGTCGCTGTGCCTGATTTTCATCATCATGCTGCTGCTGACACGATCTGTGGTCGCCGCGGCAACCATCGTAGGAACGGTGCTGCTGTCGCTCGGGACGTCGTTCGGCTTGTCCGTCCTGATATGGCAGTACATCCTGGGCATGCATCTGCACTGGATGATCATCGCGATGTCGGTCATCATCCTGCTGGCCGTGGGATCGGACTACAACCTGCTGCTGGTGTCCAGGTTCAAAGAGGAGAACCACGCGGGAATCAACACCGGCATCATCAGATCGATGGGCGGATCGGGGTCGGTGGTCACGTCGGCCGGGCTGGTGTTCGCGTTTACGATGATGTCCATGGTCGTCAGCGACCTGCGGGTCGTCGGACAAGTCGGCACCACGATCGGTCTCGGCCTGCTGTTCGACACCCTGATCATCCGGTCGTTCATGACACCGTCGATCGCCGCGCTCATGGGCCCGTGGTTCTGGTGGCCGCAGCGCGTGCGCCAGCGGCCTTTCCCAGAGCCGTGGCCGCAACCCCAGCAGCCCGATAAGAGCGCGGTCAGTGTCCCGTCCGGTCGTCATGCGGGCGAGGAAGCCCCAACGGGCCCAATCCGACCCAACTAGATTAGGTGATGATGAAGGTGAAACGGCTTGCTTCGACCGTCCTGACGGCCATCGCTGTGGCAGTGCCGATGCTCGCTGTCGCGGCACCCGCCCACGCGGATCCCGACACCGACTTCCAAAACGAGCTGCACATCTACGGCATCTACGGCGAGAAGGACTACAACGCCTGGATCGGCAAGATCGCGTGCAAGAGGTTGTACAACGGCCTCGACAAGGACGCGAACGCGTCGGCCCAATTCGTCCTCAATCAGCTTCACAAGGACAGCACGACCGCGCAGGCGTATCAGTTCCTCGGCGCCGCGCTGAAAACCTACTGCCCGGACAAGTTGTCTCTGCTCCAGCAAGGAGCCGGGCAGTCGCCGCCGCCGGCGCAGGATGGGTCGCAGGCACCAGCAGGGCCGCCGCTTGCGGCGGAGCAATAGCAAAGGGAGGCAAAGATGTTGGGTAAAGCAGGCATCGTGGCAACCACGCTGAGCGTTTTCGCGCTGGCGCTTCCATCCGTCGCATCGGCCGACGCGACGGACGACTATCCGATCCCGAACCGGATACTCAAGACCACCTGCACGGTCGACCAGTACATGGCCGCGACGCGCGACACGGACCCGATCTATTACCAGCGCTACATGATCGACTACCACAACAGGCCCGTCGACGTTCAGGACGCTGCGCGCGATCGCATCTACTGGTTCTTCTCGCTGGACTACGCGGGCAGGCGGCAGTACTCGGAGGACACCGCGACCAACATCTACTACGAGCAGATGGCCACGCACTGGGGCAACTGGGCGAAGCTGTTCTTCAACAACAAGGGCGTCGCGGCCCATGCCACCGACGTCTGCATGAACTACCCGCCGAACGATCCGACGGTCTGGGACTGGACATGACCTTGCCCAGGGCCCTACCTGCCCTCGCGGTCGCAGGCGGACTCGCTGTGGGAATTCTCGGCGTGGGCGTGGCAAGCGCCGATCCTCCCCCGCCGCCCAATCCGCCGTGGGCTGCCGTAGGAGACCCGGTTCCGCCGAATGCGCCTCCCAAGCCCGCGGAGTTCTGGTTGGGTGAGCCGGTGGTGTGGACCACGGGCTGGGGCGGCCGGTGGTGCGTGTGGAAGAACGGGCAGATCATCACGCTGTCCTCCAACATCAACACCGGCGGCGGCTAATCGTCCCAGTGGTCGTAGTTGACCGCCCGGGCCAGCGGCCGCCGTCGTAGCGGACCGTGTCTGCCCTTCGGCCAGCCGACCACGATGTGGCCGGCCAGCATCCAGTCGTCGGGCATTCCGACGGCCTCGCGCAACAGCGCTTCACCGCCGTACGACGCCCAACTCGTCATGCAGGCACCGAGGCCCTGGGCGCGGGCGGCGAGCAGGAAGTTCTGCATCGCGGGAAAGATCGAGCCGCGGAGGAGAAGTTCGGATGCGGCCGTAAAACGTTGCTGCGCAAACAACACCGAGGTGAGCTCGCCCGCCCTGTCGTGCAGCTCGTAGGTCGCCCGGTAGGTGCGGGCCCGCTGGCTGTTGTCGTCATCGGCAGGCCTGGCCATTCCGTACACCGGCTCGATGACCTGCAGGGCCTGTGTGGCGGCCTTGGCCACGACGGCCCTCTGCTCGGGTGAGGGCAATACGACGAAGCGCCAGCCCTGGGCGTTGGCGCCGGAGGGTGCCCAAGTGGCGGCCTCGAGACACCGCGTGAGAGTGGTGTCGTCAACCGGCTCGTCGGTGAACCGCCGGATCGTCCGCGCGGTCGACATCACCTCCCAGACGTCACCGGTCGGAGCGCGGTCGGTCAACCGTAATAAAGCAGGTCGTAGTACGTGCTCCAGGCGCCGTCCTTGCAGGCCAGCGGCGCACCTTGCGGACTGACCGACAGCCCGGGCACGTTCGGGTCGCAGGGCGCCCGCAATGTGCGCATCCCGATCAGCGGGGCGACGGGCACCCACTCGTTCGAGGCGTTGCACGCGTACGTGCTGCCCTTGGCGTCGAGCCCGAACGGATTTCGGGCCTGAAACTGGCATCGATCAGAGGGCACGATGTTCTTCTTCACGAACTGCACACAGTCCGCGCCGTCGCAGGTCTCCGGCGAGGCCGAGGCTCCGCCCGCGGCGATCAGCGGCGCGGCCGTGAGTCCGCAGGCTAGTAGCCAGTACTGCCATGAGCTTCATGCTTCGTCCCCTCCGATGTGGACCGGCTTCGACGGTTAGCGTACCGGGGCGCCGTCTGGCCTTATGGTCTTCTTGTGCCTTTGCGTCATGTCGACCCGACACGCAGGCCCTCGGCGGCCGTGCGTGCGATGAACAGATCGGCGCGCTCGGGGTTCGGGCAGTTCCTCGCCAGGCACGTGGCGCCGAAGGTCGACCCTTGGCTCGGGCGGATCAGCAACGGCCGGGTGAGCCTGGGAATGTTCAACGTCCCGTCGGCGACGCTGAAGACGACCGGAGCCAAGAGCGGTCAACCCCGCGAGGCGCAGGTCGCCTACTTCCACGATGGCAGCGATGTGGTCGTGCTCGCGTCGAACTACGGGGGCGGCAAGCACCCGCAGTGGTACCACAACCTCGTAGCGCATCCCGATTGCGAACTGGGCGACGAAGCGTTGCGCGCCACCGAGGTAGCCGATCCGGATGAGTACGCCCGGCTGTTCGGGCTCGCCGAGCAGTACTACGAAGGCTTCGCCGACTACCGCGCCAAGACGGCGCCGGTCGGTCGGACGATCCCGGTCTTCCGCCTCAGTCCGCGCGCCGGGTGAGTCGACGAAGCACGCGCAGCTGTTTCCCGTCGCGCCCTGGGGCGAATACCGGGATGACGACGGCGGCGACCCCGACGATGACCGCCATCACGACATAGGACGAATTGACGGCGTCGACGAATGCGGTCTTGCTGACCTCGGCCAGTTGATTGCCCTGCGGCCCGAGATGTTCGGCGATGACGAGCGCATGCGCCAGCGAGTCCGACGCCGGCCCGCGCACGGGCTCGGGAAAGCGCGTGAGCGCAGGGCCGATGACATGGCTGTAGCTGCCCGCGAGTATCGAACCGGCCATCGCGATGCCCAGCGCGCCACCCACCTCGCGGGTGGCGTCGTTGACTGCCGACGCAACCCCCTGCTTGGCGTCGGGCGCGGCCGTCATGATCGCTGAAGTCGTTGGTGCCGTGCATAATCCGAAGCCCGAACTGATCACCAGCAGCGGCCACAACACGTCGAGATATGAGGAGTCTGGCGTGAGCATGCTCATCCACACGAAGCCGACCGACACCAGGACCATGCTCGCGAACACCACCGCGCGCAACCCGACCTTCGGTAGATACCACGACGATAAGGAGGAGAAGGTCAGCAGCGGCACGGCCAACGGCGCCAACGCGATCGCCGTCGCCAACGGCGTGTAACCCATCACCTGCTGAATGAACTGCGTGACGAGGTAGAACAGGGCGAAGGTGCCGAGGAAGACCATGGTGATGGTCGCCGCGCCGGTGCCGAAATCGGGGTCACGGAACAACCGAACGTCGAGAAGTGGGTATCGGCGCCTCAGTTCGATGATGCCGAAGACTATGGCGAGCACCACCCCCGCCACGAGACAGCCGATGACGCGCGGATCGGTCCATCCCTGTTCGGGAGCCTGAAGGATGCCGAACACGAACACCGCAACCGCGGCCCCGATCGTCACAGCTCCAGGCAGGTCGAGTGGCGGGGCATCACCCTCACGCGACTCGGCAATCGTCAACGCCAGCAGGAAAAGCGCAAGCCCGGCGACGGCGAGCGTCCAGAAGATCGCCTGCCATTCCCAGATGCGCAGCAGCAGGCCGGTACCGAGTAGGCCGAAGATCCCTCCGGACCCTGCCACGCCGGCCCACACGCCGACGGCCTTGGTGCGCTCCTCCGGCGGATACGCGACGGTCAGCAATGACAGGGTTGCCGGCATCACGAACGCCGCGCCTGCGCCGGCCAGCGCCCTTGCCGTGATGATCTGGCTCGGTCCGCCGAAGATCAGCGGTGCGAATGACGCGGCGGCGAAGATAGCAAGGCCGACGAGCAGGGCGGTCCGGCGGCCGTAGCGGTCCCCGATCGCTCCCGCGGGCAGCAGCAGGCAGGCCAGAAAAAGTGTGTAGCTGTCGACGATCCATGTCAGCTGGGTTTGGGTCGCCGCCGTCGCCACCGCGATGTCGGGAAGGGCCGTATTGAGCGCGACCATCGACGCGACGACGATCGCGACGCCGGCGCAGGCGACGAACAGGGTCCACCCCCGCCGCACCCGTGACCCTTCGGCGAAGGAACCGCCTGCGCTTGGTGTGGACCGGACGGCGGACTCGGTCATCGACCTACCCCCTTGGTCGCTGCGGAATCAAACGAGACTAACAGTCTCGTTTCCGCTAATGGATGCGGCTAAACCGCGTGATCTGCGCCATAGGTTGCTGCCCGAGCGCGCGTAGCGGGTATGCGATCTTCATGGGGGTCTCGACAGTTGTCACCGCATTAGCGGGGCTCGTTGCATTGCTTGCCGCCGTTGCCGTCGGGGTGTCGATGGTGCTGGGCAGCCGCAACCATGACTCGCGGGTGTCCGACCGGGTCCGGCGATTCTTCAACGACCGCAAAGGTGAGGCGCACGATCTGTAGATCGGCGGTTGCTGTCACATCTTCGGCTTGTCGTGCGACATATCAGCATGAACAGAAAGAGCGCAGGTCGGCGCTTGCGCATCCTCGGCGCGGTGGTGGTGGCGGTCGGCGCACTACCCGTCGCCCTGATCAATGTCCCCGCAGCGGACGCTGCGCCCTGTCCCGACGTCGAGATCGTGTTCGCCCGCGGCACCACGGAACCACCGGGTGTCGGCGGCATCGGGCAGGCGTTCGTCGACTCGCTTCGTTCGCAGCTCGGCGGGCGCTCGGTCGGCGTCTACGCCGTGAACTATCCGGCAAGCAACGACTTCGCCAGCAGCACACCGGCCGGCGGCGACGACATGAGCGGTCACGTTCAGGCGATGGCCGCCAACTGCCCCACCACCCGCATGGTGCTCGGCGGTTACTCGCAGGGTGCGGCGGTGGTCGACCTTGCCACCACCTATATGCCCGCCGGTGTCTCGGACCACGTCGCGGCCGCCGCCGAGTTCGGCCCCGCGAGAAGTACCTTCGCGGACAGCCTGTCCCCTGGCCCGCTGCCGTCGGTCGGCCCGCTCTACAAGGCCAAGACAATCGAGATGTGCGTGCCCAACGACCCGATCTGCTATCAGGGCGGCTGGGACATGCGTGCCCACGGGGCGTATGTCCAGACGGGGATGGTCGACCAGGCCGCAGCCTTTGCGGCAGGCCGCGTATAACGCCGCTGAGCTGGGTATAAAAGGCGAATGATTGAACTGAACGCAGGCCGCATCGCCCGTCTGGTCGGCGTGGCGGCAGTGACAATATGGGCGGCGTTGCTGAGCGTGCCTCCCCCATCGGCATCCGCCGATCCGTGCCCCGATGTCGAGGTGATCTTCGCGCGCGGCAGCGGCGAGCCGCCGGGTGTCGGCGGTGTCGGGCAGGCGTTTGTCGACGCGCTGCGCGCGCAGGTCGGCGGCAAGTCGCTGGCGGTTTATCCAGTCAATTACGCCGCGAGCACCGATTTCGCCGATCCGATGGTGTTCGCAGGCACAGTCGTCGATGGCATCAGAGACGCCGCCGGTCACGTCCAATCGACGGCGGCCAACTGTCCCAACACGCGCATGGTTTTGGGTGGCTACTCGCAGGGGGCGGCCGTCGCGGGCTTCGTCACCTCGGCCGCCGTGCCGTCCGGCGTGCCTGCCGCAATGGTCCCGGCACCGTTGCCGACCGAGGTGGCCAACCACGTCGCGGCCGTCGTTCTCTTCGGAGAGCCGTCGGATGCGTGGGTGACTCAGTACGGCGCTCCGCCGATCGTGATCGGTCCCGCGTATGCAGACAAGACCCTCAAGCTGTGCGCTGACGGCGACACCATCTGCAACGGCACGCCTGGCGGCGGCCCGTCGGCCGCCCACCTGCTGTATCCGGTGAACGGGATGGTCGGCCAGGGCGCAGCGTTCGCGGCGGGCAAGCTCTAGGTCACGGCAGGGGGCTGAAGAGCGGGTTCTCCACTGGTTGGACCGGGTCCTGCGGCGGCGGCGGGGCCGTTTCGGGCGGTGGTGGGACCGGAGCCGAGGCTGGCGGCGGGATAGGGCCGGGCGCGAGCGCGGCCTGCGCATCGGGTAAGTGTTCAACGCCCTGCACGTCCGGAAGGTGTTGTACCGGCGGCGCGGCCGTAGCAGCGTTGGTCTGGGGCGCAACGGCGTAGGCCTGGGCGGGCGGAGTCTGGCTTTGCGGATGCGACACGGGCGCAGGTTCTTCGGGCACAGGCGGCACCGGCGGAGGAACAGCAGGGGCTGTGCTGGTCGGGATGTCAGCAGCCCGTGGTAGCGGCGGCGGCCCTTCCGTCCGCTGAAAGTTCTTGTCCACCATATGAATCGGTGCGCTAGCGGCCGACAGGGTGAGCACCGAACCGATGGCGACCGCGGCGACAACGCCGAGCGTCCGCGCGGCCACGACCAGTCTGGACCGCTCTTTCGCGCCCGTATCGTCGATGCAGTTCGCACTGGAAAACGCCGCACCGCGGGCCAGTGCGAGCTGGGCGTCGTGGGTGGCGATGACCGGCATGAGCAGAGCGGCGTCGAGCGGGCCTGCGAGCGCATCGAGCTTGGCGCGAGATCCGATCAGGTACATCACGTCCGGCCGCGATTCGTTGTCACCGAAGGCGGCGTTCAGCCAATCGATCAGGCTGACGCCCGCACGCGTAACAGTGGTCGTAGTAGCATGTGTTGCGCCACTGTGGTTGTCGATCACCGACACCGAGGCCGAATCGCGCCCGAGTATGCAAACCGCGGTCTTTGCCCGGCGGGTTCCTCGCCCCGCATCGATGGCCCACGCCCGGGTCGCCTCCGGCAGCGAGACGGACACGACGTCAGCAAAACCCGAGTCGGTCAACGCATCCCGAAGCGACGCTACGTTACCGCTCGTCGTCACATGGACCGAGTCGACGGTGTAGCCGGTTGACGTAGCGATGTCACGCACCCGGCGTGCGGTGGCCACAGGCGCCGACGCACTCGCATCGGGTACGTCGAACGCATCATGGTCGAGTGGGTCGCCGGAGACGTCGTTACCGTCGACCAGCACCCAACCAATGCTGGTCGACGTCTTCGACAGTCCCAATACCGTTCGCACCCGTTGGGTCCCGCCCTCGTCGAACCAACGTCGTCGCTTTGCGGCGATCGACTTGTACAGCGGAGCATAGTTCGCGGAAGGGTGCGCGGTATCTCACGCGGTATGGACAGAAGCGCAATTGTGATTCAGCCGTGACACCACCGCTGATTACGTCACGGAACTGATGTCGGGGGAACTGAAGAAGCGTCGGTTGTGAAAGTCGGTGCCGCACATACCCGTGCCGCCGCTGCGGCGGCGAGGAAGCAGCCGAACATCGCCCCGCCTTCGGTTCCGTCCAGGCCGAGCTTTGCCAGAAACACGAGTGCGGCTCCCGCGACACAAACCAATGCGCCCGCCGCCGCGGATCGGGCACCTGTTGCCCGTGTCGGGGCGTCCCACCATGGCAGCCTGCGATGCTCGAGAGGCGAGAGCAGCCAGAACAGAACGGCCATGACGACCGCGAACACCAGCGCGCGTAGAGCGAGCATGACCCAGAAGTTGTGTGCGTGAACGTCATACGCGTCGAGGCCGAAGGCATTCAACGAGAACATGGCGATGGCGATCGCCAGGATGTGCCACAGATAGAGCGTCATCGTTCCTCCGTTGCCCACTGCGACGACATGCCAGACGCGGGGTTGTTGCGCCCATCGCCGCACCGGACCGGCCGCAGCGACGAACAGGCACGACATCCATGTGCAGTGCAGGGCAAGCAACAGCGTCGGCGGTGACACATTCGAGACGTGTTCTGTGCCGGTCACAACCAGCGAGATCTCATACGGCCCGAACACGGCGAGTAGCACCTGCGCGGCGAACGCCGATGCCGCGGCAATCAGGGCCGACCGCACACCGATCAACCGGCGCGCGTATGCCACGCCGATGACGACGGGAATCAGCCAGACGACGACGAAGTTGGCGGCCGCCGCCATGGGCGTGCCGACGGCGAACCGGATGCCGTCGAATGCCGCAGCGACGGCGAGAAGGGATGCGACGACGACGGCGACTGCACGACCGGACTGGAGTCGGGTGAGTGCAGGTACGAATGCCAGCACCACGAGATACACGCCGAGGAACCACAGAAGTGCCACCGACTCGCGCCCGATGGCGGCGGCGGATTCCGGCCCGAGCACCAGACCAGCCACGAAAATGCCGACCATCCAGAACGCGAGATACCAGAACACCGGCCGACATAGGCGTTGCGCCCTGGCGAACAGCCACGTCCCCCATTGAGTGTCCTCTCGCCAGCCGTAGGCGCCTGCGGCGCCACCGGCGAGGAAGAACAACGGCATCACCTGCACCACCCACGTGACCGGGGCGATAGCGGGAAGCTCTCCGAGCAGGTTGTCGATCCACAAGCCGTTGCTGTCAATGGTCGCGAGAAGCAGGGCGCAGTGCCCGAACATCACGACTACCAGTGCTCCGAGCCGGGCGACGTCGACGGAGCGGTCGCGGTCGGGCTTGGTGCCTGCGGCTACCGTGCTGGCGTCGGGGATCGACTTGCCGAGGTGCATGTGTACAGCATGCCGGGAACCGGGCCGGTGGCGATGAGTACTACTACGTGACCAGCGCTGTTTGGAGATCAAGTCCTTGTAAAAGAGTAGGGAAACACCCGATATCTCGTCGCGCGTTGCTGGCTTACGTTTCGGGTGGGCGAGGCACGCGTGCGTCCGCCTGTCATGAAAGGACACCCTGATGGCACTGAAACGTCTGACCCTTGCGCCGGTCACACTCGCCGTGGCCTTGGCGGCATTGGCCGCCGCGCCCAACGCGTCGGCTTCGCCTCGTGACACCTTCCTCGACGAGCTGGCCACCCTGAATATCCCCTTGATCGGCGGAACCCAGGACGGCACCGTGAGCGCGGGCAATCACGTGTGCGACCAGTTGCGCGGCGGTGCCTCAGTTCTCGACACGATGTCGGCCGCCGAGCAGATGTACCAACTGGCTCCCGGACAAGGCACTCTCTTCGTCAGCGCTGCGACAACCAATCTGTGCCCTGACTTCGCCGCAGGCTGACGCCTGACGGGCGACCAGCCCCCGGGCGTAGTGGGGTCGTAGCTGCTAGTTCTCGGCCTCGTAGACAAGGGCCGGCGCGCTACCGATCCCAAGATCCCGCTCGGGTGAAGAATGCAAAACGTGCGCGCAAAGATTGCCGTACAGCGTCGGACACAAACGTAAGCTGCGCTGGTGGGCAGAGGCATGTTAGCCGACGGACGGGGACGCTTGTTGGTCCTCGTGGCCTCGGTCGCGGTCTCAGCCGTCATGCTCTACGACCAAAGCACCGATGACCGCTCGGCAGGGATCCTGAAAGACCAGAGCCCTGCGCCGACGAGCGCGCCGTCTCCCGACGCTGCCGCGGCACCGGATCTGATCGCCGCTAGCGCACCCGTCGCCAATCAGGCTGCGGGGTTCGCGCTACCGGTCGGCGTGGCACCGGAGCAGGGGTTGCAGGTCCACACCATCTGGGTCGCCCGTGCGATCAGCGTGTTGTTCCCCGAGATCACCACCATTGGGGGCGCCCGGCCGGATGCCCTGAAATGGCATCCCAACGGCCTGGCCATCGACGTGATGATCCCGAACCACAACAGCGACGCAGGAATCGAACTCGGTAACCAGATTGCGGGTCTGGCACTCGCGAACGCGCAGCGCTGGGGAGTCGTCCACGTCATCTGGCGTCAGGGCTTCTATCCGGGCATCGGCGCACCGAGTTGGACGGCGGACTACGGCAACGAAACCGCCAACCATTTCGACCACGTTCATATCGCCACCGACGGTGGTGGCTATCCGACGGGGCGGGAAACCTACTTCATCTCGTCGATGAGCCCGTGACAAATCTCTGGGACCGAATGCCGCAGTCCTACAACCTGTCCGACGCCGGTCTACGGTTCCGAACTTTGCGACACGGCTGGATGTATTGCTCCGCAGTGCCGTCACCGCGCGCACGACGGCCCGGATTCAGCCCGTGAGTGCCTGGCTGCAGAACAACGTCCCGTCATGGCTTCTGCTCCTGAGCCTCAGCGTCCTCATCGCGGGCGGAGCAGTGCTGATCCAGGCGATTGCCCGCCGTCGGTTTCCCGGACTCAAGGGCGATGCGCAGAACGACGTCACACGGTTCGCGTTCACCGTCATCGCGTTTCTCTACGCTTTCCTGAGCGGCCTTTCTGATCAACGCGATGTGGGGGCCAGATCAACGGTGCGGACGGCCGTGCAGCGACCGAAGGTTCGGCCGCGATGCAGCAGGCCAAGACCCTCATCGTGTTCGACAAGGCCGATGGCGACCGGATCAGGCAGAGCCTGCTGGATTACCGTCGCGAGGCGGACGCCGAGTGGCCAGTGGTAGCGCACGGTCAGACTTATCCGGCGGCCGACGCCGCGCTGCAGCGGCTCTACGTCACATACCAACAGGTCCAGCAGCGCAACGAGACGCAACAGAAATTCCTCGTTGTCGCGCTCAACAACCTCGACAAAATGAGCGCGGAACGCACGGAACGCGTGACCGTGGCCCGCACCGACACCGGCCCGCCGTGGTCCCTATGGCTCGTCAACTTCGTCACGAGCGCAACGGTTTTGGGCTGCGCCATCATCTTCGGTGGCGAACGATCCGCCCTTCACTTCACGATGGTGGCGGTCTTGGGCCTACTCGTAGCGTGCGTCCTGTTCCTTGTGGTGGAACTCTCGCATCCGTATCTGGGCGAGATTGCGACATCGCCGGAGCCGCTGAAAGAAGTCATCCAGGTCCTGTCGGCGTCACCGAACTAGCCGGATCCATCGTTGACGAGGTTCGCGAGGAATGTGGGTAACCGGCCCGCGCCAAAGTCATAGAACCGCGCCCAGCGCGGCTCGATCGAGATCCGCACCATCTGCTGGTACACCGCGCGCACATTCTTCTCGAACTCGGCGAGTTCGGATCCGTTCATCGATTTCCGGGCTGACGCGAGATACTCGTCGGTCACGCCGTCGACCGTTGTCAACGTGGCGGTGCCGCGGACAAGCAGGGCCTTGGCGTCGCCTGGCGTGTCGCCGGTGTCGATCGTCAATGCCACCTCGGGCCGCGTCTCCAGCGCCTTGACCTTCGGTGAGGTCGTTGCCGTACTGACCACGATGCGGTCACCGGTCCAGCAGAACCCGGTCGGGATGACCCGCGGGAATCCATCGGGTCCGGTGTAGGCGAGCCGGGCCATGGAGCCCGAAAGCAGCTTCTGCGCCTCGGGGTGGCCAAGTTCCTGAGCCAGTTCGTCAGCCTTCATGCTGCTATTCCTACCCGATGCGGCATCGATTCAAAGCAAGGATCTCGCCGTGAGCACAATGCGGAGAAGCTGAAGAATCGCTTCCTTTGCGCGTTGCGCTCACAAGCGAGCCACCACGTTCGCGAAGTCATACCTTGAGCGGCAAGCAAGTTCAACACCGGACATGCCCCACCCGAAAGGAAAACACATATGACTCGCTTGCCAATCATCGGCGCCGTTGCCGCCGGTCTGCTGATCGGCGTCCTGCCACCCGCAATGGCCTCCGCCGCAAGCACGACTGCGGACAGCGCACCAACCAAATCAGGACAGACAATTCGTCGAGGCCTACCGGGCCAACGCATTGTTCGACGCCCACCGAGACGACCCGGAGTTCGGCTACCGCTACCTGGTCGAGGAAGCGCGTGACGCCGGTAGGCCGATGGCAGAGCGCACCGCCTGGCGGATCTGCTCGAACAACGGCTGGTGGAGTGTTTTCGGCAAGCGCAAGCGCGGCAAGAACGGCAAGGATCGGCCCACCGGTTCACGATGATCTGGTCGGCCGTGACTTCACCGCCGAGACGCCAAATCGTTTGTGGCTGACTGATATCACCGAACATCGCACCGGTGAAGGCAAGCTCTATCTCTGTGCGATCAAGGACGTGCTCTCCAATCGCATCGTCGGTTACAGCATCGACTCGCGGATGAAATCCCGACTGGCCACACAGGCTCTCGAATAGTGCAGTGGCACGTCGCGGCGAGGTCGCCGGCTGCGTGAGTGCACAGCGACCGTGGCTCGCAATTTCGGAGCCGGCGATTCGTGCGCGCCTTGGGCCGCCACGACATGGTCGGATCAATGGGCCGCGTCGGGTCGGCCGGCGACAACGCGGCCATGGAATCGTTCTTCAGCTTGCTGCAGAAGAACGTTCTAGACCGCCGGCGCTGGGACACCCGAGAGCAACTCCGCATTGCCATCGTCACCTGGATTGAACGGACCTACCACCGTCGTCGACGACAGGCCGGCCTCGGGCGGTTGACCCCGATCGAATTCGAAGCAATCATGACCACACCGGCCAGTCAGGCCGCGTGACCGAAACTGTCACCTGTTCGTGCAGCAGACTTCGTATCGATGATGCAGTCCATGTCCGAGGTAGCGCACGCCACGGAAACAGTCGACGAGCATCCCTGATGCCGTCAGTTGGGCCGCCGACACCGCTGGATGTCGGCGGGCCTACCGATGCGGAAATGCCGAGAATTCAGCGCCGTTACACCGGTGGACTCGATGAGCGTCGTGGGTTAGGGCTTCCTTGCCCAGACCGCCAGGTGCGGCCCCGATATCAACACTGGGTCGGAGCCGAGATAAGCGCCGGCGCGCTCGGCGAAAGAGTCGACGTCCGTCTCCTCCTCGGTCGCGATGCCGTGCGCGGTGAGCACCGGTGAAAGGCTCTGCACCAAAGTGGCCTCGTGTTGAAGAACGGCGTCGCCCGTATACACCGCCCCGGTGAGCTCGTACGGGGGTTGCGGTTCCAGGCCGATCGACCTCAACAGCGACGGTAGACGCGTCCCCATATGCGCCTGATTTCCAAGCACATCGAAGGCAGCGTCCATCCACCGCATCAGTTGATCCACCGATGGGTTACGGGGCCACATGAGCACCTGGTTGGGCGGATTGTGTTCGTATTCCATGAAGGCCATGACACCGCCGGTCTGGAGACGATCAGCAAGGGTGCCGAGCACGGCCTCGACGTCAGCCTGATACATGAGCACCAGCCTGCCCACGATCGCGTCGAACGGCCCGGCGGGTGGCGATGATATGTCGCCCACTTCGAATCGGACATGGTTCATGCCAAGGTCTTTCACGCGGCGGTTCGCGGCATCGACACCACCCGCATCGCGATCGATGCCGAGAATCTGACCGGACGGGGTCACCAGCTCCGCCGCAATGATCGAGACATCCCCGCCGCCTGACCCGCAATCAAGCACACGCATGCCCGGGCCGATACCGGCAGCGCGAAACAGCCTTTCGGTCGCGGGACGCAGCGCATCACCTTGGCTTGCGAGCCTTTCGCGTTCCTGATCCGTGTTTCCCCAGGCGTACTGGTTGGCCATGCGACGGATCGTCACACACCCGCGCGTCGCCGATGCGTGATTGGTCAACTCCGCAAACGATTTCCATCCAAAAGTTGAGGTCATCAGCCTGTCTAGGGACATCGGATGTCGCAAGTCATTGTCTGCATCTCAATCCGTTGCCCGAGTGAATTTCGCAGTGGTTGATGCGTGACGACGATCTCAGACCGGTTACGAGAGTCTCGAAAATCAGTCGCGATTTCTTTTCTGAACAGGGCTTGTGTGACATCCTGTGCGGGTGTCTGCGGCGGTGCCGCCTTCAGGCGTGGTGACCTTCTTGTTCACCGATATCGAGGGTTCGACCCGTCGGTGGGAGTCGGTGGGAGTCGGACGCGGACGGAATGCGGGTGGCGCTGGCAGCGCACGACAAGATTCTGCGTTCGGCGATCGAGGCCCAAGGTCGGTTTGTGTTCAGCCACAGCGGCGACGGCATGGCCGCGGCGTTCGCCTCGCCGACGTCGGCAATCGATGCCGCGATCGACGCGCAGCGGGAGTTGCAGCTCCCGGTGCGAATGGGCATTGCGACCGGCGAGGCCGAGACGCGGGACAACGACTACTTCGGGACGGTGCTCAATCGCGCGGCGCGGGTGATGGCCGCCGGTCATGGCGGTCAGATCCTGGTGGCCGAGTCGACGGCGGGTCTGCTCAGCGGCGTCGACTTGGTGAATCTCGGGCCGCGGCGGCTGCGGGACGTCCCGAATCCGATCGCGATCTTCCAAGTCGGTGCGCCTGGTCTGCAATCTGACTTTCCGCCTTTACGCACAATCGATTCGAGTCACGGGAACCTGCGTCCCGCGGTCGGTCGCCTGATCGGTCGCGACGCAGACGTCGACGGGGTCGCGTCAGCCGTGCGATCGCATCGGCTTGTCACGTTGACGGGGGTGGGTGGAGTCGGCAAGACCCGGCTGGCGATCGGGGTTGCGACGGCTCTTGCTGACGAATTCCCCGACGGCGTATGGGTTTTCGAACTCGCCTCGGTCGTCGATCCCGCCGCAGTTCCTGACGCAGTGGCCACAGTGCTTGGCATCACCCAGCAGCAGCCAGGCATGTCGATGAGCGAATCGGTGGCCGCCACGCTGGAAGGCAGAATCCGCCTTCTGGTATTCGACAACTGCGAGCACGTCCTCGACGCGGCCGCGGATCTCATCGGGTCCATTCTTGCGCGTGCCGCCACCGTAAAGGTCTTGTCCACCAGCCGTGAGGGGCTTGGTCTCGCCGACGAGCGCTTGCATCGGGTGTCATCGCTGGAAGTCGATGCCGCCGTGGAGTTGTTCGCAGAGCGCGCCCGAACGTTGTCGCCCGATGAGGCGAGGACGGTCGAAGAGGTGTGTCGTCGGCTCGATGGCATCCCGTTGGCGATCGAATTGGCTGCCTCGAGGTTGGAGTCGATGACCGCCACCGAGGTGCGCGACCGACTCGACCACCGATTCAAGCTGCTGACCGGCTCGCGGCGAGGACTTGAACGGCACCAGACCCTGCGTCATGCAGTGACGTGGTCATACGACCTGCTGGATGACTCGGAAAAGGTGTTGCTGGAACGCTGTTCGGTGTTCGCAGGCAGCTTTGACGCACAAAGCGCCTGTGCCGTAGCCGGATCCGACGACGAGTTCAGCGTCCTTGAGCTCCTCGACGCGCTGGTTCGCAAGTCATTGCTCGTGGCCGATCTTTCGACGGGGCGAACCCGCTTCTCGATGCTGGAGACGATCCGCCAATTCGCCGAGGAGAAGCTCGTCGCGCGCGGGGACGCCGACGCGGCCAGCTCGGCGCACGCCCGTCACTTCGCCGATCGCGAGGCCGAGATCATGGCGGTATGGGATAGCCCGCGCCAGCGCGAGGCGTACACCTGGTTCGCCACCGAACTCGCCAACCTGCGCACAGCATTCCGCTGGGCCGCCGACCACGACGACCTCGATATCGCGGCCACGATTGCCACCTATGCCGGCGTCCTCGGCTCCGGTATGGAGAACTATGAGCCGGTGTCATGGGCCAGGCAGCTGATCGAACCCGCCGTTGCGGTCGAGCATCCCAGCGTTGCGAGCCTTTGCGTGTTTGCGTCCTTGTCCTGGATGACCGGCAAACCCGAGGACGGGATTCGGTATGCCGAAGCCGGCCAAGTTGCCTTATCGAGCAACCGGAATACGCCTCCGTACGCGATGGAGAGCTGGCTCGGAGCTGCGTACTTCCCCCTCGGGGAGCCGCATCGGTGGGCGGAGCTGTGTGAGGCTCAGCTCAAGCGCCGCGGGGATAACCACGTGAGCATCCGTGCAAGTAGGGTCTTCGCGCTTTTGTTCAGCGGCGAAGTCGAGGAGGCTGCGGCAGCGGCCGACGGGTTGATCGATGCGGGTAAAGCGACGAACAACCCGTTCATGCGCACATTTGCGGCCAGCGCCGCCACCAGGTACCAGCTCGCCTCCGCAGATCCCGCTCGTAATCTGGAAGCCTGTCGACAAGAGCTCGCGATTGCTCACGACACCGGCAATAGCTTCAACGCGTCGATTCTCGCACTCAATTTGGCAAGCCTCGCGGCGCATGATGGGGTTACCGCAGAGGCTTTGGACCATCTGATGTTGGCCATCCGCAACTACCACGACTCGGGCAACGTCGCGAGCGTGCGCAGTCCACTTGCTGTCCTCGGTTCGTTCCTGGACCGCCTCGGTCGATTCGAAGAAGCTGCCACCATCATCGGATTTTCGTTAAGTCCGGTTTCATCGGCGTCTGCCCCGGAGTTGGCGACCACCATCGCGAATCTCAAAAACGTTGTCGGCAGCGAAGCCTACGAATCATTCGTACGGGCCGGCGAGGCGATGACCATGGCCGAAATCGCTGCGTACGCCTACGAGCAGATCGACCAGGCTCGAGCCAAACTCAACGCCGATTCGAAATAGCTATTTCTGAGACTGGATTGAACATCACCTTCAACTGTGTCAGGTTGATGCTGCGCGCGGATCCGCGGCCCGCAACACCTGGGGGTGGACTACGACCAGATCACCGACTAAGTACTCCAACGATCGGTCGGGCTCACAGGATTGAACCCCAACGCGAATACGGTCACTGCACGAAGGATTAGGAGCTACTTCGCGAGTAGCCAGTGGTAGAGCTCGAACGAGGCCTGCTCGACCCAACCGCGTTGCAGCTTGCCGTCGTCAACGGTCCAGACAGCGGTGCCAGTCATGGCGATCGGCTTGCCGTCGGGTTCCGTGCCGAGGATGCCGTTATTGGTGCCCGTCAGTACCCATCGAGACGTGACGCGAGTGCCGTCCTCGCTTTGGAAGGTTTCGATGTTGTCGACGTGCAGGTCGTTGACGTGATCGAGGAACTGCTTCACCCAGCCTTTAATGCTGTCTTTGCCGGCGATTTCTTGGCCGCCTGCCTCGATGACGACGTCGTCGGCGACGAACCGGTCGACGGCGTCAGGTTCGTGGGCGTTCCAGACGTCCTCCCAAAACGCCGTGACAATTTCCATTGATCCCATGGCTGCACCATCCCACCAGCCAGCCTCGCTCGAGGGACTTTCGACGGGTCTGCAGGCAGCAATCGGACTACCTGGAATCGCACTCTCCGACCCCACCGGAGGGCGCTGCACGGGGCCACCGCACCGGGTAGCCGATTACTGACAACTTGCGACGTCGTACCTTGGCTTCCGCCCCACCGCGTCGGCGGAGGATCGCGTTTTGTATGCGGCGGTGGCTAACCAGCGTCCTCCGCGCGTGATGCTTGTGTTCAGGACCCGTAAGTGTTCGCGGGCGGATCGGTGCGCGTAACGCTCGTCACCTCGAGCGTCGGAATCGATGACATCCCCGAGTAGCGCTGGCCGGGCAGCACCGTGCCCTCCACGCGCACCCAAGTGTTGTCGGGTAATGCCAGGGCGGTGGGCGCCCCTGCTCCGGCCAGATGGAGTCGAGCGAGCTGGGCGTCGGCAGCACAACAAACGATGACAATCTTCGCAAGGTCCACGTGCTCACCGTCTTTCATGGTGAAACCGGTAACGGTGATGGACCTGTTGTCGAGTCCACCGCCAGCCCCGGTGGCGATGCGCATCAGCACTTCTGGCAGCGACACGGTAGGTGCACCTTCGCCGGGTAACGGCGGAAAAGGCCGGCTGGTCGCCATCACGGTCGTCGGCGCCGCGGCCCGCGCGTTCAGTGCAGGCGGTACCACCAGGGTCAGCAGGACGATCGGCAGTGCCAGCAGCCAGACGATTCGGCCGCGGTCAGCATGCCCGCCATGTCCGGTAGCGTGACCGGCGCGGAGGTCACGCGCAATCGCGATGAGCGCCAACGTGATCAACACGCCCGCCGACCCGAACAGCCACGGCACCATGGTCGGCTTCACATAGCGGGTGTAGGCACCGGTCGCAGCGATCAACGCGACGCTCGCGCCGAGCAGCAGCAGCACCATGTTCTGCGGCTCGCGCTTCACAGCAGCACCACGCCCACGACGGTCGCGACCGTGGTCGTGACGATCAGGGTCAGCGGGGCGAACCGCAGCGCGAAGGCGCGGCCAAACAGACCCGCCTGCATCGCAACGAGTTTCACATCGACCGCCGGGCCCACGACCAGAAACACGAGCCGCGGCAGGAGCGGCACCATGGTCAGGCTGGCCGCCACGAACGCGTCAGCCTCCGAGCACAGCGCCAGCACAAACGCCAGTAGCGCCATACTCACCACACCGACCAGCAGATGACCGGCTATATGTTCGAAAACCCACGGCGGCACGATAACTCGCAGGGTCGCGGCCGCGGCGGCACCGATCACCAGATACGACGCGGCCTGCAGAAAGTCGTGACGAGCGGTCTCGGTGAACACCGTCCACCGTGCGTCCTCACCGTGTTGTGACCGAGGAAGCGCACGGGTGATCCACCCTGGGCGGCCCCAGCGCGACCACACCAGTCCGACGACCACCGCCGACGCCAGCGACGCGGTGACTCGGGCGAGCACCATGACAGGTTGGCCCGGAAAGGCGACCGCGGTGGCCACCAACACCACCGGGTTGATCGCCGGCGCGCTGAGCATGAATGTCAGCGCCGCTGCCCCGGCCGACCCCTCGGCGAACAGCCGGCGCGCTACGGGAACCGATGCGCACTCACAGCCGGGCAGAGCCGCGCCGGCCACTCCCGCGGCGAGCACTGCGCCGGCGGGGCGTCTGGGTAGCCAGCGAGCGAGCCTGTCGCGAGACACGAACGTCTCGACCAGCCCGCTGACCAACACACCGAGCACAAGGAACGGGACCGCCTGCAGAAACACACCGCAGAACACAGTGCCCGCGGTCGCCAACCGCGCATTGCCCGCCACGCCGTTCCGCATCCAGGCCCCGGCGAACGCGCACAACACCATCGCCGCCACCAGCACCTCAGTCGAGGTGACCATGCGAGCGCGCTGCGCTAGGACGGTCATCAGCACATCGTCGCACCGGTTCCTGAACACCCCCGGCCCGTGGGCGGCCTAAGGGCAGGTTGATCGGTGGCGATCCGCAACAATTCAGCATCGGCGAAGCGCGTTGTTTTATGCCCCAAGGTTGACTGGCTACGGTGTCTGCGTGCAGGACAGTGGTTCAGCGACCCAGTCCCGGTGTCGAGGTTCGGTGAAGCGCCGTGACGTGCTGAAGTACGCGGCCAGCGCGCCAGTCTTGTTGAGCCTTCCGACAATCCCCCTGCTGAGCGCGCCCAGAGCCCAAGCCGAGTCGCCGGTCGCTGGCCGAATCGTGTTTTTGGACCCCGGCCATAACGGAGCCAACGACGCATCGATCAACGACCAGGTCACCAACGGTCGTGGCGGCACCAAGGAATGCCAAACAACGGGCACGAGCACCGACGCCGGGTACCCCGAGCACAGCTTCAACTGGGACGTGGTGCTGCGAATCAGAGAGATGCTGACAGCGATGGGTGTACGCACCGCATTGTCGCGCGGCAACGACAACGCGTTGGGCCCATGCGTGGACGCGCGTGCCGCTGAGGCCAACGCGCTTCAACCCGACGCGATAGTGAGCATCCACGCCGACGGCGGGCCGCCCGACGGCAGGGGCTTTCACGTCAACTACTCCGATCCCCCGCTCAACGAAGCGCAGGCCGGACCCGCTGTGCGCTTCGCCCAAATCATGCGCGACCAACTGGTGGCTGCCGGAATGCAGCCGTCCACCTATCGCGGCACCGACGGACTCTATGGTCGCGCCGATCTGGCCGGGCTGAACTTGGCCCAGTACCCGTCAATCCTGATAGAGATGGGCAACATGAAGAACGCCGCCGACGCCGCGGTGCTGTCGAGCGCCGAGGGGCGCGCCCACCTTGCTTCAGCTGTCGTCCAGGGAATCACGGCCTACCTCGGAGCTACCCCGCCCATGCATGTGTGACAGGCTCCCGCTTAGGTCTGGTGCGGCGGACCGAGATACGGGAACTCGGTCAATGTGTCGGTATGCGGTGACAGACCTGACGGCGGACATTCGCCCTTGGTCAGAAACGCCAGCCGGTAGTCGATGACATCGTCGGTGAACGTCCGGCCGTTCGGGTATTGCGCCGGCTTTGACGGGTCGAAGGTCAGCATGTCCGGCAACGTGCCCTCGTTCTCGATGGCGGCGACGGCCTCCTCTCGGCTGTAGCCGCCGGTGTGACCCATGAGGTGGACGAACTGGTCAAGCCATCGGTTCCAGTCGTTCGGAGGCTCGCTGGCGTTGTACTCCAGTTTCGTGTCGTCGGTGTTGAAGAAGCTGCTCACCGAGGGGTGCCCGGCTCGGTCGACGTGATTGAGTGTGGCGTTCTCTCGCAGGCTGCAACGGCCCCAAATCCGGATCGGCCCTGTCGTGCCGAGCGCGTTGGTCGGTAGTTCGACCGCTATCGAAAAGACGTTGGCCTCGGTATTTGAATCCTGGCCCGTCCAAGGCGATTTGCCGCCGAGCTCGGCGAGATGAGGAGCGGTGAAGTTACGCTTGCCGCTGGTGTCGAACAGGTTCTTGATGCCGTCGAAGTCGAAGAAGAACGCATCACTGCGGGCGCCTGCGGCGAAGATGATGTCACCGGCGGTGGCGATGTTCGGTTGCGAATCGAACGACACCTCGACATCTGTGAAGATCTGCTCGCCAACCGGCTCCGGTGAACGGGACTGTTCACCGCGGGCCAAGAACACGTTGACTGTCTGTTGGCCACCCGTAGGGGTCGAGAACACGAAACTGAACGCAATGTCGTTGACGAGGTCACCGTCGTTGTCGATCGCCAACCGATAGATCGCATCAGGGTGCAGGGCGTCGGCGTTCGGATTGGCATTGAGAATCAAGACAGTCCGCGAACTGTCAGTCGGCGATTGGAACGCGTACAGGTCACACAGGTCAAGACGCTGATCGCCAAGCGGGGGTCCAAGACTCAGACCGGTGAAATGGTTGGACATGCGGGCCACCTCTCGACGTGTTGTTGTCGCTCCTCGCCCAACTTAACCGTCAGCCCGCTGCAAGGCAGCGCTTGATCACAGCTGTGACGCCGACGCCGAATGGAGTGCAAGCCCCAGAGACCGTGCTGACAGCTGCACGCCGATGTCGGTGCGGAATGTGTGGAATTTGGCCATTGCCTTGTCGATATCGAAGACACTTACCGGTGTCAGTTCCCGGTATATGCGGCGAATCGATACTGCTGATTAGGAGATGCGTCGCGGATTGCGCGAGAGATGTTTTTGGGATCGGTAGCGGCCCGCACGGCATGTACTTACCGCGATGACGACCGCAGCGGAGCCTGACGCCTCACCAAGGCAGCAAGGAAACGAAACCATGAACATCTCCCCCACGCTCAAGAAGATAGTGGCCCGCGGCCTGCTCTGCGGCGGTCTCGGCCTAGCCGGGTTGGGTACCGGCGCGGGAATCGCGCAGGCCAATGGCGGCCCGTATACCTGGTGTCCAGGACAATCCATGGACGACCCGAGCGGTCCGAATAGATTTGGCAATCAATATGATTGGGACATGAGTGTCTGCCACACCTGGTACCGCGTGTCCTATGGGTATGGCAACGTGTTCAAGCTTGTCGACGGGCAGCGGACACTGCAGGGCTCGAGCGCTTGGGAGGGCGACAACCCACCCGGCGACAATCCCTCGGGAGTCAACTGCGGCCTATTTTTCTGCCCCGTGCCCCCACACCCAGACCCGAACTTCCATGGATAAGTCGCCTGACTGACGCAGCGACCTCAGGGGCTATGGCCTAGTGGCTTGGCGTTGCCGCGAAGTCGATCCATATCAAATGCTGCGCACGGAGGGGAATGCGCAGTTCGGCCTTTGCGCGTCGCGGCTGAATCTCGGTGGCGTACCAGAAGGCCACCACATCAGATGGGGCCGTTGATGATGTTGTAGTCGAAGGTGCGGGTATCACGTTCGTCTTAGAGCAGCGTTGGGCGGCCCCGACGCCACCGCAGTAAACGGTCAAATTGTCATCACGCCGCAGCCGGCAGTCGTCGTTCGCTATCACCGGCGGCGTCCACGGCCACACGAGAGAGGACATCGGTAGCTGTTCGGCGATGGCCGAATTATCCGGGTCGTGCGTCGGGCAGAGTTTCCCGGCGTTAGTCTTTGCCGATGATCGCGGGCGAGAAGGCGCCTGACTTCACACTGTATGACCACTCCGGTCGGCCTCGGACTCTGTCTGCGCTGCTTTCCGATGGGCCGGTTGTGCTGTTCTTCTTCCCATTAGCGTCGTCACCGATCTGTACCGCCCAGGCTTGTCATTTTCGGGACCTGAGCAGCGAATTCGCCATGGTGGGCGCCCAGCGGGTGGGCATCAGCACCGACACCGTCGACAAGCAGGCCCACTTCGTCCAACAGCGCTCGTTCGACTATCCGCTGCTCTCCGACGCGGACGGGGTGGTGTCCGAGCTGTTCGGGGTGCGCCGAGGCAGGCTCGCCAAGCTGCGTAGATCCGTCGTGGCGCGCCAGGGGGCGTGGCGTGGCCGGCACGCTCGGCGCCGTGGCCTGCTGGCCCGGCTGCTGCCGGTCAGACGGACCACATTCGTCATCGATACCGACCGCACCGTACTCAAGGTCGTCTCCAGCGAGGTGCGCGCATCGGTGCACGCCGACCAGACCTTGTGGTTCTTGCAGAACCGCAACGTGCCGCATAGTTCGCCTCATGTCCGGGACAAGCACACCGACGCGCATCAGCAGCCGGAGGGCAAGGGCGAACCGATCGGCGACTGGTTCACAGAACCGGAAACCGCAGACGAGCCGAGCCTGGTCCGGCCATCCGCGCTGACGGCAGGCCGTACCGACTCTGGTGTCGAACTGGCACTCGAGGCGTCGGTCGAAGCGCTCAACACCACAGCGAAGCCGCCGCGCTGGCCGAGAAATGATGTGCGGGGCCAGATCCTGAAGTGTTGCGTGCATAGATCCTCGGTCGGAGAGATCGCCGCTCGTCTGTCCTTGCCGCTCGGTTCGACGCGGTTCCTGGTCGGCGACCTGGTGACACAGGGTTATTTGCAGGTGCACGCCTCCCTCGGTGACTCGATGACAATCGACGAGCGACGTGAACTGATAAGCAGGACCCTGCGCGGCCTACGAGCACTGTGAGGGGTCGGGCGCCGCCGCGGCGAGGATCGTCATCTCCATCTGATCTGACACCGTGATTGAACGTCTCCCCGATGGCGATACCGAAGCGCCAGGCCGCTGCTGGCCAATGCGAGATGCCCTGAGGGCTAATGCGCGCGGCGAGCGGGCGACTACGCTTACCCGTCGGCGTGGTCTGGCATCCTAAGCTCCCGCTTCCGTGTTTGGATCGTCATCCTTTGTTGTTCCAACTGCTCGCGCATGTTCTGTGCGAGGCGTGGCAAGTCGGGGTGGTTGTGCCAGTAGGTGGCTTCGCCGAACGACTTCACGACGCCAACTCGTTGCCTGCAATGGCGGGATAAGCGAGCGGGGTCGCGGCAACGGCCAGGGCGCCGAGGAGCATCGCTGGGTACTTGGGGCGGTTCAGCTTGGGCGGTGCTGGCTCGGTCATCGTCGATTCCTCTTTTGGGTTGGTGAGGAAAATGCTCCCTTGCCAGGGGGTGTGTCTGTAATCGCTGCGAGGCCAGATCTTGTCTTCCAGGGAGGAAGGTTTCCCTATCCGCCAGGTAAGCCGAGGGTCGGCCGCGACGTGCCCGTATCGCGTCAATTAAGCTGGTCCGACACCATGACCGCGCCCCCGTACCGTTGCGATTGTGGGCGACGTGTGCAATTGCTACGACCTAACCGAAGACCAGGTGTTCGTGGCCTACGACACGGCTAACGACATCGAGATGCTTCGCACTCCCCCGCGGGCCATCTTTGTGCGGAACTTCGATGACGAACTTGACGGCCTGCCCGAAATCTGTAGCCGCACGGCGGTGCCCGAGTAATGCGGGTACGTCACCTCATGGTCGGCATCGCCTCGCTGGGCGGGCTGCTCTTCGGCTACGAGACCGGCGTAACGGCCGGCGCCTTGGAGCGGGGCGAGTCCTCCTGGCTGAGCACGGCCACGCTGATCGGCGCGATGATCGGCGCGTTGGCCGCCGGACGCATCGCCGACCTGGTCGGACGCCGCGACGTCATCATGGCCACCGGCGCCCTATTCACCCTCGGCGCATTCGTGAGCGCTATCGCGCCGTCGGAACTGGTGAACCTGATCGGAGGACTGGTCGTCGGAAGCGGCGTGGGGGCCATATCGGTCGCGGCCCCGTTGTATATCGCCGAGATCGCGCCCATTGCCCGCCGCGGGACGCTGATCTGCATCTTCCAGTTGATGATCACGATCGGCATCCTGCTCGCTTACATCGGCCTCGCGGTGTTCCCGGACGAGGCCGAGTGGAGATTTCTTTTGGGCGCCGGCGCGGTCCCGGGCCTGATCTTGAGCGGGCTGGCCCTGTTGTTGGTGGAATCGCCGGTGTGGCTGGCACTGATGGGCATCGCCGATTCGACGAACCGGGTGTGCTTGGATGCCGAGGCCTCCCACCCCACGAAGGCACCGGCGTAGGCGTCGATGACGAACGCGACGTAGACGAACACCCCGCTGACCAGTTTGACGTAGGTGAAGTCCGCAACCAGCAGCCGATTGGGTGCACCCACCCCGAACTGGCGATCCACCAGATCCGGTGGCCGGGCCGCCGCCGGATCGGCGATCGTGGTCCGTACCGTCTTCTGGCGTCGCACGCCCTGCCAGCCGTGGCGGCGCATCAGCCGTTCCACGGTGGCGTTGTTCCTCGTCATCAACTGCGCTTGATCCGGTAGGTGATCAGCGGACTGTCCGCGTGAGGCATCCATTCCATCCGTGGTTTGGCCGGGAGTTCGTGTTCCTAGCCGTGCGACAGACGTGGTCGGAGGATCGGGTGTTCTTCCTCGATGGGGAGGGCCGGCAGTTCTCGCTGCCGGTGGGCTGGACGGATGCGGCCGATCCGGATGCGTTCGTCATGATGGCCGCGGGCCGTTCGCCGTTTCGGTTCGCCGATCTGGTCGAACTGCGACGGTTGATCGATGGCCTATCCGACTGAAACGACTGTAAACATGATTATGCCGCCAATGTTAGGTAGATTATGCCGCCTACGTCACCGGAGCCGCGATTGTCTTCATTCAATTGCGGTAGTTATCGAGTTATATAGCTGTGATCTCGCGATGGGCTGGGCGTGTCGAACATCGGATCATCAGCATATGACGGCATAATTAGTCTTACATCAAGTTGGAGGTGGTCGTGGCGCGGAAGCGGAAGTCGGATGCCAAGGAGGCGGCGCTGGCCGAGACGCGAACGCTCAATCCCCGCCCGGAGGCGGTAGGTGACGAGCAGTTCGCGTCCTCGGAGTTCTTCGATGCCCGCGATCTGGTGCAGGTCAAATACGAGATGGTGCGGCGGGTGCGGGTCGACGGCGCCCCGGTGACGCAGACCGCGGCGGCGTTCGGGTTCTCCCGGCCGTCGTACTACGAGGCGGCCGCCGCGGTGGACCGCGACGGGCTGGGTGGATTGGTGCCGGCCAAGCCCGGGCCGCGGCGGGCCCACAAGCTCACCGACGAGGTCATCGCCTATGCCCGCCGGCTGCGCGAGCAGGATCGCGGCCTGGGATCGGCGCAGCTGGCTGATGCGGTCGCGGCCAAGTTCGCGATCAGGGTGCACCCGCGATCGGTGGAGCGGGCCCTGGCCCGCGTTGAAAATTCCAAAAGTGGAGACGCGCAATGACATCGACGATACGAGCGGTGACGGATCCGACGTGGTGGACGGGTATGAGCGGCTGCGGGCCCGGGCGCTTGGCGGCGACGCCGAGGGGTGGCGGCTGGGGCTGGGGGTGCTGCAGCAGCGCGGGGTCGCCGCATGGCTGCGGGTGCGCCAAGCGACCGTGCCGACGGTCGCCCGGCCCACGCCCACCGGGGCCGGGTCGCCCAGCGCCGGGGGCGTGGACGCTGAGCTGGTCGGGCTGCTGGCCTCGATGGCGCTGGCCGTCGCCACACAGGGGTAAGACGCGGTGAGCGAGCAGGCCGCGGCGAAGGTGACCGGCGCGCACCTGGCCCGCACCGCCTACCTCTACGTGCGCCAGTCGACACTGCGGCAGGTGCTGACCAACACCGAGTCCACCACCCGCCAGTATGCGTTGCGGCAGAAGGCGATCGCGCTGGGCTGGGCGGCCGAGGCGATCGTCACCATCGACACCGACCAGGGCCAGTCCGGCGCCTCGGCCGCCGACCGGGAAGGCTTCCAGCGCCTGGTCGCCGAGGTCGGCATGGGCCGGGCCGGGATCGTGCTGGGCCTGGAGGTCTCCCGGCTGGCCCGCAACAACGCCGACTGGCACCGGCTGCTGGAGATCTGCGCCATGTCGGGCACGCTGATCTGCGACGAGGACGGGCTGTATGACCCGACCGACTTCAACGACCGGCTGCTGCTCGGCCTGAAGGGCACCATGAGCGAGGCCGAGCTGCACTTCATCCGGGCCCGCCTCATCGGCGGCCAGTTGTCCAAGGCCCGCCGCGGCGAGCTGCAGATGGCCGTTGCCGGTCGGGCTGGTCTACGACCCGGCCGGCAAGGTCGTGCTCGACCCGGATACCGGTGTGCAACAAGCGATCCGGCACCTGTTCACCCTGTTCGCCCGCACCGGCTCGGCGCGCGCGGTGGTGCAGCAGTTCAACGCCGACGGGCTGCTGTTCCCGGTGCGGGTGCGCACCGGCGCGCACAAGGGCGAGCTGGCCTGGATGCCGCTGCAGCACTGGCGGGTGCTGCGCACCCTGCACAACCCGCGCTACGCCGGCGCGTTCGCCTACGGCCGCCGCCGCGAACGCCTCGCCGGCAACGGCAAGAAGAGCTACCAGCTCGTGCCGCGCGAGCAGTGGATCGCGCTGATCCGCGACGCCCACCCCGGCTACCTCAGCTGGGACCAGTACGAGACCAACCAGAAGCTGCTGCTGGGCAATGCGACCGCGCACGGCGCCGATCGCGCCGCCGGCCCCGCCCGCGAGGGCGCCGCGCTGCTGCAGGGCCTGGCGATCTGCGGGCGCTGCGGACGCCGGATGACGGTGCGCTACCACACCCGCCGCGGCGTCGAAGTCCCCGACTACCAATGCCAGAACCGCTGCATCCAAGATGGCGCGGCCCGCTGCCAAACCATCCCCGGCGCCGTCGTCGACGACGCCGTCGCCAGCCTGCTGCTCGAGGCCCTCACCCCGCACGCGCTCGAGGTCGCCCTCACCGTGCAGGCCGAGCTCGACACCCGCGCCGGCGAAGCCGATGCGCTGCGCCGCGGGCACGTCGAACGCGCCCGCCACCGCGCCGACCTGGCCCGCCGCCGCTACCTCGCCGTCGACCCGGATAACCGGCTCGTCGCCGACAGCCTCGAAGCCGACTGGAACGACGCACTACGGGCCCTGCAGACCGCACGCGAGGACTACGACCGCGCCAGCGCCGCCGCCACAGCCACCCTCACCGACGAGCTGAAGGACCGAATCCGCGCCCTGGCAACAGATTTCCCCGCACTCTGGTCCAACCCAAATACCCAGCAGCGCGACCGCAAACGCATGGTCCGCCTGCTGGTCGACGACGTCACCCTGCACAAGACCGACAGCATCCACCTGCACGTCCGCTTCCGCGGCGGACAAACCCACAGCCTCGTCGTCGCGATCCCACCCACATCCTGGCAAGCCCGCCAAACCCGCCCCGACACCGTCGCCGAGCTCGGTCGGCTCCTCGACACCCACACCGACGCCGAGGTCGCCGACGCACTCAACCGCGCCGGTCACCGCTCCGGCGAGAACAAACCGTTCACCGCCGGCATCGTCGTGCACGTTCGCCGCAAGTACCATCTACCTAGCCACGCCGACCGGCTCCGCGCCCAAGGCCTGCTCACCACAACCGAACTCGCGCAACGCCTCACAGTGCACCCCAGCACCATCAAGAGCTGGACCAAGGCCGGAATCCTCAACTCCCACAAAGCAAACGACAAGAATGAACGGCTCTACGAACCACCAATCGCCGGTGATCCACGCCTTACCATCCGACAAGGCAGCCCGCTGAGAAAACGAGTTCACACCCCACCCGCCCCAGGAGGTGCACTATGAAGCCAAGCCCTTGGCCACCGGGATGCCCTCGCGCTGCAGATGCGCCCACATCTTCAGCGAACCGTACAACGACTCCGGCTTGCGCCGACCGTCGTCGCCGGATTCGTAGTAGCCAGCCAGAATCTCGGTGATGGTGGCGTCCCATAGGGCCCGCTTCGATGGCGCCCGCTTGACCCAGGCGTAGAACGTGCGCGGGGCGATCGGCACACCGTGCTCGCTCAGCACGCGGCAGATCGGAGCGACCCCGAAGCGGGCTTTGTTCTCGGCGATGAACTCGCAGACCGAACCGGTCAGCGGCGGTTGCCCGGGTCGCTCTCCCGCACGAAGAAAGACGTTGCCGCCTTGAGGATTTCAATGGTCTGCTCGAGCTCGGCGTTACGACGTCGCAGTGCCCGGATCTCCGCTGCCGCTTCGCTGGACACGCCGTCGCGCTGGCCATCATCAATCTGATGCTGACGGATCCAACTCCGCAACGTCTCGGCGGTCATCCCCAACCGCTTGGACACCGCCGTGATCGCCGCCCACTCACTCGGATAGTCATCCCGGTGCTCCACAACCAGACGGACAGCCTTGGCCCGCGTCTCCGGGTCGTACTTGCTCGCCACGAAATGCACCTTCCCAAGAATGGAGGTGCGCATCAAACGCGGGATGGTTCACCATGTCATCTATGAGTCGCGGCTGGAGCTCGCCAGGCTGTTGTTCGCAGATTTCGATCGGTCGGTGCACCGCATCTGTGCACAGCCGTTCCTGTTGGTGGCGCGATCCCACGGGCGCATGATGCAAATAATTCCGTGAAGCCTCTCCGCCCGGGCGGAACTGCGGGTAAGAATGAGCCGATTCGGGCACTTCAGCCCATATCCTGGAGGACGGGAGCCTGACCGCGCAGCGGCCTGTACTGGGGCGTTGAGATCGGATTCTGCAGGAGGACAACGTGGTGCGATGTGCGCCGACCAGTCCGTACAGAGCCTGGGTCAGCTCAGTGGACCTCCCGGGACGGGGCACTACTGCCGTGTGGCAGTGTGCCGGCCCACCTCAGGCGGAGACGCTCGTCCTGCTGCACGGCGTGGCGATGACCTCCGAGTTGTGCTGGTTTCGGGTTCTCGAGCAGCTCGGCCGGCAGTTCCGCATTGTGGCGCCTGACCTGCGCGGCCATGGCGACGGGACCCCGCTTGGTTGCTCCCGGTTCCGGCTGGAGGACAGTGTTGACGACATCGCTGCGCTGGCCGATGTGCTCGACATCAAACGCTTCGCCGCCGTGGGCTACTCCATAGGGGGGATGGTCGCGCAACTGCTGTGGCGCAGGCATCCTCACTTGGTGTCCGGGCTTGTTCTCTGCGCCACCGCTCGCAACGTCCAGGGCTCATGGCTGGAGAAACTCACATCGCTTTACCTGCCGACGACGACAGCGGCAGTGTATCTATTGCCGTTTGCGCAGGCTGTCACCGCTGAATGGGTGGGCAGCAGCCTGCTGGGGCGCATCCAGGATGGCGAATCGCGGGCGTGGGCCCGAGCACAGCTATCCAGGACGAGCCTGTCTGCCGCCATGTCGGCCGTTCAGTCGGCAGTCGAGTTCACCTCGCATGAGTGGATCGCAGGGGTCGACGTGCCCACCGCTGTCGTTATCACCACGGCCGACCAGCTCGTGCCGCCAAGTCGACAGCGCCGGCTCGCCCGCGCCATCCCGCATGCTGCTGTGTTCGAGTTGATCGGCGACCACGCCGTCATTCTCAACGACCCGCCACGTTTCGCTCAGGTGCTGATCGCTGCGAGCCGATCTGTGACCGGGGCAATCGCCGGCCGAGCGGTTGGGGGTGAGCCGGCCTGAGCCCTGCCGCGGGAGTGCGCCCGGCCGACCGCGACGTAGCCCGCCCCGAGCGAGAACTCTTCGACCCGAAGATCGGTGACGAACTCTTCCAGCCGAGCCCAGGGCCGGCCGAAGCCATCAAACGATCGAATGTAGGGTCGGTGTTGTGCCCGGATCATCGGGTTCATCATGACCATCCAGTCCGGCGCGTACTTGCCGCCACCCGCTGCGACCCACGCCCCCGGACGTAGATGGTCGAACACGTTGGCCAGCGCGGCCGGCGACTGCAGGACATCGTGTACCGCGCAGAACAGGGCCGCGTCCGCCATAACGGGGATAGGCGCGGTTTCGACCGGGGCTTGCACGATGGTGACGTTGTCCCACCCGTGCCGCGCGATTCTCTCAGCGGACAGCGAAGCCATCTTCGGCGCCTGATCGATCCCGATGACCACACCGGAGCTGCCCACCCGGTCTCGCAGACCTTCGAAGCACAGGCCGGTCCCGCAGCCCACATCGAGCACAACATCGCCGACTCGCAGCGGGAGTGCGTCGATGATCCGCAACCGGTCCCTCTGGAAGGCTCCCGTCCTCCGGTCGTAGAACTCGGCGTCGCACCCGTATGAACTCTCCACCGTCGCTAACACCACTCACCTCACTAAGGTCAATCGTCAGAAGTATCCGTTGAGGCCGTGGTGTAGCTGAACCCTGAGCGTCACAGCGAGCCGCTTTGCCTCGGTGAGATGGCCGGCATCAAAGAGATGCGAGACGAACTCCTCGGTCTGCTCTATGAGCAGCTGGGATTTCTGGACCGATCGCACCATCTTATCATGCCCGCATACACCTCCCCGGTTTCCCGGTGAATTATCTTTTCTATCTGGGCTTTTCGGCGCCCTTGCGTTGGAGGGTAGCCGAGCGGGTTGACGCTGCCTGGCTTGCCATGCAGCCTCGAATTCGTCGGGCGAACGCCCCACGAGTCCTTGTTGGATGCGGCGCGGTTTCTGCCATCCGTCGATGTAGCGGAACAGCGCCGCCTGCGCCTCAGCTCTGGCCGCGAAAGTGGTTGCGGGCCAGTAGATCAACTCGATCTTGAGGGTCGACGGTTCGTCGACCATGCTTGCCCGACTAAGTACGCTGAATGGGCATCGTCAGAAACAACGATCGTCAGTTCAAGCTGGGCATGCACTCCTACACTCTTCATCTGAACGGATGTGGTGAGAGTTGGGGATTCGAGCAGGATTACGCGTTCGAGAAGACGATCGATCTTCCCAAAATGATGGATCTCGCGGTCGAGTGGGGACTGGATGTCCTGCACATCACGTTGGTCGATCTCCACAACGACGTCAGCGTTCAGCATCTCGCCGAGGTCAATGCGGCCGCGCAGGCTCATGGTCTCGATCTCGAACTCAACGTCTCGATCGACGCGCCGTGCGATCCGCGCGTGAATGCCTCGGTCGAGGAATCGTTGCACATCGATCATGCTATCGGTGCGCAGCTGGTGAAATTCAGAATAAGCACCGAGGCCGACCCTTGGTCACGTTCAGGCGAAGCGTTGACTTATCAACACCCAGCCCGAGATTGCATCGCCTGGCCGCACTCCTTCACTGTCGGCTGCGCAGACCTGACCGACGAAATCTGCTTCTGAGCCTTGGGCCTGGTCTGCGAGAACTTGCGACCGATGCCAATACAACTTCGCACAACGCACAACTAAACAAGTGCCGCTGCCCGTACGGCGTTACCGACGACAGTCTTGACGACAACCGTGACGACAGTGGCGCGTCCGACGACGCGGACAACAGCACTGCCTGCGTTTTAAACGGCCTGTTCACGACCGCTGCCTGCTCCTGGCAGTGTGGGGGTCAGCTTCGCGAGCGGAATCGACCTCAGCGGAGCAACTGCCGGTCGATCGTCTCCAGTTTGGCGTCCAGTTCTCGAAGCGCTTCGTTAAGTGCAGTAAGCCCTTCGGCGAGGAGCTTCGTCGTCGGGTTATCTGTCGACCTCATGACCTCGCGGAATTTGTTGCCGGCGGTTGCCGCCCACGGCGCTGCGTTGGTCACGCGGTGACGGTATCGGTGGCCACCGACAGACGCTGAGTTCTCTCTAACGCCGCGGCACTAATAAACCGGAAATCGGGTGGCCTTAGGTGTGCTTACAGTCGTGGTAGCCAACTCGACGGGGCTCGAAGGGAAGTGTCCATCATGGCGGAAAGCAGCGAGAACACGTGGCTCAGCCGCCAAGAGTTGGCGGACCGCTACTGGGTGCCGGTGAAGACACCTGCTGAATGGGCGAGCAAGGGAACCGGTCCACGGTACGCCAAGTTCGGTCGACACGTGCGCTACCGATTGAGTGATGTCATCGACTGGGAGCGCGAACAGTTTCCGCGCGAGAAGCGGAGTACTGCTTGATCATTTGGCATCGATCGCTCGCCTCCGCTGTGCTGATTATCCACGCCCTGCGTTCGTGCCGGATCGCACGTGCCAGGTAGAACTCCGCTGCGCATCGGGCAGCGCGGCAAGATCAGCCGGACGTACTTGGGCGGGGGCGTCTGGGAAGCGAAATGTCGTTACCGGGATACCGATGGTGTGACGCGGCAAGTGCGACGGCGCGGTCCACCCGACGAATACGACCGGTACGGCAAGTTGGCCGAGGGCGTGCTTATCGAGTCGCTAGCCGAACGACGACCGCCAACTGATGAGATTGGCCCCGACACAGCGGTCATGACGTTGGTCGAGGCGCACCTCGACCGTCTCGCCGAGGACGGACGGTCACCCGCAACCCAGGACACGTACAAGCTGGTGGCCGGAAAGCTGCGCGCCAAACTCGGCGGTGTACGGGTCGCCGAGGCGAACCCTGGTCGCATCGACGCGGTGTTGAGAGCAATGACTAACACCCACGGACCGGGGATGGCACGCCAAGCCAAGACGATTCTGAGCGGTGCTCTCCAGCTCGCTGTGATGGCGAATGCACTTGCCGCCAATCCAGTTCGCGATGTCGCAGCGATCAAGTCGAAACGGCCGCCGAAGGGCGCCCCGGTGCTGACCGTCGAGCAGTTGCGCAACCTGTTGGCCGGTCTGCGGACCTCCGACTATTGCCGCGAGTATGACTTGGCCGACCCCTTCACCCTCCTGATTGCCACTGGTCTTCGGCGCGGGGAGCTGCTGGGGCTGCGGTGGAGCGACTACAACGAGGCCGCCGGGACACTGGCTGTGTGCGGCAAGGTCGTACGCGTGACGGGCAAGGGCCTGGTCCGCGAGGACGAGACCAAGACGGCGGCAGGCCGCCGCACCATCGCGTTGCCGCGATTCGCCATCAAGATGCTGGCCGCGCGCCGCACGCTGCCGTATCTCGGCGAGCACCGAAGATCATGTTCCCGTCGACGGCGGGCACGTGGCGCGACCCCAACAACTTCGGTCGGGATTGGCGCAGGGTCCGCGCGGAGCTCGGTGTTGCCGAGGTCACCACGCACAGCTTCCGCAAGAGCGTGGCCACCCTGATTGACGACCGGGGCTTTTCGGCGCGCATAGGCGCAGATCAGCTGGGGCACGCTCGGCCGTCAATGACTCAGGATCGGTACATGGCGCGCGGCAAACTCCATACACAGGTGGCTGAGGCGCTGGATGAGGCCATAAGCGGTGCATTAACGTTGCACGAGCAAGCCGCCCCGGCCCAAAAGGGCCTTTGAAGTGCGCCGTCAGGGTTTCGAACCCCGGACCCGCTGATTAAGAGTCAGCTGCTCTACCAACTGAGCTAACGGCGCGCGTGAGCGACAATAACAGGAGCTGCGGCATTGGGTGAAATCCCTTTCTGCGACCCTCCCTGAGGAGACTCTCAGCTGACTCGCGCTGACACACAGGTTGCCCTTAGACTATTGCCAAGAATCCCATCGTGTGGGCCCTCGTAGCCAGTTGGAGCAAAGTATGCGGCAGGTCAAAGCCGTGGCCCGTCCGCGTCGTCTTTATGCCTCGTTGATGGCCGTCGCCATGGTGCCCGCCTTGGTCCTCGGCCTCAGCTCCTGCAGCAGCAACTCAGCGCCAACACAGCCTCAGGTCATCACCGATAAGGGCACGCCCTTCGGCGACCTGCTGGTGCCCAAGCTCACCGCATCGGTCAAGGACGGCGCCGTCGGCGTGACGGTGGACCAGCCGGTGACGGTCGGCGCGGAGGACGGCGTCCTCGGCGCGGTCTCGATGGTCAACGACGACGAGGGCACCCCGGTCGCAGGCGAGCTGAGCCCCGACGGGCTGACGTGGCACACCATTGAGGCGCTCGGCTACAACACGCGCTACACGCTGAACGCGCAGTCGCTCGGCCTCGGCGGTGCCACCAATCAGCAGATGACCTTCCAGACGCATTCGCCCGAGAACCTGACGATGCCTTACCTGCTGCCCAACGACGGCGAGGTCGTCGGCATCGGCCAGCCGGTCGCGGTCCGCTTCGACGAGAACATCCCGAACCGGTTGGCGGCGCAGCGGGCGATCACCGTCACCACCAACCCGCCTGTCGAGGGTGCCTTCTACTGGCTCAGTAACCGCGAAGTGCGTTGGCGCCCAGCGCAATACTGGAAGCCGGGCACGACCGTGGACGTCGCCGTCAACACCTACGGCGTCGATCTCGGCGACGGACTGTTCGGACAGGAGAATGTCACCACGCACTTCACCATCGGCGATGAGGTCATCGCGACCGCCGATGACAACACCAAGACGCTGACGGTCCGCCGCAACGGCGAGGTCATCAAGACGATGCCGATCTCGATGGGCAAGAACCGCACACCCACCAACAACGGCACCTACATCATCGGCGATCGATTCGGCCATATGGTGATGGACTCGTCGACCTACGGCGTGCCATCGAACTCGCCGAACGGCTACCGCACCGAGGTGGACTTCGCCACCCAGATCTCCTACAGCGGCATCTTCGTTCACGCTGCGCCGTGGTCGGTCGGAAGCCAGGGCTACAGCAATGTCAGCCACGGGTGCCTGAACGTGAGCACCAGCAACGCGCAATGGTTCTTCGACAACACCAAGCGCGGCGACATCGTCGAAATCTCCAATACGGTCGGGTCGATCCTGCCCGGCGTCGACGGACTCGGGGACTGGAACATCCCCTGGGATCAGTGGCGCGCAGGTAACGCCAACATCTGACGCCGCAACGCCGTTCGCGTCACCTCGTCGTCGTCGGCGTCGGCGCAGGCGCCGGCGACATACCGGTGTAGATCTCGTCGAGCACCGTCGGCAACAGTGCCTGTGCCGTCGTCTTGTCGTCGGGTGAAATCGTCAGATTGGTCCAAATGACGAGGGACACATCGTTATCCGGGTCGTAGCCCATGAACGAGTTGAAGCCGGGCAACTCACCGCCGTGGTAGTACATCGCGGCGGTCGGGGTGAACCGCTGATATGAGATGCCATAACCGTACTTCTGGCCGTCGGGCTTGGCCGGGTCCTCCGGTTGCACGCTGTCCAGCCATTGCCGTTGGTAATCGGCGTTGAACACCTTGCCCGACACCAGGGAACGTATCCAGGTTTCGATATCGCCGGCCGTGGAGATCGCGCCGCCGGCGGCATGGGCGTAGGACGGGTTCTGGTTGGTGTAGTCGGTGGGCTTCAGCGTTCCTGCTTTGGCCGCGGCCTTGATGTCGTCGGGGTAAGGATCGTCGACCATCGCATACATCGAACCCCCGTACATGTAGCCGTGGGAGTACGGGACGGGAATCGCGGTGTCGTCCACCGCAGGCAACGACGTCTGCTGCAGTCCGAGCGGGCCGAAGAGCCGGTCTTGGAACTGCTCGGCCAACGGGTGACCGCCTGCCTTCTCGGCGATCAGCCCGAGCAGCGCGTAGTTGGTGTTGTCGTACTCGTATTCGGTGTTGGGCGCGGCGTTCGGAGGATGCGCGAATGCGATCGCCAGCGCCTCCTGCGGTGTCCAGGCTTTCGCGGGGTCGGCGTCCAGCGTCGCCGCCAGCTCAGGCGAGTTGGTGTAGTTGTAGAGCCCGCTGCGCATCGTCAACAGATCGGCGACGGTGATCTCGCTGCCGTTGGGTACGTCGGGAACGTAGTCCGTCACTGGGTCGGTGAACTTCAGCTTGCCGTCCTGTGCGAGAAGCACGACCAGCGCCGCGGTCATGGTCTTCGAGTTCGAGGCAATCCTGAAGTGGGTCTTGGCATCTGGCGGTGTCTGCTCGCCCAGCTCCGTCGTGCCCACCGCCGCGGTATAGCTGCCCTGCGGCGTGCGAATCATCACCACCGCACCGGGGACGAGCATCTCCTTGGTCGCCTTCTCCACCACGGCCTGAAGCGATGCCTGGTCGATGGGTTTGAGTGCGGGTGCAGCTGACGGGGGACCGGTAGCCGTCTGCGTCATAGCCGATTCGCTCGTCGGTGGGGCCGTCGACGAGCACCCCGCGACGAAGAGGACGACACACATCGTGGCCCCGGTGATGCGCGCGGGTCCGAGCTTGCGTCGTCGGTCGCCTGCGCTCATGACGGGCTCCTCAAGGAAGACGCGATCCTGAATGAAGCCTAGGTCGATTGGTCCTGCGATGTGACGAAACCGCGAACCGCTGATGCGAAGTGAGCACGCCCAATTGACCTACTCAGGCGAACGAAATTAGTGCGGGTAGCTGCATGCAGCGCACTTAGGCTCAACATATGGCTTCAATCGAGGTCGACGATGAAGGGCTGTCGAGGCTCGCCCGCCTTTGCGAGACGCAAGCTGTGCGGCTCGGAAAAATTGCGACGCCTCCCGTATGGGTCGATGCGCTTCAGCCTTCAGGTGCGGCGGTCGGCACCGCACATGCCGCCATCGCGGCGGCGGCTGCGCGTCTGACTGACCGAATGATGGCCACTGCTGTTGCCGCCGCGGCGGCTTACAAGAAGTTGGATATGAGTGAGACGCACAGCTTCGGTGGTAACAACGATGCCGAAGCGTCTGTGACGAGATTGCGAGATCAGCTTCTCTACGACGCGGTCGGCGACTGTCTGCCGCTAGCCCATGTCGATTCTGTTGCAGGACGTGTGGCAGCCGACTCGGTGTCTGCTCGCCAGGATCTCTTGATGCGCACAGTTCGAAGGCTCATTGACGACGGGCTGATGGTAGTGGGAAACATTGTCGGCGCATCGGATGAACGCGTCGAACCCTGGGATATGTCGCTAGATGATGCGTTGGCGCGGATCTACGACGAGTACGTCGTCCATCATGAGGATCAAGACTGGGTGTTCCGTACGTGGCTCGCGCCGACTGAGCGCGGCCAGCGTGCGGCCGAAGCACTGGAAACCAAGAAGTCGGAGGGCTGAAGCGCCCTCCGACCTGCCGGGGTGGCTGACGGGACTCGAACCCGCGACAGCCAGGATCACAACCTGGTGCTCTACCAACTGAACTACAGCCACCATCGCCGCCGAGCCTGAGGCGCAAGCGGCCCGTCGATCTTAGCCGCTCGGGCGCTCGGCGGCCGAATCCATTTGATCGCCGTCGGACGAGTGCGGGCTCAACTCGGCCGAAATCGACGCGATATCGCTGGTCGACGGCCCCGGCGGCACCACGAACGCCGTGCGGCGGTAATACTGCAGCTCACGGATCGACTCGTGGATGTCCGCGAGCGCGCGATGGGCCAGTCCCTTCTCCGGCTGCCCGAAGTAGATCCGCGGGTACCACCGCCTGCACAGCTCCTTGATCGAGGAGACATCGATCATCCGGTAGTGCAGATAGTCGTCCAGCGCCGGCATGTCGCGGGCGATGAAGCTGCGGTCGGTGGCGATCGAGTTTCCGGCCAGGGGAGCGGTCTTGGCCTGCTTGACGTGGCCGCGGATGTAATCCAGCACCATCGCCTCCGCGGCCGGGACGTCGATGGTCGATGCCCGCACTTCTTCGGTCAGGCCGGAGCGATTGTGCATCTGCGTGACCACTTCGATCATCCCGGACAGCGCCTCGTCGGGGGCGTGGATGACGACGTCGAGGCCGTCGCCGAGGATGTTGAGCTCGGCGTCGGTGACGAGCACCGCGATTTCGATGAGCCGGTCGGACTTGAGGTCCAGGCCTGTCATCTCACAGTCGATCCACACCAATTCGTCACGCACAGCGATCAACAGTAGGCCCACGGCCGTCACATCCCTTACCACACCCACCGGCACGGGGTCTGCACAGTAATGTTCGACCCATGACGACCGAGTCGACAGCCAGCCCCGCACAGCAAATAGCCGCCGGATACGCCGTCGAGGGTCAGGCGCTCGAACTGGGCGCCGTAGTCGTTGACGGAACCGTCGATCCGACCGCCCAGGTGCGCATCCCGCTGGCAACCGTCAACCGCCACGGCCTGGTCGCAGGCGCCACCGGTACCGGTAAGACGAAGTCGCTGCAGGTGATCGCCGAGCAGCTGTCGGCCGCCGGCGTTCCGGTGGTGATGGCCGATATCAAGGGCGACCTTTCGGGTCTATCGCGCCCCGGGGAGTCGAACGACAAGATCGCGCAGCGGTCCAAGGACACCGGCGACAACTGGACTCCGACGGCGTTCCCAGTGGAGTTTCTGTCGCTGGGCACCACGGGAATCGGCGTCCCGGTGCGTGCGACGATGACCAGCTTCGGCCCGATCCTGCTGTCAAAGGTTCTCGGCCTCAACCCGACTCAGGAGTCCACCCTCGGCCTGATCTTCCACTGGGCCGACCAGAAGGGCCTGTCGCTGCTGGACCTCAAAGACCTGCGTGCGGTGATCCAGTACCTCACCAGCGACGAGGGCAAGGAGGAGCTGAAGAACATCGGCGCCGTCTCGGCGACGACGGCGGGCGTGATCCTGCGCGCACTCATCAACCTCGAAGCCGAAGGCGCGGACACGTTCTTCGGCGAGCCCGAGATCGAACCCAGCGATTTGATGCGCGTCGACGCGCAGGGTCGCGGTGTCATCACTCTGATGGAGCTCGGCAACCAGGCGGCGCGCCCGGTGATGTTCTCCACCTTCCTGATGTGGATCCTTGCCGATCTGTTCACGGCGCTGCCGGAGGTCGGCGACGTCGACAAGCCCAAGCTGGTCTTCATCTTCGACGAGGCGCATCTGCTGTTCAACGACGCGTCCAAGGCTTTCCTCGAGCAGGTCGAGCAGACCGTCAAGCTGATCCGGTCCAAGGGAGTCGGCGTGTTCTTCTGCACGCAGTTGCCGACGGACGTGCCCAACGACGTGCTCAGCCAGCTCGGTGCGCGGGTCCAGCACGCGTTGCGCGCGTTCACACCCGACGACCAGAAGGCGCTCACCAAGACGGTGCGCACGTATCCGAAGACCGACGTATACGACCTGGAGAAGGCTCTGACGTCGCTCGGCATCGGCGAGGCGATCGTCACGGTGCTGTCCGAACAAGGTGCGCCGACGCCGGTGGCATGGACACGGATGCGGTCGCCGCGTTCGCTGATGGGCGCGATCGGGAACGACGCGATCACTGCCGCCGCGAAAGCCAGTCCGCTAGAGGCGAAGTACGGCCAGACCATCGACCGCGATTCGGCCTATGAACGGTTGAACGCCAAGCTGCAGCAGACCGCCCAAGCGCCTGCCGACCCGAATCTGCCGCCGCCGGTTTACGTTCCGCCGCAGGGTGAGGCGAGCGCCGATGGCACGGCCGTGGCCAGGCGTGCGGCCGAGCCCGGCATGCTCGACAAGATGATGAACAGCCCGGCCTTCAAGAGCGCGATGCGTTCGGCGGGCACTGTCATCGGCCGCGAGATCACGCGCAGCATCTTCGGCACCGGCCGCCGCCGCTAAACTCTCACCGCGAAATAGCATTCCCGGCTGTTGAGCGCGAGATCACGACCAGGAATGCTATTTCGCGGAAAAACTAGTCGCCGCCGAGCTTCTTGTAGACGGCGCCGACGATCGGGCTGACGATCGCCCGGGGCGCGTATCCGCTGGCCACCGACATGGCCTTCGACGTAACACCAGGAACCACGCGCATCTTGTTGCGGTCCAACGCATCCAGCGACAGCTTCGCGGTGTAGTCCGTCGAGATCCACAAGAAATCCGGTATCAGCTTCTCCACCAGCGACTGCTCGTGTTCGGCGGGCAACGTCTCCCGCACGGGCCCCGGTGCCAGCACCGTGATATGCACGCCCTCGCGTTTGAGCTCACCCCGCAGCGACTCGCTGAACGTGTTGACGAACGCCTTCGTCGCCGCGTAGGTGGCGTTGTTCGGAATCGGCGAATTTCCCGCTGCCGAACCGGAAATCAGAATCCCGCCCGCCTTGCGTTCCACCATCCCCGGCAGCACGGCGAGCACGAGGTCGTGTACCCCAAGGACATTCAGCTGCACCTGTGCCTTCTCGTCGGCCGGATCCAGCCGGGCGACCGGGCCGAAGGTCGCGGTGCCTGCGTTCGCGCACAGGATCGAGATGTTTCGCCCGGCCAGCTCGTCGGCCAGCTTGCCGCGCTCACCCGGGTCGGCGAGGTCCACGGGCCGCACCTCGACGACGACGCCGTACTTCTCGGTGAGCCGGTCGGCCAACGTCCGCAGCACGTCCTCCCGGCGCGCCGTGACGATCAGGTGATGGCCGCGCGCCGCCAGCTCGGTGGCCAGCGCTTCGCCGATGTTTTGCGAGGCACCTGTGACGACCGCACGGGCATCCGGGTTCGGGGCGGGTACTGGCATGGGCCGGACTATATCGTGGGCGGCGATGGACGATCCGCGCCCGGCTGGGCAAATCGCTACCCGGTCGCAGGTCCTGTCTTGGGCGCTGTGGGACGTCGGTGCGACGGGCGTGAACGCGATCGTCGTCACGTTCGTCTTCTCCGTCTACCTGACCCGCACCGTCGGCGACGACCTGCCGAGTGCGACCTCGCCGCAGAGTTGGCTGTTCCGGGCGCTGGCCCTCTCCGGCCTCGTGGTGGCGCTGCTGGCCCCAGTCACCGGGGTCTGGGTGGACGCTCCGTGGCGGCGTCCGCGTGTGCTGGCCATCCTCACCGGGCTGGTGGTGTTGCTGACGTCGGCGATGAGCCTGATTCGCGACGATTATCACTATTTGTTGCCCGGCCTGGCGCTGCTCGCGATCACCGCCGCCTGTAGCGAGCTTGCGACCGTGCCGTACAACGCCATGTTGCGTCAGCTCTCCACGCCACAGACATCGGGCCGGATATCCGGATTCGGTCTGGGGATGGGCTATTTCGGCAGCGTCGCGCTGCTGCTCATCGTCTATTTGATGTTCATCTCCGGCGACGGTGACACCCGCGGGCTGCTCGACCTGCCTGTCGCGGGCGGCCTGAATGTCCGCGCGGCAATGTTGATGGCGGCCGCGTGGTTCATCTTGTTCGCGCTGCCGGTGTTCATCGTCGTGCCTCATCCGAAGCCACCGCCCGAGGACCGGCGACAAGCCATCGGGTTCTTCGGCGCGTACCGACAGCTGTGGTCGGAGATCGTCGGCGAATGGCGCCGGGACCGCACCGTCGTCTACTACCTGCTCGCCAGCGCGGTGTTCCGGGACGGCCTCACGGGCGTGTTCGCGTTCGGCGCGGTGCTCGGGGTCAGCGTGTACGGCATCTCGGACGCCGACGTGCTGCTGTTCGGAATCAGCGCCAGCGTCATCGCCGCCGTCGGTGCGTTCCTGGGCGGGCTGCTCGACGACCGACTGGGATCCAAGCCCGTCATCGTCGGGTCGCTTACGTCGATGATCGTCGTCGGGGTGGTGCTGATGACACTGTCGGGACCCGTTGCGTTCTGGGTCTGCGGGCTGCTGCTGTGTCTGTCGATCGGGCCGACGCTGTCATCGGCGCGCACGCTGATGCTGCGCTTGTCGGTCGATGGCAAGGAGGGTGTGGCGTTCGGTCTCTATACGACGACCGGGCGCGCGGTGTCCTTCCTGGCGCCGACGCTGATATCTCTGTTCATCGACTGGTTCGGCGCCGTCCGCGCAGGCACCGGAGGCCTGTTGGTGGTGCTCGCTGCCGGCCTGGCCGCGATGGTGGCGGTACATGCGCCCCACCAGGCTCCGGCGCGTTAGCGAAGGGCGGTGCAGATCGTCAGGCCGTTGCCGGTGTTGGCCTCGACCTGGACACCACTGATCGTGACCGAGCAGGTCACCGTGCGGCCAACGTTGATGATTGTCACGCTCGCCGAATCGCCTGCGGGACTGGGCAATTCAACTTCCTTGCGCCACGGAAGCACGACGTTGAACTCGGTTTGCAGCACGTTGCCCGCGTCGACGTAGGTGATGTTGATCGCCCTGCCGGTGCCGTTGACCTCGTAGACCACCGTCTCGGTTTGGCCGGGGGCCGCCGACTCGCTGGGCGGGGTGGCGCTGGGGGTGGGCACGGGCACGATCGGGGGCAGCGGGCGCAGCGTCGGCGACGGAATCGTCGTCGTCGGCGTCCTGCTTGTGGTCGAGCTGGGCCCCGGCATCGGCGGCGGCGCGACGACCGTCTCCTGCTTCGAGCTGTTGGCGACCACCAGCGCGATCACCAGGCCGACAACGAGAAGCACCGCAACCGCCGCTGCCACCCATAGCCAGCGAGGTGACTTCGGCGATGGCGGACCTTCCGGTGGCTCTCCCTGCGGGTACGGGGGCCCGTACTGCCCGGTGCCGTACTGTCCCGTCCCGTATTGACCGGTGGCGTACGGGTCGTAGCCATAGGGGGAGTAGGGCGGCAGCTGTCTGGTGGGGTCGGGAGCCTGCGGGGGCTGGTAGGAGGGGTTGTATCCGGTCTGGTCCGCATAGGCTGGGTCCGAATACGTCGGGTAGCTCGGGCCCAACGGCTGTGTGGGCTCGGGGCCGTCACCACGTGGCGTGTTGGTCATACCCACCTCATGGCTGCAGGGTACCTGCGTCGAGCGTGCGCACAGCACGCAGCGCGTAAGCACCTCGCTTAACCGCGTTGCCATGGCAAGCTGATATTGATGAGTCAGATGGTGCGCACCAACTACGGGGCGTCGCTGTCGCCGGACGCGACGGCGTTCGCGCACCTGGTCGATGACGGTGGTTATCCGCGGGCGGTACAGCGTTTCTTGCGCGGCTGGCGCGCCAGCTCATCGCGGGATGTCGAACTGCCCGTTGAGGGGCCGGTACTGCGGGTGATTCACTCCGCCGAGGGCCACTGGCTCGCGTGCGAGGTGGCGCCCGAGGGCGGCACGCGCAGCCAGATCTGGGTTGTCACCACCGATCCCGATGACCGCGCCGCGCGCCGCATCGATATGTGGCCTGCCGGACAGTCGGAGGGTACCGCCGAGTTGATCGGCTGGGACGGCACACAAGTCGCGGCCATCCTCACCGGTGACGACGGCGTCGGCAGTTCATGCCTGATCGACCCGGCCAACGGCGCGACGACGATTCTCGATCGGCGCTCGGGCGGCCGGCTCGTCGACGCATGGGCGGGCTTCTCATTGGTGCGCGTCGGCCCGCGTGGCTACCGCGATCTGATCATGCTGCGCGGCCAGACCGAAATCGCGCTGCTGCCTTATGATCCCGGCTCCACCACCGACACGGGTGTCATCCTCGACGACCACAGCCCCCGGCGCCTGCGCGCCGGTCTGGAAGGCGAGCAGACCAAGCTGTACCGGCCGGCCAAGCGCTACGGGCCGAACGACACCAAGGGGTATGTGCGCGCGCTGATCCGCAGCGAGAACGGTGCCGATCACGCCCGGCTTCTCGAGGTGACGTCCACTGCCGACGGTGTTTCCTACCAGGTGGTGGCCGAGCGGCCCGGTTACGAACTCGACGAGTTCGTCGTCAGTGACGACCTGTCGACGGTCGCGACGCTGTGGAACCTCAACGGCGCCAGCGAGTTACAGATCCTCGAATATGCCGACTTCACCTTGCACGATCCAATACCGCTGCCCGGCATGGTAGCCAGCGAGCTCAGCATCAGCGCAGGCGGGTCGATGGTGGCGATGACCGTCGAGGGGCCCGACAAGCCACGCACGGTGGAACTCGTCGATCCGAGGATCCGCGAATGGGAGCGCATCGACCGCGAACCCAGCAGCGGGCCGCTGTCGGAGGCCCCCACGCTCGAAACCATCACCGCACGCGACGGGCTGGAGTTCTCCGGCTGGCTGTTCCGGCCGCCCAGCGGGGTGCAGTCGATCGGGGCGATGATGTTCCTGCACGGTGGACCCGAGGGTCAGGGGAGGCCAGGCTACAACGAATTCTTCCCGCCACTGCTCGAGGCAGGCATCACGGTCTTCCTCCCGAACGTGCGGGGCTCAGGCGGATTCGGGCGCTCGTTCATGCACGCCGACGACCGGGAACGACGCTTCGCGGCGATCGACGACGTCGCCGATGCCGCCCTGTTCCTCGTCGAGCGTCGCCTTGCGCCCGCTGATTGCATCGCCTGCTGCGGTTGGTCATACGGCGGCTACCTGACCCAGGCGGCGCTCACCTTTCATCCCCCGCTATTCGCCGCTGGCATCAGCATCTGCGGCATGAGCGACCTCAACACCTGGTACCGCAACACCGAGCCATGGATCGCGGCGGCGGCCTACTCGAAGTACGGCCACCCGGTCAGCGACCGCGAACTGCTCGATCAGCTGTCACCGTTGCTTCGCGCCCACGCGCTGACCGCACCGCTGCTTTTGGTGCACGGACTCAACGACACCAATGTCCCGCCCAGCGAGTCACAGCAGATGTTCGATGCTTTGCGGAACCTGGGCCGCACCGTCGAACAATTGCTGTTCGACGACGACGGCCACGAGATCGACAAGCGGGAGAATAGAGCGGTGCTGGTCAAAGCCATGTGTGAGTGGCTCACCACGGCGTTCGCGCCCACGCCGAATATCTGAACCGCTCAAGATCAGATTCGAGCGTTTACTCAAATTATCCGCGGGGTAAAACCCTCCTGCGCCAATTCGGCGCTCAACAGGAGGAGGCCAGCATGCGTGGTGGCGGAATTCTCGGCGTAATCGTATTGGTTTGGTTGCTGATCGGTGTGGTAGCCGCTTACCAGCGCGACTACTTCAAGACCGGTGCAAGCAATTGCGCCACAGCGGGCACCATCGCGTTGACGGTCGTAGCCGGGCCGTTGAACTACGCGGGGGCGAACCCGAAGGTGGCGGATTGCAACGTGAAACTGCCGCAGCCCAGCCAGTAGTCAACGGGCTCAGCATAATTCATCATTAGTCGAACGGAGACAGCCATGATTGTCCTAGGAGTCATCCTCCTAATACTCGGGATCCTCTTTGGCATCTCGATCCTGACCTATATCGGTGTCGTCCTGATCGTGATCGGTGCAGTCTTTTGGCTGCTTGGCGCCACCGGCCGTGCAGTCGGCGGCCGACGAAACTGGTATTAGCGCCTACTAGCGCCTAGCCGCCGCTTCGGCCGGCCGAGGACAAGGCCGCGATCGTCATCTCCCGCAAGATCGCCCGCGACCCGATCCCTTGGCCGGCCGATTTGGCTGTGCCGGGCCTGACGCTGTGCGGCGTCGAGTTCAGTAGCCCGAAGACGGCGTGCGCCATCAGGCGCGCGTCGGCTTCACTGCGTGCACGGTCCAGTTGCAGAAGTACGTCGACCCAGATCTCGACGTACTGCCGTTGAGCCTTGCGCACTTGACGTTTCGCGGGCTCAGGCAGATGGCTCAGGTCGCGATCCTGGATGCGGATCAGATCGGACTCGCCGAGGGCGAAGTCGAGGTGGAAGTCGATGAGCCCGTCCAGCGCGGTCTCGGCGTCGGGCGCCTCGGTGACGACGGCGGTCGCGCCTGCGAGCAACCGGGTGCTGATCCCCACCAGCAGTTCGACGAGCAGTGCTTCCTTGTTCGGGAAGTGCCGGTATATCGCGGGCCCGCTGACTCCGGCGGCGGCACCGATGTCCTCGAGCCGGACGGACAGAAAGCCGCGCTCGGCGACCAGTCGTTCCGCGGCGGCGATGAGCTGGTCGCGGCGATCGGATTTCGCCCTGCTCCGGCTCGTCGCGGCCGGTTGAGAGGCCGGGAGAGTCATCGAGCTACCCCCATCCCGCTGGTGGACATTTCAGTTAATCGTGACTAACATACTAGGAGTTAATCGTCATTAACTCAACCGAAACGGCGGACCGATGACAACGACGCTTCAGTCCAGTCGCGACCAGCATCTGGAACTCGTCGCGCAGCTGCGGGAGAAGATGGCCGCCGCCGCGCTCGGTGGATCCGCCAAATCCCGCGAGCGCCATGTGAGTCGCGGAAAGCTGCTGCCGAGGGATCGCGTCGACGGGCTGCTGGACCCCGGTAGCCCGCTGTTGGAAGTCTCGCCGCTCGCCGCCGAAGGCATGTACGACAACGAGTGTCCCGGCGCGGGCATGATCACCGGCATCGGCCGGGTGTCCGGCCGCGAATGCATGATCGTGGCCAACGACGCGACCGTGAAAGGCGGTACCTACTACCCGATCACGGTCAAGAAGCACCTGCGGGCTCAGGAGATCGCGCTGCAGAACCGACTACCCTGCATCTATCTCGTCGACTCCGGCGGGGCATTCCTTCCGCGGCAGGACGAAGTCTTTCCCGACCGTGAGCACTTCGGCCGAATCTTCTACAACCAGGCGACCATGAGCGCCAAGGGAATTCCGCAGATCGCCGCCGTGCTCGGCTCGTGCACCGCGGGCGGCGCGTACGTTCCCGCGATGAGCGACGAGGCCGTGATCGTCCGCAACCAGGGCACCATCTTCCTCGGCGGCCCGCCGCTGGTGAAGGCCGCGACCGGCGAAGTCGTCACGGCGGAAGACCTCGGCGGCGGCGACCTGCATTCGAAGGTTTCCGGCGTCACCGACCACCTGGCCCACGACGACCGCGACGCACTGCGCATCGTGCGACGGATCGTCTCGACACTCGGCCCGCGGCTCGACCCGCCGTGGGAGGTGGCGCCGACGGTCGACGCCGTGGCCGACCAGGCCGAGCTCTACGACGTCGTACCCGTCGACCCGCGGGTGCCGTACGACGTACACGAGGTCGTCACACGGCTCGTCGACGGCGGCGAATTCGCCGAGTTCAAAGCCGAGTACGGCGCCACCTTGGTCACCGGCTTCGCCCGCATTCACGGCCACCCCGTCGGGATCATCGCCAACAACGGCGTGCTGTTCTCCGAATCCGCCCTCAAGGGTGCACATTTCATCGAGCTGTGCGACAAGCGCATGGTGCCGCTGCTGTTCCTGCAGAACATCTCCGGCTTCATGGTGGGCCGTGCCTACGAGGCGGGCGGGATTGCCAAGCACGGTGCCAAGATGGTGACCGCCGTGGCATGCGCGCGGGTGCCCAAGCTGACCGTCGTGATCGGCGGGTCGTACGGCGCGGGCAACTACTCGATGTGCGGACGGGCGTATTCGCCCCGCTTCCTGTGGATGTGGCCGAACGCCAGGATCTCCGTGATGGGCGGGGAGCAGGCCGCGTCGGTGCTGGCCACCGTCCGCGGCGAGATGACACCCGAGGAAGAGGAAGAGTTCAAGGCACCGATCCGCGCGCAGTACGAGAGTCAGGGCAACCCCTACTATTCGACGGCGCGGCTCTGGGACGACGGCGTGATCGACCCCGCAGACACCAGAACCGTTCTCGGCTTGGCGCTTTCCGTCGTCGGGCAGGCACCGGTCGAACCGGTCTCCTACGGCGTATTCCGGATGTGATGATGAGCATATTTCTCGCTTTGGTCCTTCCCTCTGCTCCTCGCTGCGTTCCTCGCTGCGCTGCGGTACTCGCTGCGATGCTCAGGAAGGACCTCCGCTCGAGATGAACTTCCATACCGTCCTTGTCGCCAACCGCGGCGAGATCGCCGTCCGCGTCATCCGCACTCTCCGCGCGATGGGCATCCGCTCTGTGGCCGTGTTCAGCGACGCCGACGCCAACGCGCGTCACGTCGCCGAGGCCGACGTCGCCGTCGGCATCGGGCCCGCACGCGCGCGGCAGAGCTACCTCAACATCGAGGCGGTCGTCGATGCGGCGCGTCGCACCGGTGCGCAGGCAATCCACCCCGGTTACGGATTCCTCTCGGAGAACGCCGAATTCGCCGCGGCGTTGGAGGCGGCCGGGATCGTCTTCATCGGACCACCGGTCAAGGCGATTCAGACCATGGGCGACAAGATCGCCGCCAAGACCACCGTGTCGGCGTTCGGGGTGCCGGTCGTCCCCGGCATCGCGCGTCCCGGCCTGACCGACGACGACCTGGTCGCGGCGGCCGGCGACATCGGCTATCCGGTGCTGGTGAAGCCGTCGGCCGGCGGCGGCGGCAAGGGCATGCGGGTCGTGCACGGGCCGTCTGAACTGCAGGCGGCCCTTATCAGCGCACGCCGCGAGGCAGGCGCCGCGTTCGGTGACGACACCCTGTTCCTCGAGCGATTCGTGTTGAACCCCCGCCACATCGAGGTACAGGTGCTCGCCGACGGCTACAGCAACGTCGTGCACCTGGGCGAGCGCGAATGCAGCCTGCAGCGCAGGCACCAGAAGGTGATCGAGGAGGCCCCGTCGCCGCTGCTGGACGAGGCGACAAGGGCACGCATCGGCGCCGCCGCCTGCGACACCGCGCGCAGCGTCGACTACACCGGCGCGGGCACCGTCGAGTTCATCGTCTCCGCCGACCGGCCCGACGAGTTCTTCTTCATGGAGATGAACACCCGGCTTCAGGTCGAGCACCCGGTCACCGAAATGGTCACCGGCATCGACCTTGTCGAACAGCAGGTGCGCATCGCCGCGGGCGAGAAGCTGCCGATCGCGCAGGACGACATCGCCATGACCGGTCACGCGATCGAGGCCCGCGTCTACGCCGAAGACCCGGCCAACGGATTCCTGCCGACGGGCGGCGACGTGCTCGACCTCGTCGAGCCGCACGGTCCGGGCATCCGCGTCGACTCCGGCCTGGCCCGCGGAACCGTGGTCGGCAGCGACTACGACCCGATGCTGTCCAAGGTCATCGCGTATGCCGGCGACCGACCGGCGGCGCTGCGCGCACTCGACCGCGCCCTCGCCGACACCGCCGTGCTGGGCGTCACGACGAACGTCGAGTTCCTGCGATTCCTGTTGGCCGACCCGGACGTCGCTGCGGGCAGACTGGACACCGGGCTGCTGGACCGCCGCACACCGGATTTCGCGGCCGTCCAGCCCGGCGACGACGAGCTCATCGCCGCCGCGGCCTACAAGTGGCTGCGCCACTGGCCGAAACCGGTCGGCAACCTGTGGGAGGTGCCGTCGGGCTGGCGCATCGGTGAGCGCGCACCGACGACCATTCGGCTGCACTCGGGGCAGCGCACCGACCACGTGTACCTGACAGGCTCACCACATGCCGCGACGGCCGTCGTGGAGGATGGCGAATCACACATGCTCACAGCGATTCTCGATGACGATCGGTTGGTGGTGACACTTGACGGATTGCGCGCCGACTACCTCGTCGCCGCGACCGACGGGCAGATCTGGTTGGCGCGCGCAGGCCGCACGGCGGTCGTCGAGGAGGTGCGGGAAGCACCCGTGCGCCCCGACGACGAACACAGCGGGGACGCCGAACTCGTCAGTCCCATGCCAGGATCCGTGGTCGCCGTCGGCGTCGAGGACGGCGCTCCGGTCGAAGCGGGCGCCGTCGTCGTGGCGGTCGAGGCGATGAAGATGGAGCACTCGCTCACCGCGCCGGTCGACGGCGTTGTCGAACTACTCGTCGCCGTCGGCGACCAGGTCAAGGTGGGCCAGCCGCTGGCCCGGATCACCGCCGGCGAAGCCGGCAGTCCAACAGAAGCAAGTGAGAAAGCCGAACAGTCATGAGTGAATTTCTGGCCACCGGACTGCTGCCCGACCATTACGAGCAGCTCGCCAAGACAGTCCGCGACTTCGCGCAGAGCGTCGTCGCACCCGTCGCCGCCAAACACGACGAAGAGCACTCCTTCCCTTACGAAGTGGTGTCGGGCATGGCCGACATGGGCCTGTTCGGGCTGCCGTTCCCCGAGGAGTACGGCGGCATGGGTGGCGACTACTTCGCGCTGTGCCTGGCGCTCGAAGAACTGGGCAAGGTCGACCAGAGCGTGGCGATCACGCTGGAGGCTGGTGTCTCGCTGGGCGCGATGCCCGTGTACCGCTTCGGCAACGAGGACCAGAAGCAGGAATGGCTGCCGCTCTTGGCCAGCGGCAAGGCGCTCGGTGCCTTCGGGCTGACCGAGGCCGGCGGCGGAACCGACGCGGGCGCCACCAGGACGACGGCCAAACTCGACGACGGACACTGGATCATCAACGGCAGCAAGCAGTTCATTACGAACTCGGGCACCGACATCACCAAACTGGTGACGGTCACCGCGGTGACAGGGGAGACCGACGGCAGGAAGGAGATCTCGTCGATCCTGGTGCCGGTACCCATCGAAGGGTTCACCGCCGAACCGGCCTACAACAAGGTCGGCTGGAACGCCTCGGACACCCATCCGTTGAGCTTCGACGACGTTCGCGTGCCTGCGGAGAATCTGCTCGGTGAGCGTGGCCGCGGCTACGCCAACTTCCTGCGCATCCTCGACGAGGGCCGGATCGCGATCGCCGCGCTGTCGGTCGGCTCCGCGCAGGGTTGCGTCGACGAATGTGTGAAGTACGCCAAGGAACGCCAAGCCTTCGGCGCGGCCATCGGCACCTATCAGGCCGTCTCCTTCAAGATTGCCCGCATGGAGGCGCGTGCGCACGCTGCCCGCACCGCGTACTACGACGCGGCCGCACTCATGTTGGCGGGCAAGCCCTTCAAGAAGGCCGCCGCGATCGCCAAACTCGTCGCCAGCGAGGCCGCGATGGACAACGCCCGCGACGCCACCCAGGTGTTCGGCGGCTACGGCTTCATGAACGAATACCCTGTCGCGCGGCACTACCGTGACAGCAAAATCCTCGAAATCGGCGAAGGGACAACGGAAGTGCAGCTGATGCTGATCGCACGCGAGGCGGGCCTGTGACTGGACACGAAGGGTCCAAAAAAGTGATAGTACAACGGGGGCTGTGGTACGAGGAGTTCGAGACCGGCGTGCTCTACCAACATCGGCCGGGCCGCACCATCACCGAAGCGGACAACGTTCTGTTCACCACGCTCACGATGAACACCCAGGCGCTGCATCTCGACGCCGCGTTCTCCGATGCGCTGCCGCCCTTCAATCAGCGGCTGGTGAACTCGATGTTCACCCTGTCCACGCTCGTCGGGCTGTCGGTGGCACAGCTGACCCAGGGCACGATCGTCGGCAACCTCGGCTTCGGTGAGGTCGCCTTCCCGAAACCGCTCTTCCACGGCGACACCCTGTATGCCGAGACCGAGGTGACCGACAAGCGCGAGTCCAAGAGCCGCCCTGGGGAGGGCATCGTCACCTTCGCGCACACCGGGCGCGATCAGCACGGCGACATCGTGGCGACCGCGTCGCGAAAGACGATGGTGCGCAAGCGGCCCGAGGGGGCGTAGTGGCTCTCACGCAGACGGGGCCTGGCTGGCTGTTCTGCCCGGCCGACCGACCCGAGCGGTTCGGCAAGGCCGCGGCGGCCGCCGACGTGGTGATCCTCGACCTCGAAGACGGTGTCGCGGCGAAGGACCGGGGGGAAGCCAGGGCCGCGCTGATCGAAACGCCGCTGGAGCCCGACCGCACCGTCGTGCGGGTCAACCCGGCGTCCACCGACGACCATCAGGCGGACCTCGAAGCGCTTGCGAATACGAAATACACCACCGTGATGCTGGCGAAGACCGAGGATCCGCAGCAGATCCGCGATCTGGCGCCGCTGGACGTTGTGGTGCTGATCGAAACGCCGTTGGGCGCGGTGGTCGTGAACGAACTGGCGCGCATCGACAATGCGTTCGCCTTGATGTGGGGGGCCGAGGACCTCTTCGCCGTGACGGGTGGCACCGCCAACCGATGGCCCGACGGCAGCTACCGCGACGTCGCCAAGCACGTGCGCTCGCAGGCCTTGCTGGCGGCCAAGGCCTACGGCCGGATGGCGCTGGATTCGGTGTATCTGGACATCAGGAATCTCGACGGTCTGCGCAGCGAGGCCGACGACGCCGTCGCGGTCGGGTTCGACGCCAAGGTCGCGATCCATCCGTCGCAGGTCGCGATCATTCGCGATGCCTATGCACCGACGGCCGACCAGGTGGAATGGGCGCGAACCGTTTTGGCGACGGCGGCCAACGAACGGGGTGTGTTCCAGCACGAGGGGTTGATGGTCGACGCCCCCGTGCTCCGGCGCGCTGAACGGATCGTCGCGCTCGCGCCCGACCGATAGTGCCTCGGTTGACGAAGGGCAGGGCGTCCAACTGAGTGTCGAGTGAAACAGCTTCTGGCGCAACCTCATTGGCCCCGGCAACCGCGTCGTCGATACGCCCAAGCGGCGGCCCGAATTCGATGCTCGATTGGTCGCCGATCTGCGGCTGACCGCCGCCCGAACCCGAACGGAAGACGCCGGGCACCCCGCGATCGTGCTCGCCACACAGTCGTTGATCGGATGAGTTCTGCTTCCTCGTGCCTTGTTTGGCGGCTTCTACTCGTACTGCAGCGTGGGGTAGGCAGCTGTTTTTCGGCGTCCGTTCGGCGTAGCCCCAGATCGGCCAGATCGGGTCGAGGGGCTTAGGCGTCCAACATCGCGAAGAGCGAGTTGAGGCCTTCCGCCAGAAGTGGATGCGTGAAGATGGCGTCCGCCATGTCCTTATAGGTGAGGTTGCCCAGCATGGCGACCTGGATCATGGTCATGGTCTCGCCACCTTCACTGCCGAGGACCGCGCAGCCAAGGATCTGCCCGCTGTCCGCGTCGACGATGGCCTTCATGAAGCCACGCGTCTCCCCGGTCTCGAGGGCCCGCACAACGGCGTTCATCGGAAGCTTTGCCACCCGAATCGCGCGTTCTTGCGCCCTGGCCTCGCGCTCGGTCATGCCGGCGCGGCCAAGCTGCGGGTCGATGAACACCGCATACGGGACGATCCGGTCCCGCGTGCTGGCTTTCTCGTGCTTGATCAGGTTGGCGTGCAGGATGCGGTAATCGTCGTAGGAAGAGTGAGTGAAGGCAGGCGGCCCCGTAACGTCGCCCATCGCATAGACGCCGGGAACATTGGATTCCAGATACTCGTCGACCTCGATGAAGCCGTGGTCGTCGAGACGGATGCCGGCTGCGTCAGGAGTGAGTGCGTCTGTGTTCGGGATGCGGCCGATGGCAGACAGCAAGTGCGAGCCTTCGACCTGTCGCTCACCGTCCTCCGTGCGAACGGTCAGCCGCACGTGGTCGCCGTCGGCCCGCTCAACCCGGACCGGCGTTGACGAGGTCAGGACGGTGATCCCGTCGTCGCGCAAGATTGCTGCGACCTCGTCCGCGACGTCCTCGTCCTCGATCTTCAGCAGGCGAGCGCCCCTTTGGACGATCGTGACCTCACTGCCGAACCGGCGGAACATCTGCCCGAACTCCAGCCCGATGTAGCCGCCACCGAGGATGATCAGGTGCTCCGGTAGCTCGTCCAACTCCATCAGCGACGTCGAGTCAAGCACTGGGACCTCGCCCGCGCCGGAGATCGCCGGCGGCTTGGGCCGGGTACCTGTGTCGATGACGACCACCGGCGCGGTGATCCGCCGCGTCGCGCCATCCGTCAAGGCGATCTCGACGGTGTTCGGCCCCGTGAAATGGGCCTCGCCCTCGATCAGGTCCAGACCATCCTGCGCCAACCGGCTCGCGTAGTTCTGCCGCGCGCCGGCGACCATGGCCCGTTTGCGCTCGCGCACCGCGGCCAGGTCCACCGATACCGGACCAACGCGCACGCCGTACTCCGCGCCGCGGCGCGCTTGGTAGGCAAGGCGTGCGCTGGCGACCATCGTCTTGGTCGGGGTACATCCCGTGTTGACGCACACGCCGCCGATCGGGCCACGCTCGACGAGCGCCACCTTCTGGCCCGCCTTCGCTAGCTCGATGGGGAGGAACCGGCCGCCTTGGCTGGTCCCTATCACGATCGCGTCATAGTGCTCATCGGCCATTGCGTCTACCTCCAATGAAATTAAAGTCGGCCAATTTGTACCCGAGTGGGTTGATGATCAAGGCAGCTGCTTGGACCAGCATTTAGTTGGCCCCAGGACGGGGACACGCACGACTTCTAGGGGTATCACGGACGAGGCTCTCATGTACCCGACACCGGGAAACACCTTCGGGATCGTCTGACTGTGTCTCACGTTCCACTTTCTTCCAAAAGGCCGCGCTGTGCGCAGAGCGGCCGGAAGTGGCTCCTCTGATGTCAGTTGACGGCAGCTCGCTGTGCGACGGCTCGCATCGAATCCGCCCGTGTCCAGAACGACAGACCAAGCAACGGAATGTCTTTGAGGAGAAACTCACCGGTTAGCGATATTGCCGGGAACCCGCCGCCGGCCGGCTCACCGACACCCGGTGTGGTGAACAGGAAGCTGATAGTTGCGAGGAAGAGCAAGATTGCCAGCAAGCTGCCGATGATGGAGAGCCTCGGCGCCGAGGGCTTGATAGCAATCAGCACCGCGGCAGCGACCTCGAAGACGCCGAGTAATGCAGAAAATGCGTACACCGGGAAGATGCTGGGATCGCCTCCATAAGCTGAAGTGATGGAGTTGCGGGAGCTGACCGCCTTTGTCGCCGTGGCCGAGGAGGGTGGAATGTCGGCCGCCTCGCGCCGGCTCCACATCAGCCAGCCGGCTTTGTCGCAAACGGTCAGCTCCCTTGAACGCCAGCTCGGAGTCAAACTGCTGGAACGCAGCAGCACCGGCGTGCGACCGACGGAAGCCGGCGCCGTGTTACTGAGCGAGGCCCGTGCCATCTTGGCCAGACATGATCAGGCGCTGCGGCGGATGTCGGAGTTCACCGCCGAAGGGGGCGTGCTGCGCCTCGGGGTACCTGTGGAGCTGCCCGCCGATATTCTCGAGCACACGCTTGCCAAGTTTTCCGCGAATTGTCCGGGCACCCGCGTGTTACCGCGCCATTTGTCCACGGCCGCACAGCTTTCCGCGCTTCAAGGCGGTGAACTCGACGTCGGGCTGGTGCGAGAACGGCCCGTCAGGGAAAACTTCGACGCGATGCTGGTGCTCCGCGAGAACCTGGGGGTGCTGCTCGCCTCCGACGTCGCCGCTGGACTAGTCCACTCCGACGGCGTACGGCTCGATGCACTATGCGGATTGCAGTGGGTCGGCTTTCCGCGCTCCAACAGCCCGGCTTGGCACGACGAGTTGACCGCGATCCTGCGTACGCACGGCATCGACCCCGGCCCTCCTCCGCCCGAGGATCAGCTGCTCATCGCCCCGGTCAAGCTGGCCGCCGTCAGCGGGGGTCGATACTTCGCATTGGCGCCGCAGAATTGGCCGCATCCCCTTCCGGAATCCGTCACCTGGAGCCCGCTGATCGACCACCCACTGGTGCGGCGCACGTGGGTGGTATGGCCGGCCAACTCCCGGCGTCGCGACATCGGTCAGCTGGTTACCGCCTTCGAGGCGCCACTGTGATTACGGGGCGATCGCGACCTGGCCGCCGTTGGCCTGCAGGATCGCGCCGTTTATGTAGCTGGCCGCGGGGGAGGCCACGAACGTGACGGCATTGGCGATTTCGTCTGCGGCGGCGGCTCTGCCGAGCGTGGTGAGCTGACCCAATCCATCGGTGAGCCCCGGTGTCACGGCGGTTCCCGGGGTCTCCGTCGGGCCGGCCTGGACGGCGTTGACTCGCACCCCGGAGCGTCCGAACTCGTCGGCCCATACGCGGGTCAACAGCTCGATGCCGGCCTTGGTGGCGCCATAGATTCCGCCCTGGCGTGCCGGCACCCCGGCGGCGATGGTGCTGAGATTCACGACAACGCCCTTGCCCCGCTCGGCCATGCCAGGCGCCAGCTGTTGCACCAGGATGTACGGCGCGCGCAGGTTGATGTTGATGTGCTCGTCGAAGAACACGTCGTCGGTCTCGGCGGTCGCGCCGAACTTGTACACGCCGGCGTTGTTGATCAGGATGTCGACGGGGCCGGACTCGGCGGCCAGGCGGCGCACGTCGTCGGCGTCGTTGAGGTCAGCGGCGATGAAACGCGCCTTCCCTCCGGCCCTTTTGATTTCTTGCACCGTCTCGGCGCCGCGCTCGACACTGCGGCCGTGGACCACAACCTCGGCGCCGAGCGTGGCCAGCTGTAGTGCAATCGCACGGCCGATGCCGGCGGTTGCCCCGGTGACGAGTGCCGTCGACCCCTTCAATGTGCTGGCCATGAGAATCTCCTCGCAGATATCGATCGTCGGACGTTGACTTCCAACACAGCATGCAACTAATCGCGTCGATTCCGCTTCGGCAAGCTGATCCGCCTATGGCCGCCATTAGTAGTCGTGATCGGCATGCGGCATTGGCCACATTCTTTGACGCGTTCTCTGGTCCGACGGCGCATGAGGCGTTGCGGAAACAGGAGGACAATCGTGACCGATACCGTTCGGATTGGTGTTCAGCTCTGGCCGGGTGGCACTCCCGACTACGGATCATGGCGCGAAGCCGTCATCAAGGCCGAAGAGCTGGGCGCCGACGCCATCTTCGGCTACGACCATTTCCACAAGCCGTTCGCCGTGCCGTCCGAAGACGGCCTTCCCGAGCTGCTACCTGCACAGCCCGACGTCAATAACTTCGAGGGCTGGACGGCGCTCGCATCGTGGGCTGAGATCACCAATCGAGCCGAGATCGGTCTGCTGGTCACCGGCATGGGTTACCGCAACCCGGATCTGCTGGCCGATATGGCCCGCACGGTTGATCACATCAGCGGTGGGCGATTGATTCTCGGCGTGGGCTCCGGCTGGTACGAAAAGGACTACACCGTATACGGATACGACTACGGCACCGTTAAGTCCCGGATGGATCTGTTCGAGGAGCGCCTGGCGCGCGTCGAGCAGCGGCTCAGTCAGTTGGTTCCACCGCCCGTACGCGAAATTCCGATCCTCGTCGGCGGTATGGGAGTGAAGAGGACGCTGCCGATCGTCGCCAAACACGCCGACATCTGGCACACGTTCGCCAGCGTCGATGAGTACCGACGCAAGAACGCGACGCTCAAGGACCTCGTCGCACAGGCCGGGCGCGATGAGAGGCAAATCAAGCGTGCCGTCCATTGGACCGGACGCGAAAATGGCGATGCGTTCCTTCAGGAGGGCGTCACTCTTTTCACCACGGAAATCCACCCCACGGAGGACGGGTACGACTTCTCGGAACTAAAAGACATGATCGACTGGCGCGACCAAATCAACTAATGCAAGGTCGTGGCGTGGCCAAGACGCATGCACCCGATCGGCGAAACCTGGTGGGAGCAAGCGTTTGTCGGCGCCGACGATGTCTGCCGCGATACCCAAATGGGTGATGGCTTGTTCCGCTCCGAACCTGTGGGCCAGCCCGACACTGGTGTGTAGCGCAATCGCCTGCCAGATGGTGGTGATCGCGCTTCCGGTATCCCATGATCACGCAGAAAGCGCGCCGCGGCATCGGCTCCGTCGGACTTCGAACCGTAGATCGCCGTTGCATGCTGGGTGACCCAAGGTCGTGGAGCATGCAGCGGAGAAATACCAGCTCGTACGACGGCTGTTGGAACCCACCGGGTTGACCGTCGACCGCGTCGCCGAGCAGTCTGGGTTCGGCTCCGACGCCAAGGTCGCGATCCATCCGACGCAGGTCGCGGTCATTCGCGATGCCTATGCACCGACGGCCGACCAGGTGAAATGGGCGCGAAGTGTCCTTGAAACTGCGCGCGGCGAACGAGGCGTCTTCCAATACGAAGGCATAATGGTAGATGCCCCAGTGCTGCGGCGAGCAGAGCGCATCGTCCAGCTAGCGCCTCACCCTGGCGCCTAGCCGGCAGCCTCTCACCAGAGGTTTTGCTCTGATCGCCTCCGTGCTGAGCACCTCAGTCGCCTGACGGCGAGACCCGTCGTCAGCGTCCCTAGGAGGCGGTATGGCAGGGTCCGTTCAGGCACCCCTCGCATCGGTCGATGTCGAGCTGGAGCCGATTGCGCTGGTCGCCCCGGACGGGACGCCGACCACCGAGACCCGATACCGCCGGGACCTTCCACCCGAGACGCTGGGCTGGCTGTACGAATCGATGGCCGTCACCCGCGCGATCGACGCGGAGTTCGTCAACCTGCAGCGACAGGGCGAGCTCGCGCTGTTCGCGTCATGCCGCGGCCAGGAGGCCGCGCAGATCGGTGCGACCGCCTGCCTGCGTAAGACCGACTGGCTGTTCCCGCAGTACCGGGAGATCGGCGCGTTCCTGCTGCGCGGCATCACGCCTGCGCAGATGGGCGCGGTCTGGCGTGGCCGGTGGCACGGCGGCCTCGGGTTCACCGACAAATGCGTCGCCCCGATCGCGATCCCGATCGGCACCCACGGTTTGCACGCGGTCGGCGCAGCGATGGCCGCGCAACGCCTCGGCGAAGATTCGGTGACGGTGGCATACCTCGGCGACGGTGCGACCAGCGAGGGCGACGCCCACGAAGCGCTGAACCTGGCGGCCGTGTACAAGGCACCGTGTGTGTTCTTCGTGCAGAACAACCAGTGGGCGATCTCCGTACCGGTCAGCAGGCAGCAGGCTGGGCCGTCGATCGCGCACCGCGCGATCGGCTACGGAATCCCCGGCATTCGCGTCGACGGCAACGACGTGCTGGCGTGCTACGCCGTGATGACCGAGGCGGCCGAGCGCGCCCGCGAGGGTGGTGGCCCGACGCTGATCGAAGCGGTCACCTACCGAATGGGGCCGCACACCACATCCGACGACCCGACCCGCTACCGGCCGCAGGAGGAGGTCGACAGATGGGCGGCGCGTGACCCGATTTCGCGCTTCCGCGCGTATCTGGACAGCATCGGTGAGTGGACCGATCGCCTGGCGCACCGCGTCGAAACGCGGTCGACCCGGCTGTGCGCCGAACTGCGCGACGCGATCATCAACACGCCCGACGCCGACGTCAGCGAACTGTTCGACACAGTTTATGCGGATATCACCCCGACCTTGCAGGCCCAGCGCGACCAGCTGATGGCCGAGTTGGCGAAGGAGGCCTGAAAATGACCCAGATCATCGAGCGGCCAGCGGGTTACGGCGACGACGCCCAGGAGCCGCCGCTCTTCACTCCGGTACCGGTCGCCACGAACCTGACCATGGTGCAGGCCATCAACCGGGCACTGCACGATGCGATGGCGGCCGATGACCGAGTCCTGGTGTTCGGCGAAGACGTGGCGAAGCTCGGCGGCGTGTTCCGGGTGACCGAGGGCCTCGCCGAAACCTTCGGCGATGGTCGGTGCTTCGACACACCGCTGGCCGAGTCGGCCATCATCGGCATCGCGATCGGCTTCGCCATCCGCGGCTTCATCCCGGTTCCCGAGATCCAGTTCGACGGGTTCTCCTACCCGGCGTTCGACCAGATGGTCAGCCACCTGGCGAAGTACCGGGTTCGCACGCACGGCGACGTGGACATGCCGGTCACCATCCGTATCCCGTCGTTCGGCGGAATCGGCGCGGTGGAACATCATTCGGAGTCCACCGAAACGTACTGGACACACACCGCGGGCCTGAAAGTGGTGGTGCCGTCGACACCGTCGGATGCGTACTGGCTCCTTCGGCATTCGATCGCCAGCCGGGACCCCGTCGTCTTTCTGGAGCCGAAACGGCGGTATTGGGCCCGCGAGGACGTCGACACCAGCACGCCGGGCCTGCCGATCGGTCGCGCGGCGATACGGCGCATCGGCGACGACGTCACCGTGCTGACGTACGGCGGCCTGGTCCAGACCGCGCTTGCCGCAGCCGATCTCGCGGCCGACCAGTACGGCTGGAACCTGGAAGTGGTCGATCTCCGCTCGCTCAACCCGCTCGACTTCGACACGGTCGCGGCGTCGGTGCGCAAGACTGGCCGCACCGTGGTGATCCACGAGGGCGCAAGGACTCTCGGCTTCGGTGCCGAATTGGCGGCCCGCATCCAGGAGGAGCTGTTCTACGACCTGGAGGCACCGGTGTTGCGCGCCACCGGTTTTGACACGCCCTATCCACCGGCGCGACTGGAAAAGCTGTGGCTCCCCGGCGTCGACCGGTTGCTCGACTGCGTCGAGAAAGCGATGACCCAGCCATGACCGAGAATGTGCGGGACTTCCTCGTTCCCGACCTCGGCGAGGGCCTCGAGGATGCGACGATCACCGGCTGGAGTGTCGCGGTCGGCGACGACGTCGCACTGAACCAGACGCTGTGCACGGTCGAGACGAACAAGGCCGAGGTGGAGATACCGAGTCCCTACGCGGGCCGGATCGTCGAACTCGGTGGCGCAGAAGGAGACACTTTGGCCGTGGGTGCGGTGCTCGTGCGCATCGCGACCGACGCTCCCGCTCCCGCGCCTGCATCCCAGAACGGTGGGGGACCGAAACGCAAGGCGGTGCTCGTCGGCTACGGCACCGACGATGCGATGGACACCAGCAGGCGAGCGCCCGTCGAGGGCGGTTCACGCCCGCGGGCGAAGCCTCCGGTTCGCAAGCTGGCGGCCGATCTGCATGTGGACCTGGCCGACGTGGTGCCCGGTTCGGGTCCGGACGGAATCGTCACTCGCGAGGATGTCCTTGCCGCGGCGCGGAAGTCGGACGGCATGTCGGAGACGATGGACGTGCATGGTGTGCATGCCACGATGGCGCAGCGGATGGCGCTGTCGCGCAGCCAGATTCCCGACGCCCACGCCAGCGTGCAGGTCGACTGCTCCGCACTGTTGCGGGTGCGCGACCGCATGCGGGAGGCGGCCGGTGACGACGGGCAACAGATCACCCCGTTCGTGCTGACCCTGCGCCTGCTGACGATCGCGCTGACGCATCATCCGATGTTCAACTCGACGTGGGTGGAGACTGCGGGAGGCCCGCATATCCACGTGCACTCCGCGGTGCATCTTGGGTTCGGGGTGGCGGCGCCGCGAGGACTGCTGGTGCCCGTCGTCAAGGATGCCCAGGACAAGACGACGCGGGAACTCGCCGCGACGATCGCCCGACTCATCGAGGAATCGCGAGCGGGCACCGTGAAACCGGCCGAGTTGCAAGGGTCGACGTTCACGGTGTCGAACTTCGGCGCGCTCGGCCTCGATGAGGGTGTGCCCGTCATCAACTATCCGGAAGCGGCCATCCTCGGCATGGGGTCGCTGAAGCCTCGGCCGGTTGTCGTCGACGACGCCGTGGTGGTGCGCCCGACGATGACGTTGACGTGCGCGTTCGACCATCGCATCGCCGACGGTGCACAGGTGGCGGCCTTCCTCGGCGAGGTGCGCCTGCTCATCGAATCGCCGGAGTTGGCGCTGCTCGACAGCTAGCTATTTGCGCTTGGCAGCGGCCAGCCGCGCGGCGAAATCCGGCGAAAGTATCGACGCCGCTTGGGGTTTCAGTTCCGTGGTGACAGCGATCTCGTGCTGATCCACATCGAGCGTGCCGGGGTTCGCGGTGGCGCGCATCGACGCCTTGGTGGCGAGCACGACTTCGCGCGGCGCGGCGGCGGGACCGGCGGCCAGCTCACGGGCGGCGGCGACGGGGTCGTCGGCGACCTCGAGTGCTAACCCGTACCGGACGGCGGCCTCGGCGTCGAAGCGCATTCCGAACAGCAGCGCGGCGCGTGCGGCCTGTACGCCGACGGCGCGCTGCAGCATCCACGTCGCACCGCCGCCGGGATGAATGCCGAGCTTCTGGAACCGGGCGTCGAACAGTGCGGCTGGACCGGCGATGCGCACATCGGCGGCAAGGGCGAGGTTCAGCCCGGCACCGACGGCGGCGCCGTTCACGGCTGCGATCGTCGGCAGCGCGCAGTTGGCCACCGCGAGGAAGCCGTCGTAGATCGACCGCAGACCGTCTTCGGTCGCATCGCCCAGCGCCGTCAGGTCCGCACCCGCGCAGAACGCCTTGCCCGCTCCGGTGACGATGAGCGCGTGCACGTCGGTGTTCGCCTCGGCCGCATCGACGGCGGCGCGCAACCCGGCCGAGATCTCGGCGGTGACGGCGTTGCGGCGGTCGGGATCGTTGACGGTGATGACGGCGACGTGGTCGTCGACCTGCACAAGGACGCGATCGGACATCGCTTCAGGCTAGTGACCGGTTACAGGGTCGCTGAGATCGGCCCGAGGATCTGGCAGTTGTCCGCAGGCAGGGTGGGGACGATGATGCCGCACCCGCGTCCGCGCGATTGGTAGGTCGTTCCCGGTTTGTACGGCTCGGAGAAGTAGACCTGTGCGGTGTCGGTGCCCTGCATGCATGAGCCACCCTGCTGACCGGCAATCTCCACGCACGCCACGCTCTGGTACGGGCTGGCCGCGACTCCACAGACCGTCGACGTGATGGTGGCGGTGACCTTGCTGACGCCGTCGACCTGCACCACCTGCGGCGGTGACAGCGTGAAGCCACACGGCGACGGTGGCCAGGGCTCGGCGTTTGCGCCCCCCGCGCTCGCGACGCCGGCCATCGTCAGGATCAAGCTCGCCCAGACAGCTACCACGACCCGGATCATGCCTGGATGGTAGATCAGGACGGGCCCTCTGAACAGCGCGCGATGGCTAACCGTTGGCCCAACGCATGAGATAGCGGTAGTACAGCGCACGCCGCACCGAGGCGCCGGGTAGCACGTCGGCCACAGTGCGGCGGATCTCCGACAGGTTCTCCTTGGGGTTGGTGACGACGACGCCGATGTCGCGTGTTTCGCGGTGGAGTCGGGAGCCAATGCGGGCCGCAGGCACACACGCCGCGGCCCACGCCCAGTCCGATAAGGACTTGTTCGCCGACAGGCCGACGACTGCGATCTCACCGGTCGGCGTCAGCATCCCGCGCGCCTTCGTCAGTGCCGTGCGCAGGTCCATGTGGTGCAGGCTCGCGACGAACGTGATGAGGTCGAACCGTCGGCCGCCGGGTTGGTAATCACCGAAGTCCGAGTGCTCGATGCTGACATTGCGGTGGACAGCGAGTCGTTCGGTCGCTCGCCGCACGGCAGCCGGATCCGGTTCGATCGCAGTCACCGACCGGGACGTTGCGGACAGCCGTTGCGCCAACAACCCGTCGCCGCAGCCGACATCGAGAACGTCGCCCTTGTGGCGCAATGCGATATCGATAAGCCACGGGTGATAGGCAGTGTTGTGGTTCCAGTACACGTCGGGTGTATCGACCACACCATCGACTCTGCCAGGCGAACCTGCGCAACCTTGTCCGCAAATCGAGTAGTCCATTACGCATGTCCGGCAACCCCGACAAGCCGATGATTGCGTTGAGCCGTCGTCCGCTCCGGAAGTCGGCAATGACTTGGGGGTTGGCTGATGCCGGTTCGGACATTCGGGGACGGAGAGGTGCGGGTCCGCTATCCGTCGACGCTGGTTGTCAGCGAAGGTGTCCGAGCCCGGAATCGTTCCCTGCTCCCGGATGGTATCGACGCGACGTTGATCGACGACGTACTCCGCGACAGCGGGTTCGAAGTGGTTCAGCCGCTGACTGTCCGGCGCGATCGGGCGCGTGCGCTGCCGGCACCGGACGAGAAGGGCGTTACCGAACAAGTCGACCTCGACGTCCGCCTGCGCGACGAAGAACAGGCCGTGGTACTGATGGACCGCGGCGGCTATCTATCCTGGCACCTGCCGCAGCCGCGGACGCGGACCCTGCGCGACGGGACGACGAGGGCCACGTTCAAACTCGCCGCGCAACGGCCTGCGGGCGCAACCGCGACGCGCGGACTCTTCGACGACATCCGCACGTTCGTGCTGAAGTTCAGCGCACCGATCATCGCGGGCACAGCGATGAAAGTGCTTGAGGCCGGAGTCGATGAGGGTCTGGTGCACATCACCTCCACCGACCCGAAGTCGTGGCCGCGGGTGAAGTCACTGTCGGCGCTGCCTCTGCCCGCAGGCGGATCCCCGCGGATCCTGCTGTTCGTTCACGGCACGTTCTCCTCGACAGCCGGCGGGTTCGCTTCCCTCGCAACCGATACAGGCAAAGACTTCCTCGAGCGGGCCATCGCCGACTACGACGCCGTCATCGGTTTCGACCATCGGACGCTGAGTGTCGATCCGCTGGCCAATGCGCAGGACCTGTTTGAGAAGTTGTCCGTTCGTGAGGCCGACAGCGCCGTGGTCGATGTTATCTGTCACAGCAGGGGCGGCCTTGTCGTCCGCAGTCTCGTCGAGAAGATCCTGCCCCCGGCGAAGTGGACCGGGTCGATCAACAACATCGTTTTCGTCGGCGTCCCGAACGCAGGCACAAACCTCGCAGAACCGGACCGGTGGTCGAAGCTGATCGACATCTACACGAATCTCCTCCTGGAGTCGACGCCCGTCGGGAATACATTCCTGGCCAAGGCGATCGTGCAGTGCGCTATCGGAAACGTTGGCGCACTGGTGAAATACCTCGCGGCCTACGCCGCTGACCGCGGAGGGGTGCCTGGTCTGGCCGCGATGCGGCCGCCGCCGAAGGGCCAGTTCATCGTCGACCTCAACGGTGCACAACCAGGGCAGCCCGGTGCCGGGCAACCGTGGTTGGTCATCGAGTCGAATTTTCATGCGGCCGTGGGGCAGTCGAAGCTCCGCATACTCGAGGCGATCGCAGACGACATCCTCGACAAGGCCAACGACCTGGTTGTCGACTTCAAGTCGATGACCGCCATCGACACACCGCCGGGCGGCCTCGTAAAGAAGACGCTCGACCTGGGCACGAATTCAGCGGTCTATCACACCAACTACTTCGGCCAGGACGGCGTGGTGAAGGCCATTCAGTCGTGGCTCTTCCCGACTGCCGCACCCTTGCCCGCGCCTCCGCCGATGGCTCCTTTCGACCCGGGCGGCGGATTCGCGGAAGCCATCGCATTCGACAGGGACCTTCAGGTCAACGGAGAAGGAGCTGGATTTCCCCCGCCCCCGGCGGCTCGCACGCAGGCGCACATCCTCGCCGAGATGCCAGGCAACGTGGTGGTGCGTGAGCCCGCGACGGTTCGCGCCGTCTTGTCCCGCAACAAGATCAAGTTCAGCGCAGGCAGCGTCGCCGGCGACAGGACCATTTCGGTCGACGAGAACGAGGCGCTCACCGTCCAGGTCGTGCCCAAGCGCAATGTGTCGGTGAAGGGAAAGGACACCAAGAAATTCAGGCTACCCCTGGACGACGGGCTGTCCGAGCTGACCTTCGCCGTGCAACCCTCCAGTGAAGGCCCGGTCGAGGTGCGCGTTGTGGTAACCCGCTCGCCAGCTGAAATAGTGGCATCGGTGACGCTCGAGGCCCAAGCCCACCAGCCGGATGACGCCGCTCACCGTGCACAGGTGGTGCGAAAGCAGGTCGAGGCGGCCGCCGCGACCTCGATCGACCTGAAAGACGCAGTGCGACTGCAGATCTCCGAGTTGGAGAAGCCAGGGTATGTCCAGTATCAGTACGTGCTGACGCTGCCGGGCGAAGACCAGGGCCAGCGCTACCTGTCAGGTCGTCTGCGCGATCGCGCGGCATTCGTGGCGGATTTGTTCAAGACCATCGAAGAAAACTGGACGGAATTCGGGGACAGACCGAAAGAGTTCATGAAAACCCTGCAGGAGCAGGGTTCCGACCTGTTCGAGCAGCTGTTCCCGTTGGCGTTGCGAGAAAAGCTCTGGTCGATGCGCAACGATATGAAGAGCATTCTGCTACTGGCCGACGAGCCTTACTTCCCATGGGAATTGGTCCATCTTCAACCGCCAGGGCGGCCCATACAACGGCAGCCCCGGTTCCTTGGGCAGTACGGTCTGGTGCGTTGGCAGATCCTGCCCTTTCCAGAAAAGCCCGCGTTGCGCCGCCGTCGCGGACGGGTGTACTCGATCTGCCCGGACTACGTCGACCCTGCGCTCGATCTCCCGGAGATCGCGCAAGAGGCGAAGTTCCTCAAGAAGAAACTGGGAGCGAGGACGGTTCCTGCGACATCGTCGGGTGTACGTGAGATTCTGCGCAATCGCGAAATGGACATCCTTCATTTCACCGGCCATGGCTTTGCAAGACCACTCGATGTCGGCGATGCCAAGATTTTGCTCAAAGGCCGCAACACCGGCAAACGCTATGCACTGGAGTACATCTCGGCGAAGACGGTCAAGGCGCGGGCCCAGTTGAAAGCTGAGGACGGCACAGGCCCACTGGTGGTGCTGAACGCATGCCAGGTGGGGATCAGCGGCGTGGAGCTCTCGTCCTTGGGCGGCTTCGCACGGGCGTTCCTGGAAAGAGGCGCCCAGGCATTCGTGTCATGCCTGTGGTCGGTACAGGAAGAACCGTCACGGATCTTCGTCGAGAGCCTCTACGACCGACTCATCGCCGGTGATTCGATCGGTGAGGCCGCCGTCAAGGCCCGCACCAAGGCGCACACGCCAGCCGACCCATCCACGTGGCTCGGGTTCGTCATATACGCCCGGCCCGACGCCAAATTCGTCAAGTCCTAACACCACATCGAATTCGAGGAGAGAATCGCATGACTGCCAAGGCACTATGTGTCGGCATCAACAAGTTCGCGCACCTTCCGCAAGCCAGCTGGCTGAACGGATGCGTGAACGACGCGTTGGATATGGCCGCCTTCCTGGAGAAGCGACCGGAGTTCGCAGGCGGCCACATCAAAGTATTGAAGGACACCGCCGCCACCAAGGCCAAGGTGATGGGGGCGCTCAAGGACCTCATCGCCGATGAGGACGTCGATCACATCGTGTTCACGTTCTCCAGCCACGGCACGCAGGTACCGGACAAGAACGGTGACGAGGAGTTCGACCACGCCGACGAGGCCTTCGCCTGTTACGACCTCAAGCAGAAGGGCAGGGACTGGGACCCCAACACCGTCATCGTCGACGACGAGCTGAAGGCATTGTTCGACACGGTTCGCAAGGGTGTGCTCGTCGAGGTCATCCTCGACACCTGTAACAGCGGCACCGGGCTCAAGGCGCTGGACCTACTCCAAGGTCGGCGGCCGCGCTTCATCCCGCCGCCCACGCCCCTCGGCATCCGCCATCTGGCGGCCAAGTCCGATCCGAAGGGTCTGCAGACCGAGATCAAGGCGGTCCCTGCGGCGGTTCGACCGGTGCTGTTCGCCGCATGCCGCGCCGATCAACTGTCCTCGGATGCACAGTTCGGCGAGCGCTACAACGGCGCCTTCACCTACTACTTCCTCAAGGCGGCCAAGGGCGCCAGGAAAACCAGGGCGGACATGTTGGCGGCGGTTCGCACGTCCCTGGCCGGCGGCGACTTCGATCAAGTGCCGCAGCTCGAATCCGTGCCGAAGGCAAAGACCGTTCCGTTCGGAAAACGCTGGAGTTGACATGACACACGAATTTTGTCCCGGGTATTCGACCGCACCGTTCGACGCACTGGTAGCGGACTACCCGGGGGAGGACAAGTACCCGCTGAAGGACTTTCGAGTGGAGTGGGGGCCGATCTTTCACCGCGGTCGGCTCGACGGATCGGCGAAGGTGCTGATACTCGGGCAGGACCCCGCCACACACGAGACGATCAGCCGTCGCATTCTCGTTGGCGAGGCCGGCCAGCGGACACAGGGATTCCTCGCGAAGATCGGGATCGAGTCGAGCTACGTGATGGTGAACACCTTCCTCTACAGCGTCTTCGGGCAGGGCGGCGGCAACCGCCACGCCGAGGACGAGGAAATCGCGAAGTACCGCCACAAGTGGTTGGACGCCCTGCTGATTGGCACGGACATCACGGCGGTGATCATGCTCGGAACATTGGCGAAGACGGCATTTTCCATGTGGGCGAAAACGCAGCCTCAGGTCGCCGCCGCGCTTCACCAGGCGCCGATCAAACATCCCACCTTTCCGGAAAGCGCCTCGGCACACGGGACTACGACGTTGCCAGAGGCGACGAAAGAACTGCACGACAACTGGAACGCAGCACTGCAGGGTTTGACGGCGCACGTCACTCCCGACGTCCCCGCGAACCCGACACCGTACACGGGCACGTGGCAGCCGGGCGATCTGGTCCGGATCCCGGAGCGCGACCTGCCCGCGGGGTCACCGGGCTGGTGGTGTGATCTCGACGCATGGGCCGACAGGCCGAAGGGTGTTCCTGCCCAGATCAAGCGCGCCACGATCACCGTCACCGTGCCGACGGCCGCGCGCACGTGGCCGCCACTGCCATAGAAACCGGAGATTCACATGAACGCAGGAGCTTTCACTCGCGCGTACACGCGTGGCATCACCGAAGAGCTGGCACCGCCGAAGCACCGGGCGAAAGCACTTCCGCCTGCTCCGTTCAGCCTTCGTGGGACAGTGATCACGCCGACCGGGTCGATGTCGGATGGCTATGTGACGGTCGACCAGGGTGTCATAGACAGTGTCAGCCGCAAGAAGCCCGAAGGTGTCGACATCGTCGACACCGAGGGCGTGATCGTTCCGGGCTTGCTCGACCTGCACAACCATCCGGACTTCAACGTCTTCGCTCCATGGGAACCGCCAAAGGTGTACGCCAACCGGTATCGATGGCGCGAGAGCGACACCTACCACGAGCTTGTGCGCGACCCGCAGAACAAGTTGATCGACGCCCTGCCTGCACACACGCAAACCCGCTACGCCGAAGTGCGAGCACTCATCGCAGGCGTTACGGGTATCCAGGGCGCGTCAGGTGCGAGCACATCGAAAGTGGAACCGCTTGTGCGCAACCTTGATCTATGGACGCTGGGTCAGCACAAGGCGCGGTCGATGATCGACCTGCCAACCGAATCCAGCAGGGATTTCGATCGGCTGCAATCGATTCTGCAAGCGATCAAAGACGGTGAGGTCACGGCTTTCTATCTGCACCTGTGCGAAGGCCAGCGTGGTAATGAAGCGCTGGCCAACGAGTTTCGCCGATTCATCAAGTTAGAGGTGGCGACGCCTGCCACCGTGGTCATCCACGGTTCGTCACTGAGCGAAACGGATCTGCACGACATCGCCGATGCGGGCTGCAAACTCGTCTGGTCGCCTCAGTCAAATCTGCGGCTCTACAAGCAGACAACGCTTGCAGGGGAGGCGATCGCAGCCGGAATGCCCGTCGCGCTCGGTGCCGACTGGATGCCGTCGGGCTCGCTGAGCCTGCTGGCCGAGATGAAGGTCGCGCGAAGGGAATTGGCGCGGCAGGAGCATCCGATCACGGCCCGCGATCTGGTGGCGATGGTGACGTCGGTAGCGGCCGACATTGCCGGCTTCGGGGACAAACTGGGCTCACTCGCGAAGGGCCGCGTGGCTGACCTCGTCGTGTTCGAACGCCACCATGACGACCCGTACGAGAACATCTGCATTGCCGATCCGTCATGGGTGGAATTGGTGAGCATCGGCGGTGACATCACCTACGGTCGGGCCGATTGGTTTGAGAAGCTGTCCGGCAACGCGCAGAGTCCGACGATCGAAGATCTGACCGCCTGGGGGAAGCCGATGCGGATCGATACGGTGTTTCAGTCTGCGGCCGACCCGATGTCGCTCACCGATATCAGACAGTTGCTCATCGCGCAGTATCCGCCCGTCGGACCGATCTTCGCATGAGCTCGCCCGCTTAGCCGGATTACGCGACTCTTCGGACAGATCGCGCAGACCGCATGGTCTTCGACCCGATGCGGGTTGCACTTTGGGTGGGTAATGGATCGGCGGCACGGGCCGCGACATGGCTGTTGCACATGGCGCTGCCAGTGCTCGCGCTGTGGCTGCTGTTGGTCCGGCCTCAGCTCGACCTCGCCTGGGACAACCGCATGGCCCACTTCGTGCTGGTCTTCGCGGCAGCCATCGTCAGCACGGTGTTGGGCGCGCTGATCGGCAAGGGGGCCAGCGCGCGAGACGATGCCCGGCTGTGGTTGGTCTCGCTGGTATTCGTCATCTCCGCAGGGTTTTTCGCGTTGCACGCGTTGGTGACACCCGGAGTTCTCATGCAGACGTCGGACGCGGACTTCATGCTGCCGAGCCGCGTGGGCCTGGTGCTGGCGGGCATGGTGGCATTGGCCTCCGCCGTTGAGTTCACGCCGGCCAGAATCGCGCGAGTCCGATGGTTGCGGGTGCCGTTGACGATTCTCGTCTGTGTATCGATGGCCGCGTGTGCTGCCGCGATTGTGTACCGGGTGTTCGATCGGCTGATGGATCCCGCACTGGTGGACGGCGCGGCGGAAGTGGCAGGGTTGGTCGGCTCCGCCCTCTTCGCTGTGGCCGCGCTGGCCTATTTCCCGCTCTACCGCCGTCGACGCGCCGTGGTGGTGATGTCGGTGTTGACCACGTACGTGCTGCTGGCCGAGGCATCGCTTGCGGTGGCGATCGGGATGAGCTGGCACGCCTCGTGGTGGCTGTGGCATCTGCTCATGACGATGGCGTTCTGCTTCATCGCCTACAGCGCGCACATCCAGTTTCACCGGCAGGGTTCTGTCAGAGGGCTTTTCGATTCGCTTGCCACGCAGCAGACCATCGCCGATCTGCGGCGTGACTACTCGACCGCATCGGAGGCGATGGTCGACGTGCTGATGCGACGCGAGCGAGGTGAGCACGTGCCCGCGGGTGCCGTCGCCGCCACTCTCGCCGAGAGGTTCGACCTGACCGAACAGCAGATCGCCGTGCTCAATCGCGGCGCGGAAGCCCTTGGCGCCGAACGAGAGCAGGTGCGCAAACTCGGCGAACTGGTCGCGGTGGGTCAGGAGGCCAGCGTGATCCAGGACGAGGAGATGTTGATGACACGAGTCATGTCGGCCATCAGCGACGCCTTCCCTCGCGACACCTTTCGGCTCGGCCTCACGGTGTCGGCGACACGTTCGCCGCGATCCGTCTGGCACTCGACGTGATCAGCCGCGCGCACTGCAGCGTCGAGGGTCGCACGGCGGCCCAACTGCATGCCTGGCTGAACGCCTGCACCTGCCACGACGACGCGCCCCAGCTGCGCCATTGGATAGGCCGGGTGACCGCGGCGCACTAGCGTTATGGCGTGGACTCCGTCGCCCGTCTGCCCACCGATAACCACGTTCACACCCGGTGGTCCTGGGACACCGCGTCGAGCTCGTCGATGCAGCTCGCCTGCGCCCGCGCCGTGGAGTTGGGCCTGCCAGCAGTGGCGTTCACCGAGCACGTCGACTTCACCGACTGGAGCGGGGACGATGCGGCCGAGCTGGCCGCCCTGTCCGGGCGGCCCGAGCCGCTGCCCGAGCGAGTCGGTGCCCGTCCGAGGGTCGGGCCGCTGGACGTCGACGGATATCTCGCCGACGTCGCGCGTTGCCGCGAGGAGTTCCCGGATCTGCGCATCCTGTCGGGCATCGAGGCGGGCGAACCGCACCTGTTTCCGGCGAGCGTGGCCGCCGTGCTGGCATCCGGGGATTTCGAACGGGTGCTCGGCAGCCTGCATGGGATCGTGCACGACGGCACGCTGACGGGCATCAGCAACGCACTTTTCAGGCAGCTCGACGCCCACGAGGTCATGCGCCGCTACTTTGCCGAGCTCATTGTCCTGGTGGACAGCTCGGCGGTGTTCAACGTTCTCGCGCACTGCGATTACCCGCGCCGTTACTGGCCGGCCGGTCGCGTGGGCGAATTCGCCGAAATTGACTTCGAGGAGGAGTACCGGGCGGTGTTCCGCGGGCTGGCGTCGTCAGGGCGTGCGCTCGAGATCAACACTCGAAGCCCGCTGGTATCCGAGAAGCTGATGCGTTGGTGGTGGGAGGAGGGCGGAGACGCGGTCTCATTCGGCAGTGACGCGCACCAGCCGTTGAGGGTCGGAGAGCAGTTCGACGTGGCGGTGGACATCGCACAAGCGGCAGGCTTCAGGCCTGGATGCGATCGTTACGACTTCTGGCGGCGCTGAGAACCGATGCACATCTTCAGCCGCACACCCGGAACCCGACCAGCCGTGGTCGGCGGGCTGATCAATGGGGTGGCGATCGGAACTCCACTTCTGGTCGGCGCCGTTGTCGGGGAGCCGGGTGCGGGCGCCACCTTGTGCATCGGTGCGTACGTCGCCGCATTCACCAATAAGGGTGGTGAGCGCTGGAGCCGGACAACCGGGCTCGTGGTGGCCGCGCTGGTGAACGCAAGCGCCTTCGCCGTGGGCGCGGTGACCACTCGGCTGTTCCCGCTCGATGTGGTGGTCTTCGCCGCGCTGGTGTTCATCGCCTCGATGGGCACCGTGTTCGGAAGCACGGCCCTTCGATGCGGAACCATGCCGGCGACGGCGTTCCTGGCGGGCATCTATATGACGGCGCAGGGGAGCGCCGCGGTGTCGGTCCTGCTCGTCGCCGTCGGCGGGCTGTGGTACGCGGTCGCGACATTGCTCTTGACTCCGGCACCGCGATTGCGTCGCCTCGTCGGGACGGTTGGTGCCGCCTACGGCGAGGTCGCTGCGTTGATGGCCGACGAGACCAGCGCGCCGCCCGCAAACCGGGCGGGCGTCGAAGCCGCCCTGCGCGAGGCCGACGACGCCGTGCTCGTCCTTGCCGGGCCGGGTGGCGACGATGCGATCGCACAGCCGGCGAGGGCCCTGGTCGACACGGCCGCCGCGCTGGTCGACTCGATCGCCAGCCTCCGATCAGCGGGTGAGCCGGACCCGGCGATTGCACGGGAGTACCGCGCGCTCGGTAAATCGTTGGGGCTGCGCCTCGGGGCCATTGCGACCGAGTTGGCCCGCGGAAAGCCCGGCATGCCAACCACATCCGACCACGCGCTGGACAACTTCATCGAGGCCAGTAATCGCTTGCGCCAAGCCGCCATTGACGGCGAGGCCGACTACTCGCGGGCATCGGCGGTCGCACACCTGCGGCGACGCATGATCGCGATCAGCGCAGCGGTGGATTCCGCGAGCGCCCAAGCTGACCGACTGAGTGGCCGCCCAAACGTCCGCCTGCCCGGCACCGGCGAGTCACCCGCCGCGACGTTCACGCTGGACGGTTTGCGCGATGCGATGCGGCTCAGGTCGACCACCTACCGGCACGCGTTGCGGACGACGGCCGTCACGTCGCTGCTGTTCGCGGTGGTCGAGATCGCGAATCTTCCGAACGGCGAGTGGGCGGCGCTGGCGGCATTGCGGGTGTTGCGCCCGCAATACGGCGCCACGACGCAACGCGCCTGGCAGCGGGTCGTGGGCAATGTCGTCGGCGGCACGTGTGCGGCGGTGGTGATTGCGGGCATTCATTCCGCGACGGCCCTCGCCGCGCTGGTGTTCGTGGTCATCGCCGTCGGATTCGCCTTGCGGCCAGTCAATTACGCCTTCTGGGTGCTGTTCGGCACCCCGCTCATTCTGTTGATCGGCGATATCACCGATCAAGGTGACTGGCATGCCGCGGTGGGCCGGATCGCCATGACGATCGTCGGCACGGCTGCGGCTGTGGTCGGCCACTTTCTTTTTCTGCCCGACTGGGAGGCGAACCGACTGCCCGGTCAACTGGGCCGGGCAGCGGACAAGACCGCCGAGTATCTCGACGCGGTGCTGGCGCATGTCGCCGATCCGACTGCTGAGAATCGCGCCGCGGTGGATGCTGCGCGGCGCACCGCGACCGCCGGCGTGCGCGGTGCGGATGAAAGCGTCTCGCGTGCGCGCAGCGAACCCGGGCACACCGGAATGCGTGCCGCCACAACGGTCGTCAACGAGTTGACGGCGATTGCACTGCGTCTCTCAGCGTTGGCATCACTGCCCACCCTCAGATCGTCACCGATACCGCATCTGGACGAATACCGGCAACACGCGGTGGCGGCTGTCCGACACTGCCTCGGGGCGCCCGATGCCATCGGGGACACCGCTGCGGTCGAGGCAGCCGTCGACGGCATGCGCCAGTACATCCACGATTTGCATGTCCGGCGAGAAGCCGAAATGCGTGCCGAGCCCGAAGGGGAAACGCCGCTGCGGGCAGCCGTGCGTGAAAACGAGCCTGTCGTGGAGGAATTGGCGCGCATCGCCGATACGATCGCCTCGCTCACGAATACCGTCGCACCACGCTCGATGACGTGACGGAGTCCGCTTCTACTGCGGGTGGGTCGCCAGGTATTCGTCGACCGGGATCGGCGTCGACGACGCGTAACCGATGGGCAGCAGCACATCACCTCGCGTCGTCTTCAGGTAGACATCCCAACCGTAGAAGCCGGTGAACGCCGCGGGATCGGCGGCAAGCACCGCCGCATAGTCGTTGACCGCTCGCACGTACTGGGCGGCATGGTTGTACCGGAAGATCGCGCCATCCCGGTCGTTCGAAAAGCCGTTGGCCGCAAGGTAGCGGCCTGCCGCCATGATGCTGTCGCGGGGCGAGTAGATGTCGCCACCGTCGCCGTAGGCCGCGAATGTCGATGGCAGGAACTGCATCGGGCCCTGTGCGCCCGCGGAGCTCGGGCCAACGACACTGCCGAGCCGCGTCTCGATCAGATTGATCGCGGCCAGATAGTTCCAGCCGACGCCGGACGCCGCTTCCGCGTCCCGGTAATAGGCCAGCAGCTCGTCAGCCGGAGCCGGTGCGACGACGCGCCAGGCAGGGACCGCGTCCTTGGTCTCGGCCATCGCGGTGAGTTGCCGACGCGCGTCGACGTTGAGGTCATAGATCTGCAGCAGCGAGGCAGGGATTCGGGGACGGGTGATCGCATCCCACTCGCTGTGGTACCCGATGGCGCGGTAGGCCGCCTGCTGTCTGCGCGCCGCTGCCTGCAGCGCGGGCCCCGGCGTGGACGGGTCGCGCAGTGCCTGCTCGTCGGCGACGAGGTCATCGGCCAGCCTGGCGGGGTCGGACGACACCCTGGGCTGGGCGCCTGCGGGGGCGGGCTCCGTCGTCTGATCGAGCAAGGTCACTGACGGCGGCGGGGCAGCCGCCGCCCTCGACGGGGCTGCGTGATCAGGCGATGCGTTGTGCGAGCAGCCGCCAAGGGTGAGAGCGATCGCGATGAGTACAAGCGGCGCGCCTGTGTGCATCGGTCTTCTCGTCACCGCGCCAAGGGTAATCGGTCTAGGCGCGGTATTGACCGACGGCGGCGGCGTATTCGTCGAGCAGCTTCAGGCTTTCGTCCTTGGGCAGCGTGGGCAGCAGCAACGCGACCTGGCCGAAACCAAGATCGTCGACGGCGTGCCAGTAGTCGGGTTCGACGGGCGTGCCGAACATCGCCAGCGGCACGTCGTGGCCTGCACCGTCACGCATCTGACCGATGCGCTTCTTCAGTGCCTCGACCGGGTTCGGATTGGAAATCCAGCCCGCGTTGTGCCTGACCACTCGCTTGACCGTGGCGTCCGAGTCCCCGCCGATGAAGATGGGCGGGTGCGGCTTCTGCACGGGCTTGGGCCTGAGGTAGGACGCGTCGAAGTCGACGTATTTGCCGTGATACTCGGCGGGCTCCTCGGTCCACAGCGCCTTGATGGCCTCGATTCGCTCGTCGAGCAGGGCGCCGCGGGTCCTCGGGTCCGTGCCGTGGTCTCGGAGCTCTTCGATGTTCCAGCCTGCGCCCACCCCGAATACGAATCGGCCACCGGAAATGAGGTCGATGCTTGCGGCTTCCTTCGCCGTGATGATCGGGTCGCGCTGGATCAGCAGGGCAATCCCGGTGAACAGTTCGATCTTCGATGTCACCGCCGCCGCTGCGGCGAGCGTCACGAACGGATCGAGTGTCCGGTAATAGATCGACGGCAGCTCGCCTCCCTGGGGATACGGGGATTCGCGGCTCGCCGGAATGTGTGTGTGCTCCGCTATGACGAGGGAGTCGAAACCTCGCTCTTCGATTGCGCGTGCCAAGGACACCGTGTCGATGGTGTCGTCGTTGACGAACGTCGAGATTCCGAACTTCATCGCCTACCTCCGAGAATGCGTCTACTCCGGTTATTCGACGCCCGGCACGCCGCAGGTATTCCCGACGACCCGAGAGCTAACCGGACAGTGTCCAACGAGTACGTTGTGAACAACGCCGGACCGGGGAGGGGTCATATGCGTCGTGTCACGGCACGGCTCGCGCGTGTGGCGGGGGCTTTGATGTGTGCCGCCGCTGTCGTCATGCCGATGGCGACGGCCGCCCCAAGCGTGACCATCTCCGGCCAGAGTGAGCAGATTCTTCAGAACCTGCTTGCAGCCAGAAACAAGGCCGCGGCCGCACAACCATCGGAGCTCTCGGAGATACTGTCGCGCCAACTCCTTGGAACGCCTTATGGCGCAGACACTCTCGTCGGATCGGCGACGGTGCCTGAACAACTCGTCGTCGAATTGCAGAAAGTCGACTGCTTCACATATGCCGATTATGTGGAGGCGCTGAAACGCGCGGGCGACCGCGATCAGTTCATTGCGAGTCTGATCAATGTCCGATACAAGGACGGTGTCGTCGCCTTCCAGAACAGAAAGCACTTCTTCACCGATTGGGCCGCATCGTCGCCTGCCATCGCGACCGATATCACCGCGAGCCTCAGCACCAATGCCGTTCAGTCGAACAAGAACCTCAACCGGAAAGATTCAGGCGATCTGTATTTGCCCGGCCTACCGGTCGTGCCGCGGACCGTCGCCTACATTCCGAGTCGGCAGGTCGACAGCGGCGTGGTCGGCCGACTCCGCACCGGCGACTACATCGGCGCATACGCGCAAGACGGCGGCCTGGACGTCACGCACGTCGGTATCTTCGTCGACACACCCAGCGGTCCGGTCCTGCGTAACGCGTCCTCGCTGGTGGCGAGCAACAAGGTCGTCGACAGTCCGCTCGCCGACTACTTGAAGACGGTGCCGGGCATAGTGGTGCTCCGCCCGGCGCAGTGACGGGGCTAGTCGGCGACTATGTCGTCGTCGTCGACGAACACCAGAGTGTCGTCGTAGACCCGGACGGCCCACCGGCGGGCCGCATCGACGATGTGGTGTTCGCCGACATCCACCGCGTGACCTGAGAAATCACCGAAATCCTCGATAACCACTCCGCGAACTTCACGGCTGGTGCCTGGGTAGGCTCGAACCGAGGAGCCGACCGATATTTGCTTCCCTGACTCGTTTTTGATTGGCGTCATAGCTGTGCGCCCTCCCCAGATGCTTACGTAGGCGTTAATTCAAACATACCCCCTCGTAATGCACCGTTGTATCACCGTTGAGGAGGTCGAGGGCGCTATTTGGCGGTAGCCGAGAGAATGTGATCCCGGTTGGAGAATTGCCACCTGCGGGCATGGATGATCATTGCGACCGGGAACTTATCGATGTTTTGGTAGCGAACGAAAGCGGCTAACACGTGGAACTGGCACTTCTTGGCCGGGCTGCGGGGATGTTCGCCGTCACCAACATCGACGACATGCTTGTGTTGGCCGTGTTCTTCGGGCAGGCCAAGGGCGATCCGTCTTCTGCAATTCGTGTGATCATCGGCCAGTACCTCGGCTTCATTGCGATCCTTGCTGTTTCGGTGCTGGGAGCACTCGGAGCGAGCCTCTTGCCTGATACCGCGATTCCGTACCTCGGGCTGTTGCCCCTGCTTCTCGGCATTCGTGCCGCTTGGGATGTATGGCGTTCCCGCGACGATCCCGGCAGTGATGACGAAACCCCGATGGTCGGCGGTGCCAGTGCCTGGGAGGTTGCGACCGTGACCTTCGCGAACGGCGGCGACAACATCGGCGTCTACGTCCCGGTGTTTGCGGTAGCCGGCATCGGCAGCATGATCGGCTATGTCGCCGTGTTCCTCGTCGGCGTCGCGGTCTGGTGCGCGGCAGGGTGGTACGTCGCCACCCGTCCGGCCGTCGCCAAGCTTCTCGCCCGCTGGGGCCACATCTTTCTGCCCGTGGTGTTGATCGGCATCGGTCTGGTGATCCTGATCGAGGGCGGCGCGTTCGGGGTGTGACCCGGTCAGATGTCGTGATGATGCCGGGGCTGTGCGGCTGCGGCAAAGTGCTGACGTTGGTACTCGGCCGCAGGTGCCGCGAATTCGCCGGCGGCGAAGCTGCTGACGCGGGACTCGGCGAGAACTTCGGCGACTCCTTCCAATGCCCGCCGCCAGCCAGAGCGCGGCCAGGGTGCGAAAACGTGGGGTGGGCACACTACGCGCGAGCGGGCGATGACAACGGCGCGCGATCGCGGTCTCAACTGTGCGAAAGATTTCGCTTCGACGCTGGACGAGCAGCCCTGAAGAAGGAGATCGAGGTGGCCAAGCTGATCTACTCTGCGATCGCATCGCTCGACGGTTACGTGGAAGACAAACACGGCGGCTTCGCCTCTTTGGCGCCCGACGACGAAGTGCACGCGTTCATCAACGTGCTCGAGCGGCCTATCGGCACGTATCTCTACGGACGCCGGATGTACGAGACGATGGTGTACTGGGAGTCCGTACCCACACGTGATCAACATGGGCCCGCACGGGATTACGCGGACATCTGGCGCGGCGCCGACAAGATCGTGTACTCGCGGACGCTCACGGAGCCGATGAGTGAGAGAACACGGATTGAGCGCGATTTCGATCCGGCAGCCGTCAACCGGCTCAAGGATTCGCTGTCCAGTGACATCAGCGTGGGCGGAGCTCTTCTGGGAGGCCAAGCGATGGCCACGGGCCTCGTCGACGAGTGTCACCTGTTTCACGTTCCGATCGTCATCGGTGGCGGAAAGCCGGCGCTGCCTGCCGACGTGCGCGTTCGGCTGGAGTTGTTGGCTGAGCGCCGGTTCAAAAGTGGGATCGTTCACCTGCATTACGGAATAGTTCGTCACGCGTCGTGGTAGTACCACCGCGTGGACATTGATCTGAGTGGGAAGACGGCCCTGGTCACCGGGTCGACACAGGGCATCGGGTTGGCCATTGCGGAGGCACTGGCCGGCAGCGGCGCACGTGTTGCGGTCAACGGGCGTACAGCGCAGCGCGTCGAGGAAGCAGTGGCGAAGCTGGGCGGTGATGTCGTGGGCGTTGCCGTCGACGTGACCACCGAGGAAGGCGCAGCCCAGCTACTTCATGAGCTGCCGGCCGTGGATATCCTGGTCAACAACCTCGGTATCTTCGGCGCGGTACCGGCGCGTGAGATCACTGATGAGCAGTGGCGCCAATATTTCGATGTGAATGTGCTTGCGGCGGTGCGACTTATCCGTATGTACCTTCCGGGCATGATCGAGCGCGGGTGGGGCAGAGCCATTCAGATCGCCAGTGACTCCGCGTTGGTCACGCCCGAGGAGATGATTCACTACGGGGTGTCCAAGACGGCGCTGTTGGCTGTGTCGCGAGGATTCGCCAAGGATGCGGCGGGGACCGGTGTGACAGTCAATTCCGTCATCGCCGGGCCGACGCATACTGCGGGTGTCGAGGACTTCGTGTATCAGTTGGTCGACAAATCGCTGCCGTGGGACGAGGCACAACGCGAGTTCATGCGCAAGCATCGCCCACAGTCACTGCTCCAGCGGCTCATCGAACCTGCAGAAATCGCGAACATGGTCGCGTATTTGGCGTCGCCGCTGGCCTCCGCAACGACTGGGGGAGCACTGCGCGTCGACGGCGGATACGTGGATTCGATCGTGCCGTAGGCGGGCGAACGTCTTCGCAACGCGAGTCAGCCGACGCCTGCTACGAACGCGAGTCCATCGCCGTCCACCGTGCTCGCCATCCCAGCGGGCACAAAGACGGCATGCCCCAGCGAAACATCTAGCTCGTCGACCCGTACGCGACGCGATGTGCACAGGATGATTTGAGGGCCGACATCACGGAGTGTGGTCGGTGCCCGCACCGACAGGCGGGTGAGGCCAAAATCCGAAACGGGCACCTCGCCGTGACGCGCTCCAGTTCCTCGACGTCCGAGATAGTCCCGCTTGCACATCATACATACAGTCTGTATGTTTATACATACGGTATGTATTTGAAAGGACGAGCGGATGAGTTCAGTGCTTAACGCGATTGAGGAAGATCGACAGATTCTGTTGGATCTGTTTCCGCACATCGAGGAGTCGGTGTGGGCGACGGAGAGCGGCTGTCCTGGTTGGTCCGTGCAGGACTTGGTGTCGCACATGGCATGCAGCTTCTGGTTGGCGGTGGACCCGTCGAGGTTGCCCGATCCTGCGGGACTACCTGCAGAGCGCGCCGCGGACTTGTATGTCGAGTCGCGCCGGTCCATGACCGTTGACGAAGTGGTGGCCGACTACGAGTCGGTGAGTCGCAAAGGGATCGAACTACTTGCCGGTCTGGACGGCCAGGACGAGGTGGAAATACCGCTGGGTGACGTGGGGACGTATCCGGCATCGTTCGTGCCGAACGCCTTTGCCTTTGAGGCCTATATCCACCTTCGGTTCGATCTGTTCGGTCCGAACGGACCGTTGGCGGGAGAGCCACCCGCGACCGACGAACTGCGCTTGGCTCCGACACTCGACTGGATCGAAGCGTCACTGCCGCAGCAAAACGCCGCGCTTCTCGGCCAAATGAATGATGCGGTCGAGGTACACCTCAACGGGCTCTGCGCTCGCACTTTGCGAATCGGCGACTCCGACGTTGCCGCCCACATCACCTCGGACTCGCAAGCATTCGTACGGTGGATCACCCAACGCGGTACCTGGGAAGAGCTGGGCGTTAACGCCGAAGGGGATGCGGCGGCCCTGGGCATCGTGCGCCAACTGTGTGTGTTCTGACTGTGCGGTAGGTGGGAGCGCGTCCGCGGCGCGGCGAATCGAGACGCGGTCGGTGATGCTCAGCTAATCCAGCCCGGATACCGACATTCGGTATGTACGATGACACGCCGATGAAGGACAACCGTCGCACGCAGGCTCAACGTGCCGCCGACATGCGTGAAGCGTTGATTGCGGCAGCGCGGCCGTTGTTCGCCGCGCCGGGCTTTGCCGACGTGTCGTTGGAAGCAATCGTGCGTGACGCCGGTGTGACGCGTGGAGCGCTGTATCACCACTTCGCCGATAAGACAGAGCTTTTTGCCGCTGTCTTCGAACAAGTCGAGGCCGAAATGGCGGCCCGTATGGGGAAAGCCATCGCAGCCGCAGCAGAGACAGATCCGGTCGAGGTCCTGCGGTTGGGTGCGGCCTTCTGGCTCGATGCCTGCGCTGACCCCGAAGTGCAACGGATCGTGTTGATGGATGCGCCGGCGGTGCTCGGATGGGATCGATGGTCCGAGATCGGAACCCGCTACAACATCGGCTTGGTGACGAGTCTGCTGTCCGATGCGATTAACAGTGGCGCGATTCCTGCCCAACCTGTCGAGGCTACGGCCCTGACGATGATGGGCGCCTTACGCGAGGCGACTCTTTACATCTGCCGCGCGAAGAACCGTCGGCAAGCCCGGCGAGACGCAGGCGCCGTCATGGACCGCCTCGTCGATTCACTCCGCGCCTAGCAAGGCTGACGCAGCGCGTGACGCAACTCCCTCACCTAGGGAGTGACTATCGGATCGGTAGGCCGGTGATCGCGCGGGCGATCACCAGTCGCTGGATCTCGCTCGTGCCTTCGAAGATGGTGAAGATCTTCGCGTCGCGGTGCATGCGCTCGACGGGGTAGTCGCGGGTGTATCCGTTGCCGCCGAGAATCTGGATCGCCTCATCGGTGACATAGACCGCGGTTTCGCTGGCAACAAGTTTGGCCATGGAGCCCTCGGCTGAATCAAAACTCTTGTTGTTCCGCGCCATCCACCCCGCTCGCCACACGAGCATGCGCGCCGCGTCGATACGGCTCTTCATGTCGGCGAGTTTGAACGCGACCGCCTGGAACTCGCCGATCCTGCGCCCGAATTGTTCTCTCTGGCAGGCGTAGTCGAGCGCGTACTCGTATGCGGCGCGGGCAACGCCCACCGCCATCGCACCGACAGAGGGCCGAGTCCGCTCGAAGGTCTTCATGGCAGCCTGGCCACCGGTCGATACTCCGGACCTGGCACGGGCGATTCGGTCCTCGAACTTCTCCCGGCCGCCCAGAATCATGTCCTCCGGCAGGCGGACGTTGTCGAGGACGACTTCAGCGGTGTGCGATGCGCGGATACCGTGCTTCTTGAACTTCTGGCCCTGGGACAGACCCGCGGTGTCGGGCGGAATGATGAATGTCGCCTGGCCGCGTGACCCGAGGTCGGGATGGACTGATGCGACGACGACGTGCACGTTGGCGATCCCGCCGTTGGTCGCCCACGTCTTCGTCCCGTTGAGCACCCATTCGCGGGAGGCCTCGTCGTATCGCGCCCGCGTGCGGATCGCGCCGACGTCGGATCCGGCGTCGGGCTCCGACGAACAGAATGCGCCGAGCTTCGGGTCGCCGGGGGTACCGAACATCTCGGGTAGCCACCGGCCGACCTGATCGGGAGTTCCGTTGCCTGCCAGGGCTGCAGCAGCGAGGCCGGTGCCCAAGATCGACAGCGCGATGCCGGCATCCCCCCAGAACAGCTCTTCGAAAACTGTCAGCATCCCGAGCCCCGTCGGTTCTGCAGCCTGCTGGGCGAACAACTCGGGGGAGTAGAGACCGACTTTGGCGGCCTCCTGGATGACGGGCCACGGCGTTTCCTCGCGCTCGTCCCATTCCGCGGCGGCGGGGCGGACGACCTCGGCGGCGAACTGGTGAACCCAGTCGCGCACCTCGATCACGTCATCGCTGGGTTGTAGAGAGAAAGTCACGTTGATCTCCTTGGTGTGGTTGTCATGTGTCATGGAGTGAGCGCGCTGACGGTCTGGTGGACCCATGCTTCGAAGAACCGGTCGTCGTCGACGTCGCCGGGGGTGTGTCCCGTCAGCGCCCGAAGTGTGGCGGAGTAGGTCAGTGACGAGATCGCAACTGCGGCGGTCGCTTCCGGGTCAGCGACGTTCGTGATGCCGGCGCGGTTGGATGCGATGAGCCCGTCGGTGAACCGTTGATATGCGTTGTCGGTGATGGCCTTCCACGTCTGTTCGTTCAGATCGCTGAGCTCATCGGGTTCGCGCAGCATCACGCGAAGCACGTCCTCACTCTGGGCGAGGTTGCTTCGGATGAGTTGACCGGCTCTGCGCACCGCTTTCTCTACCCCTGCCGGTGATTCCGCGTCGTACTCTTCGCGCGCGGCGACGATGCTCTCGATGCGGTGCGCGACCGCGGCTTCCAGCAGGGCGCGCTTCGAAGCGAAGTGTTTGTAGAGCGCTCCCGAGCCCGGCGCCAGGCCGGCTGCCTTCTGGATATCGGCGACGGATGTCGCGGCGTATCCGCGGGCAGCGAAGAGCTTGAGCGCTTCGCCGAGAAGACGGTCGCGGCCGGATGCAACCATGGTGAGAGAGTACTCACTCACCAGCGCCTTTCCAAATCGACTCGGCTGTTCGACGGTGAGGTTGTCCTGTCCTGGCGGTCTATCCCGGTGGAAACGGTCGTTGGAGTAGGCATGAAGAAGGGGCAAATGATGGGGACGGAGCCGTCGCGCAGTGGTTACCTGCCGATCAACGGGCTGAGCGTCTATCACGAGGTGTATGGCGACCTCGACACGGCGAAGCCTCCGCTGCTGTTGATCCCCGGGGCGTTCATGGCGACCGACCCGATGAAGCCGTGGGCGGACGCCTTCGCGCGGGAGCGGGACGTGATCGTGTTCGACCAACAGGGACACGGCCGCACTCCGGATACCTCGCGGGAGATGTCGTATGAGCAGTTCGCCGACGATGCCGCGGCGTTGCTGCGCGCATTGGAGGTCGAGCGCGCGGATGTGATGGGGTACTCGCAAGGCGGCGGGGTCGCGCTGCAGCTCGCGATCCGTCACCCGTCGCTCGTGAGCAAGTTGGTCTCCATGTCGGCCACCTTCCGCAAGGACGGCTGGTACCCGTCGGTGTTCGAAGCGATCGGGGGCTTGAGTGCTGACGAATTCGTCGGCACGTCCGTCGAGGCGGCATTCAAGCAGCACACGCCGGACGCGAAGGCGTTCGACACCTATGTGCGAAAGATGAAGCGCCTGAACATCAACGACCAGAACATCAGTGACGAGGAGATGCGTTCGATCTCCGCGCCGACGATGGTCATCGTCGGCGATGCGGACGGCGTGAAGCCCGAGCATGCGCTGGCGATGTTCAAGCTGCGCGGCGGAGGCGACGAGGAAGCAGCCGCGTCGGGAGTGTTGCGGGCGGTTCCGTCCGCGCGCCTCGTGGTCCTGCCAGCGATGTCGCACGTTGGCCTCTCGGGAGAGTCGGAGCTGCTGGTGCCAATGGTGAGTGCATTTCTCGATGATGTGCCACCGAAGACGCCGGAGCTCTTCTAGCGATTCCGAGTGTGGGTCAGTGCGGAATGCGGCTCTCGATCTTTTGCGCGATCTGCGGCGCCTGGTCTTTCGCACTGTCGGTGCAGGCCGAAACGTCGACGATGACATTGCTGTTCACGGAAAGCGCGTGCTGACAGGGCTTTCCGGATGGCGTCTGGTTGATCGGCATGCTCAACTGCGTGTCGCTCTTCGTCAGGTCCCCGAACATGTATGTAGTCGTCGGGCCGCCGTTGATGCTGAGGTTGACGCGGTGGTTCGTGCACTTCGACCACCGATCGGACGAGGCGGCGAAGAACTTCTTCGCGTCATCCGCGGAGGGATAGAGCACCACAGCTTGCACGGCGAGACTGTCCCAGTTGTCTGGGTTGGGTTGGGTGAAGCGCAGCCCACGGACGCTGGCGGGCTTGCTGTCGCCGTAGACACCCTGTTCGGCGACCTGCCAGGGACCGAGGCAATTGACGTTCGGCATCAGCTCTTGATCCTGCTTGAGCTCGGTGAAGGGGGCATCGGACGCCATGGCGTTGGTTCCCATCACGGCGTTGATGTCGTCTGGGCCGAGCAGCAGCTTGTTCAGATCCGAGGCGGCGACCGTCGGCGGTGGCGTCTTGTCGTGAGCTCCACCACACGCGGAGACGAAGGCGGCGACAGCGGCGAGCGCGGCGAGCGCGCGAAGGGGAATCGGCACCGCAGGTGTCTAACGTCCGAAGGTTACGGGTTGATGACCAGTATCGGTCGGGTTCGGATCTACGGTCCCGACGGATGTCACGCGGCGCCTATTCGCTGTGGCGTGCGGCGGTCGAACTGAAGATGGTGAAGCTGGGCGTAGATGCCGTCGAGGGCCAGTAGCTGATGGTGTGCGCCGTCTTCGGCGACGACGCCATCTTTGACGACGATGATCTTGTCGGCGTTGCGCAGCGTGCTCAGGCGGTGTGCGATCGCAATGACGGTGCGGCCCACTACAAGTCGTTCCAGAGCTTCGACCACCAGGTGCTCTGACTCCGCGTCCAGCGCCGCGGTCGGCTCGTCGAGAATCAGAATCGGGTTGTCACGGATCAGGGCGCGAGCGATCCCGATGCGCTGGCGCTGCCCGCCCGACAGCGTCATACCTCGGTCGCCGACGACGCTGTCGTAGCCCTCGGGCATCCGAATGATGAATTCGTGAGCGTTGGCCAACTTCGCCGCTTCGACGATCTGGTCCTCGGTGGCGTCGGGGCGCCCGAAGGCGATGTTGTCGCGCACGGTGCCGCGCAGGAGCACTGTGTCTTGTAGGACGAAGCCGATTTGGCTACGGAGGCTGCGCAGCGGGTAGTCGCGAATGTTGACGCCATCGATCGTGACAGCGCCGGCGTCCGGATCGCGGAACCGGGGGATGAGGCTGGCGATCGTGGACTTGCCGCTACCGGTGGCACCCACGATGCCGAGCATCTGGCCCTGCCCGACGGTGAACGAGATGTCGCGGAGCACCGGCCTTTCGGGGTAATAGCCGAACGCGACGTGGTCGAACGTGATGTCACCGCGAAAAGCCGGCGGAGCCGTCACCGTCGGATTGTCCGGAATGACTGTGTCGGTATCCATGAGCGCGACAACGCGCTCGAATGCAACCGACACCTGCGCTATGGAATTGGTCATCTGCGCCAGATCACGAACGGGCTGAAAGAATTTCGCCAGGTACGCGAGGAACACCGTCAGTGCGCCCACCGTCATCGTGCCCGCCAGGATGAGCAGCGATCCGCGCCAGAGCACCAACCCCGTACACACCGCGATGGCCATTCCGACGATCGGGGGCAGCAGCGACGACGCCCGTCGCGCAGTGAGCCACGCCGTGACGGTGTTCATGCTGGCCGTGCGCACCTGCTGTGCCTGGTGCTCCTCGCGCCCGAACGCCTGCACCACCTGTATTGATTGCAGGCCCTCCTGCAGGGCGGCCACGAGGTCAGACTGATGTTTGCGAACTTCCGTCACGGCGGTCCTGATCGCTTTGTTCACCCTCAGGACGAAGATCCCAAGGAGGGGCGTTACTGCCAACGCGATCAACGTGAAATCCCAACGGCACAACAACATCACGATGACCATGCCGGCAACGGTCAGACTGTTGGTGAAGATATTGAGCGTCGCCGTTGACAAGAAACCTTGGATCGTCTGCACATCGCTCGTCAGGGTGGACAGCAGAGTGCCCACTCGAGTCGTGTCGTAGTACGCCAACGACAGCTCTTGCAGATGACCGTAGAGCCGTACCCGCAGCTCGTATCCGATGCTCTGATTGAGGCTCTCGGTGAAGTAACTGACCGCATACAACGCTGCGCCGGTCACCACGGCGATCAGCACGGTCGCGATGCCTGCGGCCACGGCGATGTGACTCTTGTGCTCGGCGCCGCCCAGCATCGCCAGCACCCAGTTGATCCATTCGGGCTCGCGCTGATGTCCGATGACGGTATCGATGACGATCTTGAGTGGCCACGGGGCGGCCAGGCTCATCGCGCTCTGTACCAACATCGCTGCAAGGATGGCGGCCAGCGTCCTCCGGCGCGGGCGTAGCAGTTGAACGAGCAACGGCGGTACGGTCGGCTTTTTCATGGCGCGGCGTGATCCTTCGCATTCGCATCGATTCGGGGCCGCATATAGGTAGGCAAGCGGGTTACACAGCCCGCTACAGCATAAGCTGTGAAGTAACTATAGATTTGCTGTAATGATACCGTGAAATTACTGTCCACATCCTGGACATAGGTTGGCGACACGGGCGGATGGCGGGATCGCCTGATCAATAAATCCATTTCAACCGCAGTGATTTCGGTCGATATAACCTGAGGGTGGGTAACCGATTGACGGATCTGTCAAAATTCTTGGTCATTTTTATCTGTCCAGATTGCGAAGCGAGTAATTAGCTGAGGACTTTGCTACTGGAGACTTGCTGCCAGTTGCTGAGTCCGCAGAAGCGCGCAGGGCGCGTCCGAGAAAGGAGCAAGGCCATGGATAACGCAAAGGTGATCGGCCGGGTCGGCGCGCTTGCGATCGCGTTGGGGATAGGGGTCGGGATGGCGGCTACACCTTGGGCGGCCGCCGCAAAGCCGGCGTCGTCGGATACGTCGAATGCGTCTAAATCGTCAACCGCCCCTGGGCAGAACATGAGTGTGGCGACCAACGGTACGGTGCGGGTGCAGAAGGGCAGTGCGACCGCCGAATCGGCGGGCCAAGGGTCGGTCGCCATCGCCAAGGGCGTTAACGCCGCTGCTATCGCCGGCATCACTGAGTGTGGTGACAGGTGTACCGTCGCCCCCAGCCACAACAAGGCGATGGTCAAGGGCGACAACAGCAGTGCCCTCATCGCTGACGGCAGCTATAACACCGCCATCATCAACGGCAACAACGACCAGATAAGAATGATCGACGGCAGCAACAACACTGCTGTCATTGACGGCAACAACAGCTTCGCTACCACTATCGGCGATCCCAGCAGCCCCGCCACCAACAGCACCGCCGTCGTCATCGGCGACCACAGCGAAGCTAGCGCTGACTATGGCAATGCCAACACCGCCGCGGCCGTCGGCGACGGCAGCTTCGCCGCGTCTGGCGGCAGCGACAACAATCACGCCACCGTTATCGGCGACGACAGCCAGGCCTTCGCCCTTGGAGTCATCAACAGTGACACGCTGTACGGCGTCAACACCGACAACAACACGGCCAGTGTGACGGGAGATCACAGTAGCGCCAACGCCATCCTCGGCGGCGACAACACTGCCACCGTCAACGGCGACACCAGCACCGCCTACGCCGGCGGCACCGGGGGTATGACCACCACGTTTGGTAGCGGTGACTCGGCCAGCGCGACCGGCTCCAACAGCAACGCCACTGCCACCGGCAACAACACTTCCGTCACTGCGGACCCAAACGAAACGAGACCCTGATCCGATTGGCCGGGGAGGCCGGAGGTGGCGTCGCGCGTCTCTTCTAGCGAGTACGGGAGTCATTCAGCGACGAAGGCGGCGCTCGATCTTTCGCGCGATCGGCGCCGCCTGGTCTCCTGCATAGCCAACACCGCTGCCTAACAACGACTTCTGCACCTTGCATGGGATCGTGGGGGCCGCGCGGACGTGGGCCGACACTTGGCGAGTAGTCGCCCCGAGACGGCGTCTTCGTCGCTCAACTGCTTCCCCCAGGTGTGCGTTTGGTGCAGGGACAGACGTTAGCGACGTTGGGACGAAGCTCGATGCGATTTCGTAGAGATCCGTACAGAAGCCGGACCGACCAGGGCAGCGCAGTGAGCGTTTAGCGGTGGCCCGTACACCGTCGCGTCGCAGGTTCGGCAGTGCCAGGTGGTGTGTCCGCCGCCACCGTGGCCGAGGCAGGCGACGTGCCCGACGAGGACTTGGTTGGGACCGAGGGGGTGTCCGTTGGGGCATCGGCTAGGGGGTTGAGTTAGCCATTTTCCGTTCGTCGTCGGGACGAGATCGCCCTCCATTTTTGGCAGCCTAGTCGCGGGCCGCGACATGGAACGGCCCCGGCCACCAACCCCACGGTGGTCGGGGCCGAGGGGGCGGCGTGTTCCCTTTTTCGGGAGGAGTGTCCCAGAGATGATTGTCGATGCCCAGATGTGGGTAGTGCATTCCTAGCGCGGCCCGTATTCGGTTCCGTGCTGACGTGGCCGGCAGCCTGGCGTATTGGCTGTCGGTCACTGTCTAGCCCGGTGAGGTTTCGCTCCTGGAGGGGACTGCCGGGCGGCCCGAGGGGAGCAAATTCCCGATGCGCGCCGCGCTGAACCCCTCATTACCGACAGCGATCGGCCCGCCACAACAACCCGCCCCCCCGCGGTTGTGGCGGGCCGACCTAGAGAGGGCAAGTCCGGCGTATTGGAAAGAACTTGCCTTCCTCATACGAATACGGGTGGGCGCCTGATCTAGTTCGACGAATCCGAAACCGGCGGTCGGCCCCGCCACCTTCAGCAGGACGACGGGCCGACTGCCTCATGTCCTATTCCTGGTTGGGTGATTGCGCACCAGATCGAGGTCGACGATGTCAGCACTAAACCGCCGATACTTCCGCTCCCAGGCTGGCGTCACCGCGGCGATGATGGCGGCTGCCTCGTCATCCGTTAGGTCGCTGGGGCCCACCGCGTCCATCAGTCGGCAGAGTTCTGTGATTAGTCCATCGCGGGTAGTTGTGGCGGTCGTCATTTCACGGCCCACCCGTCGAGTTGCGCGGCTGCCTCGAGCAGGACGGCGGCCAGCTCGCGAGCCTGCAAGCTGGTAAGGCCGTCGTCGCCGAGATAGACGTGCGGTGGCTCGTGCACGCTGCCGTCGTCGATGCGCCCATCGGCGAACTGCACTGCGGTGGGCTGAACGCTGACCCGGTCGATGTGAAAGCCGTCGACACCGCGGAGTTCGCCGAACAGGATTCGGTACGGGAGCGGGGAATCATCCTGCCACTCATCGGTTTTGGCGGCGCCAGCCGGGATCGGCACATCGTGGATGTTGATGGTTGTGGTCATGATGTTGACTCCATTTCATTTGGAGCCACGCCGGATGCCCTAGTTGCACGAATCTTGCACGAAGGTACATCTGCACTGGTCAGACGGCGCCTCCGGCAGGACTCGAACCTGCGACCAACCGCTTAGAAGGCGGTTGCTCTATCCGCTGAGCTACGGAGGCAGCGCACTCACCCTATCGGAGCTCGCAGACCGAGGGATTGTCGTGTATTGGTCTGGAATCGATGTCGGCACGCCGTTAAGGTGCAGTTCCGGTCCACGTGGACCGAGGCAACCGGACGGACATCACGCCGACGGACGAGAACACAATCGATGTCGTCTGCATTTATTGTCCGGACACCGACGATTGCTACTACATCAGCCCCGCAGAACACGGCGCGTCAGTAACCCTGCGAGTTACCCCAGCAAGAACGGTCAGCAGCCAGGGGTGTTGGACGCTGCCGCATTCCGCGAATTGAAGCCTGTGGTTCGTCGCTAACCACCGCGAGGGGAGTCCTCCCCCGACCGTCCGACTACCGCTTCTATATAGCCACCAAAGGCACGTCGCAGCGAGTTGCGGCGGACTAGCGTGGGTACTGCATCTGCGGGGCGATGGGAGGAGCAGCAACGATGGCAGGGTGGCCGCAACCGTGAGTGACGTGCCGGAATTGGACGCGGCCGGTCTCCCGGAGGAGCTCAGCCCCGTCGACCAGATACTGCACCGTGGCGAAGCCCACCCCCGCACGCGCTCGGGCATCATGACCGTCGAGATCCTCGACACCACACCGGACTGGCAACGCTTCCGGACCCGGTTCGACAACGCCTCGCGGAAGGTGCTGCGGCTGCGGCAGAAGGTCGTGATGCCGACGCTGCCGACGGTGGCCCCGCGCTGGGTCGTCGATCCGGACTTCAACCTCGACTTCCACGTGCGTCGGCTCCGCGTCACCGAACCGGGCACGCTGCGCGAGGTGATGGATCTGGCCGAGGTCGCGCTGCAGTCGCCGCTGGACATCTCCCGGCCGTTATGGACGGTGACGCTCGTCGAGGGCCTCGCCGGTGGCCGCGCCGCCCAGCTGGTGCATCTCAGCCACGCCGTGACCGACGGCGTCGGCGGGGTGGAGATGTTCGCCAATCTCTACGACCTCGAGCGAGACCCGCCGCCAGAAGACGCGCCGCCGCTGCCGATTCCGCAAGACCTGTCGCCCAACGACCTGATGCGCGAAGGCTTCAATCGGCTGCCCGGCGCGATCGCCGGGGGTGTCGGCAAAGCAGTGCTCGGTGCCGCGCAGGCCGTCGGGCATGTGATCCGCGACCCGGTCTCGTCGATGGGCAGCGCCGTCGAGTACGCCATGTCCAGTGCCCGCGTGGTCGCACCGGCCGCCGAACCATCGCCGGTGCTCCGACGCCGAAGCCTGTCGTCGCGAAGCGACGCCATCGACATCGTGTTCGGCGACCTGCACAGGGCGGCCAAGGCCGCCGGCGGCTCCATCAACGACGCATACCTCGCCGGTCTGTGCGGGGCGTTGCGGCTCTACCACGAACACATGGGTGTACCCGTCGACACCCTGCCGATGGCGATCCCGGTCAACATGCGATCCGACGACGACCCCGCGGGCGGAAACCGGTTCGCCGGAGTCAATCTCGCCGCGCCGATCAGTCTCGTGGATCCCGAGAAGCGGATCAAGAGCATCCGTTCACAGATGACCCGCAAGCGCGACGAGCGCGCCGCGAACATGGTCGGCGTGATCGCACCCGTGCTCAGCCTGCTACCGGACACCGTGCTGGAGGGCATCTCCGGATCGATCGTGAACTCCGACGTACAGGCGAGCAATGTGCCGGTGTACGCGGGCGACACTTTCATAGCCGGGGCGAAGGTGCTGCGGCAGTACGGGATTGGCCCGCTGCCCGGAGTCGCGATGATGGTGGTGCTGGTGTCGCGGGCCGGCTACATCACCGTCACCGCGCGTTACGACAGGGCAGCGGTGACCGACGGTGACTTCTTCGCCCGTTGCCTGCAGGCCGGATTCGACGAAGTGCTTACCCTCGGCGGCGAAGGACGTTGCGTCCCCGCATCATTCACGCCGGACGCCGACGAGCCCACACCACCTTCACCGAACGGGAGTAGCGCCCAATGACCGCCGCTGACGGCAAGACGAACCGACGCGCCAACCCGCGCACCATGCGTCTTCCCGGCTCGGTTGCCGAGATCCAGGGCAGCCCCGCAGGCCCGAAGATCGGCGCCTTCTTCGATCTCGACGGCACCCTGGTCGCCGGCTTCACCGGGGTCATCATGACCCGGGATCGATTGCGGCGCGGGCAGATGGGCGTCGGCGAATTCATCGGCATGGTGCAGGCCGGCCTCAACCACCAGCTCGGCCGGTCCGAGTTCGAGGACCTCATCGGCAAGGGCGCGCGCATGCTGCGCGGCAGCTCACTCGGTGACATCGACGAGCTCGCCGAGCGGCTCTTCGTCCAGAAGATCATCGGCCGCATCTACCCCGAGATGCGCGATCTGGTGCGGGCGCACATGGAGCGCGGCCACACCGTCGTGCTCAGCTCGTCGGCGCTGACGGTCCAGGTGGAGCCGGTCGCGCGCTTCCTCGGCATCAAGAACGTGCTGAGCAACAAGTTCGAGACCGACGAGGACGGACTCATCACCGGGGAAGTGAAGACTCCGATCATCTGGGGCCCCGGCAAGGCTCGGGCGGTGCAGGCCTTCGCCTCCGAAAACGGCGTCGACCTGTCCAAGAGCTACTTCTATGCCGACGGTGACGAGGACGTCGCGTTGATGTACCTGGTCGGCAACCCACGGCCGACCAACCCCGCGGGAAAGCTGGCCGCCGTTGCGGCCAAACGCGGCTGGCCGGTGCTGCGGTTCACCAGCCGCAGTGGAAGCAATCCCGTTTCACAACTGCGCACCGCCGCGGGCGTGGCGTCGATGGTGCCGATCGCGGCGGGCGCCCTTGGTCTTGGCCTGCTGACCCGCAACAAGCGCACGGGGGTCAACTTCTTCACCTCGGCGTTCGGCCGCTCACTGCTGACGGCCACCGGCGTGAACATCAACCTGCTCGGCAAAGAGAACCTGAACGCGCAACGACCGGCGGTGTTCATCTTCAACCACCGCAACCAGGTCGACCCCGTCATCGCGGGCAGGCTCGTCAACACCAACTTCACCTCCGTCGGCAAGAAAGAACTGGAGAACGACCCGATCGTCGGCACGATGGGCAAGCTGATGGACGCGGCGTTCATCGACCGCGACAACCCCAAGGCCGCGGTGGAAAGCCTGAAAAAGGTTGAGGAGCTTGCCAAGAAGGGCCTGTCCATCCTCATCGCGCCGGAGGGTACACGGCTGGATACCACCGAGGTCGGCCCGTTCAAGAAGGGGCCGTTCCGCATCGCGATGTCAGCCGGAATCCCGATCGTGCCCATCGTGATCCGCAATGCGGAGGTCATCTCGGCCCGCGATTCGACGACATTCAATCCCGGCACCGTGGATGTCGTGGTGTACCCGCCGATCTCCGTCGAGGACTGGACCACAGAGAACCTGCCGGAGAAGATCGAGGAGGTGCGGCAGCTTTACCTCGACACACTGAAAAGCTGGCCGCACGAATCGGTTCCGAAGATCGGGCCGTATGCGCGGAAGAGGAGCGCCGCGAAAAGGGCGCCGGCGGCCAAGAAGTCGCCTACGAAGAAGACCGCCGCAAAGGCAACCGCCAAGAAGGTGCCGGTCAAAAAGGCAGCAGCCAAGAAGGCTCCGGCCAAGAAAGGTCGGTCGTGACCGCGACCGACCCGATGGCGAGCTTCTCCACGACCGACGACGCGCTGGTGTTGGCATCGGTGTCGTCGACTGCCGAGCGAGAGTTGTTGAGCGACTGGCTGCAACGCCAACGACGCGAACATCCCGACTCGAAAGTCGCGGTGCTCGAGCTGCCCGAAGGAGATCCTCCGCCTGGCGTATTGGCGCGCCTCGTCGAGGAACTAGAGGCCGACGCGGACCGCGCGGTCGTTCCGGTGCGCGTCTTCTGGGTGCCCGGCGGCCTGCCCACGCGCTCGAAGGTGGTCGCGCTCATCTCTGGCCGCGACACCTATCGTCCGCCGGAGATCCTGCAGCGTCGCATCCTCAAAAAGGGCCCGTCCCGCGCACGCGTGGTGGCTGGCGAGCCCGCGAAGGTTTCCGAGCTCCGCCAGCAGTGGAGTGACACCACGGCTGGCGAAAACCCGCGTGATTTCGCGCATTTCGTCATCCGGCGCGCCAGCCTTGCTATCGAACGCGTCGAGCTGAGGCTGCTCGGACCCGAATACAAGTCGCCTCAACTGATAAAGCCGGAGATCCTCGCGTCGACGCGTTTTCGCGAGGGCCTCGAGAAGATCCCCGGCGCGACCCTGGAACAGGCGGGGGAGATGCTCGACGAGCTCTCCACCGGATGGAGTCGGTTCTCCGTCGACCTGATCCCGTCGCTGGGCAGGGCGATCTTCAGTCGCGGCTTCGACCCGAACATCGACTACGACCGCGCCGAGATCGAAGTGATGCGGCACGCTCTGGAGAACCATCCGGCGGTTCTGCTGTTCTCGCACCGGTCGTATCTCGACGGTGTGATCGTGCCGGTCGCGATGCAGGAAAACCATCTGCCGCCCGTCCACACATTCGCGGGCATCAACCTGTCGTTCGGATTCATGGGCCCGCTGATGCGTCGCTCCGGCGTGATCTTCCTGCGGCGCAAGCTCGACGACCCGCTGTACAAGTACGTGCTGAGACAGTTCGTCGGCTACATCGTCCAGAAGCGGTTCAACCTCAGCTGGTCGATCGAAGGCACGCGGTCGCGTACCGGAAAGATGTTGCCGCCCAAGCTCGGTCTGATGAGTTACGTCGCCGACGCCTACCTCGAGGGTCGCAGCGACGACATCCTGCTGCAGCCGGTATCGATCAGCTTCGACCAGCTGCATGAGACGGCCGAATACGCGGCCTACGCCCGCGGCGGCGAGAAGACGCCGGAGGGACTGTCCTGGCTGTACAACTACATCAAGGCGCAGGGCGAGCGCAGCTACGGCAAGATTTACGTCCGGTTCCCCGCTGCCGTGTCGATGCGCGACTACCTGGGCGAGCCCGGTGGTGCGATCGCCAAAGACGATGCCGCCAAACGCCTTGCGATGCAGAAGATGGCGATCGAGGTTTCGTGGCGGATCCTGCGCGCCACACCTGTAAACGCGACGGGGCTGGTGTCCGCGCTGCTGCTGACCACCCGCGGCACCGCGCTGACACTCGATCAGCTGCACCACACGCTGCAGGATTCGCTGGATTACCTTGAGCGCAAGCAGACTCCGGTCACCAACAGCCTCCTGCGGCTGCGTACAGCCGACGGCGTGCGGGCCGCGCTGGACGCGCTGTCTAACGGTCATCCGGTCACCTGCGTCGACGGCGGCCGTGAGCCGGTCTGGCGGATCGCCCCAGAGCAAGAGCACGAGGCGGCGTTCTACCGCAACACCGTCATCGACGCGTTCCTGGAGACCGCGATCGTCGAGATGGCCCTCGCATACGCCGCTCGCGCCGACGGGGATCAGTTGGAGGCCTTCTGGAGTCAGGCGATGCGCCTGCGCGACCTGTTGAAGTTCGACTTCTACTTCGCGGTCTCGACGGCGTTCAGGGAACACCTCGCAGAAGAATTGGCCTGGCACGACGACTGGGAGGCACACGTCGCCGCCGGCGAGATCGACGCGATACTGCGGGCCAAGCGGCCGCTGATCGGGCCCGCCGTGCTCCGCCCGTATATCGAGGCGTACGAGATCGTCGCTGACGTGCTGCGGGATTCGCCCGCGGAGATCGCCGAAAAGGACCTCACCACGAAGGCGTTGGGCGTGGGCAATCAATACGTCGCGCAGAACCGGATTCGCAGCACCGAGGCCGTCTCGGCGCTGTTGTTCGCGACCGCCCGTCAGGTGGCTGCCGACCAGCATCTGCTGGAGCCAGCCGCGGATCTGGTCGAACGGCGCACCGCGTTCCGCGACGAGCTCCGCGCCGTGCTGCGCGACATGGACATGGTCGAGAAGATCTCGCTCCAGCAGTTCCGGGCCCGCGAAATGGAGCGCCGCGCCCTGCGTGAAGCGGCTGAGTAGCCACCTTCAGGCTGTGGCCAGTCGGGTAGCCATACCCTGGTGGCATGACGTCCGAAGACAAGCGCGAGTGAGGATCGCAGCGAGGCACGAGCGAGGACCGGAGCGAGCGTGAGTCGAGCAATGATCCAGCTAGCGCCAGGCGTGCGGAGTCGCGCCATGTGGCCGGTGCTGTACGGGGTTGCCCTGCTGGCAGGCGTGACCGCCGCGGCCATCAGCGCGATGACGCTCGCCGACGCACTGACCGCGACGGGGCTGCCCGATCCGGGCCCGGTCACCACCTACGGCCTGCCCTTCGTGCGGGCAGCGGGGGAGATCGCCTGCGTCGTCGCCGTCGGGTCGTTCATGTTCGCGGCGTTCCTGGTGCCGCCCCAGGAAAGCGGTGTGCTCGACGCCGACGGATATCGGGCGCTGCGCGTTGGCACCGTCGCGTCCGCGATCTGGACGATGTGCGCGGTGCTGCTGGTGCCGCTGACCGTCTCCGACGTCACCGGTCAGCCGCTGACGTCGCGGCTCAGCCCGTCGGCCATCTGGTCGGTAGCCAGCCTGGTCGAAACCGCGGGAGCCTGGCGGTGGACGGCGGTCCTTGCGGCGATCGTCACCGTTGCGAGCATCCCGGTGCTGCGTTGGTCGCCAACGCCGCTGCTGTTCGGCGGAGCCCTGATCACCCTGATTCCGCTCGCGCTCACCGGCCATTCCTCGACGGGCGGCTCGCACGACCTGGCCACCAACAGCCTGCTTATCCATTTGCTCGCCGCCGCGCTGTGGGCAGGCGGGCTTTTGGCGTTGCTTGTCCACGCGTTGCGCGGCGGCGGACACGCCGACCTGGCGGCGCGGCGGTTCTCCGCTGTCGCCCTGTGGTGCTTCGTGGCCATGGCGCTCAGCGGTGTCGTCAACGCCTTGGTGCGGATCCGCCTGACCGAGCTCTTCGACGACAGCTACGGCTTCCTGGTCATGGCGAAGGCCGTCGCGCTGTGCACGCTCGGTTTCATCGGGTGGCGCCAGCGCCGAAGCGGCATCGCCGCACTGCAATCCGATCCGAATGCCCGCGGCCCGCTGATCCGGCTGGCGCTCACCGAGGCGATCATCTTCGGGCTCACGTTCGGCGTGGCAGTCGCGCTGAGTCGGACGCCTCCGCCTGCGCCACCGATCTTCAACCCGTCGATCCCCGCGATCGAGATCGGCTATGACTTCGCGGGGCCGCCGACCCTGGCGCGGATCCTGTTCGACTGGCGGTTCGACCTCATCTTCGGGACCGCGGCGATCGTCATGGCGGTGCTATATCTGGCCGGGGTCCGACGGCTGCGGCGGCGCGGCGACTCGTGGCCGACCGGCCGGATCATCGCGTGGCTGTTCGGCTGCTTTGTGCTGCTGTTCGCGACATCGTCGGGCCTGGGCCGGTACATGCCCGCGATGTTCAGCATGCACATGGCCGCGCACATGCTGCTGTCCATGCTGACGCCGGTGCTGCTGGTGCTCGGTGCGCCCGTCACGCTGGCGCTGCGGGCGTTGCCGACCGCGGGCAAGGGTGATCCGCCGGGCCCGCGCGAATGGCTTTTGGCGGCAATGCATTCCAAGCTGTCGCAGTTCTTCACCAACCCGATCGTCGCGACGGTGTTATTCGTCGCCGGGTTCTACGGGCTGTACTTCGGTGGCATCTTCGATGCCGCCGTCGGAACCCACGCGGCGCACCTCGCGATGAACCTGCACTTCTTGCTGACCGGATACCTGTTCTATTGGGTGGTCATCGGTATCGACCCGACGCCGCGGCCGATACCGATGCTGGGCAAGGTCGCGATGGTGTTCGGGTCACTGCCTCTGCACGCGTTCTTCGGCGTGACGCTGATGAGCACCAAGAGCGTGCTGGGGGAGAGCTTCTACAAATCGCTGCAGCTGTACTGGCACAGCGACCTGCTCGGCGATCAACGGCTGGGCGGCGGAATCGCCTGGGCCGCAGGCGAAGTCCCGTTGGTCGTGGTGATGATCGCGCTATTCGTGCAATGGACCCGCAGCGACCAGCGAACCGCCAAGCGGCTCGACCGGGCCGCCGACCGCGACGACGACGCGGAGCTGGTCGCCTACAACGCGATGCTCGCCGAACTCGCCAAGCGGGAGCCGCACTGACCGTGACCGACGACGACGGGTACTTCGACGAGGAGGTCGCCGCCGGCTACGACGCCGCCACGTCCGGCATGCACGGCCAGAGCGTGATCGACGCGATCATCGATGTTCTGGCCGATCTCGCCGGCGATGGTAGGGCGCTGGAATTCGGTGTGGGGACAGGCCGTATCGCACTGCCCCTCGCCCGTCGCGGCGTCGAGGTGTACGGCATCGACATATCGAAGGCGATGGTCGCCCGCATGCGGGACAAGCCGGACGGGAAAGCCATCGGCGTCACGATCGGAGACTTCGCTGACGCGCGCGCTCCCGGCGAGTTCTCGCTGACCTACCTCGTCTTCAACACGATCAACAATCTGACGACTCAAGACGAGCAGGTCGCCTGCTTCGTCAATGCCGCGAATCATCTGCAGCCAGGCGGGTTCTTCGTCATCGAGGTCGGTGTGCCCGCACTGCGACTGTTGCCGCCGGGACAACGCGCCGTCCCGTTCGACGTCGGCGACGCCGCCTGGGCCTACGACCTCTACGACTGCGCAACGCAATCGATGAGCTCCAACTACGTCGACGACGTCGACGGCCCCGCGCGGCTTCGGTCCATTCCGTTCCGCTACGTGTGGCCGTCCGAACTCGACCTGATGGCGCGCATCGCCGGACTGGCACTCATCGAGCGGTACGAGGACTGGGACCGCAGGCCGTTCAGCCACGAGAGCACCCGCCACGTCTCGATCTGGCGGAAGCCCTGACGCGCTAGTCCCCTCACCGCGAAACGGAATTCCAGCAGAAGAAGTGCGAGTAATGGCCTGCTGGAATTCCGTTTCGCGGTCAGACCCTGCAGCTGTCCACAGTCCGCGATTCATCCACACCCCTCCGCCGCACGCGGCCGGTCCGGTGCTGCCGCGTCGGCCCCGACCGGATCAATGGGCGTGTAGGAGCGAAAGCCAAACGAATCGAAAGGACGATCAATGTTCGAGACACCATTCACCGTGGTCGGCAACGTCATCACCGACCCTGTCCTGCGCCGGGTCGGCGATCAGCAGGTCTACAAATTCCGGGTGGCCAGCAATTCGCGGCGGCGCACCGCCGAGGGCCAGTGGGAACCCGGCAACTCGCTGTATGTCTCGGTCAACTGCTGGGGCAAGGGCCTCGTGAAAGGCGTCGGCGCCTCGCTCGGGAAGGGAGACCCGGTCATCGTTGTTGGATTCGTACACACCAGCGAGTACGACGACCGTGACGGCGTTCGTCGGTCATCGTTGGAAATGCGGGCCACCGCAGTGGGACCGGATCTGTCGCGAAGCACCGCGACCGTCGATCGTCCGAAACTCGCCGCCGCGAACAGCGACGATGCCGCAGAAGCCAAGGCCGAAGAGGCCGAGGACGAGGCCAACGTCGGCGAGTCGGACGACTGCGCCGACGGAAAGGCACTGCCCATGTCGGCATGAGGGGCGCAGCCCCTGACGGCGCGGTCGGGACGGCCGATGTCCACGCCTAGGATGGTCCGCGAGCGATACCGAGACCAGAGAGGTAATAACAGGGCATGGCCGATTTCATCTACACGATGCGGAAGGTCCGCAAGGCACACGGCGACAAGGTCATCCTTGACGACGTCACCTTGAACTTCCTTCCCGGCGCGAAGATCGGCGTGGTCGGTCCGAACGGGGCGGGCAAGTCGAGCGTCCTGAAGATCATGGCGGGCCTGGACCAGCCGAACAACGGCGACGCGTTCATCCAGCCCGGCGCCACCGTCGGCATCCTGCAGCAGGAGCCGGCGCTGAACGAAGAGAAGACGGTCCGCGGCAACGTCGAGGAGGGCCTCGGCGAGATCAAGGTCAAGCTCGACCGCTTCAACGAGGTGGCCGAGCTGATGGCCACCGACTACACCGACGAGCTGATGGAGGAGATGGGCCGGTTGCAGGAAGAGCTGGACCACGCTGACGCGTGGGACCTCGACTCGCAGCTCGAGCAGGCGATGGACGCACTGCGCTGCCCGCCGCCCGACGAGCCGGTCACTCACCTGTCCGGCGGTGAACGGCGCCGGGTGGCGCTGTGCAAGCTGTTGCTGTCCAAGCCCGACCTGCTGCTGCTCGACGAGCCAACCAACCACCTGGACGCCGAAAGCGTGCAGTGGCTCGAGCAGCACCTCGCCGAGTACAAGGGCGCCATCCTCGCCGTCACCCACGACAGGTACTTCCTGGACAACGTCGCCGAGTGGATCCTCGAGCTCGACCGCGGCCGCGCCTACCCGTATGAGGGCAACTACTCCACCTACCTGGAGAAGAAGGCCGAGCGCGTCGGCGTGCAGGGCCGCAAGGACGCCAAGCTGCAGAAGCGGCTGCAGGACGAGCTGGCCTGGGTGCGATCGGGCGCCAAGGCCCGCCAGGCCAAGAGCAAGGCGCGATTGCAGCGCTACGAGGAGATGGCCGCCGAGGCGGAGAAGACCCGCAAGCTCGATTTCGAGGAGATCCAGATCCCGACGGGCCCGCGGCTGGGCAGCGTCGTGGTCGAGGTCGAGCATCTGGACAAGGGCTTCGACGGCAGGCCGCTGATCAAGGACCTGTCGTTCACGCTGCCGCGCAACGGCATCGTCGGCGTCATCGGCCCCAACGGCGTCGGAAAGACCACGCTGTTCAAGACCATCGTCGGTCTCGAGCAGCCCGACAGCGGCACTGTGAAAGTCGGCGAAACCGTCAAGCTCAGCTACGTCGACCAGACCCGCGGTGGCATCGACCCCAAGAAGACGGTCTGGGAGGTCGTCTCCGACAAGCTCGACTACATCGAGGTCGGCCAGAACGAGATCCCGTCGCGGGCGTATGTCTCCGCGTTCGGCTTCAAGGGTCCAGACCAGCAGAAACCGGCGGGCGTGCTGTCCGGCGGCGAGCGCAACAGGCTGAATCTGGCACTCACCCTGAAAGAGGGCGGCAACCTGATTCTGCTCGACGAGCCGACCAACGACCTCGACGTCGAAACCCTCAGCTCGCTGGAGAACGCGCTGGAGAAGTTCCCCGGCTGTGCGGTGGTCATCTCCCACGACCGCTGGTTCCTCGACCGCACCTGCACGCACATCCTGGCGTGGGAGGGCGACGACGACAACGAGGCCAAGTGGTTCTGGTTCGAGGGCAACTTCGCAGCCTATGAGGAAAACAAAGTGGAACGACTTGGCATCGAAGCGGCTCGTCCTCACCGGGTGACCCACCGCCGGCTCACACGCGACTAATGTCGCCTCTGCGTGCCAAAGACGGCGGGCAGCACTGAGTCAGGAGTGAGCGGCATGACGGTCAATCCGGGGGCGGGGGCTATCGAGGGGGTAACCGAGCGCATGGTCGCCCCGGCCACCCTGGAGAAACTCGCCAGGGCGTACATCGCGACCTACCACGGTCCGCACGGCGACGCCCCTGTCGCCGACGCGATCACCGCTCCGACCGACATGTCGGCCGCCGGCCACCTGATGTCGCCGGACCTGATTTCCGCGCACTACAGGCTGGGAATGCGGCGGCACGTCGGGGAGACGCTCGTCGAGCTCTATCCGGCCGACGACCCCCGCGGGTTCGGGCCGGCGATGCAGATCGTCACCGAGTACGCGACGATGCTGATGGACTCCGTAACGGTGCTGCTGCACCGGCTCGGGGTGGCCTACAAGGCGATCATGAATCCGGTGCTTCGGGTGCGGCGCAGCCCAACCGGCGAGCTGATCGGTATCCAGCCAGTCTCGGACGCGCCAAGCTCCCAGGACGCCATCGATGAGGCCTGGATTCACGTCCAGCTATCGGACTCCGTCGACCCCAAGGTGCTGGCGGAGGTCAGGCGTCTGCTGCCGAGCGTGCTCGCCGACGCGCGGCAAGTCGCGCTCGACTCGCGGGCGATGAGCGGGACGCTCCTCGGCCTCGCCAACGAAATCGACACCGACCCGGAAGGACGGTTCCCGGGTGCGGACCGCAAGGATGTCGCTGAGCTGCTCCGCTGGCTCGCCGACGGGAATTTCGTGCTCCTCGGCTACCAGCGCTGCCCTGTGCACGACGGGGAGTCGACGGTCGACATGTCGAGCCGTCTTGGCATCCTTCGGTTCCGCGACGAGATCCTCCCGGAGCTGACCGACGGCGACGATCTGCTGGTGCTGGCGCAGGCCACGATCCCCAGCTTCCTGCGCTACGGCGCCTACCCCTACATCGTTGTCGTCCGCGAACACCACCGTCACCAGCCGATCGAGCACCGTTTCGTCGGGCTGTTCACCGTGGCCGCCATGAACGCCAATGTCACGGATATCCCGTTGATCTCGCGTCGGGTCAGCGAAGCGATCGCGATAGCGCAGCGTGATCCGAGCCACCCGGCGCAGCTGCTGCTCGACATCATCCAGACGATTCCGCGGTCGGAGCTGTTTGCGCTCAGCTCGCAGGAACTGTTGGACATGGCAATGGCTGTCGTCGATCTCGGTTCACGCCGCCGAACGCTGTTGTTCTTGCGCGCCGACCAGCTGGGTCACTTCGTGTCTTGTCTGGTGTATCTGCCGCGTGACCGGTACACCACCGCGGTCCGGCTCGAGATGCAGGACATCCTGGTGCGCGAGCTCGGTGGCGAGAGCATCGAATACGCCGCCCGGGTCAGTGAATCGCCATGGGCCGTCGTACATTTCACCGTCCGTATGCCGGAGGGAACCCGGCGCCGCGATGTCAACGTCTCACTGGAGAACGAGTCGCGCATCCAGGACCTGCTCACCGAGGCGGCACGCACCTGGGGTGACCGACTGCTCGGCGCGGTGCGGACCGGATCGATCGACCAGGCGAAGGCCGAACACTATTCGTCGGCGTTCACCGAGGACTACAAGCAGGCTATCACGCCCGATGACGCGATCAACGACATCGCGATCATCGAAGAGCTGCAGGACAATTCGGTCAAGCTCGTGTTCACCGAGGCCGGCGGCGATGGCACCGCGAAGCTGGTCTGGTATCTGGGCGGGCGATCGGCGTCGTTGAGCCAGCTGCTGCCGATGCTGCAATCCATGGGCGTCACCGTGCTCGAAGAGCGGCCGTTCACGGTGACCCGCGCCGACCGTCTGCCGGTGTGGATCTACCAGTTCAAGATCGCGGTGTTCAGCGACATACCTGAAGATTCGGACAAGCCGGAACGAGACGCGACCGCCGTGCGGTTCGCCGATGCGGTCACCGCCATCTGGCATGGCCGCGCCGAGATCGACCGATTCAACGAGCTGGTGCTTCGTGCCGGGCTGACATGGCAGCAGGTCGTCATTCTGCGCACGTACGCGAAGTACCTGCGGCAGGCAGGTTTTCCCTACAGCCAGGCGCACATCGAGGCGGTACTCAACGGCAACCCGGAGACATCGCGGTCGCTGGTCCAGCTCTTCGAGGCGATGTTCGATCCGGCCGCAGACCCCGAGCGCAAGGCCGCACAGGCCGCCGCCGCTTCGGTCGCCGCCGACATCGACGCGCTGACAAGCTTGGACACCGACCGCGTGCTGCGCGGCTTCGCGTCAATGATCCAGGCGACGCTGCGTACCAATTACTTTGTCACCCAACAGGATTCGGCCCGCGCCCAGAACGTGCTGTCCATCAAGCTGAACTCCCAGCTGATCGATGAGCTCCCGTTGCCGCGGCCGCGGTTCGAGATCTTCGTGTACTCACCGCGGGTCGAGGGCGTGCACCTTCGCTTCGGCTTCGTCGCCCGCGGCGGACTCCGGTGGTCGGACCGAAAAGAGGACTTCCGCACCGAAATCCTCGGACTGGTCAAGGCGCAGGCGGTGAAGAACGCGGTGATCGTGCCCGTCGGCGCGAAGGGTGGCTTCGTCGTCAAGCAGCCGACACCGCTCACCGGCGATGCCGCTGCCGACCGCGACACACAGCGCAATGACGGCATTGCCTGCTACAAGCTGTTCATCTCCGGCCTGCTCGACCTGACCGACAACGTCGACCAGACCACCGGCAGCGTCGTCACCCCGGTCGACGTCGTGCGCCGAGACGGCGACGACGCGTACCTCGTCGTGGCGGCGGACAAGGGCACGGCGACGTTCTCCGATATCGCCAACGAGGTGGCGAAGTCCTACGGCTTCTGGCTCGGCGACGCATTCGCATCCGGCGGATCGGTGGGCTACGACCACAAGGAAATGGGCATCACCGCCAAGGGCGCGTGGGAAAGCGTCAAACGCCACTTCCGTGAAATGGGCGTCGACACGCAGGCCGAGGACTTCACCGTCGTCGGGGTCGGCGACATGAGCGGCGACGTGTTCGGCAACGGAATGCTACTGTCCCAGCACATTCGGCTGATCGCGGCGTTCGATCACCGGCACGTGTTCCTCGACCCGAACCCGAACGCTGCGACGTCGTGGGACGAACGCAAGCGGATGTTCGAGCTGCCGCGCTCGACCTGGGACGATTACAACAAGTCGCTGATCAGCGAGGGCGGCGGGGTTTACAGCCGCGAGCAGAAGTCGATCCCGATCAGCCCGCAGGTGCGTGCCGCACTCGGCATCGAGGATGACGTCGACGAACTGCCGCCGCCCGACCTGTTGCGCCGCATCCTGAAGGCACCGGTGGATCTGCTGTGGAATGGCGGCATCGGCACCTACATCAAGGCCGAGACGGAGTCCGACGCCGATGTCGGCGACCGCGCCAACGACATGATCCGCGTCAACGGAAACCAGGTGCGCGCCAAGGTGATCGGCGAAGGCGGCAACCTCGGCGTCACGTCGTTGGGTCGTATCGAGTTCGACCTGGCCGGTGGCCGCATCAACACCGACGCGCTGGACAACTCCGCCGGTGTCGACTGCTCCGACCACGAGGTGAACATCAAGATTCTGATCGACGCGCTGGTGAGCACCGGCAAGATCCGGCCAGAGGACCGGACGAACCTGTTGCTGTCGATGACTGACGAAGTGGGTGAACTGGTCCTCATCGACAACAAGGACCAGAACGACCTGATGGGCACCAGCCGGGCAAACGCGGCCAGCCTGCTGCCCGTGCACGCCCGGCAGATCAAGGACCTCGAAGCCGATCGCGGCCTGAACCGCGAGCTTGAGGCGTTGCCGTCCGAGAAGGAGATCCGGCGGCGTTCCGAAGCCGGAATCGGCTTGACCTCACCGGAACTCGCGACGCTCATGGCGCACGTCAAGCTGGAACTCAAGGACCAGGTGCTGGCCACCGATCTGCCGGACCAGGAAGTGTTCGCCTCGCGGCTGCCGCGCTACTTCCCGACCCAGCTGCGCGAACATTTCGGCACCGAAATCCGATCGCACCAACTGCGCCGCGAAATCATCACGACGATGCTGGTCAACGACCTCGTCGACACGGCAGGTATCACGTACGTGTACCGCGTAATAGAAGACGTCGGCGTCGGACCGGCCGACGCGGTGCGGTCCTACGTCGCCACCGACGCGATCTTCCGCATCGAGGAAACGTGGCGGGCGATAAGGGCCGCCGGCCTGGCGGTGAACGTATCCGATCGGCTGACGCTGGATCTGCGTCGGCAGATCGACCGGGCAGGTCGCTGGCTGCTCAACTACCGCCCGCAGCCGCTGGCCGTCGGCGCCGAGATCAACCGGTTCGCCAAGAAGGTGGCCGAGCTGACTCCGCGCATGCGGGAGTGGTTGCGTGGCGACGACCGTGCGATCGTCGAGAAGGAGACCGCGCAGTTCTCCGCGCACGGGGCGCCGGAAGACCTGGCGTACATGGTCGCGTCGGGGCTGTACCAGTACAGCCTGCTCGACATCATCGACATCGCCGACATCGTCGACCGCGATCCTGCGGAGGTGGCCGACACGTACTTCGCGCTGATGGACTACCTCGGCACCGACGGCCTGCTGACCGCGATTTCCGGCCTGCCGCGCGACGATCGGTGGCATTCGCTGGCGCGGTTGGCGATTCGCGATGACATCTACGGGTCGCTGCGGTCGCTGTGCTTCGACGTGCTGGCCGTCGGCGAACCGGAGGAGCGCGGCGAGGAGAAGATCGAGGAGTGGCAGCTGATCAACGGCTCTCGCGTGAAGCGGGCGCGGCGCACGTTGAACGAGATCTACCAGTCCGACGTGCGTGACCTCGCGACGTTGTCGGTGGCGGCGCGTCAGATCCGCAGCATGACGCGTACGAGTGGAACGGGGACGTCTGGGTGACGGGCTTCGTCGCGCCGGTGCACGTCCGATGGTCGGACATCGACATGTACCAGCACATCAACCACGGCACCATGGTCACGTTGCTCGAAGAGGCTCGAATCCCGTTCCTGCGGGAGCCGTTCGAGGACGTCATCGACGAGATCGGCCTTCTGATTCACGAGGTCAGGATTCTGTACAAGGGTCAGCTGCGGCTGAGGGATTCGCCGCTGCAGGTGACGATGTGGTCCAAGCGGGTGCGCGCCGTCGACTTCACCATCGGCTACGAAGTGCGGTCGGTGAACAAGCCCGCCGACTCCAAACCGGCCGTGATCGCCGAGACGCAACTGGCCGCCGTGCACATCAAAGAGCAACGGCTGCAACGACTTTCGCTTGAGCAGCAAGAGTACTTACGGCGCTGGTTGCGATGACCAGCCCCGAGCGGGGGATCTGGCTGAAGGACGCCACCCACCGCGAGGACCTCGCCACGTTCGTCGAACGGGCGATGCGGCTGGACGACGCGGCCGTCATCCGATTGCGGGAGCGCGAAGGCGGTCTGGTGGTCGCGTGGGTGTCCACCGGCTTCGACGTGCTGGCCAGCCGGGTGGTGGCCGGCACGGTTCGACCCGCGGACCTCAGCGCGGGCGCCGACGCGCTGGCTCAAGGGCTTGGCGCGATGGATCGCAGCGGTCACGTCGACCCCGGATTCCCGATGGACTCGGCGTGGCGCGGCGCATTGCCGCCGGACTCCGGCTTCGCCCACATCGACGACGTGCCCGCGCGTGTGGTGCTCGACCTGGCGCAGCGCGGCGTCGCGCTGGCGAAGGAGCACGGTAGTTCGCACGGACCCCCGGTGTCGCTGCTCGATCAAGAGGTGCTCGCGGTGAGCTCGGAGCACGGCGACGTGGAAATCCCGATGCGATGCGTATTCGCCTTGACGGCAATGGGTTTCCTGCCGCAGACATCGGCGCCGGGTCAGGAAGCCGCCCTGGATCCTGGGACGGTGGCCGCCGACGAGATCGTGCGAGTGCGTGCCCTGCCCGCATGGCTGCGTATCGACGCGCGGTTCGGCTCGGTCTATCGCCGCCGCGGCGACCCCGCCCTCGTCCTGCGCTAGTTCTAGACGTGACCTGCCAGCGGCGGAGTCGTGGTCACATACGGGTTGAAGATCGTCGTTGGCGTAGTCGGAGTGTCAGTGTCGGTGGCCTCGGCCGTCGCTTCGTCGGTCGGCTCCCGTTCGACCGGCGGCGGTGGCGCGGGCGGTGCCAGGTTCTGCTCGCTCGTCTGCACACTCGGCCGGGGGTAGCTGGTCGTGGTTGACGACGAGGGTGTCCAGGATTCCGAGATGTTCGACGTGGCCGGGGGCGCAATAGATTCCGGCGGCGCCATCGAGTCCTGAGACGTCTTCATCACAGCGAAGATCAATACGATGGCCAGGGCGATCGCCGCCGTGCTTGCAGAGAAGATGACGGGTGGACGCTCGAACCACGACTTCAAGTCGTCTTCGTCAAGCGGCACGCCGGAATGTTAGACCGGCTGCGTTAACTTTTCCCCCGCGAGCAGACGGAGGCTCGCATGTTTACCGGCGGATCCGTGCGAATTAGCGTTCCCCTACTTGCGTGTGGGCCCAGCTCGTGGGGAGAACTAGACCAGCCAGGCGGCGGTGTTCGGGGGTAGCTTGCCGTCGATCAGTTCTCCGCTGGCGAGAAGCACGTCGCCGACGGGCAGTGCGACGGGCGCCTCGCCTGCGTTCAGCGCGCACACCAGTCCGCCGCCGACGACCCGGTACACCAGCACATCGTCCGGCGCGTCGAGCCACTCGATCGCGGTGCCGTCGAATTCGCTTCGGGCATGGCGCAATCGGAGCGCTTCGCGGAAGAACGACAGCGTGGAGTCGGGGTCGTCCAGCTGCTTCTCGACGGTGAGCGCCGACCATTCCTTCGGCAGCGGCAACCAGGTGTCGGGATTCGTCGAGAAGCCGAACGGGGCAGCGTCGCCCTCCCATGGCATCGGCACCCGCGCCCCGTCGCGGCCGCGTCGGGTATGCCCGCTGCGTTCCCACACCGGGTCGCGCAACGCCTCGTCGGGCAGGTCGACGTTGGCCAGGCCGAGTTCCTCGCCGGTGTAGATGAACACGGCGCCGGGCAGCGCGAACATCGCCAGCGCCATCGCCCGCGCGCGGGCCAGACCGACATCGCCGCCGCCGAAGCGCGTCACCTCGCGGTCGACGTCGTGGTTGGCCAGCGTCCACGTCGGCGTCGCATCCTCCATCGCGGCGGCCAACAACGAGTTCTCGATCGCACCCCGGATGTCGGCTGCGTCGAATTTCGCCCGCAGCAGCCGGAAATTGAAGCCGAGGTGCAGCTCGTCGGCGCGGATGTAGCGCGAGAACTGCTCGTTGTCATGGACCCACACCTCGCCGATCGCGACCGCGTGCGGGTAGTCGTTGAGCACCGTGCGGATGTGGCGATGGATCTCGTGCACGCCGTCGTGGTTGAACCGCGGGTCGTCGTCCATGTCGGCCAGCAGCACCTCGGCCTTGATGACCTCCATGTCGGGTAGGCCCGGCGGCTTGGACATACCGTGCGCGACGTCGATGCGGAACCCGTCGACCCCACGTTCTAGCCAGAACCGCAGCGTCTTCTCGAGGTCGTCGTAGACCTCACGGTTCTCCCAGTTCAGGTCGGGCTGCTCGGCGTCGAACAGGTGCAGGTAGTACTGGCCGGGATTGCCGTCGGGTTCGGTGACGCGGGTCCAGGCGGGGCCGCCGAAGATCGACACCCAGTTGTTGGGCGGATGGATCTCGCCGGGCCCGGTGCCGTCGCGGAAGATGTAGCGCTCCCGCGCGTCGGTGCCGGGACCCGCCGCCAGCGCGGCCTGGAACCACGGGTGCGCCGAGCTGGTGTGGTTGGGTACCAGATCCATCGTCACCTTCATGCCGCGGGCGTGCGCCGCCTCGATCAGCCTCTCCAGCGCCGCCATCCCACCGAAGAGCGGATCGACATCGCGCGGGTCGGCGACGTCGTAGCCGTTGTCGGCCATCGGCGACACCATCACCGGGCCCAGCCAGATGGCGTCGGTGCCCAGCGTTTCGAGGTAGTCGAGCCTGGCGGTGACGCCGTCGAGGTCGCCGACGCCGTCGCCGTTGCTGTCGCAGAACGACTTCGGATACACCTGGTAGAACACGGCCCGCGACCACCACGGCCTGTCGTTGGCATCGACCACGCCCGCAACCTACACCTCGATGGTGTCGTCATCAGAACGGCGAGTTCACCATTGAGTGGGCCGCCATCTCGAGGTAGGCCAGCAGCTCCTTGCGGTGCTCGTCGTCGAGGGTCTCGGAGTCGATGGAAGCCACCGCGGTGTGCATGCAGCGCAGCCAGGCGTCGCGCTCGATGAAGCCGATCTTGAATGGGCTGTGACGCATCCGCAGCCGGGGGTGCCCGCGTTGGTCGGAGTACGTGCGTGGGCCGCCCCAGTACTGCTCGAGGAACATCCGCAACCGCTCCTCGGCGGCGTCGAGTTCGTCTTCCGGGTACAGGGGCCGCAGGATCTCATCTTCGCGGACGAGCGCATAGAACCGCGACACGATGGCATGGAACGTGTCGTGGCCACCCACTTCGTCGTAAAAGGACCGCTGTGGCTGTGTCACGACTCCCATTGTTCCTTGCCGGTGCGGCCCGGCTGCGAGCCGGTGATGTCACGGGAAGTTCATTCTGGTGCCCGGCGGACACGACCCAATTTGTTATGCGATCAACCCCAATCCATGGTGGACTGTCCGTCGGAGGACGAATGGCGCATCGCAAGGGCCGCGGCCACCGGCATCCCGGGGCCGCGGCGGGCTTATCCGGGGTCGCGCACACCCCAACGTTGCTGCACAGCGTCGAAACCCGGCCCTCCTCCACCTCCCGCGACGGCTCGATCTGGGGCCGTCGCCGCGTGTTGCTGCTGAACTCGACGTACGAGCCGCTGACGGCCCTGCCGATGCGCCGGGCCGTGGTGATGCTGATGTGCGGCAAGGCCGACGTCGTACATGACGACCCGTCGGGGCCGGTGATCCACTCGGCCACCCGGACCATCGTGGTGCCGTCGGTGATCCGGCTGCGGTCCTACGTGCGGGTGCCGTACCGGGCCCGCATCCCGATGACCAGGGCGGCGCTCATGCACCGCGACCGGTTCCGCTGCGCGTACTGCGGCAATAAGGCCGACACCGTCGACCACGTGGTACCGCGCAGTCGCGGGGGCGACCACACCTGGGAGAACTGCGTGGCTGCCTGCTCCACGTGCAACCACCGCAAGGCCGACCGGCTGCTGGCGGAACTGGGCTGGTCGCTGCGCTCGACGCCGGCGCGGCCGAAGGGTCAGCACTGGCGACTGCTGTCCACGGTCAAAGAACTCGACCCGGCGTGGATGAGATACCTGGGTGAGGGCGCGGCATAGCGGGTCGCCGCGATAGGGTTTGCCCGTGAGCACCGCACTTACGCATTCGCTTCTCGGCGGGGTCCCGCTGCTGATTCTGTTGGTCCTGATCGTGCTGATCTGGGGCGTCGGCAAGAACCGCAAGGGCCCGCACCCGGCGGCCTACAAGATGTCCGACCAAGAGTGGACCCATGAACCGATCCTGTGGGCGTCCGATGAACCCGAAGATCATTCGCATGGGCACCCGCACCCGTTGACGATTGGAGGCGGCGCAAGTGGCAAGTGGTGAAGTCGCGACGCGCGAACCGGCCGAGCTGCCCCGCGGCTACGTCGTCACCTCCAGCGGCCGGGTCTCCGGCGTCACCGAGCCCGGCGAGGTATCGGTCACCTACCCATTCTCGGTCAATGACCTGGTGCGCCTCGACGATGCGCTGAAGTATGGCTCACGCAAAGCCAAGGCCCGCTTCGCGGTGTACATCGGCGACCTGGGTGCCGACACCGCCGCGACCGCGCGCGAGATTCTGGCCGAGGTGCCGACGCCGAACTACGCCGTGCTGTTGGCGGTGTCCCCGAACCAGAAGGCCATCGAGGTCGCGTACGGCGCCGAGTTGCAGGGCCGCGGCATCGAGGAGTCGGCTCCGCTCGGGGTGAAGGCCGCTCAGGCGTCCTTCAACTACGGCAACCTGATGACGGGCCTCGTCGCCGCGATCGACGCCATGAGTGCGGGCGTCTCCCCGGCTTAGGCTGCTCGCGCGAAATAGCATTCCTGGTCGTTATTTCGCGGGCGGATTCATACGGTCAGTGCAACATTTAGGCGGCTTGGCTAATCACAGCGGCTAGGCGCTGGGCGGGTGTGTCGAGGTCGAGGGGGGGTCGGGGTCGGCTGTTGAGCTTGTCTTGGACGCGTTTGAGGTCGGCCTTGGTGTAGCCGCCAAGGTCGGTTCCCTTTTCAAACCAGAAGCGCAACAACCGGTTGGTGTTTTCGTTGGTGCCGCGCTGCCACGGCGAGTGCGGGTTGCAGAAGAACACCGGGGAATTGAGCTGTAGCTTGATGTGTTCCCAGTTGGCCATCTCACTGCCCCGATCCCAGGTGATCGAACGGCGCAGATGGTCGGGCAATTCGCTCATCGCCTCGATCATCGCCGCGGCGACGGTGTCGGCGGTGTGATCGCCGGGCAGGTGCAACAGGATGGTGAATCGGGTGCTGCGTTCCACCAGGGTGCCGATCGCCGAGTTCGATGCGGCGCTGCCCATGATCAGATCGCCTTCCGTAAGACTGAAGCCGGCCCAGGAGAGCCGGGTGTGGCTGAGGTCGCCTTGCGCTGTGGTCGCTTATTGGGAATGTTCGCCCGGCTCTCCGGGGTGCCCTGGCTGCTAATTGAGATCTGCGCTCGGTCGCTGGTTACGGATGCGTCGGCGGGGTGTTCCACGGGCCGTAGTCAGCACCTAGACCAACGGACGGAGAAGCGTGGCCGCACAACGAGACACAGCCTGGGTCGGCATCGATATCGGCAAAACCCATCATTGGGCGTGCGTGGTGGATGCTGAGGGAAAGGCATTGTTGTCGGTCAAGGTCGCCAACGACGAGGCTGAGATAGAGGCACTGCTCGCCAAGACGGGCTCGCTGGCGATGCAGTTGATCTGGGCCGTCGACATCATCGGCGCGCCGTCGGCGTTGCTGCTGGCACTTCTGGCTCGGGCCGGCCAGTCGGTGCGTTACGCCTCGGGGCGGGTGGTCGCAGCGATGAGCGCTGCCTATGCCGGGGAAGGCAAGACCGACGCCAAAGACGCCTACGTCATTGCCGAGACCGCCCGCCTGCGCCGGGACCTATCGGTCATCGATACCGGTACCGACCTCGTGCGCAAACTCGCGGTGCTGACCGGACATCGAGAAGATCTGATCGCCGACCGGGTGCGCATGATCAACCGGCTGCGCGACCTGATGACCAGTGTGTTTCCCAGCCTGGAGCGGGCCTTCGACTACTCCTCGCACAAAGGAGCGTTGGTACTGCTCACCAGCTATGCCACCCCTGACCGGATCCGCCGCGTCGGACAGACTCGCCTGACGGGCTGGTTGCGCAACCGCAACGTGCGCGGTGCGGCCGACGTAGCCGCCCGCGCCACCGCCGCAGCCAAGGCCCAAACGGTCGTGCTTCCCGGGCAAGACATGACCGCGAGCATCGTCACCGAGCTGGCCACCGGCATCCTTGCCCTCGACGACCGACTGAAAGTCCTCGATGCCCAGATCCAGATGACCTTCGATGAGCACCCGCACGCGCGGATCATTCAGTCGATGCCCGGCTTCGGTCCCTTCCTCGGTGCCTCACTGTTGGTCGGCGCCAATGACTTACGCGCATTCCCCAGCGCCGGACACCTCGCCGCCGCAGCCGGGCTCGTCCCCGTCCCCAACGACTCCGGCCGACGCACCGGCAATCTGCACCGTCCGCTGCGCTATAGCCGGCGGCTGCGACACGTGTTCTATCTGTCAGCGCAGACGAGCATGATGCGCGCCGGACCCAACCGCGACTACTACCTCAAAAAGCGTGCCCAAGGCGCCACCCACAGCCAGGCCGTCATCGCCCTGGCACGCCGCCGCATCGACGTCCTGTGGGCACTGCTGCGCGAGAACCGGACGTGGACCGCGGCACCGCCGGCACTCGCTCAAGCGGCTTGACAACACCATTGAGATTCCCAGTGCCCGGGCACGGCGCGATCATCGACCTCGGGCGGACGGTCGCTGATGGTGAACACCTCAGCGCCGTATACCCCGGTGCGCGCGGTAGAGCCGCGCGGTTTGCGCGCCGAGCGCTTGGTGGACAGGCACTTGTGCAGATCAGCGCGCAGACTGCCACGGGTCTGGACATACAGACACTGGTAGATGGTTTCGTGGCTCACTGTCATCAGCTTGTCACTGGGGTGATCACGGGCCAATACATCGGCGATCAGCTTGGGGCTCCACCCATCGCCCATCCAGTCCTCGATCACCGCACACAATGGATGGTTGCGCAGCTTAAATGCCTTCGGCCGGCGAGCTTTCTAAAGTCGCCAAGGCATGGGCGAACAGCGCGTGATAGTCCCCATTGGGAAGACAGTTACGTTGGTATTCACGCCAGACGACCGTGCGATCGCGCCCGATGCATACAGCGATTTCGGCGAAGCTCAAGCCGGCGTCGCGGCCCCGCATCATCTCGATGCGCTCTTCAAAACTGACCCGATGTCGCGGGCCTCCTGGCCGCGACAAATCACCCGGATCAGCCAATCCACCAAGTCCGCGGCCGCCTTTGCGTAGCTTCATCGCCCCAGCGTCGCGCCACCACCACCAGCCGGTCCGGCGCGACACACCCACCCTCACCGACGCCTCCGTCGTGGGCACCCCCAAACAGACCAGATCGAAAAACTCGCGCTTAACGGCGTTCGAAACCGGAATCCCACTCGGCACAGCAACCTCCCAAATCACTGGATGTTGCACTGACCGTATGAATCCGCCGCGATTTTCACAGCCAGGAATGCTATTTCGCGCTGAACGGGCCTACGTCAGGTCGAAGGCCCTGGCGCGCAGCGCGCGTTCGACGCCCGCGCGGCCCTCGATCACCAGCCGCCGCAGCGCAGGCGGAAGTTCGCCCGACAGGAACCGGTCGGCAGCGTCAAGGGCGTCCTCGCTGATGTCCCATGACGGGTACAGGCCGATGACGACGGTCTGCGCGACCTCGCTGGAGCGTCGCTCCCACACGCCGGGGATGGCCGCGAAGTACTTCGCCGTGAACGGTTGCAGCAGTGCCTGCTGACCGGGCTGCACGAAGCCGTCGATGACCGACCGCCCGACGATGTTGGGCAGCGTGTCGTCCTCGATGACCAGCTTCCAGGCGGTCTCCTTCACCGCGAGCTGAGGTCTGGCGGCTGCGGCGCGCGCCGCATTGCGATGGCCGGCGGCGGTCGGATCACGTTCGGCCTCGGCGTCGATGAACGGCGTCGCCTCCCCGTCGTTGTCGACATCGCCCGCCGCCGCCAGTGCGGTGACGATGCGCCACCGCAGGTCGGTGTCGACGGTCAGGCCTGCCAGCCCGTGCTCGGCGGGATCGGTGTCCAGCAGCGCGGCCAGTACCGCGACATGCCGCAGCGCGAGCACCGACGTGCACAGCGCGTTGACATATGCGAGCTGGTGATCCGATCCGGGCTCGGCGGCGCGGGCCAACTCCAGCAGCCGATCGGCGAACGGCGGCCAGCCGTCTGAGCAGGCCCAGTCGGGGTCGGCGTATGAGCGCAACGCGGTCTGCGCCTGCAGCAGCAGCCGCTGGGCGACACCGACTTCGGTCTCGGCGCCGATACCGGCTGCCACGAGTGCGACGAAGTCGCGGGCCTTCAACTCGGCCTCGCGCGTCATCTCCCACGCCGCCGACCACGCGAGGGTGCGGGGGAGCGGCTCGGCAATGTCGGCGATGCGGGTCAGCACCGTCTGCAGCGACTCCGGGTCGAGTCGCAGCGAGCAGTAGGTAAGGTCGTCGTCGTTGACGAGGATCAGCTTGCCGCGGGGAACCCCTTGCAGCGCAGGAACTTCGGTGAGGTCGCCGTCGATATCGAGCTCCTCGCGGTGCACCCGCACCAGCTTGCCGGAGCCGTCGTCATCGTAGATGCCGACGGCGAGCCGATGCACGCGGGTCTCTCCGGCGCCGGGCTCGGCACCGCTCTGGCTGATGGCGAAGCGGCTGAACTGGCCGTCGGCGTCGACGTCGAAGTCGGCGCGCAACGTGTTCAGACCGGTCGTCTTCAACCACTGCTGGCCCCAGTGCGACAGGTCGCGACCGGACGACTTCTCCAGCGCCCCGAGTAGATCGCCGAAGGTGGCGTTGTCGAAAGCGTGGTCGCGGAAATAGTCCCGCAGCCCGGCCAGGAACGCCTCGAGGCCGACGTAGGCCACCAACTGCTTGAGCACGCTGGCGCCCTTGGCGTAGGTGATGCCGTCGAAGTTGACCTCTACGGCGGCCAGGTCGGGGATGTCGGCGGCGACGGGGTGTGTCGACGGCAGCTGGTCCTGCCGGTACGCCCACGACTTCTCGGCGTTGGCGAACGTCGTCCACGCCTCTTTGTACTCGGTGGCTTCGCTCTGGCACAGCACCGACGCGAACGTCGCGAACGACTCGTTGAGCCACAGGTCGTCCCACCACTTCATGGTCACCAGGTCGCCGAACCACATGTGGGCCATCTCGTGAAGCACGGTCTCTGCGCGCCGCTCATACGACGCGCGGGTCACCTTGCTGCGGAAGACGTAATCCTCCAAAAACGTTACGGCTCCGGCATTTTCCATCGCGCCCGCGTTGAACTCCGGCACGAACAGCTGGTCGTACTTGCCGAACGCGTAGGGCTCGCCGAAGTTGCGGTGGTAGAAGTCGAAGCCCTGCTTCGTTTCGGTGAACAACCGGTCGGCGTCCATGAACTCCTGCAACGACTTTCGGCAGAACAAGCCCAGAGGGATCTCGCCGTGCTCGTCTTTGTAGACGTCGCGCCAGAAGGCGTACGGCCCGGCGATCAGCGCCACGAGATAGGTGCTCATTCGCGGTGTCGTCGCGAACGTCAGCGTCTTGGCGTCACCGGCTACATCCGCACCCGTCGGGGCGCCGTTGGACACCACCTCCCAGTGGGTGGGCGCGGTCACGGTGACGTCGAACGTCGCCTTCAGGTCGGGTTGGTCGAAACACGCGAACATCCTTTTGGCGTCGGCGGTTTCGAACTGCGAGTAGAGGTAGACCTCGTTGTCCACGGGGTCGACGAAGCGGTGCAGACCCTCGCCGGTGTTGGAGTAGCGGCACACCGCGTCGACGACGAGGGTGTTGCGCTGTTGCAGCCCCGGCAGGGCGATGCCGGTGGACTCGTCGTAGCCCGACACGTCGAGGTCGATGCCATTGAGGGTGGCGCGCTGGACGCTATCGGCGGCGAGGTCGATGTAGGAGTCGGCGCCGGGCAGGGCCTCGAACTCCACGGTCGTCAGTGACCGGAAGGTCTTGTCGCCGGGCGCGCCGGCGCCGTCGGTCAGGTCGAGGTCGATGACGTAGCGGTCGACGGTGACGAGCGCGGCCCGTTCGATGGCCTGGTCGCGAGTGAGATTGGGAAGAACCACACGTCTAACTTAGTGGCCCCGCTGGCTGCGGGGTTGGCTGAGTGACGTCTGTCAGAAGCCCGGTATCTGGGAAACGCCCGGTATCTGGGGAACGCCCGGTATCCCGCCCGCCATACCCTGCAGGCCTTGCAGGCCCTGCAGTTGATTGAGGATGGTGCCGTTGCCAATCGATCCCATCATCTGCGGGCAGTACATCGAGATCGCAATGCCCGTGAAGAACGCGGCGAGGCTGGGGTTGATGCCGTTGTTGGCAACGCTCGTCGCGATCTGGGCGAAGTTCTTGCCCGGTTCGACCAGCATCGGGCACACCTGTTGGCCCAGCTGCGCGGTGAGGTCGGCGTTGTTGTTCGCATAGGGGATGTTGGCCTGGTTCAGCGCGGAGAGGAAGTTGTCGGATGTGGTGTCGGCAGGGGCAGGTGCCGCGAGGGTGATGCCCGCTGCGATCATTGAGGCCGTGAAGGCCACCGTGCCAGCTTTGCGTAATCGTGTCACTTGGGTAACAGTGGTATGCCTAGATCACATTAACAACACGCTTACATAAAGGTTTGGAACAGTTGCGCGCGGCGCATGGTTGCGCCCTTTGAGCTCTGTTCACAAGTCGACTTGAGAGGACACACCAATGGCCAAGAAGTCCGTCGCCGATTTCTGGTTCGACCCCCTGTGCCCGTGGTGCTGGATTACGTCGCGATGGATTCTCGAGGTGGAGAAGGTCCGCGATATCGAGGTGAATTTCCACGTGATGAGCCTCGCCGTGCTCAACGAGAACAAGGACCTGCCCGAGGACTACAAGAAGGGCCTGGCGCAGGCTTGGAAGCCGGTGCGGGTGGCCATCGCCGCCGAGCAGAACAAGGGCTCCGAGGTGCTCGCGCCGCTGTACACCGCGATGGGCACGCGGATCCACAACCAGAAATATCGAGACTTCGACCCCGATTTCACCAAAGTCATCAAGGAGTCGCTCGAGGAGGTCGGGCTGCCCGCCGAGTTGGCGGAGGCCGCTGATACCGACAAGTACGACGAGGCGCTGCGCAAAAGCCACCACGAGGGCATGGACGCCGTCGGCGAGGACGTCGGCACCCCGACGATTCACGTCAATGGCGTCGCGTTCTTCGGGCCCGTGATGTCGAAGATCCCGCGCGGCGAGGAGGCGGGCAAGCTGTGGGACGCGTCGGTGACCTTCGCGTCGTATCCGCACTTCTGGGAGCTCAAGCGCACGCGGACTGAGGCGCCGGAGTTCGACTGAGTCTGTCGGGCTCAAGCCGGCACATTCTTTGTCGGCTTCCTGCTCGGTGGGGCATGCTATCTGGTGTTATGCCGATCGAAGATCGCCGTGGACCCCGCGGCGCCAGTGTGACCCCAGTGCAGATGCTCGACGTCGCCGTCCAGGAGGCTCGGAAAGGCCTGGCGGAGGGCGGTATTCCGATAGGCGCCGCGCTGTTCTCAACGGAGGGCGCCTTGCTTGGCAGCGGGCACAACCGCCGCGTGCAACAGGACGATCCGTCGGTGCATGCCGAGACCGACGCGTTCCGGGCGGCGGGCCGGCAGCGCAACTACCGCTCCACCGTGATGGTGACGACGCTCTCGCCGTGCTGGTATTGCAGCGGTCTGGTCCGCCAGTTCAACATCGGCGCGGTGGTCATCGGCGAGGCCGAGACGTTCCACGGCGGTCATGACTGGTTGGCCGAGCACGGGGTCGCGATCACTGTTCTCGACGATGAGCGGTGCAAGGCGATGATGGCCGACTTCGTCGCCGCGAACCCTGACCTCTGGGCGGAGGACATCGGCGAATGAGCCGGTGACCTCGTCGGCGTTGATCAAGGAACGGCTGGACGCGATTACCGTCGGCTGACAACTGCGTGGCATATGCGTCTGCCAGAATGACCGCCATGCGCGTCTACCTGGGCTCTGACCACGCGGGCTTCGAACTCAAAAACGAGATCATCGAGCACCTCAAGAAGAACGGGCACGAGCCCATCGACTGCGGCGCCTACACCTACGACGCCGAAGACGACTACCCGGCGTTCTGCATCGCGGCCGCGCTGAAGACCGTCGGCGACAACGAGAGCCTCGGCATCGTGATCGGCGGCTCCGGTAACGGCGAACAGATCGCCGCGAACAAGGTGCCCGGCGTGCGCTGCGCTCTGGCGTGGAGCACCGAGACGGCGACACTGGCGCGTGAGCACAACAACGCTCAGGTAATGGGTATCGGTGCGCGCATGCACACCGTTCCCCAGGCGTTGGAGATCGTCGACGCGTTCTTGAACGCTGAGTGGTCGAAAGCCGAGCGTCACCAGCGTCGTATCGACATCTTGAAGAAATACGAGGAGACGCACGTTCCGCCTGCTGTGCCGGGCGCGCCGGCGTAAGGCATGCCTGAAGGCCACACACTTCACCGGCTGGCGCGACTTCATCAGCGCAAGTTCGGGCGCGCGCCCGTCATCGTGTCCAGCCCGCAGGGCCGCTTCGCCGACGGGGCGGCGGCGGTGAGCGGTCGGGTGCTGAAGAAGGCCTCCGCGTGGGGCAAGCATCTGTTCCATCACTACGAGGGTGGCCGTGTCGTGCACGTGCACCTCGGCTTGTACGGCTCGTTCAGTGAGTCCGAGGTGCCGATGGCGCTGCCGGTGGGGCAGGTGCGGATGCGGATGGTCGGCGCGGAGTTCGGCACCGACCTGCGCGGCCCGACGGTGTGTGAGCTGATCGAAGAGCCGGACGTCGACGACGTGGTGGCGCGGCTGGGTCCGGACCCGCTGCGAAAGGATGCCGACGGGGAAGTGGCGTGGAAGCGAATCGCCAAGTCCCGCAGGCCAATCGGCGCACTGCTGATGGATCAGACGGTGATCGCCGGCGTCGGCAACGTGTATCGCAACGAGTTGCTGTTCCGCCATCGAATCGACCCGCACCGGCCGGGGGTGGACATCGATGCCGACGAATTCGCGGCCATGTGGACGGATCTGGTCGAGCTGATGAAGGTCGGATTGCGCCGCGGCAAGATCGTCGTCGTCGAACGCGAACACGACCACGGCCTGCCGTCGTATCGGCAGGGTCGTCCGCGGACGTACGTCTATCGGCGGTCGGGCGAGCCGTGCCGGGTATGCGGAACGACAGTGCTCACCGCGGTGCTCGAAGGGCGCAACCTGTTCTGGTGTCCGAACTGCCAGCGGTAAGGGCCGCAGCGGCGACCGATTGACGGCACAATCGGCGGGTGGAACTGATACTCGTCGTCGTCGGAGCCATCGTCGTCACCGCTATGGCGCACCGGCGCGGGATGGAACCCGCGCTGATCATCGTCGTCATCGGCATCGTCGTGTCGTTCATGCCAGGATTCGAGGCGCCCGAGCTCGATTCGCACATCCTGCTGTCGCTGGTTCTGCCGCCGCTGCTGTATTCGGCGGCGCTGGACTTCTCGTTTCCGACCTTCCTGCGCAATATCAGGCCGATCCTCGGCCTTGGCGTCGGCCTCGTCGTGGTCACCGCCTTCGCCGTAGCGCTGGTGTCATCCTGGCTAGTGCTCGTGCCGTTGACATTCGGCACCGCGCTGGTGCTGGGCGCGATCGTGGCTCCGCCCGACGCCGTCACCGCCGTCGCGGTGGGTCGTAAGCTCGGATTGCCGAAACGTGTGATGGCCATCCTGACCGGAGAGAGCCTCATCAACGATGCCGCCGCATTGACGTTGTTCTCCATTGCGGTGGCCGAGGTCGCCGGCGGCCACACTTTCATCCAAAACCCTTTCCTGCTCTTTGGTTACAGCGCGGCCGTCGGCCCTGTGGTGGGTGCGGCGCTGGGGTATGTGACGTTGTGGATCCGTCGGCGGCTGGCTAATCCAGGCCTGGAGACGGTGCAGGGGTTGCTGGTTCCGTTCGCGGCGTTCATCTGCGCCGAGGAACTGCACGCCTCGGGCGTATTGGCTGTTGTGGTCGCCGGTTTCGTGGTCGGCAACGGAACGCTCGGCGCGGGATACCAGACGCGACTGCAGGAGCGGTATGTGTGGAATTCGGTCGACGTGCTGCTCGAAGCGTTCGTATTCGCCTACATCGGACTGCATCTGCGGTTTGTGCTCCAGGATCTGCGTGAGGCTCACGACTCGCTGGCGCAGGTCGCCGTCGCTTCGGCGATCGTGCTGCTGATCGTGCTGGTGATCCGGCCGCTGTCGGTGTTCGCGATGTTCGGTCGAAGTAAGTTGTCGTCGCATGTGGAAAGCCGTCTCAGCGTGCCGGTGCCGACGATTGGTGGACGCGGCGCGTTTGGCACGAAGCGGCGTGAGAAACCGCAAAGCAAGTGGCGTTCACGGATCGACCGCCGGACATTGAGCTGGCAGGAGAACGTCGTGGTGTCCTGGACGGGAATGCGCGGTGTGGTGACTCTTGCTGCGGCCGCGGCCATTCCGGCGACTACAGTTGACGGCGCGCCGTTCCCGGAGCGCGCGACGATTCAAGCGATCGCATTCGTGGTGAGCGTCGGCACGCTGCTGATTCAGGGATGGACCCTGCCGCCGCTGATCAAACGGCTTCACCTGTCGAGATTCACTGACGACCACACGGCCGATCGCGAGGAGGAACGCAAGGCCGAACATGTGGTGCACGAGGCCGCCGATGAGGTGCTGGCTGATTTTCGGGCGAATCCGCCCGAAGATATGGACCCGCGTGTGCTCGCGGAGATCCACACTGTCGTCGCACGCCATTCCGAAGACGCCGACGAGATGCCCGATCCTGAGGCGCACACGAAGCGATCCCGAGTGTTCACGGCGCTTTACCGCGATGTGTTGACCGCCCAACGGACGGCGCTGATCGGGGAGCGCGACGCGGGCCGCATCGAGGACGAAGCCGTGCGGGCGATGCTGGAGCGGCTCGACCTTCAGGAGGCGGGCGTGTCGTCGCGTCTGGAGAGCCGCTTCTGAGGCTTGCCGAGCAGACGCAAAAGTTCGCGACACGCCGAGGATTTCGGTACTTTTGCGTCTGCTCGCGGGAGGAAGCGGCGCCGAGGTGGCGGGTTCTGTCGAGTTTGCCGACTACAACCCGGGGTGGCAGGAGCCGACGATCAACGGCAACCGGGTGATCGGCTGGTCGAACTCGCTAGGCGTCACGGCGCCCGACGGTGTCGGCCTGTTTTGTCGCAAGCCTTTGAAGGCGGCTCGGAGATTGCGCCGGCTACGCAGTGAGGAAGCCATTGACTTGATGCGCTCTGGACGATTGCCCCTCAGTGTCCGGTTGCGCGCGCTGTTTCCGTAGTCCCGCGAGCAGACGCATGCGTCCGCAAAACGCCAGGTGCGTGCGGGCTTTAGCGTCTGCTCGTCGAGGGAGAGGTCAGAAGCCGCCGAAGTCGCCGCCGAAATCGCCACCGCCGAAATCGCCACCACCCCAGCCGCCGTCGCCGCCACCGCCGCCGTCCCACCAGCCGCCGCCGTCGCCGCCACCACCATCGAAGCCGCCGGCGTCGATCGAACCGTCCGCTCCGGCGTCCTGCCCGGCGGCAAGCCCATCGGAATAGCCGTCGCCGTAACCACTTTCGAAGCCCTGGGCGCCGTAGTCGACGCCGTGCATGCCGGAGAACATCGCATCAAAGAGCAGCACCGAGCCGAGGCCCCAGGCGCCCGCGACGAGCGCAGGCTTCCACCACGGTTCGGAATACCAGCCTGCGGGCACGGGGCGTCCGGCGACCCGGCCGCCGGGGTAGTAGTTCGGCGTGCGCGCCGACGGATTCGGCGATGCCTCGATCTCGCGTCCTTCGAAGTTGACGCGGCGATCCTCGGTGACCGTGCCCGAAGACTTCTGCCCGACGAGCGACTCGATCTCCGGACCGGGATCCATGCCCATCGCGGTGCGGGCCGCGCGCACGTAGTAGAGCCCTTCCAACGCGCTTTCCTTGGCGAGCAGCGCCTGCTTGGCGGTGGTGGCCTGGTCGATCTGCGAACCCGCGGCGGTGAATCGTTCGGACGCGTCGGCGAGCGCCTGCTTGGAGGCGTCGTCGGTACCGGTCAGGTTCAGCACCTGGCCGCCGAGGCGATCGATGACTCTGCGGGCGTCGGCCTTGGCGTCGGCAAGAGATGACGCCGACCGGTTGCTTGAATTGCGCGACGCGCTCCAGATGGCCAGGCCTATGGCAGCCACGACCAGGATGATGAGGACCAGCAAGACGCCGTTCATGGCGTCCAGCGTACCCACAGGAAATGGCCGATCCGCGGCCGCGAATCAACCAGCGGTTACGCCCAGAGCGGAGTAGACCTCGTCGGAGAGCGCCACGCTGCGCGGGTCGGCATTGCACTTCGTGGCGTCGAAGTAGTTCATCACGTAGGCATAGCCGATGCGGTGTTCGAGGTCGACGAACCCGTACGAGCCGCCCGAGCCGCCGTGCCCGAACGTTCGCGTGTTAGGGCCGTTGACACCGCGTTGGTTCAGCATGTAGCCGAGGCCCCAGCCGTGGTCGGCGACGCGGGGCCCAAGCACGAGGTCAGTGTCGAAGCCGCCCTGCGAGATTCGGCACTTGTCCATGTGCTCGAAGCTCAGGATCTTGCCCTGCGCGAGCGCGTTGTAGAAGGTCGCGAGGCCTAGCGCGGTGACGTGGGCGTTGGTGGAGGGGAATTCGGCCGATCGCCAGGCAGTGATGTCGTCGGAGCCGAGCTCGTCGTCGGGCACGAAGCCCATCGCGACTGAGAGGGCCGCCATCGGATGCTCAGCGATGCTGGTCGGGTAGCCGGGCGCCTCACCCGCTGCGAGCACATCGCGAATCTGCGGCTTGTTGACCATCTCGGCACAGCGGTGGTGTTCGGCGGCCGGCAAGCCGATGTGGACGTCGATGCCGAACGGTTCGGCAATTTCGGTGCGCAGGTACTGGCCGAGGGTGCGGCCGGTGACGCGACGGGTGATCTCGCCGAGGATGAAGCCGAAGGTCACCAGGTGATAGCCCTGCGCGGTGCCGGGCTCCCACCACGGCTCGGCCTTCGCGATGTTGTCGCACACCGAGTCCCAGTCGAGGGTCTCCTCCGGCAGCAGGCGGGCGCGGGGTCCGATGACGCCGGAGCGATGGCCCATCACCATGGCGACGGTGATGTCCTGCTTTCCGGCCTGGGCGAATTCGGGCCAGTACTCGGCGACGGGGGAGTGCAGATCGATCTCGCCGCGGTCAGCCAGAAGGTGAATGCAGGTGCTGGTCAAGCCTTTTGAGCCGGAGAAGATACTCGCGAGCGTGTCGTCCTGCCAGGGTCGTTGGCGCGCGGCGTCGGCCGAGCCGCCCCAGAGGTTGACGGCGAGATCGCCGTCGACCCAGACGGCGACGGACGCACCGACCTCGTCGCGTTCGCGGAAGTTGGTCTCGAAGACGTCTCGGACCTGTTCGTAGCCGGGCGCACATGAGCCTTGGATGGCCACCCCCGACTGGTCGTTCAACGGTCCTCCTGACGACGAACGGCCATTCATTCCGGCAGACATCATTGTTGCGAGGCGCGCTGATCATGCGCCGACGGTTAGCTGGCAAACTACTGCACCCTAACGGCTGGCGCAGCGGCCAGACGACCACGGCGAGGCGATGATTGCATTGCGATTCGGCTACAGGCTGGGCGGGGCGATCGCTAAGGCTTCCTCGCCCAGACTGCTCCGCGTCAATGGGACGCCGCGCTCGAGACGCGCCTGACGCCGTTGGCGGTCTCCGCCGCGTTCGACCTCGATGTCAGAATCTTTGATTGTCCGGTTCCTGTGGGTTGGCTGTGAAGGTTGGTTCATCTGCCGAAATTAAGTCCGCGGACTAACCCAAAAGCCCCGATTTAATAGAAGCTCTCACAGCGTTCTCACAGGCGACAGAACGTTATCCACTACCCCTCGCTACCGCATCGAATACGGACCGATACGAGGCCACGCGTGCCGCCGAACGGGCGTTCGACGGACTCTGCGCTAGACCTGCGGAGCGGGCGACGGGAATCGAACCCGCGTAGCTAGTTTGGAAGACTAGGGCTCTACCATTGAGCTACGCCCGCGAGTTACAGCAGCCACACTGTACCGGCGGCGATGTAACCAAATCCAATTAAAGGTTCGGCGTGCCTGGGCCGTAGTATCTGCGGTGGTCCGCGGGGTGTAGCGCAGCTTGGTAGCGCATCCGCTTTGGGAGCGGAAGGCCGCAGGTTCAAATCCTGTCACCCCGACCAGCAGTACCACCGAGCCGTCAACGAGATCTACCGAGGAGCGCGTCCGTGAAGAGCACCGTCGAGCAGTTGAGCCCCACCCGGGTTCGCATCAATGTGGAGGTGCCCTTCACCGAGCTGGAGCCCGATTTCGACAGGGCCTTCAAGCAGCTCGCCCAGCAGGTCCGCCTGCCCGGCTTCCGCCCCGGCAAGGCGCCCCGCAAGCTGCTCGAGGCCCGCATCGGCCGCGGCGCCGTGCTCGAGCAGGTCGTCAACGACGCCCTGCCCAGTCGCTACAGCGAGGCCGTCACCACCTCCGAGGTGCGTCCGCTCGGCCAGCCCGACATCGAGGTGACCAAGCTCGAGGACGGCGAGGAACTCGTCTTCACCGCCGAGGTCGACATTCGCCCCGAGATCACCATTCCCGATCTCGAAGCGCTCAAGATCGAGGTCGACCCCATCGAGGTGTCCGACGACGACGTCGACGCCGAGCTGCAGAACCTCCGCGCCCGCTTCGGCACCCTCAAGGGCGTCGAGCGCCCGGTCGAGGACGGCGACTTCGTCTCCGTCGATCTGTCCGCCTCCGTCGACGGCACGGACGTGCCCGACGCCAAGACCGAGGGCCTGTCCCACGAGGTCGGCTCCGGACAGCTGATCGAGGGACTCGACGAAGCCCTCGTCGGCCTGAAGGAGGGGGAGACCAAGGTCTTCACCACCACGCTGGCCGCCGGGGAGCATGCAGGCGACGAGGCTCAGGTGACCGTCACCGTCAAGTCCGTCAAGGAACGCGAGCTGCCCGAGCCCGACGACGAATTCGCCCAACTGGCAAGCGAATTCGATACCATCGATGAGCTGAAGGCCAGCCTCAAGGATCAGGTCGAGCGCGTGAAGCGCGTCCAGCAGGCCGAGCAGATCCGCGACAAGGCGCTCGAGACGCTGCTCGACCAGACCGAGGTCCCGCTTCCCGAGAAGATCGTGCAGGCGCAGATCGACGACACCGTCCACAACGCGATCCACAACCTCGACCACGACGAGGACGCCTTCGCCAAGGCGCTCGAGGCGCAGGGCAGCAGCCGTGAAGAGTTCGACAAGGACAACAAGGAAAACGCCGAGCGGGCCGTCAAGACCCAGCTCGTCATGGATGCCATCGCCGACCAGCTCAACGTCCAGGTCGGCCAGAACGACCTGACCGAGCGTCTCGTCCTGATGTCGCGGCAGTACGGCCTCGAGCCGCAGCAGCTCCTGCAGTACCTCCAGGAGAACAACCAGCTGCCCGTGATGTTCGCCGACGTCCGTCGCGGCCTGGCCGTCGCCGCCGTCGTGCACGGTGCCACCGTCACCGACACCGACGGCAACGTGATCGACACCACGGAGTTCTTCGGACCGCCCGCGAGCACAGACCCAGCGGAAGTCGCTGCCCAGATCGCCGCGCAGGTAGAACCCACTGCCAGCGACGCCGACGACAGCGCCGATGCCGAGCCCGAGCAGGCCGACAATGAGGCGTCCGACGACACGAAGTGACGCTCTGAGCGAACGCGCGCCTGTCAGGGAGTGCGCCGCCGCGCAGGATGGTTAGTGTTCGTTGAGTACCAATAAGAAAGCAGGTATCCAGTCGTGACTGACATGCGTTCGAACGGGCAGGGGTTCAGCCTCGTCGACTCCGTCTATGAGCGCTTGCTCGCCGAGCGCATCATCTTCCTGGGGTCACAGGTCGACGACGACATCGCGAACAAGCTCTGCGCACAGATCCTTCTGCTGTCGGCGGAGGACCCCACCAAGGACATCCACCTCTACATCAACTCGCCCGGCGGATCGATCAGCGCCGGCATGGCGATCTACGACACGATGGCGCTCGCGCCGTGCGACGTCGCGACCTACGCCATGGGCATGGCCGCATCGATGGGTGAGTTCCTGCTCGCCGCGGGGACCAAGGGCAAGCGCTACGCGCTGCCGCACGCCCGCGTCCTGATGCATCAGCCGCTCGGCGGCATCACCGGCGGCGCGGCCGACATCGCCATCCAGGCCGAGCAGTTCGCGGTCATCAAGAAGGAGATGTTCCGCCTCAACGCAGAATTCACCGGTCAGACCCTCGAGCGCATCGAAGCCGACTCCGACCGCGACCGCTGGTTCACGGCGCCGGAAGCCCTCGAGTACGGCTTCGTCGACCACATCATCACCAGTGCCAGCCTCAACGGCTCCGGACCGACAGCAGGACTAGACAAATGACCGATCACACAGATCCCCGCCTCCAGCCGCAGGGCCGCTACATCCTTCCGTCGTTCATCGAGCATTCGAGTTTCGGCGTCAAGGAGTCCAACCCGTACAACAAGCTCTTCGAGGAGCGCATCATCTTCCTCGGCGTGCAGGTGGACGACGCGTCGGCCAACGACATCATGGCGCAGCTTCTGGTGCTCGAGTCGCTGGACCCCGACCGCGACATCACCATGTACATCAACTCGCCCGGCGGCTCGTTCACGTCGTTGATGGCGATCTACGACACCATGCAGTACGTGCGCGCCGACATCCAGACGGTGTGCCTCGGCCAGGCCGCGTCGGCCGCCGCGGTGCTGCTCGCCGCGGGCTCGCCCGGTAAGCGCCTCGCGCTGCCGAACGCCCGCGTGCTGATCCACCAGCCCGCGCTCGGCGGCGTCATCCAGGGCCAGTTCTCCGATCTGGAGATCCAGGCCAAGGAGATCGAGCGCATGCGCACGTTGATGGAGACGACGCTGGCGCACCACACCGGTAAGGATCCGGAGGTGATCCGTAAGGACACCGATCGCGACAAGATCCTCACGGCCGAGGAAGCCAAGGACTACGGCATCATCGACACCGTGCTGGAGTACCGCAAGCTCTCCGCGCAGACCGCGTAGCTGTCGCCACCTCGGCGACGCCGAGTGTGTGGGCTATGTACTGAAATCGGGCGAATCCCGTACGTAGGCCACACAGTCGAGCGGGTCAGCCAACAGTCGCTGCCAGCGCCGCGATGTCGTCGGGCATCACCCGGCAGCACCCGCCGACGATGCGTGCGCCCGCGGCGACCCACTGCGGCGCCAGGTCCGGCGACCATCGCCCCGCGCCGATCCATACGCGCCGCTGCCCGTCCCATTCCTCGCCGCTGTTGGGGTAGACGATCACCGGCTTTTCCGTGACGGTCCTGGCGATTTCGACTGCGGGCAACACGTCGGCCGGCGCGCAGCAGTTGACGCCCACCGCGACGATCTCCGGCACGTCCGCCGCGACGGCGAAAGCTTCCTCAAGCGGCTGCCCCGCGCGCGTCTGGGTGCCGCTGACGGTGTAGCTCAGCCATGCGGGCATACCGACCTGTCGCACCAGGCCCATGAGCGCCTCGGCCTCGTCGACATCGGGCACCGTTTCGATGGCCAGCACATCGGCGCCCGCATCGGCCAAGACCTCCAGACGCGGCCGATGCCAGCCCGCCAGTTCAGCGACCGTCAGCCCGTATCGCCCGACGTACTCCTCGCCATTGGCCAGCGCCGCACCGTACGGCCCGACCGACGCGGCGACCCATCGGCCCTCGCCGCCGACCTCATCCCGGGCCGCCGCGGCGAGTTCGACGCTGCGCCGCATCAGCCGCTCGGCGTCGTCGCGGCCTATTCCGCCCGCCGCGAAACCATCGAAGGACGCCTGATAACTCGCCGTCGTCGCGATCGCCGCGCCCGCCTGAAAGAAGGCCATGTGAGCAGCCATGATCTCGTCCGGCGCATCGAACAACAGGCGTGCCGACCACAGGTCGTCAGACAAATCGTGGCCGCGCGCCTCGAGTTCTGTTGCCAAGCCACCATCGCTGACCAGCACGGTATTGTTGGAGGCTGCGAACGCCACATCGCAACTCTACGATCAACCCGAGCACAGCCTCTCGGTCCGGTAACGGCGGCGACACGCCAGGGACACAGCGGCGCGTTCATGGTGGTTGTGAGACGTGTGAGGCGATATGTTCTGCAACACAGCTAAATACCACCGACGCGATTCGGCTTTATCGGTCGCACCGTGCCGGAATGAGCGGGTAGCGTCGGGAACTACGCCCGAGGCGACTCACGGACTTGGCATTGAACGACTGCGACAGGAAGTAGGACCCCACCACCATGGCGCGCATTGGAGACGGCGGTGACCTGCTGAAGTGCTCGTTCTGCGGAAAGAGTCAAAAGCAGGTTAAAAAGCTCATTGCGGGCCCCGGCGTATATATCTGTGACGAGTGCATCGACCTCTGCAACGAGATCATCGAAGAGGAACTCGCCGACGCCGACGACGTCAAACTCGACGAATTGCCCAAGCCCGTGGAAATCCGCGATTTCCTCGAGGGCTATGTCATTGGTCAGGACACCGCGAAACGAACACTCGCCGTGGCCGTCTACAACCATTACAAGCGCATCCAGGCCGGCGAGAAGATGCGCGACTCCCGCTCCGAGCCCGTCGAACTCTCCAAGTCCAACATCCTGATGCTCGGCCCGACCGGCTGCGGCAAGACGTACCTCGCGCAGACGCTGGCCAAGATGCTCAATGTCCCGTTCGCGATCGCCGACGCCACGGCGCTGACCGAGGCCGGCTACGTCGGTGAGGACGTCGAGAACATTCTGCTCAAGCTGATCCAGGCCGCCGACTACGACGTGAAGCGCGCCGAGACCGGCATCATTTACATCGACGAGGTCGACAAGATCGCCCGCAAGAGCGAGAACCCGTCGATCACCCGCGACGTGTCCGGCGAGGGGGTGCAGCAGGCGCTGCTGAAGATCCTCGAGGGCACCCAGGCGTCGGTGCCCCCACAGGGCGGTCGCAAGCATCCGCATCAGGAGTTCATCCAGATCGACACTACGAATGTGTTGTTCATCGTCGCTGGCGCCTTCGCGGGGCTGGAGAAGATCGTCTCCGACCGCGTCGGTAAGCGGGGGTTGGGCTTCGGCGCCGAAGTGCATTCGAAGGCCGAGATCGACACGCAGGACCACTTCGCCGACGTCATGCCCGAGGACCTGATCAAGTTCGGGCTGATTCCCGAGTTCATCGGCCGGCTTCCCGTTGTGGCATCGGTGACGAACTTGGACAAGGAATCACTCGTCAAGATCCTGTCCGAGCCCAAGAACGCGTTGGTGAAGCAGTACACCCGGCTGTTCGAGATGGACGGCGTGGAGCTGGAATTCACTGAAGAGGCGCTCGAGTCCATCGCCGATCAGGCCATTCACCGCGGCACCGGTGCCCGCGGCTTGCGCGCGATCATGGAGGAAGTCCTGCTGCCGGTGATGTACGACATCCCCAGCCGCGACGACGTCGCCAAGGTCGTGGTGACGAAGGAAACCGTCGAGGACAACGTGCTCCCGACGATCGTGCCGCGCAAGCCTTCTCGTCCTGAGCGTCGCGACAAGAGCGCCTAACTTCTCTCGGCGAGCATCGACCGCATCTGGTCGAGTCGTTGATCCGTGTCGCTTCCCGGCGCAGCGTGATACACGTGTAGGTGCTGCCCATTGCTGTCAGGGATGTCGAACCGTTGACGTTGCAGGCGCAGCTCACCGAATTCCGGATGCCGCATACGACTGTCTCCCGCAGGCCGGAACCCGACATCGGCGCGGGCCCACAGCTCGCGGAACCGGTCGCTACGTTGACTCAGCTCGTCGACCAGTGAGCGCAAGTGCGGATCCGCGGGCGCTGTACCCGCGACTTGCCGAAGTCCGCCGACGAGTCCCGCCGATGCACTCTCCCAATCCTCGTGAACCCGACGCTCAGCCGGGTCGAGCAACATCTGCCGCAACAGATTGCGGCCCGGCGCGAAGTTCGGAGACAACGCCCGCGCCAGGGCATTCGACGCCAGGCAGTCCAGGTACCTGTCCACGATCAGCGCGGGAAGGGCCAACTGGTCGACAAGGTCCGCGAGGCCCGGCGCAAGACTCGACGGGGTGACACTCACAGCGCGTGACGTTGTATCGGCCAGTGCATGAAGGTGTGCTGTCGAGGCCGGGTCCAGTCGTAGCGCCCGCGCCAACGCGTCCAGGACCTGTGCCGACGGACTGTCGACGCGGCCCTGCTCGATCCGCAGGTAATAGTCGGCGCTGATACCGGCGAGGCCCGCCAACTCCTCGCGCCGCAGACCGGGCACCCGTCGCCGTGACCGACCCGGTATTCCGGCTTCTTCCGGCTTGAGTTGGTCGCGACGCGCCCTGAGGAACTCCCCGAGCGAGTTGCGGCTTGTCACGTCACGAGGATAGGCAGGGTGGGTTTGCCGATCCACAGGAAGTCTTGGAACCTGGCTACGCACCACGATCAAACCGACACTGGCTTCATGACGACAACACTGATCACAGGGGCCAACAAGGGGCTGGGCTTCGAGACCGCTCGTCGACTTATCGCGGCCGGACACACCGTCTACATCGGCAGCCGGGATGCGGAACGCGGGCAGCGCGCAGCCGAGGAACTCGGTGCCCGAATGGTGCAACTCGACGTGACTGACGACGAGTCGGTGGACGCCGCGGCGACGGACATCGAGCGTCAGGGCGGCCTGGACGTGCTTGTCAACAACGCGGGTGTCGAAGGCCGCGGCGAGAACAACTCGATCATCGGAGCCGATGCGGTGACCGGCGACATGATGCGGGAGATCTTCGACACCAACGTCTTCGGCGTCGTCCGGGTCACCCACGCCTTCCTGCCGTTGCTTCAGCGATCGTCATCGCCGGTGGTGGTCAACGTCAGTAGCGGCCTCGGATCGCTGAGCCTTGCCGCATCAGCCGACAGCCCGACGCATTTCTATCCCGGTGTGGCCTATCCCGCGTCGAAGGCCGCGGTGAACATGGTCACCGTCCAGTTCGCCAAGCAGTTCCCCGGCTTCCGGATCAACGCCGTCGAACCGGGATACACCAACACCGCCCTCAACGGCCACACGGGAACCCAGACGGTCGAAGAGGGCGCACGCATCATCGTCGAGATGGCACAGGTGACGCCCGAAGGGCCGACAGGAGGCTACTTTTCGGCGTACGGCGCAGTGCCCTGGTGACTCAGCCGCCGACGAGCGTGCGCAAACTTGGGAGTCAAACCGCCACGGGCACCGCGGAGTTCGCCGGGAAACTCGTGGGCACCTGGGCGATCAGCGCCAGACACTCGACGAAGAAGTAGATCGCCTTGAAGAACTCGAGCAGGTCTCCGTCCTCGAACAGCAGCTTGCGATACATCACCGTCCGGAGTGCGTCGTACCCCTCGAACAATGCCTTCCAGTCGTGATAGTCAGCCGCCAGCACGTAGGTCGCCTCGACGGGCTCGGACTCGCCGAGCACACGGCATTCGGTGACCATCCCCTCGACCCACTGCACCAGGAGATACCCTGTGCCGCCGCCCAATTCGTCGGGCAGGCCGCGTACGCCCAATGCCCATGACGACGGATACGTGTAGCGAACCAGGTTGTAGAAGTCCCAGTACTCGGGCAGCTTTCCCGCGAGCGCTTCCTCGCTGGGCCCCGCGTTCAGTGCGTCGCGAACATCGTCGGCCCACTGTTGGCTGAAGAACGTCGACGTCATGGTCAGCCCCCCGCCAGCACGGGCTCGATCTGCACGAGCAGATCCTCGAGCTCCTGCGACAGCGTGATGCCGACGTCGTTGCACTTGCGCCGCAGCTGCTGGATCAGCAGCACCCGCACCTCGTCCTCCGTCCAGCCCAGCGGTTCGTAATACAGCTTGCGGCTGGAGACCCCGCTGATCATCAGGATCGTGCGCAGGGTGTCGTGGATCTCCTTGAGCATCGTCGGGTCCTTGCGAACCGCATCCTGCAGAAAGCGCATGCCGCCCTGGACATGCCGTGACTCGTCGCGGCACGTCGCGGTGAAGCCCGTGTAATACGCAGGAAGGAATCCGCGCCAACGCGCATAGGACAGCGTCACTTTCATGACCGACAGCGCCAGCACACCCTCGATCCACAGGAAGTACGTCGTGCCGTACCGGACCCTGGCGCGTTGGTCATACGGGTTGCGCCGTAACTCGTCCGCTTGATAGGCCAGCAGACCGAACGGGCCGACGAACGTCTCCTGCACCCACGGGAACGACTTATCGAGCACCTCCATGATGTCGTTGCCCTCGATGCCGACGACCTCGCGATAGAACCGGTCGAAGAAGACGGTGTGCCGCGCTTCGTCCTCGATCTGGGCGGCGATGTGGAGCTTCTCCTCCTCGGTCGCGCCGATCATGAAGACGGGCAGCTCGATCTCCACCTGCCGCTCGCCGTGGTGGAAACCGGATGCGATGCCGACGAAGGACTCGCGCTCGTCCTCGGTCATCTTCTCGGTCCAGTCGATGCGGTCCTGGGTGAAGTCCAGCTCGTAGACGTCCCATCGTTGCTTGAGGTACTTGCGATACAGGGTGACGAAGTCGGGCAGCTTGCGCAGGCCGTGATGCACGTGCTCGATCACGTCGTCGATGTCGACCTGCCGGATCTCCTGGAGATCTCGCCGATCGATGTCGGCGATCTCCTTTTCAGACAGGCTGCGCGGTCCCTCGTGAAGCACTGCCGTCGGTGTCTTCAGTTCCGTCATCGGACTCCTTTCAACCCCCTGCGACCATCGTGCGCCTCGGTGCTACCCGGCAGTAGTGAATTCTCCGGTTTTGTCGCTTTCGTTAATTTGGACACCCGCCTCGGTATCGTCCGCGTCGAATACGCCGGTCAGGGCGCTGAACAGACACCACAGCAGGTAGGCCGCAACGGCAGCGAACTGCAGGTTGGTAACCATGTGTCCACCCTTTCTCGGCAGTGCTCCGCGGGCACGCGTAGTCCGCTACTCGAATCCGGCAGCCGGCCGAACGGGTCGGCGCACGTCACGACTTCACCGCCGCCCGCTCGCTGACCACCTCGTCGACCAGGGCCGCGATCTCGGCGACGCCGTCGCGCTGGGCATAGGCCGCCTCCAGGTCGCGGGCGCGCCGCAGATAGCGGCCGTCGCCGAGCACCGCCCGGACCGCGTACCTGATGGCCTTCGCTGTCGGTGTGCCCGTCCGCAGGTCGATGCCCGCACCCGACCACGCCACGCGGGCAGCGACCTCGGGCTTGTCCTCGGTGTTGCCCGCCACCACCAGCGGCACGCCGGTGGCAAGCGCGCGCTGCACGGCGCCGTAGCCGCCGTTGGTCACCATGACGTCCACCTTCGGCAGCAACATGTCATGCGGAATGTGATCGGCGACATACGTATTGGGCGGCACCGCGAAGTTCAGGTCGGAGACGGGCCGCCCTCCGGTGGTGGCGACCACCATGACGTTCTCGTCGGTCAACGCCTCGATGGTCGGCTCCAGCAGCCTGCTGAGGTCGGCGTTGTCGACGGTGCCCTGGGTGACGTGGACGACGGGGCGGTCGCCGTCGAGCTTCTGCCACCACGCCGGCGGACGGAACCTCAGCGTCGGCGTTGGGTGGACCGCACCCACATAGCGGACATTGGCGGGCAGATCGCTGCGCGGGTAGTCGAACTCGGGCACCGTCGGCGCGATGAAGCGGTCCGCCAGCGCCCCCGAATCGAGAAGGAACATCGGCAGTTGCCGCGAGTTCAGCCGGTTCAGCTGGTAGTTGGCCGCGTGCTGCGACTGGCGCAGTAACACCCTGTGCGACAACAGGTTCAGCGTGCGGTTTCGCAGCCGGCCGAGCGCCGTCGTGGACGGCGCCAGACCCAGCCCGCTCGGGGCGAGGTCGCGGCTGCTGGACATCATCGGCGTGGTGCCATAGAGCAGCACCGGCGGGCGCGCGGCCCGGTCGCCGAGCAGGAACGGCATGATCCCGAAGAACCCGAAATCGGCGAGGACGGCGTCGAATCGCTTCTGCGCCATCAGTTCCGTCAGCGCCTTCGCCTGGTGCGGCATCGGCGCGACGAAGAGTCGGACGATGTCGTAGTTGAGCCGCTTGATGCCGCTCGCTTCGGTGCGGTCGTCGTTGTCGGCGCCCAGCAGGGCCAGGTCGAGGTCGCCCTGCGGCGGCAGCGTCGCAGGCGTCGCACCCGTCGCGCGGATGTCCTTGGCGCGGCCTGCGCCGCTCAGCACGGTGACGCGGTCACCGCGATCGGCAAGGCCGCGTGCGACGTTCAGCAGCGGGCCGATATGGCCGACGGGCGACAGCGCAGCGATCAGGATCTCCGCCATGATTTGCGTTCCCTTTCGATATTGAATTCGACCCGTCTGATCGTCGGTGATCGTCGGGTGCACGAGCTTGGAGGTTTCGTGGAGATCGGGTGGAGATTGCAGGTAGACAACGGTTTTGAACGTCAACGAACGAAAAGGGGCACCCCTCTTGGGGTGCCCCTCGGCTGCCGGACTCGGGTCAGTGGTCCGGGCAGGAGATGTCGACGAACACGGTGGTGTTCTGCTTGTCTTCCAGAGACAGGTTGGAGATGGTCGATAGCAGGGGGTGCAGCCCCTGCACGGCGCAGCGCGACAACGGCTGGTTGTTCGTGCTGCCGTTGAGCTCGACCGCGAAGCCGTCGGACTTGAGGCCGTTGATGGTGTCCTCGGCGCTGCCGTTGCCTGGGAAGGCTGCGGCGGTGCCTGTCAGTCCGAGGGCCGCCGCGGTCAGGGCGCCGGCGGTGAGGGTCGTGATCGCGAGCTTGTTCATGTCGAACCTTTCGATGGCGGCGAGCTCATGGGTGGCTCGCGATGCCATAAGGCTGTCGCAGAACACGAAGCGCAGCTTGGAGGTTGTGTGGAGATCAGGTGGAGATCGCAGGTAGACCCGTGATTTGGGCGCGCTACCGTGCGCTGAGCGCCGGTAAGCGCGCCGAAATCGCGAGAGAGACGTCAGGCCAAGGACGTGTTCGTCATGATGACGTTGTTCGACAAGACCGGGGCGCCGAAGCTCGTCGCGGGCTGCGCCCTGCCGCTCACCGGGCTCGGCTGTGTGAGCCGGGTGTACACAGACCTGGGAACATTCGCCCTCGGGCCCAACGGCGTGCGCGTAATCGACACGTACAGTGCAACATTCGGCCAGCTTCAGCAGCGGCTCGCCATCACACTCAACCGGCTAGAGGAACCGTAGAGAATTCAGCGTTTGATGCGGTCCGGGCGGGTGTAGATGTTCATCGACTCACCCCGTAAGAACGCCACCAGCGTGACGCCCGACTGGCTGGCCAGGTCGACGGCCAGCGACGACGGCGCCGACACCGCGGCCATCACCGGGATGCCCGCCATCACCGCCTTCTGGGTGAGTTCGAACGAAGCCCGGCCGCTGACCAGCAGCACCGTTCCCGTCAAAGGGACCCTGTTCTGTTCGACGGCCCAGCCGACGACCTTGTCGACGGCGTTGTGCCTGCCGATATCCTCGCGGACGGCCAGAATGGTGCCCTCGGCGTCGAAGAGCGCGGCGCCGTGCAGCCCGCCGGTGCTGGCGAACACCTTCTGTTCGGCGCGCAGCAGCTCCGGCATCGCCGAGAGCGTCTCTGCCTTCACCATCGAGGCGTCGTCGCCGGGGGAGTAGCGGCTGATCGTGCGCACCGCATCGAGGGACGCCTTGCCGCACACCCCGCACGACGACGTCGTATAGAAGTTGCGGGTGATGTCGACCTGCGGCATCGCGACGCCGGGGGAGAGCGTCACGTCCAGCACGTTGTAGGTGTTCAGGTCGTCGGGTCCCGTGCCCTTGCAGTAGCGCACCGTGACCACATCGTCGCGACGCCCGATCACACCCTCGGTCAGCAGAAAGCCTTGCGCCAACTCAACATCGGAGCCCGGCGTGCGCATCGTGACCGAGACCGGATTGCCGTTGACGCGGATCTCCAGCGGCTCCTCGACGACCAGTGTCTCCGGCCGCGTGACCGTTTCATCGGGGGTGAAGTGGCTGGCGCGTCGCCTCGCTGTCACACGTCCCATGATTTCTCCGATCGCACGACGATCGCCAAGGACACCATCACGGCGTCCCCGTTGGGGTGGCGGCGCAAACCCATGTCTCCAATCTAAGGCTCCGCAGACGACTCGCGCCGCATTCTGGCGTTGACGTCGGCGTAACACGTTTGCCACAGGACGTCCCTACTGTTGGCCGGTCCACCGTCCGTGGAGAAAAGAGCGGGCGAGAAAGCGATAGGAAATCCATTGAGCGGAAATGCCGTGCGTTTGCAGGCAATCAACAACGTCGAGGCCTATATCCCTCCGGCTGTCAGCTTCGTGCCCGGAGAGGCGCCGGGCGAGATCTTCGGCTCCAACGTCTTCACCAAGGCCGAGATGCAGTCGCGCCTACCGAAGTCGGTATACAAATCCATCGTCGCGACGATTGAGAAGGGCGCCCCGCTGGACCCCGCTGTTGCCGACTCGGTGGCTGCGGCCATGAAGGACTGGGCGCTGGAGAAGGGCGCCACGCATTACGCGCACGTGTTCTACCCGATGACCGGGCTCACCGCGGAGAAGCACGACAGCTTCCTCGAGCCGGTGTCCGACGGCCAGACGCTGGCGGAGTTCGCGGGCAAGACCCTGATCCAGGGTGAGCCTGACGCGTCGAGCTTCCCGTCCGGCGGTCTGCGCAGCACGTTCGAGGCGCGCGGCTACACGGGCTGGGATGTGACAAGCCCGGCGTACATCCTGGAGAACCCGAACGGCAACACGCTGTGCATCCCGACGGTGTTCGTCTCGATGACCGGAGAGGCGTTGGACTACAAGACCCCACTGCTGCGCAGCCAGCAGGCGATGGGCGCCCAGGCCGAGCGAATTCTGAAGCTCTTCGGCCACAACGACTTCGAGCACGTCGTCTCGTTCTGCGGCCCCGAGCAGGAGTACTTCTTGGTCGATCGCCACTTCTTCCTTGCCCGGCCGGACCTGATCAACGCGGGCCGCACACTGTTCGGGGCCAAGCCGCCGAAGGGCCAGGAGTTCGACGACCACTACTTCGGCGCGGTGCCCGACCGCGTGCTGGCGTTCATGATGGACACCGAGCGCGAACTGTTCAAACTCGGTATACCAGCCAAGACCCGGCACAACGAGGTCGCGCCGGCTCAGTTCGAGGTGGCCCCGATGTTCGAACGGGCCAATATCGCCTCTGATCATCAGCAGCTGTTGATGACGGTGTTCAGGAACATCGCCAAGAAGCACGGCATGGAATGCCTGTTCCACGAGAAGCCGTTCGCGGGCGTGAACGGATCGGGTAAGCACGTCAACTTCTCGATGGGCAACGCCGAGTTCGGGTCGCTGCTTGTACCAGGTGACACCCCGCACGAGAACGCTCAGTTCCTGGTGTTCTGCGCCGCGATCATCCGGGCTGTACACAAATTCGGTGGGCTGCTCCGGGTTTCGGTGGCTTCGGCGACCAATGACCACCGGCTGGGCGCCAACGAGGCTCCGCCCGCGATCATCTCGATCTTCCTCGGCGAGCAGCTTGCCGACGTCTTCGAACAGATCGCCAAGGGCGCGGCGACGTCGTCGAAGGGCAAGGGCACCATGATCATCGGCGTCGACACCCTGCCTCATCTGCCGACTGATCCGGGCGACCGCAATCGCACCAGCCCGTTCGCCTTCACCGGCAACCGGTTCGAGTTCCGCGCGCCGGGCTCCGGTCAGACCGTCGCGGTGCCGATGATCATCCTCAACACGATCATGGCCGACTCCTTCGACTACATGGCGACGGTGCTGGAGGAGGCCGTGGGCGATGGCGAGGACTTCGACGCCGCGGTGCAGAAACTGCTCACCGAGATCATCACTGAGCACGGCGCGGTCGTCTTCAACGGAGATGGCTACTCGGAGAATTGGCAGATCGAGGCCGCCGAGCGCGGCCTGCCGAACCTCAAGACGACGCTGGATGCGATTCCGGAGCTGATCAAGCCGGATGCGGTCGAGGTATTCGAGAAGTACGGCGTCTTCAACGAGCGCGAGCTGCACAGCCGCTACGAGGTCCGGTTGGAGCAGTACGCACTGACGATCGGCGTCGAGGCGAAGCTGACCCTGGAGATGGGATCGACGGTCGTGCTGCCCGCCGCGATCCGCTATCAGACCGAGCTGGCGCAGAACGTCACGTCACTGAAGAAGGCGGGCCTCGAACCGAGCACCGAACTGCTGGAGAGCGTCACGTCCACCGTCACGAAGCTGACCGCGACACTGTCCACATTGAAGGCGGCGCTGGCGGATCATTCGGCGGAGTCGGCGATCGACGAGGCCAAGCACGCGCAGGGCGCGCTACTGCCTGCGATGGACGCGGTCCGTGCGGCCGCCGATGCGCTGGAGGGTGTTGTTGCCGACGATCTGTGGCCGCTGCCGACGTATCAGGAGATGCTCTACATCCTTTGAACACCCGATGACCAGGTCGCCGAGTGCGCGGCAGTGCCCGCCACGGGTGGGCATCATTAACCCGCAGCCTCGCACTCGGCGGCCTCTTACTCATGACGGTGGGTCGACGACCTGCACCACTCCGCCCGTAACGCCCGCGATGAACAACCTGCCGGTGTTCGGGTCGACGCCCAGCGTGTAGGGGTTCTGGACGGTCGGCAACCTGTGCACCTCGCGCGGCGTCGGCTGGCTCATGTCGTAACCGACGACCTCGTTGGTGCCCGACGAAGCAACCCACAGCAGGTCACGCGTCGGGTCATAGGCGATCCCGTACGGGCCGCCCGGCTGGGCCACCTCGCCGACCTCGTGCGGCGTCGGCAGCGGATCGAAGACCCTCACCTTGTCACCCCTGGTGTCGGCGGCGATGAGGTGGCCGTGCGTGTCGGCGACCAGGTGCGTCGGCCCGTCACCGGCCGGTGTCGACCCGACGATCGACAGGTCGTGGGTGTTGTAGACGGTCAAGTCGTTCTTGCGGACGTCGATCAGGCCCATCGACGCACCTGTGTTGGCCAGTCCGGCCGGCTGCACGGTGTCGGCGAAGACCTTCACGACGTCCAGGCCGCGCAGCACCGTCACGGTGCCGCCGTGTTCGTTCGAGACGAACACCATCCCGTTGTCGGCCTGCGCGGCGTCGTGCGCGGTGTCGGTGAGAACCTGCGTCAGCGCCCGTCCGCTCGGCAGCTCCACCCGGACCAGCGCGCCGACGCTCTCGACGGGGACAAGGACGGGTCCGCCGGGGTTCGCCAGCTGCAGGTGCCGGACGACGCCGGGTAACGGCACCCGGTTCACGATCTGGCCGGTGTCGGCGTTGAGCATGACGAGCTCGTTAGGGTCCCGCTTCGCCACGGCGACGATGCGTGTCGCCGCGTCGACGACGATCCCCTCGGGCGCCTTGCCGACGTCCACCAGGCGCCCGGGAATCGGCGCGGCCTGCGATGGCGCCGACTGCGGTTCGGCCGGGGGCAGCAGATTGTCGGCCGGTGGCCGCTGGCCCACCGTCGGCACGTTGCTGAGCATGACTCGCGGGTTATCGCCCGCCATCGTAGGCTGGGCAGCGGACAAGGCGGTATCGGCCGGAGGCTGTTGCGAGCAACCTCCGACGATCAACACGAGCGCTGCAGATGCAGCGAGCCGCCGCATTCTTTCAATAACGAATTGCGAGCGCAGAAGGTTCACGGAAACACTCCCGGCCCTAAGCGATTTGCCGCGAAGCCGTTTCGCGAAATCCGTGCCGGGCCTTTCGGGGCCTTTCGCACCTGCGGTTCGACCTATGTTCGCCAATGTGTCCGAATGTATTGACAATCGGTCAACATCTGTCCAGACTTCAGTCACACGGCACGCCCGGGGCCGCTGAACGCCCAACGTCTGGCGCATCGAAACGGTGTGGTATCACCCGATGGAGAAGGCGCTTGGCAGTCGCCGCAGCAAACAATCCCTCGGTCGATTCGAGTGTGGGAATGGCCAGTGGCAACGGTTATTACGCTTCACCGTCTGCGAGCGGCGATTATCGGCACGGGCGGGATCTCCCGCATTCACGGCTGGCGTCTTCAAGCCCTCGGGTCTACCGCCGGGCACATCGCCCGCGGCGGAGGCAGGAAACTGTGCTTATGCCGACGGGGGCAGAACTGCTGCAGACGGCCGGTTGTGGCGGGTGGATGTCGTAATGTATTGACAATCGGTCAGCACATGTCCAGACTTCAGTCATAGACACGTCAGGCCCGTAAACGCGCGACATCGGCGGCCCCGACAGGTCTGAATTTCCATATCGAATCTCGCGGGCGGCGTATAATATTTTTCCTGTCTTAGGCAATGGAGAAGGCTCGTGGCAGTAGCTACAGCAAACAGTCCTTCCCTCGAACCACAAGTGGCTCGCGGTCCCAATTACTACGCTCCCCCGCTGCGGGCGGCGATTGTGGGCACCGGCGGGATATCTCGTATTCACGGCTGGCGCCTGCAGGATCTCGGCTCGACCGTGGTCGGCGTCTGCGGGCGCGACGTCACGAAAGCCCGTTCGGTTGCGAACGATTTCCGTGCTGCTGGACAGCGCGATGATCAGGTGGGTGCCTTTGATGACCTCGGGACCATGCTCGACCAGACCAAGCCCGATGTGGTGCATGTGTGCAGCCCGCATGGGTTTCACGCGGCGCATGCGATGGAGGCGGTCAGGCGTGGGATCCACGTGATCATCGAAAAGCCGATGGCGACCGAGGAGACCGAGGCGCAGGCCCTTGTCGCCGCCGCAAAGGACGCCGGCGTCCACGGCGCCGTCTGTCTGACCAAGCGGTCGTACCCGATGGTCGCCGAGTTGCGGTCACGAATCCTGGCCGGCGAACTCGGCGAGGTCAATGCCATTCGCGGCGGGTTCATGTCCTGGGATTCCAATCACGACAACTGGGGTTGGGGATTCGACCCCAAGATCGCTGGAACCTCTTACGCCACAGCCGATCTCGGCGTGCACTGGCTCGACCTGGCCGAGCATGTCACCGACCGCCGGATCACCTCGGTCGATGCCCGGTTCTCCACGTTGCGTCCTACCCGGTACCGCAACGGTGAACCGATCGCGGTGGAAGCCGAGGACTATGTGCGGATCTTCCTGGATTTCACCGGCGGCGCGATAGGCTCCGCTACGTTCTCGGGCGTCACGGCCGGCGAGCCGAACGGTTGCTCGATCGACGTCGACGGCACCGACGGGGGCTTCGGTTGGAAGGTCGATCGGCCCAACGAAATCGTCCATCGCCGGGCCGACGGATCGGTGGTAACCATCATCCGCAACCCGGACGCCATGGCCGCATCCGCCGCCCGATTATCATTCTCACCGGCCGGTCACGCCGAAGGCTTCGGCGATGCGTTCCGCAATCTGATCCGCGACGTCTACTCGGCCATCGGCGGAGCCGACGTCTGCTACCCGACTCTTGCCGACGGGTACCGCATGGTGTCTATCGTCAAGGCAATCCAAACCAGTGCACAGACCCGAAAGGCGGTCAGCGTTGACTAGTATCCCGGTCGATAAACTCCCGGCGCATCCGGCGGGAAGTGCTACAGACCAAAGCAATTCGATCGAATTGCGTGGCATCGAGAAGCGTTACGGCGACGCGGTCGCGTTGTGCCCCCTCGACCTGGACATCCGGGACGGCGAGTTCTTCTGCCTGCTCGGACCGTCGGGTTGCGGCAAGACGACGACGCTGAACATGATCGGCGGATTCGTCGAACCGTCCGGCGGCGTGGTGCGGATCGCCGGCACCGATGTGACCAAACTTCCGCCCAACCGGCGCCCGGTCAACACGGTCTTTCAGTCCTACGCATTGTTCCCGCATCTGAATGTCATCGAGAACGTGTGCTTCGGGCTGCGGATGGCCCGGGTACCCAAGGACGAACAGCGCACACGGGCAAGGGAAGCCTTAGATCTGGTTGGCTTGGGAACATTTGCCGAGCGTCCGGTCGGCAAGCTTTCCGGCGGCCAGGCCCAGCGCGTTGCCATCGCTCGCGCGCTGGTCAACAAGCCCAGCGTGCTGCTGCTCGACGAGCCGCTTGGTGCGCTGGACCTGAAACTGCGCAAGCGGCTGCAGACCGAGCTCGCGCTCATCCAGCGCCGCGTCGGTACGACGTTCGTGTTCGTCACCCACGATCAGGAGGAGGCGATGGCCCTGGCCGACCGCATCCTGATCCTCAACGAGGGCCGCATCGAGCAGCTCGGGACTCCCGAGGAGATCTACCGGCAGCCGGCCAGCCTGTTCGCCGCCGATTTCATCGGCGAATCGAACATCCTGCGCGGCAAGAAGGACGGAGACTTCTTCGTGCTGGAGAACGGTGCCAGGGTACCGCTGTCAGCGCAGGCGCCCGACGCTGTCACCTCGGTGGTGATCCGGCCCGAGGCGCTGCGGATCGGCCAGGATGGATTCTTTGGCGCACAAGTGCTTTCGCGTGAATATCTGGGATCCATCACCCGCGTGGTGATGCAACTGGAGAACTCGGAAACCCAAGCTGTGTCCTCGCTCAACGACCACGACATGCACAACCTTTCGACACTCGGGCTGGAACCCGGTCAACACGTGCAGCTGTCCTGGTCGGAAAAAGCAGCCCACCCACTCGTAGATGCCCACTGAGAGTCAGGAAGTCGGTATGTCCAGAATCGCTGATATCAAGCTCAACCGCCGCTCGTTCGTCAAGGGATCGCTGATGCTGGGTGCGGCAAGCCCGTTCGTGTTGTCGGCGTGCTCATCCAGTAACACCGGCGGATCGTCGGGCGGCGGCGGCACCCTCAACTGGCTGACCTGGTCGGATCACTACTCCACCGACCAGCTCGCCAAGGTCGCCTCGAGTACCAAGATCACCGGTCGCCCGAAGCTGTTCTCCGACAACGCCGATGCGTTCCTGCAGCTCAAGCAGACCGGGCCGCAGTTCGACCAGGTGTCGGCCGACGCGCTGTGGGTCAAGAAGTACATGGAGAGCGGTCTCATTCAACCGTTCGACCTGAGTTCGATCGGCGCCAGCTCGGAGCTGTACTCGATGGCCAAGAACTTCGATTTCCTCAACGACCCGAAGGGCGCCATCGGATACCCGTTCTCGTGGTCCACCGTTCAGATCTACTACAACCCGGCCAAGGTCAAGACGCCGCCGACGACCTGGGAATCACTGACCGATCCGCAATACAAGGGCCTGATCGTCGCCGAGAACATCCCGACCGACCTGATGGCGATCGGCGGTATCGCCACCGGTTCCAAGTCTCCGTACGGGTTGACCGGTGATGAGATCTCGAAGGCGGCCGACTGGCTGTCAGCGATCAAGCCGAACGTGATCAAGCTGGCGACGCAGAACAACGAGATCATCTCGATGATGGCCAGTGGCGAAGCCGCGATCGGCTTCACCAACCTGGGCACCGATATCCGCGTGAAGAACGCGGGTGGCCCTGAGCTGCAATCGGCGTACCCGCCGGAAGGAACGATCGGTTTCATCGACTCGGAGATGATCACCGCCAAGGGCAACAACTCGGCGCTGGTCAAGCCGTTCCTGGATGCGATGCAGCGCTCCGAGTTCATCGTGCAGAATTTCACGACCAACTGGCGCCCGCTGTTCAACGAGAAAGCGGCGAAGGCGTTGACGGCCGACCCGAAGACGGCTGACGCCGCCAAGCGGCTGTTCATGGACAACCCGGAAAAGGCGCTGTCCATGACCCTGAAGGGCCCGGCCCAGGATCAGCAGGCCTACACCGAGGCGTTCAACCGGGTCTTCGGAGCCTGACATGACCGCTGCCCCCACCGCCGGCGATGTTGGCGCGCCTCCGGGCGAGTCGACACCGCGACGTGCTGACGTCAAGCGGCAACGCCGAGATTGGCGTCAGTTCGTCGGGTTCGGCCCGGCCGCAATCCTGTTCGGGGTGTTCTTCATCGCTCCGTTGTGCCTGATCGTGGTCTATTCGTTCTGGGAGACCAAGAACTATGAATTGGTCCCGGCATTCACGACGAAGAATTATCACACGATCATCGCGACGAGTACCTATGTGAAGACGTTCGGCAAGACGGTGTTGATGGCTTTTTTGGCCACGATCACCACGTTGGGACTGGCGTTCCCGCTCTGCTATTGGCTGGTGCGCTATGTGCCCAAGAAATTGCAGCGGGTGCTGTTTCTTCTGGTGATCCTGCCGTTCTGGACCAGCTATCTGCTGCGGGTGTATGCCTGGGTGGCGATCCTGGGCGACAACGGCGCGATCAACTCGCTGCTCAAGGTTCTGGGTCTGACCCATGAACCGATTCGGCTGTTCCTGTACGACAACCCCGGTGTGTACATCGTCTTGGTGTACCTGTACTTCCCGTTCGCGGCGCTCACGCTGTACGCATCGCTGGAAAGGTTCGACTGGCGGCTGCTGCATGCCGCCGTTGACCTGGGCGCCACGCCGATGCGGGCCATCGTCACCACGTTGCTCCCGCAGATGCGGCTGGCGATGGTGACGGCCGGGATCTTCGTGTTCATTCCGATTCTGGGTGAGTACCTCGCCCCGGCGGCGATCGGCGGTACAAATGGCGTGATGATGGGCAACCTGGTTGCCAACTTCTTCTCCGGTTATCTGCTTCCGCTGGGATCGGCGGCCAGTGTGCTGATTGCTCTGGTGATTCTCATCGTGCTGATCCTGTTCCGGCGCAGCCTTGACACGAAGGATATTTATGGCTGACGATCTGCGGGCCGTGAATCCGCGGGCCCGGCTCTTTCAAACCATCTTGTCGGTGTACGGCATCGGAATTTACATCTTCCTGTTCGCGCCGATCGCGGTGATGGTCCTGCTGTCGTTCAACGGCTCCAGCGTGGTCGGGTTCCCGATGGCCGGCTTCACGACGGATTGGTATGCCAAGCTGCCAAACGACACCGTCGTTCTCGATGCGCTGGGCAGGACGTTGTTGGTCGCCTTCTGGGTGTGCCTGCTCTCGACGCTCATCGGGACCACCGCAGCGTTTCCGCTGGTGCGTGCCAACATCAAGAATCGCGGTGGCATGCGTGTTTTCATCACGCTGCCGATCATGATGCCGGGTCTGCTGATCGGTGTGGCCATCTTGGTACTGGCCTCCAATGTGCTGCACATCCAGCCCTCGCTGAAGGTCGCGATCATCGGGCAGACCGTGCTGGCCACCCCGTTCGTCATCTTGGTGGTGTCGTCGCGGCTGGAGGCGCTGGATCGCAACTTCGAGCGCGCCGCGGCCGACCTGGGGGCCAGCCCCTTCCAGCGACTGGTGTACGTGGTGCTCCCGCTGGTCTATCCCGGCATCATCGCCGGTGCGTTGATCGCGGCCACCCTGTCCCTGGACGAGTTTGTCGTGACAAACTTCATTATCGGGGCAGATCAGACGCTGCCGATCTACATCTACAACCAGCTCAAGTTCGGTATCACCCCCGAGATAAACGCCTTGGCGACGATGATGCTGCTCGGCACGCTCGCCGTGGTCGGCGTGACCTTCGGGGCGCTGCGCCTGGTCAAGGTGCTGGCGGTGGTCGCCAAGAAGAGCGGACAAGTCGAAGAGGTCAAAGAAGTGGAAGAAACGATCGGGCTGGTGCTGCGGTCGCGGGATGTCTGATGGCACAAGACTGTGATGTCTCGGTGGTGCTCGAGGCCTTCCTCGACGATTCCCTTGACGAGGCGTTGACCTGGCTGAGTAGCGAGGTGCCGGAGGTCACCGCCGTCGAGGTCGGTGCCGGCGGTTACGCTCCGCACCCCCACCTGGACCCCGACGCGCTGCTGTCCGACGCGTCGGCTCGCCAGGGATGGCTCGGCAAACTCGCCGGCCACGGGATCAAGCTCGACGCGCTCAACGTGTGGGGCAACCCGCTGCACCCGGATAAGGCGGTCGCCGCCGATCACGATGGGGCGCTGCGCCGGGCGGTGCGGTTGGCGGGCGAACTCGGCACCGACACGGTCGTGGCGATGGCGGGCGCCCCGGCGGCCGTCGACGGAGACCACGCCGCGGTCTTCGGCGCCGGCGGCTGGCTGCCCTATCTGGAGGGCGTCCACGATCGGCAGTGGCAGGAGTCGGTCGTTCCGTACTGGAGCCAGCTGTCGGCGTTCGCGGCCAAGGAAAACCCCGACGTCAAGATCTGCATCGAGCTGCACCCGGGTACCACGGTCTACAACGTCGAGACCTTCGAAAAGTTCATCACCCTCGGCGAAAATCTGTACGCGAACCTGGATCCGAGCCATTTCTTCTGGATGCAGATGGACGCCGACCGAATCGTCGAGCGGATCATGGGGCGCATCGGCCACGTCCACGCCAAGGATGTCACGTTCAACGAGGACGCGCTCGGCCTCAACGGCCTGCTCGACCATCGCTGGCCGTCGGCGCCGGAGAAGATGCCGTGGAACTTCTCGGTTCCCGGCCACGGCAAGGACCCCGCGTGGTGGCAGCAGTTCATTGCCCGCTTCGACGGCTCCAAGGTGCAGGCATTCTCCATCGAGCACGAGGACCCGTTCGTCGATGCGAAGACCGGGGTCAAGGAGACCGCTGTGCTGATCAAGTCCGCGCTGGCGGGATCCAACTAACACCCAGCATCCCTGCATTTCTCATTTCAGCAACACCGAACACAGGAGATAACCCAATATGACTCGCCGACTCAAGGTAGGTGTCGTCGGTGCCGGCGTCATCGCCCAGGTCATGCACCTGAACTATCTGCGGGAACTATCCGATCGCTTCGAAATCGCTGCGCTGTGCGACATCTCGGGCGAGAACGCCGCCAATAACGCCCAGCGGTACCACATCGCCAAGACCTTCGGTGACTGGCGGGAAATGGTCAAAGACGACGACATCGACGCCGTCTTCATCCTGACCTCGGGTAGCCACGCGCCGATCGCCATCGCGGCGGCCAAGGCGGGCAAGCACATCCTGGTCGAGAAGCCGATGTGCTTCTCCGTCGCCGAAGGTCTGGAAATGAAGGCCGCCGCCGACGCGGCGGGGGTGACGTTGATGGTGGCCTACCCCAAGCGCTACGACCCGGCCTTCGACCGTTTCCGCGAGGTCGCCTTGAAGGTCACCGAACCGCGACTGATGCGGGTCACCACGTTCGAGTCGCCGTTTCTTCCCTACATCGGCCACTACTCGCTGGCCCCCGTCTCACCGATCCCGGCCGAGGCGATCGCCAACTTCCGCGCCGAGACGGCGGCCGCCATCACCCGCGCTATCGGTGAGGCCAACCCGTTCCTGCGCGAGAAATATCACGCGGTGCTGCTGGACACCCTGGTCCATGAGATCAACACCGTGCGCGGCGTGCTCGGTGAGCCGACCAGCCTGGAATACGTCGACATGCAAAGCGGTGCGCTGACCGTCATCCTCAAATTCGGCGAGCTGTCGGTGGCGATCCACTGGCTCGACCTGCCCGGTATCACCCGCTACGAAATGGAGTTCGCCCTCTACGGCCCGCAGGAGCGCGTCACCTTGAGCTTCCCGTCGCCGTTCCTGCGCAGCGCACCGGCCACCGTCGAGATCATCGACGGTGAGCCCGGCACGTCCAAGTCGCGCAGCATCAGCGAAACCATTTCGTACGAAAGCGCTTTCAAGCTCGAACTGGAGGCCTTCCACGACTCTGTCGTCTCCGGCAAGGCGCCGCTGACCAGCGCCGAAGATGCGATTCACGACCTGGCGCTGTGCGAGGCGATCATGCGATTCATTGCGGACCGGCAGCCGATTGCGGACCCGAGCGCCATTCCCGCGCTGGCGTCGGCCAACTAGAAAGACCTACGAATATGAGCAAGCACAACAACGGAATCATTGTCGCCAACGCGCCGGTCAGCTATGGCGCGTTCGAGGTCACCATCGGATTCGACCCGAATGTGCCGGACGGCGACGCCATCCTCGACGAGGTGGCCGCCGCCGGTTACGCCGGTATCGATCTCGGCCCGGTCGGCTACCTGGGCAGCACCGAAGACCTCGGCGCCAAGTTGGCCCAGCGTGGCCTGGGCCTGGCCGGCGCGTACCTCGAACTGCCCTACGCGGACCTGGACGCGCTGGAGGCAACGCTTCCCGAGCTCGACGCCATGCTGGACATCTTCGACTCGATCAAGTCGCTGAACCTCGGCCCCGACCCGCGCCCGACGCTGGCCGACCTGGGTGTCGGCGAGGGCGCCGATTTTCGCCGTAACCACCCCGGTGCGGGTGCCCGGAACCCGGCCAGCGGATACACCGATGACCAGTGGGCGTCCTTCGCCAAGGGCATGGCCGTGGTGGTCGACCGGTGCCGTGCGCGCGGCTACCAGCCGGTGTTCCACAACGAGACCGGCACCTACGTCGAAGCACCGGACGAGGTCACCAGGATGCTCGAAGTGTCCGAAATCGGGCTCTGCATGGACGCCGGCCATTTCCTGGTCGGCGGCGGCGACCCCGTCGAGTACCTGAAGAAGTGGGCTGATCGGATCGACCACGTCCACATCAAGACCGCCGACCTGCCGCGGTTCCAGGAGGTCGTCGACGAGGGTCTGCCGACCAATGCGATCTGGGAGCGCGAGGTCTTCCCCAAGCTCGGTGAAGGCGCCCTCGATGTGGACGCGTTCCTGGCGGCGCTGCGCGAAATCGACTACGCCGGTTGGATGGTCGTCGAGCAAGATATCTTCCCGACGACCGCGGAGCGGTTCGCGCAGGCGGCCGCCGATCAGCGGGCGAATCGCGAATTCCTCAGGGAGCGTGGCCTGTGAGCGCACCCTTCCGGTTCGGCCTGATCGGTGGCGGCCGGATGGGCCGCACCCACCTGCGCGGCCTTGAGGGTTCGACGGAGGTCGAGATCGTCGCTGTGACCGAACCCTTCGAGGGTGCGGCGGCCGCACTGCGTGAGCAGGGCCTGGCGGTGTTTCCGACCGCAGAGGAGATGTTCGCCGAGTCGGAGCTCGACGGCGTCCTGATCGCCGTACCGACACCGCAGCACATCGACACCACCCGCAAGGCGCTGGAAGCCGGCCTTCCGGTGTTGTGCGAGAAGCCGTTCGGGCTGGTGCCCGACGACGCCAGGGCCGCAGGCGAACTCGCACGCAAAAAGGGCGTGGCCCTGCAGATCGCCTACTGGCGTCGGTTCGTGCCGCAGCTGTCGACGCTGCGCAAGGATCTCGCCGACGGCAAGTACGGAAGCGTGCAATTTCTGGTGTGCTCCCAGTGGGACGAGGCACCACCGCCGCTGTCCTTCCGCAACGACAGCGGCGGGATCTACATCGACATGGGTGTGCACGAAATCGACCAGACGTTGTGGCTACTCGGCCAGGACATCACCGAGTACAGGGCGCAGGCGTTCCCGACCACCGAAGACCCGGGGGCCGAGAACGACGTGGACAGCGCCCAGGCGTTGGTGATGCTGTCCGCCGGCACCTCGGCGGTGATATCGCTCGGCCGGTTCTACAAGGGTGGAGACATCGTCTCTGTCGCGCTGTTCGGTTCGAAAGACCACACCCGTTTCGACGTGGTCTCGCCCGAGACCGGAGAGGGGCCGCAGCTGCACGCCCTGAAATTGCAGGCCGAGGCATTCGCCCGGCACGCGCGCGGAGCGGCTCAGGAGGGTACGACGGCGGAGGAGGCCGCGCGGGTGCTCGAACTGGCCCACGGCCTGACCGAAGCCGCGGGCGTCGCAGTGCTCGGAGCTGCACCGTAGAGACTTTGTCTTAACGTATGGACATATGGTCCGGACGTCGCTACGCTCTGCCGCAATGAGCGCAGAGACAACGGTGCCGGTCGGGATCATTGGGTTCGGCTGGATGGGCCGCGTGCACGCGCAGGCCTATTCGCGGCTGCCGCATCACTACCCGCAGCTGGCCGGCCTCCCGGCACTGGTGGCCATCGCCGACGACGTGCCGGGGCGCGCTGCCGACGCGGCCCGGCAGTTCGGCGCAGGCTCGGCGCTGACCGACTGGCGCGCGCTGGTCGCCGATCCGCGACATCCGCGCCGTGAGCGTCACCGCCCCCAACTTCCTTCACCGTGAGATCGGCACGGCCGTCGTCACCGCGGGCAAGCACCTGTGGATCGAGAAGCCGGTGGGTCTCGACGTCGCCGATGCGCTCGCCGTGGCGCGGGCCGCCGACGAACACGGCGTGCAGACCGCCGTCGGATTCAACTACCGCAACGCGCCCGCCGTCGCCGCGGCCCGCGAGCTCGTCGCAGGCGGCGAACTCGGCGCGATCACCCACGCCCGGTTCTACTTCCTCAGCGACTACGCCGCTCACCCCGACGGCGCGCTGAGCTGGCGCTTCCAACGGACGCGCGGGGGCAACGGAGTGCTCGGCGATCTCGCATCGCATGGCGTCGATCTGGTGCGCTATCTGCTCGGTGAGGTCGACTCCGTCATCGCGGACACGGCGACCTTCATCCCGCAGCGGCCGCTGCCCACCGGCGCCACCAGCGGCCACCAGCTGGCGAGCGGCGGTGTGCGCGACGACGTCGAGAACGAGGACTACGTGTCGGCTCAGCTGCGGCTGGCGTCCGGCGCGCGGTGCTCGCTGGAAGCCAGTCGGGTGTCGGTCGGCGAGCAGAACGCCTACGGATTCGAGATCCACGGCACGCACGGAGTGGTGAGTTGGGACTTCCGGCGCATCGGCGAACTCCGCGTCGGCACCGGCACCGCATTCCAGGATCAGTCGGTGTCGACGCGGTACGTCGGCCCCGGCGACGGCGAGTACGCGGCTTTCCAGCCGGCTTCCGCGATGGCCATGGGATATGACGAGCTGAAGATCATCGAGGCGCAGCGCTTCCTGCAGTCGATCCAAACGGGTTCGGCTGTCGGCGCGACGATTTGGGATGCGGTGTCGACGGCTCAGGTGATCGAGGCGATCACCGAGTCCGTCCGAACCGGGACCTGGCAGCGGCCCGCGCGCGTGCGCTGAATCAACCCAGTTGGCGCCGGATCTCGTCGGCGACCTCTAGCGTCGCGATCGCATACCGCAGCGGGTGCACCGCCGATTCCGTGCGCCCGTCGGCTATCGAGCGGGCCGCCTCCACCGCCGCATAGTGCAGCCCGTCGGCCTGGACGCCCGGCTTCTCGTCGTAGTGCAGCACGCGGCCGGGGTCGGTGGGGTGTCCGCGATGGCGGGTCAGGGTGAACGGCCCCGGCATGAAGAACGGCCCGTCGATGTGCAGCGTGGCGTCCCGTCCGCTGATCACCGCGACCGTCGGGGTGTCCGAAAGGATCGTCGTGTGCAGCACGGCCTGGTTGCCCGCTTGGTCGGCCAGCGTCGCCGAGATCTGACCGTTGAGCCCTTCAGCGGCGTCCTGACCCTGGGCGACCACCGAGGTGAACGATCCGAACACCATGTGCGCCAACGCGATCGGATAGGTGCCGAGGTCCAGCAGCGGACCGCCCGCCAACTCGGCATTCCAGATGCGGTGGTCGGGGGTGAAGAACTCGCCGTGATCGGCGATGACGGTCCGCACCTCGCCGAGCGCGCCGTCGTCGAGCAGTTGGCGGATGACGTCGAACTTCGGCAGGAACTTCGTCCACATCGCCTCGCCGACGAAACGGTTCGCGCGGGCGGCCGCATCCGCGATATCGCGCGCTCCGGCCGCGTCCATCGCCAACGGCTTCTCGACCAGCACGTGCTTGCCCGCGTTCAACGCGTCGACCGCGTTGTCGCGGTGGCTCGGGTGGGTTGTCGCGATGTAGATGATGTCGACGTCTGGATCGTCGAACAGCGCCTCGTAGCTGTCATGGGCCTTGGGGAGCGACCACTCCGCGGCGAAGGTCAGGGCCCGACGCCGGTCGCGGGAGGCGACGGCGACCACCTCTTGCGTGGTGTGTGCCTGCAGCGACTCGACGAAGCGCTGGGCGATCCAGCCGGGACCGAGTACGCCCCAGCGCAGTGTCGGCGCCTCGCGCGGGTCGGGCGTGCGGGGCAGCGGCAGCGCGCTGAGGGTGGTGTCCGTCATGGCAGTCAGCCTAGTTGTATAGGGGCTATTTGTTAAGACAACAGCATGTAATACTCAATTCATGACAGTGCGCGTTGGAGTTGTCGGGGTCGGTGTGATGGGCGCCGACCATGCCCGCAAGCTCGCCAAGGTGGTGTCGGGCTCGGAACTGGTCGCAGTGACCGACTTCGACGCCGCCGTCGCGGGCGCCGTTGCCGCGGAACTGGATGCACGCGTGCACGACGACGGCTACGCCTTGATCGCCGACTCGGGCGTGGACGCCGTCGTCATCGCCACACGCGACGACACGCACGCCGACCTGGTGCGGGCAGCCCTGCGCGCAGGCAAGCCGGTGATGTGTGAAAAGCCCCTGGCGCCAACGGCCGCCGAATGCCAAGAGGTGGTGGCCGAGGCGGCGCTGAAGCGCCCCGTCGACCTCGTCACGGTCGGGTTCATGCGCCGCTTCGACCCGCCGTACGTGGCGCTGCGCGACCGCGTAGTGGGCGGCGAATACGGCCCGCCGCTGATCGCGCACTGCGTCAGCCGCACGGTGCGCACCTACCCGGGAGGCGACTCCGCGTCGTCGATCACGCAGTCGGCCATCCATGAACTCGATATCGTGCCGTGGCTGCTCGACTCGCCGATCGTGGAGGTCAGCTGGCAGCATGGGCGGTCGTCGGTGAGTTCGGGCGATCGGCAGGATCCGCAGTTCTATCTGATGCGCACGGCGTCCGACGTGCTGGTCACCGTGGAGCTTTTCCTCAACGCCCGCTACGGCTATGACACCCGGTGCGAAGTGGTGATGGAGACGGGCACGTCTGCGCTGACTCTGCCGACGCAGGTCGTCACCGATGCCGAAAGACGAAGGGCCGTAGACTATCCCGCGGACTGGATCCCGCGCTACAGCGATGCCTATCGCATCGAACTGCAGGAGTGGATCGACTCGATCGCGCAGGGCAGGCCGTCGACGCTGGCCACCGCGACCGACGGGCTGCGCGCAGCCCTGGTCGCCGACGCCCTCGTCGAATCGATGAATTCCGGTGGCGCCTGGGTGAAGGTGCCCGACTGAACTAGAGCAGCGCCAGCGCGGTGTCGGCGGCGACCTTCAGCGCTTCGCGCACCGGTAGTTTGCGGAAAGTCGTCGATAGGATCTCCACGCCCCAGGGTCCGTCGAAGCCGTTGTCGCGCAATACGCCGATCAACCCGCGCAGATCGAATGCACCCTCGCCGCACAGCAGCCGATGGTTCACGGTGTCCTCGAACATCGAGCCGACCATGTGGGCCGCCGCGTCGTCGAGCTCGACGCCGAAGACCATCTCCGGGGTGAGCGCGGTCCTGAGTTCGTCAATGGCGGTGCCGGCCCGGAACACGTGCCAGGCGTCGATCAGCAGCCCGATCCCGGGATGTGCGGCGGACGAGATGATTTCGGCGCCCATCGGCACCGTCTCGATGAGCGAGAACGGCATCGTCTCTATGGCGATTCGGGTGCCGTGCTCCACCGCCTGAGCGGCGAGTTCGCGGAGTGGGCCGATGAGCGGCGCGGGGTCGGAGATGCGGGGTCCGAGGTCGGAGCCAATCTTGATGAAGGCAGGCGCCAGCACGTCGGCGGCGTCGAGCAGCAGGTCGCGAACCTCGTAGGAGTTGCCGGGCTCGCCGCGTGGGATCCACCACCGCTCGATGAGCTCGATCTCGACGTGAGTGAGGCCGTGGTCGGCGATCAGATCGCGTAACCCGGTGAAGCCGATGGAGTTCCGGATGTCGCGCAGATCGTCGGCGACCAGTCCCATGCCGACGTATCCGGCGTCGGCGATGGCTGCGACGCGTTCCGCGATCGGCACCGGACTGGTCGAGGGCATCCGCATCGGCGAAGTGTCACCGGCGCTGGTCCACGCCGTCGCGACGAGTTGAGGCATGGCCATTTGCGGCTCCTCCATCCGCGCGAGCGACCGCATTTGCACGCAGAATTACGGCGTGTTGCGTGCAGACACGGTCGCTCGCGGTGCGGACTACTTGTTTTGCGGGAAGCCGAGTTCGATGCCGCCGTGGCTCGGGTCGAGCCAGCGGCTGGTGATGGCCTTGCCGCGGGTGAAGAAGTGCACGCCTTCGGCGCCGTGGGCGTGGGTGTCGCCGAACAGCGAGGCTTTCCAGCCGCCGAAGCTGTAGTAGGCCATCGGAACCGGGATCGGCACGTTGATGCCGACCATGCCGACCTCGACCTCGTTCTGGAAGCGCCGCGCGGCGCCGCCGTCGTTGGTGAAGATCGCCGTGCCATTGCCGTAGGGGTTGGAGTTGATCAGATCCATTGCTTCGTCATAGGTTTCGACGCGCACCACCGAAAGCACGGGTCCGAAGATCTCGTCGGTGTAGATGCTCATCTCGGGGGTGACGTGGTCGATCAGCGTCGGGCCCAGCCAGAAGCCGTCCTTGCCGCCGTCGGCCTGCACCTGGCGGCCGTCGACGACGATCTTGGCGCCGTCGGCCTCGCCGGCGTCGATGTAGGAGGCGACCTTGTCGCGGTGCGCGCGGGTGACCAGCGGCCCCATGTCGGCGTCCCCGGCGCCGTCGCCGGTCTTGATGCCCGCGGCGCGTTCGGCGATCTTGGCGACCAGGTCATCGGCGATCGGGCCGACCGCCACACACGCACTGATGGCCATGCAGCGTTCCCCCGCCGAGCCGAAGCCGGCGTTGACCATCGCGTCGGCGGCCAGGTCCAGGTCGGCATCGGGCAGGATCACCGCGTGGTTCTTTGCCCCACCCAGGGCCTGCACCCGCTTGTCATGGGCGGTGCCGGTCTCATAGACGTAGCGGGCGATCGGGGTGGACCCCACGAACGATACCGACTTGATGGCCTCGTTGGTCAGCAGTTCATCGACGGCGGTCTTGTCGCCTTGGAGCACATTGAACACCCCGGGCGGCAGCCCGGCTTCTTTCCACAGTTCGGCCAGCCACAGCGAGGCCGACGGGTCCTTCTCGGACGGTTTGAGCACCACGGTGTTACCGGCCGAGATGGCGATCGGGAAAAACCACATCGGCACCATGGCCGGGAAGTTGAACGGGGAGATGATGGCCACCGGGCCCAGCGGCTGGCGGATGGAGTAGACGTCGACCTTGGTCGAGGCGTTCTCGGTGAACCCGCCCTTCAGTAAGTGCGGGACCCCGCAGGCGAACTCGACGACTTCCTGGCCCCGCGACACTTCGCCGAGCGCGTCGGAGACGACCTTGCCGTGCTCGGCGGTGATGATCTCGGCCAGCTCACCCTTGCGGGCGTTGAGCAGCTCCCGGAAGTTGAACAGGATCGCGCCGCGCTTGGCCAGCGAGGTATCCCGCCACGCCGGGAACGCCGCCACCGCGGCATCGATCACCGCGCGGGCATCCTCCACGCTGGCCAGCGCGACCTGCCCGGTCACCTCACCGGTCGCCGGATTCGTCACCGGCGCCGTCGCGCCGCTGTTACCCGGGAATGCCTTGTTGTCGAGCCAATGCGAAATGGTCTTGGTCATGATCACTTTCCGTACTTCGAGATGTATTCGGTCATGGTGTTCAGTTGGTAGCGGGATACCTCATGGGCGTTCTCGTCTTCGGCGAAGACCGAGGACACCATGACGGTGTCGGGCCGCTGATAGAAGTCGATGTCGGCCAGGGCGCCGAAGAACTCGTCCCAGTCGACGTCGCCGTCACCGATCTTGAGGTGCTGGTGCACCCGCGCCGGGCTGCCCGGCGGATTGGTGATGTAACGCAGGCCATGACTGCGGCGGTGGTCCATGGTGTCGGCCACATGCACGAGGCGCAGCTTGTTGCCTGCCGCACGGATGATCTCGCCCATGTTCCCACCCATGTGATAGGAGTGGCAGGCGACGAAGACCATACCGATATTGGGGGAGTTCACGCCGCGGATGATCCGCAACGCCTCCAGCCCGTCCTCGACGAAATCGTCTGGGTGCGGGTCGATCCGGACGTCGATGCCCTCGCGTTCGAAGATCGGCACGAGCTCCTCCATGGACCGGAAGAACGCGCGCTCGGACTCCTCGGCACGCTCGGGCCGCCCGGAGAACTCTGTGTTGATGACGTTCACGCCGAGGTCGACGGTGATCTGTACGACGCGTTTCCAGTTGCGTACCGCGGCCTCGCGGGCGTCCTCGTCGGGACCGGACCAGCGCAGCACCGGCAGCACCGACGCGATGCCAACGCCGGCATCCGCACACGCCTTGCGGAACTGCGCGACGAGGTCGTCGTCGGCCCGCGGGTGGTTGAAGAACGGGATGAAGTCCCTGTGCGGGGTCAGCTGCAGGTACTCGTAGCCCAAATCCGCGACTAGACGCGGGAAGTCGAGCAGGTCGTAGTCGTGGTGGAACGGCGTCGGATCCAGTGCGATCTTCATGGTCATGCCCCCTTGATCGAGTCGCGGGCCACCATCTCGACCTCCACCGGCTGACCGCTCTCGAGCGACTTCACGCCTGCATCGCATACCGCGGCTGCGGCGTATCCGTCCCAGGCGCACGGCCCGTCGATGTAGACACCGGTCTCGGCGCCGCGCTGCACCGCCTCGACCCACCGCTGGAACTCGGTGTCGTATGCCTGCCCGAAACGCTCCTTGAAGCTCGGCGTGATCTGTCCGCCCCAGGTGCCTGGCGCGCTCTTGCGCACCAGGCCGACGTCGAGCCCGATCATCGCGCTGCCCTTCTCACCGACCAGCTCGGTGCGCACCTCATAGGCCACACCGGTGGTGACGAAGACCTCGACATCGACATGCTTGCCTGACGCCGTCTTGAAGATAGCGATTTGCGGATCCTGAAGGCCTTGCGGCGCACCGGGATTCGCTGCGGGCCGGATGATCTGAACCGAGGTGATCTCCTCACCGAACAGGAATCGGGTGACGTCGACCTCGTGCACCAGCGAATCCTTGACGATCATCGAGCTGTCGAAGTTCGGCGGGACGGTGGGATTGCGATGTGCGCAGTGCATCACCAGCGGCTGGCCGAACTCGCCACCGTCGATGAGCAGCTTGAGCTGTTCGTACTCGTGGTCGAAGCGCCGCATGAAGCCGACCTGGATCAGCTTCTTGCCCAGCTCGGCCTCGCGCTTGACGACCTCCAAAGACGTTGCGACTTCGGTGGTCAGCGGCTTCTCACACATCACGGGCTTGCCGTGCTCCAGACAGGCGAGCAGCTGCTTCTCGTGGGTTGGCCCCGGCGTCGCCAGCACGACGGCGTCGACGTCGGAGTCGGCGATGGCGTCGAGCGGATCGCCGATGGCCCGGCATCCGGGCACGCTCGCGGCGACCTGCTCCGCCTTCTCGGCGAGGTAGTCGTTGACAACGGTCACCCGCGCACCCGAGATGCGCGAGGAGATGCGGGCGACGTGGTCGGCACCCATCATGCCGACGCCGAGCACGGCTATGCGTAGATCAGACATGTTGTTCCTAGACGAATTTCACAGAAGGGACACCGCACGAGCCGAGGTAGGAGCGCGTGCGCTTGGCGATAGGCAGGGGTGCGTCGACCTCGCACGGATACATGTCCTGCTCGACGATCGCGAAGACATCGATGCCCAGCTTGTCGATGGCCGCCAGCAGCGGCGGCATCTCCGGAATCCCGAGCGGCGGCTCGGTCATCGCACCCAGCTTGACCGCCTCGCCGAACGGCAGATCCTCGGCCTCGACCTTGGCCCGCACATCGGGATTGACTTGCTTGAGGTGCAGATAGCCGATCCGGTCCGGAGCTCGTTCGATGATTGCGATGTTGTCACCGCCGCAGTAGCTGATGTGCCCGGTGTCCAGGCACAGGTTGACGAACTCGCCGTCGGTGCCGTCGAGGAAGCGGTACACATTCTCCTCGGTGTCGACATGGCTGTCGGCATGCGGATGGTATTGCGCACGCACGCCGTACTTTTCGAACATCGCCTTGCCGAGCTCGTTCATGCCGGTGGTCTTCTTCTGCCACTGTTCGGCGGTCAGATTGCAGTCTTCCAGCACGGCTCCTGTCGCGGGGTCGCGCCACATTTCGGGGATGACCACGACGTGTTTGCCGCCGACAGCCGCCGTCAGCTTCGCGACGTTCTCGATCTGGGTCCACACCGCGTCCCACGAGTCGTCCTGATGCAGATGCTCGAAGACGGTGCCCGCCGACAGCTTCAGGTCGCGCGAGGCCAGCTCGTCGGACAGCTGCTTGGGATCGGTGGGCAGGTAGCCGAACGGGCCGAGCTCGATCCACTTGTAGCCGGACGCCGCGACCTCATCGAGGAACCGGGTGTACGGGGTTTGGACCGGATCCTCGGGAAACCACACGCCCCAGGAGTCGGGTGCGGAGCCGACGAGAATGGTGCTCATCGAGCGATCAATCCTTAACAGTCGTAGGGCTTTACGTACGGGCGCTGGATCTTCTTCCACTCCGCGTAGGTCTCGTACGCCTCTTGGGTGGACTCCAGCTCCGAGGTCTGGCTGACGGGTACGTCCCACCAGGACTGGCTGTCCGGCGCGTAGATCAGCGGGTCGGTCTCGACGTGGATCACGGTGGTGTGCTCGTTGGCCTTGGCGACCTTGACCGCGTCGGTGAACTCCGCCGCCGTCGTCACCTTGATCACCTCGGCGCCCAGGCTGGCCGCATTGGCCGCCAGGTCGACGGGAAGCTTGTCGCCCGCCAGCCGGCCCGAGCCGTCGCGGTATCGGTAGTACGTACCGAATCGCTGGGAGCCCAACGACTCCGACAGCGAACCGATCGACGCGAAGCCGTGGTTTTGCACCAGCACCAGAATGACCTTGACGCCCTCCTGGACCGCGGTAACCAACTCGGTGGCCATCATCAGGTAGGAGCCGTCGCCGACCATGACGAACACGTCGCGGTCGGGGCTGGCCATCCGCACGCCGATGCCGCCTGCGACCTCGTAGCCCATGCACGAGTAGCCGTACTCGACGTGATAGCCCTTGCGGTCGCGGGTGCGCCACAGCTTGTGCAGATCGCCCGGCATGGACCCGGCCGCGCACACGACCACGTCGCGAGGATCGGACAGCGTGTTCGCCAGCCCGATGACCTGGCTCTGGTTCAGCGCGCTGCCGTCATCCTCGACGCGATAGGCCGCGGTGACGGTGTCGTCCCACTCCGTGGCGAGTTCGGTTGTCCGCGTGCGGTAGTCGTCGCTGACCGAGTAGCCGCTGAGCGCGTCGGACAGCGCCTCGACGGCCTCGCGGGCATCGGACACGACGCTCAGGCCGCCCTGCTTCACGGCGTCGAACGAAGCGACGTTGATGTTCACGAACCGGACATCGGGGTTGTTGAACGCGGTCCGCGATGCGCTGGTGAAATCGCTGTAGCGGGTACCGATCCCGATCACGACGTCGGCTTCGGCCGCCAGTGCGTTGGCGGCGGTGGTGCCAGTCGAACCCACGGCACCGACCGACTGCGGATGGTCGTAGGGGAGTGACCCCTTGCCCGCCTGCGTCTCCGATACCGGGATGCCGGTCTGCTCGACGAACGCCTTCAACGCCTCGTTGGCGCCGGAGTAGATGACGCCGCCGCCCGCGACGATCAGCGGCCGCTGTGCCGATCGGATGATCTCCGCGGCCTTGGCGAGCACCGAGCGCTCCGGCAGCGGGCGTGCCACATGCCAAGTGCGTTCGGCGAACAGCGATTCCGGCCAGTCGAAGGCCTCGGCCTGCACGTCCTGCGGCAGCGCGATGGTGGCCGCGCCCGTCTCGACCGGGTCGGTGAGTACGCGCATCGCCCCGATCAGCGCCGACGGCAACTGCTCCGGGCGCCATACCCGGTCGAAGAAGCGCGACAGCGGTTTGAACGCGTCGTTGACGGTCAGCTCGTTGTCATGAGGCTGTTCGAGGTCCTGCAGCACCGGTGCGCTCACCCGGGTGGCGAACGTATCCGACGGCAGCAGAAGTACGGGCAGCCGGTTGATGGTGGCCAGCGCAGCGCCGGTCAGCATGTTGGTCGAACCGGGCCCGATGCTGGCGGTCACCGCCCAGGCCTGCAGCCGATCCTTCTGCCTGGCATACGCGGCAGCGGTGTGCACCATCGCCTGTTCGTTGCGGCCCAACACATATCGCAGCGCCGGCTCCGTGCCGGCCTGCTCGGCGTCGACCTCGGCCTGCAACAGCGCCTGTCCCATGCCTGCGACGTTGCCGTGGCCGAAGATGCCGAAGCAGCCTGCGAAGAATTTGTGCCGTTCGCCGTCGCGCTCGACGTACTGGTTGGCCAGGAACCGCACCGTGGCCTGGGCGACGGTGAGCCGCACGGTCGGCTCGTTGTGCGGCGACTTGAACGCGGATGCTTTGGAAACCACGTCACGCTCCTTGGGTGTGCAGTGGAAGCCTGGGATCGACGGCCTGGTGTTCCCAGGTGCCCCGCACCCACGTATGTTCGGGGTCGTCGACGATCCGCCAGACCCGTTCCTCGCCGGGGCCCGCCATCACGTTGAGGTAGTACATGTGATAGCCGGGTGCGGCGACCGACGGGCCGTGGAAGCCGTGCGGCACCAACACGACGTCGCCGGTGCGGACCTCTTCGAGCACCTCGATCGGGCGGCTCGGCGTGCCGTACACACGGTGATAGCCGAAGCCTCGGGAATCGTCTGGGCCCGAGGCGATCTCGAAGTAGTAGATCTCCTCGAGCGCCGACTCGACGGGCGACTCCTCGTCGTGCTTGTGCGCGGGGTAGCTCGACCAGTTGCCGCCGGGGGTGATCACCTCGACCGCCATCAGCGAGTCGGCGTCGAAAGCGCCTGCTGTGCCGAAGTTGTGCACCTGCCTGCTGCAGTTGCCGGTGCCGCGCAACTCGACGGGCACGTCGGCGGCCGCCACTCTGCGGTTCGGCAGCTGACGCTTGGCGCGTGCGCCGCAGATCGCGAACCTGCCCTCGCCGCGTAGGGTGTAGCGCTGGCCGGTACCGATATAGACCATGTCGGCTGGACCGTCGAACACCGATGCGCGCGGCGACAATTCGAAGGTCTCGCCGTCGCACTCGACGGTGCCTCCGCCGGCCAGCGGCAGGATCATCACCTCGATGTCGTTGGTGTTCAACGCGAGTTGTTGCGTCGCGTCGAGCTCCACCACCCACAGGCTGGCCTCGCTCCAGCCCGCCGATTCCGGTGTGACGTCGACGGTGTAGGGGAGGGCCGCGCTCTTGGCGGGGATGTAGTACTTGCTGTGCATGCTCACCTCACCATCGATACGGCGGTCGCGACGGCCGAGCTGACATCGTCGTCCGCGGGATAGAGCAGGGTGCGTCCCACGATCAGGCCGCGCACCGACGGCAGCGCCAGAGCTTTCTCCCAGCTGGCGAACGCCTCGTCCGGATCGGCGGGGTCCCCACCGAGCAGCAGCGTCGGCAACGTGGTCGCCGCCATCACCCGGTCCATCTCCTCGACAACCGGCAGCTTCATCCAGGTGTACGCCGAGGTCGAGCCCAGACCCTGGCCGATATGGATCGACTTGATCACCGCGTCGGGGGAGAGGTCGTTGCGCACCTTGCCGTCGACCCGACTGGACATGAACGGCTCGACCATCGCGATCAGACCGTGCGCGGCAAGCTCATCGATCGCTTGCGCGCACGCCGTCATGGTGGCGACCGTGCCGGGATCGTCGAGTGCGATCCGGCACAACATCTTTCCGCCGTTCATCTTCGCCGCCGCAGTCGATGCCGCAGTGGCGGCCGTCATCCGGTCGTCGAATTCGAACGCCGCGCCTGCCAAGCCGCCGCGGTTGAACGAGGAGAACACCACCTTGTCTTCGAGCGCGCCGAGCAGCAGAAGGTCGTCGAGGATGTCAGAGGTGGCGAGCACCCCGTCGACGCCGGGATCGGCCAGCGCCGCGCGCAGCCGGTCGAGCAGATCGGTGCGGCTATTCATCGCGGTGGGCCGCGACCCGACGGCAAGCGCACCGCGGGCGGGGTGATCGGCGGCGACGATCATCAACCGGCCGTTGCCTCGGACCGTCGGGCGGGTGGTGCGCGTCTGCCACGCGCGTTCGACGGCTTGCGGGTCCGCCGCGCGAACCTCGGTGATCTCGGCGTAGTCCCGGCACACGGCATCAGACATTGACGGCGTCCAGTGCGGTTTGGTCGGCAAGGGCGGCGACTTCAGCCGCCGTCGGCATCGCCGTCGAGCATTCGAGTCGCGACGCGACGATCGCACCCGCTGCGTTGGCGTACCGAAGGGTCTTCTCCAGCGCCCAGCCGTGCAGCAGTCCGTGACACAGGCTGCCGCCGAACGCATCTCCGGCGCCCAGGCCGTTGACGACGTCGACGTCATTGGGCGCGACGTTGACATGTGCGTGGCGGGTCTTGCCTAGCACCCCGCGCGGGCCCTGCTTGACAATGGCCAGTTCGACACCGAGGTCCAGGAGTGCGTCGGCGGCACGCTGCGGGTTGCTCTCGCCGACGGCGATCTCGCACTCCTCCCGGTTGCCGACCGCGACGGTCACGTGCGCAAGCGCGCGCTGCACCTGCTCGGTGGCCGCGGCGGGCGACTCCCAGAACATCGGCCGGTAGTCGAGGTCGAGGACGGTGAGCGGCGCCCGTTCGCGGGCCTCCCACGCGGCGAAATGTGCGCTGCGGCTTGGCTCTTCGGATAATCCGGTGACCGTCGACCAGTACAGCCGGGCCGAGCGGACGGCGTCGAGGTCGAGCTCGTCGGGACGAATCTGGAGGTCGGGTGCGCTGGGGCGCCGGTAGAAGTACAGCGGGAAGTTGTCCGGCGGGAAGATCTCGCAGAACGTCACCGGCGTCGGGTACTCGTCGTGGGTCGTCACGAAGCGGTTGTCGACGCCGAGGCCGGCCAGCTCGTTGCGGACGAACGTGCCGAACGGGTCCGCGCCGACGCCGGAGATCAGCGCGGTGCGGTTACCGAGCCGCGCGGCGGCCACCGAGACGTTGGCGGCGCTGCCGCCGAGGAACTTCCCGAACGACTCGACGTGCTCGAGGCCGACGCCGATCTGCAGGGGATAAATGTCGACGCCGCTGCGCCCAATGGCGAGTACGTCGAACGGCTGCGTGCTAGTCAAGGTCGCTCTCCGGGCGGGTAGATGGTTGGCTTGCGTATGACTGTGCCTTCCGACACAGTGCATGTCAATAGTTTGTCCTGACATTCTAACTTCCGATCATGCGATGCTATTATTCAGCTACCGTTATCTGGTCGGACCCGAGATCGGAGACAGCGTGCCCTTGTCGGTGGAGCTCGACAGGTCGAGCCCTGTCCCCCTCTATTATCAGCTTGCCCAAGCCATCGAGGCCGCGATTCGTGACGGCGAACTGGCACCAGGAGATCGATTCGAAAACGAACTGGCGCTGGCGAAAAGGCTGACATTGTCGCGGCCGACGACCCGCCGCGCGATCCAGGAACTCGTCGACAAGGGCCTGTTGGTCCGTAAGCGCGGGGTCGGTACCCAGGTGGTGCAGAACCCGGTGCATCGACGGGTCGAGCTAACCAGCCTGTACGACGACCTCACCCGGGCCGGTCAGGAGCCGACGACGCGGCTGCTCGATTACCACATCGGACCGCCCGAGGAAGAGGTCGCGCGCGAGCTCAGCCTCAAGGACGGCGCCGAGGTAGTCTCGATTCACCGGCTGCGCTGCGCGAACGGCGAGCCGCTCGCGGTGATGACGAACCACCTGCCGGTGGAGATCGCCCCGGACGCCGAGGAGCTCGAGAGCAACGGCCTGTATCAGTCGCTGCGGGCCCGCGGTGTGCACATCCGGCTCGCCCGGCAACGCATCGGCGCTCGCGGGGCGACCCGCGCGGAGGCAAAGCTACTCGACGAGAAGCCCGGCGCGCCGCTGCTGACGATGGCGCGCACGGCGTTCGATGACTCCGGCGCCGCCGTCGAGTTCGGCACGCACTGCTACCGCGCGTCGCGCTACTACTTCGACACGACGCTCGTCGACCGCTGACATCGTCCAACTTCCGCGAAACGGAATTCCAGCAGGCCCCTACTCGCACTTTTGCTGCTGGAATTCCGTTTCGCCAATGAGGGAGCGGAGGTGTCGGCGGCGACGTCTATGTCTGAGTGTCGAAGATATTCATTGGCACTGAGGCGGTAGCGAACGGCGTCGTCAGCCGGCATGAGCTTGCACGCTGGTATCGGCCGATTTACCCAAACGTGCATGCGCCCCGGCAAGAGGAGCTGACGCTTCGCGACCGAACCATCGGGGCGTGGCTGTGGTCGAAGCGGCGGGCGATCGTCACCGGTGTCGCGGCTTCGGCGATACACGGCGCCGAGTGGGTCGATCCGGATACCGCAATCGAGCTCATCTACGAGAACACGCACCCGTGCAAAGGTGTCGTCGCGCGAAATGAACGCATCGGCGACGACGAGATCACCCTGGTCGACGGAGTACGGGTCGCCACCGTCGCGCGCACCGCCTTCGACCTTGGTCGATACCAGCCGCGAGACCGCGCGATCGCACGGATGGACGCCTTGATGCGGGCCGCGCAATTTTCGGGCGAAGAGGTGCTCCTACTCGCCAAGCGGTATCGCGGGGCCCGCGGTGTCAAGCGTCTCAAGGACGCATTGCCGCTCGTCGACGGCGGGGCGGCTTCGCCGCGGGAAACCTGGTTGCGATTGCTCTACATCGACGCCGGGCTGCCGAAGCCGACGACCCAGATACCCATATTCGACACCGACGGTACGTTGCTGCGAACGGTCGATATGGGTTGGGAGGATTTCAAGGTCGTATCCGAATACGACGGCGATCAGCACCGTACGGATCGTCCGCAATACGTCAAGGACTTACGAGTCATCCCAAAGATCGAGCGCCTTGGCTTCATTGTCGAGCGCGTAATCAAAGAGGATCGGCCCGCCGCGATCGCGCGTCGCGCCTGGGATGCGATGGTCTCGCGCGGTTGGCGCCCCTAGATTCTCCGCGAAACGGAATTCCAGCAGCCCATTATTCGCACTTCCGCTGCTGGAATTCCGTTTCGCGGGTCAACTGAAGGCGCGACGGAACGCTGTCAGGGCGGCTTCACTGTCTCCGGAGGCCCATGCCTCCATGCCGACGGTGCCCCCAAATCCGATGTCGCGCAGGGCTTTCGCGATGGCGGGGTAGTTGATCTCACCGGTGCCGGGCTCGCAGCGGCCCGGCACGTCGGCGACCTGAACCTCGCCGATCGCGTGGCCGCAGCGCCGGATCAGCTCGATCAGATTCCCCTCGCCGATCTGCGCGTGGTACAGGTCGAGCATCATCCGGACGTTCGGATGCCCGACGGCTTCGATGAGTGCGAGCGTGTCCTTCGCCCTTGCGAGTGGCACCCCGGGGTGGTCCAGGATCGTGTTCAGGTTCTCCAGGCAGAAGGTGACGTCCGCGGCAGCGCCCAGTTCGCCAATTCTCTCCAGAGCGCGCTGCGCCGTCAGCCACATCTCGCCCGTCGCGCGGTAGCGGGGTCGGGCAGCCTTCCCGTCGACGAGTTCGGCCGTGTGCAGGTTGAGACGCGGAACACCCAGCGTCTCAGCGGCTTTGATGCTCAGCTCGGCGGTCCGCACGACCTCGTCGGCGCTGGCCGGGTCGATCAAGTCGCCGTGCAGGTAGCCCGTCATCGACGAGAACCGGGCGTCGGTCGCGGCGAGCGCTTCGAGGTCCTTGTCGTGCCAGCTCCAAATCTCGACCGCGAAGCCGAGCTCGTGGATGCGCCGCACGCGGTCGATGAGCGGCAGGTCGGTGAACACCATCTCGGAGCAGACCGCCAACTGCAAGCCGGTCACTGCAGCACCCCATCGAGGACGACGGGCAGACGGCTGGCGAGGGTCTCGGCGTGGAAGCTGCCGATCCAGCCGGCACCGACGAGGCCAAAGGACAACGGGGTGGTCATCGACGAACTCCAATCTGGACTAGAACGTTCTAGTCACCCTAAGGCCTTTAAGCCGTTTTCGTCAACAATTTGACTAGAACGTTCTAGGCTAGCTGCGTGGAACGCAGGCCGACGCTGGAAGACGTGGCCGCACGCGCGGGAGTGTCGCGCGCATTGGTGTCGATCGTCATGCGCGATGTGCCGGGCGCGAGCGAGGAGACGCGTGAGAACGTGCGGCGCGCGGCCGATGAGATCGGCTACCGGCCGGACCCGCGCGCCCGCCGCCTGCGCCAACTGCGGACCAAGCTGATCGGGGTGACGTTCACCGCGGGTCAGGAGTTCCACGCAGACCTGGTCGACGGTGTGTATGTTGCCGCCGAAGAACTCGGCTATGACGTGCTCCTCAGCGGAGTCACCCCGCACCGCGACGAGCACCGCGCGGTGCGCACGCTGGTCGACGATCGCTGCGAGGGTTTGGTCCTGATCGGGCCGGAAATGCAGACACGGCATCTCGACGAGCTTGCGGCCAGGGTCCCCATGGTGGTTGTGGCGCGGCGGGCGCGCGGTGTCGACGCCGTCCGAAGCGACGACGCGGCGGGGGCGGTCCTTGGCATGGACCACCTGATCGGTCTCGGTCATCGCCGAACTCTGTATCTCGACGGAGGTCGAGCGCCCGGTGCGGCCGAACGGCGCCGGGGTTACCGCAGGGCCGCCCGGGCCGCACAGCTGGCAGAGCTGACGGCCCCAGGCGGTGTCACCGAGCGTGAGGGAGCAGACGCGGCAACGGCGATGCTGAGCTCGAAAACTTTGCCTACTGCGGTATTTGCCTTCAACGACCGGTGCGCGCTCGGCGTAATGGATGTGCTGATCCGGGCGGGAATTGCTGTCCCGCAACAAGTATCGGTGCTCGGCTTCGACGACAGCCCGCTGGCGGGGTTGGCACACATCGACCTCACCACCATTCGCCAGGACTCCGCAGGCCTTGCGCGTGCGGCGGTAAATCGGCTCGCGGAGCGGCTCGATGGTGAAACAGTAGATAGCGGCGCAGTGGACATCACACGTGTACCGACCCTGATTGTTCGCGGATCGACGACATCCGCGAGCGCATGACCTGCGCAAACTGTTCGGGAATTTGATGTGCAGTCCTAATGTCAGGACAAAGTCTTGACTTTCGGCTGTGAGCCGTATTACATCGACCCTAGAGGCGTGTTACGCCGCACTCGATGCAAGGAGAAACAATGAAGTTCAGTCGGCTCGCGTCGATCGCCGGGGCATCCGTGCTCGTGCTCGGGATCGCGTCATGTTCTTCCACCGGAGGCAAGCCCAGCAGTAATGGTGGGGGGATGGGTGCAGGCCAGGCCAACACGCCGCGTGCCACGGTCGCGATGATCACCCACGAAGTTCCGGGCGACTCGTTCTGGGACTTGATCCGCAAGGGCGCGCAGGCAGCGGCCGACAAGGACAACATCGAGCTGCGCTACTCCAATGATCCGGAGGCGCCGAACCAGGCGAACCTGGTGCAGACCGCCATCGACAGCGGCGTCAAAGGAATCGCGCTGACGCTCGCCAAGCCCGACGCGATGGCGCCCGCGGTGAAGGCCGCACTGGACAAGAAGATTCCGGTCGTCGCGTTCAACTCGGGCTTCGACAACTGGAAGGCGATGGGCGTCCAGGAGTATTTCGGCCAGGACGAGAAGCTTGCCGGCGTCGCCGCCGGTGACCGCTTGAACGCGGACGGCGCGAAGAAGATCATCTGCGTCATCCAGGAGCAGGGCCAGGTCGCGCTGGAGTCCCGGTGCGCCGGTGTCAAACAGAGCTTCACGGGCGGGTTCGAGATCCTGAACGTCAACAGCAAGGACATGCCGTCGGTGGAGTCGACGATCACGGCGAAATTGCAGCAGGATCCGTCGGTCGATCACGTCGTCGCACTCGGTGCGCCGATCGCGTTGGCCGCGGTGCAGTCAGTCAAGAACGCCAATAGCTCCGCGCAGGTCGTCACCTTTGACACCAACGCGGCGCTCGTCGACGCCATAAAGGGCGGCCAGGTGAAGTGGGCCGTGGATCAGCAGCCGTTCCTGCAGGGGTATCTGGCCATCGACTCGCTGTGGCTGTACATCAACAACAAGAACCTGATCGGTGGCGGCCAGGCCACTTTGACGGGCCCGTCGTTCATCGACGAGACGAACATCGACTCGGTAGCCGAACTGGCCAAGTCCGGAACCCGTTGATCCACCAGGAGAAAACACAAGATGAGTACACAAACTGATCTGGACGTTGCCAGTCACAAGGTCGTCCGCGACGAGCGAGTCAAAGAACGAAACCGCGTACAACGGTTGCTGATTCGCCCCGAGATGGGTGCGGCCATCGGTGCCGTCGCGATCTTCATCTTCTTCCTGGTGGTCGCGCCGCCGTTCCGTAGCCCCGAGGCGTTGGCCACGGTGCTTTACGCCAGTTCGACGATCGGAATCATGGCCTGCGCGGTGGCCTTGCTGATGATCGGCGGGGAGTTCGACCTGTCGTCGGGCGTGGCGGTGACCACGAGTTCGCTCGCCGCGTCGATGCTGGCCTATAACCTGCATCTGAATCTCTGGGCGGGCGCGGGTCTGGCGCTGATCGTCGCCTTGGCTGTCGGATTCTTCAACGGGTATCTGGTGATGAAGACCAAGATCCCGAGCTTCCTGATCACGCTGGGCACACTGCTGATGCTCACCGGCATCAATCTCGCGGCGACCAAGCTGATTTCGGGTCAGGTCGCGACGCCGAGCATCAACGACATGCAGGGCTGGGCCTCGGCGCAGAAGGTGTTCTCGTCGTCGTTCACCATCGCTGGTGTGTCGGTGCGGATCACCGTGTTGTGGTGGTTGTTGTTCACCGCCGTGGCGACGTGGGTGCTGTTCAAAACTAAAATCGGCAACTGGATCTTCGCTGTCGGCGGAGACGAGGAAAGCGCACGCGCCGTTGGTGTTCCGGTGACCGCGGTGAAGATCGGGCTGTTCATGTTCGTCGGGTTCTGCGCCTGGTTCGCCGGTATGCACCTGCTGTTCGCGTTCAACACGGTGCAGTCCGGGCAGGGTGTTGGAAACGAGTTCATCTACATCATCGCGGCCGTCATCGGCGGCTGCCTGCTCACCGGCGGCTACGGCACCGCGATCGGCGCCGCGATCGGCGCCTTCATCTTCGGCATGGTGGAGCAGGGCATCGTGTACGCGGGCTGGAATCCCGATTGGTTCAAGTTCTTCATGGGCGTGATGCTGCTGTTCGCGGTGATCGCCAATAACGCATTCCGCAACTACGCCGCTAAGAGGTGACCCATGACTGCAACTGTTGACAAAGACGTGGAAGAGGCTCCGTCGGGTGGCAAGGTGCCGCTGGTCGAGCTGAAGAACGTCGGCAAGAGCTACGGCAATATCACTGCGCTGAAGGACATCTCGCTGCGTGTGCACGCAGGAGAGGTCACGGGCATTCTCGGTGACAACGGCGCAGGCAAGTCGACGCTGATCAAGATCATCGCCGGCTATCACCCGCAGACCGACGGCGAGTTGCTCGTCGACGGGGAGCCGACCAAGTTCACCTCACCGAAGGACTCGCTCGCCAAAGGGATTGCGACGGTGTATCAGAACCTCGCCGTGGTTCCGTTGATGCCGGTATGGCGCAACTTCTTCCTGGGCCAGGAGATTCGGCAAGGCCGGTTCCCGTGGTCGCTGGACGCCAACGCGATGCGCGCCACCACGCTGTCGGAGCTGCACAAGATGGGTATCGACCTGCCCGACGTCGACGTGCCGATCGGCTCGCTGTCGGGCGGTCAGCGCCAATGTGTGGCGATCGCGCGCGCGGTGTTCTTCGGTGCGCGCGTGCTGATACTCGACGAGCCGACTGCGGCGCTGGGCGTCAAGCAGTCCGGCGTGGTGCTGAAGTACATCACCGCGGCCAAGGAGGCAGGCTTCGGCGTGGTGTTCATCACCCACAACCCGCACCATGCGCACATGGTCGGTGATCACTTCGTGCTGCTCAACCGCGGCCAGCAGAAGCTGGACTGCACCTACGACGAGATCACCCTGGAACACCTCACCCAGGAGATGGCCGGCGGCGACGAACTCGAGGCGCTGTCACACGAACTACGCGGCGGAAAGAGCTAGCGACCTCAGTTTCGTCGGGTCTCTCGCTATCAACTGCAGGCCTTGACCGACGACGTCAACATGCCAAAGCGAAAGACAATGGCTCCCAGCACAATCACGCATTGGATCAACAACAGGCCCACCCGGGTCAGCTCCTCGGGAGCGACATCAGCGAAGGCAGGGCTGTTTTGTAAGCGGTGAAGCCGATTGACCGCAATGCCCCGCTGACGAACAGGATGGCGATGGTGACTGCTACCAGCTGTGTCAGGCTTTCACCATCACGATTACGCCGAGCCGCCTGCCCGACTCCTGCGGCTTAGATGCTTTCGCGGTGCGGTGACGGTCAGCGTGGGGACAGTCCGGCCGCGGTGTAGGCGGCGTCGATGTATTGCATGTTCGTGACGGCGTCGTCAACGTCCAAAGGCAGCGGAGTGCCGTGCTGGAGGTGGTCGGCGAAGGCCTGCAATTGGTAAGTGTAGGTCGAGCGGGTCCCGAGGTGCTCGACCGTGGTGCCGGTGTCGGTCGTGATTTCGATACGGTCATCGCCATACTGAAGCAGGTAGTCGTGGGCGAACACTTCGCCCTTATCGCCGGTCAGGCGCAGGGTCATCTCGTGCCCGTCGGCGGTCATCGAGCTGACGACGCGTCCGGTTGCGTTGTTGGGGAATGTCAGGTCGATGTCGCATGATTCGTCGACACCGGTTGAGCGTTCGGTGGCGCTGGCACCGACGATGGTGGGGGCGCCGCCGGCGAAACGGGCCAGGTGGCGGTGCACGTGCAGCCCGTAGCTGCCGAGGTCCATTAGGCAGCCACCGGCCAGTTGCAGGCTCCAGCGGGGGTCGTCGGGTTTGGGTTCGGACATTTTCATCACGACCTCGACCCGCTGCAGGGTGCCGAGGGTGCCGTCGTCGAGCAGGCCGAACATGCGCTGGATGATCGGGTGGAACAGGTAGTGGAACCCCTCCATGATCACCGTGTTGTGGGTGCGCGCCGCTTCACCGACCTGCTCGGCTTCGGTGGCGTTGCGCGCGAACGGCTTCTCGGTCAGTACCGCCTTACCAGCCTGGATGGCGGCCAGATTCCAGGGTGCATGAAACGCGTTGGCCAGCGGGTTGTAGACGACGTCCACCTCAGGGTCGGCGACCAGTTCGGCATAGGAATCCACCACCCGCTCCACGCCGTAGCTGGCGGCGAACGTCTCCGCACGACCACGGTCACGGGCCGCCACGGCGACGAGGCGGTGACCCAGTGCTGCGGCGGGGGAGACGATGGCGACCTCGGCGATGCGCGAGGCGCCGAGCACCCCGATCCGCAGGCTGCTCAAGGTATAAGGCTGCGCAGGTAGGTGACGCTGGTACGCACGTCTGCGACGGGTCCTTCGCCCTCGGGCTCGCCGGCAAGGATGGTGTCCTGCTCCAGGGTGAACCAGCCGTCGAAGTCCTGGTCGAGCAGATGCTTGACGACGCCGGCGATTTCGGCGTCGCCGGTGCCGAGCGGTGTGTACATGCCCTGGGCGACGGCCTGGGTGTAGGTGAGTTCCCCGGACTGCACCCGCGCGGCGTAGTCGGCGTGCACATCCTTGAGGTGGGTGTGGGTGATGCGGTCGGCGGCGGCGCGGACCAGCTCCAACGGATTCGTACCACCGATGAGCAGGTGGCCGGTGTCCAGGCACAGCGGGATCTTCGATCCGTCGAGCACCCGGGTGACCTCGTCCTTCTTTTCGATCATGGTGCCGACGTGGGGGTGCAGCACCGCGCGGATGCCGCGGTCGGCGGCGGCGTCGTGCAGGCGGTCAAGATTGTGCAGCAACGTCTTCCAGCCGTCGTCGTCCAATTCTGGGCGCGAATCGTAGCCGTCGACGCCGGTGACCGCGGCCAACACCATGACCTCGGCCTTGGCCGCGATATAGGCGTCGAGCAGTCCGGCGATATCGGGCACCGGATCGTGGCCGGCTTCGTGCACCAGCACGGGGGTGAACCCACCGACGGCCTCAAGGCCGTACTCGTCCAGGGTGGCCGCCAACTCGTCGGGGTCGGCGGGCAAAAACCCGTCGGGGCCGAGTTCGGTTGCGGCCAACCCAAGCTCGCGCATCTCGGCAAGAACCTTATTCGGCTCGAGCTGGTATCCCCACCCGGGAACCTCGCACACGCCCCACGAAATCGGTGCTCCGGCAATGCGATTCATGATCGTACCTCTTCCATTTTGATTGGTCGGTGTTGATGCAGCGACAGTGTGGCGGCCTCAGCGATCCAGGCGACTTCCAGCGCCTCCTCAGGAGTGCACGGAGAGGCCCGCCGTCCCATCGCGACGTCGAGGAACGCGTTGAGTTCAGCGCGATAGGCCTCGATGAAGCGGTCCATGAAGAACTGGTACGGGGCGCCGTGCGGGAAAGTTTCGCCGGGGGTGAGGTTGCGCACCGGCACACTGGCGTCCCAGCCCGCGACCACGGAGTCGGCGCTGCCATGCAATTCCAGCCGGCAGTCATAGCCGCGGCCGTTGTAGCGGGTGTTGGACACCACCCCCAGCGTGCCGTCGTCGAACGTCAGCAGCGTCTGGGCGGACGCGGCATCACCGGCCTCGGCGAACATCGCCTCGCCGTGGTCGGTTCCGGTGGCATACACCTCCACCACCTCGCGCCCCACCACCCAGCACACGATGTCGAAGTCGTGCACACTGCAGTCCCGGAAAATCCCGCCCGACGCGGCCACATAGGCCGGCGGCGGCGGCGCGGGGTCCATCGTGGTGGAGCGCACGGTCGTCAGTCTGCCCAGCTCGCCGGCGCGCACCGCATCATAGGCCGCGACATAAGCGGGATCGAAGCGCCTGTTGTAGCCGATCTGCACCGGCACGGACGAATTCGCCAGCCGGGCCACTACGTCGCGGCTCTCCTCGGCGGTGAATGCGATCGGTTTCTCGCAGAACACCGGGACCCCGGCCTCGACCGCGGCCAGGATCAACCCCGCATGCGCGGGCGTCGCCGCCGCGATCACCACACCGTCTACTCCAGCGGCCAGCGCCGCCTGGGCGTCGGGCACCGCGCGGGCACCCAACTTATCGGCCACCGCAGTGGTCACCTCGGGACGCTCGTCGGTGACAACAAGTTCGTCCACACCGGCCAGCCCGCTAAGGGTTTCCGCGTGGAACGCTCCGATCCGGCCCAGGCCGATAACAGCAATTATGGCGCCCATTAGTCGTGTCCTCCTATGACAATCTGATCCCAATCGATGACCGACCCAGTCACCACCCCGCTGCGGGGTGAGAGCAGCAGCACGACGATCTCGGCGATCTCGTCGGGTTGGCCGAGTTTGCCCATCGGGACCTTCTTGGCGGCCGCGGTGGCCCAGTCGTCGTTGGCTCGATGGAAGCTTCGCTGGGTCTGTGATTCGCCTTCGCTTTCGGTCCAGCCGATGTTGAGGCCGTTGATGCGGATGCGGTCCCACCGATGGGCATAGGCGGCATTGCGGGTCAGGCCGGCCAAACCGGCCTTGGCCGCCACGTACGGCGCGAGGTACCCCTGCCCGCCGTGTTCGGCGATCGAGATGATGTTGACGATGCTGCCTGCGGTCCCGCGTTCGATCATGTCGGCCGCCGCCGCCTGCATCGCGAAGAACGGTCCGCGCAGGTTCACGGCGATGTGGGTGTCGAACAGCTCCGGGGTGGTGTCAAGCAAGGTGCCGCGGGTGGTGATCCCGGCGGCGTTGCACAGGCCGTCGATGCGACCGAACTCCTCCACCGTGCGGGTCACCGACCGCCTGGCCTGTTGTGGGTCGGCCATATCGGTTTGCACAAACCGCACGTCGCCACCAAGTTCTTCTAATTCCGCGGCGAACCGCTTGCCGGCATCGACACGGCGACCGGTCACCACGACCTGGGCGCCCTCGCGCACCGCCGCGCGGGCAGACGCCCCGCCGACACCCTGCGTGCCACCGTTGATCAACACGACTTTTCCGTCGAGCAAGCCGCTCATGGATGTCCTATTCGTTAGTGGGGAAGGGGCTCAGGTGGACCAGGAGTCTGTTCCTGGGCGGGCTGCCGGGCGATGCCCGGTGTTTCCCGTCGTTCGTCGACTTACGAAATAACAGTGCGCCTTGCCCGTGCTTTGTGGAATCGATTGGGCCGCTGAACATCACGATGTCGCTGTCATCGACGTTGACGGGCGTGTGGTAGCCAGGGGACGGGTCAGCGACGACGCGGTCGGGTTCGCGGAGCCGGCCCAGAAGCCCAACGGAGTCCGTTCAACAAAGTTCTCGGCTAACTCCACCACTGCCTGAGCACCGGTCGGCGATACAACGAACACCTGGCGTTCCACCTTCTCTCGCTCTCGCGGCTTGACTTCTTGGTTTTGTGCATCGGATCCCAGCGTCCAACAAGGCGATCCGTGGCGAGTCAAGTATCTGGCGATCCGCCCGCAGGTGTGGGTTCTTCCCGCCCAGCGAAATCCCCATTGATCGGGGTGCAAATCAAAGGAACACTCTTCCCGTAGACGCCGCGTCGCCGGTTTGCTCGTCGCCTTTGACGTCTGCGAGGTAGGCAGCTGAGCGGTCAAATCCGACATTGCCCCCGTCTCGTTCGTGGCGAGGTATGGCGATTCTGGTTGCGGCGCAGACGGTTTGGCGCTGTCGGTGCGGGCGGAATTTGAGCAGGAGGTTTGTGATGGAGATGTTGGTCGGCGGCGAGTGGTGCGGCGCGGTGGATGGGGCGACGGAGGAGGTGCGGTCACCGTATGACGGGCACCAGGTGGGTTCGGTGCCGGTGGGTGGTGTCGAGGATGCGGCGGCGGCCATCGACGGTGCTGAGGTCGCGGCACGGGTGCAGCGGGAGACGCCGGCGCATGAGCGGTTCGCGGTGTTGATGCGGGCGGCGGATTTGGCCGATGAGCGCGCGGAGGATATTGCGCAGACGCTGAGCGCGGAGAGCGGCAAGCCGATCACCGAGGCGCGTGGCGAGGCGGGTCGTTCGGGGGCGATGATCCGGTTGGCCGCTTTCGAGGGTAGCCAGCTGTACGGTTCGACGTTGCCGCTGGATGCGAATGTCGGAACCGGTTTGGAGAAGATCGGTTTCACATTGCGTCAGCCGTGCGGGGTCATCGTGGCGATCAGCCCGTTCAATTTTCCCGCCCTGACGGTGCTGCACAAGATCGCCCCGGCGCTGGCCGCCGGTAACGCGGTGGTGTTGAAGCCGGCACGCTCGACACCGTTGACCGCGCTCAAGCTTGCGCAGTGTTTCGTGGATGCGGGGCTGGCGCCGGGCGCGCTGTCGGTGCTCACCGGACCCGGTGGGAAGCTGGGCGACCGGCTGGTGACCGACCCGCGGGTGCGTAAGGTGACGTTCACCGGTTCGACGGCGACCGGGGCACACATTGCCGCGGTGGCCGGGATCAAGAAGCTGTCGCTGGAACTGGGCGCCGCCTGCCCGGTGATCGTGTTGCCGGACGCCGATATTGAGTTGGCCACGTCGGCGGTGGCGGTCGGTGGTTTTGTCAATGCCGGCCAGGTGTGTATCTCGGTGCAGCGGGTGATCGTCGACGAGCGGGTGGAGGCCGATTTCCTGGATGCCCTGGTTCCCAAGGTCGAGGCCATCGCCATGGGGGATCCGGCGCAGGACGCGACCCGATTGGGCTCGTTGATCTCGGAATCCGAGGCCATCCGGGTGGAGTCGGCGATCCGCACCGCCGGGGAGTCGGGGGCGAAGGTGCTCACCGGCGGTGACCGCGAGGGTGCGGTGGTCAGCCCCGCGGTGGTCGCCGCGGTTGACCCGCGGTCGCCGTTCTCGCAGGACGAGTTGTTCGGGCCGGGTGTCGCGGTGTCGACCGCGCCGGACATGTCCGCCGCGGTCGCGATCGCCAACGATATCGAGTACGGCCTGGGGGCAGGCATTTTCACGTCGGATGTGGCGGCCACGGTGCAGGCGATGCGCCAGATCGACGCGGGCAATATCCACATCAATTGGACGCCGTTGTGGCGTGCTGACCTGATGCCCTACGGCGGGCTGAAGGGCAGCGGTATCGGCAAGGAAGGTATCCGCTCGGCTGTCCACGAAATGACCGAAGAAAAAACCATCGTCATCCACGGTCGGCCGTGGTGAAACCTGAAGGAAAAAACCAATGATCAGCACCTCAGGAAAGACGGTCCGGCTCACCACCGCGCAGGCCGTCGTGAAGTTTCTCGCCGCCCAGTACAGCGTCGCCGATGGGGAGCGTCGCCGCCTGATCCCGGTCGCGCTGGGTATCTTCGGGCACGGCAATGTGGCCGGATTGGGGCAGGCCCTCGACGAGTACTCCGATGAGTTGCCGTTCATCCAGGGCCGCCACGAGCAGTACCTCGCGCATATCGCGGTCGCCTACGGGAAGACCACCCGGAGGCGCTCCACGCTGGCGGTAACTGGGTCGATCGGCCCGGGCGCGCTGAATCTGGTCACCGTCGCGGGTTTGGCGACGTTGAACCGGTTGCCGGTGCTGTTGCTGCCCGGAGACACCTACGCCACCCGGCATCAGGGCCCGGTGCTGCAGCAGCTCGAACACCCCACCGAGGCCGATGCCACCGTCAACGACGCGTTCCGGCCGGTGTCGCGGTTCTTCGACCGGATCACCCGCCCGGAGCAGTTGTTGACCGCGCTGCCGCAGGCGATGCGGGTGCTGACCAGCCCGGTCGATACCGGCGCGGTTGTCATCTCCCTTCCGCAGGACATCCAATCCCACGCCTACGACTTTCCGGTGGAGTTCTTCGAGCCGCGGGATTGGAAGATCCGTCGTCCGTTGCCTGACCCCGACGAGATCGCGCAGGTCGCCGCGCTCATTCGGGAATCATCACGGCCGGTGCTGATCGCCGGTGGCGGCATCCACTACTCCGACGCCCACGCCGCGTTGGAGCGGTTCGCCGAGACGGTCGGTGTCCCGGTGTTGGAGACCTTCGCCGGTAAGGGCGCGGTCACCCGCGACGAGTGGTGGCAGGTCGGCGGTGTCGGCCTGGAAGGCAACTTCGCTTCGAATATCCTTGTCAAGCAAGCCGATCTGGTGATCAGCGTGGGCACCCGGCTGACCGATTTCGCCACCGGTTCGCAGTCGGTCTTCGAGAACGACACGGTGCGGTTCGCGTCGCTGAACGTCGTCGACGCCGATACCCGCAAACAGGGCGCGGTCGGCATCCTGGCCGACGCCCGCCTCGGGCTGGCGGCGCTCACCGCGGCGCTGGACGGTCACACCACCAGCGGGTCCTGGCGCGACGCGGTCACGGCCGCCAAGGCCGACTGGGCGCCGATCCGCGCTGCGGCGCTGGACCCCGATGTCGCATTCCGGCGTGAGGATCACCCCGAGGCCCCGGTCACCGACGCGGTGCTCACCCAGGCGCAGCTGGTCGGGATGATGCAGGAGCACGCCCGCAGCGGGGACACCGTCATCGCCGCGGCCGGTTCACCCCCCGGCGACCTGCAGAAGGTGTGGGACGCCACCGACAACCGGCACTGCCATCTCGAGTTCGGGTTCTCCTGCATGGGTTACGAGCTGCCCGCCGCGATGGGGGTTCGTCTGGCGCACGGCGACGACGGGTCACGGATCGTCACGTTCATCGGTGACGGCACCTTCTTGATGGCCCCCACCGAATTGCTCACCGCGGCGCAGGAGCGCCTCGATGTGACGATCGTGGTGTCGGAGAATCACGGCTACCAGGTGATCCACCGGCTGCAGATGAACCGCAACGGCCGCGAGTTCGGTAACGAGTTCCGCTACCGCACCGACGGCGACATCATGGCTGCGGCCGACGAGCATAAGGCCCCGCGTTTGGAAGGCGACTACCTCGAGGTGGACCTGTGCAAGATCGCCGAAGGGCTGGGCGCGACCGCGATCCGCGCCACCACGGCGGCTGAGGTGCGCAAGGCACTGGCTGACACCCGCGATACCCGCGGCCCGGTAGTGCTGGTGGTGCCCACGGTGCCCCACGTCGACCTGCCCGGCGGTGACGTGTGGTGGGATGTTGCCCCCGCCGAAGTGTCCGGCCAGGAATGGGTCCAGGATCTGCGCGCCAAATACGAGCAGGCCCGCGGCGCGCAACGGTGGTTCGGATGAGCGCGACGTCGCTGAAGGGCGGTTTCGTGCGGGTGCAACACGGCGAAACCGCCGGAGCCCTCGCCACATTCGGCCGGGCGCCGCGGTATGTCCAGCGCGGTTTCCGCTTCGCAACAACCGATTCCGACTCAGCGATGCCGGCTGACGTACGCGGCGACGCGGTCGCCATGCCTCCCAACGGCCACATCTGAAGACGAGAAAGGCAAAAATCAAATGAGTACAACGAACCGCCGGATTGGCGTCGGGTTGATCAGTGTCGGCTGGATGGGGCAGTTGCATACCCGCGCGTATCGCAGTGTGCCGATTGTGTATCCGGAGTTGGGGATTAAGCCTGAGCTGGTGGTGGCCGCGGATACCGCCCCGGATCGGGTGGAGTTCGCCCGCGACGTGTTGGGCTATGCCGGCGGGACCACCGATTACCGCGAGGTGCTCGCCGATCCGGAGGTGGATGTGGTGTCGATTTGTGCCCCCAACTTCCTGCACGCTGAGATCGGTGTTGCGGCAGCCGAAGCGGGTAAGCACTTTTGGATCGAGAAGCCGGTGGGGCGCAGTTTGGCGGAGACCGCGCGTATCGAGGCCGCCGCGACGACGGCGGGGGTGATCACCTCGATCGGCTACAACTACCGCCACGCGCCGGCGGTGGAACATGCCCGGACGTTGATCGCGGCGGGCAAGCTCGGCCGGATCACCAATGTGCGGGCGGCGTTCTTCTCCGGGTATGCCAACGAACCCAAGGGTGCGTTGTCGTGGCGGTTCAACCGCGAACTGGCGGGTTCGGGGGTGTTGGCCGATCTGTTCAGCCATGCCAGTGACCTGTGCCAGTACGTGGTGGGCCCGATCGCCGAGCTGACCGCGTTGACCAGCACCGTCTACACCGAGCGGCCGAAGCTCGCGATGGGCTCGGGGACGCACTTCGATGTGATCGAGGGTGGTGAGATGGGCGCGGTGGAAAACGAGGACTACGCTGCGGCGCTGGTCCGGTTCGGTCCCGACGCCCAGGGATCTGGTGCGGTGGGCACCATCGAGGCCTCCCGGGTCATCGTGGGGCCGTCGTGTGGCTATCAGATCGAGGTGTATGGCACCGAGGGTTCGGTGAAGTGGGACTTCGAGCGGATGAACGAGTTGCAGATTCGGATCGGGCGCGGCGGCGACGAACCGGGTTATGTGACCGTGAACGCCAATCCCAAACACGGTGACTATTCGCATTTTCAGCCCGGGCCGGGCAACGCGATGGGCTTTGATGACCTCAAGACGGTCGAGGCGAAGAAGTTCCTGCTCGCTGTCGCGGGCGGACCGGCGGAGAACTCGAATGTGCATGACGCGCTGTCGGCCGCGGCGACCGTGACCGCCGCCGAGGTGTCCGCGGCGACGGGTCAGTGGCAGAAGCTCGAGCCGGTGGCCGGCACCACGGCGTCACGGATCACGAACGGGTGAACGATGTCGACCACATCTGAGACGTTCGTCGCGCTAGGCGCGGTCGACCCCGACCTGATAACGCCGTTTCTGGCGCCAGGGCAACGGTTTGTGCCGGATCCCACCGAGGAGGAACTCGCGGTGGCTGACGCCGCGATCGTGCGGGCGGCGTTCACCGTCGACGCCGCCATGCTCGACCGGATGCCGGCGCTGAAAGTCGTTGCCCGCACCGGGGTGGGCACCGACCTGGTTGACGTGGCCGAAGCCGCCCGCCGCGGCATCCCGGTGGTCATCACACCCGGCTCGAACACCAGTGCCGTCGCCGAAGGCGTGTTCGCGCACCTGCTGGCCACGGTCAAGCGGCTTTCCACGCTGACCGCGCTGGTGCGCGAAGGCCGATGGAACCAACGAGGTGCAGTCACCGTGGGTGATCTCGACGGCGCCACGCTGGGCATCGTCGGCTTCGGGCGCATCGGCCGCCGAGCGGCGCGCATCGCCGCGGCGTTCGACATGGAGGTCCGCGCGTACGATCCCTATGCCGACGTTCCCGCCGAACATCGCTGCGAAAGTGTGGAAGAGCTTTTGGCGGCAAGCGATTTCGTCACGCTACACGTGCCGCTGACCCCCGAAAACCATCACCTGATCAACGCCGACCGCCTGGCGCTGATGCGGCCCGGCAGTGTGCTGGTCAACTGCAGCCGTGGTGCCCTGATCGACCTCGACGCCGCCCACAAAGCCCTGCAAGACGGGCAGCTGGGCGGGCTGGGGCTCGATGTCTATGACCCCGAACCACCCGAGCATCACCCGGTGTTCGACCACCCCAACACGGTGCTCACACCGCACCTGATGGGCTTCACCCAGCGGGCGATGGCACTAACCATCCAGGCCGCGGTGGAGGGCGCTGCAGCCGTACTGCGCGGCGAAAAGCCAGTCGCGGTGGCAACGCCGTGACCATCGGGGTTCGGTGATCAGGTCGGCCGCGACGCGACCAAGCGTGGCGATACGGTCTCCGAATGAGCTGTAGTCACAATTGGTTTCGGCGGTCCACCGCGACGTCGATGCCTACCCGACGGTCGCTGCGCGAGATAGCTGATCAGAGCACGGCCAGCGCTGAATCGGCTGCCCGCTTGAGCGCCTCATCCACGGGCAGTTTGCGGTAGGACGTCGACAGGATCTCCACACCCCAAGGCCCGTCGAAGCCGAGATCACGCATTAGCGCCACCAGCCCGATTAGGTCGAAAGCGCCCTCGCCACAAAAGAATCGGCGATCAACAGTGTCCTCGAACAGCGTTCCGATCACCTCGGACGCTGCATCGTCGAGTTCGACGCCGAAGATCATCTCCGGCCGGAGCGCGGTGCGCAGTTGGTCCAGAGAGGTGCCTGCCCGGAACACGTGCCAAGCGTCCACGAACAGGCCTGCCGCCGGATGGGCGGCGGCCGTGACGATTTCGGCCCCCATCGGGACTGTGGTGATCGCCGAGAATGGCATCGTCTCGATCGCGACCCGCGTGCCGTGTGTGGCTGCCTGTTCGGCGAGCTCATGTAGCGGTGCGGCGAGTGCCACCGGTTTGGCCACGGCCGGCCCGTTCTCCGAGCCGATCTTGATTTGGACGGGTGCCAGCACATCGGCCGCTTCGAACAGCAACTCGCGGACGTCGTAGGTATGTCCGGGTTCGCCCCGTGGGATCCACCACCGCTCGAGCAGTTCGATCTCGGTGTGGACGAGTCCAGCCTCGGAGATCATGTCCCGCAGCGCCTCGAAACCGATGTCCTCGCGAATGGCGATGAGATCGTCTGCGATCAAACCGAAGCCGCAGAAGCCGGCATCGGCAATCGCGGTGATCCGCTCACTGATCGGTACCGGACTGGTGGCCGGAGTCTGCATCGGGGAGACGTCGCCTGCGCTGCTCCAAGCCGTGGCGACGAGTTGTGGCTGGGTCATCTCATCCTTCGCGCGAGCGTGCTTCGACGTTGATGTCGAGTGCAACAACTTCACCTTGCATCAGCGGCGCACGCCCGGGACAGGTGCTCGGCTGCGATTTCCGCTCGGTGGAAACGAGTTCGACGGCGTCGATTGTTGACATCCAACCCGAAAACCCAGCGGACCTGGTGCAGCTGGATCGCTTTTCGGACCCCTGCGGTCGTATCCGATCGATGATGCTGTGCTGCTGGGTGGGTGCGACAAGACCACGCCGAGTTTGATCATCGGGAAGAATCCGCCCGGATTGAGCTCCATACCGGTTTGGACTAGGCCGCTGAGTGGAAAATGACTGCGTACGAATGAATTTCCTAGCCGCGGCCTCCTAGGCTCTGGCAGATCGGGCTGTTGGCCCGGAAGACGGAGAAAGCAGGCACGATGGTAGCAACGAACGAAGCGGTCGGCGGGCGCCCTCCACACCTCGAGCACGAGCAGCTCCTGCAAGCACAGACAGAAACCCTCGCCGCCGAACGCCGTCGGTACGGCGTGCTAGCGCGGATCCTCTTCGTGACCCTCGACACGCTCTACGGTAAGCAGCGCACGATCTCGAAGTTCAAAGTGCTGGAGCTTGTCGCGCGGGTCCCATACCAATCCTGGGAGCAGATCGCCTATATCGCCATAACCCACGTTCACAATCGCACGAAGCTGGCTCGAAGGATTTACGACCAGGTACGCCATTCCCGGGAACAGCAGGACAACGAACAGTGGCACCTACTGATCCTTGAAGAGCTGATTGCCAACTCCGGGCACCGAGAGAACCGCTTCTACTACTTCTGGATCCCACAAGCCATCGCGATGGTCTACTACCAGATCTCATGGTTGCTGTTCGTCATCAAGCCGAAGTGGTCCTACATGCTGAACGCGGACTTCGAAGACCACGCTGAACACGAATACATGGCGCTCGTTGCCGAGCACCCGGAGTGGGAGGACATCCCGTTCCGATCGGACTTCGCCGCAGACTACGGATCGTTCGGTTCCCTGGCTGACCTGTTCCGGCAGATCGGCCACGACGAGCGCGTGCACAAAGACGAATCCCTCGCACTTCTTGCCAAACCCCGCTTTCAGCTGACTGATCTCGAATCGTGATTAGGAAGGGCGCCAAGGACAGACGCGACGACCTTGTGGCCGGGCTGCCTTCACCGCCTCACACGCTTCCACGATCTTCTGGACGAACAGCGTCGGTGACTCGACGAACACGCCATGATCGCCCTCGATGGTGACCACGGTAGCGTGCGGTATCGCGTCGGCCAGTTTCATCTGCCGTCCCGGCGGCACAACGGAATCGCTCGTCGTCACCAGGACCGACACCGGGACGTCGACATCGCCGATCCACGTGTGCGAGGTGAAGTCCGAGACAGCGACGAGTGCCGCGGTCACGGTGGACATGCTGGTCAGGCTCATTTCGGCGCGCACATATCTGCGGCTTTCGTCATCGATGTTGTTCAGATATCCGGTGCCGAAAGCATCGGCGTGTAGTGAGCGCAGAAGAGGGTTGGATTTGGCAGCGACGGCGAATACCGGTGAGAGCGATGAAACCAGGCGCTCAGTCGGAGATCCCAGGAAGTTGCGGGATGCGGCACCGAGAACGAGCCCGCTGACCCGGTCTGGATTCGCCGCCAGATCAGCTGGGCAACAAGGCTTCCCATCGAGTAACCGCACGCGATGAACCTGTCGATTTCAAGCGAGTTGGCTAAGGTCACGATGTGGTCGGCGCACTTTTCGAGGTTGAATGTCGACCATGGCCTGATGCCGCGGCCGTGGCCCGGTAGATCTGGCGCGACGACGCGGAACCGTTGGCACAGGTCGGCGTAGGCCGAACTCCAGTTGAGGTCGGCCGTCATGCCGAGGCCGTGCAGAAGCACCAAAGGCGGATTTCCAGAGGCGCCGTGACTCTCTCGGTAGGCGAGCCACGCTCCCCGCGGCAATGCGAGGTTGGTCCGCGGCCCGAGGGTCGCCGGGACGAAATGGGTCACTCTTGCTCCAAACTGTCTCCCGGGCAGCGAGCTTGGCTAGCTGGACGCCATCGCGGATCAGGCGCCAACGACCGCGCAGGCGGCGGGTTGAACTGTGCGTTACGCCCGCCGGTGTCGACGACGATCACCACCTTCCGCCTGCGCCAGGTGAGGTAAAGCCGTTGGCTACTGAGCGGGAAGTGCTAGTTGTAGGTGAAGAACCCTCTGCCGGTCTTGCGGCCGAGGTCTCCGGCCTCCACCTTGCGCAGCAACAGCGCCGGCGGTGCGTACAGCTGTTCTTTGGTCTCCTCATACATCGACACCGCGACCGCGGCGGCGGTATCGAGTCCGATCAGATCGGTGAGCGTGAGCGGGCCCATCGGGTGTGCGCAGCCCGCGACCATTGCGGTGTCGACATCTTCGGCTGAGGCCAGTCCGGCGTCGACCATTCGAATGGCGGCCAGCAGGTACGGAATCAGAAGCGCGTTGACGATGAACCCGGCACGGTCTTTGGCCAGCACGATGGTCTTCCCGAGCCTGTCGTGTGCGAACTCTCGCACGCGGTGCACGGTCTCATCCGAAGTCAGCTCACACGGAATGATTTCGACCAACGGCAGCACCGTCGCCGGGTTGAAGAAGTGCATTCCGATGACGCGTTCGGGCTTGGGCGTCACCGCGGCGAGTTTCATGATCGGTATCGAGGAGGTGTTGCTGGTGAGCAGCGCATCGGGGCGGACGACCTTGCCCAGGGCGGCGAAGATCGCCGTTTTGGCCTCCTCATCCTCAACCGCGGCCTCGGCGACCAGGTCGCACTCGGACAGGTCGTCGAGCGCTTCGGTGAACCGGATCCGGTCGACGATGGAGTTGCGCTCGTCTTGCGGCAGTTTGCCGTTGCGAACGGCCTTATCCAGAGAAGCCTTGAGGCGTGCTTGGGCGCCCTCGACCGCGGCCTCGTTCACCTCGCGTAAGACGACTTCGCAGCCGCTGCGGGCGGTCACCTCAGCGATGCCGGCACCCATGATGCCGCCACCGACGATTCCCACGACGTTGATCATTTTCTCTCCTGTCTATCGATGTACACGGCTGACGTTCGCCCGTAACGGATTTTGCGCTCGGCGACGCGTGGAGCAGCCGTGCGGATCCTGACGCGTTCACTGTCAGCATTGGAATTGCGGTGTGTCGGTACCAACCTGAGTTTCACAGCACCGATTTACCTGACGGTCGCAGCAGTCCGGAGGCGTTGCTCTTGCACCTAAGGTGTGAGGCGGACTTTCATGGCCTCCCTGTGCGGAGTGGTGTGGCTGACCACCGGGCACCCGTGGCAGGGACAAGCTAAGCGGGGACACGCAAGATCAATGCCGACCCCTGTCCGCCGCCGCCGCACAGTGCGGCTGCTCCGGTTCCGCCGCCACGCCGGTTTAATTCCAGCGCGAGGTGCAAGGTGATCCTGGCGCCGGACATGCCAATCGGATGACCAATGGCGATGGCACCACCGTTGACGTTCACCTTCGACGGATCTAGACCCAAGGTGCGCGTTGACTCGATACCGACTGCGGCGAAGGCCTCGTTGATCTCGATGAGATCGAGGGCCTTCGGATCAATGCCTTCCAGTGCGCAGGCCGCCGCGATGGCGTTGGCCGGCTGTTGCTGCAGTGTCGAGTCCGGTCCGGCCACCACACCGTGCGCACCGATTTCGGCGAGCCAATCCTGACCCAGCTCAATTGCTTTGGCCTTGCTCATCACCACGACTGCTGCGGCACCGTCGTTGATCGATGAGGCGTTGCCCGCGGTGATGGTGCCGGTTTTCGAGAACGCCGGCGCCAGTGCCGAGAGGGATGCGACGGTGGTGTCCGCGCGTACGCCTTCGTCCTGTGCGAATACCGCGGGGTCTCCGGTGCGCTGGGGGACAGGCACCGCAGCAATCTCGTCGTCGAAGAATCCGTTCTTCCAGGCGGCCACCGCGCGTTGATGCGAGGAGGCTGCGAACTCGTCCTGGTCTTCGCGGGTGAGCGCGTTTGCGTCGTCGGTGAGGGCACCCATGGTCTGAGCGGTGAAGATGTCGTAGAGCCCGTCGTAGGCGAGGTGATCCTTCAGTGTCACATCGCCGTATTTGAAGCCGGCCCGGGACTTTTCCAGCATATGTGGGGCACGCGTCATCGATTCCTGACCGCCGGCCACCACCACGTCGAAGGTGCCGGCTCGAATCAACTGATCCGCCAAGGCGATGGCATCGATACCGGAGAGGCACACCTTATTGATGGTGAGGGCGGGCACGGACATCGGAATGCCGCCGGCAACGGCGGCTTGGCGGGCCGGTATTTGGCCGGCGCCAGCGGTGAGCACCTGCCCCATGATCACGTACTGCACCTGATCACCGGACACGCCCGCCTTGGCCAGTGCTGCCTTGATTGCGATGCCGCCGAGCTCGGAGCCCGAGAACCCCGACAGCGACCCCATCAGGCGCCCGACCGGGGTTCGGGCACCGGCCACGATGACTGAGGTGTTCGCCGCGTTCATGACAGTTCCACCTGGGGATAGCGACCGCACTGGCGGCCGACTCGTACATCGTCGATCATGGGAGCTGCCTTTCATGGCACGCGTGCTGTGTGGGGCAGGCTGAACCGGACCCGGGATGTGTTGAACTGTGCGCCCGTCCATCGACATACTCAAGGCAAACGGCCCACAGAGCGGGACACATTGCCCGGCCGTGTCTGGACACTTCCTTCGTTTTGAACGGCGAGGGTGAACCTCAGGTCTACATGTCCGTCGAAGAACTACCCGCCCCCGCCACCGGAACTCTACGGGAGCCCGTTAAGTCCGTAACAGAACTAGTTGCGCCGCAAGGCGTTTCACTGAAACGGAGATCATGCCTCCAAAATTATTGGAGCACAATGCGGTTCCGCATCTGATCGTGATGCTACCTCTTGCAGTGCTGCCAGATTAGTGTTTACCGTGATCAGGAGCCAGGGACGACAAGCTACACGTCGTTCGCGATCGATGCCGCCTGCCCGAGCAATGCTCGCCCGCCGGCCGGAGCCGATTCAGGCCGCCTTGCATCGGCCCGGAGAGTAAAAGGGGCCGTGAGATCAGACTGGAGATAGCTCAGTCTTCTTGCCCCCCAATGGCTGTTGTTGCGCCAGCGCCGAACGCAGAAGTGAACCGCTCAATAGCGAGTTCGTCCCTGCCGGAAGCGTATGCCTCCAATCCGACCGTGCCGCGGTAGCCCATTTCCTTGAGCGCCACCGCGATCGCGGAGTAGTTGATCTCGCCTGTGCCTGGTTCACAACGGCCGGGCACGTCGGCGACCTGAACCTCGCCGATGAGCGAGTCAGCGCGTCTGAGCAGCGCGATCAGGTTCCCTTCACCGATCTGGGCGTGGTAGAGGTCGAGCATCATCCGCAGCCCCGGCCGGTTCACGGCCTCAACGAGCGCGAGCGTGTCTTGAGGACGGGCGAACGGTGCGCCGGGATGGTCGACCATGGTGTTCAGGTTCTCCAGGCAGAACGTCACGCCTGCGCGCTCGCCCACGGCCAGCCGGCACAATGTCCGGTAAGCGTTGAGCCACATAGCACCCGTGACCGCGTGGGCCGGGCGCAGTGGCACGCCGTCGGGGCCGAGCTCGGTGCCGAACACCACCAAACGGCGGCAGTTGAGGCGCTCGGCGACAGCGAGGGATTCTTCTGCGCCCTGAAGGAGGGCGTTAGCGTCGTCATCGTCAAGAAGGCTTCCAGCTGTGTGACCGACCATCGACGAAAACCGTGCGCCCGTCTGGACCAGTGCGTCGACGTCGTGATACTTCCAGTTCCAGATCTCGACCTGAAATCCGGACTCGGCGATCCGCCGGACACGTTGTTCAAACGGCAGGTCGAGGAACACCATCTCCGCGCAGACAGCTAAATCGAACAATGCGGGCTCCAATCTTGCTGTACCTAATGCGCCGATCAGTTGACTGACGCCCTCGACAATGGTGGCCGGTCCGCAAGAGCCGGGGCTTGCTATGGGCGACGCCGAATCGTGCTACGCATTACAGACCGAAATTGGACCGGTCCAATATCGGCAGCGTCGACCACGGTTGTCAACCTGCCGTGGTCGGGCAACCTCCGCCGGGCCGGCGTCCGCCGTCTCGACCCTCCCGCCACGAAAAGATCAACTATTGCGGTCGCGGGGTCCGGGCGAGTTGCGCGTACGCCCGGGACGCGATCAACACTCGCCAGTCAAGGCCCCGGAATCGACTCTGATCTTGCCGTCACGGCGGCCGCGGCGGTGCCAGCTGAGCTAGCTGAACCGACATCGTCTGAACCCCCGTCCCGCCCAACGGAATGCAGCCGGTTAGGCCTTGCGTAGACCCGCACGGTGCGGCGACGATTGCCGGATGCGGCCCGCATTGTGGGGGCCATGCGGGAGGCGTACAGGTGATCGATCCTCAGGACATTGCCGGCGAGTTGATCGTCGCAGAGCGTGAGCGCAAGACGATTGGGCAGTTCAGCGAACAGGATCCCGATTTCGACCTCGACACCGCGTATCGGGCTCAGCGTGCCTTCGTGCAGTCCAAGCTCGATGCCGGGGAGCGTTTCGTCGGCTACAAGCTTGGCCTGACCAGCCGCAACAAGCAGGTGGCGATGGGCGTGGATGCGCCACTGTATGGCCGGGTGACCAGCGGCATGATCTGCGGCTACGGCGAGCCGGTGCGGCTGGATCGGTTCATCCATCCCAGGGTGGAGTCTGAGATCGCGTTCCTGCTGGCCCGCGACGTCGAGCCGCCGGCGACGGTGATCTCGGTGCTGGCTGCTACCGATGTGATCTTCGGTGCGGTGGACATACTCGATTCGCGTTACGAAGGCTTTAAGTTCTCGCTTACCGACGTGGTGGCCGACAACGCCAGTGCGGGTGGCTTCTATTTGGGTCCGATCGCGCGCCGACCCGAAGAGGTGGCGGATCTGCGGCTGATCGGTTGCGTTGTGCGTGTCAGAGGTGACGTCGTGATGACAGCGGCCAGTGCCGCCGTGATGGGCCACCCCGCTGCGTCGGTGGCCTGGCTGGCCAACCAGCTCGCCGCCGAGGGTGAGGGGCTCAAGGCCGGGCAGCTTGTGTTCTCCGGAGGGGTGACCGCTCCGGTGCCAGTGGAGGCCGGCGGCAGTGTCACATTCGAATTCGACGGATTGGGGTCCATCGAGGTGGCCGGCGTCTGACGAGCGAGCGGCCGAGACCTATCTCGGCCGCGGCCGGTCGCCGGTAGGTTTCGGTTGCCTGTGAGGCGTTCAACGCCGAGTTAGCGGGCTTCAAAAACGCCAGTGCGCGAAAGTAAAGGGTTCATCGCGCGAGGGTCTTCGGTCCGATCTGCTTGCCGGATAACAGGATTGGCTCTCGCTCGCTTCAGCGCCAACGTGAACCCGAGTCATGACCGGGGGCAGCGCCCTTCCCGGATTGCCCTTCTGCCCAGCGGGAACTGCGAGCATTTGGCTACCGCTGGCGTTGCCTCTGGTGCAGCATTTGTTTCGGGCGCGGCGTCAGCTGAATTGGTGCACGTGCTGGCCGTGCCCAGACGGCTCCTGAGAAAGCCGTGCGCCGGCCGGCAGATGCCCACTGGCCTGACCAGCTCGCGTGACACCTAGCTAGCCCAGGCGCACTACGCCACAAGGAGACCCAGGTGATTGACCCCGCCGAGATCTTGGGCTGGGCGGCATCGAGGTCCACGCGCGGTGACATCTGCAACATCGGAATCAACCCAAAAGGAGACGGCAATGGTCGCCGATACAACCTCGACCCCACTCAAGCCTGACGTTCTGGACAAACTGCGACAGGTCAGCACCTCGACGCTGGCGACGCAGTTGTATCGCCGCGGGTTTAGGCAGCCGACGTTGATAGGGCTCAAGCTGTTGAGCAACGCCGTCGACGGCTTCGTCGGCGAGGCGTACACGATGCGGTTCATTCCCGCTCGGGAGGACGTGAACACCCCGGATCCGTACCGCAGCGGGAACACGTTGCAGTGGGAGACGATCGAGAATGTTCCACCGGGTCATGTGATCGTCGTGGACAGTCGGGGTGACGTGTCGGCTGCCTCCGGTGGGGACATGCTGATGACTCGGGCAATGGTTCGCGGCGCGGCCGGATTCGTCACCGATGGTGGCCTGCGAGACGGTCATGTTCTCGGGGACCTGCCGTTCGCCACCTACGCGCGCGAGGTCACGATCACTACGCGGGCGGCGTCCCACCACGTTGCTGATGTGCAGACGCCGATCAGCTGTGCCGGGGTGGCGGTGTACCCCGGCGATGTACTGGTCGGCGACCGGGACGGAGTGGTGGTGATTCCCCGGGCGATCGCCGAGGAGATCGCCGATCCCTCGCTCGCCCAGGAGCAAATGGAGGCCTACCTCGGTACGCGGATCAAGGGCGGGGAGCCGCTGTGGGGGATCTATCCGCCCAGCGATGAAACGAAGGCGCAGTACCAGGCGTGGCGGAAAGCGAAGGGCGGACGCCAACGGTTCGGCACAGGGCGAGGACTATTCAGGAGATCTTCAATGGGTACAGAACGGCGCGCGTAGTTATTATCGGCGGCGGTTTCGGCGGGCTCAACGTAGCCCGGGCGGTGGCGGGCGACAACGTCGACGTGACGATCGTCGACCGGACAAATCATCACCTGTCCAACCGCTGCTGTATCAGGTGGCGACGGGGATTCTGCCGGAAGGGCTCATCGCGCCGCCGATTCGGCGGGTCGTGCAGTCCCTGCCGAATACCAAGGTGGTATTGGCTGAAGTGCACGATATCGATCTGGACCGCAAACTCGCCATCGCCAAGACGCCAAACCATTCGACCGTCGAGTTGCCGTACGACTTTCTGGTGGTGGCGGCGGGCTCGACGCACTCGTACTTCGGCAAGAACGAGTGGGCCGAATTCGCGCCGGGATGAAAACCGTCGACGACGCCCGCTACCAGCGT
>CAVVUT010000003.1:0-564509 GCA_963751485.1 uncultured Actinomycetota bacterium
CTTTTCGACGCCGACAACTGGAACGCCTTTGCGTCGGATATGGCGTTCGGTCAATGAACGAACTGCGGCTTAGTCCTGCCGGATTGGGAAACTTCTACAGGGGTGTGGTAGCCCTCGTGATCGTCTTCGAGACCTTCGCTTCGGCTAGGGGTTGTGAACGAGTGCAGCCCGCGGTGGGTCTCGGCGGGTACCAGTTCTCCTGTCCTCGTCCCAGTGGGCGGGGACCACCCTCGTCGTGGTTGTCCCGTCGCCGGCAGTCTTCTCCTGCGCCAGCAGCAGTGGACAGACCTCGGTGGTGAACGAGAGGTGCCACGCCTTTTTCCCGACGGTGAATCCAGCCCGGTGCCAAGTGGGCAGGATCTGGGTCGTCTTCCAGGTGTCGGTCATGGCTGAGCTCCTCTGCGGGTTGTGGGCTGTTTGCAGGGGTCTTGGGTCGCCGAGAACCCGCAGTATCAGCAGAAAGGGGCTTCGTGTTGTGCAGGCTCACCGGCCGCCCTCCCCGCTGTCGGTGCGGTTGTTATCGACCACCTAGCGGAGCCTGGGGTAGACGCCTTTGGAGAGCCGCACCCGCTGCCGCAGCCGGTCGAGGTCCTCGCCGATCATCGGGCTGGGCGAAGGGTCGTCGGGGTCGCGGTGTCGAGCCGGCCGCTGGCGCAGCCTGGCCGTCTCCCCGGGGTCCAGCACAGACAGGTGGCGGCCGGGCGGTTGGCCGCCGCGTGCGGCACCGGCCAGGAACTCCCACAGGGTTACCCGTTCAAGGTCGGGAGGGTGTCGTCGCTCATGCGCTGCTCGGGTCCTGCGTTGTGTGCAAGCTCATTGGTCGAGCTCCTGCGGTCTGGCCGATTCGATGTGGCGGCGTAGACGTTCGGCGAGGGTCAACTGGCGGTGCGGGCACTCGTTGTTGTGCGATTGGACGGCCTCACGCAGTGCGCGGATACCTGCCCCGCGAGTCGGCACGGCACCGTCAAAATGATGTCCCGAGCACCCGCACCACAACGTGTGGCCTGAATCGCGGTGGTAGATCGAAACAATGCCCACCGGGTAGGGGTGGGTCGGGTCGATCCGGATGTTCTGGTGAGCAACCGCGTAAGCCTGACGCACTGAGGTGGCCGCAACGAAATACGCGGTGCCCCGGTAATGGATCGTCTGCACCGTGAAGGTGCCAAAGCGCGGGTACAGCTCGTAGACCCGGGTGGTCATGACTGACCTCCTTATGGTTGTGGTGATGTGCCTTTGGGCGGTGCCGCAGAACCCGCAGAAGTGGCAAAAGGGTTTCTCTTGCGTGATGTGCGGCTTCTCCGGCGAGAGTTAGCGGTCATCGGGCACCGGCTTCTGCGTGTTGTGCGGTTTCTGCGGCAAGGTGGTGGACCCTGAACCGGGGGCTGGCTGGCCTACCCACAGTCGGCTTCGGCGCGGGCAGCCAGGCAATGAAGTTGTGCTCCTCCAGCCGCTTCAGCGCCGATTCCATGTCGCGCATTTTCTTGAACCTCGAGCGGCTGCACGCCGTGAAGAGGTCGCGCTCGGACATCTCGGTGGTCCCCAGCGACACGACCCGCTCCAGCAGATAGACGGCGTCGTCGATGCCGGGGTCGGCCCGCATCTCGGCGAAGGCGTTGATCGCGCACGCCTGGAAGTACTCGCCGAACTTCTTGGCGTTCAGGATCGTTTCCCGCTCGACGGGGGTGCGAGGCCCCTGCTCCGCGCCGAGGTGGCCCAGGTGCAACATGCCCGCGAGGCGGGTCACCGCTCCGACGTACTTGCCACCCCAGTCCCGCAGCGTGGACAGTGCGCCGTCGCCGACCAGCATCGGCTCCACCTCCGCCAGGAGGGTCACCACCTCCCTCCGGGCGTCGTCGGTGAGCATCAGGACCGCCGGGTCGCTGTTCCACTCCGCCAGGCCAGCAACCAGGGCACCGACGTGAACCTCGTATGCCGTCACCGCCTCCCGATCCATTGGGGCCGGATCGGGATCCCGACGGCCCACCTTGGAGGGCGGTCGGGAGTAGAGGAACCGGGCCAGCAGGCCACGGCCACGAAACTGAGGGTTGGCTGCGATGGTGTTCAGCACCGTGGGCTGAAACATCAGGCCCAGGGTGAGCGCCGGGGCCGGGATGTGCTCGGGCGCACGGCCTTTGCGATCCACCCGCAGCGGGTCACCGGAGTGACTCTTGAGCCACAGATCCATGTTCGGGACGTTGGCGTTGTAGCGCCCGCCGATGATGTCGAAGATGCCTCCCTCGGCGGAGATGATCGCCAGCCGACCGCCCTGCTCGGCCAGCAGTGACGCTGCAGCCTCGGGGGTGATGTCGTCGGCGATCAGCCTGGGCACCACCGGAACCTCGATGCCCTCCGCGATTTGCGCGGCAGCCAGCGCGGCCTCCATGTCGGCGTCGGCCTCGTCGGTACCCGCCGACCGGGCTGCCTTCCGGCGGCTGGCATCGGCAGCCTGCTCGGCCACCGTCCGGCGGACCTCGGCCTGCATGCGCTCGATGGCCCCGTCCGTGACCAGACGCTGCTCGGCGGTCAGCAGCGGTCGCGTCATAGCCGACTGGACCGCCGACTTGCGCTCCGCGGGATCGGCGATGGTGGCGAAGTACTCGTTGAGCGGCTCCACGCCACTCTGGGCGGACCTCGATGACCGCATGCCCGCCGCAGCACGCCGACAGCACGGACAACGCCGACGTGCCCGCCATCGCCGGGTCGGTCTGGGTGGCCTCCGCCAGCCCGGTGACCATGTCGGCCATCGGTTCGGGCAGGCACTCGACGGGGAATGGTGGTACCGCTCGCCGCAGAATCAGCGGAATCGGGTCGCCGTCGAACAGGTGCTCGTCACCCATTGGGTCGGTCCCGTCGTAGTCGATCATCTCTGCTGCTTTCTGATCGCCCGGGCTGCGGCCGACATGTCGCCGCAGTGGTTGAGCAGGGCATGGGCGCGGAACTTGGTATAGCCGTGCGGGTCGTCCGGACAGGTGGCCTCGAACACGGTGCTGGTGGACCAGACGAACAGGCACCCGTGACGGACGGTGGCAGAGCACGCTGACGTGGCGTCCGCGTGCAGCCAGACCGCCCCGTCCTCGTCGGGGTCGTAGCTGCGGCACCGCCACCCGTGCGGCTCCAGGATGTCGGCCCAGGACGCCGATGCGCAGTAGTCATCGGCCAGCGACCCCGAGGCAGACGAGGAGCCGGGACGGTATGGCTGTGGTGGTGGCCTGCGGTCGATGACCAGCCGTATAAACCAGTCCGGGGGAGCCGGAACCGGGCCGTCTATCCGCCGATAGGGCTTGCCAGTTTCGGGATGGAGAGAGGGTGCCTGCACGGCAGTCGAGGTCTTCAGCTCGACACCCGGACCCAGATTGCGGGCAGTGAGCCTGCCCGGTGGCCGTCGCACATACAGATGCCGCCCGCCGTCCCCCCGTCCCGAGATCGTGGTCAGGCACTCGGGGAAGTCGCCGTACTGGTCCTCTAGCAAAGCCCAGGCCCAATGCCCGCTGTGGCGGGGGTCGATGTCGATCACAAGCATCGAGTCGGGGATGGCCGCACCGATGTTGCAGCCGCGGTAGGGGTCGCTCCACCACTGCCTCACGATGTCCACGTCGTCGGTGGCGTCGTAGTGACCGTGCCCGAACTGTCCGCAGCCGCCTTTGCAGCCGTTCTCAGGATTGGGCACCCGCACCAGGCCCTCGGTGCAGGGCCCAGTGGGGATGAGGAAGTACCGGGGGTGGGCCCGCGGGATCGCCGGAACCTTGCCGTAGAGCGGGAACACCCTCAGGTGGTGCTCGGCGTACTCAACGGCGGCAGCCAGCAGGGCCTCGTCGAGCGTCATTCGCGCTTCGTCCCCAACAGTGGCACCGGGGCCTAAACTGGAGGTGTTCGCATTCTGTGAGTCGTCCCCGGTTCGCTGATCCCGACCGGGGGACTCCTTTCTCATCATCCCCAACCACCTCCCCCGGCGTACGCAGCCTGGGCGTAATCACGGCGAGGGCTCGAAGGGTTCGAAGGGTTTGAGTCCTGGTCGGCAAGCTCCTCGATGGCCTGGCCGGTCGTGTCGTTCAGCACCGGATAGTCAGCCACGGTTATGAGCCGCGTTCTGCTCCTGATCGGTGATCCACGCCAGGAACACAGACCTGCGGTAGTAAATGCGGCGACCAACCCGGTAGAACGGGGCAAAGGAACCTCTGGCTCTTCCCTTCTTCTGGCTGGCGCGGGGAATGCGGAACTCGACCTCCACGTCGAGAGGCGTGAGGATGTCCTCAACGGTTTGGGACACATTGGCCCTCATCTCGTCCGGTCTACGGCGACCGTGGCCGAGCGGAGTTTTTCTCCACTCATCTCTTCTGGCGGCTCAGTGCCCAAAACCCATTGCCGTGCACCAGCGAGCCCTCCGTAACCCTCTGAGAGGGCGGATGCTGGTCATCCCGGACCAGGTCACACCGATTGCGTCCGGACATCGGCGGAGCAAGAGTTACGGCCCGCTGCCGACGGACCACGCGGGGGTTCGGCGTCAACGGTGACAAGCTTTTCCGCCGGGACCCGACCTGACCTTCGCCCGCCGGGCAGTGTGGCTGTCTTCTGCGCATCTTTCCTGCGTTATCGGAACGCTCGAACTTCTCGGCGGTGTCCAGCTGTCCGTTCGATCGCCCATAGCGGCTGAACACCGTGACCGGAAAGGCGGTCGGGGCAGCTGCGGGTGCCGTCGGCGTGTGCGCCGGTGCGGTGCGCAGATCGAAGGCCAACGGGCTGGTGAAGGTCCGGTGGCGCCTGCCTGGCGTGGCTGGGCGGGAAGTTAATCCGGTCGGCGCTCACCGGGGTCAGCCCTGCCTGCAACCGGTCCACCATGCCGATGAACCGGCGCAACGTGTCGCTGAGGATCTCACGGCAGTCGTCGTCGAACTCGACGCCGTGGATCTCGTTGAGGATAGCCACGCAGTGGCGTCGAATCTGCTTGAGCTTGCCCTCCAACGTCAGAAACGCCGGACTGCGTCTAGTTCTGCCGGTGCGGAACACCCCGCCGTCTGCGGGCCGGTGACGGATGGCGGTGAACTCGTCCTCAGCATGGCTGAGCACCTCCAGCAGCTCGGGAAAGCCAAACTGACGCTGGTCGCCGTCGCAACCCTGGCGGTCGACGCAACTAGAATCGCAAGCATCAGACTCGCGGTCGTTGCCCCGCCACCAGGACCGAATCCGGTCCCGCATCTGCGTCATTCGGCCTTCTCCATCAACCCAAGGTCAGCCAGCAACTTCAGATGCTGGCGAATTTTTTCGACCGGAGCGTGCATCCGGAGGCCAGCGACGTTTCGTGAAAGTCACCGTGGCGGCTCATGTCCTGCGCCTCGCGCAGGAGGCGGAGCTGGAACCGGGTGGGCCAGTCGGGACTGAGGATGCCGACCTTCTGGCCGGGGCGCTCGTGCGGCAAAGGCTCCTCCAGGCGCTCCATCAGCCCGCCGATGATCTGGTCGTCGAAGCCGACACCCTTGAAGGCGATCACCTCTGCGCCGATCCCTTGGCGAGAAAGATGGCCTGGCTGATCTGTTCCTCGCGGTCCATGCCGATGAAGCCGACAAGGGAAAACTCCCTGCGGTTCATGTCGCGCAGACAGTGGATGTTCAGGACGAGGGACTCCATGTCCTCGGTGACCACGGCCACCTGCGGCCAGGTGTAGCAGTCGGGTTGGAACGGGAAGGTTACGGCTATAGGAGAAGGAAGATTTTTCGGTCATCGTTCCTCCACGTCACAATCCACGGTGCGCAGGGCGTCGATGCAGTCCACCGCATCGGACAGACCGTCGAGAGCATCACCGCCCTTGAGTGCGCGACCGCGGGCCGGCGCGGGATGGGAGTTCACTCTCTGGGACCCGATGCGCTAAGGCTTTCTATGTATTCGTTGAGCGAGGCCACCGTTATGGTCCCTAATGTCGATCTTGGGACTTGTCATGGTCTAGCTTTTCGCGAGCAACCTCGCGGTTAATCTCGGCAAGGAAGGCTTGTAACCCTTCCCACACGCGGGCTGGATCAGTCACTCCGGGGGCGAGGAACTTGTCAAGATCGGCCATTGTCATATTTCCTTCCGTGATTACTTGTCGGTTCCGAATGGCAGCAGGGCGTCGTCCACCTCATTGAGGTCGAGTCTCCACCGTGCGGCCCAGCCGGTGGCCCTTCAGCCGCCTGTCGGCGAGCATGTAGCGGACGGTGCGCTCGGACAACGACACGTACTCGGTGGTCTCGCGCATCGAGGCGCAGCGCTGAGGCCGGGGCGGCTCGGCCCGGGTGGTGTGGCGAGGGCATTGACGGTGGGCCTTTCGGAGGTTGCGGCATGTTGGACATCTCTTCGCCTACTTTGCGCTTGGAGCGTCGCGGCCCCCGTCGTTATAAGGTCCCGATGCCGTCATTCCGCCGGCCGAACCGATCGAACCCAAGCCGCCTATAGATGGCAGGCCCCCGACGTCGCCATAGAGAGTCGTCGAGCCGGGCATCACCAATCATCCTTCTGTCGTAAGTCAGTCCGCGTCATGATGTCGCCTTAACGAGCCGGGCAATGTAGGCGTCGATGCTCCCGCGGACGAGGAACGCCCGAGAGCCGATTTTTACACGCTGCACCTCACCGGCATCAATCAGCTTGTAGACCTCGCGGCGTGAAATCCCGCCTATCTCAGGCTGATTCACTTTTCCGATGGGGATAAGTGCTTCGGCGGGCGTGGGTGCGCCTCTCGATGCGTCGTCGTGCATGGTGCATCACGCTACGCCTGCGGAGAACTCCTCAGCAACCTATAGTTTTTTTAAATCCCTTGACAAAGCAGGCTTATTGGAATCTTCAGCTAAACCTATAGAAACATGTAGTCCGCTGGTCAGAGGTTTAGCCGCGCGCCGAGAGCCAACACTGCAGCCCTGGCTCCGTCGTCGCTGCCATGGCCGTAGATGTCTCCCGTGATGCTGATACTGCTGTGGCCGAGCAAATCAGCCACCTGGCGGATGTGCACGCCTGACTCCAGCCATGCCACCGCTGCCGAGTGGCGAAGGGTGTGGGCGCCGACACCGGAAAGCCCCGCCCTGGTGGCAGCCTCCTCGATCACCCGCAAAATATTGCGCGGGTCCGCCGGTCCACCCAACTCGTTGGTGAACACCAGGCCGCTGTTCTGCCACTGATTGACCGCCCGGAGTCGCTCAGCCGCCTGCGCCGCGCGGTGCTTGCGCAGCATGGTCACCATGGCGGGCGTCAGTGGAACGGTGCGCCGGCTGCGCTGTGTCTTGGGCTCCGAGCACGTCAGCACTCCGTCTACTCGGGCGAGCGTCGCAGTCACTTTGATCACCCCGGCATCGAGGTTGACGCGATCCCAGGACAGCCCGAGCGCCTCACCCTTGCGCAGACCGGTATTCGCGATCAGTGCAAGCACCGGGTAGTAGCGCGAGCCATTGGCTGCCTTCAGGAGTCGCGAAACTTCGTCGGCGGTCAAGTGCTTCGCCTCGATGCGCTCGATTCCCGGACGCTTCACCGCGGCGGCGGGATTGCGGGCCAGCAAGCCATCACGCACTGCACCGTCGAGGCCGGATCGCAGGATGGTGTAGACCTGCCGGATTGTGCTGTCAGACAGTGCTCGCACCGCAGCAGCACCTTCGGTCTTGGCCGGCTTCGTCGACGCCCGCATCCTCAGGACCAACGCCTCGATGTCGGACGGGCGCAGCCGGTCGAGCCGGATGGCACCGAACGACGCGGTCTCCAGGTGCTTGGCACACAGGCTGGCGTAGAGCTCCTTGGTGGTCGACTTTCGGTCGGACGCGGCCAGGGTGGTCTGCCGCCAGTGCCGGAGCCATTCCCCTACCGTGCGCATCGCGTCCCTGGGTGGGGCACCGGCCTCGATCCGGTCACGCACCTCGTGCAGCTTGTCCATCGCCACCTTGCGGCTGGCAGCGTAGACCGACGCACGCTTTCGCCTCCCGGTTTCCGGGTCCACGTAGCTCAGCCGGGCCTCAAAACGACCATCAGGCCGCTCCCGGACAGACCCCTCGAAATTTCCCCGACGTTTGCCCACGACCTCATCCTACGGGTTCGATTGGGGTCACAATTGGGGTCAACGACGGCTTCGCGAACGGCCGGTGAGTTCGAATACATCTTCTGAACTGCGTCGGGCTGACAGGATTTGAACCTGCGACCACTTGACCCCCAGTCAAGTGCGCTACCAAACTGCGCCACAGCCCGGTGCCGCCGAGTACGACCGGCAGCAGCACGTGAGCCTACCGCAGCGTGACGTCACAATCCCAACCGCGGCCAGTGGGTACACCCGTGTCATGACCGCCCGTGAGGACACCCCGCTGTGGCTGTTCGCCGACCAGCTCGGGCCGTCGACCTACGGCGGCGAACACTCCCATCGCGAGGTCCTGCTCGTCGAGGCGGACTCAGCGCTGCGGCGACGCCCGTATCACCGCCAAAAACTGCACCTCGTGTTCTCGGCCCTACGCCACGCCAAGCACGATCTCGGTGACCGCGCCACGCTGCTGAAAACCGACACCTACACCGACGCGCTCGAGCGGTAGGGCCGCCCCGTCCTCGTTTACGAGCCGACGTCGCACGCCGCCGAAAAATTCGTCCAGAGGCTGCACACCGACGGCCGCGTCGCCGACATCCTGCCCACCCCTGCGTTCGCACTCCCCCGCAAGGACTTCGCCGAGTGGGCGGGCGATCGCAGCCGCTTCCGTATGGAGGACTTCTACCGCGACCGCGCCGCCGGTTCGACGTACTGATGGATGGCGACAAGCCTGTCGGCGGCCGCTGGAACTACGACGAAGACAACCGCGAGCCACCACCGAAAAATCAGGCAGCACTTGATGTTCCGAAGCCCTACCAGCCGCGCGAAGACGACATCGATAAGCAGGTCAGGCATGATCTCGACCGCATGCAGCTGCCAACCGTCGGCAACGACGGCCCGCGGCTGTTCGCCGTCACACCCAACGAGGCCAAACGTGCGCTCGACCGCTTCATCGATCACCGCCTCTCGAGCTTCGGCCGCTACGAGGACGCCATCATGGGTCAGGAGTGGGCGATGTCGCATTCGCTGCTGTCCGTGCCGCTCAATCTCGGCGTCCTGCACCCGCTGGACGCCGTCGAAGCGGCCGAAAACGCCTACTGGCGGCGTGACGCACCCCTCGCCGCAGTCGAGGGCTTCATCCGCCAGATCCTCGGCTGGCGCGAATACATGTGGCACCTGTACTGGTACTTCGGTCCCGGCTACACGCGCAACAACAAGCTGGCCCCCCGCACCGCGTTGCCCAAGTGGTGGCGCGAACTCGACGCCGACGCCGTGACCGCCGAATGCCTCCGCCACGCCTTGATGGGCGTCCGCGACCGCGGGTGGACCCACCACATCCAGCGGCTGATGGTGCTCGGCAACCACGCCCTGCAGCGTGGCTACCGGCCCTCGGAGCTGACGGAGTGGTTCGCCACCGCCTACGTCGACGGATTCCGCTGGGTGATGCCGACCAACGTCGTCGGGATGAGTCAGCACGCCGATGGCGGCCAGCTGGCTACCAAGCCGTACGCGTCCGGGGGCGCCTACCTCAACAAGATGAGCGATCACTGCTCAGACTGCGCCTACGACCCGAAGAAGCGCCTCGGCGACGACGCGTGCCCGTTCACGGCGGGCTACTGGTCGTTCGTGCACCGCCACCGGGACCTGCTCGCGAAGAACAACCGCACACAGCGAGCCGTCTCATCGATGGAACGGCTGAAGGACCTCGACGCCGTGCTCGAGCAGGAGTCGGCACGCCGCAGCTTCTGATTCAGACTGTGAGTAGTCGGTACAGGCCGATCAGGCCGATCACGACGATGAACGCGCGCAACGCATTCGGCGACAGGCGGCGACCGTAGTGCGCGCCGAGGAACCCGCCGATCAACGAGCCGAGCGCGATCAAACCAGCAGCCGGCCAACTGATCCGGTCGAACGCGACGAGTATGTAGGCCACTGCCGCAACGACATTCACGATCAGGGAAAGGAGGTTCTTCGCGGCGTTCATCCGCTGCATGTCCTCGGGCAGCAGTGCGCCCATCACTCCCATCAGCAGGATGCCCTGCGCCGCGGTGAAGTAGCCGCCGTAGACGCCGACGAGAAACGTGCCGACCACCAGCGCCGCCATCCGCCCCCGCGAGACATGCTCGGCAGACTGACCTGCCGCCTCGGCCCGTTTACGCGCCCAGTCCTGGATCTTCGGACCGATCACCACGAGAATCAGCGCCGCGATCAACAGCACCGGCACCACTTCGGTGAAGACCTTCTCGGGCAGATGCAACAGCAGCCATGCGCCCACCAAAGCGCCGACGAAGGATGCGGGCATCTGCCAGCGCAGCCGGTGCCATTGGCCGCGCAGCTCCCGCCGGTAGCCCCAGGTCCCCGAGACGCCGCCAGCGACCAGCCCGATGGCATTCGACATCGTGGAGACCACCGGCGGATAGCCGAGCGTCACCAGCGTCGGGAATGTGACCAGGGTGCCCGATCCGACCAGGCTGTTGATGGCTCCTGCCGCGACACCCGCCAACGCGATCAGGATCATGTCGATGACGGGCACTAAGCCAACTTATCGAGAACGCGCGCCCCGCTTCTCGCGCACCCGGACGTTGATGCGGATCGGGCTGCCCTCGAATCCGAAGGTTTCACGCAGTCGCCGCTCCAGAAATCTGCGGTAACCGGCTTCCAGGAAACCGCTCGTGAACAGCACGAAGGTGGGTGGCCGGGCGGTGGCCTGAGTGGCGAACAGAATCCGTGGCTGCTTGCCGCCGCGCACGGGCGGAGGTGTGGCGGAAACCACTTCCTTGAGGAAGGTGTTGAGCCGTCCGGTTGAAATCCGGGTGTCCCACGACTCGAGCGAGGTCTCGAGGGCCGGCACCAGCTTCTGCACGGCCCGCCCGGTCTTGGCCGAGATGTTGACCCGCGGCGCCCACTGCACCTGCGCTAGTTCGCGTTCGATCTCGCGGCCGAGGTCGTAGCGCCGGTCCTCGTCGACGAGATCCCACTTGTTGAACGCCAGGACGAGCGCCCGCCCCGCCTCGATCACCATCGAAAGCACCCGCTGGTCCTGCTCGGTCAGCGGCTGTGAGGCGTCGATCAGCACGATGACCACCTCGGCGGCGTCGATTGCACCGTGTGTGCGCACCGAGGCGTAGAACTCGTGGCCGCTGGCCTGGCCGACCTTACGGCGCAGGCCGGCTGTGTCGACGAAACGCCAAGTCCTGCCGCCTAATTCGATCAAAGAGTCCACAGGGTCGACGGTGGTGCCGGCTTCGTCGTGCACGACGGCCCGCTCATCGCCTGCCAGCTTGTTGAGCAAGGAACTCTTACCGACGTTCGGCTTGCCCACCAGCGCAACCCGCCGCGGTCCGCCTCGGCCGCCAGTCGCCTCGGACACCGCGGGCAGGGATGCGACGACCTCGTCGAGCAGGTCAGCCACTCCCCTGCCGTGCATCGCACTGATCGGGTGCGGCTCCCCCAGCCCCAGCGACCACAGCGCTGCGGCGTCGGCCTCACCCCGTTCTGTGTCAACCTTGTTGGCCGCCAGGAACACCGGCTTGCCCGAGCGACGCAGTATTCGCGCCGCCGCTTCGTCACCCGCAGTCGCGCCCACCACGGCGTCGACGACGAGGATGATCGCATCGGCGGTTCGCATCGCCACCGCGGCCTGCTCGGCCACCAGCTGCTGCAGGCCCTTTGCGTCGGGTTCCCAGCCGCCGGTGTCCTGGATGAGGAATCGGCGGCCCACCCAGTTCGCCTCATAAGAAATGCGGTCCCGCGTCACGCCGGGGACGTCCTGGACGACGGCTTCGCGGCGCCCGAGCACACGGTTGACCAGTGTCGACTTCCCGACATTCGGTCGTCCGACAACGGCGACCACCGGCGGCGGCCCGGACGAGTCGGCCGCGCCGTCACCCGCGTCTCCTAGCTCTGAATCGGTGAGTTTCCAATCGCTTTCGTCGACCCAGGTGCCATCGGCATCTGACGTGCTCATCGTGTTGCACCCGCATTTTGCTTGACGAGCGCCACCAGGTGGTCGATCACCTCGGACTCGGGCATGTCGCTGGTATCGACCACAACCGCGTCGTCGGCTGCGCGCAGCGGCGACACCGCACGGGTCGAGTCGAGATGGTCGCGGCGCTGCACATCGGCCAGCACCCCTTCGTAGTCGTCGCCGAGGCCGTTGGCGATGTTCTGATCGTTGCGCCGACGGGCCCGTTCCTGTGCGGATGCGGTCAAAAAGATCTTGACGTCCGCGTCGGTGAGCACGACGGTGCCGATGTCCCGACCCTCGACGACCACGCTGCCCGTACCCGCGGCGAGCTGACGCTGGAGCTCGACCAATCGTGTCCGAACGGCGGGGACGGCCGACACCGCGGACACGGCCTTGGTCACTTCGTCGCCGCGGATCTCGGTCGAAACATCTTCTCCTGCAAGGTAAGAGCGGTCCTCATCGGGGTCGTATCCCACCGCCAGTTTGGCCTCGGCGGCGACGGCCGCGATCGAATTCGCGTCGTCGAGATCGATGCCTGCCCGCAGCACCGCCAGCGTCACGATTCTGTACATCGCCCCGGTGTCCAGATAGCGTGCACCCAGGGCACGCGCCAAACCTCTTGACACCGAGGATTTTCCGGTTCCGGCCGGCCCGTCGACGGCGATCACCACCGAAGTACTCACAGCCCCACCGCCTTGTACAGAGCGCCGACCTCGGCGCGGTTCAGCGCGCGGATGCTGCCGGGCCGCTGATCTCCCAGCGAGACCTCACCGATGTCAGTTCGCACAAGCTCCTGAACAGGGAAGCCGACCTCGGCCAGCATCCTGCGGACGATGCGCTTGCGACCCTCGTGCAGGACTACGCGCACCAAAGTCTTGCCGGGCACGGCGTCCACGACCGCGAAGTCGTCGACGCGCGCGGGGCCGTCGTCAAGCTCGATGCCCGAGCGCAGCTTTCGTCCGAGACCGCGCGGCACGGTGCCGATCACCGTGGCCAGGTAGGTCTTGGGCACCTCGAACGAGGGGTGCATCAGCCGGTGGGCGAGTTCACCGTCGTTGGTCAGCAGCATCAACCCTTCGGTGTCGGCGTCGAGGCGGCCGACGTGAAAGAGCTTCTTGTTGCCGCGGACTCGGTGCTCGACCAGGTCGCCGATGCACGGCCTTCCGCGGTCGTCGGACATCGTCGAGTGCATGCCGCGCGGTTTGTTCAGGGCCAGATGCACCAGGGTGTCGTCGAGCATCACCCTCGCGCCGTCGACGCGAATCACCGATACGTCGGGATCGACCCGGGTGCCCAGTTCGGTCACCACTCGCCCGTCGACGTCGACGCGCCCGTCGACGATCATCTTCTCGGCTACGCGGCGCGAAGCAATTCCGGCCTGCGACAACACTTTCTGTAGCCGCACGCCCTCGGAGTCGGCCATCTCAGTCGGTGTCCACGTCGAAGGACGACCTCTGCACACCGTCCGCGGCGGGCGGCGCGCTGAGCTTCACGAATCGCGGTTCGTCGGCGAGTGTTTCGCTCAGGTCGTCGATGACGTCGACGTCGGGCAACAGCGGAGCGATGTCGGGAAGATCGGTCAGCGACGACAACCCAAGGCGTTCCAGGAAGAGTTCGGTGGTCGCGAACGTGGTGGCGCCGGTGTCGGTATCGGTGCCTGCCTCGGTGATCAGCCCTCGCGCCAGCAGCGTCCGCATGACCGCATCCACGTTCACCCCGCGTACCGCGCTCACCCGTGCCCGTGTCACCGGCTGCCGATAGGCCACCACGGCCAGCGTTTCCAGCGCCGCGCGGGTTAGCTTCGTGCGGGCGCCGTCGAGCAGCAGCCGCTCTACATACGGCGCGTACTGGGCCCTGGTGTACATTCGCCACCCGCCGCCCGCCTCGCGCAGATCGATACCGCTGTCCCTGGCGGACAGTTCCTCGGCCATCACCGCGAGCTTGGCGCCCACCCGGTAGGCGGGTTGTTCGATCGCCGCCGCCAGTGCGTCGACCGTCACCGGCGTATCGATCACCAGGAGCAGCGCCTCCAGCACCGCGCCGAGCTCGGCGTCCTCCAGCGCAGGCGGCTCGGCGACGTCGATGCCAAGGTTGAGGTCCGTGATGTCGCCGTTGACGCCCTCGGGAATCCCGCCATTGACCACCTCGCCGACGTCGCTGTTGGGTGGCCCATCGTGGGCTTCGCCGTTCGATGGCTCGTCGCCGTCATCACCGTGCACCGGATCGGGACGGTCGTCGTCGGTCGAATCGGAGTATTCGTCAGTCATCGTTTGGCTCTTCGTCCATCTCAGTGGCTTCGATTTCTTCGCTGGATGGCCGATCTCCGGTCCACGAAATCTGGAGCACACCAAGCGGTTCTGATTGGTCAAATGCTACCGCCCGCGCCCGGTACAGCTCGAGCAGCGCCAGGAAGCGGCCGACGATGACGATGGGCTCCCGGCAATCGGCGACCAGCTCCGAGAACGTGGCCCACCGCCCCTGGCCACGGCGTTGCAGCTCGGCCAGCAGTTGCTCAGCCTGCTCGGGCACCGACACGATGAGCTCGTGCAGATGCTCGGTCGCGACGGTGGGCACCGGCCGGGGGGTGAACGCGCTGGCGGCGATCTCGGCGAATAACTGCGCGTCGACGCCGAGCATCACCTCGGGCAGCAGGTCGGAGTAGCGCTCCTCCAGCGCCACCGCGCGCGGGTAGCTGCGCAGGGCCGCGGCCTCCAGTTCGGCGAACATCTCCGCGACGTGCTTGAACGCCCGGTACTGCAGCAGGCGGGCGAATAGAAGGTCGCGGACCTCCAGCAGGGCGAGGTCCTCCTCGTCGTGGATTTCGCCTGCGGGCAGCAGCCGCGCCGCCTTCAGATCCAGCAGGGTCGCGGCGATCACCAGGAATGCGGTGGTTTCGTCCAGTTCGAGCTGCGGGCCGATCTCCTTGGTGTAGGCGATGAAGTCGTCGGTTACCTGATGCAACGCGACCTCGGTGACATCGAGGCGGTGGGCGAAGATCAGCTGCAGCAGCAGATCGAACGGACCCTCGAAATTGCTCAGCCGAACCTGGAAGCCTGTCTGGTGCGACTCCGTCGGCTGGGTCTCGGTGTTCACGAACCAAACCGGTCGATGACCTCGCGGGCCAACGATCGATAAGCTAGGGCGCCACCGGATTTCGGCGCCCACGAGGTGATCGGCTCACCGGCGACGCTGGTCTCGGGGAAGCGCACCGTGCGGGTGATCACGGTGTCGAACACCAGGTCGCCGAACCGTTCGAGAACACGGGCCATGACCTCGCGGGCATTGACGGTGCGCGGGTCATAACGAGTGATCAGGATGCCACTGATGCTCAGCCTGGGATTCAGCCGGTCGTGCACCTTGTCGACGGTATCGGTGAGCAATGCCAGGCCGCGCAGCGAGAAGTACTCGCATTCGGTCGGGATGATCACGCCGTCCGAACAGGCCAGCCCGTTGACCGTGAGCAGGCCCAGCGACGGCTGGCAGTCGATCAGCACGTAGTCGTAGCGATCCAGCACCGGATGCAACGCGCGGGCCAGCGACTGCTCGCGGCCGACCTCGTTGACCAATTGGATCTCCGCTGCCGACAAGTCGATGTTGCTCGGCACCAGGTCCATGTTCTTGACCCGCGTGTGGATGAGGACGTCGTCGATGGACACCCGCGGCTCGACCAGCAGGTTGTGGATGGTGTGGTCCAGCTCGTAGTGCGGAACGCCGAGCCCCGCCGACAGCGCGCCCTGCGGGTCGAGGTCCACCAGCAACACCCGGCGGCCATACCCGGCGAGGCCGGCACCCAGGTTGATGGTCGAGGTGGTCTTGCCGACGCCGCCCTTCTGGTTGCACATCGCGATGACCTTCGCGGGCCCGTGCACGTTCTTGGCCTTGGGTTCAGGAATCGTCCGAGGCGGACGACCGGTCAGGCCTGCCTGTGCGGGTGAGTCGGCGCCGCCGCCGCCGCTGTCCTCAGTCATGCCTCGGCTCCGCTCGCTCCGGTCCTCGCGCCGCTGCGATCCTCACTCGCGCTCCCCCTCGGGAGTCATGGCGACACAGAGGCTTGGCGAACATCCGGGCAAGTTTAACGGGGCGAATGGGCTCGGACCGGCAGACCCGCTGCAACGTAGGCGCCGATTCGAATCGCCGCGGACCTAGGCGATCGGCGATGGTGGACGCACGCTTGATGCACTTGCAGGCCGGGGCTTCACCGCGGGAAGTCTGGACTTCCTGTTCATCGACCACGACAAGTCCGCGTACCTGTCGGATCTGGCGAGCATCATCGACCGCGGTTGGCTCCGCCATGGCTCTATCGTGGTCGCCGACAATGTGCGCCTCCCGGGTGCGCCGAAGTACCGGGCGTACATGCATCAGCAGCAGGGCAAGGTGTGGGACACCGTCGAGCACAAGACCCATGGTGAGTACCAGACGCTGCTCCCGGATCTGGTCCTCGAGTCCGAGTATTGGGCGGCTGATGGTCCGCCGCTAGCGTGCTCGCGGGTGGGCTCCGGCCCAGACCTCCCGCAGCGCGTGCACGGTGACAAGGGTATAGATCTGCGTGGTGGTGACCGACGCGTGGCCGAGCAGTTCCTGCACGACGCGGACGTCCGCGCCACCGTCGAGCAGATGTGTGGCGAAGGAGTGCCGGAGCGTATGCGGCGAAACCGCCGCCGTGATGCCCGCCCGTTCGGCGGCGTCCTGCAACACCTGCCAGGCACTCTGCCGTGACAGCCGGCCGCCGCGCGCGTTGAGGAAGATCGCCGCCGTGCCCTTGCCGCGGCGGGCGAGGTCTGGCCGTCCGCGCACCAGGTAAGCGTCCAGCGCGGTGACCGCAGGACGGCCGATCGGCACCAGCCGCTGCTTGCCTCCCTTGCCGCGCAGCAGTACCGAGCGGGCGTGGGTGTCGATGTCGTCGATGTCGAGGCCCACCGCCTCGGAGATCCGCGAGCCCGTCGAATACAGCAGCTCGAGCAGCGCCCTGTTGCGCAGCGTGAGCGGACCGTCGGCCTCGCTGTCGCCGCCCGCACCCTCGAGCAGCGCGAGTACTTCGTCGATCGTCAGGCTCTTGGGCAGTCGCCTGCTCGGGGTCGGCGGCTTGACGGCGCGGGCCACGTCGAGTTCTGTGAGCCCCTCGGCGGCGGCGAAGCGATGCAACCCACGAACCGCGATCAGCGCACGCGCCGCCGACACCGCCGACAGCGGCGTCGCACCGGAATCCGCGTCTCCGCGGCGCAGCGCGGCGAGAAAGTCGCTCACGTCGGTCTCGGTGACCTTGGTCAGGTCGTCGATGCCGCGCGTCGTGAGGTGCTCCGCGTAGCGCCGCAAGTCGCGCCGGTAGGACTTCAACGTGTTGGCCGCGACGCCACGCTCGATCGTCAGGTGGTCGAGGTAACCCTGCAGCTGATCGTCGAGGGCAGGCCGGAAGGTGGTCATGAATGTCCCCTCCGACGCGCGAATGCGGTTGGTCTGTCCGTCCAGTCAGCGTCAACCGGACGCAGAGACTCGACGTCATCGCGCACAGCGTGGGCGGCGAGGATCCCGCTCACCGCGATGGTGTTGACGATCTCGCCGCCGATCACCATGCGTACCGCCTCATCGAGCGGGAACCACCGCACGACCAGATCGGCCTCTTCGTCGTGGGCGTCGGGTCTGCCGACATCGGTCAATCCCGTCGCCAGGTACACCCGAACGCCTTCGTCGCTGAAGCCGGGAGTGCTGACCAGGTCGACCAGGACGCGCCAGTTCTGCGCGGACAGCCCTGCCTCTTCCTTCAACTCACGCGCGGCGGTGACGTGTGGTGGCTCGCCGCCGAGGTCGAGCAGACCCGCGGGCAGCTCCCACAGCCGCCTGCCCACCGGGTGGCGGTACTGATACACCATGACGACGTTGCCGTCATCGTCCATCGCCAGGATGGCGACGGCGCCGTAATGCTCGACGACTTCGCGTTTGGCGATGTGCCCGCCGGGCATCCGCACGTCATCGGCGCGCAATGCGAAAATGTTTCCGACGTAGACGGTTTCGGAGTCGACTGTTTCGAAATCGTGTTCAGCCACGGATTTCGGATTTCTCCCTGGAGTCGTCTTCGAGCAACTGCTCCACTTCGTCGGGGTGCTCGGCTCCGTTGGCTCGCTGCTCGGGAATCTCCACCGGGAGTCGCTCGGCGGCCTTGTAGTCCAGCGCCGCGCCGATGAAGGCCGCGAACAAGGGGTGCGGCCGCGTGGGGCGGCTCTTCAATTCCGGGTGCGCCTGGGTACCCACAAGGAACGGGTGCACATCGGCGTCGTATTCGACGAATTCGACGAGGTGCCCGTCGGGCGAGGTGCCCGAGAACCTCAGTCCGCCCTCGGCGATGCGGTCCCGGTAGGCGTTGTTGACCTCATAGCGATGGCGATGCCGCTCGGAGACTTCAGTCGTTCCATATGCCTGCGCCACAATCGATCCCGCCTCGAGGACAGCCGGATAGGCGCCGAGCCGCATGGTGCCGCCGAGATCAGCTTCGCCGGCGACGGCGTCACGCTGGTCGGCCATGGTCGAGATCACGGGGTCGGGTGTGCTGGGGTCGAACTCCGCGGAATTCGCCTCGGCGATCCCCACCGACCGGGCGGCCTCGATGACGATGCACTGCAGGCCCAGGCACAGGCCGAGCACCGGCAGCCCACGCTTGCGGGCGTAGCGGATCGCGCCGATCTTGCCCTCGATGCCGCGGATGCCGAAGCCGCCGGGGATCAGCACCCCGTGCACGTCGTCGAGCGCCGCGGTGGCACCGCTGTCGGTTTCGCAGTCGTCGGACGCCACCCACCGCATCTCCACCTTGGCGCGGTGCTTGAAGCCGCCAGCCCGCAGGGCTTCGGCCACCGACAGGTAGGCGTCGGAAAGGTCGATGTACTTGCCCACCAACGCGATCCGCACGGTTTCATGAGGGTCGTGCACGCGCTGCAGAAGATCGTTCCACTGGGTCCAGTCGACGTCGCGGAACGGAAGGTTGAGCCGGCGCACGACGTATGCGTCGAGTTCCTCGCGGTGCAGCACCTTGGGGATGTCGTAGATCGACGGCGCGTCCGGCGTGGAGATCACACCGTCGATGTCGACGTCACACATCAGGGCGATCTTGTTCTTGAGCGGTTCGGGGACATCGCGGTCGCAGCGCAGGATCAAGGCGTCAGGGGTGATACCGATGCTGCGCAGCGCGGCAACGGAGTGTTGGGTCGGCTTGGTCTTGAGCTCACCCGACGGCGCCATGAACGGCACCAGCGAACAATGCAGGAAGAAGCAGTTCTCTCGGCCGACCTCGTGGCGCACCTGACGCGCAGCCTCCAGGAACGGGAGCGACTCGATATCGCCTACGGTTCCGCCGATCTCGGTGATCACCACATCCGGACGGTTGCCGTGGGCGTCGGGAGTGGCCATCGCCAGGATGCGGCTCTTGATCTCGTCGGTGATGTGCGGGATGACCTGAACGGTGTCACCGAGGTATTCGCCGCGGCGCTCCTTGGCGATCACCGTCGAATACACCTGTCCCGTAGTCACATTCGCCGATCCGGACAGATTGCGGTCCAGGAAGCGCTCGTAGTGCCCGACGTCGAGGTCGGTTTCGGCGCCGTCCTCGGTGACGAATACCTCGCCGTGTTGGAAGGGGTTCATGGTGCCAGGGTCGACGTTCAGGTACGGGTCGAGCTTCTGCATGGTGACCTGCAGGCCGCGTGCAGTCAGCAACTGCCCGAGGCTCGACGCGGTGAGACCCTTACCGAGCGAAGAAACCACGCCGCCACTTACGAAGAGGTGCTTGGTGGCGGTTTGCGGGTGCTTGCGTAACACTGGCAAGAGCAACCTCCGTGACGACGGGCAGGGCTTAATTCTTTAGGCAAGTACCTTGCTTGGGGCCTGCCGACCCACGGAACTCCACATTAACACCGACCCCGACAACCCGTCGCTGACGCGCCGACTACGGCTTATTGCGGGGTTGTTACCGATGTCGCGCCCTGGCCGAGGCCGTACTGACCGGGCCGCCCGCCGCTGATCAGGTCGCCAAGCGCCAGCACCGAGGTGATCCGCCCGGACGTGGCGTTGACGTCGTCGACTGTGCTGACGGCGGCCGTCAACGCGCCGTCGGACCTCGTCACGGCCACCGCAGAGGTACCGGACGAGGACCCGTCGCGGCCGGCGATCACGGTTCCCAAACCATGCGGGGCCATGCCGGCAGCGAAACGGGCGACCGTGGCGCCCTTGTTCCCCGCGTCGTCGCCCAGGCCGCCGCCCGTCACGATCAGCGCGGTGTTGGCCGAGCCGATGCGTTCGGTCCCGTAGGTGAGAAAGCCGGTGTCGCGCAGAGCGGCGAGCACGGTGTCCCGTTGCTGGTCATCCACGGGGGGGATCTTGGGATCCTTGTTGATCAGCAACGTGATGCCGAGCAGGTCGCCGGCCTGCGAGCCCTGGTCCACCGACTTGGTGCTGAGCTGGGCCCCCGCGGGCACGATCGGCGAGTTCACCACGGAGAGGAGTTTCTCGGCGGAGTTGGCGTCGACGAACTCCTCGGTCAGCGAAATCGTGCCGGTAACAGTGGCGCCGGCCTGCTCCGCCATCCGTGACACGGCGTCGACGTCGTCGTCGGCCGCATCTGGGGTCCGGAATACCACAACGGACTTGCCCGCCATGGCGTCCCGTAGGATGCGCGGTGACATCTGCGAGTCGAACTCGCCTGCAGCACTGAGCTTTTCGTTGAGAGCGTTCTTCTGATCGGTGAGGCCGTTGATCTGGTTCTGCAGTTCCTTCTTGTCGTCACGCAGCCCGGAAAGAACGGTGTTGGACAGCAGCCCTGAGCCCAGTGCTACGCCTATGGCAAGGGCCAGGAACACTGCGGCCAATGAAATCGCATGTGTGCGTAGAGATATCACCGCACGGCACTCCTAGCTGACGAGGCCCTGAACCCACAACGAGAAACGGTTCCAGTAGGCGACGACCCAGTCGATCAGCGCGCCGTCGGCCCGCGACACCCAGAGCGCGACGATGACCGCGACAAGCATCGCCAGCACCAACATCGCGATCGCGCCGCCGGAGATCCGGCTGCGATAAAGCGTCGCAACGGCCTTGGCGTCCACCAGCTTTTCGCCCACCTTGAGCCGCGTCAGGAACGTCGACGGGTTGCTCTGCTGGCGGGACCGGTCGAAGAACTCCTCGATGCTGGCGGTGTGACCGGCGGTGACGATCAGTGAGGCGCCGTGGTGGTCGGCCAGCAGCAGCGCGAGGTCGGCGGCGGATCCGGCGGCGGGGAACGTCATCGCGCCGACACCCAGGTCCTGGATACGCTCGAGACCGGCGGCATGACCGTCCGCGTCGGCGGGCAGTACCACCTGCGCGCCACTGCGCAGCACGTCGGCGCTCATGCGTTCCGGATCGCCGACGATGAGTTGGGGCCGATAGCCGTTCTTGCGCAGCACATCGGCTCCGCTGCCGACGCCGATCAGCACCGGCTGGTACTCCTTGATGAAGGGTTTGAGGGCCTTCAGGTCGGATGCGGCGTTGAGTTCCTCGGCCACGATCACGACGTGCCTGCGATGAAGGTCGACATCGATGTCGGGGATGCCGATGCCGTCGATGAGTAGAGGGCTTTCACTGCGAATGAATTCGATGGTGTTGCCCGCGAACGCCTCGAGATGCGCGACAAGTCCGCTCTTGGCCTCGTGCATCAACTCGTGGATCTCGTGGTCGGTCCGTTCGGTGCCGTGCACCAGCCTGCGGTCGCCCGCATACACAGCGCCGTCGTAGAGCCGGACCTGCGAGCCGTCCTTGATTCGCTTGAATACCTCGGGGCCGGTCTCGTCGATCAGGGTGACGCCGTTGTTGACCAACACCTCGGGACCCAGATTCGGGTACCGGCCGGAGATCGAGGGCGACGCGTTGACCACAGCGGCGATCTCGGCTTCGACGAGGGCGTCCGCGGTGATGCGGTCGAGGTCAAGCGCGTCGATCACCACGATGTCCCCAGGTCCGACGCGGCGCAGCAGACGGTCGATGTCGCGGTCCACACGGGCGGTGCCGGTAATGCCCGGCCGTGGGCTGGCAGTACGGGATAGCAGCGCTGACATCTTCATGGGGCGATTCTGTCGAGGAACCCTCAAGTAGAGGTGGAGGCGCGCCGTAACATCAGCCTCAGAAGTTATGTTTTGTAACACCCGTCACAGGCTAGGAGACCTGTGCGCGGTCATCTTGCGCCGCGCTGAGCAGCTCCCGCGCGTGGGCCCGGCCGCTGTCCGAGTCGCCCAGCCCGGCCAGCATGCGCGCCAGCTCCGCGACCCGATCGTCATCGCCCAGCTTGCGCACACCGCTGGCCTTATTGGCGCCGGCGCTGTCTACGACGAGATGGATGTCGGCGTACGCGGCGACCTGCGGCAGGTGGGTGACGACGATGACCTGGTGGGTGCGGGCCAGCCGCGCCAGCCGACGTCCGATCTGCACAGCGGCCCGGCCGCCGACGCCGGCGTCGACCTCGTCGAAGACCATCGTCGTGCCCTCCGCAGATGCGGCAAGGACCACCTCGAGTGCGAGCATCACCCGCGACAGCTCTCCGCCGGACGCACTCTTGTTCAGCGGAAGCACATCGGTGCCGCGATGTGCGGAGAATCCGAACTCCACCGCGTCGGCGCCGTCGGACCCCGCATGCACCGTCTCACCCGATGGCAGCGTGATCGGGGCGGAATCGTCGCCGCGAACGGTCAGCGCCGCCACGGCGACGGTGAACTCAGCGTCGGCCATGGCCAGCCCGGACAGCTCCGCCGTCACCGCTTTCGCAAGTCCTTTGGCCGCCTTGCTGCGCGCTTTGGTCAGTTCGGTTGCGGCGGTGACGACTTCGGCTTCGAGCGCGGTGACCTGACGTTCGAGCTCGGCCAGTGTCTCCTCGGATACGTCCAGCTGCTCCAGCCGCTCCCGTGACTCGCGAGCCCATGTCAGCACGCCGTCGATGTCGGCGGCGTATTTGCGGGTCAGCGCGCGCAGCTCACTCTGTCTTGCCAGCTTTGTCTCCAAAGTGCTGGCGTCGCTGGGCAATTCGGACAGATAGCCGCCGAGCTCGGTGGACACGTCACCGATGACGGCCAGTGCCTCCGCCAGCCGCTCCGCCAATGCGCGCAGCGCGTTGTCGTCGGTGCCCTCCAGAAGCGCTTTGGCCTGCGCGACGCCGTGGGCGGCCGATGCCGCGTCCGCGTCGGCGGGGTCGTCGAGTGCACCGGACAACGCGGACCGCGCGGTCTGGGCGGCTTCGCGTAACGCGTCGAGTTCCGACAATCGCCGGATGTCGTCGACGAGGGCGTCATCCTCGCTCGGTTGCGGGTCGACCGCGTCGATCTCACCGAGGCCGAACTTGAGCCGGTCGGCCTCCTGCGCCAATTCCCTTGCCCGCTGCGTTCTGTCGGCCAGGTCACGACGGGCGGCTTGCCACGACTCGCGCACGGCGCGGTACCGCTTCAGCTGTCGTGCGACATCGGCGAAGCGGTCCAGTGCGGCCCGTTGTTCGTCGCCGCGCATGAGTCGCAGCTGATCGTTCTGCCCATGCAGGGTGAGCAGCTCGGTGGTGAAGGTGCTCAACGACTTCGCCGGGACGCTGCGACCGCCGAGATAGGCGCGGGACGGACCGTCGCGGGACACCGATCGCGCCGCGATGATGCTGCCGTCCTCGTCGCGCTCGGCGCCCGATGCGTCCAGGATCTCGTCGACCTGAGTGGTCACCCCGTCGCCGAGTTCGACTGTGCTGAAACGGCCTTCGACGATCGCGCGGCCCGCGCCCGACCGGATCCTGGTGGCATCGGCACGGGCGCCCCCGAGCAGGTGGAGTCCCGTCACCACCATCGTCTTACCGGTGCCGGTCTCGCCGGTCAGCACCGTCAGGCCGCGATCGAACTCGGCCGTCGCGGTACTGATCGCGCCAAGCGACTCGATACGGATCTCGGAGAGCACTACTGTCCGCGCCAACCCGTGACCGGAAGCCGGAACTTGCGCACCAAGCGGTCGGTGAAGGGGGCGCCGTCCAGTCGTACCCATTTCAATGGTGTGCCGCAGCGGGTCACCTCGAGCCGGCCGCCTGCAGGCACCACCATCTCGCGGCGGCCGTCGCAGAACACGAGCGCGTCATGCCCGTCCGCCTCGACCTCGACCGCGATCGCGGCATTCGGACTTGTCACCATCGGCCGCGCGAACAGCGCGTGAGCGTTGTTGGGCACCACCAGGATTGCTTCGAGGTCCGGCCACACGATCGGGCCGCCCGCGGAGAACGCCCATGCGGTGGAGCCGGTCGGCGTCGCGACGAGCACGCCGTCACACCCGAAAGCCGATACCGGCCTGCCGTCGACTTCGAGAACGGCGCCGAGAACGCCGAGCCGTGGACCCTTCTCCAGACTGGCCTCGTTGAGGGCCCAGCCCCGATCGACGATCCGCCCGCCGACACGGACGACGACGTCGAGTGTCATGCGTTCCTCGACGCGGTAATCGCGGTTGATGATGTGGTCGAGCACCGCGTCGATGGAGTCGGCCTCGGCCTCGGCGAGGAACCCGATGCGCCCGAGATTGACGCCCACCACCGGGATTTCGACGTTGCGGGCAAGTTCGGCGGCGCGCAGGAACGTTCCGTCACCGCCGAGCGCGAGGACGAGTTCACAGCCTTCGGCTGCACGTTCGTCGGCGTCGACGACTTCGATGTCGACACCCATGGCGCGCATCTCGTCGGGCGCCAGGTGAACCGACCCGCGGTCGACCGCTTCGGCAGTGAGCACACGCAGACCAACGCCGTTGTCGCCCAGCACCTTCTCCACCCGACGGGCCGTCTCGGTGGCCTCGTCGCGGCCGGTGTGAACCACCATCAGGATTGTGCGTTCGGCCATCACTGCGGCCCCTCGGCGACGGCGCGCTCGACGGCCTGCTCGAGGTCGGCGCCCGCGAGCGGACGGTCGCTCCGGTTACGCAGGTGCAGGAAGTATTCGACGTTGCCCGATGGGCCCGGCAGCGGGCTGGCGGCGACGCCGACGGTGTGCCAGTCCAGTTCGGCGGCCCGCCGGGCGACGGAGAGCACGGCATCGGCGCGCAGTTGCGGATCGGAGACGACTCCGCCTGCGCCGACTCGGTCCTTGCCGACCTCGAACTGTGGTTTCACCATGGGAACGATATCCGCGTCGGCCGACGCGCATGAAACCAGCGCTGGCAATACCGTCGACAACGAGATGAAGGACAAGTCGGCGACCACCAGGTCGACCTGCCCGCCGATGGCTTCGGCCGTCAGCTCACGCACGTTGGTGCGCTCGAGAACCGTGACCCGCTCATCCGACCGCAACGACCACGCGAGCTGCCCGTATCCCACGTCCACGGCCACCACCTCACGGGCACCGCGATCCAGCAGCACTTCGGTGAATCCACCGGTTGACGCACCGGCGTCCAGGCACCGCACGCCGGAGACCGAGATGACGAAAGCATCCAGCGCACCGATGAGCTTGTGCGCGCCCCTGGACACCCACGAGCGTTCGTCGGTGGCACTGACGGTCAGCCTCGCGCTCACCGCGATCGCGGTGGCCGGCTTGGCCGCAGGCATCCCGTCAATTCTGACCCGGCCAGCGCCGATCAGCTCTGCGGCCTGCTGCCGCGAACGCGCCAAACCCCGTCGCACCAGCTCGGCGTCAACACGAGCACGGCGTGTCACCTGCGCTCACCCGTCCGGCGCTTCTGACGCCTCTGGCTCCGGCGTTGGACCCTTTTCGACCGACTCCAGCGCGTGCACCAGGAGGTCGTGCGCCTCCTCCAACCGCGCGGCGACGCTGTCGATGTCGACGTCGGCGGAGCCAGGTCCCTCGATATCGGGCAGCTCGGCCAGCAACGCCGCGATCCGGGCGCGGATCTCGTCAGGTTCGGTACTCATGTCGGTGTTCAAACTAGTCGATCGGGCGACGTCAGCAGGGACCACCGCTCCAGCGCTTTGCGGGCGACGTAGTCTCCCGCGACGATCGCGAACGGCTGCCCACTGAGGGTCGAGTTCCACACGGCGTTTGCCGTGGCCCGGACCACCGTCAGCGAGTCTCTCGGTTCACTGCCGGTGTTGTGAACCGTCACCGCGGCCTCGCCGATCTCGATGCGCCAGGACTGGTGCGGTCCGACCCGGAGTAGATCGGCTCGGTCGTACAGCGAGCGAAGATCGGTGGCGATGTAGTTGGGCCTCTCGCTGCGGATGGCGCGTACCGTCTCCGAGGCGGTGCTGACACCGCTGAGCACCAGCAGGCTGGGCAGGCCGGCAGCATTGGCGCCGGCAATATCGGTGTCGAGCCGATCACCGATAACTAGCGGATTGCGAAAGTCGCCGCGGGACAAGGCATCTGTGAGCAGTCTCGGCTGGGGCTTGCCTGCGACCGTCGGCTCCCGGTTGGTCGCCGTCTGCAGTGCCGCCACCATCGAGCCGTTGCCTGGCAGCAGTCCCCGTTCGGAGGGCAGCGTCACGTCGACGTTGGCCGCGACCCACAGCGCACCGCCTCGGATCGCCAGCGCGGCCTCGGCCAGGTCGGGCCACGCCGTCTGGGGCGAATGCCCCTGGACCACGGCGACCGGGTCGTCGGACCACAACCGCACCGGCTTGAGGCCGACGTGAGTGATCTCGGCGGCCAGGGACGCGGTGCCGACAATGAGCACCCGCGCTCCCTCAGGCAGCCGATCGGCCAACAGGTGGGCGGCACTCTGGGCACTGGTAACCACGTCGTGGCGCTCAGCGGTGAACCCCATGGCGCATAGGTGTTGTGCGACCTCATCTGCGCTGCGCGAGGCGTTGTTGGTGACGTAGAGCTTGCGCGCGGTGATCGCCGCGAGCGTGTCGACCGCTCCGGGCGTAGCCTCGTGGCCGCGAAACACCGTGCCATCGAGGTCAAGAAGCAAGCAATCGTGTTCGTCCGCAAGGGTTGTCACGTCAGGTGAGCTCCGTAATCCGCTCTTCGGCGTCGGTCACGCCGTCGACGTCCGCGGCGGCGGCATTGATGAACCACTGCAGGGCCTCTTCGGCTCTATCGAGTGCCAGCAGCGTTTCGGCGTAGGCATAGAACAGGCGGGCCGCGGTCTGTCCGGTGCGCGCCGGGTCGAGCTGCGGCGTCGACAGAATCGCCAGGGCCTGGTCGGTCTGTCCCAGGTCGGACCGGGCACCGGCCACGACGATGCGCAGTTCGTCGGCGTCGTCGCCGGTGAGCTTGGCGGCCTCGGGGCTGCGGGCCAATTCGATCGCACGCTCGGGACGGCCGATGCCTCGCTCGCAGTCGGCGATCAGCGGCAACAGCGGCGACTTGCTGCCCAACCGGCGGGCTGCACGCAATTCTGCGAGGGCCTGCGCCCAATCGCCGCAGCGGTACGCGGCGATGCCGACGGCTTCACGGACAGCCGCGATCCGGCCCGAGCGAGCCCTCGCGGCACGGGCGTGCTCGAGAGCCGCCTCGGGGTCGTCGTCGAGCAGATCGCCTGCCGCCACCAGATGACGCGCAACGTAGTCAGCGGTACTGCGGTCGAGAGTGGTGAGCTCGCCGCGAATCTCCGGGGAGAGCTGGCGGGCCTCAATATCCGGCGACAGCGTCGGACCGCTCTGCGGGGGTGGCGAATCCGACGTGGTACCGGGCTGTGGCCGAGCACGGTTGGGTCCCGACGAGCGCGGCGCCGACCGTTGTTGACCGCGCCTTTGCGGACCGCGTGGGCCGCCCCCGGTTCCGTCGCGCGACTGACGACGCTCGCCACCTGCTCTCTTGTCGGCCACTGTTTCCTTTCGCCACGAAGCTCCGTGTCAGAATACGGGCCGCCTCGGATCGGCCTCGGGAGTGCACCATTCGCCAATCCAGGTACCAGCTTTGTGTTTGCTGTTAGCATCGCCGAACAGCTGGCAGCAAACAGCCATAGGTGAGTCGGAGGGGAAGATGATGATCATGCGAACCGCGGCGATGACCGCAGTTTTGGTAGGTCTTTCGGTCGGCGTGGCCGGCACGGCATCCGCCGAGACGCTTGACGGCACCTACACAGCCGAAGTCTTCGGCAACGACGGCACGCCGTCTCCTCTGACCGACTCGCCCTGGGTGCTGACGTCATGCGGCCCGGACTGCGTCCGCGCGGGCGCCAGGGAACTTCACCTTCAGGGCAATACCTGGACTGCATCAAGTGACGTCGACGGCGACGGGATCGTTTGTACGACGACCATCGACAACAGCTCGCTGACTGGAACCACGGGATGCGGATTCATGACATTCCCGCTGAAATTGACCAAGATCGGCTGAATTTCCCGCCGTAGTTTGTCGTAGATATGCCTCTGCCCCCCAACGGAATTGGGGGGCAGAGGTCTTTTAATTTGTGTTCGGCGGTGTCCTACTTTTCCACCCGGGTTGGGTAGTATCATCGGCGCTGGCAGGCTTAGCTTCCGGGTTCGGGATGGGTCCGGGCGTTTCCCTGTCGCTATTTCCGCCGTAACTGTATTCACTTGTTTTCAAGTGCCCCACTGTGTGTGGGGGGGTCTTGTGTTTGGTGGTGGGGTGTGGCTGCGCGGATATGTGTGGTTGCGAGGTTTGGTTTCACCCCTTGGGGGTGTGTGTAAGTTTTCGGCCGGTTAGTGCCAGTTCCCTGTCGTCTTGCGACGGTTGCAGGTCTGGTCTATTGATCCCGTGGTCTGCGGGGGGCCTTATCCTTCTTAAAAGGTGAGAAGCCTGGTCTTGGAGGGGGTTTCCCGCTTAGATGCTTTCAGCGGTTATCCTGTCCGAACGTGGCTATCCAGCGGTGCCCCTGGTGGGACAACTGGTGGACCAGAGGTTCGTCCGTCCCGGTCCTCTCGTACTAGGGACAGGTTTCCTCAAGCTTCTGACGCGCGCGGCGGATAGAGACCGAACTGTCTCACGACGTTCTAAACCCAGCTCGCGTGCCGCTTTAATGGGCGAACAGCCCAACCCTTGGGACCTGCTCCAGCCCCAGGATGCGACGAGCCGACATCGAGGTGCCAAACCATCCCGTCGATATGGACTCTTGGGGAAGATCAGCCTGTTATCCCCGGGGTACCTTTTATCCGTTGAGCGACACCCCTTCCACTCGGGGGTGCCGGATCACTAGTCCCGACTTTCGTCCCTGCTTGACGTGTTTGTCTCGCAGTCAAGCTCCCTTGTGCACTTACACTCAACACCTGATTGCCGTCCAGGTTGAGGGAACCTTTGGGCGCCTCCGTTACATTTTGGGAGGCAACCGCCCCAGTTAAACTACCCACCAGGCACTGTCCCTGAACCGGATAGACGGTTCGAGGTTAGAGGCCCAATACGATCAGAGTGGTATTTCAACAATGACTCCACACAAACTGGCGTCTGTGTTTCACAGTCTCCCACCTATCCTACACAAACCGTATCGAACTCCAATACCAAGTTGTAGTGAAGGTCCCGGGGTCTTTTCGTCCTGCCGCGCGTAACGAGCATCTTTACTCGTAGTGCAATTTCGCCGAGTCTATGGTTGAGACAGCTGAGAAGTCGTTACGCCATTCGTGCAGGTCGGAACTTACCCGACAAGGAATTTCGCTACCTTAGGATGGTTATAGTTACCACCGCCGTTTACTGGGGCTTAAATTCTCCGCTTCACCCTTACGGGTTGACGGGTCCTCTTAACCTTCCAGCACCGGGCAGGCGTCAGTCCGTATACATCGTCTTGCGACTTCGCACGGACCTGTGTTTTTAGTAAACAGTCGCTTCTCACTGGTTTGTGCCACCGGATCCCGCTGCCCACCGCAAAGGTGTTGACGGTATTCCGGTCCCCCTTCTCCCGAAGTTACGGGGGCATTTTGCCGAGTTCCTTAACCATAGTTCACTCGTACGCCTCGGTATTCTCTACCTGACCACCTGTGTTGGTTTGGGGTACGGGCCGTGTGTGTACTCACTAGAGGCTTTTCTCGGCAGCATAGGATCACCGAATTCACCTCACTCGGCTATGCATCACCTCTCAGACATATGAGACCCGGATTTGCCTAGATCTCGTCCTACCGGCTTGCCCCAGTATTACCACTGACTGGTACGGCTACCTTCCTGCGTCACCCCATCGCTTGACTACTACCCATCCGGGTCCCACGCAGCACCCAAGAGCATCACCCCGAAGGGATCAGTCACCCGGGATTTGGGTGGTTAGCAGAATGGATTCGTCACGGGCGCGCACACACGGGTACGGGAATATCAACCCGTTGTCCATCGACTACGCCTGTCGGCCTCGCCTTAGGTCCCGACTCACCCTGGGCGGACTGGCCTGGCCCAGGAACCCTTGGTCTTTCGGCGGGCAAGGTTCTCACTTGCCTTATCGCTACTCATGCCTGCATTCTCACTCCCGCCCCCTCCACAACTCGGTCACCCGGCTGCTTCATCGGAGACAGGACGCTCCCCTACCCAACAATAAATTGTTGCCGCGGCTTCGGCGGTGTGCTTGAGCCCCGCTACATTATCGGCGCACAATCACTTGACCAGTGAGCTATTACGCACTCTTTCAAGGGTGGCTGCTTCTAAGCCAACCTCCTGGTTGTCTTCGCGACTGCACATCCTTTTCCACTTAGCACACGCTTAGGGGCCTTAGCCGGCGATCTGGGCTGTTTCCCTCTCGACGCACGGAGCTTATCCCCCGCCGTCTCACTGCCACGCTTTAGTCTTACCGGCATTCGGAGTTTGGCTGACGTCAGTAACCTAGTAGGGCCCATTGGCCATCCAGTAGCTCTACCTCCGGCAAGAAACACGCAACGCTGCACCTAAATGCATTTCGGGGAGAACCAGCTATCACGGAGTTTGATTGGCCTTTCACCCCTACCCACAACTCATCCCCTCAGTCTTCAACCTAAGTGGGTTCGGGCCTCCACAACATCTTACTGCTGCTTCACCCTGGCCATGGGTAGATCACTCCGCTTCGGGTCCAGAACACACCACTACACCAAACACTACTGTTTGGATACGCCCTATTCAGACTCGCTTTCGCTGCGGCTACCCCTCAACGGGTTAACCTCGCGACATGTCCCTGACTCGCAGGCTCATTCTTCAAAAGGCACGCCATCACCCCACACAACGGGAGGCTCTGACGGATTGTAGGCACACGGTTTCAGGTACTCTTTCACTCCCCTCCCGGGGTACTTTTCACCATTCCCTCACGGTACTAATCCGCTATCGGTCACTGAGAAGTATTCAGGCTTACCGGGTGGTCCCGGCAGATTCACAGCAGATTCCACGGGCCCGCTGCTACTCGGGGAAACAGTTCCACGAAAGCCGCGGCGTTTTCGGTTACGGGGCTCTCACCCACTACGGCAGACCATCCCAGGCCACTTCACCTAACACCACGGTTTATCACTTTCGCCCCGGCCGGCGGGCCAGGGAAGAAACGCCCCACAACACCGAACACACAACCCCCGCCGGGTATCACATGCATCCGGTTTAGCCATCCTCCGCTTTCGCTCGCCACTACTCACGGAATCACAATTGTTTTCTCTTCCTACGGGTACTGAGATGTTTCACTTCCCCGCGTTACCCCCCAACACCTATAGATTCAGTGCCGGGTGACGCGACATCACTCGCGCCGGGTTTCCCCATTCGGACATCCTCGGATCCACGCTCGGTTGACAGCTCCCCGAGGCATATCGCAGCCTCCCACGTCCTTCATCGGCTCTCAGTGCCAAGGCATCCACCATGCGCCCTTACACACTTACAACACAAAAAACCAAAAATTACATCGAGTTAAAAAACTCTGAAATTGCACATCAACACACACACAACACCCAACCCCCAACGGAGCCAAGCGCCACATGCGTGCTAGATGCTCGCAACCACTATCCACAAATCAAACACCACACCCCACCACCAAAGACGGAGCGACAACCAGTCCTATCCCCGGTTTCCCACCACGGGACGAAGGGACAGCGGGCCTGTTGCCTCAAAGCCCAATAGTGTGTCTGGCAATCTCTTCACCGCAATCAAACCCGTTGCGGCTCAACGCTTGTTGTCGCACCCATCGACACCCACTACAGGCGCCGACACTGATATCCCAACCGCTGCTGATCCCACCAGTTGTGGGGGCGGGGGAAAACAAAAACGGTGCTCCTTAGAAAGGAGGTGATCCAGCCGCACCTTCCGGTACGGCTACCTTGTTACGACTTCGTCCCAATCGCCGATCCCACCTTCGACGGCTCCCTCCCAAGGGTTAGGCCACCGGCTTCGGGTGTTACCGACTTTCATGACGTGACGGGCGGTGTGTACAAGGCCCGGGAACGTATTCACCGCAGCGTTGCTGATCTGCGATTACTAGCGACTCCGACTTCACGGGGTCGAGTTGCAGACCCCGATCCGAACTGAGACCGGCTTTTACAAGGATTCGCTCCACCTCACGGCATCGCAGCCCTTTGTACCGGCCATTGTAGCATGTGTGAAGCCCTGGACATAAGGGGCATGATGACTTGACGTCATCCCCACCTTCCTCCGAGTTGACCCCGGCAGTCTCTCACGAGTCCCCGCCATAACGCGCTGGCAACATGAGACAAGGGTTGCGCTCGTTGCGGGACTTAACCCAACATCTCACGACACGAGCTGACGACAGCCATGCACCACCTGCACACAGGCCACAAGGGAATACCTATCTCTAGGCACGTCCTGTGCATGTCAAACCCAGGTAAGGTTCTTCGCGTTGCATCGAATTAATCCACATGCTCCGCCGCTTGTGCGGGCCCCCGTCAATTCCTTTGAGTTTTAGCCTTGCGGCCGTACTCCCCAGGCGGGGTACTTAATGCGTTAGCTACGGCACGGATCCCAAGGAAGGAAACCCACACCTAGTACCCACCGTTTACGGCGTGGACTACCAGGGTATCTAATCCTGTTCGCTCCCCACGCTTTCGCTCCTCAGCGTCAGTTACTGCCCAGAGACCCGCCTTCGCCACCGGTGTTCCTCCTGATATCTGCGCATTCCACCGCTACACCAGGAATTCCAGTCTCCCCTGCAGTACTCCAGTCTGCCCGTATCGCCCGCACGCCCACAATTGAGTTGTGAGTTTTCACGAACAACGCGACAAACCACCTACGAGCTCTTTACGCCCAGTAATTCCGGACAACGCTCGCACCCTACGTATTACCGCGGCTGCTGGCACGTAGTTGGCCGGTGCTTCTTCTATAGGTACCGTCACTCACGCTTCGTCCCTATTGAAAGAGGTTTACAACCCGAAGGCCGTCATCCCTCACGCGGCGTCGCTGCATCAGGCTTGCGCCCATTGTGCAATATTCCCCACTGCTGCCTCCCGTAGGAGTCTGGGCCGTATCTCAGTCCCAGTGTGGCCGGACACCCTCTCAGGCCGGCTACCCGTCGTCGCCTTGGTAGGCCATCACCCCACCAACAAGCTGATAGGCCGCGGGCCCATCCCACACCGCAAAAGCTTTCCCCCACCAGGCCATGCGACCAGCAGGGTGTATTCGGTATTAGACCCAGTTTCCCAGGCTTATCCCAAAGTGCAGGGCAGATCACCCACGTGTTACTCACCCGTTCGCCACTCGAGTCACCCAGCAAGCTGGGCACTTTCCGTTCGACTTGCATGTGTTAAGCACGCCGCCAGCGTTCGTCCTGAGCCAGGATCAAACTCTCCAAACAAAAACTAAAAACGCTTGTTCAGAACAATCCGATCAAAGCAACCAGTATCAAACTGGCAAAAAAACAGACCACACCCACACACGGGGAGTGCACGGCGTGGTCAAAAACAAAAACAACAAACAAAAACCACCAAACACACTATTGAGTTCTCAAACAACAAGCCCCGCTCGCCCGCGCGACAAGCCCGCGGCTTTTGGCCGCGTACTCGTAGTGCGGACGATCAGGAACCCACCGAAGTGGGGCTTCCCTCTGGGACGCCGTCGCGCTCTGCGGGCTTGGCCGCGTCGCGACGACTTCAACAAGTTACGTGAGGGAAAAGGCGGAGTCAAATGGCCTGATGGGCGGTGCGTTTCGGCTTTTCCACCCATCGCGCGCAGATACCTGCGTCGGCTCCGACAGATCATCCAACGCGCTCGACCCCCGCAATATTCCGCTTCCCGCGACGAAGCACCAACCAGCGGTCGTGCAGGAAGTCTGAGCGCTGCGGCGCCCAGTCATCGCTTTCCACCCGAACGTTGTTGACGTAGGCGCCGCCCTCGGCGACCGTCCGGCGCGCGGCTCCCTTACTGTCCGTCAGCCCGCTGGCCACCAGCAGGTCGGTGATGCCGTCGGGGCTGCCTGGCGTCAGCTCGGCGACCTGGTTGTTGCTGGCCTCACGCAGCGCCGCCGCAAGCGTCGGCTCATCCAATTGCGACAGCTCACCTCGCCCGAACAGCGCCTGGCTGGCGTGTTCGACCGCCGCACATTGCGCCTCACCATGAACCAAGGTGGTGAGCTCCTGCGCCAGCCTGCGCTGGGCCGCCCGCTCGTGGGGCCGGTCGGCCGTGGCCTGCTCGAGGTCAGCCACATCATCGGCCGACAGGAACGTGAACCACTTGAGATAAGGGATCACGTCGGCATCCGCGGTATTGATGAAGTACTGGTACCAGGCGTACGGGCTGGTCATCTCCGGGTCGAGCCAGAGACTGCCGCCGCCGGTCGACTTGCCGAACTTGTTGCCTTCGGAGTCGGTCACCAGCGGTGTCGTCAATGCATGGACCGCGGCGCCGGACTTCTGCCGAACCAGGCGCACGCCCGCGATGATGTTGCCCCACTGATCGGAGCCGCCGACCTGCAGTGTGCAGCCGTGCCGCTCGTGTAGTTCGACGTAGTCATTGGCCTGCAACAGCATGTAGCTGAACTCGGTGTAGGAGATGCCCTCACCCTCGAGGCGTCGCCTCACCGTGTCGCGGTCGAGCATCACATTGACCGAGAAGTGCTTTCCGACGTCGCGAAGAAACTCGATCGCCGACAACTCCGACGTCCACGACAGGTTGTTCTCCACCACCGCACCCGTCGGCGAATCGTCGAAGTCGACGAACCGCTCCAATTGACCGCGGATCCGGTTCGACCATTCGGCGACGGTGTCGGCGGTCTGCAAGGTCCGCTCACCGACGTCCCGCGGATCGCCGATCATGCCGGTTGCGCCGCCGGCCAGCACGATCGGCCGGTGACCCGCCTGTTGAAAGCGCCGCAGTGTCAGCAGCGGAACCAGATGCCCGGCGTGCAGGCTCGGCGCGGTCGGGTCGAACCCCGAATAGATGGTGACGGGGCCGGAAGCCAGATGCTCCCCCAGCGCGTCACGATCGGTGGACTGCGCTATCAGCCCACGCCACTCCAACTCGTCGAGGACGTTCGACGTTCCCATGACCTCGATCTTCCCGTACTAGTCGCTCTCGCCCGGCGCGGGTGCCCGCGGACTGCGGCGGTACAGCGATACCTCCGCGCGCCCCGCCAACCAGAATCGCCAAGGCCGATCCGCCGCTTGGCTGACGCCGACCCGCGGCCCGTCGGCGGCGCGGTGCTCCTCTGCCAACATGAGCTGGACCGGGCTGCGCGCGTCGAAGAGGTCAATTCCGTTGTCGTCCATGGTGATCCCGAGCGCGGAACATAGATTGCCGGGACCTCGTGCCAATGCGGCCGGACGAACCGAGTCGCCTCGGCGCTGCACGGCGACGTCGATGCCGGACTCCACCGCCGCGGCGCGCAACAGTACGGCTCCCGCGACATCGTCGGAGCCGCAGACCACGTTGGCGCAGACGTGAATCCCGTGGCTGCGGTAGGTGTACAGCCGACCGGCGGGCCCGAACATCACGGTGTTGCGCCCGCGTCGCCCCCGAAACGAATGGGACGCGGCGTCGGGCCACGGCCCGTCGGGTGGCCCGCCGTAGGCCTCGACCTCGACGATCATCGCGCTCACGCCGCGGCCGGTCAGGGCCGACCCGAGGAGCCGACGCGCCGCTGCCACCGGATCGACTGGCAGCAGCTTCGCGCTCACCGGAGCGATTCTGCCCTCGGCCCTTGACAGTCCCGACGGCGGGGAGGACTATTCATCATATGATGACTTCATCGAGTGATGAATTACTGAGGCGAGGCGTCGAGCCGGTCATCGTCATCGACCACCTGCGGGTTATCCGCGGTAAACGGCCCGCGATCCACGATCTGTCCGTCCAGATCGCCCGCGGCACCATCACCGGACTCCTCGGGCCCTCGGGATGTGGCAAGACCACGCTGATGCGCAGCATTGTCGGAACGCAGATCCTCACCGCAGGCAGCGTGACGGTTCTCGGGCACCCGACCGGCTCTGCCCCGCTCCGCCGGCGCATCGGGTACATGCCGCAGGAAGCGACCATCTACAACGACCTGCGCATCGTCGACAACGTGCGCTACTTCGCATCGCTATACGGGATGGACGCCAGCGCCGCCGACGAAGCTGTCGACGCCGTCGGCCTCACCGATCACCGAACTGCGCTGTGCGGCAATCTATCCGGCGGTCAGCGTACGCGGGCATCACTGGCGTGCGCGCTGGTCGCAAATCCCGATCTGTTGGTACTCGATGAACCGACGGTGGGCCTTGACCCGGTGCTGCGCGTCGACCTGTGGCAGCAGTTCCACCAACTGGCAAGGCGCGGAACGACATTGATTGTCTCCAGCCACGTGATGGACGAGGCAGACCACTGTGGCGACCTCCTGCTCATGCGCGAAGGTCACCTGCTCGCCCACAGCACGCCACGAAAACTACGAGAGGACACAGGATGTCAGTCACTGGAGGAAGCGTTTCTGTCCGTCATCCGGCACAGCACCGCAGCCGCGGCCGGCTGAGTCCGCAGGCGTATTTCGCCACCACGGGCCGGATTCTGCGCCAACTCGCGGCGGATCATCGCAGCGTCGCGATGATCCTTGTGGTGCCAAGCCTGATCATCACGCTGATGTACTTCATGTTCCAAAACGCCCCGCATCGGCCTGGCTCGCCGCCACCGTTCAACAACGCCTGCCTGATCATGCTCGGTGTGTTCCCCCTGATCGTGATGTTCCTGATCACGTCGATAACCATGCAACGCGAACGGGTTTCGGGGACGTTGGAACGGATCCTGACCACTCCCCTGCGCCGGCTCGACCTGCTCGCCGCTTACGGAACCGCGTTTTCGATCGCCGCGGCGGCGCAAGCCACGCTCGCGTGCATCGTGTCGTTCTGGTTCCTCGGTCTCGACACCAAGGGCAGCCCGATCCTGGTGTTCATCATCGCGATCATCAACGCGGTGCTCGGCGTCGGACTCGGACTGTTGTGCAGCGCCTTCGCCAGAACAGAATTCCAGGCTGTCCAGTTCATGCCCCTCGTCATCGCGCCTCAGCTGCTGCTGTGCGGAATCATCGTCCCGCGTGAGGTGATGCCGGATTGGCTGCAATGGATCAGCAATGTCCTGCCGGCCAGCTACGCTCTGGAGGCATTGCGGCAGGTCGGTGCCTACCCGGACCTGACGGCGATCGCGTTGCGGGACATCATTGTGGTGATCGGCTTCGCCGTGGTCGCCATGTGCCTGGCCGCCGCGACGCTACGACGAAGGACACCGTAACCGCTTTGACCACCAACACTGAGCGCAAGCGTCCCGGGCGACCGCCCGGGACGTCCGACACACGCGAACGCATCCTCAGCAGCGCCCGAGAGCTGTTCGCCCGTAACGGAATCGACAAGACGTCGATCCGCGCCATCGCCGCCGACGCCGGCGTCGACCCCGCGCTGGTGCACCATTATTACGGCACCAAGACCCAGCTGTTCGCCGCGGCGATCCACATCCCGATCGATCCGATGGCGGTGATCGGCCCGCTGCGCGAGGTCCCGGTGGAACGGATCGGCTACGTGCTGCCGTCGATCCTGTTACCGCTGTGGGACTCCGAGATGGGAAAGGGGTTCATCGCGACGTTGCGCTCGATCATGGCGGGCAACGAGGTCTCACTCATCCGGTCCTTTCTGCAGGACGTGATCGTCGCAGAAGTCGGCTCGCGCGTGGACAATCCCGAGGGCAGCGGCCGGATTCGCGTCCAGTTCGTGGCCTCGCAGCTCGTCGGCGTCGTGATGGCGCGCTACATCCTGGAGCTGGACCCGTTTCGCTCCCTGCCGGTAGAGCAGATCGCCGAGACGATCGCACCGAACCTTCAGCGGTACCTCACCGGCGATCTCCCCGGTCTCAGCTAGCCGTCGAACCCGTTCGCTCTGGCGATCATCCCGTAGGTGAGCGCACTGGGCCGGATCCATCGCCGTTGCGTGGCCCGGTCGTTACCGAGCAGCCCGAAGTGGCCGTGATAGCCGTTGAACCACTCGAAGTTGTCGACAAGTGACCAGTGCAGGTATCCGCGAACATCGAGTCCGTCGGCGATGGCGGGTGCCAGCTCGCGCAGTGCATCCTCGATCAGCCCGGCGCGCAGACCGTCGTTCTCATCGTCGAAGTCCACGCCGTGCTCGGTGATGAGCACCGGCAGACCGGTGATCTGTTGTGCCTGACGGCACGTCGCGGTGAGGGCCGCGGGCACGAGTTCCAGGCCGTTGTCCGACACCCGACCCGCGGGGCGCTTCAGCCCGCCCTCGCCGAAGGTGATGCGGGTGTAGGTCTGCACACCGACGAAATCGCCCACCGAGCCGATGTCGCGCAGAAAGCGCCGGTTGATGAACTCGTCGACCGCCTCGGCCGTCTGTTCGCCGCCGGGTTCCGCGGCCACTTCCTGAAGCGACAGCGTGATCCCGACCCGGGCGTCTGGGGCGGCGGCATGCACGCTGTCGACGGCCATCCGGTGCGCCTGCCCGATGACGGCCGTCGCCTTCTCATCGCTCGCGCCGGGAAAGAACGGACAGAAGTCCTCTTCGGCTACTCCAAAAGCTTTGGCAGCCAATGCCATCGAGGCTGCCAGCTTGCCGGACTCCGACTCCGGCAGTAGGCCGCTGCCTGCCAGCAGTACCGGGGCGTTGGCCTCATTGATCGTGCACACCCAAGTCACCCGGTCGCCGAGGCGGGCCATCACGACGCCCGCGTAGTCTGCGAATCGCTTCGCCGTGTCCGGGCTGCGCCACCCGCCGTTGTGCCGGATGAGCCACTGCGGACTCGTGAAGTGGTGCAGTGTCACCACCGGCTCGATCCCATGGCGCAGGCAGGTGTCCACGACTCGCGAATAATGATCGAGTTCCGCGACGGAGATCCGGCCCATCTCGGGCTCGACCCGCGCCCACTCGATGCCGAACCGGAATGCGTTCAGGCCCAGTGCGGCGATCACCGCAATGTCATCGGGATAGCGGTGATAGAAGTCGACGGCGTCACCGCTGGGTTCCCGATAGATCGAGCCGGGCAGGTGCTCCATCAACCACGAATCGCAGCTGACGTTGTTGCCCTCGACCTGATGGGCCGCGGTCGCGACGCCCCAGAGAAAGCCCTCAGGAAACCGGGCCACCGGCATCTGCCGATTTCGCCCGGCCCAGCAGTCGCTCATGCTCGGCGTCATCCGTCACGGCGACGGCCTCGTCGACAAGCAGTACCGGAACGCCGTCCTCGATGCGGTAGGCACGGCGCAGCCTCGGGTTGTAGAGCAGCTCGTCGTCGCCGATCAGCAGCAGCGGCCCGCGGTCCTCGGGGCACACCAATATGTTCAGGAGTTTCTGGTCGAGCACGGCGTCACGTCAGCCGAGTGGCATCCCGGAGCCACCGGGACCACCGAGAACAACGCCGCCCTGGTTGAAGGGGGCAGGCGCCCCGCCGATGGAGAAGCCGTTCTGCCCACCCTGCTGTTGCTGCTGGGCCACCATCTGCGCCTGAATCTTCTGCTGATAGGCGATGGTCTCCTTGAGGGCCGCGATCAGCGGCTCCTGATTCGGTCGCTTGTCCAGCGCCGCCACGATGGCTTTCTTGTTGGCGTTCGACGGCTTGAAGCCGGCGTTGCGCAGCATCAGGACCTGGTGGATGAGATTGGAGAGCTCACCACCACCCGACCCGGTGTCATATTCCTTGTCGATGATCGCGAGCGCTTCTTCACCGGTCATCTGCGGCGCCGCGGGCGCCTCGGTATCCGTGGTGGTCTGGTCATCCCCGGGCGCGGACCATGCGGTCGGCGCACCGCTACCCGCGAAAAGAGCGCCGGCGATCGCGCTGCCTGCGAGTATGCCCGCTATGCGACGCCAACCGTTCTGCGATGTCATCGAACCTCCAGTGATGGCTCTTCTCGTTTGTGCTCCTCGCGCGCGCTGAGCCTAACAGTGTGTTGGACTGCCCGCCGCGGCCTCAGTAATCCGCACCCGAGATCTCGGTGCGCACCGCAGCGGTGAGTCGCTTGTACTTATTGGTATCCGCGTCCAGGTACCAGGCGTTACGCGACGGCTTCGGGATCCCGATAGCGCGCAGCGGAGTGATGAGGGGTCGATAGGACGCACTGAGCGCCATCTCGGGCACGACGTGCACGATGTCCGGCGCCGAGCCGACGGGCAGATCCGCGAGCGCTTCCGACAGATCTCCCGCCGCGACGCTTCCGCCGGGCTGAAGTGCCAGAGCGGTCACGGCGATCGCCCCTTCCGCCGTCTCCATCGGGTAGGTCACCGACAGGTCCACCGCGTCGATCCCGCCGAGGGCGTCATTGATGGGCATGGAGTAGACGGGCCCGCGCTCGGTGCGGATCACCAGGCTTCGGTTGTCCACCAGCCAGTAGTCGCCGTCCTGGTCGCGGCGGAACAGGTACTCGGTGGACACCCATGTGTCGGCCGGCGAGAACACGCCGCGCTTCACCGACGCTGTCGGGTCGATCGGCCCGCGCGGGTGGGCCAGCATGACACCCACCTCGTTGGTCTCTGCCTTTCGGACGAAACCGCGCTCGTCCTCGAGGATGAGGTCGTCCTCGGCGTCATAGGCCGCGAGCTCGACGTCGCCGCCACCCGGCAGCGGCCTGCCCTCGCTTCCGACCTTGGCGCCGCTCACATTGGCCAGCACGGCCTGACCGTCGGTGGTGGCGAAGAACTCGACGACGTGGGCGGGGGCGAAGACCTCGACCACGCGTTTCCACAGCCCTGCGGGCATGCCCGAGCCGATGAACAGCCGCACCGGGTGGTTGCCCGTCAGCGCGAAGGACGGATCGTCGATCACCTCGCGCAGCATCGCCCAGGTGTAGGACACGACGGTCACGCCGTACTGCCGGATCTCCTGCACGAAGCGGTCGGGTCGCAGGCCACGGGACAGGGCGATCCTCGACCCGCCGACCACCGCGCCGCCCAGGCTCACCAGCAGCCCGGACTGGTGGTGCAGAGGAGTAAGGCAGTAAACGGTGTCGCCGCGCCCGAGGTTGGCCGCAGACGCGGTGCCGAACGCCGACAGCGCCCAGCGGAAGTTCGTGATCTGGCGGGCGTGCAGCTCGCCGCCGACCGTGCTGAACGCGATGAACGCGAGGTCGCGCGCCAGTCCCGGATTGGACCGGTACCAGCCGGGTAGGTCGACCTCGTCGGGGTCGATCTTCTCCATGTCGATGACATCGGCGTTGTCGGGCGTGTGAAGGTCGCGTGATTCGCCTCCGCCGAGCACCAGCACCCGCATCGGCAGTTGGCGGGCCGCCTCGAGATTGCTCGGATCGGCGATGATCTCCGAGACGGCGCCGAGGCGGGCCGCCGTCGGCAGATCAGCGTCGGGCGGCATCAGCACGGCCACCGCCCCGAGGCGCGACAGCGCCGCGATCGCCACCAGCGCGCTGGGCCTGGTCTCCATCAGGACGCCGACGTGTGCGCCCTGGCGGACCCCGACCTCGATGAGGCCGCGGACCACGTTGTTGATGCGCCGATCGACGGCTTCGTAGGTGTGCACGCGTCCGTCGAACAGCAGCGCTTCGCCGGCTGGCGCACCGCGAGCCTGCTCGGACATGATGCGGCCCAGCGAGATCCGCGTGTGGTCGTTGATCTGGCCCAACCGCGCCAGCCTCGGCAATGTCCGGACCGTCTCGACGGCCAGCGCCCGCGCCGACTTGTTGGCCGCGACGACCGCGTCGGCGGCCGACCGGGCAAGGGTGAACGCCATCTCACCTGCCGCGGTGGCGCCGTGCGCCAACCGAGATGCGAACGGGACGCCGCTCTCGCTGTGCTCGGCGGGCTGCAGGGCCATCGGCGCGACGCCCTCCGGCAGGTCGGCATCGCCGTCGACCGACTTCACCCACTGGGCGACCGTCGGCCACGTCTGGGTGGCCGCCTTGGATCCCACGACTAGACCGAAATGGCCTGCGCGGATGAGGTACTCGTAGACATCCGCCTGTGGGGCGGCGCGTTTGATACCGCGTACCGACGCAGGCTGGCCGATGTCGTCGACCTCACCGACGACCGCCAGCACAGGGCAATTGATATCGCTGAGCGTCACCAGCTCGCCGTGAATGGCGAAGCCACCGGTCATCATTCGGTTGTGCGCGATGAACTGCTTGAGCAGTTCCGAGATCGCCGGGCCCGACCAAGCGATCCACCCCTCCGAGGCAAGGAAGCGCCGCTGCTGTTCGCGGGGTAGCAGCGCCTCCCGGTCATGCAGCTGCCGCAGGAAGTCGATCCGCGACTGCGCGGTCTTGATCGGGTCGAGCATCTGGAAGCCGGTCCGCGCCAGCCAGCTCGGAATGTCGATGCGGCTGAACACGTGGTCGGCCATGAAATCAGCGGCACCAGCGGCGACGCCCGCGGGAAGGTTCATCGGCAACGCGGCGAGTGTGTCGACGGGCGAGCCGAAGGCGATGATGCTGGCCAGATCTTTCGACCGGCGATACGCCGCGGTCTGATAGCAGAACATGCCGCCCTGCGAGTAGCCGGCGAGATGAACGTCGCGCGCGGTGGTCTCCTTGACCGTGTCGACGGCCTCGCTCAGCGCGACGACGTGGTCTGCCAGGTTGCGCTGCATGCCGCCTTCGACCTTGTCCGGTTCACCGAAGTCGATGACCCACGGGTCGATGCCCGCGTTGTGCAGGATCCCGACGGCGCCGTCATCACGCGTGACGTCCCACATATCGGCCGACATCATCATCGGATGCACCATGAGCACCGGCGGTCCCGGCGGTTTCGCGTCAGGACGTGTGTCGGGCGGGAAATACCGTCGCAGCCGGTACATCGGCACGCTTTCGACCACCTGGAACGGTGAGGGCACCGTGCCGGTCTCCAGGCCGCCGTATCGCAGCACTTCCAGGCCATTTTGCGCGGTGGCCACAAGCCGGCCCACTGGCCTCGTTACCGCCGAGAAATCCACCACCGGCCGCTTCCCCTTTGTGACGCCCGTTCCCCCGATTGCCGAGGTCATCATGGCACAGGGCACGAATATCATCGGCGGCTGATGGCGAACCTGATAAACGTCGAACGCGCGACGGTGGGCTACGGCACCCGCACACTGCTCAATGCGGTGAGTCTGGGTGTCGACGAAGGTGATGCGATCGGCGTGGTCGGCCGCAACGGCGACGGCAAGTCCACGTTGTTGCAGGTGCTGACCGAAACCCGCGAACCCGACTCCGGTCGGGTCACCCACACGTCAGGCCTTTCGGTGGGCTACCTGCGCCAGACCGACGACTTCTCCCCCGGCTCCGACGTCCGCGAGATCATCGTCGGCGGCAGGCCCGACCACATCTGGGCCGCCGAACCGGAGACGCGCACGGTGGTCGAGCATCTGCTCGCCGAGGTGGACCTCGACTCGGCTGCCGCCGATCTGAGCGGCGGTGAGCGGCGCCGGGTGGCGCTGGCCGCGGCGCTGCTGGCCGGTCACGACGTGCTGGTGCTCGACGAGCCCACCAACCACCTCGACGTGGAAGTGATCGGTTGGCTGGCAGGTCATCTGTCGGGGCTTCGCTCGAAGGCGCTCGTGGTGGTCAGTCACGACCGCTGGTTCCTGGACGCCGTCACCACCAAGACGTGGGAGGTGCACGACGGCACCATCGACGCCTACGACGGCGGTTACGCGTCGTACGTGCTGGCGCGCGCCGAACGGATGCGAATCGCGGCAGGGACCGAGGCGCGGCGCAGGAACCTGATGCGCAAGGAGTTGGCGTGGCTGCGGCGCGGTCCGCCGGCGCGCACTTCGAAACCGAAGTTCCGCATCCAGGCCGCCAACGAGCTGATCGCCAACGAGCCGCCGCCGCGTGATTCGCTTGTGCTGCAGCGATTCGCGACCACCCGGTTGGGCAAGGACGTATTCGACCTGCACCGGCTGCGGCTCGAAGTCGGCGACCGGGAGATCCTCGACAACGTCGACTGGTCCATCGGCCCCGGCGCGCGGATCGGTCTCGTCGGCGTCAACGGCACCGGGAAGACGTCGGTGCTGCGGCTCCTCGCGGGCGAGTTACCTCCCACCGCAGGCACGATCAAGCGCGGCACCACGCTGCAGATCGGCTATTTGAGCCAGGCGCTGTCGGAGCTGACGGGCGCCGACCGGGTGCTCGATGTCGTCGAAAATCGCCGTCGGGTAAGCCAATTGGCGGGTGGCCGGGAGATCAGTGCCGACACCCTTTTGAAGGATTTCGGCTTCATCGGCGACAAGCTGACCGCGCGCATCGCCGACCTGTCCGGCGGTGAGCGGCGCCGGTTGCAGTTCCTGCGGATCCTGCTCGACGAGCCGAATGTGTTGCTGCTCGACGAACCGACCAACGACCTCGACATCGACACGCTGACCGTCATCGAGGACTACCTGGACGACTGGCCGGGCACGTTGATCGTCGTCACCCACGACCGGTACTTCCTCGAACGCGTCACCGATGTCACGTACGCGCTCACCGGGAACGGCCGCTGCGATCTCCTGCCCGGCGGCATCGAGCAGTACCTGGCCGACCGCGTCGCCACCGAACCCGCCCCGAACCGGCGCGAACCGCAGCGCGCCGAATCGGCGTCGGCGCGGGAACGGCGCGCCGGAAAGGAGATGGCGCGCATCGAAGGTCAGCTGGCCAAGATCGAGGAACAGATCGTCGCGATGCACGAGACGATGGCCGCCGCCGCCCACGATCACGCCAAGCTGACGGGACTGACGGGCGAACTCGACGACCTGTTGGCGCGCCGGGAATCGCTCGAACAGGCGTGGCTTACCGCGGCCGAGGAGTAGCTGGCTGTTTACGATGTTGCGGTGCGCTACCTGTTGCGGCCGTTCGCTCTGTGGTGGCGGTATCTCCCTCAACTCGTCGCGCTGTACCTGCTCGGCTGGCTCGGCCGCAAGGGCGCCATCGAGTTGGCCGCATTCGTCGGCTGGGACAACGACATCTGGGCGTCGTTGATCATGCCGTTCGCCGGCCTGGCCCGGCTCGGGTCGTATATCGCGATGTTCCTTGTGCTGCGTCCGGCGATTCCCGCGCTGGCGGCGCTGCCGCGGCGTTCGGCACGAAGCGTCGACGTCTTCGCCAACATCATCGTGCCGTTCTTCGCGATCTATCTGGCGTGGCGGCTATTCGCCGAGGACTGGCTCGATTTCGAGACCGCCGCGCTCAACTACCGGGTGAATGACGCGGTGACGACGGCGTTGACGACCGGCGAATCCAGCGACCTTCATCCGGACCAACTGCCGGTGAGCACCGCCACCTGGGTGATCATCGTCTCGGCGCTCGTGCTGCGTTATGTGCTCGGCAGGTTCAAGGAAAACCTGCCGGGATGGATGATCGCGGTACGGGTCTACGTCGACGCGCTATGGGTCTTCCTCATCGTCAGTTTCGCCGCCAGCCAGGGCGCCAACTTCCTCATCAACCCCATGGGGTGGATCGGCCAACGCCGGATCATCGTGTGGTTCAACGACACCCGTGCCGGACTGTTCTCGCATTTCGCCCCGCTGGAACATCTGTGGGACGCGGCGATGCTGGTGCTGCGCACGGTATTCGGCGGTGCGACGATCCCACTTCTGTGGCTCGCGGTGGCCGGGATCATCTACGGCGTCTCGATGCCGGGCTGGCGGGGTGCGGCCCGTCGCGTAGTGGGCGACCGGGCGGACCGCGTCTTCGACCGCGCGACCGCAGGCAGAAAGAGATTCAGCGAGCGAGGATGGCGAGTCCCCCAGACAGTCGGCGAGAGAGTCCGCGGCTGGTTGCGAAACCTGCTGGGCAACTATCAGACGATCGCGGATTCCGCGCGGCTGATCCTGCACGGCGGCGTGCTCGCGCTGTCGCTGTATGTACTGGGCTACCTGGGGCTGGCATGGCTGGACATGGCGGGCGCGTTCTACCACCCAGAGGTCAGCATCGGACACCTGTTCCGTTTCGTCGCTTGGCTTTTCGGCCCGCAGCCATTGTCGTTCTGGAACGGCTTCGCCGACACGATCGCGTTGATCTCCCACATGATCGTCGAACCGTTGCGGGTGTGCTTGATCGCGTCGACCGTGGCCTACTGCCTCGAGCAGGTCCGGGCGGACGAGACTACAACAGCATCCGTACCGTGATCCGGCCGTCGATCTGGACGACGTCCATCGCGGTCGGCACGACATCCTGCGGAAGCAGGAACGTGAACTGAAGCCGCCCAGGCTGATTGCACAGACTGGTTACCCCATCCCCCTCCTGCGCGCTGAACCCGCCCACGCCCTCGCTTTTCCATCGACGTTGTCCGTCGGTGAGGACACCGTTGCAGATCCCGTCGTCCGGGGGTGGTCCGGAGCGGTCGACTGTGATGACGGTCAACACAGTGCCTTGCGGCAACGCAGGGCCGAAATCCCCTGGACTGCGGTTCAGATGCCGGATCGCGTCGATCTTCCAGGTGTGCACGTCGGCGTCGCCGCTCTGCCCTGCGGGCACGACGGCTCCCGGAACGACGGTGTGCCGGTAGGTGGTCCACGACTTGCCGAGGTCGCCGAGGCCGGTGAAGACGAGCACGCCGATGGCCACCGCCGCGACAACGGCCCCGATCAGATTGCGCACCCACAGCGCCGACAACCGTGCTTTCATGAGGCGCTCTGCTCCGGCTTGTTCAGCGTGACGGCGTTGACCCTGCTGAACCGCGAACCATGAGTGGGTATTCGGATCGTCAGGCGGGAATCCAGCCGCCCTTCACCGACCCAGACACGGAGGGTCAGCGGCTCGGTCGAGCCCGGCGAGACGAGGTCGGGAGCGACGTCGAACACCCACGATCCGCGCGAGGTGATGCCCGGGCTGATCTCGGCCATCAACGTGTCGGTGAAGAACCTGTCGGACGGGTCGTAGGTGTTGGGCCCGACGATCAGCTCGCTGTGGGGCAGTTCGGTGCTGCGCGTGCCCTCCAACGCGGTGTTGACGACCACCCAGACCCCGGCGGGCTTGATCGAGTCCACGTCCGGGGTGATGCGGACGCTGGTCACGGTCGCGGAGACAGCCCGGCCTACGGCGGGAGTTCCCGCGTCGGCGTGCATGTCGAACGGCCCGAGGACGTCGGTCGGAGTCGGCAGGTTCTGCCACACCACGGCCGCCGCCGCAACCGTGACGACCACGCCGATGGTGGTCAGCACGGTCCGCGAGTTCGGCTTCCGCAGCTTCATGTCGACTCCTTGACGGGCACAACGATCTGCCCGTAGTTGTCGGTGTCGATCCACTCCTTGGCGCCGTAGGTGACCATCAGCTGGGTGTACTTCTTCTTCCAGACCCGGATCGTCACCGCCTGAAGCGATTTCACCACCGATTCCGGCAGCTGCCAGGCGAAAACCAATTGCTCGGTGAGTCCGGGGCCGAGCGTTTGTATCGGCGAACCGTCGCGAAACCGGAAGGCGCCGAAGAATTCCTTTTGGGGTACATCACGCAGGTCCAGCTGATCGCGGAGACGCCCGGGCACAGTGCCGTCGTTGCGCAGATTGGTGACCACGCCGAGGTACATCATCCCCGGCTTCGCGGTGCCGTAGGTGCCCTTCAGCTCGTCGACAAGTCTCGCGCGGTCGACGGTGACGGTGAATTCGCCGTCACTGAATTCCTCGCCGGGGTTGAACGGCGTGACCTGTTTGTCGACGGTGTCGAGGCCTCCGAACGCCGCGGTGGCGACGAGGACGAGCAGAAGCGCCACGCGTCGCGTCTGGGCGGAGGTCAACCGGGTGAACCATTGACTCCATCGGCTGGGTCGCTCGACGGGGACGGGGGGTTTGGCCCATGTTCGCCGATGTTAGTAGCAACGTCCGGGCCGGCCATGGATTACCGTCTGTCGTCAATGCTGGAAGTCATCGACAAGGGACAGTGCAGTCCCGCACATCCGGTGCCGCTGATGTTCGTTCACGGCGGCTGGCACGGTGCGTGGTGCTGGGACGAGCACTTCCTGGACTTCTTCGCCGAGCACGGGTTTCGGGCCGCTGCCGTCAGCCTGCGCGCGCATGGGAAAAGCACCACCTCGCAGCGCCTTCGAACCTGTTCCATCGCCGACTACGTCGACGACGTGAGAGCGGCAGCGGCGCTGCTCGATGTCCAGCCCGTGATCGTCGGACATTCGATGGGCGGCTTTGTGGTGCAGAAGTTCCTGGAGGACACCCATTCGCCCGCCGGTGTCCTGCTGGCTTCACTGCCGCCTCAGGGCGCGTTGCGCACATCGTTGCGCATGCTCGTTCGTCACCCGGTCACGGTTGTCAGAGCGAATGTTGCAGGCAGCACTCTCGACGTGGTCGCCACGCCCAGGCTTGCCCGCGAATACCTGTTCTGCGCACAGACACCCGAAAACGTCGTCACCGACTGCATAGCGCGCCTGCAACCCGAAAGTGCTCAGGCGATGCGCGAGATGATGTTTTGGGGCCTACCGGATCCGCAACGCGTGACGACCCCGATGTTGGTGCTCGGCGCAGACGAAGACCGTGCGGTCACACCAGATGAGGTGCGCGCAACGGCACGCGCGTATGACACCGACGCGCACATCTTCGGCGAGATGGGCCACGATTTGATGCTCGAACCCGGATGGCAGGCCGTTGCCGAACGCATCATCGGTTGGCTCGGCCACCGCGGCCTGTAGGCCTAACTGCGCAATCGGGCCCGGAGCGTGTCGGCGGTGTCACGGACAGTGCCCAGCTGCTTGGCCACCTGTACGGGGGCGGTGCCGCCGCGCGCGTCGCGCGAGTTCACCGATCCGTCGACCGTGAGCACTTCGCGGACTTCGGCCGTCAGCTCGGGGTGGATGTCCGCAAGCTCGGCATCCTCGAGGTCCTCCAGCCCGACTCCCCTGGCCTCCGCTGCTCGTACGGCCGCGCCCGCTGCTTCGTGTGCGACCCGGAACGGGACGCCCCTGCGCACCAGCCATTCTGCGACGTCGGTGGCCAGGGTGTAGCCCAGCGGCGCCAGCTCGGCCATCCGGTCGACGTCGAAGCGCAGTGTCCCGACGAGGCCGGCCATGGCGGGCAGCAGCAGCTCCAGCTGCGCCACCGAGTCGAACACCGGTTCCTTGTCCTCCTGCAGATCCCGGTTGTAGGCCAGCGGCTGCGCCTTCAGCGTCGCCAACAGCCCTGTCAGGTTGCCGATCAACCGGCCCGACTTTCCGCGTGCCAGCTCGGCGATGTCGGGGTTCTTCTTCTGCGGCATGATCGAGCTGCCGGTGGACCATGAGTCGTGCAGCGTCACGTAGCCGAATTCGGTTGTGCTCCAGAGAATGATGTCCTCGGCGAGCCGCGACAGATCGACGCCGATCATGGTGAACACGAACGCCGCCTCTGCGGCGAAATCGCGGGCCGCAGTGGCATCGACCGAATTGTCTGCGGCAGTGGCGAATCCGAGTTCCTTGGCGATTGCATCGGGGTCCAGGTTCAGCGACGACCCCGCGAGCGCACCGGCACCGTACGGGGACACCGCGGCCCGCTTGTCGAAGTCGATCAGCCGGTCGACGTCGCGCAGCAAGGGGTGTGCGTGGGCCAGCAGGTGGTGGGCGAGCAGGATCGGCTGCGCCGACTGCAGATGCGTCTTACCGGGCATGATCGCCGTCAGATGGGCCGCGGCCTGGGTGGCCAACGCGGAGACGACGTCGAACGCACCGTCGGCGACCCTGCGCACCGCATCGCGCAACCACAGCCGAAACAGCGTGGCCACCTGGTCATTCCGCGAACGGCCCGCCCGAAGCCGCCCTCCGAGGTCGTCGCCGACCCGGTCGATCAGCCCGCGTTCCAGCGCACCGTGCACGTCCTCGTCGGTGACCAGCGGCAGGAAGCTGCCGTCGGCGACGTCCTCGCCGAGGCTGTCCAGCCCGACCAGCAGGCCGTCGCGCTGCTCCTCGGTCAGCAGGCCCGCCCGGTACAGCACCCTGGCGTGCGCCTTGGACGCTCTGATGTCGTACGGCGCGAGCACCCAGTCGAAGTGGGTCGACTTGCTCAGTGCCGCAAGCGAGTCCGAAGGTCCGTCGGCGAACCGCCCGCCCCACAGCGAGCCCTCGTTAGTGTTCACTGTGATCCTCTAACCGCGCCGAGATCGACGTTTTGGTGAGTTTTACTAACACTTTTGCGCCCAAAAGTGAGTTTGGGCGTCACTTGAGGTCCCGTCGCGCGGCGATCTTGGACGACAGGCCGTGCACGTGCACGAAGCCCTTCGATGCGGACTGGTCGAAGGTGTCGCCCTCGTCGTAGGTGGCGAGGTTGAAGTCGTACAGCGATTCCTCGCTGCGGCGTCCGTTGACGGCGATGTGTCCGCCGTGCAACACCATCCGGATCTCTCCGGACACGTGTTCCTGTGTATCGGCGATGAACGCCTCGAGCGCTCTCTTCAGCGGCGAGAACCACAGACCGTCGTAAACCAGTTCGCCCCAACGCTGATCGGTCTGCCGCTTGAACCGCCCGACCTCGCGCTCCAGCGTCACGTGTTCCAGCTCGGTGTGCGCGGTGATCAACACCATGGCACCGGGCGCCTCGTAGATCTCGCGGCTCTTGATGCCCACGAGTCGGTCCTCGACGACATCGAGCCTGCCGACACCCTGCTCGCCCGCCCGTCGGTTGAGCTCCTCGATCGCCTGCAGCACGGTGACCCGCCTGCCGTCGATCGACACCGGGACCCCTTTTTCGAACCCGACGATCACCTCATCGGGTGTGCTCCAGTTGACGGTCGGATCCTCGGTGTAGTCGTACACATCCTTGGTCGGCGCGTTCCACAGGTGCTCGAGGAACCCGGTCTCCACGGCCCGGCCCCAGACGTTCTGGTCGATCGAGAATGGCGAGCGCTTGGTGACGTTGATCGGAATCGAGTTCTCTTCGGCGAACGCGATGGCCTTCTCCCGCGTCCACGCGTAGTCACGCACCGGTGCCAGCACCTCGAGATCCGGTGCCAGCGAGCCGAAGCCGACCTCGAAACGGACCTGGTCGTTGCCCTTGCCGGTGCAGCCGTGCGCGACGATCCCGCCGCCGTACTGACGCGCCGCCGACACCAGATGCTTCACGATCAGCGGTCTGCTCAGCGCCGACACCAGCGGGTAGCGGTCCATGTACAGCGCATTGGATTTGATGCAGGGCAGGCAGTACTCATCGGCGAATTCATCGCGCGCGTCGATCACGACGGCTTCTACGGCGCCGCAATCCAGCGCCCGCTGCCGCACGACCTCCATGTCCTCGCCGCCCTGGCCGAGGTCGATCGCGACGGCTACCACCTCGCGGCCGGTCTCCTTGCCGATCCAGCTGATCGCCACCGATGTGTCAAGACCGCCGGAATACGCCAAGATGACGCGTTCGGACATGTGACCAATCTCCTTGTCTAACTGCCTTATTGCAGGTTCTCGATGGTGGTGGCCAGTTCAGCGCCGGTCATCGGCTCGCGGGCCACGACGAAGATGGTGTCGTCGCCCGCGATGGTGCCGACGACATACGGGAGGGCAGCACGGTCGATCGCGCTGGCCAGATACTGCGCAGCACCCGGCGGCGTGCGCAGCACCGCAAGGTTGCCGCTGGCGTCGGTCGACGTCAGCAGGTCACCCAGCAGCCGTGACATCCGTTCTGTTCCGCCGGAAACACCGCGCACCGGGCTGCCGTCCTCGGGCACCACGTAGACGCCGACGCCACCGTCCGCAGCGCGCAGCTTGACCGCGCCCAATTCCTCGAGGTCCCGCGACAGGGTGGCCTGGGTGACGTCGATGCCCTCGGTCGCCAGCATCGCCGCCAACTCGGTTTGGCTGCGCACAGAGTGCGACGACAGGATCGCGACGATGCGCGCCTGCCTGCCCGCCCTGGTTGCGCTGATCTCCGGCGCCTTGCCCGCCGTCACGACCGCTCCAGGAGCCAGACCAGCAGCGCCTTCTGGGCGTGCAGCCGGTTCTCCGCTTCGTCCCACACCGCGCTGTGCGGTCCGTCGATGACGTCGTCGGTGATCTCGTGACCGCGGTGCGCTGGAAGGCAATGCAGCACCACCGCATCCGAATCAGCACGGCTCAACAGCTCCGCGTTCACCTGGAACGGCTTGAACGGCGCCACCCGGTCAAGTCCGTCGTTTTCCTGGCCCATCGACGTCCAGGTGTCGGTGGCCAGGACGTCAGCGCCCGCAGCGGCTTCAGCGGGATCCGCTGTCAGCCGCACGGCTGCGCCCGTCAGCGTGCCCCGTTTCTCTGCGGCCGCCACGAATTCCGGATGTGGTTCGAAGCCGGCGGGCGCGGCGATCGTGACGTCGATGCCTGCCGTCACTCCGCCCAGCATCAGCGAGTGCGCCATGTTGTTGGCCCCGTCGCCGAAGTACGACAGCCGCAGTCCCTTCAGCTCCCCCTTGCGCTCGGCGAGCGTCTGCAGATCGGCCAGCACCTGGCAGGGATGGAACTCGTCGGACAGTGCGTTGACGACCGGCACACTCGCACCTGCTGCCATCGAAGTGAGCCGGTCCTGGCCGAAGGTGCGCCAGACAATCGCTTCGACGTAGCGGGACAACACCTTTCCGGTGTCCTCCAGCGTCTCCTCGCGCCCGAGCTGGGTGTTACGGCCGTCGACGACGACCGCGTGCCCACCGAGCTGCGCCACACCGATCTCGAACGAAAACCTGGTGCGGGTGGAGTTCTTGTCGAAGATCACCGCAACGCCGCGGGGCCCGTCAAGCGGCCTACGGGAGAACGGGTCCTTCTTCAGCTCGGCCGCCAGTGCCAGCACCTCGGCCTGCTCGTCGGGCGACAGGTCGTCGTCCCGCAGAAAATGCCGGACCATCACGTCACCGCCGTATCCAGCACGCCGGGCAGCGCGGTGAGGAACTCGGCGATCTGCCCTTCGGTGATGACCAGTGGCGGGGCCAGCCGGACCACATCGGGCGCAGCGGCATTCACCAGGAAGCCGGCGTCGCGGGCAGCGGCCTCGACGGCCTTGCCCTGCGGTGCGGTCAGCGCGATGCCTTGCAGCAGCCCACGGCCGCGGACGTGGTCGACGAGCGGGTGGCGCAGCGCTTCGATGCCATGGTGCAACGACTTTCCGAGAACGTCGGCGCGCGAGACGAGATCGTCGTCGGCAAGTACCCGCAACACCGCCAACGCCGCGGCTGCGCAGATCGGATTGCCACCGAAGGTGCTCCCGTGCAAACCGCTGGTGAGCAATTCGCCCGCCTGCCCGACGGCGATACACGCGCCGATCGGCAGCCCGCCGCCCAGTCCCTTGGCGAGCGTCACGATGTCGGGGGTGATGCCGTCGTGCTGGTGTGCGAAGAACGTTCCGGTGCGGCCCATTCCGGTCTGCACCTCGTCGAGCACCAGCAGAGCGTTACGCGTCGTCGTCAGCTCCCTGGCGGCGACGAGATAGCCGTCGGGCGGGACGACGACGCCGCCCTCCCCCATGATCGGCTCGAGGAAGACCGCAGCCGTCGCGTCGTCGATGGCCTCGGCCAGTGCCGCCACATCGCCGTACGGCACGTGCACCACATCGCCGGGCAGCGGCGCGAACGGCGCCTGCTTGGTAGGCTGCCCGGTCAACGCCAGCGACCCCATCGTCCGGCCGTGGAAAGCGCCTTGCGCGGCAACGATTTTGGTGCGACCGGTGAGCCGTGTGATCTTGAAGGCAACCTCGTTGGCCTCGGTTCCCGAATTGCAGAAGAACACCCGCCCGTCGGCGCCGAGCAGGCCGACCAGCGCTTCGGCCAATGCGACACCCGGTTCGGTCATATATAGGTTCGACGTGTGCCCGAGCGTGTTCATCTGCGCCGTGACGGCCTCGATGACGGCGGGGTGACGGTGGCCGAGGACGTTCACCGCAATGCCGCCGAGCAGGTCGATGTAGGACTTGCCGTCGATGTCGGTGACCACCGCACCGTCACCGCTGGCCAGCGCCAGCGGCGGGGTGCCGTAGTTGTGCATCATCACGCTGTCCCAGCGCTCCTGCAGCGTCATGAACCCACCACTTTCGTTCCCGTCCCCTCATCGGTGAACAACTCGACCAGCACACAGTGTTCGACACGGCCGTCGATGACGTGCGCGCTTGGCACCCCGGCCGCGACGGCACGAAGGCAGGCCTCGATCTTCGGCACCATCCCGGCCTCCAGCGTCGGCAGCAGTTGAGTCAATGCGCCCGCGTCGATCTCGCTGACCAGCGACTCGCGGTCGGGCCAGCTGGTGTACAGCCCCTCGACGTCAGTCAGCATCAGCAGCTTCTCGGCCGACAGCGCTTCGGCCAGCGCTGCGGCGGCGGTGTCGGCGTTGATGTTGTGGACTATTCCGTCCGTGTCGGGCGCGATGGTGGACACCACCGGAATGCGTCCGGCGGCAATGAGATCGTGCACCGCTTCGGTGTTCACCTTCTCCACGTCGCCGACGAGTCCGATATCGGTGGCGACGCCGTCGACCGTGACGCTGCGCCGCACCGCCGTGAACAGGTGGGCGTCCTCGCCGGTGATACCCACCGCATACGGACCGTGCGCGTTGATGAGGTTCACGAGTTCACGCCCGACCTGGCCGAAGAGCACCATCCGCGCCACGTCGAGCACCTCAGGGGTGGTGACCCGGAAACCGCCCTTGAAATCGCCTGCGATGCCGAGTCGTTTCAGCATCGCGCTGATCTGGGGGCCGCCGCCGTGCACGACCACGGGATGAATGCCGCAGTTGCGCAGGAACACCATGTCCGCGGCGAACGCCTCCCGCAAGGTGTCGTCGGTCATCGCATTCCCGCCGTACTTGACGACGACGATCTTGTCGTGCAGCTGTTTGAGCCACGGCAGCGCCGCGGCGAGCACCTGCGCCTTGACCGGGGTGGCAAGCGTCATGAGCTGTAGGCCGAGTTCTCTTCGACGTAGTCGTGCGACAGATCGGTGGTCCGGATCGCAGCTCGGCCGTTGCCGACCCCGAGGTCGATCGTCACGTCGATGTCGGTCCCCGACAGGTCAACGTCACGCGCGCCAGGCGCCCCGACACCGTCAACACAGACCGGAGACCCGTTGAACGACACACTTATCCGCTCCGGGTCAAGCCGCACCGGGGCCATGCCCACCGCCGCCAATACACGGCCCCAGTTGGGGTCAGAGCCGAACAACGCGGTCTTGACGAGGCTGTCCCGCGCAACGACGCGGGCGGCGGCGAGCGCATCGGCCTCGCTCGCCGCGCCTGTGACGGCGACGGTCACCCGCTTGGTGACGCCTTCGGCGTCGGCCTGCAGCTGTGCGCACAGGTCATCGCACACCCGCAGCACCGCGTCGTCGAGGTCGGCCTGGCTCGGCGTGATTGCGCTTGCGCCGGAAGCCAACAGCAGAACGGTGTCGTTGGTCGAACAGCTGCCGTCGACGTCGAGCCGGTCGAAGGTCTGCGCCGCGGCCGAACGCAGCGCGTGTTCCAGCGCGGCGGCGTCGGCGACGGCATCGGTGGTGATCACGCTGAGCATGGTGGCCAGCGACGGGGCCAGCATGCCGGCGCCCTTGGCCATCCCGCCGACGGTCCAGTTGTCGGGATGGTGCAGCGCAACCTGTTTCGGCACTTTGTCGGTGGTCATGATGGCTCTCGCCGCCTCTTCGCCACCGGTCAAGCCGCCCGCCATCTCGTGCACGATATCGGTGACGCCTGCGAGCACCTTGTCCATCGGTAGCCGGTCGCCGATCAACCCCGTTGAGCAGACGGCGATTTCGATGGCACCGGTATCGCTACCCCAGTCAGAAAGGGCCGCGGCGACGGCCTCAGCGGTGGCGTGGGTGTCCTGGAAGCCGCCGGGCCCGGTGCAGGCGTTCGCACCGCCCGAGTTCAGGATGACGGCGCGCAACCGCCCGGTGGTCAGCACCTGCTGTGTCCACAGCACCGGAGCGGCCTTGACCTGGTTGCGGGTGAAAACGCCTGCCGCACCGTAGTCTGGCCCCTCGTTGAACACCAGCGCCAGATCGAGCGCACCGGACGCCTTGATGCCCGCGGCGATCCCGGTGGCACGGAATCCTGCAGGCGCAGTGACCCCTTGGGTCCGGACCAGGCGCGTGGTGTCGGCCGATGTGTCCGTCATGGCGCCACCCCCACAATCGAGAGTCCTTCGGTTTCCGGCCAACCCAGCGCGAGGTTCATCGACTGCACAGCGGCGCCGCCGGTGCCCTTCACCAGGTTGTCGATCGCGGCGATCGCAATGAACATGCCCGCGTCATCGTCGACGGCGACCGCCAGCTGCGCGGCGTTGCTGCCGATCACCGCACCGGTCTTCGGTAACTGTCCTTCCGGCAGAAGATGCACGAAAGGCTCCGCATCGTAAGCCTTTTCATAGGCCGCCCGTAGTTGCGACAGCGGCGCCTCTGTGCGCGCCGTACACGTGGCGAGGATCCCACGCGACGTGGGTATCAGCACAGGGGTGAACGAAACCGTCACGTCCTTGTCGGTGACGGCCCGCAGCCCCTGGGCGATCTCCGGGGTGTGCCGGTGTTTACCGCCGATGTTGTAGGCACGGGCCGACCCGATGACCTCCGAGCCAAGAAGGTCGGTTTTCGCCGCGCGTCCGGCACCCGAGGTGCCGCTGACGGCGACGACGGTGACGGCAGGCTCCACCAGATCCTCGGCGATTGCGGGCAGCAGCGCCAGCAGCGCGGCGGTCGGATAGCAGCCGGGGACGGCGATCCGGGTGGCGCCGCGCAGCCGGTCCCGTGCGCCGGGCAGCTCGGGCAGTCCGTACGGCCAGGTGCCCGCGTGCGCCGATCCGTAGTACCGCTCCCACGCCGCCGAGTCGGTGAGCCGGAAATCGGCGCCGCAGTCGACGAGCACGATGTCGGCGTCCAACTGTTCGGCGAGCGCCGCGGAGTGGCCGTGCGGCAGCGCCAGGAACACCACGTCGTGCCCGGCGAGAACATCGGCGTCGGTGGCCTCGAGCACGCGACCGCTCAGCGGCAGCAGATGCGGGTGATGCTCAGCCAGCGTCGTGCCCGCGCTCGCGGCCGCCGTCAGCGCCCCGATGGTCAGCCGACCATCGGTGTAGCCGGGATGACCGAGCAATAGCCGTAGGATTTCGCCTCCGGCATATCCGCTGGCACCGGCCACGGCCACAGAAGTCATGCACTAGATTCTGCATGTTTATGCATGGAGTTGCAAATATTTAACCGACGGCCTCGCCAGGGTCGGCGAATTGCGCGACGGGCCCACGACAACAATGGTGTCGTGCCCACCCGCCGCGTCGCCGTCATCGGTGGCGGCATCCTCGGCGTGGCCGTCGCACGAGAGCTCCTCAAGCGCAGCCCCGACGCCGACGTCACGCTCTTCGAGAAGGAGGACAGGCTCGCGGCGCATCAGACGGGGCGTAACAGCGGCGTCGTGCACGCGGGCCTCTATTACGAGCCCGGTTCCAACAAGGCCGTGTTGTGCCGTCGCGGCGTGGCGCTCCTCGAAGACTTCTGCGCGGAACGCGGCATCCGCCGAATCGCCTGCGGCAAGGTCCTCGTCGCCCTCGATGAGGATGAACGCGCGCGCCTCGACAACATCGAGGAACGAGCGCTCGCCAACGGCGTCCCGGGTGTCCGGATCATCGGTGCAGACGAGCTGCGTGAGCTCGAGCCGCACGTGCGCGGCATCGCCGCGCTGCACTCGCCGTCGACGTCGATCGTGGACTTCGGAGAGGTGACGCGGTCGCTCGCCGCGGATGCGGTTGCCGACGGGGCGAAGATCCTGCTCCGCCACGAGGTCGTCGGCCTGCGAACCTCGACCACGGAGGTGGTGGTAACCGCCCGCAGCGCAGGCGATTCCGTGTCCTTCGTGTTCGACAGGATCGTGGTGTGCGGCGGCCTGCAGAGCGACCGCCTCGCCGAGCTCGCCGGCGACGGCCCCGAGCCGGTGATCATGCCGTTCCGTGGCGAGTACTACGCGCTCAAGCCCAAACGGCGAAACCTCGTCAACGGGCTGGTCTACCCGGTGCCCGATCCGCGCTATCCGTTCCTCGGCGTACATATCACCCCGCGTGTGGACGGTGAGGTGCTCATCGGCCCCAACGCCGTGCTGGCGCTGGCCCGCGAGGGTTATACCTGGGGAAAGATCTCGGCGCGCGATCTGGCCGAAGTGGCTCGCACGCCTGCCTTTTGGCGGTTCGCCCGCCGCCACTGGCGCACGGGTGTCAGGGAGATGTCGGGCTCGTTGAGCAAGCAGCGCTTCGTCGCAGGCGCCCGCGCCTATGTGCCGGAGCTCGCCGACGATGACGTCGTCCCCGGCACCGCAGGGGTCCGCGCGCAGGCGCTCGATGCCGACGGCGGACTGGTGGACGACTTCAGGATCAGCATCCGCGAGCGTGTTGTGCTGATCCGCAACGCTCCTTCGCCGGCGGCGACGTCTTCTCTCGCCATCGCCGAGCACATCGTGAAGACAATCGAAGATGACAGGTGACTCGGTGACTCAGCGACTGTCCCAAGGCCTTTGGGGTGTGCTCGCCACTCCGTTCGATGATGGCCTCGATGTCGATCTCGACTCTTTCCGAAACGAGGTCGCAGCATTCGTCGCCGACGGTTGTGACGGCTTGGTGGCGCTCGGGGTGTTCGGCGAGGCAGCGTCTCTGGCCACCGACGAGGCCGACAGCGTCGCCAACGCGGTCTCCTCGTCCACCGATCTGCCGTTCGTGCTCGGCCTGTCCGAACGTGACCCCGACGGTGTCGTGGAACAGGCGCGCCGGCTGATCGACGCGACATCTCGACCGCCCGTCGCGTTGATGGCACAGATCAGCGACCCTGATCCGGTGGTGGCCGCGGCCTCGCTGCGCCGCCTGCACGAGGCGACGGGGGTAGGGATCCTCATTCAGGACTATCCGGTGGTCTCGGGAATCAGCGTCTCCGACGAGCAGGTCATCGCGATCGTGACGGCGTGTCCCTTCGTGGTTGGCGTGAAGTCGGAGACGCCGCCGACGTCCGTCGCGGTAGCCCACCTGGTCGCGAAGCTCGATGTCCCGGTGTTCGGTGGACTCGGCGGCGTCGGCCTGCTCGACGAGTTGCTCGCGGGGTCGGCGGGAGCGATGACCGGATTCAGCCACCCCGCCGCGCTTGCCGCCGTGTTGAAGGCACACCGCGAGGGCGGCTTCGAGGCCGCCCGTGAGGTCTGGGCGCCGTGGCTTCCGCTCGCCAATTTCGAAGGACAACTGCGGGTCGGCCTGTCGATCCGCAAAGAGCTGCTGCGACGACGAGGGGTGATCGCCTCGGGCCGGGTGCGCAAGCCTGCCATGCCGCTGCCCGAAGCGCTTATCCCGCTGTTGGAGAAACACTTCTCGGCCCTGCCCGTCACCTCGACCCGCTGAAGGACCCCATCACCAAGGCGATCGCGGACGGGTCAGCGGCGCTGCTCGGCTCCGACCTGCTGCGCCGCGTTGGCCACCGCCGCATCGCGGGCCGCGCTGGCCTCGTGCTCGGTCAGCGTCCGGTCCGTGGCGCGGAACCGCAGCGCCAGCGCGAGTGACTTCCGGCCCTTGCCGATCTGGGGGCCGGTGTACACGTCGAACAATCGGACGTCCTCGAGCAGCTCTCCCGCGCCGTCGCGCACCGCTTCGACGACGCTCTGGGCGGCGACGTCGTCGCCGACGATCAACGCGACGTCCTGGAACACCGCGGGGAACGGCGACACCGCGGGCGCGGGCAGCGTCTCGGTGATCGGGATCGCGTCCAGGTTCAGCTCGACCGCGCACGCGCCCTTCGGCAGGCCGGATCGCTCGATGACCGCGGGATGCAGCTGGCCTGCGTGGCCGACGACACTGTCCCCGACCAGAACTTCGGCGCAGCGGCCGGGATGCCACGGCAGATATTGAGACGGCCGCAGCGTCAGCTCGACGCCTGCAGCACGCCCGACGATGCGCACCGCCTCGAATGCGTCGCTGGCCTCGACCGGGCGGCCGGGTCCCCATGGACCTGCGGGCTCACGCAGACCGGCCAACACCACACCGACATGCTGGTGCTGGCGCGGCAGAGACGCATCCAGAGTGGCGATCTCATCGTCGGTGGGGCGACGATCGGTCGGAATCAGTTCGACTGCACGCGTTTCCGATGTCGGTTCGACGACCTGCTCGATCGAGAAGAGTGCGGCGTCGACGAAACCGCGCGACACATTGCGGCTCAGGGATTCCAAAAGGCCGGGCAGGAGCGTGGTGGCCAGTTCGGGCCGGTCGGACTCCAGCGGGTTTAGCACATGCGTTGTGGTGCGGCGCGGGTCGTCGGGCGGCAGGCCCCACCGGTCGAATATCCCGGCGGGCAGGAACACCGTCGGGAGGATCTCGACATAGCCGTTGAGCGCCAACGACTTCCCGATCGCGCGGCGTCGCTTCTGCTCCGCGGTGAGGCCGCGCCCCGCGGGCGCCTGCGGCAACACCGACGGGATGACCTCCAGGCCCTCCAGCCGCAACACCTCCTCGACGAGGTCTGCGGGCTGTTTCAGGTCGGGCCGCCAGCTGGGTGGTGTCGCGGTAACGCGCTCGCCGTCGACGGCCACGGCGGCGCCGATCTGCGTGAGCCTGCGCCGGGTGGTGCCATCGGGATACTCGACACCCGCGGTGCGGTCGGGCAGATCAACGGCCATGCTGACCGGAGGTTGTGACCAGTCGTCGCGCGGCGGGTCGCCACGCCAGTCGGTCAGAGTGGGTTCGACTGTGCCGTCGGCGATTTCGGCGAGCAGGGTCGCACACCTGTCCAGCGCAGCCACCGACACGGCAGGGTCGACGCTGCGTTCGTAGCGGCGGGCCGCCTCGCTGGGAAGATGCAGCCGCCGCTGGGTGCGCGATACGGCGGCCGGATCCCACACCGCAGCCTCCAGCAGCACGTCGGTGGTGGTGTCGCGGACCTCGGTGGTGCCCGCGCCCATCACACCACCGATCGCCGCAGTCGCGACGTCGTCGACGATGAGCACATCGGCGGGGTCCAGCTTGCGTTCGATGTCGTCGAGCGTGACGACCGTCTCCCCTGGCTCGGCGAACCGCACCCGGAAGCCGCCGGTGATCAGGCTGCGGTCGTGGGCGTGCATCGGGTGGCCGAGCTCGAGCATCACGTAGTTCGTCACGTCGACGGCGGGCGAGATCGCCCTGATGCCGCTGAGCAGCAGCCGTCGCTGCATCCACCACGGCGACACCGCCGCTGGGTCGACGCCGATGACGGGCCGCAACCCGAAGCGCAGGACCCCGGTGCCTGGCTCGATCGTCACCGGCAACGCTTCGCCCTGCGCGGGCAGCGGGGTGACATCGGCCGGATCGATGTAATCGAGGTCATAGGCGTTGGCGATCTCGCGCGCCATGCCCCGCACCGAAAGGCAGTAGCCGCGGTCCGGGGTGACGGCGAGGTGGAACACGGTGTCGTCGAGGCCGAGTACGTCGGCGGCGCCGGAGTGCCCGGTTCGGCGGTGCCCGGCGGCAGCACGAGAATTCCGGAGTGGTCGGTGCCCAGGTTCAGCTCGGCCGTCGAGCAGATCATTCCGTCGGACGTGCGGCCGTATGTGTTACGCGCCGTGATGGTGAAGTCGCCGGGCAGTGTGGTCCCAGGCAGCGCCACCACAACGAGATCGTCGACGGCGAAGTTGGTTGCACCGCAAACGATGTCACGAGGCTCGGCCTCACCGACGTCGACCTTGACCGCGCGGATCGGCTTCTTGAACTCGGTGAGCTCCTCGATCTCGAGTACGCGACCGACAGTCAACGGACCGCTCACCGGGCCGACGGGGATGATCTCCTCGACCTCGTGTCCGATGCGGATCAGCGTCTGCTCGAGCTCGTCGATGGGAACGTCCCAACCGGGCGTGCCGGCGGCGACGACCTCGCGCAGCCAGCTGTAGGGAAGCCGCATCAGGCGCCAACCCCGAACGGCAGCGAGAACCGCACGTCGCCCTCGACCATGTCGCGCATGTCCGGGATTCCGTTGCGGAACTGCAGTGTCCGCTCCAGCCCCATGCCGAACGCGAATCCGGAGTAAACCTCCGGATCAATACCGCAGGCGCGCAGCACATTTGGGTTGACCATCCCGCAGCCGCCCCATTCCACGAAGCCGGGGCCGCCCTTCTTGTTCTCGAACCACACGTCCACCTCGGCCGACGGCTCGGTGAACGGGAAGAAGTGCGGGCGGAACCTGGTGCGGCCCTGCGGCCCGAACTCCGAGCGCGCGAACGCGTCGAGCGTGCCACGCAAGTGGGCCATGGTCAGCCCCTTGTCCACCGCAAGGCCCTCGACCTGATGGAAGACCGGGGTGTGGGTGGCGTCGAGTTCGTCGGTGCGGAAGGTGCGGCCGATAGAGATGATGTACACCGGCAGATCACGCTCGAGCAGCGCGCGGATCTGCACCGGCGAGGTGTGGGTACGCAGCACCTGTCGCGACTCGTCCGGCGCGATGTAGAAGGTGTCCTGCTCGCTGCGCGCCGGGTGGTCCGGCGGGAAATTCAGCGCGTCGAAGTTGAACTGCTCCGTCTCGACCTCGGGCCCCTCCGCCAACTCCCAGCCCATCGCGACGAACGTGTCGGCGATGTGGTCGGCCAGGATGGTGATCGGGTGGCGGGCGCCGAGCGGCTGACGGCTCGACGGCAGCGTCACATCGATGCGCTCGGCCACCAGCACGGCGGCGTCGCGCTCGGCGCGCAGCACCTCGAGGCGTTCGTCGTAGCAGCGCTGGACCACGGTGCGCGCGACGTTGACCCGCTTGCCTGCGTCGGCGCGCTCGGCCTTGGCGAGCGAACCCAGCGCCTGGCGGGCCAGCGCGATCGGTGAACGGTCACCCAGATGCTCGGTCTTGGCGCGGGCCAAACCGTCGAGGTCGCCGGCCAGATCGAAGGCATGCCGAGCCGCGCTGACGACCTTGGTCAGCGCTTCCTCCGACAGATCTATGGGCTGATCAGCCACCCGGCGATCATAGGTGATTCGCAAATGAGAGCGGCATCACGCGATGCCCGAGGTCAGTGCGCCTTCGGTTTCGGTGGGTTCCTGCGACCGCCTGCGGCGGATCCTGCGGCCGACCACCACCTCCGCGATCAGCGCCCCGACCGTGCCAAGCCCGCTTGCCACGACCAGCGAAAGGCTGGTGTTGGCGAGCATTAGAAAGCCAAAACTGAATGCCACCACAAGCAGCACGCACCGCACGGGCGTCCAGGCGGCGGGCCGCCCGAACCGCGTCGAGGCGAGCATGCCGAGCACCAGGGCGACCGCGTGGCCCACGTCGGTGAAGTCCGGGCCGACGATGACCACCGCCAGCACGACGGCCAGCCACCAACCGATCCACGCGGGCCGCCATCGGCGGGGTATCGCCGCGGTGAGGGATCCGAGCACGGCGGAGGCGCCGTAACTCATCCCGACGTCCGTGGCGCGGGTGACGTCCACCGAGTCCCAGCCGAGCTCGACCGAGGCGGTCAGGCCGAGTGCGACCAGCAGAGTTGCACCGATGTGGCCGACCACGAAGGCCATCAGCAGGTGAACGCTGTGCCAGAGCAGCTCGGCGACGGCCATCAGGCACATCAAGCCGGGCAGCCACACGTAGACCGGCCCGGCGTCGATGACGAACGCGCTGACGAACAGCGTGCCGATGTGGCCGTGGCTGAGGTTATGCAGGTTCGTGCTGGCGTGTCGAATCACCTGCGCCTGCACCTGCGGCCCGAGCAGCGCCAACCCGGTCGTCACACCTATCAGAATCGCCGCGTAGGCGACGGTGACACGGATCCGGGCCAGCCCTTTCGCAAATCCCAGCAACATCTCACCGACCACTATGCGTCGGCGATGTCGTCGTTCTCCTCGTCTTCGGCTGGCAACTCCCTGCGAGTTTTCACCCGATACATGATGAGATTGGTGGGAACGCCGTCCTGCTTCGGCGAAAACACTTGTTTGCGTATTCGCTTGGCCGACAATCCGAGCGCGTCGAAATCGTCTGGTGGGATCCGGTCCATGGTGGCCTGCGACACGATCAGGCCGCCTCTGGTGGCCCTCTCCATCACCCGTGCCGCGATGTTGACATCGACGCCGAGCCAATCCGAGCCGATCCGCTGCGGTCGGCCGGTATGCACACCCGCGCGCATCCGAGGCGTATAACCCTCCACCTCAACGTCTTTCACCGCATCGATGCTGGCGCGAACCGCGAGGACGGCAGTGGCGGGATCGGCGAAGACAGCCATTGTGCCGTCGCCCATCCTCTTGACGATGTGGCCGCCCGCCTCCAGCAGAGGCGGTTCGACGACCTGCGCGACCCGCCGCAGCAACTTGAGTGTGGCATCGTCGCCCGCCTTCAATGCCCATGAGGAAAAGCCGACGAGGTCCGTAAAGACCAGCGTCAACTCACGATTGGCGGGCTGGCCGGAAACGCGCTCGGTGAGCGCCTGCCACACCTGCAAGCCGGCGAGGCTCACCTCGCGTGATGCGGCATCACGCTGCAGCAACCGATCCGCCGCGCGGGCGGCCGCACTCGGCCCGCCAACACCGGCCGCGGACAACGGATCTCCGAAGTCAGGATCGCCGGGGAGGGCCCGACGGGCGCGCCGAATGAACGCGACCACTCCGGGACTGTGGTTGGTGCTCCGCAGCCACTCCCGCGGTCCGGATGACGTGCCGGACCGTTCATCGAACGATTCGACATCCATGGCGCAAGATTAGATGCCCGTTCTTTCGGCGAGCAAACACGCCCGCGACGCGCCGCCAAATGATGGACAACGCACGTTGTCAATCGTATCTTGAATTTGTGACGGTGAGCTCGACGACGAGGCGAACCAAACGGGCCGACCCGCTCGGGCCCGACTCCCTGACCTGGAAATACTTCGGCGACCTTCGCACAGGAATGATGGGCGTCTGGATCGGCGCGCTGCAGAACATGTACCCCGAACTCGGCGCCGGCGTCGAGGAGCATTCGATCCTGCTGCGCGAGCCGCTGCAGCGCGTAGCCCGCTCCGTCTACCCGATCATGGGAGTCGTCTACGACGGCGAACGGGCCGCCCAGACCGGCCAGCAGATCAAGGGTTTCCACACCACGATCAAAGGCGTCGACGCCGCGGGGCGGCGCTATCACGCGCTGAACCCCGAGACTTTCTACTGGGCGCACGCCACCTTCTTCATGCTGGTGATCAAGGTGGCCGAATACTTCTGCGGCGGCCTAACCGAGGCCGAGAAGCGCCAGCTCTTCGACGAGCACGTGCAGTGGTATGCGCAGTATGGGATGAGCATGCGGCCGGTGCCCAAGTCGTGGGAGGAGTTCTGCGAGTACTGGGAGCGCGTCTGCAGCGACGAACTGGAGATCAACCGCGCCACGCTGGACATCTTCTCGATCCGGATTCCCAAGCCGTGGTTCGTTCTGATGCCGACGCCGGTTTGGGACCAGATCTTCAGGCCGATGGTCGCCGGACAGCGCTGGATCGCTGCCGGCATGTTCGACCCCGTCGTGCGCGAGAAGGCGGGCATGCGGTGGAGCGCAGGCGACGAAGTCCTGCTGCGATTGTTCGGCAAGTTGGTGGAGATGGCGTTCGTCGTTGTTCCCGACGAGATTCGGCTGCACCCGCGCGCACTTGCCGCGTACCGCCGCGCATCCGGACGGATGGCCGAGGACGCCCCGCTGGTCGAGGCGCCCGCGTTCATGGCGCCTCCGCGGGACCGCAGAGACATGCCAATGCATTACGTGCCACGGCGCAAGAGTCTGCTGGACCGCGCAGGCTCCCTTGTGCACACGACGTTCTCGCTCGCCGGTCTACGCCCGGCGCGAGGCCGCAGCACCGCCGCTTAGGCTCAAGCCATGCTCGAATGGTCTGAGATCGACATCGCCGTGCGCGACGCCGTCCGTGAGTTCGTGGACAAAGAGGTCCGCCCACACGTCGACGCGCTGGAAAGCGGCGACATGGAGCCCTATCCCATCATCCGCAAGCTCTTCACCACCTTCGGCATCGACGCGCTTGCCAAGGATTCGCTCGAGAAGCGGTTGGCCCGGATGCGCGACGGCGCCGAGAAGTCCGATGGCAATGCATCAGGCGGCGGCATGTTCGGCGGCGGCCAGGCGGGTATGGGCTTCGTCGTCGTCAGCGAATTGTGCCGGGTGTGCATGGGCGTCGTCACCGGCATGGGTGTGAGCCTCGGGCTGACGGTGCCGACCATCGCGGGACGCGGCACGCTCGCGCAGCAGGAGCGCTGGCTGCCCGGTCTGGTGACCTACGAGAAGGTGGGCGCGTGGGCGATCACCGAGCCCGACTCCGGCTCGGATGCGTTCGGCGGCATGAAGTCCTACGTGGTCCGCGACGGCGACGACTACATCCTCAACGGGCAGAAGACGTTCATCACCAACGGACCTGACGCCGATGTGGTGGTGGTCTACGCGAAACTCGAAGAGGGCGAATCTGCCTCAACAGCGGGTCCTCCTCACGTCCGGGCCGACAAGCGTGACCGCAAGGTGCTGACCTTCGTGCTCGACCGCGGCATGGAGGGCTTCGTTCAGTCGAAGCCGTTCCGCAAGATGGGTATTCACAGTTCGCGCACCGGCGAGTTGTTCTTCAACAACGTCCGGCTCGGCCGCGACCGACTGCTCGGCGAGAGCGAGGACAACTCCGCGGGTGACGGACGCGACAGCGCGCGGTCGAACTTCTCCACCGAGCGCATCGGGGTGGCCGCCATGGCCCTCGGTGTCATCGAGGAGTGTCTGAAGCTGTGCGTGGACTACGCGAAGAACCGCAAGCTGTGGGGCCAGGAGATCGCCCAGTTCCAGCTGATCCAGCTCAAGCTCGCGAGCATGGAAGTGGCCCGAATCAACGTGCGCAACATGCTGTTCCGGGTTATCGAGGCGGCACAGAACGGCGCTCAGATCTCGCTGCCCGAGGCGTCGGCGATCAAGTGGTATTGCTCGCAGGCGGCGACGGACGTGGCGATGGATGCCGTGCAGCTGTTCGGCGGCAACGGGTATATGACGGAGTACCGCGTCGAACAACTGGCCCGCGACGCGAAATCGCTGATGATCTACGCGGGAAGCAACGAGGTACAGATCACTCACGTCGCGAGGGGTCTGCTCAACGGCTAGCCTTTCCTGCGCGAGAAGACGCAAAAGCACCAAAATTACGGCGTGTCGCGGGACCTTTACGTCTGCTCGCGCGAGAAAGTCCGGTGTGCTCGGGCGCTCTGGTACAGGCAGATCGCCGCGGCTGTTGCCACGTTCAGGCTTTCGGCGCTGCCCGCCATCGGAATCCGAATCCGGTCTGCGGCCGTGGCCGCCAACTCCGGGGGCAGGCCGTGCGACTCTGGTCCGAACAACCACGCCGTCGGCCCCGACACATCGGCATCGTCGAGGCTGAGCTCTCCGTCGACGGTGGTGGCCAGTACGCGCAATCCCGCGTCGGACAATGCGGAAACGGCCCGCGCGGCATCGGATTCGGCGACCACCGGGATCGCGAAGATGCTGCCTGCCGACGCACGCAGGCACTTTCCGTTGTACGGGTCGACGCTGTGGCCCGCGAGCACGACGGCGTCGGCGCCCATCGCGTCGGCGATCCGGATCAGCGTGCCCGCATTGCCGGGCTCTGAAATCCCCGCGGCGACCGCGACCAGCTTCGGCCGACCGGCCAGCACATCAGACAGGCTCGTCGGCGGCACGTCGCAGACGGCGACGAGCCCCACCGGTGTCACGGTGTCCGACAGGGCTTTTGCGGCACGCTCGGTCACCAGATGGACGGGCACGTCGCCCAGCATCGACTCGAAGCGGCTCAATGCGTCTTCGGTGACGAAGACCTCGATCACGAGGTCTCGTCGCAACGCCGCCTCGACGAGGTTCGGTCCCTCGGCGAGGAAGCGTGCGGCACGACGCCGCCCGACGTGGCGGTGCAGCTTGACCGCCGCCGCCACCCGGGCAGAGCGCTCGGTGAGCGTCAGGCAGCCTCGCCGGACGGTGCGTTCACGTCCTCGGGCAGCGCACCCTTGGCGACCTCCACCAGCGCGGTGAAGGCGGCCGGGTCGCTGACGGCGATCTCGGCGAGGTTCTTGCGGTCCACCTCGACGCCGGCGGCCTTCAGGCCCTGAATCAGCCGGTTGTAGGTGATGTCGTTGGCGCGGGCCGCGGCGTTGATCCGGGAGATCCACAGCTTGCGGAACTCGCCCTTGCGGGCACGCCGGTCACGGTAGGCATACGTCAGTGAATGCAGCTGCTGCTCTTTGGCTTTGCGGTACAGCCGCGACCGCTGGCCGCGGTATCCCTTGGAGGCCTTGAGTACTGTGCGCCGCTTCTTCTGGGCGTTGACTGCGCGCTTTACGCGTGCCATGAGGGTGTTCCTATTCTCGTTCGGGCTAAAAGGTCAGTGGAGGCGCAGAAACTAGCCGTTGAGCAGTTTCTTGACGCGCTTCTTGTCGTTCGCCGACACCTCGGTGCGCCCTTCCAGGCGACGGGTGCGGGTGCTCGGCTTGTACTCGAGCAGGTGCCTGCGGTTGGCCTTCTCGCGGACGATCTTTCCGGTTCCGGTTTTCCGGAACCTCTTCGAAGCGCCGCTATGGGTCTTCGCCTTGGGCATGTGTCCTCAGTTCTGTGTTGGTTCGGTTGGTTCCGCTGCGGGTTCGGCGGGCCCTGCGCTAGCGCGCTGGGCGGCCGGTGCGTCAGCGTCGTGCGCCGCCTTGGCGCGAGTCTTCGCGCCGCGGTGCGGGGCCAGCACCATCGTCATGTTGCGGCCGTCCTGCTTGGCTGACGTCTCGACGAAGCCGTAGTCGGCCACGTCGGCGCCCAGCCGCTGCAGGAGCCGGTAGCCCAATTCGGGCCTCGACTGCTCGCGTCCGCGGAACATGATCGTCACCTTGACCTTCGACCCCGCCTCCAGGAAGCGGATCACGTGACCTTTCTTGGTCTCGTAGTCGTGCGGGTCGATCTTGGGTCGCAGCTTCTGTTCCTTGACGACGGTCTGCTGCTGATTCTTGCGAGACTCGCGTGCCTTCTGAGCCGCCTCGTACTTGTACTTGCCGTAGTCCATGATCTTGCAAACCGGCGGTTTGGCATCAGGGGCTACTTCGACGAGATCGAGATCGGCGTCCACGGCGACGCGGAGTGCGTCTTCGATGCGCACGATGCCTACCTGCTCGCCACCTGGTCCAATCAGGCGGACTTCAGGTACTCGAATGCGCTCGTTGACACGGGTCTCAGTGCTGATGGGGCCTCCTATGTTGTCCTCTATAGAGGAGCCCACACCACCAGCGAAAAGGCCCTGCTCGAAGCAGGGCCCGAAGCCGACCAGGACAACCACCGTACGGTGGTTGTGACCGGACCGTTGAGCCGGTGTGGCCAACGGTGGGAGCGGGACTCCACTTGCTGTCCCTGGCGTACGCCGGGACGGTCGCGCATGCCATCCTAGCAGGGATGACCGAGGTTCCTAACATCCGTGAGCTGGCCGAGATTCCCGCGGTCGAGGTGATCACCCGGGCGGCTGTGATGTTGATGAGCGCCGCGGCCGAGAGACTCGGGCTGTCGTCGGAGAGTCCGGAGGACAGCCCGCATCGGGATCTCGACGAGGCGCGCAGGCTGATCACCGCGCTGGCGGGGCTGGTGACCGCGTCGGCCGAGTACCTCGGCCCGCACGCCGGGCCGCTGCGCGACGGGCTGAGGAGCCTGCAGTTGGCGTTCCGCGAATCGAGTGCCGCTCCGGATGAGGCCGGCCGCGGTCCCGGGGAGAAATACACCGGCCCCGTCTCATAGGTGTCACACCCAATTCCTGGGATGAGCGAATATCCTCGCGGCCTATGACCCTCACTAGCCCTCCTCGGGTGCGGCCCACCTCCAGATACTCGTGGGTTCCCGCGGCCGCGGGCTGGACTGTCGGCATCATCGCGACCCTGTCGCTCATTGCCAGTGTCTCGCCGGGCATCCGGTGGCTCATCAAGGAGCCACGCGAATTCGTCAACGACTACATCTTCAACTTCCCCGACACCAGCTTCGCCTGGGCCTTCGTTCTGGCGCTGCTGGCAGCGGCGCTGGCCGCGCGCAAACGGGTCGCCTGGTGGATTCTCGTCATCTACATGGTCGGCTCGATCGTCTGGAACGTGTACGACATCGTGGACCGCGGCGAGACCTGGATGCGCGAGTCCGGCGAGATGATCGGGTTTGTTTTCCACGTGGCCGCCGTCGTCTTCCTGGTGCTGGCCCGCAAGGAGTTTTGGGCGAAGGTCCGCCGCGGCGCGCTTTTCAAGGCGGCGGTGACGCTAGTGGCAGGCATGGCCGTCGGCATCCTGGTCGGCTGGGGGCTGCTGGAACTCTTCCCCGGCACGCTGGAGCGCGACTACCGGCTGGCCTATGCGGTCAACCGGGTCGTGGCCTTCGCCGGGGTCGGTTCCAATGCGTTCGAGGGCCAACACCCACATGTATTCGTCAACGCGTTACTCGGTCTGTTCGGCGCGCTGGCACTGATGGTCGCCGCGGTCGTGCTGTTCCGATCACAGAAGTCGGCGAACGCGCTGACCGGTGAGGACGAGTCGGCGATACGAGGCCTGCTCGAGCTGTACGGCAAGAACGACTCGCTCGGCTATTTCGCCACCCGGCGGGACAAGGCAGCGGTGTTCGCGCCCAACGGCCGAGCCGCCATCACCTACCGCGTCGAGGTGGGTGTGTGCCTGGCCAGCGGCGACCCCGTGGGCGATCCGAAAGCGTGGCCGCAGGCGGTCGAGGCGTGGTTGCGGCTGTGCCAGGAGTACGGCTGGGCGCCCGGCGTCATGGGGGCGAGTTCGGCTGGGGCGCAGGCGTTCCGCGAGGCTGGACTCAACGCACTGCAACTCGGCGACGAAGCGATCCTGCATCCCTACGGCTTCCGGTTGTCGGGACCTGATATGCGCGCGGTCCGTCAGGCGGTGACGCGGGCCCGGCGCACCGGCCTGACGGCGCGGATGCGGCGCCATCGCGATATCTCGGCCGACGAGATGGCCGAGGTGATCAGGCGCGCCGACGCGTGGCGCGACACGGAAAGCGAACGCGGTTTCTCGATGGCGCTTGGCCGGCTGGGCGACCCCGCCGACGGGGACTGCCTGCTGGTCGAGGCGATACAGGGTCAGGACAACGTCGTCGCCATGCTGTCGTTGGTGCCGTGGGGCACCAACGGCGTGTCGCTCGACCTGATGCGGCGCTCACCGCAATCGCCGAACGGCACCATCGAATTCATGGTGACCGAACTGCTGCAGCAGTCGGAAGGCATTGGTGTCAGCCGCGTTTCGCTGAACTTCGCGATGTTCCGGTCGGCGTTCGAGCAGGGTGCGCAGCTCGGTGCGGGCCCGATCGCCCGGTTGTGGCGCGCGCTGCTGGTGTTCTTCTCGCGTTGGTGGCAGCTGGAGACGCTGTACCGCTCGAACATGAAGTACAAGCCGCAGTGGGTGCCACGCTACGCCTGCTACGAGGAGACTCGGCTCGTCCCCCGGGTCGGCGTCGCGTCGGTGATCGCAGAAGGCTTCCTGGTGTTGCCGTTCTCGCGGCGAACCGAGCAGCACACCGGCCAATACATTGCGGCGCCGGACAACCTGATCGCGACGGGCTTACTGCATCACGACGGCAGCGCGCCCGACCTCGATGAGCTCAGGGCCGACCTGCCCGACAACGGGGACGCGTCGCGGCTACCCGAGCAGGTGCGCGTCCGGATGGCGAAGCTGAAGAGCCTGCAGGACAGCGGCGTTGACGCCTACCCGGTCGGACAGGCGCCGAGCCACACCGTGGCCGCGGCGGTCGAATCCCCCCACGGCACGGCGGTGACGGTGGCCGGACGGGTGCTGCGGATGCGCGACTACGGCGGAGTGCTCTTCGCGCAGCTACGCGACTGGTCAGGGGAAATTCAACTGCTGCTTGATAATTCGCAGCTGGATAGCGGCGACACGGCTGACTTCACCGGCTGCATCGACCTGGGCGACCTCATCGAGGTCACCGGCAAGATGGGCAAGAGCAGGTCGGGCATCCACTCGCTGATCGTGGGAAGTTGGCGGCTGATCGGCAAGTGTCTGCGCCCGCTGCCCGACAAGTGGAAGGGGCTGACCGACCAGGAGTCGCGGGTCCGTGCCCGCTATGTCGACCTCGCCATCAACACCGAGGCGCGCGAGCTCATCCGGGCCCGCAGCGCCGTTCTGCACGCGATCCGCGAAACATTGGTCGGCAAGGGGTTTTTGGAGGTCGAGACTCCGATCCTGCAGCAGATCCACGGCGGCGCGAACGCCCGCCCGTTCCTCACCCACATCAACGCCTACGATCTGGATCTCTACCTGCGCATCGCCCCCGAGCTCTACCTCAAGCGGTTGTGCGTTGGCGGGGTGGAGCGCGTCTTCGAACTGGGCCGCGCGTTCCGGAATGAGGGCGTCGACTTCAGCCACAACCCTGAGTTCACTCTGCTCGAGGCGTATCAGGCACACGCCGACTACAACGTGTGGATCGACGGCTGCCGCGAGCTGATCCAGAACGCGGCCGTCGCCGCCAACGGCGAGCAGGTGTTCCTGCGTCCCCGTCAAGACGGCACGCTGGAGAAGGTCGACGTCTCCGGGCAGTGGACGGTCAAGACGGTGCACGGGGCCGTGTCGGAAGCACTCGGCGAGGAGATCGGGCCCGAGACGGACCTCTCGACGCTGCGCAGGCTGTGCGATGCCGCCGATATCCCATACCTCACTCACTGGGACGCCGGCGCGGTCGTGCTCGAGCTGTACGAGCGGCTCGTCGAGGACCGCACCGAGGAGCCCACGTTCTTCAAGGACTTCCCGACGTCGGTGTCGCCCCTGACCCGGCCGCATCGCAGCATCGCCGGCGTTGCCGAGCGCTGGGACCTCGTCGCGTGGGGTGTCGAGCTGGGCACCGCCTACAGCGAACTCACCGACCCGGTCGAGCAGCGCAGGCGGCTGCAGGAACAGTCTCTGCTGGCGTCCGGTGGCGATCCTGAGGCGATGGAGCTCGACGAGGACTTTCTGCAGGCCATGGAGTACGCGATGCCGCCGACGGGCGGTCTCGGTATGGGAGTGGACCGGGTGGTGATGTTGATCACGGGCCGCAGCATCCGGGAAACGCTGCCGTTCCCACTGGCCAAACCACGTTAGCGGCAGTTTCCCAGCTACCCCCAAGGTAGCGAGTTCACCATGTTGCCGTGACGTTACCCGACTCGTTTCGCCACCACCTTTCCTTAATCCATGGCTGGCTCCCGGCAACCGTGCAGATCATCGCGGCCATCGTGCTGATCGCTGCGATCAGCAGGCGCAGCGGCCGCTGGCAGGTGCGCTGGCTGCCGTGGGCACTGATCGTCGGCGCCGCACTGGCCGCGTCGGCCTACTGGTATGTCGCATCGCAGGGGCTCTCCGACAATCCGGCCCCTCGCGCGCTGTGGATCTGGGTCGGGCTGTCCGGTTTCGCTGCGGCGGTACTGGTGGTCGGATGGCGCAGCACCCAATGGTGGCGGCGTGGTGTCTCCCTCGCGGCGGTCCCCCTCTGCGTGGTGTGCGCCGGGCTGGCGCTGAATATGTGGGTCGGCTACTTCCAGACCGTGGAGTCCGCATGGAACCAGCTGACCGCAGGCCCTCTGCCGGACGAGACCGATCAGGTGACCGTCACCGCCTTGCAGCAGCTGCACAAGATGCCGCCGAAAGGCACGGTGGTGGCGATCGACACAGGCAATGCAGCGTCGGGCTTCCGGCACCGCAGCGAGCTCGTCTACCTCCCGCCTGCCTGGTATGCCAGCACCCCGCCACCCAAGCTCCCGACACTGATGATGATCGGCGGCGAGTTCAACACTCCCGCCGACTGGCTGCGCACCGGTCAGGCCATCAAGACGGTCGACGACTTCGCCGCCGCCCATCACGGCAACGCCCCGGTGCTGGTCTTCGTCGACCCCGGTGGTGCGTTCAACAACGACACCGAATGCGTCAACGGAACACGCGGTAACTCGGCCGACCACATGATCAAGGACGTTGTTCCGTACATGGAGTCGCACTTCGGCGTCAGCCCGGATCGGTCGAAATGGGCCGTCGCAGGCTGGTCGATGGGCGGAACCTGCGCCGTCGATCTTGCGGTGATGCACCCTGATAAATTCCGCGCATTCGAGGACATCGCCGGCGATATCGGACCCAACTCGGGCACCAAGGGCCAGACCATCGCGCGACTGTTCGGCGGTAATCCCAACGCGTGGGCGGCATTCGACCCGACAACCGTCATCAACCGGCACGGCCGCTATTCCGGTTTGGCAGGCTGGTTCGACATCAACGGCTCGACCGCGGCGATCGCTTCATCGCATAACACACACGACCAGACTGGGGCGGCCAACTCGTTGTGCGCCCTCGGCTCGGCTCACGGCATCCAATGCGCGGTCGTCAGCCAACCGGGCAAGCACGACTGGCCGTTCGCCTCTCATGCGTTCGCGGCTGCACTGCCGTGGATAGCAGGCCAGATCGGCACTCCCGATGTCCCGCGGACCCCGTTCCCCGACTCGCCCCGTAGGCCCGTCGTTCGAACAGACCGCCGCGAGGTAGAAAGGAGTCGTGAGCCTTTCGACTCAGCTCGCGACCTTTCGGCGGTGGATGTTCGCCCGGCATTCCAGTCCGTGGAGTGCATGGACGCGTTGGGCGAGCACACCATTGGTGCTTGTGCCCGTGTGGACGCGACGTCCACGCGATGCCGCCCTTGTGGCCGCATGGCTCGCCGCCAACCCGGTGATCTTCCCGAAGCCGCCCAACGATCGAGCATGGGCCACCCGCGCGATTCTCGGCGAGGAACTCTCGGTGACCAGCCCGAAACGGGACTCCGCGAAGGGCCTGACCGTCGCGACATCGCTGGTCGCCCTCATCGCGATCATCGCAGGCGCCCGCCATCGACTCACCCTCGCGGTGCTGGCTTGTGCCCTCCAGATGGCGTTGACACTCGTCTACTGGGAGAGGATGGCGCGCTATTGGGGCCGGTACGGCACATCGGCAGCACCCAGCGCTTCCTCGACTGGGTCGTGATGGCCCGTCGGGGCGTACAGCCGCCATTCTCCCGGCACACCCTTGAGGACGTGCGCACCGCGATCGTCGAATGTGATTCCCGAGCCGTATACGAGATCCTTGACGGTGTTGGAGACCAGCACTTCATTCGCGGCCGCTTTTGCGGCGATCCGCGCCGCTATATGGACTGCGATCCCACCGATGTCGTCACCGCGTCGCAGACACTCCCCCGTGTGCAGCCCGCTGCGAATGTCGAGTCCGATCTGCGGCATGCGTTCGGTGAGCGCCGTGGCACACGCGACCGCTCTAGTGGGGCCGTCGAACGTGGCGAGCAGGCCATCGCCCGTGTGCTTGACGAATCTGCCTTGGTAAGAGGCGATTTCGGCATGCGCCAGCTCATCGTGGTGCTGCAGTAGTTCGCGCCACCGTTGATCGCCGAGTTCCGCTGCGCGTCTGGTGGAGTCGACGATGTCGGTGAACAACACGGTGGCCAACACGCGATCCGGTGGGCGCTGATGGCGCTGCCCGGTCAGGAACTCCTCAACCTCCCCGGTGACCGACTTGTAGTCGCCCTCCCATGGAAAGTGGTCGACGCCATCGAGTTCGACGAGTCGGGCCCCGGAGATCCTCGCGGCGAGTGCGCGTCCGAGACCCACCGGAACCGAGTCGTCCTTGCGATGCAATACGAGCGTCGGAACGCGCACGCTTCCGTGGATGTCGGCCATGTCGATCTGCCGTATGACCGCTTGGTACGTGATGAGCGCCATCTTCGGACTCATGGCGGCTCGTTCGAAAGCGCCCATCGCCCGCCGTGCCTCTGGGTCGTCTTTACGGCTCGGTATCGTCCAATCGATCGTTTGCCCCTCGCCCCAGTGGTCGATCGTCGAGCGGATTTTGGCCACCACGTTCCTGGACTTTTCCCTCGTCACCGCGTCGAGATCGTCGAGGGACCCGCCCGCGCCCGTACCGAACAAGATCAGTGCGCTGACTCGCTCCGGGTAGGTGGCAGCGAAGAGTGTGGCGATCACGCCGCCCTCGGAGAACCCGAATACCGCTGTGCGTTCGGAGCCTGCGGCGTCAAGCACCGCACGCAGATCGTCGGCGCGGCTCTCGACGGTGGGTACGCCGTCGACCGGATCGGACAGACCGGTGCCGGACTTGTCGTAGATGATCACCCGCGCAAACGACACGAACTCTTCGATGTATGTCCGCCAAGCCGGCCTCTCCCAGCCCTTGTCGATATGTGAGAACCAGCCAGGAACGATGACGAGGTCCATCGGCCCGTTTCCGATGACCTGATAGGCGATGCTGCCCGAAGGTCCCTTCGCGTAACGCGTATCGGGCATCGTCAACATTGGCGCAGTGTCTCACCACGGAGAAAGGCCGACGGCGGTTCGAACAAAGCCGGGTACTGTGAGGCCATGTCCGGCGATTCCACCGCTGACGAGAATCCCTCGCCTGAGCCTCAGGAGGCCACCTCCGCAGAGCTGGAACCTCAACCGCCAACCCCGCCACCCGCAGCGGCAGCCGACAGCGGGTACACACCCGACGGCATTCCGACCTTCGAATCGGTGCGGGAGAAGATCGAGACGCGGTACGGAACGGCGATCGGCGCCACCGAATTGGCCTCCGAGACCCCGGAAGGGCGCTCCGTCGAGGAGCAGTACGAAGAACGCCAGCGCGCGGCCGCCGAACGACTGGAGCAGATTCGCGAGTCGATGCACCGAAACGACGGCGACTCTCAGTAATCGGCCTCGGCGGCGAGAATCTCGGCAAGGAAAGCGTCTCCCCCGGGCTGGGACAATCGCGACCGTGCGAACTCGCGGACCCGCTCCCGTGATTGCACCGACTCTTCCACGGGGACACCGACCACCACCGCGGTCGTCCGCCAGTCATGGTTCCACGCAATCGATTCCGTGACGGGCTGCCGCTGAGCGTCGATGATCGGGAAGGTGGCCCGGCCGTCGCCGTCGAGGATGCCCGCACCACTGAAATCGCGCGATCGTAAGCGAACAGCGACGCCACCGGGCGACGCTGTGCCCGACAACGCCACTCCGACAACCGCGTTCGTTGCCGCGTCCGTCGCGACGACGCGCCATTCGATGGTTTTCTCCGCCGCGTCGAACACCCCGGGCGGAACGCCCGCCCAGTCGAGTGAGCTTGTTCCCTGTGCCACCGCACCATCGGTGCTCTGGCGGCCGTCCAACCCTGCCGCCAGTGCAAAGTCGTCACGGCGCGGCATCGCCTCGGCTGGTTCGGCGAGGGCGATACCGACGTCATCGGTCAGCTCGCTTGCCGCCCTGACCAACTCCACCACGCGCGGATCTCCGCTCCGGAGGTGTGCGCCGAGTGCCGCCGCATGCGGCGACAGCAGCCCCGCCACATCCGAATCGAACGTGTCGTTGGCGAAGAAGTCTTGCGCGGCCGCGGTCAGCAGCGCGATCTCCGCATCGAGCACCGCAGGGTCGAGGGCCGCGATGCCATCCCGATGGCTGGCCGGCCACCAGCGCCGCAACCAATGACCAATCGCCAACCGGCGCAGCTCATCGACCGAACCCGGCTGCACGCCGACCCCTGCCAGTTCGACGGTCTGCGCCTCTTCGGGTCGGCGGCCGCTCAGCGCGGAAGCAAGTGCGCTGTGGCCCGACTCGCCGAGCACGCGCCAGAGCCAGTCGGCCTGAGCCAGGTCGGTGAACGTGATCGCCGCAGCGCCGGGCTCATCGTCGATACCCCAGGACAGCACGGCGCCGCTGACTTCAAGGACCGCCACCAAGGGAGTCGGCGCGACCAGCGGACCGGTGCTCCACAGACCAGAATCGGCGACCAGTTTCATCCCGCCACCTGCAGCATCGCCTTGATCCGCTGACGATGGTCGAGGCTCACCGACCGTGCGACGCCCTCGAGCAGCGCCCGCAGGTCGTCGACGTCCTCGCAGGGCTCCTGCCAGACGTCACGCCCGTGCAACCGCGCCCAGAGCCGGCTCAGGTACGGACGCGCGAACGCGACGAGGTCGTCGATCACCTGCTGCTGGCGCGGATGGATCGGCCCACCCGCGGCGAGATAACGGCGCGCATGAAGCACGTACGCCTCCTTGCGCAGTCGCGCCTGGATCGTGCCCGCGAGCTGGTAGCGGGTGGTCGCGGCCTCGACCAGCGGGGCGAGGTCCACCGCCACCTCGATCCCCGCAATCATTGCGGCCTGCTTGTCCTCGGCAAGCAGCCCCCACGGCGCGCACGACCGGTCGACCTCCTCGGCGCACAGCAGCGGGACGTCGGGCAGCTCGTCCCGGTCCATCGCGCGCCGCAGTGTCGCTCGCACGCGGTCGACGACCGCACGGTTCAACGGACGATCGCCGGATGTTCCGCCGTTGATCGTCGGAGGTTGTTGCGGCTCAACGGAACTCAGTCCGATATCGACGATCGACCACGGCAGATCCGAAGACTTCCGGTGTGCCTTCGCCCCGAGGTTGTAGGGCGTAGCGTCGGCGATCAGAGCCGACCAGACACGCTGGCGCGCTACCGCGGCGGTGTGGCTGTCTGCAGGACCGAGGACCGTCGTCAGCCCCGCGAGGAACGGTCCGGTGATCTCGGTGCCTTCGCCGATATCGCGCCAGCTGTGGTCGAGCTGCTGGGAAAGCTTTGCGATCACCTGTTGATCGGAGACGAACCGGTTCAGCACCTCGATGGCGTTGCGGTCGCGTTCGCCGTGAATCTGACCGAGCACCGTCGCAGCGGCTTTGTGATCCTCTTGGGCGGGCGCCCCTTTCGTGATCGCAAGCTCGAAGCAGGCGGGAAAATACAACTCCTGTGCGTTTCCTGTGGTTATTCGCAGCCTGCGCCGCTCGCGTTTGAGGAGCTCGAACCATGCCGCGGTGGCCCGCAGCGCGGGGCCCTGGCCGACGATGGCTTCGTGCATCGCAGCGGCGACGCCTGCGTCGACGAACGGCGCCGAGAACTGGGCGTTCGACCGCAGCCGAAGAACCAGCGGGTCGATGATCCGCTTGACGGTGCGGCGCAGCGGGCCACCGTCGTCGCCGCTGAGCACCTCGACGCCCGGTCCGATCGCCCGCCAGGCCCCGTCGATGACCGCCTGCCGCGGACGCACGACGGCGATCGCCGTGTCCGTCGGGGCGCCCGTGGTCATCACTAGAGGATAGGAGTGCCTGCGTTCATCTCCTAGCCGGAAAGTTGGGTTCGGTAGCCGGTGGGATGGCAGACGCTAATGCCATGCCCACCGCGTTGTTGCTCACTTTCCTGGCCGTTATCGGAATCGGTGTGGCGGCGACGGTGCTGCTGTCCCGCCCCCGCCCGTCGGAGAATCGGGAAGCCACACCCGACGTCGGTGTCGGCACGGTTCAGACAATCGAAGAAGTGGTCACCGTCGAGGTGGAAAGTGTGACCGGCCAGCGGTTCACCGGCAGGCTGTGCGACGACTCGGTCGCTTCCGTGCTGCGCCCGGGCGCCGTGCTGCTTGTCGCATTCGACCCCGCAGCGCGCGAACACCTTTCACTCGCCGACGACATGCTCGCGGTGCGCGCCGCATTCGACCAGATGCTGGTCCGCAAGGGGCTGCTCACCGGCCACCAGCTGGAGCTCATCCGGCACGGCACCCGGTCGCAGGGCGTCGTCACCGGGATGCGAGCCACTGGCGAAACATGCGAAGACCACAGCGAGGTCGTGCTCGACGTGATGGTACGCAGACCTGCAGGCGGTCAGTTCCCCGCACACGAAACCGCTTTGGTACCAGCGTCTTCCATGTCGAAGGTCTCGCCTGGCAGTGTCGTCTACACCTACTACCGGCCACACGACGAGTCGTCCGTCGCGATCGCGGTGCCGCCGAGCTGAGATTCAGCGGGCGCCGTCGACGGCGAAGGTGACCAACGCGGCCCAATACAACGGGTTGGCGGTGACGTCGCCGTCGCGCCAACGTCGCATCTGCTCGCGCTGCCACCGGTTCACCGCACTGCCCGCATCGGGCTCCTCGTGGGCCCGGTCGACGGCGACGATCGCGTCGGCCATTGGATCAACAGTCGGCTCAACGGAAGTCGGGACGAACTGCCGATAGCCGGCTGCGGTGGGTAGCGACCACAGCGTCGCTGTCACCAATTGCGCCCCGCACAGGATCATCGCGGCCACCAGGCCCGTCGCCTCGTCGAATTGATAGTCCCCTCCGGATGCGCACGCCAGTAGCGCGACGCGGGGCGGAAACGGCAGTTTCGCAGACATCAGGTCCGACGCGGTCAGCGGACGGTTGTCCGCCAGATGCAGTGCGGCGCGGTCCGCATGGCCGACGTCACCGTCGGCGGCAGTCGCGTGACCCACATAGAGCAACCTGCTCGGCGCCTGCTCCAACAGGCCGGCCAGCCACGCACGCCCTGCGTCGGTGCGGCGGAACAACTCGACCGAGGTGGCCACGTTCGGCAGAACCGCCCTGCGCTCCATCAACTCGCTGAAATGGCGGGCCAGCACGGTGTCCGGCGACGGTCTGCCGAGAACGGAGCCGAGCGGCGAGTCCGGCCGCTGGCCCGGCACTCGCGGGTCGATGACCAGGAGCGCAGGCTTGTCCCGTCGGCCATCCCATCCGACGGATGCGCGCTGCGCGTTGACGATGTTGGGCGGCGCGGCCATCAGCACGTCAACGAGTTCCATCAGCCGGAAGCCGTCGTCTCCCGGCATCGCAAGCGCTCCCCACGGAACTCGAGCCAGTCGTGCGCTCGGCGAGATGAACAACGCGACTCGTGGCGACGCCACGCAGTCGGTCAGCAGCTGCCATGCCTGTGCAGCGATCAGACGCGACCCGAGGTCCTTGGCGATCGCCAGCTCCGCCGACGGTGAGGCGAACGGACCGGAGGAGATCGCCCTGTCCACGGCCTCGCGCTGCGTCTCGGAGCCCTTCGGGTCCGGCAACGCTGCGGCGAGTTGGTCAAGTGCTGCAATCAGATTGGCGTCCTCGACGACCCAAGTGACCGTTCGCGCAGGCTCTCCGACGACGCGCAGGCTCGCGTAAGTGGCGACGCCGACGTCGGCGAATCGCAGGACCAAGGTCTGCCGCTGCGGACCGGTCACGGCCACGTCGACCAGGCGACCTCGTCGGCGGTGATGTCGCGGCCGTACCGTTCGAACGCCAACTCGCGGTACCGGCTGAGCAGCGGCGGCGTGTTCGGATCCATCCGCAGCGGTGGCAGCGGGCCAAGCCGGGTCAATCCGCCCGCGATGGCCACCGAGGCCGATCCCGCGGCCACGAGCGCATACTCGTCGTCGGCTTCGACGGGAACGGCCGCCGTCGCGGTTCCCATCCATTCGGCGGTGGCGCTGTCCGACGGCTCGGTGCTGAACGCTCCTCGGGCGCTGTGATATTCGACCAGTTGGCTGAGGAGTTCGGTGTTCCCCCACTCCCATGCGACGGCGAATGCGCCCGCAAGAATTCGTGCGGACACGAAGGTGGCCCACCGCATTCGCGCATCAGCGTCGACGATCGCGTGGCGCACCGAGTCGACCGCCAGCGCGGCGGGCACCTTCAGTTCGGCGGCCCGTTCGAGCTTGGCTGCCGCATTCGCGGGGTCGGCCAGCGCCTCGGCGCGCAGGATGCTGCCCATGTGATCATCGAGCCGCGCGTACTGCAACCAGCTGTGCCGCGGCCAGGAGTCCAGGAGTTCGCGTGCCTGCGCGGTTTTCTCGGCCGCCGCGCCGAAATCTTGGCGCAGAATGTCGACCCAGCTGCGTTGCAGGAGAACTCGGTGAATGTGCAGCGGCTTCTCCACCTCGCGCCAATGCCGCTCGGCATATCCGAGTCGCTCGTCGGCGTCGTCGAGCTCCCCGATGGAGATGCTGATCAGCCCGAGGTAGAGCCAGCTGCGCGAGACGTCGTGCGCGCGGTTGCCCTTGGCGATCGCCGGATAGGCGGCATGGACCAAATCCTGGGTCAGCGCCCTGTCGCCCACTGCCCATGCGGCAGTGCCGCGTTCGAGTTGGGTTCTGGCCGTCGCCAGCTCCCATCCGCGGGCTTCGGCACGCGCCCCCGCACGCCGCAGCCACGGTTCAGCTTGGGACAGCCGGCCCGTCTCGACGCAGAACCTGCCGTATCCGGTGGCGCCGACGACCAGCAGATGGTCGGCGGACGCGCTGCCATCCCCAGATTCGTCGATGGCGTCGATCACCTTGTCCCACAGTGGAACCGACTGCACGTGGAGGTCGTCGTCGCACAGCGCGGTTGCGCAGAAGATCTGCGCGTAGGTGATCAGGAACCGGTGCTCGTCGGCCAGGTCCGGGAACGCCGCACCGGAACCGTCGTCGCACAGGACGAGCAGCGCCAGCTCGGCACCCTCGTGGTCTCCGTGGGCGGCGGCCGCAAGCCCGGTCCGAAGGAACTGGGCGCGCCAGGTGTACCGGCACAACATGTGATCGATTTCGGCATCCGACATCGTCGCCTGCGCAGCGGCGTCCGGGTTCGTGCCTGCCCGGATCGACCGGTAGGTGGCCAGGCATTCGTCGATGCGGCGGATGGCCTCCCGCACACCGTCGTACGCGGTGCGCACGAGGTACAGCTCGCCGAGCTGCGCGAGGACCTCCATCATCAGGTCGTCGCGGTCGGCCTCCTCGATCTGCGGACCCAGCGACAGCAGCAGTTCCTTGGCCGCCTCCTCGTTGGCGGCGAAGATGAGCTGACGCGCCCGGTCTAGATCGGCAGAGATCGCCATGTCGCAATCTTAGGAAGCGGCGGGCGCGCTGGGCACGCCCGCCGCCCGGCTGGAGCCGATTACTTGCAGTTGACCGTGACGGTGAACGGCTTGGTGATCATGCCGGCCATCGGGTTCTTCATATCGCCGCCGGTGGCTTCACCCGTGATGGTGTAGGTGCTGCCATCGACCTTGACGTCGGCTGAACCGCTCTTCATGCCACCCATGTTGCTGACGGCCAGGGCATTGCCGTCGACCACCATGCCGAGCGACTCGACGCTCGGGGTCGCAGCGTCGGTCATCACGATGCCGAGGCCCTGCTGGCCACCGATCGCACCGCTGGCAACGGTGATCTTGCCGGCCTGCTTGACGCAGGTCACCGAGTTCATGTCGAGACCGGCAAGGTCCTTGCCGTCGACCTTGACTTGGGTGTTCCCGCCTGTGCTGACGCCGGCCGTGGCGGTGGCTGCGCCCTTGTCATTCGAGCACCCCACCAGTACTGCGGCACCGGCGGCCAGTGCAATCGCACCCGCGACCACTCGATTCATCGTCCTGATCCCTTCGTTCGTGCGTCGCCACGATGGCGGCGTCGAACAGAAGTCAAAACGGGCGTCGGCGCTACCGATCCCAAACTTTGTCGGGTGCCGGCGGTACGGTTCGCAGGCGATGCGGTCTTTCACGGGTGCCGAGCGGCGGGCACGGCTGGCGCAGCGGCATTTTCTCGGCTCGTCAGCGTCCTCGATTGACGATGCCGTCGCGGCGTTCGTCGGCCTGCACGCCACCGATCCGGCCACGCCGTACCTGTCCCTGTGGGCCCGGCGGCCCGGTTTCGCGGTGGCCGACCTCGACGCCGCGCTGTACCAGCGGCGCACCCTCGTCAAGCACCTCGCGATGCGTCGCACGTTGTGGGTGGTCGGCGTCGGTGACCTGCCGCTCATCCAGGCCGCGGCCAGTGACCGGGTAGCAGGCAACGAACGCCGAAAGCTGGTCGCCGATGTGCAGAAGGCCGGCGTTGCCGACGACGGTGACGGCTGGCTGGACCGCGCGTGTGACGCCGTTCTCGCGCATCTGAGCGACCACGGCCCGGCCACCGCACGGCAGTTGCGGGAAGCCCTGCCCGAGCTGGCCGGCACCTACGACCCCGCACCCGGAAAGCGTTGGGGCGGAGACACTCCCCTGTCCCCTCGGGTGCTCACCGTGTTGTCGGTGCGCGGCGACATCGTGCGCGGCCCGAACGACGGCACATGGACCACGTCACGGCCGCGCTGGGCAACCGCGACGGAATGGCTCACCGGGCACCGCCAACCGGCATCGCCGGAATCCGCCCGCGCAGAAGTGGTCCGCACCTGGCTGCGGACCTTCGGGCCCGCGACCGTCACCGACATCAAGTGGTGGTTCGGCAACACCTTGACCTGGGCGCGGCATGCGCTGCGCGACCTCGAGGCCGTCGAGGTCGACCTCGACGGGACGCCGGGCTTCGCGCTGCCCGACGATCTCGACGAGGAACCCGACCCCGGCCCGTGGGGCGCACTGCTGCCCGGCCTGGACGTCACCACCATGGGCTGGTTGGACCGCGACTGGTATCTCGGCGAGCATCGGAGGCAGGTGTTCGACACCAATGGCAACGCCGGACCGACGGCCTGGTGGAACGGCCGCGTGGTCGGCGGCTGGGGTCAGGACGCCGACGGGAGGGTCGAGATCCGGCTGCTCGACGACGTCGGTCGCGACGGCCGCAAGGCGCTGACGCGGCAGGCCGACGCACTGACCGAATGGCTCGACGGGGTGCGGATCAGCCCGCGGTTCCCGTCGCCGTTGTCACGCGCAGATTGGTGACGGACCGCTAGGGCGCACCGCGGGCGACTACGACGGGCATCGATGTCGCCGTCTTGGTGCGCAGGATCGTGTGGACCACCTCGACAAGATCCTCGACCGGCATCAACTGGCCCGGCATGCAGCCACGCGAAATCCACTGCGGGTAGAACTCCCCGGCGAGCTCGCGGTCCCAACCCATGCTGAAACCCGTCGCCGAATCGCCGTCGCCGCCAGCGCATTCGCCGACGATGAGGTTGGTGAACCCGATGTCCGGGTGTTCGGTGCGCCAGGCCTCGATGAGTCGTTCGAGCGCAGCCTTGCTGACGCCGTATGCGGCGAGCCCCGGCCATGGCGGGCCGAATGTGCCCGCGTCCGAAGACAAGTAGACCACCTTGCCCGCCGACTTCGTCAGGTGCGGGATGGCGGCCGCCGTCGCGATGGCGGCACCGGTCACGTTGGTGGCGAACACGCTGCTCCACGTTTCGGCGTCGGTGTCGACAAGACGCATGACCGAGCCGATCGCCGGCGTGTAGACAAGGTTGTCGATTCCCCCGAGGCCGTCCGCGGCGGCGCTGATGGCCGACCGCACCGATGCTTCGTCGGTCACATCGCAAACGACTGCGACCGCATCCGCTCCGGCCTCCTTGGCGGCATTCTCGATCCGCTCACGGCGACGGGCGAGCAGCGCCACCTGGTCACCGCGCTCCGCCAGCCCGATTCCAATGCAGCGCCCGAGCCCGCTCGATGCGCCGATCACCACCGTTTTCGCCATGCTCTCCTCGCCGATCGATGCCGGTAATGGCATTCTCAGTTGAGGAGAACTTACCTTACGCGCTGACCTTGCGGCGACGCCGCGTCGACGTCGTCTTGGCGGGCTGGACCTCGAGCACCTCGCCGAGGAATTTGCCGGTGTAGCTCTCCGGTACCGCGGCGACATCCTCCGGCGATCCTTGCGCGACGACGGTGCCGCCCGCGGCTCCGCCCTCCGGGCCGAGGTCGATGATCCAGTCGGACGTCTTGATCACGTCGAGGTTGTGCTCGATGACGATGACCGTATTGCCCTTGTCGACAAGGCCGTTGAGCACGGTGAGCAACTTGCGGATGTCCTCGAAGTGCAGCCCCGTCGTCGGCTCGTCGAGGATGTAGACCGTCCTGCCGGTCGATCGCTTCTGGAGTTCGGATGCCAGTTTGACCCGCTGCGCCTCACCCCCGGACAGCGTCGGTGCGGGCTGGCCGAGCCGCACATAGCCGAGGCCGACGTCAACCAGCGTCTGTAGGTACCGGTGGATCGAGGAGATCGGTTTGAAGAACTCCGCCGCGTCCTCGATCGACATGTCGAGCACTTCGGAGATGGTCTTGCCCTTGTAGTGCACCTCTAGCGTCTCCCGGTTGTACCGGGCGCCGTGGCACACTTCGCACGGCACATATACGTCGGGCAGGAAGTTCATCTCGATCTTGATGGTGCCGTCGCCGGAGCACGCCTCACACCGTCCGCCCTTGACGTTGAACGAGAAGCGGCCCGGCTGATAGCCCCGCACCTTCGCCTCGGTGGTGGCCGCGAACAGCGACCGGATCTTGTCGAACACGCCGGTGTAGGTGGCCGGGTTCGACCGCGGGGTGCGGCCGATCGGCGACTGGTCGACCCGGACAAGCTTGTCCACATGGTCGAGGCCGTTGACCCGGGTGTGCCTGCCGGGAACCTGCCGTGCGCCGTTGAGCTTGTTCGCCAGCACCCCGGCCAGGATGTCGTTGACCAGCGTCGACTTCCCTGAGCCGGACACGCCCGTCACCGAGGTCAGCACGCCGAGCGGGAACGAGACGTCGATCTCGTGCAGGTTGTGCTCCCGCGCCCCCACCACCGTCAGCTGCCGCTTGCGATCAACGGGCCGCCGGATGGCGGGCACCTCGATGCTCTCGCGACCGGAAAGGTAGGCGCCGGTGAGGGATTCGCGATTCTTCAGCAGCTCGTCATATGGGCCGCTGTGCACGATCCGACCGCCGTGTTCGCCCGCCATCGGGCCGATGTCGACCACCCAGTCGGCATGCGCGATGGTGTCGAGGTCGTGCTCGACCACGATGAGCGTGTTGCCGAGCTCCTTCAGCCGCAGCAGGGTTTCGATCAACCGGCGATTGTCGCGCTGATGCAGCCCGATTGACGGCTCGTCGAGGACGTAGAGCACCCCGACAAGGCCGGACCCGATCTGGGTGGCGAGCCGAATGCGTTGCGCCTCACCGCCTGACAGCGTCGCCGCCGCGCGCGACAGAGACAGATATTCCAGCCCGACGTCGAGCAGGAACCCAAGCCGCGACTGGATCTCCTTGAGCACCTGTCCCGCGATCGCCTGTTCGCGTGACCCCAGCGTCAGCGTGTTGAGGAAGTCAGAGGCATCGGCGATGGACAGTTCCGCCACCTCAGCTATCGACTTCTTGCCGTGATCGCCAGCCGACAGCGAGACGGCCAAGATCTCCGGTTTCAGCCGCGTGCCACTGCACTCCGGGCAGGGCACGTCGCGCATGAAACCCTCGTAGCGCTCCTTCATCTGCTCGGAGTCGGTCTGCTCCATGCGCCGTTGCAGGAACGCCATCACGCCCTCGAAATCGGCGTAGTACGAACGCGTTCGGCCGTAGCGGTTCTTGTACCGCACGTGTACCTGCTCGTCGCAGCCCTCGAGGAGCGCCTTGCGGGCCTTGGCGGGCAGCTTCTTCCACGGGGTGTCGACGTCGAAGCCGAGCTGATCGCCGAGACTGGCCATCATGCGGGTGAAGTAGTCGGCCGTCTGGCCCATCGACCACGGTGCAATCGCGCCCTCGGCCAGGGTGAGCTCCGGATCCGGCACGACCAGGTCGGGGTCGACTTCCTTGCGGATGCCCAGGCCGGTGCACTCCGGGCAGGCGCCGTAGGGCGAGTTGAACGAGAACGACCGCGGTTCCAGGTCGTCGACGGCGAGCGGATGCCCGTTGGGACAGGCCAACTTCTCGGAGAACCGCTGTTCGCGATGCGGGTGGTCGTCGTCGCGATCGACGAACTCCAGCACCAGGATTCCGTCGGCCAGATTCAGCGCCGTCTCTACAGAATCGGTCAGCCGCTGCTTGGCCGACGCCTTGACCGTCAACCGGTCGACGACCACCTCGATGTCGTGTTTCTCCTGCTTCTTCAGCGTCGGCGGGTCGGTCAGCGGATACACCACGCCGTCGACCCGGACCCTGCTGTAGCCCTGGGAGTTGAGCTTGTCGAACAGGTCGACGAACTCGCCCTTGCGAGTGCGCACCACCGGCGCGAGCACCTGAAACCGCAGGCCCTCGTCCATCGCCAATACCTGGTCGACGATCTGCTGAGGGGTCTGCCGCGCGATGCGCTCGCCACACACCGGGCAATGCGGCGTGCCGGCCCTGGCATACAGCAGCCTCAGATAGTCGTAGACCTCGGTGATGGTGCCGACCGTCGACCGCGGGTTGCGGTTGGTGGACTTCTGGTCGATGGACACCGCGGGCGACAAGCCTTCGATGAAGTCGACGTCGGGTTTGTCCATCTGGCCGAGGAACTGCCGGGCGTACGCCGACAGCGACTCGACATAGCGCCGCTGGCCCTCGGCGAAGATCGTGTCGAACGCCAGCGACGACTTACCGGAGCCGGACAATCCGGTGAAAACGATCAGCGCATCGCGAGGTAGATCGAGGTCGATGCTTCGCAGGTTGTGCTCCCGCGCACCCTTGATAATCAGGCGCTCAGACACCCAGTAATCCTCCCGCAGACATAGTTCAGGACCATGCTATGTGCCGCCACCGACAAGGCCGATACCGTGGGCATCATGACTGTCGTCGACGATAACTACACCGGCCATGTGGAGCCCCAGACCGCGGCTCGGCGCAACCTTCCAGCAGCGTCGATCGTCAAGGTCTCGGTGGGCCCGATGGACAACAACGCCTACCTGGTCACGTGTTCCCAAACAGGCGAGACGCTACTCATCGACGCCGCCAACGACCCCGAGATCCTGCTCGAGCTGATCGAACGGTTCGCGCCGAAACTGTCGCTCATCGTCACCAGCCACCAGCATCAGGACCACTGGCTGGCCCTGGCCGACGTGGCCAAGGCGACGGGTGTGCCAACCGCCGCACATCAACTGGACGCCGAGCCGCTCCCAGTGAAACCGGACCGCATCCTGGCCAATGGCGACACGATCCAGGTCGGCGAGCTGACCTTCGACGTCATCCATCTGCAGGGACATACGCCCGGGTCGGTGGCCCTGGCGCTGGACGGCGCCGACGATGCGACGCATCTCTTCACCGGCGACTGCCTGTTCCCGGGCGGGGTTGGCAAGACGTGGAAGGACGGCGACTTCGAGAAGCTTCTCGGTGATGTCAGGACCCGGGTGTTCGACGTCTACGGCGACTCCACGGTGGTGTACCCCGGCCACGGCGACGACACCACCCTCGGGACCGAGCGTCCGCATCTCGAGGAGTGGAAAGAGCGCGGTTGGTGATGGCGGCCGACAAGACGGTCGCCGTCGTCACCGGCGCCAGCCGCGGCGCCGGGCTCGGCATCGCCCACGCGCTCGGTAGCCACGGGTGCACGGTCTACGTCACGGGCCGGACCGAGAAGGCCGGGCAGTCTCCCCTGGCGGGCACGATCGGTGAAACCGCCGAGCTGGTGACGGCCGCGGGCGGCGAGGGCATCGCCGTGGCCGTCGACCACGCCGACGACGAGCAGACGAAGGCCCTGTTCGACCGGGTCGGACATGAACAGGGCCGCCTCGACATCCTGGTGAACAACGCCGCGATCATCCGCGACGAGATGATGGGCAGGACCCGGTTCTGGGAGGAACCAATCAATGTCATCGACACGCTCGATGTAGGCCTTCGCAGCGGTTACGTCGCGACGGTGTACGCCGCGCCGCTGATGCTTCCGCAGCGCCACGGTCTCGTCGTCTTCACGTCGGCACCGGGCGCGGCCCACTATGTGTTCGGTCCGTCATACGGGGTGCACAAGGCGGGCGTCGACAAGATGGCCGCCGATATGGCCGTCGACTTCAAGGACTTCGGCATCGCGGCGGTATCCATCTGGATGGGGATGCTGCTGACCGAGCGCTTCAAGAACATCGTCGCAAGCAATCCCGAGAAGTTCGGTCACCTGGCCGACATCGCCGAGACGCCGGAACTGACGGGACATCTCATCTGGGCACTCTTCAACGACCCCGATCTGATGAACAAGAGCGGGCAGACGTGGATCGGCGCCGAGCTTGCGGTCGAATACGGGATCAAGGACGACGGGGACCGGCAGCCACCGTCCTACCGCGACCTGCACGGAATTCACCCAATCAGGCAGTTCACCCGCATCTTGAGGTGACACGTGGAAACAAAGCGATGGTCGCCGATCACGCCGTCCACGCGACAGGTAACCGCTTGATGCCGTGAAGAAACGCCGAGTGCAGGATCGCAGGCTCCTCGATCGCGACGATGTCGGGTATCTGGCGGTGCAGTTCTTCGAACAGCACCCGGATTTCACGACGCGCCAGATTCGCGCCCAGGCAGAAGTGGGCGCCGCCGCCCCCGTACCCCATGTGCGGGTTGGGATCCCGGGTCACGTCGAATAACCACGGATTGGCGAACTTGGCCTCGTCACGGTTGCCCGAGTTGTACCACAGGGAGATCTTGTCCCCCGCCTTCATTTCGATGCCACGCATCTCGATGTCCTGAGTCAGGTTGCGCCGCATGAAGATAACCGGGGACGCCCATCGGACGATCTCCTCGACGGCGGGGCCGGCCACACCGTCGAAATCCGACCACCACTTCTCTCGTTCCTCGGGATAGCGGGACAGCGCCACTATGCCGTGACTGATGGCGTTGCGTGTTGTCTCGTTGCCGGCGGCCGAGAGCAGAATGAAGAAGGATGCGATCTCGCTCGAGGTAAGGCGCTCGCCGTCGACCTCGGCCTGCACCAGGCTGGTGGTCAGGTCATCGCCGGGATTGGCTCGCCGTTGCTCGGCGAGGCGCATGGCGTAGTCGACGATTTCGTTCAACACCACGACGACCTCGTCGAAGCCGCCGGACACTTCGTCGTCGCCGAAACCCAACATCACGTTCGTCCAGTGAAAGACTGTCGCCTCGTCTTCCTCTGGAATGCCCATCATGTCGCAGATCACCTGCAGGGGCAGCAAGCCGGAAGCCTCGGCGACGAAGTCGGCTTGTGCATCGTGATGGTTGGCGACCATGTTCGTCACGATCGTCCGTGCCCGGTTCCGCACGCTGCTCTCGATCCGGGCCACCACCTTCGGCGTGAACGCTCGGTTGACGATTGTCCGGAGCCGGAGATGACGCGGGTCGTCCAGGCTGATCATCGATCCTGCGAACTCCGCGACCTCGGGCGGCACCTCGTTGAGGGACGTGCTGGTCGGAATCGAGCTGAAGATCTCGGGGTGGCGACTGGCATGGTGGATGTCGTCGAACCTGGTGAGCGCCCAGTGGCCGGGGCCCGCGGGGAAACCCGGGAACTCCGCTACCTCGAAGAAGGTGATCGGCGACTCGCGTCGCAACGTCGCGAACGCTCCGTCGCGCACGTCGTCGTCGCGCTCCCAGAACTCGAGCGATGCCAGATCGACGTCGGTGAGCGGTACGTCCGGAGGTGGAATGCCGTTCTCGCGGCGCGCGATCCCTGTCGGATACAACGAGGCCGTCATGACTGACCCTCCCGTCAGGTCGAGTGTCCCACCCTGGACCGGGGATGATCTGGATTTGGCCCAGCCAGCTGACGATCGGCTGTTACGGCAACGCTAGATTGCCTGTGAAGCAGAAAGGGCAGACATGAACACCGATCAGTTCAAGAAGGCCAAGACCGGCGCGGGCTTCATCGCGGCACTGGACCAGAGCGGCGGCAGCACGCCCAAGGCGCTGAAGCTCTACGGCATCCCCGAGGACGCCTACTCCGGCGACGAGCAGATGTTCGACCTGGTGCACGAGATGCGGACCCGCATCATCACCAGCCCCGCCTTCAACGGCGACCGCATCATGGGCGCGATCCTGTTCGAGATGACGATGGACCGCCAGATCGAGGGGCGTCCCAGCGCCGACTACCTGTGGAACGTGAAGAACGTCGTGCCGTTCCTCAAGATCGACAAGGGGCTGAACGATGAGAAGGACGGCGCTCAGACGATGAAGCCGATGCCCGGCCTCGACGATCTGCTGGACCGCGCGGTGGCCAACGGCGTCTTCGGCACCAAGGAGAGGTCGGTCATCAAGCTGCCGGGTGCGGGCCTGGATGCGGTCGTCGCGCAGCAGTTCGAGGTCGCACAGCAGGTGCTCGCGAAGGGCCTCGTGCCGATCATCGAGCCGGAGGTCGACATCCACAGCCCGAAGAAGGCCGAGGCAGAGGACCAGCTCAAAGCGGCCCTGCTCGCTGGAGTGAACCAACTCCCCGACGACCAGAGTGTCATGTTGAAGCTGACGCTCCCCGACACCGACAACCTGTACAAAGAGCTCGTCGAGCACCCCAAGGTGGTTCGCGTGGTGGCGCTGTCGGGTGGCTACAGCCGCGACGAGGCGTGCGAGAAACTGTCCCGCAACCATGGCGTGATCGCCAGCTTCTCCCGTGCCCTCACCGAGGGTTTGACGGCGCAGCAGAGCGACGAGGAATTCAATACGACGCTCGATGCCGCGATCGCCGAGATCGCGAAGGCGTCGGCTACCTGAACGATTAGCCCACGATGGGCAACCGCCGGCGACGGCCCAGCTCATCGAGGGTTGACTGCATCACCCAGCGGACATGCCGGTCGACGGCTGCGACCTCGGGCTCATCTCCGAACAGGGCGAGGGAATCGATCGGCGGCAGCAGCTGGGTGATGATCTTGGTAGGAAGCGGCATGTTCACGGGCACGGTGAGCACGCTCAAGCCGAACGGGAAACCGAAAGTGATCGGCAAGATCGTGCTTCGACCGACCTTCCGTTCAAGTTTGGCTAATCCGAGCAGACGCGAAATCCACTCTCCTCGAGCGAGATAGAGCTGTGTTTCCTGACCCCCGACCGATACGGCCGGGACGATCGGCACACCCGCCTCGAGCGCTGTCGTCACGTACCCCGTCCGGCCGCCGAACGCTATCTTGTTACGTCGAAGCGTTGGCCGATAGACCTCGTGGTCGCCGCCAGGGAAGACCATCACGACGGCTCCGGATGCCAACGCTGCATAGGCATTCTCGCGCGTCGCACGGATCACTCCGGTGCGCTTCAGCAGATCGGCAGCCGGGGTGTTGAACAGCATGTCGTGCGCCAATGTGTACAGCGGGCGCTCATAGCCGAATCTGTCGTAGTAGGCGACGGCGAACACGGACATGTCGGGCGTGAGCAAACCGCCCGAGTGGTTGCCAACGACGAGGCACGGACCCGCGGGGATGTTGTCCAAGCCGCGGACCTCGCTGCGAAAGTAATTCTTGACGATCGGGCGAGTGAGCCCGACGACATGCTCCGTCAACCCCGCATCGAACTGGCCGACATCTGTTGGAGCAACGGCAGCTTCGCTCATGGCACTCCCCAATCGTGTGCCGTGATCGTGCTGCCGCGCCCTGTGTCGTTACCAGGGCCGAATAGCCGCAGCGTGTGTGACCTTTGCCCTCAACCTGAGCGGTGAGGGACAGAGTCCTACGGCGTGGTGTGAACGATCAGCACGTCGGTCTTGGACCGCCGTGCCACATTCGCGGGCACCGAGCCGAGCAGTCGGCCTGCGATGGTGCTGAGCCCGACGTTGCCGACGACGAGTAGATCGGCGTTGACTTCGGCGGCGAGGTCGACCAAGGCGTCAACCGGCGCCCCCACGACGGCCTTCTCCTCGATATCTTCGGCGCCCGCGGCCTTCGCGCGTTCCTTCGCCTCCCGGAGAATCGCGTAGATCGGGGCGTTGCCGGCCATCTTGTAGCCCTCTTCCTTGAGGACGTCGGCAGCTCGCTGATCCTCGCTCTGAGGGAAGTACGCGGTCGCCACAATCACCTTCGCGCCGGATCCGGCGGCGATCTGACCGGCCTTGTCTACTGCACGCAACGACGAATCCGACCCGTCCGTGCCGACCACCACGGTCCGATAGCCGCTCATCCATACCCTCCCAGTGTCGTTTGCACCGCCAACGAACGACCCTAACCCGTTGTCCGGCGAACATGGGAGTAATCATCGGCGTGAGCGGCATTGTCCTGGCGCTTTGGGGCCGAAGCGCTAGCAACGTCACCTCGGTGGTCCGCACGTGATTCCGGCAACAGGGTGGGTATCCGACCGTCCATGACGGGTGTTACGACGCTGGCGAAGGAGGCGCAGGGCTGTCAGCGCTGCGACCTGTATCGCAACGCCACGCAGACGGTCTTCGGGTCCGGCTCGACCAAGGCGTGGCTGATGATCGTGGGCGAACAGCCCGGGGACCAGGAGGACAGGGCCGGTGAGCCGTTCGTCGGCCCGGCGGGCCGGTTGTTGGATAAGGCACTCGCCGCAGCCGATATCGATCGCGAACGCGTCTACGTGACCAACGCCGTCAAACACTTCAAGTTCGAGCAGCGGGGTAAGCGGCGCATTCACAAGACTCCGAGCCGGACCGAGGTCGTGGCCTGTCAACCCTGGCTGCTGGCCGAAATGAACGTCATCGCACCAGATGTCGTCGTTTTACTTGGTGCCACAGCAGCAAAGTCCCTCATGGGCAACGACTTTCGACTGACCGCGCATCGCGGCGAGGTGCTTCGACTGCCCTCTGAACATGAGATGGCCGAACTCGACGTCGATCCTCAGGTGGTCGCGACAGTGCATCCGTCTGCCATTCTGCGTGGGCCACCCGAGGATCGGGACAAGGCGTTTGACGCGCTGGTCGCCGATCTTCGGGTCGCGGCCGGGTCGGGATGACGGCTACACAACCTGGAGCGAGTGACGGGATTCGAAACCGTGTCGCCTACCTGGTCAGAGCAATTTTATGTCTATTCGGTACGCACCTGGTACACAAACCCCGACCCCATCCGCACTGCCACGTCGTCCAGATCGCCCTCATAGAGGCTGCCGTAAGTGTCGAGCGTCATCGTTGCGGTCTTGTGCCCCAACATGGTCTGTACTGCCTTGATTGAAGCGCGGGCATTGCGAATCGCTAGAGACGCGCAGGTATGCCGAAGTTCATGCGGCGCTAAGCCTTTAAGGCCCGCCCGCGTTGCTGCCGGATCAAACACCTTTCGAAACTCGTAGTTCTTGAGAAAGCCGTCGGCACCTGGGAACACCAGCCGGTCGGGCGCTGTCGAGCCAACCCGGTCTCGCAGTATCGCTAGAACGGGTGGCGAGGCGGGCACCGAACGCACTTCGTGTGTCTTGGTTGGCCCAAGCTTGTATGTCCTGCCAACCCGTTCGACGGCAGCCTTCACGTTGATGCGTGCGCGGTCGAAATCCAGATCGGCCCGCTTGAGTGCCGTCACCTCACCCCAACGCAAGCCGCAGTACGCGAGCACCAGGACCAGCGCGTCATATTCCCCGCACTGTCCCGCCAGATCGGCGACCTGCTGATCGTCCAGATACCGCTTGTCGCCTACCGGCTTGCGTGGCAGGTCAATGTCCGTTGCTGGGTTGGCCGACAACAGCCGAGATTTGACCGCGTAGCCAAGGACCGCCCGAAAGACGTGGTATGCCTGAATTACGCGAGATGGTGAAAGGCCCTCGCCCTTTCGATTGGACGGGCTGGTTTTGCTCAGCTTGCTGACCCACCTCTGTATGGACTGCCAGTCGATGTCCCCTACTGCGGTTTTCTCCCACTGCGGCAGAACGTGAATGTCTAGCAGCGACCGATACCCCTCTAGTGGTGTGTCAGGCGAATAACTATCTGGTTGTGGGATAGTCTGCGTGAATGAGTGCAGCGCCCTGCCCGGCATTGGCGATGTCTGACGGTCAACGCGAGTCGTTGGAGGTTCTGGCTCGGGCGCAGTCGGCGCCGCATCGGCAGGTCCAGCGGGCGCGGGCGTTGTTGATGGCCGCCGATGGTGTGGCCAATACGCGGATTGCGGCACGCGTTGGCGTGACCGCTGTGACGGTGCGTGCCTGGCGGACGCGGTTCGGAGAGGATGGGCTGGCCAAACTCGGCGAGGTCCGTGAGGGCCGCGGCCCGAAGCCGTCGATCCCGGCCGAGACGGTGGAGGCGATCGTGGAGGCGACGCTGCATTCCAGGCCGACGGGCCAGACGCACTGGAGCACACGGACGATGGCCAAGCAGTTCGGGGTGAGCCGCTCGACGGTGCACGAGATTTGGAGCGCACGCGGACTCAAGCCGCACCTGGTGAAGACGTTCAAGGTCTCCACCGACCCGGCGTTCGAGGAGAAGCTCGTCGACGTGGTGGGGCTGTATCTGAACCCCGCGCAGCGGGCGGTGGTGCTGTGCATGGACGAGAAGTCACAGGTGCAGGCGCTGGACCGCACTCAGCCGTCGCTGCCGATGAAGAAGGGCCGCGCGGGCACCATGACCCACGACTACAAACGCAACGGCACCACCACGTTGTTCGCCGCGATTGACGTGCTCACCGGGACGGTGATCGGGCAGTGTCTGCCCCGGCACCGGCACGAGGAGTTCCTGAAGTTCCTCCGCACGATCGATCGCGAAGTGCCCAAACACCTTGCGGTACACCTGATCCTGGACAACTACGCCACCCACAACCATCCCGACGTGCAACGCTGGCTGGGCCGCCACAAGAGATTCGACCTACACTTCACCCCAACCTCGTCGTCGTGGCTGAACCTGGTGGAACGCTGGTTTCGCGAACTCACCGACAAAGCGCTGAGGCGCGGCAGCTTCAACTACGTCCCCGGGCTCATAACCGCGATAGAGGAATACGTCGAGGCACACAACGACGACCCCAAGCCGTTCAAATGGACAGCCACCGCAGAGTCCATCCTTGAAAAGGTCCGCCGCGGACGCGTGCGCTACAGCAAGTGGTTAATGAATGACCGGACACACCACTAGCGTCTTGCCCTTAAGTCGGATCGCCTTGGATTCGTACCACCGCTCGGCAACGTCGCCGAAGGTCGCACGGCCCGCCGACGTGACGCATATGTCCCGGTGACTAGCGTGGCCGATAGCTCTTTATGGCGGTCCTCGGCAGCTTTTTTGGTTGCATGGTGTTCGGTGCTGATCTGTCCTTGTGGGTTGACCACGGTAACGCGATACCGCTTGCCTCGGCCCGTCCGGGCTGTGGGTTGGTCAGGTCGGCTTTCCCCGATTTTGTTGAGTACCAAAGGTATTGAATTTTGACTCCGGGCTCGCGCATACCGGACGACGGTACGCGCAAGACCGGTTTGAGGGTTACGGGACCCGTATACATAGATAGTCAAGCCTGTCAAAGTGAGCTTGGTCACACTCGGCGCTACCTGCGGTGTGTCCGCTTGATTCGAACAGGTGTTCGCCTATGTGGGACCCGCGTCGGACGACTACGACAGATGACGGCAACACACAAAAGTGGATGGAGAGATGGACCAGCTAAGCGCACAAATCAAGAAGACGCTCGCGGTGCCCGAGTTCAGCGCGATGTACGAGGTGCCTGTCAGCACCTGCCGGTACTGGATTCAGGTTGGGCAGGGGCCGAAGTGATCCAAGGTTGGACGGCAGCGTTTGTACCTCAAGTCCGACGTGGAGGCTTGGGAGGCCGAAGCTTTCGGGGTTGCGGCATGAAGAAGAAAAGTGGTATCGCGGAGGGCGTCAGGTACATTGACCGCGCCGCGCATGAAACCGCAGGCCGGGTGCGTACCTCTGTTAACAGCCCCCTGTGTGCAATTGCGTCGGGTACACGCGTCGCCTTAACCATGACTACAAGGAGCTAGACGCCGTGTCCATGCTGTACGTCGACGTAGCCCAGGTGCTCAACGGCGACTACTCACCGCCAGAGCCGGACATTCTGCCGCTTTCCGATGGCGGTTTCCTTTTAGACAGCGGCGAGTTAGACCTAGTCCACGGCGACACCGAGTCGGGTAAGACCTGGCTATGCCTTGCAGCGGTAGCCGATGTGCTGAGCGACGATGGCCGTGCCGCAATCATCGACCTGGACCACAACGGCGCGAACAGCATCCTGACGCGGCTGATCGCGTTCGGCATCCCAATCGATGTTCTTATTGACCATAACCGGTTTCGTCTAGCTGAGCCGGCTGATGGTCTGGACCTCAAAGGCGTTGTTACCGACCTCACTACGTTCACGCCAGATGTCGTGACTATGGACTCTCTTGGGGAAGTGTTGCCGCTGTTCAAGTTCAACAGCAACAACGCCGATGACTTCACCGTGGCTCACACGGAGGTCATCAAGCCGCTAACTCGCTGCGGGTCTTGCGTCTTGGTCGTTGACCACCTCGCGAAGGGCAGCGACTCCCGGAGCTTCGGGCCGACCGGCACCGCCGCTAAGAGTCGCGCCGTCGGCGGGTCCTCTATTCGGGTTACCGCTGAGGTTCCGTTTAGGCCCGGAGAGGGCGGCAAGGCCAAGTTGGAGTTGTTCAAGGATCGCCACGGCGGTGTTCGTCGGCAGTTCCCGAAATCACAGCCCAAGCCGGTGGTCGGGACGTTCGCCCTGACGCCTGAGGGCGGCGACAATCTCAGCTACAACATCGACCCGGATTGACCGTGCCGTTGGCGAAGCAGCGTGACATCAACGACCGTGAGGCCGCGCAGGATGCCGCTCGGTTGATCGCGCTGTGTGATCGGGATGTAGACCTGAGTATCCGCAAGGTTCGGGCGCTCTTGAAGTGCGGGCAGACACGCGCGGTGCGGGCGCTTGACGCCTACCGCACTACGGGAGGAGACGTACCCGCAGGATTGCACGCCGCGTAGGCGTGTCCCCGGGGAAACGCGCTGCGACCAGCAGAGCCTCTCTGTACCCGGTACTACGGACACGCCGGGGTCGGATGTACCCGAGTACATTCGCAGCACACGACGAGAGCGCCGCACGGGCAAACGCCCGCCTGCGGTGCTTTCGTCGTTCTACGAACTTCTGAGACGAGCGCAATGAACACGCCTGTGCAAAGTGACTGCGACGCGCGGGCTGAGTAAGAACAACTATTTTCTGAAAACTCGTCCCAGCACACGAACCTCTGACAAGCGGTCGCAGAACGAGTCGTCCCCGTGGTTCGAACCACCCCCGGGGGTCGTACGTCCTCGCAGCCTGGATCGGCGTGTCATCTGCCGATTGAAGCTGCGGCGTGGGACAGTAGATGCCGTTGGCGATGTGCGCCAAAATCTATTTGGGACCGTAGCTGAATCTCCTCCCCTCATCGTGTCGATGACCTTCTAAGCGATGTTTTGCGGGTACATTGCCGCTCAGATGCCAGTGGATGCTGCCTAAAACGCTAGCGATGCTCTAATTCGAGGCGAGGCGGCATCGCCGAATCGGCTAAGCACACTAAGCCCGCTAGTACGTCTTAGCTCCCGCCTTAGCGGCTAAGCCGGTCTTGCGCCACAAACCACACCGCCGAAGCGGTCAGGGGGTCTGGGGAACCCCACAGCGTTGGCGGAAGTCGACCGAGGGTTGCCGGATGGCCTGAAGCTCGTCCCGAACTTGGGGATTGGCGTCTAGATAGGTCTGTACCTGAGCGCTGATCTGATCCCGGGGTTGGCCTTTGAGGCTGGTGAAGAAGTCGTTCACGTTGGGGTGGAGGGTTAGGTAGTTCGACGTGTCGAACGTGACGCCTGACATCACGCGCGCCAGTTCGGCGGCCGTGCACGGCGGTGGAACTGGGGGTGGCGGGTCGGCCGTCGCGGTGGCGGCGGCACCGAAAAGCATCGCACCGGCGATTGCGCCAGTACCGATCGCGCAAATTACCGCGCGGCGCGCGGGACGTGCTGAGGGCAACATGGCTGGCTCCTTCAAAAGGTGATCAAGTGGCCGTAACCGGTGACGGTTGGCGGCAAAAACAAGCTAAGCAGAATGTACCGCGACTTTTCTTGCAAAACAGCTGTAACCTGCGATTATGACCTCGACCGAGGGAAGGATTTAGCAATGCGGATTAGGCACACTTATCTCACCGCGATGCTCGCGGCGTCCGCCGCTCTGGCCTCCACTCTTGCCGCCGCACCACCGGCTGCGGCCGACTGTATTACAGCGGCGGGGCCCAACCCCCTCACCCTGTGCTCGCAGGGTGAAACCCGGAAGAGCAACACGTCACCCGTCCCTAGGGCCACCCTTATATCCCTATTGACTGTGATGTGGACTGGCTGTGCGACCAGGGCCTCGGCATCGCTCTCAATGACTGAGGGCAGCGGTGGTGCCAGGGTGACGGACCGTACGTGATCTGCGACAAGGCTGGCTCCTCTATCAAGCACTCCATGTGGACTTCTGCGAGCTCGTTGCTGGAAATCATCGTCGGGGAGACCAAGCGCCGCCGCTACTCTAACCCGTCTCAGAACTAAAGAATTGAGACGGATATGCGCGGGATAGGTTGTGCGCACAGTAAGCACCAGTTCGGCGTTGTCTCAAAAGATGCATCAAAAGGAATGTCTCATATTGACGTGTTCTGAGACTTATGAGACGATAGTCTGCATGGCCATCGACACCGCGCCCGCCGTCGACCGGAACCCAACTCGGCTACGCCCGCGTCAGCACCGGCACACCAGTCGCTCGACCAACAGATGGATGCGCTGACGGCGGCAGGGGTTGACGCCGCACCGCGTCTACACCGACAAGCTGTCGGGAACGTCGACGCGGGAGCAGCGTCCGGGTCTGGCTGCGCTTCTGGACTACGCGAGGCAGGGTGATGCCATCGTCGTTGTCGGCATCGACCGCCTGGGCCGCAACGCCGCCGAGGTGATGACGACGATCCGCGATCTGGGTGAGCGTGGAATCGTGCTGCGCTCACTCCGCGAAGGCATCGACACGTCGAACGCGACCGGGCGCATGGTGGCCGGAGTACTCGCCAGCCTTGCCGAGCTTGAGTTGGAGCTGGGCAAGGAGCGCCGCACGGCAGCGCGGGACGCACGGCGGGCACGCGGGCAGTCCATCGGTCGCCCGAAGGCGCTGGACCAGTCGAAGATGGCTCTGGCGCAGCGGATGCACGCCAGCGGTGAATCGGCGAGCACTATTGCAACCACGCTCGGAGTCAGTCGTGCGACCGTCTACCGAGTCTGACTGAGCGCGCCGCCGAGGGCTGAGAAAGTCTCTTCCTTCATCGCCACCACTGCGCCACGCAGGCCGAAAACCGATATGTCGGCAGGAGTGCGCTTCCTCCGCCAGACATCCACCGTGGGCGACGAATCTGTTAGCGCATTGCCAGGGAGGCAACGCTCAACCACACGCGGACCTGCGATCCGAGAATGGGAACTACTGGCAGCGAGCCTTCATATCGCGTAGAGGTTGGCGGATGCCGACAAGCTCGGACTTCGTCTGCGGGTTATTGTCCAGGTAGGTCTGGATCTGGCTGCGGATTTGGTCCCTGGGCTGGCCCTTGAGGGTGGAGAAGAAGGCATTGACGTCGGGATGGGTGAACATGTAGACCGAGGTCGCCGCCGCGACTCCGGACAGTGACTTGCTCGAAGTCCCCCGCCGAGCACCCTGGGGCCGGTGGAGGTGGTGGGTCGGCGACGGCGGAGGGAACGGCAGCGAACAGCGTCGCGGCGGCTACCGCGCCAGCACCGATCACAGCGGCTACCGCGCGCCGCGCGGCACAGCCTGAGAGCAACATGGGTCAATCTCCTAAACTCTTGACGCTCAACGGAAAAGCTATGTCAATTGGGAAAGAACGTGCGAAGCTGTGCCGATTCCCGACCGTTAACGGTGTCCGCCTCCGCCTCCACCGCCGCCAGACGGCGCGCCGCCGCCCCCGCTGGACGGCCCGCCGCCGCCCGTTGATGGGTGCTTGGGTTGCAGCGCTGTGCCGCCGCCAGCGGGGTTGAAGTACCACTCGCTGTCGTAGGGATACTGATCATCAGCCGCCGAAACAGGAGGCGAGTAATCCGGTGAGGAGACTGCTGGGTTGGACGTCGACACCCTGGCAGACTGTGACTGCGGGGTCGCAGGTATCTGCGCTGGCGATAGGCGCGGCCATGATCCCCGCCGCAACACCCGATGCCGCGAAAAGCGCCGCCACCCCGAATTTCCTTACTCGCATGACAGTTCCTTCCCGCGCCGCATCTCGGCAATTGACCAAACGGTGGACAGTATCGCTGAACGATTTTCGGCGGTGTGTTTAGTTTGTTCCCGCACTTTTAGAGGATGGGATCAGTGGTTCGTAAGTTTGAACGGCGCATGATGCTCTCTTTCTTGGCGGGAAGGCAAAACTAGCTGGTGTAGCCGTTTCTGGATAGGGACCTTAGTCACGAATTGAGGTCACCGGCCAGCCGTAACGCCGTACCACCTCGCTGTGGACGTTAAGGCTCGCCGAAACGACGGGTTGGGGGGACCCCTTACTTAGTTGTCTGCGCCGCCTCGCACGGCCAAGCGCCCGCTCTCTCTCCGTCGAATTTTGCGCGGATGCTCCTCGTCCGCAGTGCGTCGCAATAGCTTCAACAACGGTCCTCATTTGCCAACGATGCCAACTTGCTGACCTGCTAGTTCTCGTTGCGGCCAACGGCGTCAACATCCCCAAACGACAAGTCGACTCGTTCGCATCGAGTAGGTTAGATTGGGCATATTTTCAACGGAAGACGGATCGCAGCAGCGATCACAACCACCCCACCACGGCGCGGTCGTAGATCAGGCCGATTACCTAAACGTGGTCGTAGTCGTCTGTTAACGTGCCGCGCATGATTACGAGGGGGATCGCCGCTTTTCTGCTCGCCGTCGCGGCGCTGTCTGGAATTGCCTTGTCTGGATGCGCGAGCAAACCTGCGCAGCCCTGTTACGTCGACGTGACAACGACGATCAAAGCCAGTGACGCAGAACAGGCTCAGCTTGATGAACAGAAGGCCGAACAGGATCAGCGCAGCAGCAGCTTGATGCCGCGAGTCGGCAGTCTACCAGCAGGAGCAGTTGAAGCAGCTGAGCAAGATTACCGGGGACGGAACCTATCTCGTAATAAGGAAGTATGCCGGGTACTTATCGCAACAGCGGCGCGTCGGGATGTTATTGGGAGCGTTGAGTGGTTTGTCAGGGACGAACTCAGACATCATCGCAAACGACAACGCAGCGGTCTGCGGTCGTGACATCGAGTCGTCTGATGTGGCGTTCAGCACGAAACGCTGCGGCGAGTGGAACAAGATGACTGAGTTGGCGAGCGGCACGCGGACGAGACAGAATCACCCAACGCGGCATCCGTACCCCGTATGCGGCCGAACGTGCTCGCATGGCCACCTTCCGCCTCTCTACGCCGAACCACTTCCGTACATCGGACCGGTCCGGTTCTAATGGACCGGGACGGATCGCGGTCCGCAGTCAGTCCGCAGTAGCGTCATTCGCGCTCTTGCGTTGCCAACCGAATAAGCCGTCTGACGTTGTACTTCAAATGTTTCCAGCGCCGTCCTCGTCGCCAAACCCGTCGGTAATGTCGTTCGGGACGAAGAGGTCAGGGGTGGCGGCTACCAGGTCAGGAACTTGCACAGCCCGCACGTTTGCTAGCTGATCCTCCGGTATGAATCGGGTACACACTACTGGTCGGCGGGCGTTAGCAATCATCGTCAATGACCGTTGGTACTCGGTACATCGAAATATCGTCTGATCTGCGGGTATTGGAGCTGCATCGAGGATAATTCGACTCTGACCAGCATCTAGCAAAAAATTGCTCGCGGAGCGAGTGACGGGATTCGAACCCGTGTAGACGGCTTTGCAGGCCGGTGCCTATCCACTCAGCCACACCCGCATCGCGATCTGACTATGCCGAAGCGCGACGGCATGAACCAGCTTTTGGATCGTGGTGATCGCTAGGCGGACTCGGCTGCCGCCAGCGCGATTTCGCCGTCGCCGGACGCGGCCGGTTTCAGCGGGATGGACACGGTGACCTCGGTTCCCGGCGACGTCGCCCGAACCTCGAATTGTCCATCGGCCGCCAATACCTTCGTGCGGGTGGAGGCCATCCCGATATGGCCGCCTTCGATGCTCTGAGCGACCTTCGCCTGAGAGATGCCAACCCCGTCATCGGCGATCCGCAGCGTCGCCAGCCCATCCCGATTTTCCAGTTCCACCCAAACATTCTGGGCGTGCGCATGTTTGATGACGTTGGTCAGCGCTTCCCGCGCCGCAGCGTACAGCACGTGATCCGCCTCGGTGCGTACCCCGTCGGGCCACGTACGCGCGTCCACCTCGACATTGAGGCCGCCACGGGCGCCGATTCCGCCTGCCAGCGTTTCGATCGCCGCCTTCAGCCCGGAGTGAGCAAGCACCTCCGGGTGCAGTTCGCGAACCACGTCGCGCAGCAGACCAGAGCACTCGACGAGGGCCGTGTCCACCCGATCGACCGCCTCGGCTGAACCGTCGCGCACGTAATCCATGTCCTGGCGTGCGACCAGCACATACTGAAGCGCACCGTCGTGCAGCCGTTCGGAAATAGCTTGCCGCTCACGCTTTTCCAGGCCGAGCATGTCCTGCAGCAATTGTGTCCGCTGCGCAGCCAGGTCGGCGATCATGCCAACCCTGTCTCGCTGGATGAGTGACACGGCAACAGAAGCAACGAACAGTGCGGCCAGCACGAAGGTGTTCAGCAGAATCGACGCCCAGGGCTCTTCGTTGATGGTCTTGGTAACCGTGCACGTCACGAAGAACGCGGCCACCGTCGGAACGGCCATAACGGCGTTGATGACGGGGTCCAGTTGGGCGGCGGCGATCAACGGGATCAGGAACAGCGCGTCGGCCATCAGATCGGACGTCCAGACCTCGGGCGAGGTGAACCCCGTCAACACCGACAGAACCGAAAGCGCAGCGACGTCGGCGCCGAGCACCAGGAGGGTCACCCGTGTTCTGCTGGCCGAGACGGCTCGCCATCCGGACCGAAGCGCCCACGTGCCCCAGCAGCCGACGATCACGGTGTAGGCGGCCAGGACCATCACACAGAGCCACAGATGCCGAGGGGGCGGCACGCAGAGCAACGTGACGGCAACGAAGATGACGATCACCACGCGCAGTGCGAATTGGACCAGGGTGCCGAGGTATAGCGGGCGACCCTGCGCAAACTGCGGCGGGCGACCGTCGATCGACTGCTCGGGATCTTCGGACATCGTTGGCTCCCATCGCATCGGCACTGGCAGCAAGAATAACTCCGCCGCCAGCTCCGTCGCCTGGAACGTGGCTGTGGCGGCAGCGCGCGTTTCGGCTTCAGCAAATCGATGATTTCGACCGGCGCGCCACGAGCCGTCTCTCGATGTCCGGCGCTAGCTTGTTCGCATGGACCTCTGGCTGGCAGCGGACCCGCCGTTCTTCGGCGGTCCGGGGCAGGGCACCCGTCAGATCGTCGAGTTGTTCGTCGCGTTCGGCCTGACGGCGCTCATCGGCCTCGAGCGCGAACTGCAGGGCAAGAGTGCCGGGATTCGCACCCAGACCATCGTCGGCACCGCGGCGGCGCTGATACTTCTCGTCAGCAAGTACGGATTCGCCGACGTCCTGCGGCCCGATCTCATCGTCGTCGACCCGTCCCGTGTCGCGGCCCAAATCGTTTCCGGCATAGGCTTTCTCGGGGCGGGCATCATCATCTTCCGGCGCGGGTCGGTGCACGGGTTGACGACCGCAGCGGCGATCTGGGAGTCCGCCGCAATCGGAATGGCCGCGGGCGCAGGGTTACTCCTGCTCGCCTGCATGGTGACCGCCATGCACTTTCTCGTCGTCGTGGGATTCCTGCCCTTGGCGCGGCGGCTCAGTTCCCGGTTGAGCGGAGCCATTCGCCTGCACATCACCTACGACGAAGGCCGCGGCGTGATGACCCGATTACTCAGAGCGTGTGATCAACGACAGTGGCTGCTCACCGAGCTGACCGTCGACACACCCGGGGAGACGCTCGGGGCGGCACCCGGTACCGCAGGGGTCATGCTCACGTTGGCCGGCAACGGCATCCTCCACGCGCCGACAGTCCTCGCAGGCGTCGACGGCGTGACCTCGATCCGCCAGCTCGACGAAGACCCGGACTAGCGGTGCTGCCCGTGCCGCGGGCCGAAGGCGTTGGCGGGAAATACCCCGGCCGCGCGCACGCAATCCCGGATGGCCTCCCCTAGACCGACCAGCTTCTGCACGTCGTCGTCGGGCACGGTCCGCCATGGCGCGAAGGCGAGCTCGTCGGTGAGATCCTCGATCCTCGTGCGTAAATCGCCGCCGGCCGCCGTCAGCTGGCCCGCGTCGTCGAGGAGACCGCGCGCCGTCAACGTGCTGACCGCGTCGTCCCACTGGTCCTGGCTCCAGCCCCGCAACAGCCTGCCGACTTCAGGGTTGAAGCCGGTTCCCGTCGCAATGTGGGTGATCAGCGCCTCGATGCCACTGAGCCCGTGCGCGACCAGGGCGGCGATGTGGCCATCGCCCCGGTACTCCCGCAGCAAGGTGATCGCATGCCACAGTTGTGCGTATGGTGGCTCCGGCCAGGCCAATTCGGCGTGACCGGCATACAGCGGGCGGCCGTCGGCGTTCGGAATAGCCTCGGCGGTACGGCGCACGATGGCCACGGAGTGCGCGAACTCCGGTGATGTGACACGCTCCTCCCCCAGGATTTTCGGAATGACCGCATCGACGATCTCGTAACGCATCCGGGTCACGGCCTCCGGCGAAGCGATGTCCCACGCGGCCGGAATCGCCATGGCTATCAGCTCGGGATTGAAGTTATAGAACGTTGCCGCAACGACTTTCGCGGTGACCGCACCCATAGGCGCCGACCGGCTCGCGAAATACTGCGCGCGCTGGTTATCGAGGCCCAGCGTGGTGTACATCTCGCCGGCCTCGGGAGCGAAATAGATCGTCGAATGCAGCTTGTCGAGGGCGCGGCTCAGTTGGCCTGCGGAGAAGGCATCCACTCAACCGACCCTAGCGACCGCGCGTCGCGCGATATGAGGCGACGAAGCCTGATGCGGCCAGCACCGCGAAAACGATGTACAGCCAACGGGCCGCGCCTGCGTTGCCTCCGGTGGACATGTTCACGACGATGCCTGCCAGGCCTGCCCCGAACGCGCCACATATCAGCTGCACGGTGTTGATGGCGGCCGCAGCGGTGCCCGCCTCCACCGGATCGTCGACCGCGCCCATGATCCACGCCGACAGATGCGGCCACGCCACGCCGACGCCTGAGCCCGCAATGAACAATCCGATCGCCCACACGACGATCAGCGGCCACGGTGCGTCGTCGGCGAGGACGAGCGCGCCGAGGCCGAGACCGACGGCCATGATGACCGGTGCCGCGGCGACAAGGCGGACGATCGTGCTTGTCCGGCTCAGCGATGCGCTGGCGATCTCCGAGGTCGTCCACCCGATGGCCAGCACGGAACCGAAGAATCCCGCCGCGGCAGGCGCCATGTGGGCCAGCCGCTGGCCGAACAGCGGCACGTACATATCGACCATGGTGGCCGCCATCAGCAGTCCGACGGTCACGTACATCCACTTCAGCGGCCCTGGGCCGAATGCCGCTCGCGGTAACACCGTCGCCCGCGCCCGCCGGTCTACCACCAGGAACAGACCCACCAGCGCCGCGCCGACAGCGAGGAGTGTGAAGGTGCCCGCGGCGGAATGCTGGACGCCCGCGATGCTGATCGCCAGCGCGGCAGAGCCCAGTAACAACAGCGACCACAGCGGGATCCGCGGGATCCGCGGGATCACAAGCGACTCCGGCTGACAGTCTTCGCGCTTCGGCAACGCACCGGGCACGAGTACGGCCATTGCCGCTGTCATGAGCGCGATCGTGCCGAAAGCCCAACGCCAGATACCGAATTGGGCGAATATGCCGCCGAACGCGGGACCGACGATCACGGCTACGCCCCACATCGCCGACACCAAAGCAGACGCCCTTGTCCACAGCCAGCTGGGAAGCGCGGAGCTGATCACCGCATAGCCGAGGCCGGCCAGCATTCCGCCCGCCGCACCCTGCACGGTGCGGGCGACCAGCAGAAGTTCCATGTTCGGCGCCAGGGCGCAGGCCACCGTGCCCGCGCCGAAGAGGGCCAACGTCAGCAGGTATGACACACGCGGCCCGAACCTGACGAGGAGGGGGTTGACCGTGGTGGCCGCGACCACCGAACCGACCAGGTACACCGCGATGACCCATGCGTAGAACCGCTGCCCGCCGATATCGGCCACGGCGCTCGGCAACAGGCTGATGGTGAGAAATTCGTTGGTCGCGTACAGCCCGACGCCGCCAGCCAACAACGTGGCGGTGCCGAGCCTCTCGCGGCCCAACAAGTCACGCCAGCGGCCCGGCTTCGTTGTCGCGGTCTCCGTCACATCAGACACCGTAGGACCTCAACCTCTGTTGAGATCAAACTATTTGAGACCGGCCGCGTCCATGCCGCGGAGCTCCTTCTTCAAGTCCGCGATCTCGTCCCTGATTCGAGCGGCCAGCTCGAATTGGAGATCGCGTGCGGCGGCCATCATTTGCGCGGTCAGATCCTTGATGAGATCGGCGAGTTCGGCCCTCGGCATGTTCGTGGTATCGCGGCCCTCGATGATGCCCGCGCTGACCGCCCGGCCCGGCTCACCCTGCGCGCGACGTCCACGCGACGCATTGCGTCCCGAGCCGCCGACCTCGACGTCGGTGTCGTCGGCCTCCCGATACACCTGGTCGAGGATGTCGGCGATCTTCTTCCGCAGCGGTTGCGGATTGATGCCGTGCTCCTCGTTGTAGGCGATCTGCTTGGCGCGCCTACGTTCCGTCTCGTCGATGGCCTGCTTCATCGAGTCGGTCATGGTGTCGGCGTACATATGCACCTCGCCCGACACATTGCGGGCGGCACGGCCGATGGTCTGGATCAGGCTGCGCGGGGATCGCAGGAAGCCCTCCTTGTCGGCGTCCAGGATCGCCACCAACGACACCTCGGGCAGGTCGAGGCCCTCACGGAGCAGGTTGATCCCGACGAGCACGTCGTATTCGCCCAGCCGCAATTGACGCAGCAACTCCACCCGGCGCAGCGTGTCCACCTCCGAATGCAGATAGCGCGTCCGGATCCCCATCTCCAACAGGTAGTCGGTGAGGTCCTCGGCCATCTTCTTCGTGAGCGTGGTGACCAGCACCCGCTCGTCGGCCTCCACCCGCTTGCGGATCTCGCCGATCAGATCGTCGATCTGGCCCTTCGTCGGCTTGACCACGACCTGCGGGTCGACCAGCCCCGTCGGCCGGATGACCTGTTCGACGAACTCGCCGCCGGTCTGGCTGAGCTCGTAGGGTCCCGGCGTGGCCGAGAGGTACACCGTCTGACCGATGCGGTCGGCGAACTCCTCCCACGTCAGCGGGCGGTTGTCGATCGCCGACGGCAGCCGGAACCCGTAGTCGACGAGGTTGCGCTTACGGGAGATGTCACCCTCGTACATCCCGCCGATCTGCGGCACGGTCACATGCGATTCGTCGATGACGAGCAGGAAGTCCTCGGGGAAGTAGTCCAGGAGGGTGGCGGGTGCAGAGCCGGCCGGTCGCGCGTCGATGTGCCGCGAGTAGTTCTCGATGCCCGAGCAGAAGCCGACCTGACGCATCATCTCGACGTCGTAGTTGGTCCGCATCCGGAGCCGTTGCGCCTCCAGCAGCTTGCCCTGCCCCTCCAGCTCGGCGAGTCGCTCCTCGAGCTCCTGCTCGATCGTGGAGATCGCATGCGCCATCCGCTCCGGCCCCGCGACGTAGTGGGTGGCCGGGAAGATCCGCAGCGAGTCCACCTTGCGGATGACGTCGCCGGTCAGCGGGTGCAGGTAGTACAGCGCCTCCACCTCGTCGCCGAAGAACTCTATGCGCACCGCGAGCTCTTCGTAGGACGGGATGATCTCTACCGTGTCGCCACGCACCCGGAACGAGCCTCGGGTGAACGCCATGTCGTTGCGGGTGTACTGAACGTCGACCAGCAGCCGCAACAGCGCGTCGCGGGGTATCTCCTCCCCGACCGTCACCTCCACGGACCGGTCCATGTAGGACTGCGGTGTCCCAAGGCCGTAGATGCAGGATACCGATGCGACCACCACCACGTCGCGGCGTGACAGCAGGCTCGAGGTGGCGGAATGCCGCAGCCGCTCGACGTCGTCGTTGATCGAGCTGTCCTTCTCGATGTAGGTGTCGGTCTGCGCGATGTACGCCTCGGGCTGGTAGTAGTCGTAATACGACACGAAGTACTCAACGGCGTTGTGGGGCAACATCTCCCGTAGCTCATTGGCGAGCTGGGCGGCCAGCGTCTTGTTCGGCGCCATCACCAGGGTGGGCCGCTGCAGCCGCTCCACCAGCCAGGCGGTCGTCGCCGACTTGCCGGTGCCGGTGGCGCCGAGCAACACCACGTCGCGCTCCCCTGCGTTGATGCGGCGTTCCAGATCGTCGATCGCGGCCGGCTGGTCACCGGCAGGGTCGTACTCGCTGACGACCTCGAACTTGCCACCGGCGCGCACCATCGCCTCTACAGGGCGGTACTCGGAGTGCGCCAGGATGGGATGTTCGGTAGCGAAAGCCATGTTCACAGAGTAAAACCACACACCGACACTGGCTCATTCCCCAGGTCGTCCCCTGCCTGCGGCGTGGGCCCAACGCTCCTGCCCGCCGGACCTGTCCCCCACCCCTATGCTTGGCATATCCACGCTCCGAAGCACGAGAAATTCGACCTGATCGCTCGCACCAACACCGATCCCAAGGGGATCGTGCGGGCGGTGGACGAGTACACGGTGCAGCCGTGGGGGCTCTACATGGCCCGCCCGACGCCGGGTCGCGCCCAGTTCCACTACATGGAGTCGTGGCTGCTGCCGTCGCTGAGCCTGCGCGCCACGATTTTCCACTTCAACGCCGGATATGAACTCGACCAGGACTACTACCTCGACGTCGGCCGCTACACGCCAGGCGCGTCGGCCTGGCACTCCGAGGACCACTACCTCGACCTCGCGGTGCGGACCGGCGACGGCGTTGACCTCTCCGACGTCGATGAGCTGCTCACCGCCGTCCGCCACGGTCTGCTGACCCCAGAAGACGGCGAACGGGCGGTTCAGACGGCCGTGTCCGCGATAGACGGCCTGTCCAGGCACGGCTATGACCTGGTCCGGTGGCTGGGCGCGGCGGGCATGACCCTCACCTGGCGCGGCGCGTAGAGCCAGCATGCTGCGGGTATGCCGCATACATGACCCTCGAGAAGTACCGCGAGAAGAGGCCGGCGGGGCGCAGCCCGGAGCCGCGCGGGCGGTCACATAGGAAGCGGCGTGGGAGCGGCCCGCACTTCGTCGTCCAGCACCACGCGGCGAGCACCGACCATTACGACTTCCGGCTGGAGATCGACGGCGTCCTCGCATCGTGGGCGGTACCGAAGGGTCCGTCGATCAACCCGAAGGACAAACGGATGGCGCGCCGCACCGAGGACCATCCGATGGACTACGAGGATTTCGAGGGCATCATCCCCGAAGGCGAATACGGCGCGGGTCGCGTCATCGTCTGGGATCGCGGCACGTACACCAACGAGGGCGACGACGACATGGCCGACGCGCTCGAGCGCGGCCATCTGTCGTTCCGCCTGAACGGCGAGAAGCTGCACGGCGGATTCGCGCTGACCCGTTTCCGCACCGGCAAGGACGAGGCCTGGCTGCTCGTCAAAAAGTCCGACGACGACGCCGATCGCCGCAGGAAACCCGTACGCAGCCAACCGGAGTCGGTGGTGTCCGGCCGCACGCTCGACGAGTTGTCATGACCGAGGCGGTGCCCACCTGGTGCTCTCCCACCCTCGCGACGCTGACGGACGACCGGTTCTCTGACCCGGACTGGATCTTCGAGCGCAAACTCGACGGGGTCCGATGCCTGGCGTTTCGCGACGGCGGCAAGGTGCGGCTGCTGTCGCGTAACCGGCAGTCCCTCAACGGAACCTATCCCGAGATCGTCGAAGCCCTCGCCGCACAGAAGTCCGCCAAGTTCGTCGTCGACGGCGAGATCGTCGCATTCGAAGGACGCCGCACCAGCTTCGCGCGGCTACAGGGCCGGTTGGGCATTACCAAGCCCGAAGAATCTGTCGCGACCGGTATCCCGGTGTTCTACTACGTGTTCGATTTGTTGCACCTGGACGGCAGGTCTACCACTGAATTCCCGCTGACTTGCCGCAAGCGGTTGTTGCGCAATGCGTTTCAGTTCCACGACCCGCTGCGCTACACCCCGCATCGTGTCAAGGCCGGCGAGGCCGCCTATGCGACAGCGTGCAGGCGCGGCGACGAAGGCGTCATCGCCAAGCGGGCCGATGCGCCGTATGAGGGGCGACGCTCGTCGAACTGGCTGAAATTCAAGTGCAGCCACGACCAGGAGTTCGTCATCGTCGGTTACACCGCCCCGAAGGGCAGCCGTGTCGGGTTGGGCGCCCTGCTGCTCGGCTACCACGACGGCGACGAACTGGTGTACGCGGGCAAGGTCGGCACGGGCTTCGACACGGCGACGCTGCGCAGCCTGCACAAACGGCTGTCCCGCACCGAGCAGGACAGCACGCCGATCAGCAGCGGTCAGGTCAGAGAGCCCGGTGCGCATTGGGTGCGGCCCAGGTCGGTGGCGCAGGTGGCGTTCAGCGAGTGGACCCGCGACGGCAAGCTGCGCCACCCCCGGTATCTGGGTCTACGCACCGACAAGAGCCCCGGCGACGTCGTCAGAGAGAGCCGCTGATGCCCGCCAAGGTCGAGGTCACCCATGCCGACCGGGTGCTGTTTCCGGCCGACGGCATCACCAAGGGAGACCTCGTCGAGTACTACACCGACATCGCCGGGGTTATGGTGCCGCACCTGAAGGCGCGCCCGCTCACCCTGTGGCGATACCCGCGCGGCATCGACCAGAAGGGCTTCGTGCAGCAGGACTTCGCCGATTCGTTGCCTGACTGGATGGGTCGGGTGCAGGTTGCCAAGGAGGGCGGCACCGTTGTGCACCCCACCGCCGACGGACGCGACGCCCTGCGCTGGATCGCCAACCAGAACTGCGTCATCGTGCACGCATGGCTATCCCGGCGCGACAGCCTGCACGCGCCGGACCGCATCATCTTCGACCTGGACCCGTCCGACAACGACTTCGCTGCGGTGAAGGCGACGGCCCGCACGGTCGCGGACGTCCTCGACGACCTCGGCTTGGTGTCCTACGTGCAAACCACCGGATCGCGCGGCCTGCACGTCGTTTCACCGATCAAGGGCGGCAACGATTTCGACACGGTGCGGCAGTTTGCCCGCGACGTCGCCGATGTGGTCGCTGCCGACGACCCTGCGCACCGCACTGTCGAGATGCGCAAGGGCAAACGGGGCGATCGGGTGTACCTCGACATCATGCGGAACGCGTACGCGCAGACCGCCGTCGCCCCGTACGCCGTGCGCGCCCGTCGCGGAGCGCCGGTTGCCACGCCATTGGAATGGGACGAGCTCGACCGCCGCGGACTGCGGGCCGACAGCTTCACGCTTCGAGACGTCCCCAAGCGGGTGGCCGAAAACGGCGACCCGTGGTCCGATATCGGCCGACGCGGCCGCTCATTGACCCGTCCGATGAAACGGCTGGCCAAGATCCATGCCTGAGTTGCCCGACGTGGAGGGGTTTCGCCGACAACTCGCCGACACCTTGCCCGGACGCCAGATCCGAAGTGTCGACGTGTTGGATTCGGGAGTGCTTCGCAATGCGAATGCGCGGTCTCTGTCGCAGAAGCTGACCGGTCATCGCTTCGACAAGCCACGCAGGCACGGCAAGTGGCTGATCCTGCCGACGGACGGACCTACGCTTCTCGTGCACAGCGGAATGACCGGCCATCCGTATTTCGCCGCGCCCGGCGGCGAAATACGGTACGCCGACCTCCGAAAGCTGCGTGGCGTGTGGTTGGCCGACGATGATGACGAGCTGGCGGGCGTCATCGGCGAACAGGGCCCGGATGCGCTGGCGTTGGATCTGCTGGCGGGCCAAGGTGAATCCGGCGCGTTCCGTCGCCGACCTCGACTCGGACGACTTCCGGCGGCTGCACAGTGCGATGAAACGCACGCTGCACACCGCTGTGCGCCACGGTTGCGTTCCCCGGTTGCGGCGATGGCTTACCGGCGTGCGCGACGACCCCGATCCGTCCTGTCCACGTTGCGGCTCACGGCTGAACCGCCGTCGCATCGCAGGCCGGACGTCGCTGTGGTGCCCCCGCTGTCAACCGGTGTGAAACCTACGGCGCCGGCAACGGCTTTGTATCTAAATTGACGCTTCGCGTAAGGTCGCAGGCATGAGCCTCACCGAGCGCGGATGGGTCGCCGCCGCTGCCCTGACGGCCCTCGTCGTCGGCTCCCAGCTACTTGCGCCTACGGCACTCGCCGAGCCGGACCCCGATTCCCAGACCGACGTGGCGCCCGCTCCCGGTGACGGGTTGAAGCACAACGTCACGTACCGGGCCCGCGCCGATGGCACATCCCGCGGAGCGGTGGTCGCGTACAAGATCGACGACGCGAACGTCAACAGCGACCAGCCGACGCTGCTACCGGGCATCACGTTCGAGGTCAACACGGTCCTGTCCGACCCGAAACTGGCGGGGATGACAGTCTCCATCCAATGGCCGTACGGATCGAATCTGCACTGCGAGATCCTGGTCGATGACCAGATCGTCGCGCAGGCTGAACAGTTCATCGCGCCGAGGCTCTTCCACGTCAAGGACGACCCGCTGTACGGCACACTTCAATGCGGCGCTGCGCTTGACACACCGGTGGCCGGGCAACCGGCGCCTGCCGCACCGCCCCCGGGTGGCGCGCCCGCCGACGGCGCCGTCGCCACGTCGGCCTAACGCATGCTCGCTCTGCGGTAGCCATTCGTCATCGGCATCAGGCATACCGCGGCGACACCCACTGACCACAGCAAGGTTCCGACCACCGGAACAAGCAGTGTGCCGCCGGCGGAGAGTGCTCGCATCACCTCGACTGCATAGCTCATCGGTTGATGTGCAATGACCGGCTGAATCCACCTCGGATACAGGTCGAGCGGCACGAAGCCGGTGCAGAAGAAGAAAAGGCCGGCCACGGCGATTCCCGTCGCCTCGGCCAAGACCGTGTTCTTGATTCTCAGCGCCAGCGTCGTCACCAGGAAGGAGAACGCGACGCCGAACACGATGGGCACCGCAAGCCATGCCGGGATGCGGGCGAGGCCTGCATCGAAGCGGAACCCAAGAACGATTCCGGTGAGCATGACGAGCACTGCGGTCGCGAATATCCGAATGGCCTCTGCCACAAGTCTCGACAGCACGCCCGCCATGCGATGTACCGGCAGCGCCCAGAATCGGGTCAGTAACCCGTCGTCACGTTCTCGCATCAGCGAGATCCCGGCGGCGGTTGATCCGAATAGCGCCCCCACCAAAGCGGCCATCGGCACAGTCCCGTTCAATGCGTTCTGGCCGCTGATGTCGGAGATCGCCTTGCCGAAAACCAGATTGAGTGACACCAGGAACGCACACGGCATGACCAGCGACTGAATGACGGTCTGGGGGTCGTGCTGCCACCTGATCAGTAGTCGGCCTGTCTGGACCCAGGTATGAACTGCGAGTTGGTGAAGCGAATCCTCCGGCTGATCGTCGACGGTGTTCACCGGCGCCTGCCCAATATCAGCGAATAGAGATAGACGACCAACACGAGAATCCCGGCCAGCCACAACAGTGCCGGTGTCAGCACCGACCACGCGGGCGGCGATCCGGTCCCGTCACCGGCCAGAGTGTGCAATGCATTCACGAATTGTGAGAGCACCTGATTGCGTACGAATGGCTGGATCCAGGCCGGAAACTGTTCTGCGGGTTGGAAACCCACCGATAGCATGCCCAGCGTCAACACAGGCAGCAGGATGATGTGAGTGGTCGACTCCGGGTTTGTCGACACTATCCCGATGAGGTCGCCGACGAGTGCAAGCACGATGCCGATGAGCAGCACTACGGCGAAGAACGCGAGTGTGTAAGGCCAGCCCCTTTCGAATCGGAATCCGATCACGTGGGCCCACACCATCGCCGTTGCCACTCCCACTACGCACCTGTACACGTTTCCCGACATGCGAGCGGCCAGCGGCACCACCGGCGGAATCGGCATGGTGCGGAATCGGCGGCTGACACCGTCGACCTCATCCGTGGCTGACCGCAGTGCGGCCGACATAGCGGCGAAATACACGGTTTGCAGAACAATCGAGGGCATGAGGTACTGCGCGTAGCTGCGGTGCAGTATCTGCGTCATCACACCCCTGAGGGGAATGTAGAAGCTCGCCGTGAATACGGCGGACAGCGAAATCGCTATGAGGAGTTCGCCGTTGCGGACTGTTGGCGCGATCACGCGAGTGGTCAATACCCACCACTGGCGCAACGCCGACGGCCGCGGCCGCTCCGATGTCCAGAAGGTCATGATGCGGGATCGGCGGTCAGCGTAAAGAAGACATCGTCTAGCGACGGCCTGCGGAGCCCGACGTCGGTCAGGGCGATGCCGGCATGGTCGATCAGGCGGATGGCCTCGACGAGGGTGTTGGCACCGTCGGGGGCCGGGATGGTGATTCGGTCAACAGAGACGGACAGGGGCGAGCCGTCTCCCTCGGGCAGCATCGAGGCGAGCACGGTCGCGATGGCGGGAAGGTCCGCGGGATCCTGCGGCACGATCTCGCAATAGCCGCTGCCCGTAAGCCTTTTCAGCTCGTCTACCGTGCCCTCGGCGATGATGCTGCCTCCGTCGATCATGATGATGCGATCGCTGAGCGCATCGGCTTCTTCGAGATACTGGGTCGTCAGCAGCGTAGTGATGCCCGCGGCCTTGAACCGCGCAATGAGCTGCCAGATGCTTTGTCTGCTACGCGGATCCAGTCCTGTGGTCGGTTCGTCGAGGAATGCCACCTGCGGGCGCACGGTCAGTCCGCACGCAATGTCGATACGCCGACGCATGCCGCCCGAGTATGTGTCCACGCGCCGATCGGCCGCATCGTGCAGATCGAACTCCTCGATGAGTTCGGCCGCCCGCCGCACTGCGGCGTTTTTGCCCAACCCCTGCAACCGACCGAAGGTCACCAAGTTCTGCGTGCCCGTCAACATGTTGTCGACGGCCACGTGCTGGCCGGTCAGCATGATCGCCCGCCGTACTTTCGCAGGCTCGGCGACGACGTCGTGGCCGGCCACCCACGCCCGCCCGTGATCTGGCCGGGTCACGGTCGACAGGATGTCCACCATTGTCGTCTTGCCTGCCCCATTCGGTCCGAGAAGGCCGATGACCTCGCCGACGCCGACTTCGAAGCTGATGTCCCGCAATGCCATAACGTCACCGAAGGACTTGCTCACCGCGTTGACGGCAATCCCACTGTTCACAAGCCGACCGCTCGCTCCAGTTCCTGGAGTGCCGTTTCGAGGTAGTCGACCATGCGCTCGAGGTCGGGCACCGCACGTTCGCTGCTGACAAGCCCGAAGTCGATCGTTTCGCCGCTGGAGAACAGACCGACGTTCAGCGCCTGTCCCCGCAACGTCGGCGGCAACGGGTAAGTGGCCTCCAACCGCGCACCGTTGCGGTACAACGGCGTATCGAGGCCCCGCATATGCGAGATTCCGACATTGAACACCGGAGGGATGCGTGCGCCGAGCCCAGTATCGCTGCTGATCGGCACGCACACGACTCCGAACAGGTGGATGGCGACCTGCCGCGGCAGTTCCCGGATGATCTCGACGTTGTGCCGCATCGATTTGTGAATGGTCTGTAGCCGCTCCGCCGGATCGTCCACATCGGTGGCCAGCGTGCAGATTGCGCCGCCGACGATGTTGCCTGCGTCGGCATCCTCGTCGTCGCGGATGTTGACGGGAGCCATTGCGACCAATGGGCGCTCCGGCAACGCCCCGTGCTGGCTGAGGTACTCGCGCATCGCGCCTGCGCACATCGCGAGCGCGACGTCGTTGACCGTGACTTCAGCCTTCGTCGCAACGTCTGTTACCCGAATCAACGGCCAGGAGCGCACGGCACAGCGACGCGGGCCGCCTGATGCGGTGCCGAAGATCGTCCTGGGCGCACGAAGCGCGGGCGCAAGCTCACGGTTTCGATACAGCTTGCGAATCAGGGAAATCGAGCGGCGTAACTCGCGCGCGACGTGGACGACCTTGCCGGTGGATGGGGCCGTAGCTTGTTGCCTCGGCCGCTTGGGACCCGACCTTGTGCGTGGCAGTGGCGCCCATGACACCCGCACTTCTGCGTCCGCCGGATCGGCACTGAGCGCCCCCTGAATCACATTGGCGCCCGACGTACCGTCGGCGAGCGCGTGGTGTGCCTTGATGTACACCGCGAACCGGCCGTTCTCGAGGCCGTCGATGAGATGCCCCTCCCAAAGGGGTTTCCGTCGGTCCAGCACGCTGCTGTGCAGTTCGCCCAGCAGATCGAACAGTTCCTGCTCACCGCCCGGCGCGGGCAGTCGCCGATAGTGCCAGTGGTAGTCGATGTCAATTCCAGTGTCGTACGTCCACCGCACCTTCGAGGTGCCGCGTCGGGTCCGCGCCGGATGACCCGTGAACGTCCGCGCCACGTCCGTGCAGGCCCGCATAGCCTCGAATGTCTCCCGCGGGTATTCGGGCCCCGCACCCGCCGGCGGCGCGAAGACCTGAAGCACGCCGAGGTGCATCGGGTGATCGACGGACTCCAACGCCAGCAGCACGACTTTTTCCGGCTCGGCAAGTTCACTCACTGCGTTCCCCCTCGGCCCCTTGAAGAAGTCGCTAGAAATCTCCCGGCGACGCGACAATGCTCCCAACTTCGAGCAGTCGGCATATCGAGCAAAGCCTGCCAAGGATGCCGAATTTCCCCCTGCCAGCGAAATACTACGGGGCCCAGGACCGTGCGCGACCCGTTCTATGAAAAATTAGCTAATGCGTCAAATCCTGCTGTGCGTCAGCTTGTGACTCGCTGTAACTCTGGTTCGGTAAACGCCAACTGGTCGAGTCGGCCCACGCCCTGGCGCGCCAGTACCCATCGAGGAACCACGGCTCCTTCGCATCGGCATAGTCCGTCGCGGCCACCGCCTTCCGCTTGGCGGTCAGGTAGTCCTCCCGCACGCCGGGATTGGCCGTCAACCAGTCGACGAACAGCAGCGCGAACTGCTGGTTGGGCCATCCGTTCACACGCACATGGACATTGGCAGGCCGCCCGGGATCCGCGGCCCCGTGAAACCGCTTGCGCCACAATGCCGGATCGCCGTCGTGCGGTACGTCGCCGGTGATGCCCTCGATGCGCGGATAACCGACGTTCGTCAGAACACCCGCGAGTTCGTCGGCGACGTCGAGTGATTCGACAGTCACCTGAACGTCGATGACGTCCTTGCCGTCCATCCCGGGGACGGCGGTCGAGCCGATGTGATCGACGCGCAACGCCTTCGAGCCACATGCCATGCGAAGGCGGTTGATGATCCGGCGGGCATCGTCCGGCCACGCCGGGTCATACGGCGCCAACGCCGGCGGGACGCGCACGACCTCACGGGTCCGGATGTTGTGCGCAAGCGGCAAGACCCGGTGATACCAGATGTCGCGCGCACGCTCGACCAGTTCGCCCTGTGATCCCGAGTTGTCAAGCAGCACATCGGCGATCGCGCGGCGCTGGTCTTCGGGTGCCTGCGCGGCGATCCTCGCACGAGCGTCGGCTTCGGCCATGCCGCGCTTGATCAACCGCTTGACCCTGGTCTCCTCGTCGGCGTGAACGACCACCACGAGCGGGAACATCGGCGCCATGCCGGTTTCGACGAGCAGCGGGATGTCCTCGACGACCACCGCATCTTCGGAGACGGCGGCGATGATCTCCTCGCGCCGCTTGCCGACCAGCGGGTGCACGATGCCGTTCAGCTTGGCGCGCTGATCGTCGTCGACGAAGGCCTTGGCAGCCAGGGCCGGGCGGTTCAGCGCGCCGTCGGGCAACAGGATGTCGTCGCCGAACGCCTCGACCAGCGCGGCCAGTCCGTCGGTGCCCGGTTCGACGACTTCCCTGGCGATCACGTCACCATCGACGATGATGCCGCCGCACTCGCTGAACGCGGCGGACACCGTCGACTTGCCGGCGCCGATTCCGCCGGTCAGACCGATGCGCAGCATCCGGTCAGGCTTTAGCGCCGGTTAGGCGCTGCCTGCCAGCTTCTCCCGCAGCGCCGCCAGCTGGGCGTCGCTGGCCAGTGAGCCACCCGCCGACTGCTCCTCGTCACGCGGTGCGCCGTTGGCCGATGGCTTCTCCGCCTCCGCGGCCTCGGCCGCGGCGAACTTCTCCATCTGCGTGGTGTGCATCTTGTGCCTGCGCTCCGCCTCGGCGTAGCGGGCCTCCCACTCGTTGCGCTGGGTCTCGAAACCCTCGAGCCACTCGTTGGTGTCGGGGTCGAAGCCCTCCGGGAAGATGTAGTTGCCCTGCTCGTCGTAGCTGTCGGCCATGCCGTACTTCGAGGGGTCGAACTCCTCGGTGTAGTCCTCGTTGGCCTGCTTCAGCGACAGCGAGATGCGGCGACGCTCCAGGTCGATGTCGATGACCTTGACCATCGCGTCGTCGCCGACGGCGACCACCTGGTCGGGCACCTCCACGTGGCGCTCGGCCAGCTCGGAGATGTGCACCAGACCTTCGATGCCCTCCTCGACGCGGACGAACGCGCCGAACGGCACCAGCTTGGTGACCTTGCCAGGGACGATCTGCCCGATCGCGTGGGTGCGGGCGAAGTGACGCCACGGGTCTTCCTGGGTTGCCTTGAGCGACAACGAGACCCGCTCGCGATCCATGTCGACGTCCAACACCTCGACGGTGACCTCGTCGCCGACGTTGACGACCTCGGACGGGTGGTCGATGTGCTTCCACGACAGCTCGGAGACGTGCACCAGGCCGTCGACCCCGCCGAGATCGACGAAGGCGCCGAAGTTGACGATCGAGGACACCACACCCTTGCGGATGGCGCCCTTGGTCAGCTGGTTGAGGAACTCGCTGCGCACCTCGGACTGCGTCTGCTCCAGCCAGGCGCGGCGGGACAACACAACGTTGTTGCGGTTCTTGTCGAGCTCGATGATCTTGGCCTCGATCTCCTTGCCGATGTACGGCTGCAGATCGCGGACGCGACGCATCTCGACCAGCGATGCGGGCAGGAAGCCGCGCAGGCCGATGTCGAGGATCAGGCCGCCCTTGACGACCTCGATGACGGTGCCCTTGACGGCCTCGTCTTTTTCCTTGAGCTCTTCGATGGTGCCCCATGCGCGCTCGTACTGGGCACGCTTCTTGGACAGGATCAGGCGGCCTTCCTTGTCCTCCTTCGTGAGGACCAGTGCTTCGATCTCATCGCCGACGGACACAACCTCATTGGGGTCGACGTCGTGCTTGATGGAGAGCTCTCGGGAAGGGATGACGCCTTCGGTCTTGTAACCGATGTCGAGAAGGACTTCGTCGCGGTCAACCTTGACGATCGTCCCTTCGACGATGTCGCCATCGTTGAAGTATTTGATGGTTTTGTCGATGGCGGCGAGAAAGTCCTCGCTCGAGCCGATGTCGTTGACGGCTACTTGCGGCGAGGTGACGGAGGGACTTGGCATGTTGTTGGGTTGCTCCGGACAGGTTTGATCGCAGGGACAGTTGTTATTGGTGTGACCCGCAGCAGAGATCGCAAAACCACAGACGGGTACCTGTCGAGGTTACTCGACTGTGTACACGCTGGACAAACTCGGTCCCATGCCGGCGCATCGCAGCCAGCTACCCTGCTCTGGTGTCCTACGCCGGTCCGCCGCCGCAGCCGCTCCAATATCTACCTCCATACCCGCCGCTACAGCGGCGAATCCGCCAGGTCGGAGCCCCTCTGGGCGTGCTGATCACGCTGGGCACCATCGCCGGGTTGATCGTCATCGCGCTGACCGCGTTCAACCCGGTCGGCACCGGTATCGGGTTCGTGCTGTCCAGCCTGGCCATGACGGTCGTCGTACTGGCCTACCTGTGGTTGGACCGCTGGGAGCCGGAGCCGACGAGGCTGCTGATTTTCGCGTTCTTGTGGGGCGCATCGGTCGCGGTGATCATCGCGTCGATCCTGCAGCTGGTCACCGAGGCCGCGATCCACCCCGGGGCGTCGGGCGACGTCAGCCCCTTCACCATCGCGTTTGCGGCACCGCTGACGGAAGAGGCCGCCAAGGGCCTGTTTCTGGTGCTCATGATGACCGGCCGGAGGCGCAACGAGTTGAACTCCATGACCGACTGCCTGGTGTACGCCGGCCTGGTCGGGGCCGGTTTCGCCTGGTTGGAGGACATTCTGTACATCGGCAGCGGCGACACGGTCGGAGACTCGCTCCTGACGGCGGCGATGCGGCTGATCATGGCGCCGTTCGCGCACCCGCTGTTCACCACCATGACCGGCATCGGGGTGTACTTCGCACTGCAGAAGCGGAGCACCCTGGCCAAGGTCGGCTGCATCCTGCTCGGCTACATCGGCGCGGTGATCATGCACGGCTTGTGGAACGGCTCATCGCTGCTCGGGGTGGAGGCGTACTTCCTCGTCTACCTGTTGTGGATGGTGCCGATCTTCGGCCTGGCGATCTGGCTGGGCGTGGCCAGCCGGAGACGGGAGCAGAAGGTCGTCGCGGGAGAGCTGCCCGGCATGGTGGCTGCGGGTCTGGTGACCGCCAACGAAGCGACCTGGCTGGATTCGCTCCGGCACCGGAAGGCCGCGATCGCCCAGGCGAACCGCGCAGGAGGGCGGCCCGCCGCGAAGTCGGTCAAGAAGTTCTCACATCAGGTGGTGAAGTTGGCGTTCGTCCGCGACCGCATCGACCGCGGCTTCGGCGATCAGCGGGTGAATGCACTGCTGACCGAGGAGGCCTACGCCGTCTACGGAGCGCGCGCCGATGCGCCGGTCCTTCAGGCCCTCGCGGGATTTCGGGTGTAATCGCTCCCTAGTGCGCCGCGTGTCTGGTGAGAAAAGGCGCTTTCCAAAGCAGCGCAAAGGTTTCCAGCAACACAAACGGGATGTGGACCGTCAACGCGACGGCGTATGCCATTCGCACGCTGCCGGTGGAAGCGAATACGTCGTTGGCGATCACGATGACGAACAGCGGCGCAAGATGGGCGACGAGAAGCGCCGCGTTCCACAGCCGGCTCGGCCATCGCGTCGCACCCATAAGGCACACGAACGCAAGCAAGAACATCAGGAAGTACGCCTGGAACAGGCCGACGTACCCGTACGGCTGAGTGGCGAGCACATTCAGCGGGCCGCGTCCCTTCCAACCCAGCGTCGATCCGACGGTGGCGGCAATGGTGATGGCGAACAGGCAGGTCGCATGAACGCGGGTCACGTTCGTTCGCAACCGCGTTCCCGCATCAACGGCCGTCGATGCCATGCCTAGTGCGCCGCGGCGTCCCAGCTGCGGCCGTAGCCCACCGATACCTCAAGCGGCACGTTCAGCGGATAGGCGCCGCCCATCTTGTCGCGCACCAGCTTCTCGACCTGGTCTCGCTCGCCCGGCGCGAGCTCGATCAGCAGCTCGTCGTGCACCTGCAGCAGCATTCGCGACTTCAGCCCGGCATCCTTGAGCGCCTTGTCCACCTCGATCATCGCCACCTTGATGATGTCGGCGGCGCTGCCCTGGATCGGGGCGTTCAGCGCGGCCCGCTCGGCCGCCTCGCGCACGTTTCGGTTGCTGCTGTCCAGCTCGGGCAGGTAGCGGCGCCTACCGAACACCGTCGAGGTGAAGCCGTCCTTGCGGGCCTGGTCCACGACATCGCGCAGGTAGTCGCGCACCCCGCCGAACCGGTCGAAGTACTGCTCCATCTGCACCTTGGCTTCTTCGGTGGAGATCTTCAGCTGTGCGGCAAGGCCGTAGGCGCTGAGCCCGTAGGCCAGCCCGTAGGACATCGCCTTGACCCGGCGCCGCAGCTCGGGTGTGACCTCGTCGATCGGCACGGAGAACGCCCGCGACGCGACGAACGAGTGCAGGTCCTCTCCGGTCTTGAACGCCTCGATCAGGCCGTCGTCCTGCGACAGGTGCGCCATGATCCGCATCTCGATCTGGCTGTAGTCGGCCGTCATCAGCTCTTCGTAGCCCTTGCCGACGACGAACGCGTCGCGGATCCGGCGGCCCGCGTCGGTGCGGATCGGGATGTTCTGCAGGTTCGGCTCCGTCGACGAGAGTCGGCCTGTCGCGGCGATGGTCTGGTTGAACGTCGTGTGGATCCGGCCGTCGGAGGCCACCGAGTTCAGCAGCCCGTCCACGGTGACCTTCAGCCGAGTCGCGTCGCGGTGCGAAAGCAGATGCTGCAGGAACGGATGCCCGGTCTTGTCGAATAGAGACTGCAAGGCATCGGCGTCGGTGGTGTAGCCGGTCTTGGTGCGCTTGGTCTTGGGCATCTCCAGCTCGTCGAACAGCACCACCTGCAGCTGTTTGGGCGAGCCGAGGTTGATCTGCTTGCCGATCACCCCGTATGCCGCTTCCGCGGCGTCGCGGATCAGGTTGGCGAACTCGCTCTGCAATTCGGACAGCTGGCCGAGGTCAACGGCGATGCCCGCCGTCTCCATCTCGGCGAGCACCCGCTGCACCGGCAGCTCCATATCGCCCAGCAGCGCGGAGGACTCGATGCGCGCCAACTCCTCGTCGAGCGCATCGGCGAGGTCCATCACCGCGCTGGCCCGCAGGAGCGACGTCTGGACCGCCTGGTCGTCGACGCCTTCGCTGTCGTCGAGCAGCGAAAGCTGTTGCTGCTCAGGGTTATCCGCGCGCAGCTCACGCTTCAGATATCGCAGTGACAAATCGTCGAGTGCGAAACTACGCTGACCGGGCCGGACGAGGTAGGCGGACAACGCGGTGTCCGATGTGACACCGCGCAGCGTCCAGCCCCGCCCTTGCAGATCGTGCATCGCCAGCTTTGCCTCGTGCAGGGCCTTGGGGGCGTCGGCGTCGGACAGCCACGACGCGAGTGCCTTCTCGTCGTCGGGATTCAGGGTGGTGGTGTCGACGTACCGGCCGTCGCCGTCCCCTGCGACGATCGCCAGCGCGGTGGTGTCCGCATCGAACGCCAGATGCGTGCCGATCACGGCCAGCCCGGAGCGTTTGCCCTTGGTGTGCTCCGACAGCCAGCCGGCCAATTCGCCCGACTCGAGCGCACCGCCCTTTACATCGAAGCCCTGGTCGACCTCGGGGTCCGCCGATGCCAGCGTCTCGAAGAGTCGCTCGCGGAGGACGCGGAATTCCAGGTCGTCGAAGAGTCGGTGGATCTGGTCGCGGTCCCACGGTTGCATGCGCAGCGTGTCGGGTGTCTGCGCGAGCGGCACATCCTTGACGAGATCGGTCAGTTCGCGGTTGAGCACGACGCTCGACAGGTTGGCACGCAGCGCGTCGCCCACCTTGCCCTTCACCGTGTCGACCTGGTCGACGAGCGCCTGCAGCGAGCCGTATTCGGCGATCCACTTCGTCGCCGTCTTCTCCCCAACGCCGGGGATGCCGGGCAGGTTGTCGCTCGGATCGCCGCGCAGCGCCGCGAAGTCCGGGTACTGCTGCGGGGTGAGCCCGTATTTCTCGAGGACCGCATCAGGCGTGAACCGGGTCAGCTCGCTGACACCTTTGCGCGGGTAGAGCACGGTGACATCGGGGCTGACCAACTGCAGCGAGTCGCGGTCACCGGTGACCACAAGCACCCGGTAGCCGTCGTCCTCGGCCTGCGTGGCCAGCGTGGCGATGACGTCGTCGGCCTCGAAGCCCGGTTCGGCCAGCACCGTGATGCCCAGTGCGCCGAGCACCTCCTTGGTGATGTCGATCTGGCCGCGGAACTCGTCGGGCGTCGCCGACCGGCCCGCCTTGTACTGGGGATATTTCTCCAGCCGGAATGTCTGGCGCGAGACGTCGAACGCCGCCGCGATATGGCTGGGCTGCTCGTCGCGCAGCAGATTGATCAGCATCGCGGTGAACCCGTAGACCGCGTTGGTGGTCAGGCCGCCCTGGGTCTTGAAGTTCTCGGCAGGCAACGCGTAGAACGCCCGGAACGCCAGCGAATTGCCGTCCAGCAGCATCAATGTCGGCTTCTCATCGACAGCGGTTTTAGCGGGACTCACGGACCCAACTCTAGGCATCCGCTCCGACAGGCAAGAACAGCCCGAGCGCTTTACTTTTTGTAGCACATACAGGTATGGTTTTGCATGCTATGAAAACTGTAGCGCTATCGGATGGGACTACCCCGAAAGGACACACCATGACCGCGACAACTGAAACCGCCCCTCCCACAGGCGAAGTGGACGCCGACAAACTGATGGCGTTCGTACTGAGGGCCGTCGGCGAAGTCGGTGCCGCCCTCAACGGCGCTCTCGTCGTGATGGGCGAGCGCCTTGGCTACTACCGGGCCCTCCATCAATATGGCCCGAGCACTCCCGAAGAGCTTGCTGAGCGCACGAGTACCGGCGAGCACTACGCACGCGAATGGCTCAACGCCCAGGCCGCGGGCGCGTTCGTCGGTTACGACCCGAACACCCGGCGCTACGAACTGCCACTGGAGCATGCCGTGGCGTTGACCGACGACAGCAGCCCGGCATTCGTCGGCGGCCTGTTCCAACTGGCACACGGAACGGTGTGCGACGCAGCGACGGTTTTCGAGGCAGCCGCGTCAGGAGACGGCTTCGGGTGGGGCGAGCACAACTCCGATGTGCACATCGGATGCGAACGGTTCTTCCAGCCCACCTATGCGGCCAATCTCGTCACCGACTGGCTGCCCGCGCTAGACGGTGTGGTGGAGAAGCTCACCGCGGGCGCCACTGTTGCCGACGTGGGCTGCGGACACGGCGCGTCGACCCTGCTGATGGCGGAAGCCTTCCCGCACTCGACATTTCGCGGCACGGATGCGCACCGCGGTTCCGTCGACACCGCACGCGTGCGCGCTGCGCAATCGGTGGCAGCGTCACGAACGACCTTCGAGACGGCAGGCGCGGACGCGTTCACGGGCGGTCCCTACGACATCGTGACGATGTTCGACTGCCTGCACGACATGGGCGATCCTGTCGGCGCCGCGAAGCACATCAGGGACGTCATCGCCGTCGACGGCACGTGGATGATCGTCGAGCCGGCCGCAGGCGATGAGGTCGAGAACAATCTCCACGCCCTCGGCCGCACGTTCTACGGGTTCTCCACGCTGCTGTGTACGCCCTCTTCCCTGTCGCAGCCGGTGGGCCTGGCGCTGGGCGCCCAGGCAGGACCTGCCCGAATCCGCGACGTCGTCGAACAGGCTGGGTTCACCCGCTTCCGGCTGGCGGCTCAGACGCCGTTCAACAACATCTTCGAGGTGCGCCCGTGACCGGTTGGCTGCGGCAGTCAGCCATCGATGTGGCGTGCCCAGCCATCGGCCCAGGCTTGCAACGGTTCGAGCGCGGCCATCAGCGATCGCCCATGCGCGGTCAGCTGATAGCCGCCGTCGGAATGGTCGACGACCTCCATCGCCCGCAGTTCTTTCAAGCGGGTGTTCAGGGAGCCCGGATTCATCTCCGCCGCCGCCTGAAGGGCTCGGAATGTCAACGGCTCACCGCGCAACTCCCACAGGACGCGTAGTGCGCCCCGGCGGCCGAGGACGTCGAGGGCGACCATGATCGGCCGCCCCGACGTCGAACCCCGCACCGGCGAACCTTTTCGAGGCGTTGTCATGCTCCATATTTTGTAGCATCAACGCGGAAAGCACCAGCATGAACACGCATCAATTTGGCAGCGTAGAAGGCTCCCGACTGACACGGAGTAGCCGCCGGGCCCTTTCGACCAGAACACGCGCGGCCGGACTGATCGGGCCCGGCGAGCGCCACGCCAGGACCAGCCGTCCGCGGATCTCCGGCACGATCAACATCGCGTGCAACCCATCGCGGCCCCGCGGCACCGAGGCGGGCACAATCGCGACACCCAGGCCACGCTCGGCCAGGTCAGCCAGTGCCACCGGCGTCGTGGCCTCGAAGGCGATGCGGGGTGTCACGCCCGCTGCCGCGCAGGCGCTGTCGAACTGGTGACGGATGCCCGCACCGACGGGCAACGCGATGAGCGTTCTGTCGCGCAGGTCGGCCAACCTGATCTGTTTCCGCCTGGCGAGCGGGTCGGAGGGGCTGACGGCGGCCTGGATCGCTTCGTCGGTGACGACCTCCACCTCGAGCCCGTCGGGCGTTTCGTCAGGCCCGACGGAGACGATTGCCATGTCGAGCTGCCCGCTGCGGAGACTCTCGATGAGGTTGTCGGAGCTGTCTGTGCCGAGGGTGATTTCGACGTTCGGGTGGTCGGCGTGAAAATCGGCGAGCAGCCGCGGGATGTCAACGCTGTGCGATGCGACTGTGCCGATGGTGACGGCGCCGCGGACCACCTGGGTGACTTCGTCGACGGCGATCTGCATATCGCCGACAGCGCCCAGCGCGGCCCTCGCATAGGGCAGCACCGCCTCGCCCGCCGCGGTCAAGCGCACCACCCGCCGCGTCCTGTCTAGCAGCGGCTGGCCCAACTCGCGTTCCAGCCGCTGGATCTGCGCGCTGACCGCAGGTTGCGCGACGTGGATCCGCTCGGCGGCCCTGGTGAAGTTCGCCTCCTCTGCGACCGCGACGAAATACTCCAGCTGACGGAGTTCCATAAGTACTGATTATAGTTTCTCCACTAAATCGATATTGGACTTATAGAATCAGTCGGCCGACGCTGGAGTCATGGCTACAAAAGTTCTGATTGCCGGGGCCGGAATCGGCGGACTGACCGCTGCGATCGCACTGCACGCCCGCGGCATCAACGCAACCGTCATCGAACGCACCGACCTTTGCCCGCTGGGCGTGGGCATCAACCTGCTGCCACACGCCGTACGCGAGCTCTACGAACTCGGGCTCGGCGGTGAACTGTCGCGGATCGCCGTTGCGCCCGCGGCGATCACCTACTACGACACCGACGGCACGCTTCTGTACCGCGAGCCGCGCGGCGTCGACGGCGGCTACGGCTATCCGCAGTACTCGGTGCACCGCGGTCAGCTGCAGACACTGCTGCTGTCGGCGTTGCGAGATCGAGTCGGCCCCAACGCAGTCCATGCGAACACCGCATTGACGCGCTTCGACGACGCTGACGGCCGTGTGCGGGTGCAGACATCGTCGGGCGAGTTCGTCGCCGACGCGTTGATCGGCGCAGACGGTATCCACTCGGCGGTTCGACACCAGTTACACCCGGGACGCGATCCGCTGCTGTGGTCGGGTCTGCGGATGTTCCGCGGGGCGATCGAGGGCGAGCCGTTCCTCGACGGCGCCACGATGGCGATCGTCAAGGGGGCCAACGGGGTAGACCTCGTCGTGTACCCGATTGGCGGCGGGCTCATCAATTGGGTCGTGATGCTGCCCGAGGCGGAACCCGGCCCGCTGCCCGGCGACGCCAGGTGGAATCAGCCCGGCGACCGCGCCGAGGTGCTCCGGCATCTGGAGAAGTGGGAGTTGGGCTGGCTGGACGCGGCGGATCTGGTGCGCAGGACCGAGCCGGTGCTCGAATACCCGATGGTCGACCGCGACGTGCTGCCGTGGTGGGGACGCGATCGCGTCACGCTGCTCGGCGATGCCGCCCACCCGATGTATCCCGTTGGCGCCAACGGTGGTTCGCAGGCCATCGTCGACGCCGCGGTGCTCGCCGACGAATTGGCGAGCGACTTCGAGCGCGGCCTGACGCGTTACGAAGAACGGCGTCGTCCCGAGACCGCCGAGGTCGTCGAAGCCAACCGCGAGATGCACCACACGGGAGCGACCCAGCGTCCTGAGGACCTGGCCCGCGTCACCGCCAAGTACCGCACCGACACCAAAGCCGACAGGAGCAGGGCATGACCACCTATGTGCTGATTCCCGGCGCCTGCCACGGCGCCTGGTGCTTCGACGATCTTGCCGACGCACTGCGCTCGCGGGGTCACCGGGTGCACGCTCTCACGTTGACGGGGATCGCCGAACGCGCGCACCTGTTGCACGCCGGGGTGAACCTGGAGACCCACATCGTCGACGTCGTCGCCGAATTGGAGGCACACAACGTCAACGATGCGGTTCTGGTCGGGCACAGCTACGGCGGCATGGTGATCACCGGCGTCGCCGACCGTGTCCCCGAAAGGGTCGACGCGCTGGTCTATCTCGACGCGCTCGTCCCCCGCGACGGCGAATCGTGTTGGCATCTCGTCAACGACGAGGAGCGGCAGTGGTATCTCGACGTCGACGACACCGGCTACGGCGTGTCGCCGATGCCGTTCTTCGACTCGCGCGCAACCGCCCATCCCCTCGCCTCGTTCCTTCAGCGGATCAAGCTGACTGGCGACCTGAACAGGCTCCGGCGTCGCGACTTCGTCTACGCGCTGAAGTGGCCAGGCGATTCACCGATGAGGCCGTCGTACGAACGGGTCAAGGACGACCCGCACTGGAACGTCCACGAGCTCGACGGTGCGCACAACCTGATGCGTGACAACCCGGACGACCTGGTGCGCATCCTCTTGGCTGCCGGTCAGAGCTGACCGGTGCGGATCCAATCGGTCGTCATGTCAACGGGATTGGCCCGTCGAAGACGGCGCCATAGGGCGCTGTGCCGTTCGCGCGGTCGTCCCTGCGACTCCAGGTACCGCTTATTGGCGTCGTAGATCCGCGCCCAGTCTTTGACCGGGTTCGGCATGGCGATCGGCCCGCTCAGTAACCGAGGAATTTGCGGAACTGCTGCCCGACGGCCATCGACTGGCCCATGCGCTGCACCCAGCCGTCGAGCGCGGCCTTGGTGTTCGCCGGGTTCCACCCGCGCTCCTGCGCAAGGGTGATCATGCCCGCCTCGTCGTTGATGCCGCGGGCCTGCGCCTCGCGGGCGAGGTCTGCGTAGTCCTGCAGCGAGACGCCGTTGATGGGCTGCCAGATCGGGTCGTCGGCGGAAACCGAACGGGTCGACGGGCCGCCCATGATGGCGGGGTCGATCGGGCCCGCGCCCTGGACGTGCACCATGCCCTGGCCCTGCTGGGCAAAGGCCTGCTGTGCCTGTTGAGCGGCTTCTTTGGCCTTCTTCAGGAATCCCATCGCGATCTCCGATCGTCCGGGTCCCGGACAGGGCGTCCGGGACGCTGTTCGTGCACGAGTGCACACGCACCGGATCGCTACCGATCCCAAACTCCACACCAGGCTCCCAAACTGGAACACGTTTCAGTTTTGCCGCCGGACTCGGTACGCTGACCGCGTGTCAGCTTCTACGCAACCTGCGATCGACGGCTGGTTCGCCACCGACGGCTCCGGGCAGCCCTATCTGATCGGCGGCAAGTGCCACCAGTGCGGTACCTACGTCTTCCCACCGCGCGCGAACAACTGCCCCAACCCGGCCTGTGACGGCGACGACCTGGCTCAGGTGCCGCTGTCCCGACGGGGCACATTGTGGAGCTATACCGAAAACCGATACGCGCCCCCGCCGCCGTACCCCGCTCCGGATCCGTTCGAGCCGTTCGCCGTTGCCGCGGTGCAACTCGCGGACGAAGGCCTGATCGTCCTCGGGAAGGTTGTCGAGGGCACGCTTGCCGCAGATCTCAAGGTCGGCATGGAGATGGAGTTGACGACCATGCCGCTGTTCACCGACGACGACGGAGTCGAGCGCATCGTCTACGCCTGGAGGATCGCATGAGCCCCGAACCCGTATACATCCTCGGCGCGGGTATGCACCCGTGGGGCAAGTGGGGCCGTGACTTCACCGAGTACGGCGTCGTCGCCGCCAGGGCGGCACTCGCGGAGGCGGGCCTCGATTGGCGCCAGATCCAACTGGTCGCCGGCGCCGACACCATCCGCAACGGCTATCCCGGGTTCGTCGCGGGCGCGACGTTCGCGCAGAAGCTCGGCTGGAACGGCGTCCCCGTCACCTCCAGCTACGCGGCGTGCGCCAGCGGTTCCCAGGCGCTGCAGAGCGCGCGGGCACAGATCCTCGCTGGATTCTGCGATGTGGCGCTGGTGATCGGCGCCGACACCACGCCGAAGGGGTTCTTCGCGCCGGTGGGCGGCGAGCGGAAGAACGACCCCGACTGGCAGCGCTTCCACCTCATCGGTGCGACGAACACGGTGTACTTCGCCCTGCTGGCGCGTCGGCGGATGGATCTGTACGGCGCGACGCTCGAGGACTTCGCCCAGGTGAAGGTGAAGAACGCCAAGCACGGGTTGGACAACCCGAACGCCCGGTACCGCAAGGAGAGCTCGGTCGAGGACGTGCTGGCCAGCCCGGTCGTCTCGGATCCGCTTCGGCTGCTGGACATTTGCGCGACATCCGACGGTGCGGCCGCACTGATCGTGGCGAGCAAGTCGTTCGCCGAGAAGCACCTGGGCTCCGTCGAGGGCGTGCCGTCGGTGCGGGCCATCAGCCTGCAGACGCCGCAGTACCCGCAGCATCTGCCCGAATTGCCGGACATCGCAACGGATTCCACGGCCGCGGTGGCCGCACCGGAACGCGTCTTCAAGGACCAGATCCTCGATGCGGCCTACGCCGAGGCGGGCATCGGCCCCGACGATCTCAGCCTGGCCGAGGTCTACGACCTGTCCACGGCGCTGGAACTCGACTGGTACGAGCACCTCGGCCTGTGCGACAAGGGCGACGCCGAATCGCTGCTGCGCAGCGGCGCCACCACCATCGGCGGCAGGATCCCGGTCAACGCGTCGGGCGGGCTGGCCTGCTTCGGCGAGGCGATCCCGGCCCAGGCCATCGCGCAGGTCTGCGAGCTGACCTGGCAGTTGAAGGGTCAGGCCACCGGCCGCCAGGTCGAGGGCGCCAAGGTCGGCGTCACGGCCAACCAGGGATTGTTCGGACACGGCTCGTCGGTGATCGTCGCCCGCTAGCCTGCTGTGATGGCCGCAGCCGTCGAAGCCGTTGAACCGCAACCCTTCATCGACGGCATCGTCTACGGCGAGGGTCCCCGCTGGCACAACGGGCGGTTGTGGTTCACCGACGGCCCGGCGGGCAAGGTGTATTCGGCGGGCGAATCCGGCGAACTGGCCGTCGAAGCCCAGGTCGACCACGCATCAGGGCTGGGCTGGCGCCCTGACGGAACCCTAGTGGTATCAGCACTTTTCGACGCAAAGATTCACCACGTCGACCCGCGGGGCAACGTGGTGAGCACGTTTGACCTCAGCGATATCGCCTGGTCCACCAATGACCTGTTGGTCACGCCCGGCGGCCGCGCCTATGTCGACCTTTACCGAGCGGCCGGAGACGCTATCGGACTCGTCGGCGACGACGGGTCGGTGAAGGTCGTCGCGACAGGGCTCTCCCTGCCGAACGGCCTCGGCCTGCTGCCCGGCGCGTCGACTCTGGTGGTCAGCGAGACACGGGGGTCGCGCATCCTTGCGATCCCCGTGCTGCCCGACGGCAGTCTCGGGACGCCAAGTGTTTTCGCCGACCTCGGCCCGGATCGGCGCCCCGACGGCCTGTGTGTCGACGTCGAAGGCGCCGTGTGGGTCGGCTGCGTCGACACGAGCGAGTTCATTCGGGTCCTGGCCGGCGGTACCGTTACCCACCGCGTCGCGATCGATCAGGGATGGGCGATCGCACCCGCGCTCGGCGGACCCGACGGGCGCACGCTGTACATGGTGGTGGACGACACCACCATTGAGGGCGTCGTAAAGGGTGAGTCGACGGGGTGGGTCATGCAGGCCCGCGTCGACGTGCCGGGCGCGGGTTCGCCCTAGCCTGACAACCGCGAGCTGGGGGCACTCCCCTAGCAAGCTGTGGGCCCACCCCGCGTGCAAGGGGGCAGAGCGTGTCTGCGGCCGACAGCCGTGCCTTTTGGCGCACTATGCGCACGCTCGTAACGCCTCAGATGCGGGATCGAGCGCCGTCCAGCGCGGTCTCGATCTCGAGCCAAGTGCGACGGACGATCTCGGCGACCGGTAACAAGTCCGCGATCCGCGACGAGACCTGGCCGGTGTTGGCGACGCTGGCCTCCATGTCGCCGTCGAAATACAGGTCGGTGACCTTGCCGAGCAGCTGCACCTCGGGGTCGTGTGCGGCCACGCGCGCCGCAAGCCCGGTGCGCAGAACGCGCATCGTCGGATTGCCGGGAATGTCGAGAAGCACTGTGCCCGAGTCGTTTGCGTCGACGATCGCGTTCTTGAAGTTCGCGTGCACCAACGACTCCCGGCTCGCCAGCATCCGAGTGCCCATCTGGACCCCCTCGGCGCCGAGCACCAGCGCCGCCGCCGCGGACCGCGCGTCGCACATGCCGCCCGCCGCGATGATGGGCAGATCGACGCATTCGGCGACGAGCGGGAGCAGGACCATCGTCGACGCACCGAGTGCCGACTTGAATCCCCCGCCCTCGACCCCTTCGACTACCAGCGCGTCGACTCCGGCGTCGGCGGCCTTCCTCGCGCCCTTAAGCGATCCGATGACGTGGACGACGGTCATCCCCGCGGCGTGCAGCCGATCGGTGAACAGAGCCGGATCACCCGCGGAGGTGAAGACGTGGCGCACTCCCGCCTCAGCGAGCGCGTCGACGATGGACGGGTCCTTCTTCCAGCCCTGGATCATCAGGTTTCCCGCGACCGGCTTGTCGGTCAGCTCGCGGACGCGGCGCAGGTCCTTGCGGCCCTCGGGGGTCAACGTCTCGATCATGCCGAGGCCGCCCGCCTCCGAGACGGCGGCGGCAAGCTCCGCCCTGGCGATGTAGGTCATCGGCGCCTGGACGATCGGATACTCGACGCCGAGCAGAGACTGGATGCGGTTGGCCACGACTCATTCTTATCGGTCGCCGCCGCACGCCGGCCTCGGGTCACTCATTGGCGCGACCGACCACTCTTGTACGCCATGCACCAGCGTGTCGCCGTACAGACACGGTCCCCCTTGCACGCGGGGTGGGCCCACAGCTTGCTCGGGGGAGTGCCCCCAGCTCGCGGTGCTAGGCGACGCCGAGGTAGGCGGCGCGAATGCTGTCGTCCTCCAACAGCTCTCGGGCCTTGCCCTCGCGGGTGATCTGGCCCGTCTCCAGGATGTAGGCACGGTCCGACCGCGTCAGCGCCTGCTGGGCATTCTGCTCGACGAGCAGCACTGTGGTGCCCTGCGAGTTGATATCGGCGATGATCTTGAAGATCTGCGATATCACCATGGGCGCCAAGCCCATCGACGGCTCGTCGAGCAACAGCACCTTGGGTCGGGCCATCAGCGCGCGACCGATCGCCAGCATCTGCTGCTCGCCGCCGGACAGTGTGCCGCCGACCTGGCTCTTGCGTTCGGCGAGCCGCGGGAACGTCTCCAGCACCCAGTCGAGGCGTTCGTTGTGTTCAGCCTTGGAAGCGAATTTACGGCCGTAACAACCCATTTCGAGATTCTCGGTGACTGTCATGCCCGGGAACACGCCACGACCCTCCGGCGCCTGAATCAGGCCATCGGTCACCCGGCGGTGTGCTCTCACCTTGCTGATGTCGTTGCCCTCGAACCACACCGACCCCGACGACAGCGGCCGCAGTCCGGAGATCGCCCGCATGATGGTGGTCTTGCCCGCGCCGTTGGACCCGAGCAGGGTCACCAGTTCACCCTGACGAACCACCAGTGACACGCCGTGCAGGGCCTGAATCCGGCCGTAGTGCACGACGATGTCGCGGGCCTCGAGCAGTACCGGGCGGTCGTCTGCGTCAGGAGACATCGTCATCGGGCACCCCCAGGTAGGCGGCGATGACCTTCGGGTCTTCGCGGATCTCGGCAGGCAGTCCGTCGGCGATCTTCCTGCCGAACTCCAGCACCACGATTCGGTCGGTGACACCCATCACCAACCGCATGTCGTGCTCGATGAGCAGCACGGTGTAGCCGTCGTCGCGGATCTTGCGGATGAGTTCGATCAGTGCCGCCTTCTCGCTCGGGTTGAACCCGGCGGCCGGTTCGTCGAGGCACAGGAGTTTGGGCTCGGTGGCCAGCGCGCGGGCGATCTCGAGGCGCCGCTGGTCGCCGTAGGGCAGGTTCTTCGCCTTCTCCTCGCCGCGGTTGGCGATGCCGACGAAATGCAGAAGCGCCGCGGCGCGTTCGATCGCGGACTTCTCCTCGCGTCGGTGCCGCGGGGTGCGCACGAGTGCACCAGGGACCGAGGTGTGGTGGCGGGCGTCGGTGCCGACCATGACGTTCTCCAGCGCGGTCATTTCGCCGAACAGCCGGATGTTCTGGAACGTGCGGGCGATGCCCTTTCGGGTGATCTGGTGCCGCTTGATGCGGCCGAGCGGGGCGCCGTCGAAGATCACCGAACCAGAGCTGGGCCGGTAGACGCCGGTGATCGCGTTGAAGCAGGTGGTCTTGCCCGCGCCGTTGGGCCCGATCATGCCGAGGATCTCGCCGCGGCGGATGTCGAACGTCACCGAATCCAGCGCCGTCAGGCCGCCGAACTTGACAGTCAGATCCTTTGTCTCCAAAAGGATTTCGCCCTCGGCGGCGTGGATCTCGCGGTGCACACCTGCCAGTTCCTCGACAGACTCGTCCGCTCCCGACAATGGCGTTGTCATGCTGCCTGCTCCTTCTCGGCAGGCGTGGACCTCAACAGATCTCGCGCGGCCTTGCCGTACGCCAGCAGTTGCTGCACGGGCAGGGAACAGGCCCTCGGGCCGGAAGATCATCAGCACGACAAGCGCGAGCCCGAAGAACAGGTACTTCAAGTCGCCCAGGTTGATGCCGAGGAACTCCACACCCAGCAGCCGGTTCGGCAGGTAGACGATGATGAACGCGCCGAAGATCACGCCCAGCTTGTTGCCCTGGCCGCCGAGCACGACGGCGCACAGGAACAGCATCGAGTTGATGATGTTGAACGTCGGCGGCGCGACGTACTGCACCTGCCCTGCATAGAGGGCACCGGACAGTCCTCCGATCGCGGCACCGATCACGAACGCCCACAGCTTGAACCGGAAGGTGTTGACGCCCATCACTTCTGCGGCGTCCTCGTCCTCGCGGATCGAGATCCACGCGCGGCCGACCCGGCTGCGCTCGAGGTTGCCGACGAGCAGCAGGATGACGACGATCAGGATCAGGCCGAGCCAGAACCACCACGTGCCGTAGTTCGCATGGCCTGTGGAGTTCGCGCTGGAGAAAACGCCCTCGGGCAGCTTGTCGCTCTCCCCCACCCGCGGGAACGCGACCTGGTTGAGACCCCGCGGGCCGTTGGTGATGTCGGCCAGGTTGTCGGCCATCAGTCGGATGATCTCGCCGAACCCGAGCGTGACGATCGCCAGGTAGTCCCCGCGCAACCGCAGCGTCGGGATGCCGAGGATGAGGCCGGCAAGGGCGGTGATGCACATGGCGATCGGCACGCACGACAGCCAGGCCCACGGCGTGCTCAAGAACCCGTTCGGGCCGACTTTGTTCCACGGGCTGTCCGGGCTGGTGAGCAGCGCGACCGTGTACGCGCCGACCGCGTAGAAGCCGACGTAGCCAAGGTCGAGCAGGCCGGCCTGGCCGACCACGACGTTGAGCCCGATCGCGATGATCGCGACCATGCCGAACTGCGCCATGGTGCCGCCGAAGCTGATGCCGGGTGTGTTAAGGAACGGCGGGGTGTGGACAGCGGCAGCAGGGCCAGTGCGCCGAACAGCAGGACACCGAAGCCCCACTTCTGCACGCGCGACAGGCCGTCCCACCACTGCCGCAGGCCGTCCCCCGGCGCCAGCAGGTTTCGCGTCCGCTTCGATACGCCGTTCGCCTGGGGCTTCTCGCTTGAACTCATGCGCGTGCCTTCCCGAGGCTTTCACCGAGTATCCCGGTCGGCCGGAACAGCAGCACCAGAACGAGCAGGACGAACGCGATGACGTCGCGCCATTGGGTGCCGAACACGGCCTGGCCGTAGTTCTCCATGATGCCCAACAGCAGACCGCCGAGCAGAGCTCCGCGCAGGTTGCCGATGCCGCCGAGCACGGCCGCCGAGAACGCCTTGATACCCAACAGGAATCCGCCGGAGTAGATGATGCCCTGCGGCACCTTGAGCGTGTACAGCAGAGCCGCGGCGCCGGCGAGCAGGCCGCCGATCAGGAACGTCGTCATGATGATGCGCTCGCGCGACACACCCATCAACGTGGCGGTGGTGGAATCCTGCGCGACGGCCCTGATGCCGCGACCGAACTTCGTCCGGTTGATCGCCAGGTCGGTCAGCACCGCAAGCACCAGCGCCGCGACGATGATGACGATCGTGATGTTGGAGACCGTGCCGCCGAAGATGTGGAACTGCGTCTTCGGCTGCACGAGGATGATCGGCTGCTGCGCGTTGCTGCCGCCGTAGCCTTTGAGAATCTTCGGCAGCACGAAGTGCACGAACTCCTGCAGCACGAACGACATGCCGATCGCGGTGATCAGGAAGGTCAGCGATCGCGCGCCGCGTCTTCGCAGCGGACGGTAGGCGATGAACTCGAGTCCGACCGCCGCCGAACCCGACACCAGCATCGCGAACAGCATCGCGATCCCCAGATACACCAGGGTCAGCAGGACGCCCTTGTTGTAGGCGTTACCGCTCGGCGTGAAGCCCAGGATGATGTCGAGGGCGAAATAAGTGCCGAACATGCCGAGCATGAAGATCTCGGAGTGCGCGAAGTTGATCAGCCGCAGAACACCGAACACCAGCGTGTAACCGACCGCCACCAGCGCGTAGATGGCGCCCCATGACGAGACCGTCGATCGTCAACTGCCAGAAACCGTGTCGCAGGTTTTCCAGATTGAAATTGATGTTGGCGGCTAGGCAGGCGTATTGGTCGACGCACTCGTGAATCATCCGGTGGCGGGCTCCTCGCGCAGGCTGTCTGAAGCGAAACGCGTCCGAGCCTTCTGGTCTCGGACGCGCCTCGCAGCAGGACTACTGGACCTTGAAGATCCAGATCAGGTTGGTGGTCAGCTCACCAGTGGGAGTCCACTGATACTTGCGGGCCACACCCTGACCGTTGTAGTTCTTCACGAAGTCGAGCAGCGCGGGCCGCGTGATGGCGCCCGAGTCGATGCCCTTCACCAAAATCGTGCCAAGGTCATAACCCTCGGCGCTGTAGGTGCCCGCATCGGTGTTGAACTTCTTCTTGTACTCATCGGCGAACGATCCGGTGGCCGGGCCGCACGGGCACGACAGGATCGCGTCCTTGGCCGCCTCACCGGCCTGGGTGACGAACTGCGGGTCCTTCGTTCCGTCGGCGCTGACGAAGGTGCCGCCGAAGCCGCCGTCCTTCAGCTGCTGGACCAGCGGCGCGGCCTCCGAGTAGTAGCCGCCGTAGAACACTGCGTCCGGGCTCACGCCCTTGACCTGGGTCACCGCGGCGGAGAAGTCCTTGTCGCCCTTCTTCACCGAGATGTTGCAGCCCGAATCGGCCACCGGGCCCAGCGTGTCGCGGACCGCGGTAGCGAGGCCGAGGCCGTAGTCGGTGCTGTCGTCGATGACGCAGACCTTCTTGTAGCCCAGCCCGTTCTTCATGTAGTTGGCGACCGACGGTCCTTGCACGGCGTCGTTGGCCAAGCCGCGGAAGAACGTCTTCCAGCCGTTCTGGCTGAGCGTCGGGTTCGTCGCCGACGCCGTGGTGGCGACCAGGCCCGCCTGGTTGAAGACACCACCGGTGGCCTTCGTCTCACCGGAGAACGCCGGGCCGACGAGGCCGATGGTGTACTGGTCGTCGACGATCTGCGGTGCGATCGCGGTGGCCTTCTGCGGGTCGCCCTCGGTGTCGAACGGCTTCAGCTGAACCTGGCAGCCGGGATTGGCGGCGTTGTGCTTGTCGATCGCCAGCTGCACGCCGTTTTTGATGTTGATGCCGAGCGCGGCGTCCGGGCCGTTCAGCGCGCCTGCCATCGCGATCGACACCGGCGGGCAGTTGGCCTTGCCGTCGCCCGCGGGATCGGCAGGCGCGGCGCCTTCCGTCGCCTTGACCTCAGTACCGTTCTCATCGATCTGGACCTGCTCGACGATCTTCAGCTTGGTCTGAGCTGTCTCCTCAGCGGGCTTCTTCTGCTGGCATCCCGCCAAGCTGAGTACCACCAGTCCTGCGCTACCGAGTGCGACTGCACTCCGTGCCACGCGACCGCGCACGTTTCACCTCCGGGTCAATGTTTTCGTCGGCATCGACGATCCGGCTTCGATAGGCCAGGGCGCTGACGCTTCGGGTAGAACATAGCCAACGCATGGCCGTAGTGCGCGTTTTCCGTGTATTGCTAGCTCGTCGGCGCGGCGTCCTCGGGAGCATCGAGGGTTTCCAGCACAACCTCGGCCACGCGCTTCATGGTCGTCCGGCGATCCATCGCCGCACGCTGAATCCACTTGAACGCCTCGGGTTCGGTCATCTGGTGCTTGGTTTGGAGCAAACCCTTCGCGCGTTCGACGAGCTTGCGCGTCTCCAGCCGGTCCGACAGCGACGCCACCTCGTTTTCGAGGGCGCCGATCTCGCTGAACCGGCTGACCGCCAGTTCGATGGCGGGAATCAGGTCGGTGATGGAGAACGGTTTGACCAGGTAGGCCATGGCGCCCGCGTCGCGGGCCCGTTCGACGAGTTCACGTTGGCTGAAGGCGGTGAGTATGACGATCGGGGCGATGCGCTTGCTTGCGATCTCAGAGGCCGCGTCGATGCCGTCGCGGCGCGGCATCTTGACGTCCATGATCACCAGGTCGGGCTTGAGGCTCTCCGCGAGCTCGACGGCTTCCTGCCCGTCGCCCGCCTCGCCGACCACCTCATAGCCCTCTTCACGCAGCATCTCTGCCAGGTCGAGGCGGATGAGTGCTTCGTCCTCTGCGACGAGAACACGGTGCGGCTTGGCTTCGTCAGTCGTTGAGCCGGTCATGGGTGCCATTGTGGCGGTCCCGGGCCAAGTCAGCGACCTCGGGGGATCCTCTATGGTGGGAAGCCGCGACACGAGCCCTCGTATCCCAACTGGCAGAGGAACTGGATTCAAAACCCAGACAGTGTGAGTTCGAATCTCACCGAGGGCACTCGTTACAGCAGAATCCTTGTCGGCACCGGCGCCAGTAGGGCTGCCTGCACCGCGCGGGCCTGGCGATATCCGGCAAATGCGCCGACCAGGGTGAACCCGGCGAGTCCCGCTACTCCTGGCACCGCGGCGACGAAAAGGTCGCTCATCGTGGCCGATCGCAGGTACTCCGCGTACCCGACGCGGAACGATTCCGGAATCTCCTCCGGTGAGAACCGATGAGCCGGTGCCATTTGGCGTCCTGGGCCGGGTTCGGCAGTCGATGGGACCGGAACGGCCCGAGGCGCCGGTCCGTCGATGACCGGTGCGGCGGGCAGGGGCGCGACGAAGGGAACCGCGGCGGGCAGCTGAGGCGCTGCGGGAACCGACTCGACGATCGGGGCAGCCATCGCGACCGCGGGTGCGTCGGCGACGGAATCGAAGGTGGCCGAAGAGATCTCCGGTTCGGCCTGCGCCGCAGGCGGTTTCGCCCGGATGACGACGCTTTGGGCACTGGGGGCGGTCGACACGGCGGCCAGGCTCGGTACCCGTCCGGTGGCGCTGCCTGATTTCGGGCCGCTGCCCAGCACGCTCACGCCCAGGACGTTGATATCGGGACCGCCGATACCGAGCAGGTCCGCGCTCGCCACCGCGATTCCGGCGATCGACGGCCCGACGACAACTGCACCACAGGCGATCGCGCAGCCGATCGCACCTCGCATCAATGGCCCATTCATGCTCTTCAGATTCCGTTCAAGCGCCCGACTGTTAACCCATGTGAGATACCCGCAGCTCGCGAATACCACACCTCAGTACTGGGTTGCTGGCCTTTTTTCACAGCAGCACGCTGGTAGGTACAGGCGCCAGCAGAGCCCTCTGCAAGCCGCGGGCCTGGCGGTATCCCGCATAGGCGCCGACGAGGGTGAATCCGGCTATCCCCGCGACGCCGGGCAACGCCGCGACGAAGAGGTCAGTTGTGCTGGCGGTCCTCAGGTACTCGTGATACCCCACCCTGAACGAGTCCGGCAGCGGGGCGACGCCGGAAACGCTTGGGGCGCCCGGGATATTCGCGAAAGGCGATTGGGGCGAGGGCGACGGGGGCGCGGCTGGTGCGGGCCGGCCGTCAGGGACCCGCGGGGCCGGCGGCGGAGCTGCCAGCGGGACGGTGACGGGCGCCCTGGGCACGAACGATGGCGTGAGCGTGCCCGCGCCTCCCTGCATTCCTCGGATCACGATGCTGCGGGTGGCCGGAGCCGTCGGCACCGGCGGCAGGTTCGAGGCTCGGCCCATGCCGATGCTGCGGGGCGCCGCGCCTCCGCCGCCCGCGCCGCGAATCAGGTTCTCGGGAACGCCGACCGTGCTGAGGCTTTCGGGAACGCCTGCGGTGGTCATCGCTTGTGGAGCGCTGGCGGCGGCGAGGCTTTGCGGGGCGCTGACACTGCTGGCGCTGACAGGTTCGCTGCCGATTTTCGCCTCCGGCGCGGCCGCCTCGGCCGCCGCACCCGCCGTCGTTCGCGACGCCTGTCCGCCTGTGTCGTCGCCCGGCCGGGGGTGATGCTGCCTGGACTTGTTGTCGTCGTTGCCGAAGAAATCGATGCCGCCAAAACCGAAGAGTCCGGCATGCGCGACCGCGGTACCGACCATGCCGGGGCCGACCACCAACGCCCCGCAGGCAAACGCGCAACTGAACGCCGCGCTACGTACCCAAGCCCGGTCCACGCATCCGCCCCCACGACTATCGAACGAGAGGGCAATACTTTACAACGCGGCCCTAAATTGTCGCATCCGTTACTTCTCTGGCCTCGGCCTTCTGGCCCCGGCTGCGCCGGTCCCACTCCGCCATCACCTCGGGCGCGGTGGGCTTGCTGAGCAAGCTGCCGACGACGAAGACCACCAGACCGGACGCCAGGCCGACATAGATCGGCTCGTTGGCGAAGATGTCGCCGACGGCGATCATCGTGGCCAGCGTCGCCACCGTGCCGACCGCCATCGCCGCGATCGCGCCGACGTTCGTGCCGCGCCGCCAAAGCAGTCCGCCGAGGATCGGCACCAGCAGACCGCCGACGAGGATGTCGTAGGCCACGGTCAGCGCAGCGACCACATCCTGCAGCAGGCAGGCGATGACCACCATCACGATCCCGAAGCCGGCGACGTAGAACCGGTTGCTCCGGATGTGGTCATGCTCGCTGCCGGCCTCGATATCGCGCTTGCGTAGCCGGGCGACGATGTCCTGGCTGAACACGGTCGCGGTGGCGATCAGCGCGCCGCTCGACGTTGACATCACGGCGGCGAGAGCGGCCGCGAGCACCAGGCCTGCCAGCACCGGTGGCAACTGCATCTCGACGAATTGGGCAAACGCGTCGTCGCGTGATTCCAGCGCGGGCAGCAGAACCTTGGCCGCCATCCCGATCATCGCTCCGGCCACGGCGTACAGCAGGCAGTAGACGCCCGCTGCGGCGCCGGCCCAGCGGGCGACGCCCGGGCTGCGGGCGGTGAACACCCGCTGCCAGATGTCCTGGCCGATCAGCAGGCCGAAGGTGTAGATGACGAAGTAGGTCAGGATCGTGCTGCCGCCGATAGCGGTCAGCGAGGTGGCGTCGGCGGGGAGCTTGTCGGCAAGCCCACTGAATCCACCGGTCTTGTACAGCGCGATCGGCAGCAGGATGAAGAAGATCCCGATGGTCTTGATCGATGAACTGGACGAAGTCGGTCAGCGTGATCGACCACATGCCGCCGAGTGTCGAGTAGATGATCACGACGCTGCCGCCCAGGATGATGGCGAGCACCCTGCCGATGTCGAACAGCGCGCCGAAGATCGTCGCGTACGCGATCGTCGAAGTCACCGACAGCATCAGCGTGTAGAGCCGAACATCACCACACCGGACAGCACGGAAGAGCCGGGGCCGTAACGCAACTCGAGCATCTGGCTGACGGTGTAGACCCGCAGCCGCTGGATCCGGCCCGCGAAGAGCAGGCTGAGCACCAGGATGCCGACGCCGATCGCGAACACCAGCCACATGCCGGATATGCCGTACTGGTAGCCCAGTCCGACGCCGCCGATCGTGGATGCACCGCCGAGCACGATGGCGGCCATCGTGCCGGAGTACAGCATCGGGCCGAGTCGCCGGCCCGCGACGAGGAAGTCGGATTGTGTGGTGGCTCTGCGTTTACCCCAGAAGCCGAACGCGATCATGCCGACGAGATAGATGACGACGACGGCGATATCCATGAACGAGAGTCCTTTCAGCGGATGTCGAAGTGAATGAGGGTCGGCCCGTCGGCGCTGAGTGCGGCGCCGACGAGATCGGACAGGTCAGCGGTCGAGGTGGTGCGGACGCCGTTGGCGCCCATCGCGGTGGCGAGCGCGGCCAGGTCCGGGGTGCGCAGTTTGACGCCGATCGGCGGGATGCCGCGGGCCGCCTCCTGGTCCTGGATCTCGCGGTAGCCGCCACTGTCCACGACGATCACTGGAACCGAAAGCCGTTGTTCGACAAGGGTAGTCAGTTCCTGCACCGAGAACATCAGCGCGCCGTCGCCGAGCAGGACGGCGACCGGTGCGCCTGGTCGCCCGATGGCCGCGCCCAACCCGGCGGGCAGTCCGTAGCCGAGGGTGGCGAAGCCGGGCGAGTAGCAGAACCGCCGCGGCGCGGGCAGGTCGAAGAAGTGCACGGAGCCGAAGTAGGTGACCTGCGAACTGTCGCCGGTCAGCACGCCGTCGGCGGGCAGCGCGGCCCGCACCGCGGCGTTGATCTCCGCGTACGAGTCCCGCGTCGACGGCCGCTTCGTCCCGGCATGCCGACGCGCAGGGCGGCCGCACGCTGTTCTCCCCCAGCGGTTTTCGTGGGCAGCAGCGCGCAACAGCGCAGTCGAGGGTGGTGGCGGCGTCGCCGAGCAGCGCGTGGTCGGCCGGGCAGTTCTTGTCCAGCTGGGCGGGGTCGATGTCGCAGCGGATGACGGCGCGTCCGCGGATCTGGCCCTCCCACAGATCGGAGTCGCCGAGTTCGGTGCCGACCACCAGCAGCGCGTCACTGTCGGCCGCGGCCTTCTGCAGCGCCCGCAGCCGCACCGATGCGCCCACCGACAACGGGTGCGACTCGTCGACGGCGCCCTTGCCGTTGACGGTGGTAGCCACCGGCGCACCGACCGCCTCGGCGAGCGCGGTCAGCCCCGCCTGGGCGTCGACTGCGCCCCCGCCCGCCACGATCAGCGGACGGTCGGCCGCCGGCAGCAGTTCCGCGACTCGGCGGACGGCGTCGGGGTCGCGCGCTGGGCGCGGCGTCGGGTGTGCCGAGCCGCGGCTCGCCGGTCCAGGCCTGCTCGAGCACGTCGACGGGAATCTCGATGTGTACGGGACGGGGCCGCCGGCCGGTGAAGCCGCTGAACGCCTCGCTGACGGCCGATGCGGCCTCATCGGCGCTTCCCACCCGCCGGCTCCATGCCACCAGCTGACCCATTGCGCCGCTGACGTTTTTGGCCTCGTGCAGCTGACCCAGGTCGCGGCCCTCCGCCCCGGTTGGCATACCGGAGGACAGCAGCAGCACCGGCTGCGATTCCGCGTATGCGGTCGCGGCTGCGGTCATCGCGTTGGTCAGGCCGGGCCCGCTGGTGGTGACAACGACGCCCGGCCGGCCGCTCACCCGGGCGTACGCCTCGGCCGCGTAGCCCGCGCCCTGCTCGTGGCGTGGCGTGATCGCGCGGACGCCGTTGCCTCCGAAGTGCCGGTACAGCTCGAGGTTGTGGGTGCCGGGGATGCCGAAGATGGTGTCGACGCCGTGTGCGGCAAGGGTTTCGACGACCGCGGCGCCACCGTTGCGGTACTCGGTCATGAGCCGACCGCCAGCACGGACAGCAGTTCGTAGGCGACGTGCGCGGCCGCGATACCGGTGATCTCGGCGTGGTCGTAGGCGGGCGCCACCTCGACGATGTCGGCGCCAACCACGTTGACGCCGACCAGGCTTCGCAGGCAGTGCAGCAGTTCGCGGCTGGTCATGCCGCCGGCCTCCGGGGTACCGGTGCCCGGGGCGTGCGCGGGGTCAAGCACGTCGATGTCGATCGAGACATACACCGGGCCCTCGCCGAGCCGGGCCCGCATCCGCTCGATGACCGTGGCGAGCCCGTCGAGCTGGAAGTCGTCGGAGCCGATCACCTGGAAGCCCAGCACCCGGTCGTCGCTGAGGTCCGTTGGCGCGTACAAGCGGTCCGCGAATCCCGACGTGCAGGCAGTGCTCGCGGGTCGAGCAAGCCCTCTTCGCTGGCCCTGCGGAACGGGGTGCCGTGGGTGAACGGCGCGCCGAAGTAGGTGTCCCAGGTGTCGAGGTGGGCGTCGAAGTGCAGCACGGAGATCGGGCCGTGGTCGCGGTGCAGCGATCGCAGCAGCGGCAGCGCGATGGTGTGGTCGCCGCCGAGGCTGATCAGCTTGGTGCCGCCATCGCGCAGTTCGTCGGAGGCGCGCTCGATCGTGGTGATGGCTTCGGCGATGTCGAACGGGTTCACCGCGATGTCGCCGGCGTCGGCGACCTGCTGCACAGCGAACGGCTCCACGTCCAGTCGCGGGTGATAGGTGCGCAGCAGCTTGGACGCCGCGCGGATGTGCTGTGGGCCGAATCGGGCACCCGGCCGGTAGGAGACACCGGAGTCGAAGGGGATGCCGACCACGGCGACGTCGGTCTGCGTCACCTCGTCGGTGCGGGGCAGGCGCGCGAAAGTGGGCGGACCGGCATATCGCGGCACGCGGGTGGCATCGACGGGGCCGATCGGCTGGTGTGACGACGTCATGCCCACAAGGCTTCCTGAGATGGACGTCACACCGGTATCGACAATTTGTAGAAATCTATGACTTCTAGATCGACACTATGTCCATGCTGACCGTGGCCGAACTGGTCGAGGACACCTCGCTGCGGCTGGATCTGGTGGCCGGCGGCGGCGGCGGCCGACCGCGAGATCGAGGCCGCCGCTGTCTCTGAGCTTTCCCATCCCGGGCCCTGGCTGCAGGGCGGCGAACTGCTGCTGACGATCGGGCTGCTGCTGCCTGACAACGTCGACGGCTGCCTTTCTTACCTACGTGAGCTGGACGACGCAGGCGTGCGCGCCGTCGGATTGGGGCTCGGTGCCGAACTGCCGTATCAGCGGGCGCCGGACCGGCTCGTCACCGCGGCCGACGAGCTGCGGATGCCGCTGCTCACGGTGCCGGACGGGGTGCCGTTCATCGCCGTCACCAAGGCGGTGTTCGCCTACCGGGCCCGTGCCGAGCGTGAAGCCCTCGAGCGGACGCTGCGCACCCAGCGGGCGCTGACCGCCGCCGCGGTCAGCCCGGGCGGGCTGCTGGGCATCCTGCGCGCACACCGCGACGCGACAGGCCGCTCCGGCGTCGTCGTCGACCAGCTCGGCCGGGTGCTGGCGCAAACGGATCCCGATGGCGACCGCCTCGTCGAACGGATGTCGGGACTGCTCGACTCCGTGCGTGACCACGGCTTGGCCGCCGCCGCGGCCGACATCAGCGATGGCCGCAGACGCGAACTTCACGCGCTGGGCGCCCAGCGACTGCGGGCGTGGCTGCTCGTCGACGGACCGGCGGACTTGCCTGCGGCCGAACAGATCACGGGCGACCTCGTCTCGTTGCTGTCGCTGGAGCTGGAGCGCAGACACGGGCTCGACAGCGCACAGCGACGCGAGCGGGCGCAGGTGTTCGACCGGCTGGCAAGGGGCGCGGTCGACGATGCCGTCGCGGCCCGCTGGCTGGCTTCGCTCGGCTTGAAGGACATCGACCGGCAGGCCGCCGCGATCGCGGCGCCCGACGACGCCGACGATCTGGCGGCCGATCTGCTGACCACGCTGCGGGACGCACTCGTCCGTGTGGTCGGCTCCGTCGTCGAGCTGACGGTGCCGGTGGCCACCGACCTGCCCGGCGCGCTGGCCACCCTCGTCCCGGACAGGCCCGCAGGCATCGGCATCGCGGTACGGCCCGGCGCCGTCGCCATATCGCTGAGACAGGCGCGCTCGGCCCTGCCCGCCAGCCGTGTGCAGGGCAGGCATCTGCACGCCGAGGAGATCGCCAGCAGCAGAATGCTCCTCAACGCCGTCGACCCCGAGTCGCTTCAGGCCTACACCGATGCGGTGCTCGGGCCGCTGGACGCCGCGGCGCGCTCGACCGAGCTGGTTAGAGGGCTCGCCGCGTTCCTCGAGCACAACGGGCAATGGGCTGCCGCCGCGAACGCGCTGCGGGTGCACCGGCACACGATGCGGAACCGGATCGAGACGGTTGAACGCCTCACCGGCAGGCGAATGGACTCCGCGCAGGACCGCCACGAGCTGTGGTTGGCGCTGCGCGCCCGCGAAATCACCAGGCTGTCGGCGGACCCAGCGAAGTAGGCTCGTCCCCATGGGCCGCAAGGCGCGATCGGTCTGCATGCCCGAGCTGGCACTGAAAAGCCCGGTGCCAGCCCGGACGCAGTTCTATGCCGAAAGTGTCGCGAGCCGGCTGCGGGTGCTCAAGATCGCCGCGTGGATCAGCGCCGCTATCTCGCTGGCCTTCGGGATTTTCCAGCTGACGCTGGGCGGCCATATCTGGTGGATCGGCCTGCTCAACATTGTGTTCGCCGCCGTATTCGCCGCCGTTCCGCTGCTGTACCGGTTCGGCGAGCTGATCGCGCCGCTGACGTTCTTCGTCTTCGCGTACCTGTTCGTCGGGTTCGTCTGCTACACCCTCGGGACCGGCTCAGGCCTGCAGTTCTACTACCTGGTCTCGGCGACCCTCGTTGTTCTGGTGTTCGGGGTGCAACGCATCGTGCTCGTGTGCACCATCGTGACGATCGGCGTCGCCGCGACCATCGCGCTCGAGCTGTTTGTTCCCAGGGACCGAGGTCTGGGGCCGCACTGGTCCCTCACGGTCGGTTTCATCAGCTCGGCGGTCTTCTCGGCGGTCATGGTGGTGGCGACGGTGTTCTACGCGATGCGCGAGATCGACCGGGCGGAAAAGGCGATGGAGGCCGAGTACCAGCGCTCCGAGTCCCTACTCGCGAACATCCTGCCCGCATCGATCGCGAGCCGGCTGAAGGACCCGACGCGCACCATCATCGCCGACAAGTACGACGACGCCTCGATCCTGTTCGCCGACATCGCCGGATACACGAAGCGGGCCAGCGACACCGCTCCCACCGAGTTGGTCCGTTTCCTCGACACGCTGTACACCGATCTCGACGCCCTCGTCGACCGGCACGGGCTGGAGAAGATCAAGACAAGCGGCGACTCGTACATGGTGGTCAGCGGCGTACCCAAACCGCGGTCGGATCACCTCCAGGCGCTCGCCTGCCTCGCCCTCGACATGGCCGATGCGGTCGCCGATCTCAAAGACCCTGAGGGCAGGGATATTCCGCTGCGCATCGGGTTGGCTGCCGGACCGGTGGTCGCGGGGGTGGTCGGTTCGCGCAAGTTCTTCTACGACGTGTGGGGCGACGCGGTGAACGTCGCATCGCGGATGGAATCCACCGATGTCGAGGGCCGGATTCAGGTGCCGCAGTCGGTGTATGAGCGGCTCAAGGACGACTATGTGCTCGAAGAGCGTGGCAAGGTCGACATCAAGGGCAAGGGCCTCATGCACACCTGGTATCTGGTGGCCCGACGCAACGGCGACAGGCCACCGGATGCAGAACTCGAATCGGTCAGCGGTCCGACAGCTCAGCAGGTTTGAGCCGTTGAGCCAGCGCGCCCAGGCGCCACAGCGTTTCCCGGTTGCGCGGCCACGCGGCGATGTCGGCCAACCGGCTCGGCAGCAAGGATGCGGGTCCGCTGGCGGGAAGCTCCTCCATCTCGACCCGGCACCCATCGGGAATGTCGCTCAGCCGCAAGATGACTCGGGCGCCGCCGAATAGCCAGCCCTTTGCGTGCAGAACCAGTTCCTCGAGCGGCTCGGCTTTCTCAGCCACCGTCTCGTCACTGATCACCAACGGCCAGACGCCGATCGAATGGCGAATGGTCGAACCGGGCGCGGGCCAGTCCGGATCGACTGCCCTCATCCGGCTGTTGCCGACGACCCATTGCGAGTAGGTCCAGCCATCGGCCATCACATCCCACACCTGCTGACGCGAGGCATGGATATCACGAGTCACTGTCACGCGGGGTGGAGTACCCGCCATGCCGGAAACGATGCAGGCGCTTAGACCTTGCGGTTCTCAGACTTGATCAGCCAGGCCAGCTTCTCCAGCCCGTCGATGAGCTGATGCAGGATGTCTGCGGTGCTGGGATCTTCGGCGTCGACCGAGTCGTGCACGGTGCGGATGGTGTCGACGGTCGCGTACACCCGCGCGGTGACGAGGTCCACGACCTCCTGGGTGCCGTGCTCATAGGCAGGGAACTGCGGCAGCGACGTGGCCGCGACGACGGTGTCGGAGCGACCGTCGGGAACCACGTCGAGTGCGCGCATCCGTTCGGCGATGGTGTCGCTGGCGTCGCGCGCGAAGTCGACGAGTTCGTCGAGCTGCAGGTGAAGGTCGCGGAAGTTGGTTCCGACGACGTTCCAGTGCGCCTGCTTGCCCTGCAGATGAAGTTCGATGAGGTCGACCAGTACGCGCTGCAGGCTCGAGCTGAGCTCGGTCGACGCCTGGAAGTTACGGATTTCGGTTTCGGTACGACGTTGCGATGTTCGTGTGCCCATGACCAGTCCAACGATCACTAAATTGGAATCACTCCAGATTAGTGTGTGAGTGGCGTCACACTCCGTGCTGATCCTGTTGGGCCAGCAGCCTGGCGTAACCCGCGCCCATCCCGAGCAGGACCAGGCCGACGACGATGAACACCGCGACGCGGAACATGCCGTCCAACGTGCCCAGGTCGAACAGGAAGAGCTTGGCCATCGAGCCTGCGACCAGGGCCAGACCACCGGCGATCGGCAGCGGCCGGTCCTCGCGGGCGCGTCGGGCGGCGAACACGAACAGTGCGGCGGCCATCGCGATCCAGCAGATGGTCGCGGCCATATGACCCGCGAAGAATCCGCCGCTCTCGCCGCCCGCCAGCACTCCGGCCGTGACGGTGAACGTGGTCACGGCGTAGACGACCACGAGCGCCAGACAGGCCAGCAGCACCCGGACCGCATCGCTGTCGACCACACCACGGCCGATCCACGACTTGACGATCGCGACGACGGCGGCGATGAGCAGGATGCTCGACGCGAGCACCGCGACGGCGTCCGGGGTGGACAGCAGGGTGGCGCGCACCAGAGACGTCGGGGGCGCATAGCTGACGTAGAGCAGTCCGCCGATGACGCCGAATCCGATGGCCACGAATCGTGCGACGTCGTCGCGGCGACCGGCGACGGCGACGACGGCGGCCATCGCCAGTAGCACCGGCGCCGCGACTTCGCCGTCGAACGCGACCGTGACCGCAATGAGGGCGGACACAGCCGATGCGACCGACCAGATTCGCCGGACGACCTTGGTGACACCGGGGATACGGTCGGCGACGAGCACGATCGCGAGCAGTGTGCCGGCCAGGGCCGCATCCATCAGCGCGGCGACCATCGGGGCAAGCGCGATCGATGCGAACAGCACCGGCAGCGCGCCCGCCGCGGTCAACAGCGCCATGACGACCTTGTTTGCGGTGGACCGCAGCAGGATCAGCGCACCGACGATCGCGAGCACGGTGGCGATGCCGCAAGCGCCGGCCAGCCAGGCTTCATTGCCGTCACCGAGGCGGGCCGCCACGAGCGCGACGAGAAGCGGCAGGGTCGGAGGCGGCGATCCTGGCCGCGTGCAACAGGATCCAGTCCTTGCCGAGTTGGACGAGCAGCGATGCGGCCGAGATGGCGAGCATGAAGGCGATCAACAACATCGTGATGCCATCGGCGACGATGGGCGCGAGCACGATCAGCGGCACCAGCACCAGCAGGCCGAGCTGTTGCGAGTCCCAGCGCCGGGCCAGGGTGAGGCCACCGCCACCGATCAACGCCGCGAGGATCAGGCCGACGGGTGCGGACACCCAGTGGTAGATCGTCGTGACGGCGATGACGTCCATGTACGCCGCGGCAATGCCGGTCGCCGCCAACGCGATTGCGCCAACCCGACCGCCGGGGCGGGCGTTGAGCCGGGCCGCGACGGCGACCAGTGCCCCGGCCAGCAGTGCACCAGCGCCAACGCGGATCTCGGGCCGCAGGATGCCGGCTTGCGCGGCGAGGACGAGGAGCAGAACGACGCCGACGAGCGTGACCGCGACACCGGCGACAGCCAGCACCTTGCCGATCCAGTTCGTATCACGCGGCGTCCGACGCGCCGGGGGTGCAACTGGAGGCGGAGGTGCGACGGGAGGCGGAGCGATCGGCGCGGGCGGCGGCGCATAGTGCACGGCGGGAGGAGGTGCGTAGTGCACGGCGGGGCGCACGTAGGACTGCGGAATCGGTGCCTGCGGCGGCACCGGTTGCGCCAGCAGACGATCCAGTTCGGTGAGGTCAGCGGAGACGCGGGCCAACTGCTGCGACATTGCGGCGAACTCCGCGGAGAGGCGGGTGACGACGGCGTGATGCGGTGCGGTCATGCCGGTATGGTCGCAATGCCCGCGGGGGCCGCGGATGAGTAGGACTACCCAAATCGGCCGGCAATCGGCCTATTCGTCCAGGCCGTGTTCGATGGCGTAGCGGGCCAACTCGACCCGGTTGGCGACCTGCAGCTTGCGGAAAGTGGCCTGCACGTGGTTTTCCACGGTGCGATGGCTCAGCGACAGCCGCGCGGCGATCTGCTTGGCGGTCAGGCCCTTCGCGACGTGACGAAGGATCTCGGTCTCCCGCTCGGTCAGGCTTGGCGCCGAGCCCGAGTCCGGGCCTTGCGCGATGCGCCGGTACTCCCCCAGCACCAGCCCGGCCAGACCCGGCGTGAACACCGCGCGCCCGTCAGCGGTCGCACGCACGGCGTCACCGAGCTCGGCCTTGGATGCGCTCTTCACCAGATACCCGGTGGCACCGGCCTTGACCGCCTCCAGCACGTCATCTCTCTCGTCGGACGCGGACAAGACCAGAATCTTCGACGCCGGCGAGACGGTGAGCACTTCCGCCGTGGCCTGAGCGCCGTCACCGTCGGGCAGCCGCATGTCCATCACCACGACATCAGGTTTCACGACAGCCGCGCGCCTGCGCGCCGACGCCACACCGTCGGCCGTCGCCACCACATTGAAGCCGTCGTCGGCGAGATCGCGCGCCACCGCGTCACGCCATATCGGATGGTCGTCGACGACCATCACCGTCGGGGTATCGTCAGTTCCCATTCTGTCCCGCATCCCGGCCCGGTGTTCAGCTTCGCGCTACCACCGAGCCAATCCATCCGCCCCACAATCGATTTGGCGATTCCGAATCGGCCTTCGCCGACGGCCGCCTCCAACCGGCCGTCAGCGATGCCGACGCCGTCGTCGCGAATGCTCACGGTGACCGAGTCGCCGAGGTCCTCCAACAGAACGTAAGTCCGGGCGTCGGCTCCGGCGTGGGCGGTCGCGTTGTCGAGCGCGTTGCCCGCCGCGGCAGCCAGCTCCTCGGCGACACCGGAATCCAACAACACCGGGTCAGCGGGCACACTCACCGACACCCGGTCCGACGCCCGCGCTCGCAGCAGGGCGCCGATATCGGTGAGCTCCCCTACCGCGGACTCGGCGTCGGATGAACTCACCAGGCGCCGTAGCGCGCGTTCCTGCTCACCGGCCAGCTCAGCTAATTCCGCTGTCTCGCCACCGATTTCGCGGCCACGGCGGGACACCAGCGCAAGAACCTGGATCGCGCCGTCATGCACCTGGCGGGACAACCGTTCACGCTCCTCGGTCCTCGCGGTCAGCCGTGCGGCCCGCTGCAGCTCGGCGTGCGAGCGCCGCGCGGTGAGCGCGGCCATCCCGACACCCAACCCCACCGCGAGCTCGATCACCACCGTGGCGTTGCGGCCGAGGTCGTAGTTCAGCGTGCCCTTCACGACCGTGCTGGCCGCGACAATCACTACGCCGCTGAGCATTCCGTATATCGGACCGAGCAGGATGGCCGCCGAGATCGTCGCATTCGTGGCCCATAGCGTGGTCGGCCAGCTCTGGTTGTTCAGCGCCCACTGCTCGGATGCCACATAGAACGTGGAGAGGACCAATGCCACTACCACCACGAGTTCGGCCAGCACCCATGCGGGCCTGCGACCGAACCCCTTCAAGTAGGCGACCGCGCAGGTCACACTCCAGGCGATCAGCACCGCGAACAAGAGCCATCCGATGGCAGGCCGCTCGAGATCATCGTTGACCGCGATCTGAAAGCCGAGCGCATAGACGCAACTGAACAACCGGAACACCTGCGCCGCCCGCCACAGCGGGGTAACCGGATCCGGTGCGTTTGCCGGCATCGTCCCTAGAGCACCTGGGACAGGAACGCCTTCGTCCGTTCATGTTTCGGGTTGGCGAGCACCTCACGGGGCGGCCCGCTCTCCACGACGACGCCGCCGTCCATGAAAACGAGCTGGTTGGCGACCTCCCGGGCGAACCCCATCTCGTGGGTGACCACCACCATCGTCATACCCTCCTCGGCAAGCTTTCTCATCACCGCGAGCACCTCGCCGACCAGCTCCGGGTCAAGCGCCGAAGTGGGTTCGTCGAACAGCATGAGTTTGGGGTTCATCGCCAGCGCCCTGGCAATCGCGACCCGCTGCTGCTGGCCACCGGACAGCTGCGCGGGATAGGCGTCCGACTTTTCCGACAATCCCACCTGATTCAGCAGGTCCCGGGCACGCTCCACAGCGTCACCCCGCTTGACGCCCTTCACGTGGATGGGGGCCTCGGTGATGTTCTCGAGCGCCGTCCGGTGCGGAAACAAATTGAAGTGCTGGAACACCATGCCGATGTTGCGGCGCTGCTTGGCGGCGTCACGGGGCGGCATTTCATACAGCTTGTCACCCCGTTTTTTTTCGCGGTAGCCGATCAAATCACCATCGACATACAGCCGCCCCGCGTTGACCTGCTCCAGATGGTTGATACAGCGTAGGAACGTCGACTTGCCCGAGCCCGACGGGCCGACCATTACCAGCACCTGGCCCTTGCCGACCTCGAGCGTGATTCCCTTCAGCACACGCAGGGCGCCGAAGTTCTTGCAAACGCTCTCGGCGAGCACCATCGGCTTGGATTCTTGTGTTGTCGTCATACGTGCCCCGCCTCACCGATCTGCTGCGCCTTGGCCAATGCCTCGAGTTGCTTCGTGGTCAGCTTGCGCGAGATCCCTCTTGAGAAGTACCGCTCCAGGTAGAACTGGCCGACCATCAAGACGCTTGTGACCACCAGGTACCAGAACGCCGCCACCAACAGGAGGGGAACCGGCTCGAACTCGCGGGCTGCGATCTCGCGGGAGGAGATGCCGTACAGGTCCAGGGTGAACGGCACGGCCGTCACCAGCGATGTGGTCTTCAGCATGCTGATGATTTCGTTGCCTGTCGGCGGGATGATCACCCGCATCGCCTGTGGGAGCACGGTGCGGCGCATCGCCATCCCCCACGACATGCCCAGCGCCGTCGACGCCTCGAGTTGGCCCTCCGGCACGGAACTGATTCCCGCGCGGATGATTTCGGCCATGTAGGCGGCCTCATTGAGCGCCAGTCCGAGGATCGCCAACAGAAACGGGATGGATAACGCCTGCAGGTTGAGATGGAAGAACGACGGCCCGAACGGTATGCCCAACTGGATGTGCTGATAGATCGTCGGGATCAGCCCCCAGAACACCAGCTGCACATAGATCGGGGTGCCACGGAAGATCCACAGGTACACCCACGACACCGACGTGAAAATCGGATTCGGTGACAACCGCATCACCGCGAGGAGAACGCCGAGTGCGATCGCCAGCACCATCGAATAGACGGTGAGCTGCAGCGTGTTGACCAGTCCGACCGACAGCACCCGCTCGTTGAAGACGTACTTCGCGAAGATGTGCCATCTGTACGCCTCATTGGTGGCAGCGCCGTAGAGGAAAAGCGCCAACAAAACGATGATGACGACCGCCGCCACCCACCGCCACGGATGACGCAGCGGAACGGCATCGATCGCAGCTGGAGAGGTGGCTGGCGGCGTGTCGACATCAGTCATGGTCGGATCCCGAACTTAGTTGATTGCGCCGTTGATGACCGGCTTGTCAATCATCACCTTTTCGACGCCCCAGTTGGTGGCGATTTCCTTGTACTTGCCGCTCTCGATCAGATGCTCCAGTGCCTGCTTGAGCGACTGGGCCAGAGCCGAGCCCTTCTTCACCGGCCAGCCGTACGGCGCTGCGTCGGTGATCTCACCGGCCTGGGTCAGCTTCCCGTTGCTCTGTTTGATCGCGTACAGAGTCACCGGTGAATCCGCCGACATCGCATCGGCCTGACCCAGAACCACGGCGTTGGTGGCCGCGTCCTGGCCGTCGAACGAGACGATCTGAATCGCAGGCTTGCCTGCATCCGTGCACGCCTTGCTCTTGGCGGGCAACTCGTCGGTCTCCTCGGTCGTGGTGGCCTGTACCGCAACCTTCTTACCGCAGGCGTTGTTCGGATCGATGGGATTGTCGGGACGTTGCGCCCACAGGATTCCCGCCGAGCCGTAGGTCACGAAATCGACGGTCTGCTCGCGCGCCTTGGTGTCGGTGAACGACGACATCCCGACATTGAAGGTGCCACCCTGAATGGACGGGATGATCTTCGCGAAGTCCGCCTCGCGGTATTCCGCTGTCAGGCCGAGCGTCGCCGCGACCGCGTTCATCAGATCGACGTCGAAGCCGACGATCTTGCCGCTCGGATCCTTGAACTCGTTGGGCGTATAGGGAATGTTGACCCCGACGACCAGTTTTCCGGATGACTTGATGTCCTCGGGCACCGTGTTGGCGATCGCATCAACTTTCTCCGCGGTTGCCCCCGAGGTCGCGGTCGGCGACCCGCTCGACCCGGAATTGCTGCCAGCCGAGCAGCCTGAAACGGCGAGAGTGCCAGCCACTGCAAACATTGCTGCGATGCGCCACATCTTCCCCCGACGGATTTCCCATCCACCTAACACGGTTGCCTCTACTTTCTGCATTGGGCGGTTAACGGAAGGAACATTAACGACGAAGACGGCGTTGCGCCGCGCTTCCGCTTATTGTGCTGTCGCGCCGAATTTCCCGCGCGTTGCTCGCAAAGACTTATCCGTGCGGTCAGCGCTGTGAAACACTTTGATCATGAGTACCGAAGCTTCCCCGGGTCTGTTGCCACACTTGTGGAAATCAGAGTTGGTGTCCGGACTGCTCGCGGTGATCCTTGGCGTCATCGTGCTTGCGTGGCCGGGCATCTCGATCCTCGTCGCAGCCATCCTGTTCGGTGCGTATCTGCTGGTTACCGGTATCGCCCAGGTCGTGATGGCCTTCAGTTTGCATGTCACCGCGGGTGGCCGCATCCTGCTGTTCATCAGCGGCGCGGCCGCGCTGATCCTCGCCGTGCTCGCTTTTCGCCACTTCGGCGAGGGCTATGCGGTTTTGCTGCTCGCCATCTGGATCGGTGTCGGGTTCGTGTTCCGCGGCGTGGCGACGACGGTGGCGGCCATCAGCGACCCCACGCTGCCGGGCCGCGGCTGGCAGATCTTCCTCGGCGTGATCAGCCTCATCGCCGGCATCGTGGTGATCGCCTCGCCGTTTGAATCGATCATCACCCTGGCCATCGTCGTCGGTGTCTGGCTGATCGTCATCGGCGTGTTCGAGGTCGTGACCGCATTCGGCATCCGCAAGGCCGCCAAGTCGCTCAGCACGCCTGCGCCGCCCGCCGCGCCGTCGGCGTCATGACAGAGCCGCCACACCAGCCCTATCAACCGCCGCCGCAGCCGTATCAACCCCCTCCGGGCGGTGCATACCCCGGTGGCTATCCGCCACCGCCGCCGCAGCCCTATTCAGGCTTCACTCCGCCGCCAATCGGGCCGAAGAACGGGCTGGGCATCGCCGCACTGATCATCGCGATCATCGGCCTTGTGTTCTGCTGGACGGTTTTCGGCGGCATCGTGCTGGGTGTTGTCGCGTTGATCATCGGTTTCGTCGCGCGCGGTCGCGTCAAGCGGGGCGAAGCCACCAATGGCGGGGTCGCGATCGCCGGCATCGTGCTGGGGATCCTCGCCATCGTGCTTGGACTGGTCTTCATCCCGATCTGGTACGGGGTCTTCGACTCGGTCGGCGGCACCGACTACGTCGACTGCCTGTCCAAAGCGGGCTCAGACCAGGACGCCGCTCAGCGGTGTGCGGACCAGTTCCAGAAGCGCGTCGAGGACAAGTTCAGCATCACGATCACGACGCCGACGCCACCGACTCCCTAGTCAGGTGTCGCCGGCGCGGCATGAACTCGAGCGACAGCAGCACGATCAGCAGCGGCACCACCTGCGTCAGCGTCACCATCACATAGCGGCGGTCGCTCAGCGCATGGAACTTGCGCAGATACCGATACAGGGATTCCAGCGCGATCAGAGAGTCGCCGAGATTGACCGCGGTGAAGATGAGACTTCTCGTCAGGTTGCGGTGCTTGTCGACGAAGATTTCGGGGAATGCCGCGAAAGCAAGCGAGAGACGTTGTGCTCCTTCGCTTTTAGCTGCGGCGATCATATCGACGGACAACCGCTCGTCGATACCGTTGAGCGCGCCTTTGCGACGCCACGGCACGTCGAGAGTCACCTCAGTGCCGTCGCCCGCGGTGGCATAGCGGTGGAAGCCCTGAACCCGGCCGTCCTTGTCCCGCGCGATGATCAACGTCACCCCCGGGTACCTGCCCTCCAGCGTGCCGTCGAGGGACATCGCGAAACCGCGCTCTGTGCGGGCGCCGCTCGGTGAGGCGAGGATCACGTCGGTCAGTTCGGCAAGCAGAACTTCGCCTAAGCGTTGTTCGTCAACGATTTCGGTTGTGACGCCGAAGTTGTGGGTGCGCTGCACGGCCTGCCGGAGGTTGCGGTACTTCCGCCCGACCATGTCGAATGCCGGGACGTCGATGACCACGTCGCGCCCGACGGGCACGGCCGTCAGCTTTCGGCTGAAAATGGCCGCGTTCGACCACAGGCCCAGTCGCCGTTCGCTGCAACCGAGGACTACGATGCGCCAACCGCGGGTATGGCACATCGAGGCGAAATCCTCGACCAGTTCGGGGAATCGGGTGTCGTCGCCGATCGGGTCGCCACTGACCACGGCGTAGCCCAGCCGGGTGCGATAGGCGATCGCGGCGGCGCCGTCATCGCTGAAGTGATAGCACTTACGGTCCTGCATCGCGAACGGCGCCAGCGGGTCACCTTTCGTCGCATTCACCAGGCGGAATATCCGTGGTATATCCGCGGGGTTCGGGCGTGCCGTCGTGGGCAGCATCAGCACCATAGCGGCGGCCACCACCAGCAGGCTGCCGAGGAGATCGAATGCCAGGAACACCGCAACGATGCCCACCAGGCACATCACCAACGCCGCTGTGGCATGCCCCGCGGTAACCGGCCTGCCGAGGAAGATGCCCCGCGCGATCAAGATGACGGCCGCCAGGATGGTCGTCGTCCAGGCCACATCCTTGTGCAGCAGGAACAGCCATGCCGACAGGCTGAGCACCGCAAGTGCGCTGATCCAGCGGGCGGCCGGCGAGTCGACGTGGACGACGACACGCTCACGGGCCCGAATGGCCGACGAAACCTTCATCACTTTGCAATACCCGGGAAGTGCTTGATGATGCCTTCCTGTACCACGGTAGCCACGATTTGCCCGGATTGGTCGAAGAAATGCCCGGTGCCCAGGCCACGCGAATCAGCCGCCACCGGCGACGACGTTGAATACAGCACCCATTCGTCGAACCGGAAGGGACGGTGGAACCACACCGAGTGGTTGACCGTCGCGGCGAAGATGCGGTCATAACCCCACGACAATCCGTGGGTGGTGATGATCGAATCGAGCACCGTGGTGTCCGAGGAATAGATCAGTGCCGCAGAGTGCAGCACCGGGTCTTCCGGCATCGGCCCGTCGGCCTTGAGCCACACGCGGTTGTAGTCGAGCCGTTCACCCTTGTCGCGCATCACCCAGGCCGGGTCGTTGGTGTAGCGCCATTCGATCGGCCTGAGTGCCTCCACAAAATGGGGCACCGTCCGCTCATACCCGACCAGAAGATCGTCGATCTTGGGCAACGACAACGGATCTGGTACATCGGGGCATTCGATGCCGTGCTCCAGCCCACGCCCGCCGTCGACGAACGAGACCATCGCGGTGGTCAGCAGTTGGCCGTCCTGCATGACGTCCACGCGGCGGTTGGCGAAGCGGCGTTCGTCCCGCAGCCGGACGACGTGAAACTCGAGATCCTTCGCCGGATCGCCGCCGGCGATGAAGTGCGCGGAGACGGCCGCCGGCGGAATGGCACGGCTCAGGGTGCGACTGGCCGCCACGAACGCTTGTGCCAGCATCTGGCCGCCGAACGTCCGGGGTGGGTTCTTGCTCGGATGCGACCCGACGAACGTGCCGTCGTCGATGCGGTTGAGGTTGAGTACCGCCAGCAACTCCTCGAAATCGCTCGGCAGCACCGCTCCCCCTACCTATCCGTCCCTATACGTCGTCCTCGCCGATCCTGTGGACGTGAATCAGGTTGGTCGAGCCTACTGTGCCCGGTGGAGCGCCAGCGATGATGACCACCAGGTCGCCGCGCTTGTATCGACCGAGTTCGAGCAGGGATTTGTCGACCTGCCGGATCATTCCGTCGGTGGTCTGGATGTGCGGGACGATGAAGGTCTCGGTGCCCCAGCTCAGCGCCAGCTGGCTGCGGACCTCGGGCAGTGACGTGAACGCCAGCAGCGGCAGCGGGGTGTGCAACCGCGCCAGCCTCCGGACGGTGTCGCCCGACTGCGTGTAGGCGACCAGAGCCTTGGCGTCCAGCCGCTCGCCGATGTCGCGGGCGGCATACGAGATGACACCGCGCTTGGTCCTCGGCACGTGCGTCAGCGGCGGCACGACCACGGAGTTGTCCTCGACCGCCGCGATGATGCGGGCCATCGTCCTGACCGCCTCGAGCGGATACTTGCCGACCGACGTCTCACCCGACAGCATCACGGCGTCCGCGCCGTCGAGCACGGCGTTGGCGACGTCGGACGCTTCCGCCCGCGTCGGCCTCGAGTGCTCGATCATCGACTCCAGCATCTGCGTGGCGACGATGACGGGTTTCGCGTTCTCCCTTGCCATTTGGATGGCGCGCTTCTGGACCAGCGGAACCTCTTCGAGCGGCAGTTCGACACCGAGGTCGCCGCGGGCAACCATGATGGCGTCGAATGCGAGCACAATGGCCTCGAGGTTGTCGACGGCCTCCGGCTTCTCCAGCTTGGCGATGACGGGGACGCGGCGGCCGACGCGGTCCATCACCTCGTGCACCAACTCGAAGTCGGCGGGCGACCGGACGAACGACAGCGCGACGAGGTCGACGCCCAGCCGGAGGGCGAACTCGAGGTCGTCGATGTCCTTCTCCGATAGCGCGGGCACCGACACGTTCATGCCGGGCAGCGAGAGCCCCTTGTTGTTGCTTACCGGTCCGCCCTCGGTCACCGTGCACACCACGTCGTTGCCGTCGATGTGCTCGACGACGAGGCCGACGTTGCCGTCGTCGACCAGCAGTCGGTCGCCCGGCGACGCATCGCGGGCCAGCTGTTTGTAGGTGGTCGACACCCGGTCGTGGGTGCCCTCGCAGTCGTCGACGGTGACCCGTACCGTTTCACCGTTCGCCCAGTAGGTGGGCCCTCCGGCGAACCGGCCGAGGCGGATCTTGGGGCCCTGCAGATCGGCGAGGATGCCGACCGCGCGTCCCGTCACATCCGAAGCCGCGCGCACCCGCTTGTAATGCGCCTCGTGATCGGAGTACTCGCCGTGGCTGAAGTTGAGCCGAGCGACATCCAGTCCTGCCTCGACCAGTGCCCGGACAACGTGGTCTTCACTCGTCGCCGGGCCCAGAGTGCAGACGATCTTCCCGCGTCTAGTCACGACTTCTGAGCATAGTCCGATTCGGTGTCGGTCACGCGACGGCGAGGGGCACAGCAGTGGGCATGACAGGTGCGGGCAGATCTGATTCGCCCATCAGGTAGGCGTCCACCGCATGCGCGGCGCTGCGCCCCTCGGCGATGGCCCAGACGATCAGCGACGCCCCGCGATGGGCATCCCCACAGATGAACACCCCCGGGGCGGTCGTCTGCCAGTCCGGCCCGCACGACAACGCGCCGCGCCGGTTGAGTTCCAGCCCCAGCCCGTCGAGCAGCGCCATGTGTTCGACGCCGTCGAAACCGATGGCCAGCAGCGCGAGGTCACAGGGAATCTCCAGGGAGTCGCCGACCGGGGTGATGTGCCTGCGGCCGTCGGCGTCGCGGGTGACCCGCACCTCGGCGATCTGTATGGCTCGCACGTATCCGTTGTCGTCGCCGACGAACCGCTGCACGGCGACCTCGTAGCGCCGCGCCCCGCCCTCGGCGTGCGCGGGCGAGGTGCGCAGCACCATCGGCCACGTGGGCCATGGCGAGCGGGATTCGTCGCGGTACTCCGGCGGCTCCGGGTTGTAGTCCAGCTGTGTCACAGAACGGGCACCCTGTCGATGCGCTGTGCCGAGGCAGTCGGCTCCGGTGTCGCCGCCGCCGATGATCACGACGTGCCTGCCTTTAGCCGACAGCGGCGACGGACCGTCGCCCTCGCATTCCCTGTTCGCGGACACGAGGTGCTCCATCGCAAGGTGCACGCCGTCGAGATGACGACCGTCCACATCGTTGTCGCGCCCTCGCAGCGCTCCGACGGCCAGCACGACGGCGTCGTGCCGCTCACGGAGTTGTTCGACGGACAGGTCGACCCCGACTTCGCACTCGGTGACGAAACGGGTGCCCTCGGCCCGCATTTGGGCCAGCCGCTGGTTCAGCGTCGCCTTCTCGAGCTTGTACTCGGGGATCCCGTACCGCATCAGGCCGCCCAGTCGGTCGTCGCGCTCATACACCGTGACGTGATGTCCGGCGCGGGTGAGTTGTTGTGCGGCAGCCAGTCCCGCGGGTCCGGAGCCGACGACCGCGACGCTCTTGCCGGTCGAGATGGCCGCGGGCTGCGGTTCGACGGTGCCGTCCATCCAGGCCTGGTCGGCGATGGTCTGTTCGATCCGCTTGATGGTGATGCTGCCGCCGGTCTTCTCGTCGTCGATGGACAGCACGCAGGCGGCCTCGCACGGCGCGGGACAAAGCCGGCCGGTGAACTCTGGGAAGTTGTTGGTGGCGTGCAACCGGTCGCTCGCGGCGTCCCACCTGCCACGCCGAACCAGGTCGTTCCATTCCGGGATGAGGTTCCCGAGCGGGCAACCCGCAGTACCCGAGTGGCAGAACGGGATTCCGCAGTCCATACATCGGCGCGCCTGCTGGGACACCTCGCCCGCCCGCTCGTGTGGGTTCTGTCGCTCGTACACCTCGTGCCAGTCGCCGACGCGTTCGTCGACCGGTCGCTTGGCGGCCTCGACCTTGGGTACTTCCATGAATCCGTGCGGATCAGCCACGGCTCGCCTCCATGATCGCGGTGTCGACGTCGCGGCCTTCGGCCTTGGCCATTCGGGTAGCGGTCAGGACGCGCTCGTAGTCGGTTGGCATGATTTTGGTGAATTGTGCACTGCGCCTTGGCCAGTCGGACAGCACCGAGGCGGCCACCGTGCTTCCGGTGAACCGGGCGTATCTGGCGACGACGTCACGAAGCCAGGTGAAGTCCTCGGGTTCGAGGCGCTGCAGTTCCACCATCTCGGTGTTGACCATCGCAGGGTCCAGGCCGAGCACATAGGCGATGCCGCCCGACATCCCGGCGGCCATGTTGCGCCCGGTCCCGCCGAGCACGACGACACGGCCGCCGGTCATGTACTCGCAGGCGTGATCGCCGACGCCCTCGGTCACCGCGAGTGCGCCGGAGTTGCGCGCACAGAATCGCTCGCCGACCCTGCCGCGCAGAAACACTTCGCCGGAGGTGGCACCGTAAAGCAGCGTGTTGCCCGCGATCACGTGGTCTTCCGGCAGGAACAGCACATCGTCGGGTGGTCTGACGATGACGCGGCCCCCCGAAAGTCCTTTGCCGACATAGTCGTTGGCGTCGCCGACCAGCGTCCAGCGTGATTCCCGGCGGCAGGAACGCGCCCATGGACTGGCCTGCCGAGCCGTGCAGCGTGATGCGGATGGTGTCGTCGGGCAGGCCCTGCGCGCCGTAGCGCCGGGTGACCTCCGCGCCGAGCATGGTGCCCACCGTTCGGTTGACGTTGCGCACCGGCAGCTCGAGCCGCAAAGGATGCGCGTCCTCGAGAGCGCCCTCGGCGAGTTGGATCAGCGTCTGGTCCAACGCCTGGTCCAGCGCGTGGTACTGGTCACGAGTCCGCCTGCGCACCGTCTGCCCGGGGTCGTGGGCGTTCGTGGCCATGCTGAAGATCGGCGTCAGGTCGAGTCCTTTGGCCTTCCAATGCGCGATACCGTCGGCCGTTTCGAGCATCTCGACGTGGCCGACCGCCTCGTCGATGCTGCGGAATCCCAGGTCGGCCAAGTATCGCCGGATGTCCTCTGCGATGAAGCGGAAGTAGTTCTCCACGAACTCGGGTTTGCCGTTGAACCGCGACCGCAGTTCGGGGTTCTGGGTCGCGACGCCGACGGGACACGTGTCGAGGTGGCAGACCCGCATCATGATGCACCCCGACACCACCAGCGGTGCGGTGGCGAAGCCGAACTCCTCGGCGCCGAGCAGCATCGCGACCACCACGTCGCGAGCGGTGCGCATGCCGCCGTCGCACTGCACGGTGATGCGGTCTCGCAGCCCGTTCAGCACGAGCGTCTGCTGGGCGTCGGCCAGGCCGATCTCCCATGGGGCGCCTGCATGTTTGAGCGAGGTCAACGGAGCGGCGCCGGTGCCGCCGTCGTAGCCGGAGATCAGCACGACGTCTGCGTGCGCCTTGGACACGCCCGCCGCGACGGTGCCGACGCCGATAGAGCTGACCAGCTTGACGTGGATCCGCGCCTCGGTGTTGGCGTTCTTCAGATCGTGGATCAGCTGCGCGAGGTCCTCGATCGAGTAGATGTCGTGGTGCGGTGGAGGCGAGATCAACCCGACGCCGGGCGTCGAATGCCGGGTCTTCGCGATGTTCGGGTAGACCTTGAAGCCCGGAAGCTGGCCGCCCTCCCCCGGCTTGGCCCCCTGGGCCATCTTGATCTGGATGTCCGTCGCGTTCACCAGGTAGTCGCTGGTGACACCGAAACGGCCGGACGCCACCTGCTTCACGGCGCTGCGCCTTCGCGGGTCATAGAGCCGGTCGACGTCCTCGCCGCCCTCGCCGGAATTGGACCGCCCACCGAGGTTGTTCATCGCGATGGCCATGGTTTCGTGGGCCTCGGCCGAGATGGAGCCGTAACTCATTGCGCCGGTGTTGAACCGGGTGACGATCGATTCGACGGATTCGACCTCGTCGAGCGGTACCGGAGGCCGGACGCCCGTCTTCAAATCGAAGAGGCCGCGTAACGTGCCACCCTCCCTGGATAGCCGATCGACTTCCTCGGAGTACTGCTGGAAGATGTCGTAGCGCCTCGTGCGCGTCGAATGCTGCAGCAGGAAAACGACTTCGGGCGTGAACAGGTGAAGCTCCCCTTCGCGCCGGAAGGCGTACTCGCCGCCGACGTCGAGGCGGCGATGCACCCGTTCGGTCGGATTTTCCGGATAGGCGCGGCGATGTCGCTGTTTGACCTCCTCGGCGATCACGTCGAGCCCGACTCCCCCGAGCTGGCTTGGGGTGCCGGTGAAGTACTCGTTGACCACATCGTGGGCCAGGCCGATCGCCTCGAAAGCCTGTGCGGCGGTGTAGGACGCGACGGTGGAGATGCCCATCTTGCTCATCACCTTCATCACGCCCTTGCCGAGCGCCTTGAGGTAGTTCCGCACCGCGGCCGCGGCCTCGATGCCGGTGAGCTCGCCCTCGCGCACCAGGTCCTCGATGGATTCGAACGCCAGATACGGGTTGACCGCGGCGGCACCGAATCCGATGAGCATCGCGATGTGGTGCACCTCGCGGGCGTCCCCGCTTTCCACGACGAGCGCGACGGTGGTGCGTTCCTTGGTGCGCACCAGATGATGGTGCACAGCCGACACGGCGAGCAGGGACGGGATCGGCGCAAGGGTGTGGTGGGAGTCCCGATCCGAGATGACAAGTGTGCGAGCACCATTGGCGATCGCATCGCACGCCCGGGCCCGCAGCTGCTCGATGGCGTCGGCCAGTCCCTCACCGCCGCGCTCGACGTCGTACAGCGCATGCAGCACAGCGGTCCGCAGCCCGGGCTGTTCACCGTCGTCGTTGATGTGGACGATTTTGTTCAGCTCGTCATTGTCCAGAACGGGCCAGCCGAGCCGGATCTGGCGACAGGACGCCGCGGACGGTTCCAGCAGGTTCTGTTCGGGCCCCATGATGCGCGCCATCGACGTGACGACGGCTTCGCGGATCGCGTCCAGCGGCGGATTGGTCACCTGTGCGAAGAGTTCGACGAAGTAGTCGTAGAGGAGCCTGGCACGCTGTGAAAGCACCGCAACAGGCGTGTCGGTACCCATCGAGCCCAACGGCTCGGCACCGGAAGCCGCCATGGGCGTCAACAGGATTCGCAGATCCTCCTCCGTGTAGCCGAACGAGATCTGCCGCCGCACGACGGACTCGTGGTTGGGCTGGGTGCGAACCCGGTCGGGAAGGGCCGTCAGGTCCAGCAGCCCCGCGTGCAGCCATTCGCCGTACGGATGCGCGCCGGCCAGTTCGGCCTTCACCTCGTCGTCGGGGACGATGCGGCCCGCGGCGGTGTCGATCAGGAACATCTTGCCGGGCTCGAGCCTGCCCTTGGCGACGATCTGCGCCGACGGCACATCGAGCACGCCGCTCTCACTGGCCAGGATGATGCGGTCGTCGATCGTTCGCCACCACCGCCCCGGCCGTAATCCGTTACGGTCCAACACCGCTCCGACCACGGTGCCGTCCGTGAAAGTGACACAGGCCGGGCCGTCCCATGGCTCCATCAGCGATGCGTGGAACTGCCAGAAGTCGCGCTGTGACTGATCCATCGACGCGTTGTTCTCCCACGCCTCGGGCACCATCATCAGCACGGCATGCGGCAGGCTGCGGCCGCCGAGATGCAGCAGCTCGAGCACCTGGTCGAAGGAGGCGGAGTCGGAGCTGTCGGGCGTGCAGATCGGCGAGAGCCTGGCGAGATCACCGGGGATGTGCGTGCTGGACAGCATCGCCTCGCGGGCGTGCATGCGGTTGCGGTTGCCGCGCACGGTGTTGATCTCGCCGTTGTGGGCGACGAAGCGGAACGGGTGGGCCAGCGGCCACGACGGGAAGGTGTTGGTGGAGAACCGGCTGTGCACGATGGCGATAGCACTCATGCAGCGCTCGTCACGCAGGTCCGGAAAGTATTGCGGCAGCTGCATTGTCGTCAGCATGCCCTTGTACGCGATGGTCCGGCTGGACAGCGACGGGAAGTAGACTTTGCCGGCCTCGGCCCTCTTCCGCAGCGGGTAGACCCGGCGGTCCAGGTCGATGCCGCCCATGCGGTCGGGCGCCGCGACGAACAACTGCGACATGTGCGGCATGCAGCTCAGCGCGGTCGCGCCGACATCAGCGCCGTCGGGGTCGACGGGCAGCTCCCGCCAGCCGAGGATGTCGAGCCCTTCGTCGGCGGCGATGGCCTCGATCTGTTCGCGCGCGGCTGTCCGCTCGGCGGAGCCCTGTGGGAGAAAGCAGATTCCGGCCGCGAACGCATTGCAGCCGTCCGCGGTCGGCCGAGGCAGTTCGAAGTCGACGACGTCGCGCAGGAGCTCGACGGGCAGCTGGATCAGGATCCCTGCGCCGTCACCGCTGTTCGTCTCGGCACCCGCTGCGCCGCGGTGCTCGAGGTGTTCGAGGGCAGTGAGGCCATCGGCGACGATGGCGTGCGAGCGCCTGCCCTGGATGTCGGCGATCATGGCGACGCCACAGGAGTCGGACTCGTACTGCGGGTCGTATAGACCCTGGGCATGGGGCAATGCCGAAAACAGCATTGGGAGTACCTCCGCAGCCTGGAAATATTTCGTCAGGGACTGCACCGGCCCGAACGGAAATTGTATCAGCGCAGCTCGGCGGCTACCCGTCGAGAAGTGTGGGGACCAGCGGGAACCCCGGCATGTTCCTGACCACCGTCCAGGCGATCGCGAGAACGGCGATGACGGCGATCGCGGGCATGGTCATGATCGGCCGCCCGGTGCGCCACCGCACCACGACCCACGCCAGCAGCGCGGGCAGGCCGACGAGCAGAAAGACGTTGTCGACGATGGCAGCGGCAAGGTCGCCGTGGAGCAGATCGTGGGTCATCCGCAGGCCGCCGCACGCCGGGCAGTTCCACCCCGTTAGGAGCTTGAAAGGGCAAGGGGGAAAGACGAAGCCGGGACGGTGCGGATCGGCGAGTCCCACATACGCGAGACCGCCGGCAAGCAGCGCGCCCGTGCCGAGTGCGCCGTACAGCCGCGCCTCGGCTGCTGACCTGAGCGCTAGGTTCCCTCACGAAGGGGACGTCCCTCCGGGTCACGAACCTTGTCGGTGAAGATCAGCACGGCGTCGATGATGCCCCAGACGACGGCGCCGATGCCGCACGTGACGAGGCCGACGAGCAGCTGCGCGATGCCGAGGCCGGTGTAGCCGAGGTAGATGCGACCGATCCCGACGAGACCGAAAAGGCCGATCAGCTGCAACAGCCCGCCGACGGTCTTGGACTTGTCGGAAAGTGGCTCACCGGTCAGTGGATGGCGACCATAGGGGGCCGCCGGGTCGACGTAGGCCTGCGGATACTGCCCCGGTGGCGGGTATCCGGGCGGCGGCGGCGCGTAGCCGGGAGGGGGCGGCGCGTAGCCGGGCGGCGGCGGCGGCGCGTAGCCGGGAGGGGGCGGCTGGTACCGCGGCTGCTGCGGATAGGGCGGAGGTCCCTCGGTGCCACCGAACTGAGGCTCAGTCATGGCACCCAGCATGCCAGAAACCGGGCAGCTAGAAGTGTTGTCCGGCCACCAACCGGAGCGTGTCCACGAGGCCGTTCACAGGAATCGACGGGTCGATAGACCGCATCAGGCCGAGGCCGACGCCGAGGGCGAGCATGACGGTGGCCGCTTCGCGGCTCGGCATCTTGAGGTCGAGATCGTCGGTGGATTCCACGCCGTTGGCGAGCATTTCGATGATGCCGTCCAGCCGGGCGGCGAGTTCGGTGCGCAAATGTTCGTCCCGGCGCGCGTGCACGGCGAATTCGGCCTCCAGCGGAGTCCAGCCCGGGTCGCCGATGACGGATTCGGCCCAGTCGCGCAGCGCCTCGAACCGGTCCGGCTTCGCAACCACATCGAGGACTTCGGTGAATCGATCGGCCCTCATTTCGTCGAGCACCGCGACGCACAGTTCGTCCTTGTTGCGGAAGTTCGAGTACACCGCACCTTTGGAATAGCCGGCGGCATCGGCGACCTTCTCCAGCGACGTCGGGTGGTAGCCGTCGGTGAAGAACATCTGCTTGGCGGTTGCCACTAGCTGCGACCTTGTCTGGGCCTGGCTCTCGGCACGGGTCATCCTGGCCATGGATGCATTCTAAACCTTTGACATACCTACAGACTCTAGATACCGTCGGTTTTCGAATGGGAGAGGAGGAGACATGGCCTACCCCAGGATCGACATTGAAGGCGCAATCGTCGTGGTCACCGGCGGTGCGCGGGGAATCGGTAAGTCGACGGCGGACCTATTCACGGCCACCGGCGCGACCGTGTGCGCAGGCGATCTCGACGGCGCTGACAACACAGTCGACGTGACGTCCCGCGACTCGTTCGCCGAGTTCACCCGGAGCGTTATGGACCGGCACGGCCGCATCGATGTCTTGGTCAACAACGCGGGCGTCATGCCGCTCGGCGACTTTCTGTCGGAGGACGACGCGATCAGCCGGACGACACTCGACGTAAATGTCTGGGGGCTCATCCACGGCATGCGACTCGTGTTGCCACACATGATCGAACGCGGACGCGGCCACGTGGTGAACATCGCCTCCATGGCGGGAAAGTTGGTGGTTCCCGGCATGGCGGTCTACAACGCCAGTAAGTTCGCCGCCGTCGGGTTGTCGGCGGCGGTTCGTGAGGAGTACCGCGATTCCGGGGTCAGCGTGACGGCCGTGCTGCCGAGCGCCGTGCGCACACGCCTCGCGTCGGGCGTGCAGTTGGGCCGGGGGCTGCCCACCGTGGAGCCGGAAGCGGTCGCGCGGGCGATCGTCGGCAGCGTCGCCAGCAGGCGCGCCGAGGTCACCGTCCCCCGCTACCTCGCCGGATGGGACTTCCTCGACGCGGTCGCACCGGATGCCCTGATCCGACTGGGGCGCAGGGTAATCGGAGACCGCAGAGCGCTGACGTCGGTCCAACATGACGTGCGCGATGCCTACGATGAGGCCGTCGCGGCGCAGGTTCGGGGGCGGCGATGAGCCGGGAGCCGAGGATCGTCATCATCGGAGCGGGCGTCGCAGGCATCGCCACAGCGGTGACGTTGCAGCGCGAGGGATTTCACGATTTCACGATCCTGGAAAAGGGTGCCGACGTCGGCGGGGTCTGGCACTGGAATCGATATCCGGGCCTGACGTGTGACATACCGTCGCAGCTCTACCAGTTCTCGTTCGCACCGAAACCGGACTGGACCGGAATGTTCGCCCGCGGGGACGAGATCCAGCGCTACCTCCGCGATGTCGTTGCGCGATTCGATCTCGACAAGCATCTCCGGTTGAATTCCGAGGTCGTCTCGACCGAATTCACGGGGAGCGCGTGGCAGATCGGCACCGCAGACGGCGCGGAACTGGAGGCCGACTTCGTCATCGCGGCAACCGGTGTGCTGCATCATCCGTTCACGCCGGATATCCCGGGACTGGACACGTTCACCGGAGATGTGGTGCACACCGCGCGGTGGGTTGACGAAATCGCGACCAGCGGACGCAGGATCGCCGTTATCGGAAACGGCTCGACCGGTGTGCAGATCGTGTCCGCACTGCAGCGAAAGGCCTCCCACATCGCGCACTTCGTCCGGACACCGCAGTGGGTGATCTGGGTACCGATGCGGGCGCCGCAACCCACGGTCGTCGGAAACATCCTGCGGAGGAATCCGGGGATGCACCGCCGCCTGTATGACGGTCTGCTGCGGGGCTCACGCATTCTGACCGATATCGCTACGCGCCCGAGTTGGCAGCGCCGGCTCAGCCAGAACTACGCGCGATGGTGTCTGCGCCTCCTTGTCCGAGATCGTCGATTGCGCAACCGACTCACCCCGGACTACCAGCCGTTCTGTAAACGGCAAGTCATCTCAGGCTCGTACTACCGAGCAATCCAGGCGAAGAACGCAGAGTTGGTCACCGCACCGATAGAGGAGATCACTCCCAGCGGCATCCGAACCGCCGACGGACGCGAGATAGAGATCGACCTCCTGATCCTTGCCACGGGCTTCCGTGCCCATAACTACATGCGGCCGATGAACCTGCGCGGGCGTGATGGACTGGACATCGACGACGCATGGGCGAAAGGCCCACGGGCGTACCGCATGACGGCCATTCCGGGATTTCCGAACTTCTTCACCGTGCTCGGACCCAACTCGCCGACCGGTTCGGTATCGCTGCAATACTCCGCGGAGTTGACGGCGCGCTACATCGCCCAGTGGCTGCGGCGATTTCGTGCCGGCGAGTTCGACACGGTCGAAGTCACCGAGCAGGCCACCACCACGTTCAACGACGACGTGGCCACAGCGCTCGGCCCGACAGTGTGGAACACCGGGTGCAACTCCTGGTATCTCACCGACGAGGGCAACATCGACCTGTGGCCGTACGACCGCAAGACAATGACGGAAATGCTTGCCCGGCCCGACGATCGAGACTTCCACATCGCCTAGAAGGATGCGCCCCGGGGATTCCCGGGGCGCGTCACTTGCCGTTTTTGTCGCGATGATCACCCTTGGGTCGACGTCGCGTACGAAGGCTCGACGACGTCGGCGCTGCCTGGCTCGTACTCGAGGACCTCTCGCCGGCACTTCAGCAGGTAGACGAAATACATTCCGCCGGCGAGCAACAGACCGACGACGATCAGTACCGGGACGATGGTGGCCGACGACGCGATCACCACGAACAGAGCGACGAGAACCCAGATCAACGCGACGACGGCGACCGGCACCTCGAAACGGCCAAGGCTGAACGCGCCCTCCTTGCGGCCGAGCTTCCGGCGCACAACCAGGTAGAGGACGATCGTCATCGCGTAGGGCAGGCTCGTGAGAACCGCACCCGCCAGGATCAGTTGCAGCAGTACGCCGCCCGGCATCACGATCATCAGCGCGACGCCGAGGCCAAGCACGAGAAGGGTGGCCGGAATCGGAGTCTGCGTACGCGGATTGACCCTCTTGAACACACCGTGCGCAGGAAAGCGCTTGTCGCGCGACATCGCAAAGATGATCCGCGACGCCGCGGCCATCGTGACCAGACCGGCACCGAAGAACGCGATGGCGATGACGAGGAGGAACGGCCTTTCCAGGCCAGGACCGAACTGATCACGCATGATTTCCGCCACTGGCGAATTGCTCTTGGAGACCCGAACCATGTCAGTGATTGCGACCGTCAACACGATGACGAACAAGAAACCCAAGCCCGCGGCCGCGACGACTGATCCGACGATCGCACGAGGAACGCTGCGGAACGGATCCTTCGCTTCCTCGGCCATGTTCGCGGCGGCGTCGAAGCCGACCAGCGTCGACAGGCCCATGATCAGCGCCGCCATCAATCCGCCGCCCAACGCGAAGTAGTTGGGAGCGCCCGCCGCAATGCCCTGTGAGAACAGGTTCTGCGTCGAGCCCTGGCTCGTCAGCAACGGCGAGACAGGCGATGCCGAGCACCACCACGATCGCCAGTTCGACACCGACGGCCAGCGAGTTCGTCAAGCCGACAATGCGCACTGAGGCGATCACGATGATGGCCTGAATCACCAGCAATATGACCCTGATAACGCGCGCCGTGACCTCGCTCGGCGCCATATTGAACAGCGGCATCAGACATTGGCTTGCCATCGCATTGTCGATAGCGACCACGCTGAGTCCAACGTTGCACACCGCGATCCAGCCGAAGATCCAGCCGATCTTCGGGTTGGCCAGCCGGGAAGCCCACTGGTAGGACGAACCACTGAGCGGGATACGCGCCGCGAATTGCGCGTACACCAACGCCACCAGGATTTGCCCAACCGCCACGATCGGGAACAGCCACAGTCCCACCGGGCCCGAGTTCTGAAGCACATCGTTGTACGTCGAGAAGACCCCGATCACCACGGACACCGAGGCGAACGAGATTGCGAACATTTGGAACGAGCTCAGCGATCTTTTCAGCTCAGGCGCATAGCCGCCTTCGTTGCGGACGTCGTTGACGACGACCCTTTCGCTCAGTACTGCAGTCATTTTTTGGCCTTCCTTAGAAGTGAGTCGTGCTGGCTTTTGCCAGCTCACGGCTAAGGTATGGCCTGCGCGAAGGTTGCAGCATCGGGCGAAAGATGCGTTTGCCCAGCTCTCATATGGTGCAAATGATGTAGGGCCTGGGACCGGAGGTGGCCCCCACCCGACTTATTCGCATCGGTGGCCGTTGCGCGGCAGCCCAGTGGGGCGGCCGATCATCTCAGCCATCACCGCCAAATACGCACGTGCGCAGTGTTTAGGTGCTTCGCCTTCTTCCGAATCCGAAACGGCGTCGGATTCTGCCTGCACCCGTGTCTGGTACGGCGTCGGCAACCGCGGCGGGTTGTTCAGCGCCGTCAACGGCGGCCTCGGGTACCTCGGGTGCGGCACTTTCAGCCTCGGCGACCTCATCACCCTCGACTTTTTCAGCCGGCTGCTCGGCGTCGTCGTCTTCGTCGGCGGCCTCGTCGGCCACCGCGGCGGCCTCCTCAGCACTCTCGACGGCGGCCTGGTGAACCTCCGGGGCCGCCTCCTCAGCTTCGGCTACTTCATCGCCTTCGACGGCACCCACGCCGCCGACATCCGCGCTGGTGTCTTCCGCGTCGTCGGGTGATTCCTCGGCTTCTTCGTCAGTCGTCTCCCCGGTGGCCTCAGGCTCAGCGCTGGTGGCCTCGGGCTCGGCGCCGCCGGCCTCAGGCTCAGCGCCGGTGGCCTCAGGCTTCGGCTCAGAATCCTCCTGTCGGCGTCTTCTTCGGCGACCTCATCAGCGGTGGCGGCGGACTCCTCCGCGGCCTCGACAGCGGCCTCGTGAACCTCCGGCGCCGCCTCCTCAGACTCGGCTACCTCGTCACCCTCGACGGCACCCACACCGCCGACATCCTCGCTGCCCTCTTCCGCGTCATCAGGCGATTCCTCGCCTTCTTCGTCAGTCTTCTCGCCGGTGTCCTCAGGCTCGGGCTCAGAGTCCTCAGGCTTATCGACGTCTTCTTCGACGACCTCGTCAGCGGTGGCGGCGGCGTCTTCCGCGGCCTCGACAGCGGCCTCCTGAACCTCCGGCGCCGCCTCCTCGGCCTCGGCCGCCTCATCACCTTCGACCGCGCCGACTCCCCCGACCTCGTCGGCGGTGGCGGCGGACTTCTCGGCTTCTTCGTCAGTAGCCTTCTCGCCGGTGTCCTCAGGCTTCGGCTCAGAATCCTCGTCGGCGTCTGCTACGGCGACCTCGTCAGCGGTGGCGGCGGACTCCTCCGCGGCCTCGACAGCGGCCTCCTGAACCTCCGGCGCCGCCTCCTCAGACTCGGCTACCTCATCACCCTCGACGGCACCCACACCGCCGACATCCTCGCTGCCCTCTTCCGCGTCATCAGGCGATTCCTCGCCTTCTTCGTCAGTCTTCTCGCCGGTGTCCTCAGGCTCGGGCTCAGAGTCCTCAGGCTTATCGACGTCTTCTTCGACGACCTCGTCAGCGGTGGCGGCGGCGTCTTCCGCGGCCTCGACAGCGGCCTCCTGAACCTCCGGCGCCGCCTCCTCAGACTCGGCCGCCTCATCACCTTCGACCGCGCCGACTCCCCCGACCTCGTCGGCGGTGGCGGCGGACTTCTCGGCTTCTTCGTCAGTAGCCTTCTCGCCGGTGTCCTCAGGCTTCGGCTCAGAATCCTCGTCGGCGTCTTCTTCGGCGACCTCGTCAGCGGTGGCGGCGGACTCCTCCGCGGCCTCGACAGCGGCCTCCTGAACCTCCGGCGCCGCCTCCTCAGACTCGGCTACCTCGTCACCCTCGACGGCACCCACACCGCCGACATCCTCGCTGCCCTCTTCCGCGTCATCAGGCGATTCCTCGCCTTCTTCGTCAGTCTTCTCGCCGGTGTCCTCAGGCTCGGGCTCAGAGTCCTCAGGCTTATCGACGTCTTCTTCGGCGACCTCGTCAGCGGTGGCGGCGGCGTCTTCCGCGGCCTCGACGGCGGCCTCGTGAACCTCCGGCGCCGCCTCCTCAGCCTCGGCCGCCTCATCACCTTCGACCGCGCCGACTCCCCCGACCTCGTCGGCTTCGTCAGCTTTCTCTGCTTCTTCGCCGGCTTCCGCGAAAGCCGCGGCCTCGGCGATGTCTTCAGCGGGCGCCTCGGCGACATCCGCGGCGAGCTGCTCCGCTTCAGCCACAGGCTCGGCTTCGGGCTCGTCGGTGTCCTTGCCTTCGGACTCCTCTTTGGTCTCGGCCTCGGACTCTTCCGCGTCCTTGTCTTCGGACTTCTCAACCTCGTCCTCGGATTCGGGCTTCTCCTCGGCGACACCGGTGTCAGCCTCGGCCTCGTCTTCGTCTTCGTGGTCGCCGGCCACCTTCGCCGCTGCGACCACACCCGTCGTGGCAGCCACGGCGGCAAGCTCCTTGGTCACCTCCTCGACGGGCGATTCCTCGGTGGCAGGCCCGGCTTTCGCTTCGACCGCAGCGTCTCCGCGTAGTTCGGACGGATCCTCGCGGCCCTTGGGCGCCACCATGATGTAAACGACGGCGCCGATGAACACGAACACCGACACGAACGAGTTGATTCGGATGCCGGCGATGTGTGTGGCCATGTCGCTGCGCATCAGCTCGACCCAGAACCGGCCAAAGCAGTATGCGGCGACATACAAGGCGAAGAGGCGTCCGTGGCCGATCCGGAAGCGGCGGTCCACCCAGATCAGCAGCGCGAAAACCAGCAGGTTCCAAATCAGTTCGTACAGAAACGTGGGGTGGACGACCTGCACCAACCGGCCCGTCGATACGCCGTTCAGAGAGTTGACCGCGCCATTGGCGTCGACGCGCTCGTATATCTCCAGACCCCACGGCAACGTGGTGTCGCGGCCGAACAGCTCCTGGTTGAAGTAGTTCCCGATTCGGCCGATCGCCTGCGCCAGAATGATTCCCGGTGCGATGGCGTCGCCGAACGCCGGCAACGGGATACCCCTCCGTCGGCAGCCGATCCACGCGCCCACGCCGCCGAGTGCGACCGCACCCCAGATGCCAAGGCCACCCTCTTGGATCTTGAACGCCGCACCAGAACCCCGCGCCGCCAGGGCCGAAGTAGGTCTCCCAGTCGGTGAGGACGTGGTAGAGCCGACCACCGACCAATCCGAAGATGATGGCCCACAGCGCGACGTCGAAGACCGATTCCGCGCTCACCGCCACGCGCTTCCCACCGCCGGTCGCCGATGAACAGGGCGACGATCACGCCGGCGAGGATGCACAGCGCATAGGCCCGAATCGGAATCGGACCAAGGTGCCAGACGCCCTGCGACGGGCTGGGAAAAGAGGCCAGTATGGTCATCGTCACGCAGAAATCCTTTGTCGCACACCGTCGGCCAATTCTTCGGTCAGCGCGCGGACCGCCTGCAGGCCCTCATTCAGCGCCGACACCAGGGCCGAACCAACAATGACACCGTCGGCGTACGCACCGATCTGGGCGGCCTGCTCGCGCGACCGCACCCCCAGACCCACGCCGACTGGTATATCCGAAACAGCCTTGACACGTCGCACCAGTTCGGGTGCCGCGACCGACACCGCATCCCTTGCGCCCGTCACACCCATTGTGGAAGCTGCATAGACGAACCCGCGCGACGCGTTGACGGTCACCGCCAGTCGTTCAGGCGTCGACGACGGCGCAACCAGGAAAATGCGGTCCAGGTTGTGCGCGTCGGACACCGCAAGCCACTCGTCCGCCTCGTCGGGAATCAGGTCCGGCGTGATCATGCCGAGACCCCCTGCGGCGGCCAGATCTCGCGCGAAAGCGTCTACGCCATAACGCAACACGAGGTTCCAATACGTCATTACCACAGCCCGGCCACCGGCCTTGCTGATCGCCTCGACGGCCGCCAGCGAGTCCCGGACGTGCACACCGCCGCGCAGCGCGGCTTCCGTCGCTGTTGCGATGGTGGGGCCGTCCATGCCGGGGTCGGAGTACGGCATCCCGACTTCGATGACATCGCAACCGGATTCGACGAGCGCGGTCATCGCGGAGATCGAAGTCGGCACGTCGGGGTAGCCCGTCGGCAAGTACCCGATGAGCGCCGAACGGTCCTCCTGCCGGCACGCGTCGAACATGCCGGAAAGTCGACTTGTCATGACTGCGCGGACCCCTTGCCGTCGAGCAGCCCGAACCACTTGGCCGCCGTCTCCACATCCTTGTCGCCGCGACCCGACAAGTTCACCAGGATGATTGCACCCGAACCGAGCTCGACACCCAGCTTCAGCGCACCCGCTACCGCGTGTGCGGATTCGATCGCCGGGATGATGCCCTCGGTCCGGCACAGCAGACCGAATGCGTCCATCGCCTCTTTGTCGGTGATCGGACGGTATTCGGCACGCCCGGTGTCCTTGAGGAAGGCATGCTCGGGACCGACGCCGGGGTAGTCCAAACCTGCCGAGATCGAGTGCGATTCGATGGTCTGGCCGTCGTCGTCCTGCAACAGATACGAGTACGATCCCTGGAACGCGCCGGGTGAGCCACCGGTGAAGGTCGCTGCGTGGCGGCCGGTTTCGACGCCGTCGCCCGCCGCCTCGAACCCGACGAGGCGAACGCCCGGATCGTCGATGAACGTGTGGAATATGCCGATGGCGTTGGACCCTCCGCCGACACACGCCGTCACCGCATCGGGCAGCCGGCCCGCCTGATCCTGGATCTGCACGCGCGCCTCGAGTCCGATCACGCGCTGGAAATCACGGACCATCGTCGGGAACGGATGCGGGCCGGCAGCGGTGCCGAAGCAGTAATACGTGTTGTCGGCGTTGGTCACCCAGTCACGAAACGCTTCGTTGATGGCGTCCTTGAGCGTCTTGGACCCCGACTCCACCGAAACGACCTCGGAGCCGAGCAGTCGCATCCGCGCGACGTTCAATGCCTGCCGGGCGGTGTCGACGGCGCCCATGTAGATCACACACTCGAGGCCAAGCAGTGCACATGCCGTCGCGGTGGCCACCCCGTGCTGACCCGCGCCTGTTTCGGCGATGACGCGCGTCTTGCCCATCTGTCGCGCCAGCAGGGCCTGGCCGAGCACGTTGTTGATCTTGTGAGATCCGGTGTGGTTCAGGTCTTCTCGCTTGAGGAAGAGCCGCGCTCCCCCTGCGTGCTCGCTGAGCCGCTCCGCCTCGTACAGCGGGGACGGTCGACCGCTGTAATGACGCTGCAGACGGTCGAGCTCGTCGAGGAATTCCTGGTCGCCGCGCGCCTTTTCGTAGGCGGCCGTGACCTCCTCGATGACGGCCATCAGCGCTTCAGGGACGAATCGTCCTCCGTAAACACCGAAATGGCCCCTGGCATCGGGGTCGTGGGCGGTTGGTTCGGCGACAGCCGCGCTCGAACGCGGCAGTTCGGGGCCGGCGAGATCGGCCACTGGTCAGCGTGAGGGCTTCGGGCAGGACGGATGCGTGCCTGCGGTAACCAAATCGGCAACGGCGCTGCGGGGATCACCACTGGTGACCACACCCTCGCCGACGAGAACGGCGTCAGCGCCCGCACCGGCGTACGCCAAGAGATCGGCCGGACCGCGCACACCCGATTCGGCGATGCGGATGATGTCGGTCGGCAGTCCGGGTGCGATGCGCGCGAAGCAATCCCGGTCGACGTTGAGCGTCTTGAGGTCCCGCGCATTCACGCCAATCACCTTCGCGCCAGCCTGCAGCGCGCGATCGGCCTCCTCTTCGGTATGCACCTCGACCAATGCGGTCATCCCCAGCGACTCGGTGCGGTCCAGCATCGACACCAGCGCCGACTGCTCGAGGGCCGCGACGATGAGCAACAGCATGTCGGCGCCGTGCGCGCGGGCCTCGTGGATCTGATACGGCCGCACGATGAAGTCCTTGCGCAGCACCGGGATTGACACCGCGGCACGCACCGCGTCCAAGTCGTCGAGTGATCCGTTGAACCGTCGCTGTTCTGTCAGCACGCTGACGATGCGGGCTCCGCCGTCCTCATACGCACGGGCCAGTTTCGCCGGATCGGAGATGGTCGCGAGCGCACCCTTGGATGGGCTCGCGCGCTTGACTTCGGCGATCACGCCGATACCGGGTTCGCGCAGAGCCGCCATCACGTTCAGCGGCGGCGGTGCGGCCTTCGACGCGACTTTGAGTTCGTCGAGGCTGACAACGGCTTCGCGTGCGGCGACGTCGACGCGGACTCCCTCAATGATGGAGTCGAGCACGGACGCCGAACTCATAACCCGCCGACTCCCTTCACGCGCGTACCGGATTGCTCTCACATCACCTTCTTCGAAGGGTAGACGTACCGAACGCACCATTGATCACCGGCCCTCGGTGTCCGGCTTGGTGGGGTCGCGACCCTCGTCGAGTGCGTCCCAAATCATCCGCTCGGACATATCGTCGCCCGCTGCAGCACGGCGCCGCGCGGCCTCGCGCCGACGTGCAGGAGCCTCGTATTTCGCGTTGTCCGTCGCATCTTTGACCGGCGCGCGCATGAACAGCACCGCAGCGGCGAGGGTCAGGACGGCGGCGATCAACGTCACGACGGCGCCCCAGTCGTGCCGCTGGGTGCTGACCAGGTCTGCGACCGGGACGTCGGCCAGGCCCGCGGCACGGACCGCGAGATCGGGGATCACCCATTGGCTGATCGCCAGGTAGGCCATCACCGCGCTCATCCCGCCGAGGACGACCGCAAGCAACCGCTGCTGCCACCGCGGCCCGACCGTCGACTTCAGCACCGCTGCCAGCAGCATCAGCGCCAGCGGCACTAGCGCCGTCGACCACTTTCCGCCGGTGAGCGTCACCATCTGGGGCTGCCCGAGCCCGTTGAACGACGTCACCGTGACCCACGTCATCCGCGAGGCCAGCCACAACGCACCCGCCGCCAGCAGCAGCGACAGCTGTCCGATCCGCATCATGGCCCGGTCAGCGTCTCCGCCGCGGCGATCGCGTTCAGCACCGCCTTGGCCTTGTTCGCGGACTCGTTGTACTCGTAGGGTCCGTTCGAGTCCGCCACGACTCCCCCACCTGCCTGCACGTATGCCGTCCCTTTGCGCATCAGCGCGGTCCGGATCGCGATCGCGAAGTCGGCGTTGCCCGCGAAATCGAGGTAGCCCAGCACGCCGCCGTACAGGCCCCTGCGGGTCTTCTCGACCTCCTCGATGAGCTCCATGGCTCGCACCTTCGGCGCGCCGGTCAGCGTGCCCGCTGGGAAGCACGCCGTGACGGCGTCCAGCGCGGTCTTGCCCTCGGCCAGCCGTCCGGTCACCGTCGACACCAGGTGCATGACGTGGCTGTAGCGCTCGATGTGGCTGTAGTCCTCCACCCGCACCGTGCCCGGCACGCAGACCCGGCCCAAGTCATTGCGGCCGAGGTCGACGAGCATCAGGTGTTCGGCGCGTTCCTTCTCGTCCTCCTGTAGCTCCTTCTCCAGGAGTAGGTCTTCTTCCTCATTGGCGCCGCGCCACCGCGTTCCCGCGATGGGATGCGTCGTCGCACGCCCGTCCGTGACGGTCACGAGCGCCTCGGGACTAGATCCGACGACCGAAAAGTCAAGTCCGCCATCGCTATCGGGCACATTCAGCAGATACATGTACGGGCTGGGGTTGGAGACCCGAAGCATCCGGTACACGTCGAGTGGGTTGACGTCGGTGTCCATCTCGAACCGTTGCGAGGGCACCACCTGGAACGCCTCGCCGGCTTCGATCTCGCCGACGAGCCGCTCCACGATCGCGCCGTACTCATCGACCGTGCGCTGCGACCGGTGCAGCGGCGCGGGCCTGCTGAAAGTGGCCACCGCCGACGACAGGTTCTTGCCGAGCGCCTCGGTCATCACATCCAGCCGCGCAACCGCGTCGTCGTAGGCCCAGTCGACGCGCTCGTCGGTGCCGTTCCAGTTCACCGCGTTGGCGATCAGCGTGATCGTGCCCTCGTGGTGGTCGACAGCGGCGATGTCGGTGGCGAGCAGCAGCACGATGTCGGGCAGCCCAAGGTCGTCGACGACGAGGGTGGGCAGCCGTTCCAGCCTGCGCACCAGGTCGTAGGCGAAGAAGCCGACGAAACCGCCGGACAGCGGCGGGAGGCCTTCCACCGGCTCGGTCTGCAGCAGTTCGAGCGTCTCGTGCAGCGCCTTCAGCGGGTCGCCGCCACTCGGCGCGTCCTGCGGGGTGACGCCGAGCCATGTCGCCCGGCCGTCACGCACCGTGAACGCGGAAGGGGCACCTGCGCCGATGAACGACCACCGCGACCAGGACCGCCCATTCTCCGCAGATTCCAGCAAGAACGTTCCAGGACGGTTAGCTGCCAGCTTGCGGTAGGCCGACAGCGGCGTCTCGCTGTCGGCCAGCACCTTGCGAGTCACCGGAACGACCCGATGCCCGGCGGCCAGCGCCCGGAAGTCCTCGCGCGATGTCGTGACAGCGAGGCTGGCGGTGGTTTGCACGTGGTAATCCTCCCAGCCGGTACGGCAAGACGGCTAATCAGTCAGGCGTAGGGTCACACCCGTGACATCTCTAAAACGGGGCGACCGGGTCTCTGAGTTCGAATTACCAGACCAAACGGGTGCTGTGCGAAGCCTCACATCGTTGCTCGCCGACGGCCCGATCGCGCTGTTCTTCTACCCCGCCGCGATGACGCCGGGCTGTACGAAGGAGGCCTGTCACTTCCGCGATCTCGCGAGCGAGTTCGCGGCCGTCGGCGCATCGCGCGTCGGCATCAGCACCGATCCCGTCGCCAAGCAGGCGAAGTTCTCCGACACCCAACGCTTCGACTATCCGCTGCTGTCGGACGCCGACGGCGCGGTCGCCACGCAGTTCGGCGTCAAGCGGGGGCTGCTGGGCAAGCTGATGCCGGTCAAGCGCACGACCTTCGTCATCGACAGCGACCGGACCGTCCTCGACGTGATCGCGAGTGAGATCAGCATGGACACACACGCCGACAAGGCGTTGGAGGTGCTGCGGCAGCGGCAGTCGGCGTGACAGAAGTTCTGGCTCTCCGCGATGTGACGTTCCGCCGCAACGGCAAACAGATCATCGACGGTATCTCTCTCATGGTGAACGCCGGTGAGCACTGGGCCTTGCTCGGCCCCAACGGTGCAGGCAAGAGCACACTGCTCGGTTTCTGTGCGGCGCAGACCTTTCCAACGTCGGGCACGGTGCACATCCTCGGTGAGCGAATGGGCCGGGTCGATCTGGCCACCCTGCGCCGATTCATCGGACACGTGAATCCCCGTCACCGGCTTCAGTATTCGTTGAGTGTGCGCGAAGTCGTGTTGACAGGCATCACCGCCACCATCGACACGCCGATGCGCTGGACACCGAGCGCCGAGGAGCGTGGGCGCGCCGACGCGATGATCGCGGCGGTCGGCCTGACGCACAAGGCCGACGATGTCTGGCCGACGCTGTCGCAGGGCGAACGTGGTCGCACGCTCATCGCGCGGGCACTGATATCCGAACCGCGCCTGCTGCTGCTCGACGAGCCGACCACCGGGCTCGACGTGGCCGCTCGGGAGCAGCTCTTGGAGACCATCGACTCACTCGACGAGACCCATCCGGAGGTCGCCTCGATCCTCGTCACCCATCATCTCGAGGAGCTACCGACCACCACCACACATGCGCTGTTGATCGCCGAGGGGCGAACGGTGGCGACGGGTGAGGCGCGGGCGACCGTGAACACCAACAACGTCAGCGCCGCGTTCGCGCACCCGGTCGTGGTCGGCTACGACGAGGGCCGCTGGTCCGCCCGCGCCAAGGCGACTCGCATCATCGAGCCGTAAGTTCAGCGCCGAATTCCGCACCAGGGTCGTTGCCGGCCTGCGATCGCAGCCCTCACGCACAATTCGGCGTAGAGGGCGTTCTACTCCGCTGCCGCCAGATAGGTCCGCAGGTGTTCGACCAGCCCGTTGTGAAAGCTCTTCATTGACGGCGCATTCCGGACGATGCCTTCGGCCGTGTGATACATCCCTGGGACGGTGACGAGTTCACACGGCACACCGGCCGCCTTCAGCCTCTCGGCATAGGTGACGTTCTCGTCGTAGAAGACCTCCAAGTCGCCGACTCCGATCCACGTCGCGGCCAGCCCGGCCACATCCGGGCGCCGCGCGGGCGCCGCGTATTCGGGCGCATCAGACACGCGTGGTTCACGACCCAAGTACGCGGTCCACGCCCATTTGTTGGACCGCGGTGACCACGTCAGCTCTCCACGACCGGCGAAGTTTTCCAACAGAGCGGTTCGATCGTCGAGCATCGGAGATGTGAGCGCCTGGGCCCGTAGAGAGATCCCCTCGTCAAGGGCGCGCTGCGCGACAGCCGCCGCCAGGCCGCCTCCGGCACTGGTACCGCAGACGCCAACCCTGTCGGGATCAATGCCGAGTTCGTCGGCGTGTTTCGCCATCCACTGCAAGGTGGCCATGCAGTCGTCCAACCCTGCGGGGAAAGGATTTTCCGGTGCCAGCCGATAGTTCGGCAGCACCACGACCGCACCGATGTCTCGTGCCAGGTCGGCTCCGGGCTCTGTTTCCAATTCGGCGGTGCCGGCACACATTCCACCGCCGTGAAGCCACAGCACGGCAGGCAGAGGCGCAGGCCGCGAGGTTGGAGTCAAAACGATGACGTCGATGGCGGGATCGCCGACGAGGTGTTCGGTCTTCGTCACGCCGGGCCCGGGCTCCGATTTGTACGCCATCAACAATCGAGCGATGGGCAGGGTGAGGGAATTCATCGGAATGCCCGTGACGAGCACGCGCCAGGTACGAAGCTCCGGCGCGGCTGCCGACAGCGCGTTTCGCACTGCGATGAGGCGATGGACCGTCACCACACTCATCGCAACGGCGACGAGCGCGGCGACCTTCTTCATCTAGCTCTCCGGCCCGAGCAGCAGGTCGGCGTCGAAGCAGGTGTGGTCGCCGGTGTGGCAGGCTCCGCCGACCTGGTCGACCTCCAGCAGCACGGTGTCGCCGTCGCAGTCCAACCGTACGGAGTGCACGTGCTGGGTGTGCCCGGACGTCTCGCCCTTCACCCAGTGCTCACCGCGGGAACGTGAGAAGTACGTGGCCTTGCGGGTTTCCAGCGTGCGGGCCAGGGCGATGTCATCCATCCACGCGACCATCAGCACCTGTCCGGTGCCCCGCTCCTGCGCGACGGCGACGAACAGCCCGTTGGCGTCGCGCTTGAGCCGCGACGCAATGCTCGCGTCGAGTGTCATCTGTGCACTCCGCTCTTCGCGCAAGCGCTCATCGCACAACGATCCCTTCTGCCGCCATCGCCGCCTTCACCTCAGCGATGGTGAGCTCCCGGAAGTGGAACACGCTGGCCGCCAGCACGGCGTCGGCACCTGCAACAACCGCAGGGGCGAAATGTTCCTTGGCACCGGCTCCACCGCTGGCGATCACGGGCACGGTGACGGCCCCGCGGACCGCCCGCAGCATTCTGAGGTCGAACCCTGCCTTGGTGCCGTCGAAGTCCATCGAGTTGAGCAGGATCTCCCCGACCCCGAGCTCGGCGCCGCGGGCCGCCCATTCGATGGCGTCCATGCCGGTGCCGCGCCGTCCGCCGTGAGTGGTGACCTCCCATCCCGACGGTGTCGGCTCGGATCCCTCCGGCACGGTTCGGGCGTCCACCGAAAGCACGATGCACTGGGATCCGAACTGCCGCGACAGCTCGGCGAGCAGTTCGGGCCGGGCAATGGCCGCGGTGTTGACGGCGACCTTGTCGGCACCGGCGCGCAACAGCACATCGACGTCGGCCACCGACCGGACACCGCCGCCAACGGTCAGCGGGATGAACACCTGCTCGGCGGTGCGCTTGACGACCTCGAGCATGGTGGCGCGGCCCGACGATGACGCGGTGACGTCCAGGAACGTGAGTTCGTCAGCGCCCTCGCGGTCGTAGGCCGCCGCCAGCTCGACGGGATCGCCTGCGTCGCGGAGGTTCTCGAAGTTGACGCCCTTGACCACCCGGCCGTCGTCGACGTCGAGGCACGGGATGAGGCGGACCGCAAGGTCTTTTGGATTCATCGGTAATCGTCCGGATCGCCTGCCGACCGCACGAGGTCGAGGAGCTCAGCGTGCACGCCGGGTACTCCCGCCAACGCCGACTTCGATGTGATCGTCCAGTCCTCACCCGCCAGATCGGTGACGATGCCGCCTGCGGCCCGCACCAATGCCACACCCGCCGCGTGATCCCACACATGGCCACCGAAAGTGATGGCGCCACCGAGGATTCCGGCTGCCGTATACGCCAGGTCGAGGCCGATGGCGCCGTGCATGCGCATCCGCGAGCACTCCCGGCTCAGGCGCTCGACGATGGCGAGGCGGTACCGGCCGGGGAAGCGGCCAAGCGAGTCGACGTCGAATGTGCCCGTGCCGACCACGCGGTGCGCCACCTCCGAGTACTCCAGCGGTGGCTGGGCGACCCCGTTGGCGTACAGCGGCTTTCCGACGACCGCGGTGAACTTCTGGTCTGTAAACGGCAACCACGTCAGCCCCACCACCGGCTCGCCGTCGCGAAGCAGGGCCAGCAGGATCGCCGCCGTCGGAAGACCCGCCGCGTAGTTGACCGTGCCGTCGATCGGATCGAGCACCCACACCAGCGGCGACGCGACGTCGGCGCCGCCGAACTCCTCGCCGTGCACCTCGATGCCGGTCTTGGCCACCAACGCCTCGACCACCTGCCGTTCGATGGCGAGGTCCACCTCGGTGGCGAAGTCGTTGCCCTTCTTCGGCACGGCGGAGTCGGCACCATGGCCGGAGATGAACGGCTTGACGGCGTCGTCGAGGATCGCGGCGGCCTCGGAGACCAGAGCGTCGAGATCGGTCCCGTCGAGCGCCATCGCCGGCTACTCCCCTACCGCGGCGAGTGCCTGCGGCAGCGTGAACCGCCCGGCGTACAAGGCTTTCCCGATGATGGCGCCCTCAACGCCACTGCCGGTGAGCGTGGCGATGGCGCGCAGATCGTCGAGACTGCTCACGCCGCCGGACGCGATGACCGGCGCGTCGGTACGTGCGGCGATGCTCGACAACAGGTCCAGATTGGGCCCGGCCAGTGTGCCGTCCTTGGTGACGTCGGTGACGACGAACCGTGAACACCCTTGCCTGTCAAGACGTTCCAGCACCGGCCACAGATCGCCGCCGTCGGTCTCCCAGCCGCGGCCGCGCAGCCGGTGCTCACCGTCGACGATCTTCACATCAAGACCCACCGCCACTTTGTCGCCGTGCTCGGCGACGACGCGGGCACACCACTCGGGGTTCTCCAGCGCCGCGGTCCCGAGGTTGACCCGCCTGCAGCCGGTCGCGAGCGCGGCTGTCAGCGAGTCGTCGTCGCGGATTCCGCCGGACAGTTCCACGTCGACGTCGAGGTTGCCGATGACCTCGGCGAGTAGTTCGCGGTTGGATCCCCGACCGAACGCGGCGTCCAGGTCGACCAGGTGGATCCATTCGGCCCCGTCGCGCTGCCAGGTCATCGCCGCGTCCAGCGCGGAGCCGTAGTCCGTCTCGCTGCCTGCCTGGCCCCGCACGAGCCGCACCGCCTTACCGTCCACCACGTCGACGGCAGGGAGAAGAATCAGTCGGTTATCTGCAGGCACGGCGCTCAACCCTAGATCAGAGCCCATCGACCCAGTTAGCCAGCAGCGTCGCACCGGCGTCACCGCTCTTCTCGGGGTGGAACTGGGTGGCCGCCAGCGGCCCGTCCTCGACGGCGGCCAGGAACGGCACGTGGTGGGTCGCCCAGGTCAGCAGCGCCGCCGAGTCGCCCTCCCACGTCTGCGCGGCGTAGGAGTGCACGAAGTAGAACCGGGTGGTGGCGTCGAGGCCCTTGAACAGGACGCTGCCCGCAGCGGCGTCGACGACGTTCCAGCCCATGTGCGGGATCACCGGGGCATCGAGCCGGACCACGGCCCCTGGCCACTGGCCGCATCCCTGCGACTCGACGCCGAACTCCACGCCGCGCGCGAACAGGATCTGCATGCCGACGCAGACCCCCAGCACCGGGCGCCCCGCCGCGATCCGCTCGGCGATGATCTTCTCGCCGCCGATCCCCCTCAGGCCCGTCATGCACGCCTCGAACGCACCGACACCTGGCACCACAAGACCGTCGGCGGATGCGGCCGCGTCGGCGTCAGCAGTCACCTCGACGTCGGCGCCGACCCGCTCGAGCGCTCGCTGAGCCGACCGCAGGTTCCCGGAACCGTAGTCCAGGACAACGACGGACTTCGTTGTCACAGCGTGCCTTTGGTGGACGGTACGCCCGTCACCCGTGGATCGAACTCAACCGCCTGGCGCAGCGCGCGCGCAATGGCCTTGTACTGCGCCTCTGTGATGTGGTGCGGATCGCGCCCGTACAGCGTCCGCACATGCAGGGCGATACGGGCGTTCATCGCGAGAGTCTCGAACACGTGGTGGTTGATCACCGTGTGGTAGGGCACCTCAGAGCCCGCAATGGTGGTGTGCAGCATGTGGTCCGGCTCGCCGGTGTGCACGCAGTAGGGCCGGCCCGACACGTCGACGACGGCATGCGCCAAAGTCTCGTCCATCGGGATGAAGGCGTCGCCGAAGCGCCGGATGCCCTTCTTGTCGCCGAGCGCCTCACCCAGCGCCTGGCCCAGCACGATGGCGGTGTCCTCGATCGTGTGGTGACCCTCGATGTCGACATCACCCTTGGCGCGGACGGTGAGGTCGAAGCTGGCGTGGGTGCCCAGCGAGGTGAGCATGTGGTCGTAGAACGGCACCCCGGTTTCGACGCTGACGACTCCGGTGCCGTCGAGGTCGATCTCGACAGAGATGTCGGATTCCTTGGTCTTGCGTTCGACGCGGGCGCGACGGTTGGCGGTCACTGTGCTCCTATTCGTGCGCTGGCGTCCAGCAGCGCGTCGTTCTCGTCGGCCAGGCCGACGGTGGCGCGCAGGTATCCGGGAATACCGACGTCGCGGATGAGGATGCCCGCGTCGAGATAGCGCTGCCAGGTGGCGGGTGCATCGGCGAACTCACCGAACATCACGAAGTTCGCATCGCTGGGAATAACCCGAAAGCCCATGCCGGTCAAGGCATCTGTCACACGATTGCGCTCGGCGATCAGCGTCGCGACGCTTCCGAGTGTGTCGTCGGCATGCCGAAGCGCAGCGCGCGCAGCGGCCTGCGTGACCGATGAGAGGTGGTACGGCAGCCGGACCAGCAGCATGGCATCGATCATCGCGGGCGCGGCGATGAGGTACCCGAGCCGACCGCCTGCGAACGCGAACGCCTTGCTCATGGTGCGGGTCACGACGAGCTTGGCGGGGAACTCGGCGATGAGGTTCACCGCGCTCAGTTCCGACGAGAATTCGCCGTAGGCCTCGTCGAGGATCAGGATTCCGGTGGTCATGGCTTCGAGCAGCCGCCGCAGCTCGTCGAGCGAAACGCTTTGACCTGACGGGTTGTTCGGGCTGGCGACGAACACGATGTCGGGATTGCGCTCCTTGATCGCATGTACCGCCACCTCGGTGTCGAGGCTGAAATCGTCGGCCCGGTTGGCGGCCATCCACTCCGTCTGCGTGCCGTCGGAGATGATCGGGTGCATCGAGTACGACGGCACGAAGCCGATCGCGCTTCGGCCCGGCCCACCGAACGCCTGCAGCAGCTGCTGCAGGATCTCATTGGAACCGTTGGCGGCCCATACGTTTTCGACCGACACGTCAACGCCGGTCTGGGCACTCAAATAGGCCGCCAGATCGGTGCGCAGCGCAACCGCATCCCGGTCTGGGTAACGGTGCAGATCGCCCGCGACCTCGCGGACCGAACTCGTGACGTCGTCGATGAGAGCCTGGGTCGGAGGGTGCGGGTTCTCGTTGGTGTTGAGCCGAACCGGCACCGCGAGTTGCGGTGCGCCATAGGGCGACTTGCCGCGCAGGTCCTCCCGCAGCGGCAAGTCGTTCAGCGTCACCTTCTTGCCGGGTGTCACGTCTCGAACCTCCGTCGCACCGCCTCGCCGTGCGCGGGCAGATTCTCGGCCTTGGCCAGCGTGATCACATACCCGGAGACATCTTTCAGCGCCGCTTCGTCGTAGTCGACGACGTGGATGCCGCGCAGGAAGGTCTGCACCGACAACCCGCTCGAGTGTCGTGCGCAGCCCGCGGTAGGCAGCACGTGGTTGGACCCCGCGCAGTAGTCGCCAAGGCTGACCGGTGCATACGGACCGACGAAAATCGCTCCGGCCGAGCGGATCCGGCCCGCCACCCCACGGGCGTCGGCGGTCTGGATCTCGAGGTGCTCCGCGGCATAGGCGTTGACGGTCTTGACGCCGGCGTCGATGTCGTCGACGAGCACGATCGCGGACTGCCGTCCAGTGAGGGCGGCGGTCACCCGCTCGCGGTGCACAGTTGTCTGCAGCTGGAGGGCGAGTTCGCGATCGGTGGCGTCGGCGAGGTCGGCACTCGGGGTGACCAGGACGCTGGCAGCCATCTCATCGTGCTCGGCCTGGCTGATCAGGTCGGCGGCGACGTGCACGGGGTCGGCGGTGTGGTCGGCGAGGATCGCGATTTCGGTGGGGCCTGCCTCGGCGTCGATGCCGATCTCGGAGCGGCAGATCCGCTTCGCGGCGGTCACATAGATATTGCCCGGCCCGGTGACCATGTCGACCGGTGCCAATTCCGTTCCGTCGGTGTCGGTTCCGCCGTATGCCAACAGCGCAACGCCCTGCGCTCCTCCGACGGCCCACACTTCGTCAACGCCGAGTAGGCATGCGGCCGCGAGGATCGTGGGGTGGGGCAGTCCGTCGAACTGCGCCTGCGGCGGGCTTGCGATGACCAGCGAATCCACCCCCGCGGTCTGCGCGGGGACCACGTTCATCACCACGCTGGACGGGTAAACGGCGTTGCCGCCGGGCACGTACAGCCCGACGCGCTCGACCGGGACCCAACGCTCCGACACGGTGGCGCCGGGCGCGAGCGTCGTGGTGGTGTCGGTGCGGCGCTGGTCGGCGTGCACGGCACGGGCGCGCTCGATCGCTACCTCGAGGGCGGTCCTGACGTCGGAAGGCAGCTCATCGAGCGCCTCTTGGAGTCGACCCGCCGGTACCCGGACCCGTGCGGGCCGTACGTCGTCGAACGACTCACCGAACTCCAGGGCGGCCTCAGCCCCGCGCGCGGCGACGGCGTCGACGATCGGCCGGACCTTGGGCACGACCGCGTCGACATCCACGCCACCGCGCGGCAGCGCCGAGCGCAACCGGGCAGCCGACAGCTCAGAGCCGCGCAAGTCGATGCGGGCCATGGTCGGTGACGATGCGTTCACGCACCCATTGTCCCAGATCAGGCCAAATCGATATCGCCGCGGCAAGCGGCGCCGCGCTGGTGGTCAGGTAAGGCGGGTGGTTACTTGCAGAGATTGGTGATCGTGGCGTTGGCCGTGTCCGCTTCCTTCAGCCGCGCCGCCTGAGCCGGCTCGGAGTTCGGAATGCCCGAGGTCGAGCGCGCGCCGATGTCCATCAGGTTGTTGGCGAACTTGCGGACGGCGTCCGCCAGGTCGGTAGGGGTATCGGGCTGCAACCGGGCCAGCAGGTACTGCCCGCCGTCATACAGGGACACACGCGCGTTGGCCGCTACGGCCATCGAGCCGGTGACATCGTCGGGGCCGCCGGGCGGTTGCAGGTTGGTGTTGATCTGGACACCGTTGCGCACGACGGTGAACGCGTCGCAGATCGCGCCTTTGGGATCGTCGGTCCGCGTGCCCGTGAATACCTGCTCTGATTGCGATTGCGCCGGCGTCTTGACCAACCCCCAGACGGCAAGACCGACCGCAATGAGCGCCACGATCAGCGCCAAAACCGAAACGAGAAAACCCCTTGAAGACCCCGAGTGCTCTGCCATGCGGGTGATAGTAGCGGCGAAGCAATCACCCGCCAGCGAAGATCCGTCAGTGAGTCGCTGTGAGTACCGTGTGGTGGCTAGCTAACCCATGCGGCCGCAACCGCAGCGGCGTGGGCCTCGGCGATTGATTCGACGCAAAAGGGTGGCATAGCGCACCATTCAGCAAATGCGGTCGGGGCCGACCACGGCATCATTCACCATCAAGATCGACATCGTCCCCACCGAACGGCGGCAACCGGGGGAACCACCGGCAACGACGCGCGGGGGTCGCACGTAGCTACGTCACGTAGAGTCCAAATTCATGTCCGCCAAGGATCACCCCAACAACGCTCCTGGCGTGCCGATGGTCTTTCCGCCCGTCGTCGAGCGACTGCAGATCAAGTACATGAACCCGCTGGTCAAGCGAATCGCACGGGCCCTGCCCGGGATGGCGAAAATCGAGCATCGTGGCCGCAAGTCCGGCAAGACCTATCAAACCGTCGTGACGCCCTACCGCAAGGGCAACACCCTCGCGATCGCGCTGGCACACGGCAAGACCGACTGGGTGAAGAACGTGCTCGCCGCAGGCGAGGCCGACGTGCTGCTCGGGCGGAAAACCGTGCACATCGTCAATCCGCGCATCGTGCCCGCGGGCGGTGACGCCAGCGGCCTGCCGTTCATGGCCCGCACGCAGTCGCGAAAAATGGGAGTGCTTGTCGCCGACATCGCGTGACACACTGTCGCGATGGCATGGGAAGTCTGGCTGACGTTCGTCGGCGCCGCGATCGCGATCGCCGTCTCCCCCGGCGCGGGCGCCATCCAATCGATGGCCACCGGGCTGACGCACGGTGTGCGGCGTGGTTATTGGAGCATCCTCGGTCTCGAGGTCGGCCTCATGCTGCAGCTCACCCTGGTCGCCGTCGGCCTTGGCGCGGTGGTCGCGAACTCGATCATCGCGTTCAACATCATCAAGTGGGCGGGCGTGGCCTACTTGATCTATCTCGCGGTGCGGCAATGGCGCACGGCCACCATCGATCTCCGCGAGCAGATCGGCAAGGCGATGGACGGCGGCAGGCTGGCGCTCGTTGTCCGCGGGTTCCTTGTCAACGCCACCAACCCGAAGGGTCTGGTGTTCTTCCTCGCCGTGCTTCCGCAATTTCTGGTGCCGACCGGACCACTGATGCCGCAATACCTGGCGATCGGCGCGACGATGGTCGCCGTCGACCTGGTGGTGATGGGGCTCTACACCGCGCTTGCCGCCCGACTGCTGATGTGGATGCACACGCCTCGCCGTCAAACCGCGGTGAACCGGGTGTTCTCCGGGTTGTTCGCGGCGGCGGCAGTAGTTCTTTCACTGCTGCGCCGCGCTGCCGCTACCGCGTAAAGACCGTCTTGCCGGTCATCGTCGGCCACACGGACGGCGCGTCGTCCCACGGCACGACGCGGTCCACCGCGGGCGAGAGATCGCAAGCGGCCGTGAGCAAGTCGAGAATTTCCGGGATCACCGCCCGCGCGTTGACCCGCCCTGTCACGAAGCGCACGCCGCGGGTGTACATCGGCAGCAGCGGCATCTCCACGCCGGCCTGGTAGTAGATGCCGGTGTCGGTGCACACCCCATCCGGCCATGTCACTCGCAGCGTGGAAGCCAGCACCTTCGGATCGGCCGAGGTGTGCACCGTGACCGGATACGGATCCCACGCCTTGTCGGGCTTGGGCCGGTCGTGCACCCGAGCGCCGAGCTTCTCCGCCATGGCCAGTCGCTGCTGGTCGGTGTCGACGTAGTCGACCTGAGCGCCGTACGCCATTCCAAATGCCGCCGCGTACAGGCCGATCGAGCGCCGGCCCACCACGAGAACACGGCGATCGACCTCGTCGAGGGCCGCCAATTCCGCCGAGTACGGGCCGACCGTCCGCCAACCGTCGGGAATGTTGTCCGACAGCGAGGCGATCGCCACGGGGTCGACGCCGTCGGGAACGGGCAGCGAGCATCGCGTCGGCGAACGGCACCAGCACGAGGTCGGACATGAAGCCGCCGCCGTCCAACCCGGCCAGCGGCGCCATCCCGTACATCGCCATCAGCGGTAGCTCCGCACATGAACCGGTGACGCCGCGTAGGCACGCGCGGCACTGTCCGCAGTTGATCTGGAACGGCACGACGACCCGGTCGCCGACCCGCACCGTGGTGACGTCATCACCGACGGCCACGACCTCAGCGACGCCCTCGTGGCCGACGGCATGTCCTGGCGGCATCGGCAACGCGCCCTCGGCGACGGCGACATCCAGGTCACAGCAGGCCACCATCAGCGGGCGCACCAGCGCCTGACGGCCGTCGGAGATCTGGGGGTCGGCGGCCTCGCGCCATGCGTATCGTCCCGCTTCTTCGAACACCAGCTGCTGCATCACGGGCCCTTCTTTAGTGGTCGTTCAAGTATTCTTGAGCGACCTTTCTAGTATTGTCAAGGGATGCCCCGCCCCGACCGAAGCCGTGCCGCGCTGATCGATACCGCGGCCCTGCTGTTTCGCAGGCAGGGCTATGCCGCCACGGGCGTGAACCAGATCCTGGAGACGGCCGACGTCAAGGCAGGCTCGCTGTATCACCACTTCCCCGACGGGAAGCAGGCACTCGCCGCCGCAGTCGTCGATTCCGCAGGCGGCGAGATCGAGCGCTTGCTGCGCCGATTCCTCGACAGCGACGCATCGGTGGCCGACATCGTCGACGGCTGGATCGACCTGCTCATCGTGCAACTAGCCTCCGATCAGCGCGACGGCTGCCCGATCGAACCGATCGCCACCGAGTCCGTCAATGCCAGCCCCCAGGTGCGCGAGGCGTCGGCACGGGCGTTCGCCGGCTGGAGCGCCGCGGTGGCCGAGCGGCTGCGCGCCGACGGCTGGCCCGAGGGCGACGCAGACCAGATGGCGCTGGCGGTCATCGCGCTGATCGAGGGCGCGCTGATCCTGTCCCGGATCGAGGGCGGGGACGCGGCGCTGACATCGGCGAAGGTCGCCGCGCGAACGCTGCTCAACTCAGCGCACGCAGCTCACGACGCGAGCTGATGCCGAGCTTGCCGTAGACATTGCGCAGGTGGTACTCCACGGCCTTCTCGAGAACAGCAAGGTGCTTGATGACGAGGACCGCGCCGCGATCAATAGGGACAACGCCCTGCAGCTGTTCCCGAAGTTCGCCAGGACACCGGCGGTTGCTCGGGGCTAGAGGTCCAGCCCGATATCGAGCACTCGCACGGAGTGGGTAAGGGCGCCGACAGCCAGGTAGTCGACGCCCGTACCCGCGTATTCGGCAGCGGTGTCCAGCGAAAGTCCGCCCGAGGACTCGAGTTTCGTTTGGGGCGCGCGCGCGTCGCGGCGCTGCACGGCGATCTGGGTCTGCCAGATCGGGAAGTTGTCCAGCAGAACGAGTTCCACGTTCTCAGCCAGCACATCGTCGAGCTGTTCGAGCGAGTCGACCTCGACCTCACACGGCAGATCGGGTGCCACTTCGCGGACGGCGCGCAACGCAGCCACCACCGAGCCCGCCGCAGCGACGTGGTTGTCCTTGATCAACGCCGCATCGCCCAACCCCATCCGGTGGTTGACGCCACCGCCGACGCGCACCGCATACTTCTGCAGCGCCCTCAGCCCCGGCAGCGTCTTACGGGTGTCGCGGATCTTCGCGCCTGCGCCTGCCACCGCCTCGACCCAGGCCGCCGTCGTCGTCGCAATGCCGGACAGGTGGCACACCAGGTTCAGCATCGTGCGCTCGGCGGTCAGCAGCCCCCGCGTCGGCGCCTCGATGACCAGCACCACCCCGCCCGCATCGAGGCGGGCCCCGTCCTCGACGCGCTCTTTCAACCGGTAGCCGTCCGGGCCGATCACTTCATCGAGGACCAGCAGAGCGACGTCGGTCCCGGCGATCACGCCAGGCTCGCGGGTGACCATCGACGCCGTCGTCTCTGCATCGGCGGGCACCGTCGCCAGCGTCGTCACGTCCGGCCCGTAGCGCAGGTCTTCCTCCAGCGCGCGGGCGATCACCCTGCGAGCTTCAGTCAGCTCGTCGGCACTGAGCTCCATCAGCAGCAGGCCGCCTCGAGCACCTGGCTGTGCGCCAGCGCCGGGTCGGTGTCCGGGAAGTCCGAGCGGTGGTGGCAGCCGCGAGACTCGTTGCGGGCCAGCGCAGCAGCGGTGACGGCGCGGGCGGTCGCGGTCAGCGCGACGTCCTCGAAGCTGGCCCGGCAATCGAGGTCGCGCGGATCGGCCGCCTCGAGTTCCTGGGTGAGCCTTTGCAGGCCGTCGGCGTCCCGCACGACCGATGCGTAGCGTGACATCGCCCGCTGAAGCTTCCTGCGGGGCAGCGCAACCCGCGTTCCGACCTCACCTGTTTCAGCGCGGGTGGCACCGGTGTCGACGGCGTGCTGGGCCGCCGCCTTGCCTGCGCGGCCGCCGACGACGAGGCCCTCGAGGAGGCTGTTCGACGCCAACCGGTTCGCGCCGTGCATACCGGTACGTGCCACCTCGCCCGCCGCGAACAAGCCGGGAAGTTCGGTGCGGCCGTGCACATCGGTCACCACGCCGCCGCAGCTGTAATGCGCGCCTGGCACCACGGGAATCGGTTGGGTGGTCGGATCTATGCCCGCTGCGTTGCACGCGGCGGTGACGGTGGGGAACCGGCGCGCGAAATCCTTGATACCGCGGGCATCCAGGTATGCGCACGGGTCGCCAGTCTCCCGCAGCCTCGCGTCGATGGCCCCTGCGACGATGTCCCGTGGGGCCAGGTCGCCCATCGGGTGAACACCCGCGGTGATCGAATTGCCCTGCCGGTCAAGCAGAATCCCGCCTTCACCGCGAACCGCTTCGGTGATCAGCGGTCTGCGCCCACCCGCGTGCCCGTCGTACAGCATCGTCGGGTGGAACTGGATGAACTCGATATCGCTGATCGGCACACCGGCCCACAACGCCAGCGCGACACCGTCACCCGTCGAGCCCTCCGGGTTGGTGGTCGCCGAATACAGATGGCCGAGACCGCCCGTCGCCAGCACGACCGACGGGGCGTGCACGACGCCAAGGCCGTCCTCGTTGAGCACCTGCACGCCCTTCACCGCGCCGCCGGACTGCAGGATCTGCAGCGCGACGTGGTTGCGGCGGATGTCCAGGGTGGCCGCGGCGTGGTCGAGCGCCCGCTGCACCTCTGCGCCGGTGGCGTCGCCCCCGGAATGGATGATGCGGCGCCGCGAGTGGCCGCCCTCTCGAGTCAGCGACCACTGGCCGGGCTCGGCCTCATCGAAACGCGCTCCGTTGTCGACCAATTCGACGACGGCGCGGTACCCGTCGGACACGATCGACCGCACCGCATCCGGGTCACACAACCCGGCGCCGGCGGCAATGGTGTCGGCGACGTGGGCATCGATCGAGTCCTCGGTGTCCGGCAGCACCACGGCGATGCCGCCCTGCGCGTAGAACGTCGCAGTGTCGACGGCCTTGCTCAGCACCATCACCTTGCGGCCGCGACGGTGTGCGGCCAAGGCAGCGACGAGGCCGGCGACCCCGGTGCCGATGACCACGACATCGGCCCGCTGTTGCCACATCATTCGCCTCCGCCGGGTGTGCCGATCTCGATCATCCGCTGCACGCTGGCGCGGGCCCGCCCGGCGATCTCGGGATCCACGTCGACCAGGTCGGCGCCCTCGACCAGGCAGCGCAGCAGCGCGGCGGGGGTGATCATCTTCATGTACTTGCACGACGCGCGATCGTTGACGGCGCGGAAGTCGACCTCCGGTGCAGCCCTGCGCAATTGGTGCAGCATGCCGACCTCGGTTGCGACCAGCACCTGACGGGCGTGGGTCTCGCGGGCGGCGTCCAGCATGCCGCCGGTGGACAGGATCTTCACCCGGTCCTCGGGGAACGCGCCCTCACCCGCCAGATACAAAGCCGAAGTCGCACAGCCGCATTCGGGATGCACGTACAGCTCGGCGTCCGGATGCGCGAGTGCCTTGTCGGCCAGCTCGTCGCCGTTGATGCCTGCATGCACATGGCATTCGCCTGCCCAGATGTGCAGGTTCTCGCGGCCGGTGATGCGCCGGACGTGTGCGCCAAGGAACTGGTCCGGGCAGAACAGCACGTCGCGGTCCTCGGGGATGGACTGCCACCACCTCGACCGCGTTCGAGGACGTGCAGCAGATATCGGTCTCCGCCTTCACCGCCGCCGTGGTGTTGACGTAGGACACCACGACCGCGTCCGGGAACTCGGCCTTCCATGCGCGCAGGTCGTCGGCCGTGATCGAGTCCGCCAGCGAGCAGCCGGCCCGCTGATCGGGGATCAGCACCGTCTTGTCGGGCGACAGGATCTTGGCCGTCTCGGCCATGAAGTGCACACCGCAGAACACGATCGTTTCCTCGGGCGCGGCGGCGGCGATCCGCGACAGCGCCAGAGAGTCGCCGACGTGATCGGCGACGTCCTGGATCGCGGGCAGCTGGTAGTTGTGCGCCAGCAGCGTGGCGCCACGCAGGTCTGCGAGACGTCGCACTTCGGCGGCCCACTCTTCATCGCCATCGACGCCGGAATAGCCGGTCGGACTGTTGGTGATCCGCTCGTCCAACACAGTCATGGCCGCCTCCTCGCTACCGACAGGTTTTCGACTTATAATCGAAAACATGGCTAATGGTAGCACTGCACACGAAGTGCTCGCCGTCGTCTTCCAAGTTCGGCAGCTGAGCACACGAAACCCGCAGCTCAGCGTGCTGCTGTGGGAGCGGGCCAAGGAACCGCAGCGCGGTGCGTGGTCGCTGCCCGGCGGCCAGCTCCGTCACGACGAGGACATGACCAGTTCAGTTCGGCGACAACTCGCCGAGAAAGTGGACCTGCGTGAACTTGCTCACCTGGAACAGCTCGCCGTGTTCTCCGACCCACACCGCGTGCCCGGTGCCCGCACCATCGCATCGACGTTTCTCGGTCTCGTGCCCTCCCCCGCCACCCCGGAGCTGCCGCCCGACACCCGCTGGCATCCGGTGAACGCCCTGCCGCCGATGGCGTTCGACCACGGAACCATGGTGGAACACGCCCGCACCCGCCTCGTCGCGAAGATGTCGTACACGAACATCGGATTTGCCTTAGCCCCAAGAGAATTCGCCCTGTCAACCCTTCGCGACATTTATGGCGCCGCGCTCGGTCACCCGGTCGACGCCACCAACCTCCAGCGGGTGCTCGCCCGTCGCGGTGTCATCATCCCGACCGGCACAACCGCCCGATCGGGCCGCAGTGGCGGTCGGCCCGCGGCGCTGTACCGGTTCACCGAATCGACATACCGCGTCACCGACGAGTTCGCCGCGCTGCGACCCCCCGGGTGACAGAATTGGGCCTTAGAGCTTTCTTAAGCAATACTGGGCGGATGGACTTGGGCAGCGCTGCACCGGCCACCGGTGCCGAGTGGATCGGTTCGGTACCTCACGAGGAGATCGTGCGGGGTGCCCGTCCACAACTGCCTGCCAAGGATCCCTTCTACGAGCCGCCGCAGGGCTTCCAGCACGCCACGCCTGGCACCGTGCTGCGCAGCCGCGACGTCGAGGTGGCGTTCCTCGGGCTGATCCCGCAGAAGTTCACCGCCACGCAGCTGCTGTACCGCACCACCGACATGAACGGCGAGCCCGAGGCGACGGTCACCACGGTCATCGCCCCCGCCGAACGCGGCCCCGAGAAGGTCTGCCCGGTGCTGTCGTACCAGTGCGCCATCGACGCCGTAACGTCGCGCTGCTTCCCGTCATACGCACTGCGCCGTCGGGCACTGGCTCCCGGGGCGCTCGCGCAGTTCGAGTTCTTCCTCATCGCCGCCGCGCTTGCGGAGGGCTGGGCGGTGTCGGTCCCCGACCACGAGGGGTCGAAGGGAGCCTGGGGCACCCCCTACGAGCCGGGGTACCGAATCCTCGACGGGCTTCGTGCCGCGCTGAACTCGGAGAAGCTCGGCTTGTCAGGGGCCGCGCCGATCGGGCTCTGGGGCTACTCCGGCGGTGGCCTGGCGACCGCGTGGGCCGCCGAGATGGCCGGCTCGTACGCGCCCGAGCTCAACATCGTCGGCGCCGTGCTCGGCTCCCCTGTCGGCGACCTGGGGCACGCGTTCCGGCGCCTCAACGGCACCTTCTTCTCGGGTCTGCCCGCGATGGTGGTGGCCGCGCTGACACACGCCTATCCGGACCTCAACCGCGTCATTCAGGAGCATGCGACCGACATGGGCAAGGCGATGCTGCAGCGCGCCGAGCACATGACCACCGCGCACGCCGTGCTGCGCCTGGTCGGCATGGACATGGGCAAGCTCGTCGACCTGCCGCTCGAGGAAATCCTCGACATGCCCGAGGTGCAGAACGTCTTCGACTGCATCAAGCTGGGCACCGCGACGCCGACCCCGCCGGTGCTCATCGTGCAGGCGGTGCACGACCCGATCGTCTCGGTCGACGACATCGACGCTCTGAGCGACACCTACCTGGCCGGCGGCGCCTCGGTGACCTATCACCGCGACACGTTCAGCGAGCACCTGTCGCTGCACCCGTTGTCGGCGCCGATGACATTGCGCTGGCTGACAGACCGGTTCGCCGGTAAGCCGGTGAGCGAGAACTTCGCAAGGACCAAGTGGCCGACGATGCTGAATCCGATGACCTACGTGGGTATGGCCAGGCTTGTGCGGATCGCGGCGAAGGTCGTTACGGGGCGGACGGTAGAGCGCCGCCCACTATGACCGTCGGCGGCACAGCCGGCTCCTCCGGCGGCCAGCCGCCAAGGTCATCGCGCGATGTCGACACGGCGATCAGCGCGTACACCAGCGCCGCCATCGCGGCGGGAAACAGCGCAGAGGCCGCGATCAGCAGCGGCGAGTGCGCGAAGAACACCGGCGGCGCCTCGGTCACGTAGTGCACCCGATGCTCGGGCGAGATAGGCGCACCCGCGATGTCGATCACGTCATAGCGCGCCCGCGCGATCAGTGCACCCACCCCGGCGGCGGCGCCTGCGGCCGCCACCGACCCGATCGCCAACGCGGCGGCCAACACCGGCCCGCGATGCGGGCGCCACTGCCACACCAGCACCGCGGTCACCACAGCCAGGGCCACGACGAGACCCACGAGCAGGAATCCGCCGATGAAGAAATTGTCGGCCTCATTGCCAAGGTAGGCGTGCACGCGCTCGCCGCTCTTGGTCAGCGCGATGACGCCGTGCGACCGGCGGCGCGATCCAGGACCACAAGGCACCCATCACGGCACCGGCAAGCGCGAGGCCGACGACGACCGTCACAGCGGCCCGATTGCGCGAAATCCTCGGCGGCGCAGCCTCATCCACCGCCGCTCTCGGCTGTTCGCGCAAGTCACTCATCGTTTGTCCTCAAGGTCCTTCGAGTCCTGTACGCCGTGGCGGGAGCATGCGGCCGACCACCCGTCGGGCCGCACCTGCACCACCATCCGCCTGCCGCACTCCGCACAGAACCGAGGTGGCTCGAGGCCGAGTTGAGCCGCGGTCGGAACTGCGCCGCCTGCGGGTTCGCCAGTGTAGACGTTGAACTTGGCGGTCCCCATCGGACAATCCACCACTACAGGGTGGCGTTGAGTGCCTTGATCGGCATTTGGAGATCGTCGAGCAGCTCGAGGTCGGACTCGGCAGGACGGCCCAGCGTCGTCAGGTAGTTGCCGACGATGACGGCGTTGATGCCGCCCAGAATGCCCTGCTTGGCGCCGAGGTCGCCGAGCGTGATCTCACGGCCGCCCGCGAATCGCAGCATCGTGCGCGGCAACGCCAGCCGGAACGCGGCTACGGCCTTCAGCGCCTCCGATGCGGGCAGCACGTCCAGGTCGCCGAACGGCGTGCCCGGTCGCGGGTTGAGGAAGTTCAGCGGAACCTCGTGGGGGTCCAGCTCGGCGAGGTTCGCGGCGAATTCCGCCCGCTGCTCCAGGGTTTCGCCCATGCCGAGGATGCCGCCGCAGCACACCTCCATGCCCGCTTCGCGGACCATCGACAGGGTGTCCCAGCGCTCCTCCCACGTGTGCGTGGTGACGACCTCGGGGAAGAACGACCGCGCCGTCTCCAGGTTGTGGTTGTAGCGGTGCACTCCCATCTCCGACAGCCGCTCGACCTGGTCCTGCGTCAGCATTCCCAGCGAGCAGGCGATCTGGATGTCGACCTCGTCGCGGATGGCCTCGATGCCCGCCGAGACCTGGGCGAGCAGACGCTCGTCGGGTCCGCGCACGGCGGCCACGATGCAGAACTCGGTCGCACCGGTCTTCGCCGTCTGCTTGGCGGCTTCGACGAGGCTCGGGATGTCGAGCCACGCGCTGCGTACCGGCGAGGCGAAAAGCCCTGATTGCGAACAGAAGTGGCAGTCCTCGGGGCAGCCGCCGGTCTTGAGGCTGATGATGCCCTCGACCTCGACCTCCGGGCCGCACCAGCGCATGCGGACGTCGTGGGCGAGCGCCAGCAGCTCATCGAGGCGGTCGTCGGGCAGCCGCAGCACGGCCAGCACCTGATCCTGGGTCAGACCCTCGCCACGTTCGAGCACCTGCTCGCGGGCCTCGGTCAGGATGTCGGTCAAACCATGCTCCTTGCTCAACAGTCATTGCTCTTCGCCCGAGGGGCTCATCGAACTTGAACAGCGTTCAGGTTATGGTAGCCGGGTGCAGCTGCACAAACGCGACGTGGTCGAGGCGGCGACGGCGATCCTGGACAACTACGGGATCGCCGACCTGACGATGCGGCGGCTGGGCCGCGAGCTCAATGTCTCCCCCGGCGCCCTGTACTGGCATTTCGCCAACAAGCAGCAGCTTCTCGGCGCGATCGCCGACCGGATCCTCGAGCCCGTCGGTGACGCAGCCCGGCGATTGGCAGGACCGTGTCGTCGGGATCTGCGGCCGCCTGCGGGACGCGCTGCTGTCGCACACCGACGGCGCCGAGTTGGTGTCCGCCAGCTTCGCAGCAGGCCAATCGGAGGCCATGGCGCAGATCGTGGCCCACCTCGCCGACGCCGCCACCGATGCGGGCGTCGACTCCGGACACGCCGAACTGGCCGCACGCACCGTCGTCTACTACGTACTCGGCTTCACCGCCGACGAGCAGTCCCGGTTGCAGTGGGACGCCGCCGGCGCCGAGCTACCCGACGAGCAGTCGGTGCTCGCCGACGACGCAGGCGAGCGGTTCGGATTCGGGCTGGCGCTGCTTGTCGACGGCATCGCGGCACATCGGGCCGTTGTCGGACTCTCTGATTAACGTCCTTGATGTGATCACCGTCGATGATGTGCGGCGGATAACCTCGACGCTGCCCAGGTCGTACGAGGTGATCGTCCGTGACCGGGTCAAGTTCCGCATCGGGCAGATCGTCTACCTTGCCTTCTCGCGGGACGAGACGGTGATGGGCTTCGCCTTCCCGAAGGACGAACGCGAGGGGCTCATCGCCTCCGAGCCCGAGAAGTTCATGCTGCCCAGGCCGTCTGACATGCGCTACAACTGGGTGCACGTCCGGCTCGACGCGATCGACCTCGTCGAGCTCCGCGAGATCGTCGTCGAGGCATGGCGCATGTGTGTGCCGAAAAGCGTTGCGGCAAAGGCGCTTGGCGACGATCGCTAGACCCCATCGCGAACGTGCAACCACTGCGACGACACGCCGACGTAGATCGCAGACGTTTCACATTCGGGGAACTCAGGGCAGTTCAGCACTTTTCGTCGCGCCTGCAGCGTGGCGGGTCGCTTCCTGTGCGAGTTGAACTCTCGACGACAGGCCGAGCTTGGAGTAGACATGCGAGAGGTGTGACTCGGCTGTTCGCGGTGACACGAAAAGCCTTGCTGCGATGTCCTTGTTGGAGAGGCCTTCGCCGACGAGACGGACCACATCGAGCTCCGTCGGAGTCAACGATGCCCAACCGGTCGCAGGTCGCTTGCGCTCACCGCTGCCGCGCTGGACGAACGCGATCGCTTCCTCCATCGACAAAGAAGCGCCCTCTGCCCATGCTTCGTCAAAGTCGTTGTCGCCCAGCGCGGTACGCAGCTCGGCAACAGCGGCATCGTGCCTGGAGTCGAAGACCTTGAACCTGCGCGAGCCCATGCGTTCCCGGGCTGCCGCGGCCATTCCATTGAGCCGAACCGCCTCCAGCTGACTGCCTTCGATTCGGGCGATGTCGGCTAGACACTCGAGAATGTCGGGCACTATCACCTCACCACCGACAGTGGCTGCGATGCTCAACGATTTTCGAGCGTCGGTCTCGGCCTCGTCCAGCCCACCCTGCGCGACGTTCACGGCCGCCCGCGTTGACAGAGCCGACGACAGATACACACCGCTCCGCATCGAGACTGCCCCCTCCGCCAACCGTCGGGCTTCGGCGAGTTCACCGCGGGCAAGCGCCGCTTGTGCTGCCCACACCAGGAAGACCCCCCATGTCATCGGATGCCCATCGCTGAACTGCCTCGCCACTTCGCTCGCCTCCCACGCCGCATCGGCGTCACCGGCGGCCAATCGCGAGAAGGTAACAGCCCCATGGGAAGGAATGTCGTAGTACTGGAACTGATTTGATGAGCGATCCAATGCCTCGTCAGCCAGTGTTTGGGCGGCAAGAAACTCACCCCGTATTGCCTCTGCGAAGCTTTGGCCGACAAGACCGATCACCTGTAAAAGCACGTCATGGGCCGATGCTGCCTCGTTGACGACCTCGCGGAATTGTGCTGCCGCACCGGCCAGATCTCCCCTGTAGGTTCGCGCATTCGCCATCCACAAACGATTTCCTCGGGAGACGAACCGGTCACCAATTGATTGCGCGAGCAGAAGTGCTTCCTCGCTGGCTGTCCCGGTGGCGACCATGTCGCCCTCCTGAAGCGCTGCGATCGCCTGCCAGTTGAGGATCTGCGCCAGCCACCACGAATCGCCAATTTCGCGGGCGAGAACTGCCGCCTCATCGAGGAATGGCCGCGACGCTTCGATGTTGAACGCAACCACGGATCCGCGTGCTACGAGCGCCCGGACCAGGAACTTGGGATCCGCGAGTTGTCGGGCGATGGTCAGGGCCTCGCTGGCTTCCTCGATGCCCTCTGGTACACCGACCGACGCCAGAAGGATGGCCTTGCCAGCCAGCGCATTCCCTCGGACCAAGCGGATATCCGCATGGTCGGCGGCTACGCCGGATAGCGCTGCATCCAGCCACGCCAAGCCTTCGATGACCTGGCCGCGTGTTACCCACAACGGTTGCAGGGACGATGCCAGCTCCAGCGCGCTCTTGATGTCACCGGTTTCCATGCTCCACCCGAAAGCGGCGCGAAGGTTGGCGATCTCGATTTCTGCTTGGTCTATCCGATGTTCGTATCCGGTCGTCGACGGCACGTTGAGCTCCGCCGCCTTCGACACGAAGTAGTCACGGTGGCGCGCACGCACCTCACCGGCTTCACCAGACTCACCGAGCTTCTCAAGCGCGTACTGGCGCACGGTCTCCAGAAGCCGGTATCGCGTTCGGCCGCTGCCGCTTTCGGCCACCACGAGCGATTTGTCCACGAGGAGAGACAGCTGGTCCAGAACTTGAAACCGCTCGACCTCGCGCCCGCCGATGATCGCCTGTGCCGCGTCGAGATCGAAGCCTCCCAGGAACACTGCAAGCCTGCGAAAGAGCACTTTCTCCTGTTCCGATAACAGCGCATGCGACCAGTCCACCGACGCCCGCAACGTCTGCTGCCGACGCACCGCCGTGCGCGCACCTCCGGTCAGCAGCCGGAAGCGATCGTGAAGGCTGTCAACGATTTCCACCAGTGACAACGCGCGGATACGGGCCGCTGCAAGCTCAATCGCGAGCGGCATCCCGTCGAGACGCTGACAGATCTCCGCCACCGCCGGGGCATCGTCGTCGGTCACGGCGAAGTCAGGACGGGACTGCCGCGCACGATCGGTGAACAGCTCGATGGCTTCGTCGTCCAGCGATAGCGACGGCACCGACCAGGTGATCTCGCCTGCCGCCCTGATCGGCTCGCGGCTGGTGGCCAGCAGAGTCACCGCAGGGCACGCGCCAAGGATCGCGGCCGCCATCGTCGCGCACGCATCCGCGAGATGCTCGCAGTTGTCGAGGACGACGAGCATCGAGCGATGATTGATGAACCGCACGATGATGTCCTCTGCCGAACTACCCGGCTGGTCCGGCAGCCCGAAGGCGCGCGCAACCGTCGTCGGCACGAGACCCGAATTGGTGATCGGCGCAAGGTCGACGTACCACACACCGTCGGTGAACTCGTCGCCCATCTGTGTCGCCAGCTCGATGGCGAGACGCGTCTTGCCCGCACCACCGGCGCCAGTCAACGTGACGAGGCGATGTTCGGATAGCAATTGGCGGACCTCAGCCATTTGGTCCCGACGTCCGACGAAACTCGTGAACTGCGCAGGCAGTCGCTGCGGCACGGTCGCGTTCGCGACCCGTAGCGGGGGAAACTCATTGCGGAGGTCGGGATGGCACAACTGCGTGACCCGTTCGGGCCGCGCCACATCGCGCAATGCGTGCGTCCCGAGGTCGGTCAGCCACGCACCGGCCGGCAGCTGCTCGAACACCAACTCCTCGGTGACAGCGGACAGCACCGTCTGGCCGCCATGCGCCAGATCGCGCAGCCGCGCGGTCCGGTTGATGGTGGGCCCGATGTAATTGCTTTCGTCACGCAGCCGTATCTCACCGGTATGCACACCGATCCGAAGGCGGATCGGGGCAAGGGGGGCCTGCTGCAGTGCGAGTGCACACGCGACCGCATCGCTGGCGCGTGCGAACGCCACCACAAAGCTGTCGCCTTCACCCTGCTCGACCGGTCGGACGCCGGCATGGGACGAAACCAGCTCGGTGAGGCAGTGGTCGAGCCGGGCGACGGCATCGGCCATCGCGTCGGGCTCGGTCTCCCACAACCGAGTCGACCCTTCGACATCGGCGAGCAACAGCGTCACCGTGCCCGTCGGCAGTTCACTTACGCCCAGGTCGCTCCAGTTCAACGTCTCCGCGCGTGGATCAGGTCCGCTCATGCTAGCCAGCGTGCGATGACCGGGAACGAAGAATCATCAGGGAAACTACGGAGAGATCGGGTGCTCCACACGGTTGTTGCCGTCCCAGTGCCGGAGCCCGACTGCCGTTGCCCGCCGGTCGCGGGACATGCGGCGCAGCGAGAGCGCATCGGCCAGCTTGTCGCGCGCCAGCCGGCGCGCAAGCGTGACATGGGGCGTCCATTGGCCTGGATCCGCGTGCGGCAATGGGCCGGGCGACATATGCGGCAGGCACACCTCGTGCACCTCGGCCTGAAGCGCCAACAGCTCGGTGGACGGAATCAGCAGGCGCACGAGCGTGAAGGGTCCGCGACCGAAGAGCATCGGCGCACCGATGGTGCACGGCATCGGCAGCCGCCGCAGCAGTGGGCGAAGCGCGTCGTCCACGGCGTCGTCCATGTGGTCGGCGACGGCCAGCGTGACGTGCGGTCGGTTGCTCGGCGACGTCGAACTCGCCAGGCTGCGCACTCCCGCATCGGTCAGGTCGTCCCAGATTCGCCGAACCGCGGCCTCGGTATCGAGGTCGAAGAGCAGCTCGACGCTGTGCACCACGTCAGTCGACCAGGCTTCTGACCCACTGCGCATCGAACGCCGACGCGCTCATCGTCTCGAATTCCGCTGCGCTGAAGGCGCCCGCTCCGTCCGGCAACACCGCACGCACCGGCGCCAGCGCTTCAAGCGCATCCCGATTGCCTGCCTCGACGATTCCCGGCTCGCCGGGCCACGCACCGATCACCAGCCCTGCGCACCAAACATTCTGTGAGGCAAGCGCTTCCAGCGTCAGCGCGGTGTGGTTCAGCGTGCCAAGACCGGCCCTCACCACTACCAGCACCGGCGCGCCGAGGTCGGCCGCGAGGTCCCGCAGCGTCGCGCCACCCGCGCCGATCTCGACGAGAAGACCACCCGCACCCTCGACCAACGTCAACCGTCCTTGGCGATCAACGGCGCTCACCATTGAACCCAACTCATCGGCGCGCCGGCAGCGAGACTCCGGCCCGCGCCGCCGCAGCCGCAGGTGCCAGGGGCTCGGGAAGCCTTGCGAGGCTGCGTAATTCGGTGACACCTGACAGTCGCCCGATGTCGGCGAGATCGTCGTCGCCATCGGCAATGCCGGTCTGAACGGGCTTGCACACCGCGACGTCGATTCCGGCCAGCCGCCCATGGCACGCCAGCGCCGCGGTGGCCACCGTCTTGCCGACGCCGGTGTCGGTGCCTGTGACGACGAGAACGCTCACGGCCGAGCCGTCGACAACACTTCCGTGAGCACCGTGCGCGCCAACGCCATCTCGTCGGCGGACAGCGACGCACGCGCCGTCAGCCGCAGCCTCGACGTGCCCGCGGGCACCGTCGGCGGGCGGAAGCAGCCGACCCGCACACCCCGGTCCAGACATGCGGTTGCCGCGGCCAGCGCCACCTCGGGTGCACCGAGAATCACCGACACCACAGCCGATTCCGGCTGATCGGGAACGTCACATACGCGAGCCAGTTCGGCGGCGAAGCCCAATACCGCTTGCGCGCGCCACGGCTCGGCGATCAGCAGCCGCAGCGCCGCCCACGCAGCGCCCACCGCAGCGGGTGCCAGGCCGGTGTCGAAGATGAACGGCCGCGCCGCGTCGATCAGATGATCGCGAACGGCGACCGGCCCGAGCACCGCGCCGCCCTGGCTGCCCAGCGCCTTGGACATCGTCACCGTCATCACGACATCGGGCGCGCCGGCCAGGCCGACCTCTTCGAGCAGGCCACGCCCGCCGGTCCCCCGCACCCCGAGGCCATGCGCTTCGTCGACGATCAGCAGCGCCCCGTGCCGCCTGCACACGTCGTGCAGTCGGCGCAGCGGCGCCAGGTCTCCGTCGGCGCTGAACACCGAATCGGTGATCACCACCGCGCGCTCCTCGTCGCGGGACGCCAGCGCCTTGTCCACAGCACCCACGTCGCGATGCGGGGTCACCGCCACCCGCGCCCGCGACAACCGGCAGGCGTCCACTAGCGACGCATGGGTCAGCGCATCCGACACCAGCAGCGAGCCCGGCCCCGACAGCGCGACCACCGCGCCGAGGTTGGCGGTGTAGCCCGACGAGAAAACCAGCGCCGACTCGGCGCCGACGAAATCTGCCAGCGCGGCCTCGAAGCCTTCGTGAAGCTCGGTGTTGCCGGTGACGAGCCGCGAGCCCGACGACCCCGCGCCCCAGGTGCGCAGCGCCGCCACACCGCCGTCGATGACGTCGGGGTGCTGCGAAAGGCCGAGGTAGTCGTTGGATGCCAGGTCGAGCTCGGCGCCCACCGGCGGGCGGGCCCGCAGCGACCGGCGCAGTCCGTCCGCGCGGCGCTGACGCTCGACCTCGTCGAGCCAGGCCAGCGGCGAAACGCTTACCCGGCTCACGATGCTCCCTCGACTCAGTAGCACGACTTGAACACGTCGGCTGAGCCGACAATTGAACACCGTTCAGGTTAGTGCACGCGCGACGGCGGCCATCGCCGAGGTGCTCTGTGCGATCTCGTCCGGCGGTGCTGCCCGCCCCGAAGGCACAATTTGCCGCGTCGACGTTCCTCTGCCCCGTTTCTGGGAGGGGTGGATCCTGACGTGGGAAAACTCGCGGTTGCTGAACAAGGGGCTAGCGACGGACCTGGGCGCGATTGCTTTGCAATCATTCTTCGATTTACGCCGGTTTGCGCCGACCGGAAGGGGCTTTGTGGTGAACTAACTTGTTTGCTATGAGCGCTTGTTATTTGCGAAGTGATCTTGTTTCGCTGGTAAAAGGCGAAAAGCTACCTAGCCGTCAATTTTTGCTGCCGAGGCGCGAAAATTCTGTTGTTTTGATCCCCCCGCGCTCGTTGAGGGATAGCGTCCACGTCGCACGACCAACATCTCGCGAACTGGGAGGAACACGAAATGCTCATGCGGAGGGTTAGCGCAAAGGACAAGATCCCCAACGGCCTACTGCGGACTGCGGCGGCGTCGGGTGGCAGCGGTGGCGTTGGCGACGGCGTCACTGGGTGCGATCGGAACGGCCAGCGGATCGTGCATCGATATCAGCGGCATCACCATTGGCGGCGGGGGCGCCGCCGGCGCTTGCCAGGCCGCTTTCGGCAGCATCGCGATAGTGATTGGCCCCACGCCCGTAACGCGGACGGCGCATTACGGGAGGCAGCACCGCACATGCCGGTAATCCTTCGCGGTTTAGCCTCGGCAACATCGCCATCTCGCAGTGGGTGGGCACGTGTAGCCAACGTCGACCCCAACCAGCGCGGCGCCAGCTTATCCTATCGGCCTACCGCACATCGGTAACGTCTCCTTCGCTACCGCCGGAAGTACGGCGACTGCGGCGCTGGTCTCTTCAACCTCGGAGCCAGCTTCGGTGGTACAGGCAGCCAACGTCATCGCCGCTGGCATAGGCAACAGCGCGCTCAATCTCGGCAGCGACAATACACTTGCTGCAACGGGCGTCGTGAACAACGCCACTAACCTCTTTGGCGACGGCAACCTTGTCGGGTCGTCAAACACTCCGGGCACGGGGTTGGCGGCGCTTCGTGCCCGGCCTCAACGTGGCGTTGAACATCCTCGTGCAACCACGACACCGTGCTTTCAGGCGCTGCTGTCTTCCGGGGCTTTGCTGGCAACACCGTGACGGCAACGGCCCCTTCTCGATCGCTGGCGCTATCGGCGTGATCAATCAGACTGCGCTGGCACAGCTCGGGAACAGAACTTCGGCATCGAGCTCAGGACCCCGTTTAACACCGGCACCAGCACCAATGTCCTCGCCGCGGGCGGCACGCAGGGAAACAGCAATGTCCTCGCTGCGCTTAAGAGATTCACGCCCACGACGTTCGCCGCCGGGAATGGCAACAGGGCTGGCAGCCAGCTGAGCGGGTCACTGACGAAGGGCGGGTCACTGACGAAGGGCGGCACGCAGCTCAGCTCCTCGCTCAAGAAGTTGAGTGACGGCGTCAAGAATGCCCTCGGCGGCTTGGGGAAGAAGCAAAACACCCGGCGGCAACGACTGACGACATCCGCAGTCGCTTGAGCTAGCGGCCGGATGCTCGGCCACGCCAGCGCAGCCATGCGCTGGCGTGGCCGACCTGTTTGACGACGATCCGGAGGGCCGTCGCGACCGCGCTGAACGACGCTCTCACCCGAGGGAATCGCGCGACCGCGACCATCGCGGAGGTGATCTGCGCGATCTCGTTCGGCGTGCAGACGTACGGCGGCATGGCATAGATCAGATTCCGAAACGGGCGCAGCCAGACGCCGTGGGCAAGCGCTGCCGCTGTGGCCACAGGCATGTCGACCGGCTCCGCCATCTCGATGACGCCGATCCCGCCGAGCACCCGGACATCCGCCACGCCGGGCAGCGAACGGGCCGGCTCCAGGCCAGCACGCAGGCCGCTCTCGATCTCGAGAACCCTTGTCCGCCAATTACCGTCGAGCAGCAGCTCAACGGAGGCCACCGCCACCGCGCACGCCAGCGCGTTGGCCATGAACGTCGGCCCGTGCATCAACGCCCCCGGCTCGTGTCCGCTGATCGTGTGTGCGATGTGCGTCGTGCACAGTGTGGCGGCCAGCGTGATGTAGCCACCGGTGAGCGCCTTGCCGACGCACATGATGTCCGGGCTCACGCCGGCGTGGTCGGCGGCGAACAGCTCGCCCGTGCGGCCGAAGCCGGTGGCGATCTCGTCGAAGATCAGCAGAACGCCGTGGCGGTTGCACATGTCGCGTAGATCGCTCAGGTACCGCGGGTCGTGGAACCGCATGCCGCCTGCGCCCTGTACGACGGGCTCCACGATCACTGCGGCCAGTTCGTCGACGTGCTCGACCAACTGCTTCTCGAAGGCGGCGCTGTAGGCCGGGTCGTAGTAGGCGGGCACCTGCGGTGCGAACACCTGGCGTGCCAGGACATCCGTCCACAGCGAGTGCATGCCGCCGTCGGGGTCGCAGACGCTCATCGGCGTGAAGGTGTCACCGTGGTAGCCGCCGCGCCACGTCATCAGGCGGTGCTTGCCCGGATGCTCGAGGCTGCGCCAGTACTGCAGGGCCATCTTCACCGCGACCTCGACCGAGACCGAGCCTGAGTCGCTGAAGAACACGGTGTCCAGCCCATCGGGCGTGATCTGCACGAGGAGCTGGGCCAGCCGGGCGGCGGGTTCGTGGGTGAGGCCACCGAACATGACGTGGTTCATCGACGCGAGCTGGGACGCGATGGCGTAGTCCAGCGACGGGTGGCCGTGGCCGTGGATGGCGGTCCACCACGAGCTCATCGCGTCCAGCACCTCGACTCGCTTGCCGTCGTCGATGAGTGTCAGCCACGCACCGCGCGCCCCGACGGCGACAACCGGTGGCATCGCCTCCGCGCCGATCGTGCTGTACGGATGCCAAACATGCGCGGCGTCGATTGCGCTGATCTCAGCAGGGGTCAACGCGGCCATCAAGTTGGAGCCTAGCTCTTTGCTAACAAATGAAACGGCCGCGACGGTGACATGAGTCGCCAAGCCTTCTTCGGTAGATTATCCGTCGACCATGATGACGCTCGCCCCTCCCCGGCCGGCGGCACGTACCGCGGGTGGCCCCGAAACGGGCCAGTCGCCGACAAACCGCAAGTCGGGTTTCTACCGCCACGATCTCGATGGCCTGCGTGGTATCGCGATCGCTCTGGTCGCGGTTTTCCACGTCTGGTTCGGTCGCGTTTCGGGTGGTGTGGACGTTTTCCTCGCCCTGTCGGGGTTCTTCTTCGGCGGGCGTCTGCTTCGTACCGCGCTGACGCCGGGCGCGTCGTTGTGGCCGGTTCCCGAGGTGACCCGATTGGGGCGCAGGCTGTTGCCCGCACTGGTCGTCGTCCTTGCCGCAGCGGGCGTGCTGACAATTCTCGTGCAGCCGGAAACGCGCTGGGAATCGTTTGCTGATCAAAGTCTGGCGAGCCTCGGTTATTACCAGAATTGGGAATTGGCGAACACCGCTGCGGATTATCTTCGCGCAGGCGAAGCGGTCAGCCCGCTTCAGCACATCTGGTCGATGTCGGTGCAGGGGCAGTTCTACATCGGGTTCCTCGCTCTGATCTTCCTGTTCGCCCTCGCGTTCCGCCGGCTTCTCGGCAAGTACATGCGGGTGTCACTCGTCATGCTCTTGACCGCGTTGACGATCGCTTCGTTCGTGTACGCGATATTTGCTCACAACACCAACCAGTCGATCGCCTATTACAACAGTTTCGCGCGCGGGTGGGAGTTGCTGCTCGGCGCGCTGGTGGGTGCGCTGGTGGGCTACATCCGTTGGCCGATGTGGCTGCGCACGACGATCGCGGTCATAGCCCTGGCGGCGATCCTGTCCTGCGGCGCGCTCATCAACGGGGTGAAGGAGTTCCCAGGGCCGTGGGCGCTGGTGCCCGTCGGCGCCACCATGCTTTTCATCCTCACCGGCGCCAACCGGCTGGCCGACCCGCACACCGACGGGAAGCTGCCCGCCCCCAACCGGCTGCTGGCCACCAAGCCGTTCGTGTGGCTCGGATCCATCGCCTACTCGCTGTACCTCTGGCACTGGCCGCTGCTGATCTTCTGGCTCGTCTACTCCGACAGCGAGCACGCCGGCTTCGTCGACGGCGCGGGCGTGCTGCTGGTCGCCGGTGTGCTGGCGTACCTCACCACCAAATACGTCGAGAACCCGCTGCGCTACCGCAGCACGACCACCCCCGACGTCGGTCCTTCGGTGAAGATGCCGCTGCGGACTCGCCTGCGTAGGCCGACGATCGCCCTCGGCTCCATAGTCGTCCTTCTCGGGACAGCACTGACGGCGACATCGTTCACCTGGCGCGAGCACCTCCTCGTGCAGAGCGCGAACGCCGCCGAACTGACGACGCTCGACCCTCATGAGTACCCGGGCGCCCACGCACTGCTCGACCACGCACCGGTGCCCCACGCGCCGATGCGGCCGACGGTGCTCGAGGCCAAGAAGGATCTTCCCGAAACCACGGTGGACGGATGCATCAGCGACTTCGGCAACGTCGACGTGATCACCTGCGAGTACGGCGACCAGTGGGCGACGCACACCATCGCGCTGGCCGGTGGGTCACACGCCGAGCACTGGATCACGGCGCTCGATCTGCTCGGAAAGCTGCACCACTTCAAGATCACCACCTATTTGAAGATGGGCTGCCCGCTGACCACCGAGGATGTCCCGCTGGTGATGGGCGATAACCGGCCCTACCCGAAGTGCCACACCTGGAACGACGCGGTGATGAAGAAGATCATCGCCGACCGTCCTGACTACGTGTTCACCACTGCCACCCGGCCGTGGAACATCAAGGCGGGCGATGTGATGCCGGGTACCTACGTCGGGATCTGGCAGTCGCTATCGGATGCGAACATTCCGATCCTGGCGATGCGGGACACCCCATGGCTGGTGCGCAAGGGGAAGCCGTTCTTCCCCGCCGACTGTCTTGCCAACGGGGGTAACGACATCTCATGCGGGATCCGGCGATCGGACGTGCTGGCCAGCGAGAACCCGACGCTGGCCTGGGTCACGAAGTTCCCCCTGCTGAAACCCCTCGACATGAGCGATGCGGTGTGCCGAAAGGATGTCTGCCGGGCCGTCGAGGGAAACGTCCTGCTGTACCACGACTCCCACCACATCTCGAAGACGTACATGCGCACGATGGCCGATGAACTCGGACGTCAGATCGGCGCCGCCACCCACTGGTGGTGACAACTTCAGCGGTGGTTCCCGCGCGCCGATAAGGTCGAATGATGCCCCTGACGGTGTGGCCGGGTACGCCCTATCCCCTCGGCGCCACGTATGACGGCGCGGGCACCAACTTCTCGCTGTTCTCCGAGGTCGCGGAGAAGGTCGAGCTGTGCCTGATCGCCAAGGACGGCTCCGAGGAGCGGATCAACCTCGATGAGGTCGACGGCTACGTCTGGCACGCCTACCTGCCGACGGTCACGCCGGGCCAGAGGTACGGCTTTCGGGTCCATGGCCCGTGGGATCCCGCGGCCGGGCACCGTTGCGATCCGAGCAAGCTGCTGCTGGATCCCTACGGGAAGTCCTTCCACGGCGACTTCGAGTTCACCCAGGCGCTGTTCTCCTACGACCTCGCGGTGGCCAAGGCGAATCCGACCGAAACCGGTACACCGCCCCGTATCGATTCGCTCGGCCACACCATGACCAGCGTGGTCATCAACCCGTACTTCGACTGGGCGTCCGACCGCGCACCCCGAACCCCTTACCACGAGACGGTGATCTACGAGGCGCACGTCAAGGGCATGACGCAGACGCATCCTGCTATCCCCGAGGCGCAGCGCGGCACCTACGCTGGGCTCAGTCATCCCGCCGTCATCGACCACCTCAAGTCGTTGAACGTCACGGCGATCGAACTGATGCCGGTGCACCAGTTCATGCACGACCACCGGCTCATCGACCTCGGGCTGCGAAACTACTGGGGCTACAACACTTTCGGGTTCTTCGCACCGCACTACCAGTACTCGTCGGTCCGGCACGCGGGCGGCGCCGTCGCGGAGTTCAAGACGATGGTGCGGACCTTCCACGAAGCGGGCATCGAGGTGATCCTCGATGTGGTCTACAACCACACGGCTGAGGGCAACCACGTCGGGCCGACGATCAACTTCCGCGGCATCGACAATGCCGCCTACTACCGGCTGCTCGACGGCGATCTGAGGTTGTACAAAGACTTCACCGGCACCGGCAACAGCCTCAACGCCCGCCACCCGCACACCCTGCAGCTGATCATGGACTCGCTGCGCTACTGGGTGCTCGAGATGCATGTGGACGGTTTCCGGTTCGACCTGGCCGCCACGCTCGCGCGTGAGTTCTACGACGTCGACCGGTTGAGCGCATTCTTCGACCTGGTTCAGCAGGATCCGGTGGTCAGCCAGGTGAAGCTGATCGCCGAGCCGTGGGATATCGGCGAGGGCGGCTACCAGGTCGGCAACTTTCCAGGTTTGTGGACCGAGTGGAACGGGAAGTATCGCGACACTGTGCGTGATTACTGGCGGGGTGAACCCGCGACCCTAGGCGAATTCGCTTCGCGGCTGACCGGCTCGTCGGACCTCTACGAGGCGACGGGACGGCGGCCGAGTGCGAGCATCAACTTCGTCACCTGCCACGACGGCTTCCCGCTTGCCGACCTCGTCTCCTACAACGAAAAGCACAACGAAGCCAACGGCGAGGACAACCGCGACGGCGAGAGCCACAACCGGTCGTGGAACTGCGGCGTCGAGGGGCCGACGGACGATCCGGAAATCCTTGCGCTGCGGGCCAAGCAGATGCGCAACATCATGGGCACGCTGATGCTGTCGCAGGGCACCCCGATGCTGTCGCACGGTGACGAGATCGGCCGCACGCAGAAGGGCAACAACAACGTCTACTGCCAGGACTCCGAGCTCTCGTGGATGGACTGGTCGATGTGCGAGACCAACGCCGACCAGTTGGCGTTCACCCGCAAGGTGATCGAATTCCGCAAGAAACACCCGGTGTTCCGCCGCAGACGGTTCTTCGAGGGCAAGCCGATCCGCAGCGGCGACCAGGTCCGTGACATCTCATGGCTCACCCCGGCAGGCACAGAGATGACGCCCGAGGACTGGGGTTCGGGCCTGGGCCAATGCGTGGCGGTGTTCCTCAACGGCGACGCGATTCACGCGCCCAACGAGCGCGGTGAACGGGTGACCGACGACTCGTTGCTGCTGTGCTTCAACGCCAACGACGAAGAGCAGGACTTCGTTGCGCCGCAAGGCGATTACGCCAAGGAGTGGACCGCCGACCTGGACACCGCCGACCCGAAGGGCGAGACAGACTTCGTTGTCGCGGCGGGCGAGAAGATCTCGCTGCAACCCCGGTCGCTGCTGGTGCTGCGTAAGACCGCCTGACGCATGCCATCCCCAGTCCTTTCGACGTATCGGCTGCAGATGCGCGGTGACTGTTTCACGTTCGCCGACGCCGAAGACCTTCTGCCCTACCTCGACGATCTCGGCGTCTCGCATCTGTACCTGTCGCCGATCCTGACCGCAATGCCCGGATCCACGCACGGATACGACGTCACCGACCCCACCACCGTGTCAGCGGATCTCGGTGGCGCGGACGGGCTTGCCCGATTGTCGGTGGCGGCGAGTTCGCGCGGCATGGGCCTGATCGTCGACATCGTCCCCAACCACCTCGGCGTCGGCATGCCCGAACAGAACAAGTGGTGGTGGGACGTGCTGAAACACGGCCGCGACTCGGCGTTCGCGTCGTACTTCGATATCGACTGGTCGTTGGACAACGGCCGGATCGTGCTGCCGGTGCTGGGTTCCGACAACGACGTCGACGATCTCGTGGTCGACGGCGACGTGCTGCGGCTCGGCGACCTGGCCTACCCCATCGCACCGGGAACCGGATCCGGCACCGGTCGCGAGGTGCACGACCGCCAGCACTACCGCCTCATCGGATGGCGGCATGGCGTATGCGGCTACCGGCGGTTCTTCTCGATAACCTCGCTGGCCGGACTGCGCCAGGAGGACCGCGCCGTCTTCGACGCCACTCATGTGGAAGTCAAGCGGTGGTTCGACGAGGGCCTGATCGACGGCGTGCGCATCGACCATCCGGATGGATTGTCAGACCCGACAGGCTATTTGGCGTGGTTGCGCGAGATCACCGGACCGCAGGCGTGGATCGTCATCGAGAAGATCCTGGCCGTCGACGAACCGCTGGACCCGAGTCTGCCGGTGGCGGGCACGACAGGGTATGACGCGCTGCGCGAAGTCGGCGGCCTGTTCGTCGATCCCACCGGTGTCGGTCCGCTGACCGAGCTCGTCGACTCGACGGGCACGAACTACCACGACATGCCCCAACTCGCGCGCACGCTCAAGGTCCGCACCGTCAACGACACCCTGACCAGCGAGCTGGGGCGGTTGTGCCGCGCCATCACGGCCGCAACCGATTCCACCCATCAGGACCTGCCGGAAGCGATCGCCGTTCTTCTGAGCCGGGTCGGGGTCTACCGCTCGGACTACCTGAACCTGTCGTCGGTGCTGCCGACCGCCCTGGCCGACGCCGTAGCCGCACGTCCTGACTTGGCGGAGCCGCTCGCGGTCATCTCCGCCGCGATCAGTAGCGGCGGTGAGGCAGCGGTGCGCCTCCAGCAGCTGTGTGGCGCGGCGACAGCGAAGTCGATGGAGGACTGCCTGTTCTACCGCGACCCGCGGCTGGTGTCACTCAACGAAGTCGGCGGCGAGCCCGAGAGATTCGGGGTGGACGTGGCCGAATTCCACCAGCGCGCCACCACCAGGAAGCGGCTGTGGCCACACACGATGACGACGTTGACCACACACGACACCAAGCGTGGCGAAGACGTGCGGGCACGAATCGGGGTGTTGTCGCAAGTGCCTGCGCTGTGGGCGGGTTTCGTCACGGCCTGGGACCAGCGCACCCCTTCGCCGGACCCGATGACCGCGCTGTTCCTGTGGCAGAACATCTTCGGCGTGTGGCCGGTCGACGGCAAGGTGACAGACGAACTGCGCGCCCGCCTACATGCCTACACCGAGAAGGCGATCCGCGAGGCCGCCGCGCACACGACGTGGAACGATCCCGACGCCGACTTCGAGCAGAAGGTCCACGAATGGATCGACAGCGCGATCAACGGACCCGTCTCCACCGAGCTCACCACTTTCGTTACCCGGGTCGACGAGCATGCCCGCAGCGACGGCCTCGGCCAGAAGCTGATTCAGCTCACCGCGCCCGGCATTCCGGATGTCTACCAGGGCACCGAACTCTGGGATGACAGCCTCGTCGACCCGGACAATCGCCGACCCATCGATTACGGAACACGACGCGAGGCGCTCTCGGCGCTGCAGCACCCCAAGGTTCGAGTGGTGACTGCCGCGCTTCGACTCCGCCGCGCAAAGCCGGAGGTGTTCACCGATGGGGGCTACATCCCGCTGCTGGCCGAAGGGCCAGCCGCCGGGCACCTGGCGGCCTTCGTCCGCGGCAATGATGTGGTGACCGCAGTGACTCGCCATTCCGCCCGACTCGCGGAAACCGGCTGGGGTCACACGCTTTTGACGTTGCCCGACGGGACATGGACGGACCGCATCGGCGCTGGCCGGTTCAGCGGAGCGGTCTCCCCCGGCGAACTGTTCGCCGAGCTTCCCGTCGCGCTGCTGGAGCGTGCCGATGACTGAGTTCGCGGTGTGGGCGCCGCGGCCAGAACGCGTGCGCCTCGACGTCGAGGGCACGCTGCATCCGATGACCCGCTCAGATGACGAGTGGTGGCGCACAGACGTCGAGGCCGGACCTGACGCGCGATACGGGTTCGTGCTCGACGATGACCCTAAGGTGCTGCCCGATCCCCGCTCGCCGCGCCAGCCCGACGGCGTGCACGAACGTTCGCAGCTGTGGCAGCCTGCGCAAGACGCCTGGACGGACGGTAGCTGGCAGGGCCGCTCGATCGAGGGGCGAGCGATCTACGAACTCCATATCGGGACGTTCACGCCTGCAGGCACATTCGACTCCGCGATCGAGAGGCTGGACTACCTCGTCGAGTTGGGCGTCGACTTCGTCGAGGTGATGCCGGTCAACGCGTTCAGCGGTGCACACGGATGGGGTTACGACGGGGTGCTCTGGTATGCCGTACACGAACCATACGGCGGCCCAGACGGATTGGTCCGGTTTATCGACGCCTGTCACACGCGTGGCCTCGGCGTGCTGATCGACGCGGTGTTCAACCACCTCGGCCCCTCCGGTAACTACCTGCCGAGGTTCGGACCGTATCTGTCGTCGGGCAGCAACCCGTGGGGTGAGTCGGTCAACATCGCCGACGCGGACGCCGACGAAGTGCGCCGCTTCATCATCGACTGCGCGCTGCGGTGGATGCGCGACTTCCACGCCGACGGGCTGCGCCTGGACGCGGTGCACGCGATGGTCGATGTCACCGCGATCAACATCCTGGAGGAGCTCGCCACCGAAACCGACAGGCTGGCAGCGGAATTAGACCGACCGCTGTCGCTCGTCGCCGAGAGCGACAGGAACGACCCCCGCCTGATCACCCCTCGCGATCGAGGCGGGTACGGCATGACAGCACAGTGGGACGACGACATCCACCACGCCATCCATGCCGCAGTTTCGGGCGAACGGCAGGGGTACTACAGCGACTTCGGTTCGATGGCAACGCTGGCGCAGACACTGAAACACGGCTATTTCCACGCGGGCACCTACTCGTCGTTCCGGCACCGGCGCCACGGCCGCCCGTTGGATACCGCGACCATTTCCGCCACCCGATTGCTGGCCTACACGCTGACGCATGACCAAGTCGGAAACCGGGCCGTCGGCGACCGCCCGTCGCAGAACCTGACGGTGGGTCAGCTGGCCGTGAAAGCGGCCCTTGCGCTCGGATCTCCTTACACGGCAATGCTGTTCATGGGTGAGGAGTGGGGTTCATCGTCGCCATTCCAGTTCTTCAGCTCCCATGCCGAACCGGAGTTGGCGCGGGCCACCGCCGAGGGTCGCAAGAGGGAGTTCGCCGAACACGGTTGGGACGCCGACGAAATCCCTGACCCGCAGGATCCCGAGACGTTCCTGCGGTCGAAGTTGAACTGGGACGAAATCGACGAGGGCGACCACAGGAGGCTACGTCGGCTCTATCACGAACTCCTCGCGCTGCGACGGGATGAGCCCGACATGGCCGACCACTGGCTGGACCATATGACGGTCGCCTACGACGAGGACCAACGGTGGATCGTCATGCACCGCGGCTCAGTGACGATCGTCTGCAACCTGAACGCCGACGCAGTGACGGTCCCGGTGACCGGCGAGCCCATCTTGGCCTGGGGCGAGCCGGCTATCGACTCCGATTCCCTTCGGCTCGAGGGTCATTCGTTCGTTGTCCTGCGGACGACTACCAGCGGCCGCGGTGAACAACCTCGTCGAACGGCCGCCGATTCGGCTTCCGGATCGGCTTGAGCGGCCTGTCATCGGGATATCCGAGCGCCAGCAGATACGCGACGAAGTGGTCGTCCGGCACGCCCAGGATGGCGCGCGCCTTATCCTGGTCGCCGACTGACGAGTGCCCGGTGCCGATACCGACGTCGGTGGCCGCAATCGCCATGGCCATCGTCGCCTGGCCGAGGTCGTACTGGTCGACCACCTTTCTGCGCTCATCAGGCGGCAGCGGAGCCACCAGCGCAATGGCTGCCGGGGCCGACGCGACGTGCCCGGCCCCCTGCCACACCGTGGACAGCTCTTTCAGCTGATCAGAATCGGTGACGATGACGAAGTCCCAGGGTTGGCGATTCTTCGCCGATGGCGATCGCCAGGCCGCCTCGACGATGCGCTGAAGTTCAGCTTCCGGAACCGGGTCGGGTAGGTAGCTCCTGACATTTCGACGGGCACGGATCGCGTCCCAGGTATCCATCTCATCCTCCGCTCAGCCAAGTGACATCGAGACCAACGCGAGCATGCTTCCCGTTATTGCCGACTTCTAAAGCAGACGGACGCGCGCGACGATGACGTGGTGATCGTCAACGGAGACAATCAGCAAGTGCCACCGCTTTCCTAGCGGCGGCGCGCCGGCGGTCAGAGCAGGTAGCGGTACGCCGGCGAGCCGGGGTCGAGCGTCTCGACGTGGATGTCGGATGCTTTCATCCGCTCGAGCAGGCCCTCGAAGTCAGCGGCCGATCCGAGTTCGATGCCGACGAGCGCCTCACCCGTTTCACGGTTGTTGCGTTTGACGTACTCGAACAGCGTGATGTCGTCGTTGGGCCCGAGCACGGTGTCGAGGAACCGCCGCAGCGCGCCGGGCTCCTGCGGGAAGTCGACCAGGAAGTAGTGCTTGAGCCCGAGGTGCACCAGCGAGCGCTCCAGCACCTCGCCGTAGCGCGATACGTCGTTGTTGCCGCCCGAAATCAGGCACACCACAGTCGATCCCGGCTCGATGTCGGCTTCCATCAGAGCGGCCACCGACAGGGCGCCCGCGGGTTCGGCGATGATCCCCTCGTTCTGATAGAGGTCCAGCATGGCCGTGCACACCGCGCCCTCGTCGACCGCCGTGACCGACACCATGTCGCCTGCGGCGGACAGCGCCGCGTAGGTCAGGGTGCCGGCACGATTCACTGCGGCGCCGTCGACGAACTGGTCGACGTGGTCGAGGGTGACAGGCTCGCCCGCGGCGAGCGCGGCGATCATCGCGGCGGCCCCCGCCGGCTCGACGCCCAATATCGATGTGCGGCTGGTGCGTTCGGCCAGGTATGTGGTGATGCCGGCGATGCATCCGCCCCCGCCGATCGGCACGATGACCAGTTCGGGCTCGTCATCGAGTTGGTCCAGCAATTCGACGGCGATGGTGCCCTGCCCGGCGATGGTGCGCGGGTCGTCGTACGGCGGAACCAGTGTGGCGCCGGTGCGCTCGACGTCGTCCAGCGCGGCGGCGGCGGCCTGGTCGTAGGTTTTTCCGACGGCGATCAGCTCGATGAACTCGCGGCCGTGGTAGCGGATGCGGTCGCGCTTCTGTTTGGGCGTCTTGGCCGGGATGTACACCCGGCCCCGGATGCCCATCAGACGGCACGCCATGGCGAAGCCCTGCGCGTGATTGCCCGCCGATGAACACACCACCCCCGCGGCGACCTCGTCCGGCGACAGCTGCCGCAACAGATTGTTGGCCCCGCGTAGCTTGTAGGACCGCACCGCCTGCAGGTCTTCGCGCTTGAGGTAGACCGTCGCGCCGGTGGCTTCCGACAGCCGTTCGCTGAACTGCAGCGGGGTGCGCGTGACCACGTCGGAAATTCGCTGAGCGGCCGCATCGATGTCGGCCGCGGTTACCGGCGGCGACGTACGAGGGTTCTGGCTCAGTTCAGCGGACACCGCTCAATGGTGCCATTAGGCCCTGTACCCGCCAAAATCAGTATTTCCCTCGCCAACGGCGAGTGGTTTCAGCTCACCGGGCTGAGCACGAAGACCGGGATCGGCCGGTCGGTCTTCGTCTGGTACTCGGCGTAGTCGGGCCATGCCGCGATCGCACGCTCCCACCAGGCGGCTTTTTCGTCGCCGAAGACCTCCCGGGCCTCGTAGTCGCCCGCGGTCTGGCCGTCCTGCAGTTCGACCCGCGGATTCTTCTTGACGTTGTAGTACCAAACGGGGTTCTTCGGAGCGCCGCCCAGCGATGCCACCACCGCGTACTCGCCGTTGTGCTCGACCCGCATCAGCGGGGTCTTGCGGATCTTGCCCGTCTTGGCGCCGAGGGTGGTCAGCAGGATGACGGGCCTGCCCTTGAGCTCGGTGCCTTCGGTGCCGCCCGACTCCATGTACTTCTCGGCGTTCTCGCGGGCCCAATCGGACGTGCTGGGTTCATAGTCTCCGGAAAGTGGCATGCGACCAGCTTAGACCGACTAAAGAGCCGTCTGCCCTGATCCAGCGTTTCGGTTTCCCGAAATCGTTCTTACGAGCTATCGTGAACCTATGACCACGCGTGACGAAGTCTTGATCGCCGGGGTGCCCTGGCCGGTTTACAAGCTTGTCGCGCTCGTCGTCGGCGTCGTCGTACTCGTCACGGTCGGCGTCGTCACCACCAGCGCAGGGCCGGCCGTGCTGACCGCAGCGGCCACGGCCACGGCCGTGTGGCTCGGCCTGCGCGTCGCCGCAACCAGGCGCTAGGCCTCGGCGAGTTCCCGCAGCCGGTCCAAATCGGCGGCCACCGTCGCCACATCGCTTTCGAACTCCTCGTCGGTCATGCCCGGCCGCCGTCGCACGGTGAACACCACCTCACACCGATGCTGACCCTCGCCCGCGGGAATCACCCGCAGCGGGTTGTACACCGACTCGCCCGACGGCAGCCGCACCACGTGGTCGAGCACGCCGTACTCATTGGCCGGGGCGAACTCGACTGTCACCTCCCCCATCGGCGAGTTCGCAACCCAACCATCGGCCGTCTGCCGCAGCCCACCCGCCGCGAGCCCCGACGCCCACCTCGTCAGCTGCTCGGGGTCGGCCGCGATGGCGTACGCCACCTCCGGCGCGGCATCGATCCAGACGCTGACATGACGAGACGTCATTGCGCCGCGCTCGCCGCCGCCTTCGGCTCGTGCACACCGTCGCCGACATCGGAGGTGTAGAGCCCGTCGATCTCGGCGCTGTACTTCTGGTGTATCGGCTTGCGCTTGAGCTTCATGGTCAGCGTGATCTCGTCGCCGCCGGGCTCCCAGAACGTCGGCAGCACCCGAAATCGCTTGATCTGCTCCACCTTCGACAGCTTCGCGTTGCCGTCGGCCACCCCGGCCGCGATATCGGCGATCACGCCCGGGTCCGAGGCCAGCGTCTCCGGCGAATCGTCGCCGAGGCCGCGCTGCGCGGCGTACGGCGCAGCCGATTCCGCGTCGAGCACGATCAGCGCGGTGTTGTACGGGCGGGCGTCGCCGACGGCGAGGATCACGCCGATCAGCGGACACGACGCCTTGATGGTGTTCTCGATGTTGGCAGGCGACATGTTCTTGCCTGCCGCGTTGATGATCAACTCCTTCTTACGGTCGACGACCTTCAGGTAGCCCTCGTCGTCGGCCTCGAGGATGTCGCCGGTGTGCAACCAGCCGTCGTCATCGACGGCCTCGGCCGTCTTCTGCGGCTCCTTGCGGTATCCCTTCATCACCAGCGGCCCGCGTACCAGGAACTCGCCGTCCTCGGCGATGCGGCCCTCCATGCCCGGCACCAGCTTGCCGACGGTGCCAAGCCGGGCGTCGGATGGATGACTGACCGTCGCGACGCAGCTCAGCTCCGACATCCCCCAGACCTCGGCGATCGGAATCCCGAGGCCGACGAAGAACGCCAGCGTCTCCTTGGGGATCGGCGCGGCGCCCGATACCGCGTGCCTGACCTGTTCGAGGCCCAGCTTCTCCCGCAGCTTCGACAGCACCAGTTCGTCGGCCTGCGCCCACTCCGCGGCGACGTCGTCGGGAACGGGCTGTCCGGCGACCAGCGCATCGGCCTTCTTCGCCGCCACCGCAAGCCCCCACTGCAGCCCCATTCGCTTGGTCTCGTCGGGCTCGTTCGCCGCCGCGAATTCGATTGCGGCCTTGAGCTTCTCCCACACCCGCGGCACCGCTCCCCAGATCGTCGGCCGCACGTCGGGCAACGCACCCGCGATGGCCCTGGGGTCGGAGACCGTGGTGATCTGGGTACCGAACACCTCCTGCAGGTACAGCGCGCCCATCCGGTCGGCGATGTGCGCCGTGGGCAGGAAGGACGTGCTGCGGTCGCCGAACCTGACTCCGAGCACCTCATCGATGGCGAACGCCTGAAACAGCAGGTTGGCGTGCGTCATCTCCACGCCTTTCGGGTTGCCCGTGGTGCCCGACGTGTAGATCAGCGTCGCCACGTCGTCGGATTGCACTGCCCGCCAAGCGGATTCGAAATCGAAGTCGTCGTCGCCCGCGGCGTACAGGTCGTCGACCGTCATCGTTCCCTCGGGCGACCCGTCCAGGCAGACGATGTGGTCGATCTTCGCCCCGCTGGCCCGGATCCTGTCGACGTACTGCGCCTCGCACATCAGCACCTTGGTGTCGGCGTTGTCGAACAGATAGACCAGCTGCTCGGCGGCAAGCGTGTTGTAGACCGAGAACGAAATGGCGCCGACGTGCTGGGCGCCGACCTCGAGCGGATAGAACTCGGGCCGGTTGGCCATCATCAGCGACACCGTGTCGCCGCGCCGGACGCCGAGCCCGGCCAACCCCGCGGCCACCTTGCGGACCTGGTCGGCGTACTCCCGCCAGGTCAGGGTCTGGGCATCGCCCGGAGTGCGGAGCGCAACGGCGTCCGGATCGATCGAGGCGGTGCGCTGGAAGGCCTCACACAACGTGGCAGGCCGATCGGATGTGCTCATGATTCACAACTTAGGCACTCACACTGTGCAGATGGACGGTTCACCGGAATCTGATCTACGACGCGAGCGCCTGATCCGCTTCGCCCAGGAGCTCACGGCCGATGCCGAGAAGCGGGTGCCCTCCTGGGTGCGTCACGGCGACCCGGAAAGCGCTATACCGGTGCGCATCGCGGTACTCACCGTGATGGCGCAGCAAGTGCTCATCCCCAGGGGGTACACGGTGGTGCCTCGCTGGCCGCTGCTTGTCCTAGAGGGTCTCCTCATCGTGGCTCTGCTCGCAGTCAACCCTCTTGTCATGTCGCGCCGAACCCGGGTCAGCAGGTACGCGACGTTCGGGCTGCTGGCCGCGATCACCATCGATAACACCGCATCCGCCGTTCTACTGGATATCCGCATCATCACCGGCGAGGTGAGCAACAACGCCGCCGTCCTGCTCGGCAGCGGGGCTGCGATCTTCGTCACGAACATCATCGTCTTCGGAATCTGGTACTGGGAACTCGACCGCGGCGGCCCGTATGCCCGGCACATCGGCGAGCGGCCCTATCCCGATTTCCTTTTCCCGCAGATGACGACACCCAATATCTCGAAGCCGGATTGGCGCCCGACATTCGTCGACTACCTCTACGTCAGTGTCACCAATGTGATGGCGTTCTCCCCCACCGACACCATGCCGTTGGCGCGCTGGGCCAAGGCGCTGATGACAGTGCAGGCGATGGTCGCGCTGTCCACCGCCGCACTCGTAATCTCAAGGGCGGTGAACGTTTTGCGCTAAATGTTCAGCCGGTGAAGAGGAGTACGTTCGAGAGTCATGGGGATTGCGACAACCGAATTGAGTCCCGTCGAAAAGACCGCATTTCTCACTGAATACGCCAGGGCGCTCGACAGCCAATGGCCCAAACCCATCCTCGGCGACACGCTCGCCCACGAGGTCGTCGGCAAGATCGACTACGACTTCAAGGGTCTCGGCATTCAGACCAGCGTGCTGTGCCAAACCGCGCTGCGCGCCAAGATGCTCGACGACCGGGTGCGCGCGTTCGTCGAGAAGCATCCAGACGCCGTCGTGGTCGACCTGGGCGCCGGGCTGGACAGTGGCCCGCACCGGGTGGATCCGCCGGAGTCCGTGGACTGGTACAGCGTCGACCTGCCGGGGATCAGCGCGCTGCGCGACGCGGTCCTGCCTGCCCGCCCCAACGCGCACACGGTGCCCGTCTCGCTGGCCGATGACCGCTGGCCCGACGCGATCCCGGCCGATCGCCCGGCGATGCTGATCGCCGACGGACTGTTCGCGTTTCTGACCGAACCGGTGATCGCCGGGATCTTCCGGCGGATCACCGCCCACTTCGGTTCGGGTGAGCTGGCGTTCAACGACTACGGCGGCATCGGCTGGGTGAGCCGGCTGGCGATCAAGCTGTACCCGCAGAAGATGTTCAAGGACATCGGAAGCCAGTGGGTCTATTACGGATTCAAGGACGCCCACTATCCCGAGACGTGGAATCCACGCATGCAGCTGGTGGAGGAAACCAGCATGACGCATGCGCCCGAGGTCGACCTCTTTCCGAACTGGCTACGGATCGCCACCCGAATGGCGGGTATGACAAAGTCGACCGCCCGGCACGGCCGAATCCTACGCTACGCGTTCTGAGTTCGGGTGCTCATCAAGCCAGTCGAACTGGAAGCGACTGCACTCCGACGCCAACGGCCGCCGCAGGTCCCGCGCTCATCCAGACCGGTTCTGCGGTGATCTCGATGGTGTCGAAGCGGCGCAACAACGCGCCGATCATCACTCGGATCTCGGTGCGGGCGAAGCTGGCGCCGAGACAGAAGTGCGGGCCTCCCCCGCCGAAGGCCACGTGCGAATTCGGTGACCGGCGGATGTCGAAGCGGAAAGCATCGGCGAACACCTTCTCGTCGCGGTTGGCCGACGGGTAGAACATTCCAACGCGGTCACCCGCTCGCAGATGTTGGCCGCCCAGGTCGATGTCGCGAGTCACGTTGCGGGCGAAGCAGATTACCGGGCTGGACCATCGCACAACTTCCTCGGCTGCGGTTGGCAGCAGCGACGGATCCTGCCGCAAATCGGCGAGCTGGTCAGGGTTGTCGAGAAGCGCCATCAGCCCCTGGGCGAGCGCATTGCGGTGGTCTCGCTGCCGGCGAAGGTCAGCACCATAAAGAACAGATCGAGCTCGAATTCGTCGAGCTCGCCGGTGGCGAGAATCGACCACACGTCGTCGGTCGGATTCGCGCGTTTCGATGCGCTCAGCTCGTGGGCGTAAGTGAACAGCGCAACCTCTGCGTTCCTGAGCTCCTCCTTCGGGATGTCCTGGAACGGATCGGTTGACCGCATCATGAGGTCGGTGAGGCGGAAGAGTTCGGGCCGGTCCGGCTCGGGGATTCCGACGATGTCGGCGATAACATGCATCGGAAGCTGATAGGCGACATCGGGTACGAAGTCGAGCTCGGTTCGCGCTGCGGCGTCGTCGAGAATCCGCTCGGTCCTGGCCCGGATCTGGTCCTCGAGTTTCCCGACCATGCGGGGCGTGAAGCCGGCACTGATGAGCCGCCGGATCCTGTTGTACTCGGGCGGGTCCTTCGTCACGAACATGACGCCGCGTTGGGCCGGCGGGAAGGGCACGATCGTGGTGCCGTCATGCACGGAGAACGTCTCCCAGTCGCGGTTTGCCTGCTCGACCTCGCTATGACCGAGCACCGCCCAGAACTCGATATCTCGTCCGAAGGCGGCCACATGAGTCCTGGGATGCCACAGGACGGGACCGACCGCGCGCACCTCGGCGTACAGGTCGTGCGGCATCCCGCTGCGGTACAGGGACGGGTCGAGAAGGTCGACACCAGGCACCTCGGCGACAGCCATGCGGCAATCCTCAATGTCGTTGCGACTTCGCGGGCGGATTTTGCCGTTCTACCCTTCGAACAAGTCGTTCAGTTCTGCGAAGGTCGCCGCGTCAGACAGCGTGGTGAAGTCACCAGCGGCGATGCCGCGAGCGGCGGACAGGAAAGCGCCCCACGCAACACGCGACAGCGCCGACCCGACACTGATCCGTCTGACACCGAGGTCGGCCAATTCAGTCATCGACAAGCCGGCGCCCGACGACTTCAAGACATTGACTGGATAGGGCCGCACCGAATCGACCAGCGCCGCGATGTCGTCCCGGCTCGCGATGCCGGGAGCGAACAGCACGTCAGCGCCTGCCTCCACGAAGGCCTGCAACCGCTCGATCGCCTCTGCGAGCGGATCGGCGTGCCCGTAGAGATAGCACTCCGCCCGAGCAGTCAGCAGCACATCGCGGCCGGACGCGTCGATGGCCGACCGGGCAACGCGAATGCGCTCGGCCGCGTCGGCCATCGGCAGTATGGGATCGTCGCCGTCACCCATCGCATCTTCGATGGATAGACCCGCGACTCCCGTGCCGACGCAGCGGGTGACGTTGTCGGCCAACTGATCCAGGTCGTCACCGTACCCCGCCTGAAAATCGGCATTGACCGGCAGATCGACGGACTCGACGATCTCGGATATGTGCCCGAGGGCGGTGTCGGCCGTCAGCGCCGTTGGTGAATCCGGAAGGCCCTGCGAGAACGCGAATCCCGCACTCGTGGTGGCGAGCGCGCGAAATCCGAGGCCTGCCAGAGCGATCGCGGTGCCGCGGTCCCACGGATTGGGGATGACGAAACAGCCGCTGTCGTGCAGCAGGCGAAACCGCGCACACGCGTCGGCTGCGGTCATCAGCCCAGGCAGCCAGGACCCAGCAGCGCTTTGAGGTCGCCCATCAACGCCGACGACGGCGTGACTCGCAGCGAGGCGTCCAACTCCAGCGTGGTGATCCGGTCACCGCTGATCAGCCGCAGGTGCACCTGCGATGTGCCCGGGTGACGCGCCAGCACCTGCTTGAGCGCGATGACCTTGTCGATGGTGCACTGCCGGGTCGGCAGGCTGACCGCCAGCGGCCGATCCACCGCCGCATTCGAAAAGTCGGGCACCACAAGCTCGTTGGCGATCAGGCAGATACGGTCGTCCTGAATTCTGACCTTGGCGTTGACCAGAACCACCGCGTCGTCGACGACTTCGGCGCCGACACTCGAGTACGTGTGCGGGAAGAACATCACTTCGACGCCGCCGGTCAGGTCCTCCAGTTGCGCTGACGCCCAAGGCATCCCGTTCTTGTTGACGCGGCGGTTGACGCCCGTCAGAATTCCGCCGACGCGCACCTGAGCGTCGTTGGGGATGTCGCCGTCCAGGATCGACGGGATCTGAGTGTCCACCTGCGTCGAGAGCAGATGGGCGACCCCGTTGAGCGGGTGGCCGGACACGTAGAGGCCGAGCATCTCTCGCTCCAGCGCAAGCTTGTGCTTGTCGTCCCATTCCTCGTCGGGCACCTTGATGGTGAACACCGCGTCAGTAGCGGTATCGGCCCCGCCGAACAGGTCGAACTGGCCCATCGCCTCGGCCTTCTTGGTGCCGAGCACCGATTCGACGGCGTCGGTGTGCACCAGGAACAGGCCCTTGCGCGGATGGTCGAGCGAGTCGAACGCGCCCGCCTTGATCAGCGACTCGGTCACCTTCTTGTTGCACGGGCCGATGTCGATCTTGTTCAGGTAGTCGGAGAAGTCGATGAACTTGCCCTTGTCGGTGCGCGAACCAATAAGCGACGCAACGACATTCGCACCGACATTGCGCACAGCCCCGAGCCCGTAGCGGATGTCCTCGCCCACCGAGGCGAAGTTCAGGCCGGACTCGTTGACGTCCGGCGGTAGCACCGTGATGCCGAGTTTGCGGCAATCCGCCAGGTACACCGCGGCCTTGTCCTTGTCGTCGCCGACCGACGTGAGCAGACCGGCCATGTACTCGGCCGGGTAGTTGGCCTTCAGGTACGCCGTCCAGTACGACACCAGCCCATAGCCCGCGGCATGTGATTTGTTGAACGCATAGTCGGCGAACGGCAGCACGGTGTCCCACAGCGCCTTGATGGCCCTGGCTGAAAACCCGTTGGCCTTCATGCCTTCCGAGAAGCCCTCGTACTCCTTGTCGAGCACCTCGCGCTTCTTCTTGCCCATCGCCTTGCGCAGAATGTCTGCTCGTGCCAGCGAGTACCCGGCCACCTTCTGCGCGATGCGCATGATCTGCTCTTGGTAGACGATCAGGCCGTAGGTCTCGGCGAGGATCTCCTCGAGCGGCTCGGCCAGTTCGGGGTGGATGGGCTTGATCGCCTGCCGGTTGTTCTTCCGGTCGGCGTAGTCGTTGTGGGCGTTCATGCCCATCGGGCCGGGCCGGTACAGCGCGATCACCGCGACCACGTCCTCGAAACCGGTGGGTTGCATGCGCCGCAGCAGGTCGCGCATCGGGCCGCCGTCGAGCTGGAACACGCCGAGAGTGTCTCCGCGGCCGAGCAATTCATAGGTGGGGCCGTCATCGAGCGGCAACGTCTCGAGGTCGAGCTCGATCCCCCTGTTGGCCTTGATGTTCTCCAGCGCGTCGCCGATGATCGTCAGGTTCCGCAGGCCGAGGAAGTCCATCTTCAGCAGGCCGATGGCCTCACACGACGGGTAGTCCCATCCGGTGATGATGGCGCCGTCCTGCGGCCGCTTCCACACCGGGATCGCTTCGGTGAGCGGCTCGCTGCTCATGATCACCGCGCACGCGTGCACGCCTGCGTTGCGGATCAGCCCTTCCAGGCCGCGGGCGGTCTCGTAGATGGTGCGGACATCGGGGTCGGTGTCGATCAGGCCGCGCACCTCGGCGGCTTCCTTGAACCGCTCGTGGGTGGGATCGGTGATGCCCGACAGCGGGATGTCCTTGGCCATGACCGGCGGCGGCAGCGCCTTGGTGATTCGGTCGGCGATCGCGAAACCCGGCTGCCCGTAATGGATCCGGGCCGAATCCTTCAGCGCCGCCTTCGTCTTGATGGTGCCGAACGTGATCACCTGGGCCACCCGGTCGTGGCCCCACTTGTCGGCGGCGTACCGCACCATCTCGCCGCGTCGGCGGTCGTCGAAGTCGATGTCGATATCGGGCATCGACGCGCGCTCCGGGTTGAGGAAGCGCTCGAACAGCAGCCCGTGCTCGATGGGGTCGATATCGGTGATGCGCAGCGCGTAGGCCACCAACGAGCCTGCGGCCGAACCACGGCCGGGGCCGACGCGGATGTCCACCGACCGCGCATAGCCGACCAGGTCGGCGACGATCAGGAAGTACGACGGATAGCCCTTGGCGCAGATGACCTCGATCTCGTAGGTGGCCCGCTCGACGTATTGAGGCGGCACACCGTCGGGGAACCGTCGCGCCAGACCGGCATCCACCTCGTGGCGCAGCCACGACGCCTGGTCGTGTCCGTCGGGCACGGGGAAGATCGGCATGCGGTCGCGCGGTGACCACACGTCCTCGTAGGACGAAACGCGTTCGGCGATGAGCAGCGTCGAGTCACACGCCCCAGGGATGTCGTCGTCCCACAACGACCGCATCTCCGCGGCGGACTTCAGGTAGTAGCCATCGCCGTCGAACTTGAAGCGGTTGGGGTCCGACAGCGTCTTGCCGGTCTGCACGCACAGCAGCGCCTCGTGGTTGTGCGCGGCGTCGCGGGTGACGTAGTGGCAGTCGTTGGTGGCCAGCGCCGGGATGTCGAGCTTGCGGCCGATCTCCAGCAACCCGTCGCGGACGCGCCGCTCGATGGACAGGCCGTGGTCCATCAACTCGAGGAAGTAGTTGTCCGCGCCGAAGATCTCCCGCCATTTGGCGGCCGACTCGAGCGCCTCCCGATCGTGGCCGAGTCGCAGCCTCGTCTGCACCTCGCCCGACGGACAGCCGGTGGTCGCGATGATGCCTGCTGCGTGCTCGGCGACGATCTCGGCGTCCATCCGCGACCACTTGCCGAGCTGGCCCTCGAAGGACGCCAGCGACGACAGCTTGAACAGGTTGCGCACGCCCGTGGCATTCTCGGCGACCATCGTCAGGTGGGTGTAGGAGCCGCTGCCCGAGACGTCGTCGGCCTTCTGGTTGGGGTCGCCCCACAGGATGCGCTTGGTGTCGAAGCGGGAACCCGGGGCGATGTACGCCTCGACGCCGATGATCGGCTTGATCCCCGCCTCGGTCGCCAAGTTGTAGAACTCGCTGGCGCCGAACATGTTTCCGTGGTCGGTCATCCCGATCGCCGGCATCTCCAGCCGCTGGGCCTCGGCCAGCATCGGAGCGATCTTCGCGGCACCGTCCAGCATCGAGTACTCGGTGTGGTTATGCAGGTGCACGAAGGACGAGGAGTTCATAGGGTCGCCAGTCTATGGCCGCCCACCGACGAGTACGGGCGTGTCGGGGTGCGTGTCTTGCAACCGCCAGGCTCATCCGGCAAACCGCCGCGCACCGGCCTCCATGGGCAGGGCAAGGCCGTTGACCAGGTAGCTCACGGTGCGGTACGTGCCTGCCAGCATGAGCAGTTCCAGGATCGCCTCGTCAGGGAACCGCGCGGCGAGCCGACTCCATAATTCGTCGTCGACGGTGCAGGTGGCGTGCAGGCGATCGCACAAGTCGATGAGGACGCGGTCGTCGTCGCTCCAGCATGCGTCCCCGGGTCCGCCGCCGACCAGCGACTCGATCTGCTCGTCGGTCAACCCGGCCTTGTCGGCAAAAGCCGTCACGTGCACACCCCACTCGTATTCGGCGCCGCAGGATGCCGTCACCCTGTCGATGACGATCTCGCGTTGCCTGATGGTGAGATTGCCGCGGTCGAGCAGTCCGGAGTTGAAGAACTTGAAGAACAACCTCCGATCGCGGGCCATCGTCGTGAAGAGCACCAGCGGCGGTGCGCCGCGCATGATCGCGTCGATCGCCTCCTGCATGTCGGCGGCCAATGGCTCCGTCGCGGGTGCGATCCGGCCGCTATCATATTTATAGCAAGTCATGTCGATACTGTACGCCATCATGCTTCAAAATATGAAGCATCAATGCGCCAGCGCACGCAGTCTGTCGCGGAGGTACTCGGCCACGCCGGGATCTGTCGTCAGCGCGATGGCGGTGCGGTAGGCCTCCGCCGCGGGCCCGGGCCTGCCCGCCTGGGCGAGCAGGTGTGCCCTGGTGGCCCATGCCGGCTGAAATCGCTCGACGGCCCGGTCGTCGATTGCGTCCAGGGCACGCAGTCCGGCGTCCGGACCGTCGATCTGGCCGTCCACCGCAGCCAGCGCCACCACCGCACCCAACGACGGCGCGACGCGCTGCAGTGCGCGGTACAGCTTCCGAAGCGCGTCGAGGTCGGGCCGTCGGGCACAGTGCGCCGACTGAATCGCGGCCTCGTACTGAAACCGGCCGGGCCGCCCGTAGGCGTGCGCGCGTCGCAGCATGTTCTCGCCGCGGGCGATCAGCGCGTCGTCCCACAGCGCGGCGTCCTGTTCGTCAAGCGGGATGAAGGCCCCGTGGCGGTCTCGCCGCGCGCCCGCACGGGCCTCGGACAGGCACACCAGTGCGGCCAAACCGAGCACCTCAGGCTCTTCTGGCAGCAGTTCGGCCAGCACGAGCGCCAGGTGTAGCGCCTCGGCGGCCAGCGTCTCGATGGGTGCCGCCTGCGGTGTCAGCTGCCAGTCGATCGCGTACGCGCCGTAGACCGCCTCGAGCACCGCGGGCAGCCGTGCGGCGAGGTCCTCGCGCTCGGGCAGCACGAACGGGATGCCTGCGCCGCGGATGCGTTTCTTGGCCCGCACCAGGCGTTGCGCCATGGCGGCCGGTTCGACGGCGAAGGCCTCTGCGATCGCAGCGGCCTCGACACCGAGCACCGTCTGCAGCATCAGCGGGGTGCGGATGTTCGGCGCGATCGCCGGATGGGCGCAGACGAGCATCAGCTCGAGCCGCCGGTCGGGAATGGCAGGCATGGCGTCGACTTCGGTTGGGCTGTCGTGGGTTTCGTCGAGCGGATCGGTCATGCGGTAGGCGTGTGACTTCCACATGTCGCGCATCCGGTTGCGGGCCACGGTGAGCAGCCACGCCTCGGGGTTGGCGGGAATCCCGTCGTCCGGCCACCGCACAAGCGCACGTTCGAGCGCATCGGCCAACGCATCCTCGGCGGCGGCGATATCGCGGGTGGGTGCGGCGAGAACGGCGAGCAGCCGACCGTAGGAATCGTGAATCAGGTCGGCTACCCGCCGTTGTGCTGCTATCTGGTCGTCGCCCAAGTGCTCATCCCGTGCTATGGGTTGAACCACCCGCGGTCGGCGGCGTATGTCCGCGCCACCGGGCGGATTTCGATCGCACCCCAGCCGTTGGCGGGATTCTTCTGCGCCCACTTGATCGCCTCGTCGAGGTTGTCGACCTCGATGACGAAGATCCCGCCCAGCTTCTCCTTGGTGTCGGCGAAGGGGCCGTCCTGGATCTCCGGTGCGCCGTTGCGGGCGGTCACGGTCGTGGTGGAAACGACCGGTTCGAGCACCTCGGTATCGATGAGCACCCCTGCCTCCGACAGGTCGTCGGCGTAGGCCTGGAATGCGGCCATCGCGGGGGCCATATCCTCCTCGGTCAGTCCGATCTCGCCGGCTTCCTGGTAGTGCATCAACAGGCAGTACCGCATGCTGTCCTCCTCGTCATCGATTGTCACCTTGACACCGTGATGACGATTCGGCTGCCACCTGATCGACATCTGGCGTCCAACCGGTCCGCGCAGAACCGTGCGAGCGCTCATCAGAACCCCAACCGCGGCAGCGCCACCAAGAACAGGTCGGGGGGCGGCGGACCAGGAGGAAGGGGCTGCGGATTCAGCGCCACCAACGACAGGTCGGGAGGAGGCGGTTCCGGCGGCAGCGGCTGCGGATTCAATGCAACGGCATCCAGGTTGACCGACCGCAAACCGGGGCCATACGGGACATATGTGGTGTCCGGGTTGGCTGAGGCCGAGCCTGGAGCGACGGCCAGTGTGACGAGTCCGGCGGCAGCGCCGGTGAATACGAGGACGCCGATTCTGCGGCGAGCGGACATGGGGTGATTGGCGGTGCGGGACATCTTCTTCTCCTTATCGGTGTTCGTCGCCCGGGCTGGGCGGCGTTCACCGACTAGGAGTGGCGAGCGTCCGGCGATCGCACACTTTCTTCGAAAGTCTCCGGAAGCACCTGTGAGCTACGGCGTGCCCGCAACAATGCGTCGCCGGTGAAGGCCACCAGCGCCACCCAGATCAGGGCGAAGCCGAGCCAGCGGCCGGGCGGCATCGGCTCATGTCCGACCAGAACGCCCCACGCCATCTGCAGGGCCGGGTTGAGATAGAAGAGCAGGCCCAGCGTCACCAACGGCAAGCGCTGCGCGGCGGCGGCGAAGAGCAGCAACGGAATCGCCGTCACCGGCCCCGCAAGGACCATCAGCACGGTGTGGCCGAAGCCGTAGTTGATGAAATGCGCCTGGTGGGTGACCTGGAGCCAGATCATGTACCCGACCGTCGCGGGCAGCGCCCACAGCGTCTCGACCATGACACTGACCCGCGGATCGGCGTCGACGACCTTCTTGATGAGCCCGTAGAGGCCGAACGACACCGCAAGCACCAGCGCGATGTAGGGCACCTCGCCGACCTCCGCGGTCAGAATCACGACCGCCACGACCGCCAGCCCCAGGGCGACGAACTGCCAGCGGTTCAGCCGTTCGCGGAAGATCACCACTCCCAGCGCGACGCTGACAAGCGGGTTGATGAAGTAGCCGAGGGCCGCGTCGACGACATGACCGTGTGTGACGGCCCAGATGTAGGTGCCCCAGTTGATCGCGATGAATGCCGCGGCCGCCAACAGCAGCAGCCAGGTGCGTGCGCTGAGCCGTCGGAGGTCACCGAGCCTGCGTACGACCGCAAGCAGCACGAGGAGGAAGACCGCACTCCACACGAAGCGGTGGGCCAGTATCTCGGGTGCGCCTGCGGGCAGCAGCAGGAGAAAGAAGCCGGGGCACAGCCCCCACCACACATAAGCGCCCGCACCGAACAGCATCCCGGAGCGCCGCTGCTCGCCGCTCATAATTCGTCGTTACGCAGCACGTCTAGCGCGTGTTGCAGGTCGGCCGGATAGGGGCTGGTGATCTCGACACGGCGGCCGTCGGCGGGGTGGCTGAACGCCAGCGACCGCGCATGCAGCCATTGTCGTTCCAGGCCAAGCCTTTTCGCGAGTACCGGATCGGCGCCGTAGGTCAGGTCGCCCGCGCACGGGTGGTGCAACGCGGCGAAATGCACCCGGATCTGGTGGGTGCGGCCGGTTTCCAGCTCGATGTCGAGCAGGCTGGCGGCCTGGTGAGCTTCGAGCGTGTCGTAGTGCGTGACGCTGTGCCGACCGTCGGTGGTGACGGCGAACTTCCAGTCGTGGCCGCGGTGTCTGCCGATCGGCGCATCGATGGTTCCGCTGGACGGATCCGGATGTCCTTGTACCAGAGCGTGATAGCGCTTCTCCACGGTGCGCTGCTTGAACGCCCGCTTGAGCAGGGTGTAGGCACGCTCGGACAGCGCCACCACCATCACGCCCGAGGTGCCGACGTCGAGCCGGTGCACGATGCCCTGCCGTTCGTGGATGCCCGAGGTGGAGATCCGGAAGCCGGCGGCGGCCAGGCCGCCCAGCACAGTCGGCCCGTGCCAGCCGACCGTTGCGTGCGCGGCGACGCCGGCCGGCTTGTCGACGGCGACGATGTCTTCGTCGGAGTACAGGATCGCCATGCCCTCGATCTCGACCGGCGTGTTCTCCACCGGCGCAGGGGCTTCGGGCAGCCGCACTTCCAGCCACGCCCCCGGTGTCAGGCGGTCGGACTTGCCGACCGTGGCGCCGTCGAGGTCGACGCCGCCGTCCTCGGCGAGGGCCGCTGCCGCGGTCCGGGACAGCCCGAGCAGCCGGGCCAGCCCGGCGTCGACACGCATGCCCGCCAGTCCCTCCGGCACGAGCATCGATCGGGTATCCATCAGGACGGCTCGGCCTTAGGCCCGTTGACGGTGTCCGATTCGTCCTCCGCGTCGTTGGGGCCGACGGTGTCGGGTTCGTCGTCCGCCTTGCGCCTGCCGACGGTGTCGAAGTCGAACCCGAACAGGGAAAGGACGACCAGCAGGATCGCCCCACCCACCACCGATGGGTCCGCGACGTTGAACACCGGCCACCAGCCGACGGAGAAGAAGTCCACGACGTGCCCGCGCAACGGACCGGGCGCCCGGAAGAACCGGTCGACCAGGTTGCCCATCGCGCCGCCGAGGATCATGCCGAGACCGATCGCCCACCACGGCGACACCAGCCGTCGACCCATCCAGATGATCCCGACGACGACAGCGCTGGCGATCAGCGTCAGCACCCAGGTGTATCCGGTGGCCATCGAGAACGCGGCGCCGGAGTTGCGCACCAGCGTCCAGGTGACCGTGTCGCCGATGATCGACACCGGCTGACCAGGCGTGAGCCATTTGACGGCGAGCACCTTGGTGACGATGTCGAGCGCCAAAATGACCGCGGCCACCGTCACCAACAGGCGAATGCGCCGCCGCGGTTTCGGCTCGGTTTCGTCGGCGGCCGTCAACGGCTCGCTCGGGCCAGGTCGCTCATCGGTCACTCCCCCATCATTCCAAAGGGTGATTTTGGAATGATTAGGGCGTGAGCCGCCTCGTCGTCATCACCACCGGGGGCACGATCGCGAGCAGTGCGGGCGCGGACGGAGTCCGGCGGCCGACCAACAGCGGCGCCGACCTGACCTCCGGGCTCGACGTCGAAGTCGTCGACCTGATGTCGGTGGACAGCTCGCAACTCACCCCCGCGGACTGGGACCGGATCGGCGCGACCGTGAGATCGGCCTCGGACGCCGACGGCGTGGTGGTCACCCACGGCACCGACACGATCGAGGAAACGGCGCTGTGGCTGGAGCTGACCTACGACGGCACGACGCCTGTGGTCGTCACCGGGGCACTTCACAGCGCCGACGCCCCCGATGCCGACGGGCCGGGCAACCTGCGTGACGCGCTGGTGGTGGCAGGCAGCGCGGCGGCACGGAACCTCGGCGTGCTGGTGACGCTGGCGGGATCGGTGAAGCAGCCGCTCGGACTGCAGAAGGTGGCGACGGCCGATCTCAGCGGCTTCGCGGGGGTCGCGGTCGGATCCGTCGCCGACGGGCATTTCAGCCCCACCTCGGCCAAGGAAAGGCCGTTCCTCGGCGCGCTGTCGGCGATCGATGCGCCCAGGGTCGACATCCTCGCGGTGTACCCGGGCGCTGACGGCGCGGCGATGGACGCCTGTATCGCCGCAGGCGCCCGGGGAATCGTGCTGGAGGCGGTGGGCTCAGGCAACGCGGGCGGCGCAATCGTCGACGCCGTGCGGCGGCACTGTCGTGACGGCGTGACGGTGGCGGTGTCGACGAGGGTGCCCGGCGCGAAGGTTCTCGCGGGCTACGGACCGGGCCGCGAGTTGGTGGATGCCGGCGCGGTGATGGTGCCGACGCTGCGGGCCCCGCAGGTCCGGGTGCTACTGATGGCCGCCCTGGGGAGCGGCTCGCCCGTCGACGACGTCGTCGCCCGCTGGGGCTGACCGGTCTGCAAGCGCGTCGACGTAGTCGGGCCAGTCCAGGCTGTCGACCGGATTGGCGCGGTCGATCTCCGGGGCATTGTCGGAAAACGTGCGCACCGGCCCCGGCCCGGTGCTGCGGGTCTCGAACCGCACGGTCATTACGCCGTGACCCGCGCCCTGGATCCAGCCGTGACCGTGTTCGGTGTGCACGACGTCGTCGCCGATGCGCCAGGCCGGAGCCGTCGCGGTGGCCTCGGTCAGCGTCTGCGGCAGACCGGTGTCGGACACCTCCTCGGCCATCAGCTCCAGGTCGGGGAACAACGACTCCTGCCGCACTTCCGACAGCCCCGAAAAGCCAACGCCGACAAGACGAATCGGGCCGACGTCGACAGGGTCGAGCAACAGCCTGCGGGCCATCGCGATCAACGTAGCGGCGTCGGTGGTGGCGTACGGCAGCGTCGCGGAGCGGGTCAGGGTGCTCATGTCCGACTTCTTCAGCTTCACCGTGACGGTGCGCGCCCCCCGCCCGTCCTTCTCGAGACGCCGGTGCGCGTGCTCGCCGATCGGGCCCGCCGCTTCGCGCAGCTGATCAAGCGTGGTCAGGTCCTCGGGAAAGGTGGACTCCGCGGAGATCTGCTTGGCGGGGCCGTTCTCCGCGACGGGCCGGTCGTCGATGCCCCTGGCCAGCTGATGCAGGGCTGGCCCGACGGTTGCGCCGAGGATGTTGGCGGCTTCGGCGTCCGTCAGCGCGGCGAAGGTGCCGATGGTCTCGATGCCGAGCCGGTGCAGCTTCTCCTCGGCGACCGGGCCGATACCCCACAGCCTGCGCACCGGCAGGCCGTCGAGCAGTACACGTTCCTCGTCGCGGCGCACCACCCGGATGCCGTCGGGCTTGGCCAGCCCGGAGGCGATCTTCGCGATCTGCTTGCCCGACCCGGCGCCGACGGATGCGACCAGCCCGGTCACATCGCGGATCTTTGCCCGCAGCGCCTCGCAGAAGGCCTCCACGTCCACCGCGCCTGCACCGGCGAGCTCGGCCGGCTCGCCGAAGGCCTCGTCGAAGGAGAGCTGCTCGAGGACGGGCACGACCTCTCGAACCGTGTCGAGCACGCGACGGCTGGCCACGCCGTAGACCACGCCGCGGGGCGGCAGCACCACCGCGGTCGCGCCGACCAGTCGCCGGGCCTGGTGCATCGGCATCGCCGACCGCGCGCCGTACACCCTGGACTCGTAGCTGGCACCCGCGACCACGCCGCGCCCGCCCAGCCCGCCGACGAGTACCGGCCTGCCGCGCAGCGTCGGGCGGGTCAGCTGCTCGACGGACGCGAAGAACGCGTCCATATCGAGGTGGAGGACCCAGCGAGCGGCCACACCGTCATCGTATGGACCGCTCGAGTTATACGGGTTCGGCTCCTATCGCCGACACCGGCGATGCGGTCGCCACTACACCCGACTGGTGTCACATCATGAACGTCGGCTGTGTGATGCCGAATTGAGTGTTGGCGTAGCGTTTCAGGGCGGCCGGGCTGAAGTACACGTGCTGGTTGGCGGTGCGTAGGTCGCGGAAGCATCGTTGCAGGGGGTGAGTGGCGTGCACCGCGCTCGCACCGGTCAAGTCGAATGTCGTGTCGACTGCTTGGCGTGCCGCACGCATCACATGCTGGGCGGCGAGTTGGAAGCCGGCGCGCTGCTTCAGCGATGGGGGGTCGCCGGCAAGCGCCGTGTCCCAAAGTGCGCTGGCCTCATCGAGTACGAAGGCCCGCGCGGACCGCAGGCCGGCTTCGGCGTTGGCGAACGCGACTTGGGCGGCGGTGTCCGCGGCGACCGGTTCAGACGTGCCGGCACGCAATTTCGTTGTCGCCAAGGCGGTGAATTCGTCGAGTGCGCGTCGCGCAATGCCGAGCGGGACACCTACGAGTGCCACTCCCACCAGCGTGAAGAACGGCAGTCTCCACAGTGCCCCGTCATGCCGGGCCGGTTCGAAGAATGGTCTGATCGTGTGTTCTTCGGCGACGCGGAGACTCCGGACGACCACGTCGTTGCTGCCGGTGGCGCGCAGCCCCAAAACGTTCCAGTTGTCGACGATGTCGGCGTCCGAGCGCGGGAAGAACGCGAGGCGCCAATCGGGGCCCTGCTCGGGAATCATCTGTGGCGCATCGCCGTCGAACACGAACGTCCCCGCCAGCAACCATTCGGCATGGCGGCAACCGGTGGCAAACGGCCAACGGCCGTCGACGGCGAACAGGCCGGTGCCATCGGGGACGGCCCGCCCGGTGGGGGCGAACACCGTGGCCGCCAAGAAGTCGGCGTCTGGGCCGAACAGCTCGTCGGCGACCGCGGGCTCCAGCCACGCGGCGAAAGCCGGTGCGCCCGCACCAATTGCCGCGACCCAGCCGGCGGAACCGTCGGCGCGGGCCAGTTCCTCGATGAATTCGATGAATTCAACGGGGGTCACTTCAAAGCCGCCGAGCGAGCGGGGTTGTAAGGCGCGAAAGATTCCGGCCTTACGCAGCCGCTCGACGAGATCGATCGGCATTGTGCCCAGCGTCTCAGCTTCGTCGGCGCGTCGCGTGATTTCGGGCGCCAGGGCACGCGCGACCGACGTCGGATAGGCGCCGTCCGACAGGGCGGCGCAGACGGATGTTGTGGTTGTCATGTCGAGCTCCCTTATTTGATACAGTACGTTGTAATAGATATAGGAGCTTGTACTGAATTATGGGACCTGTCAACAGTCAGCCGCCGCGCCGCTACGACTCGACCCGTCGCCGCCAACAGGCGCAACAGAACCGACACACCGTCCTCGGTGCCGCCCGGCAGCGCTTCCTGGCTCAGGGGTATGCGTCGACGACCATCGCAGAGATCGCGCGCGACGCCGGAGTGTCTGTCGAAACGGTGTACAAGGCCTTCGCGACCAAGGCAGGCGTGCTCAAAGCGCTCTTCGATGTGTCCGTCGCCGGTGATGACGAACCGATCCCGATGGTCCAACGAGACGTCATCCAGAATGTGCGAAACGCCCCAGATGCCGCCCGAAAGATCGAGATCTACGTCCGGCACCTCGCCTCCACCATGCCGCACAGCGCTCCAATCCAGCTCCTCGCTCGCGATGCGGCTGCGTCGGCGGTCGACGCTGCCGAGATATGGAAGCAGATCCGGCACGAAACCCTGACTGCGATGACGATGTTCGCCTCCGACCTCGCGCGCACCGGACAACTACGGGTCAGCGCGACACAAGCCCGCGACGTGCTGTGGACGTATCACGCCCCCGAGCTCTACGAGCTTCTCGTCCTCGAACGCGGTTGGTCGGCCTCCCGCTACGGCAAGTTCGTCACCCGTGCGCTGAGCGACGCCCTGCTCGAAACCCGGAGCTGACCGGGTTTTGTCGTCAGCTACGTTCTGTGAGCAGAGTCGGCGACGGGACCCAACAGGTCAGCACTAGCAGCGCAACCGCAAGCAGCACCGCCGCAGCCAGCGCACCCGTTTCGGCCTCGGCCTGCGATGCCGTGTAGTTGTCGTGGTGCGTGACATGGAACAGCAGGTGCGAGATGGCGAACAACAGGTATGCGGCCAACGCGGTTCGCACCATGCGACGGTCCAAGGTGCACGCCGCGACCACGGTGACCAACCCAAGTGCGAGGTTCATCGCACCGTAGTCACGCACCAAGTGCTCAGAGAAGGGTGGGACCAGGTTCACCCATGGGAAGTAGTCGTAGAAGACCCGCGGCATCAGCGTCGCGGCGATGCCGAAGCCAAGCTCGACGACGACCACGTACCACATTCCAACGCGCAGCAGTGTATTCATAGGACCTCCTGGGTGTTCCTCTCCGGACAGATGTCGCGAGAGCCTGTCAAATAGGCGTGAATTCGTCTGCACCGCAATACCTTTACGGCGCCAGTGATTCGTTGCTCAGTGGGCGCCGGAAGCGAGATCGATGCCGTAACCAGTGGTAGAGCACGTGCTCATCGAAACCTTCCGGTGCAGTCGTCGATGAACTTACGCAGACACGCAGCGAACCGTGCGGGCTCGACAAGATGAACCATGTGCCCGCCTCCTGGCCACTCCTGCACCTGTATCCCCGGAACCAAGCTGGTCATATGGCACCGTTCGTCGTCGGATAGCTCGTGTCCGAAGACAGCAAGGCATGGAGCGGTTATCGAGGCGGCGTCGCAGTCGATTCGGTTTTGCAGCTCAACAGGATCCGAATCGAGCAGCTCGTCCCAATAGTCGAAAACAAGCTCCTTGGTAACGCGACGGCGTTCGAGAACTCGGGCACGCTCCGGCTGCGACAGCAGGTGGATTCCAATCGTTCGCTCGAATGGGCGGAAGGCATCCGAGAAGCCCTCACCGCAAAGGGCAGGCGCCATCTGCCGCACCATTTCGGCGAATGGACGCACATTCCACGATTGATCAACCGTAACGACACCGCGTACGCCATACCTGCTCGCGTATTTGAGCGCCAGCACCCCAGACATCGAGTGGCCGACGAGGATTGGCCGCTGGCCACCGCAGAGCGTGTCCAAAGTGTCGGCGATCAGTGACGCGAGCCGGTCGAGGCTGCCACCCTTACCAGGACTGTCTCCATGACCGGGAAGGTCAATCGTGATGGTGCGGAGACCGTCGCCAAGGTGGTTGATAATCGGCAGCCACGTCTGGCGATCGAATGTCAGCCCGTGCAGGAACACGACTGGTACACCGGCTCCGGCGCTCTCGAGAGTGAGTTGCGCAGTGTTGTGAACCGTACGAAAGGGCATCTGACCTCCTACGAATTTCGATACGCCGTAACGTAACGGTGTTGCGATACCATGTCAACATGGGTCGCCCCAAAGAGCACGACGACCAAACGGCCACCGCACTGTTGGACGCCGCCGAGCGGTCCATTGAGGATCAGAGCATCGACGCATTGTCAGTGCGAGGAGTGGCTGCCGAGGTCGGGGTGAGCACTCGCGCCGTCTACAGCGTGTACGGATCGAAGGAAGGTCTTATCGCAGCGCTCGGCATTCGAGCCTTCGACCTCCTCGGCGCCGCTGTCGAGGAGCTGCCCTCCACCACCGATCCGATCAGTGACCTCATCGCCGCCGGACTGCAATTCCGCGCGTTCGCGTTGGCGCACCCGTCGCTGTTCGCGATTGGCGTCCAACGATCGGCTCCTCTCCCGGAACAACTCTGGAATCGAGTCCGAGCAGCGGCCGATCGGTCGCTCGCAGTGCTCGAAAAACGCCTCGTCCGAATGGAATCGGCAGGGTTGATCGGCGATCGATCGGTCCGCGTCGCCGCCATCGAATTTCACGCTTTGTGCGAGGGCATGGCGGCTCTCGAGTTGCGGCACCGAATCACATCAGATGCCATGACGACACAGCGGTTGTGGGTGAATGGTCTGAGCGCGCTACTCCATGGGCTTCGCTCGACATGAGTCAACAGCGTGCGGTCACGTCAACCCGCCCGCTCCCGAGTTTGGCGCTGTTCACTGCTCAGGCCCAGGCGCAGGGTCACGACGATGCTGGGGAAGTGATGAGATGCGGTGCCTTCCCCTTGGGCTCGCCGCGTGGCGTACGAGACGCGCGGCATGCCCCACCGCTCGTCGCTCCGGCGTGGTGGGTGAGCCACCTCGGACTCGACTGGCAGAGCGCACGACTGACCCCGACGGGGAAGTCGCGACGCTGCGTGCGCTCCTCGACGAGCTCGAACTCGAGCGTGGTCGCTCATCGGCGGCTCGTGTGGGAGCCACGTGGCTGCGAATTCTTGCCCTAGTGTACGACCCGTTCTGCTGGCTGGGAGGTCCTGTGCACCGTCGACGACCCCGAAGGCGTACTCCGCGAGATCGCGTGCGTGCACAGCCCGGATGGGCAGTTGCTGTTCATCGCGACCATCAGGTTCGGCACAACCCACCGGCCTAGGCCTTGGCGATCGCCACCCGCACGCCGTCGCCGATCTCGGTGCCGTCGGCAGGCTCGCCGAACTCGAACGTGGTGGCCAGGATCTCCCCCGCAATCAGGTCGGCGTGGGTGCGCGCCCACGCGTCCCGCTCCGCGGGCACGTCGATGACGACCGAGATCCGGTCGGACACGTCGAGGCCCGTCGTCCTCCGCAACTCCTGCAATTCACGGATGCGGTCCTTGGCCCAGCCCTCGGCCTCCAGCTCCGGTGTGACGGTGCCGTCGAGCACCACCAGGCCTGATCCCCCGGGCAGCGCCGCTGTCCACTCGGGATCGGCGGCCACCAGTCGCGAGCTGAACTCCTCGGGCAGCAGCACCGCGGGCCCCGCGGTCAATGTGCCGTCGGGGTTGACGACGCCCTCGCCCGCCTTGACGGCCTTGATCGCGGCCTGCACGTTCTTGCCCAGTCGCGGCCCGGCTTCGCGGGCGTTGACCGTCAGCTCGAAGCGTCCATAGCGCGGGATGTCGTCGGTGAGCTCAACGCTCTTCACGTTGAGCTCGTCGGCGATCAGATCCCTGAACGGCTCGAGGCGCTGCGGGTTCTCCACGGCGACAGTGAGTTTGGGCAGTGGTAGCCGTACCCTCAGCTTCTTGGCCTTGCGCAGCGACGACGCCGCCGATGCCACCTCGCGCACCTGGTCCATGGTCGCGACGAGATCTGCGTCATGGGGCGGGTCGCCGGACTCCGGCCAGTCGGTCATATGCACCGACCGCTCGCCCGTGATGCCTCGCCAGACCACCTCGGTGACGAGCGGAAGCAGCGGCGCGGCCAGCCGCGACGTCACCTCCAGCACGGTGTGCAGCGTGTCGATCGCGTCGGGATCCTCTTCCCAGAACCGCGAACGAGACCGTCGCACATACCAATTCGTCAGGGCGTCGGTAAACTGCCGCAGCTCGTCGCAGGCGCCGGAGATGTCGCACACGTCCAACGACGCCGTGAGGTCGTCGCGCAGCTGGGCGAGCTTCGCCAGGATGTAGCGGTCCAGCACATGTTTCGAATCGGTGCGCCAGGTGCCCTTCTTCGGCGCATAGAGCGCCAGGAAGGTGTAGGCGTTCCAGAAGGGCAACATCACCTGCCGGACACCCTCGCGGATGCCCTGCTCGGTGACGATCAGGTTTCCGCCCCGAAGGATCGGTGACGCCATCAGGAACCAGCGCATCGCGTCGGAGCCGTCGCGGTCGAAAACCTCTGTCACGTCCGGATAATTACGCAGCGACTTGCTCATCTTCTGGCCGTCGTTGCCCAGCACGATGCCATGGGACACGCAGGTCAGGAACGCAGGCTTGTCGAACAGCGCGGTGGCCAGCACGTGCAGGGTGTAGAACCAGCCGCGGGTCTGGCCGATGTATTCGACGATGAAGTCGCCGGGGAAATGCGAATCGAACCAGTCGGCGTTCTCGAACGGATAGTGCACCTGCCCGTAGGGCATCGAACCAGAGTCGAACCAGACGTCGAACACGTCGGGGATGCGCCGCATCGTCGACTTGCCGGTCGGGTCATCGGGATTTGGCCGCGTCAACTCGTCGATATAGGGCCGATGCAGGTTCTCCGGCCGCACCCCGAAATCGCGCTCGAGCTCGTCGAGGCTGCCGTACACGTCGATGCGCGGATAGGCCGGATCGTCAGACTTCCACACCGGAATCGGGCTGCCCCAGTAGCGGTTTCGGGAGATCGACCAGTCGCGGGCACCCTCCAGCCATTTACCGAACTGGCCGTCCTTGACGTGCTCCGGATACCAGGTGATCTGCTGGTTCAGCTCGACCATCCGGTCACGGAACTCGGTGACCTTGACGAACCAGGACGAAACCGCCCGGTAGATCAGCGGATTGCGGCAACGCCAGCAGTGCGGGTAGGAGTGCTCGTAGGTTTCGTGGCGCAGCAGGACTGCGCCGTTCTGCGCGGCGGGACCCGTCTGGTTTTTCAGGTCGCGGATGATGTGCGGGTTGGCCTCGAAGACATGCTGGCCCGCGTAGTCCGGCGCCGACTCGTCGAACCGGCCCTTCGCGTCCACCGGTGTGACGGCGACGATGTCGGCCGCCTGTGCAACGGCCATGTCTTCCTCGCCGTAAGCCGGTGACTGGTGCACAAGGCCGGTGCCGTCCTCGGTGGAGACGTAGTCGGCGGGCAGCACCCGAAAACTGTTGGCGGCGTCCATGAAATACGGCAACGGGGGCAGGTACCGCGTGCCGAGCAGGTCGGAGCCGCGGTAGGTGCCGAGGATCTCGGGTTCTTCGCCGAGCTCGCGTGCATACGCCGCCAGCCGCGCCTTGGCCAGCACATAGCGCCGCCCCTCGGATTGCACGAGCACGTACTCGATATCCGGGTTGACCGCCACCGCCTGGTTGGCAGGCAGCGTCCACGGCGTCGTCGTCCAGACCAACAGGTACGCCCCGTCGAGCTCGCCCCCGACGACTTTGAATCCGACCGTGATGGCCGGATCCTGACGGCTCTGGTAGACGTCGTCGTCCATCCGAAGCTCGTGGCTGGACAGCGGGGTCTCGTCGTTCCAGCAGTACGGCAGCACGCGATAGCCCTCGTAGGCCAGGCCCTTGTCCCACAGCTGCTTGAACGCCCAGATCACCGCCTCCATGAAGCCGAGATCCAGTGTCTTGTAATCATTTTCGAAGTCGACCCAGCGCGCCTGCCGGGTGACATAGGTCTGCCATTCGTTCGTGTAGCGCAGCACCGAGGCGCGGCACGCATCGTTGAACTTCTCGATGCCCATCTCTTCGATCTGGGCCTTGTCGGTGATACCGAGCTGTCGCTGCACTTCGAGTTCGGCGGGCAGCCCGTGGGTGTCCCAGCCGAAGCGGCGGTCCACCTTGTAGCCGCGCATGGTCCGGTACCGCGGGACGATGTCCTTGACGTAGCCCGTCAGCAGGTGGCCGTAGTGTGGAAGGCCGTTGGCGAACGGCGGCCCGTCATAGAAGACGTATTCGGGTGCGCCGTCGCGGCGCGCGACACTGGCGCGAAAGGTGTCATCGCTGTCCCAGTACTGCAGGACGTCGGATTCCAGCGCCGGGAAATTCGGGGCGCCGCCTGCCGGCTTCGGATAGGTGGTCACGGTCGTACGTCGTCTCCATGCCAAACGTCGTTCATGGCACGGGGACGACGACGCGCCGGTGCGCGAACGCCGCGGTACCACCCCGCTTGCGCACAGTCGTGCGCCGCTCGAGTTAGGGCTGTGACGGGCCTACCCGTTCGGGTCTACTGAGCCAGGCTGTTGGGGCCCGAGCTGTTCTTCCGAAGGCTCACCGGTGATGGCCGGATCAGCGCCGATACGTCAGATTCTAGCGACTCAGTGGCCGACGGCCATCGGGGTGCGCGGCAGCGGCGACGCCTCCGACGTCAGCTCGATCAGTGCGAGCGGCAGCTGCTCGGCCAGCTCCTCGACCGTATGCGGGTCGAAGCCGCGGGTGTCGTACCACCAGTCCAGCTGAACCAGGTCGTCAGCGCGATACGCGCGAAGCTCCAGAGCGTGGCGCAGTCCGGGCTCGGTGCCGAGGTAGGAGAAGCAGATCTCCGACGGCGGCGCGGCCGCCACCTTCGGCGCGCTGGGGCCTGCGGCAAGCGTGCGGTGCACTGCCCCGAGCGTCTCCGTCGCGGTGGCGAGGCCCGCCGACGTGCAGGACAACGGAACCGCACCGCTGTGCCCGGCTACGTCGACGGCTACGACACCCTCGCCGATCGTGCGGGCGATCGCGAGGCCGAGGGCCGCGAGGAGAATTCCCTCACCGGCGACGCCGAGATACCACTGCGCGCCGTCAAGTTCGGCGGTCAGGATGCTGTTCAGCGGCGCAGAGAGTTTCGCGAAATCCGCTGCGCAAGGCGCATCGGAGATCTCGTGGTCGACGATACGAAGAGGGCTGCTGGCAAATTCTGCAATCAACATGGAGCTAACAGTAGCTGCGATGTCCCAGAATTGGGAGACCTCTCCCAAAAGTGTGACACCCCCGTCAATAACAGCAACCCTTTCCAACTCTCGATTGGTACTGCCCATTTACGGGAGAAGGCGATAAAGTAATGCGGTGCCACGTACAGATGAGAACGGCCGGCAGCTAAAGGCCCTGCTCGACTATCTTCTCGACGGCGACGTCGACGCGAAGGACATCTACGACGCGCTCGGGGTGTCTAGCAGCACGTACTACCGCCGAATCAAGGAGCAAGGCTACCCTGACGCGGAAGAACTGCGCCGGGTCGCCGATCGGTTCGGACTCAGCTACCCCGACCTGCAGGTCCGATTCGGGCTGATGAGCCACGAAGAGGTGCTCGGTTACTTCGAGTCTGCAGGCGTGGCCGTGGCTACTGTGGAAACGCGGCGCGTACGCCAGCCGAAGTTGTCTGAAATGCAGCCTCGCCAGGACGCCCCGCCGTTATAGAATTTGCTGGAACTAACTCAGCGCAAAGGCAAGACGGATGGCTCTCGCAACACTCCTAGCGATCACGATGGCGTGTATCGGCTGGAGCCTGTGGATCCGGCGCGTGACGTGGACGTGCCGGTGGGAGATCGCCGCCACCCTCAATATCGCGCTGCAGGGCCTGGCCGTCGTGCTGATGTCACCGCTGGCCTCCGAGACCATTGGTCCGATCTTGCACTCTCTGACCGGCAAGTGGAACCTCGAGGACTACATCGGCCACGACTGCTACATCGTCGCGGCGTCGGCGATCGTCTACAACACGCTGGGCAGGCTCGCCGACGACGACGCCATGCAGAAGTCGTTCAAGCAGTACGTGGAACGGCCCGCCACCATCTGCATCCCGTTGCTGCTGGTGACGTTCTCCGTCGGTAACGGCGCGCGGATCTACAGGGCGGACTTCTTCACCGTGCCGACCGATTTCTGGCTCAACCTCTACTGGCTGCTGCTCTGCGGCACCCTGATGTATCTGCTGGGCTACGGCATCCGGGCGACCCTGGTGCTGCGGAAGGACCCGCGGTCGCGCAGGATCGCCAACTTCTACCTGGCCTCGTCGGTGTTCGGCATTCTGGCCTGCATCGTGCGGATCACCACCGCGTTCGTGACGCCATTGCAGACAGCGGCAGGCAGTTCGCTGGTGTGGATTTTCGCCTGCATGTGCGGCGCAGGGTTCGCGCTCGCATCGGCGCATTCCTGGCGAATCAAGACCAAGTGGTTCACAAAGGTTTCTCGCTGACGCCATAGTGCAAGTCCTCTTCTGACGTATCGTTCTCGCGTCGAGCAGGGAGGAAAGCCAATGAGCACGCCCGCCAAGCGTCATCACGTCGTCATCATCGGGTCGGGTTTTGGAGGGCTGACGGCAGCCCAGGATCTGAAGCGCGCCGACGTGGACGTCACGCTCATCTCCAAGACGACCAGCCACCTGTTCCAGCCGCTGCTCTACCAGGTGGCGACCGGAATTCTGTCCGAAGGCGAGATCGCGCCGACCACCCGCCTGGTGTTGCGCAAGCAGAAGAACGTCCAGGTGCTGCTAGGCGAAGTCGAGGGAATCGACCTCGAGGCCAAGACCGTCACCTCCAAGCTGATGACCATGGAGACGGTCTGCCACTTCGACAGCCTCATCGTCGCCGCGGGCGCGCAGCAGTCCTACTTCGGCAACGACCAGTTCGCGACGTTCGCGCCCGGCATGAAGACCATCGACGACGCACTGGAGCTCCGCGGACGCATCCTCGGCGCCTTCGAGGCCGCCGAAGTGACCACCGACCACGCCGAGCGCGAGCGCAGGCTGACCTTCGTGGTAGTCGGGGCTGGGCCCACCGGCGTCGAGCTTGCAGGCCAGATCGCCGAGTTGGCCGAACGCACGCTCGCGGGGGCATTTCGCACGATCCAGCCGAGCGAATGCAGGGTGATCCTGGTCGAGGGCGCCGGAGCGGTGCTACCGCCGATGGGCCCGAAACTCGGCGCGATGGCGCAGCGCCGGCTGGAAAAGATGGGCGTCGAGATCAAACTCGACTCAATGGTGACCGGCGTCGACTACATGGGCGTCACCGTGAAGCACAAGGAGACCGGAGAAGAGCGCATCGAATGCGCGTGCAAGGTGTGGTCGGCGGGCGTGCAGGCCAGCCCGCTCGGCAAGGTGATCGCTGAGCAGTCCGAGGGCACCGAGATCGATCGCGCAGGCCGCGTGGTCGTCGAGCCCGATCTCACCGTCAAGGGTCACCCGAACGTCTTCGTCGTCGGCGACCTCATGTCTGTTCCCGGCGTCCCCGGGCAGGCGCAGGGCGCGATCCAGGGCGCGAAGTACGCGACCAAAGCGATCAAGCGCTCGCTGTCCGGCCACGACGATCCGACCAACCGCCAGCCATTCAAGTACTTCGACAAGGGCAGCATGGCGACGGTTTCCCGGTTCAGCGCTGTCGCCCAGGTCGGCAAGGTCGAATTCGGTGGCTTCATCGCCTGGCTGGCGTGGCTGGTGCTGCATCTCGTCTATCTGGTCGGCTTCAAGAACCGTTTCACCACGCTCATCAGCTGGTTCATCACCTTCATCAGTCACAGTCGCGGCCAAATGGCGATCACCAGCCAGATGATCTACGCCAGACTGGCGATGGACATGCTGCAGAGCCAGCAGAACCAACGAGTTCAGCCGTCGGCACTCGCGGCCGTCGAAGAGGTAGAGAGACTCGAAAGAGGCGCATCATGAGCGATCACACGTACCGGGTCATCGAGATCGTCGGCAGCTCGCCCGACAGTATCGATGCGGCGATCCAAAACGCGATATCCCGCGCTTCCGGGACGATCCGGGGACTCGACTGGTTCGAGGTGACATCGGTCCGCGGCCACCTCAGCGACGGCGAGGTCGGCCATTTTCAGGTGACGCTGAAGGTCGGCTTCCGGATGGAGGACGCGTAGTCCGCTATCCGGCCACCGTCCGAGGCTCCGGGGCGAACGGCGCGCCGAACTTCGGCACCGGCCGGTAGCCACGCCTGCGTGCTGCGGCCGCGCCACGACGTATCAACGCCGCTGTCGCCACGAAGCCGGCCTGGTCTGCCACCACGAACGGGGTCAGCAGCCGGTTGTGCACGAAGCCGAACGACATTCCGGTGCTCGGGTCGGCCCAGCCGAGCGAGCCGCCAAGGCCTGCGTGACCGAACCCCGGCATCAGTCCGGGTATCGGAATGGAGTGGTAGCCGAGATGAAATGCCATGGGGAACACGATGTTTCGGTCCGGCTTCAGGTTCGGCACACCGATCAGGCCTGCCGTCAGCTCGGCGGACAGGAATTGCCTCCCGTCGACCCTGCCACCATAGGCGAGCGGGGCGTACATCTTCGCCAAGCCGCGCGCGGTCGCCGTTCCGTTGGCGGCGGGTATCTCGCCGTCCAGGAACGGCGTGTCACCCTGCACAACGGAGAACATCTCGGGGAAGTACAGCGCGCCAAGGCCGGCTGACCGTTCCAGCGCCGCAAGCCTCGGCACGACAACACCGAGCACCGCGCTCTTGAGCGTGCCCTGCGGGATGATGATCTGCGCGGTCTTCGTCGGCGATTCCACGGGCGGGCGGCCCAGGTGCAGCCCGTCGGTGTTCAATGGCTCGGCCAGCTCCTCGCGGATCAAGGCGCGCATGCCTTTGCCGGTGACGGCCCTGGCCAATCCCGACATCAGCCAGCCATACGTCAGCGCGTGGTACGCGCCCTTGCCGTAGAGCACCCGGTTTACCGGGGCGGCCGCGAGGCGCGCCTCCATCGTGATGTGATCCATCAGGTCGGCCTTGGTGGCCCCGTTGAGCTGAGACAGTCCGGCGCGATGCCGCATCACCTCACGAACGGTGATCGTCGCCTTGCCGTTGGCGCCGAACTCCGGCCAGTACTCGGCGACGGGGGCTTCGTAGTCGATCAGGCCGCGATCGACGAGGCGGTGGATGACCGTGGACGCCATGCCCTTGGTTGCGGAGAACACCATCGCACCGGTGTCGGCGGACCAGTAAGTGGTGCCGCGTCGATCCGCCCAGCCCGTCCAGACGTCGACGACAGGCTCGCCGTCGAGATAGACCGACAGCGCCCCTCCGCCAAACCGCGGACCGGGGAACATCGCGCCAAAGGCCCGTACCGCACAGGCGAAGTGCGGATCTGCCGCGCCTTGAACGCCGTGTGGAAGCGCCGCGCTGCGCTCCCTGCTGTCAGAGTGCTCCACAATGGATCTAATTTACCTGGAACCCCGGCAAATAAACTTAGTGTTACCGATCTGTTAGTCGTTCGCACGTCAGCGATGCTGTGCCGCGACTCAGCAGCAACCTCGCACGTTTGGAGATCAGTCGAAGCGGTTGTTGGGGTCGGTTTTGTCGAACACCTCTTGCCCGTCGTCACGGCCGTCGCCGTCGGTGTCCGCCTTTTTCGGGTTGGTGCCGTAGACGTTGGTCTCATCGTCGTCGAACAGCCCGTCCTGGTCGGTATCCGGGCGCCCCTGATCTCCGCCTGCGGGATTGTTGTCGTTGGTTGCACCTGGATGCGATGAATGGTCGAGAGTTTTGGTGCCCGCGTCGTCCTGGTCTGAGACGCCGTCGGCGTCCCTGTCGCCAGGCAACGGCGGCAGGGCGTTTGCCGGCACCGGTCTCAGCAGCATCCCAGCGATTACCAATCCGGCGAACAGCGGCTTCACAGAATGTGGAGTCCTTCGTCGAAACTATCGACACATAGCCCGGTTAAATATCGGGTGTTTCCCTATTTTCTGCGGCCTCGAGAATCTGCTGCGCCGCAAGCGTCGGCGTCAGCTCGCCATCGCGCACCTTGCGCTCCACGTCGGCGCGGATCTTGCGCACCGTGGGGTTGCCCAGCACCCGGTCCAGCACCGTGTCGCGGACCATCGACCAGGTCCAATCCACCTGCTGGGCGTTGCGACGCGCTTCGAACTCCCCCGCTTCGGTGAGCACCTCGCGGTGTTTGAGCACGGTGTCCCACAGCTCGGTCAGGCCGGTGCCCTCCAACGCGCTCATCGTCAGAACGGGTGGGCGCCATAGTGTTTCGCGCGGATAGATCAGCCGGATGGCGCCGAGCAATTCACGGGCGGCGGACTTCGCCTCTGCCGCGTGCTGGCCGTCTGCCTTGTTCACCACGACGATGTCAGCGAGCTCGAGCACGCCCTTCTTGATGCCCTGAAGCTGATCGCCGGTACGCGCAAGGGTCAGGAACACGAACGTGTCCACCATATTGGCGACGGCCACCTCGGACTGACCCACCCCGACGGTCTCCACCAGGATGACGTCGAAGCCCGCCGCCTCGAGCAGCACGATGGTTTCCCGGGTGGCCTTGGCGACGCCGCCGAGCGTGCCCGACGTCGGCGACGGGCGGATGTAGGCGTCGGGATGCACGCCCAGCTGCGGCATCCGGGTCTTGTCGCCGAGGATCGATCCTCCGGTGCGCGTCGACGACGGGTCAACGGCCAGCACCGCGACCCGGTGGCCCTGCTCGATCAGGTGCATGCCGAGCGCCTCGATCGTCGTCGACTTGCCGACACCGGGCACGCCCGTGATACCGACGTGCATCGCGCTGCCCGCATCGGGCATCAGCGCCATCAACAGCTGCTGAGCCTCTTCGCGATGGTCGGCCCGGGTCGACTCGACCAGGGTGATTGCCCGCGGCAGTGCGGCGCGATCACCGTTCTTGATCGCGGCGGCTAGGTCGTCGATCTTGTCGGCCATCTAGCCGAGTTCGTAGCCCGACCGCTCGGCGAGCTTGTGCAGCAGACCGATCGCGGCGTCGGCGATCACGGTGCCCGGCGGGAAGATCGCGGTCGCACCTGCTGCGTACAGCTCGTCGAAGTCGCCGGGGGGAATGACGCCGCCCACCACGATCATGATGTCCGGCCTGCCCACCTCGGCCAGCGCGTCACGCAGCGCGGGCACGAGCGTCAGGTGGCCGGCGGCCAGCGACGACACCCCCACGACGTGGACGTCGTTGTCGGCGGCCTGTCGCGCGACCTCTTCGGGGGTGGAGAACAGGGAGCCGACGTCGACGTCGAATCCGATGTCGGCGAACGCAGTTGCGATGACCTTCTGGCCACGGTCGTGTCCGTCCTGGCCCATCTTGGCGACCAGGATGCGCGGCCTGCGGCCGTCGGCCTCGGCGAATCTCTGCACTAACTCGCTGGCGCTTGCGATGTTGCTAGCCTTTCCGACTTCGTCGCGGTAGACCCCGGCGATCGTACGGATCTCGGCATGGTGACGTCCCCAGACTCGCTCCAGCGCATCGGAGATCTCGCCGACGGTGGCCTGTGCCCGCGCCGCGTTGATGGCGAGTTCGAGCAGGTTGCCTTCACCGGTCGCGGCCTTGCTCAACTCGGCCAGTGCCGCATCGACCGCGGACTGGTCCCGCTCGGCGCGCAGCTTCTCCAGCTTGGCGATCTGCTCGGCGCGCACCCGGCTGTTCTCGACCTTGAGCACCTCGATCTTGTGGTCCTCATCGACCTGGTACTTGTTGACGCCGATCACCGGCTGCTGGCCGGAGTCGATGCGGGCCTGCGTCCGTGCGGCGGCTTCCTCGATGCGCAGCTTCGGGATTCCGTCGTCGATGGCCTGCGCCATGCCGCCGTGCTCGTTCACCTCGCGGATGTGGGCACGGACCCGCTCGGCGAGCTGATGGGTCAGCCACTCCACGTAGTACGAGCCGCCCCACGGGTCGATCGGCCGCGTGGTGCCCGACTCCTGCTGCAGCAGAAGCTGAGTATTGCGGGCGATGCGCGCGGAGAAGTCGGTCGGCAGCGCCAACGCTTCATCGAGAGCGTTGGTGTGCAGCGACTGCGTGTGCCCCTGCGTCGCGGCCATCGCCTCGATGCAGGTGCGGGCGACGTTGTTGAACGGGTCCTGTGCGGTCAGCGACCAACCTGAGGTCTGCGAATGCGTGCGCAGCGAAAGCGATTTCGGGTCTTTCGGGTCGAACTTGGCGACCAGCTCACTCCACAGCAGCCGCCCAGCGCGCAGCTTGGCGACCTCCATGAAGAAGTTCATCCCGATGCCCCAGAAGAAGGACAGCCTTGGCGCGAACTTGTCGATCGACAGCCCGGCGTCCATCCCCGCCTTGATGTACTCGACGCCGTCGGCCAGCGTGTAGGCGAGCTCCAAATCAGCTGTGGCACCGGCTTCTTGGATGTGGTAGCCGGAGATCGAGATCGAGTTGAACTTCGGCATCCGCGCGCTGGTGTAGCCGAAGATATCGGAGATGATCCGCATCGACGGCTTCGGCGGGTAGATGTAGGTGTTGCGGACCATGAACTCTTTGAGGATGTCGTTCTGGATGGTCCCCGCAAGCTTCTCCGGCGGCACCCCCTGCTCTTCGGCGGCCACCACGTACAGCGCGAGGATCGGCAGCACCGCACCGTTCATCGTCATGGAGACGGACACGGTCGACAGGTCGATACCGTCGAACAGCTGGCGCATGTCGAGGATGGAATCGATTGCCACCCCGGCCATTCCGACGTCACCGGCGACGCGGGGGTGGTCGGAGTCGTATCCGCGATGGGTGGCCAGGTCGAACGCCACCGACAGACCCTTCTGCCCCGCCGCGAGGTTGCGCCGGTAGAAGGCGTTGGACTCCGCGGCCGTGGAGAACCCGGCGTACTGCCGGATGGTCCACGGCTGGTTGACGTACATCGTCGGATACGGACCGCGGACGTACGGCGGTGCGCCGGGGAACGTGTCCAACGGGTAGCCGGCATCGACGGCCGCGTCGCGGTCGGCGGCGATGTAGACCGGCTTGACGTCGATGCCTTCCGGCGTCGACCAGTCGAGTTGCTCGGGTATGTACCCGTGCGCGTCTGCCGCTGCCGCGACGTGTGCGCTGACCGAGGCCTCTGTCGCAGGCTCGGTGGCGCGGTCGCTGCGCAGTGGAACGTCAGCGAAGCTGTCGATTCGTGTTGTGCTGGCGGTCATCTCGTCATGCCCCCAATCGGGTGAGCAGGTCCGATAGCGCGTCGACGGCGTCGATCTTGGCGGTGAGGTAATCGTCGGGCTTGTGATCGGCCTCGGCGACGGCCTTCTCGGGTCCGGCGAGCAGGACTCGCGAGACCCCGACCTTGCGCGCGGCCTCGACGACGCCTGCCGCTTCGGTTCCATACCTGGCATCGGTCCCGCAGATCACCACGACTCCTGCCGCATCCGCTGCTGATACGGCGTCGGCCACCCCGGCGGCATCGATCGCATCGGGATTGACCGCTTCGATACCGCCCGAGGCCAGCAGGTTGGTGGCGAACGTCGCGCGGATGTTGTGCTCGGCGAGCGGACCCAGCGGCAGCAGAAGCACCTTCGGCCGCGACCCCGTTTTCTCCAGGTACGCATCGGAGCGGTCGCGCAACGCCTCGAACCCCGCGGCGTACCGCTGCACGACGGTCGATGAATCACGGTGTGGCAGTGGCGGTTCAGCGAGGTTCGGGTATTCGTTGACACCGGTGAGCGCGGTTCGGCGGTGGTTGATGTCGTCGGTGCGCCGGTCGCGGACCTCGGCGATCTGGGCGGCGACGAAGTCTCGGGCCTCGGCGAATCCGCCGTGGGCCTCGATCTGTTGAAAGTGTTCCCAGGCCTGCTCGGCCAGTTGCTCGGTGAGGTCCTCGACGAACCACGACCCTGCGGCCGGGTCGAGCACGCGGCCGAGATGGGACTCCTCGAGCAGAAGCAGTTGTGTGTTGCGGGCTATCCGTCGCGCGAATCCCGCTGCGGTGCCCGGCATGCCGCCGGGAATCGCCGCGTCGAACGGCTGCACCAGCACGGTGTCCGCGCCGCCGATGCCCGCGCCGAACGCCGCGACCGTGGTGCGCAACATGTTCACCCACGGATCCCGCTGCGCCATCATCGGCAGGGACGTGACCGCATGCAGGCGGGCGGCGCCCGCGTCTGGCTCGCCGACCACCTCTGCCACCCGGGCCCACAACCTGCGCAGCACCCGGAATTTGGCGACCGTCATGAACTGGTCGTCATCGGCGGCCAGCCGGAAACTGATCTGTCGCAACGCGTCCGGCAGGCTGAGCCCGGCCTCGCCGAGCAGCCTCAGGTAGGCGACGCCCGCGGCGACGGCTCCCGCCAGCTCCCATGACGCGCTGGCGCCCAGGTTATGGAAAGCCGGCCCGTCGACCGTGATCGCACGAACACCGCCGTCGAAGCCGGTGACCTTGGCCGCGGTCGCGGCGACGTCGGCGATGTCGGGAGCGGATCGGTCGCTCAACGGTGCCGTGAGCGGGTCCGCGCCGAGGTCGATCGAAAGCCGGTCCCGCCGGTCGTCGTCCATGTCGGCCAACAGCGGCAGCACCGCATCGGCGGCGGCAATGAAATCCGTACCTGCGTCGAGAAATACCGGAACGAGGTCGAGGAAGACGCCTTCGAGAAGGCGGTCCAATTCGGCTGGCACGACTCCGTCGGGTGCGCCGACTCGCAATACCAGCGCGCTGACGCCCTCTGTCAGCGCGACCAGGACGGCGCCGTTGCCGTCGGTAACGGCCTTCTGACCTGCGACGGGGAACGCCTCGGCCACTTTCCAGCCGGCCTTGACGTCGCGCTGCGCGTCGCCGCCCCGGACGAACGGCCAGTCGCCGGGCAACGGCTGCTCGGGCAGCGCATCCAGGCTGGTGTAGAGCGCCCGGATCGGGAATCCCTCATAGGTCTGCGAATCCAGTAGCCGTTCGGGCTCCGGAGGCAGGTCGGCCGGATCGCGCCGAGTCGACTTTGCCAACACGCCCGCAACCGCCGAGCGCCATTGCTCCCTGGATTCCTGCACGTCCATCAGGCTAAATGATCACCATCGGGCCAGCGTGCGCAGGGCAGCCGAGTCGGAATCGCCATGGGGCGAGTTCTCGCGGGCGGGCCCGTAGTCTTGGTAGACGTGAAGTCCGTCGTCAACGCCCTTGCCGCGCTGCGTGCCGCGGTGATTTCGACGGCGAAGCAGGTCCCCCGCCGCCAGCTGGCCGCCATCGCGGGCACGATTGCGATTCTTGTCGCAATCTTGTTGCTGGTGCCGCGGCCGGGCGCCATGCAGCTGCGGGATTGGGCGACGTCGGTGGGACCGTGGTTTCCCCTGGCATTCCTGGTCGCGCACATCGTCATCACGGTCTTCCCGTTCCCGCGCACCGCGTTCACCCTCGCCTCCGGCCTGCTGTTCGGCCCCTGGCTCGGCATCGCGATCGCGGTCGTCGCCAGCACCGTCAGCGCACTTCTCGCGCTGGTGCTGGTCCGCGCAGCTGGATGGCGGCTCAACCGGCTCGTGCCTCACCCGCGCGTCAAGAGCCTCGACGCGAGGCTGCGCCAGCGCGGCTGGCTCACGGTCATGTCGATGCGGTTGATCCCCGCCGTGCCGTTCTCGGTGCTCAACTACGCCGCGGGCGCGTCCTCCGTGCGGGTGATGTCCTATATGGGCGCGACACTTGCGGGCCTGCTGCCCGGCACCGCCGCGGTCGTCATCCTCGGTGACGCGCTGACGAACCACATCAACCCGCTGTTGATCCTGGTGTCGCTGTTCACCGCAAGCCTCGGTGTCGCGGGGCTGGCCTACGAAATCCGCACCTACCCCCAGCACCACCCCGTCGACTCCGACGAACAGGCCGAGGAGCCCGCGACGCTCCGCTAAACAAATGTTTACAATAGTAAACATGAGTTCACCCCCGGATGATCGGACGGCCCGGGCCAGGATCCGCGACGCAGCGTTGCGGCTGTTCAGCGAGCGCGGTCCGGATGCAGTGACGATGCGCGACATTGCGGCCGCGGCCGGCGTCTCCCCTGCACTGCTGGTGCGGCACTACGGCTCCAAGGACGGACTCATCGAGGCGGTCGACGACTACGTGGTCGCCTCCATCGAGTCGATGCTGACCCAGGTGACGGAGCAGACCGGCGCCGTCGGCCTCGGCCCGTCGGCGGTGTCGAGCATGCTCGACGGGCTCGCACGCCGTCTGCCACCCGACTCGGCGATCCCGTCGTATCTGGGCCGACTGCTGACCGCGGGCGGTTCGGTGGGTGCCGCACTGTTCGGACGCCTCTACCGCGTCAGCAGGAACGCCCTCGACGCCATGGTGACCGACGGAGTCGCCGTCGAGGGTGATGATCCCGAGGTTCGGGCGGCGTTTCTGTTGATCTCCGATCTGGCGGTGTTGATGCTGCGTACCCGCCTCACCGAAGTCCTCGGCGTGGACCCGCTGTCGAATGCCGGCATGAAACGGTGGGCCGCCGAGGTTTTCGAGATCTACCGCGACGGGCTCACCGGCACCGAAAAGTCAACGCGCGCAACGTAAAGGAGGAAGATATGTCCACCACATCCGCCACCGCACGGCTGCTGCGATCGCGACGGCTCATGCGTGCCCCGATCTGGATCTACAAGGCCCGCGCAGGCGCACTGCTGAGCTCACGGCTGCTGATGCTGGAGCACATCGGCAGAAAATCCGGTGCGCGGCGCGACGTCGTCCTCGAAGTCGTCGATCATCCGACACCTGAAACCTTCATCGTCGCTTCCGGTTTCGGCAGCAAGGCGCAGTGGTTGCGCAACATCGAGGCCAACCCGCGGGTCAGGATCTACGCCGGAATCCGCGCGCGCGCCGACGCCACAGCGCGTGTGCTCGACCAGCATGAGGCCGATAGCGTGCTTGCCGCCTACCGCGACCGGCATCCGCGCGCGTGGGCCCAGTTCAAGCCGGTGTTGGAAGAAACACTCGGCGGCCCGATTCACGACACCAACACCGAGCTGCCGTTGGTGGAGTTGCGGCTCGACGCGGCCGCGTAACCCTGACGGCCTACAACTCGACGTTGCCGCTGTGGCGTCCCGCGGGCGGCGGTGCTTGCGGCGCCGCCTGCTGCGGCGGCTGCGGTGGCGGCATCGGCTGTTGAGTCTGCGGCGAGTACTGCACAGGAGCAGTGACACTCGTCGGCGCAGATCCGATGGCGCCCTGCACCGGGGCCCTTGCTTCTGCCTCCGCTTTGGCGACGGCCTGAGCGATGGCCGGGTCGGTCTCCGTGGAGAACCATTCGGCGACCTCGTCGGAGTCGTCCTCCGGCTTCGGCAGGTTCTCTTCGACCGGCGACGGCTCGTAGCGGAACACCCCGTCCTCGCCGGGCGCGCCAAGCATCTTCGTGAAGCCCTGTAGCGCCGCACCGAAGTCGCTGGGCACCAGCCAAACCTTGTTGGCCTCGCCCTTGGCCATCTGGGGCAGCGTCTGCAAGTACTGGTAGGCCAGCATCTCCGGTGTCGGCCTGCCGGCCTTGATGGCGGCGAACGTCTTCTCGATCGCCTTGGCCTGGCCCTGGGCCTGGTAGTACTGCGCCGCGCGCTCACCCTGGGCCCGCAGCATGCGTGACTGGCGGTCGGCCTCGGCGGCCAGGATCGCCGCCTGCTTGGCGCCCTCGGCGGCGAGGATCTGCGACTGCTTCTGACCCTCGGCCTGCTTGATGGACGCCTCCCGGGTGCCCTCGGCGGTCAGGATCATCGCGCGCTTCTCACGGTCGGCGCGCATCTGCTTTTCCATCGAGTCCTGAATCGACGGCGGCGGGTCGATGCTGCGCAGCTCGACGCGGGCCACCCGCAGCCCCCAGCGGCCGGTCGCCTCGTCCAACACGCCGCGCAGTTGGGCGTTGATCTGATCGCGAGAGGTCAGCGTCTGCTCCAGCGTCATACCGCCGACCACGTTGCGCAGTGTGGTGGTGGTGAGCTGCTCGACGCCGACGATGTAGTTGCTGATCTGGTACACCGCCGCCTGCGGATTGGTGACCTGGAAGTAGACGACGGTGTCGATGTTCACCGTCAGGTTGTCCTCGGTGATCACCGGCTGCGGCGGGAAGGACACCACTCGCTCACGAAGGTCCACCCGAGCCCGGATCCTGTCGATGAACGGCAGCAGCAACGTCAGCTGACCCGACACCGTCTTGCTGTAGCGACCCAGCCGTTCGATGACGGCGGCCTCGGCCTGAGGAATCAGCGCGACCGACTTCGCGACGACGATGGCCGCGAATATCACCAGCACGCCGACGAGCACCAGGCCGGCGACGGCACCTTCCATGACGGGTTCCTTCCGTAGTTGCCCAGGACTTCTCTAGACGACTTTTTGGACTACCGCGGTGGCGCCGTCGATATGCACGACGGTCACGTGGTCGCCCGGTTCGTAGACATCGTTGTCGTTGTAGGGCCGCGCCGTCCAGACTTCGCCGTCGAGTCTGACCTGCCCCTCATAACGGGCGACCCGGTCGAGCACCAGCGCGCTCTTGCCCTCCAGCTCCTTCGGCCTGTCCGGCAGGCCCGTGCCGGACAGGAAATGCCGTCGTAGCGCCGGGCGGACCAACACCAGCAGCAGGAGCGACACCACCGCGAACACCGCCCCGTGCACCCACAGTTCGTCGAAGATCAGGCTCGACCCGGCAGCGGCCAGCGCACCGCCGCCGAGCATCAGCAGGAAGAGGTCGCCGGTCAGCGCTTCTGCCCCGGCTAGGGCCAGCGCGGCAATTAGCCAGATCAGCGCAACAGGCATGCCAAAAGCCTAGCGCGTGGGCGGCCCCACGCGCCCGTAACAACTACACTGCGAGCATCATGTGGTGCCCTAGTGTTTCGCTGTCTGTGTGGGCCAACGCCTGGCTCGCGGGTGCGGCCGCGCCCGATGACGTCCTCGACGCGCTATCTCAGTGGGCGCCAAGGCATTCGGTCGCCGCATACGATTCGGTCGCGGCCGGCAGCACCGGGCTGCCCTGGCCGGATATGGACCACTCGGGGACCATGTCGCTGCTGCAGACGCTGCGCACCGCGGCAGGAAATCCCACTGGCGCGCCCACGATCTCCGTCGCACTGCCCGTTCCCGGCGATGTCCGCGGGCTCCCAGCGGGCACCCAGTTCGAACGCGACGCGGTGACCGTCGGCGAGGCGATCATCGTCGACGGCGGCCCGGGATCGCCCGCGGTCGGCCTCGTGCCCGATTTCGAATACGACGACGCCGAGCCCTACGACGACACCGACGATGTCGAGTTGTCCGGCCTGAGCTGGACGGCGTATTCACTGCCCGCAGCACCGATCGCCGAACACCTCGACCTCGGCGAGGCCGAGTACGCGCTGCGGTCGGCGGTCAGGTCGGCGGCCGATGCGCTCGGTGCTATCCGCGCCGAGGCAGGCGGTGTGGACGTGGCCGATCCCCGCAAGCTCGTCGAGCAGGTGCTCGAATCGTCCGGCAGGCGCAGGGCGCCCGACCATGCCCCGTCACGGGCGCTGCGGGTATTGGAGAACGCGGCGCACATCGACGCAATCGTCACGGTCAGTTCGGGTTTGATGCCGATCGGCCTGCAGAGTTCGTCGGAAGCACAGATCGCCAACGAGGCGCTGCGGCCGCTCTCCACTGTTGTGCGGTCTGCCCGGCTGGCGGCGATCAGCGCGATCCTGCACTCGGCCTGGCGGCGCTAGGCCTTGCCGCAGTGGGGCGTGCACAGCGCTCCGTCGATCGAAAAGCCTTGCAATGGAGGGGGCTCCGGCCCCTGAACACGAGTCGGCGCACGCCCGTTGCGCACCTCGTCGATGAGATCGACGGCGAGCCTTGCGAACCGCGGGTCGGCGTTCGGTGTCGCGGCCCGCGCGAATGCCACACCCAGATCCTGCGCCTGCTGCCGCAGCTCATGATCCAGATCCCACACCACCTCGATGTGGTCGGCGACGAAGCCGATCGGGCAGACGATCACCGCCCTGGTGCCGTTTTCGGCCAGGGCCGCGAGGTGGTCGGCGACATCGGGTTCCAGCCAGGGCACCTGCGGCGGCCCCGAGCGTGACTGCCATACCTGGTCGTAATCGTCGAACCCGGCCGCGCCGGCGACCAGGCGGGACGCGTAGGCCACCTGGCGCGCGTAAAGATCGGTGCCGCAGCGTGATCGGGCCGCTACGGGTATCGAGTGCGCGGTGAAGACCAGACGTGCGTCGTCGGAGACCGTCCGCGCCGCCTCGCCGATCGCCTCGGTGAACATCTCGACGAACAAGGGGTGGTCGAAGTACTGGCGCATCTTGACCAATTCGGGCGCGCCGTCGCCGGTGGCTTGCCGCCCCCGTGCGATGTCCTCGACGTACTGCGTGCAGCTGGAGTACCCGCCCCACGCCGATGTGGTGAACACCGCCGCGCGGCGAACACCGTTGTCGCGCATGGCCGCAACCGCGTCCTCGACGTAGGGCTCCCAGTTCCGGTTGCCGAAGTACACCGGCAGGTCGATCTCGGTGCGCAGCTGTTCGATCAGCGCTCGGTTGATGCCGTTGATCGGTGAGACGCCACCGAAATGCAGGTAGTGCTCGGCAACCGCCGCAAGACGCTCCTTCGGGATACCCCTGCCGCGAGTCACGTTCTCCAGGAACGGCATCACATGCTCGGGCGCCTCCGGCCCGCCGAAGGACAGCAGCAGGACGGCATCAAAATCCATTTACAGCAGCTGAGTGTGCGCGCCGCCGTCGGCGTAGACGACCGTGCCCGTCGTGGCGGGCAGCCAGTCCGAAAGCAGGGCGCACACCGTCTTGGCGACCGGGGTGGGATCCTTCATGTTCCAGCCGACGGGAGCACGCTGGTCCCAGCCCTGCTCGAGCAACTGGATCTGGTTGCCCGCATCCTCGCCGAGCGCACCGCCGACGATGGCACTCATCGCGAGCGTGCGGATCGGGCCCGCGGCAACGAGATTGGACCGCACACCGAACTGGCCGGCTTCGCGCGCGACGAACCGGTTCACCGACTCCAGCGCGCTCTTGGCGACGGTCATCCAGTTGTAGGCGGGCATCGCCCTGGTCGGGTCGAAGTCCATGCCGACGATCGAGCCGCCCGAATTCATGATCGGCAGCGTCGCCTTGGCAAGCGATGCGTAGGAGTAGGCCGAGATGTGGATGCCCTTGGCGACGTCCTCGTACGGCGCGTCGAAGAAGGGATTCACCCCCATGCCGGTCTGCGGCATGAAGCCGATGGAGTGCACCACACCGTCGAGCTTGTTGCCCTCGCCGATGACCTCGCTGATGCGGCCGGCCAGCGACGCCAGGTGCTCTTCGTTCTGCACGTCGAGTTCCAGCAGCGGCGCTTTCTCCGGCAGCCGATCGGCGATGCGCTGGATCAGCTTCATCCGGTCGAAGCCCGTCAGCACCAGCTCAGCGCCGGACTCCTGGGCCACCTTGGCGATGTGGAACGCGATCGACGAGTCGGTGATGATGCCCGTGACCAGGATGCGTTTGCCTTCGAGCAGTCCTGCCATTGTGCTCACTCCTTTTCAGGGAAAGTTCTGATAAGCCAAAGCTCTTGGGTCAGTGACCCATACCCATGCCACCGTCGACCGGGATCACCGCGCCGGCTATATAGCTGGCATCCTCGGAGGCCAGGAAGCTGACGGCGCCGGCGACCTCCTCGGCCGTGCCGACCCGCTTAGCCGGGATGAAGTCCAGCGCCCCCTCCTGAATCCGCTCATCCAGCGCGCGGGTCATCTCGGTGTCGATGTAGCCCGGGGCCACCACGTTCGCGGTGACGCCGGCCTTGGACAGCTCCCGGGAGATCGAGCGAGCCATGCCGATCAGGCCGGCCTTGGCGGCGGCATAGTTGGCCTGGTTGCCGATGCCCCAGCTGCCGGATACCGACCCGATGAAGATGATTCGGCCGAATCGCTTCCGCTGCATGCTGCGCGATGCGCGCTGGGCCACCCGGAACGCACCGGTGAGGTTGGCGTTGATGACCTTCTCGAACCGCTCCTCGGTCATCCGGATGAGGAATGCGTCTGCGGAGATGCCCGCGTTGGACACCAGCACCTCGACCGGACCCTGATGCTCCTCGACCTCCTTGAAGGCGCGGTCGACGGCGTCGTTGTCGGTGACATCACACACGACGCCGAACAGCCCCTCGGGCGCCCCGGATCCGCGATGGGTGACGGCGACCTTGTGTCCGTCGGCGGCCAGCCGTTGGGCGATGGCCAGCCCGATACCCCGGTTTCCCCCGGTCACCAGCACCGAACGGGAGACGAAAGGCGGGCGGCCGCCAGCCGTTTGATCGGCGGTCTCGGCCGGATCCTCGGTCGCAGAACCGTCGCTGCTCCTCGCGTGCGCAGTCATGCCCGCCAACTTAACGTGTGTCGACTGTTCTTAAGTAATCGCCTTAGTTGGGCAGCCTGCGGTTGATCAGCAGCGCGGCCAGCGCCGCCAGCGCGAGCAATAGGACACCCAAGCGCAACCAGCCGGTGCTGGCATCTCCCTTGCGAGTCTCATAACCGATCTGCTCCTGCAGGTTGGTGAAAACCTCCTTGAGTTGCTCGACGCTCGATGCGGTGTAGGTCTGTCCACCTGACAGCTGGGCAATCCTCTTGAGCATCGCGTCGTCAACGGGCACCGGTGTTTGCTGACCGTTCATATCAACCGTGCCGTAGGGGGTCCCGAACGACACCGTCGAGATCGGCACACCCTGATCCTTGGCGGTGCGGGCGGCGGTGTACGCGCCCTTTGGATTGTCCGGATTCGACGGCTGGGTCTCCTTGCCGTCGGACATCAGGACGATGCGGGCAGGCGGTGGTGTGTCGCCCCCGCCGATCACTGCGCCGACGGTGGAGATGGCCTGTAATGCGGTGAAAATGGCCTCACCGGTCGCGGTGCGGTCGGCCACCTGCAGCTTGTCGATCCCATTCTTGGTTGCATCACGGTTGGTGGTCGGCGACACCAGCACGGTGGCGTTGCCCGCGTAGGAGATCAGCCCGAGGTTGATTCCGGGCGTCATCTGATCGACGAACTGCTTGGCAGCTTCCTGCGTGGCAGCCAGCCTGCTGGGTGCCACGTCCTTGGCCCGCATCGATTGCGATACGTCGATCACGAGCATGACCACGGCACGGTTACGTGGAATACGGACGTCACGAGTCGGCCCGGCCATTGCGATCGTGAGCATCACCAGCGAAAGCATCAACAGAACCGTCGCCAGATGGCGCCACCGCGACGGCCGTTTGGGCGCGACACTTTCCAGCAGCTCCGTGTTTGCGAACCGCAGCAGCCGCCTGCGCCGGGCCGCCTGCATGGCGAGGTAGAGCCCGATCAGTCCTAGCACGACGAAGAGGAACAGGAAGAACCAGACGTGATCGAAGCCCGTCAGCGTCATCGGGCCGAGCACTGGTAACGTCATGCGCTGCTTGCCATTCCGTTGCTAGTTGGGTAGCCGGCGGTTGAGCAGCATGGCTGCCAGCGCCGCAAGGGCCAGGATCAAAGCGCCGAGCCGCAACCAGCCCGCGCTGGCGTCACCCTTGATCGTCTCGTAACCGATCTGCTGCTGAAGGTTCGCGTACACCTCTTTCAACTGGTCCAGGTTGGACGCCGAGTATGCCTCGCCGCCGGACAACTCGGCGATCTTCTTCAACGTCTCGTCGTCGACCGGCACCGGCTGGCGCTGGTCGTTGATCTCGACATAGCCGTACGGCGTGCCGAACGAAATAGTCGAAATCGGCACACCCTGATCCTTCGCGGTGCGGGCGGCGGTATACGCGCCCTTCGGGTTGTCCGGGTTCGACGGGACCGTCTCCTTGCCGTCGGAGAACAACACGATGCGGGCGGGTGGCGGCTGGTCGCCACCGCCGATCACAGCGCCGGCGGTCGCGATGGCCTGCAGTGCCGTGAAGATGCCCTCCCCCGTCGCGGTGCGGTCGGCCAACTGCAGCTTGTCGATCGCGGCCTTGGTCGCCTCCCGGTTCGTGGTCGGCGACACCAGCACAGTGGCCGTGCCCGCATAGGCGATCAAGCCGAGGTTGATGCCGGGGGTGAGCTCGTCAGCGAACTGCTTGGAGGCGTCCTGGGCGGCTGCCAGGCGATTGGGCGTCACATCAGTTGCGCGCATGGACTGCGACACGTCAATCACCAACATGACGACGGCGCGGTTACGGGGAATCCGGATGTCGTTCGTCGGCCCGGCCATCGCGACCGTGAGCAGCAATAATGAGAGCACCAACAGGATCGCGGGCAGGTGCCGCCAGCGGGAAGGCCGTTTGGGCGCAACGCTTTCCAGCAGCTCCAAGTTCGCAAAGCGCAGCATCCGCCGTTGACGGGCCAACTGAACGATGACGTACAGCGCCACAATGCCGAGAACAACCAAGAGGAACACGAAGAACCAAGCGTGTTCGAAGCCCGATAGTGTCATCGGCCCGAGCAACGGTAATGTCATGTGGTAGTTGTCATTTCGTTAAGCTATGCGCGGCCGGCCAGCGCCCCTCGGCGACGGCTTGCGACGAACCGGACCACGTCGGCGATCCAGTCCCGGTCGGTGCGCAGGGTCAGCAGCGGCGCATCGCATCGGCGCAGGGTTCGGGCCACCTCGGCACGGTGCGCGGCCGCGGCCTTCTCGAAGTCGGAGCGCAGTTGTTCGTCGATGGTGAATTCGCGCGTGACCCCGGATTCGGTGTCCTGCAGGATGACGTCGCCGACGGGCGGCAACTCGACGTCGCGCGGGTCGATGATCTCGATGCCCAGCACCTCGTGGCGCCCTGCGATGGCGCGCAGCGGGCGCATCCAGTCGATCGGTCCGAGGAAGTCGCTGATGATCACCGCCATGCCGCGGCGCCGTTCGGGCCGGCGCAGCGCGTCGATCGCCGCAGCGAGATTGCCCCGCACGCCCAGCGGCGCCTTGGGCATGGTGGCGATGGTCCGCAGCAGTTCCTGTTCGTGCATGCGTCCGGACAACGCGGGCACGCGCCGCACGGAGTCGCCATTGGCGATAATCGCGCCAATCCGGTTGCCGCCGCCGCTGTTCAGAAATGTGATTGCCGCTGCAGCGGCCACCGCGAGGTCGCGCTTCTCGCACCCGGTGGTGCCGAAGTCGAGACTGGCGGACATGTCGATCACCAGCCAGGTTTCGAGCTCTCGGTCGGCGATCATCTGGCGCACATGGGGATGTGTCGTGCGCGCGGTGACCGACCAGTCCATCCGGCGCACATCGTCGCCCGGTTGATAGAGCCGAGACTCCCCCGGCTCCGATCCCGGGCCGGGCAGCAGGCCGAGATGGTCGCCGTGCAGCACGCCGTCGAGCTTGCGGCGCACCGTCAATTCGAGCTTGCGCAGCGCCGCCGTCAGCGCGGGATCACGGATCTCCCCGCGCTTCAGCGACGGCAGATCGACGTTGCGTCCTGAAGTAGTCACCGACCGCTGGCCGCGGCGGCTGCGGCGGGCACGACGGGCTGCACCGAATGGCCTTGCTGAGGAATGGCGTTCACTTGCGGCAGGCCGACAGTCTGCAGGATCCGGTTGATCACCGTCTCCGCGGAGATCTCGTCGGCGAGCGCGTCGTAGGTCAGCACGAGCCGGTGCCGCAACACGTCGGGAATGACCTCTACGACATCCTGCGGGATGACGTAGTCGCGGCCACGCACCAACGCGAGCGCCCTGGCCGCGGCGATGATGCCGAGCGACGCACGCGGCGATGCGCCGTATGCGATCCACGCCTTGGCGTCGGGCATGCCGAACTTCTCCGGCTTACGGGTCGCGGTGACGACGCGCACCACGTAGTCGACCAGCGCGTGATGCACGAAGGTGTTGGCCGCCACGTCCTGCAGCTGCACCAGGTCACCGGTGGCGAGGATCTGCTTGGGCTCCGGCGGCCTGACGCCCATCCGGTAGACGATCTCGCGCTCTTCCTCCGGCGTCGGGTAGTCGATGTTCAGCTTGAACAGGAAGCGGTCGCGCTGTGCCTCGGGAAGCGCGTACACGCCTTCCTGCTCGATCGGGTTCTGAGTTGCCATCACCAGGAACGGGTTCGGCATCGGGAACGTCTTGCCGCCGATCGAGATCTTGCGCTCGGCCATGACCTCCAGAAGCGCCGACTGCACCTTTGCGGGCGCACGGTTGATCTCGTCGGCGAGCAGGAAGTTGCACACCACCGGGCCGAGCTCGATGTCGAACTCCTCTTTGCCCTGGCGGTAGATGCGGGTGCCGACGATGTCGGTGGGCACCAGGTCGGGGGTGAACTGAATGCGTGCGAACGTGCCGCCGACCACTCTCGCGAAGGTCTCCACCGCCAGCGTCTTGGCCACACCGGGCACACCTTCGAGAAGCACGTGCCCCTTGGCGAGCAGGCCGACCAGCATCCGCTCCACCAGCAGGTCCTGGCCCACGATGACTCGTTTGACCTCGAAGATCGCGCGTTCCAGGGTGTGCACCTCGGACTGCAGGTTCCCGGAGTTCGCGGGCGGCGGCGCACCCTGGGGGTTCGGAGGGTATCCCTGCGCCGGGCCTTGCGGCCCACCAGCTGACGTCATCGACGATCCTCTTACGTTGTTCTTCCAAAGACGCAGGTCGTGCGCCGCGGGCGGGGTGCCCGCCGTCAACTATTCCAGGCACTTCGGAATCCGTCGACGTTGCCCGGGTCTGCTCAGGCTCCGCTCAGCCCTACCTCAGGATTCGATAATCCGGGCGGCGTACGGCTGCAATCCCCCCGTTCGCACCGGGCTGACCGTCACCTTGCCCGCGCTGCCCGAGGCCTCGATCATTCGCCCGCCGCCGAGGTACATGGTTACGTGCTGGCTGCCTCCGGGCCCGTAGAACAACAAGTCGCCGCGCTTGGCCTGCGCCACCGGCACCTTGCGTCCGGTGTTGTACTGGTCGCCCGAGTACTTCGGGATCTGCACGCCGACGCCGGCGAACATGTAGCGGGTGAATCCCGAACAGTCGAAGCCGATCTTTCCCGCGTCATCGTCGACGCCGGGCCCGGGGCCGGTGAGCGTGCCGCCTCCCCATGAATACGGCACGCCCATCTGCGAAGCGCCACGCCTGATCGCGTATTCGATCGCTTGCGGCCCACGGACCCGACCTCCGGGCATGACGGCGCCTTGGCTGGCACCGCCGCCGCCACCGCCGAGCCCAAGGCTGGAAAGGAACTTCTGTCCCAGATTCTGAGTGGTTTGGATGGCGAGCTGGCTCACCTGAAACGACGCGTTCGCAATCGCGACCGGGTCGCCCGGCGCACCGGAACTGACGATCTTCGGCAACGTGGGATCCCACTGGCCGTCATCGGGTGCCGCCGCAGCAGGCATCGCCAGTCCGATCGCCATGGCCAGCGCGGCCAGCAGCAGCGCGGCGCTCTCGGCAATGCGTAAACCGTTGTGGCGCTTGAAAATCAAGAGAATCACTCGTATCAGTATTCGATGTATCGGATGACGTACGGGGTCATGCCACCGGTGCGTACCGGCGAGACCTTGACCTCCGAACCGGTGTAGGGCGCCTCCAGCATCTGGCCGTTCCCGAGGTAGAGCGTGACGTGCTGGCTGCCGCCGGGGCCGTAGAAGATGACGTCGCCGCGGCGCATCTGAGACGACGGGATCTTGCGACCCAGTTGGTACTGCGATCCCGAGTAGTGCGGCAACCGGATGCCGACGCCCGCGAAGGCGTACAGGATCAGCCCGGAGCAGTCGAATCCGACAGTGCCCGCCCCGGAGTCGATGCCCTTGCTGGGGCCTGCGGCATTGCCACCACCCCACGAGTACGGCACACCCAACTGCGACCCCGCACGCCGGATCACGTACTCCGAGGCCTGTCTGCCGTTCACGCGCGGAATCGCACCATTGGTGAAACCGGTTGGTGTCGGCAGTATTCCGATGCTCCGCAGGAAGTTGCGGCCCATGTTCGCGGTGACCTGCGTGGACGTCGACGAGATGCCAAGCACCGAATTGATGATCGCGATCGGATCGCCGCTAACGAACGCGCTCGGAATAGCGGGAAGCGTTGGGTCCCAAAGGCTCTGGTCCCAATTGCCCGCAGCGGCCGTGGGGGCTGACGGCGCACCATCCCAGTTGGTCGACGAATTCGACTGGGGTGCAACGGGTTTTGGTTGACCACTCGCAGACGCCGACCACGTGCGCGCTTCGGCGAGCTTGGCCTGTGCGACATTGCGCTCTGCCGTCAGTGCATCGAGCTGGCCCTGCTGGTCCTTGAACGTCTGCTGGGCCGACGTCAGCGCCGTGACCGCGGCGTCCTGGCTGGTTTGCGCATCGACGGTGGCCTGGTCGGCCTTCTGCTTTGCCAACCGCGCCGCCGACTCCTTGTTGACCTGCTCGGTGCGGGCCCGCTGCAGGTCCGCGACGACCTGTTGTGCGCTGGCGGCCAGCGTCTGACCCGCGGACACGGTGTCGAGGACGTCGGCGGGGTCGGATGCGGTCAGGTACGAACTCGACGGGCCGTTGACATACGTCGACGCCGCGAAGGTGTCGAACCGCTGCTGCGCGGACTTGATCGCCGCATTCGAGTCGTCGACAGCGCGGCGGCTGTCATCCACATCGCGCTGTGCCGCAGCGGCGTTGTCGCGCGCGGTCTGGACATCGACGATGGCCTTGTTGACGCTCTCCTGCTGAGCCTGAATGTTGGCGCCGAGTTCCTGCAGCTTCTGGTTGACGTTCGCGATTGCGGCGACCAGCGAGCCGATGGTGTCCGGGCTACTCGGCTCGGCGGCGGCGATCCCCCCATACGGCGGGAACACGATTCCCACTAGCACGCACGCAGTCACCGGAACCGCACAGGCGCTTCCGAATAGTCGCGACGCGAAGGCGCGAGGGGTGCGTCTCATTCGACTCAAGTCTCCTCGCAGAAGTCACAAAAACAACATCTACATCAGTAGCTACTTCTGCACCGTACGTCACAACTGACGCTAAAGAAACTCTAGTCACAAATTACATATCTGTAATTAGAGAGGATGTGACCGAATGGTGATATTCGAATTTCGCGGGCGGTCCTACCCCGACTTATTCAGCGGAAGGCGCGGGTTCCGGTGCCGCGTTCCGCTTGCTGCGGACCTGCAGGAACCGGGTGGCGACGGCCGCCGCGAATACGCCGATGACGAGCACGAAGGAGAATGCCGTCCACGGAAAGTGCGGTGTCGTCAACTCGCTGACGAAATTCTTTGACGACTGAACCGGGTCGCCGTTCTTCGCTAAATCCTGGCCGGCTTCGAGCGTCACCCGATTGAATTTCTGACTGTAGGTACCGGCCCACATCGGGCTCATCGCCAGCACCGTCGACCCCGGGTTCGCCTCGCCGACCTCCGTAGCGATGTCGCGCAGTGGGGTGTCGATCGGCGGATTGTTCGCGATCATCACGATCTTCAGATCGATGCCCTGCGCGCGGGCGTCAGCGACCACCTGGCGGAGTTCGGGGACGGTATTCGCATACGCGGGCGCCACGCTCACACCGTCGTCGCCGACATCGGCCTTCACCTGGTTCATATCCACGTCGGGCGGGATATATGAAGGAAGGAACGGGATCACGTGCGGTCCGGACACAGGAGAACCGTACGCGATAGCACCCGAAACGGGTGGCAGCACGCACCCGCAAGGACAAGACTGAGACCTGCCAGGGTTGCTTTACAGGACAAGCGTACTGTTAGATTGGAAGCGCCGTCGACACAGCCTGTCGCGGCAGGATTTAGCCGGGAGTTGATGTGAGCAGCAAGGATTCGTTTGGAGCCCGCGACACCCTCAAGGTCGGGGACAAGAGTTACGAGATCTACCGCCTGGATGCGGTGCCCGGAATCGAGAAACTCCCCTACAGCCTCAAGGTGCTCGCCGAGAACCTTCTGCGGACCGAGGACGGGGAGAACATCACCAAGGAGCACATCGAGGCGATCGCGAACTGGGACCCGTCGGCCGACCCGAGCGTCGAGATCCAGTTCACCCCCGCCCGGGTGATCATGCAGGACTTCACCGGTGTGCCCTGCATCGTCGACCTGGCCACCATGCGCGAGGCCGTCGGCGACCTCGGCGGCGACCGCGAGAAAGTCAACCCGTTGGCGCCGGCAGACCTGGTGATCGATCACTCGGTGATCGCCGACCTGTTCGGCCGCGAGGACGCCTTCGAGCGCAACGTCGAGATCGAATACGAGCGCAACGGCGAGCGCTACCAGTTCCTGCGCTGGGGCCAGGGGGCATTCAACGACTTCAAGGTGGTGCCGCCCGGTACCGGCATCGTGCACCAGGTAAACATCGAATACCTGGCCCGGGTCGTCTGGGAGGGCGACGGCGTCGCCTACCCCGACACCTGCGTGGGCACCGACAGCCACACCACGATGGAGAACGGCCTCGGCGTGCTGGGCTGGGGCGTCGGCGGCATCGAGGCCGAGGCCGCCATGCTCGGCCAGCCGGTGTCGATGCTGATCCCGAGGGTCGTCGGCTTCAAGCTGACCGGTGAGCGGCCTGCAGGCGTGACCGCAACCGACGTCGTGCTCACCGTCACCGAGATGCTGCGCAAGCACGGCGTCGTCGGCAAGTTCGTCGAGTTCTACGGCGACGGCGTCGCCGAGGTGCCGCTGGCCAACCGCGCAACGCTGGGCAACATGAGTCCGGAGTTCGGCTCCACCGCGGCGATCTTTCCCATCGACGAGGTGACGATCGGCTACCTGAAGATGACCGGTCGCAGCGAGGAGCAGCTGGCCCTTGTCGAGGCGTACGCCAAGGAACAGGGAATGTGGCACGACCCGAAGCGTGAGCCGAAGTACTCGGAGTACATCGAGCTGGACCTGTCCGACGTGGTTGCGTCGATCGCGGGCCCGAAGCGTCCACAGGACCGCATCGCGCTTACCGACGCAAAGACGGCCTTCCGCAAGGACATTCACAACTACGTCGAAGAGAACCTGCCCGCCGAGCACACCAAGCTCGACGAGGCGGTCGAGGAGTCGTTTCCGGCAAGCGACCCGGCGGTGCTTTCGTTCGACGACAGCGACACCCCCGTGCCATCGGCTGCGGTCAATTCGAACGGGCGGCCGAGCAATCCGGTGGACGTCAAGTGCGAGGGCCGCGGGGAGTTCGTCCTCGACCACGGCGCGGTGGTGATCGCGGCTATCACGTCGTGCACGAACACCTCCAACCCCGAGGTGATGCTCGGTGCGGCGCTGCTGGCCCGCAACGCCGTCGAGAAGGGGCTGTCGTCGAAACCATGGGTGAAGACCACGATGGCGCCGGGCTCGCAGGTCGTCACCGCCTACTACGAAAAGGCCAGCCTGTGGCCGTATCTGGAGAAGCTGGGCTTCTACCTCGTCGGGTACGGCTGCACGACCTGTATCGGCAACAGCGGTCCGCTGCCTGAAGAGATCAGTAAGGCCGTCAACGACTGCGACCTGTCAGTCGCCGCGGTGCTGTCGGGTAACCGCAACTTCGAGGGCCGCATCAACCCCGACGTGAAGATGAACTACCTGGCGTCGCCTCCCCTGGTGATCGCGTACGCGTTGGCGGGCACGATGGACTTCGACTTCGAGTCCGAGCCCCTCGGCAAGGACGAGTCGGGAAACGACGTCTTCCTGAAGGACATCTGGCCGTCGCAGAAGGACATCGACGACACCATCGCCTCGGCGATCAACACCGAGATGTTCACGAAGAACTACGCCGACGTGTTCAAGGGCGACGAGCGGTGGCGGAACCTGGCGACGCCGAGTGGCAACACGTTCGAGTGGGACGACAATTCGACGTACGTGCGCAAGCCGCCCTACTTCGACGGCATGCCCGCCGAGCCGGAGCCGGTGACCGACATCACGGGCGCGAGAGTGCTGGCGCTGTTGGGCGATTCGGTCACCACGGACCACATCTCCCCCGCAGGCAGCATCAAGCCGGGCACGCCCGCCGCGCAGTACCTCGACGAGCACGGCGTGGACAAGAAGGACTACAACTCCTACGGCTCCCGCCGGGGCAACCACGAGGTGATGATCCGCGGCACGTTCGCCAATATCAGGCTGCGCAACCAGCTGCTCGACGACGTGTCCGGGGGCTACACCCGCGACTTCACCAACGGTGGTGAGCAGGCGTTCATCTACGACGCCGCGCAAAACTATGCGGCGCAGGACATTCCGCTGGTGGTGCTTGGCGGTAAGGAATACGGTTCCGGATCGTCGCGCGACTGGGCGGCCAAGGGCACCAGGCTGCTTGGCGTGCGCGCGGTGATCACGGAGTCATTCGAGCGCATTCACCGCTCCAACCTGATCGGCATGGGCGTCATCCCGCTGCAGTTCCCGGAGGGCGAGTCGGCGGCTTCACTGAAGCTTGACGGCACGGAAACCTTCGACATCACCGGTATCGATGCGTTGAACGACGGCAAGACGCCGAAGACCGTACACGTGAAGGCCACCAAGGAGGACGGCAAGGCGATCGAGTTCGACGCCGTGGTGCGCATCGACACCCCCGGTGAGGCGGATTACTACCGCAACGGCGGCATCCTGCAGTACGTACTGCGCAACATGCTGAAGTCCTAGGCTGCGAAGTTGCCCCGGGTAACCGACGACCATCTCGCGGCGCGTCGCCGTCAGATTCTCGACGGCGCTCGGCGGTGCTTCGCCGAATACGGCTACGACAGGGCCACGGTCCGCAGACTGGAACAGACGATAGGGCTGTCACGCGGCGCGATCTTCCACCACTTCAAGGACAAAGACACCTTGTTCTTCGAACTGGCCCACGAAGATGCCGGGCGGATGGCTGATGTCGCATCGCGCGAGGGCCTGATCCAGGTCATGCGCGACATGCTCGCAGCGCCCGAACAGTTCGACTGGCTGGCCACGCGACTCGAGATCGCGCGCAAGCTCCGCAATGACCCCGCATTCAACAAGGGGTGGTCGGAACGGTCGGCCGAACTGGCGGCGGCGACCACCGACCGGCTACGGCGTCAGAAGCAGGCCGGTCGGTTGCGCGACGACGTGCCCAGCGGTGTGCTGCACACCTATTTGGACCTGGTGCTCGACGGTCTGGTGGCACGGCTTGCATCGGGCGATGACCCCGAAAAGCTCAGCGCCGTGCTCGACCTCGTCGAATCGTCGGTCCGTCAGCAGTAGCTAGCGACGGGTGCGATGGTTCGGCCCGCCGCGGCTGCGCATCGCGGTGCCGGACTCGCGCAACATGCTGTGGATGGAGCCATACGAGCGGCCCGTCGAAGCGACCAGTGTACGGATGCTGGCGCCGCCCTCGTAAGCGCTCCGCAGTTCCTGTAGCAACTGATCCCGGGATGTATTCAGTTTCTTCATCGACACCTCCCCGCTGTGATGCTCCGACGAATACCCAGCGTAAGAGAGCCCTAACCAAACAAATGCGAATTTCGACAAATGGCGTGCGATTATCGCGTCAGGCCAATTCGATGAGATCCGCGTAATCCTGCGACCAGAAATCCTCGGTGCCGTCAGGAAGTAGCACGACGCGTTGCGGGTCCAACGCTTCGGCGGCACCGGGATCGTGCGTCACCAGCACGACGGCTCCCTGATAGCTGCGAAGCGCGTCCAACACTTGTTCACGTGACGCCGGGTCGAGGTTGTTCGTCGGTTCGTCGAGCAACAAGACGTTTGCGGTTGATGCGACGAGACCCGCGAGCGCCAGGCGGGTCTTCTCGCCGCCGGACAGCGTGCCCGCAGGCTGATCGAGCTGCGGACCGCTGAACATGAAGGCGCCCAACAGACCTCGCAGATCCTGCTCCCCCGTATCGGGTGCGGCGTGCCGGATGTTCTCCCATACGGTGGCCAGGTTGTCGAGGGTGTCGTGCTCCTGTGCGAAGTAGCCGATCTTGAGACCGTGGCCGGGCTCGAGCGTCCCGGTGTCGGGTGTCTCGACGCCCGCGAGCAGTCGCAGCAGCGTGGTCTTGCCCGCGCCGTTGAGGCCGAGCACCACCACACGAGAGCCGCGGTCGATGGCAAGGTCGACGCCTGCGAACACCTCCAGAGAGCCATACATCTTCGTCAGATCCTTGGCCACCAATGGGACGCGCCCGCACGCCGCCGGGCTCGGGAACTTGATGCGGGCCACCTTGTCGGCGACCCGTTCCTCGTCAAGAGCTGCCATCATCCGGTCCGCCCTTCGCAGCATGTTCTGTGCCGCAACGGCTTTGGTCGCTTTGGCACCCATCTTGGCGGCCTGCGTGCGCAGCGCAGTGGCCTTGCGCTCGGCATTGGCACGCTCCCTGCGGCGGCGTTGTTCGTCGGTGGCGCGCGCGTCGAGGTACTTCTGCCACGTCATGTTGTAGACGTCGACCTCACCGCGCACGGCGTCGAGGAACCACACCCGGTTGACGACATCGGCGAGCAGCTCGACGTTGTGGCTGATCACCACCAGCCCGCCGGTGTGCGCACGGAGAAACTCGCGAAGCCAACCGAGCGAGTCGGCGTCGAGGTGGTTGGTCGGCTCGTCAAGGAGCAGCGTCGTCGACGAACCCGCGCCGGTGTCGGACGCCGCGAACAGGATGCGCGCGAGCTCGACGCGGCGGCGCTGACCGCCCGACAAGGTGCGTAGCTGCTGCGTCAGAACACGTTCGGGCAGGCCGAGACTCGCGCAGATTCGGCTCGCCTCGCTTTCGGCGCCGTATCCGCCGAGGGCGGCGAACCTCTCCTCGAGCTGGCCGTAGCGGCGCACCGCACGGTCACGTGCGGCGTCGTCGGCGACCTCGGCCATCAGCGCCTGCTGCTTCTCCAGATCGGAAAGCAAAGTGTCAAGGCCACGGGCCGACAACACCCGGTCGCGGGCGAGGGTGTCGAGGTTGCCCTCCCTGGGATCCTGCGGCAGATAACCGATTTCGCCGGTCCGCGTGATGGTGCCGGCATAGGGTTCGCCTTCACCGGCGAGGATGCGCATGGTCGTGGTCTTGCCTGCGCCATTACGTCCGACAAGGCCGATGCGGTCGCCGGGCTGCACCCGCAGCGCCGATCCGTCCGTGGACAGCAGCGTGCGCGCGCCTGCGCGGACCTCGAGGTCCGTTGCGGTGATCACGCTGCGCTCCTACTTTCGTTACTTGTCGTCGGTGAAGACCGGAGCCCGCTTTTCCGCGCGCGCGGCCACCGCTTCTTCGAAGTTGGCGGTGAGCAGACGCACGAAGAGTTGTCCCAGGCCCTCGGCCTGCATGTGGCCTTCCAGGCTAGCGGCGTCCAGTCCAGTCCATAGTGTGCGCTTGGTCAATTCGATTCCCGGCCGCGAGAAGGCGGCGATCCGCTCTGCCATCTCGTAACAGGTCTCCAGCAGCTGGTCGTCGGGCACGGCGCGGGACACCAGCCCGATGCGCTCGGCCTCGTCGGCGTCGACATCGCGGCCGGTCAGCATGAGTTCGAATGCCCGTGTCGTGCCGATCGCGCGCGGCAGCAGGTAGCTCAGCCCCAGCTCGCTGGCGGTCAGGCCGTTGTTGATTCCTGCGGCCCGGAAGTAGGCGCCGCTGGCCGCCACCCTGATGTCGGCGGCCAGCGCGAGGCATAACCCCCCGCCGATCGCGGCGCCGTTCACCGCGGCGATGACGGGCTGATGCATCTTGCGTAGGGCAAGGATCACATCGTCGAGCACCGCCATCGAACGCAGTGCGAACGTCGGCCGGGTCAGGCCGTCGATATGCGGCACGCTGCCTGCGGACTTGTGATCAGCACCCGAGGAGAAACCCCGTCCCGCCCCGGTCAGCACGACCGCACGCACGGAATTGTCGTATGTGAGCTCCTCGAGGACCGCCTTAAGCGGAACCATGACGTCGAAGGCCATGGAATTCATGCGCTCCGGGCGGTTGAGCGTCACCAGCGCGACACTGGGCCGCGGGCGATCTACGAGGACGAAGTTGTTCTGCTCGGTCACGCAAGCACGCTATCGCGTGCTTGCGTCAGGCCTTTTCGCCGTTGGACTCGGCGGCGATCGCGGCGTCGATATCGAACGCCTTGACCTGCTGCACCAGGTCCTCCAGGGCGGCCGGCGGAAGCGCGCCGGCCTGGTTGAAGACCAGCTTGCCCTTCTTGAACGCCATCAGCGTCGGGATCGAGCGGATGTCTGCGGCGGCGGCGAGCGGCTGCTCAGCCTCGGTGTCGACCTTGGCGTGCACCACATCAGGGTGCTTCTCGGACGATGCCGCGAAAGTCGGAGCGAAGGCGCGACACGGCCCGCACCACGACGCCCAAAAATCGACCAGCACGATCTCGTTGTCGGTGATGGTCTCGTTGAACTTTTCAGCAGTGATGTCTTGGGTGGTCACGACTCTCCTAACGCTAGCGTCATGCTGTGTGTTCCCACTATGTGGTCAGCGGAACCCGGTCTCCATGGTCACGGTAGTCCCTACCGGTATTCGGGATTGGCGAAGTCGTACCTGCAGCCTGCGTCCCAACCGGAACGAATGTTGCCGTACGCGGGAACGCCCCCTGCCGCCTTCAGCATGCGAGCGAGATGCATCAGGTTCCACGTCATGAATGTGGTGTTGCGATTTGTGAAATCGTTCTCTGGTCCGCCCGATCCGGGGTCCAGGTACGACGGTCCCGGACCCGCTTCGCCGATCCAGCCGGCATCGGCCTGCGGCGGAATCGTGTATCCGATGTGCTGCAGCGTGTAGAGCACGTTCTGCGCACAGTGCTTGACACCGTCCTCGTTCCCGGTGATCAGGCAGCCACCGACGCGGCCGTAATACAGATATTGGCCGGCTTCGTTGAGCAGATGCGAGCCCCCGTACAGCCGCTCGTGCACCATTTTCATCACCGAACTGTTGTCGCCCAGCCAGATCGGGCCTGCGAGGACGAGGATGTCGGCGGCCAGCACCTTCTCGAAAATGGCGGGCCAATCGTCGGTGGCCCAGCCGTGCTCGCGCATGTCCGGCCATACGCCAGTGGCGATGTCATGGTCGATGGCGCGCACGACGTCGACGCTCACGCCGTGCTTCTCCATGATCTCGGTGCTGATGTCTATCAGCCCTTGGGTGTTGCTTGGCTCGGGCGACCGCTTCAGCGTGCAGTTGATGAACAGGGCCCGCAGGCCGGTGAAGTCATACGAGGGGCTAGTCACACAGCAGAGTGTGCGTGACCGACGACGCGTTACAGCCACTTCGAATTCTCTACGGAGTCCCGTCGTCATCCTCCGACTCATCGGCGTCGTTGTCGTTTTCGTCGGGGATGAGGTAGCGCTGGGGGTGGTGGTAGTTGTTCACCCGGGTTTGGCCGGTGTCGAGGTGGGGGGGTGGGAGCCATTGGGTGCGGCCGTCTTTACGTTTTCGGGTGCGCCAGCCGGTCTTTTCGATGAGTCGGTTGTCGGGTGGGCAGGCCAGGGTGAGCGTGTCGATGTCGGTGGGGCTGTTGTCGGCGGTCCAGCCGTCGACATGGTGGGCTTCACACCAGTAGCCCGGCGCGGTGCAGCCGGGTTTTGTGCAGCCGCGGTCTTTGGCGTAGAGCACGATCCGCTGCCCGCGGGTGGCGAGTCGTTTCGCCCGACCCAGATACAGCGGTTCTTCGGTGTGGTGGTCGAACACCGCCAAATAGTGATGCGCCGCTGCGGCTTGCCGGATCACCTCTGACATCGGGAGCAGTGTGCCGCCGCCGGTGACCGCATGACCGCGGCCGGATTCGAGCTCTTGGAGGGTGGTGGAGATGACCATGGTCACCGGGAGCCCGTTGTGGCTGCCCAGTTGACCCGACGCCAGCATCGCCCGCAACAGGGCTTTGAAGCGCGTCGTGGTTGCGCTGCCCGGTGGAGCGCAGATCACCCCTCACATGGTCGGGTGAGGGCTCCCCGTCGACACAGGGGTCCTCGTCGTCGGGGTTACACATGCCCGGTGCGGCCGACTTGGCCGACACCGCGTGCCACAGGCCCCGCGTCTCGGGATCCAGCCGGCCCCGCACGTCGGCCGTCCCGTCGGCCTGTTGCTTCCCCACGGTGAAGAAGCGCCGCCGGGCCCGATCCCCGTCGGAGAGCTCACCATCCTGATCGAGCGTGGCCGCCAACCGGTCGGCCGCCGCCCGCAGGTCCTCGGGCGGCAGCCCACAGGCCAGCTCGGCCAACTGCGCCTCGGCGGCTTCACGGGTGTCGTGATCGACGAAGCCGGGCAGCTTGGTGAAGAACTTCCGGATGATCGTCACATGCTCGGCGCCGATCAGCCCGCGCTCCTGCGCGGCGGCGGTGTGCGACAACACCGGCTCTAACGGCTCACCGGTCATCGCCACCCGCGGGCCCAAGTCCTTGGCCTCGTGGATGCGCCGGTTCGCCTGCTCTGTGGAGATCCGCAACAACGTCGACAACGCCGCCGCCGTCGTTGGTTCACCCAGTTCGTCTGTCGGTATCTCCGCGATCGCGGTCAGTTGTCCGGTGCGTCATCGCCGCGCAGCGACGCATAAACATCTCCCAGTGTAACGCCACCGCGGTGCGCTCCGACGTCGTCCCGTCCACCGGCTCAGCCAGCACCGCCTCCAGCTCCGCGGCCATCACCGCGATGCGCTTGGAAGCAGCCACCGAACTCATACATCGAACACTAGTTCGAACCACCGACATTTAGATTGGGTGCGTGCTCGCGGGCGGTCGAACCACCGACTGGAACCTGCCGGATTCCTGATTTTTGAAGGGCCGTCCGCGAGCACGACCTGCGCGGTGTTGGTGTCTCTGTTCGGGAACTTGGAGCCGGCGGATGTCGGACTCCTGCTGACGGAATGTCTGGGCCACGCCGGCCCCGATCGCAGGTCCAAACCCGATTGATCGAAAGGACGTGGTGTGGAACTGACCCTAGGAATCGACGTGGCCTGCCGAGCCGCTCATCAAGCATCGCTGGCCCGCCCTGATGGAACATTCGTCTGGACCGGCCGGCGGTTCTTCACCCGCCCTGCCGATTTGGAAAAGCTGTGGGCGGCATGCGGTCTGACCGACGAGGACACGCTGCGGATCGTGATGGAGCCGACCCGCAACGCCTGGGTTCCGCTGGCATCGTGGTTCCGCCACCGCGGCGCCCGCGTGTCGATGGTGCCCACCAGCCAATCCGCGGATCTGCGGGCCTACTACTCCAAGCATGCCAAAAACGATCACCTTGATTCCAAGATGCTGGCCCGGCTGCCGCTGCTGCACCCTGAAGGGCTGCGCGACCATACCGGAGACGGGCCGGCCGACCCGCTGCGCCGGATCGTCAAGATCCGCGCCTCGATCATCAAACGCCGCACCGCGGTGTTCCAGCGCCTGGATGCCCAACTGGAGCGCCTCGGCCCGGCGTGATACGACGCGCTCGGTTCGCGCTACGGCAAGGCCACCCTGGCGCTGTTGGCCCGCTACGCCGACCCCCACACGCTCATTCGGCTGGGGCATGCCCGGCTGACCCGGTTCTTGATCCGCCATTCCCGCGGCGCCGGGCGCGAACCGCAAGCCGCCTTGATCCTGGCCGCCGCCCAGCAGTCGTTGCAGCTGTGGGGCGCCGGCGAAGACGCGCGGATCGACTTCGCCGAACTGGCCGCCGACATCGCCATCGACGCCGAACAAGCCCAAGCGTTGACCGAACAAATCGACGACCTTGACGAACGCGCGGCCAACCTCTACGCCGAAGCCGACCCAGACGGGATCATCGCCTCAGCACCCGGCGTCGGCCCCGTGATCGGCGCGGTCATCGCCGGACGCCTCGGTGATCCACACCGCTTCCACTCCCTGGCGGCGATCCGCGCGTACTCCGGGCTGGTCCCCAAACTCAACCAATCCGGACAAAGCCATCACCAGCACGGATTGACCAAAGCCGGCGACCCACTGCTGCGCGAAGCCTTGTACGCCGCGGCAGATCACGCCCGCAAGATCGACCCCCAGCTGGCCGCGAAGTACAAGCGACTCATGCAAACTGGGCGCCACCACGACTCGGCGACCTGCCACATCGCGACCGCACTGCTCACCCGCATCGCGACCTGCTGGCGCACCGGTCAGCCCTACCTGCTGCGCGACACCCACGGCCGACCCATCCACGCCGACAAAGGCCGCCGGCTCGTCACCGCCCACCATCGCGTCGATCGCCAGACCAGGATCAACGCCGCCAACACCCGCCAATCCCAACGGATCAAAGGCAGGACGGGCCGGGGACAACAGGAGTCGCCAAGCGCTCCAATCCACCGGCCCGCCACCACCACCCTAAAACCCGTCTAACGACTTGACTCCGCTTAGGAACTCAAAGTCAGATGGTCTTCTCGAACCAGTGATCGGCGTACGGTTCGTCGTTGAACGGCGGCACCTCCCGGTATCCGGAGGACAGGTACAGGGCGATTGCTTCCCGGAGTTCGTTTCTCGTCTCCAGCTGGAGTCGACGCGCTCCGTTAGCACGTGCCCGGCCTTCGAGCTCGGTCAGCAGCCGACGCCCGAGCCCTATCCCGCGAACCGACCCGGCGACCCACATGCGCTTGAAATATGCGACTCCGCCGGGGAGAAAAGTTACGGCGCCGCAGCCGACCGGATCTCCATGCAGTCTGGCGACGAGCAGCAGACCCGACGGCGGCGTCATCTCGTGATCGGAGAACGGCTTTCGTGACGGATCGAAACCGCCGGCGAACCGCTCCGCCAACTCGGCGAAGTACGTGTCAAGGCAGAACCGTGCGTCCGGATCATTCGGGTCGCATTCGTTGACTTCGACGGTTGAGGCGATGAGCAGCCGGTCCACCTCCACCATCGCCGCCACCAACCTGTCGCGCTGAGTTTCGTTGAGCGGCTGGAGGATCGCCGCGGCCGCCTCGTCCGAGCGCCGATCGAGCATTTCGACCTCGCGTCGACCGTGCTCGGTGAGCCGGACCGTCCTGACACGACCGTCGGCCGCGCTCTGTTCGACGACGATGAGCCTCCGGTCCTCCAGGGTCCGCAGAAGCCGGCTGAGATATCCGGAATCGAGATCCAGGCGCGCACGCAGCGATCGAACGTCGCATCCCTCCGCGCCGATCTCCCACAGCAGCCGGTTCTGGCCGAGCGGACGGTCGCTGGCCAAGAAGTTGTCGTTGAGCACACCGATCCGTTGAGTGACGGTGCGGTTGAACTGCCGGACCTGCGCGACCATGTCCACTGCCATATATCTGACCTTAGTCAGAGAAATGCTTCGATTAAAGGTCCAGCACGACTTCTTCGTCTACCGGCTCGGCAGTGCAGATCAGCACGGTCCCGTCGGGCGGGGGCTCCAGAGGAGGCTGGGTGTAGGCCGTCGTGCCCGCAATGACCTGCGTGACGCAGGTATGGCAGACCCCGCTGCGGCATGAGAACCGCGTCGGGACGTCACAGGCCTCTGCGAGTTCGAGGATGCTCGCGTACTCCGTGCACCATTTGACGGTGAGCCCGCTGCGGGAGAACGACACCGCCGGCCCTGTGCCCGCTGGTCCTGGCGGCTGATGTGGCGCCACTGTCGGCTTCCCGACGATGCCTGGGTTGATCGCAGGCAGGGCCCCGAACAGCTCGGTGTGGATTCGTGCCGGATCGATCCCGGCATCTGCCAGGGCGCCGCGCATATCCGCCATGAACGCGTCGGGCCCGCACATATAAACCGTGGCGTCGCGGGGCAGGCCCAAGGCCGCGATCGCACGGGCGTCGAGCCTTCCGACGGCGCTCGTGTAGAACACCTGCTGTCGCGCGTGCGGCAGTTCGGCGATCAGATCGCCGACTTCCTGTGCGAACGCCTGGGTTTCGGCGTCTCGCGTGGTGTACAGCCACCAGATCTCGCGGTCGCTCCGACCTTTCGCCAAGGCGTGCAACATGGCCAACACGGGTGTGACGCCCACGCCCGCTGACAGCAGAACCACCGGGCCCGCCGCCTCGGTCAGATAGAAGTCGCCCCGCGGCGCCGCGACATCGACGATTGATCCTGCGCTGATGTTGTCGTGCAGCCATCGACTGACCAGACCGTGGTCTTCACGCTTGACACTGATCCGATAGCCCGCCCCGTTTCCGGATAGGGAGTAACTCCGCAGCGGCACGGGATCGCCCGCGCCGGGGACTCGCAGCGTCAGGTACTGCCCCGGACGCGGGATCGGCAGCGGCACACCGTCATCGGCCTCGAACCGAATCGACATGATGGCCGCACTTTCGCAATGCGTTCCAGCCACGCGCAGTCGACGGAACCCGTTCCATCCCGGTTCGACGCCGATCGGAGGCGCCGTTGTGCCGTTCGGGCTTTCGCGCGAGGCGAGCATGTCGTTGAAGGATTGCTGCCAGCCGGGACTGAGCGCGGGCACGTCGACGGCCTTGCGGAGCAGGCTCATATCGCGGTCGGGCAGGTACAACAGCGCATCGATATCGGCGACGGTGAGCTCGTGCCTGCCCCGCCGGGTGCGGACGATGACATCGCCCGCCTTCACGCAGCCTTCGCTGATCACTCGGAAATAGAAGCCCGGGCGATGATGGGCGACAAGGAGATTCGGCATGTCAGGCTCGCCCATTCGGATGCCCACCCGGAAACACGTAACTCGCGGTTGGGTCACCTCGAATTCCGCCTCGCCGATGGCGTAGCGGTCGCCGATGCAGACCTCGTCGTCGGAAAGCCCGGTGATCGTGAAGTTCTCACCGAAATTGCCGGGTTGCAGGTCGCCGCGGCCGAGCACGCGGCTCCAATAGTCGTAGGACTCGGTTTGGTAGACCATCACGGCACGCTGCTCACCGCCGTGGCCGGCCAGGTCGCCCTGGCCATCGCCGTCGATGTTGAGTCTGCGCACCATCACCGATCCGGCTACGGGGGTCTTGTAGATGCCGGTATGGACGGTCTTGCCGCGCCATTCGACGTCGGCGGGCATCCCGACGTTGACGGAGACCAATCTGGCGTCAGATGAGGGGTTCACCACCGTCGACCTTCAGGGTCACCCCGGTCAGGAATGTGTTGGTGAGCGCGAACAGCACCGCCTCGGCGACGTCGTCGACGGTGCCGATCCGGCGGGCAGGGTTGGTGTCGCTGATATGGGCAAAGTAGTCGCGCTTGCCGTCCTCGCCAAGCGAATCCCATGCACCGGTGTCGATGACACCCGGAGAGATGGCGTTGACGCGGATCGGGGCGAGTTCGACGGCCAGCGACCGGGTCAGAAAGTCCACAGCACCGTTGGTGATGGCGACACCGAGGTATCCGACATTGACCTTGAACGCGTTCACCCCGGAGAACAGCACGATCGAACCGCCCTCGTTGATCTGTGGCGCAAAATGTTTGGCCAGCATCGCAGGCCCGATCACCTTGGTGTCGAACGAGAGCTGCAACTTCACACGGTCCAGGTCGGCGAGCTTGCCCCTGGCGCGGGCCGAGACGGTGGAGACGAGGTGATCGACCGGGCCGACCCGAGCGGCGAACGCCGAGATCGATTCGTCGTCGGTGACGTCGACGGTCTCGGCGCTGATGTCTTCGCCGTCGTATCCCGCCGCGAGCGCCTCGCTGTCACGACCGGCTACCACGACGCGCGCCCCCTCCGAACGCGCAAGCATTGTTACGGCCCTGGCGATACCGCCGCCACGTCCAACGACGACAACACATTTACCTTGCAGGGAACCCATAGCTAACTCCCTAACTACTGGCTTACGGTTAGTGATAGCGCCGAGTCAAGCGTGCGATTTCATAACTTGTCAAGAGTATTTTGATGGTTAGTTACTGCGAATTCGATTGCAGGTGCGACATTTTGATCAGCTGTCGCCCGAATGGGCGCGCCGGTAGTGGCGCCGCGCCTTCATCCGGTTCCCGCAGATGGCCATCGAGCACCAGCGTGCCGTATTTGGCTTACTGCGATCGATCAGGAACAGCCGGCATTCGGAGTTGGCGCACGGCCGGAGTCGTCCCGGGCTGGAAATACGCAGGGCGTCCCACGCCAGCACCGCTCGCACCGCCCCCCGCGGCCCGTCCACGGCCAGCTGCCAATCCAGGCCGGCGCGGGAGGCGGTCGGTCGCAGGATGACCGGCTCGAGAAAGCGCTGCAGCTTCGCAGGTGTCTGCCCGCCACGCACCACCGCCTGCAGGACCGAACGCGCGTCGAGCAATGCCGCCAGTTCCGCATCCGTCGGCGCGATGCCGTGCTTCCGCATCCAGGCACGGGCGGCCTTCGACTGGGCCAAATCGTCGCTCGGCTCACCGTCGACCACCGGCGTGGTGTTGAGCAGGTCGAGCAGGAACTCCTCGTCCTCACGTCCCGCTGCCACCAGATCCATACCTAACCTCCAAATTGATATTGACAGGTTACACGATGAGGAGTTCACTGTCAGTTACTAACCATCAAACACCTTTAAAGGAGTTAGTTATGCCGGATCGGGTTCACCACCGTTACGCCACCGTCGACGGCCAGCAGATCTTCTACCGGGAGGCCGGCGATCCGGACGCTCCCGCGATCGTGCTGCTGCACGGGTTTCCTACCAGCTCGTTCATGTTTCGCGATCTCATCCCCCTTTTGGCCGACCGCTACCACGTCATCGCACCCGACCACCTCGGGTTCGGCCTGTCAGCCACTCCGTCCGTCGACGATTTCACCTACTCCTTCGACGCGCTGGCCGATCTCACCGAGCACCTGCTCGATCAACTCGACGTGCGCCGTTACGCCATCTACGTCCAGGACTACGGCGCCCCGATCGGTTGGCGGCTCGCTTTGCGTCACCCGCAGGCCATCACCGCAATCGTGACCCAGAACGGCAACGGCTACGACGAAGGGTTCATCGAGAGCTTCTGGAAGACGGTGTGGGACTACCAGCGCGAGCAGAATCGCGACACCGAGGCGGCCATTCGCATCGCGCTCGATGTCGAAGGCATCAAGTGGCAGTACCTGACTGGTGTCGCGGATGAATCGCTGGTCAGCCCCGATACCTGGACGCATGACGCCGCGATGGTGGCGCGGCCCGGTAACGACGAGATCCAGCTCGCGCTCTTCCGCGACTACGCGAGTAATGCACCCATGTACCCGGCCCTACACGACTATTTGCGCAGCAGCAGGGTGCCGGTGCTGGCAGTGTGGGGCCAGGGTGACCCGATCTTCGGTCCCGACGGTGCGCGCGCGTTCGGAAAGGACGCGCCGGACGCCGAGATCCACCTCATCGACGGCGGGCATTTCCTTCTGGAGACCGCAGGTGCCGAGGTCGCGGATCTGATGCGCGACTTCCTCCAACGAGTCAACGCCGCTTGAGCAGTATCTTCAAAGAAAGGACACGACAATGGGATTGGCATGGCAGCAGGGTCCGTTGGCGGCCGGTTCGATAGGCCACTTCCTCACCGCGCAACCGTTGCCCGAGCGGCTGTTGTTCGTCGAACCGCTCCGTCGGCGGATGAGGGCACGTCAGGGCGACGAGTGGATCGTCGACAGCGAGAACGTCCTCCTGCTTCACGAACCGGGCCGTTACCCGGTGGCGTACTTCCCCATCGAACACATCCGCGACGGTGTGCTGCTCGCCGAGGATCGGGTCACCCAGCACGGCGACCTCGGCGACACGCAGTGGTACACCGTGGTCGCGGACGGGCGGGAGGTACCGCATGGCGCCTGGCAGCACACCGCATTGCCGGCCTACACGGAGGATTTGAAAGGACGGGTTGCGTTCGGATGGCGCGCGGTCGACGCCTTCTACGAAGAGGACGACCGTATCGTCGGGCATGCGGCCGACCCGTACCATCGCATTGACATACGTGCCACCTCACGGCATCTCGTCGTCCGCGACGGCGACCGCGTCATCGCCGACACACACCACCCGGTCGTCCTCTACGAGTCCGGATTCGCGCCGCGCTGGTACGTGGATCGTGACGACATCGACGAAGGTGCGCTCAAACCGGTTGAGGGCCAGACCTTCTGCCCGTACAAGGGTCTGGCCGACTATTACGACGTCGGTGACAGCAGGAAGGCAGCCTGGTCGTATGCCAACGCCTGGCCGGAAGTGGAGCGGGTGAGCAACATGGTGTCGTTCGAACCCGACAAAGTCGAAGTCTGGCTCGACGACCGTCGGCTGAGCCTCGAACCCGGACAGACCGTCGTGGCGCACGGCATCGACCGCGGCCTCGACCCCGACGAGATCCTGCGGAACACCGCGAAGAGCGCGTCATGAACGCCACGCTCGAAGTCGTCATTCTGCCGGTGTCCGATCCGGATAAGTCGCTGGACTTCTACCGGGACAAGCTCGGCTTCGCTCTCGACGTGGACTACGCCCCCACAGACGACTTTCGCGTCGTCCAACTCACTCCGCGGGGATCGAGCACGTCGATCCAGTTCGGCGTCGGGCTGACCGACGCGCCACCCGGCTCGGTTCGGGGCCTGTACCTGGTGGTGAGCGACATCGCCGCGGTGCGCGACGAACTCGTCGATCGAGGCGTCGGCGTCAGCTCCATCAGGCACAAGGACGTCGAGGCGGGCCAGTGGCAGGGCCGCTTCCGTCTCGGCGTCGATCCGCAGCGGGCCGATTACGCCAGCTTCGCTGATATGACCGACCCGGACGGCAACTCCTGGACACTTCAGGAACGCGGCCATTCGAATGCCTAGCCGCCCTTCGGTTCTCGTGTTCGACGTCAACGAAACCCTGATCGACATCGAATCGCTCGAGCCCCACTTCGAGGCGATGTTCGGTGACCGCAGCGTATTGCGCGAGTGGTTCGGCCAACTGATCATGTACTCGATGACGATCACCTTGTCGGAGCGCTACGTCGACTTCTTCTCACTCGGTCAGGCTGTGTTGCAGATGACGGGCGACATCCACGGGGTGGACATCTCCGACGACGACCGTCGGGCACTCGGTGACGGCATGCGCACCATGCCTGCGCATCCCGACGTGGCCGACGGCCTTCGTCGCCTGAAAGACAAGGGCTATCGGCTTGTCACGCTGACGAATTCTCCCCCGGTCGCAGACGGCGCGACACCGCTCGAGCACGCGGGTCTGGCCGGCCACTTCGAGCGGCAGTTCAGCGTCGACTCGTGGCGCGCATTCAAGCCTGCGCCGCAGCTGTACACGGGTGTCGCGGCGGAGCTGGGCGTCGCACCCTCGGCGTGCATGATGGTCGCGGCCCACGTCTGGGACACCATCGGTGCGCAGGCCGTTGGCTTCGGTGGCGCGCTGATCGCCCGGAAGGGGAACGCGCCTCTACCCGCTGCCGACTTACCCCAGCCGGCTCTGGTGGTCGCCGACCTGCTGGAGCTGGCCGACCGACTCTGACCTACTCGGCCCTGTCGTCGACCAACTCCACCGCACGGTCGGCGTTGGCCAGCAACTGTCGGCGTCGCTTTGGCCACCAGAAAACCTCGACCGCGAGCATCACCAAGTAGATGACCGAGACGATGGCGTTGCCCCACGTCCCGTAGACGGAGTCCCACAGCGCCGTCCCGACCGCGACGACGAGGACTAGCGGCACCAGCCACCGCAGCAGCCTCGTCTTCTCGGCGGCCTCCTGCAGTCCGTTGCGGTAGTCGATGAGCGCGGCTGTCAGTCGCGGGTCGTCGATCCGCTGGCCCTCTCGGGCAGCGCGGGCCACCTGTTCCCGTTGCGGCCCGCTCAGCTGCTTGGCGCTCGGCCAGTGCCGTGCCATGCGCCGTGACATCCAAACGCCATAGAAAAGGCCAAGGATGACGAACACGATCAGCCCGACGAACAGGAACCCCGAGTCCAGCCACGAAAGGACACCCAGGAACACGCCGATGCCGAGGCCCAGGATCAGCCCACGAAGAATCGGACCGTATCGCCAAACGAACGCGGGCACCGTGACCATTCAATGATTGTGACGGCTGAACCCGCGATCTGGCTACAGCCAGTTCTCAGCAGACGAGAAGCAAAGCCGCAGTGTGCAATTGGCGATTGTCCGTCGACACAGACTTACGATTAGGTGGTGGCATGCGTCGACAGACGCACCGTGTTGGCCGCCATCGCGGTCGGCACCATTGCGGTGGTCACCAGGGGGCCTCCAGCTCTGGCATCTCCGATGATGCCCCGGGCGAGGGTGGCACCTCCCGTCGGCGTGCTCACCCGACTGCCCGGCGACGGCAACCAATTGGCCCTGACTGTCGATGACGGTGCCAGCAGCCCGGTGGTCGCCGCATTCGCCCAGTTCTGCCGCGATACCGGTACCCGGCTGACCTTCTTTGTCAACGGCGACAACAGATCCTGGACCGATAACGTGGGCGCCATCCGCCCGATGGTCGACTCCGGTCAGATCCAGGTGGGCAATCACACGTGGTCGCATCCCTACCTGAACAGGCTCAGCCTCACCGCGGTTCAGGACCAGATCCAGCGCAACGCCGACTTCCTGCGTAATACCTACGGCACCGATGGGACGCCGTTCTTCCGCCCGCCGTACGGGGTGCACACCCCCGACACCGACCGGATCGCCGCAGACCTCGGGTACACGACCGTCACGCTGTGGAGCGGCACGGTGGGTGACTCACTGCCGGAGACTGCCGCCAACCTCGTCGCCAACGCGGAGCGGTCGTTCGCGCCCCAACAGATCGTGCTGGCGCACGCCAACCTGCCGACGATCACACACTGCTACGACCAGCTCGCCGGCCTGATCACCAGCCGCAACCTACAAACCGTGACGCTGAACGACGTCTTCAGCTGAATTCGGCCTCAGCAGCAGCGTCGCCACCACGCTGATCGCCGCTGTGGCGACCAGGTACGTGCATGCCAGCCACGGCGACTTGTGCGCCGCGGCGATCAACGCCGTCAGAATCAGCGGTGTCAGTCCCGACGCGTACACCCCGGAAAGTTGATACACAGCCGACAGTCCGGTGTAGCGGATCCGCGCGGGGTACAGCGAGGCGTACAGAGTGCCCTGCGCGCCATAGAACCAGGCGTGAATGACGCCGAACACCAACAGCATTCCGATTGCGTAGGCCGTGATGCTCTTGGTGTTGAACAACGCGAAGATCGGGAACACCGCAATCGCATAGGCCGCGATTCCACTCGCGTACACCGCACGTGCGCCGAACCGGTCGGTCAGCACCCCCGACACCGGCAGAAGAAACGCCATCACCAGCGCCGCTGCCGTGACGGCGATCAGAACCGGCACCCTCTCGAGGTGAAGGGTGCCCGTCGCATAGGAAATCGCGAAGACGCCCCAGGTATTGAATGCCGCGCCCTCCCCCCAGCGGGACAGCAGACCCAAAACCGTCGACCGTAGATGCGGTGGGCGAAACACCTCGCGCAGCGGGACGGCCGAACGGCCTCCTGCGGCCCGGAGTCTCTCGAACGCCGGCGTCTCGGTCGCCTTCAACCGGACGATCACCCCGAAGACGACGAGCACGATGCTGATCAGGAACGCGATGCGCCAGCCGTACGACTCGAACGCCGCTCCGGGCAGCACAATCTGCAACAGCGCGAAAACCCCGGTGCCAAGCGCAAGTCCGAGCGCCAACCCGACCTGGGGCACGCTTCCGGCGAGCCCTCGTCGGCGCGGTGGGCTGTGCTCCACCGCCAGCAGGATGGCGCCCGCCCATTCGCCACCGAGCGCGAATCCCTGCACTATCCGGAGCAACAGCAGCAGAATCGGGGCGAGGATCCCGATCTGCGCAGCCGTGGGCAGCAGCCCCATCAGCGCTGTGGCCCCGCCCATCAGGAACATGGTCAGCGCCAAAGTCTTCTTGCGGCCGATGCGATCCCCGACATGGCCGAAGACGAACCCGCCGATCGGCCGGACGACGAACCCGACCGCGAACGTCGCGAACGACAGCATCGTCCCCACGAACGAGCTCTGGTTCGGGAAGAACGCGTGATTGAAGACGAGGCTGGCCGCGGTCGCGTAGAGGAAGAAGTCGTACCACTCGATGGTGGTGCCGACGAGGCTGGCCAACAGCGCCGTGCGAACCGTGGGATCTAAGGAGGGCTTGTCACGGTCGGCGATCGACTCGTCGACGTGGCTCGAGGTGAGTTCGGGCGTCGATGTCACGCTGATCGACCATCCCCGAGTCGCCGATTGCCGAACAGGGTTGCACGCGCCGTGATCTGAACGGCGTGTGCTGGGCGGGAGGGATTGTGGCGAGTTCGCCCACGTGTGCGGGCAGCGCGCCAAACTGGCAGACATGATCACAAAGCAGGGCCGCAGCGGTCAGACGCTGCCGTTCGACATGTCCGGCGTGGTCCGCACCGACGACGGCGTTCTGCGCTATTCGGCGCTTGCACCGTCGCTGCTGGACATGTTCCTGGCGTCGGTGGACCGTCATCCCGACCGCGAGTGCATCGTCGTGCTTGGCGGCGAGCGGGTGACCTACCGACAGCTGTGGGATCGGTCTGCCCGCGTCGCGGGCGGCCTGCGCGCGGCGGGCGTGCAGCCCGGTGATCGGGTGGCCAACCGGCACGGCAACGGCCTGGAATGGTGCCTCGGCTTCTGGGGGACGCTGATGGCGGGCGCGGTGGTGGTACCCGTCAACACCCGCTTCTCCGAAACCGAGGTGTCCTACGTCGTCACCGACGCCGGGGCGGATGTGGTGCTGGTTCCCGACTCGCCGCTGCCCGACGGCGAGCCTTATGTCGCCGCCGACGCCGGCCACAAGACCGTCGCGGCGTTGATGTACACCAGCGGCACGACCGGCTTCCCGAAGGGTGCGATGGTCACCCACGAGAACTTCCTGTCGAACATTGAAACCTGCATCCGCGCAATGCACATTGCGCCCGATGTAGATGTACGCAACCTCATCTCGGTGCCGCTGTTCCACGCCACGGGCTGCAACAGCCAACTCCTGCCGACGATCCGGCTCGGGGGCGCGGCGGTGATCATGCCCGCGTTCGAGGTGCAGGCGCTCCTGCGGGCGACGGTCGATGAGCGCATCAATGTGCTGACGTCGGTACCGGCGATCTTCTGGCTGGCGATGAACCAGCCGAACTTCTCCGATTTCGACATGAGCGGGGTCGGCTGGTGCATGTATGGGGGTGCGCCGACGGCGCCCGATGTCATTGCACGCCTTCGCGCGTATTTCCCGAACGCCCGACTCGGCAATGGCTTCGGCCTCACCGAAACCTCGTCGGTATCCACATTCCTGCCGAACGAATACGCCGAGCTGCGGCCTGAGACAGTCGGCTTCGCCGCCCCGCCGGTCGAGGTCGACGTGCGCGACCCCGACCCCGTGACGGGCGTCGGCGAACTGCTCATCCGGGGACAGAACGTGGTCGCAGGCTACTGGAACAAGCCGGAGAAGACGGCGGAGACGTTCGTCGACGGCTGGTTGCACACTGGCGATCTCGCGCGCATCGACGATGACGGCTTCGTCCAGATCGTCGACCGGTTGAAGGACATGATCTGCCGCGGCGGCGAGAACGTCTACTGCGTCGAGGTCGAGAACGTGCTGGCGCAGCACCCCGGCGTGTACGAGGCGGCGGTGCTTGGTGTGCCCGACGAGATGATGGGCGAGAAGGTCGGTGCGGTCGTGGTGCCGCTGCCGGGAGCAGAGCCCGACCCGCAGGACATCCGCGCTTTCGTCAAGGAGCGCATCGCCGACTACAACGCGCCCCAGTTCATCAGCTTCCGCGGCGAGCCACTACCGCGGAACCCGGCAGGTAAGGTGCTGAAGCCCTTGCTGCGCAAGGACACTCAGTGGAGTGACGAGCTTCGGTGAATGTGCACTGTGACGGATGGCATTATGATGGCACCCAGGCTCACGAAAACCCCGGCTAGCAGCGCACCTCCGATGACATCGGTGAGCCAGTGCACACCGAGGTACAACCGGGCGACGGCCACAACCAGCACACCGGCGAGGACGCAAACTGCCAGACAAGCCCGGTCAATGCGGCCGCGTCCCACTCCGATGCACACTGCGATGATGCCGAGCAGCGCACCGGTGCCGGTCACATGCCCAGACGGAAAAGTATGAGTGGCGGATGTCAATTGCAGCTCAGCGGGCGTCGACGGCCGGTCGACGAGCGCTTTGAGCGCCGTCTCAGCCGCCCAGGCGGCGGCGACCGTGCCGATGATGACGGCGCCAGGAAGCACCGAACGGGCCTGCCACGCAAGCACCGCCCCGCAGAGCAGCCCGGCGGCTGCGGTCGCCCCGGGGCTCCCGAGGTCGGTGATCACCGTGGCGACCCAGTCGAGCTTCGCGGATTGGTGTGCAGCGAACCAGGACATGGTGGGCGCGTCGAACCTCGTCACCCGACTGTGGTTGTGCACCCCGATGGTGAGCTTCGCCAAGGCGGTGAGTAACGCGGCGGCGTACAAGGCCGCGGCCAGCCGCCGGTTACCGGACAGCGCCAAGGCACCGAGAAACAGGGCGCCGACGATGAGCGCGGTGAGGATCAGGTTAATGACGACATTCTGGCATCACCGCCGACCCATGCGGCTGAGGACGAGCCCTAGACGGTGAAGCCCAAGGCGCGCAGCTGCTCGCGGCCGTCCTCGGTGATCTTGTCCGGGCCCCACGGCGGGTTCCACACCCAGTTGATTTTGATCTCGTTGACCAGCCCGGCGCCGACGAGCGCGGTGCGCGACTGATCCTCGATCACGTCGGTCAGTGGGCAGGCCGCCGACGTCAGCGTCATGTCGACTACCGCCACCTTGCCCGCGTCGCCTTCTTCGACACTCAGGTCGTACACGAGCCCGAGATCGACGACGTTGATGCCGAGCTCGGGGTCGACGACGTCACGCATCGCCTCCTCGAGATCGGCGAGGAACTCCTCGTTAGGCACTGCGGTGTCGCTCATCTGGCGTCTCCTCTGTGGTTAATTCAGCGCCGGCTTGCGCCACAGCGTCTTTGAAGGCCATCCAGCTCAGCAGCGCACACTTGATGCGCGCCGGATACTTGGCCACCCCGGCGAAGGCGATGCCATCGCCGAGCACGTCTTCGTCGCCCTCGATGTTGCCGCGGGACGAAATCATCTCGTTGAACGCCGCGACGGTCTTCAGAGCGTCGCCGACGGTCTGGCCGATCAGCAGGTCGGTGAGCACGGATGTCGCGGCCTGGCTGATCGAGCAGCCCTGCCCGTCGTAGGAGATGTCGGTGACCTTCTCACCGTCCTCGCTCAACGCCACCCGCAGAATGACCTCGTCGCCGCACGTCGGGTTGACGTGATGCACCTCGGCGCCGAACGGCTCGCGCAGCCCGCGGTGGTGCGGGTGCTTGTAGTGATCCAGGATCACCTCCTGGTACATCTGCTCCATTCGCAAAGCGAAACCTCAGTCTCTGCCAAAGAATTCGACGGCACGCTTGACTCCCGCCACCAGCCGGTCCACCTCGTCGGGCGTGTTGTACACCGCGAACGATGCGCGCGCAGTAGCGGCGATACCGAATTTGCGGTGCAGCGGCCACGCGCAGTGATGTCCCACTCGAACGGCCACACCGTCGTCGTCGAGAATCTGACCGACGTCATGGGCGTGGATGCCTTCGACGACGAAACTGACGGGAGAACCGCGACCCACCAGGGAGGTCGGCCCGACAATGCGAACACTGGGGACCGTCGCCAGACCCTCCAGCGCGGCGGCCACCAGTTCGGCCTCGTGCTGCTCGACGGCGTCCATTCCGATGGCGTTGAGGTAGCGCGCGGCCGCGGCCAAGCCGACGACCTGCGACGTCATCGGGGTGCCCGCCTCGAATCGCTGCGGCGCAGGCGCGTACGTGGTCTCCTCCATCGTGACGGTCTCGATCATCGAGCCGCCGGTGATGAAGGGCGGCATCGCGTCCAGCAGTTCGTGGCGGCCGTACAGCACGCCAATGCCGTTGGGGCCCAGCATCTTATGGCCCGAGAACGCCGCATAGTCGACACCGAGCCCGTGGAGGTCGATCGGCTGGTGCGGCACCGACTGGCACGCGTCGAGAACCGTCAGCGCTCCGACCGCCTGCGCCCGGGCCACCAGATCGGCTACCGGAGCGATCGCCCCGGTGACGTTCGAGTGATGGCTGAACGCAACGACTTTGACGTTGCGGTCGAGTTCAAGGGAGTCGATGTCGATGCGACCCTCGGGTCCGACCGAGTACCACTTCAACGTCGCGCCGGTCCGGCGGGCGAGCTCCTGCCACGGTACGAGGTTGGCGTGGTGTTCGAGTTCGGTGGTGACGATGACGTCGCCAGGGCCGACGGCGTGTTTGAAGCGGCTGTCGCCGAGAACGTAGGCGACCAGGTTGATCGCCTCGGTGGCGTTCTTGGTGAACACCAGCTCGTTCGCGTCGGCGCCGACGAACGCCGCGATGTCGGCGCGGCCCTGCTCGTAGGCGTCGGTGGACTCCTCCATCAGCTGGTGTGCACCTCGGTGAACGGCGCCGTTGGAGGTGACGAGGAAATCGCGTTCGGCGTCGAGGACCTGTGTCGGCCGCTGTGAGGTGGCCCCGGAATCCAGGTAGGCCAGCTGGTTTCCGCCGCGCATCACTCGCGTGAGAATAGGGAAGTCGGCCCTGATCTTGGTGAGATCCAAAGCCTGAGCCGACCTCGAGACCGACACCGTCATGTCAGGCCCCGACCGCCTGCGTGAAACGCTCGTAACCGTTGGCGTCCAGCTCATCGGCCAACTCGGGACCGCCCGACTCGACGATGCGGCCGCCGACGAACACGTGGACGAACTGCGGCTGGATGTAGCGCAGGATGCGGGTGTAATGCGTGATCAACAGCAACCCGCCGTGCGCATCCTCGGCGTAGCGGTTGACGCCTTCACTGACCACCCGCAACGCGTCGACGTCGAGACCGGAGTCGGTCTCGTCGAGAATGGCGATCTTCGGCTTGAGCAGTTCGAGTTGAAGGATCTCGTGACGCTTCTTCTCGCCGCCCGAGAAGCCTTCATTCACACTGCGCTCGGAGAACGACGGATCGATGTCAAGACCCTCCATCGCGCCCTTGACCTCTTTGATCCAATGCCGCAGCTTCGGCGCCTCGCCGCGCACGGCAGTCGCGGCGGTGCGCAGGAAGTTCGACATCGACACCCCGGGCACCTCGATCGGGTACTGCATGGCGAGGAACAGGCCTGCGCGGGCACGCTCGTCGATGCGCATCGCCAGTACGTCCTCGCCATCGAGCGTGATCGAGCCCGACGTCACCGTGTACTTCGGATGGCCTGCGACCGCGTACGAAAGTGTCGACTTTCCGGACCCGTTCGGGCCCATCAGTGCGTGCGTCTCCCCTGACTTCACGGTGAGAGTGACGCCTTTCAGGATCGGGATGTCGGTCCCGTCCTCGGCGGACACGACGCTGACGTGCAGGTCCTTGATTTCCAGTGTGGTCATGAAGTGGCTGTCCTTGATTCCGTTATCTCTAGTTCGTGTTCGATGGCGTCTGTGAGGCGTTCACGCACGGCAGGCACCGCGATCTTCTGAATCAGCTCGCCGAAGAAGCCACGGACGACGAGGCGACGGGCCTGATCTTCCGGGATGCCGCGGGCCTGCAGATAGAACAGCTGCTCGTCGTCGAAACGCCCGGTGGCGCTGGCGTGCCCGGCGCCGGCGATCTCGCCGGTCTCGATCTCCAGGTTCGGCACCGAGTCGGCACGGGCGCCGTCGGTGAGCACCAGGTTGCGGTTCGTCTCGAAGGTCTCGGTGCCGGTGGCAGCGGCTCGGATCAGCACGTCGCCGACCCACACGGTGTGCGCATCGGGCCTGTCGGAGTCTGGATCACCTTGCAGCGCACCCTTGTACGTGACATGGGACCGGCAGTTCGGCTGGGCATGATCGACCAAGAGCCTTGACTCGAAATGCTGGCCATCATCGGCGAAGTACAGTCCGAGCAGTTCGACGTCCCCGCCTGGGGCGCAGAACCGAGCGCGCGCCGTGAGGCGCACAAGGTCGCCACCGAGGGTGACAGCGACATGGCGTAGCACCGCGTCCTTGCCGAGGCTGGCGTGATGGGCGCTGACGTGTACCGCGTCGTCGGCCCAGTCGGCGATCGACACCACCGTCAGCCGAGCGGCGTCCGCGACGACGAACTCGATGTTGTCGGCGTAGGTTCCGCTACCCCGCTGGTCGACAACGACCACCGCCTCGCCCAACTCGCCGACCCGCACCTGCAAGTGCCCGTACGCCGTCGCTCCCTCACCGGGTCCGGTGATGACGATCTCGACCGGCTCCGATACCTGCGTGTCCTTGCCGACGGTCACGATCGTCGCGCTGTCGAACGACGAGAACGCCTGAGCGGCAACGCGATCGGCGGGCACACCGCCATCGCCGAGCCGCTTGTCGTCACGGTGCACGGTTTCCACCGTCACGCCTGGGCGTTCGGTGACTTCGATAAGGGCGCTTCCCGTCGCGGTCGCCGAGCCGTCGTGAAGGCCGCGCAGCCGCTTGAGCGGTGTGAACCGCCAGATCTCGTCACGCCCGTGCGGCACCTCGAAGGCGTCGACATCGAATGACGTGAAGATCTCGCCCTTGGTCCTGCCCTCCAGCGTCGCCGTAAGATCCTGCGCCACTAGCCGACCGCGCCTTCCATCTGCAGCTCGATCAGACGGTTCAGCTCTAGCGCGTACTCCATCGGAAGCTCCTTGGCGATCGGCTCGACGAAGCCGCGCACCACCATCGCCATGGCCTCGTCCTCGGTCATGCCGCGGCTCATCAGGTAGAACAGCTGATCCTCGCTGACCTTGGAGACGGTGGCCTCGTGGCCCATCGTGACGTCGTCCTCACGGATGTCGACGTACGGGTAGGTGTCGCTGCGACTGATCGTATCGACAAGCAGCGCATCACATTTCACGCTCGAGCGCGATCCGTGCGCACCCTTGTTGACCTGAACCAGGCCGCGGTAGGACGCGCGGCCACCGCCACGGGCCACCGACTTGGAGACGATGTTGCTCGACGTGTTCGGCGCCAGGTGCAGCATCTTGGCGCCGGTGTCCTGATGCTGACCCGGGCCGGCGAATGCCACCGACAGCACCTCGCCCTTGGCGTGCTCACCGGTCATCCACACCGCCGGGTATTTCATCGTGACCTTCGACCCGATGTTGCCGTCGACCCACTCCATGGTGGCGCCGGCCTCGGCGCGCGCCCGCTTGGTCACGAGGTTGTAGACGTTGTTCGACCAGTTCTGAATGGTCGTGTAACGGCAACGGCCACCGGGCTTCACGATGATCTCGACCACCGCGGAGTGCAGCGAGTCGCTCTTGTAGATCGGCGCAGTACAGCCCTCGACGTAGTGCACGTAGGCGCCCTCGTCCACGATGATCAGCGTCCGCTCGAACTGGCCCATGTTCTCGGTGTTGATCCGGAAGTAGGCCTGCAGCGGGATGTCGACGTGTACGCCTTTGGGTACGTAGATGAACGAACCGCCCGACCACACCGCGGTGTTCAGCGCGGAGAACTTGTTGTCCCCGGCCGGGATCACGGTGCCGAAGTACTGCTTGAACATCTCGGGGTGCTCACGCAGCGCGGTGTCGGTGTCGAGGAAGATGACGCCCAGCTTCTCCAGATCCTCGCGGATGGAGTGGTAGACGACCTCGGACTCGTACTGCGCGGCGACGCCGGACACCAGGCGCTGCTTTTCGGCCTCGGGGATGCCGAGCTTGTCGTAGGTGTTCTTGATGTCGGCGGGAAGGTCATCCCACGTCGCCGCCTGCTTCTCGCTGGAGCGGACGAAGTATTTGATGTTGTCGAAGTGAATACCCTCGAGGTTGGAACCCCAGTTCGGCATCGGCTTCTTGTCGAAGATGCGCAGCGCCTTCAGCCGGACCTCGAGCATCCACTCGGGCTCGTTCTTCTTGGCCGAGATGTCGCGCACCACCGCTTCGGACAGCCCGCGCTGTGCGCTGGCGCCTGCGACGTCGGAGTCCGACCAGCCGTAGCCGTAGTTACCCAGTGAGGCGATTGCCTCGTCCTGGGTCAGGGCCTCCGATGTTGTCGTCATGTCGACGCTCCTTGCTTGGTCGTGGCGGCTTCGGCGCCGTGGGCTGTGCGCTGAAGAACTGGTTGCTGGTCCTGGTTGAGCGGCACGTGCGTGGTGCAGGCGCAGTTTCCGTTGACGATCGTGGCCAGCCGCTGCACGTGGGTACCCAGTACCTCGGCGAACGCCTCCCGCTCGGTCTCGCACAGCTCCGGGAACTCCTCGGCGACGTGCGATACCGGACAGTGATGCTGGCAGAGCTCTATCCCGTGGAGGGGTCCGCTCACCTGGGTGGCGGTAGCGGCGTAGCCGGCCTTGGTCAGTGCGCCTGCCACACGATCGACTGCGGATTCAACGTCGTCGGATCCCTCCGATACTCCCGACAGGATGGTGTCGATACGGCGCCGCGCGAACGTCCGGACTGCGTCGTCACCTCCGATTTCACGAAGCTGACGCATGGCCGCGACCGCCAGGTCGTCGTATGTGTGTCCCTGCTTGGCACGGCCCGCTGCCGTCAGCCGATAGCGCTTAGCAGGCCTGCCGCGCCCACTGTGCTGCCACGACGCGGCCGCACTGGACTGCGCGTCGCCGGCATCGAGGAGGGCGTCAAGATGCCTGCGCACGCCTGCGGCGGAGATACCGAGCCGCTCGCCGATTTCGCCTGCCGTGATGGGCCCGGACTCCAGCAAGAGCTGGACAATCGCGCCACGTGTGTGGCGGTCGACTTCGGGCCTTATTTTCACAACACCATTGTGACGGAATTCCGAAGGCCGGTAAAGCAAGGCCACCCTTATGTGGGCTAAGTCCTACGATCGCCACGTGAGCGAGCAGAATCGTCGTCTGGTCCTGGCCCAGCGCCCCTCCGGACTGGTTAACGACAGCACAACCCGAGTGGAGACCGAGCAGCTGCCCGAGCTGAAGGACGGCGAGGCGCTGGTCAAGGTCCGTTATTTGTCGATCGATCCGACGATTCGCACGTGGATGGACGACATTCCCAGCTACCTGCCACCGATTCAGATCGGCGACGTCATCCGCAGCGGCGGCGTCGGCGAGGTCGTCGAGAGCCGATCCGACGCCTATCAGCCCGGCCAGCTGGTGTTCGGCATGACCGGCTGGCAGGAATATGTGGTCGCCGACGCCGGCGAGCGCTCGATGCAGGTGCTTCCTGACGGCGTGCCGCCGGGCATCGCCATCGGAATTCTCGGTGTCACTGGCATGACGGCCTATTTCGGCGTAATCGACGTCGGACAGGTCAAGGAAGGCGATGTCGTTGTCATTTCCGGTGCCGCCGGCGCGACCGGCTCCGCGGCGGGCCAGATCGCCAAGGTCAAGGGTGCCAAGAAGGTCGTCGGCATCGCAGGCGGCGCCGAGAAGTGCGCATACATCGTCAACGAGCTGGGCTTCGATGAAGCGATCGACTACAAGAACGAGAACGTCGCGGCCCGCCTCGCGGAGGCCTGCCCGGACGGCATCGATCTCTACTTCGACAACGTCGGCGGCTCGATCCTCAACGACTGCCTGGCCAACATCGCGATGCGCGGTCGCGTCGTGCTGTGCGGCGCGATCTCCACCTACAACAGCGACGGTCCGCCGCCCGGACCAAGCAACTACCTCAACCTGCTCGTGCGCCGCGGCCGCATGGAGGGCTTCATCATCCTTGACTACCTCGACCGCTTCCCCGCCGCACAGATGGAGATGGCGGGCTGGATCGCCGAGGGCAAAATCAAGTCGTCCGAACACATCGTCGAGGGGCTGGAGAAGGCGCCCGACGCGCTGAACCTGTTGTTCAGCGGGGGCAACACCGGCAAGGTGATCGTCCAGCTCTGACGGCTACGCTGCTGTGATGGCTGCCCGCCTATGGTCCCTGTCCACCTCGATCGCCGGATGGCACGGGGATGAACGGACCGTCGGGTCGCCGCTCAACGACGCCGAACTGATCGCGCTGCGCCGGACTCGCCTGTTCGGCGCCACCGGCACGGTGTTGATGGCGATCGGCGCGCTTGGCGTTGGTGCCCGGCCCGTCGTGCAGGATCCGACGTTCGGGGTGCGGCTTCTCAACCTGCCGTCGCGCATCCAGACCGTCTCGCTCACCATGACCACCACCGGTGCGGTGATGATGGCGCTGGCGTGGCTGATGCTGGGCCGCTTCGCGCTCGGCGAGCGCCGGATGACGCGCAGCCAGCTGGACCGCACGCTGCTGTTGTGGGTGCTTCCGCTGCTCATCGCGCCACCGATGTACAGCCGCGACGTCTACTCGTATCTGGCGCAGAGCGAGATCGCGATCAACGGGCTCGACCCGTACAAAGTCGGGCCCGCCACCGGCCTTGGCCTCGATCACGTGTTCACGCTGTCCGTGCCGACGATGTGGAGGGAGACGCCTGCGCCGTACGGTCCGCTGTTCTTATGGATCGGTCAGGGGATTTCGGCGCTGACTGGCGAGAACATCGTCTTCGCCGTGCTGTGCCACCGGCTGGTGGTGTTGCTCGGCGTGGGCCTCATCGTGTGGGCCGTGCCAAGGCTGGCGCGCAGATGCGGCGTCGCCGAGGTCAGCGCGCTGTGGCTGGGCGCCGCCAACCCGCTGCTGATCATGCATCTGGTCGCGGGCATCCACAACGAGGCGCTGATGCTCGGGCTGATGCTCGCGGGCACCGAGGTCGCGCTGCGCGGCGTGTACGCCGACAAGCCGTTGTTGCCAAAACCGTTGGCGTGGCCGCAAACTCGCGACGACTGGGTGCGATGGCGACCCATGGTGAACCTCGTGCTTGGTGTCGTGCTGATCACGCTGTCCTCACAGGTCAAACTGCCGGGGCTGCTGGCGGTGGGCTTTGTCGCAATGGCGCTGGCCTGTCGATGGGGCGGGACGTTCAAGGCCTTTGTGATCGCGGGCGGGTCGCTGACCGCGATCTCGGTGGCCGTGATGGCGGTGATCGGCTGGGCCAGCGGGCTTGGGTTCGGTTGGCTGTTCACCCTCGGTACCGCCAACGTGGTGCGCAGCTGGATGTCGTTGCCGACCTTGTTGGCGCTGGGAACGGGACAGGTGGGCATCCTGCTGGGTCTCGGCGACCACACCACGGCGGTGCTCGGGCTGACCCGTGGCATCGGCGTGATCGTCATCTCGATCGTGGTGACGTGGCTATTGCTGGCGGTTCTTCGAGGTCGCCTGCATCCGGTCGGCGGACTCGGCGTCGCGCTCGGCATGACCGTCCTGCTCTTCCCCGTGGTGCAGCCGTGGTACGTGCTGTGGGCGGTGATCCCGCTGGCCGCGTGGGCCACCAGGCGCTCGTTCCGGACCACCGCCATCGTCGTCACACTCGTGGTCGGGATCTTCGGCCCGACCGCGAACGGAGACCGCTTCACCGTCTTCCAGATCCTGCTGGCGACGGCGGCGAGCACCGTGATCGTGGCGGCGCTGATCGCGATCACGTACTACCGCCTGCCGTGGCGGAAGCTGCCCGATCCCGGTCCCGAGCTCGCTGTCGCGCCTGTTCTGCAGCCCGTCCCGGTCGTGCCTTCGCTACCGCTGTCGCAGGCAGCGACGGCCGACGCCTACGCTGAATCCCCGTGACCTCCGGCTCCGGCATCCCCGTGCGTCTGCGCGGGGTATGCAAGCGGTACGGGTCGACGACCGCCGTGTCCAACCTCGACCTCGACGTGCAGCCCGCCGAGGTGCTGGCCCTGCTCGGGCCCAACGGCGCGGGTAAGACCACGACGGTCGAGATGTGCGAGGGCTTCATCCGTCCCGACGCGGGCACCATCGAGATCCTCGGCCTAAATCCGATCACCGACAACGAGCGGGTGCGTGCGCGTATCGGGGTCATGCTGCAGGGCGGCGGCGCCTACCCTGCGGCGCAGGCCGGCGAGATGCTGAATCTGGTTGCGGCCTACAGCGCCAACCCGCTGGACCCGAAATGGCTGATGGAGACGCTTGGCCTAACTGAGGCGGTGAAGACCACCTACCGCCGGCTTTCGGGCGGACAGCAGCAGCGCCTCGCCTTGGCCTGCGCCGTGGTCGGCAGGCCGGAGCTGGTGTTTCTCGACGAGCCGACGGCGGGCATGGACGCGCACGCGCGAATCGTGGTGTGGGAGTTGATCGAGGCGCTGCGCGCCGACGGCGTGACGGTCGTGCTGACCACACATCAACTGACCGAGGCCGAGGAACTGGCCGACCGGCTGGTGATCATCGACCGTGGCGTCGCGGTGGCCAGCGGAACCCCCGCCGAGCTGATGCGCAGCGGCGCCGAGAACCAGCTGCGGTTCAGCGCACCCCGGATGCTGGACCTTTCGCTGCTGATTTCGGCGCTGCCGGAAAGCTATCAGGCCACCGAGACGGCACCGGGTGAGTACCTGGTTGAGGGGCATATCGATCCGCAGGTGCTGGCGACCGTGACGGCGTGGTGTGCGCGACTCGATGTGCTGGCCACCGATATGCGCGTCGAGCAGCGCAGCCTCGAGGACGTCTTCTTGGACCTCACCGGGCGGGAGCTTCGGTCATGAACCGATTCGCCAGCGGCACATTCACGCCAGACCCTCGGCCCGCAACCGTGCCGAAAATGCTGGCCGCGCAGTACGCGCTGGAGCTGAAGTTGTTGCTACGCAACGGCGAACAGCTTCTTCTGACACTGTTCATCCCGATCACGCTGCTGATCGGGTTGACGCTGCTGCCGTTCGGCTCGTTCGGGCCGAACCGGGCGGCGACGTTCGTGCCCGCGATCATGGCGCTGGCGGTGATCTCGACGGCGTTCACCGGGCAGGCCATCGCCGTCGCATTCGACCGCCGGTACGGGGCTCTCAAGCGGGTCGGGGCGACAGCACTGCCGGTGTGGGGCATCATCGCAGGCAAGTCGCTGGCCGTGGTCACCGTCGTGTTCCTTCAGGCAATCTTGTTGGGCGCCATCGGTATTGCGTTGGGTTGGCGTCCGCACATTCTCGGGTTGATGCTCGGTGCGGTGATCATCGCGCTGGGCACGGCGGGATTCGCGGCGATGGGCCTGCTGCTCGGCGGCACGCTGCGAGCCGAGATCGTGCTGGCCCTCGCCAACTTGCTGTGGTTCGTCTTCGCCGGCCTGGGTGCTCTCACCTTGGAGGGTCAGGTGGTGCCGGACGCCGTGCAATGGGCGGCCCGGCTGACGCCATCGGGCGCGCTCACCGAGGCGCTGACGCAGGCGTTGTCGTTGTCGGTGGACTGGTTCGGCATCGCCGTCCTCGCCGTATGGGGCGCGGTGTCAGCGCTGTGCGCTCTGCGCTGGTTCCGCTTCACATGACGATGCCAGCTGCGGGAGCAGATACTCCAGCTGGTGTCTGAAGATTGCACTGACGGTCGTTTGCGTGGCCTCGCCATGACCCTCTGTGCAAAATCGAACCACTAGAGCGCCCTACTACGGGCTGTAGTTCTCATCATCTACGATCGGGCCGTGCCCGTCGGACGATTTCTGCTGCGGCTGGTGGACGTGCTTCCGCTGCCGAGCCTGCGCACGCAGCGCCTCATCGCGGCCGCTGTCGTCCTGACTCAAGGCGGCATCGCCGTCACCGGCGCCATCGTCCGCGTCACCGCATCGGGTCTGGGTTGCCCGACGTGGCCGCAGTGCTTCCCGGGCAGTTTCACGCCGGTACCGCACGCCGAAGTGCCCGTCATCCACCAGGCCGTCGAATTCGGCAACCGGATGATCACCTTCCTCGTCGTGCTGACCGCCGCCCTCGCGGTGCTGGCCGTCACGAGGTCGCGCCGCAGGCGCGAGGTCCTCGTGTACGCGTGGCTGATGCCGGCGTCCACGGTGATGCAGGCGGTCATCGGAGGCATCACCGTGCGGACGGGTCTGCTGTGGTGGACGGTGGCGATCCACCTTCTGGTGTCGATGGCCATGGTGTGGCTGGCCGTTCAGCTGTTCGTGAAGATCGGCGAACCCGACGACGGTGTGCCGACGCCCCGTGTGCCGAAACCGTTGCGTCAGTTGACGGTTCTGACCGCGCTCGTCCTGGCCGCACAGCTCGTCAGCGGCACGCTGGTCACCGCGGCGGGGCCGCACGCAGGCGACAAGAGCGCCGATCGCGTTGTGCCACGGCTGGAGGTGGAGGTCACCACGCTGGTGCACGTGCACACCTCGCTGCTGGTCGCCTACCTCTCGCTGTTGATCGCTCTCGGCTTCGCGTTGATGGCGGTGCGGGCGCCACGGCCGGTGCTGCTGCGGCTTGGCGTGCTGCTGGCATTGGTGCTCGCGCAGGGTCTGGTGGGAACCGTGCAGTTCTACACGGGTGTGCCCGCGGCGCTGGTCGCGTTGCATGTGGCTGGCGCGGCGGCGTGTACGGCGGCCACCTCGGCGCTATGGGCCTCGATGCGAGAACGGGCCGAGCCCGAGCCGGTCCAGGGCTGACTCCACACCGACGGCGAACTGGCGCTGCTGCAGGTCTCTCGTCGGCACATCGAGCTGGCGCCAGCCGAGCGACGGCTCCACTAATTCCAGCTCCAACAGCAGCGGATCCTCCGGCCTGCCGATCACGTCGACGCGGGCGTACAACAGATCGGTGGCCTTGATGTTCAGGTGCGTGGCTGCCGCGTCGAGCGCCGCGTGGCCCACGTCCCACAGCTCGTAATCGGGGTCGGCAGGGCGCAGCGACTCCTCGGCATAGGTGCCGGAGGGGTCGAATACCGGACGCTGACCGGCAGGCGGCAGCATCGGGCCCTTGGTGAACGCGTGTGACTGCTCGCCGCTGAGGAACACGAGCGCCGTCTCCCCGTCCTCGACCCTGGAGTCGTAGGGCTGGATCAAGACCGTGCTGCCCGCATCGTGGAGCGCCGCGGCGTGCTCCCGAGCGGCTTTGGCGTCGATAAAGCGTTGCGCACCCACCGATCCCGCACCGATCGCAGGCTTCACCACCACCTCGCCCTTTGGCACCCGCACCCGCTCGCCGGGTCCGAAGAACTGACTCGACAGGGTTGGCACCCCGGCGTTGGCCAGGTCGGCGAGGTAGCGCTTGTTGGTGTTCCACGCGACGACGGCGGGCGGGTTGAGCAGGTTGGCGACGCGGGTGCTCCAGTCGAGGAATTCGTCGAGCCGGTCGATGTAGTCCCACGTCGCCCGAAGGATGACGAGGTCTGCGCGCAGCGTCTCCGGGTCATCCCATGACAGCCAGCGGGCGTGCTGGCCACGCTGACGAAGGGCATCGACGAGCTGAGCATCGTCGCCGTCGCCCTCGGGCAGCGCGGGGCAGCCGGCGAGCACGATCTTGGGATGACGGATGTCGGGCCTCGCAAGTTTCACCTAGTCCTCCTTTGATCCAAGCCTGGCACAAGCGAATTTCGAATCCCGTCAGGACCATGAGTGCGCAACAAAAATGTCGCTCATCAGCTTGGTTGGGCACGCCGACCACAACGCAGCGATCAATATCGCAGCCCGCGGTATCGAACGTTGGGCGAAGTCATGCGTCCATATGCAGCGTCCACCCTGGCAGCCAATTAGGACGGCAGCAGCAAGCCTATCGGCAACTCCAACCTCAAGGACAAAGCCACCGGCGCGTCCCTTTAGGCGAGTCCATGACGACGCTAGGCATGATAGTCACTATGCAAGCCATCGAAGTCTCCGAAACTGGCGGACCTGAAGTCCTCAACTATGTCGAGAAGCCGACGCCCTCCCCCGGGCCCGGCGAGGTGCTGATCAAGGCCGAAGCCATCGGCATCAACTTCATCGACACGTATTTCCGGTCCGGCGTCTACAAGCGCCAACTTCCGTTCGTCCTCGGCCTCGAGGTGTGCGGGACGGTCGAGGCCGTCGGCGAGGGTGTGGCTGCTCTCGGCGTCGGCAACCGCGTAGTCACCGCGCAGGCCAACGGCTCCTACGCCGAATACTGCACTGCGCCAGCCGATTTCTGCGCGTATGTGCCCGACGGCGTCAACCCGGACGTGGCGGCGGCATCCCTACTGAAGGGCATGACCGCGCACTACCTGATCAAGTCCGTGTATCCCGTCCAGCAGGGCGACACCGTGCTGATGCACGCCGGTGCGGGCGGCGTCGGCCTCATTCTGACCCAGTGGGCCACCAGCTTGGCCGTCAGCGTGATCACCACGGTGTCGACGCCGGAGAAGGCGGAGCTGTCACGCCAAGCAGGCGCGACCGAAGTGCTGGACTATCCGGATGATCCCGAGGAGTTCGGCGCGAAGATCAAGGACCTGACCGACGGCGGGGTCGCGGCGGTGTACGACGGCGTCGGCGCCGCGACGTTCGACGCCAGCATGGCCAGCCTTGCCGTGCGCGGCACGCTTGCGTTGTTCGGCGCGTCCAGCGGGCCGGTCCCTGCGTTCGACCCGCAGCGGCTCAATTCGGCCGGTTCGGTATTCCTGACCAGGCCGGCGTTGGCGCACTACACCCGCACCGCTGATGAATTCTCCTGGCGCGCAGGCGAATTGCTCGATGCGATCGCGGCGGGAACCATCAACGTCACGGTCAGCGAGCGCTATCGGCTGGAGGATGCCCAGCAGGCCCACCGCGACCTGCAGGGCCGCAAGACCGTCGGCTCGATCGTTCTGGTCCCCTAGGCCCGCCGGGCCACGGGAACGTCCATGAGCCGTCGAGGATCGACTGCAGCGGCCGGTACAGCCGCACGGTGTAGTTCCACCCGGCTGTGATCGGCAGGCAGTTGGGTGCGTCGCCGTCGCATCCGCCGAACTGGATGGTGGTGTTGCCGTCGGACCCCTTCTGCGCGGTGACATTGTTGAACGAGTAGGCGTTCTGCGGGTTCGGCGAGAAATAGCCGTCCTTGTTGTAGACCGTGACCGACCAGAACCCGTCGACCGGCACGTCGCCCACCGTCAACCGATGCACCGTGGTGCCGTCGTTCTGCGGCGGCACGACCGTGAGGTAGAGCGCGTCCTTCTCCGGGTTGCCGCCCCAGGCGTTGGCCGACCCGATGAGGTGTCGCACCGGGTCGATGTCGTCCTTGGTCCCGAACATCCGCTTGGTGTCGGGCAGGGTGGTCGCGAGCACCAGGAGTGCATCGCGAACCGTCTTCTGGCTCATTGGATCCCACGTCGGCACGTCGAAGCTCCCTGGCTTCTCCTGCTCAACGGCAATGGCATCCTGCAACACGTGCACCGCCGCGACGTCGGCCGGGTGGTTGGGATCGACCAGGATGCGCACCGGCGTCGCGACGTAGCGGGTTCCGATCTGCTCCCGGGTGAATCTGTAGTCGCCCTGGGAGTAGATGACCTGGTGGGTGTAGTGATCCTCGTCGATCACCTGCAGTGACATGAACCGGCCAGCCGGATCGGGCAGCGTGATGGTCACGGGCCCGGCGTCGAGATCGAACACCGCCGCGGCGTACAGCGTGTCCCGGTTGGCCCGGATGACGAGTTGGTGGTCTATCGGCGTCAGCTCGCGGAGGAAGAAGAATTTGCCAAAACCGTTGTCTTTGACGATGTTGCCGAAGGCAATGGTGAATCAAACGACTCAGATGACGGGGTATCGGTGATCGCCGTGCTTGTTCCGGCAACGGAGGTCTGAGCTAGCGGCTCAGCAGCGTCGGCAGGTCCAGCGCCGAGTCGATGGCCAGCGCGCAGAACACGATGGCCAGGTAGTTGTTCGACTGCAGGAACAACCGCAGCGGCTTCACCGGCTCGCCGCGGCGGACACCGGCGTACAACTGGTGGGCCATGGCCAGGAACCAGGTGCCGGCCACCAGGGCCACCGACGCGTAGAGCCAACCCGTCGCCAGCGCCAGCGACAGCGTCGCGAACACCGTCAGCCAGGTGTAGATGAGGATCTGCTTGGTGACCTGCCGCTCGGTCGCGACCGCGGGCAGCATCGGCACACCCGCCGCGCGGTAGTCCTCCTTGTAGCGCATCGCCAGCGCCCACGTGTGCGGCGGCGTCCAGAAGAAGATGATCGCGAACATCACCAGCGCAGGCCATTGGATCGTGCCGGTCACCGCGGACCAGCCGATCATCACCGGCATGCAGCCGGCCGCTCCGCCCCACACCACGTTCTGCGAGGTGCGGCGCTTGAGCAGCAGCGTGTAGACCAGCACGTAGAACGCGATCGTCGCCCCGGCCAGATGCGCGGACAACATGTTCGTCGTCCACCACAGCCAGAAGAACGACCCGACGCTCAGCGCCAGCCCGAAGATCAGCGCGTGGCTACGGGGAACGGTGTCGCGTGCCAGCGGCCGCCGCTCGGTGCGCTTCATCACCTTGTCGATGTCGGCGTCGGCTACACAGTTCAGTGCGTTGGCGCCCGCCGCCGCCAGCAGGCCACCCACCAGTGTGTTGAGAATTAGCAGCGGATTCACAGACCCGCGGTCTGCCAGCAGCATCGCCGGAATGGTCGTTACGAGCAACAGCTCGATCACGCGTGGCTTGGTCAGTGACAGGTAGGCCAGAAGAGTCGTGCGAGCTCTGCGCCGAAGCCGCGCGGCCGGCGACATGTGCTCAGGCACCCCGTCAACCAGGTGGCCTTCGCGAATGCTCACGCAGATAACTCCTCAAAGGGCGCGCAGCGCGCCACGTCTACTACAGAGGATGGTAGACCGCAGGGTGCCCCAGAACCTAGCTGGGTCGATTCGGTAAATGAACAGCTAATGATGTGCGACGCGGCCTGCGGCGGTTGCCAGCGCCGCACTAGGGTATGTGGTGGTACCGAGGCTGCCGACCCGAGGAGTCAACTGGTGACAACTGTCGAAGAAATTTCGGCCCTTACCCGTCCCAATCACCCCGATGACTGGACCGACCTGGACTCGGCCGCGGTCGACACCGTGCGGCTGCTGGCGGCGGATGCAGTGCACAAGGTGGGCAACGGACACCCTGGCACTGCGATGAGCCTGGCGCCGCTGGCGTACACGCTGTTCCAGCGCGTCATGCGGCACGATCCCAGCGATACGCACTGGCTGGGCCGCGACAGATTCGTACTGTCCTGCGGGCATTCCAGTCTGACCCTGTACATCCAGCTCTACCTGGGCGGGTTCGGACTCGAGCTGTCCGACATCGAGGCACTGCGCACGTGGAAGAGCAAGACGCCGGGCCACCCGGAGTTCCGCCACACCAAGGGCGTGGAGATGACTACCGGACCGCTCGGCCAGGGCCTGGCATCGGCGGTCGGGATGGCGATGGCGTCGCGCTATGAGCGCGGGCTGTTCGACCCGGATGCCGCTCCGGGTACCAGCCCGTTCGACCACTTCATCTATGTGTTCGCCTCCGACGGCGACATGGAAGAGGGAGTGACCAGCGAGGCCTCGTCGCTCGCGGGCACCCAGCAGCTGGGCAACCTCATCGTGTTCTACGACCACAACGAGATCTCGATCGAGGACAACACCGACATCGCGCTGTCCGAGGACACCCCGGCCCGCTACCGCGCCTACGGCTGGCACGTGCAGGAGGTCGAGGGCGGCGAGAACGTGGTCGGCATCCTCGAGGCCATCGAACAGGCGAAGGCCGTCACCGACAAGCCCTCGTTCATCTCGGTCCGCACGATCATCGGCTATCCGGCGCCGAACCTGATGAACACCGGCAAGGCACACGGCGCCGACCTGGGCGCCGACGAAGTCGCCGCGGTCAAGAAGATTCTCGGTTTTGATCCCGATAAGTCATTCGAGGTCCGCGACGACGTCATCGCACATACCCGCAAGCTCGTCGACCGCGGCAAGGAAGCCCACGCGAAGTGGCAGACGGACTTCGACGCCTGGGCCGAGCGCGAGCCCGACCGCAAGAAGCTGCTCGACCGGTTGCTGGCCCAAGAACTGCCCGAGGGGTGGGACGCCGACCTGACGCACTGGGAGCCCGGATCCAAGGCGCTGGCGACTCGCGCCGCCTTCGGCCAGGTGCTCAACGACGTCGCACCCAAGCTGCCCGAACTGTGGGGAGGGTCGGCGGACCTCGCGGGCAGCAACAACACAACCATCAAGGGCGTCAATTCCTTTGGGCCGCCCTCGATTTCGACGAAGGAGTTCACGGCGGACTGGTATGGCCGTGTGCTTCACTTCGGGGTGCGTGAGCACGCGATGGGCACGATCCTGTCGGGCATCGTGCTGCACGGGCCGACACGCGCATTCGGAGGCACGTTCCTTCAGTTCTCCGACTACATGCGCCCCGCTGTGCGACTGGCGTCGCTGATGGACATCGACACGATCTACATCTGGACGCACGACTCCATCGGGCTCGGCGAGGACGGCCCGACGCACCAGCCCATCGAACATCTCGCCGCGCTGCGCGCGATACCGAACCTGTCGGTGGTCCGCCCCGGTGACCCGAACGAGACGGCCTACGCGTGGCGTAGCATTTTGGCGCGCGGCAACGGCGCAGGTCCCGTCGGTTTCATCCTGACGCGACAGGGAATCCCGGTTCTGGAGGGCACCGATGCCGATGGCGTCGCCAAGGGCGGCTATGTGCTCGGCGGCGTCCCCGACGAACTGCCCGACGTCGTGCTGATCGGAACCGGATCCGAGTTGCAACTCGCGGCCGAGGCCAAGAAGCTGCTGGTGGAGAAGGACATTACGGCGACGGTGGTGTCGATGCCGTGCGTCGAATGGTTCGAATCCCAGCCCGCCGAATACCGCGACAAGGTGCTCCCTCCCGCGGTGTCGGCACGAGTTGCCGTGGAAGCGGCTGTCGCACAGAGCTGGTACAAGCTCGTCGGCGACACCGGCGAGATCGTCTCGATCGAGCACTATGGCGAATCCGCCGACGACAAGACGTTGTTCCGCGAGTTCGGGTTCACCCCGGAAGCCGTTGTGGCTGCGGCGGAACGATCACTGGACAACTGATAAGAGAGAAGGACAAAGCATGGCTCAGAACAAGAACCTCGCCGCGCTGTCCGCCGCGGGCGTCTCCGTATGGCTCGACGACCTATCCCGCGACCGGCTGCAGACCGGCAACCTGCAGGAGCTCATCGACACCAAGAGCGTCGTCGGTGTGACCACCAACCCGTCGATCTTCCAGGCGGCCCTTTCGAAGGGCAACGCCTATGACGCGCAGGTCTCCGAACTCGCCGAGCGGGGCGCCGATGTGGACGCCACGATTCGCACCGTCACGACCGACGACGTCCGCAACGCCTGCGACGTGCTGGCCAAGCAGTACGAACAGTCCGACGGCGTCGACGGCCGGGTGTCCATCGAGGTCGATCCCCGCCTCGCCCACGACACCGACAAAACGATCCTGCAGGCGATCGAGCTTTGGAAGATCGTCGACCGGCCCAACCTGCTGATCAAGATTCCCGCCACGATGGCCGGCCTTCCCGCGATCACATCGGTTATCGCCGAGGGCATTTCGGTGAACGTGACGCTGATCTTCTCCGTCGAGCGCCACCGCCTGGTGATGGACGCCTACGTTGCCGGCCTGGAAGCCGCGAAGGAGGCAGGCCACGACATCTCCAAGATCCACTCCGTCGCATCGTTCTTCGTGTCCCGGGTGGACACCGAAATCGACAAGCGGCTGGAGAAGATCGGCAGCGACGAGGCCCTGGCGCTACGCGGGCAGGCCGGCGTGGCCAACGCCCGACTCGCCTACGCCGCATACGAGGAGGTCTTCGTCGGCGGTGACCGCTTCAAGGCACTCAAGGGTGACGGCGCGCGCGTGCAACGGCCGCTGTGGGCGTCCACCGGCGTGAAGAACCCCGACTACTCCGACACTCTTTACGTCACCGAGCTGGTCGCTCCGAACACCGTGAACACCATGCCGGAGAAGACGATTGACGCGGTGGCCGATCACGGCGTCATCACCGGCGACACTGTCACCGGGACAGCCGACGAAGCTCAGGCCCTCTTCGACAAGCTGTCGTCGGTCGGCATCGATCTGCCGGACGTGTTCAAGGTCCTCGAGGACGAGGGTGTCGAGAAGTTCGAGAAGTCGTGGCTCGAATTGCTCGACGCCACAAAGGAACAGCTCGACGCCGCGAAGAAATGAGCGCGGAGAGCAAGTCCGTCGAAATCTCTACCGCCCCGTCAGGCTGGCGTAACCCGCTGCGGGAGAAGCGCGACAAGCGCATGCCCCGCATCCCGGGCCCGTGCGCGGTCGTCATCTTCGGCGTGACGGGCGACCTCGCCCGCAAGAAGCTGATGCCTGCCATCTACGACCTGGCCAATCGCGGGCTGCTGCCCGCCAACTTCGCGTTGGTCGGGTTCGCCCGACGGGATTGGGCCGACGAGGATTTCGGCAAGCTCGTCTGCGACTCCGTCCAGCAGCATGCGCGCACCCCGTACCGCCAGGAGGTCTGGGACCGGCTCGCCGAGGGAATTCGCTTCGTAAAGGGCACATTCGACGACGAGAAGGCGTTCCAGCGGCTCGCTGAGACGCTGGAGAAGCTCGACGCCGAGCGGGGTACCGGCGGCAACCACGCGTTCTACCTGTCGATCCCGCCCAACGCCTTTCAGCCAGTGTGCGAGCAGCTGCAGAACTCGGGCCTCGCCCGGCCGCAACAGGGCCGCTGGAGCCGGGTGGTCATCGAGAAGCCGTTCGGTCACAACTTGCAGAGCGCCGAAGAGCTCAACAGCGTGGTCAACAGCGTCTTTCCCGAGGAGTCGGTGTTCCGCATCGACCATTACCTCGGTAAGGAGACCGTCCAGAACATCCTGGCGTTGCGGTTCGCCAACGAGTTGTACGAACCCATCTGGAACAACAACTACGTCGACAGTGTGCAGATCACGATGGCCGAGGACATCGGCCTCGGTGGCCGCGGCGGCTACTACGACGGGGTCGGCGCCGCGCGGGATGTGATCCAGAACCACCTGATTCAGTTGATGGCGCTCACCGCAATGGAGGAGCCGGTCAGCTTCAGCCCGCACGAACTGCAGGCCGAGAAGATCAAGGTGCTCGGCGCGACCCGACCGATGCAGCCGCTGGACCAGACCACCGCGCGCGGTCAGTACACCGCGGGCTGGCAGGGCAGCGAGAAGGTGCCAGGGTTACTCGAGGAGGAGGGCTTCTCGAAGGATTCCAAGACCGAGACGTTCGCGGCGATCGCGCTGGAGGTCGACACTCGGCGCTGGGCCGGTGTGCCGTTCTTCCTCAGGACGGGAAAGCGGCTGGGACGCAGGGTGACTGAGATCGCGCTGGTGTTCAAGCGGGCACCACACCTGCCGTTCGACACCACGATGACCGAGGAACTCGGCAAGAACGCCTTGGTCTTCCGTGTCCAGCCTGATGAGGGCATCACGCTGCGCTTCGGGTCGAAGGTGCCCGGCAGCCAGATGGAAGTCCGTGACGTCAACATGGACTTCTCCTACGGGTCGGCGTTCGCCGAGGACTCTCCTGAGGCGTACGAACGGCTGATCCTGGACATGCTGCTCGGCGAGCCGTCCTTGTTCCCCGTCAACAGAGAAGTCGAATTGTCCTGGGAGATACTCGATCCCGTACTCGACTACTGGGCGGAGCACGGGAAGCCTGATCCGTATGAGTCGGGTACCTGGGGGCCGGACTCCGCGTTCGAGATGATCCGCCGGATGGACAGGGAATGGAGGCGGCCATGATCGTCAACTTGCCTGGCGCCACCACCAACGACGTCAACAAGAAGATCATCAGCCTCCGCGAAGAAGGCGGCGCGGTCACAATGGGCCGGGTGCTGACACTGGTCATCGCGCCCGACACCGAGGATCTTCTCGAAGACTCCATCGAAGCGGCCAACTTCGCCAGCCGCGAGCATCCCTGCCGGGTGATCGTCGTGGTACCCGCCGACCGCGAGGCAGCGGAGCCACGGCTGGATGCCGAGATTCGGGTTGGCGCCGACGCCGGCGCGGGTGAAGTGGTGGTGTTGCGGCTTTTCGGTGAGCTCGCGGACCACGCGAGCAGCGTGGTGTTGCCGTTCCTGTTGCCGGATACGCCGGTGGTGGCCTGGTGGCCCGCGGCTGCTCCCGCGGTTCCCGCACAAGATCCGCTGGGGCAGTTGGCGATTCGCCGGATCACGGATGCGACCAACAGCAGCGATCCGCTCGAGGCCATCAAAGGCAGGCTGCAGGGCTACACCGCGGGCGACACCGACCTGGCGTGGAGCCGTGTCACGGCCTGGCGCGCGCTCCTGGCGACAGCGCTGGACCAGGCGCCATATGAGGAGGTCGACTCAGTCTTGGTGTCAGGGCTGAAGGACGAACCTGCGCTTGACATCATGGCGGGCTGGCTGGCCAGCAGGATCGACGGCCCGGTGCAGCGCGCGGTCGGTAATCTCAAGGTCGAGCTGCGCCGCAAGAGCGAAACGGTGACGCTGAGCCGCCCCCAGACCGGGGTGACGGCAACGCTGAGCCGCACCGGCAGGCCGGAGGCGCTGATTCCGTTGGCGCGCAGGGAAGCCAAGGAATGTCTGGCCGAGGACCTGCGCCGGCTGGACGCCGACGAAATCTATTTCAAGGCACTCGAGGGCATCAAGAAGGTTCAGTACGTGTGAGCACCCACATCGAGAAGTATTCGGACAAGGCGGCACTCGTCTCCGCCGTTGGGGACCGCCTCATCGGTGCCATCACCGATGCCGTCGCGGCCAGAGGCGGTGCGGTAATCTCGCTGACCGGCGGCGGCACGGGAATCGCGCTGCTGGAACATATCCGGGAGAACGGCGACGCAATCGACTGGTCGAAAGTGCACGTGTTCTTCGGTGACGAGCGCTACGTCCCCGAAGATGACGACGACCGCAACGAGAAGCAGGCCCGCGAGGCGCTGCTGAACCACATCGACATCCCTGCTGCCAACATCCATGCGATGCCCGCCAGCGATGGAGAGTTCGGCGACGACCTCGACGCCGCGGCGCTCGCGTACGAGCAGGTGCTGGCCGCCAACGCCGACGACGGGGCGCCCTCTCCCGCGTTTGATGTCCACCTACTCGGTATGGGGCCCGAGGGGCACGTCAACTCCCTGTTCCCCCACACCCCCGCCGTCCGCGAGACCAGCAGGCAGGTGGTCGGCGTACCCGACTCCCCCAAGCCGCCGCCGCGTCGAATCACCCTGACACTGCCCGCCGTTGAGCGGTCGCGCGAGGTCTGGCTGGTGGTCACCGGCGCCGATAAAGCCGACGCGGTGGCCGCCGCGGTCGGCGGTGCCGACCAGGACGATGTGCCCGCCGCCGGTGCAATAGGCCGCGAGGCGACGGTCTGGCTGCTCGACGAGGAAGCGGCGAGCAAGCTCTAGCCGCGGGCCAACGCTTTCTTGGCTGCGGCACGTCGGGTGCGAACGGCGCCTTCCATGTAGCCGGCCACCCACTGGTCGGAACCACACACATAGAACGGCGGTTCGTGCGTGCCGCGCAGCGGCCCGACCCGGTGCACGTCGCCCGGTCGGGCCACTGCGTCACGTACCCCTGCGCCACGGGAAGCCACGCTGCTGCTCGAACAGCTGGCCTACTCGGTGCTCAACGACGCGTCGGCGCCGTCCGACTCCCCGTCAGCAAAGCCCGCGGTGTAGTCGCCGAGCATGCGCTCCTGGTCGCGGTCATCAGCCCACTGCGGACGGCTCGGGCATTGTCTGCGCTGCATACAGGTCTGACGCCCACTCAGCCACGGCGGTTCCCTGTCGCTGTTAGTGCTCCTCTCGTCCGCTCCTATATGTTCCAATGACCGTCATGGTGGACAAGGGCGGCAGGTCCGGTGCCCGTACCGGCCGGGAGCGAATCCAGAAACTCGCACAGGCGGCGCTGAACGCCGACGTGACCGTCGATCAGGTCGACGCCATCCTGGCCGGGCTCGGTGAAACGCTCGAGGACCTCAACAACTCGACGGGCAATCTCGACGCCACCCTGGAGCGGTTCAACGACACGATCAGCCGCATCAACGAGCTGGCCCCGCGCCTGAACGCCGTCGTCGACCGCCTGGAAGGCATCGTCGAGCGCGTCGAACGCATCGTCGGCATCGGCGAGGCAGCGGTCGCGCCGCTCGCGGCGACCGAATCGGCGGTGCGCGGTGCGATCAATGCGGTGCGCCGCACCACCAGAATCTAGTGCCGGACAGCTTTCCGACACCTCCGCCGCCGGTCGCCGACGGCACCGGGCTGCCGTGGGACGTTCCCGTCGACGACGCGGTCGCCGTAATCGCCGAAGCCAGAGCCAGACACGGTGACACGTTCGCCGTGCAAAGCGGCACCGACCGCTACCTGTTCACCTTCTCCCCCGTCGGCGTCGAGTCGTTCTACGCCCTTCCCGAGGAGAAGGCGAGCAAGGGCCTGGCCGACTTCATGATGCTGCGGCGCAAACTGCCCGACGAAATCTTCGCGGGCAGGCGCCTCCTTCCCGATGCGCTGTTTCGCCGCGACGACGTCGCCTCATACCTGGCCAATCTGCGCTGGGCGTTGGATCAAACTGTCGCCGAACTGGGTTCGCACGGCTCGGTGGACCTTTTCGATCTCACCCGCAGGCTCGGCCACCGCATGGGCCTTGCGTCGTGGGCCGGACCGGGATCGGCAGAGGGCGAAGCCTTCGAACGGCTGGTGTCGGCGTTCAACACCCTGGACGGATCGGATGCGTTCGTGCATCCCGACGCGATGGCCGCGGTCGCCGCTTCGGACAAACGGGCCGAGCGGTCGGCGCTGGACGACGTCATCGCGGTGGTCGCGGAAGCGGTGCGCCGGTTGGGCGCGGGCGATGTGGCTGACACCGCGCTCTTCGGCCGAATCGTCGAGGCGTGGTCATCTGCTCCGGTCGCTGACCGGATCCGCGGCATCGGGCTGGACGTCGCGCTGATCCACATCGCGTCGATGTCGAATCTGATGGCTGCGCTGGGCTGGGCGATGGTCGACCTGCTCGAACATCCGGCGGACCTGGATGCGGTGGTCGCGGGCGACGGCGAACTGGCTCAGCGCTGCGCGCTGGAGAGCACGCGGATGGCGCAGCGATCCATCATGTCGCGGGCCGTGCTGTCACCGGTCGACCTCGACACCGGCGACGTGACGTATCGCGTTCCCGCGGACTGGACGATCGCGACGCTGCTTCCGCTGCTGAACACGTCGGCGGCGCCCGGCCTCGAGCGCTGGGATCCCGGCCGGTGGCACCGGCACCGGCTCAAAGACCAAACCGCGCTGCCCTCGCCGACGCTGGTGACGGTCTTCGGGCACGGCAAGCATTCGTGCCCGGCCCAGCCGTTCTCGCTGGCGGCCATGACGTCGGCGATGACGCGCCTGTTCGGTCACTACCGGATGACGCCACGGTGGACGACATACCCGCGCCCGGTGCCCGAGCAGATCGGCGGGGTGGGACGCGCGGCCGACCCGTGTCCCATCGACTACACGACGCGCTAAGGGCTATCCGCTGTTGCGCAGCGCGGTGGCGAGGCCGCTCATCGTCAGCAGGATTCCGCGCTGGACGAGCTCGTCGTCGTCGCCGGACCGGTAGCGCCGCAACAGCTCCACCTGAAGATGATTCAGCGGTTCGAGATACGGGAAGCGGTTGAACACAGAACGGGCCAGCGCCGGGTTGTCGGCCAGGAGGTCGTCGTGGCCCGTGATCAGCCCGTGCATGCCGATGGTGCGCTCGTGCTCGTCGACTATCTTGTCGAACACCCGCCGCCGCAGCGCCTCGTCCTCGACCAGTTCCGCGTATCTCGCCGCAAGGCCCATATCCGACTTCGCAAGAACCTGAGCCATATTCGACAGCACGGTGCGGAAGAAGGGCCACCGCCGGTAGAGATCCTGCAGACGCTCCAGCCTGCCGTCCTCTTCGTTGATCCAGTCTTCGAACGCCGTCCCCGTGCCGTACCAGCCGGGCAGCATGACGCGCGACTGGCTCCATGCCAGCACCCACGGAATCGCCCGCAGGTCGGATATCGAGGTGGTGGGCTTGCGCGACGTGGGTCTGCTGCCGATGTTGAGCGACCCGATCTCGCCAACCGGTGTGGAAGCCTTGAAGTAGTCGACGAAACCGGGTGTCTCATGGACCAATTCGGCATAGGCGCGGTGCGCGCGTGCCGCCAGGTCGTCGAGCACCTCATAGGCCGGTCCCGCCTCGTCCCCGAGCCCTTCGACGTCGAGCAGCGACGCCTCGAGGGTAGCGGCGATCAGCGTCTCCAGATTGCGGTGCGCGACGCGCGGTTCGGCGTACTTCGCCGCGATCACCTCACCCTGCTCGGTCAACCGCAGCGACCCGTTCACCGCCCCTGGCGGCTGCGCGAGGATGGCGTCATAGCTCGGTCCGCCGCCTCGGCCGACCGTGCCCCCGCGACCGTGAAAGAGCCGCAACCGGATTCCGGTCTTGCGGGCGGACTCGACGAGATCAAGCTCTGCGCGGTACAGCGCCCAATTGGCAGCCAGATAGCCGCCGTCCTTGTTGGAGTCGGAGTAGCCGAGCATGACCTCCTGGCTGTCGCCGCGCGACGCGACCATCGCCCGGTAGAGTGGAAGATCAAGCGCCGCTTCGAGAATCGACGATCCGCGCTGAAGGTCGTCAATCGTTTCGAACAGCGGCACGATGTTGACCGGGGCGTACGGTTCGGCACGCGACGCATCGAGCAGGCCGGCCTCCTTCAGCAGGACCGCCGCCTCGAGCATGTCCGACACCGACTGACACATCGAGATGATGTAGTTGGGCACGGCCTGCGGGCCGAAAACGGTGACGGCACGGGCAGCGGCGGCGACGATGTCGAGTTCCTTGCGGGCAAGCTCGGACACTTCGGCGCCATCGCCGACCAGGGGGCGCCGCGTGCCGAGCTCGGACACCAATAGCTCGACGCGGTCCGGCTCGGGCAACGACGCGTAGTCGGGATGCACGCCTGCCCAGGCAAACAGCTCGGCGACGACCTCCTCGTGCACATCGGAGTTCTGCCGCATGTCAAGACCCGAGAGGTGGAAACCGAAGGTGCGCACGGCTTCTCGCAACCATGCGAGCCGATCGTCGGCGAGCACTGCGCTGCCGTTGGCACGCAGCGACGCATCGACGACGTCGAGGTCGGCCAGCAGCTCCCCCGGTGTCCCGTATCGCTCGAGCCCGAGATCCAGTTCGTGCTCCGGTTGGTCGTCGAGGATCTGCCGGGCGGTCGCGGTGAGCCTGCCACGGATCACCCGCAGCGCGCGCCGGTACGGTTCGTCGGCGCGGGCGGGCTCTTCGCACGCATCGGCCAGTGCCGTCAGCTCGTCACTGATCTGCACCAGGCGGGCCGACATCGACAGCTCTTCCTCGAGTGCGGTGATTTGGCCGAAGTAATGCGCGAGCGCGGTGTAGGCCGCGCGGGAGGTGGCCAGCCGGACGACGTCGGAGGTGACGTTCGGGTTGCCATCGCGGTCACCGCCGATCCACGACCCCGGCCGCAGGATCGGATCGGCGAGCAGGGCCGCGTCCGGCCAGCGCGCCCGCAGCGCCGCCCGCACATCCGCGTTCACCTTCGGGATGACCTCCAGAAACGCGGCCGGGTAATAGCGCAACCCGGTTTCGATCTCGTCTTGAATCTTCAACCGCGACAGCCGGACCAAGGCGGTCTGCCACAGCGTCAGGATGTGGCGACGCAGTTCCGTTTCGATGTCGCGGCCATCGTCGGTGTGCGTGTGGCCGTGCAGTCGCAGCCGCATCAGTTCGGTGATGCGGTGCTGGGTGTCGAAGACCGTGCGGCGGCGAGTCTCGGTGGGGTGTGCGGTGATCACCGGCGACACCAGCGCGCCATCGAGAGTCTCGGCCACCGTCTGCACGTCGAGATCGGCCGAGTCGAGTTTGAGGTAAGTGGCGGCCAGGCTGCTGTCCTGCGGCGGCTCGCCCGCGGCGACGTGGACGGCGCGGCGGCGTTCGCGGTGGATGTCCTCGGCGACGTTGGCGAGCAAGGCGAAATGAGTGAAGGCCCGGATGACGGGGATGGCCTTGTGGACGTCGATACCGTCGAACATGCCCGCGAGCTCGGCGCGGTCGATCTCGGAACGACGCACCCGGAACGACTCGACGCGGGCCCTCTCGACGAGATCGAATACCTCGTCGCCGTTCTGTTCGCGCACGGTGTCGCCCAGGATGGTGCCGAGGAGCCGGATATCCTCGCGCATCGGCTCGGTCGCCTCACGCCCGACCTTGGTGCGGCTGCACGGCACCGATCGGCGCCAGTGAGGTGTCGGGGCCTTCGACCATCAGCCCAGTATCGGCGACCGGGAAGCAGCCCGCAGTGCGGGAACTGCTAGATCACAGCCAAAACGACGGAGAGAAGGATCACCAGGAAGATGATTGCGAACGGAATCGCCGCGATGGCAATGGTGATGCCGACGCCGTTGTACTTCTGCGGGCCGACGCCGAGCGACCCCGGGCTGAACGCGAACAGCGGTGCCTTGTAGTCGAGTTCTGCGACCTGACCCGGACGCACGTCGGCGGTGGCATCGGCGGGGCCCAGCTTCGGGGGCAGAAAGTACGGCACGTGGACGTGCACCTGGTGTTGACCGGGCCGGGCGGGCAGCACGGTGCGCCCCCAGGCTGCGACGGTCGTCTCCTGGCCGTCGATAGCGATCTTCGGCTTGAAGAAGAACAGCAGGAACGCCAGCGGGAAGAAATGGGTGTCGACGGCGATCCCCTCGCCGGGCTGCCCGTACGGGCCCTGCTGGGGCTGAGGCTGCTGGTGGGCCGGCGGCTGCGCGTACTGCGGCGGTTGCCGGTACTGCGGTTGAGGCGGAGGGGGCGGGCGGTACTGCTGCGGCGGAGGTGGCGGTGGGCGATATTGCTGCGGGGGTGGCGGCGGTGGATATCGGTGCTGCGGTTGCCCGTAGGGCTGCGGGTTCTGCGGGGGTGGTGGCGGTTGGTTCTGCCGGTACGGCTGCGGCCCTTGCGGAGTGTTCATGTGGCCTCTCGTGTGACAGCCCGAGGCGGGCAGTATTACTGAATCACACAAGTTGCGGGGCCGCTTGATGTGCGGCTTGTTGGATTGCCGCGGCCGAGCTTGGCTAGGAGTACTTGATCTGCAGCGCGACGCCGATGATGCAGACCAGCCAGATGCCGACGACGAACAACGTCAGCCGGTCGAGGTTTTTCTCCACCACCGTCGAACCCGACAGGCTGGACTGGACGCCGCCGCCGAACAGCGTGGACAGGCCGCCACCCTTGGCGCGGTGCAGCAGGACGAGCACGATGACCAACAGACTGGTGACGATCAGCGTGATCTGCAGGCCCAAAATCCATGGCAGCCAGACTACAGGCTGTCGGCGTTGTGATCAAGGAAGCGGGCCACCAGCGGCGATCGCCGACAGGGTGGCGAACTGCTCGCCGTCGAGCGACGCGCCCCCGACCAGCGCGCCGTCGACGTCCTCCTGGGCGACGATCTCGCCCACGTTCTTGGCGTTCACCGATCCGCCGTAGAGCACCCGGATCCCCGCAGCCAGCTGCGGGTCAGCGAGCTTGCCCAGTTCATCGCGGATGGCCTTGCAGACCTCCTGCGCGTCGGCGGCGCTTGCCACCCGGCCGGTGCCGATCGCCCACACCGGCTCGTAGGCGATGACGGCCTTGCCGATCTGTTCGGCGGACAACCCGGCCAGCGATCCTCGCAGCATCTCGACGTTGTGCTCGACGTGGTTGCCCGCCTCGCGAACGTCGAGTTGCTCGCCGATGCAGATGATCGGGGTCAGCTCGTACTTGAAGGCTGCGGCGGCCTTGGCGGCGACCAGCGCATCGTCCTCGGCGTGATAGGTGCGCCGCTCGGAGTGGCCGACCACGACATACGTGCAGCCCAGCTTGGCGAGGAACGCGCCGCTGATGTCTCCGGTGTAGGCGCCGGAATCGTGCTGCGACAGGTCCTGCGCGCCGTAGGTCAGCCGCAGCTTGTCGCCGTCGACGAGGGTCTGGACACTGCGCAGGTCGGTGAACGGTGGGATGACCGCGACGTCGACCTTGTCGAAGTACTTGTCCGGAAGCGAGAAGGCGATCTTCTGCACAAGCGCGATCGCTTCGAAGTGGTTGAGGTTCATCTTCCAGTTGCCGGCGATCAGCGGCTTGCGGGACACGTATCCGCCTTTCTCAGGTGCTCAGGACTTCGATGCCGGGGAGCGTCTTGCCCTCAAGGTATTCCAGTGAGGCCCCGCCTCCGGTGGAAATGTGCGAGAAGCCGTCCTCGGGCAGGCCGAGTTGGCGCACCGCGGCCGCCGAATCGCCTCCGCCGACGACGCTGAACGCGCCCTTTGCGGTGGCTCCGATGATGGCCTCCGCGACGCCCTTCGTGCCGTCGGCGAACGCCGGGAACTCGAAGACACCCATAGGGCCGTTCCAGAAGATCGTCCTGGCGTTGGACAGCAGGTTGGTGAACCGCTTCACCGAACCAGGGCCGATGTCGAGGCCCATCTTGCCCTCGGGGATCTGATCGGCGGCCACCCTCTCCGGCAGCGAGTCCGCGGCGAACTTCTCCGCGACGACGATGTCGACGGGTAGGTGGATGACGTCGCCGTAATCCTCCAACAGCTTGCGGCAGGTGTCGATCATGCCTTCTTCCAGCAGCGAAGTGCCGACTGAAACGCCTTGCGACGCAAGGAAGGTGAAGCACATGCCGCCGCCGATGACCAGGCTGTCGGCCTTGGTGGCGAGGTTCTCGATGACGGCCAGCTTGTCGGACACCTTGGAGCCGCCGAGCACCACCGCGTAAGGCCGCTCGGTGGAGCTGGTCAGCTGTTCGAGCACCTTGATCTCGGCTGCCACCAGCTTGCCCGCGTAGTGCGGCAACAGCGTCGCGACGTCGTAGACCGACGCCTGCTTGCGGTGCACGACACCGAAGCCGTCGGAGACGAAAGCTCCCGGCGAGCCGTCGGGGGCAGCGACGAGTTCGGCCAGCTGCCGCGCCAGCGCGAGGCGCTCGTTGTCGTCCTTGCTGGTTTCGCGCGGGTCGAACCGGATGTTCTCCAGCAGCAGGATGTCGCCGTCGGTCAGCCCTTCTGCGCGGGCCAGCGCGTCGGAGCCCACCACGTCGCCTGCCAGCTGCACGTGACGGCTCAGCTGCTCCCCCAGCGCTTTGGCGACGGGTGCCAGCGAGAACTTGGGGTCAGGGCCGTCCTTCGGCCTGCCGAGGTGCGCGGTGACAACGACCTTGGCGCCCGCGTCGGACAACGCCTTGAGGGTGGGCACCGATGCGATGATCCGGCCCGGATCGGTGATGTTGCGGTCGTCGTCGAGCGGGACGTTCAGGTCGGAGCGCACCAATACGCCCCGCCCCGAAACCCCCTCTGCGAGAAGGTCGTCGAGCGTCTTGACGGCCATCGGATCAGAGTGACTTGCCGACGAGGGCGACGAGGTCGACCAGTCGGTTGGAGTAGCCCCATTCGTTGTCGTACCAGGACACGGTCTTGGCCTGGTTGTCGATCACCTTGGTCAGCCCGGCGTCGAAGATCGAGCTGTGCGGGTCGGTGACGATGTCGCTGGACACGATCGGCGCGTCGTAATACTTCAAGATGCCCTTCAGCGGCCCATCGGCCGCAGCCTTGAACGCCGCGTTGATCTGTTCAGCGGTGGCCGACTTGGACAACTCAGCGGTCAGGTCGGTGCACGACCCGGTCGGGATCGGCACCCGCAGGGCGTAGCCGTCGAGCTTGCCCTTCAACTCCGGCAACACCAGCCCGATCGCCTTGGCCGCCCCCGTCGAGGTCGGCACGATGTTCAACGCGGCCGCCCGCGCCCGGCGCAGGTCCTTGTGCGGGCCGTCCTGCAGGTTCTGGTCCTGGGTGTAGGCGTGCACCGTGGTCATCAGGCCCTTGACGATGCCGAACTCGTCATTGAGCACCTTGGCCAGCGGCCCCAGGCAGTTCGTCGTGCACGACGCATTGGAGATGATGTTCTGGCTGCCGTCGTACTTGTCGTCATTGACGCCCAACACGATGGTGATGTCCTCATCAGACGCCGGCGCGGAGATGATCACCTTCTTGGCACCGGCGTCCAGGTGGCCCTGGGCTTTGGCGCGAGCGGTGAAGATACCGGTGGACTCCACCACCACATCGACGCCCAGATCGGCCCACGGCAGCGCCGCCGGGCCCTCCTTGACCTCCAGGGACTTGATCTTGGCCGAGCCGATGACGATGGTGTCGTCACCCTCCAGGGAGATCTCCTCGGGGTAGCGGCCCAGGATCGAGTCGAACTTGAGCAGATGCGCCAGGCTGGCGTTATCGGTGAGGTCGTTGACGGCGATGACCTCGATATCGGTGCTCTTGCCCTCGGCCTTCTGCGCCGCAAGGGCCCGGTAGAAATTGCGTCCAATGCGGCCGAAACCGTTAACGCCAACCCGGATAGTCACTTGATCTCTCCCTTTTTCGCCTTGATGCTCATCGGCAAGCGTAGTGGTGTGGTACCCGCCACGCGCGATCCTGGTCAAAGGACCGCCAAGCTCTGATCGGTGTACGGGTTACCCAGCCATTTCCGTCGCAATTGCTGCAACGTCCCGTCCTGGTTCAACTCTTCCTGAGCGACCATGACCCGGGCGAGGAGTTCCTGGTCGTCGAGCCCGACGGCGATGGCGATGTTCTCGACGGAGATTCCCCGCTGCACGACATCGACGCCTGCGACGGGCTTGACGAGCTCGGTGAGCACGGGGCCGAGCTTCATGAACGCGTCGCAGTCGCCGGTAATGAGGTCGGCGAGGGCGGTGCGGATGCTTCCGTAGTCGTAGACCCGCATGCGGGCAGCCTTCCCGTCGGCGACGAGCTTTTCGGCGATCGGGAGGCTGGTGTTGCCGTGCTGCACGCCGATCGTCAGGCCCTCGAGGTCGTCGACCGAACCGACGTTCGGCAGCCTGGCGGTGTCGACAGCCAGGGACTGGCCCGAGATGAGGTAGGGCGGCGCGAATTTCGCCTTCTTCTCCCGTTCCGGGGTGACGGTGGTGCCGGCGGCGACGCAGTCGAAGGCGCCTGCGTTGAGCGCCTCGAAGATCCCGTTGAAGTCCGCCCCTTCGTACGGGACGAACTCGACATCCATGTGGAGGGCGTCGGCGATCGCGGTCATCAGGTCGATGTCCAGCCCGCCGTCGTCCGGCATGCCGTTGAACGGTGGATCGGGAAAGGCGGCGCCGACTCGCAGTGTCTGCATTCGCTCACGGTAGTTGTTCGAGTGCCACCCGAGCCTGATCGATTTGGTCGTAGGCATACGCCACCACTTCGGCAGTGGTCATCGCAGCGCCTTTACGGACGAGCTCTTCGTAAGTCTGGTCCCCGAGCACCTCGCGAAGATGCGTCGTCGCGGCATTGACTTCAGGGAATGCCGCCGCGGTGAGTGGACTCATGGCGAAACTGGCGATGGCGGCCGCAGGCGCGTTTCGGCCAAGCAGATCAAGTTGGGTGGCCAGCAGAGCCATCGTGCTGCGCAGCATGGCGATGTTCCCCGCGTCGTGATAGTTGCGGATGGCAAGCGTGCAGTATTCGAGCGAGGCCAGAGAATTTCCGCACTCGGCCTCGACCTGGCACAACACGCCTGCCAGGTGCGACTCATTCGCGCGGTTGCCGCTATCGCTGGCGATCGGTAGACCTCGACGGAGGGCTTCGAGTGCAAGCCCGCGGTCGCTGTTCCGCACCGCGATGCCGTAGGCGAGGAGCGCGAATGAGAGCGCATACGGATTGTCGGTGGTGCCAGCTGCTTCGACCAAGCCGTCGGCGGCCGCCACAGCCTCGTCATTGAAACCGGAGAAGGTCAGTGCGAGTACGAAGCATGCCCGAGTGATCGAGTGCGTGTCGTGATCGCGCGCCAGCTGATCCCGGCACACGTCGACCCATCGTTCGGGCTGTCCGGACGCCAAGTAGACCGCGCCTAATGAGCCTTCGATTCCGAATGGCACTTCGCGGTAGCCACCGTCCATCAGCCTCTGGCCGGCTTCGCTGTATTCGATGGCCTCTGCGAGGCGTCCTGCCGTATAGCAGTGAGACGCTATGAGGTACAAGGCTGCAAGGCGCCGATGGTGAACTGCCTTCGCGGGCTCGATGAGCTCTTCTGCCCAGGCTGTTGGCTCATACAGCTCGGCCACGGCCCCGATGAAACCCGCGTGGCTCGCGATGGTGCTCGCGGTGTCGATATCGCCCTGGTCGGCGGCCCAGCGAAACGCGGTGCGCAGGTTCGGCAGCTCGCGGACGAACCAGTCATAGAACTCACGTTGACGCGGACTGTCCCAGATCTCGAGGAGCTGGGCCTCGCGGTGGGCGAAGTGTCGGGAATGCGCGGTACGGGCCTCGGCCGCCGCCCCGCGTCCGACAAGTTGCTCATCGGCGAATTCGCGGATCGTCTCGAGCATCGAAAATCGGGTCCGCCCGGACGCTCGGTCGGCGACAAGCAATGACTTACGCACCAACGCGTCCAACAGATCAAGCGTTGTGAAGTCATCGTCAGAACTCGTTACTGCACAGGCACTTTCGATGTCGAATCCGCCGGAGAACACCGAGCAGCATTCCAGCAGCAGCTTTTCGGGCTCGGTGAGGAGATCATAGGACCATCGCACGGCATGACGCAGTGTTTGGTGGCGTTCCAACCCGCGGCGTGACCCGACCAGGAGTCGGAACCGTTGATCGAGACGGTCACGCACCTCACCAGCGGTCATCGCAGCCATCCGGGACGCCGCCAGTTCGACGGCAAGTGGAATGCAGTCGAGGCGACTGCAGATTTCGGCGATCGTTTCGGTCTCGTCAGCCGAAAAGCCTTGCGCAACAGCCTCTGCACGCTCGACGAAAAGATTGGCGGCGGTCTCGGGGTCCAGCGAGCGCACCCGCCACATCTGTTCGTCGGCGACCCCGAGTCCTTCCCGGCTGGTGGCCAGCACCTTCACCGTCGCCGACTGCCCGAGCACCGCTTCGATCAAATCGGCGGCGGAGTCGAGTACGTGCTCGCAGTTGTCGAAGACCAGCAGCCGGACTCTGCCATCCAGCGCGGCCGCCACAGACTCTGTAAGTGTCCTGCCCGGTTGTCGGGTGATGCCGAGCACGGCGGCAACCGCGTCGGGAACCGCGGCCGCATCGGTCACGGCGGCAAGCTCGAAAAGCCAGACGCCGTCGGGAAACTCGTCGTGCAGTGTCGTGGCGACTTCCAGCGCAAGTCGGGTTTTGCCAACGCCGCCGACACCGGTCAGGGTCACGAGACGGTGCGTGCGAAGCGCGTGTTTGACGGCGGCGACCTCTGCATCGCGGCCGATGAAGCTGCTTGCCGCGGGCCGCAGGTTCCCGGGAGTCGTGCCGAGCACCCGCAATGGAGGAAACTCCTCGCGCAGACCTGGAGCCCGTACCTGAAAAAGCCCGACAGGGTTCGGCACATCCCGCAGGCGCCGCGCCCCGAGGTCGACTACGTCAATGCCACTGACGAGCGCAGCCGTCGAGTCGGCCACCAGGATCTGGCCGCCGTGTCCGGCAGCCATCACCCGCGCGGCACGGTTGAGCACCGCACCGAAGTAGTCGCCGTCCTGTAGCGCGGCTTCGCCGGTGGCGACACCCATCCGCACAGGCAAATTCAATTCCCGCTGTGCGGCAACCGCCGCATCGACGGCCGACCTCGGCGACGCGAACGCCGCGATCACGCCATCGCCGGTGTGCTTGAACAAGAACCCGTTATGCGCCGCGATCGCAGTGCGCAGTGTCTTGTCATGCGCGGCAAGCGCCGAGCGCATCGTGTCCGCGTCTGATTCCCACCGCCGGGTCGAACCCTCAATGTCGGTGAACAGGAACGTCACAACCCCGGATGGAGCCGACACGCAGGCAGAATCCCACACTTTCCTGCGCGAACAGACGCAAAAGTCCCGTTTTCACGGCGTGTTGGGGTGCTTTTGCGTCTTCTCGCCGGAGAAGGTCAGGCGTCGTCGAGAAGATCCGGCGTGACGGCAGACTCGGTGTCGGGAATGCCGTCCTGCTTGGCCTTGCGGTCAGCCATCGACAGCAGCCGCCGAATACGGCCCGCGACAGCGTCTTTCGTCATCGGAGGATCCGCAAGCCTGCCCAGTTCCTCCAGCGAAGCCTGGCGGTGCTCGACGCGCAGCTTGCCCGCGGCGGCCAGGTGGTCGGGAACGGTGTCCCCGAGGATCTCCAGTGCCCGCTCGACCCGGGCCGCGGCCGCCACCGCCGCCCTCGCCGACCGGCGCAGGTTTGCGTCGTCGAAGTTGGCCAGCCGGTTGGCGGTCGCCCGCACCTCGCGCCGCATCCGGCGCTCTTCCCACGTGAGCCGCGTGTCCTGGGCTCCCATCCTGGTCAGCAACGCGCCAATGGCCTCTCCGTCACGCACCACCACGCGGTCGGCGCCGCGCACTTCACGCGCTTTTGCGCTGACGCCGAGGCGTCGTGCGGCGCCGACGAGCGCGAGTGCGGCCTCCGGCCCCGGGCAGCTGACCTCCAGTGCGGACGACCGGCCCGGCTCGGTCAGCGAGCCGTGCGCCAGGAAGGCCCCGCGCCAGGCCGCCTCGGCGTCGCCGACGCTGCCGCCCACTACCTGTGCGGGCAGACCACGCACCGGGCGACCGCGCAGATCGAGCAGGCCGGTCTGTCGGGCCAGTGCTTCACCGTCTTGCGCGACGCGCACCACGTACCGGGTGCTTTTGCGAATTCCACTGGCGGACAACACATGAACAACGGCGTTGTACCCATACAGGTCGAAGATGTCCTTGCGCAGCCTGCGGGCGATGATGCCGAGGTCGACCTCGGCCTCGACGACGACGCGGCCCGAAACGATGTGCAGTCCCCCGGCGAACCGCAGCAACGACGCAACCTCGGCACGGCGCGCGCTGACCGAATTGACGACAAGGCGGCTCAGCTCGTCCTTGACTTCGGCTGTCATCGCCACGAGTCGTCACCTCTCGGTCCATTAACCGTCCTGGCCGGTGTGGGGACCGTCGGCGGCTGGAGGGGCCCGCCGGGACTCGCACCCCGCAGGCGGACGCCCTCCAACGCCGCGGCCAACCTCGCCGGGTCATGTAAAGGTGTACCAGGTCTGGACACCTCAGCAAACTGAACCGCAGCACCCAAAATGGTCGCGGTGCGGCTGAGCTGCTCCCGCTCCCGCTCGCTGGGCACTCGAGCTGCGTCGACAATGATTTCATTCACCGTGAACCCCGGCGCATGCTGGGACAACACGTGGATGTGCCGCTCAACGGAGAACCCCGCGGTCTCCCCCGGCTCGGCCACCAGGTTCAGCACGAGCGCCCGCCTGGCTGGGGTGGCCTGCAGCGCCGCGCCCAGCTCCGGCACCAGAACATGGGGTATGACGCTGGTGAACCACGATCCGGGTCCGAGCACCACCAGGTCGGCGTTCATGATCGCGTCCACCGCCTGCCGGGTGGCGGGCGGGTCACTGGGCAGCAGCCGCACCCTGCGGACCTTGCCCGGGGTGGTGGCGATCGCCACCTGCCCGCGGATCACCCGGCTCATCCGCGGATCCGACTCCAGGCCCGCGACGTCCGCTTCGATCTGCAGAGCGATCGGGCACATCGGAAGCACCCGGCCCTTGACGCCTAGTATGCGGCCCAATTCATCAAGTGCCGCAACAGGATCAGCGAGCACCTCGTTGAGGCCGGCCATCAGCAGGTTACCGATGGGATGGCCCGCCAATGCGCCACTGCCACCGAACCGGTGCTGAAGAATCGTCGCCCACAGCCTGCCGTGCGGGCTGTCGGATGCCAAAGCCGCCAAAGCCATTCGCAGATCACCCGGCGGCACGACATCGAGTTCCCCGCGCAGCCGTCCCGATGACCCTCCGTCGTCTGCCACCGTGACCACAGCGGTGACATGCGGAGTCAGCCTGCGGGCGGCAGACAGCGTTGCGTAAAGCCCGTGCCCGCCGCCCAGCGCGACGATGCGTGCATTCATTCGCGGCCCAGATCCCGGTGCAACACACGCACCGACAGTTGGTCACCGCCCTGCAGTCGTCCCGCCAGCGCCTCGGCCATCGCGACACTGCGATGCTTGCCGCCTGTGCAGCCGATGGCAACAGTCATGTAGCGCTTTCCCTCCCGGCGATATCCCTCGATGACAAGGTCCAGCAGTCGATGGTAGGTGCCGAGAAACTCCGCCGCGCCCGGCTGGCTCAATACGTACTCGCGCACGGCGGGATGCTGGCCGGTGTGCCGCCGAAGCTCGTCGACCCAGTGCGGATTCGGCAGAAAGCGGACATCCATCACCGTGTCGGCGTCCATCGGCAGCCCGTACTTGTACCCGAACGACTCCACGGTGACGCTGGTGTACGCGACGGTCTCACCGCCGAAGGCGCCTTCGATGCTCTCCCGCAGCGCGGGAACCGACAGCTTCGAGGTGTCGATGACCAGGTCGGCCGTCGCCCGCACCGGTGCCAACATGGCGCGCTCGGCCGCAATACCTTCGGCAAGCGTCTGGTTGCCCTGCAACGGGTGGCTGCGCCGGTTCTGTTCGTAACGGCGCACCAGAATGTCGTCGGAGGCCTCAAGGAACAGCACCCGAGGCGTGATGCCGCGGGTCGCCAAATCCTTACGCACCCAGTCCAAGTCGCCGGTGAACCCGCGGGACCGCACGTCCATCACCACCGCGAGCTGGGTGATTCGCGAGCCGGCGGCCAGGCCGAGGTCGACCATGCGCGCAATCAGCTCGGGCGGCAGGTTGTCGGCGACATACCAGCCGAGATCCTCGAGGACCTTGGCCGCTGTCCCGCGGCCCGCGCCGGACAGACCCGTGACGAGAACGACATCGATACCCGATTCCGCGTCGGGTTCGCGGGTTGCGTCCCGCCCCCGCAAATCCTCGCCTGTGCCCTGATCCGTCATCCCGATGCCCTGCTCTGATCATCGCCGATAACCGCAGCGGGCGGTGTCGAATCGGCCGGTACACCGAGTGCTTCCAGGACTGCTCTCGCGGTAGCGACGCCGATGCCAGGCACCGTGGTGATCTCCTCGACGCTGGCCTGCTTGAGCCTGGCCACCGACCCGAAGTGGGTGACCAGCGCTTTTCGCCGGTGCTCCCCCAACCCGGGCACCGCGTCCAGCGCCGAGGCCGTCATCCGCTTGGACCGCTTGCTCCTGTGATAGGTGATGGCGAACCGGTGGGCTTCGTCGCGCACCCGCTGCAGCAGGTAAAGCCCCTCACTGTTGCGGGGCAGGATCACCGGGTCGGGCTCCGACGGCACCCACACCTCCTCGAGACGCTTGGCCAGTCCGATGACGGCGACGTCCGTCACGCCCAACTCGTCGAGAACGCGCGCCGCGGCGTTCACCTGAGGAGCGCCGCCGTCCACCACGTAGAGATTCGGCGGGTAGGCGAATCGTCGCGATTTCCCTTCGGCGGTAAACACACTGGTGTTCTGCAGATCGGAGACATGCCGCGCGAAGCGTCGGCGCGTCACCTCGGCAATGGACGCGACATCGTCGGACCGACCGTCACCGGCGGCCTCCCTGATCGCGTAGTGACGGTAGTCCGATTTGCGCGGTAAACCGTCCTCGAACACCACGAGGGAGGCGACCACGTCGGTGCCCTGGACATGGCTGATGTCGACGCATTCGATCCGCAACGGCGCATCGGCCAGCCCCAGTGCCTCCTGAATGCTTTGCAGCGCAGCAGATCTCGCGGTAAAATCGCCCGCGCGCTTGAGCTTGTGCTGCGCAAGCGCGTCCTGCGCGTTGCGCTTGACCGTTTCGGCAAGCGCGCGCTTGTCGCCGCGCCTCGGCACCCGGATCGCCACTTTCGACCCTCGCAGCCGGCACAGCCAGGTTTCCAGCTCCTCGGCGTTCGGCGGCATGACCGGAACCAATATCTGACGCGGCACCGGGTTGGTCGCCTCGTCGGAGGAAATGGTCAACTCGGCCTGGTCGCCGTAGAACTGGGTGAGGAACTGCTCGACCAGATGTGCTTGGCCGGAATCCTCTGGATCACCGGACTTTTCGACGATCCAGCCACGCTGGCCGCGGACCCGTCCACCCCGAACGTGGAACACCTGCACGGCGGCCTCTAGATCGTCGTCTGCGAACGCCACCACGTCCGCGTCGGTACCGTCGCCGAACACCACCGTCTGCTTTTCCAACGCACGCTTCAGCGCAGAGATGTTGTCCCGCAGGCGTGCCGCCCGCTCGAAGTCGAGTCGCTCCGCGGCCTCGTTCATGTCGCGTTCCATATCACGCGCCAGCCGGTCCGTCTTACCCGCCAGAAAGTCGCAGAAGTCCAGCACGATCTTGCGGTGCTCCTCTGCGGAGACACGACCGATGCACGGCGCCGAGCACTTGTCGATGTAGCCCAACAGGCAAGGCCGATCGATCTGCTTGTGCCGCTTGAAGACTCCCGCTGAACATGTGCGGGCCGGGAACACCCTGGTGAGCAGGTCGAGCGTCTCGCGGATCGCCCATGCGTGCGAGTACGGCCCGAAATAGCGAACACCTTTGCGGCGCGGACCGCGGTAGACCATCAGCCGCGGATACTCCTCGTTCAGCGTCACCGCCAGCACCGGATAGGACTTGTCGTCGCGGTAGCGGATGTTGAACCGCGGATCGAACTCTTTGATCCAGTTGTATTCCAGCTGCAGCGCCTCGACTTCGGTGGTCACCACGGTCCACTCGACGCTGCCCGCGGCCATCACCATCTGACGCGTCCGAGGCGCCAGCCCAGAGATATCGGCAAAGTAGGAGTTCAGCCTGCTGCGCAGGCTCTTGGCTTTGCCGACGTAGATGACGCGGCCATGCGGATCGCGAAACCGGTAGACGCCGGGTTCGACGGGGATCGACCCGGGCGCCGGGCGGTACGTCGCTGGATCGGGCACGGATTCCAGGTTACTGCCGTCGTCAGACGACCCCGATGCTCTACCGTCGAGTGATGCGGATCCCGCCCCTGCTAGAGGTGACGGCCCCGCTGGTGGGGGCCGCTTCGGCGGCGGCCAATCCCGAGGTCAGGGGGCTAGCGGGCCGCACGGGGGGCGACCCCCGGTGACGGCGCGAGTCACCCGGCTGACCGAATCCGACTGGCGGCTGTTCGCAGGTGTGCGGCTGCGGGCGCTGACCGACTCCCTCGGCGCCAACGACCCGCAGTTCCAGCAGGAGTCCTCCTTCACGGCAGCGCAGTGGCGCCGACGGCTCCGAGATCACGCGCAGTTCGCCGCATTGCTCGGCGACCGTCCGGTCGGGCTGATCGGCGCGCAGCAGGAGAACGCCGAAACCGTTTATCTCTATTCGCTTTGGCTCGACCCCGCCGCCCGTGGTCACGGCCTGGCGCGACCACTAGTGGCCGCGGCGGTGGACTGGGCGCGCGATCGGCGGGCTCGTTTCGTCACGCTACGGGTTGCGGTGGACAACGCCGTCGCGAGGGGCGTCTACGAGAGCCTGGGCTTCGCACTGGTCGCCGACGACACCGCGGCCAGGCGCGACGAAGTCGCGATGTCGCTCAGTGTGGGCTGATGTCGGGCCGGTAGCGAACCAACAGGCCGCGCACGCGATCCATCGCGTCGACCGCGCGCTCCTTGTCGACGGCCTGGATCGCCATCACCGGGACGTACTCGTCGTCGGGTAGGTCCACCCGCGCCCAGCGTGCACCGCGCGGGAACGTCACACCGACGACATCGGACCACGGAATCAGCCGGTAGCCGAACAGGTTTCGCACCGCAACCCCGGGTGCGCCGATCCGCATCCGCGGTCGGGCGAACAACAGCACGGCACCGGCGATGATGACACCGAGCAGTGCCATCGCGATCTGATCGGCCGTTTGAAAGATCACCCCGGTCGATGAAATCTTCAGCAGCACACCCACCGCGACCGCACTGATGAAGATCACCGCCGCCGCACCGTACGCGAAATACGGTGTCAGATGGGGCCGTACCTCGAGATCCCAGTCGTCGCTCATGACCCCCGGCGGTCGTCCTTTTTGCTCTTCGCGTCCGCAATGCCCCGCAGTGTCAGCGCGGTGGAGAGCGCGGCCGCCGCGGCCTGCGCGCCCTTGTCCTCGGCCGAGTCGGGCAGTCCTGCGCGGGCGAGCGCCTGCTGCTCGGTGTTGGTGGTCAGCACGCCGTTGGCAACGGGAGTGGAGGAATCCAGCGATACCCGGGTCAGACCTTGTGTGACGGCATCGCAGACGTAGTCGAAATGCGGTGTCTCGCCGCGGATTACCACGCCGAGCGCGACGACGGCGTCGTGGTCGGCGGCCAACGCCTGCGCGACTACCGGGATCTCGATGGCGCCGAGCACCCGGACGATCGTCGGGTTGTCGATGCCTGCGTCGGCGGCCACCTTGCGGGCGCCGTCGAGCAGCGCGTCACAGATCTGCTCGTGCCACGTGCTGGCCACGATCGCCAGCGTCACCCCCGATGCGTCGAGCTGTGGCAGGTCGGGAACGCCCGCGCCTCCACTCATAGAGCTCCGCCGAATTCGCCCGGCACGACCTCGTCGTAGTCGTCGAGCCCGCTCAGATCGTGGCCCATCCGGTCGCGCTTGGTCATCAGGTAGCGAATGTTCTCGGCGTTGGCCCGCACCGGAAGCGGCACGCGCTCGATGATGTGCAGGCCGTAGCCGTCGAGGCCGACCCGCTTGGCGGGGTTGTTGGTGAGCAGCCGCATCGACCGCACGCCGAGATCGACGAGGATCTGCGCACCGATGCCGTAGTCGCGCGCGTCGGCGGGCAGGCCGAGCTTGAGGTTCGCGTCAACGGTGTCGTCGCCCGCGTCCTGCAGCTGGTAGGCCTGCAGCTTATGCATCAGCCCGATGCCGCGGCCCTCATGGCCCCGCATGTAGAGCACGACCCCGCGGCCCTCCCTGGCCACCATCGCGAGCGCGGCGTCCAGCTGCGGGCCGCAGTCGCAGCGGCGGGAGCCGAACACGTCACCGGTCAGGCATTCGGAGTGCACTCGCACCAGCACGTCATGCCCGTCGCCGTGCGGCCCGGCGATGTCGCCGCGGACCAGCGCGACGTGCTCGACGTCCTCGTAAATGCTGGTGTAGCCGACCGCGCGGAACTCGCCGTGCCGCGTCGGAATGCGGGCCTCCGCGATCCGCTCGATGTGCTTTTCGTGCTTGCGGCGCCATTCGATGAGATCGGCGATCGAGATCAGAGCAAGGTCGTGCTCGTCGGCGAACACCCGAAGTTCGTCGGTCTGCGCCATCGCGCCTTCGTCCTTCTGGCTGACGATCTCGCAGATCGCGCCCGCCGGCTGCAGACCGGCCATCCGCGCAAGGTCGACCGCGGCCTCGGTGTGGCCGGGCCTGCGCAGCACGCCACCATCCTTGGCCCGCAGCGGAACGACGTGGCCCGGCCGGGTGAAGTCATCGGCGACGCTCGTCGGGTCGGCAAGCAACCGCATGGTCGTCGCCCGGTCGGAAGCCGAAATGCCCGTGCCGACGCCGTCTTTCGCATCGACGGTCACGGTGTAGGCGGTGCCGTGCTTGTCCTGGTTCACCGCGTACATCGGCAGCAGGCCGAGCTTGTCGCAGATCGCACCGTCGAGCGGCACGCACAGATATCCGGACGTGTAGCGGACCATGAAGGCGACGAGTTCGGGCGTGGCTTTCTCCGCCGCGAAGATGAGATCGCCCTCGTTCTCGCGATCCTCGTCATCGATGACGACGATGGCCTTGCCCGCCGCGATGTCGGCAACCGCCCGTTCGACGGAGTCCAACCTCGTCATCATCGCCACCTTTGCCGGTTCAGGTACGAACCATCGTCGCCGTATCCAGTATGAACCACGACGAAGTGGCGATTATTGCCAGCCGCCTGCTGAGCGCCTGTTAGCAGGGGTCGCCGGGCGGGGTGTAATACGGAACACCCTCGACCGTGTAGCACGGCACCTCGCCCATGACGTACGGATTGTCCGACGATGCGATGGCTACGCCGGTGGCCACGTCACCGACGACGTTCGTGCAGCCGCCCACCCCGACGTGGCGTCCATGCGCGCCTGCACAGATGTCGGCCTGAGCCACCGGCGCGATGGCAATCGGTGCGACCGCCGCTGCTGTGGTCATCAACAGCGCTGCTGCCAGCTTCTTCATTGAATGCATCCTTCTGCTTGGACCCGGCCCGCGGCTATTATCGCGCCCGCCAATTGCAGGCGCGTCAGAATTCGATCTTCTCTCAGTCTCTGTCCAGCATGAGGCGCTCGACCTCGGTCACGTCGCCCGCTCTGGGCCGCATCGAGACCCCGACTGTGCCAACGACGTTTCACACACTCGAAATGGGGAGTATCGATCGAAGCGAGCTCTTCCATGTGCTCGCGTGTTGTCTTCGAGCCGTGCTGCAAACCACTAGGCCGATGGACTATCGCCGGTCAGAAGCCGTTCAACATACTTTGCGATGACATCGACCTCCAAGTTGACGTGCGCACCGACCTTGGCCTGGCCGAGGGTGGTCATCTCGAGGGTGGTGGGGATCAGCGACACCTCGAACCAGTCGTGACCGAGCCCGGAAACGGTCAGGGACACCCCGTCGACCGTGATCGACCCCTTCTCGACGACGTAGCGCGACAGCGCGGTGGGCAGCGCTATCCGCACCACTTCCCAGTTCTTCGACGGGGTACGGGCAATCACATGTCCGGTGCCGTCGACGTGGCCCTGCACGATGTGCCCGCCGAGCCGGCTGTTCAGCGCCGCCGCCCGTTCCAAGTTGACCCTGCTGCCGACGCGAAGATCGCCGAGGCTCGACCGGTCCAGTGTTTCCTTCATCACATCTGCGCTGAATTCTCCGCCTGCCCGCACGTCGACCACCGTGAGGCAGACACCGTTGACGGCAATGGAGTCACCATGGCCTGCGTCCCCGGTGACGACCGGTCCGCGGATGACAAAGCGGGCCGCGTCCGGGAGGTCTTCCTTGCCGATTACTTCGCCCAGTTCTTCGACGATTCCGGTGAACACGCAAATCAGCGTACGCAGCGCCACCCTCTACGATGCACTCATGCAGACGCGCCCAAAAAACGCAGTCCGATCTCTTTGGTTAATCCTCACCACACTTTTCGTAGCCGCCGCACTCGTTGCAGGCTGTTCATCGTCCTCAAACAAGTCGAGCGAGTCGTTGCCCGACGCCGCAACGCTGCTGAAGCAGTCGAACGAGACAACCCGCGCACTCAAGAGCGTTCACCTCGAGTTGAAGGTGGACGGCCAGCTCCAGGACCTGCCGATCAAGACCGTCGGCGGCGACCTGTCGCAGCAGCCGGTCGTCGCCGCGCAGGGCAACGCGAAGCTGCTATTCCAGGGCAGCGACGTCGACGCCAACTTCGTCGTCATCGACAACACCCTCTATGTCGCGCTCTCCGGCGACAGCTACATCGACATGGGCCCCGCCTCCGACGTCTACGACATCGCAGCCATCCTGAACCCGGATACGGGTCTGGCCAACGTGCTGGCGAACTTCAGCGATCCGAAGTCCGAGGGCACCGAGACCATCAACGGCGTGGAGACGGTCAAGGTGACCGGTCAGGTCAGCGCCGATGCCGTCAACAAGATCGCACCGCCGATCAAGGCGACAGGCCCGGTTCCCGGGACGGCGTGGATCGAGAAGGACAACGACCACAAACTCGTCCAGGCGAAGCTGGAGCCCTCGCAAGGCAACAGCGTGCAGATGACGCTGTCTGATTGGGACAAGCCGGTCAACGTCACCAAGCCAGCCGTTTAAATGACGGACGCAGCGACGGTGCATACGAACCGGAGCCGCACAATCGCGATCAGCGCGGGCGCCCTCGCGGTCCTGCTCGGCGCGCTCGACACGTATGTCGTGGTGACGATCATCCGCGACATCATGTCCGACGTCGGGATCGCGATTAACCAAATCCAGCGCGTCACCCCGATCGTCACCGGCTACCTGCTCGGCTACATCGCCGCGATGCCGCTGCTCGGCCGGGCGTCAGACCGGTTCGGCCGCAAGATGCTGCTGCAGGTCAGCCTCGCCGGCTTCGCGATCGGTTCGATCGTCACGGCGCTGTCGACCGATCTGACGATGCTGGTCGTCGGGCGAGTCATCCAGGGTGCGGCCAGCGGTGCGCTGCTCCCGGTCACGCTGGCGCTCGCGGCGGACCTCTGGGCGGCCCGCAACAGGGCAGGTGTGCTCGGCGGGATCGGCGCGGCGCAGGAGCTGGGCAGCGTGCTCGGGCCGATGTACGGCATCGCGTTGGTCTGGGTGTTCCACCACTGGCAGTCCGTGTTCTGGGTCAACGTGCCGCTCGCGGTGATCGCGTTGACGATGATCCACTTCAGCCTGCCCAAGCGGATGAAGAACGAGCACCCGGAAAAAGTGGATGTCGTCGGCGGCGTCCTGCTCGCGATCACGCTCGGCCTGATGGTCGTCGGCATGTACAACCCCGCGCCGGACGGCAAACATGTTCTGCCGTCATATGGTCCACCGCTGCTGATCGCGGCCCTGGTCGCCGCGGTGGCATTCTTCGCGTGGGAGCGCTTCGCGAAGACGAGGCTGATCGAACCGGCCGGAGTGCACTTCCGGCCGTTCCTGGCCGCTCTCACGGCGTCGCTGGCCGCGGGCGCCGCCCTGATGGTGACGCTCGTCAACGTCGAACTATTCGGTCAGGGCGTGCTCGGGCAGGACCAGAACGAAGCGGCGTTTCTGCTTCTGCGCTTTCTGATCGCGCTGCCCATCGGCGCGCTGCTCGGCGGCTGGATCGCCACCAGGGTCGGCGACCGCGCTGTGGCCTGCGTCGGTCTGTTGATCGCTGCGGGCGGCTACTACCTGATCGCACAATGGCCGGTGGATCTGCTTGCTGCGCGGCACGATCTCAAGCTGTTCACGCTGCCTGTACTCGATACCGACCTGGCGATCGCCGGGCTCGGGCTTGGCCTGGTGATCGGCCCGCTGACCTCGGCGACCCTGCGGGTGGTTCCGTCTGCTCAGCACGGCATCGCATCGGCCGCCGTGGTGGTGGCGCGGATGATCGGCATGCTGATCGGCATCGCCTCGCTGAGCGCTTGGGGTCTCTACCGGTTCAACCAGATCCTGGCTTCGCTGCCCAATCCACCCGCCGAAAGCCTCGCTGCGAAGCTCGCCGCCCAGGCGGCGAAGTACAAGACCGCGTTCGCGATGCAGTACGGCGAGATGTTCGGAATCACCGCGATCGTCTGCGTGGTCGGCGCCCTCGTGGCGTTGTTCATCAGCGGGCGCAAAGAGCACGCCGAGGAGCCTGAGGAGTCCGCCGGTGCGGGCGACGGCGACGACGCGCCAACCGCGTTGATCGACGCCCCGACGCGGGCGTTGCCCAAGACGGACCAGACCGCGAGAATCCAGCGCCGGACGGCAGGCCCACCGGGACCGCCGTCGGGGCGGCACCGGCCGCCGCGCTAGCGGCTCAGCAGCGCTCGACGCCGGGCTGGATCAGCCGCGGCTCCACGATCCCGTCCGCTACTTCTTCCTCGCCGACACCCAGCGCGTCGCAGATTCGGGCCTTGAGGTTCTTGGGGTCGAAAGGGCGAATGTTGAGCCAGTCCTGCATTGCAGTCACGCTCTTTTTCCTTTGTTCGTGCTCACCAGCGCGCAACTCGTCGGTGAAAGCGCGATGTGCCAGGCCTGATGCCGAGCTCTTGTGGGTGAGTCTACCGGCCGGGTCTGACACGGCCCGGGTCACGACAGGCGATGGTTCACAGTCGGTTTCATCACATTTGTGACCATCAGGCAAACATTCGGTGACATAACGGCGACTAGCTGTGATGTCCAGGGAGGTTGGTCAGTCGGGTGACTGGCGGCTGGCCTCCGATGGCGGAGTGGGCTCGGTGGTGATTGTAGAAGTGCAGCCAGCCTGGCAGGGCAGTCTCGCGGCGGCACGCCAGTCGCGGCCATCTGCCATACGCCGTGGACGATGATCGATGCCGATGTGGTGCGCGGCCGGATGATCACATCGTGGCCGAGCCTGCGCACCGATCTGGTCAATGCGGGCGCCAACTGGGTCGACGAAGAAGTCGTCGTCTGCTCGCGCGGACCGAACACGTTGGTGTCGAGTCGCAAACCCGACGATCTGCCCGCGTTCTGCAATACCTTGGTCGCCACCTTCACCGCGGGCCGCTGACCGCTGCGGGGCACGTCGTACGCAAACCTCGCCCGCAATCGCTCTGGCGTCGGTAACGTCGCGTACATGCTGCTGGCGGCGCTGCGCGACATGCAGTGGCGAAAGCGGCGTTTCGTCATCGCAATCCTGTCCACGGCCATCATCTTCGCCATGACGCTTGTCCTAACCGGACTCGCGAACGGCTTTCGAACCGAGGCACGACGGACCGTCGACGCACTCGGCGTCGACACCTTTCTGGTCAAGGAGGGGGCTTCGGGCCCGTTCGTGGGTGCGACGCCGTTCGCACCGGTTGACCTGCAGCGGATCGCCTCGGCACCCGGCGTGCAGGCCGCGGCCCCGCTGGTCTACGCGGGCGGCACGGTCACACTCGGCGACTCGACCCGAAACGCCGACTTGTTCGGGGCGCCCGAACGCGGCCCAGGCATGCCGGTGGTATCGACGGGTCGGCCGCCCGCGAATCCCACCGAGGTCGCGGTGTCGAGCACGCTCGGACGCAACGAGGGCGAGGACATCCAGATCGCCTCGCGCAAGCTGCACATCGTCGGCATTGTCGAGAATTCGACCGCGCTGGCCAACCTGCCCAACATCTTCCTCACCACCGAGGGAGCGCAGCAGCTGGTGTACGGCGGCCAACCGCTGGTCGCATCGATCGGCATCCGCGGCACGCTCAATCAGGTGCCGCCCGGGTACAAGGCCATCGACCGCGACGGGGCGGTCGCCGACCTGCTCCGACCGCTGAAGGTGGCGGTCAACTCGATCACGATCGTCGCGATCCTGCTCTGGGTCGTCGCGGCGATGATCGTGGGCTCGGTGATCTATCTCTCGGCGCTCGAACGCCTGCGAGACTTCGCGGTGTACAAGGCGATTGGGGTTCCGACGTCGTCCATCGCGGCCGGCCTCGGCCTACAGGCGATCATCGTCGCACTGGCGGCCGTCGTCGTCGGGGTGGTGCTGTCGGCTCTGCTCGGACCGATATTCCCGATGCAGGTGATCGTCCCGGCCTATGCGTACGTGCTGCTGCCGGTGATCGCGGTCGTGTTCGGGTTGATCGCCAGCGGCACCGGTCTGCATCGTGCGGTGTCGGTCGATCCGGCCACTGCGTTCGGAGGACCTTGAGCCATGGGCGATCTCAGCATTCAGGACCTGGTTGTGGAGTACTCCAGCGGTGGATACGCGGTCCGCCCGCTTGACGGGTTCAACCTCGACGTGGCGGCGGGGTCACTGGTGATCCTGCTGGGGCCCAGCGGATGTGGGAAGACGACGCTGCTGTCGTGCCTCGGCGGGATTCTCAAGCCGAGCGATGGCGCCATCAAATTCGGCGATGTCGACGTCACATCGCTCGACACACGGGGGCTCGCGAAGTACCGCCGCGAGACGGTGGGCATCGTCTTTCAGGCGTTCAACCTGGTGCCGAGCCTGACGGCGTTGGAGAACGTGATGGTGCCCCTGCGGTCGGCGGGCGTTCCGCGCCAACAGGCGCGGGAAAAGGCCGAACAGCTGCTGGCCCGGGTTGGCTTGGAGGACAGGGCATCCCATCGGCCCGGTGATCTCAGCGGCGGGCAGCAGCAGCGCGTCGCGGTCGCACGCGCGATCGCGCTTGATCCGCCGTTGATTCTCGCCGACGAGCCCACCGCGCACCTGGACTTCATCCAGGTCGAAGAGGTGCTGCGGCTGATCCGCGAGCTGGCCTCCGGCGACCGGATGGTGGTCGTCGCCACCCACGACAGCCGCATCCTCCCGTTGGCCGACCGGGTTGTCGAGCTCGTGCCCGACTTCGCCGAAAGCAACCGCCCGCCCGCCACGGCGAAGTTGGCCGCCGATGAGGTGCTCTTCGAGGAGGGCACCATGGGCGACTGCATCTACGTGGTGTCGGAGGGTGAAATCGAGATCGTGCGCGAATTGGCGGGAGGCGGCGAGGAATTGCTCTGGGTCGCAGAGCCGGGCGACTACTTCGGTGAGCTCGGCCCGCTGTTTCACATGCCGCGTTCGGCGACGGCGCGGGCACGCACCGACGCGACGGTCATCGGCTACACGGTGGCGGCGTTCCGGGAACGGCTTGGCGGCGGCGGGATCCGCGACCTCATCGAACACCGGCCGCTCGAGATGGACGAGACGACGGCTACTGGGGAACCAGACTGAGAAGAATGTCGGGTCCGATCGGCTCGATGCCGTCGAACCGCCACCGTTGCGCGTGGGCGATCGACAGTACGCCGACGTCGCCGACCGCGGTTATCGGGCCGCCCAACAGGATTGGCGCGACATAGGCCAGGATCCGGTTGATGACGCCGGCCCGCAGGAACGCACCTGCCAGCGTCGGACCGCCCTCGATCAGCACATCGGTGCGATCCGAGAGTGCCTTGATGACTTCGTGCGGGTCCCTGGTGCGGATCACCATAGTCCTGGTGTCGTCGTTGAGGACGTTCGCATCGGAAGAGATTTCGCGCTCCCCCACGACGACGCGCAGCGGCTGCCTGTCGGCCAGACTGCCGTCGGGCAGCCGGGCCGTCAGCTTGGGGTCGTCGATGAACACCGTCCCCGTGCCGACGACGATCGCGTCGCAGGCCGCGCGGCGCCGGTGTACGTCTGCGCGGGCTGCGTCGCTGGTGATCCACTGGCTGCTACCGTCGGCGGCCGCGCTGCGGCCGTCGATGCTGGTGGCGAATTTCCATGTGACATAAGGAAAGCCGGTGCGCTGCTTGTGCAGCCACTCACGCAGTGGTCCGCCTGCCACATCGTCGGCGAGAACGTCGGCGACGACGCGTACGCCCGTTTCCGTGAGCCGGACCGCTCCCCCGGCAGCCTCTGCGTTGGGGTCGCCGACGGCGTAGACAACGGTCGAAATACCCGCGGCGAGAATGGCGTCGACGCATGGCGGTGTCCGGCCGTGATGGTTGCACGGCTCGAGGGTGACGACCGCCGTGCCGCCTTCGGCGCCGGCCCCGGCGCGCTGCAGCGCCACCACCTCGGCGTGCGGGCCGCCGGTCGGTTCGGTTGCGCCGACGCCGACGACCTCGCCATCGCGATTCAGAATGACAGCGCCGACAGGCGGATTGGGGTAGGTACCGCCCTTGACCTTGTCGGCCTGTTCGATGGCCAGCCGCATCGCGGCGTCGAAGTTCATAGCCGGAGGTGGTGTGACGCTGCGGCGGCCTTCCTGCGCAGCGCCTCGACGGCCGCGGCCGGGTCCTCCGCGCTGTAGACGGCCGAACCCGCGACGAAGCAATCCACTCCCGCCTCGGCGGCGTCCTCGATGGTCTCGGCGTTGATGCCACCGTCGATCTCGACGAGGATCGTCAACTCGCCCGCATCGACCAGCCTGCGCGCGATGGCGACCTTCGACAGCACCTCGGGGATGAACTTCTGGCCGCCGAAGCCTGGCTCGACGGACATGATCAACAGGGTGTCGAACTCCGGCAGGATCTCGAGGTAGGGCTCGAGCGGTGTGCCCGGCTTGACCGAGATGCCCGCCTTGGACCCGGCGGCCCGGATGTCGCGGGCGACGCCGACGGGGTTGTCGGTGGCCTCGGCGTGGAACGTGACGTTGTAGACGCCCGCCTCCGCGTATGGCGGCGCCCACCTGTCGGGGTTGTCGATCATCAGATGGCAGTCGATCGGAATGTCGGTCGTCGGCAACAGGCTCTCCACCACCGGCAGGCCCAGAGTGAGGTTCGGCACGAAGTGGTTGTCCATCACATCGACGTGCACCCAGTCGGCGCCCTTGACGGCCGCCACCTCGTCGGCCAGCCGGGAGAAATCTGCGGCCAGGATCGACGGCGCAATCATCGGGCGAGACATGGGCTCACCCTACTTTGAGAGAAGCAGCGAACATCGCGTCGGTGCCGTGCCGGTGCGGCCAGAGCTGCACGTACGGCCCGTCACCGAGCTCCTCGACGCCCTCGAACAGCGGCCGGGTGTCCAGCGCGGTGACCGGATGGCGGCGCAGCGCGTCGGCCACCACGCCGACCGTCTCGGACAGATGCGGCGAGCAGGTCGCGTACAGCACGACGCCTCCAGGCCGGGTCAGCTTGATCGCCGACGCGAGCAGTTCGCGCTGCAGCTTGGCAAGCGCGGGCACATCCGCTGGCTGTCGGCGCCACCGCGCCTCGGGGCGCCGCCGCAACGCGCCGAGCCCGGTGCAGGGCGCGTCCACCAGCACGCGGTCGAATCCCGGCTCCAGCCCGGGGTCGCGGCCGTCCACCCGCAGCACGTCGACCGGCAGCCCGCGGGTGTTCTCCTCGACGAGATCGGCGCGCCGTGCATTCGGCTCGATCGCGGTGACGCGGGCGCCCCACTCGGTGCTCAAATGATTTGTGCTCCTCACGTCCGCGCCGATCGCGGCCAGCAGCGCGGTCTTGCCGCCGGGACCCGCGCACAGATCCAGCCACCTCCCGCCGTCGTCGTCGACCGGCGCGAGCGTCAACGCCCTGGCCACCAGCTGGCTGCCCTCGTCCTGCACCAGCGCGGCGCCGTCGCGGACGGCGTCCAGCTGACCCGGATCGCCGCCGGTGAGGTAGACCGCGTACGGCGAGTAGCGGCCGACGGTGCCGTCCACGGCGTCGGCGAGGTCGGCCGCGGTCAGCACGCCCGGCCGGGCGGCGAGATGGACGAGCGGCCGGTCGTCATCCGCCATCAGCAGTGCATCCAACTCACCGGCAGCGGCGCCGAGGGCGTCGGCGAACGCCTGGGCGATCCAGCGCGGGTGTGCATGCACGAACGCGATGTGACCGACAGGGTCAGTGGTGGCGGACGGCGCCAGCTCGTCGGTCCAGGACTGCTCGTCGCGACCGGCGATGGTGCGCAGCACGCCGTTGACGAATCCGGCTCGTGCCGAATCGAATTCGATTCCGGCCTGTTCGACGGTCGTGGAGACCGCGGCGTGCGGTTCGACACGGGTGCGAAGCAACTGGTAGGTGCCGAGCCGGAGCAGATCGAGCAGCACCCCGCTGATTCGATCCGGTGGACGACCCGCGGCCTCGGCGATGACGGCGTCGAGCAGTCCTCGGCTACGGCAGGCACCGTATGCCAGCTCGGTTGCGAACGCGGCGTCGCGACCGGTGATTTCGCGCTCGCGTAGTAGTGCGGGCAGAACCAAGTTGGCGTACGCGTCGCGCTCCGAGACCGCCCGCAGGACGTCGAACGCCGCGCGTCTGGCAGGGTCGAGCGGCTTACGGCGCGGCCTGCGCGGCTTTGTCACGTCGCACTTGCAGACTCGTCGAGGCGGGCACCGCGGGCCCACGCCGCCGCGTCCATCGGCTTCTTGCCCGGCGGTTGGACGCTCCCCAGCAGCACCGGCTGCGATGCCGTTCCGATGCGGACGCCGCTGCGGTCGACGCGAATTACACCGGGGGGCAATGGGTTCGGTGCTGCTTCGTCGACCGACACCGGCCCCAGCTTGATCCGGAGGTCACCCACAAGGGTCCATGCCCCCGGGTTCGGGGTGACCGAGCGGATCCGCCGGTCGACGACATGAGCGGGCAGGTCCCACCGCACTCTGGCGTCATCGACGGTCACCTTCGGCGCGACGGTGATGCCTTCGGACGGTTGCGGCACCGGCGTCAGAGTTCCGTCGGCGACACCGTCCAGCGTCGTCTCGAGCAGCGCGGCCCCCGAAATCGACAGCCGGTCAAGCAGATCCCCCGCGGTGTCGGTGGGCCGGATGGTCTCGGTGACGACGCCGTACACGGGCCCGGAATCCAGGGCCAGTTCGATATCGAACGTGGTGGCACCGGTGATCGCATCGCCCGCGGCGATCGCCGACTGCACCGGCGCCGCACCACGCCACGCGGGCAGCAGCGAGAAATGCAGGTTGATCCAGCCATGGCGGGGTACGCCGAGCAGGGCGTCGCGCAGCAGTGCCCCGTATGCGACGACGGCACACGTGTCGGGCGCCAATTCCGATAGCTCCGCGACGAATTCGTCGGAGTTCGGCTTGAGCGGCCTCAGCACAGGGATGTCGCGCTCGCGAGCCAGCTGGGCCACGGGCGACGGCGACGGTTTGGCCCGGCGACCGGACGCGGCGTCCGGCCGGGTGAGCACCGCGACCACGTCATGGCGCGGAGAGTCGATGAGCCTGCGCAGCGACGGTAGCGCGGTCTCGGGGGTGCCGGCGAAGACGATACGCATATCTACCGCGGCACCTGGTAGTACTCGCGCTCGGACACACCGCTCACCGGCGCGACGAGTATCCACGGAAGGGTGCTGATGGCGCGGTTCAGCGTGGCGACCGCGTCGTTGTAGTACTGGCGCGCGAACGCCAGCTTGTTCTCGGTGTCGGCGAGATTCTCCTGAAGGTTCAGGAAGTTGTTCGACGAGTTCAACTGCGGATAACTCTGTCCGAGCGCCAGCACCGGGGCCAGTGCGGTGTCGAGGTCCTTCTCGGCGGCGCTGCGCTGTGCCACCGACTTGCCCGATGTCGCGGACGTCAACGCGGCCCTGGCATCGGTCACGTGATCCAGGATGCCCTTCTCGTGCGCGGCGAACGTCTGCACGGTGTGCACCAGGCTCGGAATCAGCGCCGCACGACGCGTCAGCTCGACGTCGATCCCGGACAACGCTTCGTCCACCCGGATGTTGGCTGATCGAATCTTGTTGTAGCCCATCACGAAACCAATCAGCACCAGCACCGCCAGCACCAGCACGATGATCAGCAGCGGCCCTACCATGATCCGCCTCCTCCCCCGCCGCCGCCTCCGCCGCCACCACCGCCGCCGAAGCCGCCGCCGCTGCTGCTACTACCACCGGACGATGACGACGACTGCGATGCGGTGTAGGCGCCGATCGACGACGACAGCGCCGACTCGAAGCTGTTGAAGTTCCCGCCGCCGGAGCCGCCGAAGCCCCATGTCGACGAGGTCGACGACGACGAGTTATACCAATCCGGTTGCGGGGCAGGCGCACCCACGGAGATCTCGTACTTCTTGGCCCACAGCGCAGCGGCTCCTGCCGCGACGGCGAACGGCACGTAGGCGGTGTAGAGATCCTTGCGTGCGGAGAAGTCGAACCGCGACTCCGCCGAGTCTGTCGCCAGCATGCGGTGAAAACCACCCGCCTGCGACCACAGTTCGCGACCGGCGGCGGTGCGGCGAGTGCCGACTCCGCCGGTCCACGACCGCGCGGAGAACAGGAAGAACGCGGCGAACGGCAGGCCCCACGCGGTGATCGGGATGCCGAACCACAGGAAGAAGCAACACACCGCCGCCAGCAGCGCGAGGACGTTGACCGTGCGCACCCACAGCTCCTTCCTGCGCTTGACCATCAGCCCGCCGTCGAAAGCCCACTTCTCCACGGCCTTGGCGATGTCGGTCTTGGCCTTGTTCAGCTTCTCGCCGGACTTGACCGTCTTCTTCGCCTCGAACTCCTCGCCGCGCCTGTTCACCTTGAGCGCGATACCGACCTTGCGACTGACGGGATCGACCTGCTGCTCCCAGTCGGATATGTCGGCGAGGCCGCGAATTCGCCAGTGTTCGTCGCTGATCTGCTTGAGCTCGATCAGCTTGCGCTCGGCCAGATAGAAGAGCGTGGCGATCAGCGCGCTCTTCGGAACGCTTTCGGTGCGGATGTACTCCGTCTGCACCGGCCCGAGGCCCGGCGGCGGCGCGTACTGCAGCGGGAATCCCGGCGACGGCTCGACCGTGGTCCGGTACCAGAGGAACGCGCCGAGGCCGGCCAGCACGGTCAGGCTCAGGATCCACATCAGACCGGTCGTCGACTGGCCGAGGATCCGGTCCCAGGTGTAGGGCCACAGCAGTTCCTCGCGTTGCGGTGTCGGCACGTCGACACCCGCTCGCACCGTGACGGGCGTGCGCGGAGCCAGATGGGTCGCCATCAGAGCGACCTCGTTCTCGCTGATGGTCAGGCCGCTGCACGGCGCTCCGACACCGAACCCGACCGAGCACTGCGCGCCGGTCACGTTGCCGGGCAGCCGAACCGTGATTTCGGCGCGGTCGATCCTGTTGTTCCACGCCTGGCCGATGACGTTCCAATAGAACGCCGACGGCGACCCCGAGCTGTCGCCGATCGAGTCCGCGAAGGTTTTGTCGGCTCCGATGCGGCCCGGGTCAAGTACACCGGGGATGGTGTAGCGGATCTCGAACACGTGTGTGCCGTAGCTGAGGTACTTGTCCGGATCGCCGATCTTGGCCACCCGGAAGCGTTTACCGTCCTCCCACAGCATCTGGTACGACACCGAATGGCCGTCGAGCATTATCGACGTGACGTCGGGTATCTGCCGGACCCGCGGCACGTTCTGGTTGTCGACGGGCCAGAACTTGAACAGGCCATGCCTATCCCCGGGGAACTCGGCGGTGATCGTCTCGACCGCGTCGAGCCGACCGTCGGCACTGACCACGAGATCGACCTTGTAGTTGCTGAACACCACAGGATCGCTTGCGGGGCTCTCGTCGTGTCCGCCGGTGAAGACCAGCGGCCACAGCAGTCCAAAGGCGATGAGCACCAACGGAATCGACCATCCGATTACTCGTCGCATGCCACCTCCTGCCTCGCCCTGGTGCCGAATTCTCGCACTACCCTATGTGCAGCGGGTCGATTTGCACCCGAACTGGCTCCTGATCATGCCGCGCGCTGAGCACCCCGGTCGCCCGCCGAAGCGCCGCAGCCAGCTCGAGGCCGTCGCCCCGAGGAACCCTGACCAGCATGCGGCTGACCGGGCCGATCGCAGGCGTGCCAGGGGGTCTGCGCGCGCCGAGGGGCAGGTCGACGGGCCCCAGCAGGTCGGCGGACTCGGGTAACTCGGCGGTGTCGAGGAGTGCGGCCACCGCCTCGGGGGCGCCGTCGACCGCCGCGATGTGGACCGCGGGAGGCAGGCCGACGTCCGTGCGGGCGTCGAGCTCGGCCTCGGCGTGCCCGACCGGGTCCCAGCGGATCAGCGCCTGAACGGTCGGCACCGTCGACTCGGCCACCACGGCGACCGCGCCGCCGTCGGCGCGGCTGCGCACCAGTGTGCTTGCGGCCATCCAGCGACGCAGGGTGTCCTCGGCCGCGCGCAGGTCCTGCCTGCCGAGCAGCGCCCAGGCGTCCAGGAGCAGCGCGGCACCGTAGCCGCCCGCGGCCACCGGCTCGGCACCCGGCGTCGCGATGACCAGCGCCGGATCGCCGGGAACTGCGGGCACGACGGCGTCGCCGCCGGAGGTCACGACGGTGGTGCCGGGAAACGCTCTGCCGAGCTCCTCCGCGGTCCGGCGTGCACCGACGACGACGGCGCGGACGGCGTCGGACCCGCATCGGACGCAGCGCAGTGCCGGTTCCTCACGCCCGCACCATCGGCACACGGCGCCCGCCGCATCCCGATCGGGCAGCGACAACGGGCCTGTGCAGTGCCTGCAGCGGGCGATGGTGCGGCAGCGCCCGCAGGCCAGCGCGGGCACATAACCCCTGCGCGGCACCTGGACCAGCACGGGGTGGCCGGCATCCAGCGCGGTTCGTGCCGTGCGCAGCGCCATCGACGGCAGCCGCGCGCTGTGTGCCGCCGCATCGCGCTCCTGGGCATATCCACTGTCTTCCAGTGCGATCACCCGCGGCGCACGTGACCGGACCACCGGTCTGGTGGCCACCAGATCGTGCGCCCACCGGCGGCGCACCAACGCCTGCGCCTCGGCGGTGCGGGAGTAGCCGCCGATCATTGCGGCACAACGTAATTGGTGGGCACGAAGCATTGCCACTTCGCGGGCGTGCGGATACGGCGCGCGGGGCTCGGCGAGGGTGTCGTCGCCGTCATCCCACACCAGCACCAACCCGAGATCGGCAATCGGGGCGAACACCGCGCTACGCGTTCCGATGACCAAGGCGCGCAGTACCCCGCAGCGCCGAAAGCCAGCGCCGGTACCGCTGTGCCGGGCCGAGTCCCGCCGACAGCGCCACCACGTGGCTTTCGCCGACGAGCTTCAGGCTGGCTTCGGCCAGCGCGTCCACGTCGCGCTGGTCCGGGACGATGGCCAGCACACCGCGACCGGACTCGACCGCTACGGCTGCGGCCTCTGCCAGCCGGTCGGCCCACCGCTCGCCGGGTAGCGCCTGCCACACCGCGCGGGCCGCGCGCCCTTCTCGGAGCGCGGCGAAAAACTGTTGACCCGTGCCATATTCGGCCCACCCCGTGGTGTCCACAGGTGCGACGACGATCGGCGCGGGTTCGTCGGCTGGTTGCTTTTCGACGTTGGCGTGGCGGGGCGGGATCGCAAGGCGGAGCACGTCGGCGCGGGTGCCCGCGTACCGCGCGGCCACAGCGTCGACGAGGCGGCGCACGTCCGGCGTCAGCACCCGTTCGGCGGAGACCACCCGGTCCAGCCAGCCGAGTTTGCCGACATGGTCTGTTTCCGAACGCCTTTCGAGAATGAAAGCGTCGACCAGGCGGCCGTGGAAGCGCACCCGCGCCCGCACTCCCGGCTGTGCGTCGTCGGATTGCTCGGCGGAGACGAGGTAATCGAACTCGCGATCCAGATGCGGCACAGACAGCATCGGGAGTACACGAGCGATCGGCTCGTGCTCCGCTGCGGTCTTGGTCACCCCTACCGTCTAGCAGATGTGTCGGACGTCCGGCCGAAAAAGAAGCCGGCGGTGATCAGCACCAACGACGTCGCGTATGCCCACCAGATCGGAACCGCGAGCGCCTCTGACCCCAGCACGAACTTGCCGATGCCGATCATGCCGTCCGACACCGCGAAACATACGGCGCCGAGCGCCGTCCACGGCGTGGGCAGCCGGGCTAGCAGCGCGGCGCACACCATGGCGCCGAGTACTCCGATGTAGACCGTCACGGGCAGCGCCATACCCTCGGCGATCAGCTTGGGCCAGAACCAGATCAGCAGCGCGATGCATGCCGCCACCACGACGGCGGCGGCCGTCAGCCGCGGCGCCGACGGGACGCACAGCGGCAGCAGCGCAGCCAGGAAGCACAGGTGCGCGACGAGGAAGGCGGCCAGTCCGAGCACGAACGACGGCTCCCACCACGGCATCGCCAGCAGGAAGTCACCGGCCGCGGAACCGATGAGGGCGCCGATGAGCCAGCGCCGTTCCCGCACGACCGGATGGGTCACGGCGGCCGCCGCAAGCAGGACCGCCGCGGCGGCCTTGACCGCGGGCTGCAGCCAGAACTGGCCGGTCAGCTCGGCTCCTGCGCGCAGCCGCAGCGCGGTGACGATCAGGAAGATTCCGTAGCAGGCCGCGACGACGATGGCCGACAGCCACAGCGCTCGCGTTCTCCGGTGCCGGTTGGTGACCGAGGAGAAGCCGGCCAGGCCGGTATCGGTGGAGGCCATTCTGCTGAAGGTACACAGACCTGGGACTACCGGCCGTCATCGTGGCGTTCAAAACGCAATGAGCCGGGAAAACTCCGTTGACATCGTGCATAGCTTCTGGGACGAGGGCACCGCGCGGTCTTGGCTGTGCGGGAGGACGGCAAGCTGTTGACAAACTGGGTGGAGCGGGCGGCCTGGGAGGTGTTTCAGCGCCTTAAACTTTAGGGATACACCGAGTCGTAGGGGCCCGCGGACGAAAGGAGCACCGGGGGATGAAGCCAGCGCCAAGCTACGACACCGTCGTCGTCGGTGCCGGATTCTCCGGAATCGGCACCGCCATCGAGCTCGACAAGTCGGGCATAGATGACTATCTGCTGATCGATGATGCAGACGGCCCCGGCGGAACCTGGCATTGGAACACGTATCCCGGTATCGCCGTTGATATCCCGTCGTTCTCCTATCAGTTCTCCTTCGAGCAGAGCGCCGACTGGAAGCGGACCTACGCACGCGGTAAGGAACTGAAGGCATACGCGGAGCGCTGCGTCGACAAGTATGGCTTGCGCTCCAAGATCCGGTTCGGCACCAAGGTGCTCGGCGCGGAATTCGACAATGACACCGACCTGTGGCATATCGAGACCGACGCCGGTGACCACGTGACCGCGCGCTTCCTGATCAATGCGGGCGGCGTGCTGACCACGCCGAAGCTGCCCGACATCGACGGCGTCGACTCGTTCGCCGGGGTCACCATGCACACCGCCCGCTGGGATCACAGCCAAGACCTGACCGACAAACGTGTCGCGATCATCGGCACAGGGGCATCGGCCGTCCAGGTGATCCCCGAGATCGCGCCGATCGTCAAGCACCTCACCGTCTTTCAACGCACACCGATCTGGTGCTTCCCGAAGGGGGACGTGCCGCTGTCCCCCGCCGCGCGCCGCGCGATGCGCCTTCCCGGCGGAAAGCTCGTACAGCGGCTGATGAGCCAGGCCTATGTGGAACTGACCTTCCCGCTGGCCGCGCACTATTTCACGGTGAACCCGATGGCGAAGCGGGCGCCCAGATTCGGCAAGGCCTACCTACGCCGCGAGGTGAAGGACCCGGTCGTGCGCGACAAGCTCACACCGCGCTACGCGGTGGGATGCAAGCGACCCGGATTCCACAACACGTATCTGTCCACGTTCAACCGCGACAACGTCAGCCTCGTCACCGAGCCGATCGAAAAGATCACCGGCTCCGGCGTGGCCACCACCGACGGTGAGTCCCACGAGGTCGACGTGCTCATCCTGGCCACCGGTTTCGAGGTGACGGATCCGGAGGCGGCGATTACCTATCCGGTGACCGGACCCGACGGCAGGTCGTTGGCGCGATTCTGGGACGACCATCGACTGCAGGCGTACGAAGGCGTCAGCATCCCGGGATTCCCGAACTTCTTCACGGTGTTCGGGCCGTACGGCTACGTCGGCTCGTCGTACTTCGCGCTCATCGAATCGCAGAGCCACCACATCGTCCGCTGCATCAAGCACGCGAGACGCCGCGGCGCTACCCGGGTCGAGGTGACCCAGGAGGCCAATGACCGCTACTTCGCCGAGATGATGCGCAAGCGGCACCGCCAGATCTTCTGGCAGGACAGCTGCTCGCTGGCCAACAGCTACTACTTCGACAAAAACGGCGACGTGCCGCTGCGGCCCGCCACAACGATGGAGGCGTACTGGCGCAGCCGCCACTTCCCGCTGCGCGATTACCACTTCAGCGCGAAGCGCTGAACAAATGGCCTGAGCTGTTAGAACTGCACCCCGCGGGTGAGCGCACCGTCGGCGACGAGATTCGTACCGGTGATGAAGCTCGCAGCCGAACTGCTCAAGAACACGACGGCGTTGGCGATCTCTTCGGGCCTCGCCATCCGGCCGGTCGGGTTGAGTGCGAGCGCGGTCGCGAACAGTTCCGGATCGTTCTCTTCGATCGACGGCCACACTCCGCCGGGAAAGTACGTGTTGCCGGGGCTGACGGTATTCGCACGCACACCCTTGGCCGCGAGGTTGTAGGCCAAGCCTTGGGTGTAGTGGATGATGGCGGCCTTCATCGTGCCGTATGGCCCCGAGGCGAAGTCGATCTCGCGGCCGGACACACTGGAAATGGTGACGATCGACCCGCCTTCGGCTTTCAAGAGATATGGCAACGCCGCCTCGACAAGGCCGACCGTCCCCATCAGATCGACTGCAAAGCTCGTCCGCCAGTTCTCCGCACTCTCGGGGATCGCCAGTGCGCTGACGTTCGCCACGACTCCGTCGATACCACCGAGCGCCTCTGCGCTGGCGTTCACCCAATCGGTCAGCGCCGCGGTGTCCCCTACGTCGACCGCGGTGCCGATCGCGGTGGCGCCGTTGGCGGTCAGCTCCGCCTGCGTCGCGAGGACAGCATCGGCGCTACGGGCGCAGTAGGCCACCGCGGCGCCCTCGGCAAGCAGCCCCTCGACGGTCGCGCGTCCGATCCCGCGGGTGCCGCCCGTGACCAGAAATCGCTTGCCAGTCAGTCCCAGATCCATGGTCCGCCTCGTCTTCCGTGTGTCGATTCAGTATGAAGTTGTTCCCAATGACCTTGCGACGCTGCGGATCTCGTCGTGTATGCCGCCGTATGCCGGTGCCAGCGGAAGCAGACGTTTGTCGATCTTCGTGACGATGCTGTAGTTCGGGTCGACCACGTTGGCGATCGGCATCTGCGAAATCTGGGTGAGCAACTGATAGGCATCGAGCCGGTCCATGCCGTACAACTCGCCCAGCCAGCCGATCATCTCGACCTGGCTGGTTCTCCAGGCCTCTTCCAGCGGCCTGCCGGAGCCGACGCACATCAGGTGGGTGTCGGATTCGAGCCTCGGCCAGGCCGGACCGCCGCCCTTGACCAGGTCGACGATCGCCGTAACGTGCATCGCCCCTTCGACCGCGGTACCGCACGATTCACCTTCGCCCTGCCGATAGTGCCCGTCACCAAGGGAGAACAACGCACCTTCAACGTTGACCCGCAGATAACACGTTGTGCCCGCGGTCATTTCGGGCGTATCCATATTGCCACCGAAGGAATCCGGCACCAGGGACGTGCGGACTTCGCGGCGGCCGGGTGCGACACCGACGGTACCGAGCATCGGATTGGCCGGTATGCGGAGCTGGAAGTCGATGGATTTCGCGGAGAATCCGACAGTGTGGGTTCCTGCGTCGTAGTCGTAGATGTAGGTCCGTTCCGGAAGGGGGTCCTGCAGCGTCGGGCTGACGGGGATACTGGTGAGGCCGCCGAAGAATGGAATCAGGCTCGATGCACCCCACGTCCGCGCCGGCGTCAGATCGACCAGATGGATCGCCAGCGTGTCGCCGGGCTCGGCACCCTCGATCCAGAAAGGGCCGGTCTGCGGGTTGAGATCCTCGGTGTCCAGCGCCGTGCTCGCGACGTCGTCGCTGCTGGTGATGCGCCCGCCGTAGGCATCCTCGGTCCATAGCGTCAACACGGTGCCCGGCCGGATGCGCAACACGGGCTGCGCGCCGCCGAAGGTGTAGTTCAGCTGGTCGACCGTGGGGACGAACGTCACGTGATCCATGACTCTCATCCTGGTCCAAACGTGCTTAATTTGTTTCAGCAAGCCCGATTTCGGCCAGAGCGCGTCTAGAGTCCGCGATGTGACACTCGTCCGCCCGGAGACCCGCTACGCGGAGGCGGACGGGGTGCGCATCGGCTACCAGTGCTTTGGTTCGGGGAATCGGACGGTGATAGGCGTCCCCGGGTTCGCCCAGAACATCGACGTCATCTGGGAAAACGCGGAAGCGGCCGCCTTCTTCGAGCGTCTGGGATCCATGTGCCGCGTCATTCACTTCGACAAGCGCGGAACTGGCGTGTCGGACAGGGGCATTCCGCCGCCGTCACTTGATGCACGAGTGCAGGATCTCGTCGTGGTCATGCGCGCAGAAGCCGTGCAACGGGCCATCATCGTCGGCTGGTCAGAGGGCGGGAGCATGGCCGCTTTCTTCGCCGCCACGTATCCGGAGCGCACCGAGGGCCTGATCCTCAGCGGTGCCTACGCAAGCTGGGTGCGCCGTGACGACCATCCTTGGGCCCCGATCCCGCGGTCTGCACTGCGGTCGATCAGAATCGGTGCGTTGGTCTGGGGCACCGGCGAACTCGCGGTGAAGGCGTTTGCCCCATCGATGCGCGGACAGCCGGGATTCCGGCGCTGGGCGGCGCGCTACGAACGCGCATCCATTGCTCGGCGGAATTTCGTCCCATTCAGCAGGCTCGTGACTGAGATCGACATCCGCCATGTGCTCTCCTCGATCTACGCCCCCACGCTCGTCATGCACGCGCGCGAGGATCGGGCCCAGCCGATCGAAAGCGGCCGGTACCTGGCCGAGCACATCGTGGGCGCCCGTTTTGTGGAGCTTCCCACGGCTGATCACGCGGTCTGGTTCGGCGCAGGGGACACCTACCTCGATGCGATGCAGCAATTCCTCACCGGCACACGCCCGAATGCGGACCACTCGCGGAAGCTCGCCACTGTCCTCTTCACCGACATCGTCGACTCCACCATGCACGCCGCGCGGGTCGGTGACGCCGGTTGGCGGGATCTTCTGGACCGGCATGATGATCTCTGCCACAGCGAGATTGGCGTCTGCGGTGGCCGCTGGATCAAGAGCACCGGCGACGGGCTGCTCGCGACCTTCGACAGCCCGAACCGAGCGATCCGATGCGCGTGGACGCTTCGCGACCGGATCCGGTCAGAACTCGGCATCGAGATCCGCGCCGGTTTACACACGGGCGAAATCGAAACTCGCGGTGACGACGTGGTCGGGATGACCGTGCATCAGGCCGCACGGGTGCAGGGTGTCGCCGGGAACTCGGAGGTGATCGTTTCGTCCTCGGTCGGCAAGCTCATCGCCGGTTCTGGAATCGCGCTGGAGAGCCGCGGTGCTCACATGCTGAAGGGCATCAGCGAGCCATGTGAGCTCTACCGCGTCATCGACGTCTAAACGGAAGCCTTCAGCTCGTCGACCTTGTTCAGCTGCTCCCACGGCAGCTCGACGTCGGTGCGGCCGAAGTGCCCGTAGGCGGCCGTCTGCGCGTAGATCGGACGCAGAAGGTCCAGGTCGCGGACGATTGCGCCCGGTCGCAGGTCGAACACCGACGTGATGGCCTTCTCGATCCTGGCCGGGTCGACGGCCTCGGTGCCGAACGTCTCGACAAACAGCCCGACCGGGGCGGCCTTGCCGATCGCGTAGGCCACCTGGACCTCGATTCGCTCGGCCAGGCCCGCTGCGACCACGTTCTTTGCCACCCAGCGCATCGCGTACGCCGCGGAACGGTCCACCTTGGACGGATCCTTGCCGGAGAATGCGCCGCCGCCGTGACGGGCCCAGCCGCCGTAGGTGTCCACGATGATCTTGCGGCCGGTCAGGCCGGCGTCGCCCATCGGGCCGCCGAGCACGAACTTTCCGGTCGGGTTGACCAGCAGGCGGTAGTCGGAGGTGTCCATGGACTCGTGCCCGAGGTCGTTCAGCACGGTGTTGACGACCTTCTCGCGAATGTCCGGGGTGAGCGTGGCATCGAGGTCGATGCCGTCGGCGTGCTGGGTGGACAGCACGACGGTGTCCAGCCGCACCGGGGTGAAGCCGTCGTACTGCACAGTGACCTGGGTCTTGCCGTCAGGGCGCAGGTAGTCGAGCACACCGCTCTTGCGGACCTCGGTGAGCCGACGCGACAGTCGATGGGCCAGCGCGATCGGCAGCGGCATCAGCTCGGGGGTGTCCTTGATGGCGTAGCCGAACATCAGACCCTGGTCGCCGGCCCCCTGCAGGTCCAGCGGGTCGCCCGCGCCCTCGACGCGGGTCTCGTGGGCAGTGTCGACGCCCTGGGCGATGTCGGGCGACTGGGCGCCGATACCGATGTTCACGCCGCAGGTGGTGCCGTCGAAGCCCTTGTCCGACGAGTCGTAGCCGATCTCGAGGATGCGCGCGCGCACCGTGTTGGTGATGTCGGCGAACGCCTCCTTCGCCGAGGTCGTGACCTCACCGACGACGTGCACCTGGCCGGTGGTGACCAGCGTCTCGACCGCGACCCGCGACTTCGGGTCGTCGGCCAGCAGCGCGTCGAGCACCGAGTCGCTGATGGCGTCGCAGATCTTGTCGGGGTGCCCTTCGGTCACCGACTCACTGGTGAACAGCCGACCTTCGCTCACGGTGTCATTCCTCTCGCTACAGCGCTCTCAAAGAAAGTTAGTTAATCAAATTATATGCGTGCCCTGTTGCACCCAAGCGCGTGCCCCAGTTGCGCGCAACCCTTACGCGCATCCGGTTATGTGCGTCCGGTCACCCGCCGCTGTTGTGCAGGAAGGCCACGATCGCGTCCACGATACGGCTGGCCATCAGAGTTTTCGAACCGTGCTCCAGCGCGGCCTCGGTGCCGTCGGAGGCCAGAAGCCAACCCTGGTTGCTGTCCACCTCGAATGCGCGGTTCTCGCCGACGGCGTTGACGACGAGCAGATCACAGCCCTTGCGGGCCAGCTTGGAGCGGGCGTGGAACAGCACGTCGCCGTTCGCGTCGCCGGTCTCGGCGGCGAACCCGACGATGGCCCGCATGTTGGGCAACTGGCCGTCCGACCGCGCCCGGACCGCGCCGGCCAGGACGTCGTCGGTGCGGGTCAGTTCGATGGCCGTCGGCTCAGCGGCGCCCTTTTTGATCTTGTTGGTCTCGACGTGCGCAGGCCGGAAGTCGGCGACGGCCGCGGCCATCACGAGCACATGCGCGTCGGGAGCGTGCTTGGACACCGCGTCCTTGAGCTGGGCGGCCGATCCGATGTGGACGACGTGCACGCCCGCCGGGTCGATGAGGCCTGCGGTGTTGCCTGCGATCAGCGTGACCTCGGCGCCGCGCTGCGCGGCGACGCGGGCCATCGCGTAGCCCTGCTTGCCCGAGGAACGGTTGCCGATGAAGCGCACCGGATCGAGCGGCTCGCGGGTGCCGCCCGCCGAGACGAGCACCTTCACGCCGGCCAGGTCGTAAGGGAGCGCATCGGAGCGCTCGAGAAGCAGGTGGGCCAGCGTAGTGATCTCTTCGGCCTCGGGCAGCCTGCCCGCACCGGTGTCGGCGCCGGTGAGCCGGCCGGACGCAGGCTCTAGGACGACGGCGCCGCGACGGCGCAGCGACGCCACGTTGTCGACGGTCGCGGGGTGGAACCACATCTCGGTGTGCATCGCGGGGGCGAAGAGCACCGGACATCGGGCGGTCAGCAGCGTCGCGGTCAGCAGGTCGTCGGCTCGTCCGGCGACCGCCCGGGCCAACAGGTCCGCGGTGGCGGGCGCCACCACGACGAGGTCGGCTTCCTGCCCGATCCGCACATGTGGCACCTCCTGGACGTCATCCCAGACGCCGGTGTGGACGGGATTGCCCGACAAGGCCTCGAAGGTCGCGGCGCCGACGAATCGCAGCGCGGAGTCGGTGGGAACGACGCGGACGAAATGGCCTGCCTCGGTGAGCTGCCGGACGACGGTCGCGGCCTTGTAGGCGGCGATGCCTCCGGAGACGCCGACGATGATCCGCTTGCGGTCCATGCTCAAGCGCCCTGCTCTTCGCCCAAGAGGCTCATCGCGTCCGCCTAGCTACTCGCCCTCGGTGTGCTCGAGCAGGTCTTGGTGGATCTCGCGGAGCGCGATCGACAGCGGCTTCTCCTGCAGGCCGGGCTCGACCAGCGGGCCGACGTACTCAAGGATGCCGTCGCCGAGCTGGTTGTAGTAGTCGTTGATCTGACGTGCCCGCTTGGCGGCGAAGATCACCAGTGCGTACTTGCTCGATGCGCGGTCGAGTAGCTCATCGATCGGCGGATTGGTGATACCGACCGGCGTGTCGTAGCCCTCGTGACGGGACTTGGCGACATCGAGGTCTCCAACTGCGGCCAACGGCGTGTCGGCGTGCGGGGTGCTCACAAAAGATCTCCTGGCGTTTTTTGGTGAATGCTCAAGTAGCTTACGGGCCGCGTCTCGCCGTACCCGGCGCGCTGCCCACCAGCAAGGATACCAATTCGTCGCAGGCAGACTCCAATTGACTGTTCACGACGACAGTGTCGAAGTCGTCCTGAGCAGCCAGTTCGGCGCGAGCGGTGGCCAGACGGCGACTCATCGCGTCGGGCGTCTCGGTGCCACGACCGGTGAGCCGGCGCTCCAGCGCTTCCCAGCTGGGCGGCGCGAGGAACACCGTGAGGACCTCTGGCATCGCCTGTTTGACGGCACGGGCGCCGGCCAGGTCGACCTCGATCAACACCGGATGACCCGCCGACAGTGCGTCGCGGATGGGTTGTGCGGGAGTGCCTGACCTGTGCAATCCGCCGTGGATCTCGGCCCACTCGAGCAGTGCGCCGTCATCGATCAGCTGCTGAAACTGCTCGGCGGAGACAAACGTGTAGTCGACGCCGTCGACCTCACCGGGGCGCGGTGCCCTGGTAGTCACGGAAACGCTGAAGTACAAGTCGGGAACGCGGTCACGCAGACAGCGGACAACGGTCGATTTCCCGACGGCTGAGGGGCCGGACAGCACGACTGTCCGTCCGGCCCCCCGGCCGGCGCTCAACTTATGCGCCCGGGATTACTGGTCGAACTTTTCCAGCAGCGCCTTGCGCTGACGGTCGCCGAGGCCGCGCAGGCGGCGGGTCGGGGCGATCTCGAGTTCGGTCATGATTTCCTGCGCCTTGACCTTGCCGACCTTGGGCAGGGCCTCCAGGAGCGCAGAAACCTTCATCTTGCCGAAGACCTCGTTGGTCTCGGCATCCTTCAGCACCTGCTTGAGGTTGGTGCCGCCGCGCTTGAGCCGATCTTTGAGTTCAGCTCGTGCTCGACGTGCGGCAGCAGCCTTCTCCAACGCTGCCGCGCGCTGTTCGTCGGTCAACTGGGGAAGGGCCACGGGTTCCTCCGTCTCGTCACCATCACTGTGTTTTGTCTTGACTGGTCATAACACCAGCCAGCAGCGACGACCGTACCCACGCAACCTGACGAAAGCTAACCCCACCCCCCGGGTTGGCCCGTCAAAACCCCAGCGTGCTCGATGACATGCCGCGCGGCCGCCGAGCGGGATCACGGCTGGGAGTTCGCAGGGGAATTCGGTAAAACACCTGCTCAACCAGGGTTTTTTAGCGGCCATGACCCCCATCGCGGTCGGTTCGGACGACCGACGGGTCAGCCAGCCCTTTCTGTGAACGTTCAAAAAAAGAAAATTTTGCCTGGTCACCGAGTTTCGGGCGTGTCGTGATGAGTTCGCGTCAATCGTTTGACGCGCTCGGCAGTTGTCAACTACGCCGCGTAGTAGGGCCACTTTCGGGCCAGAAAGGCGCGATGCCGACCGGTGCTTCCGCGGGAGCTCCGGGATACCTGTTGGTCGGCTTGGTGGTCCCGCAACGACTCGGCGGCCCGGTCGGCGAGCGAGAAGCTATGGCTGTGAATTACGCGCAATCACGACCAGGAATGTCCCCCGCAAGCGGGTGGTGCCCCCAATTTCGCGGTAATGACGGCTATCGCGTGCGCGCCATTTTAATCGTCGTGCTGACAACACACCGTGCTCAGGCTGGACATCCGCTGTCTTAATCACCTTGAGCGCGAGCGGTTTTCGAAGTGTTACCAGTTCCACAGCGCCCGCCTACTGTCAGCACAGTGCCAACCCATTTCGCGTTCGTAACGTCGAATCCGTGCGGCGAACACGCGCCCACACACGATGACTGGAGACAGTGATGACCTTTAAACGGGCCATATATGCGTCGACAATCGCGGCGGGGGTTGGACTCACCGGGTTGCTCGGCGTCGGACTCGGAACGGCTTCGGCCGACCCATGGGGCCCGCCGCCCTGCAATGCGCCGGGCGCTCCGCCCTGCGGCGATCACCACGACGACTGGAACCGCGGCCCAGGGGGTCCGGGCGGTCCCGCCCCGGTGGACTGGCACGGCCGCGGCGTCGACCAAGGCCGCTTCGACCATCAGCCGTTCAACTGGTACGGCCAACAGGTAACACCGATGCCCGCGGGCAACGGTGCTGGATGGGGCTTCTGGTTCGGCGGCAACTGGATTCCGCTGTAAGCCAAGCAAATACGAGACGGCGGGGCACAGTCGCAGTGTCCCGCCGTCGCTTGTCAACGCTTGATCTCCACCAGCACGACCCAGGCGTTCGCCGAAGTGGAAACGAAACCGACTGCGACGGCTGCGGCAACCCAGTACAGACCCCCGCCCGCCTCGGCCCACAACGAGAGACCCGCGACGATCAACATCAAGGCCGGCAGCACCGTCAGCAATGACGACACCATCGCCCTCTGCGTCGGCGCATCGCGCTGTCGCACCATCGCATAGATCGCTCCGATGAGCATCGCGATGCCAACGACGATGAGCTCGACGGCGACGGCGATGCGCGGCTGATCGGGCGTGACGAGAAACGTGGCGGTCAGCAGGATCGACACCAGCAGGCCGAGCGTGGCGGCAGAGCGCGCAGGCACATTCGAATACCGCAGCACCTCTTCGATGTTCAGCGACACGGCGACAAACAGCAGACCGGCCAACGCGGCCGCGCCGCCAAGTACCGCGACACCGAACTCAGACCAGGCGCCGACGTCGTAAGCAGTCACCAACTCGTCCACGCCTCAATCACACCAGGTATGCGACCGCGTCGCGATACTTTTCCGCTGCCTCGCGCAGCGCCGTCACACCGGGGCCCGCGCGCAGGATCTCCCGTGACACCGCGGGGAGCAGCTGGCCGGGCTGCGAACCGGCGAATCCGCCAAGAGTTTCGGGCTTTCCACCCTGCGCACCCACACCGGGCACAAGCACCGGTCCCCCGAGACCGCTCACATCAGGCGGGTCGTTAAGGGTCGCTCCGACCACCACGCCTACCGAGCCGGCCATGTCGTCACGGTTGCGCGCGGCGGCGGCGTCGACCACCGACTGGGCGACAGTGGTGTCGCCGCGCGTCGCGTTCTGCACGGACGCGCCCTCTGGGTTGGAGGTAGCCGCAAGCACGAAGACACCTCTGCCGTTGGCGGCGGCGAGGTCGAGCAGCGGGTCGAGCGAGCCGAAACCAAGGTAGGGCGATGCGGTGACGGCGTCGGCCGACAGCGGCGCATCACCGGCCCAGGCTGCGGCGTAGGCGGCCATTGTCGAGCCGATGTCGCCACGCTTCGCGTCGGCCAGCACCAGCACGCCTGCGGTGCGCAGCGCGGCGATGGTGTCCTCCAGTACTGAATAGCCCGCGGCGCCGTAAGTTTCGAAGAACGCCACCTGCGGCTTGACCACCGCGAAGCCCTGGAATGCGGCGACACAGTTGTCGCAGAACTTCCGCAGTCCATCGGTGTCGGCCGACAAGCCCCATGCGGCGAGCAGTTCGGGATGCGGATCGATGCCGGGACAGAGCGGACCGCGCGCCGACACCGCCTCGGCAAGGCGCCTGCCGAACGCGGGAGTCGTCAAGCCGGCCCCAGCGCGCTGTGCAACTCCTGCAGCGACATCACCCCGATGTCGCCGCGGATGCCCGCCTCGATCCCCTGCACCGCCGCGGAAGCGCCCTGAACGGTTGTCACGCACGGAATGTTCATCGCCACCGCGGCCGAGCGGATCTCGTAGCCGTCGATGCGGGGGCCCGAGTTGCCGTACGGGGTGTTGATCACCATGTCGACCTCACCGGCCTTGATGGCGTCGACGGCGGAGACGGCGGGCTTACCGTCGCCGGGCGGCTCGAAATGCTTGCGCACCTCATCGCACGGAATTCCGTTACGCCGCAGCATCTCCGCGGTGCCTCCGGTGGCGAGCACGCGGAATCCGAGGTCGGCGAGCCGTTTTACCGGGAACACCAGGGAGCGCTTGTCTCGGTTTGCCACCGATACGAACACGGTGCCCTGCGTCGGCAGTGACCCGTACGCGGCGGTCTGGCTCTTGGCGAACGCGCTGCCGAAGTCGTGGTCGATGCCCATCACCTCGCCCGTCGACTTCATCTCGGGACCCAGCAGCGAGTCGATGTTGGAGCCGTCGGCCTTTCGGAAGCGGTGGAATGGGAGCACGGCCTCCTTGACCGCCACCGGAGCGTTGCGAGGTGTGTTGGCACCGTCTCCGGTCGCTGCGAGCACGCCTTCTTCCCGCAACTGGGCGATGCTGGTGCCCAGCATGATTCGGGCGCAGGCCTTCGCGAGCGGCACCGCGGTGGCCTTGGACACGAATGGCACGGTGCGACTGGCCCGCGGATTGGCTTCCAGGACGTAGAGCACGTCGTCCTTGAGCGCGTACTGCACATTGAGGAGGCCGACGACGCCGATGCCGTGGGCGATGGCCTCGGTGGCCTTGCGCACCGACTCGATGTCGCTGCGACCCAACGTCACCGGCGGCAGAGCGCACGCCGAGTCGCCGGAATGGATGCCGGCCTCCTCGATGTGTTCCATGATCCCGCCGATGTAGACCTCTTTGCCGTCGCATAGCGCGTCGACGTCGATCTCGATGGCGTCCTCGAGAAAGCGGTCGACGAGCACCGGGTGCTCGGGTGAGAGTTCGGTGGCGCGGGTGATGTAGCCCTGCAGGGTGTCCTCGTCGTACACGATCTCCATGCCGCGCCCACCGAGCACATAGGACGGCCGGACCAACACCGGGTAGCCGATGTCGGCGGCGATGCGGCGGGCCTGCTCGAAGCTGGTCGCGGTGCCGAACCGCGGTGCAGGCAACCCGGCGATGTTGAGCACCTCACCGAACGCGCCGCGGTCCTCGGCAAGGTCGATGGCTTTCGGACTGGTGCCGACGATCGGCACGCCCGCCTTCTCGAGGCGTTCGGCCAGGCCAAGCGGCGTCTGCCCGCCGAGTTGCACGATGACCCCGACAACGCCGGGGCCGCCTGCGCCGGAGGCCGATTCGGCGCGATACACCTCGAGAACGTCCTCGAAGGTCAGCGGCTCGAAGTACAACCGGTCGGCGGTGTCGTAGTCGGTGGACACCGTCTCGGGGTTGCAGTTGACCATCACCGTCTCGAAGCCGGCCTGGCTCAGCGTCGTCGCGGCGTGCACACAGCTGTAGTCGAACTCGATGCCCTGGCCGATGCGGTTGGGGCCTGAGCCCAGGATGAGCACCTTCGGCTTCTCGGTCTGCGGGGCCACCTCGGTCTCGGCGGCGGGATCGAGTTCGTAGCTGCTGTAGTGGTAGGGCGTCTTGGCCTCGAACTCGGCCGCGCAGGTGTCGACGGTCTTGTACACCGGGTGGATGCCGAGCCGCTGGCGCAGCGCGCGGACACCGACCTCGCCCGCGAGTTCGGGTCGCAGCGCGGCGATCTGGCGGTCCGACAGGCCGTTGTGCTTGCTTCGCCGCAGCAGGTCCTCGTCGAGCACCGGCGCATCGAGCAGCTCGGTGCGCAGTGCCACCAGCCCGTTGATCTGTGCGACGAACCACGGGTCGACGCCAGAGGCCGCCGCGACGTCTTCGACCGATGCGCCGAGCCGCAGCGCCAGCTCGATGTCGTAGAGCCGCCCGTCGGTCGGGGTCTTGAGCCGGTCGAGCAGCTCGTCGACGCTGACATCGTCATCCGGCCCCGTCCAGAAGCCTGCGCGGCCGGTTTCCAGCGACCGCATCACCTTGCCCAGCGCCTCGATGAAGTTGCGGCCCAATGACATCGCCTCGCCGACGGACTTCATCGTGGTGGTCAGAGTCGGATCAGCGCCTGGGAACTTCTCGAACGCGAACCGCGGGGCCTTGACGACGACGTAGTCCAGCGTGGGTTCGAAGCAGGCGGGAGTTTCCTTGGTGATGTCGTTGAGGATCTCGTCCAGCGTGTAGCCGATCGCGAGCTTGGCGGCGATCTTGGCGATCGGGAATCCGGTGGCCTTGGACGCCAGCGCCGAGGACCGCGACACCCGCGGGTTCATCTCGATGACGATCAGCCTGCCGTCGTCGGGGTTGATCGCGAACTGGATGTTGCAGCCACCGGTGTCCACGCCGACCTCGCGCAGCACGGCGATTCCGAGGTCGCGCATGCGCTGGTACTCGCGGTCGGTCAGCGTCATCGCCGGGGCCACGGTGACCGAGTCGCCGGTGTGCACACCCATCGGGTCGAAGTTCTCGATCGAGCACACCACCACCACGTTGTCGTGGCCGTCGCGCATGAGCTCGAGCTCGAACTCCTTCCAGCCGTAGATGGATTCCTCGATCAGCACGTTGGCCGACGGGGATGCGGCGAGACCGTCGCCCGCCATCCGTTCGACGTCGTCGGCGGAGTGGGCCATGCCCGAGCCGAGGCCGCCCATCGTGAACGACGGCCGGACCACTACAGGAAGGCCGAGCTCTTCGACGGTTTCGCGGACCTCGTCCATGGTGAAACAGACGCGGGAGCGGGCGGATTCGCCGCCGACCTTGGCCACGATGTCTTTGAACCGCTGGCGGTCCTCACCGCGCTGGATCGCTTCGAAGTCGGCGCCGATCAGTTCGACGCCGTAGCGGTCCAGCACGCCGTTCTCGTACAGCGCGACGGCCGTGTTCAGTGCGGTCTGCCCGCCGAGGGTGGCCAGCAGCGCGTCGATCTTGTTGCCGCGCTCGGCCTGTTGTGCGATGACCCGCTCGACGAAGGCCGGGGTGATCGGCTCGACATAGGTGTTGTCGGCGAACTCCGGGTCGGTCATGATCGTCGCCGGGTTGGAGTTGACCAGGCTCACTTGCAGCCCCTCGGCGCGAAGCACCCGGCAGGCCTGGGTGCCGGAGTAGTCGAACTCGCAGGCTTGTCCGATGATGATCGGTCCGGATCCGATGACCAGCACGTGCTTGAGATCAGTGCGCCTAGGCATCAGTCGTCTCCCGCGCGAACGCGCAATCTTGTACACGGAACGCCCCGAAAGCCGTACAAGGATGTGCGCTCGCGGTCATTTCTCCCCCGCCATCAGGTCGACGAATTGGTCGAAGAGGTATTCCGCGTCGTGCGGACCGGCGGCCGCCTCGGGGTGGTACTGCACCGAGAAGGCCCGTCCGTCAACGAGTTTGATGCCTTCCACCACGCCGTCGTTGGCGCAGGTGTGGCTCACCTCGGCAGTGCCGAACGGGGTGTCGAACCGCTCGCCGGCCTCGCCTTCGAGGGCGAAGCCATGGTTCTGCGCTGTGATGGCGACCCGTCCGGTGGCGTGCTCCATCACCGGCACGTTGATGCCGCGGTGGCCGAACACCATCTTGTAAGTCGAGCGGCCGAGTGCACGGCCGAGGATCTGGTTGCCGAAGCAGATTCCGAACAGCGGGATGCCCGCGCCGAGCACGTCGCGGGTGACGCCGACGATGTGGTCGGCGGTGGCCGGGTCGCCGGGCCCGTTGGACAAGAAGACGCCGTCGGGCTTCAGGTCGGCGATCTGGTCGAAGGTCACCGACGACGGCAGCACGTGGCTGCGGATGCCGCGGCGGGCGAAGTTGCGGGGCGTGTTGGTTTTGATGCCGAGATCGATGGCAGCGACGGTGAACCGTTGCGGGCCATCGGTTTCCACGACGTAGGTGTCGTCGGTGCTGACTTGGGCCGCCAGGTCGGCACCGAGCATGGACGGCTGGCTGCGCACGCGATCCAACAACTCTTCGGGGTCGGCGAGGGCGTCGCCGGAGAACAGTCCGGCCTTCATCGAACCGAGGCTGCGCAGGTGGCGCACGACCGCCCGGGTGTCGATGCCCGCGATGCCGACGATTCCCTGACGGACGAGTTCATCCTCGAGCGTTCCGGTCGCCCGCCAGTTCGAGGCTCGCGGCGACGGATCACGCACGGCGTAGCCGGCGACCCAGATCTTGTCGCCGCGACTCTCGGCGTCTTCGTGGTTCCAGCCGGTATTGCCGATCTGCGGAGCCGTAGCGACGACGATCTGGCGGTGATAGCTCGGGTCGGTGAGTGTCTCCTGGTAGCCGGACATACCGGTGCAGAACACCGCCTCGCCGAGCGCCTGGCCGACGGCGCCGAACCTGGTGCCCGTGAAGATGCGGCCGTCGCCGAGCACCAGTACTGCTTTACCGCTCACGCCGCCTCTTCCCCCAACCACTGCGAATAGTCCGTGCGATTGTCGCCACGAAACCCGGTGTCGATTTCCACGCCCGATGGCAGCCGCCACCTGATAGCCAGGATGCCCTGATGGGTCAGCGCCTTACCAGCGATGCCCCGTTCGGTGCGGATGGCGGTGATCGACTCGTCGGGGATCCAGATCGGATGACCGCCGCTGCGCTGCAGCATGATGCCCTCGGGATAGCGGGTCAGCACGGCCTTGGTCCGGTAGCCGAGGTCCCCGACCGCGATCCGGTCCTGCCAGCTGGGCGCCAGCGTGCTGCCGACATACAGGCCCTTGGTTGCCGGAACGATGGCCGGGCCGACGGTGTCAGGAATCGGCGGCAGCGTGCCGATCAGCTCGGCCTGCCGTTCGGCCCGGTGTCGCCAGCCCCGCACCATCGCCTGCACCGCCAACCCGAACACCACCGCGAGCACGGCGGCGACGATCAGCGAGCCCACGAGGGTGCCGGTGTTCATGCGGGCGATTTTCCATCCCGCGCGGTGACTTTGCCACGCAATAGCGTCAAGGTGACGGCGCCGGGCAGCGTCATCGATTCATAGGGTGTGTTGTCCGACTTGCTGGCCAGCTCGGATCCCGCCACCGTCCAGGTCGCGTCCGGATCGACGACGGTGAGATTCGCCGGCTCCCCCACCTCCACAGGCCTGCCCTGGTCGGGCAGCCCGACGATGCGGGCCGGGTTCTCGCTCATCACCCGGGCGACGTCGCGCCAGCTGAGCAATCCGGGCCGCACCATCGTCTCGACCACGACCGACAGCGCGGTCTGCAGCCCGAGCATGCCGGGCCGGGCATTGGCGAACTCGCACACCTTCTCGTGCTCGGCGTGAGGGGCGTGGTCGGTCGCGACGCAGTCGATGATGCCGTCGACGAGCGCCTGGCGCAACGCCTCGGCGTCGCTGGTCTCGCGCAGCGGCGGGTTGACGCGGTTACGCCCGTCGTAGGTGGCCAACCGGTTGTCGTCGAGCAGCAGGTGGTGCGGAGTCACCTCGGCCGTGATCGAAATACCTTGCGACTTGGCCCATCTGATGATCTCGACGGTGCCCGCGGTGGACGCGTGGCAGATATGCACGCGCGCCCGGGCGTCGCGGGCCAGCAGCGCGTCGCGGGCGACGATCGACTCCTCCGCGGCGCGAGGCCAGCCGGACAGGCCGAGCTGGGCGGCGTTGGGACCCTCGTGCGCGACGGCGCCGACGGTCAGCCGCGGCTCCTCGGCGTGCTGGGCGATCAGGACGCCGAGCCCGGTGGCGTACTCCAGGGCGCGGCGCATCACCAGCGGGTCGTGCACGCAGATGCCGTCGTCGGAGAACATGCGCACCTGAGCGGCGCCTGCGGCCATCATCCCCATCTCGGTGAGCTGGGCTCCGTCCAGTCCCATAGTGACGGCGCCGACGGGATGCACGTCGACCAGCCCGACCTGCTGGCCGCGGTGCCATACATGGTCGGTGACGACGGGGCTGTCTGCCACCGGAGTGGTGTTGGCCATCGCAAAAACCGCGGTGAATCCGCCCAAAGCCGCTGCGGCGGAGCCTGTTTCGATGTCCTCGGCATATTCGCGGCCGGGCTCGCGCAAGTGGGTGTGCAGGTCGACGAAACCGGGCAGCAGGATGTGGCCGGTGGCGTCGATGACGTCGGCATCGTCGGGGATGGACAGGTCGGCGCCGATGTCGGCGATCTGCCCGTCGTCCACCAGCACGTCGACACGGTCACCCTCGCCGTAGGGCTGCACGCCCCTGATGAGAACTGCACTCATGCGCTGATCGCCTCCAGACCCGTGCCCACCAGCAGGTGGAACAGCACCGCCATCCTGATATGAACACCATTGGAAACCTGTTGCAGCACAGCCGATTGCGTTGAGTCGGCAACCGACGACGAGATCTCCATACCGCGCAGCATCGGTCCCGGGTGCAGCACCACCGCGTTGCCTGGCAACATCGCCTGCCGCTTCTCCGACAATCCGTAGAGCACCGAGTACTCCCGGGGCGAGGGGAAGAATCCGCCGGTCATCCGCTCGGCCTGCACCCGCAGCATCAGCACCGCGTCGGCGACGGGCAGTTCGGCGTCCAGGTCGTGCGACACGGTCACCGGCCAGCCGGACACCCCGACCGGCAGCAGCGTGGGCGGCGCGACCAGCACCACCTCGGCGCCGAGCGTGTGCAGCAGCAGGACATTCGACCGGGCGACGCGGCTGTGCAGGACGTCGCCGACGATCACCACCCGCTTGCCCTCGATGCCGCCGAGCCGTTGGCGGATGGTCAGCGCGTCGAGCAGCGCCTGGGTCGGATGCTCATGCGTGCCGTCGCCCGCGTTGATCACCGAAGGCCCGCCGTCCTCGGTGGCCGTCCACTCGGCGAGCTGCTGGGCCGCACCGGACGCGGAGTGGCGGATGATCAGCGCGTCGGCGCCAGCTGCGCGCAAGGTCAGCGCGGTGTCACGCAGCGACTCCCCCTTGGCCACCGACGACCCGGATGCGCTGACGTTGATGACGTCGCCGCTCATCCACTTGCCCGCGACCTCGAACGACACCCTGGTGCGGGTCGAGTTCTCGTAGAACATCGTGATGATCGTGCGACCGCGCAGCGTCGGCAGCTTCTTCACCTCGCGGCCGAGCAGCGAGTCACTGAACCGGTCGGCGTCGTCGAGGATCGCGGTGGCCTCGTCGCGCGTCAGATCGGCCGCCGAGAGCAGATGCCGTGGACTCATCGCACCGGACCTCCATGGGACGCTATGTGCACGCCGTCGTGCCCGTCGTGCTCGGTCAGCCGGACCTTGATGTTGTCGCTGCGGGAGGTCGGCACGTTCTTGCCGACGTAGTCGGCCCGCAGAGGAAACTCGCGATGGCCGCGGTCGACGAAGACCGCGAGTTGCACTGCGCGAGGCCGTCCGATGTCGCGCAGGGCGTCGAGTGCGGCACGCACCGTGCGGCCGGAGTAGAGCACGTCGTCGACGAGGACCACCACCGTGCCGTCGATCCCGCTGTCGGGGATCGTTGTCTCCTCGAGGGGCCGCGGCGGCTTCATGTTGAGGTCGTCGCGGTAGAGCGTGATGTCCAGGGCGCCGTGCTCGACGGCCACACCGGAGAACTCCTGGATTTTGGCGGCCAGCCGAACGGCCAGGTCGACGCCGCGGGTCGGAATGCCAAGGAGGATCACGCGCGGCGCATCAGTACCGTCAAGCGCGGTTTTCTCGATGATTTCATGGGCGATGCGGGAAATGGTCCGACCGACGTCCGCCGCGGACATCAGTTCCCGGTCGGTGTCTGAAGAGTCGGTGGTGCCCAAAGGACCCTGACCTCCTTCTCCGCCTCTCGGGACGGATCGTTAAAGGACGTCGAACTGCCGGGCAGCTTAGCACTCGCTTCCGGCGCGGCCGCCAGCGACACCAGCACACGAAAGTCAGGTCATTTGTGAACCCGACGCACCGAGCGACACGGACGTCAGGCCGTTGCCGCCGTAGATGAGCAGGTCGCCGTTCGAGTCGACAGCGAGAGTCTGCGTTGCCCTGGCGGAGGAGTCGCTCACGTAGCCGGGGAACCGGACGGCGCCGACCACCTTCCGCGTCGCTGCGTCGATGACGACGATGTCATCGCCGTTGGCGACATAGACACGGGTGCCATCCGCACTTACCGCGATTGCGGTCGGCCAGCTAACGGTGCTGGCCTCCCAGCGGGGAACGCCGACCACGATGGGATCACCCACCACGGTTCTGGAGGTCAGGTCGATGACCGACACAGTGGCGTTGTCCGGGTCGGTGACATATGCCCACCTGCCGTCGGGACTCAGCGCGATCCCGCCCGGATTGCCGTTATAGGACTGCGACCCGAGCGGTATGTACCCGACGACGGACTTGGTGTTGGTGTCGAGCACCTGAATCCGGTTGTAATACCCGTCGGCGAGGTAGAGCGTGCGTCCATCGCTGCTCATCGCCATGTCCGTCGTGTCGTAGGTGGTCGGGATCGTTCCGACCACGCTTCGACTGTTCGTGTCGATGACGGTCAGCGAGCCTGGTGCCCCGTCGTTGGCGACATACAGTCGCGTGCCGTCAGGACTGAACACCATGTCGTCTCCACCACCGGCCACGGCGATGGGCTGGCCAACGGGCGCAAGCGTGTTCGGGTCGAGCTGGATTATCTTGCCTTCAACCCAGTTCGCAACGTAGACGCGGGTGCCGTCAGGACTCACCGCAACATTGCCCGGGTAGCTCAGAGTCGACCCAGAGGCGAGTGGTTGCGACGTTCGGATGACGGTATTGGTATTCGTGTCGATCGACGACACCGTCCATAGATACTTGTTGAAAACGTACGCGCGCGAACCGCTGAGCGCGATGTTCGGACCGGAGCCGGGGAGGGGAATCTGCGTCTGGCTCGACGCCAGCTCGGGCGCTCGGACAGGGACGGTCACCACGAATGTCGAGGTGTCGTGACCGTCGGTGGCCGTCACCGTGAAGCTATCGAGGCCACCAACACTGCGCTCCGATGAGGATGGGGTGTAGGTATAGATTCCGGTTGCGGCGTTCACGGTGGCAGTTCCTCTACTCGGGCCGCTGCTTATCGCGTATGCGACCGTGTCCCCATTGGGGTCGTAGACATTCATCGAACCCGACACCCGTCCCGTGGCGGGATCTGCTGATCCGACCTCCGGAGGGTAGTAGGCCGTCGGCGCCATCTGGATCGGACTGACGAGAACATTCACCGAGGTACTCACGCTTGCCGTGCCGTCGCTGACCACGACCTGGAAATAGTCATAGTCGTCGTATCCTGGCCATTGCGTTACGTACTCGCGCTTCTCCTGGGATGGGATATAGCTGAATTCGCCGGTGGCGCTGTTGAACGTGAACGACGATGCACTCCACGGTCCAGAAATCACCTGATAGGAAAGCGGATTACCGTCGGGGTCGCTGGCGATGATCCTGCCACGCACCTCGCCGGTGACGGAATCGGTGGGATCAAAATATTGATATCCCGGCGCTGTTGGAGCGTGGTTGGTAGCCGACGACAAGATAGGTACAGTGATTGAAGCGGTGCTCACATAAGCGCCATATGGGTCGGTGGCGCGAACACTGAAAGTGTCTGTGAGGCCCGGAGTTTGGACCGCTGCGTCGCGAGCCGCTTGCGTCGGCGTGTAGGTGTACGTGCCGCTGGCGGGATTGAAACTGACCGAGCCCTTGGTGGGTGCTGTCACCGTGGTGTAGGTGAGCGGATCCCCGTCCCAGTCCGTGATGTTGACATTTCCAATGACGGCGCCGTTTCCAAGGCTGGGAGTGCCAACGGTCGGGCTGCCGGTGGCGACCGGCGCGGTGTTGCCGCGTTTGTAGTTGACGATGCGCACCGCTCGATCGGCCAGATCGGTCACGAGCAGACTGCCGTCGCCACGTACCGCGACTGCGTGGAGGTTGTTCTCGGGAGCATTGTCCAGCGTCATCACGCCGAACACGCTGCGGGTCTTAGTGTCAACAACGAACACACTGTCATCGCCGTTGGCGACGTAGAGGGTCGACCCATCGGCACTGAGTGCTATTCCGGCCGGCTTCGATCCTACGGCGATGGCCGCGCCATCTAGGGCGTTGGTTGCGGTGTTGATGACCGAGACACTGTTGGAGCTCTGGTTCGTCACGTAAATCCGTGTCCCATCCGGGCTCACGGCAATCTGTTGCGGGGCCGATCCCACCGAAATCGGATCGACCGTAAGCGCCGTCGACGGCTTTGTATCGATCAGCTTGTTGGTCGATGCGTTGAGCACCGACACGGTTCCGGCACCCGAATTGGCCACATACACCCGCGGCCCGTTCGCAGTCTGGACATAGGCGATTCCGCGCGGGTTGGTTCCCACGTTGCTGATCGTGGTGATCACCTTCGGTGTAGCCAAGGTCGCGTCGATCACCGAAACGGACTTGGATCCGTAATTGGTGACATAGGCCCGTGTTCCGTCCGTGCTGAAGGTGACCGATTCAGGCTGGGTGCCCACCGTGATCGTGTTGACGACCTTGTTGTCCGATGTTCGGATCACTGAAACGCTGCCGCTGGTTCGGTTGGTCACGTACACCTTCGACCCGTCGGGACTGGCCGCCACACCGGTCGGTGCAGACCCCACCACGATCGGACTGCCCACGGCCGCACCTGTAGCGGCATCGAGGACGCTGACCGTATTGGTGCCCTGATTGGCTACATACGCGCGATTACCGACGATCGCCACGCCTGAAGGATTCGCTTGCGCACTGCCCGGTGTATTGGAGTTTTCGAACACACCAGGCAGCACCGCTACCTGAACACTCACCGGCGTCACGCCGCCCTGTCCGTCGCTGACGGTCACCGTGAACGTATCGAAGTCCGCACCCGCCGATATCCCGGCGGCCGTGCGTGCGGCCGCTGTCGGTTTGTAGGTGAATGCCCCGGTGGTCTGGTTGACCGACACCGTTCCTCGCGTCGGCGCCCCGGCACCCGAGGTTGGCACCGTGTAGGTCATCGGGTTCCCATCGACATCCGTGGCGTTCACGTTGCCGGTGATCTGACCGGTTGTCTGGTCAGGTGTTCCCATCGATGGCGAAGCGGTCGGCGCCGAGTTCGCCACTGCCGCCATCATCATCAAACTTGCACCCGAACCCTTCGCCAGTGCCAAATTCGACTGGGCCGGTGATGGTGCGACGTCGACGGCCACGACGGTATCTTCCAGCGTGACAAAGATCGTGCCGTCCTCGGCGATCGTCAGGGATTGCGCACCTTCGTTCGGGATATCGGTCGCCACACGGATCGTTCCGATCACGGAATTGGTCGCCGTGTCGACGACCACGATGTCATCACCTCGAGCGATATAGACGCGACTGCCGTCCTCGCTCATCTCCAGGTCGGTTGGGAATCCGGCTTCGTGCTCGTAATCCCATTCGGGGAAATAGCGGTACTCCGTAGTGTCGATGATCGGCTTCGCAACGACTGTGCTCGTCGCTGTGTCTATTACGTACAACTCACCACTGGACAGATTTGTGATGTAGGCCCGCTTACTGTCCGCACTGAATGTGACGTCCGCCGGCTGGCCGCCCACCGTGAAGGAAGCCACCTGCTTCTTGGCAGCGGTATCGATCACGTAGACACGGTCTGGGGCGTTGGCGTACAACAGCTTTCCATCCGGACTGAGCTCGACATTGCCCACCGAAGTGCCAACCGGAATCTGTGCGACGACAGTTCTGCTTGCGGTGTCGACTACCGACACATAGGCAGAGGAATCCCCGTACACGGGATATCCATACTCGTCGTAGTAGACGGGTTGGTCCGTCGAGCCGACATACAGCCGACTGCCGTCAGGGCTCATCGCCAACGTTCCACCGTAAGTGGTGACTACATTGACCGGCGGCCCACTTTGTTGCAACGTCGCAGCATCGAGCACGTAGACGTGATTCCCCATGTATTCGGCTACATACAACTGCTTTCCGTCAGGGCTCAGCGTCATGGCACCACCGGCAGGCAGTGGCTCAGAAGTTTGAATCACCGTGTTGGTGTTGGTGTCGACAACCGAGACCGTAGATTCGCCGGCATTGAGCACGTACAACCGTGAGCCTTTGGTGGCGAGGAAGTCGGGCCACGCGCCGAGGGGAATCTGGGTCGTGGTCGCCGAAACTCCAGGACCGCCAGGCGGGGTCGACTGCGTCGGCAAGACGGGCACGGTGACCGTGATGTCTTTGTAGGCCTGCGACGGATCGCTGGCACGCACGGCGAAAGTGATGGTGTTAGCGCCGCCGGGTTGAGCGGCCTGATCGCGGGCGGCTTGGCTTGGAGTAAAGGTGTAGGTGCCGGTCGAGTCGACGGTCACGCTGCCGGTTGCCGTCGGTACCCCGCTCACGGTGTATTTGAGCGGGTCTTGGTCCGGGTCTTTGATATTCAGCGCACCGGTGACCACCCCGCTGACCGTGTCTTGGTTGTCTACGGTCGGATTCGCGATGGTGATCGGTGCGGTATTGCCGCGTGCGAGCCCGACCACCCGGACGGTGCGGTCCGCGGCATCGGTGACGAGGATTCGGCCATCAGAGCCGAACGCCACGACGTGCCCGCCGTCCGGCGTCGTCATATCGAGTAGGAGTTGAGCACCAAGGACCGCATCGGTCTTGGTGTCGATGATCGCGATGTTGTCGTTGTTGCGTGCTACCACCACCATCGAGCCGTCTTGGCTCACGGCAAGCGAGCTCGGTGAGCTCCCGACGTTGACGGTCGTGACGCTGTTGTTGGTCGCTGTGTTGATCACCGACACACTGCTGCTGCCGCTGTTGGCGACGTAAACCTTCGTTCCGGCTACTGCCACATCCTGCGGTGAGGATCCGACGCCAATTGTCGAGATGACCTTCTTGGTCGAGGTATTGATCACTGAGACCGCCCCGCCGCCAGACAGAGTGCGATGGGTGACGTAGGCACGGGTGCCGTCGTCGCTGAGGGCCACCGCGGTCGGCGCCGAGTTGCCGAACCCGAGGCTGATTGTGGTGGCTTTGTTGTTGTTGGCCGGTTCGATGACCGTCACGTTGCTGCTGCCGTTGTTGGCCACCACGACAATCGGGGTTCCCGTGGTGTTGACGGCCACATCCTGCGGCGATGTGCCGACGCGGATCGCCGACCCGACCACAGCGTTGGTACTGGTGTCGATCACCGAAATGGTGCTGCTGGCGCGGTTGGCGACATAGGCACGCTTGGCGGTGGGGTTGATCGCTACTGCCGAGGGCTGGCTACCCACGGTGATCGTCTTGACGACAGTGCCTGTTGCGGTGTTGATCACCGACACGGTGTTCGTGCCCTGGTTGGCGACGTATGCGTAGGTTCCGTTGACCGCCAGTCCGGTCGGATTGTTCAGCGCAGGTTGACCAGCCACCGGAATCGACGACTGATTTGACAGGACCGCAGGCAAGATCGGAACCGTGACCGTGCTGGCCGGCTGGCCACTGATGGTGACGGCGAAGCTGTCGTAATCGGGCAGCGTCGTCGTTGCCGCCCGCAGGCGGGCAACCACCGTCGGCGTGTAGGTGTAAGTGTCACCGTTCGCCGTCACGGTTCCACTGGTCGGCTGACTCATGATGGTCCAGCCATTCAACGATCCCGTGACTGCACCGGTGGTCTGGTTAAGCGTTCCTGCCGTCGGCGGGCTGCTCGTCACAGCCGCCATCATCAAGCTCGTCTGCGTCGAGTCGACCGTGCGTGCCGTCGACTCATCCTCAACCGAGTCCTTTTGGGAGACTTGGCGGCCCGCCGCGAAGAATGCCGCGAACAACGGCGAGTCAGTCGACACCGGCTTCGTGTCACCGGCTGTCGGCGCCGACAAGGTCACCAGCGATAACAACCGCGAAACACCCGTCGTCGCCGACGGTTTCGGCGCCGCGGACATGGTCGCGGTTATCGGTGAAGAAATCATCGGCTTACGCGTCGGCGGTGTCACGTCGACCACCGGTGTGCTCGACTGCTTGAGCTGAGGGGCTGCGGGAGCCCTCGACGGGGCGACACCTGAGGGCGCGAGGCGCACCTGAGCTTTACGAACCGGTTGGTCCACCGATTGTGCTGCGATCTTGGGTGCCGCCGCGGGACCCGAAAGATTCCTCGGCGTGATCAGCGATCGTCGCTTCGGGTCGGCCACGCGATCCTTGTTATTGGATTTCGCACCAGCCTTGCCGTGCGTGGAGGTCAGGGCTCCGCCGGAGCTGTCGACCTTCATGCCGCCAGCCGAACCGTCCGGATCGTCGGCATCGCCAGGATCGCCCGGGTCACCGGAGTCGCCGCCGCCCTCGAGGTCCTTATCACCGGTATCGCCCGTATCGCCCGTATCGTTCGACGAGTCACCCGGATCGGTCGACGGGCCCTGCGACGTCCCCGGCGAATCCGCCGGATCGGACCCCGGTTCGGGACCGGCCCACGCCAGTCCCGGCACCCCGGCGATCGCCACCCCGATTCCCAGCGCGACTGCCAACGCCCCCACGCGTCCGATATACAGTGCAGCGCTCATCGCATTACCTCCCGCTTGGGGGGGGCAACTGACCGCGACAGATGACCGCTCGCCCGTCGCCGACCAGTTGCCACACAATCAAACCTGCGATGTCTAAAAGTGTCGTCGGCGCAGCTCGCGCGGCATATAGATGACGACCGAAGACTCGACCGAAGTGTTTTCTCGGTTTCGTCGCGTGACTCGTCTCTCAGCGGCCGATGCGCGCTGGGTACGCTGACGCCGGTGAATCTCGACGGCAACAATGCATCCATTCGCGAGGCGGTCGATGCCGGCCTGCTGTCCGGCGCGGTCACGCTGGTGTGGCAGTCGGGTGAGGTCCTGCAGGTCAACGAGCTCGGGTACCGCGATGTCGAGGCGCGCCTGCCGATGCAACGCGACACCATGTTCCGGATCGCCTCGATGACCAAACCGGTCACCGTCGCGGCGGCAATGAGCCTTGTCGACGAAGGCAGGCTCGCACTGACCGATCCGGTCACGAAGTGGCTTCCTGAGCTGTCCCGGATGCAGGTGATGACCAATGTCCTGGGTGCGCTGGACGACACCGTTCCCGCCGAGCGGCCGATCACCATCGACGATCTGATGACCCACCGCAGCGGCCTGGCATACGTGTTCTCGGTGCGCGGCCCGCTGGCCCGTGCGTACGGAAAACTGTCCCACCGACAGGATCAGGACAGGTGGCTGGCGGATCTTGCGAAACTGCCGCTCGCGCATCAGCCCGGCGCCCGGCTGACATATAGCGTCGCGACCGACGTGCTCGGCATCGTGATATCGCGGATCGAGGACAAACCGCTCTCCCAGGTGTTGTCGGAGCGCGTCTTCGGGCCGCTCGGTATGCCCGACACGGGCTTCAGCGTCGGTCCGAGCGGGCGGAAGCGCGCCGCGACGATGTACACGCTCGGCGACGACGGCGCACTCCACCACAACTCGATGGGTCCCGCGCGGATTACAGATCCGCCACTGTGCAGCGGTGGTGCCGGTTTGTGGTCGACCGCCGACGACTACCTGCGATTCGCACGGATGCTGCTTGCGGGCGGAGCACTTGACGGGGCCCGGGTGATATCCGAAGAGTCGACGCGTTTGATGCGCACCGACCGGCTGACCGACGAGCAGAAGCGGTACCCATTTCTGGGGAATCCGTATTGGATCGGCCGTGGCTTCGGCCTGAACTTGTCGGTCGTCACCGACCCCGCGAAGTCGCGCCAGTTGTTCGGTCCCGGCGGCAAGGGCACATTCACGTGGCCCGGGGCGTATGGCACGTGGTGGCAGGCCGACCCCTCGGCGGATCTCATTCTGATTTACCTGATCCAGAACCATCCGGATATGTCGGCAGACGCCGCGGCCGCCGTCGCAGGCAACACGTCACTCGCGAAATTGCAGAGCGTGCAACCGAAATTCGTCCGCCGGACGTACCGGGCGCTGGGGATCTAGCCGTGACCCAACCCACCGTCCTGATCAGTGGTGCAGGCATCGCCCGGACCTTCACTCGCCTTCTGGCTGTCCAAGAACGGCTACCGCGTAATCGTCGTCGAGGTCGCGCCGGGAATCCGGCCCGGTGGCCAGACCGTCGACCTCCGCGGCGCCGGCGGTGACGTCGTCGAGCGAATGGGCTTGATGCCGCAGATGCAAGCGAACGCACTCGAGCAACCCGGCGTGGCGTGGGTGAGGTCCGATGGCAGCCGTCGCGCCGAGATGCCGGTGACCGCCTTCGACGGCAACGGACTGGTCTCCAAACTCGAAATCCTCCGCGGCGATCTGGGCGACGTGCTCTACCAGGCCACCAAGGACTCCGTCGAATACCGCTTCAACACACGGATTTCCAAGCTCGAGCAAGGCGACGACGGCGTCGATGCGATCCACGCACGATCCGGCAATCGCCAAGGCGGGACTGGCATTTCAGTCCGAGCCGATCGCCTATGACCGCCACGACCTCGACCAGCAGCGCCAGATACTGGTGGACCGGTTCGCAGGCGCCGGGTGGCAGTGTGATGCGCTGCTGTCCGCCGCGCAAGTGGCCGACGACTTCTACTTCGACTCGTTCCTCCAAGTGCACATGCCCGGCTGGACATCGGGCCGGGTAGCACTCGTGGGCGACGCCGGATACTGCGCCTCGCCGCTCAGCGGTATGGGCACCAGCCTGGCACTTGTCGGCGCCTACCTGCTGGCCGGCGAGCTCGGGCCCGCGGATTCACTTGACGCTCAACGTATCCAGGCCGCGCTGCAAGGTTATCAGGCGAAGATGCGTCCTTACGTGAACAAGTGCCAGGACATCCCCAACCGCGTCGAGCGATACGCGCCGAGCTCGGCGACCGACATCGCGATCAACATAGCGGTGATGAAGTGGATGCAACGGTGGCCCTTCCGCCCGATCGCGGCCACAGTGTGGTTCACGACCGCGGATTCGATCGACCTGCCGAACTACTCCATGGCCTCGTGATGCGCCGACGTCACGGCTCGAGCGCCGCTGCGAGTTCGTGTCTCGACCGGATCTGAAGCTTGTTGTACGCGTTGGACAGGTGCAGTTCAACCGTCCGAAGGGTGACGAACAGCGACTGTGCGATCTCTTTGTTACTGGCGCCCCCGGCGGCCAGTTCCGCGACGCGCCGCTCGCTGGCGGTCAGTGCATCGGCGCCGATGCCTGCCCGCCGTCGCGGGCGGCCACCGGCAATCCGGAGTTCCTTCTCGGCACGGTCGGCCAGCGGTGTCGCCCCGCATCGGTGCGCCAGTTCCATGCCTTCGCGCAGAACCGAGCGGGCGCTTGTCGGTTGGCCGTCAACGCGCAGCGCGGTGCCGAGATCGACGTAAGCCTCGGCCCGCCACAACAAGGCCGGGGAGTGCGCCAGTGTTTCCACCGCCTTGCGCAACAGGTCCAAGCCGCTCTTGCCACCCTCGAGCAGTCCGCGAATGCGCAACGCTCCACCTATTCTGCGCGGTGACTCTGCGGCCAATGCGGAGGCATATGCCGCGTCGGCAGCCTCCCGCGCCGCATCGGTCTCACCCATCGCGCGCAGCACCGGAGCGAGAGCCACGCGTGCGTCGGTCGCCCACGGAAACAGGCCGCGGCTCAGCTCGATACGGCGTAAGGCATCCTCCAAGTCTGTTCGAGCCCGTTGATAGTCGCCCATGGCGGCACGGCATCTTCCGCGCGCGAGCAATGGCAGCACGGAGAACATCGTCGGCGCGAGTTCGCCATCCATTCCCCGTTCCGTGAGCACATCCTCGCCCTCTTCCGGTCGACCCTGATCGGCCAACGAATCGACGACCACCACCAGTCCGGGTGTCTTGGTGTAATCGGCGGTCAATCCGTGGAGGTCGACGGCGGCCCGCCCGTCGGATTCCGCAGCGCGCAGGTCACCGGACCGGTGCCGCGCCAGACCGCGCAGCCAGAGCGCACGCGCCAACCATTGCGGTGAGCCGACGCGCTCGGCATGGCGAATGGCGTGAGACAGCACGCGGTCGGCGACGTCGTAGCGTTCGGCTTCGACCAGACAGATCGTGATGTTCGTGCGCCACAACGGGTGTCCGCCCTCGCTGACCAGAGCGGGATGCGCTGCGACTCGTTCGGCGAGGTCACCTGCCACCGCCACCGGTCCGCTGTCCAATGCACTACGCGCGACGAACGACCGCAGCAGGGACTCCGCACCGGTCGAAGCCGGCAGATCCGAGAAGCGCTCGGCTTCCTCCTCGAATCTGGCGGGAAGGTCCGGGTTGAGCAGCAGCGCGCCGAGCCTCGCCGCTTCGAGCTGCAGCGCCAGCTCTCGATCGTGGTCGCGGACTTCCGCGGCTGCCAGCTCGTAAAGCGGAAGTTGTTCGCGCTGGTGTCGCGCATCCGGGTGCGTCGTCCACGCCAACGCGGTGAAAGCCCGCGCACGAACAACGGGGTCTGTGGTGGTCTCGCCGGATTCTCGTAAGTGGTTGCGCGCGGCGGTATCCCCGATTTCGTGTTCGGCGTTGCCCAGTTCGAACAACACGAGCGGCCGATCCCCGTTTCCTGGTGGTTCATCGAGCGCCCGGCGGAGCAATGCCGCCGCAGTGTCGGGTGCCCCACCACCAAGTGCCGATCGCGCCGCCTCCCGCAGCATGTTCACGACTTTCTCGTCGCCGCTCGCCGGGGTTGCGAGCAGATGCACCCCGATCGCCCCCGGATCGGCTCGCCGCTCGTACAGCAGTCGAGCAGCACGTGCGTGGAGATCGGCCCGCTCAGCCGCTGACAGATCTTCATAGATTGCGGTTCGCACAATGGGATGCACAAAGCGCAATGGCTCGCCGGCCACCAGCACTGCGAGGTCCATCAGGCCGGTGGCGAGACGGTTCGCGGTGCGGGAATCGATGCCTGTCAGTTCCGCACACATCGCAAGCCGTGCCTGTTCCCCGAGAATCGCCACCGAGCGCGCCAGTGCCGTCGCCAGCGGGTGAAGGTGGCTCACGCGTAGCAGCACCGCGGCAGCGACCCGCTCAGGCGCGACGTGGCCGACGGCATCGGGATCGATCTCGCTGACCGGACTCCCTTCGCGACGGAACTCACCGATCAGTTCGACAAGCAGAAACGGATTGCCGCCCGTTGCGTCGGTGCACGCCCGGCACAACTCCGCATTGGCGTCCTCCCCCATTTCCCCGCGGACCACCTGCCCCACTGCGGATTCACTCAGCGGTCGCGGACGGAGTACAGGCGGGCGGGCCTCCACAATGAGACTTTACTCATCTAGCAGAGAACTCAGGTGCGGCCTGTGCATGTCGGCACCTGCCCGTACGGTCAGCCCCACCACGACCGGGAGGCCGGCGAGTCGTTTGGCAAGGTGCAGCAAGAATCGCAGCGACGGTTCGTCGGCCCACTGAGCGTCGTCGATCGCGAGGATCAACGGGCCGCGTTCGGTCAGGTTGACGACAAGCCAGTACAGCCCGTGCAGCGTTGCGAATGCGACATCGCCCGTTTGCTCGGCGGCCGAGATATCGGTGAATACCGGCTCGGACAGGCGGGCTGCACCGGCCAACAATCGGGAGCGTTCCTCGGCATCGGCACCCATCAGCGATGTTTCCAGGAGCTGACGGACGATACCGAAGCCGAAGTCCCGCTCCAGTTCGCCTCCCCGGGCGGTCAGCACGGTGGCTCCCAACGCACCGCCGCGTCGACTGAGCTCGTCGAGCAATGAAGTCTTGCCGATTCCCGGGGGCCCTTCGATGAGCAGGATCCCGCCTGATCCGCCGATCGCCTTTGTCAAAGAGGCGTCGATGGCCGCGAGTTCGCCCTCACGGTCGAGAAGCACGGGCGGCTTGCCCGGCGCAGGGACATCCGCCGACCTCTGCGGCGGCTCCGTCCTGGTCTCCCCCCTCTGTAAGACCACCTCTATATGAGAGCACCTGTTGGTGCGCTGGACGTCAATTTCTGCAGTCGCGCTGTCAAATCCCTGTATGGACCACTGCTGCTGTCGTAGCGTTCGAGCGCACGGAGCATCGGGGAGGGTCTGATGAGGCGACGCGGGAGGTGGACTCGCCGGCTGTTGGGCCTGGCCGCCTGCATGGCCCTTGTCGTCACCGGCTGCGCGGATGACGGTGGCAAGCCGACCGACAGGGACGTCGCGCACATCCGGGTGGCGCTATTCCCTGGCGGAAGCACACTTCCCGCGCACGTGGCGGTGGTGAACCGGATCTGCGAGCAGAACGGATTGCAGGTCGAAATCACCGAGGGCACCGATCTACCGGTTTTCATGGCAGCACTCGCCAACGGCCAATACGACATCGCGATGAGTACGCCTACGCTGGCGCTCGTCGGAGCCGAGAAGCGCCTCGATCTCGAGATAGTCGCGGGCCTGCAACAGCAATCGACAGAGCGGCCGAATGCCGTGTGGCTCACTAAGGATCCTTCCATCGGGACCCTCGACCAGCTCAAAGGGAAGACGATTGCGGTGCCGTCGCTCACCGGAATCATCACCGACTCGTTGCTGTATCTGCTCGAACGCAAAGGAGTGCATCGCGGCGACGTCAAGCTTGTCCAGACGCCGTTTGCCACCATGGGCGATCAGCTCCAGGCCGGTCATGCCGATGCCGCTGTCGCAACGATTCCCTTCTACACCGCGATCGCGGCCCGCGGCTTCCGAGCGCATGAGGACGTCGTAGTCGAGGCGGTTCGCGATGCGAGCGCCGGAACCATCGACACCGCAATAACATCCGTGTGGACTGCGACGGGAAGCTTCGCCCGTGACCACCCGGAGACTGTCGCAGCGTGGCGCAGATCGCTGTCGCAGGCCACCGACTTCCTCAAGTCAAACGAGGGCCAGGCCCGGGCATTGATGCAGTCGTGGCTGAATATCCCGGCACCCGTCATCTCGCGCTCTCCGTTGCCGGACTGGACTGTTGAGATAACTCCGCCGGAACTCTCTCCGTACATCGCAATCTCCAAAGCCGTCGGCTCGACCAAGACCGACCCCGACGTGAATACCTTGGTGTGGCAAGGCCCGTGAACCGGATCCTGTACAAGGTCGACGCTCTCGGCATTCGGCTTCCCGCCTCCGACGGACCGCAGACCGTACTGGACAATCTCTCGCTCGAGGTGCACGAAGGAGAAGTCGTCGCCATCATCGGGCGCTCGGGCGTTGGCAAGACGACGCTGCTGCGCGTTCTCGGTGGGCTGCTTCGAGCGTCATCGGGGATGGTGACCTTCGACGGCATGCCGGTGCATGCCCCGCCCGCGGGTGTGGTCATGGTCTTTCAGGATTACGGCAATGCACTGTTGCCGTGGCGAACCGTTGCCCACAACGCCGCACTCGGGCTGGAAGGACGTGTCGGCCTCAGCGAGCGGCGCCGCCGGGTCCGCGATGCTCTGCAAATGGTGGGGCTCGAAGACAGTGGATCGGAGTTCCCGTCACAACTGTCGGGCGGGATGGCCCAGCGAGTGCAGATCGCCCGAGCGCTTGCAGTGGAGCCGAAGGTGCTCTTGATGGACGAACCGTTCGGAGCACTCGACGCCATCACCAAGGCAGCCCTCCAGGACATCCTGCTGAACGTGCAGCAGCAGACGGGTGCCACCGTCGTCTTCATCACCCACGACCTCGATGAGGCGATCTATCTGAGCGACCGCGTGCTGGTGATGAGCGGCAGGCCCGGTTCGGTCACCATGGCCATGGATACCGAAATACCGCGCCCACGAGACCAATTGGCCACCCGCGAACTCGCGCACTACCTTCACGTGCGTCATTTGCTTGGCCAGACCCTTCGGGCCGAGGATGGCTAGGCCGTTACGGGTGCGCCTTACCGGCGTGATTGCGCCCGTTGCCGTCGTACTGGTCTGGCAACTGGTGGAGTCAGCGGGCTTACTGAACTACGAATACCTTCCGGCTCCACTGGAAGTGCTGGCTGCGGCCGCAAAGCTGATCCAGACGGGGGAACTGGTCAACGCCGTGTCGCACACGCTCAGGATCACGTTGACCGCCGCAACGCTGTCTATGGTCCTCGGAGCCGCGTTGGGACTCGCCATCGGCCTGCTGCCGAAACTGCGCATCTACCTGGTGGCTTCAATCGATTTTCTTCGGGCTATACCCGCGGCCGCCCTCGTCCCGGTGACGGTCATGGCCTTCGGCCCCTCGGCCACAACCGAATTGATGCTCGTCGTGTATGCGGCGCTGTGGCCGGTTGTGCTGTGCACGGCCGCGGGCGCCGCTTCGGTGCACCCACGCCAGTACGACGTCGCACAAATGCTTCATCTCTCCCGCAGCGCCACGATTCACAAGATCGTGATTCCGGCTGCGGTCCCCGCGTGGCTGATCGGCGCGAGGCTGTGCGCCGTCATCGCGTTGCTTGTTTCGATCGTCGCCGAGATGCTGATGAACCTGCGCGGACTCGGCGGAGCTCTGGTCCAATCGCTCAACGCGCTCGCGCCGGCACGAATGTGGGCATATGCACTCATTTGCGGTCTTATCGGATTCACGCTCAACGCAGTGCTGAGTCGCGTCGTCCGTCTCGTCCTACCGGGCAGTCCGGCCAATACGGACGATCACATCGACGTTTCGATACAGGGCGCCGCGCTCCAGCCCAGATCGTCGCTGCGCGGACTGCTGCCCCTCGTCCTGGTACTGGTGGTATGGCAACTGTTCGGACACAGCGACTCTGTGTTCTTTCCCCCGCCGGCCCAATGGATGACGGCGATCAGCCGTGTCCATGGCTCGGGGCTTCTGATGCCCGCTGTCACACAGACGCTTTCGACATTTGTGCTCGGGCTCGCGTTGGCGACCGCCATCGGAAGCGCTGTCGGTGTGGCGATTGGCGCGTCGCGTCGCGTCGACTACGCCCTGACCCCGTCGATCGCGTTCCTGGCCGCCGTCCCCGCGCGCAGCAGCGGTGCCGGTCGCCACCTTGCTGCTCGGCCCGACACAGCTCAGCGGCGTGGTCGCCGTCGGGCTGATCGTCGCATGGCCGATTCTGCTTGCCGCGGCGACGGCGATGCGCACCGTTCCCACTGTGCGACTGGAGATGTCGCGCACGCTCGGACTGACACGGGTGCAGCGGTGGACCAGGGTCATCGTGCCGTCGTTGGCACCCGGCGTCATGCTCGGAGTGAGGATCGCGTCGGCGATGGCGCTCATCGTCACGCTGCTGGTGGACATCTTCGGCGTCGGCGCGGGACTCGGGCGGTTACTCGTGGAGAGTCAACAACGTTTCGAGGCTGCCACCGCGTGGGGTCTGTTGCTGATGATCGGCGCTTTCGGCTACCTCATAAGTGCACTGCTCGCCCGGGTCGGCCGACGGGCCTACATCGACCGCGACAGCACCCTGCCGAATTGGAGCAGCCGCTCCATCTGAGCCAGCCCGCCGTTGTCGACCGACTTGTCGTGGCGGAACGACTCGCAGAAGAAGTCGGTGTCGGTGGCGTTCTTCTCGTGACTGCGCGTGATGAGTTGGGTGTACATCCGCAGCCTCACCTCCGACAGCCGACGGGTGCCGTCGTCGAGAACCTCGAACTCGGTCGTCAGTATGTGATCGGTGATCGTCGAGAGCAGGATCGTGCGCACCGATGCGTTGAGCACCTGACGCTGGTGCTCCTCGCCCACCGACATGTCGTCGTCGGCGCGCCACATGATCAGCCGCCGCCCGTCGGTGGCCACCACCTCTTGCGAAAGCGCTTCGCCCCACGACTCTTCCGTGAGCCGCCGCGTCATGAAGAACGATTGGATGGAAGGAAAGTCGACGACGCCGCGCAGTTGGTCGAGCGCCACCAGCGGGTCCCGCAGGTACACCTTGGCGGCATCTTCGATGCCGTAATACGGCGCCCAATCCTGCGGTGCGGCCATCATGACCCTTCTGACGTTCCCCGTACTGCCCCTCGGACAGCCTCGGCGGCTGCCCGGATCTGCGGAGTCACCAGCATCACCTGACCCAACACGCCGTTCACGAATCCCGGTGACTCGTCGGTGGACAACCGCTTGGCCAGTTCGACGGCCTCGTCGACGGCCACCGGCTCGGGTACGTCGTCGGCGTGCAACAGCTCCCAGACGGCGACGCGAAGTATCGCGCGGTCGACGGCAGGCAGCCGGTCGAGCGTCCAGCCCTGAAGATGCGTCGAGATGAGGTCGTCGATGTGCTCGGCATGTTGCGTCACGCCCCGCGCCACGGTCACCGTGTACGGGTTCAGCGCCGACACATCGGATTGCACCTGCGCCAACGCTTCTCGCGCTTCGGCTGCCTCCGCAGGTGTGATGCCTCGGGCCTCAGCCTCGAACAGCAGGTCGACAGCCCGCTTACGGGCTTGATGCCTGCCGCGGTCGGGCTTGGGCTTGGTCAATTGACCCGGCCCAGATAGCTGCCGTCACGCGAGTCGATCTTGAGCTTGTCGCCCGTGTTGATGAACAGCGGCACCTGGATCTCCGCACCCGTCTCCACCGTCGCCGGCTTGGTGCCTGCGCTGGACCGGTCGCCCTGCAGCCCGGGTTCGGTATGGGTGACCTCCATCTCGACGGTCACCGGCAGTTCGATGTACAGCGGCGTGCCGTTGTGGAAGGCCACCTGCACCGGCAGGCTCTCCAGCAGGAAGCGCGCGTCGTCGCCGACCAACGACTCCGGCAGATGGTGCTGCTCGTAGTCCGAGCTGTCCATGAACACGAAATCTGAGCCGTCCTTGTACAGGTATGTGGTGTCGCGGCGGTCGACGGTCGCGGTCTCGACCTTGACCCCGGCGTTGAACGTCTTGTCGACGACCTTGCCCGAAAGCACGTTCTTCAGCTTGGTGCGCACGAACGCGGGCCCCTTGCCGGGCTTGACGTGCTGGAACTCGACGATTGTCCACAGTTGGCCATCAATCTGCAGGACGAGCCCATTCTTGAAGTCGGCGGTCGATGCCACGGCGGTACTACTCCTAATCTCTCACTGAAGAATCGCCAGTTCTTTGGGGAACTGGGTGAGCAGGTCGGGCGCCGTCTCGCCGACGACAAGGGTGTCCTCGATGCGGACACCGCCGCGATCGGGCAAGTAGACACCGGGCTCCACAGTCACCGCGGAGCCAGCAAGCAGTGTACCGGCGGCCGCCGCGCTGATGCCCGGCGCTTCGTGTATCTCCAACCCCACACCGTGTCCGAGGCCATGGGTGAAGCAGTCGGCGTACCCCGCATCGGCGATCACCTGTCGCGATGCGGCGTCCACCTCCCGCAGCGCAACCCCTGGCCTGACCGCATCCCGCCCCGCCTGCTGGGCGGCGGCGACCAATTCATACAGGTCGAGCTGCCATTGCGCGGCAGGCCCCAGCACAAAGGTGCGCGTCATATCCGAGTGGTATCCGCACACCAGCGCGCCGAAGTCGATCTTGACGAAGTCGCCCGCCGCAAGGACGGCGTCGGTCGGCCGATGGTGCGGGATGGCGGAGTTGGCGCCCGCCGCAACGATCGTTTCGAACGAGACCCCATCGGCGCCGTGGTCCAACATCAACGATTCGAGCTCTCGGCTGACTTGGCGCTCGGTGCGTCCCTGCCGAAGCCCACCGTTGTTCACCAGGTCGGTCAGCGCCGCATCCGCCGCCTCGCACGCCAACCGCAACAGTGCGATCTCACCGGCGTCCTTGATCTCCCGCAGCGCCTCGACCATGCCTGCCGCACGGACGAGCTCGACGTCGCCCGCCTCCCTCGCCAACGCATCGAAACCGTCAACCGTGACCACATGGCTTTCAAAGCCGAGCCGCCCCACACCGTCGGCCGCTGCCCTGCCCGCCAAGAACGGCCCGCAGGCGCGCTCGATCACGATCTCGGCGTCCGGGACCTGCTGCGCGGCCTGCGTGCGGTACCGCCCGTCGGTGGCCAACACCGGCGTTTCGTCGTCCGCGCGGATCAGCAGCGCCGCGTTGGAACCCGTGAACCCGGACAGGTAACGCACGTTGACCAGGCGCGTTATCAACATTGCGGCCAAACCGTCGGCCTGCAGCCGCTGGCGCAACCGGTCCCGGCGCTGGGCTATAGTCACAGGTCTTGACGCTACTCGCTAAGGTGAGGCCCCATGAGTAAGTGGTTGCTGCGCGGACTGGTGTTCGCCGCCCTGATGGTTTTCATCCGATTGGTGCAGGGCGCGGCAATCAACGCGTGGGAGACCAAGGCCCTGTTGATCAGCGTCACGCTCGTCGTTCTCTTCGCGATCGCCGCGGTGATCTGGGGGTTCTTCGACGGCCGTTCGGATGCCCGGGCCAACCCCGACCCTGACCGCCGCGAGGACCTCGCGATGACGTGGCTGCTGGCCGGTCTCTTCGCCGGGATCGTCAGTGGCGCGGTCTCATGGCTGATCTCCCTGTTCTACAAGGACCTCTACGTCGGCGGGCTGATCAACGAGCTCACCACATTCGCGGCGTTCACCGCGCTGCTGACCTTCATCGCGGCTATCGCGGGCACCGTCATCGGACACTGGGTCATCGACCGGCACACCGACGACACGCCGCGCAAGCACCACGGACTCGCTGCGGGCGACGACGACCGTGCGGACACCGACGTGTTCGCCGCTGTGCGCCATCCCGACGCGCCGGCCGAGGAAGCCACTACCGAGCGCCGCAGTCAGGAACAGACCTAGTCCAACGTGGCGAGATAGCGCAGCGCCAGCAGATAACCCTGCACGCCAAGGCCGACGATGACGCCGGTGGCGATCGCGCTCAGGTAGGAGTGGTGCCGAAACTCCTCGCGCGCATGCACATTGGAGATGTGCACCTCAATCAGCGGGGCGCGCAGTTCCGCGCACGCATCGCGAAGCGCGATCGAGGTGTGCGTCAGCGCACCCGCGTTGAGCACCACCGGTTCGCCGTCATCGGCGGCGCGGTGGACCCAGCCGAGCAGCTCTGCCTCGCTGTCGGTTTGCCGGACAACGACTTTCAGTCCGAGATCGGCGGCTTCTCGCTCGATCATCGCGACCAGGTCGTCGTGTGTGGTGCTGCCGTACACCTGGGTTTCGCGGCGGCCGAGCCGACCCAGGTTGGGGCCGTTGAACACATTGACCGTCGTCATTGGCGGCCCACCTCCGCGTACGCCGCGGCCAACGAAGACGGATCCGGGCCCTCCAGCCGCCCCGGCTTGGCCAGCCCGTCGAGGACGACGAACCGCAGCACGCCCGAGCGCGTCTTCTTGTCACCGGCCATGTATTCGAGCAGCTGTGGCAGCGCGTCCGCGTCATAGCTGACCGGGAGCCCGAGCGAGGTGAGGATCGCGCGGTGCCGGTCGGCCGTCGCGTCGTCGAGCCGCCCCGCCAGCCTGCCGAGTTCCGCGGCGAACACCAGGCCCACCGAAACCGCGGCGCCGTGCCGCCACTGGTAGCGCTCCCTACGCTCGATGGCGTGCGCCAAAGTGTGGCCGTAGTTGAGGATTTCGCGCAGCTGCGATTCCTTCTCGTCGGCTGCGACCACTTCGGCCTTCACGGCGACGGCACGCCGGATCAGCTCCGGCAGCACTTCGCCGGTCGGGTCCAGCGCGGCCTCGGGATCGGCCTCGATGAGGTCCAGGATGACCGGGTCGGCGATGAAGCCCGCCTTCACGACCTCCGCCATGCCCGCCACGATTTCGTTGCGCGGCAACGTTTCCAGCGTCGCGAGGTCGACGAGCACGGCGGCGGGCTGGTGGAATGCGCCGACCAGGTTCTTGCCCGCTTCGGTGTTGATGCCGGTCTTGCCGCCGACGGCGGCGTCCACCATGCCGAGCAACGTCGTCGGGACGTGCACGATGTCCACTCCGCGCAGCCACGTCGCGGCAGCGAACCCCGCCACATCGGTTGCGGCTCCCCCGCCGAGGCTGACGATGGCGTCTTTGCGGCCGACGCCGATGCGGCCGAGCACCTCCCAGATGAACCCGACCACCGGCAGGTCCTTGCCCGCCTCAGCGTCAGGGAGCTCGATACGATGTGCGTCGATTCCCTTGTCGGACAGGTGGGTACGGATGGCCTCCGCCGTCTGCGTCAGCACCGGCTGATGCAGGATGACGACCTTGTGCCGTCCGTTGAGGAAGGCGCCCAACTCGCCCATCAGGCCGGTGCCGATGACCACCGGATAGGGCGGGGCCGTCTTGACCTCGACGGTGACGGGTGCGCCGAGTTCAGTCATGCCTTGCCTCGGCGCGGCGGGCCAACTCGGCCGGGCTCGCCGGCGTGCTGGGCTCAGACGGGCTGGGAGTCAACGACACCGGGGAGCGGCGCCACGACGGGCGACGCCGTCGCCGCGCTCTGGGCGGAGCCTCTTTACTGGACGGGTTCTCCAATTTCGAAACGATGTAGCGCACCACGGCTCCGGGATTTCGGCGGTTGGTGTTGACACGGATCGTGGCCGCCCGCCGGTACAGCGGAACCCGCTGGTCCATCAACGCCCGGAACTTCTCGGCACGATCGCCGCCGGCAAGCAGCGGCCGGACCGTGCTGCCGCCCGTGCGGCGCACGCCCTCGGCCACGCTGATCTCGAGGTAAACGACGGTGTGCCCGGAAAGCGCTTCGCGCACACCGGGACTGGTGATGGCACCGCCGCCGAGCGAAAGCACGCCGTCATGCGACGCCAATGTGTCCCTGATGACTTGTTCCTCGATCCGGCGGAAACCCTTCTCACCGTCGTTTGTGAAGATTTCGGGGATGGTGCTGCCGGTGGTCTGCTCGATCACCGAGTCGGTGTCCAGCAGCGAGACGCCGAGCGACTTGGCGAGCCGCCGACCGATCGTGGACTTGCCCGAGCCGGGCATCCCGATCAATACCGCCTTGGGTGCCATCAGCCCCACACCTGCGCGGGTTGATTCGGCTCGCGGGCATTCACCGACCGCAGGTACGTGTCGAGGTTGGCGCGGGTCTCGGCCAGTGAGTCGCCGCCGAACTTCTCCAGCGCGGCGCGGGCGAGCACCAGCGCCACCATCGTCTCGACCACCACCCCGGCGGCGGGCACCGCGCACACGTCGGAGCGCTGGTGGATTGCGACGGCCTTGTCGCCGGTTGCCATGTCGACGGTCGCCAGCGCCCGCGGCACCGTCGAAATCGGCTTCATGGCGGCACGCACCCGCAGCGCCTGGCCGTTGGTCATGCCGCCCTCGAGGCCGCCCGCCCGGTTCGTCGAGCGCATGACGCCACCCGGCCCCGGATACATCTCGTCGTGGGCGACGCTGCCGCGGCGGCGAGCCGTTTCGAAGCCGTCGCCGATCTCGACGCCCTTGATCGCCTGGATGCCCATCACGGCACCGGCCAGCTGGCTGTCGAGTCTGTTGTCGCCGCTGGTGAATGAGCCGAGCCCGATCGGCAGCCCGTTCGCGACGACCTCGACGACGCCGCCGAGGGTATCGCCGTCGGCCTTGGCGGCCTCGATCTCGGCGATCATCCTGGCTTCGGCGTCCTTGTCGAAGGCGCGCACCGGGCTGGCGTCGATGGCCGCCAGATCGGAGGCCTGCGGCGGCGGGCCGTCGTACGGCGCCGAAGCGCCGATGGAGATGACGTGCGAGAGGACCTCGACGCCCAGCGCCTGCCGCAGGAAGGACCGAGCGATGGTGCCCGCGGCGACGCGGGCCGCGGTCTCACGGGCGCTGGCGCGCTCGAGCACCGGACGGGCGTCGTCGAAGCCGTATTTGAGCATGCCCGCGTAGTCGGCGTGGCCGGGCCGCGGGCGGGTGAGGGGCTCGTTGCGGGCGATGTCCTTCAGCTCGGCGGGGTCGACGGGATCGGGCGCCATCACCGTCTCCCACTTCGGCCATTCGGTGTTGCCGATCTCGATGGCCACCGGCCCGCCGAGGGTGATCCCGTGCCGGACGCCTGCCAGCATCGTGACCTGGTCCTGCTCGAACTTCATCCGTGCGCCGCGGCCATAACCGAGCCTGCGGCGGGCGAGCTGGGCCGCTATCTCGCCGGACGTGACCTCGACGCCCGCGACCATGCCTTCGACCACGGCCACCAGCGCGCGGCCGTGAGATTCACCAGCAGTGGTCCATCGCAGCACGCGTCCCATCTTCCCACGCGGCGCTTTGCCTGCGGAAATCCGCGTGCGCTCAGCCGGTTCCCTGCGCGAGAAGGCGGGGAGGTCGTTGCGTGGGCCGTTGTAGACCCAGTCGATCATCGGTTGGGTGGGATCGACCGTGAACTGTGGTGGGTTGACCCGCGGGCCGCTTGTCGCCGCCGAGATGGCGGCAGCGGTCAATGTCAGTCAGAACACGGCGTTGCATCAGACCCATCGCGGGGTGGCGTTGCGGGATCGGTTGCCGAGGGTGACGGCGTTGTTTCGAGCAGGGTCTGGTCGGCGACCTACTGGTGCGTGCGATCGTGGGGCGCACCTACCTGATCACCGCCTACCGGATCGGGCCACCCGCGATCGGGCGGCGAACGGCTGCTGAAGACTGACGAATCCTGCGCTAAACCATTTCGTGAGAGGCACGACCTGGGTAGCGTGATCCAGATCACAAGTGGGTCCCTTGAACCCTTCTCAATCACGAGAGGCGGGCGCCGAATATGACGACCACCGAGCACGCCGATCAACCCCCCGAAGCGTCAGCGGAGACAGCGAAACCGAGTTTGGTGTTTCCGAAAATGTGGGTGCTATTTGGTGTACTCATCTGCTGTTTTACCGCATGGGGTGTGGCGGCGGACCTCACCACTCCAATGGTGGCGGGCTTTAAGCGCATCTTCGATATGAGTACATTCCAGGCCTCGCTGGTTCAGTTGGCGTACTTCGGCGCGTACTTCTTGCTGGCAATTCCGGCCGCGTTAATCAATCAGCGGTTCGGATACAAGGCAGGCCTTCTGACGGGCCTCATTCTTGCCGCGGTGGGCGCGTTTGCGTTCTATCCGGCGAGCAAGATCATGACGTACGAAGCGTTCCTGGTCGCATTGTTCGCGATAGCCGCGGGCTGCTCGATCCTGGAGACTTCCGCCAATCCTTACGTCCTGTCGCTGGGGCCGGAACAGACCGCGACGCGGCGGCTCAACTTCGCGCAAGCCTTTAACCCCGTGGGCACAAACCTCGGTGTGCTGCTGGCCGCGACCCTTATCCTGCCGAAGTTGGACGAGCCGGTGAATATGGCGAATTTGTCGCCTGCGGAGGTACGGACGATCCGCGCCGGTGAACTCGGTGCGGTGATGGGACCATATCTCGGTCTGGGATTTGTCTTGATTGCCATAGCGTTTGTTTTTGCGTTCCAGAAGTCCCCGAAAATCGTCGAAGAATATCCGTCGGGCGACCTGGAAGGGAAATCGCCATTGAAGATTCTGCTGTCGAACAAGCACTACGTGTTCGGCGTAATAGCCCAGTTCTTCAATGTCGCGGCCCAGGTCTGCACATGGACATACCTCATCCAGTACTCACAACAGGCACTGAATGGATCACTCCAGTTGGGCGGATTCCTCCTGCAGGTGAGCCTGATCGTGTTCCTAATCTCGCGATTCGTCATGACCTGGGTGATCGGGCGGGTCCGCGCGACGGCTGTGCTCGCAGTGCTGGGGGCACTCGCGGTATTACTCTGCATTTTCGCGATGTTTTCTCCCAACATGGCCGGCGTTGTGGCCCTCGTCGCAGTGTCCTTCTGCCTGTCACTCATGTTTCCAACGATCTACGGCGTGGCTCTTGAGGGACTGGGACCGGCGACAAAATTCGGCGCCGCCGGCCTGGTGATGGCAATCGTGGGTGGCGCGATCATGCCTTTGATCCAGGGCCGACTGCTCGACGCCACCAGCCCCGCGATCTCGTTCGTGGTACCGGCCGCCTGCTTCGCAGTCGTGACCAGCTTTGCCCTCTTCGATCTGAAGGCCGAGCGGAACCCGGTTGGAGAACGCGCATGAAACGCTACTGGATCCTGGCGCTGGCATTGGTCGTCGCGGCATGCGGCGGTGGCGGTCAAGCGGCCAACTTCAAAGATGCAACGGACCGGCTCGAGGTTGTTTCGTGGTGGGTGTCGCCGTCCGAGCATCCGGCTTTCCAGATATTGCTGAACGCCTTCAAGGCCGCCAATCCGAAAGTGGAGGTGATCGATGGTTCCATCGCCGGTGGCGGTGGCAGCAATGTGCAGGTCGCGCTCGCCGCACGGCTGCGGGCCGGTGATCCGCCCGATGTGTGGCAGACATTCCTGGGCAGTTCGCTTCGCGCCTGGGTCGACGCCGGCCGGCTCGCAGACGTGTCCGCCGTCTACGAACGCACCGGCTTGGATCACACCATGCCGGCGACATTGCTCGACGCGGCGACCTATCGGGTCAAGGCGTGGGGCGTGCCGACAGGATCACACCGCGGCAATAATCTCTGGTTCAACCTGCGCGTGCTGCATGACGCCGGCATCGCTGTTCCGGCCGCCGGCTACACCTCCGAGAATTTCGCCAGTGACCTGGCCAAGGTAGCGGCAAGCGGACGAACAGCGTTGTGCCTGGGCGGTAAAGATCGCTTCACGGCCACAGAGCTTTTCGAAAACACGTTGCTCGGCGTAATCGGCCCCGATGGCTGGGCCAAGATTCGTGACGACTCATTCGACTGGACCGGCCCTCAGCTCAAAGACGCGCTGACCCGATTCGGCGACGTCGTGTCCCGCGCCGATCCAAGTGCCAGTGCCCTGACGTGGGATCAAGCGGCGAAGAAGTTGGCGTCCGGCGATTGCGCATTCCTGTCCATGAACGATTCCGTTTATGGAGAGCTCGTTGCGAACGGCGCCACCGAAGGCAAGGACTTCGGATACGTGCCCTATCCCGGAACTGCGGGCGCCTATCTGGCGATTGTGGATACCTTCGTCGTGTCGGCTCAGGCCAAAGACGGGCTGAATGCCATCAAGTTCCTCGAGACGATCGCTGATCCCAAGACGTCGCTCGCGTTCAACAAGGTGAAGGGCTCGGTGCCCATACGAAACGACGTCGATGTGTCCTCGCTACCCGCTTATCAGCGTCAGGCGTCCGAGGCATTGTGGCACGACAAAATTCTGCTGTCGATGACGCACGGCGAACTTATGCCATCCGCCTTCCAGCAGGCGCTCTATGACGCGGTGGCGGCGTTCGTGCAGAGTAAGAACTCGAAGTCCTTCATCGACACGCTGCAAAAATCCATCGCGGTTCCCGTTCCGCGATGACGTCCGGTGACGGTCCTCCAGCGGAAGGTACGAGCTCATGAGCGACCAGAATAGTCAGGACAAACCGCTGTTCCTGGTTGTCACCATCAAGCCTCGGCTCGACCGGCTCGACGAAGCTGAGGCGCAGCTGCAGTCGATGCGGCAAAACACCCTCAAGGAGCCGGGCTGCGTGTTCATGCACCTCGTCCAGCCCCAGGACGACCCGGACACGTGGGTGATGCTCGAGATGTTCCGCTCTCGCGCCGCGTGGGACGAGCACATGCGCCAGCCCTACAACACCGAGGGCAACAAGATTCTCGAGGATCTCCTGCGCGAGCCTTCCGACCTCCGCCTGCTCGACGAGAAATAGAGTCGGGCTGACAGCACCTGTCACCCAGGTCAGTGCGCCGTGGTATCGCCCAATCGCGTCAGCTTGTCGTTCCGTCCAGTACCGCCGTGAGCGTGGCTCTCGCGCCGTGCTCTGCCAGAGTCTTGCGGTAGCCCTCGAAGCTGGCGACGAAGTCCGCGTGCTCGGCGACACCGCTCGCTAGCAGCGGCTCGATCCGCAGCGCCTCCGCCGCATCGCCCGATGCCAGTTGCCGACGCGTTTCATGGTCGAGGCGCGGCTCGGTCGTCTCGAAGGCATTGCCGCTGTCGTCCTGGCCCTGCAGCACGCGGCTCCAGGCGGCGAGGGTGAAGGCGGGGATGCGGTGGTCGGCGCCGTGCGCGAGCATCTCCTGGAGCGTGGTGGTGAAATACACGGGCACTTTGGACGCGCTGTCCGAGGCGATGCGCGTGAGCTGGTCGTGCATCGCCGTGTTGGAGAAGCGTTCGAGCACGGTGTTCTTGTAGTCCACGAGGTTCACGTCCCGCGGCGCCTCGAGCAGTGGCAGCACGATCTTGTCGAGGAAGCGTTCCAGCAGCACCGGCACCTGCGGGTCGCGCATCGCCTCGGCCACCTCGTGGTGGCCCAGCAGCAGGGCCGGGTAAGCCAGGGTGAGGTGGCTGGCGTTGAGCACGCGCACCTTCACCTGCTCCCACAGCTTCACTTCGTCGCTGAGTTGCACGCCCACATTTTCGAGTGGGGGGCGCCCGTCGGTGAAGCGGTCCTCGATCACCCACTGGGTGAAGTCCTCGGCCACCAGCGGGATGCGGTCGTCCAGGCCGCTGGCCGCGTTGAGACGCGCGGCGTCTTCCGCAGACACCGACGGCGTGATGCGGTCGACCAGCGAGTTGGGAAAGGCGACGCTGGCTTCGATCCAGGCGCCGAGTTCCGGGTCGCGCGCGCTGGCGAAGCCGACGAAGGCAGTGCGCGCCACTTCGCCGTTGTGTCGCAGGTTGTCGCACGACACGACCGTGAATGGCTTGATGCCGGCCGCGCGTCGCCGCGCCAAGGCCTCGGTGACGAAGCCGAACACCGTGCGCGGCGCGCCGTTGCCGGCGAGGTCGTGGGCCACGTCCGGGTGGTCGGTGACGAAAGCGTCCGACTGCGGATCGACGTGATAGCCGCCCTCGGTGATGGTCAGCGTGACGATGCGCAGCTCCGGGCTGGTCAACAGCGCGAGCACCTCGTCCGGCTGGTCCGGCCCGAGCAGGTAGTCGAGCTGGGCGCCGATCACGCGCACGCCGGGTTCGCCCTTCGGCGGCGCGATGGTGAGCGAATACAGGCAATCCTGCGCGCGGTACTGCGCGGCCTTCTGCCGACCCCGCTCGCCGCCGCCCAAGCCGATGCCGACGATGCCCCAATCCTCCTGGCCGGGCAGGGCAAGACAGCGGTCGATGTAGAACGCCTGATGCGCGCGATGGAAATTGCCCACGCCGAAATGCGCGATGCCGCGCTTGAGCCGGCTGCGGTCGTAGCACGGCGCCGCCACCTTGGGCGGCAGCTGCGACAGCGTGCTGGCGTTGAGTTCGGTCATGCTCGACTCTCCTTGACAAGAAGGGCCAACCGTTGAAGATACCCCGAATCGTCGTGACGGATCCCGCAAAACAGGTTTGCGCGGCACGGTGCCGGCGCAACTGTCAACCTGAGCCGACGTGCCGCCTGCCAATGGCCAGTTAGAAGTCCCCGTTTTTGGCCAGGAAAAGATGAGATGTGTTGAGGACGAGCGGATAAGCAAGCGCGGCTGGAGCGGTTCATCGCGGACGGCGACCACCGCAGTCTGCTGTTGCGCGGCGGCGCGGGCGTCGGCAAGTCGACGCTGATTCAGCGCGTATCGGTCAAGGCCGCCGCGCAGGGTTGGCGAGTGCTGCTGTCAACCGCCGTCCAGGCGGAGGCGTCGGTAATCGGGCGCGGCGAGCGTCCCCAGGGCCGCGCGGACGAAGGTGCCCAGCGCTCCGCCGACGAATATCGCGGCCAATTCGCGGCGGTCGTGACCGAGCATGAGCCAAAGTATGGCGGCAATTCACCCGACCGTCGGACACCGCCCTAGGAGCGGGGAGCAGAATCGGTAACCATGGCCGCCAATCCTCGCGCCGGCAAGCTGGCGCAACCCGAAGACCTCATCGACGTCGCGCAGGTGGTGACGGCGTACTACACCGTGGAGCCGGATCCCGACGACGTCGATCAGCAGGTGGTGTTCGGCACGTCGGGGCATCGGGGGTCGAGTCTGGATGCCGCGTTCAATGAGGCGCATATCCTGGCGACCACGCAGGCCATCGTCGAGTATCGAAAAGCGCAGGGCACCACGGGGCCGTTGTTCATCGGTCGGGATACTCACGCGTTGTCGGAGCCGGCGTGGGCGTCGGCGCTGGAGGTGCTGGCCGCCAATGATGTTGTCGCGATGATCGATTCCGCTGACCGTTACACCCCGACGCCGGCGGTCAGCCACGCGATTTTGACGTTCAACCGCGGTCGCGACGGCGACCTGGCCGACGGCATCGTGGTCACCCCGTCGCACAATCCCCCGCGTGACGGGGGGTTCAAGTACAACCCGCCCAACGGCGGGCCCGCCGACACCGACGCGACGGGGGTGATCGCCAAACGGGCCAACGAGATCCTGCGCGACGGGCTGTCGGCGGTGAAGCGGGTGCCGCTGGCGCGTGCCGTGCAGAGCGCGCAGCGCCACGATTACCTGGACGCCTATGTCGCTGACCTGCCGAGCGTGGTCGACGTGCACGCGATCAGCGCGGAGAAGATCCGCATCGGCGCCGACCCGCTGGGCGGGGCGAGTGTGGACTATTGGGGTGCGATCGCCGAGCGGCACAACCTCGAGCTGACGGTGGTCAACCCGCTGGTCGATGCGACGTTTCGATTCATGACGCTGGACACCGACGGCAAGATCCGGATGGATTGCAGCTCGCCCAACGCGATGGCGTCGCTGATCGCCAACCGGGAGTCGTATCAGATCGCGACGGGTAATGACGCCGACTCCGATCGGCACGGCGTCGTGACGCCCGACGGGGGCCTGCTGAATCCGAACCACTATCTGGCGGTGGCGATCGAGTATCTGTACACCAACCGGCCGGAGTGGCCGGCGTCGACGGCGGTCGGCAAGACCGCGGTGAGTTCGTCGATCATCGACCGGGTGGTGGCCGGGCTGGGTCGCCAGCTGGACGAGGTGCCGGTGGGCTTCAAATGGTTCGTCGATGGGTTGCTCGGCGGCACCATCGGGTTCGGCGGGGAGGAGAGCGCGGGGGCGTCGTTCCTGCGCCGCGACGGGTCGACGTGGACGACCGATAAGGACGGCATCATCATGGCGCTGCTGGCGTCGGAGATTCTCGCCGTCACCGGCTCCACACCGTCGCAACGCTATGACGCGCTGGCCGGAAAGTACGGTGCGCCAACCTATGCCCGCATCGACGCGCCCGCCGACCGGGAGCAGAAGGCGCGGCTGGCCAAGTTGTCGCCCGAGCAGGTGAGCGCCACCGAACTGGCCGGCGAGGAGATCACCGCCAAGCTGACCACCGCACCCGGCAACGGCGCGCCGCTGGGCGGGCTGAAGGTGACGACGGAGAACGCCTGGTTCGCGGCGCGGCCCTCGGGCACCGAGGACGTGTACAAGATCTACGCCGAGTCGTTCAAGGGCCCCGAGCATCTCGCCGAGGTGCAGGAAGCCGCCAAAGAGGTGGTCAATAAAGTCATAGCGTGAGTTCTCTCGCGGAGGGCGACTGTTAGGCGCCGACGAAACCGAAGGTCCCTGGCGAAGTCTGGGTGCTGATCGTCTCGAACGCGACCCGACGGGGCACACGGCGGAGTGTGCGCGGTTTCTGAGTTACGTCGTGCCTGGCCCGAGCCGCAGGACTGCGGCTCGTGGGCAGGTGTTATCGGTGCAGACGGTTATCCACGGAACCGAGCGAGTTGCTACTCGAAGTATCGATCGCCAAAGCCGCCCGCTGGGCACGACCGAAGCAGGGGCTGGACTCACTACCTGGCCCCCGAAACTGTGTGGCACCGGCAGACAATGTGATGATCCGTTTGAGACCAGTGATGTCGGACCGCGCCAGTACGGTCAAGAGGCCGGGTAACAGCTCGAGTTCCTGAGGGGCCGCAGTTGACCAATGGTGCTGGCGGCAAGTGCTTGCGGATCGCCGCGCTGGTCGGATCTGGGCAGCTGGTGCTGTTCGGTGAACTTCGTCGAGTGAGGATCCCTGCCGACCTCTGGCGATCGTGGCTCACCGACCGGGGCATCATTGCCCGCTTCGAGTCGAAGCGATCGTTGTTTTTGTGCCTTTGCCGACGGTGTGCACGTTCGCGCCGGTGGTGGCCCGCGGCCTCGCCGCGCGCCGCCCCAGCCACAACAGCGTGATGATCACCGCGTAGTCACGCCGGCCCACCGCCGTGCGACGATCACAGCTACCAACCAGCGCCCGCTCCTCGACCGCTACCACCCCCAGCCCAGCCACCAGGCACAGCAGGTCCGGACGCGACCACTGAGCGGTGTCAGTGTTGACGACCGAGATGTAGCGGTCGGCGTGCTGAAGCCCGACGATGCTGATTTCAATGTCTCCGTGCAGTCGTCGTTGCGTTCGACAAGCACGGGAAAGGCCCCGCACCGAGCAGTTTGAGGTGCGGGGCCTTGTGGGGCGATTGTATCCGGCGGCACGCCGACGGAGAGGCCGGCCCGATGACGCCCGACCCCGCCGATACCTCACCTCGTTGGCGCCGACAAGTGCCGCCTCAACGGCGCGTTGACCACACTCCCTGCAACCTCGTGCCGCACGGCCCGATTGCGTCGCAGCCCCACCGGACCCAGCACGACCAGCGCCGAGGCTTCGCCGTCGAGCACCGCGACCCGCCGATCCCAGAGACTGTCCCGCCGAAGGTGCCGAGGCGGCTGGCCACTGCCCTGTCGCCTGGCCACGCCGGCGCGATCGCCGCAATGACGTCTTCGAGCCCGTGGGAATGGCGTGGACACTACGGTGTGTATAGGGCGCGATGAGGCTGTAAACGAGACCGGACAACAGGGCGCGGCCCGAGCGGTCCGCCGTACAACACCACGCGGCTCCGCGCCGCGCCAAGCGAACGGGGTGGGTTGTGGTCGGTCGTATCGGAATTGATGACGTCGAGCCCGTCGTCTCGGGCGGAAGGTATCCGGCCAAGGCCGTCGTGGGCGAGGTGGTGCCGGTGCGGGCCACGGTGTGGCGGGAGGGCCACGACGCCGTGGCAGCCACCATGGTGGTGCGCTACCACGGCACCGCGAACCCGCAGCTCGTGGACGACCCGGCCCGGCCGGCGGCGCCCGAACCGGTGCCGATCGAGGATGTGGTCAGCCCAGCGGCACGGGTGAAGCCGCAGCTCATAACGATGTCCCCGGGCCGCACGCCGGACGTGTTCCACGGACAGTTCGTTCCCGACAGCGTGGGTCTGTGGACGTTCCGGGTGGACGGCTGGGGCGATCCGATCGCCACGTGGCGGCGCGGGGTCACCGCCAAGCTCGACGCGGGGCAGGGTGAGGCGGAGCTGTCCAACGATCTGCTGGTCGGTGCGCGGCTGCTGGAACGCGCCGCCGCCGGCACGCCCCGCAAGCTGCGCGATCCGCTTTTGGAGGCGGCGGCGAGGCTGCGCGAGCCGGGAGACCCGTTCACCCGTGCCGGCGCGGCGCTGGCACCCGAGGTCGTCGAACTGCTCGAGCAGTACCCGCTGCGCGAAGTACTCACGCGCGGTGAGCAATACGGCGTGTGGGTGGACCGGCCGCTGGCCCGGTTCGGTTCGTGGTATGAGTTCTTCCCCCGCTCCACCGGTGGCTGGGACAACAACGGCAACCCGGTCCACGGGACGTTCGCGACCGCGACCAAGGCGCTGCCGCGCGTCGCCAAGATGGGTTTCGACGTGGTGTATCTGCCGCCGATCCACCCGATCGGCAAGGTCCACCGCAAGGGCCGCAACAACAGCGTGACCGCCGCCCCCAACGACGTGGGCTCACCGTGGGCGATCGGCAGCGAGGAGGGCGGCCACGACGCCGTGCACCCGGCACTCGGCACGATCGAGGACTTCGACGACTTCGTCGCCGCCGCACGCGACCAGGGTATGGAGATCGCGCTGGATCTCGCACTGCAGTGCGCGCCCGACCACCCGTGGGCCAAGGAGCATCCTGAGTGGTTCACCGTGCTGCCCGACGGGACGATCGCGTACGCGGAGAATCCACCCAAGAAGTACCAGGACATCTATCCGATCAACTTCGACAACGAACCGGCCGGCCTGTACGAAGAGGTGCTTCGGGTGGTGCGCTACTGGATATCGCACGGAATCAAGGTGTTTCGGGTCGACAACCCACACACCAAGCCGCCGAACTTCTGGGCGTGGCTGATCGGCGAGGTCAAGAACGAGGATCCCGACGTGTTGTTCCTGGCGGAGGCGTTCACCCGGCCGGCCCGCCTGTACGGACTGGCCAAACTCGGCTTCACACAGTCCTACACGTACTTCACCTGGCGCACGTCGAGATCGGAACTCACCGAGTTCGGCGAGCAGATCGCCGAGCACGCCGACTACGCCCGGCCGAATCTGTTCGTCAACACTCCCGACATCCTGCATGCGAGCCTGCAGCACGGCGGCCCCGGCATGTTCGCGATCCGGGCGGTGCTGGCGTCGACGATGAGCTCGGCGTGGGGCGTGTACTCCGGTTACGAGCTGTTCGAGCACCGGCCGGTGCGCGAAGGCAGCGAGGAGTACCTGAACTCGGAGAAGTACGAGCTGCGCCCCCGCGATTTCGAGGCGGCGCTGGCCGATGGCGAATCGCTGGAGCCATTCCTGACCCGGCTCAACGAGATTCGCCGGGTGCATCCCGCGCTGCAACAACTGCGCACCATCACGTTCCACTACCCCGACAACGAGGCGATCATCGCCTACAGCAAGTTCGACCCGGTCACCGGTGATCAGGTGCTGATGGTGGTCACGCTCAACGCCTTCGGCCCCGAAGAGACCACGCTCTGGCTGGACATGGCCGCGCTGGGCATGGAGCCCTACGACCGGTTCTGGGTGCGCGACGAGATCACCGGAGAGGAATACCAATGGGGACAATCGAATTTCGTGCGCATCGAACCCGCCAAGGCGGTGGCTCAGGTGCTGAACATGCCCCAGATACCGGCCGACCAACGACTGAAGCTACTGCGTAGGGAGTGAAGGAAATGACGCGGACCAACCAACTCAGCAGCCCGCACCTGCGGCCGCCGACGGCCGACCTGAACCGCTTGCTGGCCGGTGAGCACCACGACCCGCATTCGATCCTGGGCGCCCACGAATACGGCGATCACACGGTGGTGCGGGCCTACCGGCCCCATGCTGTCCAGGTGGTGGCCCTTGTCGGCGGCGAGCGGTACGTGTTCAGCCACATCGAGTCCGGGCTGTTCGCGGTGGCGCTGCCGTTCACGAACCTGGTCGACTACCGGCTGGAGATCAGCTACGAGGGCGGCGGCGATTCGCCGGTTGTCCATGCGGTGGCCGATGCGTACCGGTTCCTGCCCACGCTGGGCGAGGTGGACTTGCACCTGTTCGCCGAGGGCCGTCACGAACGACTGTGGGAGGTGCTCGGCGCGCATCCGCGCAGCTTCACCACACCCGACGGCGTGGTGAACGGGGTGTCGTTCGCGGTGTGGGCGCCGAACGCCAAGGGTGTCAGCCTGATCGGTGAGTTCAACCACTGGGACGGTAACGAGGCCCAGTTGCGTGTGCTCGGGTCGACGGGCGTGTGGGAATTGTTCTGGCCGGATTTCCCGGTGGGCGGGCTGTACAAGTTCCGGGTGCACGGTGCCGACGGTGCGGTCACCGAACGCGCCGACCCGATGGCCTTCGCCACCGAGGTGCCGCCGCAGACGGGGTCGCGGGTGACCGAGAGCTCCTACACCTGGGGCGACGGCGACTGGATGGCGCGGCGCGCGCGGCTGAATCCGGTGTTCGAGCCGATGAGCACCTACGAGGTGCATCTGATGTCGTGGCGGCCAGGGCTGAGCTATCGGCAACTCGCCGACGAGCTGACGGAATACGTTGTCGCCCAGGGCTTCACGCATGTGGAGTTGATGCCGGTGGCCGAGCATCCGTTTGGCGGGTCGTGGGGCTATCAGGTGACGTCGTATTACGCGCCGACGTCACGGCTGGGCACGCCCGACGACTTCCGCTACCTGGTGGACAGGCTGCACCAGGCCGGCATCGGTGTCATCGTGGACTGGGTGCCGGCGCACTTCCCGAAGGACTCCTGGGCGCTGGGCCGCTTCGACGGCACACCGCTCTACGAGCACTCCGATCCCGAGCGCGGTGAGCAGCTGGACTGGGGCACATACGTTTTCGACTTCGGCCGCGCCGAGGTGCGCAACTTCCTGGTGGCCAACGCGCTGTACTGGCTGCAGGAGTTCCACATCGACGGCCTGCGCGTCGATGCCGTCGCGTCGATGCTCTACCTCGACTACTCGCGACCGGCGGACGGCTGGACCCCCAACGTCTACGGCGGCCGCGAGAACCTCGAGGCGGTCCAGTTCCTGCAGGAGATGAACGCCACCGTCCACAAACTGGCGCCCGGCATCGTCACCATCGCAGAGGAATCGACGTCGTGGCCCGGCGTCACACGGCCGACAAACCTTGGCGGCCTTGGCTTCTCGATGAAGTGGAACATGGGCTGGATGAACGACACCCTCGACTTCATCAGCCATGACCCGGTGCATCGGAGCTACCACCACCACGAGATGACGTTCTCGTTGCAATACGCGTTCAGCGAGAACTATGTGCTGCCGATCAGCCACGACGAAGTCGTGCACGGCAAGGGCACGTTGTGGGGCCGGATGCCCGGCAACGACCACGCCAAGGCGGCCGGGGTGCGGGGCCTGCTGGCCTACCAGTGGGCCCATCCGGGGAAGCAATTGCTGTTCATGGGGCAGGAATTCGGGCAGCGCGCGGAGTGGTCCGAGGAGCGCGGCGTGGATTGGTATCAGCTTGACGAGGACAGCTTCTCCGACGGCATCCTGCGGATGGTGTCCGACATCAACGCCATCTACCGGACCCGGCGCGCGCTATGGTCCCGCGACTCCAGCCCGGAGGGCTACTCCTGGATCGACGCCAACGACTCGGCCAACAACGTGTTGAGCTTCCTGCGGTTCGGCGACGACGGCTCGATGCTGGCGTGCGTGTTCAACTTCTCCGGTTCCGAGCACACCCGCTACCGGCTGGGATTGCCACATGCGGGCACCTGGCGGGAGGTGCTCAACACCGACGCGACGATCTACAACGGCACCGGGGTGGGCAATTACGGCGCGGTGGAAGCCACCGACGAGCCGTGCCACGGACGCACCGCCTCCGCGGTGATGGTGCTCCCGCCACTAGCCGCGCTGTGGTTCGAGCCGGCCTAGCGTTTTCCCGGGTGAACAGTTTCCGGGCGAGCAGACGAAAAAGATGAGATGCGTTGAGGGCGTCCAGGCGAACATCATCGCCGGCGGCCTCGCCGAGGTAGTCACGAGCCGAGGCGCATTAGCGCGTCATTGCGAGGACCGAGGCGAGCAGCAGCATCATGCGTTCGCCGGCTTGGTGGTCGATTCGGCGACTTCCTGGTACAGCTTGGCGGTCTGTGAGGCGATGCTGGTCCAGTCGAAGTCGGAGATGGCGCGTTGCCGGCCGGCTTCGCCCATCGCGTTAGCCCGCTCCGGATCGCGGGCCAGCGTGTTGAGCGCATCGGCCAGCGCCTCCGGCTCGTCCGGCGGCACAAGCAGGCCGGTCTCGCCGTCTGCAACCACCTCCGGGATGCCGCCAACATGCGAGGCGACGACCGCGGTACCGCAGGCCATCGCCTCGAGGTTGACGATGCCGAGCGGCTCGTACAGCGATGGGCAGACGAACGCGGTGGCGTGGCTGAGCAGCTGGATCACCTCGTGCCGGTTCAGCATGCCCTCGATCCAGATCACCCCGGATCGGGTGGCGCGCAAGTTGTTGACGAGGTCGGTCACCTCTTGTGCGAGTTCGGGCGTGTCCGGCTGTCCGGCGCACAGCACGAGCTGCACCTCGGGGTCGAGCTGGGCAGCCGCGCGCAGCAGCACCGGTACGCCCTTCTGCCGGGTGATACGACCCACGAAGACCACGTTGGGTCGATTGGGGTCGACGCCATACTGCTCGAGCACGTCGATGTCGGGGTCTGGGGCGTACTGCTGTGCATCGATGCCGTTGTGGATCACCCGCACCTTGTCCGGGTCCACCGAGGGGTAGGTGGACAGCACGTCGGCCTTCATTCCGTTGGACACCGCGATGACCGCCGCGGCGCTCTCCACGGCGTCGCGCTCGCACCAAGACGACAGCGCGTATCCGCCACCGAGCTGTTCGGCCTTCCACGGCCGAAGTGGCTCCAGCGAGTGCATGGTCAACACGTGCGGGATGCCGTAGAGCAGCGATGTCAGGTGTGCGGCCATGTTGGCGTACCAGGTGTGGGAGTGCACCAGGTCGACGTCGCCCATGGCGGCCACCATCGACAGTCCCGTGGAGATCGTCTGCAGCGCAGGGTTGGCGTTCTTCAGGTGGTCCCATGGCCGGTGCGCCACCGCGGTCGGCCGGTCGGCGCCCTGGCAGTGCACGGTCAGGTCCACGTGCTTGGACAGCTCCTTGGCCAGGTACTCCACGTGCACGCCGGCGCCGCCGTAAACCTCGGGCGGGTACTCCCTCGTGCACAGTGCGACCTTGAGTCGGTCACCTGACTGGTCGGGCGGGCTCACTTGGTCACCTCCTGGCTCTTGCCGACGACGGTCACGCCGCTGTCGGAGACGACGAATCCGCGCTCCCGGTCGTGGTCTTTGTCCACCCCCACCTGCGCCCCTTCGGGTACCACCACGTCCTTGTCGATGATCGCGTTCTGCACGACGGCGTTGGCGCCGATGACCGTGTTGTTCATGATCACTGAGCGTTCCACGATGGCGTAGTCCTCTATCCGCACGCCGGGGGACAGCACCGACTCGCGCACCAGCGCCCCAGAGACGATGACGCCGTTGGAGACCACGCTGTTGACCGCATGGCCGACCCGGTCTCCGTCCTCGTGCACGAACTTCGCCGGTGGGTGCGGCGGAATGTGGGTGAGGATCGGCCACTGACTGTTGTACAGGTTGAATACCGGCACGACAGCGCACAGGTCCATGTGCGCGTCGTAGTAGGAGTCCAACGTTCCCACGTCGCGCCAGTAGCCGGCGTCGGCGGGACCGGCGCCGGGCACCTCGTTGCGCTGGAAATCGTAAACCTGCGCCATGCCCTGATCCACCATCATCGGCATGATGTTGCCGCCCATGTCGTGCTTGCTGGACTCGTCGGCGGCGTCCTTGCGCAGTGCCTCGACCAGCACGTCGGCGGAGAACAGGTAGTTTCCCATCGACGCGAACGTCTCATCGGGCCGACCGGGCAGCCCCGGCGGGTCGGGCGGCTTCTCCAGGAACGCCTCGACCTGCACCCCGTCGGAGGCGGTCTTGATCACGCCGAAGGCGCTGGCCTCCTTACGTGGCACCGGAATGCCGGCCACCGTGGCGCCCGCGCCACTGGCGAGGTGCTGCGCGATCATCTGCCGCGGGTCCATGCGGTAGACGTGGTCGGCGCCGAACACGATCACCAGATCCGGCTTCTCGTCGTGGATCAGGTTCAGCGACTGGTAGATCGCATCGGCGGAGCCGGTGTACCACTGCGGGCCAAGGCGCTGCTGCGCGGGCACCGGGGTCACGTAGTTGGCCAGCAGGCTGCTCATCCGCCAGGTCGTGGTGATGTGGCGGTCCAGGCTGTGGCTCTTGTACTGGGTGAGCACCGCGATCCGCAACACCCCCGCGTTTACCAGGTTCGACAACGCGAAATCGATCAAGCGATACAGCCCGCCGAAGGGGACGGCTGGCTTGGCCCGATCGAGGGTCAGCGGTGAGAGGCGCTTGCCCTCACCACCGGCGAGCACGATGCCGAGCACCTTTGGATCGGCCATCGGACGTCTCCTTCGGTTGGACGCTTCAGTGGACGCCTTGAGTGCGCTGTCGACGACCTTGCGGGCCTCCTGCTGGATCCGGGGCAGGTGGGGTCCGGACCGGCGAACGACTCGGTGGGCACCTAAGGCTCGAGTCTGCTCGAAGCAGCGCTGCGCGGAAATCCACGTCACGAACTTACAGCGGTTCGCGCCCTGGCAAGCGAGATCGGGAGAGGCGACGATCTCCGCAGCACCTTGGTAGCGCGTCGGCGGCCGGTTCCGGCAGTCGATGGCGGCGTCGGGATCCTTCGGCGGCTTACCGTCGCGGGTCGGAGATGATCTGCGCCGCCGCCGGTTCCCGCGGCCGACGTGACGGAAGAGTTGTTGGAGCGTCCAGTCCGGGCACGTCGGCACGGGAGCGGACGGGTCGCCCGCGGGTGGTTCCGGGTCGGGCGGCTCGCACTCGGATGACCGTCGGTTACGCCTGAATGCTTATGAGCAAATCATGCTGAAACACGCGCGCCGGAGCATTTCTGAGATCAATTCCGCCACCGAACGCATCGCCGCGCTGCGCGATCCCGATAGCGGTACGGTGCGGTTGGCGTTGCTGCATTCGCTTGCCAGTTGGCTTGTTCCCGATCTGCTGCGCAGCTTTGGGAGTTCAGCGCCGCGGGTCCAGTTCACCCTCAGTCAGGCCGCGGCGTAGGAGATGGTGGAGTTCCTGGCGGGCGGGCACGTTGATCTGGCAATCACCGCACCCGGCCTAACGGAGCCGGGTTTGGATGGCACCAGCTGCAGATCGAGCGCCTGTGCCTCGTGGTTCCGCGCGATCACCGCTTTGCCCGGCGCGCCAGATTGCGCCTCGCCGAAGCCGCCGACGAACCGTTTCATCGCATTGGGTGAGGAATTCGCAATGCTTGCAGGTATCCACGCTCAGAGCACTCGAGGGTGACCCGAACTGGGTGGCCAGCGTCGAGGAGCTGGTCGACTACGATCGAACCGAACACGTGCCGACACGTACCAGCGCACGCACGGACGGGTCAGACACAGAGCGGATGGAAGTATGTCAGCCGGTGTCAGAAGCAACCCCAGCGTCTTGGTGATGGGCGAAGCGCTGGTAGACGTTGTCACCCGGGGCGACGATGTCGACGAGCACGTGGGAGGCAGCCCGGCGAACGTCGCATTCGGTCTGGGGCGCCTCGGGCACGACGTGGCTCTGGCCACCTGGATCGGCGCCGATCGCCGGGGCAAGCGGATCGCCAGGGCGTGTCGGCGCGCCGATGTCGAGCTTGTCCCTGGCAGCGACAAGGCGCCGCGGACCTCGGTGGCCAACGCCGAGATCGACGCAGAGGGACACGCCACCTACAACTTCGACCTCACCTGGGTGCTCCCAACCCTGCCCCATATCAGCGAGGTCGACCACGTGCACACGGGAAGCATCGCGGCGACCCTCGAACCTGGCGGGACGCAAGTGGTCGGTGCGCTCAAGGCCGCTCACGGCGAAGCCACCATCTCCTATGACCCCAATGCGCGGCCCACCCTGATGGGCGACCCCCAGGTTGCCCGAAACCGCGTGGAGGAGATCGTCGTTCTCTCCGATGTCGTCAAGGTCAGCGACCAGGACGTCGAGTGGTTCTACCCGGATCGCGCCATCGACGACGTCGTGCAGGACTGGCTGGCCTTGGGGCCGTCCTTGGTGGTGGTCACCCGCGGGGGCGAGGGCGCGACGTTCGCTGTGCGCGGTGCCGACCCGGTCCAGGCCGCCAGTGCCGACGTACAGATGGTGGACACGGTGGGGGCCGGAGACTCGTTCATGGCGGGCCTGCTCTCGGGCCTGCTGGATGCGGGCCTTCTGGGCGGCGAAGGTGCCCGTGTCAAGCTCGGGAAGGCCGCACCCGGCGATGTGCTCCCGGCTGTGCAGCGGGCAATCGCAACGTCCGGCGTGACCGTCAGCCGCGCCGGCGCCTACGCCCCTACCCGCAAAGAACTCGAAACCCTCCTCTGATCCGCGAACATTCGGGATGGTCGCCTGAGTCCGGGCTGGTTCCACAACGACTGCCGGCCTCTGCGGCTTTCCAGGATGTGGTGCACCAAGACCAGCGACAGCCGCTGCGGTGGCTTCGCCGGGGAATCGGTGGAGGTGGACGCCATCCCGTCGCCGACACTGCGCGACATCGTCAGAGATGCCATCGAAGAGCATGTCGACCATGCCCAGTTGGAGATCCTGCGGGCGGCTGAGCGCAGTGAGCGTGAGGTGCTGACCAATATGGCCGGTCATGTCGAGCGCGGCCAGTTATTCACCTACCGACCCGAGGTGTGATTACCAGGAGGTGAAATTTTGCAATGCACTCGGTGGTGCGCGACAGCGCGCAGTGGCCTGCGCGTAGGCTTCCTGGTGCCCCACCAATTGAGAGGGGGCGTCCATGAAAATCGCCGATAACACCGGCATCCTCGACGCCGACGAGCGCGAGCCACTCGAAGTCGAAGTCAGCGCAGCAAAGGATCAGGAAAACGTCATGGCGCGCTTGTTCGACCGGTTCGGAGTCGGCCACTACTAGCCAGCCTTCGAGAGTTAGACCTGTAGCCAACCCGTGACATGGACGACGAGCCGCGAATCCAGGCGCTGAGGCTGGCGCTGGCCGCGACCCTACGGTGACAGCACCGCTCCGTGCAACGAGTTGCTCACTGAGATCGGCTCTGGCCGTGGAGCTTTGACGCTCGCCGTTCTTCGAGCTTGCCGACCTGCTCGACGTGGCGCTGGCCGACCGTCCCGGGGTCGCCGCCGCCCATCACAGTCAGGGTAAATAGCTGCAGTGGCCTGACTGAGTGCAGAGCAGCTTGCCGCTGCCCATCCCAGGGCCGCCGGTGCCGTTTTGAGGCGCAGGGTTGCATTGACCGTCGATTACTACTTGACCGGGTGCGCACGCTGTGTTTCCCGGCTGGGCGACGGCGATGGGTGCGCCGATCACTGCGGATACCGCAAACCCTGCGCCAACCGCCGCCAAGAGTGAAGTGATGGTTCGTGATCTTGTTGGGCGCATAGCACGCCTCTTTCCACTCGTAGAAAGTGGCACCGTAGCAGCTAACCTGCGTTTGAAGGGGGCGTAAGCACTCAATTGCCATGACCAGCCGTGATCTTGGCTTGACTAACCGGTATCCCAGGAAATTGCCCGACGGCACGGTCATCTGGACGTCGCCCACCGGGCATACCTACACGACGTATCCCGGCAGCAACCACCTGTTTCCGAAGCTGTGTGAACCGACCGGAACTCTGTGGCCGATGAACCGCCTGCTGTCGAGCCGACCGGTGACCGCGGCGTGATGATGCCGAAACGCCGACACAATGACGGTCTCGTCGCCGAACGCAACAAACCTCCACCGTTCTAAAGCATCGCGAGTGCCGACGCCGCCAGGGTGGCGATGCACATCGACGGGCCATGCGGCACAGTGGAACTGGAGCGGCGGCTCAGAGCGACCAGTGCCCATAAAGCGGTCAGCAGCGGTGCGCCGACTGCGGCCAAAACCCAGACGTCGTATCCGAACGCCCCCGTCAACGCACCGACGCCCACGGCGAGCTTGACGTCGCCGGCACCCATCGCCGCGGGCGCGACCAGATGAACGACGAGATATAGACCCGCAAGCCCGACCGCACCCAACACGGCAGGAACTCCGCGTCCGGCAGCCGCCGCCACCGCGAGAACCACGACGGCGCCCGGCAGCGTCAACCAGTTCGGCAACCGCCGCTCACGGATGTCGAACACACTCAGCGCCGTCAGCCACGCCAGCACGCATGCGCCGGCGACCCCCACCCCCATGTATCGAGGCTAATCGGCGAGCAGTGCTTCTCTCATCGCCTCTTTCGGCGCAGGCAACCCGGTGAACTGCTCGACCTGCGCGTAGGCCTGATGAAGCAGCATCTGCAGACCGCTGATCACCCTGCCACCCGCCGCCTCTACCGCGGCCGCCAACGGCGTCGGCCACGGGTAGTAGATCGCATCGAGCAACACGGGTGTGGTCGAGAGCACGGATGCGTAGTTCGCCGCGGCATCGGCGGGCACGGTGTTCACCACCGCGTCGGCGGTCGCGACGACCTGCTGCAGGTCCGGTCCGTTGACATCGCACCAGCTGGCCTCCACACCCACCTTGGCGGCGAGTTCGACCACCGGCGCGGCCTTTTCGTGGTTGCGCGCGACAACCGTGATGCGATGCGCGCCGAGCTCGACGAGCCCCACCACGACAGCGGGCGCGGTTCCACCGGAACCCACCACGACGGCATGGCCCAGGGTCTCGCCCAGCGCGCCGGTGACGCCGTCGACGTCGGTGTTGTCTGCCCGCCAACCCGCAGGCGTCCGCACCAGGGTGTTGGCCGCGCCCACCAGCTCGGCGCGCTCGGTGCGCTCGTCGGCGAACCGGAGCGCAGCGAACTTGCCCGGCATCGTCACCGAAAGGCCCACCCACTCCGGGCCGAAACCGGTGACTACGCCCGGCAATTCCTCTGCGCTGCACTCGATGCGGTCGTAGGTCCAGTCGTCGAGGCCCAACGCCCGATAGGCGGCCAGATGCAGCTGCGGCGAGCGGGAATGCGAGATCGGCGACCCCAGCACCGCCGCCTTGCGTGCGTTACCGGGCGCTGTCGAGGACACCGTTTCGCTTCGCGAGTTCGATGTTCGCCAGGTGCTGAGGGTAATCGCGAGTGAACAGCGTGGTGCCCTGCATGTCAATGGTGACGAAGTACAGCCAGTCACCGTCCGCGGGATGTTCGGCCGCGGCCAGCGCAGGCCCACCCGGCGAACAGATCGGCGTCGCCGGAAGCCCTTGCCGCACATAGGTGTTCCACGGAGTCGACCTGGCGCGGTCGGCGTCGGTGGTGGCCACCTCCTGCCGGTCCAGTGAGTAGTTCACCGTGGAGTCGAACTCCAGCCTGCTGTGATCGGGCGCGACCAACCGGTTGTAGATGACGCGGGCCACCTTGTCGAAGTCCTGAGGTTTGGCTTCCCGCTGCACCAGCGACGCCACCGTCAGGATCTGATACGGCGACATGCCCATCGCCTTTGCCGTATCGAGCAGCCCGCCCTGTGCGTATTGGTAGGCGCTGCCATCGATCAGCTGGGCCAGGATGTCCGTTGGTGAGGCGGAGGGATCGACATCCCATGCTCCGGGGGCGATCAGACCCTCGAACCTGCGATGGTCGTTGCCCATGGCCTGGACCGGCGTGGTCGCCCAGAGGGGTACCGACAACTCCGACAAGGACGCGCTGCCCGCGGCGGCGCGTAGGTCGTCGGCCGACACACAGTGGCGGTCGCCGTCGAGGTCGACACACGTCGCGTTGGAGATCAGCGTGAAGATGCCCTCGGTCACCGCATTGGTCTTGACGTCCCGGATGTCATCGAGCTGGCGACCCTCTGGTATCACCAGCTTGCCCACCCGGTTTGCCGGATCTGCAAGCCGCGCAACGGCACTCGCTGCCGGTATCTCGGTGCGCATCTTGTAGAAGCCCGGCTGGATGGACTGAATCGCGGCGTTACCTTGCGCGGCGGTGACGAAGACCTTCGACGTCGCGACCACCTCGTGCTCTTCGAGTGTCTTGCCGATGGCCGTTGTGGAGTCTCCGTCGTGGACCTGGATGACGACGTCGGATTTCCCGTCGCCGGAGTAGTCGCTGCCAGGGCCGAACACGGTGTGCCACAACCTCGAACCGAGGAAGACGGCGCCGATCACGATCACGATGAACACGCAGAGCGTCACGGAGCGCACGACCCTGCGCCTGCGCCGTCGGCGCGCTTCGCGCATGCGCTGGGCGCGGCTCAGGCGTCGCCGCGGCGGACCAACCGCCACGGGTTGCGGGCGTTCGCGCTCCCAGGCGTCAGGCATTACCAGCCTCATCGAGGGTGACCCGCCGCTGGTCCAGCCAGCTCTGAAGGATGCCGACGGCCGCTGCCTGGTCGATCACCGCTCGCTGTCCCCTGGACCGCACTCCGGCTTCCCGCAGCGAGCGCTGGGCACTCACGGTGGTCAGGCGTTCGTCGGCCAACCGCACCGGAACGGGTACGACGCGCCGTCCCAACTCCTCGGCGACCGCGATGGCGTCTTCCGCGGACGGACCGGTCCGATCGGCGAGCGTGCGCGGCAGCCCGACCACCACTTCCACCACCTCTAGTTCGGTGACGAGCTGGACCAGACGCCGTACGTGCCGGTCCGTTCGGTCACGGCGAATGGTCTCCACCGGTGTGGCGAGGATGCCGTCGGGGTCGCTCACCGCGACACCGATGCGGACGCTTCCCACATCGACTCCCAACCGCCTGCCCCGTCCGGGATCGTCGCCTCCGGGACGATCCGGCAGACGGTGCTCTTGGTTGGCCACGTGGCTAGCCCCGGCCTATCTCCGCGCGCAGCGCGGCGAGTGCGGCGTCAATGCCCTCGGCGCCCTTGCCCGAGCCCTGGGCCAGGTCCGCCTTGCCGCCGCCGCGGCCGTTCACCGCCGCGCCCAGCTGCTTGACCAACTCGTTGGCCTTCAGTCCGAGGTCCTGGGCGGCAGGGTTGACGGCCACCACGAACGGCACAGTGTCGTTGTCGCCCTCGGCGATCAGCGCGATGACCGCCGGATCGGAGCCGATCTTGCCGCGGATATCGCCGACGAGGCTGCGGAGGTCTGCAGCCGATGTGCCCGTCGCCATCCGCTGCGCCACCACACGGACCTTACCGATCTGCTCGGCACCCGCCGCGGCGTTCACTGCGGCGGCCCGCGCATTGGCCAGCCGCATCCGGTCGAGTTCCTTCTCGGCGGACTTCAGCCGGTCCACCAGCTGCGCCACTCGCGCGGGAACCTCCTCCGAAGGAACCTTCAGCGACGACGCCAGCCCCGCCATCAGCGCGCGCTCCTTGGCGAGGTGGCGGAACGAGTCAAGCCCGACGTAGGCCTCGACGCGACGAACACCGGAGCCGACGGACGACTCGCCGAGGATCGTGACCGGGCCGATCTGTGCGGAATTTCGCACGTGCGTGCCGCCGCAGAGTTCCAGCGAGAACGGGCCGCCGATCTCGACCACCCGCACCTCATCGGGATATGCCTCACCGAACAGCGCCATGGCGCCCATCGACTTGGCCTTCTCGAGTTCGGTCGTGAAGCTGTGCACCTCGTAGTCGGCCTCGACGGCCTCGTTGGTGACCTCTTCGATCTGGGTGCGCTGGTCCTCGCTCAGTGCGCCTTGCCAGTTGAAGTCGAATCGCAGATAGCCGGGGCGGTTCAACGAGCCGGCCTGAACAGCGTTGGGCCCCAACACCTGTCGCAGCGCCGCGTGCACCATGTGGGTGCCGGAATGGCCCTGAGTCGCGCCGTGGCGCCACCGCGGGTCGACGACCGCGACGACGGTGTCGCCCTCGACGAACTCGCCGGACTCCACGTTGATGCGGTGCGCCCACAGCGTCTTGGCGATCTTTTGGACGTCGGTGACGGCCGCCTTGGCGGTCCCAGACGCGGCGGTTCCGGTGATGCTGCCCTCGTCGGCGATCTGGCCGCCGGACTCGGCGTAGAACGGTGTGCGATCCAGGATCAACTCGACGCGTTCGGCTTCGTTGGTCCCGTGACTCACAACAGGAACGCGCTTGCCGTCCACGAAGATGCCGAGAATCCTTGCCTCGGTGGATAATTCGTCGAACCCGGTGAACTCGGTCGGGCCACCGTCGACCAGATCGCGATAGGCCGACAGGTCGCTGTGCGCCTGCTTGCGAGCAGCGGCGTCGGCCTTGGCGCGCTGCCGCTGCTCTGCCATCAGGCCGCGGAAGCCTTCCTCGTCGACGCTCAGGTCGGCTTCTGCGGCCATCTCGAGGGTCAGTTCGAGCGGGAACCCGTAGGTGTCGTGCAGCGTGAAGGCGTCGGTTCCGGAGATCACCGAATTCCCCGACTGTTTCGTCGCCCGTGCGGCCTCGTCGAACAACCGCGAGCCCGAGGCCAGCGTGCGGTTGAACGCGGTCTCCTCGGCCACCGCGATGCGCTGGATCCGATCGAAGTCGCTGACCAACTCCGGATAGGACGGACCCATCGCGTCGCGCGTCGTGGCCATCAGGTCGGCCATGATCGGTTGGTCAACGCCAAGCAGTTTGGCCGCCCGGATGATGCGGCGCAGCAACCGGCGCAACACATATCCGCGTCCCTCGTTACCGGAGCTGACGCCGTCGGCGATGATGATCGCCGCCGTGCGGGTGTGGTCGGCGATGATCCGGTAGCGCACATCGTCGTCGTGATTGCCCTGCGCGTAGCCGCGCGGCGCGACCGCGGCCACCGCGTCGATGACCGGACGCAGCAGGTCCGTCTCGTAGACGTTGTCGACGCCCTGCAGCAGGCAGGCCACACGTTCGACGCCCATGCCCGTGTCAATGTTCTTGCGCGGCAGCGGCCCGAGGATCTCGAAGTCCTCCTTCGAGGTGCCCTCGCCGCGCTCGTTCTGCATGAACACGAGGTTCCAGATCTCGATATAGCGGTCCTCGTTGGCGATCGGCCCGCCCTCGACGCCGTACTCCGGTCCGCGGTCGTAGTAGATCTCCGACGACGGACCGCATGGGCCGGGGATGCCCATCGACCAGTAGTTGTCGGCCATGCCGCGGCGCTGGATCCGCTCGGCGGGTATGTCGGTGAGCTCCAGCCACAGGTCCGCCGCCTCGTCATCGTCCAGATAGACGGTGGCCCAGAGCCTTTCCGGATCAAAGCCGTAGCCGCCCTGGTCGACGGGATTCGTCAGCAGCGTCCAGGCCAGCTCGATGGCGCCGCTCTTGAAGTAGTCGCCGAAGCTGAAGTTGCCTGCCATCTGAAAGAAGGTGTTGTGCCGGGTGGTGACGCCGACCTCGTCGATGTCCGGCGTGCGGATGCACTTCTGGATGCTGGTGGCGCGGTTCCACGGCGGGGTGCGCTGCCCTAGGAAGTAGGGCACGAACTGAACCATGCCGGCATTGACGAACAACAGGTTGGGGTCGTCGAGGATCACCGAGGCACTGGGAACCTCGGTGTGGCCCGCGTTCACGAAGTGATCGAGGAATCGCTTCCTGATCTCGTGTGTCTGCACTTCCTGCTGTCCTTGCTTGTTGTTCCCGGTGATATCCGCGAATCGATCGACCGCATTACATTACCGGTCCACCACGTCGTGCCGTCATCACCCGTTTATGAAGCTCAAACGCACCGATCGCCGCGGGTTGTCCCGGTTCAGATCGACCAGCACGACACTCTGCCACGTCCCGAGCAGGGGTTCACCTCCCTGGACCGGCACGGTCACCGACGGCGCGATCAGCGCGGGCAGCACGTGGTCGGCGCCGTGGCCGGGCGAACCATGGGCGTGTCGGTAGCGGTCGTCGCGCGGCAGCAGGCGGCCGAGGACGTCCACGAGGTCGTCGTCGGATCCCGCGCCGGTTTCGATGATCGCGATCCCTGCGGTGGCGTGTGGCACGAAAACGTTGCACAGCCCGTCCTCATGCGAAGCGCAGAACTTCCGCACCTTCCCCGTGAGGTCGACGATCTGTCGGCGCGATGAGTCGATCTCGAGCACGTCGGAGTCCACACGTCCAGCGTACGGACCCTTGAACAGGGCGCTTGGCCGGAGGAAGCTGATTGACGGTGGGTGGCGCCACCGGGGCGCCACCCCAGATAAGAGGGGGTGGGCCGTGTACGCGCGCTCTACCACTATCCAGGCGCAACCCTCGTCCATCGATGACGGGATCGCGTTCGTCCGCAACGAGGTCATGCCCGCGCTGAGGGCCATGGATGGCTATGTCGGCCTCTCCCTGTTGGTCGACCGGGAATCCGGCCAATGCATCGCCACCAGCGCGTGGGAGACGGAGGAGGCTCTGCGCACCAGCACGGATCAGGCCGCGCCGCTGCGCGACCAGGCAGGCAAGAGGTTCGGTGGCGGCGTCACGGTCGATCAGTGGGAGATCGGGGCGATGCACCGCGAGCACCGCTCGGCTGACGGCGCCTGCGTACGCGCGACGTGGATCAAGATGCCGCGCGATCAGGTCGACCGAGCCATCGACTTCTACCGGACCTCCGTCCTGCCTGCGCTCGAGGATCTCGACGGCTTCTGCAGCGCCAGCTTCCTGGTCAACCGCGCCACCTGCAGGGGTGTCTCGTCGGCCACTTTCGACAGCCGCGAGGCCATGGATCGCAATCAGGAGACCGCGCGGGAATTGCGCAACGCGCGGACGCGGGAGATCGGCGCAGACATTTTGGACGTCGGTGAGTTCGAGTTGACGCTGGCCCAGCTGCGTCTTCCCGAAATGGCGTGATCGCCGACGCCCGTACCGGTTGATTGACGCCCGCGTTTATTAGGCGTGCGGCGAGGGTATTTCACCTCCACCACTACCGCTCCTGGAGGAGAGATGACTATCACCGGCATTATCACTGCAATACTCATCGGCATCGTGGTCGGCGTGCTCGGCCGACTGCTGGTCCCCGGCAGGCAGCCGATCGGAATGCTCGTGACGATCCTCGTCGGCATCGTCTCCGCCTTCATCGGGACGGCGATTGCCCGGGCACTTGGTATTCCGACCGCAACGGCCGGCATCGACTGGCTGGAACTGCTGGTTCAGGTCATCGTCGCGGCCATCGGCGTCGCCCTCGTCTCGTCGCTGATGGGACGCAGGCGCGGTGGCGTGATGGGCACACGGCGTCGCGGCGTCTTCAGGTAAGACTCGCACACAAGCAAGCCCGGCGGCTCCCCTGGCCGCCGGGCTTGCTTGTGCCAAATTCGTTCGGGGAAGCCAGGATCAGAGAGACTTCAGCAGCACATCCAGCTTCTCGTAGCCCTCGGTCATGCCGCCCTCCATGCCCGACGACAGCAGCGCGTCGCGGGCTTCGGTGTTGGGGCAGATGGACCGGCCGCGCAGCCTGCTGCGGCCGCCACCGAGGTCCTCGAACCACATGAACTCGATGTTCACCATGTCGGGCGCACCCTCGAACTCGAAGGTCTGGATGATGAACTCGTTGTGCCGCACGGTGTGGAACGTGCCGTTGAACCGGAAGTCACCGTGCTCGGTCGAGTGAACGTAGCGGTAGCCGCCGTGGGACTTGAAGTCCCACTCCTCAATCCGCATCTCGAGCCCGTGCGGGCCGAGCCACTGCTTGACCAGTTCGGGCTCGGCGTGCGCGCGGAACAGGGCCTCCACCGGAGCGTCGAACTCGCGGCTGAACTCCATCGCCAAGGTGTCGACCGGAGCCTGCACGTCTAAATCGTTCGTCACTTTTGTTTCCCCTTCTCTGTCGTGTCGGTCATCGTCGCCAGCAGAACGTCCAGCCGGCGGTAATTGCGTTCGGCGTCAAGGCGATACCGGTCGATCCATGCGGTCAGCCCCTCCAGCGCCGCCGCATCGAGATGGACCGGACGGCGTTGTGCGTCGCGGGTCCTGGTTACCAGCCCCGCCTGCTCGAGCACCTGAATGTGCTTGGACACCGCCTGTTTGGTGATGTCGAACGGTGCGGCCAGTTCGTTGACCGTCGCAGGGCCGCGGGACAGTCGCGCCACGATGGCCCGCCGAACCGGGTCGGCAAGCGCCATGAAGGCACGATCCATCCGCGCGTCTGCATCTCCATCACTCCCCAATTATCAACCTTTTACTTGATCAATCGATTGATTGACTACCAACGTAGGAGCGCGAGTTCTGCGGACTGTCAAGGTGCGTGCGAAACTTTCAGCGCTTGCGGCGGATGATCGCGCGCAGCTTCTCCAGTCTGCCTGCGATCTCCCGTTCTGCGCCGTGATTCGTCGGCCGGTAGTAGTCCACACCAACCAGCTCGTCGGGTGGATACTGTTGCGGCACAACGCCGTCCGGGTCGTCATGCGAGTACTTGTAACCGATCGCATTGCCAAGGCCCTGGGCGCCGGAGTAGTGCCCGTCGCGCAGCTGCGCGGGCACCAAGCCCGCCTTGCCGTCGCTGCACGTCGCTCATCGCCGCACCAAGCGCCGTCGTGACCGCGTTGGACTTCGGCGCGGTCGCCAGGTGAACGGTGGCGTGCGCCAGCGTCAGCTGCGCCTCCGGCATGCCGATCAGCTGCACCGTCTGCGCGGCGGCCACCGCGGTCTGCAGCGCCGTCGGGTCGGCCATGCCGATGTCCTCGCTGGCCAGGATCATCAGCCGGCGCGCGACGAACCGCGGGTCCTCCCCCGCGACCAGCATCCGGGCCAGGTAGTGCAGGGCGGCGTCGACGTCGGAGCCGCGGACCGACTTGATGAACGCGCTGATCACGTCGTAGTGCTGATCGCCGTCGCGGTCGTAGCGGACGGCGGCCTTGTCCAGTGACTGCTCGATCGTCTCGACGGTGACCTTGTCCCCCGCCTCAGCCGCCACCTCGAGCGCCGTCAGCGCGCGCCTGGCGTCACCGGCCGACAGCTGCACCAGCAGGTCGAGCGCATCGTCGGCGACCTCGACCTTTCCACCGAGGCCGCGGGGGTCGTCGATGGCGCGCTTGACCACGGCGCGCACATCGTCGGCGGTGAGCGGCTGCAACTGCAGGATCAGCGACCGCGACAGCAGCGGCGCGACGACGGAGAACGACGGGTTCTCCGTGGTGGCCGCCACCAGCAGCACCACCCGGTTCTCGACGGCCGACAGCAGCGCGTCCTGCTGGGTCTTGGAGAACCGGTGCACCTCGTCGATGAACAGCACGGTCTGCTCGCCGTGCGCGGCCGCCCGGCGCGCAACGTCGATGACCGCGCGGACTTCCTTCACCCCGGCCGACAGCGCCGACAGCGCCTCGAACCGGCGGCCGGTCGCCTGCGAGATCAGCGACGCCAGCGTGGTCTTACCGGTGCCCGGCGGGCCGTAGAGGATGACCGACGCCGCACCCGACCCCTCGACCAGGCGGCGCATCGGCGAGTTCGGCTGCAGCAGGTGATCCTGGCCGACGCACTTCGTCGAGGGATGCCGGCCGCATCCGCACCGCCAGCGGGGCTGACGCCCCGACCGGGCCCATGGCACCGCCGGTCGAGGTCGGCTCGCCGGGGACGTCAAACAGACCGTCGGACACGCTCTCTGCTTACCACGCGACTACGACCGGGGTTGCGTGACGAAGTCGATCAGTTCCTCGACACGGCCGATCAGTGCGGGCTCGAGGTCGTTCCAGTCGCGCACCCGGCTGCGGATCCGCTGCCATGCCCTGGCGATGTCCGCCTGCTGCGCGTGCGGCCAGCCGAGCGCCCGGCACACGCCCTTCTTCCAATCGGTGCCCCGCGGCACGACGGGCCACGCCGGAGATGCCGAGCCTGCCCGGCTTGACCGCCTGCCAGATGTCGATGAACGGGTGACCGACCACCAACGTGTGCGCGCCTCCGGGCCCGCGCCGCACACCGTCGGCGATGCGCGCCTCCTTGGATCCCGCGACCAGATGGTCGACCAGCACACCCAGCCTGCGGCCGGGCTCAGGCCCGAAGTCCTCGACGATCCCGACCAGATCGTCGACCCCGCCGAGGTATTCGACGACGACGCCCTCGATCCGAAGGTCGTCACCCCACACCTGCTCGACGAGTTCCGCGTCGTGGCGCCCCTCGACGTAGATCCGACTGGCAAGCGCCACCTTGGCTTTCGCGCCAGGTACCGCGACAGAACCTGACGTGGTACGCGCCGAAGTTTTCGGTGTCCCCTGTCGCGGCGGGGTCAGGATCACCGGCTTGCCGTCGATCAGGTATCCGGGGCCGACCGGAAACGGCTTGCGCCTGCCGCGCCTGTCCTCGAGTTCCATTCGCCCGTATTCGATTCGGACCACCGCGCCGACGTATCCGGTTTGGGCGTCCTCGACGACCATGCCCATCTCGACGGGCACCTCCGTCGAGCGGGGTTTCTTGTGCGGGTTGTTGGCGAGGACGTCGGCGCCATAGCGATCAGCCACCGGGTGATCGTAGGGTCACACACGTGCTGCTCAACCGCGACACGGCCGACGGCATTGCTAACGGCAGCATCACGTTGGTGTTGCGCCGCTGGGATGTGCCACGCGCCAAGGCAGGCGGCACGCAGCGGACTCCTGCGGGCACCATCCGCATCGATGCCGTCACCGAATACCCGGGCAGCCACCGCGTGACCGCCGCGCAGGCGCGGGCCGCGGGATATCCCGACGCGAAGTCCGCGCAGAAGGACCTGGACCGCAGGCCCGCCCGCCACACCTACGCGATCGCGGTGTCCTACCTCGCGCCCGATGAACGCCCGGAGCTCGCGAGCGACGATCAACTCGGCAACGCCGATGTCGACACCATCAGTGCGCGGCTGCAGCGGTGGGACGCCGCCGCCGAAGCGCCGTGGACGCGGCAGTACCTGACGATGATCGCCGCTAACGAGGCGGTTCGTGCGCCCGACCTGGCCGCCCGAGTCGGCCTGGACACGCCGCGCTTCAAGCGCCGGGTGCGCCAGCTCAAGGGCCTCGGGCTGACCATCAGCCTCGATGTCGGGTACCGAATTTCGCCGCGCGGGCGCGCATTTCTGGCCAGGCAGGGCACGATCGAGCGGTGACTGATCTCGAAAACTACGGCCCGTGGGCGGTCGTCGCGGGCGGTTCGGAGGGCGTCGGCGCGGAATTCGCCCGGCTGCTCGCGGGCGCCGGCCTGAATCTGGTTCTGCTCGCCCGCAAGCCCGGACCGCTGGACGCAACCGCAGAGTCCTGCCGCGGTCACGGCGTCGAAGTACGCACGGTTGCGGTCGATCTGGTCGATCCCGACGGTGCTGATCGCCTTTTCCAGGCGACGGCCGACCTCGAGGTCGGCCTGTTGATCTACAACGCAGGCGCCAACACCTGCAGCGAGCAGTTCCTCGATGGCGACCTCGCCGACTTCCAGCGGGTCATCGACCTGAACATCGGCGCGGCGCTGCGCTTGACGCAACACTACGGCCGGCCCATGCGCGACCGTCGCCGCGGCGGGATTCTGCTCGTCGGTTCGATGGCCGGCTATCTGGGTTCGGTGCGGCACACGGTCTACGGCGGGGTGAAGGCGTTCGGCCGCATCTTCGCCGAGGGGCTCTGGCTGGAACTGCGCGACTACAACGTGCACGTGCTGGAGTTGGTCCTCGGCGTGACCCGCACCCCCGCGATGGAACGCGTCGGGCTGAACTTCGACATACCGGGAATGCGCGTCGCCGAGCCCGCGGATGTCGCACGCGAAGGCCTCGAACAACTTCCGAACGGGCCCGTGTACATCGCAAGCGGCAACGGCGACGACGTCGCACGCCGCAACGACCCCGACCGGGCGAAGGCGGTGCTCGGCACCCACCGGTTCATGCAGAAACTGTTAGGCGGTAACTGACCGTGACCACGTTGGCCGAACTCGAAAAGCGGTTGCAGCACATCGAAGACGAGCGGGCGGTGGAGCGATTGATCGCGTCCTACGGTCCGCTGGTCGACGCCGGCGACGCCGATGCCACCGCCGAGCTGTGGGCGGTCGACGGCAGCTACCACGTCGAGGGCTGGCATATGCGCAGCCGCGACGACGTGGCGGCGATGGTGCGATCCGATGCGCATCAGGGCCTTATCCGGCGTGGCTGTTGCCATTTCCTCGGTCCAGCGGTGGTGAGCGTGGACGGCGACGACGCGGTCGCGGTCTGCGAGTCCGTCCTTCTGCTCCGCCGCGACGACGGCTACGTCGCCGCGCGAGCAGGCGCCAACCACTTCCGGTTGCGGTGCATCGACGGTCGCTGGCAGATCGTCGCCCGCACCACCCACGCACTCGACGGCAGCACCGAGCCACGAGAGTTGTTGTCCGCGGGCGTCAAAGGAGCGCACCGATGAGCGGCGCCCTGGCAGGCAAGGTGGCGCTGGTGACGGGTGCCGGTGCGGGCATCGGCGAAGGCATAGCGCGGCGCTTCGCCGACGAGCAGGTCGCCGTAAGGAGCGCGGCTGGGGCCGCGTCGTCAACATGTGCAGCCTCAACGGTGTCAACGCGCACAAGAGCCAGGCCTTCTTTCGGGCCATCGGCGACTATCCCGAATTGGAGGCGACCGGCAACACGCTGTTCGTCGACGGCGGCGGCCACATCAACGGCGTCGCGTGGGCGCCCGACCTGGACGCGTCCTAGAAGTCGGCGGGGTTGGGCCGCTCCACCGAGCGTGGAGCCAGGCCAAGGCCGCGGACGTGACTCGCGATCGCCCCGACGCTGGTGACCCACACGTCGTCGTGCGAGCACACGTAGTCGATCAGCGAGTCCAGTGCTTGGGCCCTCGACGGGCGCCCGGACAGGAACGGGTGATTCGTCAGCACGAAGGCGGCACCCTCGGCCCGAATCGCGTCGAACTCCAGCCGCCACATCTCGATCGCCTTGGTCGGGCTCTCGATCAGCCCCGACCCGCTGAACTCCGGGACGTAGCAGTACTGCTCCCAGTCGTCGAGCGCCCACTGGATGGGGATCTCGACCAACGGACCGCCGCCTTCGACGGAAAGCTCGTACGGGTGGTCGGTGTCCATCAGGCTGCTGTCGTAGGTGAATCCCCTGTCGCGCAGCAACTTCGGCGAATGCCAGTTCAGCTCCCACATCGGGGCGCGATAGCCGGTGGGGCGAACTCCGGCCACCGAATCCAGGGCGTCCAATCCGCGGTCGAGAATGACCGCCTCCTGTTGTTCGGTCAACCCGCGCATCGGCTCATGCAGGTATCCGTGGTGGGCGATCTCGTGGCCATGGTCGACGATCGAGCGGATCACCTCCGGATACCGCACCGCGGTGTAGCCGGGAACGAAAAATGTCGACGTAATGTCATGTTTGGCAAGGATTTTCAGCAGCCGCGGCACACCGGTGAGAGGTCCGTACGCCTGATGGGTGATAGCCGACATCCGGTCGGCGTTGGTGGGATCCACACTCAGCATCACCGACTCGGCATCCACGTCGAACGAGAACGACGCCGCGCAGCGGGCACCGTTGGGCCATGGCACCGGCGGCACGCTCACGCGCGGCACCGGGCGCGGGCAAGCAGCGCGAGGAACTCGTATGCCAGGTATGCGGCGGCGATGCCGGTCAATTCAGCGTGGTCGTAGGCGGGTGCCACCTCGACGATGTCGGCGCCGACAAGGTTGAGTCCCTCGAATCCGCGTACCAGCTCCAGCAGTTCGCGACTGGTCAGGCCGCCGATCTCGGGTGTTCCCGTCCCTGGCGCATGCGCGGGGTCGAGCACGTCGATGTCGATCGACACGTAGAGCGGGTGATCGCCGATCGTCTCTCTCAGTTGGGAGACGACGTCGGCGACGGTGCGTGTCTGCAGCTCCCTGCAGTGCACGATCGTGAACCCGAGTTCGGCGTCGGACGAGAGGTCGTCGGGCGAGTAGAGCGATCCCCGGATGCCGACGTGCGCGCTGTGGCCCGACACGAACAGACCTTCCTCGGCGGCGCGGCGAAATGGCGTGCCGTGGGTCAGCGGCGCGTCGAAATAGGTGTCCCACGTGTCGAGGTGTGCGTCGAAGTGCACCAACGCGACAGGGCCGTAACGGTGATTGTGCGCCCGAAGCAGCGGATAGGCGATCGTGTGGTCGCCACCGATCGAGATGAGCCGTGCGCCGTCGGCGATGAGTTCGCTCGCCTGCTCCTCGATCTGGCGGACCGCGGTCGCGATGTCGAACGGGGTGCAGGCGATATCGCCCGCGTCCACCACCTGCTGAGTGGCGAACGGCGAGACCTGCATCTGAGGATGGTACGGCCGCAGCACGCGGGAACACTGCCGAACGTGGGCGGGCCCGAAGCGCGCGCCAGGCCGATAGCTGACACCCGTGTCGAACGGAATCCCCACGACGGCAACGTCGTAGGCGGGCACATCGGTGATCCGGGGTAACCGCGCGAACGTCGAGAAGCCCGCGTATCGCGGCACCACGGTGCCGTCGACCGGCTGGACCGGCTGGACCGGCTGATTCTGTTCGCTCATGTCCGGCACCGTGTCGTCCCTCCGTTGATCTGGATGGTCTGGCCGACGAAGGCGCCCATGTCGGCGCGCGCCAACAACGAGACCGCCGCGGCGATATCCTCTGGCCGGCCGATGTGCCCGAGCGGGATATCGCGCGCGTACTGCTCGTGCATCTCGGTGAGCGTGATGCCTGCGTCGTCGGCGTCGACCTGAAGCTGCGGGGTGTCGATGATGCCGGGGGCGATGCCGTTGACCGTGATGCCCTCGGGTGCCAGTTCCCGGCCAAGCGATTTCGTCAACGCGATCAAGCCGGCCTTGGACGCGGAGTATGCGCCTGCATTGGGCCAGCCGATCACGCCCCATTCGGACGCGATGATCACGACGTTGCCGCCGCCCTTGCGCCGCATGCCGTCGAGGACGGCCTGGACGAGATAGACGGTGCCGGACAGGTTGGTGTCGACGACCTTCCACCAGTCGTCTTCCTCGTGGTCGGTGAAGGGACCCATCGTCATGTAGGCCGCGTTACAGACCAGGATGTCCAGCGGACCGCGAGTGCGTTCGATGTCGGCGACGGCCGCCGCGACAGCGGCGGGATCGGAAACATCTGCCGCAGCGGGAAATCCGCCCGTCGCTGCGACGACCGCATCCATCCGTGCGTCGCGGATCGGCCCGTTGACACCGACGGACGCGCCCTCGGCGGCGAGACGGTTGGCGATGGCCGCGCCGATGCCCTGCGTCGCGCCGCTGACGAGGGCGATGCGTCCGGAATGCCGTGGCATGTCAGATCACCGCACCGCTGTTCGGTGAGAGCACCTCACCGGTGCAGAACCCGGCGTCGTCGCCGACCAGATACCGCACCACCTCGGCAATCTCCTGTGGCCGGGCAAGCCGCCTGGCAGGCAGTGTCGCCAGATATTCCGGTGCGCGCCAAGGTGAATCGGCGGCGAGCAGCGGCGTGTCGGTCGGCCCCGGCGCGACGGCGTTCACCCGGACTCCATCGGCGGCGACCTCGGCGGCGAGGCTGCGTACCAGTCCGATGATGGCGCCCTTGGCCGCGGCGTAGTGCGCCTCGCAATCGCCGCCGCCGACCGCGAGCTCCGAGGTGATCGCGACGATGCATCCGCGCCGGCGCTCGATCATCGACGGCAGTACGGCGCGCGCGACATTGCGCAGCCCGCCGAGGTGCACACGCAGCATGCGGCGCAACTGCTCGTTGGCGATATCGGCGATCGGCACCGACTCGTAGTGCCCGGCCGCACTGACCGCGACATCGACCGGCCCGAGGTCGTCGACCACGCGGCGCACCGTCGCCGACACCGCGGCCGGATCAGACACGTCGACCGGGTACGGTGCGGCGTCGTTGAGGTCAAGGCCCGCAACGCGATAGCCGTCTTCTTCGAGCACGGCGGCGACTGCGGCACCGATCCCTGACGACGCGCCGGTGACGACTGCGACGGGGCTCACTGCGGCGGCGGTGTGTCGCCGAGGCGCTCTGCGATCGGCGCTTGGATGTTACGGCGCACGGAGAGGTAGATCGCGAACCCGACCAAACCCAGCACGACGGTGGTGAGCACGCTTGCCCAACTGATGTACCAGGGCTGGTCGGGCGAGGTGCGCGGCCACGCGACATTGATTGTTTCGAAAATGATCCACAGCGAGGCGAGGTAGGTGATCGGCGCGCCCCACCGACCGAGGTTGAACGGCCCGGGTTTCCACTTACCGGACAGTCGCGCGAGAGCGGCGCCGATCACCGGAACGCCGAACGCGATGTAGAACCCGATGATGTTGAAGTTCACCAGAATGTTGTAGAACTCCGTGCCCGCCAAGAGAACGAACACGACTGCGGCGATGGCGGTGAGCGCGATCGCGTTGACCGGCAGGCGTTCCGGGCCCGCCAGTCCGCCGAGCACCTTCGAACCGGGCAGGCTGTGATCGCGTGCCGCACCCCAGATGCACCGCGACACCGCCGCCTGCACGGCCAGGAAGCTCGACACGAATCCGATGACGAACATGGCGAGAAGAGGTTTGGTGATGCCCGCGCCGAAGTGCGCGGCAAGGGTGTCAGAGACCGTGTCGCCGGACTGCGCGGCCACCACGCCGGGCAGGTCGGGAATCGAAAGGATCAGCGCCGCGGCGGAGTACATCACCACCAGGCCGACGAGGAACAACGCGAGGATGATCGCCTTGGGCACATTGCGTTCCGGTTCGTCGACCTCCTCGGCCACCGAACCTGCCGCCTCGAACCCGAGGAACGACCAGCCCACGTAGGCGATGGCGAGCAGCATCGGGCCGGACGCCCATGACGCGGCATCGGGGATGCCTGCACTGGAGAAGAGCACCGAGAACGGGTTCTCGCGGTAGAACAGCAACAGCACCGTGCCCAAGCCAAGCGAACCGACGACCTCACACGTGATGCTGATGGCCACCATGATCTTCAACACCTTGCGGCCCACCATGTTGACGGCGCTGCCGATCAGGACGATCGCGATCGCGACGGAGGCGATCTGCCAGCGGTTGGGTTCGCCAACCCCGAAGATGTTCAGCAGAAAGCCCGCAGCCGCATAGGAGAGCGTGCCGAGCGCGAGCGTCAGGCCCCACATGTATGCCCACGCCGCAACCCAGCCCCATGTGGTGCCGCGGACGTGGCGCGACCACTGGTAGACGCTTCCGGCATACGGCCATCGCGATGCCAGCTCGCCGAACACGGCCGCCACCATCAACTGCCCGATGAGCACGATCGGGAACGCCCAGAAGAACTTCGGGCCTGCGGCGAACAGGCCGAGCGTGAAGATGGCGTAGACCGCGGCGATCGGCGATACGTCGGCGAATGCCAGTGACAGCGCCGAGCGGAAACTGAAGCCGCGTTGCAGCCGTTCCGGAGTTCCTTCGTGCACGGTGGTTGTGTCGATCGATTCGGCCATGTCGGCTCCCGTCGCTGGAGGTCTCACCAGCCGTAACTGTGGGCCGCGCCACACCACAACGGAATACGTCTAACATCTGAAGTTTACGCATTGATTCATACGATCATCTAGGCTCGGTCCATGTTCTGCACGTCGGCGGACGTCGGACGGCAGCGCCTCGTGGCCGCGACCTGCCGCTTTGCACAGGCGCCGCTTTCAAGGCGGGCAGGTAACCGCATGTTTCGGTTCGGTGACTGATGGCCTACCGGGTCCGCGACCTGCTCGACACCCCGCACCTGCGGCTGACCCTCAAGGGCGGCGGCCAGGGGCTGGACAAGCCGGTGACGTGGGCGCAGACATCTGATCTCGAGGAGCCCTGGTCGTACCTGGCCGGCGGCGAACTGCTGATGAAGAACGGCCAGACCTTGCCGGAGTCGGCGCGCGGTCAGACCGCCCTTATTCGCGGCGTGTCGCAGAACGGCATGTGCGGGATGGTGATCGGGCTGGACGCGGCGACTCCCGAACTCACCCCCGCAGCGGTGGAGATGGCCGACAATCTTGGCCTGCCGATCATGGTGGTCCCGTACTCGGTCGGCTTTGCGGCGATCGGACGCGCCGTCGCCGACGCGGCGGGCAGCGGCCGCGTTGCGGTGACAGAACGGGTCTACAACGTGATCCGGCAGTCGATGTCCAATCCCCCACCTGCCAACGTGTTGGCGCAATTGGAGCGTGACCTGTCCTGCAGGATCGCGGTGCTCGACGCGTCTACGGGCAACGTCGCGCTGGAAGCCTCCGAACCGCCCCCCGACGATCTGCGCCGAGTCATGACCACAGAGATCTCGGGCCGGCGCGGTGCGATACCGGGCGTGCTGCATGTGACGACCGCAACCGAGCGCGCGCTTGTGGTCGAGGTGCCCGACGAAGAGCCGACGGTGCTTGCGACATACGCGTTTCGCGGTCCGACGACCGATGTGGTCCAACTGCAGCACCTGGCATCGGCTGTCGCCGTGCTGTTGGCGCAGCAGAATGCTCGCCGTGAACACGAGCGGCGCATCGGCGCGGAGGTCATGGGTCAGCTGTGCGACGGCCGGATGAGTGACCGCGAAGGCAGCCGAGAGCTCGGTGAGCGCGGGCTCGACGCGGGAACCTGCTGTATCGTTGCGGCGCATGGCGTTTCGGCGGCGAGTGAACGCCAACTCCACCTCGGTCTCGGCAGGCGGTCGGTGCCGCACCTGCTGCTGCGCCGCGACGACCTGCTGTATGCGCTCATGCCCGTCACCGACCGCGCGCTCGAGGCGCTTTCTTCGCGGCTCGGCGGCCAGGCGACGCTGGGAATCAGCGAACCGCTGTCCCGACCGTCCCGTGCCCCGAACGCTGTGCGCGAGGCGACGTGGGCGGTGCGCGCGGCCGTCACCACGTCCAGCCGGACTGCGCGGTTCGCCGACGCGACCATGTTCTCCGTGCTCCGCGATCCCGAGGAGGCGCGGGTCGTGGTGGATCGCGTGCTGGGCAAGCTCATCGCGTACGACACAACGCATTCCAGTGACATGGTGGCCACACTCGATACCTACCTGCGGTGTGAACGGTCATGGTTGCGAACGGCCGACGAGCTCGGCATCCATCGGCAGACGGTGGTCTACCGGATACAGCGCATCGAGGAGATCACCCGCAGGCGGATCGCCGACACCGGCACAATTGCGGAGTTCTGGCTGGCGCTACGCGCGAGAGACCTGCTGGCCGTCCCGCGTTGAGGTGCGCTGCGCGAACTCGTCGTCGACGATGGCGACGACCCGTTCCACCAGCCACTGGGTGAGCATCTTGCCGATCTCGGCGCTCGCGCCCATCGGTGAGGACAGTGAACCGCTGGACGTCGACATCCGCGTGTCGATCGGTACCACGTCATGGTTGACCACCCGCTGCGGCGCGTCGGGCGCCATCCACTCGGTCCGCACCGCAGACGCGTCGTAATGCATCCACAGTGACGTCTCGATCACGGCGGCGTGTTCGAGCGCGAGGCCGGGAAAACCGTCCGGCCAGATAGCGTTTCGCCGTTCCGGGGTGAACTCGGGGAAGACATCCTCGACGATCACGATCTTGAGTTCGGGATTCTGCTCGGAGACAAGGAACGCCGGCTCATAGACGAAATTGCTGTTCTCGAAGTGCCAGTTGTACAGCATGATGTTGCGGAAGCCGCCGCGCTTGAGCTCGCTCAGCACATCCTCGAGCACGCTCATGAACGTGGTCGCCCGCAGCGACACCGTGCCGGGAAAGTGCTGGCCCCCGCCGCTGCCCGGCCTGCTGCGGTATCCGAAGGGCACGAACGGCCCGACGACGAGATCACGGACCCGGCTCGCCTCGCAGAGCACCCGCTGGGGCAACACCCAGTCAGTGCAGACCGGCAGGTGGCGGCCGTGCTGCTCGGTGGCGCCGATGGGTATCACAATAGGCATGTCCGCCCGTGCGGAGGCGGAGATCTCCTCCCATGTCATGTCCTGATAGACCCGCGGGCCGTTGTCGTTCATTCCAAACTCTCTTCCTGTGAACGGCTTTCGCCGCCGCCCGAGTCGGTCGGTTCGTCGAATTTTTCCGATTGCTGTCAGGGAATCGGGTCGAGCCCTCGCGCCTGGGTTTCGTCGGGCACGGTCGGCTGAGGACGCGGCGACCACTTCTTGGATCCCGCCCATGCCGCCAACGCGAGGGCGATCAGCACCACTTCTGCAACGAGATATTGCGTCTCCTGGGTGGCCAGCGCGATGCCGGTGAACACGATCACCACAAGCGGCGGCACCGGCCACAAGGGCATCTTGTACGGCCGGGGTTCGTCGGGCATGGACCGGCGACTCCAGAAGGCCGCCAGGCCGATGCAGAAGTACACCGCCGCGATCACGGTGCCCGAGAAGATGATCAGGAAGTTGAGCGCAGAGGTGAACACCAAAACTGCGGCGGGCACCGCCAGGCACAGGATGCCGACGCCGGGGACACGGAACCTGTTGATGGAGCCGATGACCCGATTCATCGACGCGGGCCACATCTCGTCGCGCCCGGTGGTGTAGACACCGCGCCCGAAGTACATCAGCAGCGAGAGCATGGCGTTGAAGAGCGCGATGCTCACTCCGACGTCGACGATGACGCGCGCGTTGTCGCCGAGCGATGCCTGGACGGAGTAGACGACAGGAGCGGGATCACTGAAGAACGCCTTCAGGTCGGGTGCGGCAACAATCGCCGAGATGAGGGGGACCATGATCATCACGCACGCCAGCACCGCGGAGATGATGACCGCCTTGGCGATGTTGCGCTCGCCGCCCTTGAGCTCTTCGGAGAAGCCCAGAGCCGCGTCATAGCCGTTGATGACATTGAACGCGGGCGCCAGCGTCGCCAGCATGACGGCGAAACCGACCGCGACCAGTTCACCGTTGTTCAGCACGGTGGGGTGGAACGTGACCTCGGCCAGGTTCTGGTGCGGATGCGCCAGCGCCGCGACCGTGACGATGCCGAGGACGATGCACTCGACGATCACCATCACGCCGGTGGCCCATGCGCCGACCTCGACCTTCGTCAGCCCGATTGCGGTGGCCAACGCCAGCAGCACGATCGCGATCACGGTGTCGGGTAAACCCAAGCCAGGGAACAGGTCTCGAAGGAATCCGACCATCCCCAGCGCAATACTGGCGGGAATCACGATGCCCTGGATCAGATAGTTGAACATCGTGATCCACGAGATCGGCCCCGGAAGGACCCTGCGCACAAGGGAGTACATGCCACCCGCGATCGGGAACATGCCTGCAAGCTCCCCGAGGCACAGGGAGATGAGGACCACCACCACCGAAAGGATCAAGCCCGCCCCGATGGAGAACGTGCCGCCGATGACGAAGACTCCCGCGGACAGGAACAGCACCGCCATGGTCGGTGACACGTCGGCCATCGCCAGCCCCACCACTTCGGGAATGTTGAGTCGGCGTACCAGCTGCTGGGAGTAACCCAGCTGTTCGAGCCGAGACTGCGACGGCGGCGGCGCTGCGGGTTCGGTCATGAGGATTCTCCGTTGGTGAGGGGCGATGAGGATGTAGCGACGCCGATCGATCCGGCGGCCACACACGTGGTGCGACCGCCATCGGCGACCAGGTGGGTGCCGGTGATGTAGCCGGCCCGATCCGACAGCAGGAACACGACGGCTTCGGCGATCTCCGAGGGTTCGGCGATGCGCTGCATGGCCACGCTCGCGGCGTTGTCCGCCAATTCGGCGGCCGGATCGGCGGCGCCGTCGAACTCCGCGAGGAACATCGGCGTTTTCGTGGTGCCAGGACAGACGGCGTTGACCCGGATACCCCATGACGCCAGTTCGGCGGCCGCGCTGCGGGTCATCGCGAGAATCGCGCCCTTCGTCGCGGTGTACGCGACGTAGCCGGCCTGGCCGATCAGCGCGAGTTCGGATGCGGTGTTGACGATCGCACCTGCCCGACGGGACTGCATCACGCGTGCGGCTTCCCGCAGGACGAAGAACGATCCGGCGAGGTTGATGTCCACCAGCCGCCGGAAGACATCGTCGGTGGTGTCGGCGAGCGGGCTCACGATCGAGATGCCCGCGTTGTTGTGGACCGCATCGATAGGACCCAGTTCGGTCTCCACCCGCTCGAATGCTTCCCACACGGCATTCGAGTCGGCGACGTCGGCACCGATGGTGATCGTCTTGCCGCCGTGAGCGCGTACACGTCTGGCCGCCGATTCGAGATCATCGTCGGGGCGGGACAGCAGTGCCACGTTGGCGCCCTGACGTCCCAGCACTTCGGCGGTGGCCAGGCCGATGCCGGAAGCCGCGCCGGTCACCAGAGCGATCCGGCCGCTCATGTCAGGCATGCTGCTTCCCCAGCCAGTCGATCTGGTTGACGAAACCCCGCTCCAGATCCCAGGCCGGTTGGTAGCCGAGGTCCCGCTTGGCCGCGGTCAGGTCGGACCGTCCCTGGCTGTCCCATTCCGGGATCAGGCCGGGCCCGATGTCGTACCGACTGCCGGGCAGAAGCTTCTCGAGCAGTCGCGCCGTCTCGGCGACGGTGATCTGGCTCCCGCCCGACACGTTGTACACAGGCTGCGTCAAGGTGCTTGTCGTCGCGGCCAGCCGCGCGGCGGTGGCCACATCCTCGACGTGGATGAACTGGAACGGATGATCACCGCCCGCGTCCAAAGTGAAAGTCTCACCGCGCAATCCGGCGCGGATCATGTCACCGAGCAGGCTAGGCATCCACAGGCCTGGGCCGTACACCTCGGTGACCCGCAGCGAGACGATCTCCATGTCGTAGAGCGAGTTGTAGACCGTGCCGAACAGTTCACCCGCGACCTTGGTGACTCCGTACGGATTCGTCGGTGCGGGCTTGATGTCCTCCCCGACCTCGACGTCGATCGGCACCGTGCCGACCGCACACTCCGAAGAGAAGTTCACGATCCGGCGCACACCGGTGGCGCGCGCCGCTTCATACACCGCGAGCGTGCCTTCGGCGTTCGCCTTGAACGTAGTCCACGGGAGGTCGATGGACACGCCAGGATGGCTCTGCCCCGCGGTGTGGATGATGCGGTCGATGCTGTACTTGCTCAGCGTCTCGGTCAGACGCGGAATGTCGAACAGTTCGCCCTGCACGACGGTCAGGCCGTCGCGATCGTCGACCGCGTAGTCGCGGTTGTAGCTGACGACCTTGCCGCCGTCAGCGAGCAGTTGGTCGACCAGATGGCGCCCGACGTAGCCGCGGCCGCCTGTCACGAGTGTCGTCATGTAGCGCTCCTGAGGATGAACGTCGACTCAGAATGCGACCGCGCGATCGTCTCGGCAACGGACGCAATGTCAGGTATTTGTGCTGTGTCATGGGTCACAATGTCCTATGAGCTTGATCCTGCGTCAGGTCCTCGACCACGCGGTGCTTCGTCGCGCCCAGCCAACGGTCCTCAGCGGGCACGACCACCTCGATCACGCCGTGCGGTGGGTGCACACGGCCGACCTGTACGACATCGCACCGCTGCTTCGCGGCGACGAGTTGCTGCTGACCAACGGTGTCGGCCTGATCGGAGTCGACGAGACGGCGCGAAGGCTGTACGTACGCCGAATCGCTGAAAGCGGGGTTGCCGCACTGTGTTTCGAAGTCGGCCGGACATTCGCCGAGGTGCCCGGCGAGATGGTCGAGGAAGCCGTTGAAGTGGGTCTGCCCATCGTCGAACTGCAGCCGGTATTACGGTTCACCGAGGTCGCCGAGGCCGTCAACAGCGAGCTCATCGACCGGTCCGTGGCGCGGCTGCGGCACGCCGACGAGATCTCGCGGGCCCTGTCCGAAGCCCTTGCCCGAGGCGCATCGCTGACCGAGCTGATCGAGCAGGTCGCCTCAGCGCTCGGCACCTGGGCCCGCCTCGGTGATTACGCGGGCAGGACCGTCGTCACAGCCGGTCAACCCGACCCGGACGGCGACGGCCCGAGCTCGGAAGCGCCGGTTCTGGTGGAAGGCACGGCGTGGGGCCGATTGACCGCGGGCACGGCCGGCGTCCCCACCGAGCTCGTCGAAGCCGTCATGGACCGGGCACCGACCGTGCTCGGACTGTGTCTGATCCGGGAACAGAAGGATGTCGCGGGCGGACTCCGTGCGCAACAGGTCCTGCTTCACCATCTGGTCGCCAACGAGCCCACCGACCGGACGACGCTGGAGGCGCGGCTGCGCGCCGCGGGAGTCGCGACATCGGATCACCAGTACGCCTGCATCGCGGTGGATCCGGCGCGCGTCGAGTCTGCCGCACACATCGTCGATGCGATCGTGCGCCGAGTGGGCTCCGGCGTGTTCGGCCTCGTCGACGGTGTGCTCTGCGGCGTGCTCGCAGGGACGGACGATCCCGCGGCGCCGAAACTCGCACACGTGGTCCGGCACACGGCCGTCGCCGAACTCTGGCCGCAGTCGCGGCTGTGCGCGGCGGTTAGCCGCACGGTGCGTGACGTCTCCGAGCTGCCGCGGGCGATGTCGGAGACCCGTGTCACCCTCACGCTCGGCCAGGAGCTGCACATGAACGACGCGGTGGTCAGCGTTCAGGCACTCGCGCTCGAGCGCCTGCTCGCTGCACACGGCAATGCCGAGGCCACCCGCCAGTTCGTCGAGGAGCAGATCGGGGTCCTCGTGCGAGCGGATGCCGCCAAGAACAGCCAACTCTCACACACCCTCGAAGTTCTTGCGGCGTGCGGAGGGTCGAAGGCGGAAGCGGCGAAGCGCCTCCATGTGCGGCGCCAGTCCCTGTACTACCGACTCGACCAGATATCGAAACTGCTCGACGTCGACATGGACGATCCGAAGCAGCTGATGACCCTCGCCGTGGCGATCACCGCCAGTCGACTGGTCCGCTAGGCGGGTTCACCGCTTCTCGCCGAGGTGATCTCGTCGACGATGGTGTGGATGAACCGCATCTTGTCCAGCACCGCCGCGGCCAGCACAAAGGGATAGAGGTCCTCCTTGCCCATCGACTGGTTGATCATGTTCAGCGCCCATGAGAGCGGCAGCCACATGTCGATGATCTGGTCGAAGCCGCTGGGGCCGAGAACCTTTCGCTCGAACGTCGCGGCCGCGGGTGCGAAGCTGAATGCCGCGGCAGTGTCGAGCGTGTCGCGGATGTGCAGGTAGTGCGCGAAGGTTTCGGCCCAGTCCTCGGCGGGGTGCATCGTGGCGTAGGACGATACGAAGTTCTCCTCCCATCCGGGCGGCGCACCATTCCTGTAGTGCCGGTCGAGCGCCTCCTGATAATCCGCGTCGGGGTCGCCGAACAGTTCGCGGAAGCGCTTGTCGTAATCCGGTGAGGTGCTGACGAGTCGGTAGAAGTAATAGTGGCCGATCTCGTGGCGGAAGTGTCCGAGCAGTGTGCGGTACGGCTCGTCCATCGCGATGCGGAGCTGCTCGCGGTGCACGTCGTCGCCCTCGGCGAGATCCAAAGTGATGACACCGTTCTGGTGGCCGGTGAACGCCTTCTGCTGCTCGCTGGAGAGCAGGTCGAAGGCCAGCCCGTAGTCCGGGTCCTCGTCGCGCCCGATGATCGGCAGCTTCAGCTCGAACAGCTCGGCGACCAACCGCCGCTTGGCCCTCTCCGCATCGGCGAACGCCGCCAGTGCCTTGGTGTCGGTGTCGCTTGGCCTGGTGCGGGTGAGTGCACACGAGGTGCACAGCTTCCTCTCGGGGCTCTTCTCGACCAGCCAGTTGCATTCGGCCAGATGCAGATTGGCGCACAGCTCGTACTTGTCGGCGTCGACGAAGCCCGGCTGGGCGCTCTCCTCACCGGACTCGATGACCAACAGCGCCATGTCCTGCAGTGAGAAACCCAGTGAGCTGCTGCAGGACAGGCAGACCGAATTCTCGAAGGCCAGGTGCTGGCCGCACTTGGGACAGATGAAATCACGCATGGACCACTTCCCCCTCGAACGGCGCCACGTCGACCGAGACGTCGATGACGCTGCTCTCGGAGTCGGTGTAGATGATGCCGCGCAAGGGCGGCACATCGGCATAGTCGCGACCCCAGCCGACGATGATGTAGCGCTCGTCCACCATCTGGTCGTTGGTCGGGTCGAGGCCGAGCCACTGGTTCTGCGGCGTCCACACCGAAGCCCAGGCATGGGTGGCGTCGATACCGATCATCCGCTCCTTGCCCGGCGGCGGGTCGGTAGCCAGATAGCCCGAAACATAGCTGGCGGCAAGCCCGTTGGCGCGCAGGCAGGCGATCGCGAGCCGGGCGAAGTCCTGGCACACGCCTTCCCTCTCGGCCAGCACGTCGCTGACGCCGGTGGATACCGTCGTCGACCCGGACCGGTAGGTGAAGTCGCGGTAGATCCGCGATGTGAGGTCGCGCAGCACCTCGATCAGTGGGCGGCCTGGGGTGAAGCTCGGCGCGGCGTAGTCCCGCACTTCGTCGGTGATCTCCGGCGGCTGCAGGTCGAGGGTGAATTCCGTCGCCAGTGCACCATCCGGACCGATGGGACGCGCGATTTCCCATGGCGCAAGGGCGGATCCGGCGCCGTAGAGCTCCTGCGGCAGCGGTCCCACCTCGACGATCGACTCGCTGGTGACGGCCAGCCTGCTGTGCCGCTCGGTGACGTGGAAGTAGGAGCTGACATTGCCGTAGGCGTCCCTGCTGGTGGAACTGTCGGCCGCTTCGGGATCTATCCGAAGGGTGTGGGAAAGGCAACGCTGTCGGGCGGTGTCCCGCGGCGTGAGAAATCCGCGACCGTAGGAGCTGACCACGACGTCGGAGTACCCATAAATGGTGCTGTGAGTCACCTGATATCGCCTTGGGGTCGTCATGGCATCTCCCGCCGTTGGTCGGGACCCCACAGCGGCTGCATATCGCCCGGCAGTGACAGGTGCGTCGCGGTGATGACCCCGGACAGGTCGCGCAGGTTGGCATGCAGCCCGCCGAGCAGCTCGGCCAGCTCGCCGCGCCTGCCGTCGGGAGTGACGTCCTCGAGGTCGCGCGGGTCGAGCCGGCGCAGCCGGGTGCCGATCTCGTCGACAAGGCGCTCCGGCCGCGACGAGCCCGACGAACCGGGCAACGCCTTGAGATCGGAGCGGAGCCGCTCGAACTGGTAAACCAGCGAGCGCGGGTTCTCCGCGTCGAGCAGGACCAGGTCGGCCACCGCGGAGATGTTGACCGCGCCCGGGTTGCGCCTGCGATAGATGACCGACGATTCGCACGCCACCAACGTCGACTCGGTGACGGTTTGTTCGGCGTCGGGGCTACGCACCGTCGTCAGCGTCGCGTTCAGCAACGCGGTCAGAGCGAGACCGCGCTCGATCCGCTTGCCGATGTCCATCATCGTCCAGCCGACGTCCTGCACCATCGACTCGGCGGCGAGGCCGGACATCGCCAGCATTCCTGCGAGGGTCTCGCGGTGCGCCGATACCAGGTACGCCTCGCCCTCGGTCTGGGATTCGGGCAGTACGCGACCGCGATGAAGCACGGCTCGTTCGACCGCGGCCAGCACCATCCAGGTGTCGTTGGACATCTGATCGCGGACCGCGCGGGCCGCGAGCCCCAGCCTCTCGACGGACTGCGCAAGCGAGCCTGCGCGCTGCCGATCCGCGGTCAGTGCCCACAGCGTCGTCGGGGCGGTGGCGATCATCTCGTGGGAGTCGTCGATCGCACCGGTGTCGGTGCCGGTGATCTGCCCGAGAGCGGCCAGCAGCACCGGCACGCATTCGCTGCCTTCCATGTCCTGCCGGTAGCGATATTCGTGATAGCGCTCGCGGGTGACGGTCAGCAGCCTGGCCGTGTTCTCGGCGCGCTCGGCATAGCGGCCCATCCAGAACAGGTCGGACAGCACACGCGGCGAGCTGATGGCTCGTGTGGGGCTCGGCGTAATCGCGGGGAGATCGACTGGCGGCGAGGTCAGGATCCGCTCAGCCGTGACGCGAGTCGGGGTGTGGACCCAGATATCCTTGGCCGCAATGGTTTTCACCGAAATAGGCGGCATTACCCGACGCCAGCAGATACCCCAGACCGCCGATCATCGGTGCGTAGCCGCCGCGCTGAGCCACCGTGAACAGCCGCATGCCGACGCTGGCCGACGACAGCCCGCCCGGCTGGAAGTCGGTTGGGGCGGAGGAGAACTGCGGTAGATCCTGGCCGACCCAGTGCCACGGGTTGGCCTCGATGCGGACACCGAGTTCCTTGCTCTGCTTCGCCGACAGTGCGGGCCCCACGATCGTGGCCCCACCGGTCACCGGCCTGATCAACAACGAACCCAGCTTGCTCAGCAGGTGCGAACGCTCGACGTTGATGCCGCCCCAGTACACCGGCGCGGTCTCCAGCAGCGGCGTCTCGCCAAGGAGCACATGGGCGAGCTCCGGCAGAAAGCGAAGCAGCCCAGGGCTTTCCAGGATGCCGCTGCCGAGCGTGTTGACGACCGTCACCGCTCCCCTCCGCAGCACCTCGACCAGTCCCACCACACCGAGCCGCGAGTCGGCACGCAGATCCAGCGGGTCGGTGTATTCGGCGTCCACCCGCCGCAGCACCACGTCCACGCGCTTGAGCGTGCCCAGCGACCGCATCCACAGCTTGCCGTCACGCACCACCAGGTCGGCGCTCTCCACCAACGGGAAACCCAGCACGCTGGCCAGATACGCCTGGTCGAACGCGGTCTCGGAGTGGATGCCAGGGCTGAGCACCACCACCACCGGCTCCTCGGCGGACTCCGGCGCGGCGTCGATCAGCGCCAGCCGCAGCGCCTGCGCCCACGGCGAGGCGGGTCGGGGCCCGATCCGCTCGTACAGATCGGGAACAGCGTGGGCGACGACGCGGCGGTCGGCCAGTGCGTAGCCCGCGCCCGACGGTGCCTGCGTCCAGTCGGCGTTGACGTGGAACACGCCGTCGGCGGACCGACTGATGTCGCATGCATGCATGAACAGCTGATGGCGGCCCGGCACCTCGATTCCCCGCGCGGCGCGGACATAGCCGGGATGGGCGAACAGCAGCTGCGCGGGAAACACGCCGCCGGTCACCGACCGCCGAGGACCGTACAGGTCGGCCAGCACCGCATCGAGCAGCCGGGAGCGCTGCACCAGACCGGATTCCAGCGTGTCCCAGTCGGCCGCCGAGACCACCAGCGGCAAGGCGTCGAGGTGCCACGGACCCGGCACAGCGCCCCCGTCGCCGTTGGTGACGGCGTCGCCGTTCGTGTCGAGCTGGACGTAGGTGATGCCGTCGTTGTCGACGAGGTTGCGCACCACGGCGCGCAGTTGTTCGAGCCCGCCGCGGCCGCGCTCGCCGACGCATTCGGCCAACTCGACCCACGACGGCCGGACATTGCCTGCCGCGTCGACGAATTCGTCGTATCCGGTGACCGAGCCACCGCGCGGATCGAACAACGCCTGCTGAGCCCGCGCTGCGCGATAGCCGGCCAGCAGGTTGTCGATGTCGTGCCCGTTCGCGGTGGGTTGTGCCATCAGTGCAGAACGGTACGCACACGGCGCAGGTCCAGGATGCCCGGCGCGCCCACGTCGGTGGATTGACGCGCCTGCTTCTCCCGGATGTCGGAGAGGTCGACGCGGCCGGCGGTGAATCCTGCGGCCTCGAACCGGCGGCCGCGGCGCGACTCGGCCTCGACCGCGTTGACGGGCGGGGTGTCGTAGGACCGGCCGCCGGGATGGGACACGTGGTAGGTGCAGCCGCCGCGGGACGTGCCGGTGGCCAGGTCGATGAGCTCGAAGCGAAGGGGGCTGTCGACGGTGATGCTGGGATGCAGCGCGCTCGGCGGCTGCCAGGCCCGGAACCGTACGCCGCCGACCTGGACGTCGGGATTGTCAGTGGCCAGCAGCGGCACCGGGTACCCGTTGGCCGTCACCACGTAGCGCTGCCGGTCGGCGCCGATGGTGCGGATCTGGATCCGTTCGATCGACGAGTCGACATAGCGGGCGGTGCCGCCCGCGGTGGACTCCTCACCGAGCACGGTCCACGGCTCGATGGCGCCGCGCAGCTCGATCTCCACGCCGTCGAACACGGCGGTGCCGATGCGCGGGAAGCGAAACTCGGTGAACGGGTCGAGCCAGCTGGTGTCGAAGTTGATGCCGTGGGCGCGCAGGTCGGCGGCCACGTCGGCGATATCGTGAATCAGGAAGTGCGGCAACAGGTATCGACCGTGCAGGTTGGCGCCGTGCCGAATCAGCGGGGCCCGCAGCGGCTCGTCCCAGAACCAGGCCACCAGCGAGCGAACCAGCAGCGACTGCACCATCGCCATCTGGAAATGCGGCGGCATCTCGAAGCCGCGCAACTCCAAGAGGCCGAGCCTGCCGCGGGCGCTGTCTGGGCTGTAGAGCTTGTCGATGCAGAACTCTGCGCGGTGGGTGTTGCCGGTGATGTCGGTCAGCAGATGCCGCAACGCGCGATCGGTCAACCACGGCTTGGCGGTGTCGGGGCCACCCGCCAGTCGGGCGATTTCGGCGAACGCGATCTCGAGTTCGTAGAGCGCCTCCGCGCGGCCCTCGTCGACGCGTGGAGCCTGCGACGTGGTGCCTACGAACCGGCCCGCGAACAGATAGGACAACGACGGGTGCCGCTGCCAGTAGGTCAGCATCGAGACCAGCAGATCGGGTCTGCGCAGCAGGGGCGAGTCCGCGGGCGTGATGCCGCCAAGCGTGATGTGGTTGCCGCCGCCGGTTCCCCCGTGAGTGCCGTCGACGTCGAACGACTCCGTCGACAGCCGGGCCAGCCGGGCCTCATCGTAGAGCGTCTGGAGCTGGTCCCGCTGCTCGGCGAAAGTGGCCGTCGGGGCCACGTTGACCTCGATGACGCCGGGGTCAGGTGTAACGGACATCGACGTGATGCGCGGATCCGACGGCGGCCCGTAGCCCTCGACCACCACCGGGCAGTCGATCTTGGCCGCGGCGGCCTCCACTCGGGCGACCAGGTCGACGAAGTGCTCGAGCTCATCGGTGGGTGGCAGATAGATGTGCGGCAGTCCGTCGCGGATCTCGGCGACCAGCGCGGTGGTCGGCGCGGATTCTTCGCCCTCTGAGACCGGCGCGACGACGGCGTCGTCCTCCGTATCGGCCCGCAGGTCGTCGCGGCGGGCCAGCGGGTCGGCCGGATGCGATGCGCGCGGCGGCTTCCAGCTGATCGAGTCCAGCGGAAGCCGAAGACCTGCCGCTGAATCCCCCTCCAGCAGCACGATGCGTCCGCGCCGCAACCGCCAGTCTGCGCTGGCCCATCCCGACTCGTCGTCGCGGCGGTGCAGCGGCAGCACGTACGCGGCGGGCTCGGTGACCGATTCGTCGAGCCTCGCCATCAGCGCGGCGCGACGGTCGGGGGCGTCGGCGTCCAGGTCGTCGGAGCCCGAAACGGGTTCGCCCGCCGGTTTCCGCACCGCGGTCAGCAGCCTGCTCAGCGGATCTTCGTAAGCCGGCCGCACCTGGGTGGGCGGCAGTCCGAGCCCGTCGGCGACGGCGCCGAGCAGTCGGGCGCAAGCGTCCGGTGCCACCTCGGCCGGCTTGGAACCGGTCGGCCACGGGTCGGCCAGCAGGGCGTCGTTGGTCCACAGCGGCTCACCATCAGTGCGCCAGTGCAGGCCGATCTGCCAGCGCGGCAACGGTTCTCCGGGATACCACTTGCCCTGGCTGTACTGCACTAGGCCGCCGGGCGCCCACACGCGCTTCAGCTGCGCCGCAAGCGCAGACGCGCGCTGCCGCTTGTGCGGGCCGTCGGCGTCCGTCGTCCACTCGGGGTCGACCTGGTTGTCGATCGAGACGAAGGTCGGCTCGCCGCCGACGGTGAGCCGGACATCGCCCGCGGCCAGCCGCTGGTCGACGCGAGCACCGAGCGCGGCGATCGCCGCCCACGCGGCCTCGGTGTAGGGCAGCGTGACCCGCGGGTCCTCATGGACGCGGGTGACCACGTTGGAGAACTCGAACGTCGTCTCGCACGGCTCGGTCGCGCCGGTGATCGGGGCGGCCGAATCCGGGTGTGGCGTCGCCGACAGCGGGATGTGGCCCTCCCCCGCGAACAAACCCGAAGTCGGGTCGAGGCCGATCCAGCCGGCACCTGGGATATACACCTCGGCCCAGGCATGCAGATCGGTGAAGTCCGCCGCCGGGCCCGACGGTCCGTCCAGCGCCTCTACGTCGGAGGTCAGCTGCACGAGATAGCCGGACACGAACCGGGCGGCCAACCCGAGTTGGCGCAGGATCGACACCAGCAGCCACGCCGAGTCACGGCACGAGCCGATCCCGGTGCGCAGGGTGTGGTCGGGTGTCTGCACCCCGGGCTCCATCCGCACGCTGTACCCGACGTCGGCGTTAACGGCACGGTTGAGCGCGACCAGGAAATCGATGGTCTTGGTGTCGGGTGCGACGGCGAAGTTTCGTACCCACTCCGCCGCGAGATCGCCTGGTCCTGAGCCCTCTGCGCCCTCGTCGACGGGCCGTAGATACGGCTTGAGGTCCTCGGCCAGCGCCTTGGGATATTCGAAGCCGATCCGCTCGGCCCAGTCCTCGATGAAGAAGTCGAACGGGTTGACGACCTTCATGTCCGCGATCAGCCCGACGGTGATCGTCAGGCCGCGGGCGCGGTTCGGGAAGACCAGCCGGGCCATGAAGTTTCCGAACGCGTCCTGCTGCCAGTTGACGAAGTGGTCGGCGGGCTCGACCTGCAGCGAGTAGGCCTCGATCGGGGTACGCGAATGCGGCGCGGGGCGCAGGCGGACGATGTGCGGAAACACCTCCACCAGGCGGTCGAATGTGTAGCTGGTGCGATGCTCCAGCGCCACCTTGATACCCATCCACTGATCCCATCACAACGGCATCCCGCCCGCAGGTCGCGTCGAGCACGGGCGGCCCAATTTCGTGTGACACTCCCTTTGCCGGGCGGCCTGCTCTACTGTCTGTGTGTTGGCGAGCTAGTCGTAGAGGGGATCCACACTGATGAAGCGCCGGTTCACCGCCGCAGCCGCTCTCCTCGTCGCCGTTGGCATGGCGGGCTGCTCGAGCGCACCCGCAGCCCTGGGCAGCCATGACGCCCGGGTGAGCATCAACGGAAAGGCCACCAACGCGTTACAGCCGGTCGTCTGCACCCAGGTCGGCACGAGTTGGAACATCGCCTCCACCACCAAGGACCCTGGCTTCAGCGCGACCATTCAGTTGGGTAACGAAGTCAAGCCTCAGACGGTGGACATCCGCAACCTGGGCAACTTCACCGGCACGTTCTGGAACGACAACCTCGGCAAGGCCAAGGCATCGGTGCAGGGCGGCCAGTTCAGCATCAGCGGCGAGGCCTCCGGCGCCTTCTCCGACAATCCGAACAAACCGGCCACCGCGACGTTCGACATCACCACTACCTGCTGACCGGTGGCTTCCTGGAAGGACGTGGCGCGTGTCGTCGCGGCGCTTCCCGAGACGTCGGAGCCGACGCCGCGCAATTGGCGCGTCCGCAAGAAGCTGATCGTGTGGGAGCGTCCGCTGCGCAAGGCCGACTATGACGCGCTCGGCGCGGATGCGCCCGACGGCGACATCCTCGGCGCCCGTGTCACCGACGAGGGCGTGAAGTTCGCGCTGATCGCCGACGATCCTGCGGAGTACTTCACCACCCCACACTTCGACGGTTATCCGTCGGTGCTGGTGCGGCTGGCCGAGATCGGCGTCCCCGAGCTCACCGAGCTCGTCACCGAGGCCTGGCTGGTGCAGGCGCCCAAGATGTTGGTCAAGGCCTTTCTGTCGAACGGAACCACCTGACTCTGCGTCGGAGGATCATCTGACGCATCGCTGACAGTCAAGTCAATAAAGACTGGGCGCGAGCTGAGGAGGAATCATGCCTGCGACAGACCCCACCTTCTATCGCACACCAAGCGCCGCTGCGACGGCCGCGCCGGAGCAGCTTGCCTACGTTGCCGCCTTCGACCCGGCGGCGAGGGTCAAGGACGCCATCGCGGTGGTCGACTGCGACCCGGGCTCGTCCAGCTACGGCGGCGTGGTCGGATGGGGCGAGCTGCCCACGGCGGGCAACGAACTTCACCATTTCGGGTGGAACGCATGCTCTAGCGCGTTGTGCCACGAAGGTCATGACCATCACGACGGCCTCGAGCGGCGCTATCTGCTCGTGCCGGGAATCAGGTCGTCGACGACATACGTTCTCGACACCAAGCCCGATCCCCGCAATCCGGTGCTGAAGCACACAATTGAGGCAGGCGAGCTCGCAGCCAAGGCCGGATACTCGCGTCCGCACACCATTCATTGCGGGCCCGGCGGCATCTTCATGTCGGCATTGGGCGGCGCGAACGGTGACGATGGCCCAGGTGGTGTCGCGCTCCTCGACCACAACACGTTCGAAGTCCTCGAACAGTGGGAGGTGGACCGGGGACCCCAGTTCTTCGCATACGACTTCTGGTGGCACCTCCTACAGGACACGGTCATCACGTCGGAGTGGGCGTCTCCGTCGATGATCGAAAACGGGCTGAATCCCGAGGATCTGCTTGGCCGCAAGTTCGGCCACCATCTGAACTTCTGGAGCATGTCGGAGCGCAAGCTCACCCAGCGCATCGACCTCGGCGACGAGCACCAGATGGTGTTGGAACTGCGCCCGGCCCATGACCCATCGCAGTCCTACGGATTCGCGGGCGTCGTGATCAGTGTCGAGGATCTGTCTGCGTCGATCTGGTTGTGGCACAAGGACGGCGATCAGTGGTCGGCCCAGAAGGTGATCACGATCCCCGCCGAGCCGGCCGATGCCGAGGACCTGCCGCCTCTCCTGAAGGGGTTTGGTGCCGTCCCGCCGTTGGTCAGCGACATCGACCTGTCCGTCGACGACCGTTGGCTGTACGTGTCATGTTGGGGTACAGGCGAACTCAAGCAGTATGACGTCAGCGACCCATTCCATCCGCGGGAGACGGCGTCGGTCAGGCTCGGCGGTATCGTGCGGCGCGAACCTCACCCGGCGTTTCCGGACCAGCCACTTGGCGGGGGCCCGCAGATGGTGGAGATCAGCCGCGACGGCCGCCGGGTCTATGTCACGAACTCGCTCTACGCGTCGTGGGACGAGATTTTCTACCCCGACGGTGTCGGCTCGTGGATGGCGAAACTCGACGCCGATACCGCGAGTGGTGGGCTGGCAGCTGACCTTTCGTTCTTCCCGCACGGAGACGATTTCCGGGGACTCCGCGTTCACCAGACCCGGCTGCAGGGCGGTGACGCGTCAAGCGACTCCTACTGCTTCACCAACTGATCGTCAGCCTCCCGAGACGGGTGTGGTCCGCTGCTCGCCGTCGGTGCACGTCATCGCGTGCACGGCCCTGGTCAGTTCGAGGATCTGATTGCTCAGCTCGATCAGTTGCTTGTTCTGCTGGTCCTCTTCCTGGACCATCTTCCACTGCTGATCGGCCGCGGCCTGGCGTTTGAAGTCGGCACGGTTCTGGCTGATCATCACGAAGGTCGACAGGAAGATGGCCTCCAGCGACACGATCATCGTCAGCAATCCGTACGGGTACCCCTCGATCCCGCAGATGATCCAGACCGCGAACCAGATGATGTGGAAGTAGACAAATGCCATCGACCCGGCGAACCGGGTGATGGCGTCCGCGATGCGGTTCTGCAGGTTCGCTGCGCGGGCCTCGGCGTGCTTGGCCAGCTCAGGATTCAACGGCAACGGCAACTTGGGCGGTACCAATCCCCGATGCGTCGCGTGCTCTTGGGTGTTTGCCATGGCTCACCGTAGCTGCGTGCGACGATTCGCCCGGGTTGTCGGACTGTGAATTCGCTTGGGGTTAGCTGCTTTTCCTTGCCAGCCGGACGCCCAATTCACTCGCGGGCACCTTGTGGTCGTTCGCGCAGCGGATCTCGACCGCGGCGTCTGCCCCGCAGTCCTGGTGAAACAGCCGCAACGGCGTGCGGTTGGGCAGGTGGCGGCGACCCCACTCGAACATCGCCCACACGACGGGCATGAAGTCCACGCCCGCGTCGGTGAGCACGTACTCCTCGCGGGCGCGCTGGCCCGGCTCGCGGTAGGGGCGCCGTTCGAGCAGCCCGGCGTCCACCAGCTCGCTCAGTCGGGCGGATGCGGCAGCCCTTGTGATGCCGACACGTTGGCAGAAGTCGTCGAAGCGGGTCGTGCCGTAGTAGGCCTCCCGCAGGATCAGCATCGCCGACTTGGTGCCAAGCAACGCCATCGTCTTCTCGATCGGGCACTCGCCCACCGCGGACCAGGCATCCCGGTCGGCGAGCCTGCCCTGCAGAACTGTCATGGAATTCACCCCTTCCCTGAGTTGTTGTAAGTATACCCAGGTGGTATAGCTGGATATAGAAAGCATTACTCAGCGTCGAGTCAAAGGAGGCAGAAATGGCCGGATACGTAGGCCGGGACGCAGTCATCGTCGGCGCGGTACGCACCCCCATCGGAAAGGGCAAGGCCGGCGGCGCGCTACACGACGTGCTCCCCGTCGACCTTCTCGCCCACAGCCTGAAGGAGCTCGTGGCGCGCACGGGCGTCGACCCGGCGCAGATCGACGACGTCATCGCGGGGGCGGTCACGCAGGTCGGCGACCAGGCCGTCAACATCGCCCGCAACGCGCTCCTGGGCGCGGGCTACCCCGAGTCCGTACCGGGAACGACCGTCGACCGCCAGTGCGGAAGCAGCCAGCAGGCCATCAGTTTCGCCGCGCAGGGTGTGGTATCCGGTGCGTACGACACCGTGGTCGCCGCGGGCGTCGAGTCGATGAGTCGGGTGCCGATGGGCTCGAGCGTGCTGCCCGGCAGCGACCCGTTCGGCGCGATGTCGCAGCGCTACCCCGACGGCCTTGTGCCACAGGGCATCAGCGCCGAGCTGATCGCCGCGAAATGGGGCTTCTCCCGACAGCAGCTCGACGAGTTCTCCGCCGGCAGCCACGAAAAGGCTGCAGCGGCAACCAAAGAGGGCCGGTTCGACAACGAGCTGACACCGATCGCCGGGCTCGCCACCGACGAGATCATCCGCCCCGGCAGCACGGTCGAGACGCTGGCGAATCTCAAGCCCGCGTTCTACAACTCGGCCTACGAGGAGCGTTTCCCGCAGATCAAGTGGGAGATCACCGCGGGCAACTCGTCGCCGCTGTCGGATGGCAGCGCCGCGGTGCTCATCACGACCTCGGAGGTGGCCAAGCGCCTCGGCTTGCGTCCGCTGGCGCGCATCCACACGGCGACCGTCGTCGGGTCGGACCCGCTGTACATGCTGACCGGGGTCATCCCCGCCACCGAGAAGGTGCTGCAGCGCGCCGGGCTCACGCTCGCCGACATCGACCTGTTCGAGGTCAACGAGGCGTTCGCGCCGGTGGTGCTGGCATGGGCGCACGACACCGGCGCCGATCTGGCGAAGACGAACGTCAACGGCGGCGCGATCGCGATCGGCCACCCGCTGGGCGCCAGCGGCGCGCGCATCATGACGACGATGGTCAACGCGCTGGAGCAACGCGGCGGCCGCTACGCACTGCAGACGATGTGTGAGGCCGGCGGCATGGCCAACGCCACCATCATCGAGCGGTTGTAACCGACCGAGCCAGGAGCCGGGCCGTGGTGGTGCCTTCCGCGGCCCGGCTTCCTCGTGTGATCAGCGTTGAGCGTGCTTGGCGTGCCAGTCCGCCTGCATCGCCAGCAGGGCCAGCGGCGGAAGCTGCGGGGTCTGCGGTTCGAGTTCCCGGTAGCGCTGATAGATGTTGACGACGACACGTTCGGAGTCCAACCACTGTGCGTACTCGGCCAGATCGATCGATTCGGCGGCCTCGGCGAACGTCAGACCCTTCTGATGCGCCGCATCGATCTGGGCCACGATGTGCTCGAAATAACCACGGACGGCGCGAATCCCGCCCGGATCGGTGATCGGACCGTGCCCGGGTACCACGATCGGCGCGTCGAGGGCGATCATCGCGTCACACGCCTTGATCCAGTTGGCGATCGGGCCTGTCCAGACAATCGGCGTGCCGCCGATGAACAGCAGATCGCCTGCGAACAGCACGCCTGCGTCGGGAACGTGCACCACCGAATCGGCCGCGGTGTGCGCAGGCCCCAGATTCCGCAGGACGACGGGCCGTCCGCCGACGTCGATCTCCAATTTGTCGTCGAACGTCACGTCCGCGTTGCGAAGCGTGATGCCGCTGAAGTCGAAGTGGCCGAACCGGTCCCGCAGATACCGCGTCGCGGTGGGGCCCAGATCGGCGTGCTGGACCATCGAAAGCATCTCCGGCGCCATCTCATGAGCGATCTCCTCGGCGGTGTCCGTCGCCGCGATGATCTGTGTTGCGGCATCGAGGAGTTGGTTGCCGTGGGTGTGGTCGCCGTTGGAGTGGGTGATCAACGCCTTCGTGATAGGGGCGGCCGTCGTCATCGGACCCATGGCGGCGAGCATCTCGGCGGTCAGGTGACAGTCGAAAAGCGTGTCGACGAGCAGTGATTCCCCGTCACCGGATACCAGTCCTGCATTGCTCCAGCCGTATCCGCCGTCGGGAAGGGTCCACGCCCACACGCGATCGGCAACGCTGTGCAGACCGCGCGTATACGGGATGCGGGCCGGTGCGGGGTTGACGCGTGGTTGCGGCTTGGCGATGTCCGGGTTCTGCCGCGGGTGAATGGGATGGGGCGCGGGAGTCGCGCGGACGGTCTGACGCGTTTCGCCGAGCTCGCGGACTCTGAGCGTGACGACGTCGCCGTCATGCAGCCAGCCGACGAAGGACGCGGGGTCAGCGGCGTTCAGATGCTCGATCAACGTGCACGTCGGGACGGTGCCGGAGCCGAAGACGTCGCCCGCCCGTAGCGGCACACCACGCGACGCGTACGAAATCACCTCGGCGAAGGTCCAGTCCATCGCCGATGTCGAGCCGCGGCCGATCACGATGTCGTTGACCAACGCGGTGACCTCGAGGTTCAGACGGCCATCGGAGAAGTACGGCTCCACCTCATCGGGCGTGACCAAATACGGGCCCAGCGTGACACCCTGGTCCTTGCCCTTCGATTGACCGATCCCGAGCTGGCTGTCGAACATCTGATGATCCCGCGCCGACCAGTCGTTGAAGATCATGTAGCCGACGATGGCCTGTTGCGCCTGCTCGACCGTCAGGTCGGCGCCCGCGGGCCCCACCACCGCCGCGATCTCGAGCTCAAAATCCTGCCACGCTGACCCCGGGGCCATGGGGACGTCCTCATAAGGTCCGAAAATGGTTGCAGGACAGGCGAAATAGAACGCGGGCACCCGGTACCAGGTGTCGCTGAGCGTGCGACCCGCGCCGGTTACCTCCTGGCAGTTGCGCATGTGGTCCAGAAAGCAGAGCGAATCGCGGACCGAGGGCGGATCCGGAATGGGCGCCCGCAGCTCGACGTCGGCCACGGCGACCACCTGCGCGGGCGTTGCCATGGCTGCCTCGGCGGCAGCGCGCAGTCCGTCGGCGCCGCGAGCGACCAGGTCGACGAGGCGCACGTCCCCGGCGATGGCGTGAATGGCATCGCCCGATACCACCCCGACACGGTCCCTGCCCTGGTGCCGATACGTCGCCCATCGCGCCATCGCAGTGTCTCCTCACGTCTCAACAACGTGTCTACGTCAAGGATCCGCGAGAGAGAAGACACGGCTGCGATCTGGTGCCTTTTACAGCCATGTCTTCGCTTTCGGCACGAACGTGTGCCGACCGGGGTCAGATGCGCTGCAACTCGAACAACGGGATGACGCGCGACGTCTTGGACTGGTATTCGCCAAAGCCCGGCGCCGCGGCGACGATCTTGTCGAAGAGCCCGTCGCGCTCGGCCTTGGACAGTTCCCTGCTGGTGACGTCATAGGCGTCGCTGCCGACCTCGATGTGGGCCGCAGGATTCGCCCGGAGGTTGTGCACCCAGTCCGGGTTCGTGTCGGCTCCCGCCTTCGAGCCGATGATGATCAATTTGCCGTCGATCGTGAAGTACGCCAACGGCGCGAGCCGCGGCTGACCCGACTTCGCACCCGTCGTGGTCAGCAGCAGCAGGTTCGCTCCGGCGAACTGGCCGCCGACCTTGCCATCGTTGGCGCGGAACTCGTCGACGATGCTTTTGTTGAAGTCCTTCATGAAGTCGGCGCTCGGAATGTCACTCATTTCTCATCCAGCTTCTGCGGCTTCGCGTCTATTCCCGACTCTTTACGCTGCTGCGGCGTGATCGGTGCGGGCGCGTCGGTCAGCGGGTCGACGCCGCCGCCGGACTTGGGGAACGCGATCACCTCGCGGATCGACTCGGTGCCCGCCAGGAGCGCGGTGATCCGATCCCAGCCGAACGCAATGCCGCCGTGTGGTGGAGCACCGAAGGTGAAGGCGTCCAACAGGAATCCGAACTTCTCCTCGGCTTGCGACTTGTCCAACCCCATCACCGCGAACACCCGCTCCTGGATGTCGCGACGATGAATACGGATCGACCCACCACCTATCTCGTTGCCGTTGCAGACGATGTCGTACGCGTCGGCAAGCACGGCACCGGGGTCGGAGTCGATGCGGTCCTCGTACTCCGGCTTCGGCGCGGTGAACGCGTGGTGCACGGCGGTCCATGCGCCGGAGCCGACAGCGACGTCGCCGGCGGCGGTGGCGTCGTCGGCCGGCTCGAACAGCGGCGGATCCACCACCCAGGTGAACGCCCACGACTTCGGATCGATCATGTCCAGACGTTTGGCGATTTCGGTCCGCACCGCTCCCAGAAGCGCCCGCGACGTCTTCACCGGGCCGGCCGAGAAGAAGATGCAGTCCCCGGGCGACGCGCCGACGTGTGCGGCCAAGCCGTCGCGCTCGGCGTCGGACAGGTTCTTCGCGACCGGTCCCCCGAGCGTGCCGTCCTCGTTCACCAGCACATACGCCAGGCCGCGGTGTCCGCGCTGCTTGGCGAAATCCTGCCAGGCATCCAGCGTTCGCCGGGGTTGCGACGCCCCACCGGGCATCACGACGGCACCGACATAGGGCGCCTGGAACACGCGGAACGGGGTGTCGGAGAAGTACTCGGCGCATTCGACGAGCTCGACGCCGAATCGCAGGTCAGGTTTGTCCGAGCCGAACCGGCGCATGGCATCGGCGTAGGTCATCCGGGGCAACGGGGTCGGCACGTCGTACCCGATGAGCGCCCACAGCGCGGAGATGATCTGCTCGGAGATCGCGATGACGTCTTCGGCGTCGACGAAGCTCATCTCCATGTCGAGCTGGGTGAACTCGGGCTGCCGGTCGGCGCGGAAGTCCTCGTCGCGGTAACACCGCGCGATCTGGTAGTAGCGCTCCATGCCCGCCACCATCAGCAGCTGCTTGAACAACTGCGGGCTCTGCGGGAGCGCGTAGAACGAGCCTGGCTGCAGCCGGGCGGGGACCAGGAAGTCCCTTGCCCCCTCCGGCGTGGACCGGGTCAGCGTCGGCGTCTCGATCTCGATGAAATCGTGCTCGGCCAGCACGCCCCGCGCGGCCGCGTTCACCTTGGAGCGCAACCGAATCGCGCTTCGGGGCCCTGCGCGCCGCAGGTCGAGGTAGCGGTACTTCAGCCGCGACTCTTCGCCCGCCGTCTCGTCGAGCTGAAACGGCAGCGGCGCGCTCTCCCCCAGAACCGTCAGCGACGTCGCGTTCACCTCGATGTCGCCGGTGGGGATCTCCGGGTTGGCGTTGCCCTCGGGCCGGATCTCGACGACACCCTCGACTGCGATGCAGAACTCGGCCCGCAGCCGGTGGGCGGCAGCCAGCACGTCGGCCTCGCGGAACACCACCTGCGACACTCCCGAGGCGTCGCGCAGGTCGATGAAGATCACCCCGCCGTGGTCGCGGCGGCGCGCCACCCAGCCGGCCAGCGTCACCTTGTGACCGGCATCGGTGGCCCGTAACGAACCTGCGGCATGACTGCGCAGCACGAAAACTCCCTGGGAAAGACCTGACTACAGGACGGCCACAGTCTAGTGGGGCCCTTCCGCCGGTAGTTTGGGCGTTCGTGCCTACCAGCATCGCGGTCGTCGGCCCAGGGGCAATCGGTTCAACCATGGCGGCACTCCTGCACACCGCAGGACATCACGTGCTGCTGTGCGGGCACACACCCCGCGATGAGGTGGAGGTCCGGCCCGACGGAAACGATCCGATCGTCGTGCCGGGCCCGGTGCTCACCGACCCCGCCGACGTCGACAGCCCCGTCGAGGTGGTGCTGCTGGCGGTCAAGGACACGCAGAACCAGTCGGCGGCGGGATGGTTGAGCCGGCTCTGTGACGGGCGCACCGTGGTGTGCGCGCTGCAGAACGGTGTCGAGCAGGTCGAGCGGGTGGGCCCGCTGTGCCCGTCGTCGGAGGTGGTCCCAGCGGTCGTGTGGTTCTCTGCGGAACCGCACCCGGAGGGCTGGATTCGGCTACGCACTGGCGTCCGACTGGTGCTGCCCGAGTCGGACGGCGCACACACACTTGTGGATCTGTTGCGCGACACCGATGTAACCGTCGAGCTTGATCCGGACTTCGTCACAGCCGCGTGGCGCAAGCTGTTGGTGAACGCACTGGCCGACTTGATGGTGCTGACCGGACGCCGCTCGGGCATGTTCCGCCGCGACGACGTCGCCGCGCTGTCCCGCCGATATCTGGCCGAATGCCTTGCGGTCGCGCGTGCCGAGGGCGCCGACCTCGGCGACGACGTGATCGACGAGATCGTCGGTCTGTTCGCCAAGGCTCCGGAGGACATGACCACGTCGATGCTCACCGACCGCGAGACGCACCGGCGGTTGGAATGGGACATCCGCAACGGCGTGATCTCCCGCAAGGGTGCGCGGCACGGTCTACCGACACCGATCAGCGACGGACTGGTGGCGCTGCTGGCGGCAGCCAGCGACGGACCCGGGTAGACACAGTGCTCTAGCCTGTATGGCCATGAAACCTTGCGAACGCGTCGGGTTGGACTTCATCGGGACCGCCCCGTATCGATTCGTCAGCACCGTCGACCTGACGATCACCCCTGAGCAGTTGTGGGAGGTGCTCGACGACGCCCAGTCGTGGCCGCACTGGGCGACGGTGATCACCAAGGTGACGTGGACCAGCCCGCAGCCGCACGGCGTCGGCACGACCAGTGTCGTCAACATGCGTGGCGGCATCGTCGGAGATGTGGGGGTCCCCCACTTGCGGGGGAGAGTATCTGGCCTGGGAGCCGCACTCGCACATGGCCTTTCGGTTCAACGAAGCCTCAAGCGGAAGCATCAGGGCGTTCGCCGAGGACTACCGGATCAAGCCCACCCCGAACGGGTGTCACCTGACCTGGGTGATGGCGATGGCGCCCAACGGAGTCGCAGCGCGGCTCGGCATGTCCCTGGGGCGGCCGGTGATGTCGTGGCTGTTTCAGAAATTCCTGTTCAACCTGCGCGACTACTCCGACAAGCGCTACGCGGCGGCCTAGTAGAAGCCTGCCCAGGCCTTTCGGCGCTCGGCGTCCGGATCCTCGACCACCACGTCGCGCGCGGACTGGATGATTCGGGTGAAGCGGCGGCCGGTGTCGTAGATCGGCCAGTCGTGACCACTCGACCATTCGATCTCGCCGTTGTCCCAGCCCTGTGCGGAGAAGTCGAGCCATGCCCGCTGCATACGCTTTCCGACCGCGGGCGCAAGCCGGCGCCCCAGCGGGTGCATCTTGCGCCCGAGGAATGAGCTGTAGCTGTGCTGGATGTGCACGATCTCGCTGCCGTGGGTGGCGCCGAGGCCGAGTATCCGCAGGCTGAAGCCGAAGTGGTCGAACCGGTACATGTGCGTCGGCGCATGTGCGCTGTACGCGTCGGCGAATGCCCAGGTCGGGGCGCCGAACATGACGTCGGAGCCGAATGCGATCAGCTCGCGGCGCCGCGGGTAGTCCGGATAGGCCGCCAGCAGCCGCTCCCGCGCGTCGGGCGCAGCCCGGTCGAGGTAGGCGTCGATTGACGCCGTCGTGGTCGGCAGCATCGGCGGTTTTGTCCAGGCGAACATCGATGCCTCGTGGCTGTTGGTGCCGATGATCAGCGGAATCCGCGCCAGCGCACCGGCTCGCGCGGCATCCACCGGATGCTGCGGCAGCAGGTCGACGCCGTAGGTCAGCCCGTAGGCCAATGTTGGCGTGGTCGCGGCGCTCTTCAGCTGCAGCCGGCCCGCGGCCCTGCGCAGCTGCCGCTGCGGCAGGCCCTTGACCTCGGCGACGCTCACGCCGAGCCTCTGCAGGAACTCGTGCGCACGTTTGGCCCGCAGCTCACGGTCGGCGATCAGCGGCAGTGCAGGGCTCTGCGCGATCGCCCTACGGAACAGGCCGTCGGCGGCCGGGCTGGCCAGCAGTGCGAGCACGGACGTCCCGCCGGCGGACTCGCCGAACACCGTCACCCGATCGGGGTCGCCACCGAACGCGGCAATGTTGTCGCGAATCCAGCGCAGCGCGGCAAGCTGATCGCGCAGCGCGAGATTGTCGTCGAACCCGTCGCCGAGGTCGCTGAGCTCGAATCCGCCGAAAACCCCTATGCGGTAGGTGATGTTGACGACCACCACGTTTCCGTTGGCTGCCAGTCGCGACCCGTTGTAGAGCTGGAACTGTCCGGCGCCGAACACGAATGCCCCGCCGGGGATCCACACCATCACCGGCAGCGAGGCGCTGGTGTCGGGCGACCACACCGTCAGCGTCAGGCACGCCTCGTCGCGGACCTTGGGGTCGTCGCGGCCGCCGCCGACGAACGACTTGCTCTGCGGGGGCAGCGGTCCGTGCTCGACAGCGTCGCGCACTCCGGACCACGGCTGAAGCGGGGCGGGTGCGAGAAACCGGCGATCGCCGACGGGCTGCTCGGCGTAGTGCACCCCGCGCCAGACCCCGACCCGTCGAGCCTTTGCGCTCCTCATGTCCGCGGCCTCGGTCGTGCCGCGCAGATCGCCCGAATCCGTGTGTACGACGGTGGAATGTCCGGCAACGACTGCCACACCCGAATCGTAGTGTGCGAAGCTGGCAGGTATGACCTTCAACGAGGGTATGCAGATCGACACCAGCACCATCTCGACCAGCGGTGGAGGTCGTGGCCCGGGTCGAGGAATAGCGATCGGCGGAGGCCTCGGTGGCCTCATAATCGTGGTGATCGCGCTCCTGCTCGGGGTGAACCCCAGCGACGTAATCCCGCAGTCCCAGGGCGGATATGCCGACTCTGGGGTCGAGGCTCCGGGCGCCGACCTGAGCCAGTGCAAGACAGGCGCCGACGCCAACGCGAACGTCGACTGCCGCGTCGCGGCGACGGTGACGTCGGTCGACGGGGTTTGGCAGCAGCTACTGCCGGGGTACACCCGCCCACACGTCCGGCTCTTCCAGGATCAGGTCAACACCGGTTGCGGCCCCGCGACGAGCGACGTCGGCCCGTTCTACTGCCCGGTCGACAAGACCGCCTACTTCGACACAGGCTTCTTCCAGGTGCTCCACGACCAATTCGGTTCCAGCAATGGGCCGTTGGCGCAGGAATACGTCGTCGCGCACGAGTTCGGCCATCACGTGCAGGACCTGCAGGGCACACTCGGCCGCGCCCAGCAGGGCGCCACGGGCGCTGGGGGCAACGGTGTGCGCACCGAGCTGCAGGCCGATTGCTACGCAGGTGTCTGGGCCCACTATGCGGCGATCACCAAGCAGCAGGGCACCGATGTTCCGTTCCTCGAGCCGTTGACCGACAAGGACATTGCCGATGCGCTGTCGGCGGCGTCGTCCGTCGGCGACGACCGGATTCAGAAGGCCGCTACCGGACGGACGAACCCCGAGTCTTGGACGCACGGTTCATCCGCGGAGCGGCAGAAGTGGTTCACGACGGGCTACCAGACCGGTGATCCGAACAAGTGCGACACCTTCTCTGCACGCGATCTTGGGTAGGCGCACAACCGCAGTCGATGCCGTAGCCGAACGCTATCTCGCGACCTATGCCGCGCTCGATCCCTGTGCGGCAACCGAAATGGGCATCGTCGGCTACGACGAATTCATCACCGACTACTCCCCCGACGGCGTGGCCGCGCGTGCCGAAGCCGCCAGCACCGCACTGCGCGAACTGGAGGGCGCGGCTCCGGAGGACGATGTCGACGTCGTGACGATCGCCGCGATGCGGGAGCGGCTCGGCGTACAGGCCGAACTGCACGATGCCGGACTCGACGTCGGCGAACTCAACGTGATCGCGTCGCCGTTGCAGTCGATGCGCGACGTGTTCGACCTGATGCCCACCGACTCCGATGACGACTGGAGGGTGATCAGCCAACGGTTGTCCCGGGTACCGGACCGCGTTGCGGGCTACGCCGTCTCGCTGCGCGCGGCGGTGGCGGCCGGTCATTCGCCCGCGGTTCGGCAGGTGGGCCGGGGAATCGAGCAGGCCGGCCAGATCCAGCAGCTGTTCGTCGACATGGTGGCCGAGGCCGCGACCGGCGACGAGATGTTGCACGCCGAACTGCAACAGCGGGCGTCCGCGGCAGCCGACGCCTACAGCAGGCTCGCCGCCGTGCTGCGTGACGACGTCGGGCCCCACGCCCGCGGCGACGATGCGTTCGGCCGCGACGCCTACCGGCTGTTCTCGCGGCTCTACCTCGGGGCGTCGGTCGATCTCGACGAGACCTATGAGTGGGGGCTACACCGGCTGGAAGCCATTGTGGCCGAACAGGAGTCGATCGCCCACCGGCTCTACCCCGGCTCCACGGTGGCCGAGGCGCTCGGGCGGCTGGACGAGGAGCCGCGCTACGTCGTCGAGGGCACCGATGCCCTGCAGGCGTGGATGCAGGAGCTGTCGGACCGAGTGGTGGACGCGCTCGCCGATACGCACTTCGAGATCGCCGAACCGCTGCGGCACCTCGAGTGCCGGATCGCGCCGACCCAGACCGGCGGCATCTACTACACCGGTCCGTCGGAGGACCTGGCGAGGCCGGGCCGGATGTGGTGGTCGGTGCCGCCGGATGTCGACACCTTCCACACCTGGCAGGAGACCACCACGGTCTTCCACGAGGGAGTTCCCGGCCATCATCTGCAGATCGGCAGGGCTGTCGTGCTGGCCGACCAACTGAACCGATGGCGCAGGCTCGGCTGCTGGGTCTCGGGGCACGGCGAGGGCTGGGCGCTGTACGCGGAGCGGCTGATGGCCGAGCTCGGCTGGCTCGACGACGCGGGTAATCGGATGGGAATGCTTGACGCCCAACGGTTCCGGGCAGCGCGCGTGGTCATCGACATCGGCGTGCACTGCGGCATGATCGCCCCGGACGGCGGCGTCTGGGATGCTGACAAGGCGTGGATATTCCTTCAGTCGCACAGCGCGATGAAGGAGGCCAACCTTCGCTTCGAGCTGGATCGCTACCTCGGTTGGCCCGGCCAGGCTCCGTCGTACGCGGTGGGACAGCGGATCTGGCAGGGCCTGCGCGACGAGATGCTCAGCCGCGGGTTGTCGTTGAAGGAATTTCATCGCCGCGCCCTTGATCTGGGCGGCCTACCGCTGGACGTACTCAGGTCGGCAGTGGCGGGGAATTGAGCTGCGCGCGAGCCAGATCGATCTGTTCGAAGGCGTAATTCGCCATCGCGGCGTTGACATCGCCTGCCCGACCTGCGCGAGTGAGTCGTAGCGGTCGTCGCCGAGCACCTTGTGCAGATGCTGCGATTGTTTCGGTGATCTCGGAGAACGCCAGGCGGGTCAACGGATTGTCGGCGTATTTCGCGATGATCGGCCGCCGCCTCATAATGGCCAAGCCGGCAGAGCAGCGCTTGCGAGATTGGCCAGTGGACTGCGCAACGTCGCAATGTTTCCCGAGTCGAGATAGTTGCGGATGGCCAGGGCGAGGCAGTCGAGCGCGATTTCGGCCGAACCGTGTTGCGCCTCAAGCGGCGCCAGTGTGACTGCGATGTGTGATTCGTTGAATCGGTTCCCGCTGGCATGTGCGACCTCTAGTCCGCGCTTCAGGGCGTCATCGCGACCGCGCGTATCGGCGTAGCGATACGCCAACCCGATCGCGATGAGAATCTGCGATGTGAGGAGTGGATTCTGGTTTGTCTCGGCAGCAGCGAAAAGACCGTCGGCAATCGCGATGGCCTCCTCATGAGCGCCCGCGAGTGCAAGCGCCATCACCAACACTGCACGCCTGTGGCCCCTGCGGTCGTCGGTATGTTCGAGGCTCCTCCGTGCTACGTCCGCCCAGCGCTCGGGCAGACCGAGGGGAACGTAGGGGCCGCCGAGAGTTGCTTCGTACTCGACAGGAAAACCGTCGTAGCGCTCATCGACTCCCATGAGGCGCTGACCGCATTCGCTGTACCGAACGGCCTTGTCGACTCGGCCGACCCAACAACACTGACACGCGACGATGTAGAGCGCTAAGAGCTTGGGGTGATCAACGCCCTCCGCGGCTTCGACGATCTCCTCGGCCCATGTCACCGGCTCGTATTGCTCGACAAGAGCGCCGATGTATGCGTAGAGCGCGATGTCCAAGGCGGCATCGAGATCATCGCAGTCGGCGGCCCATCGAAATGCTGCGCGCAGGTTCGGCAGCTCATTGGTGAACCACGCGTAGGCCTCGCGTTGGCGCGGACTGTCCCACAGGGCGACGACGTCTGCGTGCAGCTCTGCGAAATATCGCATATGTGCGGCGCGGATCTCCTCGGCCAGCCCGTCGCCGGCCAGCTGATCCTCGGCGAACTGGCGGATCGTCTCCAGCATCGAAAACCGCGTGCGCCCCGAGGACCGGTCGGCGCTGAGAAGCGACTTGCGCACAAGGGCATCCAGCAGGTCCATGGTGGCGAAATCATCGTCGGAGCCGGCGACCGCACATGCCCCGGCCAGATCGAATCCGCCCGCGAAGACCGAACACCGGTCGAGCAGATTCTGCTCGTCCGAATCAAGCAGGTCGTACGACCATTGCACGGCATGCCGCAGCGTCTGATGGCGCTCCAGTCCCCGCCGCGACCCGACCAGCAGCCGGAACCGATCATTGAGGCGGTCGCGCACCTCGGTCACCGTCATCGATACCATGCGCGACGCGGCCAACTCGATTGCCAACGGGATTCCGTCGAGTCGACGACAGATCTCTTGAACCGCCGCGGGTTCCAATGAGACTCCAGGCACCGCCGCTTTCGCGCGCTCCGAGAACAGTGTCGTCGCTGCCGTATCCGCATCCAGCGACGGCACTGGCCACAGTTGTTCGTCGGTAACGCGCAGACCTTCCCTGCTGGTCGCGAGGATCCTGACTGTTGCCGAGCGCGAGAGAATCGCTTCGGCGATGTCAGCCGCAGCGTCGAGGACGTGCTCGCAGTTGTCCAGCACGAGAAGACGTGCCCGTCCTTCCAACGCAGCGGCCACGCTGTCGGCCATCGTCATCCCCGGCTGTTGCGTGATGCCGAATACCCCGGCCACCGCGTCGGGCACCGCCGCCGGATCGGTGACCGCGGCGAGTTCGACAACCCACACCCCGTCGGGGAAGTCAGGCGCCGATCGCGCGGCCACCTCCAGCGCGAGCCGCGTCTTGCCCACCCCGCCGACACCGGTCAATGTGACCAGCCGGTTGGCCTTGAGCGCCGAGCCCACATCGGCGAGTTCGGCCTCCCGGCCGATCAACCTCGTGGTGGGTGGCCGCAGGTTGCCTGGCGCAACGTCGGCGGTCGTCAAAGGCGGAAAGCGCTCGGGCAGCCCCGCCGCCCGGATCTGGAACAACTCGACCGGCCTGGCGATATCGCGGAGCCGTCGCGACCCCATCGCGAGGAGGTCGACGCCCGTGAGCAGTTCGGCGGTGAGACCGTCTACGAGAATCTGGCTCCCGTGGCCCGCCGACATCACCCGCGCGGCGCGGTTGAGCACGACGCCGAAGTAGTCCTCACGCCGAAGTTCGGCCTCACCGGTCGCAATGCCCATCCGAACAGGCAGGCCGAGTTCGCGTTGCGCGGCAATCGCGGCATCGACGGCAGAACGCGGCGACCCGAATGCCGCGCATATCCCGTCGCCGGTGTGTTTGAACAACCAACCATCATGCGCCGCAACGGTGTCGCGCATGACCTCGTCGTGCGCGGCCAGCGCTCGTCGCATCGACTCCGCGTCGGACTCCCACCGACGGGTCGAACCCTCTACGTCGGTGAACAGAAAGGTCACCACGCCAGAGGGTTTGCCCACCACGTCGCATATCGTGACACGATTCGTCGGTTGCTAATCGGCTTTCATCCGCCCATCTGCGACCAACCGGCGTGCATCATGCCGAGCTTCTTGTGGACCGGAGTCTTCAGCGTGTACACGTGCGCCTTGGGCTCGGCCGACTGATCGTTTTCCTGCGACTCAACCGCGGTCATTGCGTCTTGCTTCTGCTCTTCGGCCTTCAGGTCTCCCATGAGTTGCGAGTGCTCCTGCTTGGTCGGGCTGTCGGGCTGCTTGGCTTCCTGCTGCATCTGCAGGTCAATCGGCTTGGCCGCGCCGCCCTGTTGCTCCTGCTGTTGCGCGACGAATTCCTTCGACAGCACCATGCCGGGTTTCGCGCTGACACCCGGTGTGGTGCTTGCGTGGGCGACAGCCGCAACTCCCAAACCGCCTGCCACGATGCCTGCGGCGGCAACTGGGCCTGCGAACAGGGCTATAACGCTCCGAGATGTGGTTGTGTTCATTTGTGTTCTCCTGTGTTATCCGTGCTCGCTTTCGTGCGAGGAAATGTGTGCACTCTTGAAGCTAGGGATCCGCCTGCCCCGTGGCGCGCTTGTGCGCACAACCCGCATAACCGCTATTCCCCGGCTTTTGCGCATTTTGCTCGCGAGTGCTGCTGGGTATCGAATTCTGTTTGTCAGCAAGGGAATTCGCCGGTAGCGAAGTGACTACACAGGCTCCGCCGCCGTGACTTAGTGTCGGGTGATGGATTCGACCGTCATCACACCGAACCTGACCATGTTGCGCGTGAACGGCTGGCAGCTCTACGTCTGGCGCGACGGTGATTCCGTGACGCTGATCGACACGGGTGCGCCGGGATCGGGCGCCGAGATCATGGCGGCTGTGCCGGATGTCGACCGGATCGTGCTCACCCACGGCCACGTCGATCACATCGGGTCCGCGGCCGAATTACGTGAGTCCACAGGCGCTTCGGTGATGGCAGGAGCGGGTGACGCCGCTATGATCCGCGGCGAAGCCGATATGCCACCGCCCGTCTTCGAAGACTGGGAAATCCGATCTACGAACGGGTTTCGGCGACCCTGCCCCATACCGCTCCCGCAGTACCCGTGGATCGGGAGCTGAACGACGGCGACGTGCTGGATTTCGGCGGCGGCGCGCACGTGCTTGCGATACCAGGGCACACCGAGGGCAGCATCGCGGTGTACTTGCCCGAACACGGCGTGCTGTTCGCCGGTGACACCATCGCCAACGTCAGCGAGGTGATGGTCGGGGTGTTCAACCAGGACCGGGCACGCGCGGTCGCGTGCTTCCAGAGAATGGCGGCGCTCGATATCGACACCGTCTGCGTCGGACACGGCGAACCGATCCAGCGCGGCGCCGGTGATCGCCTCCGCGAGGTGGTGCGCACGCGAGAAGCAGATTGGGTCCTGCCACACTGACGCCATGATGGAGCCCGACACCAAGGACTGGACCTGGGTCATCTCGCAGCGCTGCCCGGAATGCGGGTTCGACGGGTCCGCGGTGAGCCACACCGACGTCGCGAGCCGCATCAGGGCCGACGCGGCCGAATGGCCGCGCCGGCTCGGTGCGCCAAAGGCCCGCTCGCGACCGCGTCCCGGGGTGTGGTCGGCGCTGGAATACGGCTGCCACGTCCGCGACGTGCACCGCAAATTCAACGAGCGGGTCGAGATGATGCTCGACGAGGACGAGCCGCGGTTCCCCAATTGGGACCAGGACGCGACGGCGATCGAGGACGACTACGGCTCGCAGGATCCAGCCGTCGTCACATCGGAACTGGTGGATGCGGCAGGCGCGGTCGCCGACATCTACGACCACGTTCCGTCCGACGCATGGTCACGGCGCGGATTGCGCAGCAATGGCAGTGAGTTCACGATCGCGTCGATCGCGGTCTATCACTTGCACGACATCGTTCACCACGCGCACGATGTCGACCATGGCTGAAGACACACCCCTGGCGGGCAAGGTCGCCTATGTCACCGGGGCCGCCCGCGGGCAGGGGCGTTCTCACTGCGTTCGGCTCGCGCGCGCAGGCGCCGACATCGTCGCGATCGACGCCTGCGGGCCGGTTGCCGAGCACAACGGCTATCCGCCCGCCGAACCCGGCGACCTCGCCGAGACGGTGAACCTCGTTGAGGGCGAAGGCCGCAAGATCCGCGCCGAAGAGGTCGACATCCGTGACCTCACAGGCCAACAACGGGTGGTGTCGGACGCCATCGACCAGTTCGGCCGCCTCGACATCGTCGTCGCCAATGCCGGCGTGCTCAATTGGGGCCGGCTATGGGAGATTTCGGCGCAACAGTTTCAAGACGTCATCGACATCAACCTGACCGGCTTGTGGAACACCATCAAGGCGGTGGTGCCCGCGATGATCGAGGCGGGCAACGGCGGGTCGATCATCACGATCAGCTCGGCGGCCGGCATCAAGGCCGTCCCCGGCTGCGGCCACTACTGCGCCAGCAAGTTCGGCGTCGTCGGAATGACCAACTCACTGGCAGTCGAATTGGGCGAGTTCGGGATTCGGGTCAACTCGGTGCACCCGTACGGCACCGACACTCCCATGGGCAACGACCTGTCGATGTACCAGATGTTCGCCGACCACCCGAACTATATTCACAGCTTCTCGCCGGGCGCCCTGCCCACCGACTCGCTTGCCGCCCCCGAACTGATCTCCGACATCGTGGTGTGGCTGGCCAGCGACGCGTCGTCACTCGTGACCGCGGCGCAAATCCCTGCGGAGAAGGGCTATCTCAAGATCTAGCGTGCCACCGGCGCGAGGGCGGTCACGCCACAGCGGAACAACGCTTCGGTCGCCGCCACCGAGTCTCCCGGCATGCCCGCCGCCATCAGAGCTTGTGCCTTGAACGCCCTTGCCGCCGCGCTCAGCCGGTAGGAGACGGCGCTGACGCTTTCGCCGAGGGAACCGGTATCCCCCCACAGCGCCACCTCGGCGCGACTGCGGTCCGATGTGGAGACGAACCGCCGAACGCGTTCGTCGGCGGCGTAGACGTCGGCCGCGACGACCACAGTGGCGGCGCGATCCGGGTCATCGGCCATCGCGTCGAGACCGTCGTCGAGTTCGAGTGCTTTCGCCCCCAGAATCCGCAGCGCCCGTTCGCCTACGCGATCGGAAAGCAGAACGTTGACCTGCCAGCCGGCCATCCGGCGATCGAACAACCAACCGCCGGCCGACGTCACCACATCGGTGACGCGCGATGCGATCACCGTCATGTCGTGCTGCAGCACGACGCGGGCCGGAGATCGTGTCACCGAATGCGCTTTGCGTTCGTCGCGATTGATCGAGCGGTAGGTCTGCGGCGACATAGCGGGTCCAATCTTGGCGAGCGGGGGTCCGGGCTGCGACTACCTCAGCGTGACATTTGTACACGAATATGTAAAGGTCCGCTTTTCGGCGCTATAGCCTCGACTGCTCTTTGATCGCGGTGTCGGTGGTGCGAAGCGGCCGAATCAGCGCGTCCTGGGCGAAGGACGCGATCAACTCCCCCTCCTCGGTGTGCACGGCGCCGCGCACGTAGGACATGCCCGCACCGACCTGTGTGCTCTCGTGGGTGTAGAGGAGCCAGCCGTCCCAGCGGACCGGCTCATGGAAGCTCACCGTCACCGTCATCGGCGCGGTCGACACCGTCAGATGTGCCTGGCTGGTGCCGATGCCCTCGTGAGCGCGCATCGTCGTCGAAATCCCAAGGTGGCCGGTGAAATACGCGATCAATGCCTTGGCGAGGTCGTCGCGGTTGGGAATCGGATCGTAGTGCAGCCACGCGTACAGCTCCGGCGGGCCCACCTCGTCGGGGCTGTTGACGTCGACGACGTCGACCAGCCGCAGCTGCCGTCCGTCCATCGGCATCTCGGATACGTTCGCGTCGGCGGGCGCGGCGACCTGTGGCCGCGGCAGGTGATGGCGGATCACGTCGCCGGTTGGCACGTCGGCGAGGATCGTCGCCGTGATGCACCGCTTGCCGTTCTGCTTCGCGGCGACGACGGCCGTCGCGGTTGAGCGGCCCTCGCTGACGACGTCGAGCTCCAGCTCGACGGGGCCGGCGCCGACCATGACGGCGCGGGCGAACACCGCGGAGACCGAGCGCACCGACTTCTCCGGAAACCGCTTGGCGACCGCGACGATCGCCTGGGCGAGCACCTGCGTGCCCTCCACCACCTGCCGCTGATCCTCACCCGCAGGGCCCGTCTCCGCGATGAAGCGGTTCTCCCCGTCGGACCTGACGTCGAAGAGGTCCAGCAGCTCCTGAACGGTCCACGTCTGCGCTGAGTCTGTCGTCATGGGAGGGAACAGTAACCGAGCGGATGCAAAACCGGTAACGTCATTACCATGGCGAAGTCGAGCGCACGGTCGCCCGGAGCCGCTGGGCCGGCGACATCAATAACGGTCGATGCCGAGCCGCGCGAGCGACGGTTCATGAAGTCGGCGCTGGCAATTCTCGGCGAGACCGGGCGCACCGATTTCACCGTGCTGGAGGTCGTCGAACGCTCGAAGACGTCGCTGCGCTCGTTCTACCAACACTTCTCCACCAAGGATGAGCTGCTGCTCGCCCTGATCGACAAGATCATGTCCGAGTCGACGCGCAAGTGGCGTGAGGACACCACCGGCCTGCAGCCCGTCGCGGCACTGCGGATGCTCATCGACCGCATCTGCACACCTGCCGAAACCACCACCCAGGACAAGGTCAATCGCGGGCTCACGTATTACAACGACCACCTCGCCGAGACGCTGCCCCGCGAGTACGCGCGGGTGCTCTCCCCGGTCCACGAGCTGATCAAGGACATCATCAACCGCGGGATCGACGACGGCTCGTTCCGCACCGGCATCGACGTCGACGCCACAGCGGCGCTGATCATGCAGTCGGCTCTCGGCGCCATGCGCCTGCACGTCCTCGGCGCCGAACTGAGCGGCGTGCCGGTCGACGCGAACCATATCTACGAGTTCTGCCTCGCCGCGCTCGTCCGTCACTGACAAGCTCTCGGCCACCCGTCTGACCTGCGAGGTACGCCCTTCTCGGGGGGTGGTGTTTTGGCTGGTCCAGACGTGGTAATGTCATTACCACCAGAGCAAACGAGACTTCCAGGAGGCGAAAATGACAGCCCGTCAGCTTCCCTATCCGGTGTTCGACGCCGACAACCACTTCTACGAGCCAAAAGAGGCGCTGACTCAATTCCTGCCGGACCACCGCAAGAACGTCATCGACTACATCGAGGTCCGCGGCCGCACCAAGATCATGGTGCGCAACCAGGTCAGTGACTACATTCCGAACCCGACCTTCGAGGTCGTCGCCCGACCGGGTGCCCAGGAGGAGTACTTCAAGCACGGCAGCGGCGGCAAGAGCTTCCGCGAGGTGATGGGCAAGCCGATGAAGGCGATCCCCGCGTTCCGGGAGCCCGCGGCCCGACTCGAGGTCATGGACGGCCTCGGTCTCGACTACTCGCTGATGTTCCCAACCCTGGCGAGCCTCGTCGAGGAGCGCATGAAGGACGACCCCGAGTTGATCCTCGACGTCATCCACGCACTCAACGAGTGGATGTACGAGACGTGGCAGTTCAACTACCAGGACCGCATCTTCTCCACGCCGGTCATCAACCTCGCCATCGTCGATCGCGCCCTCGAGGAACTCGAGTGGTGCCTGGAACGCGGTGCGAAAACCGTTCTGGTCCGGCCTGCGCCGGTACCCGGTATGCGCGGCACCCGGTCGTTCGGCACCGAGGAGTTCGACCCGTTCTGGCAGGCCTGCGTTAAGGCGGGCATTCCCGTATCGATGCACGCCTCCGACTCCGGCTACGCCGAGTACCTCAACGACTGGGAACCCGCCGACGAGTTCCTGCCGTTCAAGCCGACGGCGTTCCGCATGGTCGCCATGGGCAAGCGACCGATCGAGGATTCGATGGCGGCGCTGGTGTGCCACGGCGCGCTGACCCGCAACCCGGACCTTCGCGTGTTGTCGATCGAGAACGGTGCGGACTGGGTTCCGTACCTGCTCCATCAGTTCGAGAACACCTACAAGAAGATGCCGCAGTCATTCCCCGAGGACCCGGTCGCGGCCTTCAAGCGAGGTGTGTACGTCGCACCGTTCTGGGAGGACGACTTCGCCAAGATGGCCGACCTGTGCGGCGTCGACCGCATCATCTTCGGGTCGGACTGGCCGCACCCCGAAGGCCTGGCGGAGCCGACCAAGCTGATCGACGACCTACAGGGCCTCGATGAGGAGGGCCAGCGAAAGGTCATGGGCGGCAACATGATCGACCTGTTCAAGGTACCCAACAAGATCGTCCACAACCCCGACGTGCCGCCGCTCGTCATCCCCGCGTGAGCGACGCCACCAACCCAGAGTTTCTGCTTTTCGCCTCGACGACACAGTCGTTCCTCGAGAAGGAGGCGCCGCTGAGCCGGCTGCGTGAACTCCACGCGGCAGGCACCTCCTTCGACACCGACTGGTGGCCGCGGGCGGCCGAACTCGGCTGGACGAGCCTGCTCGTGCCGGACGACCTCGGCGGCGGCTCCGTTTCGGGCAGTGGCGTGCGCGACTTGGCGATGGTGGCCGAGCTGGCGGGCAAGACCGTCGCGCCAGGGCCGCTGCATCCGGTCAGCACAGTGCTCGCCGGTCTGGTCGAGGCGCCTGAAAATCACCAGGGCACAATCGAATCCCTGATCAGCGGCGAACTCGTCGCATCGTGGGCGGTGTACGAACCCGGAAAGTCCTGGGCGCCGATGGATCCCGGTGTGACGGCAACGCCCACCGCATCCGGGTTCCGGCTCGACGGAGTCAAGGACCGAGTCGAAGCGGGCGCGGAGAGCGCGGTGCTGCTGGTGGTGGCCGACTGCGAGGGTTCGCCGCGACAGTTCCTCGTGCCGACCGACGCGTCAGGAGTGCGGGTCGAATCGCAGCGGTCCGTCGATCTCGTGAAGAGTTATGCCCGTGTGCATTTCGACGGCGTCGAGGTGGATTCCTCGGCTGCAGTCGGTACTGCGGAGCAGACACCGGAACTGATCACCAGGCAGAGCCAGATCGCGCAGATCCTGCAGTGCGCCGAGGTGGTCGGCATTCTCGACGCGGTGTTGAAGTTCACCATTCAGTGGGGTTTCGACCGGCACTCGTTCGGGCGTCCGCTCGGCTCGTATCAAGCACTCAAGCACCGCTACGCCGACCTGAAGATCTGGTTCGAGGCGTGCAAGGCGGCCACGAATGCCGCGGTCGCGGCGGTCGCCGACCGCTCCCCCGACGCCGAGATGGCCGTCAGCGTCGCGAAATCCTATGTGGGCGAACACGCGCCGGGCATGTTGCAGGACTGCGTCCAGCTGCACGGCGGCATCGGGGTGACCTGGGAGCACGATCTTCATCTATACCTGCGGCGGGTTCTGCTCGACCGCGCGATGTTCGGCACCCCCGAGGATCACAACCTGCGCGTCTATGCGATAACCGAACAGCGGGAGTCCGCCTGATGACCGAGACGACGTCGGCCCCGACCGCGACCGAGTCGGTCGAGGAGTTCGCGGCACGGGCCAAGGCGTGGCTCGCCGATAACCTGCCACCGATCGACCCGAACAATCCGCCAGAGGCCGACCGCGGCGAAGTAGCGCCGTGGCTGCGTGCCCGCGAGCTCCAGAAGAAGCTCTACGAGGGCGGTTTCGCGGGCATCTGCTTCCCCCGCGAATACGGTGGGCTCGGGTTGCCGATCGCCTACCAGCGCGCGTTCGACGATGTGTCGCGGACCTACGAACTGCCGATCATCCTCAACACCCCAACATTCACGATCTGCGCGGCCACGATCCTCGACACCGGCAGCGAAGATCAGAAGAAGCAACACATCTCGGCCGTCCTGCACGGCGACGAGGTACTCGTGCAGCTGCTCTCGGAGCCCAGCGGCGGATCCGATCTGGCCGGTGTGATCACCCGCGCTGACCGCCGGGGCGACAAGTGGGTCGTCAACGGCGCAAAGACTTGGAGCACAAGCGCATTCGCTGCGGACTACGGGCTGATGCTGGCCCGCACCGACTGGGATGTGCCCAAGCACGAGGGCCTGACGATGTTCCTGGTCCCGATCGACAGCCCTGGTATCACGATCCGGCGGATCAAGCAGGTAAACGGCTCCGTCGAGTTCTGCGAGGAGTTCTTCGACAACCTCGAGCTCGGCGAGGACGCCGTCGTCGGCGAGGTCAACGAGGGCTGGCACGTGGCGTCCCGGCAGCTCTACCACGAGCGGCGCGCGGTCGGCGGCGGCTCGGAGTTCGCCAGCGGTATCGGCGCCGAAGGCAAGACCGACGTGCCGATCGACTGGGTCGGCCTATTGAAGGCGACCGGCCAGGCCGACAGCGAGCGCGCCCGCGAGATGGCAGGCCGCGCGATCGTGCACAAGGCGGTGCAGGAACAGCTGATCGATCACGTCTACCACGGCGTCCTCGACGGCTCCTTGCCGCCTGCGGCGGGTTCGATCATCCGGATCACCCACGCGGAGACCCATCAGGTGGGATTCGATACCGCACTTGCCCTTACCGGCAGCTCCGGTGTCATCGAGGACGACGACAACCTGATCCGCTACGGCGAGCGCTACCTGTCGCGGCAGACGGCCGCACTCGGCGGCGGCACGACAGAGATAGCGCGAAACATCATCGGCGAGCGGGTGCTCGGCTTCCCCCGCGAGCACGCGGCCGACCGCGGTGTGCCGTTCAAGGACGTCAAGCGGAACAAGCAGGGCTAGCTCACAGGTACGTCCGCAGGTGATCGGACATGCCGCGCCGAAATTCCCGCATCGCAGGCACTTTCGGCTTGATGCCGTCTGCGCCGTGGTACATGCCGGGGACAGCGACCAGCTCGCAGGCAACTCCGTGTGCCTTGAGCCGTTCGGCGTACGCGACACCCTCGTCATAGAGGATGTCGAGATCGCCCACACCGATCCACGCGGGCGGCAGGCCGGACAGGTCGGTGCGCCGAGCGGGCGCTGCATACTCTGGCGCCTCCAACAGTTTCGGTTCGCCGCCCAGATAGGCCGTCCACGCCCACCGGCTCGACGCCGGAGTCCACATGTACTGGCCGCGGCCGCCGTGATCGTCGCGCAAGGCGGTCCGGTCGTCCATCATCGGGTAGACCAGCACCTGTGCCCGCAACGCGATTCCTTCGTCGGTGGCCCGTTGCGCTACCGCCGCACTGAGACCACCGCCCGCACTCGAACCCGCGACGGCGATCCGGTCGGGGTCGATGCCGAGTTCGTCGGCGTGGCTACGCATCCACTCCAGCGTCTTCATGCAGTCGTCGAGTGCTGTGGGAAACGGGTTTTCGGGTGCCAACCTGTAGTCCGGCGATACCACCACAGCATCGAGCTTGCGCGCCAGCCGGGCCGCCTCAAACGCCTCGAACTGTGGTGAGCCGGTGACCATCCCACCGCCCTGGAGAAGCAGCACCGCGGGCCTGCGCGCCGCGCCAGCCGTTGGCGTCGTGACGAACGCACAAACGGGCGGTTCGCTGTCGACGCGGCGGACAGTCATCGCGACGCCTGCCCCTGGATTCGTTCGCATGGCCATGCCGAGCCGCCCCAACCACAGCGAGCGCTCGCTCAGCGAGCGGGCCGTCAGCGGCAGGACCGGACTGCGCAGCTCCGATGCGACAGCAGTCATCGCGTTTCGCATCCTCACAACGCTCTGTGCCGCGTAGGCAACGGCGAGCAGACCCGCCAGCGCGGCTACAGAGCGCATTTTCATCCAGAATAGCTTGGGCGCAGCCACTTCCACCGTCAAGGCCTCGGCGCCCGAATGCGTCAGCGTTCAACGGATCGTTTCACATCCTCCCAAGATCTCCACGGCGAACTCCCAGCCGAGCCGCGCTTGTAGCTGCTCATTGAAAGGCAGGCGCACTTTCAACAGACGAAACCTCATTGTGGTGGCCGCAATACCGATTGCGCATTTCGCTGTTGTGAAATAGCAGCAAATACAACTTTGCGCTGCGGGCGGCTGTATTGACGTTGCCGCGAGTGCTCTCGCGACCCAACGAGGTATCGCGACGACACTTCAGCAAGCGGCGCCGACGGGCCGACACCGCAAGGGCTTGCGCACCGCGACGAGCTGGACGCTGTCTGAGCACAACAGACCGCCAACCGTCGGGACCACGGTTCGGCATCGCAAGGCTCCGCAAGCATCGACGGGTAAGTCGACTCCTCGGCATCGCAAGGCTCCGCAGCCGTCGCCCGGCAAGACCCCTCCTCGGCACCGCAAGAAGAGTCGCGGCGACAGCCCCTTCGGCTACGCCAATTTCCCTGCTGACCAAGGTGATTCGAATCGCACCACGAGAGGGTCGCGATCCCCAGCGCGTTTGCGGTTGGGATCCTCGCTATGGGCGGTGCAATCACCGGCGCCTTCAGCGTGACGATGCCTGATGCGGACCGCGCCAACGCCAGCAACCATGGGGACATGCCATCTGCCTTTGTACCGTTGCCCGCGCTGACGGCTATGGCGACACCCTCTCCCGGCGTCATGCCGCGGGCGGACCGCAGTTCGCGAAAACCGCTTGTTGCCAACGACTCCGCAGCGTGGCCGGTCAGCCATCGGGCTGCAGCAAGTGGCGTCATCGACGACGGTGCCACCGGCGAGCCGCCCCAGGAGAACATCACGACCCGGGTCGACGACCGTATGCCGGAGTTACGGGTGTTCACTCCCCCGGCACCGCCAGATCCGCCGCGCGGTCACGGTGGTGGCGGTTCGACGGAGCCGTCGGCGCCATCAGCGCCGCCTGCGGACGGTGGCGCGCTGTTCGGTCTGCTCCGTCCTATCGGCCAGGTGGCCGGACTGACTCCCGGGCTTGGCGTGGGTGGCGGCAGTGAAGACCCAGATCCGAAGCCCCCGAACGTCATTCACAATGATGACTCGGCTACCCGCGCGGACATCGGAAGCGGCCGCGACGCAAGCAACCCCACCTCGAACGGGAGGCACTCCGGCGATGGCGGTGGCGTCACCGGGCGGATGAGCGGGGCACGAAAGTCCAATGACGCAGGCGGTGGGAGTGGCCGCGGTCGCGCCGGTCAATCGGCCAGCGGTGGCCACGACGGACACCGAGGCGGCGAGCAGTAGCAGTCTTTGGACGGAGACTCAGAACAACGTCGGCTGCGGGATGTCGGCGGGAGGCACCACCGGGTTCTGCGCCGCCCTGAAAGAGCGGCGGTCCGGAGCCAGGCCGTGTTTGTTCACCAACGGAGTCACCCTGTCGTGCAACATCTCTCGATAATCGGATGGCAGGTAGGCACCGCGCCGGTACAGCTGCCTGTAGTCGCCGACCAGTTCGGGGTGCGATCGCGCGAGCCACGACATGAACCAGCCACGCGTCGATCCGCGCAAATGGAGGCCGAACACCGTCACGCCGTTGGCGCCGGCGGCGGCGATCTGGCCGAGCAGGTCGTCAAGGTGTTCAGCAGAGTCGGTCAGCCGTGGCAGCACGGGCGCGACCATCACGTGACAGTCAAGGCCCGCGTCACGGATCGCGGCGATCAAGTCGAGTCGGGCCTGTGGTGTCGGTGTACCCGGCTCGACGTCCTTGTGCAGCTCGGGATCCCCAACGGCCAGAGACACCGCGACACTGACGTCGACCCGCTTGGCCGCGTCGGCGATGAGCGCAAGGTCGCGACGCAACAGCGTGCCCTTGGTGAGGATGGAGAACGGCGTGCCCGAATCCGCAAGCGCGCCGATGATTCCCGGCATCAGCGCGTAACGGCCTTCTGCGCGTTGGTACGGATCGGTGTTGGTGCCGAGCGCGACCGTCTCGCGCTGCCACGACTTCCGGTGCAGCTCGCGCCGCAGGACGTCGGCGACATTGGTCTTGACCACGACCTGGGTGTCGAAGTCGGTTCCGCAGTCGAGATCGAGGTACTCGTGGGTGGGCCGCGCGAAACAGTACCGGCAGGCATGCGAGCAGCCGCGGTAGCCGTTCACGGTGTAGCGGAACGGCAGCATCGAAGCTTCGGGCACCTTGTTCAGCGCAGATTTGGCGAGCACTTCGTGGAAGGTGATGCCCTCGAACTGCGGCGTGCGCACGCTGCGCACGAAGCCGATGCGTTGCAGGCCGGGCAGGGCGCCGTCGTCGACGCTGACGCCCTGCCTGTCCCATCGCACAAAATCAATTCGAACCTATGTTCGATACATTGTCAAGCGTTGGGCACCACGATCGATTTGAGGCTCGCCGGGTCGGAGTCACTGTTCAGCGCGTCGGCGACGTGGTCGAGGTCGTAGCGTCCCGTGACCAGCGAGTCGAGCTCGACGGCCCCCGACGTCACCAGTTGGATGGCCGTCGGCCAAGTGTCGGTGTAGCGGAACACCCCGGTCACGGTGATCTCCATGTTCTGGATGTAGGAGACCGGCAGTCCGTAGTCGTCGGCGCCCATGCCGACCAGCACCACGCGGCCCGCGGGCCCGACGGCCTTGATGCCGCTGATCACTGCGGGCGGCGCGCCGCTGGCGTCGATGAAGGCATCCACCTGGGGGTCGAGCGCGGCGACGTTGTCGGCCGCCGGGTTGCGCACCTCGGTGGCGCCGTACCGCAGCACGCGTTCCCGCCGCGCAGGCACCGGGTCGGAGACGGCGATCCGGGCCGCGCCGAAGGCCCGCGCGGTCTGCGCGCACATCACACCGATCGGTCCCGCACCGGCGATCAGCACACTCGATCCGGGTACCACGGCGGCCTTCCGTATCGTGGCGATCGCCACCGACAAAGGCTCGAGCAACGCCGCCGCCTCATCGGACATGGAGTCCGGCACCGGGTGTGCCATCTCGGCGTCGATGGTGACGAACGCGCACAGCGCGCCGTCGACCGGCGGTGTGGCGAAGAACCGCATGGATGGGCACAGGTTGTAGTGACCCGACATGCATTGCCTGCAGCGACGGCACGGGTGCTGCGGCTCGATCGCGACTCGTTGTCCGACGCGGCCGGTATCGACGCCGGAGCCGACCGCAGTGATCCGGCCCGAGAGTTCGTGGCCGAGAATCATTGGCGCCGTCACGACGTAGTCGCCGATGCGTCCGTGGCGGAAGTAGTGGACGTCAGAGCCGCACACTCCGACCGCGGCCACCTCGACGAGCACTTCGTGGGGGGCCGGTGTCGGCACCGGGCGGTCCTCGATTGCCAAGCTCTCCACGCCCGTCAACACGCTGGCTCGCATGGTTTCCGAAGTCATGACCCGATCATGCCGCGACCCCAAGGTGTCAGCAACGGCCTGAACTGGCGATGTGCTGAATCGTCAATCAGCTTTTCGCGAAATGTTAATTAATATGGATTTTTACGAGACTAATTGCCCTATCTAGGCTCACTTGTTAGATTGCTGGATCTGCACTACTCTGCGTTTTTACGAGAAGCGTCGAAGCCGCTCTCCTACGCTCTCGACCTGATAGGACACGATGAACGTCGTCGAACTGCCCCGCCCGTTCGCTTCGGCCGACGTCGCCAGCGCAGGGATGAGCTGGTGGGACCCGGACGCCGAATGCACGGTCAAAATCGCGCGGCCCTCCGACGACGACACGTTGTGGCGCGAATACCTGGCCGGCGCCGAACGGAGCTATCGCAAACACGGCGTGAGTGCCGCGATCGACGTCGATGCGATCCGCGACGCAGGCGACACGACGATCTTCTGGACGATGCTCGACTCGACGGGCTCTGCGCTCGGCGGTGTCCGTGCCGTCGGCCCACTCACCTCGCCCGACGAGTCGCACGCGGTCGTCGAGTGGGCCGGGCAACCGAGCCTCCCCCAGGTCCGGAAGATGATCACCGACCGGCTACCGTTCGGCGTTGTCGAAATGAAAACCGCGTGGGTCACCGACGACCGCGACCGCAACAAACAGCTCACCAACTCGCTGGCCCGCGCCGGCTGCCAGGTGTTGGCGGTACTCGGAGTCCAGTTCTGCATGGCCACCTGCGCGCATCACGTCCTCGAACGCTGGCAGTCGTCGGGCGGTGTCGTCGCCCCGGTCCGGTCCACCCCGTATCCCGATGAGCGTTACCGCACCAAGATGATGTGGTGGGACCGACTCACCGTGGCCAGCCTCGCCGCACCGAACCAAACCGGCAAAATCGTCGCCGAGATGGCAGACATCCGCAGGCGTCTGCACAACACGGACCGCCACGCGCCGGTCGGGAGCTAGGGGAAATGTTCACCGAGACTCTGTGGGACGACGAGGTCGACGTCTTGTGCGTCGGCGCCGAAGGTGGCGTGCTGGCCGCGGGCATTGCCGCCGCGAGCGCCGGTCTCGATGTGTACCTGGGCGTCACGGAGCCCACCGACGGCGACACCGATCTGGTCGCCTCGCTGAGTTACAGCGGCGGCGACAGGGCGACGACGAAGCACCTCGGCGGTTTCGACTACGCGTTCGGCAAGGGCGACAACGCACTGACGAGGTGGCCGGTGCGCACCGTCGAAGACGTCGTGCCGACACCCAACTCACGCAACCGCGGTCCGATCGAACCGTTCTTCGGCGCGGCGCTCGAACAGTGGGCGCACCAGTGTGCTGCCGCACCCAGCGGTGTCCTCTACGACCGGGTGCGCGACCGCCAGATGACCGAAATGCGTTGCAGCGCACGCGGCGAGAAGATCGAGGCAGCGGTCCTAGGCTCGCTTCACCTGAGCCCGGACCTGCCGGCCGTTTCGTTGACCACTTGGCTGAAGAGTCGAGCCGCCACGGTTGGGCTGCAACCGGATACCGGTGTGCGGTTGTCCAGGCTGATATTCGAGGACGGCCCCGTCGGCGCGCTGCTCGATACGCCGGAAGGGGTCAAGGCGGTGCGGGCCAACGAGAATCTCATCATCGGCGTCGGAAATCCAGTGGCGGTGCGCACGCAACCGCTCATCAGCGGCACCGCGCCGATGACCGCCCGGGTATGCCTGGTCAGCAAGGCGGCCAGCCGATTCGGAGAGCTCGAGATCGTCACCGCGACGGGAGACGAGCACCATCTGCTGTTCGTCGACTCACCGGAGGCCGAACTGGAGCTGGCGGCGAGCGGACTCTAGACGAAGCTCGGTGTAGAGCCGGTCACCACCGGCTCAGCATGCATCGCGCCGTGTAGGGACCGCTGGACTGCGACACCACCTGACCGTCGACCGAGATCTCGCAGTGCGGATTCGGCGGCGCCTGCCCGCCATGGGCGGCTGCACTCGCGTCGATGGTCGCCCACTGCGCATCCTCGAGAGTGGTGGTGAACTCCCACGGAGTGGGAACCTCCTCCTTCTTCAGGTACGTATACGGATCGGCGTTGTACGCGTCCTTGCTCGGTGGCTGAGCAACCAGATAGTTCACGTTGAACGTCACACCGGTGTCCGACGTGAGCGTGTACTTGACGTTTCCAGTAGGCGGTGCCGGCGGCTGCTCTGGATCAGCGTTTCCAGTTGCACTACTCGCCGCAATTGACGCAGCTGCCAACAAGAACGCCGCCCCGACCCTGATTGTCGCTGTTCGCATGCCAGTCACATCGCCCGACGCTACCGGAGTGTTACACAAGTAAACAATTGAAGGGTCGCCGCACTGCCGCACAGTGGCACTCCACCCGCGAGCACGGAAGCGATCCTGCGCACACTGATGAACCTTCCGGCGATGTGGTACATCTAGCTCTCGTGAGCCAGCCCGCCAAGAAACCGCTGAGCTGGGGCGGCACGCCCCTGACCCGCCGCTCGATTCTCATCGGCCTCGGTGCCGTCGGCGCCTTTCTGGTCGTCGATCTCGGCGCCGTCGCATACGCGAACAACTGGATCGGCGCAGGCCGCGACCTGACCCGCAAGACGTTCGTCGACGGCTTCACCACCGTGTTCGGCTTGCACCCGGGGTTCCGAAAGAACCACGCCAAGGGCGTCGCGGTCACCGGGTCATTCGACAGCAACGGAAACGGTCGCGAACTGTCCAGGGCGGCGGTGTTCCGGCCGGGCAGGACGCCGGTGACGGGACGCTTCTCGCTGACCGGAGGAAACCCCGACGTCGCCGACACCCCCGCTGCGGCTCGTGGCCTCGGGCTCGCTTTTGCGTTCCCCGATGGCACGCAGTGGCGCACCGCGATGCTGAACCTTCCTGTGTTCCCGGATAGTTCGGCGCAGGGGTTCTACGACCGACTGCTGGCGTCGAAAGTGGTCCCGTCGACCGGCAAACCCGATCCCGCAGCGATGTCGGCATTCCTGGCGGCCCATCCCGAGACGGCGGCGGCGATGACGGTGATCAAGGCGCATCCGCCGACCCCCGGCTTTGCCGACAGCACCTACAGCGGCCTCAACACTTTCTACTTCGTCAACGACTCCGGGGTGCGGATACCCGTCCGGTGGTCGTTCGTTCCCGAGCAGCAGGCACTTGCTGCGCAGAAGGATACGGACAACGGCTTGTTCGACGCCCTGGTGCGACAGATGCGCGGCGGACCGCTGACGTGGCGACTGATGCTGACGGTCGGGTCGAAGGACGATCCGATGCGGGACCCGACACTGCCCTGGCCTCCCGACAGGCGCACCATCGACGCCGGGACGCTGACACTGACGACCATCGAAACCGAGGCCGCGGGCAATGCCCGAGACATCAACTTCGACCCGCTCGTTCTTCCGGACGGCATCGAACCGTCCGACGATCCACTGCTGAGTGCCCGATCGGCGGTGTACGCAGCGTCCTACCGCGCCCGCACCGGCCAACCGAAGACACCGTCGGCGGTTCAGGTGAACGAGGTGCCGTCATGACGGAGCGGGCGGTCCGTTATCCGGTACGGACACGTATCCTGCACTGGCTCACCGCAATTCTGGTCTTCGCCATGTTGCTCATCGGGTTCACCATGGTGAACTCGATCGGCTCATACGCGTGGTTGGTCGGTGCGCACATGACCACCGGCATCGTGATTCTCGCGATCGTCGTTGTGCGGGTGGCCAATCGGTTCACCCACCGCGTGCCGAAGCTGCCCGCGACCGTCGGGGGTTTCGAGCGGATCCTCGTCGTGGGATCGGAACTCACGTTGTACACGGTGATGCTGGCGCAGCCGCTGGTCGGCTGGGCGATGGTGTCGGCGTCGGGGCGTCCGGTCGTGGTGTTCGGATCCGTGCGGCTGCCCGGGATCGCCCCGTTCAACGCCGACCTGTACTTCGTGCTCCGCCAGACGCACTCGGTGCTCGCGTATCTGTTGGTGGCGGTGATCGCCGCGCATGTCTCCGCTGTCCTGCTACACACCCTGACCCTGCGCGACAGGATGCTTTCACGAATGACGTTCTGAGCGGATGGCCGCAATGGCAGACTGCCTGCCATGAGCGCGCCGAGCGAGCCCCAGATCATCGCCGATACGGGCGGACTGCTGGTCACAGACGACGGCAGGCGGGTGCTGGTCATCGACCGCTGCACCGGTGCGCTGACGACGTTCGCGTTCGTTCTCGGCGTGATCACGCTCGTCGTCGGCGGCTTCGGCCTGGCCGCACTCATCGCGGACATGCCGTCGCGCGCTGCGGGGGCGGCCTTTCTGGCTGTGGGTCTGGTGTTCGCCGTGCTGACCCTGTTCGTGCTCCGCAAGATCCGCGCGCGTCGCAACCAGCCGCTGCACGACTGCCGTCCGGTGGGAGTCATCGACCGCAAGCTCGGGCTGTTCAGCTACCGGGGCGGTGCGCTGATCCAGCTTGACCAGGTGCGCTTCGCGCGTCGGCTCCAGATCGGTTCGAGTTCACCGAAGCTCGTCGCGATCACGCCGGGCGGGACACGAGTCCTCAAGCGCGGCAACCCGTTCGACGGTGGCATCGGCAACGTCGACGAGGTGCTGACGGCCGCCGTCGAGGGCGCAGTGCGGCGCTGAACTCAGGCTCGGCCCAAACGGGACAGCACGTCGGACAGCACCGTGTCGGCCGCGACGTCGACCTGTTCGCCTGTAGACAGGTCCTTCACGCCGATGGTGCCCGCTTCGATGTCGCGGTCGCCGGCCACCAGCGCGATCGACGCGCCCGATCGGTCCGCGGCGCGCATCGCGCCTTTCATCCCGCGGTCCCCGTAGGCGAGGTCAACCCGCACCCCCGCCGCGCGAAGCCGACCCGCCAGCACCGAGAGCTGCAGCTTGGCCTGATCGCCGAGCGGTACGCCGAACACCTCGACACGGGCCGCGTCGCCGACCGTCTTGCCCTCCGCCTTGAGTGCCAGCAGGGTGCGATCGACGCCGAGCCCAAACCCGATGCCCGACAAGTCTTTTCCACCGAGCTGTTGCATCAGCCCGTCGTAGCGGCCGCCACCGCCGATGCCGGACTGCGCACCGAGCCCGTCGTGAACGAACTCGAACGTCGTCTTTGTGTAGTAGTCAAGCCCGCGCACCATCCGCGGGTTGATCGCATACGGCACGCCAAGCGCGTCGAGATGCGCAAGCACGGTGTCGAAATGCTGCTTGGCCGAATCGGAGAGGTGATCGAGCATCACCGGGGCGTCGGTCGTGATCTCCTTGATGTGCGGCCGCTTGTCGTCGAGCACCCGAAGCGGGTTGATCTCGGCGCGGCGGCGCGTCTCGTCGTCGAGGTCGAGCCTGAAGAGGAAGTCCTGCAACAGTTCCCGGTACTGCGGTCGGCAGCTGTCGTCGCCCAGCGAGGTGATCTCGAGCCGGAATCCGTCGAGCCCCAGCGATCGGAAGCCCGTATCGGCGACCGCGATGACCTCCGCGTCCAGTGCCGGGTCGTCGACGCCGATCGCCTCGATCCCAACCTGCTGCAGCTGTCGGTAACGGCCTGCCTGCGGCCGCTCGTAGCGGAAGAACGGACCCGCGTAGCGAAGCTTGACGGGCAGCGGGCCGCGGTCGAGGCCGTGTTCGATCACCGCGCGGATGACGCCCGCGGTGCCCTCCGGGCGCAGCGTCACGGAGCGGTCGCCGCGGTCGGCGAAGGTGTACATCTCCTTGCTGACCACATCGGTTGACTCGCCAACCCCGCGGGCGAACAACGCGGTGTCCTCGAAGATGGGCAGCTCGATGTCGTCATATCCGCCGCGGCGTGCGGCTTCCAGCAGACCGTCGCGCACGGCGACGAACTGCGTCGACTCGGGCGGCAAGTAGTCGGGGACGCCCTTTGGCGCCTGGAAAGAAGAATTCACGCGGACGTGAGGAGCATCTGAATTCACGCAGTCAAACCTTCGAGGAATGGGTTGGCGCGGCGCTCGAATCCGATGGTGGACTTTTCGCCGTGTCCCGGTAGTACCACGGTGTCGTCGTCGAGCACCATCAGTTTTGTCATGATCGACGCGAGTAGGTCGCGGCCGCTGCCGCCGGGCAGGTCGGTGCGACCGACGGACTGGCGGAACAACGTGTCCCCGGTGAAGGCGATCTCGGAGCCATCGCCGTCCACCCGGAAGACCACAGAACCGCGCGTGTGCCCCGGCGTGTGGTCGACCGTCACAACGGTGTCGCCGAGGTCGATCTTGTCACCGTCGCGGTCCAGCTCGATCACCTGCTTGGGCTCGCGGAACAGCGCACCGAACGCGATCTGGCCGATCCGCGGTCCGAAGCCCTTGATCGGGTCGGACAGCATGAACCGGTCCTCTGGATGGATGTAGGCCGGGCAGCCGTAGGTGTCTGCGACCTTCTGAGCCGACCAGATGTGGTCGATGTGCCCGTGCGTCAGCAGCACCGCGGCGGGCGTCAGACGGTTCTCGTCCAGAATCCGGCGCAGCTGGCCCATCGCCCGCTGTCCCGGATCGACGACGATGGCGTCGGCCCCGGCGCGTTGCGCCAGCACGTAGCAGTTGCAGGCCAACATGCCGGCCGGGAATCCGGTGATCAACACGAGGCCCATTTTCCCATCCCGGCGCGGGCCGGGGCCTCTTGGCCTGCGCTCAGCCACTGCTGGCACACTCGTTGCGGATTGACGAGCACATGAGGAGGACGACGGCGGTGCCGACCAACGAACAGCGGCGGGCGACAGCGAAGCGCAAACTCGAGCGACAGCTGGAGCGACGGGCAGCACAGGCACGCAGGCGACGGCTCTACACCATCATCGGCTCCATCGTCGGCGTGATCGTCGTGGTCGCGGCCGTCATCGGCATCGTGATCTTCACCAAACACAAGTCGGACGAGACCACCGCAGCGGCAGGCAGCACTCCGGCGAACTCATCGCCTGCACCCGTTCAACCGGCAGGGGGCGAGGGCCAGCTGCCTGCGTTCAAACCACCCGCCGATCTCGGGGCCAACTGCCAATATCCAGCCGCCGCCGAGCCGGCCAGCAAGCCCAACACCCCACCGCGAACCGGCAAGGTGCCCACCGACCCGGCCCGGGTCAGCGTCAGCATGTCGACCAACCAGGGCAATATCGGCATCCAGCTCGACAACGCCAAGTCGCCGTGCACGGTCAACAGCTTCGCCAGCCTGGCCCAACAGAACTGGTTCAACGGCACACCCTGCCACCGGCTGACCACCAGCCCAGACCTGTCGGTGCTGCAGTGCGGTGACCCGTCGGGTCAAGGCACTGGCGGCCCGGGCTATCAGTTCGGCAACGAGTACCCGACCAACCAGTACCAGCCCGATGATCCGAAACTGCAGGAACCGGTCGTCTACCCGCGCGGCACCATCGCGATGGCGCACAGCATGGGTGCACACGACAACGGCAGCCAGTTCTTCCTGGTCTACAAGGACTCGAAGCTGCCGCCCGACTACACGGCGTTCGGGACGATCGATGCCACCGGCCTGGCAACGCTGGACAAGATCGCCGCGGCCGGCGTGGCGGGCGGCGGTCAGGACGGTAAGCCTGCGCTCGACGTTCAGGTCAAGTCCATCGGGCTGGACTGACCCCGTGAGCGCGCCCGTACCGCCGCCACCCCCGTACCGTGCGTATCCGCCGCCGTACGACCCGTACGCCTACCCGCGGCCACGCCCGACCAACGGCATGGCAATCGCGTCGCTGGTCTGCGCGTTCCTGTTCGCACCGCTGGGCATCATCTTCGGGCACATCTCGCTGTCACAGATCAGGAAAACCGGCGAGGACGGCCACGGCCTCGCCATCGCGGGCCTGGTGATCAGTTACCTGATCACCATCGGAAGCATCTTCGTGCTGCTCGGGGTGATGCTGTTCGCGATCGTCTTCGCGCGCAGCGTGAACGAGCACATGAACGAGTTGAACTCCCGGTACCCCAGCTACAGCGCAGCGCCGTCGGCGCCGGGTAACCAGCTCCCCGACTTCGCCCCGCCCGCCAATCTCGGCGCCAACTGCGCGTACCCCTCCACGACCGAACCGGCCAGCAAGCCCAACAGGCCGCCGCGTTCGGGCCGGGTGCCGACGGATCCGGCTCGGGTCAGCGTCAGCATGACCACCAATGACGGCAACGTCGGCCTGCAGCTCGACAACGCCAAGGCGCCGTGCACCGTCAACAGCTTCGCCAGCCTCGCGCAGCAGGGATACTTCGACGGCACGACGTGTCACCGGCTGACCACGTCGTCGGAGCTGGGTGTGCTGCAGTGCGGCGATCCGTCGGGAACGGGACAGGGCGGACCCGGCTACCGGTTCGCCAACGAATACCCGACCAACCAGTACCGGCTCTCCGATCCGGCGCTACAGAATCCGGTGGTGTATCCGCGCGGCACGGTGGCGATGGCCAACGCGGGGTCGGGCACCAACGGCAGTCAGTTCTTCCTCGTCTACGCCGACTCGATGCTGCCGCCGACCTACACCGCATTCGGCAAGATCGACGCAACGGGACTCGCGACCCTGGACAATATCGCCGCCGCGGGCGTCGACGGTGGCAGCGACGACGGCAAGCCCGCGAAGCCGGTGACGATCCAGTCGGTGCGGCTGGATTAAAAGCGTTTCTCAGGCGGCGCTGGTGACGCGGTAGACGTCATAGACGCCTTCGACGTTGCGAACCACACTGAGCACGTGACCGAGATGCTTGGGATCGCCCATCTCGAAGGTGAACCGGCTGATCGCAACCCGGTCGTTGGACGTCGTCACCGACGCCGACAGGATGTTGACCTTTTCGTCGGCCAGCACCCGCGTCACATCCGACAACAGCCGGTGCCGATCAAGCGCCTCGACCTGAATGGCAACCAGGAACACCGACGACGGCGACGGCGCCCACTTCACATCGATGATCCGCTCGGCCTGCTGCTGCAACGACGACGCGTTCGTGCAGTCGGTGCGATGCACGCTCACTCCCCCGCCGCGGGTGACGAAGCCCATGATGTTGTCCCCCGGCACCGGCGTGCAGCACTTGGCCAGCTTGGTCAGCACACCGGGAGCACCGGGCACAGCGACGCCGACGTCGTCGGTGGTGCGCTGCCGCACCGCCATGGTGGCCGGGGTGGACCGCTCCGCCAGCTCATCGGTTGCCTCGTCATCGCCTCCGAGTTGGGCAACCAACCGCTGCACGACGTGCCGCGCGGACACATGCCCCTCACCGACGGCGGTGTAGAGGGCGGACACGTCGGCGTAGCGCAGTTCGCGCGCGAGCGCCGCCATCGACTCGCCGTTCATCAAGCGCTGCAACGGAAGCCCGCCGCGGCGCACCTCCCTGGCGATTGCGTCCTTACCGGACTCGAGCGCCTCCTCGCGCCGTTCCTTGGCGAACCACTGCCGGATCTTTGCTTTGGCCCGCGGTGACACCACGAACTGCTGCCAGTCCCGCGACGGCCCTGCGTTGAGCGCCTTGGACGTGAAAACCTCGACGACTTCGCCGTTTTCGAGCTTGCGCTCCAACGCGACCAGCCGACCGTTGACCCGCGCGCCGATGCAACGGTGGCCAACCTCGGTGTGCACGGCGTAGGCGAAGTCAACTGGCGTGGACCCGGTCGGCAGGGTGATCACATCGCCCTTCGGGGTGAACACGAAGATCTCCTGCACCGCGAGGTCGTAGCGCAAAGACTCGAGGAACTCGCCTGGGTCGGCGGCCTCCCGCTGCCAGTCGAGCAGCTGACGCATCCAGGCCATCTCGTCGATCTCGGCTGCGGCCAGTCCCGCAGGCAACGCGTTGCGGCCCTTGGCTTCCTTGTACCGCCAGTGCGCGGCGATACCGTATTCGGCGGTGTTGTGCATGTCGTTGGTACGGATCTGCACCTCGAGCGGCTTGCCCTCCGGCCCGACGACGGTGGTGTGCAACGACTGGTACACCCCGTAGCGGGGCTGGGCGATGTAATCCTTGAACCGCCCGGCCATCGGCTGCCACAACGAATGGACAACGCCCACAGCGGCATAGCAGTCGCGGATCTCGTCGCACTGGATCCGAATGCCGACGAGGTCGTGGATGTCGTCGAAGTCGCGGCCCTTGACGATCATCTTCTGATAGATCGACCAGTAATGCTTCGGTCGGCCCTCCACGGTGGCGGTGATCTTCGACTTGGACAGCGTGGCGTTGATCTCGGAGCGCACCTTGGCCAGGTAGGTGTCGCGCGACGGCGCCCTGTCGGCCACCAGCCGGACGATCTCCTCGTACTTCTTCGGGTGCAGGATGGCGAACGCCAGGTCTTCCAGTTCCCACTTGACGGTGGCCATGCCCAGCCGGTGGGCAAGCGGCGCAATGACTTCCAGCGTCTCACGGGCCTTGCGGGCCTGTTTCTCCGGCGGCAGGAACCGCATGGTACGCATGTTGTGCAACCGGTCGGCGACCTTGATCACCAGCACGCGCGGATCGCGGGCCATCGCGATGATCATCTTGCGGATCGTCTCGCCCTCGGCGGCGGTGCCGAGCACGACCCGGTCCAGCTTGGTCACCCCGTCGACGAGATGACCGACCTCATCGCCGAATTCGGCTGTGAGCGCCTCCAGCGTGTAGCCGGTGTCCTCGACGGTGTCGTGCAGCAGGGCGGCCACCAGTGTCGTGGTGTCCATGCCGAGCTCGGCCAGGATGTTGGCCACCGCCAGCGGGTGGGTGATGTAGGGGTCCCCCGAGCGGCGCATCTGGTCGGCGTGCCTCTTCTCGGCCACGTCGTATGCCTTCTGCAACAGCGCAAGGTCGGCCTTGGGGAAGAACTCACGGTGTACGGCGACCAGCGGCTCGAGCACCGGGTTGACGGCGCTGCGCTGAGACGTCATCCGGCGCGCGAGCCGGGCCCGCACCCGCCGTGAAGTGGAGGTCTTTGTAGTGTCCTGCACAGGCATCGGCGCGGTCTCCAGACCGTCGCTGGGTACCGGGGGTGATTGCACAGCCTGACCCGTGCCTTGCTCGTCAGCCATCGTCACCTCCTCACGCCAGACTTCGAGGATATCGCCTCAGATGGTGTGCAGGCTGCTGACCGGCAGTGGTTCGAGCAGGTCGCGGCCGCCGAGGGCACCCAACTCGAGCACCACGGCGGCGCCCGTGACGTTCGCGCCCGCCCTGGTCAGCAACCGCGACGTGGCCGCAAGCGTGCCGCCGGTGGCCAGCACATCGTCGATGATCACGATGTTCCGCCCGGTCAGTTCGAGGCCGTCAGCGGGCACCTCGAGCGTCGCGGTCCCGTATTCCAGGTCGTAGGTCTCGCTGTACACCGGCGGCGGCAGTTTGCCCGCCTTGCGCACGGCGAGCACCCCGATGCCGAGCCTGTGGGCGACCGCGCCGCCGACCAGAAAGCCCCTGGCGTCGATGCCCGCGACCAGTTCGGCGTCGGCGGCGAACTCGGCGAGCGCCGCGGTGATGATGGCCAGGCCGTGCGGATCGGCAAGTACCGGCGTCAGATCCTTGAACTGGATGCCCGGCTCGGGAAAGTCGGCAACCTCCCGGGTCAGCGACTGGATGACGGCAATAACCTCGCTGCTCATGCCTCGGCTCCCACTCGCTCCGGTCCTCGCTTCGCTGCGATCCTCCCTCGCGCTCGCCTTCGGGCCGCTCACTTCGCCAGCACCCATCTGTCCATGTTCCATCCCGCGCCCCACCGTGTCGGATTGCTGCTCACGGCATACATCTTCTTCGATGTGATCAGGGTTCGCTGCTGTCGGTACAGCGGCAGCGTAGGGAGATCGCCCCACAGGATAGGCCCGGCGTCCCCCAGCAGCCTCGCGACCTCCTTGGGATCGGCCGTCACCGCGAGTGAATCGATGATGCCGTCGATGCGCGGGTTCGTGTAGCCGGAGAGATTGTTTCCATTGCCGGTGTGCAGGTCGTAGGCGTCCATCGCCGACGATCCGGTCGAACCGCTGCCTGTCGCCCCGCCGGTACTGGCAAGCAGGACGTCGATCTCGTTGTTGTGCAGGCTCAGCGGACCCGTGGTCTCGGAACCGGCGTCGGACACCGTAATACCCGCGGGCGCACAGGATTTGGCGATCGCACCCGCGGTCGCGGCCAGCCGCGCGTTGGGCTTCTGATACCCGAGTCGCACCGTCAGCGGCCGATTGCCCAGCGCATCGCGCGCCGCATCGGGATTCGACGCGATGAACCCTTCGGCGCCTACCGTCTCACCGCTGCCGACCGCCTCCTCGGTGACCGGGTTGAGCCGCGTGTTGGCGATCGGCACCTCGGCGTTGCGGGCGATCACATCGCGCGGTGTACACAGCGCGAGCGCGCGGCGTGCGGGCGGCGCAGAAAGCGGTCCCTGCGCGGAGAAGATCAGCTGCTCGATTCCCGCCGAAGGTGAATCGGCCTGGGTGTAGTCGTCGGGCATGTTCAGCACACCCGACGATCCGGCCGCCACGTCGACGACATCCACCTTGCCGTTGTTCAGGCGGTCCTGCACATCGGCGCCGCGCGGCCTGACGACGATCTTGTTGGTGACCGGCTTTGCGCCCCACCATTTGTCGTTGGCCACCAGCACGACCGCGCCGTCGCTGCCGACCGAGTCCAGCTTGTAGGGACCCGACGACGGGAACCGCTTCACGTCGAGGTCGGGCTTGAGATTCCAGGTCTCGTTCCAGGCCTGCGCGATGCGGTCGATGCTCGGACCGTCGTTGTTCAGGATTGCCGACGTGACGTCGAGGCCGAGCTCGTCGGAGAGGACGTGCGACGGCATCATCGACGTGGCCGCGAACAGCTGCCCGAAGTCGACGACGGCGCGGTCGGGCGCGAACGACACCCGCGCCCGCTTCTGTCCGGGAGCGCAGTCCACGGAGGCGATTTCGCGGTACCCGGCCTGGTTCGCGGCATCGAAACCGGGAAACCGGCCGGACTGCGACGCCCAGGCCAGCACCATGTCGTCGCAGGTGACGGGCTTGCCGTCGGAATACACGGCCTTGTCGTTGATGACGTAGTCGAGCACCAATGGCGCGCGCCCGACGACGGAGATGGAGCCGAAGTCATGGTCGCCGACGATCTGGCCGTCGGGACCGTGATAGTTGAATCCGGTCAGCACCCGGGCGAACGCCTGCGGGCCGCCCGACGCTGCGCCGGCCACGGTGTTGGTGTTGTAGGTGGTCAGCGTGCCGTCGACGGCGTAGGTGATTTCGCTTGCCGGGCTGCCCGAGCAGGACGTGAGGGTCACGGCGCACGCGAGCGCGACTGTCACCGCGGCGGCGGTCCCCCGCAAGTGAGCCGTCATCGGGCCTACCGCCGCCGAGTGTTCCGCTTACCCGCGGGCCGTCCGGTCCTGCTGCTCGTCGGCCGGATCGGCTTGGCACCAGGCGCCGGCTTCTCCGAGACCGCATGCTTGCCCGTCGCCGACGCGGCGGCAGACGTCGCACCGACGGTCTCCCTCTCGTCGTCGGGTTCGTCGTCGACGACGTCCGCGGCGGCCTTGGTCCGTTCCCCTGTCGGCTTGCGCCGGTTGAGCACCCGGCGGGTGTGAGTCCGCACCAGCTCGGTGCGCTCGCGCATGCTGACCAGCAGCGGGGTGGCGAAGAAGATCGACGAGTAGGTGCCGACGATGACGCCGACGAGCTGTACGAGGGCGAGGTCCTTGAGTGTGCCCACACCCAGCAGCCAGACGGCCACGACCATCAGCGACACGATCGGCAGCACGGAGATGAGGCTGGTGTTGATCGACCGCATGAAGGTTTGGTTGATGGCCAGGTTGGCCTGTTCGGCGAAGGTTCGCCGGGTCGTGTGCTGGAACCCGTGGGTGTTCTCTTCGACCTTGTCGAACACGATGACCGTGTCATACAGCGAGAAGCCGAGGATGGTCAGCAGGCCGATCACCGTCGCGGGACTCACCTCGAACCCGACAAGCGAGTACACCCCGGCGGTGACGACCAGGTCGAAAACCAGTGTCGCCATTGCCGAAATGGCCATGTAGCGCTCGTATCGCACGGTGATGTAGACGGCCGCGAGCACGAGGAACACCACGAGGGCCAGCAGTGCCTTCTTGGTGATCTGACCGCCCCAGGTCGACGACACCGCCGAGTCGCTGATGGCCGTCTTGCTAGCCTGGCCGTCCACACCCCTGGGGTGGAAGGCGTCGAACAACGCGGTACGGAGTTTCTCGGTCTCCTGGTTGGTGAGCGTCTCCGAGCGGATCTGGACCGTCGCCGATGCGCCGTTGCCGACCACGACCACCGTTTCGGCGTCCTTACCGAGCGCCTGGTGGAACACCTGCTCGACCCGTTCGGTAGTGACACCCGTGGCAGGCATCGACACCTTCGTGCCGCCTTCGAAGTCGATGCCGAACGTGAAGCCGCGCAACACAATGCTCGCGACGCAGACCGCGACGATCAGGCCGCTGATCGTGTACCACAGCTTCCGTCGCCCGATGACCTCGAAGGCCCCCGTGCCGGTGTAGAGCCTGACGAAGAAGCCGTGCTTCGGGACTCCGGCGCCAGTGCTTTCGAGGTCGGGCGCCTCCACCGCGTTCGATTCGGTCACATCGGTCGTGTTCTTGGCCATCGTCTAACCCCGTCCCGTCGCCTGCGCGGTCGCTCGTCGCTCACGCGCAATCTGCTGCACAGCGCCGAGACCGTTGAATGCCGGTTTGGCCAGCACCGTCGACTTCGATGCCAGATACACCAGCGGCCAGGTCACCAGGAACACCACCACGATGTCGAGAATCGTTGTCAGGCCGAGGGTGAACGCGAAGCCCTTCACCTGGCCGATGGCCAGCGCGTAAAGCACAACGGCGGCAAGGAAAGTCACCGCGTTGCCGGAGATGATCGTCTTGCGTGCACGAACCCAGCCGCGCGGCACCGCCGACCGGAACGACCGGCCCTCGCGTATCTCGTCCTTGATGCGTTCGAAGAACACCACGAACGAGTCCGCTGTCGTACCTATACCGATGATCAAACCGGCGATGCCTGCCAGGTCGAGCGTGTAGTTGATGTATCTGCCGAGCAGCACAAGGATCGCGAAAACCATTGCGCCCGAGGCCACCAGCGACAACGCCGTCAATAGTCCCAGCACCCGGTAGTACAGCAGCGAGTAGAGCAGCACCACTGCCAACCCGATGGCACCCGCGATCAGGCCCGCACGCAGCGACGTCAAACCCAGTGTGGCCGAAACGGTTTCAGCCTCAGACGACTCGAACGACAATGGCAGGGAGCCGTACTTCAGGACGTTGGCGAGTTCCTTGGCCTTCGCGGCGTCGAACCGTCCGGTGATCTGGGTGTTGCCGCCGGGAATCGCTTCCTCGATCTGCGGGGCGCTGACGACCTGCGAGTCGAGCGTGAACGCCGTCTGGGTGCCGACGTGCGCGGCCGTGAAGTCCGCCCAGACGTTCGCGGCGTCCGGCTTGAACTCCAGGGTCACGATGTACTGACCGTGCTGGGCGTCAAGACCGGAGCTGGCGTTCTTGATCTGCTCACCGCTGATTATCGACTTGTCCAGCAGATAAACCTGAGAGTGGTCGGTCGAGCAGGTCACCAGCGGCAGGTTCGGATCGTCGTTGCCCGCCAGGATGTCGTCCTGGTCGCACTGCGTCGCCTGGATCTGCAACGCCAGGAATTGAATCTGTTGCTCGGTGCTCTGCCGCCACGCCTTCTGATCGGCGATGCGCTGCGCGAGATCCTTGGCCGCATCGGGCTTGCCCGGTTGTGCAGGGGCCGGGGCCGGTCCCGGCGGCGGCGGTGGCCCGGGAGTCGGCGGCGGCTCCTGGGGATACGGACGAGGCTGGGCAGGCGCTTCAGGCGATTGCGGCGGCGTCTGCACACCGGGAGCTTGCTGCGCCGGTGCACCAGGCTCTCCAGGAGGCTGCCCCTGCTCGGCGGGCAGGCCGCCGGGCGCCTCAGGCCCTGGTGCCGCCGGACCGCCGAGTGGTCCGCCCGGCAGGCCACCGAGAGGTCCTCCCGGCAGGCCACCGAGTGGCCCTCCCGGCTGACCCGGCGGCTGCCCGCCCTGCTGCGGGTTGCCCGGTGCGCCGGGCTGCTGCTGTTGCCGGGCGGGGAATGCCTGGATGACCGGGCGGATGTACAGCCGTGCCGTCTGGCCCAGGTTGCGCGCCTCGTTGCCATCATTGCCCGGCACGGTGATCACCAGGTTGTCGCCGTCGATCACGACCTCGGAGCCGGACACGCCGAGCCCGTTGACGCGGGAGGAGATGATCTGCTGGGCCTGGTTCAGCGCGTCGGCGGTGGGTCTCGACCCGTCGGGCGTGCGCGCCGTCAGGGTCACCCGGGTGCCGCCCTGCAGGTCGATCCCCAGCTTCGGCTTCGCCTCCTTGTTACCGGTCAGAAAGACCAGCAGGTACACGCCGATCAGCAGCGCGAGGAAGAGGGCCAGGTAGCGGGCAGGGTGCACCGGCGTCGAAGGCGATGCCACGTTTCTTTGGTCTCCTCGAAGGTCAGTTCGTCAGCACCGCAGAGGCTACGTGCCCGTGCTGAGTCGCCGACTGTCAGTCGTCAGTTCAGGCGGTTCTGGTCGGGGGTGTCCGTGATCTCTGTCGCGGTCGATTCGGGCTCGCCGAGCGCGGCGACGTCATCGTTGTGGTCATCGTCCTGGATGCGGTCCCGCACGGCGAGCTTCATCCACGTTGTGACGACGCCCGGCGCGATCTCCAGCTCGACGTTGTCGTCAGTAATGGCCTTGATCTCGCCCTGCAGACCCGACGTGGTGTGGACGCGGTCGCCGACCTGAAGGGAGTTTTGCAGGTCGATGGTCTTTTGCATGGCTTTCTTCTGCCGCCTCGAGGCGAAGTACATGAACGCACCGAGAATGATGATGAGAGGTAGTAAGGCGACCAGATCCATGGCAGCAACTGTCTTTCGTGTCGGTCTTGCGGTGATCGACCCACGGATCGTCACCGATCCCGGGGTCTTCTAGTTGACCAGTGTGCCATTGCGGCAGCTGACGACCGAGCGACCCCGGGTTCTGGGCAGCGAACGACGCCACCGTGCGTCTCCAGCGCGGCGCCCGTCACCACCACCAACGCGCAGGGCGCTACGAATTCCGTTGCGGTGATCCCATCCGGCGAATGATCCCGCCGAGCGACGCGGAAGTTTTCAATCGGATCGGTGTGTGCGGGATTCGACGCGGGCTAGGCTCAGACCGCGACGCAAATCCACAGTTCAGACACGTCTTCGGGAGGCGAAAGTTGAGCACCCTCGAGCAGAGCCGCCATCTCGCCACCGCCATCCCCGGCCCGCTGTCACAGGAGCTGATCAAGCGTAAAACCGCGGCGGTGTCACGCGGTATCGGCAACACGATGCCGGTCTACACCGCGCGGGCAGGCGGCGGCATCGTCGAAGACGTCGACGGCAACCGCCTCATCGACCTCGGGTCGGGCATCGCCGTGACCACGATAGGCAATTCCTCGCCTCGCGTCGTCGACGCGGTGCGCAAGCAGGTCGACGACTTCACCCACACCTGCTTCATGATCACGCCGTATGAGGAGTACGTCGCGGTTGCCGAGCAGCTCAACCGCCTCACCCCCGGCAGCTTCGAGAAGCGCTCGGCGCTGTTCAACTCTGGCTCCGAGGCGGTGGAGAACGCCGTCAAGATCGCGAGGACGTTCACCCACAAGCAGGCAGTGGTGTCGTTCGACCACGCCTACCACGGCCGCACCAACCTGACGATGGCCCTGACCGCGAAGTCGATGCCGTACAAGCACGGCTTCGGTCCATTCGCGCCGGAGATCTACCGTGCGCCGCTGTCCTACCCGTTCCGCGACGCCGAGTTCGGCAAGGAGATGGCCACCGACGGCGATCTGGCCGGCCGCCGTGCGCTCAACATCATCGACAAGCAGGTCGGCGCCGCCAACCTCGCCGCGGTGATCATCGAGCCGATTCAGGGCGAGGGCGGCTTTATCGTCCCTGCGGACGGCTTCCTGCCAGCGCTGCTGGACTGGTGCAAGAAAAACGACGTGGTGTTCATCGCCGACGAGGTGCAGACGGGATTCGCCCGCACCGGCGCGATGTTCGCGTGCGAACACGAGGGCATCGAACCCGACCTGATCGTCACTGCGAAGGGCATCGCCGACGGCCTGCCGCTCTCGGCGGTGACCGGTCGCGCCGAGATCATGGATGCACCGCATGTCAGCGGGCTCGGCGGCACCTACGGCGGCAATCCGGTGGCCTGCGCGGCGGCACTGGCCACCATCGAGACGATCGAGGCCGAGGGATTGGTGGAGCGCGCTGGACAGATCGAGAAGCTGATGAAGGACCGGCTGCACCGGCTGCAGGCGGAAGACGACCGCATCGGCGACGTACGCGGTCGCGGCGCGATGATCGCCATGGAGCTGGTGAAGTCCGGCACCACCGAACCCGACGGCGAGCTCACCATGAAATTGGCCGTGGGCTGCCACACCGCGGGCGTAATCGTGCTGACCTGCGGCACGTACGGCAACGTGCTGCGTTTCCTGCCGCCATTGAGCATCAGCGACGATCTCCTCACCGAAGGCCTTGACGTGCTCGCCGGTGTCCTCGCCGACCTCTAGGAACCCGACATGACCACCGTCCGGAACTTCATCGACGGCAAGCTTGTCGATTCCGATGGCGGCAAGTCCATGCCGCTGGTGGACCCGGCCACGGGCGAGGAGTACGCGACCGCGCCCCTCTCCAACGACCAGGACATCGACAACGCGTACGCCGCCGCGTCGAAGGCCTTCGTCGACTGGAAGCGCACCACGCCGTCGCACCGGCAGAAGGCGTTGCTCGATTTCGCCGACGACGTCGAGAAGAACGCCCTGGCTCTGGTGGAGGCGGAGGGCCGCAACACCGGCAAGCCCAACCACGTCACCATGGCCGAAGAGATCCCGCCGATGGTCGACCAGATCCGGTTCTTCGCCGGTGCGGCAAGGATGTTGGAGGGCAAGTCGGCGGGCGAGTACATGGAGAACCACACCTCGTGGATTCGACGCGAACCGATCGGCGTCATCGGTCAGGTGTCCCCGTGGAACTACCCGATGATGATGGCCATCTGGAAGTTCTGCCCGGCCATCGCCGCAGGCAACACCGTCGTGATCAAGCCGAGTGACACGACGCCGGTGACGACCGTGATGCTGGCCGAGATCGCGGCCAGGCACTTCCCACCAGGTGTGCTCAATGTCGTTTGCGGAGACCGGGATACCGGTGCGGCCGTCATCGCGCATCCCACTCCCCAGATGGTATCGATCACCGGATCGGTCGCGGCGGGCCGGGCGGTGGCGGTCAGCGCGGGCACCAACCTCAAGCGCACGCACCTCGAGCTGGGCGGCAAGGCGCCGGTGATCGTCTTCGACGACAGCGACATCGCCGCGGCCGCGGAGGGAATCGCGACGGCAGGCTACTTCAACGCGGGCCAGGACTGCACCGCCGCCACCCGCGTGCTCGCGCGGGCGGACGTGGCCTCGGACCTGACCGATGCGCTGGCCGAACAGGCCAAGGGCGCGACCACGACGTATGGCAGGGCGTCCGACGACGAGGACGCCTGGGTGCCACCGGTCAACAACGTCCACCAGATGGAGCGGGTGCTGTCGTTCCTCGCGGAGGTGCCGTCACACGCCACGCTCGCCTCCGGCGGAACGCGCCAGGGCGACAAGGGTTTCTATATTGAGCCGACTGTTATCGGCGGGCTGATTCAGACCGACAAGCTCATTCAGCAGGAGATCTTCGGGCCGGTGATCACCGTGCAGTCGTTCTCGGACGAGGACGAGGCGATCCTATGGGCCAACGGCACGGAGTACGGGCTGGCGTCCTCGGTGTGGACCAAGGACGTGTCCCGCGCGCTGCGGGTGTCGGCGGCGCTGGACTTCGGCTGCGTGTGGATCAACACGCACATCCCGCTGGTCGCCGAGATGCCACACGGCGGCTTCAAGTCCTCTGGCCACGGCAAGGACCTGTCGACGTACGGGTTCGATGACTACACCCGTATCAAGCACGTAATGGCTTATACGGGTTAGGTTTTCGGCAGGGCTGCGCTCCAGAACTCGGTGACCAGCCGCAGGATCCGGTCGCGGTCGACAAGCAGTGGCGAGACGTGACCGGTGCCTGCGACCTCCTCGACACGGCAGTCGGGGATGGCCGTACACGTGTGGCGCGCCTCGTCCGGGCGCCATCCCGTGACGTCGTCGCGGACCGTCATGACGAGCGTCGGCACCTTGATGTCGCCGAGCAGATGCTCGATGCCGGTGCGCTGCAGCATCATTGAACGCATCGCGTGAAACATGCCGTTGCGGTCGGCGTCGCGGAACGACGCCATCACCGTCGCGCCCTGATCCGGTTGCGCGGCAATAGCATCCTTGCCGACCAGCGAGTCGAACAGCAGCTTGACGACCAAGTCGGTCGGTCCGATGAACCGGTGCATGGTGACCAGCGGCCACGCCTTGGTGAGCTTCTCCCCCACCGTGAACCCTTGAATCGGCGTTCCGATGGTCGTCAGCGTCCGCAACCGCGGTCCGCTCGCGAGCCGAATGCCGACGTGGCCGCCCCATGCGTTGCCCACCCAGTCCACCGGCTCGGTGAGGCCGAGACGGTCCAGCGCCTGCTCGGCCGACGCGACCACTTCTTCGAAGGTGAAGTCGCGCGGCACCGACTCGCTCCTGCCGTGCGACGGCCCGTCGATGGCATACACCGTGTGCCTGCCCGCCAACTCGTCGAACAGCGGTCCCCACGACCGGGAGTCGACGAAAAGGCTGTGCCACAACACGACCGGCGGGCCGTCCCCGGCGCGCCGGACATGCAGCCGGCCGAGGTCGGTGCTGACGAAATCCGGGCTCGGCGTGACCATTGCGACTCTCCAATTTACTTCGGAAACCGAAACTTCGGTTACCGTAGTATTCTCAACAATCGTGGCGAAGTCAAGACAGCCCGCGTCGGACCGGCTGGCCATCGGGCAGCTGCTGGTCCGGCTCCTTCGCGAGTTCCGCGACGACCTCGCAGCTCCCCGCGCCGACGCCGGCTACGGGGATATCCGCGAACCGCACTTCCAGATCTTCGGCAATATCCGGATGGGCGGCATCCGGCTGACCGAGCTTGCGGACCGGGCGCAACTCAGCCTGGCCGCGGCATCCGAGCTCGTCAACGATCTCGCCGAGATGGGTTATCTGACCCGGCGACCGGATCCGTCGGACGGTCGCGCCAAGCTGATCGACCTGACCAAGCGGGGCGGCGAACTGATGGCCGACGCGGGACGGCGCGTCGCGGACATCGAGCGCCGGTGGTCCGCGCTGGCAGGCGAGAAGAACTTCGACCAGATGTGCCGGACGATGCAGCGGCTGCTCGACGAGCTCGACCCGACGGAGGCGCGCAGCTAGCTCGGCGGCGGCAATCGCAGCAGTAGCCGGGCGCCGCCCATCGGGCTGGTCTCCAGAGCGGCCGTTCCCCCGTGGATATCGGCCTGCTGCGCGACCAGCGCCAGGCCGAGCCCGGAACCCGACCGCGCCGCCGTCGACCCGCGGGAGAACCGATCGAAGACCGCGGAGCGCTCTTCCTCCGGCACCCCGAGGCCGTTGTCGTCGACCGTGATTTCGACACCGTCGACGGAACTTGTTGCGGCCAGCCGAATTTCGGTCGCACCGCCGTGTTTGACGGCATTGGTGATCGCATTGTCGATGACGAGGCGCAGGCCCGCGGGCATCCCGACCATCAGCACCGTCGTGGACGACGCCAGCGACACCTCCAGATCGGGGTAGTTGCGCATCGCGTCGTGAGCGGCCCGGTCGAGGAGCTCGGTGATGTCGACGGGGACGAAGTCGTCGACGGTGGTCAGTTCGCCCTGCGCGAGCCGCTCCAAGGCCGACAGCGTGGCCTCGATCCGGCTCTGCGTGCGCATCACGTCGGCGATGACTTCGTTACGTTGCTCGTCGGGAAGATCGAGAGTGGACAGCACCTCGAGATTGGTACGCATCGCGGTCAACGGAGTGCGCAGTTCGTGGGAGGCCACCGCCGCGAAATCCCGTGCGGCCTCCAGCGCGGCCTTTGTGCGCAGCTGCTCGTCGCCGATGCGGGCGAGCATTCCCTCGACCGCCTCGGCGATCTCGACGGCTTCCTGCACCCCGCGTACCTTCACCTCCTCGGGGTTGGACTGCGCGTTGATGACCCTGGCCTGCTGGGCCAGCACGCGGAACGGGTTGATCATGATCAGCCACAGCACCGACGCGACGACGACGGTGCCGAGAATCACCCCGCCACAGATCAACAGCACCCTGCGGTGCAGTTCGTCGATCCGCCGCTGTGTTTCGGCCACCGGAGCGCCGACCGCGATCGATGCCTCACCGGCGCTGAAGGTGCGGACCCGGTATTCGACGCCGTCGATCGTGGTGCTGGCGTAGCCGTTCTCGAACTGGGGCAACACGATATCCCGCGGCACCGAAACGGTGAGCCCGTCGACGCGCGCGGTGCGCACCAGACCGCCACCGTTCGGGGACGATTGGCCAAGCCCAGGGTTTCCGGCGTTGGTCAGTAATGAATTGATGTCACCGAGGCTGCTGACCGAGTCGAGCCTGCGGTCGAGCTGGCTGTACTGGTCGTTGGTCACCCCGAACCACACCCACGCGCCGAGGGTGATGACCAGGGCAACCACCGAGAGCGCCGCGACGATCACGATGATGCGCAGCGACATGACCCGCGCCAGCAGTCGGTAGAGGCGCCTCACCAAGCGCATGTCGGCCCCGCGGCCCTACGCAGATGCATGGCGCCATCTTGCCCGACTGCGGCGCGACGGCCACCTTAATTGTCAGCGGTGGGCGAGCCGGCTACCACGGCCGAACACATTGCCCCACGGGCGATGCCGAGGCTCCGGTGTCGTCTGCGCGGGCTGGATCTCGGTCACATCGTCCGACGCCGGCGGTTCCGCGGTGGTGGCCATGGAGTTCATGGCCGTTCGGTGCGCGTACCTGATGTCGCGCGCACTGCGGATCGACAGGCGGCCCAGTGCGATCGCGCCAAGGAAAATGATCAGCGCGCCCAGCCCATAGAAGTACGTCAGGTCCAGCGCGACCCGCTTGGCATCGGTCGCCGCCACCGGGGTGCCCGCGTCACCGATGGCCAACAGCCCGGCCAGCGCACGCCCCACGACGAACCATGCGCCTGCAAGCACCGACAGCCAGCCGCCGAGCATGGCGGTGAAGCGGTTGCGCGAACTCAACAGAAGCAGGCCACCCAATGCGGTGACCGCACCGGGCAGCACCTCGAGCCAGCCACGGCCTGTCGTCCACACCCATTCCTGGTCGGGCGTGAACGCCCAGTCGAAATACGGGCCGACGAACGGGATCAGCGCTCCCCAGGCGCCCAACAACACCAAGAGAAATCCGCTGGCAGCACCGCGGCTGCGCGGCATCTGCATCCTGCCACCACGGGCATGAACACGGTTGTCATCCATTCCCCGTGCATAAACACGCTCGTCGTGCATGTCGCGAGCATCAACACGCTCGTCACTCATCTCATGTGCACGAACACGGTCGTCACCCGTGTCTCGTGCGTGAACACCGTTGTCTTTCATTCAAGCCTCCTCGGTCCCCGACGGAGTACCCCGACGGGCGGCGGAGTACCCCAACCCGAGGGCCGATAACCGGCGAAGATCCGCGAAAGAGACCCCAGCGATGTCGAACGGGCAACCCCGAAGGGCCCCGCTCGTAACCGCTTCGGCAGTCAACCTGGATACGCCTCCAGCCAGATAACTGCTTCTCCCGCGCTAGCAAAGCAGATAGTTCACGGTCGTTGCGGTATCCATAAACTTCACAGCAATGCAGATTCAGCTATCTGCCGCGCTATCGATCAAACGCCTGTACCGATGGCTTCCGAGATGCGGTGCGGCCGCGGCAACGCAAAATTCGTGATCGGTCAGTGGTGCTCAGCAGCGGCAATCCGACCTAAGCGAACTTATTGACGTCCCAGCAAAATAAGCATTTGTACTCATGCACCCAGCCGGCTCAGACGCGCAAGCTCATAGCGCGCGGGTGCTGTGGCAAAAGCGACTTTCGAACGCCTGCATCGCGGCCTCGTGCCTGGTGTACATCTCGTATCCGGGGATGTCGCTGCTGGGCTGCACCTCGTTCGCCGCGCTCGCCGGTTACGTGGCCTTCTTCCACACCAGCCGATATCTCACGCTCGTGCTGAGCACGGCGACGGCGGTCTCGTTCGTCTGCGGTGTCCAGATGACGGAGAGTATGGGAAGTGCCCTCGTGGCCGTGGCCAAGCTGCTCATCATCGCTGTCGGCGTGTTGGCCGTGCCGTTCTCCGTTCACGTGCTGATCCACCTTCTCGGCGACGAGGCGCTCAAGTCACACACGGATCCGCTTACGGGGCTTCGTAATCGGCGCGGCTTCTATCGTTCGGCTCGCGAACTCCTGGGTGCGGAGGTTCACTCGGCCGAGCCCTACCTCACGGTGATCATGCTCGACCTCGATCGCTTCAAACAGGTCAACGACACCCGAGGCCACACCACCGGCGACCGGATTCTGGTCGCCGTCGCCGACAAGTTGCGCCGCAGCACCCGAGGCCGCGCCGTCGTCGCGCGCGTCGGCGGTGAGGAGTTCCTGATCGCCGAGGCGACCCAGCCCGGCGAAGCGGAGATCATCGCCGAGCGGCTGCGTCAGGAGGTCGCCGCGATCCCGCGCGGCGCCACCGCGAGCGTCGGCGTGGCCAGCATCCGGCGGGTCGATATCGGCGTCGCGGATGCAAGGGCGGTGATCGAGCATCTGGTGGACACCGCCGACGCCGCGATGTACGAGGCGAAACGGGCAGGCGGGAATCAGACGCGCCAGGCCGGGGCCATCTCACAGCAGATAGACAGGCTCACGAGTTAGCGGGAATAAAGTTAGCTTTGCTAACGTAGTTTCATGTAGGCGCAGCGTCGCGCCACCTTTCCCGCTATTACCGAGGACTTTTGATGTCGACTGTTACCCGCGAGGAGCGCCTCGAGCGCCGCATCGCAGACCTGAAAGCTTCTGACCTGCAATTCGCCGACGCCGCGCCCGACGTGGCGATTTCCGCCGCCATCGAGCAGCCCGGTCTCCGACTTCCGCAGATCGTCCGGACCGTCTTCGACGGCTACGCGGACCGGCCCGCCCTCGGGGCGCGAGCCGTCGAATTCGTCACCGATCCCGACACCGGCAGGACCACTGCCGCGCTTCTCCCCCGCTTCGAGACCATCACCTACGCCGACGTCGCCGAGCGGGTTCAGGCGGTCACCAATGCATTGGCCGACGACCCGGTCCGGCCCGGCGACCGCGTCGCACTGGTGGGCTTCTCCAGCGTCGACTACACGACCATCGACGTCGCACTGATCGGATTGGGCGCGGTTTCCGTGCCGCTGCAGACGAGCGCACCGGTCGCCCAGCTGCGCCCGATCGTCGCCGAGACCGAGCCGACGGTCGTCGCGTCGAGCGTCGGCTACCTCGACGACGCCGTCGAGCTGATCCTCTCCGGTTTCGCGCCGAATCGCCTGATCGTGTTCGACTACCTGTCGCAGGTCGACGATCACCGCGACGCCCTGCGCGCCGTGAAGACACGTCTCGCAGACGCCGGTAGCGCTGTTCGCGTCGACACCCTGGTCGACATCCTCGAGAACGGCGCGAAACTTCCTGCCGTGCAACCGGTTATCGCCGAGGAGCCCGACCCGTTGACGCTGCTGATCTACACCTCCGGCAGCACCGGAACACCCAAGGGCGCAATGTATCCCGAGCGCCTGGTGGCCAATTCGTGGCGCAGGTCGGTCAGGGGAACCTGGGGTGACGAGGGCTTGCATCCGTCGATCACGCTGAGCTTCCTTCCGATGAGCCACATGATGGGACGAGGCCTGCTGTACGGCACGCTTGGCGCCGGCGGCACCACGTATTTCGCTGCCAGGAGCGATCTTTCGACGTTCCTTGAGGACCTGGCGCTGGTCAGGCCAACCCAGATGAGCTTCGTTCCGCGCGTCTGGGACATGATCTACGCGGAGGTGCAAAGCGAACTGGACCGTCGGGCCGCCGATGAGTCCGCGGTGCTGGCCGATCTGCGCGAACGCCTGCTCGGCGGCCGGTACGTGATGGCGATGACCGGCTCGGCGCCGATGTCGCCGGAGATGAAGTCGTTCGTCGAGACCTTCCTCGACATGCACCTGATCGACGGCTACGGCTCCACCGAGGCGGGCGCGCTGTTCGTCGACGGGCACATCCAGCGGCCACCGGTGATCGACTACAAGCTCGCCGACGTCGCCGACCTCGGCTACTTCCGCACCGACCGGCCGCACCCGCGCGGTGAGTTGCTCGTCAAGTCCGACACGCTGTTTCCGGGTTACTACAAGCGGCCCGAGGTCACCGCGGAGATGTTCGACGAGGACGGCTACTACCGCACCGGCGACGTCGTCGCCGAAGTCGGTCCCGATCAGCTCGTCTATCTCGATCGACGGAACAACGTCCTGAAGCTGTCTCAGGGCGAATTCGTCGACCGTCTCCAAGTTGGAGGCCGTGTTCAGTGACAGCCCGCTGGTGCGCCAGATCTACGTCTACGGCAACAGCGCCCGCTCGTATCTGCTCGCGGTGGTCGTACCGACCGATGAGGCGCTGGCCGACTACGACGCGGCGGACCTGAAACCCGCTGTCGGCGAGTCACTTCAAGACGTCGCGAGGGCAGCGGCCCTGCAGTCCTACGAGGTCCCGCGCGACTTCATCGTCGAGACGACGCCGTTCACGCTCGAAAACGGCCTGCTGACCGGCATCCGCAAGCTGGCGAGGCCGAAGCTCAAGGAGCATTACGGCGAGCGGCTGGAAGAGCTCTATGTGGAACTGGCCGAGGGGCAGGCCGACGAGTTGCGCGCACTGCGGCAGAACGGGGCCGACAAGCCGGTCCTGGAGACCATCGGCCGCGCGGCCGGTGCGCTGCTCGGTACCGCGGCCGCAGACGTCCAGCCCGACGCCCACTTCACCGATCTCGGCGGCGATTCGTTGTCGGCGTTGACGTTTGCGAACCTGCTGCGGGAGATCTTCGATATCGACGTTCCCGTCGGCGTGATCGTCAGCCCGGCCAACGACCTTGCCGCGCTGGCCGCCTACATCGAGGCGGAGCGTCAGCCGGGCACCAAGCGTCCGACCTTCGCGTCGGTGCACGGCCGCGGCGCGACCGAAGCCCACGCGAGCGATCTGACGCTGGACAAGTTCATCGACGAGCAGACCCTGGCCGCGGCCCCGTCGCTGCCGGGTCCGAGCGCTGAAGTGCGCACGGTCCTGCTCACCGGCGCAACCGGATTCCTTGGCCGCTATCTCGCCCTGGACTGGATGCGTCGGATGGATCTGGTTGGCGGCAAGGTGATTTGCCTGGTGCGCGCCAAGGACGACGATGCCGCCCGGGACCGTCTCGACAAGATCTTCGACAGCGGCGATCCCGAACTGCTTCGGCACTACAACCACCTCGCAGCCGAACACCTCGAGGTGATCGCCGGCGACAAGGGCGAGGCCAATCTCGGGCTCGACCAGAAGACGTGGCAGCGGCTTGCCGACACCGTCGACCTGATCGTCGACCCCGCGGCGCTGGTCAACCACGTGCTGCCGTACGACCAGCTGTTCGGCCCCAATGCGCTGGGCACCGCCGAGCTGATCCGCATCGCGCTCACGACGAAGATCAAGCCGTTCGCCTACGTGTCGACGATCGGCGTGGGCGCGGGTATCGAACCCGGAAAGTTCACCGAGGACGGGGATATCCGGGTCATCAGCGCCACCCGCAAGGTCGACGACAGCTACGCCAACGGCTACTCGAACAGCAAGTGGGCGGGCGAGGTGCTGTTGCGCGAGGCGCATGATCTGTGCGGTCTGCCCGTGTCGGTGTTCCGCTGCGACATGATCCTCGCCGACACCACCTACGCGGGTCAGCTCAACCTCCCGGACATGTTCACCCGCATGATGCTCAGCCTGGTCGCCACCGGCATCGCGCCGGGATCGTTCTACGAGCTGGACGCGGACGGGAACCGGCAACGGGCCCACTATGACGGTCTGCCAGTGGAATTCATCGCCGAGGCGATCTCCACACTCGGCGCGAACGTCCTCGACGGGTTCGAGACCTACCACGTGATGAACCCGTACGACGACGGCATCGGCCTCGACGAATACGTCGACTGGCTGATCGACGCCGGCTACCGCATTCAGCGCGTCGGCGATTACGGCGCCTGGCTGCAGCGGTTCGACACCGCGATTCGCGCATTGCCCGAGCGGCAGCGCCAGGCGTCGCTGCTACCGCTGCTGCACAACTATCAGCGGCCGGAGAAGCCGATCCGCGGGTCGATCGCACCGACCGACCGGTTCCGCGCTGCGGTGAAGAGCGCGAAAATCGGCCCGGACAAAGACATCCCGCATATCGGCAGGGACGTCATCGTCAAGTACGCGACCGATCTGGAGCTGCTCGGCCTACTCTGAGCGCTATACCGCCAACGCCACCGCAAGGAGCACGACCGCGATCAGCGGGAAGGCTCCTTGCGTGACGGCGGCGCGGGCCTTGTCGGGTGACGAGGCGAGCAGCACCACGGCTGCGGCGAGCATCGACCCGACGCCTGCGAATACCAGGGCCGCGCCCACCGGCGTGTGCCCGAGACATATCGCGACGATCCCGATGCCCGTCACGATGGCCAGGAACAGGTTGTAGAAGCCCTGGTTGAACGCCAGCAGTTTGGTGGTCTCGGCTTCTTCCGGCGTGGTGCCGAACGTCGCGCGGGTGCGCGGCGACGTCCACGTCAGCGACTCCATCACGAAGATGTAGACATGCAGCAGCGCGGCAAGTGCCGCGAAAATCAAACCGGCAGTGAGCATTTTGCCTCCTACGCGAACAGGCCCTGCTGCCCCAGCCCCGACATCCCGCTGGGTGGCCTCATCCCCAGATGCGTCCACGCGAGCGCCGTGGCGACGCGCCCGCGCGGCGTGCGGGCGAGCATCCCGGCCCGCACCAGGAAAGGCTCGCACACCTCCTCCACGGTGGTGGCTTCCTCGCCCACCGCGACTGCGAGTGTGGTCACGCCGACCGGGCCGCCGCCGAAGCTGCGCGTCAGAGCCGACAGCACGGCGCGATCGAGCCGATCGAGGCCGAGCTCGTCGACGTCGTAGACCTCGAGTGCGTATTTCGCGATATCGCGCGTGATCACACCGTCGGCGCGGACTTCTGCGTAGTCGCGCACCCGGCGCAGCAACCGGTTGGCGATGCGCGGCGTGCCCCGTGACCGCCGGGCGATCTCGGCGCCCGCGTCGGCACCGAACTCGATGCCGAGAATGCCTGCCGACCGAGCCAACACCCGCTCCAGCTCGGCGGGTTCGTAGAAATCCATGTGGGCGGTGAAGCCGAACCGATCGCGCAGCGGGCCGGTCAGCGCGCCGGACCGGGTGGTTGCGCCGACCAGGGTGAAGGGCGCGACGTCGAGCGGAATCGACGTTGCGCCAGGGCCTTTGCCCACGACGACGTCAACGCGGAAATCCTCCATCGCCAGATACAGCATCTCCTCGGCCGGCCGTGCGATGCGATGGATTTCATCGATGAACAGGACATCGTGCTCGACGAGATTGGACAGCATGGCCGCCAGATCGCCCGCCCGCTCGAGCGCAGGGCCCGACGTCACCCGCAGCGACGCGCCCAATTCCGCGGCGATGATCATCGCCAGCGACGTCTTGCCGAGCCCCGGCGGACCCGAGAGCAGGATGTGATCCGGTGTGCCACCGCGGTTCTTGGCACCCTCGATGACGAGCTGCAGCTGTTCGCGGACCCGGGGCTGCCCGATGAACTCCCCCAGCGACCGTGGCCGCAGGCTCGCGTCGATGTCGCCCTCACCGACGGTCAGCGCCGGGGAGACGTCGCGGTCCTCCGCCTCGTCGTCTTCGAACCGGCTCATCTGTTACCCAGCATCGTCAGCGCGGCGCGCAGCGCGGTCTGGGTGTTGGCCTCGGGCTCGTTGGCGAGCACCTTGTCGGTGGTCTCCTCGGCCTGCTTGAGCGCAAACCCAAGGCCGACAAGGGCTTCCACCACCGGTCCGCGCACCGCATGGCCGTTGGTGGCAGGCAGGCCGACGGCGGGGCCCACCGGGCCGACCTTGTCGCGCAGCTCGAGCACCATCCGTTCGGCGCTGCGCTTGCCGATACCCGGCACTCGGGTCAGCGCCGTCACGTCGCTGTCGGCCAGCGCGTGGCGCAACGCAGGCGCATCGTGCACCGCCAGCGTGGCCAGCGCGATCTTCGGGCCCACGCCCGACACCGAGAGCAGCGTCGAGAACAGGTCGCGGGCGTCGGAGTCGGCGAAGCCGTACAGGGTCATCGAGTCCTCGCGGACGATCATCGCGGTCACCAGTCTGGCCTCGGCGCCGCGACGCAAGGTGGCCAGCGTCGAGGGTGTCGCGTTGATTCGGTAGCCGACGCCGCACGCCTCGATGACGACATGGTCGAGTGCAATGTCGAGGACTTCCCCGCGAATGGATGCGATCATCGTGCCGCCTTGAGTCGTGCCCGGTATTTCTTCTGCTGCTCGGCGGCCAGCGCCTCCGCGGCGGCCATCCGTGCGATCATCGGCGCCCGCCAGCAGTGACAGATGGCAAGCGCCAGGGCGTCGGCCGCGTCCGCCGGCGTCGGCTTGGTCTGCAGCGCAAGGATTCTCGTCACCATCGCGGTCACCTGGGCCTTGTCTGCGCCGCCGTTGCCGGTGACGGCGGCCTTGACCTCGCTGGGCGTGTGGAAGTGCACGTCGATACCGCGTTTGGCGGCCGCCAGCGCAACAACCCCGCCTGCCTGCGCCGTGCCCATCACCGTCGACACGTTCTGCTGGGAGAACACCCGCTCGATAGCGATGACGTCGGGATGATGGGTGTCCATCCAGTGTTCGACGGCATCGCTGATGGTCAGAAGCCGCTTGTGCAGCGGCGCATCGGCCGGGGTGCGGACCACATCGACGTCGAGCGCGATGACCTGCCGGCCCTTTCCGCCCTCGATCACGGAGAGCCCGCAGCGCGTCAGCCCGGGATCGACTCCCATTACGCGCACGCCAACCCCTTTACGTGAACATCTGTTCGATCAGAGCGTAGCCCGGTTGACCGACGCGACCTGGTAAGGACACGCCATCGGGAGCCCGCTAATCCACGCGGCTACTTTGCTTGCACCCCTGTGAGATCCGCGACATATCCGAACACCCCGGCGCGCTTCGCCGCTAACGTCGCACGGAGACCTGAACCCGATCCGTGGGAGCTGAAGTCACACGATGCCCGACGAGAACGAACTGGAGTCCGCAACAAATCTCGCCGTCACGCTCGCCTGGGTCGCAGGCGCCGTGGTGGTGGCATACCTGCTCGGGGTGGTGCTCACCTGGGTGATGATGCGCATCGGCAGGCGCAGCGCCGTGATCAGTGACATCGCCGAACTGACCCGGATGCCGCTGCGGGCCGCGCTGGTGGTGTTCGGTTCATCGATCGCCGTGCAGCGCACGTCCCATCCTCACGACAGCTGGCGCGGCTGGCTGGACCACACGCTGCTGATTTTGCTGATTGCCGCGCTCACCTGGCTGGTCGCCGAGCGGCGCGCCATCGCCCGTTACGGCGGTGGTGATGACGAGATCTCCGACGCATACCGAATCTGGCGACGAGTCCGCACGCAGGTGACGGTGCTGCGCAGGCTCGCGATCGCAATCGTCGTGATTTTGGGCTCGGCCGCGATCCTGATGACGTTCCCGAGGTTCTCCGATATCGGCACCACGGTGTTCGCGTCAGCCGGGGTGTTGTCCGTCGTCGCGGGCCTGGCCGCGCAGACCTCGCTTGGCGCCGTGTTCGCAGGCATGCAGATCGCATTCTCCGGCGCCATCCGCGTCGGCGATGTGGTGCAGCTCGAGAACGGGCAATGGTGGGGCCGGATCGAGGAGATCACCCTGAGCTATGTCGTCGTGCGGCTGTGGGACGAGCGCAGGCTCGTGCTCCCCTGCACCTACTTCACCACCGAGCCGTTCGAGAACTGGACCCGCAGCGCCACCGAGATCATGGGTGCCGTCGAATTCGACGTCGACTTCTCCGTGCCATTCGCCGAGATGCGTGCCGAGCTGGACCGGTTGCTCGCCGAGAGCGACCTGTGGGACGGCCGTCGCGGCGTGCTGCAGGTGACCGATGCCGTCGGCGGTGTGGTGCGGGTGCGGATCGTGGTCAGCGCCCCGAACGCCGGCGCGCTGTTCGATCTGCGGTGCGCGGTGCGCGAGGGGATGGTGAATTGGGTGCAGCACAATCGCGTGCTGCCGACGCAGCGGATCGAGGCCGCCGAGACGAGTACCGACGTCGAGCCGCGCCGCAACGACGGAGACGGTGAGACGAAGCGCGTGGGGGCGAGTCTGTTCTCCGGCAGCCCCGAAGCCGAGGCGCGCGGACGCGCCTTCGACGAGCACGCCGACTACGAGGACGACTACGCGAGCCCCAACGGCCGCGGCTGATTGCGATTTCGGCGCGCTAACCGGCGCTCAGCGCACGGTTACGCGCCCAAATCACTCGTCGTCGGTTCCGGCGCTGCACTAACGTGCCACCATATGTCAGCGCCCATCCCGGTCGAGGTCAGCGACATCACGGTGCCGTGGCTCGAGGCCGTGCTCGCCCCGTACGCGCCGGGTGCGCGGCTGTCGGCGGTCGACGTCGTCGACACGCATTCGGGCACCACGGGCCGGGCGCATGTCACCCTCACCCACGATGACGAGCGATTGCCCGGGTCAGTGTTCGTCAAGCTCGCGCCGTTCGACTCCGACCAACGCGTTTTCGTCGACCAGACCGGCATGGGTGTCGCCGAAGCCCGCTTCTACGCAGAGATCGCGTCCGATGTGCCGGTACGCCATCCCCGGCCCTGGTACGCGGCGCACGACGACGCTGGCCGCTACGTCATGGTGTTGGAGGACCTGCATGCGACGGGCGCTCGCTATCCCCGGCAGCGCGACCCCGACCTGCCCGCGTTCGTCGAGAACACCATCGACTCGTTGGCGGCGCTGCACGCGGCGTTCTGGGAGAGCAACAGGTTTGCGCCGACGGGTGATCTGGCGTGGGTGGCCGACCGTTCGGCCGACTACGGTTCGTCGGCCGATCTCATCGGTTTCGCGGTCGAACAGCTCGGCGATCGCCTGCCGGAGAAATCACGCGAGCTGGCCGCCGTGTATCTTTCTCGCGCCGAACGGGTTCCGGGCCTGCTATCGCGAGGGCCCCGCACCTTCGTGCACGGCGACCCGCACCTCGGCAACATGTTCGCCGACGGCGCCACGCCGGGACTCCTCGACTGGGCGCTGATCGGCTTCGCGCCGGGTCTGCGCGACGTCGCCTACTTTCTCGGCGGCTCCGTTCCCACCGAGCTGAGGCGCGGGCACGAACGCCGGCTCATCGAGCGCTACTGCCTGCGGCTGGCCGACAGCGGTATCGCCGTCGATCCTGACGACGCGTGGGGCCAATACCGGTCGCAGCTGTTGACCGCGTGGATCGCCGCGGTCTTCACCGCAAGCATGGGATCGAAGTTGCAGACAGTCGAGGTCGGTAGATCATCGACGATGCGAGCCGACGCGGCCATCGGCGATCACGATGTCGCCGATCTGCTTCGCACCCTGTTGCCCTGAGTGGTGATTTGGGCGTGGTTGGTTGCGCTGAACGCAGCGAAGTACGCCCAAATCACTCGTCGTCGTCGAGGAAGGCGGCGACGTCGTCGGGGATATCGATGTTGGTGTAGACGTCCTGAACGTCGTCGCTGTCCTCGAGCGCATCCACCAGCTTGAGCACCTTGCGGGCACCGTCGAGGTCGACGGGCACCGTGACCGACGGCTGGAAGCTGGCCTCCGCGGACTCGTAGTCGATCCCCGCGTCCTGCAGGGAGGTGCGCACCGCGACGAGATCGGTTGGCTCGCAGATGACTTCGAAGGCGTCGTCGAGATCGTTGACGTCCTCTGCGCCGGCCTCGAGCACCGCCGTCAGCACGTCGTCCTCGGTCAGCCCGTTCTTCTCCAGGGTGACGACGCCCTTGCGGGAGAACAGGTAGGCGACGGAGCCGGGGTCGGCCATGTTGCCGCCGTTGCGGGTCATCGCGACTCGCACCTCACCCGCCGCGCGATTGCGGTTGTCGGTCAGGCACTCGACCAGTACCGCGACGCCGTTGGGCCCGTAGCCCTCGTAGGTGATGGTCTGCCAGTCGGCGCCGCCGGCCTCCTCGCCCGCGCCACGTTTGCGGGCGCGCTCGATGTTGTCGTTGGGCACCGAGCTCTTCTTCGCCTTTTGAATGGCGTCATACAGCGTCGGGTTGCCAGCCGGGTCGCCACCGCCGGTGCGCGCGGCCACCTCGATATTCTTGATCAGCTTGGCGAAGTTCTTACCCCTGCGGGCATCGATGATCGCCTTCTTGTGCTTGGTGGTGGCCCACTTGGAATGGCCGCTCATGCAGGTACTACCTCTTTCACTACTGCCTTTGGTGCAGATGAAGTCCGATCAACGAGTCTACGTGGACGTTTATGCGGCTATCGTCTGCTACCGCGGAACATCCGATACGAGAGGCAACCGGTATGCGCGCGATGGTCATGGATCGCGTCGGTGGACCCTTGGAAGTCCGGGAAGTCCCCGACCCTCAGGCGCCCGTCGGCGGTGTCGTCGTCCGCGTGCATGCCACCGGGATGTGCCGTAGCGACTGGCACGCCTGGGCAGGCCACGACGACGTCGCGCTCCCCCATGTGCCCGGCCACGAACTCGCCGGGGTCGTCTCCGCTGTCGGCGCCGGCGTAAAGAAGTGGTCGTTGGGCGACCGCGTGACGGTGCCGTTCGTGTGCGGCTGCGGCCGATGCGAATGGTGTCTGTCGGGAAACGCGCAGATCTGTCCCGACCAGGAGCAGCCCGGCTTCACCCATTGGGGCTCGTTCGCCCAGTACGTCGTGCTGCACGCGGCCGACATCAACCTGGTCGCCATTCCCGATTCAGTGTCGTTCGAGGCCGCTGCGAGCCTTGGATGCCGCTTTGCCACCGCCTTCCGAGCGCTCACTGAACGCGCCCGCGTCTCCGTTGACGAGTGGGTGACAGTGGTTGGTGTCGGCGGCGTCGGCCTGAGCGCAGTGATGATCGGAAAGGCGCTCGGCGCCAAGGTGATCGCCGTCGACCGCAACGCAGGCGCCCTTGAAGCCGCGAAGACCCTTGGAGCCGACCACGTCCTGATCGCAGACGGCTCCGACATCCCCGTAAAGGTTCACGAATTCACCGGCGGCGGCAGTCACGTCGCGGTCGACGCAGTCGGAAGCGAGCAGACCTGTCAGGATTCGATTCTCAGCCTGCGCCGCCGCGGCCGCCACGTCCAAGTGGGGCTGCTGCCGCCCGTGAACGGTCATCCGAGGGTGCCGATGTCTCGAGTTATCGCCTGGGAGCTGGATCTCCTGGGCAGCCACGGCATGGCCGCGGCTGCCTATCCGCTGATGCTGGCAATGATCGAACGCGGCGACCTGCGACCGCAGGGCCTGATCGAGCGGGTCATCGGGTTGACCGAAGCGGCCGAACTGCTGCCCGCCTTCGACAGCGCCTCACTGGCCGGAATGACCCTCATCGATCCGTGGTGATCCGTTTCATCGAATGTCACCCTCGATGTAGTGCTGCAGGTTCGGCGCGATCGCCGCGACGAGTTTCACCGATGTTGGTGATCAACGGCGCCGACGACTACTTCGTCCCGAAATCCGACACCCTGGTTTTCGAGGGCCGTCCCGACACCGAGGTTCACCTGATACCGGGGACCGGCCACGTCGCGATGAGCAAGGCGGCGCAGGTGGTGCCGGTCATCATTGGCTGGCTGCGGAATCAATTGAAGCTCGCATAGATCCGAGAGCAAATTCTCAGGCCGGACAAAACAACGAATCATATTGTGCAGGAGCACGTGGCGCGTTTGCTGAATTGCTACCCTGGCGAAATGTCCCTGAGCCAGATGGGTCGTCGGTGAATTCGGCGCAGCGATGGTGGCGGGGCCTTGATCACTACTACTGGTTGACCGCCTTTCTCGCCGCGCGCGGAATTCAGCAGTCAACGTGTCGTCTGGTGGCGCTGGTCATATTCGGATTGAGCGCCATTTCGGTAACGCTGATCTGGAGCCCGACAGGCCCGCACGGCACGCGCAACGAGGTCCTGGCAGTCGTCGTCGCGGTGTGCTGCTGGGCAATGTCCGCGTTGTGGCTTCGTTCCCGCTGGCCGAGTGCGTTCGAGTCGCGGTTGTGCGTCTGCCTCGGGTCGGCGTGCGTCGCGATTTCGTGCCTGATCCAGTCCGATCCACTGGCGGGACTCTTCGGTGCGACGGCATTCACCTTGGTGTCGATATACGCCGCGGTTTTCCACACCACCCGATGGCTGGCCGTCACGTGGCTCGCCGCAGGCGTGACGCTGGCGGTACTCGGGATCAGGTTGGCCGAAGTCGACTGGGCATTCGCGATCTCGTCGGTGCTGCTGGTCGGTTTCATCGTCATGTTCGTCTCGCTCACGGGTAAGGCGGCGATCGGCCTCATCGACGTGGACATCCTGCACGAGAACTTCGAACCGCTCACCGGAATGTTCAACCGCGACGGCTTCTACGAGAAAGCGACGACACTGCTGGCATCGCGCAGTCGCGGCGACGACCGGTACCTGGCGGTCGCCGTGATCAACCTCGACAGCTTCTCCCTCGTCGGCGAGTTCTCCGGCCAAAGCGGTGCCAACCGCGCTCGGGTCGAGATCGCGGCACGGCTACGCGAGACCGCTCGGCGCGATGCCGTGCTCGCACACGTCTCCGACTCCGAGTTCGTGATCGGCGACCTGTTCGACAGCGCCGACGCGTCGGCCCTCATCGAGCGGGTGCGCGGCACCATCTCCAGCTCGCCGTCCCGTCTGTCGGCCAGCATCGGCGTGGTCACCATACCGTTGCAACCCCTTGCGCAGCTGCCGCCGCACGACGTGCTCGATGAGCTGCTGACGATCGCCAGTAACGCGATGTACGAATCGCGCAAGGGCGGCGGCAACCAGGCCACCTACGTCCGCAATCCAACGCTGACCGTCCTCGACGATCCGGGCAATGACGAGTGGCTCGACACCGAGGAGCCGGCCTAGCGATTTCGGCGCGCTAACCGGCGCTCAGCGCACGGTTACGCGCCCAAATCGCTCATGCGCGGTCGGTGACGATGTCGACGAAGAGTTTGTGGATGCGGCGATCGCCGGTCATCTCGGGATGAAACGCCGTCGCGAGCATCCGGCCCTGGCGAACCGCGACGATGTGATCGCCCGCGCGGCCGAGCACGCGGACGTCGGGCCCGACCCGCTCGACCCACGGCGCCCTGATGAACACCGCGTGCACTGGGGCGTCGAGCCCGACGAACTCGATGTCGCCTTCGAATGAGTCGACCTGGCGGCCGAAGGCGTTGCGCCGCACGGTCATATCGATGCCCTTGAGCGGGGCCGCCTCTCGGCCCGCGACTCCGGCGTCGAGGATCTCGCTGGCCAGCAGGATCATCCCGGCGCAGGACCCGTACGCGGGCATGCCCTCGGCGAGGCGCGTGCGTAGCGGCTCGAGCAGCTCGAACTCGCGAAGCAGATGCGTCATCGCGGTGGACTCCCCACCGGGGATCACCAGCGCGTCGACGGCGTCGAGCTCGCCCCTGCGCCGCACGGTGATCGCGTCGGCGCCTGCTTCTCGCAAGGCGGCCAGGTGTTCTCGGGTGTCGCCCTGCAGCGCCAGCACGCCGACGCGGACGCTCACTGCCGCGCCGACGTGAAGTCGCGCTTGAAGCGGGTCAGTCCCTCCTGCATGACCGCCGCCACCATCTCGCCGGACTGAGTGAAGATCTTGCCCTGCGTCAGCGACCGGCCGCCGGACGCCGACGGCGATGACTGGTCGTACAACAGCCACTCGTCGGCGCGGAACGGGCGCATGAACCACATCGCATGGTCCAACGACGCCACCATCAGATGTTTGCGTTCCTCGAGGTGCGTCACCTGCGCCGAGCCGAGCAGCGTGAGGTCGCTCATATAGGCCAGCGCGCAGATGTGCAGCACGTGGTCGTCGGGCAGCGGGTCCTTGTGCCGGAACCACACCTGCTGCTGCGACGCCTTGCCGGGCAGCAGCTTGAGCTGGTCGCGCGGCACCATCCGGACATCCCACTCGGCGAACTGCTGGAAGCCGGCGTCGTCGAACGCGCCGCCCTTCGAGATGAAACTCGGCAGGTTATCCGGCGGCGCCGCGAACGGCATCGCGTCCTGGTGCTCGATGCCGCTCTGGTCGGTCTGGAACGACGCCGACATGGAGAAGATGGTCTCGCCGTGCTGGATCGCGTTGACGCGCCTGGTGACGAACGAGCCGCCGTCGCGAAGCCGCTCGACGATGAACACCGTCGGCGCCTTCGCGTCACCGGGCCGCAGGAAGTAGCCGTGCAGCGAGTGCACCGCGAAGCGCGGCTCCACCGTCCGAACCGCCGAGACCAGCGACTGGCCCGCGACATGCCCGCCGAACGTCCGCTGCAGGAAACCCGATTCCGGGCTGAACACGCCACCGCGGTAGATGTTGACCTCTAGTTGCTCGAGATCAAGAATCTCCTCGATCGCCATGCGAGCTTTTTACCAGCCGCGCTCGGCGAGCCGATGCGGGGCGGCGATCTCCTCAACGTTGATGCCAACCATGGCCTCCCCCAGCCCGCGCGACACCTTGGACAGCACGTCGGGGTCGTCATAGAAGGTGGTGGCCTTGACGATCGCGGCGGCCCGGGATGCGGGATCGCCGGACTTGAAGATGCCCGAGCCGACGAACACACCCTCGGCGCCGAGCTGCATCATCATCGCGGCGTCGGCAGGCGTCGCGATGCCGCCGGCGGTGAACAGTGTCACCGGCAGCTTGCCCGCCCGCGCGACCTCGGCGACCAGCTCGTAGGGAGCCTGCAATTCCTTTGCCGCGACGAACAACTCGTCTTCTGACATCGAGGTCAGCCTGCGGATCTCCCCGCCGATCTCGCGCATGTGCGTGGTCGCATTGGACACGTCGCCGGTGCCCGCCTCGCCCTTGGAGCGGATCATCGCCGCGCCCTCGGTGATCCGGCGCAGCGCCTCGCCCAGGTTCGTCGCACCGCAGACGAACGGCACGGTGAACTTCCACTTGTCGATGTGGTTGGTGTAGTCGGCGGGCGTCAGCACCTCTGACTCGTCGACGTAGTCCACGCCGAGGCTCTGCAGAATCTGCGCCTCCACGAAGTGACCGATGCGAGCCTTGGCCATCACCGGAATGGTTACAGCCGCGATGATGCCCTCGATCATGTCGGGGTCGCTCATCCGCGATACCCCACCCTGAGCGCGGATGTCGGCGGGCACGCGCTCCAGCGCCATCACGGCGACGGCACCTGCTCCCTCGGCGATGCGCGCCTGCTCGGGGGTGACGACGTCCATGATCACGCCGCCCTTGAGCATCTCGGCCATGCCGCGCTTGACCCGCGCGGTGCCGGTCTGTGCCGACCCGTTCGTTCCAGCTGCGGTTTCCACTGCTATCTCCTCCAAATCGCTACGGAACCAGTCTAAGGGTGCCGCCAAATCCAATAAATCCGCACATCAGCGAATCGATTGCAACTGCCGCGCCGGCCCGGCATGCCGCGCGTCGGCCAGCGCATTCGCCTCGGAAAGCAACTCGCCGAGCTGCAGCGGATAGACAGTTTCGCCCTTGGCGACCAGCTCGCCGATCATTGTCTCATCGCACCAGCGGTGGCCATGGATATAACGGCGTTCCAGTGCGCTGCGACCCGACGTGGAGGGTTCGAACCGCGACGTGCGGTGCACGAAGAACATCTCCTCGCTGCGGATGACCGACCCGTTGAAGTCGATCACGGAGTCTCGCCGCCACACCGGCCCGATCACGTCGTCGGGCGCGACGCTCAGACCCGTTTCCTCGGCCAGCTCGCGGACCGCGGCCTCGGAAAGCGTCTCCCCCCGCTGGGCGGCGCCGCCCACCGTGAACCACCAACGCGGTCCAGGGCCGTCCGCGCTGGCCGGGTCGGATCCGCACAACAGCAGCACAGCTCCGTCGCCATCCAGCAGGACCACGCGCGCTGACAGGCGGCGGCTGACCAGGCCGACGTCGCGGTCGGATTGCTCGGCGATCTCGAAATAGGTTGGCAGCGCGGCGGTTCCGCCGAGGCGGAGCAGTCGCACGGGTGGCCGCTCGCGCAGCGCCAGCGTGTCGCGCACAGCGTCGTTGTGAAACCGGCGGCCCAGTGTCACGCGCGCCTCGGCGTCGGCCAGCTCGGCGACCAGTGCCACCGGCAGCGACACCGGGTCGACGATCGCGAGCGCCGCGGACAGCTCGTTCTCGGCGGCCTCCCTGCCCGCCCTCGGCGCCTGCTCGGCGGTGTCGGCAAGCGCCTTCAACCGCTTGCCCTCCGGGCCTGCCCCGTAGGCGTCGACGGCGACCGCACGGGCGACCACAGCGCGGCGGGCCAGCGCACCGTCGAGCGCCTGCCAGGACAGGTCGTAGCGGACGTGCAGCCGGTCCAGCCGATGCGCGGTCTGATAGGCCCAAGCCGCCACCAGCAACAGCACCGCAAGCAGCACCACCAGAGCCGTCACGACAAGCCAGGTCACGTACTAGCTCCCCGAGTCGCTTCGCTCTCCCCCTTGCCTGCGGCCGGGCGGTGCCCCCACCCCGCCGTACCCGCCACCTGCACCTTGGCCCCGGCCCCTGCGACCGTCTCGTACACCCGCATGATCTGGCTTGCGACCACCGACCAGTCGTACTGGTGAACCGCCTTGGTCGCCGCCTCGATGTAGCGGCCCCTGGCCTCGTCGTCGTCGAGTACCTCGATCAGGCCTGCGGCGAGTTCGTCGGCGTCGTCCACCGCAACCAGGCGTCCCGCCTTGCCGTCCTGCAGCACTCGGCGGAACGCGTCGAGGCCACTGGCCACGACGGCGGTGCCCGCGGCCATCGCCTCGACAAGCACGATTCCAAAGCTCTCGCCGCCGGTGTTCGGCGCGCAGTACACGTCGGCGCTGCGCATCGCCGACGCCTTCTGCGCGTCGTCGGCCTGGCCGAGGAATCGCAGATGCCCGGCCAGCGGACCTGCCTCCTCACGCAGCTCGTCCTCGTCGCCGCGGCCGACGATGAGAATCTCGATATCGGGGAACCGCTCGGCCAGCGCGGGCAGCGCGGCGATCAGGACGGCCATACCCTTGCGCGGCTCATCGAACCGACCGAGGAAGAGCACCGTCTTGCCGGGCCGCGGATAACCGTCGAGACACGGCGCCGATGCGAACGACCCCACGTCGACGCCGTTCGGTATCTGGACGGCGTCGGAGCCGAGGGCTTCCATCTGCCAGCGCCGGGCCAGGTCGGACACCGCGATGCGGCCGATGATCTTCTCGTGGAAGGGCCGAAGGATGCCCTGAAAGACGCTGAGCGTCAACGACTTCGTGGTCGACGTGTGGAATGTCGCGACGATCGGACCCTCGGCAGCCTGCAACGCCAGCATGGACAGGCTCGGCGCGTTCGGCTCGTGCAGGTGCAGGACGTCGAAGTCGCCGTCGGTGAGCCAGCGCTTGACCTTGCGGTGCGTGGCCGGGCCGAACCGCAGCCGCGCGACCGACCCGTTGTACGGGATCGGAACGGCCTTGCCTCCGGATACCACGTAGTCGGGCACCTCGACGTGTGGCGACGACGGCGCGAGCACGCTGACCTCATGGCCACGGTCGCGCATGACCTCCGCCAGTTGCAGCACGTGAGATTGCACGCCACCGGGTACGTCGAACGAATACGGGCAGACCATGCCGATGCGCATCAGGTCTCACCCCTGAGCTTGGCCTGCCGCTCCTCCGATAGGTCGGCGAGCCACTGCGGCTGCAGCATGTGCCAGTCTTCGGGATGTGCGGCAATACCCCTGGCGAACCGGTCGGCCATCGCCTGCGTGATCGTGGTGATATCGCCCGATGATGTATCCAACGGCCCCGACACGTCGAACACCCAGCTGTCTCGCGTGTTGTAGCAGTGCGTCGGCAGCACTACCGCACCCGTCTCGATCGCCAGTTTCGCCGAACCCGCGGGCATCCGCGTGGGCTCACCGAAGAAGTCGACCTCCACCCCGGAGCGCGTCAGGTCGCGATCGGCCATCAGACAGACGATGCCGTTGTCACGCAACCGCTCGGCGAGCACCTCGAACGGCGGGCGTTCACCGCCGGTGAGCGGCAACATCTCGAAGCCCAGGCTCTCCCGGTAGTCGATGAAACGCTGATACAGCGATTCCGGCTTCAGCCGCTCGGCGACGGTGGTGAACGTGCCGAAGTGCTGCACCATCCAGACCCCGGCCATGTCCCAATTCCCGCTGTGCGGCAGCGGCATGATGACTCCGCGACCCGCGTCGAGTCCGGCCCGAACGCGCTCGCGACCGAGCAGGCACGGCTCGAGCCGGACGCGAAGCTTCTCTTTGTCCATCGACGGCAACCGGAATGCCTCCCGCCAGTAACGGGCGTATGAGGCAAGCGAAGCACGGATCAGCCCTCCCGGCACCCTGGCGGCAGGCACGCCAAGGACGCGAGCCAGGTTCTTGCGCAGCTGCGCGGGCCCGCCATTGCGGGAGGCGTAGATGGCGCCTGCATCGAATGCGTTGCGCGCCACCAGTTCCGGCATCGCGCGAACGACGCGCCAGCCCGCGGTATAGCCGAAGTCGGTGAACTGCCCGCCGAGCGAGAACCGACTGCCCCCGACGCGGACGAGAGGAGCACGAGCATCTCCCGCCTGTGGTCCCGTCGGGGTGGTGGTCACGGTTCGTCCCCCTGCCCTGCGGCCTCGGCGGTGTCCGGCTCGGCTTTCTGCAGCGGCTCCATCGCGCCCGGCGAGGTGCGGACAGTGTGCACGCGCTGACCGAGGGTGATCAGGCTCGCGACCGCAAGCAGCCACGTGGCGACGTGCAGCAGCCACGGTATGTGGAGGAATGACACGCCCGACAGCCCCGCGCCGGTCAGGATGATCGCCAGTCGCTCGGGCCGCTCGATGAGCCCGCCCTCGCCGCTCAGTCCACTGGCCTCGGCGCGGGCCTTGACGTAGGAGATCACCTGCGAGGTGACCAGGCAGATCATCAGGGCCACCACCAACGACGTGCTGCGCATCCCGAAGGCCGCCCACCAGAGCAGCCCGCAGAACACCGCGCCGTCGCCGATCCTGTCGCAGGTGGCGTCGAGCACTGCGCCGAACCGGGTGCCACCACCGCTCTGGCGGGCCATCGCGCCGTCGAGCATGTCGGCGAGCACGAAGACGAAGACCGCGAACGATCCCCACCACAGCTGGCCGATCGGATACAGCGTCAGGGCGGCGATCACCGCGCCCGCGGTGCCGACGATCGTGATGCTGTCGGGGGTGAAGCCCGCGCGAAGTGCGGCCTTGGCGACCGGTGTCGAGAGTTTCGCGTACGCCGCGCGGGTCATCAGGTAGAAGTCGCTCACGACTGCTGCGCCCATTCCGTGGCCAGCAGCTCGCGGGTCTCGCGCAGCAGCTGCGGGACGACCTTGGAGCCGCCGATGATCGTGATGAAGTTCGCGTCTCCGCTCCACCGCGGCACTACGTGCATGTGCAGGTGGTCGGCCAGCGAGCCGCCCGCGGAGCTGCCGAGGTTGAGCCCGACGTTGAACCCGTGGGGCTGCGACACCGACTTGATGACGCGAATCACCTTCTGGGTGAACGCCATCAGCTCGGCGCTCTCCTCCACGGTGAGATCCTCGAGCTCCGACACCCGCCGGTAGGGCACCACCATCGAGTGGCCCGGGTTGTAAGGGTAGAGGTTCAGCACGACGTAGACGAGCTCGCCGCGCGCCACCACGAGGCCGTCCTCGTCGGCGAGCGTCGGGATGTCGGTGAACGGCTGCGTCGACGCCGCAGAGCCGCCTTTCATCGGCGCCTCAGCCAGATAGCTCATCCGGTAGGGGGTCCAGAGCCGCTGCAGGTGATCGGGCTCGCCCACGCCGTGGTCGACGACCTTGCGTTCGTCGTTGTCGGTCACGTCGACATGCCCACGTTGATCAATTCTGCTGTGGGGGCAGCATTTTCGCGGTTGGCGATCCAGTTCACGATCGCATCCACCGCCTCGTCGCGGGGTACACCGTTGACCTGGCTGCGGTCACCGAACCGGAAGCTGACCGCGCCTGCCTCGACGTCGCGGTCACCCGCCACCAGCATGAACGGCACCTTCTGGTTGGTGTGGTTGACGATCTTCTTGGCCATGCGGTCATCGCTGGTGTCGACCTCGATGCGGACTCCGCGTGACTTCAGTTGCTCGGCAACGCTTTCCAGGTATTCCACGTGGGCATCGGCAACGGGGATGCCGACCACCTGCACCGGCGCCAGCCATGCGGGGAACGCACCGGCATAATGCTCGGTGAGGATGCCGAAGAACCGCTCGATCGACCCGAACAGCGCGCGGTGGATCATCACCGGCCGCTGCCTGCTGCCGTCGGCGGCGGTGTACTCCAGGTCGAAACGCTCGGGGAAGTTGAAGTCCAGCTGGATCGTCGACATCTGCCAGCTGCGGCCGAGCGCATCCTTGACCTGAACGGAGATCTTCGGGCCGTAGAACGCCGCGCCGCCCGGATCGGGCACCAGATCCAGCCCGGACGCCGCGCCGACCTCGGCCAGCACGCTGGTGGCTTCCTCCCACATCTCGTCAGAGCCGACGAACTTGTTCGGATCCTTGGTGGACAGCTCGAGATAGAAGTCGGTCAGCCCGTAGTCACCGAGCAGGTCGAGCACAAAGTTCAGCAGCGAGGTGAGCTCGTCACGCATCTGGTCACGCGTGCAATAGATGTGCGAATCGTCCATCGTCAGGCCGCGTACGCGCGTCAGCCCGTGCACGACGCCGGAGAGCTCGTAGCGGTAGACGGTGCCGAACTCGAAGAGCCGCAACGGAAGTTCGCGATATGACCGCCCGCGGGACCGGAAGATCAGGCAGTGCATCGGGCAGTTCATCGGCTTGAGGTAGTAGTCCTGGCCGGGCTTGCGTATCGTGCCGTCCTCGTTGAACTCCGCGTCGAGGTGCATCGGCGGGAACATGCCGTCGGCGTACCAGTCGAGGTGGCCCGAGATCTTGAACAGCTCCGCCTTGGTGATGTGCGGGCTGTTGACGAACTGGTATCCCGCCTCGCTGTGCTTGCGACGCGAGTAGTCCTCCAGCTCGCGCCGGATGACGCCGCCCTTGGGGTGGAAAACCGCGAGGCCCGAACCGATTTCGTCGGGGAAGCTGAACAGATCCAGCTCCGCGCCCAGCCTGCGGTGGTCGCGGCGCTGCGCCTCCTCGATCAGCTCCATGTGCCGGTCGAGCGCCTCCTGCGACTCCCACGCGGTGCCGTAGATGCGCTGCAGGCTGGCGTTTTCCTGGTTGCCGCGCCAATACGCCGCCGAGCTGCGGGTCAGCTTGAACGCGGGAATGAACTTCGTGGTCGGAATGTGCGGACCGCGACACAAGTCGCCCCAAACACGTTCGCGGGTGCGGGGATTGAGGTTGTCGTAAGCGGTCAGTTCGTCGCCGCCGACCTCCATCACCTCCGGATCGCCCGACTTGTCGTCGACGAGCTCCAACTTGTAGGGCTCGTTGGCGAGTTCTTCGCGCGCCTCGTCTTTCGACTCGTAGACCCGCCGGGAGAACAGCTGGCCGTCCTTGACGATCTGGCGCATGCGCTTCTCCAGCGCTGCCAGGTCCTCGGGGGTGAACGCCTCGGCGACGTCGAAGTCGTAGTAGAAGCCGTCGGTGATCGGCGGTCCGATGCCGAGCTTGGCCTCGGGGAACATGTCCTGAACCGCCTGCGCGAGGACATGCGCCGCGGAGTGCCGAATCACGCTGCGCCCATCGTCGGTGTCGGCGGCCACCGGCGTCACCTCGACGTCGGCGTCGGGCACCCAGCTCAGGTCGCGCAGCAGGCCGTCGGCGTCACGGATGACGACGACGGCGTCGGGGGCGCCCCGGCTCGGCAGGCCCGCGTCGCGGACGGCCGCCGCCGCGGTCGTCCCGGCAGCGACCCGGATCGGGGCTGCTGGGGCGGGGTTGGCGGCGGCGCTCATCGGTCACTCTCCAAGATCGTTGGGCTCCTCGCGTGTGCGGGGTATCCGGGGTATTTACGAACGCGACCATGCTATCTGTGCCGGTGGTCACGATCCCAAGCCAATAGGGCTCCGCAGCGAAGGGTGCTCGATGCCCACCAGGTCGGCCGACCAGCCGAGAGCGCCGAGCAGCCACAGCGTCGTCAGCACGACGGCCGCGCTGAACGTCGCGCCGACGGCCTGCACCCAGCGACCCTGGCGGCGGAACCAGTCCGTCACCGCGTCGTAGCGCTTGCGCGCAAACGACAGCCAGTGCCGCGCCCAGTCGAACTCGGTGGCCAGGACGCCCAGGCCGACAATCACGATGGCCCAGCCGGGTCCCGGATACGGGATCGCGACGATGCCGAAGGCGAAGATGACCAGCCCGACCACGCCGACGACGATGCGATAGGTGAAGTTGACGACGCGCCGGTGCCGGAAACTCTCGCGCCAGCGGGCCCAGCGTCGGACGATCTCCGGTCGACTCACGGCTGCCCCGGATTGAGCTTGACGAACAGCGCCTCGGCGTCGGAGAGCACCGTGTCTCCGTCGAGCAGTCGCCCGGCGACGAAGATCTTCCTGCCCTCGGATCGGTCCACCCGGGCGTCGACCCGCAGCTCCTTCTCGATCGGCACGATCTGGCGGTAGTTGACATGCAGGTAGGCCGTGCGCTGCTTGAAGCTGCGGGTAAGGCGAAACGCGGCGAAGCCGAGCACCGAATCCCACAGCTGGGCCACCGCACCGCCGTGCACCGCACCGTTGCGGCCGAGGTGATACCGGCGGAAGTGCACAACCCCCTCGACCAGGTCCCCGTTCGTCGTCAGGTCGGCGGGCACCTGCATGATGTTGCCGCGATTGGGCAGGTCCATGCGCCTGCCCGACGGTGTGGTCCATTCGTCGGCGTCGAAGGGCGCCAGCAGGTCCGACACCTGCTCGATCAAGTCGGCGGCCTTTGTGATCACGTCGTCAGGGGCGTCGGCGGCGCGGGTGTGATCCTGCAAAGTGCGGACGGCTTCGATGAACCGGCCGTAATCGGGTCCGCCGCGGGTGGTCGGTTCGGGCGGGTTGAACCCGCCACCGGCATGCGCCTCAAAGGGGTCGGTGGCCACCAGCTCACCGTATTGCCTGTCTGGATTCGTCGATCGTCGTGGTCACCGAGACGATCTGCGGTGACGACGGCGCCGACGAGAAGCCGAAACTCACCGGCGGCCGCAGCGGCGCCAGGGCGCCGAACGGGACACCGCGGAAGTGGCCGTCGATCGCCGTGATCGACCGCGACCGTCGGACACCGTAGTACTCGACCCGGCCGTTGCCCGCCGTACCGTATGTCCGGACACCGGGCACCACGCGCGCCGCGACCGGGTCGATCACTCGCAGCCAACGCGGTGCCGTCGCGAGCCGCCCAGGAACGAGCCGCAACAGACGGTCCACACGTTCCGGCCCGCCGATCGCGATGCGGGCGTGGAAGCCGTCGGCTGTCACCGTCAGCGCGTCCGTATCGAGGTCCGCCGACACCTCGCCCACCTCGACCCGGTCGAACCGGTAGGTGGACGACACGAATTCGGCGACGGCGTCGTCGGGCGCCAACAGCACCCGCTCGTCGCCCGCGGTCTGCAGCATCACGTCGGTGAACGCGCCGAACGGCGATTGGTTCCACGCGCCGATCACAATGCGCAGTCCCGACGCGCTGCCCGTGCCCGCGATGTGTCCTGTGAAGAGCAGCCGCACTGACTCAGTTGCTTTCCGCCCCAGCCTTGCTCAACGTCTCGAATTCCTCGTCGGACAGCGTGATCTCGGCGGCGGCGACGTTCTGCTCCAGATGGCTCACCTTTGACGTGCCCGGGATCGGGAGCATCACCGGCGAGCGCTTGAGCAGCCAGGCGAGGGCGAGCTGGGACGCGGTGGCGTGATGGTCCGCGGCAATCCGCTGCAATGGGCCGTCCGGTGCGGCCAGCGGACCGGCGGCCAACGGGAACCACGGGATGAAGCCGAGGCCCTGGGCTTCGCACGCGTCGAGTACCGGTTCGGCGTTGCGCGCGCTGAGGTTGTACATGTTCTGCACCGACACGATCGGCGCGACCTTCTGCGCGGCTTCCAGCTGCTCGACGTTCACCTCGGACAGGCCGATGTGGCCGATCTTGCCCTCCTGCTGCAGGGCCGCCAGTTCACCGACCTGATCCTCGAGAGGGAACTTGTCATCGATGCGGTGCAACTGGAACAGGTCGATGCGCTCGACGCCGAGCCGCTGCAGGCTCAGCTCGCATTCCTGGCGTAGATAGCCGGGGAATCCGAGCGGGATCCAGATATCGGGACCGGTGCGCAGCAGCCCGGCCTTGGTCGCGATGACAAGACCGTCGGGGTAGGGCGAAAGTGCCTCGCGGATCAACTCCTCGGAGTGGTACGGACCGTAGGAGTTGGCGGTGTCGATGAAGTTGACGCCCAATTCGACTGCGCGCCGAAGCACGCGGATGACTTCGTCGTGATCGTCGGGCGGACCCCACACTCCCCTGCCGGTGATCCGCATGGCGCCGAACCCGAGCCGATTGACGGCGAGGTCGCCGCCGAGAGTGAACGTTCCTGACGCTGACGCGACGTTCGAGGTGGTCATCCATCGAACCTACCGCCGGTGATGACATGGTGTTCGGGTGAAGCTGAGTGACCTGGCAACGATGACGTTCACCTACCAGCAGGTGGGTGCGACCGCGGCCGAACTGCCGGACGGCTACCACCACGTGCGCAAGTCGGCGGTGATCGGCAACGGCAGACCACGATTCGATGACGCGGCGGCCAAGGTGATGCGCTGGGGCATGTTGCGCGGCGCAGGCGTGCGGGTCGAGGCGAGCTCCGAGGTCGCGGCCGTCGGCTCCGAGGTGCTGGTCGGTCTCGGCCCGCTGCGCGCCCCCTGCCGCGTCGTTTACATCATCGACGAGCAAAACCGCCGTGGATTCGCCTACGGGACACTGCCAGGCCACCCCGAGAGCGGCGAGGAGCTGTTCGCCGTCCGCTACGACCCCTCGACGGGCGATCTACATGCTGAAGTCGTCGCGTTTTCCCGGCATGCGACGTGGTGGAGCAGGCTGGGATCCCCGGTTACGGCGCTGGCTCAGCGGGTGATCACCGCGCGGTACTTGACGGCCCTGTAAATTCGCGTCACCACCCTTGACTGTCCACCCTTCACAGGCTTCACCCCGGGGTTAGCCTTGAACTCAACGGCGCTCGACGATCGGAAAAAATGCTGGTGAATGATCCCGACGAGGTGGACGCCACCCATCGGCGCATCGCCCAGATCGTGCAGGATTTGTACGGTCGGCCCGATGCCGACTCCGACACCGTGATCGCTGAGCTGGCCGAATACGCGGCGGTCGAGATCCCGGGTGCCCAGTACGCCGGTGTCACCGTCACCCGCAACAAGAAGCACATCGACACTCCTGCGGCGACCCACAAGTGGCCGGTTCTGCTCGACGAGATCCAGCAGCGCCACCGCGAGGGTCCGTGCCTGACGGCGGCATGGGAGGAGAAGACCATCCACGTCGCCGATCTCGAGACCGACGAGCGATTCCCCCTGTATGCCCGAGATGCGTTGGAACAGACGCCGATCAAGTCGGTGATGGCGTTTCAGCTGTGGGTTGCCGGCGAGACAATGGGTGCACTCAATGTGTACGCCGAGACTGCGAACGCCTTCGGGCCGGGAACCCGGGCCATCGGGCTGGTCTTCGCCGCGCACTCGTCGGTCGCGTGGAACGCCGCGCGCCGTGACGAGCAGTTCAAGAAGGCGCTCGGCAGCCGCGATGTCATCGGGCAGGCGAAGGGCATGCTGATGGAGCGCTACGGCGTCGACGCGATTCAGGCCTTCGACCTGCTGCGCAAGCTGTCCCAGGACTCGAACACCCCGCTGATCGAGATCGCGGCCGACCTCGTCGAAAAGCAGCAGTCCGCGATCGACTAGGGCATGTTTCGTCGCATTCGACCGGGGAAACCCAGGACGAATGACTGTCGAATCCAAATCTGCCGCCGACGCGTCAATCGGCGAACTGATGAGCCAGTTGTCGGCTCAGACGTCGCGGCTCGTCCGTGACGAGATGCGGCTGGCGCAAAAAGAGTTTCAGGAGTCGGCCAAACACGCTGGAATTGGTGCCGGACTGATCAGTGCGGCCGGCGTGCTGTCCGTGCTCGGCCTGGCCACCTTGATCGCGGCGGCCGTCGCCGCGCTGTCGCTTGTGCTCCCCGTGTGGGCCGCCGCCGTCATCATGGCCGCGGTGGTGTTCGTCGCCGCGGGCATCGCGGCGCTGCTCGGCCGGAAGCAGGCGGGGGAGGTCGCCCCTCCGCCGAAAGTGAGCGTGGAAAGCGTGAAGGCAGACATCAAGGAAGTGAAGGACGCACGCTCATGACTCACCCCGACGGCGCTCGCCCGGAACCCGGCCCCGACGCCGGGGTCGACGAAATCCGATCGGACATCGAGCAGACGCGCAAGGAACTCGGCGACACCGTCGGGGCCCTGACCGCCAAGATGGACGTGAAGGCCCGCACCAAGGACAAGGTCGCCGAGACCAGGGACCTTGTCGCCGACAGGGCGCACGCCGTGCAGCACGTGACCCTTGACGACGGCCGCGCGAGAGTGACCGTGCCGGTCGCCGCCGCGGTCGTCGTCGGCATGGCGACGCTCATCTGGCTGCTCCGGCGACGACGCTGAGCGACTACGCCTTGCTCGGAACGGCGGTGACCAGGCCGCCGTCCATGATGAACTCGCTGCCTGTCGCATAGGACGACTCGTCGCTGGCCAGGAAGACGATGAACGTCGCCACTTCCTCCGGCTCGGCCGGGCGACCGAGCGGGATGGTGACCATGTCCTCGGGGAGGTGTGCGGTCATCGGGGTCTTGATGAAACCCGGGTGCACCGAGTTGACCCGAATGTTCTTGGGCGCCAACTCGAGTGCCGCCGACTTGGCCAGCCCGCGCACCGCCCACTTGGACGCGACATAGGGATGCACGAACGGGGCGCCGCGCAGGCCCTCGATCGACGACACGTTGATGATTGATCCGCCGCCGGCGTCGATCATGGGTTGGACGGCCGCACGCATGCCCAGGAATGTGCCTGTCAGGTTGACGTCGATGACCTTCTGCCACTCACCAAGATCGAAGTTCTTCAGCGGGCCGAGCGCGACGATACCCGCGTTGTTCACCAGCACATTGAGTTTCCCGAACTCGGCGACGGCGAGCTCGACCGCGGCCTGCCACTGGTCGGGCTGGGTGACGTCGAGGTGGACGTAACGCGCGCTGTCGCCGATCTCGTCGGCCAGCGCCTTGCCTTCGTCGTCGAGGATGTCGCCGATGACGACCTTGCCGCCCTCATCGACGAGCATCCGCGCATGCGCGGCACCCATGCCCCGCGCTCCGCCACTGATGAGCGCAACTTTTCCGTCGACGCGTCCCATGCGGTGTTCTCCTTTGTCGTTGTCGGGCGCCCTAATTGGCGTAGAAGAGTCCCTTGCCGGTAATCAGCGGTAGGTCCAGTGTCGTCCTGATTCCCGGTGGTGCGGCCACCACTGCGGGGATCGCGTTGACGACGCGGCCTGCGCCGGTCGCGATGGCAGCGTAGTTGTGGTCGCCCTTGCGGCTGGTCGGACAGATGTCGACGGTGTAGGACGGCTCACCGATGATCTCGACCTTGTACGAACCGCCCGGCTGTGCGGGCTGCGGCCACTCCGGGCACAGGTCCTCGCGAAGGCGAGTCACGTGGTCGATGACGATGGCGGGCTTGCCCTTGACCATGCCGAGAATCTCGAACCGCAACGCCGCCTGGCCGCCCTTGGGGATGTGGCCTGCGGCGATGTCGAACGCTTCTTCCGCGGGTATCCGCGTGCAGGAGTCCTTGATCTCGTCGACCTCGATGCCGAACCCGGCCGCCAGCTGACGGATCGTGGTGCCCCACGCCATGCCAAGCACGCCGGGGTTCAACAACATTGGTGTCTCGTCGAGCGTCTGCCCGAAGCCCATCACGTCGAACATCACGGTCGATCCGCCATAGGTGGCGTAATCGGCGATCTCCATGCAGCGCACCTGCTCGATGCTCTGGCAGGTGCTCGCGAACGCGAACGGGATCAGGTCGTTGGCGAAGCCGGGGTCGACACCGCTGATGAAGAGGCTCGAATTACCAAGCTGGGCAGCATCTTCCATCGGCTTGATGTACTTGTCGGGCATCACGCCCCACGGGTACTGGAGCACACCTGGGGAATTGCCGACGACGTTGACGCCCGCGGACAGAATGCGGAGGACATCGGCAATCGCCTCGGGTATCCGGTTGTCGCCCATCGCGCAGTAGACGGCGCAGTCGGGCTTGGTCGCCAGCAACGCGTCCAAGTCGTTGGTCGCGGCGATACCCGTCGTCACGTCGAGACCGGCCAGTTCGCCTGCGTCCTTGCCGACCTTGGCGTCCGATGACACCCACACGGCGGTCAGCTCGAAGCGGGGGTCGCTGATCAGATGGTCGAGCGCGATACGCCCGACGTTGCCCGTGCCGATGTGTGCGACGCGGATCGCCATTGCTGTCTCCTCAAGGCCGCGGCTGGACAGCTGTCCAACTTATCGGATGCGGCCCGGGACAAACAAGGCAGGTCACGAGCACGGGCGTCGGCGCACTCACCCTTGACCAGCGGGATCAGCCGGAGTGCCAGACAAGTGTCCAGCACTCCAGCTGGCGCCGTTACAGCTGCGGCCGCCGACGTCCGAGGTAGAGGGCCAGACCCAGTGCTCCGAAGCCCAGGCCGGCGATCACCCCTGCCGCGGCCATCAGGTACATCTGCGTGTGGTCGATGTTGGCGGACTCGTCGGAGGCCAACCGCATCTGGTAGTCGCCCGGCAGCGGCGCCTCTTGCGGGTCACCGAGGCCGGGGTACTCCTGCGTGCGGTGCACCTCGAACTGCCGTTCTCCGTTCGGCGCCGTGGTCCATTGACCCCAGGCGGGCGTCGCTCCGTCAAGCAGCACCTTGCGGCCGCCGTACTGAGCGTCGTCGCCGAGATCGACGATCCGGTTGACGCGGAACGGCTGGTACGTCGCGTTCGAGTACCGAACCTGAACGGGCACATTGTCATAGCTCAACAGCGGTGGCGGAGGTACGAACGGCACACCGACTGGCGGGATGATGCCGCCGCCGAAGAAGGAGCCGACAGCCACGTCCGCGGCCAGGTTCGCGGCGTTGAGCACGACCGCCGTGAAGCTGTAGGCGGCCAACGCCGCGGCGTCCACGACCACCCGGCCCAGCGGGGGCAGGATCACGATCCGGGGTGCCCGCTCGTAGAGGTAGACGATGCGCACTGGAGCACGGAACGGGTTGTCGAAGATCGGCCGGTAGAAGTCGTCGTACTGGATCCATCGACGGTCCCACTGCCGGACCTTGTGGTCCCAGTTCTTCTTGTCCCAGTCCCAGTCGTTCTCGTGGGCGCGGTCTCGATCGCGATCCCAGTCGCGATCGCGGTTGCGGTCGCCGATGGAGAATTCGGATCCGACGTTGAATTCGGACTGGAACGGACCCAGCTTGGTCTTGCTGGAGATGTTCAGCGCGCTCGACAGGAAGTCGACATCCTGCTTGGCCGCGGGCTCCGGCTTCACCTCGACCGGCTTCGCCTGCTTGGCCAGTTCGATGTCGGAGTCGGGCGCCTTCAGTGTGTCGGGTGCAGCCGTCGGGATCTGTTTCGCTGCCTTCGAGATCGCCGATGGATCGGACGGGTTGGCGCCCTGACCGTCATGTGAACCGTCGGTTCCCGGCTTCGCCGCGTCAGCCTTCGGATCCTTGCCGGGCGTGGCGGGGTCGGCACCGGGTTCGGTCGGCTGGCCGGACTTCAGGTCCTTGGGGACCTGCGCGTCGGCGTTCGGGTCTGCCGGCTTGCCGGGCTGGTCTGCGGCGGCGGCGGCCGGCGTGTCGACCTTGGGCGCGTCCGCATTCGGCCCCGTCAGCGTGGGTGCATCGACTTTCGGCGGATCAGCCTTCGGCGCGTCGAACTTGGGTGCGTCGACAGTGCGCGGTTGCTCTTTCTTCGGCGGAGGCGGCGGCGCCTCGACCTGCGGCGCGGGCGCTACCGGCTCCGGCGCGGGCGCCTGCTGGGGCGGTCCCTTCGGCGCGCGCGGTTGCTCTGCCGGCGCCTGGTCGGTGTCCTGTGGCGCCTGGGGCGGGGCGACGACCTCGGTCGTCGGGACGATCGGGATGCCAGGATCATCGTGGCCAGGCTTGGCCAATGCTGGCGCGACTCCCCCGGTGAGCGCACTCATTGAGATGACGGCTCCCGACGCCAGCACGGCAACAAGACCTCGCCGGGAGCAGGTTTGAAGGGGGGATCGCATCTGGCTATCGACTCCTCTGGTCTGTAAGAGGGTGGCGATAACCGCCACCGCTGCTTCGCAGTCATCTCCCCCGACACTGGAAATGGACCAGCAGGTGCCGCAGTGGTTCTGCGTGGGGCCGAGCGGCGCTTGTGGCGGAGCGACCATCCGGTTCCGACAGTTAGATCGCGCAAACATCCGATCTGTTACAGCCGAACCACAGGGAAGAACCAACGGCGGCCGTACGATCATTCCCACCACAGCGCGACGGGAAAGCCGGCTCAGATGAGCGATTCACCAGAAGTGGTCATACGCAGGTACTTTGACGCGTGGGTAAATCCGAAGGTGGAAGAACTCCGCGGCTTCTTCGCTCCCGACGCCGTCTGGGTTGACGGCCCGCAGGGTGTGCGCCGCGGTGCGGAGTCCATCGCCGCGGAGATCACCGCACAGCTCACGGCGGTCGGCGGCGTGACGGTGGATATGGTGTCCCTGCTGAGCAATGGCCGAACGGCCATGGTGGAACAGGTCAGCAGGTCGAAGGTCGGCGATACGCCGCTATCCACGGTCGTCATGGCGGTGTTCGAGTTCGATGCCCACGGCCGGATCACGCAATGGCGCGAGGCCTACGACTTGAAGTCGATGCTGGATCAGATTGAGGCCGCGGTGAAGACCACTCACTCCGGCAAGCCGAAGAGCTGAACCACGCCGTGGTCGCGGCCCGCGGTGTAGCCACCGTCGACAGCTATCGCCTGGCCGGTGACGAACGACGCGTCGGGTGACACGAGGAAGGCCGCCATGGCGGCGATCTCGTCGGGTCGGCCAAGCCTATGCAGCGCATGCTCGCCGGTGACCGAGCTCAGCACGCCCTCCATGCCCGGTATACGAAAGACGTTGTCCAGCATGGGTGTTGCGATGAAACCGGGGCAGATGGCGTTGGCACGGATGCCGCTCGGTCCGTAGTCGAGCGCGATGTTCTTGGTGAGCAGCACGACGCCGCCCTTGGACGCGTTGTAGCCACTCCCGCCCGCGGTGCCTTCCAGACCCTCGACACTGGCGAGGGTGACGATCGATCCGCGCTCGCCGTCCACACGCGGCTGCTCGAGCATCTTGGCGACGGCCGCCTTGGCCACCAGGAACGTGCCGGTGAGGTTGATGGCGATCACCCGGTCCCACTCGGCTTTGTCGAGCATGTGCACGGGACCCCCGCTGGCGATGCCCGCCGCGTGCACGACACCGTCGAGCCGGTCGGGCACGGCGGCGAAGACGGTCGCGACCGCGGCTTCGTCGGATACGTCCGCTGTCACGAACGTGAACCCCTCGCCGAGGTCGGGTGGTGCGGTGAGGTCGGCGCCGACGACCGTACCGCCCTCGGCCAGCAGTCGCTGGGCGGCGGCAAGGCCGATGCCCGACGCCGCTCCGGTCACCACGAACGTCCGCGAACGGGCGCGGCTACGTGCTTCGGTCACTCTGTGCCCTTCCATCTGTCACGCAACAGGATTCGTCAGAAGAATGGTGTGAAGACGCAATGGAACGCAGGCTGTTTGCCGCGGGCGTCCAGCAGGAAAACCTCGCCTTCGCGGGTCACCGCGCCGAGGTACGCGAAACTTCCACCGGAGTGCGCGGCACCGACGCGCTCGGTCGGCGGATCCTCGTAGCCGACCAGAAGCTCCGCTCTGCCCGTCCGGCCGTCAGTCGACGACACGGACAGATATCCGGTTACGGGGGCGGTATACGTCGGGTTCAGTGCGACGCCGAACCGGTCTTCCGCGCTATTCGGCTCGACCGTCGTGAGCTGCACGACCTGCTGCTTCAAGTCCGCCACCTGCCGCTGCAGCCCCGCGATCTCGGCCAGCAACGCATCCGTGTCCGTCATGGCGATCACCCTAACCACCGTCGGGCGCGCCATATCGGCGCTCGCGGAACAAATTCGCGCCGTCGGCAGGTTCTCCTCGAATGAGTGAACTGACCGACCGGAAAAGAGCCGACCATGCGCAGCGACAGATTCTTCGGAACGTCATTTCGCCCGGCGCTGCGCTGGATCGCGGCGGCCGTTGTCGCTGCAGCGGCGATGATCGGGCCGCAAGCCAGCGGGCTGGCGGCGGCCGCGGAGGATACTTCGTGCTCCGATGTCGAGGTGGTCTTCGCCCGTGGAACGTTTGAAGCGCCCGGTGTCGGCGCCACCGGGCAGGCGTTCGTCGACGCCCTCAACGCGCGCCTGGGCGGTAAGACCGTCGACGTGTACGGAGTCAATTACCCTGCGTCACTTGACTTCCAGGCGGCAACGGACGGAATTGCCGATGCCGCCAACAGAATTGAAGCGATTGCCGACCACTGCGCGAACACCAAGATCGTGCTCGGCGGCTACTCACAGGGCGCGGCAGTGGCCGGCTACACCACCACCGAAAACGTCCCGGACGGAATTGCTCTGCCAGACGGCGTCGCAGGCACATTGCCACCCGCGATCGCCTCACACGTCGCGGCCGTGGTGTTGTTCGGCACCCCGTCGGACGGGTTCTTGAACCTGATCGCCCACAACGCGCCGCCCATCACGATTGGTCATCTGTACACGGCCAAGACCATCGAGTTGTGCGCTGCCGGAGACCCGATCTGCTTCCCCGGCGGGCGTGACCGCGCCGCTCACAGTTCCTATAAGGACAACGGAATGGCCGACCAAGCCGCCGATTTCACGGTGCACGCGCTGACCACCCGCCTCTGAGGGAGGCGCTAGGGGCCGCATTGCGATTCCCCACCGAGTCCAACAAGCTCGAAATAGGCTGCGTCGCGTGCAGGCTGGATGGAACTTCCGAGTGCTGCTCGCCTATGGAACGCTGTTGCTGGCCGGCATCCAGTTGAGCAATGTCGAGACCGTCATGCCCTACATCGCCGAGCAGCTTGGCAGTCCACGGTTGGTCGTGTCGCTGATTGTGCCCGGCTTCACCGCGGGAACCCTGCTGGGAACGGCCCTGGGCCCAAGGCGCTGCACATCGCAAGCTCCGTCGCCGGGTTGCTGGGCGGCATTGCACTCATCGAGGCCGCACTGACCGCGCTCATCGCCGTCGACGTGATGCTCGTGCCATCCCGTTTTTTGGCTTACCCGCTCTTGTTGCTGTGCGTCCTACTCGGGATCGCGGCTGGAAGCTTGCAGGTGGGCTGGCCGATGGCGATGACAGCCTTGCTGTCGGCGCGGCAACGCAGCAATCTCCTCTTGAGACAAAACGGATTCAGCGCCGCGCTCGCGATTGTGATCACCGGGTTCTTCGCGATCCACTTGTTGCGCGACCTGCTCTCGTGGCAAGACATCTACCTGTTGTGGATCGGCGTTACGGCGATTGCGCTCGGCGCGGTGTGCTGCTTGGCATTGCGAACCCACGGGGTCGAATTGGCGGGGCGGCCGGAGCGCACGCTCCAGACGTTGCGCAATGGGCATGCCTACTTGCGCACCAACCGGTGGCTGCGGCGCTTTCTGACCACCCAGTTGATCTTCATGTCGGTGATCTACTCCCCCACGTTCTACGCGATATACGCCGGCGAATCATTGAGCGCCGGCCACGACTACTTGGACGACCTCATCGTGTTCTTCGGCATCGGTTTGTTGGCCGGGATACCGCTGTGGACTGTGGTGAACAAGCGCCTGGGCGCGCGGGCAATGTATGCGTGCAGCGCCGCGATCAGTGTGCTTGCAGCGGTCTTCTGCATCGTGTCGCAGCACTGGCACCTATTGCCGGTCCTGTGGACCATGGGGTTCGCACTGCTGCTATCAGCGGTCGCAACTCAAGCCATTCGTCCCGCGGCGTACGACTGGGTCTTCAGTCACGCCAGCGCCGAGGAGACGGTCATGGTGATCAGCTACAGCCAGATCGTCAGCGGTACAGGTGCCATCTTCGTCAGTTTCGCGTTCAGCGTGGCTGCCGGGCACGGCCCGCGAATCTGGCCACTCGGACTGGTGCTGGCGCTGACCGGTGTCGCCTGCCTGGCCGCCACGCGAGTTCCGCGCACCACGGCGGCGTAACTCGTCCTGAATCGCTAGTGTCACACTTGGTTTGAAGTGTTCGTACGAGCGGAGGAAACGGTGTCCGAAACAAAGATCACGGTCATTTACGACAACCCGGTCGATCCCGGAGCGTTCGAAGCCGCATTCGAGTCTCAACAGCTAGAGGCCGCTCGTCGAATCCCGGGGCACATCAGGTTCGAGGCGTCGAAGGTGTGGCCGAAGGAGGATGGGAGTCCGACTCCCGCACATCGGATGATCGACCTCTACTACCCGGATTACGCAGCCGCGAGTGCCGCGGTGACCACGCCGGAAGCAGGCGCATTTTTTGAAGCGATGGCAAAGCTGTCGACCGGAGGAGTGCGAGTGCTCTTCTCCGACGTCGAGGTACCCCAACGGTAGAGCTGCCCAAAGCCCGGAAACGCTGACGGAGTCGGCACCGGTGAGGCAACGTCGTGGGTCGTGGAGATTACGGTTCCGGCGCTTTCGCGCCGAGGGTTCCTGAGCGCGACGCTGACGGGGGCCGGCTTGCTCGCGGCCGGATGTGCCACAGCTTCCGGCTCGCCCGTCAGTGGCGACGTCGATGCGGTCGTGGTCGGCGCGGGGATCGCCGGCATGGCCGCGGCCCAGAGCATACGTGCGGCGGGTCACAAGGTCGTCGTGGTCGAGGCCCGCGACCGGGTGGGCGGACGATGCTTCTGCGACAACACCTTCCCAGTACCGTTTGACTTTGGGGCGCAACTCTTCCATCAAGTGACGCCTTCGCCGGGCGGCGGAACGCACAACCCGCTGTATGACATCGCGGTTGTGCGCGGCATCGTGCCGGTGCCTGCCGAACTCGACCCGGTCATGTTCCGCGACGGGGCGCCGGTTTCTCCTGACCGGAACCAACTGCTGCGCGAGAAGATTGGCGCGATCGCGAAGGCGATCAACGATGCCGGGTCGGCTGCCGCCGCCGGCGCCCGGGACGTTTCGGCGGCGCAAGCGACCGTCGAATACCTCGGCACCGATTGGTACGAACTGGCGAGTGCGGTGATCGCACTCTCCACCGGCAAGCGCGGTGAGCGAACGTCGTCGCTCGATTCCTATCGCTTTGGATCGCTCGACGAGACCGAAGGTGATGCGCCCACCGACTTCCTAAACCCCAGCGGTATGGGGAATTTCATCGCCACGTTCCGCGACGGCCTCGACATCGCGTTCAACACAGTCGTACAACGCATCCTCTGGGGCGCGGGCTCTGGGGTGGCGGGTCGAGACGACGAACGGCACGCTCGCCGCGCGCGCCGCGGTCGTGACGGCCTCGACAGGTGTGCTCGGCTCCGGCGCGATCGGTTTTGATCCGCCGCTTCCACTCGATGTGCTCGATGCGATCGCGGGTCTGCCGCTCGGGACCGTCGACAAGATCGGGCTCACCTTCGCCCGTGACGTCTTCGGCGGAATCGATCCGAACAGCGGCGTGACCAAAGATGACGACACGCAGCGCCCGACTCTGGTCTTGAGCCGATTCGCCGGGCAACCGCAGGCCAATGTCTTCGTGTGGGACGATCTCGCGATCGAGCTCGAGTCGCGCGGGCCCGCCGCGTTGATCGAACACGCGAAGAGTTACGTCGGCGAGCTGTTCGGCGCCGACGCCGCGGCCGCGGTCACCAACGCTGTCGTCCACCCGTGGGGGACCGACCGGTGGGCGCTGGGCTCCTACTCGATCGCGCTGCCCGGCAGTGCAGGCGCGCATTCATTGCTTGCCGCCCCCCTCGATAACAAAGTCTTCTTCGCCGGCGAGGCGGTTTCGGAGCTCAGCTACGGGACGCTGCACGGCGCTTACCTCAGCGGCCAGGCTGCGGCGAGCCGCGTACTTGAGGTGCTTTGAACACAGCCGATTCCCCGACAATTCACAGACAAAACCGGGCCCTGGCCTGCGGTTTCAGGCTGACCGCATCGGGTAGCCATTCATCAGAAAGTCGCGAGTCTGGCCATGCGCGCTGATCGGGGGTTCCGGCCCGCTGGCGGGGTAGGCGATCGACCGGATTGGAGGGGCCGAGATGCAGGCAAAGCAGTGGAAGTCGGGGTTGGCGACAATCGGTGTCGGCGCGGTGGGCGCCTTGGGAATGTTGGGCGTGATCTTTGGCAACATCGGTTCCGGCCAGCCCGAACAAACGGTTGGTGCGGTTGCGTCACAGGCCAACGAGCAGACGGTGACCACAACGACTCCTCCGACGGCCCCAGTGGTGGGCATGGCGACCCCGATCGACACCGCGACCACGCCCTCAGGCTTCATGCCAGTTCGCCGTCCGTAGTTTCGCTACTCCGGATCGACGCACTAGCGAACTATCGACAGGGCGCCAGGAATCCCTGCCTTTCCTTGTGCGGCAGGCGGTTTCGCCTCCGAACACGTCCGTCAGACGTCCGATCACCCAGGTCGGCGGGAAACCGGTCGAGGGAAGCCCGAAGTCAGCAGCCGGTCGACGCTCGGTCCTGCCTGCTGCCGTCCTGCTCCCAGTTGGTGTACATGCTCCACGCTCCGCCCGCCGGCGCGGCCACCGAGATACCCCTTGCCCGCCAGGGTGTTCATCGCGTTGCCCGCCGTGACCCAGTTGCTCACATCCGGTCCGGCGTTGAACGCATCGAGCAGAACAACGGCGTGCGGGCCACCACCCTGGAAGGCGACAGGGATGTCACGGCCCATCGCCGCCGACGGCACCATCAGCATCTCGACACCGGCGGCCCTGGCGACCGGCAGGGGTGGAAACAGAAGGCCAATAAAGCGATCAGCACCATCCGCAGCATGCCGCCCCGGCTGATAGGAACGAATCCATCGCTGAAATACATATGGCAGTAACCCTTCTGGTCGTGCGAGTCGTGCGAGCCCATCTTCTCCACGCGGTCGCAGGTTGACTATTGGGGCGGATAGGCCGGCGGCGGGTAGACACCTCGCAATATCCAGGGGAACCGGTCCAGGCCGTACTCAAGCTCGTCGCTGGCGTCGTAGTCAGGGTTGGGATCCGTGGGACTGACGAGGGGCACGGGCTCCGTAGGGTTGCCGTAAACCGCAACTACCACAGTGCGATCGAGGCTGTTCTCCGACCACACACCCATGACGGAGTGCGAGCAGTCCTTCATGATCGCCAGATAGTCAGGGTTGTTGTACAACTGGTTGACCAGCTCAATCCCGCTGATCGCCAGGGCGGGGTTGATTGCCACGGTTTCTGCGACGGCGCCCGGGAATCCCGCGGCCTTGGCCCGATCCTGGACCGTCGAGCCGTCGCTGCCGATGTCGCCGTCGAGAGCGCGATTGTTCATCAGGTCGTCGGTGTGCCACTGGGCTGCCTGCTGCAGCTGCGGGGTGATGTTGACGTTGTTGGTGCATCCCGCCTGGTGCTGGATCGTGTACACGTTGGCGACGAGGCTGTCATTGAGGCGGCTGTTGTTCGGGCCGAGCGTGTTGTTGTCGTGGTCTGCCTGTGCGGCGGGGGAAGTGAGCGCCGCCGCCAGAATCGGCGGGGCCGTGATGGTTAATGCCGCACGAAACAGTAGTGAGGTCATCGGGCTTCTCCTCTGCGTTCTAGGGTCCTGGCGGCCGATACCCCGCCGCCGAGTTTCGGAGCGCCCAGATCTGCCCAGGGCACAGTTCGTTGGCCGCCTGGGTGATCAGATACGAGGCCTGGAATTCGTCGTTGGTGGTGAAATCGGCCTTGACGTCACTCATCAACTGCGCGTAGGGACGTCCGCCGGCGATCTTGTCGCATATTCCATGCCCGTAAGCCAACGCCTGATCAGCGTCGTGGAAGTTGTATCCCGGCCGCACAGTCACATTCACGAGATACGCAACCTGATCGGCGCTGGCCGGGGCGGCCGCGAGTAGGCCGGCGCCGGCAATCGCTGATCCGGCAGCACCGGTGACTAGCCGTCGCGTGACTGATCTCATGTGTCTGATCTCCGTTGCTAGATCGGGTCGAAGGAGGAGACCAGCCACTGTCCGTTGCTCCTTTGCAGCGTCATTCTGACGCTGGAGGCGGTACTGCTGGGCGGGTCAGATCCGACTATCACGGTCTGATTGACGAACACCAAGACCACTGCGCGATTCGCAGTCGCCGACACCGATGATACGGCGGGAACCGTTGCAACCGGGGAGATCTTCTTCTCTTTTGCTCCGGGAATGACCACATGTTTGGTGAGTTTGGTGTAGTCGTCGCGGAATGTGCCGGTAAGTCGGTCCCGCGCGGCACCGAGATCCTGTTCGACGGTATCGGGGCGGTAGAACAACATTTTGATGGTCGTGTCGGTGGCAAACTGAACCGAATCCGTCGCCGCCTCCTGCGCCTCCTGCATCGAAGTGGCTTGCCATTTCAGGAAGCCGACAGCGGCCGCCGCGATCAGCGCGACAATCGGCAACATCGTGAACACGACAAGTCGCCCGCGACCCTTGGATCGCGACACACCGGCACCAGGTGTCACCTCACGGTCGGGATCGGGATACTCAACGGCCGCGGACCCTTCCGAGTCACGAGCCATCCATGACGAAATCACTTTCTAACGGTCGGGAGGGAATACGGCTGTCGTGGGCTAATGATGGAAACGATCGTAAACTAGCTGCTAACGTGCCTTTTCCACCAACTCCCCACACTAATCAGCAACGGCAGTCGGGAGGGAAAACGTACCCATCTGCGTACGCAGTAAGGACGCACTGGAAGTAGTGATCCATCACGCTGAGTTCGGCGAAACCGGCCTCCTCGGCTGTCTTCGCGGCGGCGGCGAGCGTGTTCGCGATCCGCTGAGGATCACCCGGTGTCGAGAAGTTCCAATGGTGAAGACCCAGATCCATTGGTCACCGTCCCTTGTGATCACGCCATTCATCGGGCTTGCAGCAGGCCGAGTAGCTGCAGGTCGGTGATGTATTTGCCGATGAGCTCGGCCGTAACGTGTGGGATGTCTTTGTCCGGGCCGACTTTCGCTTCCTGCACCGCCGCGTGGAATCGTTCGGTGGATGCCAGCGCTCCGCGTAGTGGCTTCTGGGGTTCCTGCCAGTAGTGCAGCAGTGGCAGCACCGAATGCTGGCGCTGGCGTTCCGGCAGTGCGCGCATCGCGGTCTCGAACCGCTGCAGCCAGTCGTTGTAGTCGGCGATGCGCTGGATCGGGTAGCCGGCCGCGTTGAGCCAGTCGACGTATTGGTCGAGCCCGATGCCGTCGTCGTAGGGGTTGAGTACGTGGTAGGTCTGATACCCGTTCTCCACTCCTGCGCCCAGGGTGGCGATCGCCTCGGCAATGAAATCCACTGGCAGCCCGTCGTAGTGGGCTCGCTGGCGATTGCCGTTGGCGTCGAGCTCGTAGAAGGAGCCAGGCGCGATGCCGGTGGCCACCAGGCTCAGCATCGTCCGGGTGAAGATGTCGGGCACGTTGAGCTGACCGGCGTAGCGGGTGTCGGCCAGGATCATGTCGCAGCGGAACACCGCCACCGGCAGCCCGCACCTCTCGTGGGCTTCGCGCAGCAGCACCTCGGCGGCCCACTTGCTGTTGTTGTAGCCGTTGGCGTAGCTGTCGTCGATTTTGCGGGTTGGGCTGATGAGCCGCACGTCGGCGTCCTCGTCGTGGAAGGGCGGCACGGCGAGCATCGGCACGCCCACGGTCGACACATAGGTGTAGGGCTTCAGTTTGGTTGTGAGCGCGATGCGGATCAGCTCGGCGGTGCCCACGACATTGGGGCCGAACAGCTCGCTGTAGGGCAGAACGTGATTGACCAGGGCCGCGGGGTCGACGATCAAATCGACGGTGTCGGCCAGCCGCTGCCAAGTCCGCTGATCGAGCCCGAGGTTGGCTTGCCCCTTATCGCCGACGATCACCTGCAGGTGCTCACCGGCCAGCTCCCGGAAGTGGGCCAGCAGCGCCGGATCGCCACTGTCGAATGTCTTGTCCAGCCGGTCGCGCGCCGCCGCATCGTCCTTGGCCCGCACCAGACAGATCAGCGTTCCGCCGACCAGGGAGACCCGCTCGAGCCATTCCAGGGCCAGGAAGCGCCCCAGGAAGCCGGTCGCGCCGGTCAACAGCACGGTGCGGACCTGCCCGCTCGGGCCCGGCAGCGTCGAAGCGGTGGCGAGTGTCTTCTCGTCGATGAACTTGTCCAACTTGAGATCGCGGGCATGCACTTTGGCCGCGTCGTGCCCGTGCACCGACGCGAACGCGGGCCGTTTCGCCCCGGGCTGCCGCTGGGTCTGGATGTAGTCGGCGATCCCCTGCAGGTCGGTGGCCGGGCTGATGATGACGCCCACGGGCACGTCGATGTCGAAGATCTCACGCAGCAGGTTGGCAAACGTCAACGCCGACAACGAGTCTCCACCCAGGTCGCTGAAGTGCGCATCGCGACGGAGGTCGCCGCCCGCCGCGCCCAGCAGCGCGGCCGCGGCCCGGCTGATCGTCTCCAGCACCGGCCTGCTGGCGCCGTCTCGGCGCAGCTCAAGCAGGTCGTTGGCGTGGCCCTCGGCGAGCTCGGCGTACAGCTGTTCGAGCCGATCGCCGTAGCGCTGCTTGAGTTTGGGGCGTGCCATCTTGCCGATTCCGGTGAGCAAGCCGTTCTCAGCGGTGAATGGGGTTGTCTCGACGATGAAGTCGCGCGGGACCTCATAGGACTGCAGGCCCGTTTTCTTTGCGACGTCTTGCAGCGACTGGCCGATCAGCGGCCTGAGCTCGTCGGCGTCGTGGCGGGCCAGCGCATCCTCGGCGGGCACGACCACCGCCAGCAGGTAGGGGCGGGCGCTGTTGCCATATATGTAGATCTGGCCGATCAGTGGGCTGTCACCGAGCACCGCCTCCACCTTGGAGACCGCGACGAACTCGCCCTGGGAAAGCTTGATGACGTTGTTGCGCCGATCGGTGAACTGGAACCGGCCCGGGGCGATCTCGGTGAAGATGTCGCCGGTGCAGTAGTAGCCGTCCTCGTCGTAGACCCCGCCGGTGACCTCCGGGCGTTTGTAATAGCCGGCGAACATGTTCTGTGTCTTGACCAGCAGCTCACCTCTCGGGTGCGGCCGGTCGGTGTGGAAGTAGCCTAGCTCGGGCACGTCGGCGAGTTTGTAGTCGGTCACCGCCGGCCGCTGCACGTGGCCGTCGAGCAGAATGGGGCCCGCCTCGGTCGGGCCGTAGCCTTCCATCAGGTGCATGTCGAGAAACGCCTCGACCCATGCCCTCAGCTCGGGTGGGATCGGCGCGGAGCTGGTCATCGCCGAAAGGACCCGTGGGCCGACCAATTTGCCGCGCAGCTCGGCCATGACCTGGGCCTCCAGCGCCGCTTTGTCGGCACCGTCGGCAGATCGCCGGTTCAGCTCGCTTTGGTACGCCTGGAACAGCAGTTCCCAGACGCGCGGCACGGTGTTCAAGTCGGTCGGGTGCACCAGCGCGAGATCCTCCAGCAGCGTGGACAGGTCGCTCTTGGCGGCGAAATAGGCGGTGCCGCCGCTGCCGAGCGCTCCGAACAGGACGAGTTGACCCAAACCGTGGCTCATCGGCAAGAAAGACAGGACGATCGAGGGCACCGTGTCCGACCCGAACCAGCCCCTCGACCGGTGCCAGAAGTTGGCCACCAGTCGCTCGGGATACATCGCACCCTTGGGTGCCCCGGTGCTGCCGGAGGTGTAAATCAGCAACGTCAACGGGTCGGGCTCATCGGAAATGAACGGCGCCGCAGCGGGAAGGCGTTCACCGCGTGCGATTACGTCGGCCAGGGTTTCCACGATCACTCCGCTGCCCGCCTGCGCCAGCCGGTCACGAGCGGCCTGGACCGCCTCGCGGTGGTCGTCCACCTCGGGGCGGTGGTCGAACACAACCAGCCGGGTGGGCGCGTGCCCGGTCAGCACCAGTTCGACCGCGTCGGAAAGGTGATCGATGCTGGCCGCGATGATGCTCGGCTCGGTCTCGGCGACAATCGGCACCAGCTGTGTTAGCGCTGAATTGGTCTGCAACGGAACGGCCACCGCGCCCAGGCGGATCAGCGCCACATCGATGATGGTGTAGTCCACGCTGGTGAAACCCAGGACGCACACGCGGTCACCGGGCCGCACCGGCTTGTTCGCCCATGCGCTGGCGATCGCGCCCGCGCGCTGCCACATCTCCCGGTAGGTGATGGTCTCGAATCGCGGCAGTAGCTCAGCGGTGGTGCGGCCGGTGTCGGGGTCATTGACGAACTGCACCGCGCGCTGCCCAAGCGCGGGCCGGTTTGCGTAGCCGTCCATGACGGTTTGCACGAGTTGTGGCAGCCGCAGACCGGGTCGCTCCACCGCGGCCCAGACCGCCTCGTCGGGGCTAGCAGCGGCGAACTGCGTGTCGCTGGCGTACAGCTCCTGGATGCGGCGAGTCAGCCGCTCCTGTGCGATGTCAGTGGACATTTCGGAACCTCCTAAAGGTTGGGGTCAGGTGGTCAGGGACGCCGGCGCCGGTTGAGATTGCGGGTTTTCGGCGGCGTCGCGGGTGAGCTGCTCCAGCAGCGGCATAGCAACGCGCATCGCCAACGCCAGCGTCGCCTGGTCGTCGGCAGACAGCCTGTCGAGCAGTTCGGCCATGCGCTCATGCGCCGACTGGTGCAGCTCAGCCCGCAGCGCCCGCCCGGCATCGGTGATCGCCACCAGCGTGGCGCGCGCGTCTTCGGGGTCGACGAGCCGAACGACCAAGCCGTCTCGCTCCAATCGACCCACCAACTGCGTCATGGCCGGCTGAGCAATCCCGGTTGCCGCCGCAAGCGCCGTGAGCCGAGAAGGCCCCTCCGTGGCCAGCGCCGCCAACACATTTCTCGACGTGAGACTGGTGCCCCGCGCCAGATGACGGATCATCACCGATGACCCCACCCTGAGGGCCTCGGCGATGCCTCCCGCGATGTCTGAGCCGAGCTCTTTTTCCATGAGACCATTTATATCATGGCAGTATGTACTTGTCGAGATATGAGCTGATATTTCCCAACTTTTAGCCACTTTCGGATCTCAGCCCCTTGATTTACATACTGTCAATATGATATCTCTTGATGTATGACTACGAGCATCGACCTCGATCGCGACAACGACATGCAGGTGCACGCACGGGCTTCGCACCGTGGGCAGTCGCCGGGATTTCAGCGGATCCGTATCGGGAAGCTGTTGATCACGGCGCTCTATGACGGATTCGTGCCCGTCCCGGCCGACGATCTGCATGGCGCGCCCCCCGCTGAGATCCACCGGTTGCTGGCCGAGGCATTCCTGCCTCCCGAAGGGGACCGACGCACCGCCGTCAACGCCTTCCTGGTAGAGGAAAACGGCCGGCGAATCCTCATCGATGCCGGAAGCGGCGACTCGCTTGGACCCCACACCGGCTATCTGGCAGCCAATCTCTACGCCGCCGGCATCGACCCAGACGACATCGATCACGTGCTACTCACCCACCTGCACCCCGACCATGCCGGCGGACTCATCTCTGACCGATGGGAAGGCGGCCTTTCCGCGCGCCACGGTTCACGCGGCCAAGGCGGACGCCGACCACTGGCTCGACCCTGACCGCGCCGCGGCCGCAACCGGCGTGCAACGGCTAGTGCACGACACAGTGGCACGCGCCTTGACGCCCTACCGCGAAACCGGCCGCTTCCTAACCTTTGGCGATGCCGACGAGGTGGTTCCCGGCGTGCGTACAGTCGATCTCGCCGGGCATACCCCCGGCCACACCGGCTACCTGCTGGGCGAAGGTGATGCAACCGTGCTGTTTTGGGGCGACACCGTCCATAGCCACAGCGTGCAGCTGCGACGTCCGTCCGTAGCGGCAGCCGCCGACAGCGACGAGCACGCCGCTATCAGGTCCCGGCGAAAAGCGTTCGACCTCGCGTCGAATCGATGGTGGGTGGGCGCCGCCCATCTGCCCTTCCCGGGCCTGGGGCACCTGCGCCGCGACCAGTACGGCTATAGCTGGGTAGCGGTCACGTACACACCGGTCGAGGCAAACGTCACATGCCCCGCCCACCATCTCGGGCTTGGTATGGCATGACAGGGCCGCTGCGCGTCGGTGTCATCGGCGCCAACCCGAATCGCAGCTGGGCCAAGGACTCCCACATCCCCGCGCTGCGCAGCCTCGAGAACGTGCAACTGGCGGCGGTGGCGACCACCAGCCGTGCCAGCGCCGACGCCGCCGCGGTGGCGTTCGGGGTGCGCGCGGCCTACGACGATCCCCGCGCCCTGATCACCGCGCCCGACATCGACATCGTCTCGGTGTGCGTCAGGGTGCCCTATCACCGCGACCTGGTTCTGGCCGCGCTTGCGGCGGACAAGCACGTGTATTGCGAGTGGCCGCTCGGGCGTGACGCCGCCGAAGCCGCCGAGATGGCCGCCGCCGCGCGGGGACGCGCGGTCCACACGGCCATCGGCCTGCAAGCCCACATGAACCCGGCCGCGCGTCGCGCGGCTGAACTGATCGCGGGCGGCGCGATCGGGCGGCCGCTGACCGCCCGAATCTACTCCGGCACCGCCGGTTTCGCGCCGCGCCTACCGGCGGCATACACCTACCTCAACACCATTGACAGCGGCGCCAACCTGATCACAATCCTGGGTGGTCACACGCTGGACCTGGCGATCCTGGTACTCGGCGCAATCGACAGCCTCGATGCCCTCACCACCATGCAGCACCCGACGGTCACGCTCACCGACACCGGTGAGCAGATCCACCGCACCGCACCCGATCACCTGCTGGTACAGGCGCGCATGAGCAGTGGCTGCGCGCTGGCCGTCGAAGTCGCCGGCGACCGAGCCCCCGACACCCCGTTCACCTTCGAAGTCGTCGGCACCGACGGAGTACTCCTGCTGGCCGGCGGTCACCCAAACGGCTTCCAGGCGGGTCGGCTCACCCTCAGCCTCAACGGTGCGCGTCAACAGGTTGACGAGCCGCCCGACACGCTGCCGGACGCTGCGGTCAACGTGGCGGCGATGTATCGCGCGCTGGCCCGCGACATCTCCTCCGGTAAACACACCAGCCCCGATTTCGAGCACGCCGTGCGCTTGACCCATCTAATCGATGACGTCGTGCAATCAGCCAACACCGGTCACCGCATCACACCCAAGGACTGGCCCACCAGCGACTCTTCATACCAGTAAAGAAAATCCCACCAGCTCCGTTGCGTGCGTTCGCGCGTGACGCCAAACTCACGGCAGCGCTGGCGGTCGCCGTGGTCGAGCTGACCGTGCGTTTGGTCAAGAAATGCCGCAAACTTCGCCAGCCCGATCCGCCGAAATCAGCATGGGGTGGCGGGCGATACCGATCAGCGATTAAGCCGGCTCTGCTGCGGTCTCATCTCCGACAACAACTCTCACGAGCACTTGATCTACTGGACCAGTTAACGGGGTCCCCGTCAGAGCGAGCATGCCTGGATCTTGCCCAGGCGAACACCGGTCGTCAGTCGCTAACTTTCGATATGAGACAGCTCGCCCGATGGACGAATCCACTGTCCTGTGGCCACGGGACTGATCGGGACGACGCACCTGAACTTCGAGCAACGGATTACCGATAGGCGATTCTCGAAAGAAGCTAAAGGTACCTGTCTTTCCTTGATTCCCGACGTTTTTCACGTCCCGACTAGCCCAGTCATACCTGGCCGATTCCGGTCATTTCTCAGGCATTGGCGGTCAATAAACGGTAACAAGCGAACAGTGTTACGCCGGGGCAAGGAGCACCAGGGCGACCGCCGAATCGAACCGGCGACCTTCTGCGTGTGAGGCGGTTCAGACAACCACCGAAAACTGTTTGCGCGGTCAGAGCGCTACGAATCGGCCGAATTGGACCTCTCAGAGCACCTGCTCTGACAGTTTGGCCCTAGTTTGCCCCTATAGAGTCATAAGCCTCGACCCGTTCGCAGGGCACGAACTGAGCGGCGATTCTCCGAGACGGTCTTGTCGAGCAATGACGCTCAGACCGGAGACCGAGGCGGGTACACCGTGATGAGTAGGTCCTCGAATGCGAAAAGGTGACGTGATGGGTGACGGTCGAACAAGGGTGTTGATCATCGGGGGCGGATTCGGAGGGTTGTTCTGCGCGCGCAGGCTCGGGCGTGTCGATGTCGAGGTCACGCTGCTTGATCGCGCTGCGTGCCACGTGTTCCAGCCGCTGCTCTACCAGTGCGCCACCGGGACGCTGAGCATTGGGCAGATCAGCCATTCGCTGCGCGAGGAGCTCGCGCGCCACCGCAACGTCACCACCCTGCTCGGCGAAGCGGTCGACCTAGACGCCGACGCGCGCCGAGTCACCGCCCGCCGACCCGACGAGTCCACGTTCACGCTTGACTACGACGTGCTGATAGTCGCCGTCGGAATGCGGCAGTCGTATTTCGGTCAAGAGGAATTCGCACAGTGGGCGCCGGGGATGAAGACCCTCGACGACGCACTGGGTGTCCGCCGCAGGCTGTTCGGCGCATTCGAGATGGCCGAAACTCTGCCCCCGGGACCTGAGCGCGACGCGTGGCTGACCTTCGCGATAGCCGGTGGCGGACCCACCGGTGTGGAGCTGGCCGGGCAGATCCGCGATATGGCTACTCGAGCCCTGGCCAATGAGTTCCACAGCATCGAGCCCCAAGACGCGCGGGTACTGCTCTTCGACGGGGGAGGCTGCGTTCTGGGCAGCTTCGCGCCAGCCCTCACCGACAAAGCCACCAAGATCCTGCAGAATCTGGGCGTCGAACTGCACATGGGTGTGCACGTCACCGACGTGCGACACGACGGTGTGACCGTCACACCGAAGGCGGGCGGGCCGCCCGAGGAGTTCGCGGCCAGAACCGTCCTGTGGACGGCGGGCGTGGAGGCTGTGCCATTCGCGCGGCGTATCGCAAAGGTGCTCGAGGCCAAGTCCGACCATGCCGGACGCATCGCAGTGGCAGCCGACCTGTCCGTGCCCGGGCACCCGGAGATCTTCGTCATCGGTGACCTCGTCGGCCGCGACAACCTGCCGGGCGTGGCTGAGAACGCCATGCAGGGCGGAATCCATGCTGCCGCCTGCGTTCGTCGCGATCTCGCCGGCAAGGCTCGTCCGCCCTACCGTTACCGCGATGTCGGCTCTGCGGCCTACATCAGCCGTGGGCACGCCCTGCTGCAAGCCGGCCCGGTCAAGCTTTCCGGGTTCATCGGCTGGCTGGGCTGGGGACTCATCCACATCGCATTTCTCACTGGTGTAGAGAACCGCATCAGCACCGTCGCCACATGGCTGGCCACGATCGCGCGCGCCCGGCGCATCGACCGGACGTTCATCCTTGGTAGCACGACTTCACCCGAACACCCCTACACCTGGTTGAAGTTCATGCACCCCAACATGATTCACGAAACGCATCATTCCGGCGAGGCGACGTCCACGCCTTAAAGCGTCGCGACACGCGTCTTCGACCAACAAGATATCGACGGCCCGACCGGCGCGGCGCTGTGGAGCATCCCGTGAGCGTCACACTCGGGTAACAAATACTCTGAACTGCTCAAGAATGTGGAATCACCTGCTCACTATTGGACCGCAACCGACGATCGTGAGCCCGACTCCACGGCGCAAACAACAATTAGCGCTCGCCTTGCGAAGGTGTCGACACGAGGCCGATGTGTCGCTCTCCTGCAACCTACGCGCCGGGAGCTGAGAAGGCCTTGGTACATCCTGGGCTGTTGACCGCGATCGTGATTACCCGTCCGCTCCTCGGCGCCGACCCGTGCGCTTCGTCTCAATCAAGACATCGTTGACACGTCAGCCCGAAGCCGGCGCCTGACGCCCGGGGCGGCAACGTTATCCCAAAAGTCGTCCGTCAACGAGGCAGCTATGTCCAGCCGACCTCGTCTGAACGCTGGCGAGGTGTTGGGACACGCAGTCGAGTAGGTAGACGTCACCGAGGGGCAAGGCGGCCAACAAGGTTCGAGGTGTGCCCATGACGTCGAGATCAAACACCGCGTCGATGAGGCGGCGACGTAGGCGGGGCGAGGCGCTCCCCATGGCGACGTCAACGCTGAGCTCGACGCTGGAACATGTGGGCCGGACGTCGGCATACGCGATGTGGTACGGACCAGCGTCGATGCTGACGTGGTATGCGCCTTGGTCGGCGACGACGTGAGTCGACAGGGTGTACTGGTCGGAATCCGTCAGGGATGCGTTCATCGCTTCTCCCGGTGTGCATCATTGATAAAGAGCCCCGGCGGCGGTGACCCCGATCGGGCGTCGTGTGGGTCCCGACCGCGGAGGTCTAAAGATACGGTCCCACCATTTGTGGGCGGGGGGAAGTCCCCAACCGAAGCCGGGATAAAGGAGTCCAGCGCACAACCGGCGGTGACGCACGACCCGTCAGCTGGTAACGATGCCGCACCCCTCGCACGCTACGGACGGCGTTCTGCGCGCGGGCAATTGATCGGGTTGGTGTTGGTCTGCGATGGGTCCGCGCGGCACGGCGACGACCCCCGGCTGCACGGCGAGTGGGTAGTACCACAATGCGGTTGTCGCGAAGGTGCAGTCTTGACCTATCCCTGTCAAAGTGACGTCCACTACGGCGCATGTAGCGGTACCGACCTCTACCGCCGGACTCCCCTCGATCGCGGCGGCGCGGGTGCACCGAGGCGACGCGGCAGTAGCTCAGCGTCGCCGACCTCGGCGACACGCCCTCGGCATGCCGGAATTCGGCGCACAAACAATCGGACCGAAACGCGTCCGCAGATCGCATAGGCTTTCGCGGTGGCCACCAACGATCTGGGCTGGCTCGACGCGGTTGCGTTGCGTGATCTGGTTGCCGCCGGCGAGGTCACCCCCGCCGAGGTGGCGGAGGGCGCGATTGCACGCATCGAGGCCGCAGACCCGGTGCTTAATGCCGTCGTGGTGCCGCTGCCCGACATTGGCCGCGCGATCGCCGCCGATCCGGAGCTGCCACGCGGGCCGTTTTACGGAGTGCCGTTTCTGCTCAAAGATGTCGGCGCGTGCCTGGCTGGCCTACCGCTGTACATGGGCAACGGGCTGTTGCGGTCGCTGGGCTGGCGGGCACCCTCCGACACCATCCTGGGCGCCCGCTTCCGCGCCGCCGGCGTCGTCACCATCGGCAAGACGGCGCTGCCGGAGTTCGGCTGCCAACCGACCACCCAGCCGATCGCCTTCGGCGCGTGCCGAAACCCGTGGGACACCACGCGCTCCACCGCGGGATCCAGCGGCGGTGCGGCCGCCGCCGTCGCGGCCGGGATGGTGCCGGTGGCGCACGCCAGCGACATCGGCGGCTCGATCCGGCTGCCGGCCGCGTGGTGCGGGGTCGTCGGCCTCAAGCCGTCCCGCGGGCGGACGTCGAGCCTGCCGATCACCGACCCAAACCTCGTCGAGCACGTGATCACGCGCAGCGTGCGCGACACCGCAGCGTTCCTCGACGCCGTCGGCGGTGCCGATCCGGCCGACACCTACCACCTGCCGCTGCCGGATGTGCCCTACGCGACGACGATGTCGGAAACACCCGACGGACTACGCATCGGCTACATCGAGTCGGTCGAGGCGATCGAGGTGACGGTCCACGCCGACTGCGTCGCCGCGGTCACCGAGACGGCTGGGCTGCTCGAAGCGCTCGGCCACCACGTCGAGCCGGGCGGACCGGCGCGGCTGTTCGACGAAGACTTCGCGACACACCACCTGCAATCCGCCGGCTGGGAATTCCAACACATGCTGGACGGACTCGCCACCGCGATCGGACGGCCCCTCACACCAGACGATGTCGAGCCGTACTCGTGGGCACTCGCGCACATCGGCGCGAACCTCACCGACGCGACCTACTCCGCCAGCCAAACGTGGCAGCGCGCCTACACGGCACAAGTGTCGGCGTGGTGGGCAGACGACTTCGACCTGCTCCTGACGCCCGCCGCCGGCGAGCCACCCGCTCTTCTCGCAGAGCTCCTGCCGCCGCCCGCCGACCCCCTCTCGATCCTGCCCCGGTTCGAACGCATCTGGTGCTTCGCGGCCCCATTCAGCGTCACCGGCCAGCCGGCCATCAGCCTGCCCATCGGGCAGACGGCGGCCGGGCTGCCGGTCGGCGTCCAACTGGTCGCGGCGCTCGGGCGCGAGGATCTCCTGCTGCGCGTGGCGGCACAACTCGAGGCGGCCGCACCGTGGAAGCATCGCCGTCCACCGATGCTCTGAGACCATTTCGCGCGCAGTCGCGTCCGAGGAACAGGGGTGTCCAAAGGCGCTTTAGTGGTTCCTGCCGGCCGGATGCTCGGGCGGATGTTTGATCATCCCAGCGACGTGGATACCGCCCTGGATGAACACAATTTCGCGGCCAGGATGTCGACATCGTGCCCGATGACCTCTCCGGGCAGCGTGCCGAGACGCTGCTTACCACCATTTCCCGGGCCGGAGCACGGGCCCAACCGATCCGCTACGTCGTGGTCGGTGGCGGCAGCAGCGCAGAAATCACGCCGCCTCCACTCTGCTGCGTGCGGCACCGGTGGCGGTGATCGGCAGCGTCGGCTGGCCGGAGTTGAATAACGCTGCCGGTGGTGTGCTACAAGCAGCAGTCCCTGCCGAGCTCCAGATCGACACCGCCGTCGCAGTGCTGTCTGACGTGGCCGACACCTGGAGCATCGACACCGGTAGACCACGCCTGGTCTACCTCACCAATCGATGAGCCAATCCGCAACCTACATCCGTCGGGCTGACAGGAATTGTCCTGCGACCACTCAATCCCCAGTCGGATACGGGCTGAATTTGGTTGTCTCGCAAGCACTCCCGAACCGTCCTGACCAGTGGAGAGATCGTCTGAACGCCGTCCCCAGTCGACTCTCCGAATTCGCACCTCGTTGATGCTCCTATTGCTGTTAGTAAGTCAAGCGGCGGTGAGCCGTTGCGATAGTTGTTGGCCAGGGTGTCGTTGCGTTGGCATCCGCGTTCGAGCCGCGAGATAGTGATGAGTGGGACGCCGACGTGGGTGGCCACGGTGGCGAGGGTGAGGTTCTTGGCTTGTCGGGCGACGATCCAACATGTTCGGCCGACGTGCGATGTGGGATGGCGCGGTAGTCGCGTATTGCCGCTGCTTCAAGAGCGGCCGCCAACGCGCTGCTCGCGCCGATGCTGGACGGCCTGACCGCAACCCAGCGCGCGCGTCATGACGAAGCTATGCACTACGTCACCGGGTTTCTCCTCGCGGATAAGCAGGTTCGGCTTGACCTGCTCGTGAGTGGATCTGCATGCGATATCGCCTGTTTCACGCCCGGTTGGGCAGCATCTCTTGCAAGCCGTTGGGAGGTCAGATCAGGTGAAGACAAAACGAGAAGACCACGTGTCGAAGGCGAACTTCGATTACCGATACCGGGCGCGGACCGAGCGCTCCGCCGATCTCGCCGTGATCAGCGGCGACTACCATGGCGTCGAGGAAATCGACATTTTCGACACCGAGGCCATGCTCGCCATGGTCAGTGCGCGGTGGTGTAGGCCGACGCCGCTTCGCGACGACTCGACAGCCCATTGGCTGCCGTCGCGCCGACACGACGGCCCGGGAGCGTCTCCGGTTGTGGGCGAACACAGCCCAGCGGCCGTAATCATCCACTCGACAGCTGCTGTAGACTCGGCTCCCGAGAAGGCGCACTGCACTACCAATGTTGCTCTCACACAGTGCATCTCGAGACCTGCTTTTCGGCGCTGGCCGTCGCTTTACGGTTCAGGCCGCGATTCGACGAGGTCGAGCACATCATGACCAGAATCCTTAATTGCCCGGGACACATCCGCGCAGCCAACGGCTCGGTCGTACGGCTAGACGTAGAAATGGGTAGGTATGCGGGCACCTGCTACGGGCCGGACCTGAGCGTTAGGGCAGTCGTTTACGGATCTCTGGCCGAGGTTCAGACAGCGATGAGGGGATGGACGTTTGTTGCGGAAACCATTTGACGACCGCCAAGGGCAAATTACCCGTCACAGCCGGGTGCCCGAATTCGCTTGCACCTCAGGCTTTTAGCCAAATAACTGGAGCTCGAAGCAACCAGTTCGGTCACGATCCGCCCAGCAACCCAACAATCCGAAGGAGATCTTTCAGCCATGGATAGCGTCGCGTCACAGGGGGCCACCACTGCTCTGGCAGCCGGAGAACGACCGCCGAAAGCCCTAGTCTCGGGCTCTGCTGCTATTCAAAATGGCTGCATGGCCGCGCGATAAGGTCGCTCATTCGCGGGCAGCAAAGGCCGCGCAGTTGGAACGCGAAGTCGTGCCGCTACGCGAGTCGCTCTACCGGCACGCATTGCGTATGTGCCAGAACCATGACGACGCCGAGGATCTGGTACAGGAGACTATGGTCAAGGCATACCGCAATTTTCATTCCTTCGCGTCAGATAGCAACCTGACGGCTTGGCTCTACCGGATCCAGACGAACACGTACATCAACGCCTACCGCCGAATGCGACGGCGACCGGTTCAGCACTCGACGGACTCGATCACCGACAACGAGCTGGCGACCCAGCGGTCATTGCAGCGAACAGTCCCGCGCCTGCGATGTTGCGTGCGACGTCTGGTTGATGAGCCAAGTTCGGCTGTGTTCAATGAGGACCGCGGGCATCATGGGCCAGGCGGCGTAAGGGGGAGCCGACTCCCTCCAAGGGGTCGGGAATCGTTAGCCAAAAGACCGTCGCGATTCCCCGGGTCCAGTACAGATCATCAGTCGATTAGCCCGCGGGACAACGCTGCACATCAATATCGCACCACCACTCTCAGATTGCGAAACGGCCCGGGCCTGTATAGCGCCCGACCGAGGATGATCGGTAGGAAACTGGCGACGGTTCCTGCCGTCCACGTTGTCTGGGCGTGTCCCCCACGCGGTGGCCGTTGAGACAGGTGATCGGCGGCATGAGCTGCGAGGACGTTTACCCGCCCAGCATTCGAGGCTGCCATGCCGCGACCCGTTGAAAGTGCCGTCCAGCCGGTCAAGGGGGCGCCGGTCAGGGTCGCGCCGCGGTAGCATGACCGTCTGACAGGAGTGGGAATGTCGGCACCGTCGGTTGAGCGACCCCGGGTCATTCGGCGCAAGATCATCGTTCCGGATACTCCGGTAGGTGCGGTGCCGCGTGAGCGCCTGGATGGGTTGCTGTGCCAACTCGTGGATGCCCACCGGGTCGTGGCGGTCACAGCCACCGCCGGGGCCGGCAAGTCGGTGGCGGTGGCCCAAGCCAGCCGCAGGTTCAATAGGCCGGTGGCCTGGCTAAGCGTCGATGCCACCGACGCAGCCCCAGGACGGCTGGTGACCTACCTGGAGGAGGCGCTCGCGCAGCAGCTGCCCTCGGTGCGCGGGATAGCCACTGGGGCGCTGGCCGCCGGCGTCCCCCATGCCGAGGCGGCGGGCCTGCTCGTCGACGCGGCCGCCGACGCCGAGGTCGTGTTTGTTCTTGATGATCTGGAGCGGTTGTACGGATCGCCGCCGGCGTGGGAGGTGATCGGCTCGGTCGTGCGCTATGGCCCACCGAGCATGCGGCTCATTCTGATCAGCCGCCGCGCACTGGGTGCCTCGATTTTGTCGCCCGCGCTGGGCGCGGAGCTGGCACGACTCGGCGACGCGGATCTGGCGTTCACCGTGACAGAGGCGGGCATCGCCCTGGAGGGCTTGGGCCGCTCGGGGGCCGAGGCGTCGGCTGCCGTGGAGGCCACGGGTGGCTGGGTGATCGGGGTGCTTTTTGATGCGTGGCGCTCGGCGGATCATGTCGCGGGCACCGGTGGCGGCACGGATGGTCTGGGGGGCTATCTGGGTGCCCACATCCTTGATCAGCTCGACGCGAATGACCGCGAATTTCTGATCAGCACCGCGGTACTGCAGGAGGTGAGCGTGGAGTCGGCGGTGGCGTTGGGTATCGACGACGCCGCGGGGCGGCTGGCGTCGCTGCAGCTAGCGGCCATCCCGGCGCAGTGGTCACGGAGTTCGCTGACGATGCGCTGCCATTCACGGTTTCGGGAGTATCTGCGCGGGCTGCTGGATCAGCGCGGGAACACGGCGGTGCGCGAACTGCGCGCGGCCCACGGGCGGCTGCTAGCGGCCAACGGTTTTCATGAAGAGGCGGTCGAGGAGCTGCTGGGCGCCGGTGCGCTCAGCGACGCATACACCTCGGCTAAGCGGGCGATTCTCGGTGTCATCGGACGTTTGGACTTCGATGTCGCCGATCGCTGGATCCAGGCGTTATCGCCCGTTGTGCCTGTCGGCGAAGTCGGGTTCGCCGAAGCCCAGCTGATGCTTGCGATCGCGCGCGACAACCAACAACACGGCACCCGCATCGCCGACGAGCTGGCCGCGCTGGGGCTGCGCGATCAGCTCGTTGCAACATCCGAACGCGCCGCCGCACTGACGGCATGGTGCTACATGCTTGCCGGGCGCATCGATGAGGTGCACGCCGTACTCGAAGCGGCGCCCGCCGGCCCCAACGTCAACGTCGTGCGTTACTCCCTCACCCTGGTGGAACCCGGCAGCGGTCCTCCCCGACCCGAGCCCACCGGCGGCCTATTGGACGGCATGCTCTACGGGATCGACTATTTTCGTGGCCGGCTACGCGAGCTAAGTGAGGATCTGCCGTCGCCGTGGACGAGAATGGCCATGAGCACGGGCCGCATCGGTGCGCTGCGCGCCACCGGACACACCGCAGAAGCGCTTCAGCAGTATAAATCGGCAGGGCGTGGGGGCTTTTTCGGCGGCATTGTGAACTCCATCGTCGGTCCGGATGTGCTGCTCGACGCCGGACGGGTGGAGGAGGCGCGCGCCGCGCTGGCCCGCGGCGGCGACTTCATCCAGGCGAACGGGTCGCCGATTCTGACCGGGTTGCACCACATTGTCGCGGCGAAGCTGGCGCTGCGCGGTGACCGCGACGCAGGTGCCGCGATTACTTTGCTGGAGCGGGTCGATCCCGCCGCCTGCGGGTCTCTGGCGCGTGAGCTGGCCCAGACTTGGCGGGGGCTGGCGGCGCTCATCGAGGATGACGAGGACAGCGCCTTGTCGTCGTTGCGCGCTGCGGTGGCCAGCATGCTGGCCGGGCATCGCATCTTGGAGCTGCCGACGGCCGCGGTGTATCTGGCCGAGGCCGAGTGGCGCGGCGGCGACCAGGACGCCGCGGATCGCGCCGCCGACACCGCCCTAGACGCTGCACGCCAACAGGGATCCAACCACGTGCTGCTACAAGCCTTGGCCGATTTCCCGGCGGTGGTGGCGCGACGTATCGACGCCGAAGCGCACGCCGACTCGCCCTGGCACGGGATCGGTCGCGCCTTGGCCGCCCAAGGCGTGCCCGTGCCAACCCAGATTCCCACGGCGATCGAACTGGTCGAGTTCGGGGGCACCGCGATCATCCTCGACGGCGAAGAGGTGCGCCCGATCCTCGCGAAATGTTATGAGCTGCTGGGTTTTCTGGCCGCCCACAATGGCGCACCGGCCAGCCGCGATGAACTGCTCAACGCGCTGTTCGACGCCCGTGACGACGAGTCCGCGCGTTCCTACCTGCGGAAGACGATCATCGGAGTACGCCGACTGCTGCCCCCCGACGTGCTCAGCGTCTCCGCCGATGGCCGGGTCGCGCTCAGCCCCGACATCGTGCTGGCCAGTGAATCGGTACGCCTCCAACAGGAACTCGCCGCCGCGGCGCGCCTGCAAGGCAGCGAACTCGTCACGGCCACCGAACATGCGCTCGCACCGCTGCAACGCGGCGAGTACTTTCCCTGCATCCGTTCCGCCTGGGTAGACGACCGCCGACAGCACCTTGCCGAGCTGGCAACCACCGCTCGCGCCGCAGCCGCCGACGCCGCCTACGCGGCCGACCAATACCCCAACGCCCAAAGCTTGGCCGAGGCCGTACTGGCCACCGACCCCCTTCGCGAAGCGACCTGGCGCACCCTCATGCGCATCCACAGTGCGGTCGGTGACTACGACGGCGTCATCGCCGCCTTCGCCCAATGCGAGAAGGCGCTACGCGCCGCCGGGATCGCACCCGCCCCCAGCACCCGAACCCTGTTGGACCAACTGCGCCGCTGAACACCCATTTCGGCTCATTCACGCTCGCGCGTAGACGCCAACCGCGCCGGCGCGCGATCGGCCGGGACTGACGCCCACCTGCTGCTAATGCAGGCTGCGCCCACATTCGGCTGGTTCTTGTTCCGGTCGACAGGCCGAGCATGTCGATACGTGTCACCCATCGGCGGCATCCCCGGGCGGCACAATTCTCGGCGGTCGAACCGCCCCACGTGCGGAAGCGCCCCCGTGGCGAACTTCACGAAGTACGCGAAACGCGACGCTCTATTCGGTGCAGCTGCTTATCTCCGGCACGACCTGCCGCCCAAACTGCTGGTCAGCGACGCTTTCAACACGACAACGCCATCGGCACGGCTATCCGGATCGGTCGCGATATCGGCTCTTTCCCGCCTGCCTGGGCAGCATCTGTTGCGAGCCGTTTGAAGGCGAATCACCGACAACCAACGCGGGTCAGCAGTGCCGCTGCTCGCCAACACCACTCCAAGGCGGTGGCCAGGTGCCGCCGTGAACTGAAGGGAAGCAACACCATGCCGTACCAGACCGTGAACCCGTACGACAACCACGTAGTGGCCACCTTTGACGACCTGACCGACGAGCAGGCGATGGAACTGCTCGGACGGGCCCAGAAAACATTCGAGTCCTGGAGCCAGACATCGTTCGCTGAGCGCACCGCTGTCATCAAGCGTTCCGCGGCGATCCTGCGCGAGCGGTCCGACGAGTTCGCCCGGCTGCTGACTTTGGAGATGGGCAAGCTTTACACCGAAGCCCTTGGTGAGGTTGAGCTCAGCGCCCAGATCCTGGACTACTACGCCGAGAAGTCCGAGGGTTTCCTGGCACCCGAGCCTCTTGAAACCGCCAGCGCCGACGACACCGCCATGCTGGTCAGCGCCCCACTTGGAGTCATCCTCGGGGTGCAGCCCTGGAACTTCCCGTACTACCAGCTGGCGCGGGTAGCCGGCCCGAACCTGATGGCCGGCAATGTGGTCCTGGTCAAGCACGCTTCGAACGTGCCTCAAGCGGCGGCCGCCTTCGAGAAGCTGCTCCTGGAGGCGGGTGCACCGGCAGGCGCCTACACGAACCTGTACGCCACCAAGGATCAGATCAACCTGCTGATCGACGACGATCGCGTCCGCGGCGTGGCGTTGACCGGCAGCGAGGGCGCCGGCGCGGTCGTGGCCGCCCGGGCGGGCAAGAACCTCAAGAAATCCACGATGGAGCTGGGCGGGTCGGACGCATTCATCGCGCTGGCCGACTGTGACCTCGACAAGACGGTGGAGTGGGCGGTGCACGGCCGCGTTTTCAACGGCGGCCAGTGCTGTGTGGCCTCCAAGCGCATCGTCGTCGTCGACGAAATTGCCGACGAGTTCCTGGCGAAGTTCCAGGCGGCGATGTCCGAGCTGAAGGCCGGCGATCCGTTCGACGCTTCGACGACGCTGGCACCGATGTGCAGCCAGAAGGCTGCCGACGACCTCAACGCACAGATCAACGCCGCCGTCGAAGCCGGCGCGAAGGCAATCCCATGCGGCGAGTCGGTGCCCAGCAAGGGGGCGTTCATCCAGCCGACGATCCTGACCGACCTCACCCCGGACAACCCGGCCTACTACGAGGAGTTCTTCGGTCCGGTGGCGCTGTTCTTCCGGGTGAAGGACGAGGACGAAGCCGTGCGGCTGGCCAACGACTCACGCTTCGGTTTGGGCGGATCGGTGTTCACCAGCGACGTCGATCATGGCATCGAGGTCGCGAAGCGCATCGAGACCGGCATGGTGAACATCAACCACCCGGCTCGGCTCAAGGCGGACCTGCCGTTCGGCGGTGTCAAGATCTCCGGCTACGGCCATGAGCTCGCCCACCTCGGTATTGAGGAGTTCATCAACAAAAAGCTCATCAACGTCGTTCCGATCGATGCACCGGCCTGATCGATTCCTGACGAGAGAAGAAGGAACAGAAATCATGGCTGACTTCACTGTCGGAAAGTACCTGGCGGCCCGGCTCGAGCAGATTGGACTCAAGCACTACTTCATGGTCCCCGGTGACTACAACCTCGTCCTGCTCGACGAGCTGCTGACGAACGAGAACCTGCAGCAGATCGGCTGCTGCAACGAGCTCAACGCCGCCTACGCGGCGGAGGGCTACGCCCGGGCCAACGGGGCCGGCGCCGTGTTCACCACCTACAACGTGGGCGCATACTCCGCGCTCAACGGTGTGGCCGGCGCCTACGCGGAGCGTTTGCCGGTGATCTTCGTGTCGTCGGGTCCCAATACCAACGACCCCGTCGCGAATCACATCATGCACCACACGATGGGCACGCACGACTTCTCCGACCAGTACGAGGTGTGTCGACAGGTGACGTGTGAAGCGGTGCGCATCCTGCACGCGGACAACGCGCCGACCCTGATCGATCAGGCGATCAGCACCGCCCTGCGCGAGCGCAAGCCGGTCTACATCGAGATCGCCTGCAACCTGTCGGCCGCCCCGTGCCCCGAGCCGGCGCCGATCGACACGTTGCTGGCTTCCACGATGCTGTCTTTCCAGCCCACCAACCCGCGGGCATTGACCGCCGCGGTCGACCGGGCCGGCCAGCTTCTGGAGAACGCGAAAAAGCCGATCCTGCTAGCCGGAGCGCACCTGCGCTCCTACGGCGCCATCGATGCCTTCCGGGAACTGGCCGAAGCGCTTGGCTGCGCAGTGGCGGTCATGCCCAACGCCAAGGGCTTCTTCCCCGAAGACCACCCGCAATACGCGGGCATCTACTGGGGCGAGGTGAGCACCCCTGGATGCCAAGCCATCGTCGACTGGGCTGATCTGGTCGTGGCCGCCGGGCCGGTGTTCTCGGACTACACCACGGTCGGCTGGAGCGCGCAACCTGCGCGACAGCGGATGATCAGCGCCGAGCCCCAAGTCGTGCGGTTCGCCGGCGCCGAATACACCGGCGTCGCGCTGGCCGACTTCCTGTCCGATCTGGCGAAGAAGGTCCAGGCCAACGACGCCACCCTTCGGCAATACCATCGCCTCACGGGAGCAGCGCCCACACCGGCACCGGCCGCCCAGGTCGACGCGGACACTCAACTGAGCCGAGCTGAGCTGTGGCGTCAGATCGAGGCAGACCTCGACGCCAAGACCACGCTGATGGTGGAAACCGGCATCTCCTGGTGGGACGGCATGTACACCCGGCTCCCGGCGGCGCCAGGTTCGAGATCGAGATGCAATGGGGCTCCATCGGCTGGGCCGTCCCCGCTGCGTTCGGCTACTCGGTGGGCCTGGAAGCCGACCGGCGCCTGGTCGCGGCGATCGGCGACGGATCCTTCCAGCTGACCGCCCAGGAAGTGTCCAACATGATCCGCCATCGCCAAGAGATCCTGATCTTCCTGGTCAACAACCGCGGATACGTGATCGAGTCGGCGATCCATGACGGCCCCTACAACTACTACAAGAACTGGGACTACGCCGGGCTGATCGACGTGTTCAACGCCGAGGACGGCCACGGCCTGGGGCTGACGGCCACCACGCCAGCCGAACTGGCCGACGCGATCGCCAAAGCCCGCGCCCACAAGGGCGGCCCGGTCCTCATCGAATGCCAAGTACCCAACGAGGATGCGAGCCCTGAGGTCATCTCCTGGGGATCCAAAGTCGCCCGCGTCAATGCCCGCCCACCCCAAAACATCTAGAAGGAGAAAGAACAAATGACCGACCAACTCATCGGCGCCCACAATGCGCACAAGAACTGCACAGCGAGCAGGGCGCCCGCCCAGGCGAGCACCCGGGGCGCTCGGCCAACCCGATCATCAAGGTCCACGACGTTCTCTGGCTGGAGTTCGAGAAGCCGGACCTGGTCAAGGCCGAGGCGTTTGCCCACTCCTTTGGTTTCGCCACGGCGCTGCGCACCAACGACGAGCTGCACCTGCGGGGCAGCGACGCCGGCGCGCCGTGTGTGCTGATCCGCCGCGGCCAGCGCGAGAAGTTCCTCGGGCCGGCCTTTGTGGCCGCCGAGCAGTCCGATCTGGTGCGGCTGGCCGACGCGACCGGGACCACCGTTCGCCCGCTGCCGGAGACCGCTGGGCGGGGTGACCGTTGATCTGGTCGACCCCAGCGGGCTGCCGGTGCGCGTGGTGTCGGGCACCCATCAGCTCGAGGCACTGCCCACCGCGCAGACGCCGCACGTGTTCAACTTCGGCCACGAGAAGGTCCGGACCAACGCGATGCAGCGCCCGCCGCGGGTGCCCACCAACGTGCAGCGGCTCGGACACATCGTGGTGCAGACCCCGAAGTACATCGAGGCGCTGAACTGGTACCTCGACACGTTCGGCATGATCGTCAGCGACTTCTCCTACTACCCCGGCCAGCGCGAGCGCGGGCCGATCCTGAGCTTCATCCGCTGCGATCGCGGCTCCGTCCCCGCCGATCACCACACCCTGGCCATGGCGCTGGGTCCGGTCAAGCGCTACATGCACTCCGCCTACGAGGTCGCAGACCTCGACGCGCTGGCCGCCGGCGGCGAATACCTGCGCGAGCAAGGGTATTTCCGCTCGTGGGGCATCGGCCGCCACATCGAAGGCAGCCAGATCTTCGACTACTGGCGTGACCCGGACGGTTTCCTGGTCGAGCACTACGCCGACGGCGACATGTTCGACAACACCCTGGAGCCCGGCTGGGCCGCGATGCGGGCCTCCGGCCTGTATCAGTGGGGACCACCGCCGAGCAAGGACTTCCTGGGCCTCGGATCACCGCGCGAAACCGCGAGCGAACTTGCCGTGATGGTCGACGCGCTGCGCCACGACAACGAATTCGACCTGTCCGCCCTGCGCGGGCTGTTCGCCGTAGCCAATTCCTAACCATCCAACATCCAACCCGAAAGAAAGAAGAACCCGTTATGACCATCTCGATCCTGCGCACCGCCGACGCGTGGTGGGTGCAGACCGCCTCGGGTGCGGCTCGCGTCGACACCGACGCGACCACCACCGCCGAGTTGCTGGCCGACCGTGCGGCCATCGACGCCGCTGCCAAGAGCACCGACACCGTGCCGGTGGAGAGCCTCGAGCTGCTGTCCCCGATCACGACGCCGTGCCGCGTGGTGGCTCAGGCCACCAACTACGCCTCGCATGTCAAAGACGTCGGCCGCGACCCCGCCAAGACGCCGCTGACCTTCTTCCGCAAGGCGTCCGGCTCGGTCACCGGGCCGTTCGGTGACATCGTCAAGCCGGAGCACGTCAAGCTGCTGGACTACGAGGTCGAGATCGGTCTGGTGTTCGGCCGCGAGCTGCCCGTGGGCACCGAGGTCACCGACGCCAACCTGGCCGATTTCGTGGTCGGGCTTGGTGGTCACCAACGACATCTCGGCGCGCGATGTGCAGCTGACCAAGCAGCAGTTCTTCGAGTCGAAGTCCTATCCCACCTTCACGCCGGTCGGGCCCGCGCTGGTGCTGGTCGACGCCGAGGAACTCAAGCGTTTCGGTGAGTTGCGGCTGCGGTTGTCGGTCAACGGCGAGGTGCGCCAGGACATGCTGGTCGAGGGCGACATCCTCTTCCCGCCGGTGCAGGCGCTGCAGGCGCTGTCGAAGTTCCAGAAGGTCGATGCCGGAGACATCCTGTTGACCGGAACTCCGGTGGGCACCGCACTGACCCTGCACGGCGTCACCCCGAAGGGTGACATCGACCTGGGCGCATTCCTTACGGCGCAGTTCGAGAAGAACCCCGCGTATCTGCACGACGGTGACGTGGTCGAGGCCACCGTCGCCACCGACGACGGCGCCATCGACCTCGGCGTCCAGCGCAATGTGGTGGTGTACAAATGAGCACGCAACAACGAACGGCGCTGCCGGAGTTCGTGCCTGTGGTGGTCGATCGGTGCCGGCCCGGCCGGCATCGCCGCCGCGACACTGCTGGGCCAGTACGGCATCGAGACCCTGGTGCTGGACCGCCATGAGACCGTCTACCCGCTGCCGCGGGCGGTGCACGCCGACGACGAGGTGCTCCGCATCCTGGCCCGGCTGGGCATCGGCGACGAGTTCGCCGCGCACAGCCGGCCCGCGCATGGTCTTCGGCTGATCGACCCGCAGATGCAGGTGCTGAGCGAAATCCCGCGCAGCACCAGCGCCCAGCGGCCACGGGTTCCCGCAGATGAACATGTTCGACCAGCCTGAGCTGGAAGCGATGCTGCGTGCCAACGTCAAGCACTACCCCCAGGTCACCGTCCACGGCAACGTGGAGGTCACCTCCGTCACCCAGAGCCAGCAACGGCCGGGTACGGGTGAGCTTCCTGGACCGGGTGCGCGGCGGCGAGCAGAGCGTGCAGGCCACCTATGTGCTGGGCTGCGACGGCGCCAACAGCCCCACCCGTGCGGCCATCGGGGCGCACATGTACGGGCTGCCGTTCACCCAGGACTGGTTGGTCATCGACGTCAACACCGACGTCGATCTCGACCAGTGGGAGGGCTGCCACCAGGTGTGCAACCCCGAGCGTGGCGGCACATACATGCGGGTGTCAGAAACCCGCTACCGGTGGGAATTCCAGCTGGTCGACGGCGAGACCGTAGCCGACTACCAGACCCTGGCCGCCGTCGAGCCGCTGATCAGGCCCTGGCTGGGCGACACACCGATCGACGCGTTGGAGCTGGTGCGGGTCACCGCCTACACCTTCCGCGCGCAGGTGGCCAGCCGCTGGCGCGACCGCAACGTGTTCCTCCTCGGTGACGCCGCTCACCTGACCCCGCCGTTCGTCGGGCAGGGTCTGGCTGCGGGGCTGCGCGACGCGATGAACCTGACGTGGAAACTGGTCGGCGTGCTCGACGGAACGCTGCCCGAGAGCGTGCTCGACACCTACGAGCAGGAGCGCAAGCTGCACGCGGCCGCCATGATTTTGATGGCCGTGTCGGTGGGAGCGGCCATGACCGGTGGCGGGCGCGTCGGTGACCTGATCCGCCACATGGTGTTCCCGCGCATGCAGAACCTGCGCCTGCCGGGGACCCGGGTCAGTGCCGCCGATGGCGTCGCACCCGGTCTGCGCAGTTCGGGACTGGTGATAAAATCCCGCACGCCTGGCGGGCTGGCCGGAACGCTGTGCCCCAACCCGGTACTGCAGGAGGGCCAGCGGTTCGACGAAGTCGTCGGTAACCGGTTCGCGCTGATCACCTCCTCGCCGCTCAGTGATGCGCAGCGAAGCGAGCTCAGCAGCCGCGGAGCAGTCGTCGTGCCCGCCGCCGCCGGCAGCGAGCTCGACCGCTGGCTGCGCGGAGGCCGCGCCACCGCCGCCATCGTGCGGCCGGACCGCGCGGTCATGCAGGCGGGCCGGAACATCCAGGCGATCTGCGATGCCGATGCCCGCGTTCACCGCAGTTCATGGCGCCTCAGTCGAGAGCGAAAGCTGACGTCGATGACCGAACTGCTGGTGCTCAACGCCGGCAAACATGAGCGATGCCGAAGAGTGCGGTGTCATACCGCGTTCATCCAGTTGAGCGCACCTCTCGATCAAGTTACTCATTGCCAGATGCAAAGAACGATCAGCCCAACTAAGAACAGGAGCAAAATTCCAATGACCGAACACAATGACGGCATGGGCGGACGCCTGCCACTCGCAGATCCGGCCAATCTCAGTGCCGCGCAACGAGAACTCTTCGACAAGATGACGAGCTCCGTGGTCCCGTGGGCCGACGACACTGGCTTCCACAGCACCACCGACGACGGGCGATTCATCGGGCCGTTCAACCCCGCGCTGCTCAACCCGGCCATGACGTCAGCGGCTGCCGAACTGTTGTTGGGCGAGAGGGAGCACACGTCTTTGAGTGCGCGGCTGCGCGAAGTGGTGATCCTCGCGGTGGGCGCCGTGTGGCAGTCCGATTACGAGCTGTACGCCCACACGGCGGCGGCCCGCACGGCCGGTATCTCTGAGGACGCCCTCAGGTCGCTGGTCAGCGGTGAAATACCCGACAACCTCAGCAAGGACGAGATGATCGCCGCAGAGCTCACGCGGCAGCTTTCAACCACTCACCGGGTCGACGAAACGCTTTACCGGCAGGCCGAGAATGCTTTCGGCACAAAGGGATTGACCGACATCGTCATCCTGATCGGCATCTACTACACGGTCTGCGCAACGCTCAACCTGTTCGAGATTCCCGTTCCACACTTAGCGCCGTCATGACCTTT
>CAVVUT010000004.1:0-64261 GCA_963751485.1 uncultured Actinomycetota bacterium
CGGTGGGACGTCTGCAGCAAGTCCGACGTCAATGCCACCTTCGGCTATGAAAATGGACGGATATATACGATGGGCACCGTCCACATTGAACCCAACCTGATCACGGTCACGATGGCCGACAGTAATCCAATGATTGGGCGAGATGCCTGTCAGCAGGCGCTGGGAGTGCGCGACAACGTCGTAGTCGAAGCACGCACCTGCAACAGTGAAGCGGAATTGACGGACGACTCCGCCGCCGGATTTCCCAAGGACCCCGATTGGGCGATACCCGAGGCTGAACGGGTCGCCCGTCAGATGCTCGAAAACATCGCGCCTTGACGCCGCTACGGCGCCCTTAGGTCGCGCGACCGCCGTCTCAAATCAGACGAGTTACGAGAGTCTCGATCGTCGGCTTGCCCTTCTTAGGTGCCACCGCGTGCACAAGCGTTTAAGGCACGCGAAATCAGTTTCGCCGCAACCCTCCGCTACGTAGAGGTGACGGCGGACAAGCGCCATTCACCGGTGAAGGTGGTACAGCGGCTGCTGGGCCACAAGACGGCGGTCCTGACGCTCGACCGGTATGGCCATCTGATGCCCGACGATCTCGACGCCGTAGCGGACGCTTTCGACGCTGCCGCTGAATCTACTGCGGACCAACTGCGGACCGGCTACCCCGAAACGCAAATCAGGCCCGGTAAAAACGGGGCCTGACCTGGGTGGCAGGTGCAGGATTCGAACCTGCGTAGGCGTTAGCCGACGGATTTACAGTCCGCTCCCATTGGCCGCTCGGGCAACCTGCCTTAGTGCGACTAGCAGGGTACAACGAGCATGCACCCCGCTCCCAATCCGCGTCCGGGCTGACCACATACTGTCTGCAAGCTAGGTTCAGCCCAGGAGATAGGAGGGACGTCCAATGGCGGATTCAAGCTTCGACGTCGTCAGCAAGGTCGAACACCAAGAGATCGACAACGCACTGAACCAGGCAGCCAAGGAGCTGTCCACCCGCTTCGACTTCCGCGGCACCGACACCCGCATCGAGTGGCAGGGTGAGGAGACGATCACGATCACCTCGTCCACCGAGGAACGTGCCAAGGCGGCCGTGGACGTGTTCAAGGAAAAACTCATCCGCCGCGACATCTCCATGAAGGCCTTCGACGCCGGTGAGCCGCAGGCCTCCGGCAAGACCTACAAGGTCAGCGGCAGCATCAAGCAGGGCATCGACAGCGAGAACGCCAAAAAAATCACCAAGCTGATCCGCGACGAGGGCCCCAAGGGCGTCAAGACCCAGATCCAGGGCGACGAGGTCCGCGTCAGCTCCAAGAAGCGCGACGACCTGCAGGCCGTCATCGCCATGCTGAAGAAAGCGGACCTGGACGTCGCGCTGCAGTTCGTCAACTATCGCTGACGCCATTGCTCGGACACTGTCGCGAACGACGAATGTGCATTAACTCCCGGTAAAGGAGCCTGCGTCGGCAATACGCTGAACGCCATGACACCGGCTCAGCGCGAACCCAAAGTCGTCGTCCTCGGTGGAGGCTCCTGGGGCACCACCGTGGCATCCATCTGCGCCCGACGCGGACCGACGCTGCAGTGGGTGCGCTCCGACGAGACCGCCGACGACATCAACAAGAACCATCGCAACACCAAGTACCTCGGCAACGAGGTCGAGTTGGCGGCGACGCTGGAAGCCACCACCGACTTCTCCGAGGCGGCCGAAAGCGCCGACGTCATCGTGATGGGCGTCCCGTCGCACGGCTTCCGCAACGTGCTGACCGAGCTCGCCAAGGAGCTGCGGCCATGGGTGCCGGTGGTGTCACTGGTCAAAGGCCTCGAGCAGGGCACGAACTACCGGATGAGCGAGATCGTCGACGAGGTGCTGCCCGGCCATCCGGCAGGCATCCTCGCCGGACCGAACATCGCCCGCGAGGTCGCCGAAGGGTACGCGGCCGCGGCGGTGCTGGCGATGCCCGACCAGCACCTAGCGGCGAATCTGGCAAACCTGTTCCGCACCAGGCGCTTTCGGACGTATACCACCGACGACGTCGTCGGTGTCGAGATGGCGGGCGCGTTGAAGAACGTATACGCGATCGCGGTCGGGATGGGTTACTCGCTGGGTATCGGCGAGAACACCCGCGCAATGGTGATCGCTCGCGCGTTGCGCGAGATGTCGAAGATGGGCGAGGCGGTCGGCGGGCACCGCGATACGTTCGCTGGTCTCGCAGGGATGGGCGACCTCATCGTCACGTGCACCTCGCAGCGCAGCCGCAACCGTCACGTCGGCGAGCAGCTTGGCACGGGCAAGAAGATCGAAGAGATCATCGCGTCGATGAACCAGGTCGCCGAGGGCGTCAAGGCGGCCAGCGTGATCATGGAGTTCGCCGAGAAGTACGGGCTGCCGATGCCGATCGCGCGCGAGGTCGACGGGGTCGTCAACCACGGCTCGACCGTCGAGGATGCCTACCGCGGACTGGCCGCCGAAAAGCCCGGCCACGAGGTGCACGGCTCCGGGTTCTGAATTCGCATTTGTAGCAAATGTTGCGACGATTACTCGCAATTCGCCGCAACCAGCGACGCAGTTGATGTACTAGGAGCCCTTTGGCGACCCCGCCAAAAGTCGAGTACTCGACTACTCACGCAATTGCGTTAAGGCCCTTCGAGACTGGCAGTGCGGGTACACCCTGTTCGGTCAAGAAGGAGAACGCCAATGAGCATCTTCGACATGGCGTCGCTTCGGCGCAAAGTCAAAGCCGTACTGGCCGTCTCGGCGACGGCCGTTGGCGCATTGGGGATTTTAACGATTCCGGTTCCTGCGCCTGCCCATGCAGCCTGTGATCAATTCGCCTTTGGCGGCGGCGATTACAAGGTCAGTCAATCGAATGGAGCCACCGTCGGATTCAGTGCGCCTCAAAATTCACAAAACGTGAATGGCGGGAACGCCTACATCGTCGGCGGCGGTGGAGGCACTCTCGAGTACGCCAACGTGGGCAAGGCCAGCGACGGTGTCAGTCACATCACGTTCCAAATTCGGTGGTCCGCCAACAGTGTGGGTTTCTACCAAGGCACGGTATCCGATGACGGCAATGTCCAAGGAGGCACGACCATCGACGCCGACCAGCCGGCCAACAAATCGAACTGGTCGTCCCTGACGCCGCTTGCGTGCTTCACGCCGCCCGTCGCGCCACCGCCTCCGCCTACGAAATGTGCAGATGGCAGCACTGTTCCCGCAGGCCAACCGTGCCCGCCACCGCCGCCGCCTCCGCCGCCGGAACTACAGCTGCGGTACGACCCACCGCACTTCCTAGGGATCACGGCGTACGTCAGTATCACCAACAATGACAACAAGCCGCCGGTGGCTTGCACCTACCGGGACGGAATCAACTCGATCGACTTCATCGTCACCGGCAAAGACGAGACTCCGGTAAACATCCCCGGAATCCCGTTGGGCACGACCTACCACGTCACCGTCACATGTAAGAACGGCCTATCGCTCATGCGTGACGTGCCGTTCTGAGCCTGAAGTGCTTCTGGGTCGTTTGTTGTGGCGGCTACTCGTAGTTCGCCGCAACAAACGGCACAGTTATCAGTTGAAGTAGGGGTTCGTTCCCTCAGGACGGTCAACAAGCGGATTGACCTCGCCCACAATCCAACTGGCGCTAGGGCTGACCACGAAGCCCGCTTGGTTCTGGCTGTCGACGCACGCCGTCGTCGCGCCGTCGGTGCCGCAACTCAACGTCTGGAAGGACAGCCGCGAGCCGGCAGGCAGCGGCTTGATATCGCCGGCCATGGTGAAGGGATTGCCACCGGCGTTAGCGAAACCGGGCACCTGGCCGATCCGTCCGCTGACCAGATTCGCACCCTCGGGCGCGCCGGGGAGCGCGCCGAAGCAGCCGTATCCGCCGTTTCGCTGGATCATGCACGTCAGGCCGTCGGGCGTGGTGAACCCGTACGCCTGGTTGCTCAGCACCGCGAAGTCCGACGGCCTCGCCGCTGCCCAGGCGTTGACGTTGGGTGGCGGTGGCGCCGGTGGCGGCTCGGTGGGGTCGGCCGCGGCGATCCCCGGCACGCTGACCATGGCCGCCGCCCAGGCGCCCAACACAATCACTCTGCTACGCACCGGGACAGCTTAGATGTTGCAGAAGTAAACGGCAGAGGTTCTATCCGAACGTGTAGCTGCCGGCCGGGCTGAGCACGAAGCCCGCCTGATCAGCAGCGTTCACGCAGCTGGTGACCACCCCGTCGGTGCCGCAGCTGACCGTGCGGAAGCTCAGCCGGGTGTTCGGCGGCAGTGGTTTGGCCCCTTCCACCGCGCCATACAGCGGTCGGTCCGCGCTGGCGAAGCCGGGCGCTCCGGTCGCGGAGCCGGACACCATGTTGGCCCCTCCCGGCGCCGCCGGGATGGGCCCGCTGCAGCCGTATCCGCCGGATCGCTTGTCCAGCACGCAGGTCACGCCGTCCGGCGTGGAAAAGGCGTACGAGGCGCCGTCCTGCGCCGTGAAATCCGAGGGCTTGGCCGACGGATAGGCGTTGATGTTGGGAATCGGTGGCGGATCGGCTGCTGCGATGCCGGGCACACCCAAAACCGTCGCCCCCGCGACCCCCAGCACGCCGATCAGAATTCTGTTCAGCACGGTTCCACACCCTAGAGGACGCGACTTCGGCGTGCGCGGTTGCGCTGAGCGCAACCAACCACGCCGAAATCGCTCAGTACTGACCCGGGCCGCGGCCTGCCATTTCCTCGAGCCGGCGGATCCGGTCCTCGATCGGCGGGTGCGTGGAGAACAGCTTCGAGATCCGCTCGCCCGACCGGAACGGGCTGGCGATCATCAGGTGCGCCTGGTCGGCGAGCTGCGGCTCCGGCGGCAACGGCGCCTGCTGCACCCCGCCGCTGATCTTGCGCAGCGCTGACGCCAGCGCCAGCGGGTCCCCGGTCAGCTCAGCGCCGGACTGGTCGGCCTGATACTCCCGCGACCGGGACACAGCCAGCCTGATGACCGTCGCGGCGATCGGGCCGAGTAGCGAAACCAGAAGAATCCCAAGGGGATTCGAGCCACCTTCGCGGCTCCCGCCGAACATGCTCGCGAAGAACGCGAGATTGGCCAGTGCGGTGATGACGCTCGCCATCGCGCCCGCCACGCACGAGATCAGGATGTCGCGGTTGTAGACGTGCGACAGCTCGTGACCCAGCACCGCGCGCAGTTCACGCTCGTCGAGGATGTGCAGGATGCCCGTCGTACAACACACTGCGGCGTTGCGCGGGTTACGTCCGGTCGCGAACGCGTTCGGGTTCGCGGTGTCGCTGATGTACAGCCGCGGCATCGGCTGATGCGCGGTGGTTGCGAGTTCGCGCACGACCTTGTACATGAACGGCGCCTGCACTTCGGTGACGGGCTGCGCGTGCATGGCCCGCAACGCCAGCTTGTCGCTGTTGAAGTAGACGTAGATGTTCATGCCGATCGCGAACAGCACCGCCAGGAACATGATGTTCCTGCCGAACATCGCGCCGACGGCGACGATCAGCGCCGAGAAAAATGCCAGCAGGAAGAAAGTCTTTGCCGTGTTGGCATGTGGATGCCAGCTCATCAGCGTCCTCCTGAAACTCTCCGCTCCTCCCGTGCGCGGGAAGATCTTCGCTTCCTCAACGCTTGATCGGCCACCACGGGTTCCTCAGCCGTGACGGTTAACCGTGTAGTCCACCAGCGAAGCCAGCGCCTGCCTGCCCGGGCCCTCCGGCAGGTTGGCCAGCTCGTCGCGGGCCTGTTTGGCATACCGCGCGACGGTCTCCTTGGCCTGCGCCATACCCGGTGACCTGCGCAGCAGGCTCAATGCCTCGGCCAGCTCGCCGTCGTCCTCGACCGGGCCCGCCAGCAGTTCGCGCAGCCGGTCGGCGTCCGGGCCCGTTTCGCGCAGCGCATACAGCACAGGCAGCGTGTGCACACCCTCGCGCAGGTCGGTGCCGGGCACCTTGCCGGATTCGTCAGGGTCGCTGTCTATGTCGATGATGTCGTCGGAGATCTGAAACACGGTGCCGACGATCCCGCCGAGCCTGCTCAGCCGCTCGACCTGCTCTTCGTCGGCGCCCGAGAATGTCCCGCCGAACCGGCCGGACGCCGCGATCAGGCACGCGGTCTTCTCGTACACCACCTTCAGGTAGTGCTCGACGGAGTCGACGTGGTCGGCGGCGCCGCGGGTCTCCCGCATCTGTCCGGTGACCAGCTGGGCGAACGTCTCGGCGATGACGCGCACCGCGTCGGGGCCCAGCCGGGAAACCAGCCGCGACGCCGTCGCGAACAGGTAGTCGCCGGCCAGGATCGCGATGTTGTTGCTCCACCTGGCGTTCGCGCTGGGCGCCCCGCGCCGGACCTGCGCCTCGTCCATCACGTCGTCGTGATACAGCGTCGCCAGATGCACCAGCTCGATGACGGCGCCTGCGACGGTGACCTGCCAGTTGTCGGGATCGGGGCCCAGTTGGGCGGACAGCACGGTGAACAGTGGGCGGAAGCGCTTGCCGCCTGCCTGGAACAGGTGCTGGACCGCCTCGGCCATCAGCTCGTCGGCTTTGCCCAGCTCAGTGGACATCAGGTCCTCGATGCGGGCGACGCCTTCGCGGACGTCCTGCGCAAAGGCGGGGTCCCCAAAGTCCACGCCCGCGACCACGCTCCCCGGTGTCCTCACTCTGCCAACATACTGGGAGGCATGAACATCAGGGCTGACGTGGTCGTCGTCGGCGCCGGACCGGCGGGCTCGGCCGCGGCCGCGTGGGCAGCCCGCAGCGGTCGCGATGTGCTGGTGATCGACTCCGCGCAGTTCCCCCGCGACAAGGCCTGCGGCGACGGGCTGACCCCGCGAGCCATTGCGGAGATGCAGATGCTCGGGCTCGGCCCGTGGCTCGAGGGCAGGATCGCGCATCACGGGCTGCGGATGTCGGGCTTCGGCGCCGACGTCGAAATCCCGTGGCCCGGCCCGTCGTTCCCGAAGACGAGCAGCGCGGTGCCGCGTACCGAGCTTGACGACCGCATTCGTCTGGTCGCCGTCGACGACGGCGCGAAGATGATGCTGGGCGTCAAAGCCGTTGATGCGCGCCATGATTCGACTGGACGCGTGTCGTCGCTGCTTCTGGACTCCGGCGCGGAGATCGGTTGTGAGCATTTGATCGTCGCCGACGGCGCGCGGTCGACGCTTGGTCGCGTCCTGGGGCGCGAGTGGCACAAGGAGACCGTGTACGGCGTGGCGATCCGCGGGTACATCGCGACGCCGCGCGCCGACGAGCCGTGGATCACGTCGCACCTGGAGCTGCGGTCACCCGAGGGCGAGGTGCTACCCGGCTACGGCTGGATCTTCCCGCTGGGCAATGGCGAAGTGAACATCGGCGTCGGCGCGCTTGCGACCTCGAAGCGGCCCGCCGATGCGGCGCTGCGTCCGCTGATGTCGTATTACGCGTCACTGAGACGTAAGGAATGGGGCTTCGAGGGCGAGCCGCGGCTCGGGCTGTCCGCGCTGCTGCCGATGGGCGGCGCGGTGTCCGGGGTGGCGGGCCCGAACTGGATGCTGATCGGCGACGCCGCAGCCTGCGTGAACCCGCTGAACGGCGAGGGCATCGACTACGGGCTGGAAACCGGGCGACTGGCCGCAATGATGCTGGATTCGGGGGATCTCACGTCGGCGTGGCCGACGGTCCTGCAGCAGCACTACGCGCGCGGGTTCTCGGTTGCGCGACGCCTCGGGCTGCTGCTGACGATTCCGCGCTTCCTTCCGGCGACGGGTCCGATCGCGATGCGGTCCACCTTCCTGATGAACATCGCGGTGCGGGTGATGGCCAACCTCGTCACCGACGAGGACGCGGACTGGATCGCCCGTGTGTGGCGGCGCGCGGGTGCGGGCTCCCGGCGCCTCGACCCTCGCCCACCGTTTTCCTGACTCGGCACCGCGAGCGACCGTGTCTGTACGTCGACACGCCGTTGTCGGACGTACAAAAGCGGTCGCTCGCGGAGGATGAGTGACGTGACAGTGGCTGTCTACCGAGCGCCGATGCGGTCGCGTCGCGACGACGTCGACGACGGATCGTTCGTCTGGACCCACGACCCGGACGGCCTCTACTGGCTCGGCCGCATCACGGGGCCGTACTTCTACGACGCCGACGATGAAGCAGTTGCTGTAGACCTCGTTCATGCGCGCGAATGCCGTTGGCTGGCAACACCGTTTCTCGAGCCGAAGGCGCCGGCCGCCGTCGTCGGCACCTTCCGTCGCGGGGGACCCAACTTTCAGCAGATACACGACGCCACTGTCGGCGCGGAGACCGAGCGGCTTTGGGAGGACGTCACCTAGCCGCGAGTGACCGCCTTTGCACGCACACTCGCGGCGTGTCGGCGTGCAGACACGGTCGCTCGCGCAGACTAGGCGAGCGACTTCGCGAAGCCGCTGACGTCGCGGATAGTGGAGGCGAAGATTTCGGGCATGTAGCCGCCCAGCAGTAAGTCGCAGCCATGGCCGGTGCCTGCCACCACCCGGCCGACCGCGGGCACCCCAGCGCGCACCAGCCTGCGGTAGTACAGCAGTCCCTCATCGCGCAGCGGGTCGACCTCATTGACCGAAATCACGTGCGGCGGAAGCCCATTCAGCTCCTGGTCGGTCGCCCAGCCCGCGTAGCAGGCCCCGTCTTGCGAGTGCTCGCCGGTCGGGTCGTACAGGGATCCCGCGAGACCCATCACCTCGCGGGTGAGGAAGTAGCCGTCGTTCTCCTTCAGTGACGGCAGCTCATCGGGCTGCTCGTACCAACGCCCCGACATGAACGGGCACTGGGCGTAAGCGCCTGCGATCTCGTCGAGCCAGCCCTCCCGCTTGGCCTTGTGCAGCACGGTGAGAGTGAGGTTCCCGCCGCCGGATTCACCGCACGTGATCAGGTGGCTGATACCGAGGTCGTCGCGGTTCGCATACGTCCAACGCACGGCGGACGCGCAGTCGTTGAGCCCCGCCGGATACGGGTGCGGGCCGAGCCGGCCGCCCGCGTTGCGGAACTCCACGCCGACGACGACAAGGCCTGTGGCGGCGAGGTTTTCACGCGCCCGGGTATAACTGACATCGGTCACGCTGTTGATCGCCATCCCACCGCCGTGAAAGTGCACCACACCGGGCAGCGCCTCGGTCGCAGCAATCGGGTGGGTGATGTAGAGGCCGATGTCGTTGCCGTCGACGCCGGTGATCGTCGTCGTCATCGTGGCGATGCCCTTGGGCGACGGCAGGTTCTCCGCCAGCGCCTCGAGCACGGCGCCCATCCTCTTCTCCGTCGCCGCTACGGCGTCCAGTCGATCCGCCAGCGGCGCGTCGGGTGTCACGGGCGGAACCGGCATGTGGCCGTCGAGGCCGAACGGTGCCAGCGCCTTGACCATCCGGGGATCCGACCGCGGATCCGTGCCGATCGTGCAGTTGGGATCCGCCAGCCGTCCGTACATCTCGCGACCTTAGCGCGGGGGCTTCACGGCAGCGTGAAGGGCGACGATGCCGCCGGTGAGGTTGCGCCAGCGCACCGTCGACCAGCCGGCGTCGGCGATCTGACGCGCCAGGTCGGCCTGGTCCGGCCAGGCCCGGATCGACTCGGCCAGATACACATAGGCGTCGGGATTCGACGACACCGCCCGTGCGATCCGCGGCAGCGCCTGCATCAGGTACTCCTTGTATGCCGTCGCGAACAGCGCGTTCGTCGGCGTGGAGAACTCGCACACCACCAGCCGCCCGCCGGGCCGCGTCACCCGCGCCATCTCGCGCAGGCCCACCTCGTGGTTGACGACGTTGCGCAGCCCGAAGCTGATCGTCACGGCATCGAACACCCCGTCGGCGAACGGCAACCGCGTCGCGTCGCCCGCGACCTTGGGCACGTGACGGCCCGCGCCCGCCGCCAGCATGCCGACCGAGAAGTCCGCGGCCACACACCACGCACCCGACACGGCCAGCTCCACCGTCGACACCGCGGTGCCCGCCGCCAGGTCCAGCACCTTGTCGCCAGGACCGATGCGCAGCGCATTCCGCGTCGCGCGCCGCCAGAACCGGTCCTGACCCAGCGACAACACCGTGTTCGTCAGGTCATAGCGACGGGCGACGGCGTCGAACATCGAGGCGACCTCACGTGGGTCTTTGTCCAGCGACGCCCTGTTCACGCCCGCGACGGTACCTGTGGATCTGCTTGCGGCGGGAATGGGGAGCGGTATAGCGGGCATTCAACAGACGTGGCTGAAAAAGTTTGGTTCATCACCGGGACATCACGAGGCTTCGGACGTGAGTGGGCGATCGCGGCCCTGGAGCGCGGCGACAAGGTCGCGGCCACCGCACGCGACACCGCGACGCTGGCAGACCTCACCGAGAAGTACGGCGACGCGTTGCTGCCGATCCAGCTGGACGTCACCGATCGCGACGCGGACTTCGCCGCGGTCAAACAGGCCCACGACCACTTCGGGCGGCTCGACATCGTGGTCAACAACGCCGGCTACGGGCACTTCGGATTCATCGAGGAGCTGACGGAGCAGGAGGCGCGCGCTCAGATCGAGACGAACCTGTTCGGTGCTCTGTGGGTCACCCAGGCCGCCCTGCCGTATCTGCGGGCCCAGCGCAGCGGGCACATCATCCAGGTGTCGTCGATCGGCGGCATCACCGCGTTTCAGAACGTCGGCATCTACCACGCATCGAAGTGGGCGCTCGAGGGGTTCTCGCAGTCGCTGGCGCAAGAGGTGGCCCCGTTCAACATCCACGTGACGCTGATCGAGCCGGGCGGTTTCGACACCGACTGGGCGGGTCCGTCGTCGAAGCGGTCGACCCCGCTGCCGGACTACAAAGAGGTGCACGAGGAAGCCGACCGCGTCCGGAGTCAGCGGGTTTCCAAGCCTGGCGATCCGAGGGCGTCGGCGGCCGCCGTTCTGAAGATCGTCGATGCGCCGAAGCCGCCGCTGCGGGCTTTCTTCGGCGAAGCGCCGCTGCAGTTGGCAAAGACCGACTACGAGAGCCGGCTCAAGAACTGGGAAGAGTGGCAGCCTGTCGCGGTACTCGCACAGGGCTGAATCTCACGCCGCTTTGAGGCCGCGCATTCCCATCACGGCCTCGTAGTGGTCGATCAGCTCCTCGCAGATCGCGGGCCAGGTGCGGCCGAGCACGCTGCGGCGGGCGGCCACCGAGTACCGCTGACGCTCGGCGAGCAGGTGGTCGACCGACGTCGAGAGCCGTGACTCGAATTCGGCCACCGACAACAGCAGCCCGGTGTGCATGGGCGCCACCAGATCTCGCGGTCCGCCTGCATCGGGCGCGATCACCGGGAGACCCGACGCCATCGCCTCCTGCACAGCCTGGCAGAAGGTCTCGTGCTCGCCGGGATGGACGAAGACATCCATGCTGGCGTAGGCGGTGGCGAGTTCCTCGCCGTAAAGCGCCCCGGTGAAAATGGCGTTCGGGAGGGTGGATTCGAGCTTCGTACGGTCCACGCCGTCACCGACGATCACCAGCTGCAGGTCGTCGCGCCGGGCCAGCACCGCGAGCCGCTCGACGTGCTTTTCGGGGGCCAGCCTGCCGACGAAGCCGACCACCGGTTTGCCGTCCGGCGACCACCGCCGACGCAACTGCTCGTCGCGTGCCGACGGGGCGAAGCCGGCGATGTCCACGCCGCGCGCCCATTTGAACACCCGGGGGATGCGATGCACAGCAAGGTTTTCCATTGCCGCGGTCGACGGTGCCAACGTTCGGTCGACCCGGCTGTGCACCATCCGGGTCCACGCCCACGCCGCCTTCGCCGTGAAGCCGATGCCGTAACTCTCCGCGAATCCCGCGACATCCGTTTGGAATACCGCCACGGTCGGCACGCCGAGGTAGCGCGCGGCGTGCATGCCGCCCCACCCCAGCAGCGCGGGAGACGCGAGGTGGACAACGTCAGGGTCGAATCCCCGTAGTACGCCGACCATTCGGGGCCGCGGTATACCGAGCGGAAGCGAGGTGATCTTCGGGAACATCGCCGACCGCACCCGGTGGACGCGAACGCCGTCGTGAACTCGGTCCGCAGGCGGCTCGCCCCGCGGTGTGTCGGGGGCGATGACAATGACTTCATGACCGTTGTGACGGAGGTGCTCGATCACCCGAAGCACCGAGTTGGTGACGCCGTTGACATTCGGGAGGAAACTCTCTGCGACGATCGCAACGCGCACACCAAGAGAGTGACATCGAGGACTGTCGAGAAGGTTGCCTGCGGGGATACGACACGCAAAGTTCTCGTGCGAAAAGCCACGAACATCGCGATCCCCGTCCAGGTATTCTGCGCACCAAGGAAAGGCGATTGACATGCGAATTTCCCGCGCGTTGGCGGCGATGACGGCGACGCTGCTCCTTGCCGCCGTCGGCTGCTCTCACCAGACAGAGGGCACGGCGAAGCGGGATCCGACGCAGCCGCCGCTGGCCCTGAGCGAGGACGGATCGGGCATCGTCGCCGGCTACCCCGACGCCCCGGTGCGGTTCGAGCTGTACACCGAACCTCAGTGCAATCACTGCGCGGCGCTGCAGAAGGAGTTCGGTGACGACATCGAGCGCTACATCAATCTCGGCCTGCTTGCCGTGACGTATCGTCCACTGACCTTCTTGGACCAGCTCGCAGGCGAGGACTACTCGGCCCGGGTCGCGAACGCGTTGTTCCTCACTGTCGGGGCCCCGAAGGCAACCGATGTGCCCAACACGGCCTCGGGCCCCGAGTTCCAGCGATTCGTCGAAGAGCTATGGGCGGCCCAGGATCCCATCGGAAACGGGCCGACCGACGGGGACATGAGGGACATGGCCAAGAAGGCAGGCATGCCGAGCGACGTCGCGGACAAGATCGGCGAGGGCCAGACCGCCTCGGATGTCGACATCGACCAGATGGCCGCCTCCAACTACCAGTCGCTCGTTGCTATCGATCCGATAGACAGCGGAACGCCAACGGTTTACGACCTCAAAACCAAGAAGAAGATCGACATCGGTCAGAGCGACTGGCTCGACACCCTGATGTCATCTTCCTGACGCGCCAGCCGGCGCTCGAAGAACGCCAGACCCATCAACGCCGCCCCCGCGACCAGCCAGCCGACCACGGCGATCGAACCCGCCGGGATGATCGCCAGCGCCGCGTTGCGGTGCTGCACCCGCACCAGGTCGGGATTGTTCTTGTCGTATTCGACGTAAATCCTCATGCCCGTGTCCAATTCGGACGGGTACAGCACTCCGAGCTCTGGCCGATAGGTGACACTGTCGGGCGTGACGAACTCGATCGTGGAGCGCCGCGGCCCCGCGCTGAGCACCTCGGCTGCGGCGACCCCCATGTTCCGTTCGATCTGCCGATCGTTTCGCCATGCGCCGAGCACCAAGAGCAGCGACTGCAACGTCACCAGACACGCCACGATGACGATGCCGATCCGGATCCTGCGGAACGTTCGCTCGGTGGGCGTATCGCCCGGCTGACCGTACAGGTGCGGAATCACACTGCGCACCAGGCGCATAACCCGTTCGATCACAGCGCCGCCTTGATCGACGCGTGCAGCGCCCGCAGCGACGACCGGTCGGCCTTCACCTCCAGCACCCGCATTCCCTCGAAAGGCTCGTCCAGCGCGGCGGCGAGATCGTCAACCTCCATCTGCCGACTCTCCACGTGATACGCCCGGCACAGCGCGCCGACGTCCACGTCGTGCGGCGTGCCGAAGATCCGCGACGACACATCGGAGAACCGCGGGTCGCCCTGCTCGAGCAACTCGAAGATGCCGCCGCCGTTGTCATTCGACACCACGATCGTCAGGTGACGCGGCGTCGGCTCCGTCGGCCCGATCAACAAGCCAGAACTGTCGTGCACGAAGGTCAGGTCGCCGATCAGGGCGACGGTCCGGCCGCCGGTGCGGTCGTGTGCGAGCGCCGCTCCGATCGCCGTCGACACCGTGCCGTCGATACCGGCGACACCGCGATTCGACCGCACCTCGATGCCGTGCGGGTTCAACCCGACCAGCGCGGCGTCGCGAACCGGATTCGACGCGCCGAGCACCAGCTGGTCGCCCTCGCGAAGCGCGTCGGCCACCGCGGCAGCGACGTGCAGCCCGGTCGTCAGCGGATGAGCCTTCAGCTGGCCGCGGACCGCCTCGCTGGCGTGCTGGTTCACCGCGGCACAGCGCTTCAGCCAGGCCGGATTCGGTTGGCCCGAGGTCACCACGCGGGTGCCGGTGGCCTGCGAGTTCCCCGACACGTCGGGCCAGCGGGGGCCGGTGGTCAGCGCGTATACCGGCACCGACGGGTCGGCCAGCAGCGCCGACACCGGCCTGTGCAGCGTCGGGCGGCCCAGCATGATGACCTGCTGCGGGCGCAGCAGCGGCAGCGCCATCGGGTGCAGCGGGTTGTCGGCGGGCGGGGCCGTCGGCTCGGCGACCGTCGGAAGCGCCGCGAGGTTCGGGTGCGTGCCCGCGCCGTGCCCGGCGATGACGACCGTGTCCGGCGTCAGGTCGATGTCCAACGGCTGGTCGAAGGTCACCGGCGGCGTGTACGTCCACGGCTTGCCGGCCGGCCTGCCCTGCGGCGCATAGGACGTCGACGGGTCGTGATCGCGGTCGGGCACCAACGGCTCGCGCAGCGGAATGTCGAACTGCACCGGCCCTGCGTTCGCGGTACGAGATCCGGTGGCCGCCACCAGAACTCGGCATGTGGCCGATCGCCATTGGGCGTTGAACTCGTCCATCTTCTCGGGTGCGTCTTCGGCGAGCCCGAGGCTGATGTTGACGCGCACCTGCGTACCGAAATAGCCCAGCTGCTCCATCGTCTGGTTGGCGCCGGTGCCCAGCAGTTCGTAGGGCCGGTTCGCCGAAAGGATGATCAGCGGCACCCGCGCGTAGTTCGCTTCGACCACCGCGGGCCCGAGGTTGGCCACTGCGGTGCCCGACGTCATCGCAACGCACACCGGGGCGCCCTCGGCCACCGCCAGCCCGATTGCGAGGTAGCCCGCAGTGCGCTCGTCGATGCGGACGTGCAGCCGCACCCGGCCCGCGCGGTCGGCGTCCTGCAGCGCGAAGGCCAGCGGCGCGTTCCGCGATCCCGGGCACAGCACGACGTCGCGCACGCCGCCGCGAATCAGTTCGTCGACGACGACACGCGCCTGTGCCGTCGATGGGTTCACCACTACAGCCTATGCGGCGAAGAAATCGAGGGCCGCGACGTTGACGACCTGCGGTTTTTCGATGAAGCCGAGGTGGCCGGTGTTGGGAATCTCCAGGTAGCGGCCGTTCGGCAGGGCGTCGGCGACCTCGCGACCCATGTGCGGGGGCAGCACGACGTCGTCGCCGAACCCGATGACCAACGCCGGTGCCGTAATACTTCGGTAAGCGGGCAGTCGGTTGTCGCGCGGCCCGACGTCGGTTTGCGCGCGCAGGCCCGGCGTCGACTTCGTCGGCCACATGGTGAACATGTCGATCCAGTCGCGCACCACTGCGTCGTCGTTGAGCGTCTTCGGCGAGAAGCTTTCCAGCAGCCGCACTTTCGCCTCGTAGGACGGCGGCAGCACGACACCCGAGTCAGCCAGTTCGCGTTCGGCGGCGCGGAAGAACTCCCGCGTGCGGTCCTGGCGGCCCCTGGTCGCCATCAGCACCGCCGAGTGCACAAGGTCCGGCCGGGCGAGCATCAGCTCCTGGGCGATGAACGACCCCATCGACACGGCCACGATGCGGGCAGGCACAGCGTCGAGCTTCTCGATCAGCGCGGCGGTGTCGGCGACCATCTGCTCGACGCCGAAGCCGTCGGCCTGCTCTGTCGCGCCGATCCCGCGGTTGTCGAACGTGATCGCCCGGTAGCCGGCCGCCAGGAACGCCGGAACCTGGTGCAGGTGCCAGGTGCGGCCTGCGCCGCCCCTGCCCGCGATGAACAGCACCGGATCGCCGGAGCCTCGGTCGTCGTAGGCCAGATTCACCCCGCAGAGGTTACGCGGCCAGCCGGGCGACCACTTTCTCGTAGTCCTGCTTGAGCTCGCTGGACACCGTCGGCGCGAAAACCAGCACCAGGTCCTCGATCAGATAGACGTTCGAGGTCGAGGCTTCGTATTTCTGTGCGAGGCCGGTGGTCGGGAACTTGAACACCGAGACGGTGTCGGTCGCGATGCCCTGTGTGCAATGCAGCGCAGGGCACTTCTGCGCGGTGACGTCATGTGCGTTCAGCGCAGGCAGCCCGGCCTTGGTGATGGCGCCGACGACCTGCGAGGCACTGATGGTGTTGAGTGACACCGGTCCACCAGCCGAGCCGCCGTCCTGGCCTGCGAGCCTGCTGTGCCCGCATCCGGCGATCCCGCCGATCGCTATTGCGATGATGCCCACAGCTCGGCCGACCGCAGTTGCCCGCATTGGTCTGAGCCTACCGAGCGACTTCGGCGCGCTACCGTGCGCTCAGCGCCGGTTAGCGCGCCGAAATCGCCGTCTTGCCCCGGCGGCGCTTCGCCCGGGCCCGGTCGATGGCGTGGTCCCACAACAGGCCCGTGGCGGCCTTCAGCTGCTTGGGCTTGACCAGATCCTTCGACATCAGGGCCGTCGCCGCCGCCTTGGTGGTGGCCGACGCCTTCGACATGTGGCCCGAGTCGAACGGCGGCTGCGGGTCGTACTCCATCGACAGCTGAATGACCTTGGCGCGGCCCTCGCCGCCGATCTGGCCGGCCAGCCACAGGCCGAGGTCGATGCCCGCCGACACGCCCGCACAGGTCACGATGTCGCCTTCGTGGACGATGCGCTGGTCGCCAACGGGCTTGACGCCCAACGCCTTCAGCGCCGACAGCGCCGCCCAATGCGAGGTCGCGCTCTTGCCTTCCAGCAGCCCCGCGGCCGCGAGCATGACAGACCCCGAGCACACCGACGCAGTCCAGGTCGCGGTCTCGTGCGCTTTGCGCAGCCAGTCGAGCACTTTCTCGTCGCGGGCATGCTCGATCGTCGTGAACCCACCGGGCACCAGAATGATGTCGGGAGAGGGTGTTTCGTCGAACGAATGCGTCGCGCCTACGACCAGCACACCGGAGTCTGCGGTGATGGGGCCCGGCTGGTGCCAGACGAAGCGCACTTCGGCATCGGGCAGCCAGCGCAGGCTCTCGTAGGGCCCGATGAAGTCCAGCGCGGTGAAGCCGGGATACAACACAATGGCGATCTGCATGATTTCCTCCTGTTAGGCGAATGCCTTGCGGTACTGGTCGGGCGATATGCCCATTCGGCGAACGAAGTTGCGGCGCATCGTCTCTGCGGTGCCGAAGCCGCAGCGAGCGGCGATGACAGTCACGGTGTCGTCGGTTTCTTCCAGCTGCCTGCGGGCAGCCTCGGTGCGGATGCGTTCGACGTATGCGCCTGGCGCCTCACCGACCTCGTCGGTGAACACCCGTGTGAAATGCCGCGGGCTCATCGCCGCTCGGCTGGCCAACGCGGAGATGCTGTGCGCTGCACCGGGTTCGGCCTCGATCGCCTCCTGGACCTCACGGATCGGCTCTCGCTTGGCACGAGGCATCCACACCGGCGCGGCGAATTGGCTCTGTCCACCGGGGCGGCGCAGATACAGCACCAGATAGCGCGCGACCGTCTGCGCAACCTCGGTGCCGTGGTCCGCCTCGACCAGCGTCAGCGCGAGGTCGATGCCCGCGGTGACGCCCGCGGCCGTCCACACCGTCGGCGAACTGTGCACGAAGATCGGATCGGGATCGACTACGACAGAGGGGAATTCACGGGCCAACTCATCCGCGAACGCCCAGTGCGTCGTGGCCCGGCAGCCGTCGAGCAGTCCCGCCTCGGCGGCCAGGAACGCACCCGTGCAGACGCTGACGACGCGGCGGGCGGTACCGGATACGGCCTTGACCCAGTCGACGACATCGGGGTTCTTCCGCGCCTCGTCGAGACCCCACCCGCCGGGAAGCACGACGGTGTCGATGGGCCCGTGCGGGTCGGGCAGTGGCTGCGCCACGAGCACCAGGCCGGTGCCGGTGGTGACCGGTTCACCGCCGACGGACGCGATCGTGACGTCGTAGCCGTCGTCGAACCGGTTCCGCGCGGCCAGATTGAGGGTGGCCCCGGTGAACACGTCGAACGGCCCGACCATATCCAGCGCCTGAACGCCGGAATAGCCGAGGATCACCACCGACCGCGTCACGATCTCAGTGTTGGCCAGATCGTTGATGGCGTCTACGCCCTGCACCCCACAAATTAGGACATTGTGGTCATATGCAAACGAATCCCCTGCCCAGGGCGGAATGATCATTAACATAGACGCCGTGCTCGCCACAGTTCGCAAGTTTCTCGGCTTCGAGATGACGATCGCCGAATGGCTCGGAACCGCCATCCTCGCTGCGATCCCCTACCTGGTCATCGGGGTGATCTGGTCGTTGACGCACACCCAGCAACTCAGCGGACTGACCGGGATCGACCGCACGGTGTCCTTCCTAGGCGCCATCGTCAGCTGGCCGGTGCTGTTGTTCTCCGACGTGTGCATGACATGACCGAAAACCGCATATCGGCGAAGAGACGCACCGCGCGCTGGGATCCCGATGCCGAGGTCTCGGTCAGGGAGGCGATGGACTTCTGGTCGTTCGCGGCCGCCGCCGCCAACGTCGTGATGCAGTTGGCCGTTCCCGGCGTCGGCTACGGCGTGGTCGAGAGCAAGGTCGATTCGGGCAGCATCCTCAAGCACCCGTGGAAGCGTCTGCGGACGACGTCTCAGTACCTGGCGGTGGCGGTGTTCGGATCCGATGAGGACCGTGACGCATTCCGCGAGGCGGTCGACGTCGCACACCGCCAGGTGATCTCCTCGCCCGAAAGCCCAGTGCGCTACAACGCATTCGACCGCGAACTCCAGATGTGGGTCGCGGCATGCCTTTTCGTCGGCCTCGAGGACACCTACCTATTGCTCCGCGGTGAGATGACCCCCGAGCAGGCCGAGCAGTTCTATCGCTCCGCGTGGACACTTGGCACCACGTTGCAGGTCACCGACGACCAGTGGCCCGCCACCCGAGCGGAGTTCGACTCCTACTGGGACACCGCATGCAAGCAGGTGGTGATCGACCCTCCGGTCCGGGATTACCTGTCCGACCTGATCAACCTACGGATGATCAATCCCGTTCTGGGACTGCCGTTTCGGCCACTGCTGAAGTTCCTCACCGTCGGCTTTCTCGCCCCGGTCTTCCGCGACGCCCTTGGAGTGAAGTGGAGCAAGGGGAAACAGCGGCGCTTCGAATGGCTCTTCCTACTGGTGGCATTCGTCAATCGGTTCCTGCCGGTGTTCCTCCGGCAGGGCGGCAGCTTCATCCTGTTGGCCGACGTGCGGAGGCGGTCGCGTGCGCACAGCAGCCTGGTGTGACCCGCGATGCTGACCCGGCTGCGGTGGGTGCTCAGCCGAAAAGTGAGCATCGAGGCGATGATCGAGGCCGCGATGTGGGTCGCGATCCCCTACATCATCGTCGGGATCGTGTGGACTTTCCTCCACGCCGACGACGTCGCCCGGATCGAAGAACAGTTCAACACCCGCGTCCCTGCGGGTTCCGAATTGGTGGCCTTCGGTACGACAACCGCGCTGTGGCCGTTCCTGTTATTCGGCCATGAGGTCTGCGCGCCCTGACGCGAAGCAGGCCTTGATGCGGTCGATCCACCACTGACGCCGCTCGGGCGGCGCGGCCAGCGCGTCCAGCCGGGCCGGATCGGGAGCGACGGGCGCGACGGGCAGATGGCCGTCGACCACAGTCAGCGGTTCGGCGACGTCCTCGACGAACAACCCGCCGGTGCCCAGCCCGCAGGCGTGCCGAAGCTCGGGCAGCGCAGCCGCCGCCAGCAGGCCACGGCCGATGCCGACGGCCGAATCCAGCGCGCTGGACACCACCACGGGCACATCGATCTCCCCGGCGATGTCGAGTAACTTGGCGACACCGCCCAGCGGGGCGACCTTCAGCACCGCGACGTCCGCCGCGCCTGCACGCACCACCCACAGTGGATCGTCGGCCTTGCGGATACTTTCGTCGGCGGCGATCGGCACGTCGACGCGGCGGCGCACCTCGGCCAGTTCCTCGACGGTCTTGCAGGGCTGCTCGACGTACTCCAGTGCACCGAGCGCGGTGATCGCTTCGACTGCTTCGGCGACGGTCCAGCCACCATTGGCGTCCACCCGAACGGTCGGCACCTGCGCGCGGACGGCATCGACGCGGGCCACGTCGTCGGCGAGCGTCTGGCCCGGTTCGGCCACTTTCACCTTGGCGGTGCGGGCGCCGGGGAAGCGGGCCAGTAGGTCGGGCACCTCGGCGGCGGCGACGGCGGGCACCGTGGCATTGATCGGAATGCGGTCGCGACGCGTGGCGGGCGGCGGAAGGTAGGCGGCCTCGATGGCCGCGGCAAGCCATACCGCCGCCTCGGGCGGTTCGTACTCCAAGAAGGGACCGAACTCGCCCCAGGCCGCCGGGCCGTCGATCAGCGCGAGTTCACGGACGGTGATGCCGCGGAACTTCACGCGCATCGGCAGGGCGACGACGTGCAGGCGGTCGACGATGTCCGCTATGGACGGCACGGCATCCATGATCCACCACGTCAATCCTTGACATACACCCGATTGCCCGCGAGAAACGTCGCGCGCACCTCGAGGTCGGCGACCTGCTCGGGCGGTACCGACCGCGGATCCGCAGACAGCACAACGAGATCCGCGTACTTGCCGACCTCCAGCGAGCCGATGGCGTCGTCGCTGAACAGCTGCCATGCCGCATCGATCGTCTGCGCGCGGATGGCCTGCTCGACCGTCAGCCGCTCCTCCGGCGCCAGCACACGTCCGCTGGGCGCCATTCTGGTCGCCGCGACGCTGATGTTGCGCAGCGGTTCCTCGGGAGTGACCGGCGGGTCGTTGTGCAGGGAGATCCGCATACCGGTAGCCACCGCGGAACCGCATGGCATCCAACGTGATCCATGCTCGACGCCGAAGAGTCCGTCGACGATGATGTCACCCCAGTAGTGGATCTGGTCGACGAAGATGCTGCACGTGACGCCGAGATCCGCGGCCCGCTGCAGCCGTTCGTCGGTGATCGCCCCGACGTGCTCGAGCCGCAGCCGGTGATCGGTGCGCGGATGTTTCGTCAGCGCCTCTTCGTAGACATCGAGGACGGTGTCGACGCCCTTGTCGCCTTGCACGTGGCATGCCATCTGCCAGCCCAGCGGGAAGTAGGCCTCGACGATCTCCGCGAGCTGTTCGCGGGTGTAATTCGCATGCCCGCACGACCCCGGCACCACACCGATCGTGCGCGTGGCGTCGGTGTCGAGGTACGGAAAGGACAGGTCGATGTTGCCGATCCACGGCGAGCCGTCGAGCCAGATCTTGATTCCGACCTGGCGCACCGTGTCGTCACCGTTGGCCACTGTTTCGTCGGTGGCCATCTTCGCGGTGGACATCTCGTAGGTGCGCAGCCGGACCGTCAGCTGGTCACGCAGTTGGTCGAGCATCGGCCGGAACATCGGGTCGAACGCCATCTCCGAACAGGTGGTGAGGCCCGCACGGTTGCGCCGGGCGCACTCGGCAAGCAGCATCGCCGGGTAGTCGCTGGGCTGGATGGCCCCGGTCAGCAACGGGAACACGGCCGCTGTTTCCTCAGCGGTGCCGTCCAACTCACCCGATGCGTCGCGGCCGTACTTCGCGCCCTTGGGGTCCGCAGTGTCGCGGGTCAAGCCGCTCCGCGCGGCCGCCGCCGAGTTGAAGAACGCCTTGTGTCCCGAGTTGTGGATGATGACCAACGGGCTGTCGGGGGCCATGCCGTTCAGCCATTCGAGCGTCGGCTCGGGCAGGCCGTTCTGCAGTAGCGGATCCCAGCCATTGAGGTAGGCGCCGTCGGCGCCGCGCTTGGCCACCTCCGATTTGATCGCCGCGACGACGTCGTCGGCGTCGGGAATCGTGACCGGCCTGATGTCGACCAGCCGGTCCGACAGTGCGATCGCCTCCATCAACGGATGCCCATGTGCCTCAACGAGTCCGGGCATCACGCAGCCGTCGCCGATGTCGAGCACCTCGGTGTCGGGCCCGATGAACGGCTCGACGTCGGCTCGGCTTCCGACGGCCGCAATGCGACCGTCTATGACGGCCAACGCCTCCGCGGTGGGTTGCGACTCATCGACCGTCAGGACGGATCCGTGGATGACAAGCTCAGCGTTGGGCACAGACCCATCTTGTCTGGGGCTTGGGGTGGAGAGGAATATCAGTTGCCACCGTCGAGCGCGTCTGCCGCGGCCTCCGCCTGCTTGGCGGCGAGGTCGAACTGCGTCGCCTGTTGTTCGAACGCCGGGGCGACGGGGTTGCCGGGCACAGCCTGCATGCGAGAATTCGCGGCCTGCTCCTTGAACCCCTGGGCTTGGTCTCGAAGGGCTTGCGCGTCCTGCGCATTCTTGTTCTGCTTCTCGGTCGCACCCTGATCGTTGGTGCCTTGGTTATTGGAGGCCTGGCCGTTGGTGCCGCCGTTGTTAGGGGCAGGGGCCGGAGCGGGAGCCGGGGCCGGAGCGGGAGCAGGGGCCGGAGCCTGGTTCTGTGCCGGAGCCTGCTTCTGCGCCGGAGCCTGACCGGGGACCGTAATGACGCGAGGAGCCGGGTTGTTCACGACGACCGGCGCCGCCGGCGACGACGTACCCAGCGACGGGATATTGATCTCCGACGGAAGGTTCACGACCGTGCTGCTGGGCGCTTGCGCGGCGGTCGTCGCTGGACTCGCGTCGTTCTTCATGCCGAACACGACCGCAAAGGCTCCGATGCCGATGGCCAGCAGGGCCACCGCACCGGCGACCATCTTCATGCCCGAACCGGCGTTCTGGGCGACGGGCATCGGGGCGTACTGGGGCTGCGGAGCCGGCGCGTAGTTGTGGTTCGCGAAGCCGTACTGACCGTTCTGGGGGCCGTAGTTGCTGTTCATGATCTCTCCTATGGTGGGCTGCCCGGTTTGGGCTGCTCTTGTGGGTAGGAGCGATGGGCCGACAGCATTCGCACACCTTTTTCAAAACTTCTTGAAAGTTTCTTTCCAGGTGTAGGCACAAACGAATCCAGCCCAGGCCGCGAAGGGCCTGGGCTGGGCTGAGGAGCGGACGGGAGGTCAGCCGCCGAGCGCGGCTGCCTGGGCCTCCAGCGACGTGGCCTGGGCATCGAGAGCGTCCGCCTGGGCCACGGCGTTTTTGACCGCTTCTTTATCCGGGCTCAACAACGAAGCGTTGGTACGTTGTTGCGCGGCCTGCGCATGCAAGTCGGCGGCTTGCTTCTTGAGATCCGCGGCCTTCTGGGCATTGGCCGCCTTCGTCGCTGCTGCGGCCTTCGCATCCGCATCAGCCTGCGCCTGCGCATCCGTGTTGCTCTGAGCCGGCAACTGCACGGGCGCCTGGTTCTGAACCGGAGCCTCGCCGGGGACCGTGATGACGCGAGGGGCGGGGTTGTTCACGACGACCGGCGCAGGCGCTGTCGAGCTGCCGAGCGACGGGATGTTGATCTCCGACGGAAGGTTGATGACGGTGCTGGGAGCGCTCTGTGCGGCGGTGTTCTCAACGCCGGAGTCTTTCTTCATGCCGAACACGACCGCGAAGGCGGCAATGCCGATGGCCAGCAGCGCCAGCGCGCCCGCGACGACCTTCATGCCCGAACCGGAAGTCTGCTGAACGACGGGCATCGGGGCGTACTGGAGCTGGGGGGCCGGCGCGTAGTGGTTGGGGTAGTAGCCGTTCTGCGGGGCGTAGTAGCTGTTCATGGTCTCTCCCTGCCTGGTGGTGCTTCCCGGTTTGGGCTGCTCTCACGGGTAGGAGCGGTGGGCACACGGCAGTCGCACACTTTTCTCGAAGATTTTTGAAAGTTTTTTGCAGACCGTGTCGATTCGGCGGGGTTGTCGTTCGACGTGTCAACGAGGGCACGATGGACGCGCCCTTCCACACCGATCGAAGGAGACACAAAATGTCGCGCTACATGCTGATCATGCGGTCCACCCCCGAGGCCGAGGCCGCGATGCAGGAGCTGAACATCGACTTCAACGAGATCATCGAGTCGATGGGCCGCTTCAACGAGGAGCTCATCAAGGCCGGAGTGCTGCTGGCCGGTGAAGGCCTCACCGGGCCTGAAGAGGGCTTCGTCGTCGACTTCAACTCCGATCCGCCCGTAGTCACCGACGGCCCGTACACCGAGGCCAAAGAGCTGTTCAACGGGTTTTGGATCATCGACGTGTCGTCGAAAGAGGAAGCCAAACAGTGGGCGCAGAAGATTCCGCTGGGCAAGGGCGTCAAGGTCGAGGTGCGCCGGGTGTCAGAGACCGAGGAGTTCCCGCTGGACAATCCGTGGGTCCAGAAGGAGATCCAGTGGAAGGCCGACCTGGCCGAGAAGATCGCGGCACAGGCGCGCGCTGACGCCGACAAGTACGGCCGCTAAGCGAGCGCGGATCCGATTGGGTCCGCGCCAGGTTTGCGTCCTGGTCGACGACGTCGGCGGCGCCGCATACCTGGTCCATGAGTTCTGGCAACCTGCCGCCTACGACCGCAACAGTTGAGTAGCGCAGGGCCGAGTCGGCCGAAAGTGAAGTAGTGCACTACTGCAATCCTCCCAGCAAATGCGAGTGATGATCTTTTTGCTGTGTCCTACAGCAACGTCACAGGCGGCGGTTTTCCGACGTCAACAGGAAAGGAATCGTCATGAGTAAACATCGGACGATCGGTCGGCACTCATTTCAGGCACGGACATTGATTGGCGGCGTTCTCGTATCGGGCGCCCTGCTCGTCGGCGCACCCGCCGGCATGGCAGCCGCCACGCCATCATCGGGCCCCTTCCACTTCCACAGCCCGGCTGTCCAGGCGAAGGAAACGGCAATCAAGGCGAGGATTGTGCAGGGAGTAGAGACGTCACGTGTCGGCAGCGAATACGCCACGCATCTGGCAACAGAGCACCCTGCCACTTTCGCGAAAGTACAGACCGCTATCTCCCGCTGGGTGACGCATTAAGCGACGTGGGACGTTGGGGGCGGCGCCGGGTCGCCCCCAACAGCGAAACTGAGCTCCGGCAGGCCAAGTTCGATTGGGCGCCTGCCGGAATTCAGTTCGCCGCTCTCACCCGCTGTTTTGAGGGCAATCCCCCGGGGCTTGCCACCAAATCTGTAACACGTTCTAGTCTGTCTTGTATGACGGATCTGCTGCGCTATCCCCTGCACTCCGGCCACCTGACTGTCGGGGCACTCAAGCGGAACAAGAACAAGCCCGTGCTGTTCCTCGGCGACACCACCCTGACGGGCGGTCAGCTTGCCGAACGCATCAGCCAGTACATCCAGGCATTCGAGGCGCTTGGCGCAGGCACCGGATCGGCCACCGGTCTGCTGTCGCTGAACCGGCCCGAGGTGCTGATGATCCTCGGCGCGGGCCAGACGCAGGGCTACCGGCGTACGGCACTACACCCTCTCGGATCGCTGGACGACCACGCCTACGTGCTGAACGACGCGGGCATCACGTCGTTGATCATCGATCCGAACCCGATGTTCGTCGAGCGGGCGCAGGGCCTGCTGGAGAAGGTGCCCGGGCTCGAGCAGATCCTCACGATCGGCCCGGTGCCCGACGCGCTATCGGATGTGGCCGTCGATCTGTCCGCCGAGGCCGCGAAGTATTCACCGCGGCCGTTGGTGGCGGCCGATCTGCCGCCTGACCACATCGGCGGCATGGCGTACACCGGCGGAACCACCGGCAAGCCCAAGGGCGTGATCGGCACCGTGCAGTCGATCAGCACGATGACGTCGATCCAGCTCGCCGAGTGGGAGTGGCCTGAGCATCCGAAGTTCCTGATGTGCACGCCACTGTCGCATGCGGGTGCGGCGTTCTTCGTGCCGACCATCGTGAAGGGCGGCGAGCTCGTCGTCCTCACCAAGTTCGACCCGGCGGAAGTGCTGAAAACCATTGAGGAGCAGAAGATCACAGCGACGATGCTGGTGCCGTCGATGATCTACGCACTGATGGACCATCCGGACTCGCACACCCGCAACCTGTCGTCGCTGGAGACCGTGTACTACGGCGCTTCGGCAATGAACCCGGTCCGGCTCAAGGAGGCGATCGCCCGGTTCGGGCCGATCTTCGCGCAGTACTACGGCCAGTCCGAGGCGCCGATGGTGATCACCTATCTCACCAAGGACGACCACGACGAGAAACGGCTGACATCGTGTGGGCGCCCGACGCTGTTCTGTAGGACCGCACTGCTCGACGAGGACGGAAACCCTGTGGCGCAGGGCGAGGTCGGCGAGATCTGTGTCAGCGGCCCTCTGGTGTCCGGCGGCTACTGGAACAAGCCGGAGGCGACGGCGGAGACGTTCCGCGACGGCTGGATGCACACCGGCGACGTCGCCCGTGAGGACGAGGACGGTTTCTGGTACATCGTCGACCGCACCAAGGACATGATCGTCACCGGTGGGTTCAACGTCTTCCCCCGCGAGGTGGAAGACGTTGTCGCCGAACATCCTTCGGTCGCACAGGTCTGCGTGATCGGAACACCCGACGAGAAGTGGGGCGAGGCGGTGACCGCTGTGGTCGTGCTGCGGCCGGACGCTGCGAGCGACGACGCGGCGGTCGCCAAGCTGACATCCGAGATTCAGGCATCGGTCAAGGACCGCAAGGGTTCTGTGCAATCGCCCAAGCAGGTGATCGTCGTCGACTCGGTTCCGGTAACCGCATTGGGCAAGCCCGACAAGAAGGCCGTCCGCGCGCAGTTCTGGGAGGGTGCGGACCGCGCCGTCGGCTAGCTTTTCTCCGCGAGCATTAGCTCGGCGCGCGCCAGCTAGGACACCAGCCCGGGCATTGTGTCCAACCACGCCTTTAAGGCTTGCTGATGCTTGGCTGCGTTGAGCGAGCGCGGTGGGGGCGCCTGCTCGGGGTCGAGTTCATGGACATGACAGCGCAGCCGGTTGATCGCCGACGTGCGTTGGGCCACAAGGACATCACGACGATCGGTGAGCAACTTCGACTCCCGCGACACCTCATCATGAGAGGCCACCGGCAGGTCGGGTTCACGCAGCACAGCACGCGCCACCGACTCGGCGTCGATGGGATCGGACTTACCACGGGTGCGTGCGGACTTGCGCAGCGCATGCATCAGTTTAGTGGGAACCCGCACTACCTGCTGCCCGGCGGTCAACAGATCGCGTTCCAGGCGCGCGGACATGTTGCGGAAGTCTCGATGCCCCAGATCAGCTCGACGCCGAACTGATCGCGCGCCCACATGATGGCCGCGGTGTGTCCAGCCGTGGTGGCCTTGACGGTCTTGACGCAAAGGTTCGCGCTGTCCTGGGACTTTGCGGACTTTAGCGTCTGCTCGCGCTACAAGGTGACCACCAGATCGGCCTTGCCGCGGCACTTTTCGATGCGATCGGCATTGAGTTCGTCAACGGTGCGCACCCACGCCTCGGCCTGCTCCGGCGATTTGCCGAATTCGACATGCCTCGCCACGAGGCGACGACGGCGTTCGTCGCGCGAAACGTCGATGAACCACACCTCCGACAGCTGCTCGCGCACCGACGGCCACGGCGGCTCGTCGTCGAGCAGGTAGTTGCCTTCGGTGACGACCAGCCTCACTTCGGGCGGCACCGCGATGCTGCCCGCGATCGGCTGCTCGATATCCCGGTCGAACGCCGGGGCGTAGACGGTGTGCGTCGGCGTCGCCCTGATGCGTTCCAAGAGCGCGCGGTAGCCGTCGCCGTCGAAGGTGTCCATCGCGCCCTTGCGGTTCAACCGCCCGAGTCGGCGAAGTTCGACATCGGCGAGGTGAAAGCCGTCCATCGGCACGTGTACGGCGTCATCAAATGTTGACGCGACCAATTCGGCCAATCTGGTCTTGCCCGCACCCGGCGGCCCGGTGATGCCCAGGATCACCCGACGTTCGCGCGCGAGCAGCGCCTCGACGCGAGCGATGTCCATCTCGGCACAATAGGCACGTGCCCGCCACCGATCTACGCCAGACCGTCGATGCCGTCTGGCGAATGGAGGCCGCCAAGATCGTCGCGACGCTGACCCGCACGGTCGGCGACGTCGGGCTGGCCGAGGATGTAGCGCAGGAAGCGCTCGTCGACGCGCTGACGCAGTGGCCCGAGACCGGGGTCCCGCGCAACGCCGGCGCATGGCTGACGACCGTCGCCAAGCGCAAAGCGATCGACCACTGGCGCCGCCAAGAAAACCTCGACACCAAGTACGCGACGCTGGCCCGCGAGCTGGAAACCCGAATCGACGAGCCCGCATGGGATCCCGACCGCATCGACGACGACGTGCTGCGGCTCATCTTCATCTCGTCACACCCGGTGCTGTCCCGCGAAGGTCAGATCGCGCTCACCTTGCGCGTGGTCGGCGGCCTGACGACCGACGAGATCGCCACGGCCTTCCTGTCGTCGGCGCCGACGATCGCGGCGCGGATCACCAGGGCGAAGAAGACGCTGGCCGCCGCCGACGTGCCGTTCGAGGTGCCGGACCGGTCGGAGTACCCGCAGCGGCTCTCGGCGGTGCTGTCGGTGATCTACCTGATCTACAACGAGGGCTATTCGGCGTCGTTCGGCCAGCGCTGGATCCGCGATGAACTGTGCAGCGAAGCGCTGCGGCTGGGACGGGTGCTGGCGGCGCTGGTACCCGACGAGGCAGAAGTGCACGGGCTGGTGTCGCTGATGGAGTTCCAGTCGTCGCGGTTCGGTGCGCGCACCGACGCCGACGGGACACCGGTTCTGCTCGAGGACCAGGACCGCACGAAGTGGGACCGCGCGCAGATCGGCCGCGGGGTCGCCGCGTTGGAGCGCGCCGCCAAGGCCGTCGAGAAGCGCGGCAGCGGCTGGGGGCCGTACAGCCTGCAGGCCGCCCTGGCCGAATGCCACGCGACCGCGCCGACCGCCGCCGAAACCGACTGGAACCGCATCGTCTTGCTGTACGACGGGCTACTCCAGGTCGCCCGGTCGCCGGTCGTGGAGCTGAACCGAGCGGTCGCCGTAGCGATGGCGTCGGGCCCGGCGGCCGGGCTGGCGATCGTCGACGGGCTGACTGGCCTCGACGGGTCCTATCTCCTGCCGAGCGTCCGCGGCGAACTGCTGGCCCGGCTCGGCCGCAACGCCGAAGCCGCCGCCGAGTTCGCCCGCGCCGCCGAACTCACCGATAACGAGCGGGAGCGAGAAGTGCTGAATGGCAAGGCTATTCGGGCATGTGCGGGCTAAACTCCTGGCACGCCGGTCCTGGCCGCCACCGACGCCGACGTCGCGGTGTCGAACACGTCGATGGCCACGTCGTCGTCGCGGTAACCGCCGATGTGGTACACGCCCGCCGTCGCGGCGATCAGGTCGTTGGTGTGTTCACCCGTCATCGGATAGTCGGGGACGGCGTGCAGCCAGTGCGCGGCGATGATCGTCGCGCCCTTGCCCAGGTGCGGAACCTCGCGATCGAGCACTTGGCGCAATGCCGCCGCGTCCAGGTAGTACCCGACCTCCGAGAGGACGACCAGGTCGAAACCCGCTGGCGGCCAGGGGTCGTCGAGCGAGCGCTGCAACAGCGTCACACGGTCACGCACGCCCCCACGGCTGAGGCGGCGATGGGTTGCGTCCAGTGCGGCGGGAGCCACGTCCGTCGAGGTCACGTGGTCGCATCGATGAGCGAGCTGCTCGGTCAGCACACCCACCGAACAGCCGGGCTCGAATGCATGCCGGTATCGCTGATAGGGCAAGAGCGCCAACGTGATTGCGTACTTGCGCTTCTCGTACCAGCGTTCCCCCAGCTGCCACGGATCGCCTGAGGCCGCATACATCCGATCGAAGTACGCGTCCGGTAGCCGTGCGGTCATGGACCGCGCCCCGCAAGCCGCCCGAGTTGCGCGAGGTCGCGCTCCGCGTGGCTCTGTCGCACGTACATCATGAGGTCTGCGACCCGCGAGGCATGCCGCGCATCCTGGGCCAGCGGTGCAGGCCCGAGAGCCCTTCCAGTGCGAGTGATCACCTCGTCGACAGCCGTTTCCACCACGGCCCTAGTGCGCCGGGCGATCAGCTCGGCCCGGTCGTCGCGATTCGACGGATCGGCGTCGACCTGACAAGCGGCGGACACAAGCGTCGCCTCCGCCGCGGTGAGAGCGGCGTCCACCGCGCCGAGGTGCGCCAGGGTGTGCGGGTCGACAGACTCTTGTCCCGCTCGCTTGTACAACGGCATGGAGACGGCCCGCGCACCGCCGAGCCAGCAGGCGCTGACCCCGATCGCGCCGTGCCAGAATCCCGGCCGATCGAGGTACTCCCCTGGCGCGCCGACGGCGACCGCCTGCACGCTGTGGAACTGGACGGAGCGGGTGTCCGAGTCGGCCATTCCCGGGTTGCGCCAATTGCTGGGCAGCGGATGCACATTGGGGTCGCTCAGGTCGACGGCAAACAGTCCGCGGCCCCCCGCATCGAGGCGCGTCGTCACCAGTGCGTGGCTGCAGATGCCCGCGCCCGAGCACCACACCTTCGTGCCGTCGATCGTCACCTCGTTCCCGTCGCCGTGCGCCCGCAGCACTGCATCCGGCGATTCTGCGGCCCAAACTCCCCACAGCTGGTCGGGTTTCGGGTCGGGGCCCTGCAACTCGGCGAGGATCGCCACTGCGTCCGTGTGCGCCTCGGCCAGCCGTCCGGCGACGATATCGGCCTGCGTCAGCTGGGCGAGCCGGTGCCACCGCGCGGCGGTCTGACCCGAACCCGGCAGCGGGAGATCCAGTTCGCCCGCGGCGAGCCAGCGCCTCACCAGAAGGTTGTTCACGCCTCGTCACCTGCCGCTCGCTTGAACGCCGAACCCGACAGCTCACGTAGGTGGTGCGCGAACCCGCCCGGTGCCCGGCCGTCGCGTCGGTCCGACGTCGCCACCGCCAGGTCGGCATCGCGATGGATACGCATCCCGGCCGCCTCGAATCGGTCGACCAGCTCGACGTCCTCGCCGGTCTTCAGAGCCCGGAATCCGCCGACCGTCCAGTACGCGTCGGCTCGGAAGCCCATGTTAGCACCGTGAATGTGATTGTGGCCCGGACCCTTTGACCGATAGCTGCGGAGATACCGGCGTGCCACTGAGGCCGGGTAATTCCGCCACGACGGTACCCGCACGACACCGAGCACCATGTCGGCGTCAGCAGCGGTCATGCGCAGCAGCCAGTCGGCGGGGACCACGCTGTCGGCGTCGGTGGTGGCATACCAGATACGCGCGGGTTCGATGCCGTCGCACGACGTCCGCGCGTATTCGAAGCCCGCGGCCCTGGCGGCACCGACGTTGCCCGCGTCGACGGCGACGAACTGCACGTCGTGCCCGAACTGGCCCACGAGGCGGTCGCTGCCGTCGTCAGTGGCGTCGAGGACCACGACGGTCAGCACCGGAACCGGCAGGCACACCGCGGCCGTCGCCAGCGCGCGCAGACAGCGCGGCAGGTGTTCCCGCTCGTTGTGCGCGGGGACCACCACCACAGCTTTCGCCAGTTCCATGCCTGGTAGATAGCCCGAAAACGGCTTCTTCACACCTGCCCGGCGGTCAGACGAACACGATCTCGCCCACCGTCATCTGACGGTGCACCACCTCCGGCGTCAGCACCGCGGGCCGGTCTCCGTCTTGCAGCTGGCTGGCGAAGCACCGCATCGCCTCCGCCTTCGTCGACAACTCGGCCGACGTCAGCGTCACCCGCCGCGCCCGATGCCACGGCACCGCGGGATCGTCGGGAATCGCCCAGTGCCACATCCAGATTGGATATTCGACGAACATCGTGCCTGCGCCTTTTGCGGCGGCCGCAGCCGCCCTTCCGACCGCCTCGTGATCGGGATGGCCGTCTCCGCGCCACGTCGCCGCGCACCACGCGCCACGGTCGAAACCGCCCAGCACCGCGCCCAGCCGGACGCTGAGCCGCTGCTCGTGCTTCGCAACTTCCCCGTCCGGTATTGCGAGAAAGATCGGTCTCGGCAGGCCGAGTTGCCGGGTGACGGCGGTTAGTTCCTCCCGGCGCACCTTCGCGAGCTCCTTGCGGCCCTGGACGTCGTCGGGATAGGCCGCTTCGCCGTCGGTGGCGGCGACCACCAGTACCTCGACGCCGCGATCGCGCAGCAGCGCGGCTGCGCCGCCGAGCCCGAGCGTCTCGTCGTCGGGGTGCGCGCCGACCAGCACGAGAGCGGGACAATCGTCGAGGTTCAGCGGCGGAAAGCTCCGCCCCCATGCCGTCCACTCCTCGACGGGTGTGCCGCCCTCGGCGATCGGCCTCGCCGCCAGCCGTGTGCCGTTCGTCGTCGTGTCGGTCATCGCCGTTGGATAGCCCGTGGCGTGAAATCCACACTTCGCGGCATGAAAGGATTTCACTGTGCAGGTGCGTGCGGTGCTCTTCGACTACTCCGGCACTCTGTTTCGCCTTGAAGAGGACGACAGCTGGTTCGCGGGCATACAGGCCGACGACCGCGAGATCGACGGCCACGTCCAGGCCGAGCTGATGCGCAGGATGACCGCACCCACCGGCCAGCACGTCGACATGACGCCGGAGGCGTACCACGCGTGGGTCAACCGTGATCTTGCCCCGCACCTGCACCGGGAGGCGTACCTGCATGTGCTGCGCGAGTCCGGGCTCGCCGACCACCATGCCGAGGCGCTCTACGGCCTGGTGATCGACCCGGTGAACTGGACGCCGTACCCCGACACCGCCGACGTGCTCGGCGGGCTGCACCGCAAGGGGATCAAGACCGCGGTCGTCTCCAACATCGCCTTCGACGTGCGGCCTGCGTTCGCATCGATCGGCGCCGACGTGTTCGTCGACGAATTCGTGCTGTCGTTCGAAGTCGGCGCCGTCAAACCCGACCCTGCGATCTTTCAGACCGCCCTGACAAGGCTCGGTGTCGCGGCCGAAGACGCGGTGATGGTCGGCGACAGCGAGGAGGCCGATGGGGGCGCCCGAGCGCTGGGCTGCGGGTTCCTGCTGGTCGATCCGCTGCCGACGACGCAACGGCCCGACGGCCTGCGCACGGCACTCACCGGCTACGGCGTTTCCCCCGACGCTCAGTAGCCTCGGGGATATGCCCAACGACGAGCGTGTCCGGCCGCCGCGGTGGCTCAAGCCGTTGAACAAGGCGCTCATGGTCCTGCTCCGGCTCGGGGTGCCGATTTCACGCGTTGAATCCCCGGTCATCTTGACCGCGCCGGGCCGCAAGAGCGGCAAGCCGCGCTCCACACCCGTCACGCCGATGGACGTCGGGGGCAAGCGTTACGTCGTCAACGGCTACCCAGGCGCGGACTGGGTCAACAACGTCCGCGCCGCAGGCGAGGTCACGTTGGCCCAGGGCCGACGCACCCAGCGGGTCCGGATGGTAGAGCTGTCGCCGGAAGATGCGCGTCCGGTTCTGCGGGCGTTCCCCGCGGCGGTGCCGACCGGCGTCGATTTGATGAAACGTGTCGGCCTGCTCACCGAGGGCACACCCCACGAGGCAGAGGGCTTGGCGGGCCGCTGTCCCGTCTTCCGCATCGACCCCGTCACGTAGCGTCGCCGATATGTCCGACGTGCAGCGCATCCGGCCGCCGTGGTGGCTGAAGTACGTGAACAAGGTGATGATCGGCGTGCAGCGGCTCGGGTTCGGGTTCGGCGGCAAGGGCCCGGTGATCCTGACGGTGCGCGGCCGCAAGTCCGGCAAGCTGCGCTCGACCCCCATCACGCCGATGACCGTCGACGGGAAGCGGTATGTGCTCGGCGGGCTGCCCGCCAGTGACTGGGCGGCCAACGCGCGGGCGGCCGGCGACGTCGAGCTGCGGCAGGGCCGCAACACCGAACACGTTCGGATGGTAGAGCTTTCGCCCGAAGACGCGCGGCCGTTGTTGCGGCTCTTCCCCATCGAGGTGCCGACCGGCGTCAGCTTCCTGAAGAACGCGGGTTTGGTGACGGGGCCCAACCCCGATGAGTACGAGGCGCTGGCGGGCCGTTGCCCCGTCTTCCGTTTCGAGCCTGCGTAACCGATTTCGGCTCTAACCTGGGAGCATGGCCGACCCTGTGAACACAATCGTCGACGAAATTCCGCTTCCCGACGGTGCGACCTACCTTCAAACTTTCGGCCAGTCAATCTATTGCGCCGGCGGGACGATAAAGCGGGTCGACATACGGACCAAAACGACGTCGGTGATCGCCCAGAGCAAGGCTCTGGCTGCCTCGCTCTCGTCGATTTCCACCGACCTATCGACCTGCCGCCAGACGTCGCCGGTGCAGGAGCGCCCGACCGGAGGATCTATACAGCCTTGATCAACGGCAGAATCGGCGAAATCGTGCCGGCTCTGTTCGACCAGTTCACGCCGATCCCAGTGATGGATCCCAGCATGGGGTCCTTCATCCGCTGCATCGTGGGCGCCAATAACCCCAGATACCTGTATTTCCACGAATGGGTCAACTACACGATCGGCGTTGTCGACCTGGGCCTTCTCAACCCGCACACCGTCGGCACGATTCAGCTTGACAGCCCAGCCGACGACATGGTCATCAGCCCGGACGACCGCTTCCTCTACACCGCACACCACAACGACGACTTTATATCGGTGATCGAGACGAGCGCGTTTCCGCCATCAGTCAAGAAAGTTCCAGTTGTGAACGGGCCGTTCGCTTTAGCGCTGAGCGCCGACGGTAAAAGACTCTTCGTCGTGCAAACCGGCGACTCCGCACACCCCGCCGGCGACCTCGGAACCGGCACGCTTTCGGTCTTCGACACTTCGACGATGCAGGGCGTCCGGGTCTTCACAGGCAAAGGCTCATCCGCCGTCACACTCAACGACGTCGGCACTCGCGCCTACGTGTCGAACAACCAGGACAACACGGTTTCCGTGGTCGACGTCACAGGTGCCCCTCAAGTCATTGACACCATCACTGGATTCAATTCGCCTGGCGAGATGTGCCTCAGCACCGACCAACGTCATCTGTATGTCAACCAGTTCGATTCTCCGACGAAGATCGCCGTGGTGGCGATCTGAGCGCGGCCGTAACGCCTAGAGTCGACCGGATGAATGCCGAGAACCCGTTCAAGCCGGATTTGTGGCGGCCAGTAGCCGAATTCGCCGATCTGACCGACATCACCTATCACCGCTACGTCGTCGACGGGAAGCCGCAGCCGACTGTGCGGGTGGCGTTCGACCGGCCCGAGGTCCGCAACGCGTTCCGCCCACACACAGTCGACGAGTTGTATCGCGTCCTCGAGCACGCCCGCATGTCACCCGACGTCGGTGTCGTGTTGCTGACCGGAAACGGGCCGTCGCCCAAGGACGGCGGCTGGGCGTTCTGTTCCGGTGGCGACCAACGCATCCGGGGCCGCACCGGCTACCAGTACGCTACGGGCGAGACCGCCGACACCGTCGACATCGCACGCACCGGGCGGCTGCACATCCTCGAGGTGCAGCGGCTGATCCGGTTCATGCCGAAGGTTGTCATCTGTTTGGTCAACGGGTGGGCCGCCGGCGGCGGGCACAGCCTTCACGTGGTGTGCGACCTGACGCTTGCCAGCCGCGAGCACGCCCGCTTCAAGCAGACCGACGCCGATGTCGGCAGCTTCGACGGTGGTTACGGCAGCGCGTATCTGGCCAAGCAGGTCGGCCAGAAGTTCGCCCGCGAGATCTTCTTCCTCGGCAGGCCGTACACCGCCGAGCAGATGCATGCGATGGGCGCCGTCAACGAGGTCGTCGACCACGCCGACCTGGAAACCGTCGCGCTCGAGTGGGCTACGGCGATCAACGGCAAGTCGCCGCAGGCCGTGCGGATGCTCAAGTACGCGTTCAACCTGCCCGATGACGGCCTAATGGGTCAGCAGCTATTCGCCGGTGAGGCAACGCGATTGGCGTACATGACCGACGAGGCCGTCGAGGGTCGCGACGCGTTTCTGGAGAAGCGCGACCCCGACTGGAGCCAATTCCCGCGCTACTTCTAGCGATTTCGGCGTAGCTGGTTGCGCTGGGCGCAACCAAGCACGCCGGAATCACTCGGCGTCGGCCATGGCAGCGCGCTTGGCGTCGCGGCTGGTCTTGACCAGGCTCAGCACCGTCGTCACCGTCAGGGTCGCGACGATGAACAGCAGCGATGTCACGATGCCGATCTCGGGCAGGTGGAACGAGCCGAACTCGTCGAGATGCGAATGGTGCAGCGCCTCGATAATCAGCTTCACGCCGATGAACCCGAGGATGAGGGCCAGCCCCTTGCTGAGGTAGACGACCTTCTCCAGCAGCCCGCCGATGAGGAAGTACAACTGCCGCAGACCCATCAGCGCCAGCGCGTTGGCGGTGAAGATGATGTACGCGTCGTTGGTCAGCCCGAAAATCGCCGGGATGGAGTCGAGCGCGAACACGACGTTGGCGATGCCGATCGCCGCGATGACGATCACCAGCGGCGTGAACATCCTCCGCTTGCCGACGCGGGTGATGAGCTTGCGGCCGTCGTAATCCTCGGTGAACGGCAGGATCCGGTGCATGAACCGCAACAGGGGGTTCTTGTGGAAGTCCGGGTCGTCGTCGGGATCCTCGAGGGCCAGCTGGATCGCGGTGTAGACGAGGAACCCGCCGAGAATGTAGAAGACCCAGCTCCACGCGGCGATGGCCGCCGCTCCCGCGAAAATGAAGACGGCGCGGAAGACCAGCGACAGCACGATGCCGATGTAGAGCACCTTGTCCTCGGCCAGATCGGGCACCGCGAACCGGGCCATGATGATCATGAACACGAACAGGTTATCCACGCTGAGGCTGTATTCGGTGATGTATCCGGCGACGAACTCCTGGCCGCTCGCCTCCGGCGCGAAGATGAACAGCCCCACCGCGAAGAGTGCCGCCAGGCCGATGTAGATCAGCACCCAGCGGACGGCGTCTTTGGTGGTGACCGTGCGTTGCCTGCGGCCGATGACCGCCAGGTCGAGGACCATGATCCCGAGCAGCACCACGACGGTGATGACCCAAACCAACGGGGAAACAACTGAAATCAAGATCGACCTCCGGACGGCATGACGCAACGGCCCGAAGGTCTCTTCCGCCTCGGGTTACCGAGGCCAGCACCGCCGGGTCGACCGTGAGGCCTTCCGTGATGACGACGAGTGCCGCGGAGGAATACTCCCCTTCACGAACAGGCAGAACTATAGTCCACGCTGCAGAATATGTCGCGGCCGGGTCGCTTTCTCCCCGCGAGCAGACGCAAATGCCCACGAAACAGCAGATCGCGCCGAACCTTTGCGTCTCAGTGTGAATGTGGGTGTGCCGCGTTGCGGTGTGTCGCCGTGACAGGTGCCGTGGCGTGGTGGTTGGTTCTGGATCACCCGGTGTTTGGCTCACTTTGCGTCTGCCGCCTGCGGGTTGGCGTTGAGCAGTAGTGCCGACATCGGGTGAGAAGGACCGGCCGGCGTGACTTGATAGGAGCGTGGCAACCGCCCCGACTGAGATGTGTCCGCCGACCAGCCCAACCTCACCACCCTCTGAGTGAAGGAGGCAACCTTCATGGTTGTTATTGGAGCCGATGTGCACAAGCGCAGACACACCTTTGTCGCCGTCAATGACGTCGGTCGCAAGCTCGGCGAGAAGACCGTCAAGGCCACCACGGCTGGACACACCGCGGCCATCATGTGGGCGCGCGATCAGTTCGGCGTCGAGCTGATCTGGGGCATCGAGGACTGCCGCAACATGTCCGCGCGCCTGGAACGCGATCTGTTGACCGCCGGGCAGCAGGTAGTGCGGGTTCCCACCAAACTGATGCATGCGGTGCGCACGTCCGCACGCACCCGTGGTAAGTCCGATCCCATCCACGCCGAGGCGGTGGCGCGGGCTGTGCTGCGTGAACCCGACCTGCCGGTGGCCTCTCATGATGAGGTGTCGCGGGAGTTGAAGTTGCTCACCGATCGTCGTGATGTCCTTGTGGCCCAACGCACGTCGGCGATCAACCGGCTGCGCTGGCATGTCCATGAACTCGACCCCGAGCAGGCGCCCCCACCGCGCTCGCTCAACGCAGCCAAGCATCAGCAAGCCTTAAAGGCGTGGTTGGACACAATGCCCGGGCTGGTGGCCGAGCTGGCGCGCGCCGAGCTGGCCGACATCATCGCCCGCACCGCCCAAATCAACACCCTGGCCAAGCGCCTCGGCGAACGGGTCCGCGAAGTCGCCCCCCAGCTGCTGGGCATCCCCGGCTGCGGGGAACTGACCGCGGCCAAGATCCTCGGCGAAGCCGCCGCGGTCAGCCGATTCAAAAGCGAGGCCGCCTTCGCCTGTCACGCCGGGGTCGCCCCCATCCCAGTGTGGTCAGGCAACACCGAAGGCCAGATGCGGCTCAGCCGCTCGGGTAACCGCCAGATCAACGCCGCCATCCACGTCATCGCCCTCACCCAGATCCGCATGACCGGCAGCCAAGGCCACGCCTACTACGAGAAGCTACGGGCCGCCGGGAAAACCAAGGCCGCAGCACGACGCTGCGTCAAACGCCGCATATCCCGCAACGTGTTCCACCGCCTACAACAGGATCATCAAACCCGCATCCAACACACCCAACAAGCAGCGGCTTGACATAGGAGCTATTGCTCGGCCTAGAAGCGGAACCTCGTCTGGCCGTGAGGGGACTTCGCGAACGCCAGCACCTTGGCGGGCGGAACCCGATACACGTACGCGATGTGCGAGTCGCCGGACTCGTCGGTGTGGCCGAACCCGTCGTCGGCGGGCGTGAAATCCCAATCGCCGTCGTATTTCTCGCGGACGATGTCGGCCCATTTGGTCAATGTGTCGCGGCCGGTTACCCGTTCGGCGTCACCCTCGACGATCACGTCGAGGCCGTCGTTCCATCTGTTCACACCGGTGGTGACAGCCACCGACGTCGAGTGATTGAGGTTCTGCGCCTTCTGCTCCTCGGGGCCCGTGCAGAACACGAATGCGTCGTCGATCCACGCACCGACCAGCGGGGTGGTGTGCGGGCGACCGTCCCGCCGAACCGTGGTGAGCCAGTACAGCTCGGCGGCGGTCAACGCGTCGCGGACCTGCTGCCAGCTCACCGGTTCGGTGGCTTCACTGAATCGCGTATCGAGCGTGCCTTCGATCGTCATACCCATACCGACTCGACCCCTCGCCCACATTCATCGCGAAACGGTATTCCAGCAGGAAAAGTGCGGGGCAATGTCAAGCGGTCAGTGCAACATTTAGGCGGCTTGGCTAATCACAGCGGCTAGGCGCTGGGCGGGTGTATCGAGGTCGAGGGGGGTCGGGGTCGGCTGTTGAGCTTGTCTTGGACGCGTTTGAGGTCGGCCTTGGTGTAGCCGCCAAGGTCGGTTCCCTTTTCAAACCAGAAGCGCAACAACCGGTTGGTGTTTTCGTTGGTGCCGCGCTGCCACGGCGAGTGCGGGTTGCAGAAGAACACCGGGGAATTGAGCTGTAGCTTGATGTGTTCCCAGTTGGCCATTTCACTGCCCCGATCCCAGGTGATCGAACGGCGCAGATGGTCGGGCAATTCGCTCATCGCCTCGATCATCGCCGCGGCGACGGTGTCGGCGGTGTGATCGCCGGGCAGGTGCAACAGGATGGTGAATCGGGTGCTGCGTTCCACCAGGGTGCCGATCGCCGAGTTCGATGCGGCGCTGCCCATGATCAGATCGCCTTCCGTAAGACTGAAGCCGGCCCAGGAGAGCCGGGTGTGGCTGAGGTCGCCTTGCGCTGTGGTCGCTTATTGGGAATGTTCGCCCGGCTCTCCGGGGTGCCCTGGCTGCTAATTGAGATCTGCGCTCGGTCGCTGGTTACGGATGCGTCGGCGGGGTGTTCCACGGGCCGTAGTCAGCACCTAGACCAACGGACGGAGAAGCGTGGCCGCACAACGAGACACAGCCTGGGTCGGCATCGATATCGGCAAAACCCATCATTGGGCGTGCGTGGTGGATGCTGAGGGAAAGGCATTGTTGTCGGTCAAGGTCGCCAACGACGAGGCTGAGATAGAGGCACTGCTCGCCAAGACGGGCTCGCTGGCGATGCAGTTGATCTGGGCCGTCGACATCATCGGCGCGCCGTCGGCGTTGCTGCTGGCACTTCTGGCTCGGGCCGGCCAGTCGGTGCGTTACGCCTCGGGGCGGGTGGTCGCAGCGATGAGCGCTGCCTATGCCGGGGAAGGCAAGACCGACGCCAAAGACGCCTACGTCATTGCCGAGACCGCCCGCCTGCGCCGGGACCTATCGGTCATCGATACCGGTACCGACCTCGTGCGCAAACTCGCGGTGCTGACCGGACATCGAGAAGATCTGATCGCCGACCGGGTGCGCATGATCAACCGGCTGCGCGACCTGATGACCAGTGTGTTTCCCAGCCTGGAGCGGGCCTTCGACTACTCCTCGCACAAAGGAGCGTTGGTACTGCTCACCAGCTATGCCACCCCTGACCGGATCCGCCGCGTCGGACAGACTCGCCTGACGGGCTGGTTGCGCAACCGCAACGTGCGCGGTGCGGCCGACGTAGCCGCCCGCGCCACCGCCGCAGCCAAGGCCCAAACGGTCGTGCTTCCCGGGCAAGACATGACCGCGAGCATCGTCACCGAGCTGGCCACCGGCATCCTTGCCCTCGACGACCGACTGAAAGTCCTCGATGCCCAGATCCAGATGACCTTCGATGAGCACCCGCACGCGCGGATCATTCAGTCGATGCCCGGCTTCGGTCCCTTCCTCGGTGCCTCACTGTTGGTCGGCGCCAATGACTTACGCGCATTCCCCAGCGCCGGACACCTCGCCGCCGCAGCCGGGCTCGTCCCCGTCCCCAACGACTCCGGCCGACGCACCGGCAATCTGCACCGTCCGCTGCGCTATAGCCGGCGGCTGCGACACGTGTTCTATCTGTCAGCGCAGACGAGCATGATGCGCGCCGGACCCAACCGCGACTACTACCTCAAAAAGCGTGCCCAAGGCGCCACCCACAGCCAGGCCGTCATCGCCCTGGCACGCCGCCGCATCGACGTCCTGTGGGCACTGCTGCGCGAGAACCGGACGTGGACCGCGGCACCGCCGGCACTCGCTCAAGCGGCTTGACAACACCATTGAGATTCCCAGTGCCCGGGCACGGCGCGATCATCGACCTCGGGCGGACGGTCGCTGATGGTGAACACCTCAGCGCCGTATACCCCGGTGCGCGCGGTAGAGCCGCGCGGTTTGCGCGCCGAGCGCTTGGTGGACAGGCACTTGTGCAGATCAGCGCGCAGACTGCCACGGGTCTGGACATACAGACACTGGTAGATGGTTTCGTGGCTCACTGTCATCAGCTTGTCACTGGGGTGATCACGGGCCAATACATCGGCGATCAGCTTGGGGCTCCACCCATCGCCCATCCAGTCCTCGATCACCGCACACAATGGATGGTTGCGCAGCTTAAATGCCTTCGGCCGGCGAGCTTTCTGAGTCGCCAAGGCATGGGCGAACAGCGCGTGATAGTCCCCATTGGGAAGACAGTTACGTTGGTATTCACGCCAGACGACCGTGCGATCGCGCCCGATGCATACAGCGATTTCGGCGAAGCTCAAGCCGGCGTCGCGGCCCCGCATCATCTCGATGCGCTCTTCAAAACTGACCCGATGTCGCGGGCCTCCTGGCCGCGACAAATCACCCGGATCAGCCAATCCACCAAGTCCGCGGCCGCCTTTGCGTAGCTTCATCGCCCCAGCGTCGCGCCACCACCACCAGCCGGTCCGGCGCGACACACCCACCCTCACCGACGCCTCCGTCGTGGGCACCCCCAAACAGACCAGATCGAAAAACTCGCGCTTAACGGCGTTCGAAACCGGAATCCCACTCGGCACAGCAACCTCCCAAATCACTGGATGTTGCACTGACCGTATGAATCCGCCCGAGTAGGGCGCTGCCGGAATACCGTTTCGCGGTTCATAGACTCCACGCGTGAGCAAGAGCCCGCTGCGGCGGCTGGCCGACGAATTGCTGCTGGCCAGCATGCGCCCGCCGATCGCCCCACAGTTGATGCTGTACCGCCCCGACCGCGACGAGGTCGAACTCGAGGGCAAGCGGATCCTGATCACCGGCGCATCGTCGGGCATCGGCGAGGCAGCGGCCGAGAAGTTCGCCCGCCGCGGCGCCACCGTCGTCGTGGTGGCCCGCCGCAAGGATCTGCTCGACGACCTCGCCGACCGCATCCTCGCCGACGGTGGCGACGCCCTGGCCATCGATTGCGACCTGTCCGACCTCGACGCCGTCGACGCGCTGGCGGCCCGCGTCGAGAACGAGATCGGCGGCGTCGACATCCTCGTCAACAACGCGGGCCGGTCGATCCGCCGTCCGCTGGCAGAGTCCCTCGAGCGGTGGCACGACGTCGAGCGGACGATGAGTCTCAACTACTACTCGCCGCTGCGACTCATCCGCGGCCTCGCACCGGGGATGCTCGAGCGCGGCAACGGCCACATCATCAACGTCGCCACCTGGGGCGTGCTGAGCGAATCCTCGCCGTTGTTCTCGGTTTACAACGCGTCGAAGTCGGCGCTGTCGGCGGTCAGCAGGGTCATCGAGACCGAATGGGCGAACAAGGGCGTGCATTCGACGACGCTCTATTACCCGCTGGTGGCCACGCCGATGATCGCGCCGACGAAGGCCTATGACGGGCTGGCAGCCCTGACACCGGCCGAGGCCGCCGACTGGATGGTGACCGCCGCGCGCACGCGTCCGGTGCGCATCGCGCCGCGGATGGCCGTCACCGCCAAAGCCCTCGACACGTTCGCACCCGGCTTGCTCAACGCCCTCATGAAACGGCAACGGGTTCAGCCGGCCGGTTGATCGCGCGCGGCTACCGTGTCGCGGCGGCAACCGGCACATGACGTGCTAGACAGGGCTTCATGGAGATTTTGGCCAGCCGGATGCTCCTCCGGCCGGCCGACTACCAGCGCTCGCTGCGCTTCTACCGCGACGAGCTCGGACTGGCGATCGCCCGCGACTACGGCGGGGGGACCGTCTTCTACGCAGGCCAATCGCTGATCGAGATCGCCGGCCACGGCGAACCCAACGCGGGCGGCACACTATGGCTGCAGGTGCGCGACGTCTACGCCACCGAGAAGGAGTTGGCCGACCGCGGTGTGCCGATCACGCGCGAGGCCCGTCAGGAACCGTGGGGTCTGCACGAGATGCATGTGACCGATCCCGACGGCGTCACGCTGATCTTCGTGCAGGTGCCCGAGACGCACCCACTGCGCCACGACACCAGAAGCTGAGCCGCGCAGATTTGATGTCGGCTTCCAAGCATGTCGTTCTGCTCCACGGCGCGTGGGCCCGTGGCGACAGTTGGGGTCCCGCGCGTACGGCGTTCAAAGAGCGCGGCTATACCGTGCACACCCCCACGCTTCGCCATCACGAACTACCCGTGCGGGAAGGTGCGATGAAGATCGCGCCGCTGAGCGTGCGCGACTACACCGACGACATCGTCGCGCTGGTCGACTCGCTGGACTCGCCGCCGCTTCTGGTGGGGCTGTCGTTGGGCGGTCTGCTGGCTCAGCTGGTCGCCGCGCGTACCCGTCATGCCGGGGTCGTCGCCGCCTGCCCGGTACCCGCCGCAGGCATCTTGGCCGCGACCCCCGCGACGCTGCACAGTCTCGGGAGTATCTGGGGGAGGCACTTTCTGCAGCCGCGGCCGTGGGCCAACCCGGTGAATCCCCCGACGTGGCAACGGTTTCGGCGCTGGATCGCCAACGCCCAGGCAGAGGAGGACGCCCGCGAGTTCTTCGCCGACTTGGTCTGCGAATCAGGGCGCGCCTGCTGCGAGATCTTTTCATTTCTGGACCGGGGCAAAGCGACCACGGTCAACTTCGCCGCAGTCACCACGCCGGTGCTCGTGATCCGAGGAGAATGCGACCGTGTCGTGCCGCCGCAGATCGCGCCTAAAGCGGCGGCCCGCTATCAGCGCGGAACCTATGTTGAGATTCCCCGCGCCGACCACCTCGCCTTTTCCGGGGAGGCGCTACCCGTCACGATGGGCCACATCGACGACTGGATTGCGAAGAATCACGTGCTCGGTCTTTCCAGCCCCAGAAACTGAAACGGCCCCCGGCTTTCAAAACCGAGGGCCGCCACAGGAATCCGGTTCAGTGTGAGCACACCTGCAGAGGCCACCCGACGGAGGCCAGGCGCGCGGCGACCTGATGAATCTCCTCCGGATTGGGTTCCTTTTTGATCACCTTCGCGACCGCGTCGTGGATTTCCTCCTCGCTGACGGTCTCGGAATCGTTTGCCTTGAGGATGGCCTGTGCGGCCTTGACGGCCTGTTCCTCGGTGAGGCTGCGCTTCAGCAGCGCGAGCAGGGGAAAGTAGTCCTTCTGAGGCACGCCCTCCGGATAGCCCTTGTGCAGCCACCCGAGGACATCGCTCAGAACACCCTGGTTGGTTGTCTCGGTCATGTACTTTCTCAGCCCTTCTTCACGCCGGGGAACGGATCGAAACCCAAGTGGTGAATGATCGTGCCCCTGGTTATCCACAGCAATGCGGCCAGGATCACCAAACCCACGAGTGCGAACAACAGGATGCCCAGGTACTTCAGGGCCGGATTGCCCGCGGTGACTGTGCCGTCCGGGTGTTGGCCGCCTGCGCCGTTCGAGAAGGCCACCATGCCCACCGCGAAGATCGCGGGCAGACCGGCGCCCAGGAGGAGTCCTATGACGAGGACCTTGAGGATGGCTTCTATGTAAGTCATCGAACGTTTCCTCTTTCCAGGAGACCGCGGTCAGACCGCGGCCGTGGGCTTTGAATCCTTGGATTCCTTGGCGGCTTCGCGAACGTCGGCGGGCACGACGGAGTTGGTGCTGTCGTCCCAATCGGCGTTGACGTTGTTGCTGTCCACCTTCTGCTTCTGGGCACGGAACCAGATGTAGAACGACAGCGCGCACAGGATGATGAAGATCACCCCGTCGCCGGCAAGGGCGGAACCGGTCACCGACTCGATTCCCTCCGAAATCCAGTAGGACAGCGCGCCCATGAGCGCGGCGGCCGGCAGGGTGATCAGCCATGCGACGGCCATCCGGCCCGCGACCGCCCACCGCACCTCCGCGCCGGGCTTGCCGACGCCGCTGCCGAGGATCGAACCCGTCGCCACGTGGGTGGTCGACAGCGCCATGCCCGCGGCACTGGAGCTCAAGATGATCGCGGCCGATGAGGCCTCAGCGGCGAAGCCCTGCGGCGACTCGATCTCGACGAGACCCTTGCCAAGCGTGCGGATCACGCGCCAGCCGCCGATGTAGGTGCCGAGGCCGATGGCAAGCGCGCAGCTGAAGATGATCCAGAACGGCAGGCCGTCCTTCTTCACGTCGCCGGTGAGGTGACCGGTAGTGATGAGCGCGAGCGCGATGACACCCATCGTCTTCTGGGCGTCATTGGTGCCGTGCGACAGCGCGACCAACGAGGCGGTCGCGATCTGACCCCACCGGAAGCCTTCTTCGCGGCGCTTTGCCATCACCTTGCGGGTGATCCGGTAGACCATCCAGGTGCCGCACGCGGCCACGAGGCAGGCGATGACCGGCGCGGCGACCGCCGGGATCAGCACCTTCGAGGTGACACCGCTCCAGTTCACGCCCGCCATGCCGAGTGCGGCGAGGCCGGCACCGATCAGGCCGCCGAACAGCGCATGCGACGAGCTCGACGGGATGCCGAACAGCCAGGTCAGCAGGTTCCACAGGATGCCGCCGATGAGGCCGGCGAAGATGATCGTCAGGCCCATCGATGGAGTGATGTTGGGCATCAGGTGACCACTCTTGCTGTCCTGCACCTTCAGCACCGACGTGGTGACGGTGACGGCGACCTCGACCGAAAGGAAGGCGCCGACGAGGTTCAGGACGCCGGCCAGCAGCACGGCGGTCTTGGGCTTCAGCGCGCCGGTGGCGATCGATGTAGCCATCGCGTTGCCGGTGTCGTGAAAGCCGTTGGTGAAGTCGAATGCGAGTGCTGTTGCTATCAGCAGAACCAGGATGATCATCTCTGTGCTCACGGTTGCCAATTCTGATTGATTCTCCGCGATTTTGACCAGCTACTAGCCACCCTAAGAGCCCCCTCCTACCAGGCACTTTTCTGAACCCCGCAAGGTGTTCATTCAGTGTTCACCTTTCGTCTCGGGAGCGTTTGCTTACGGCGATATTTCTGCGCCTCAACTATGGTGCTTTCTGGGGTCAGGTCCGGATAGCCATGCCGCAGGAGCTGAACGGTGAACAACTTTCTTTCCAAGATCGTGAACTGGATTACCTCGGGGTATCCCGAAGGTGTGCCAGGGCCCGATCGCGTGCCACTGTTCGCACTGATGCGGCAGCGACTGACCGAGGACGAGGTGAAGGCCGTCGCGAAGGAACTGATTGATCGCGGCGAGTTCGACCACGTCGACATCGGTGTCCTGATCACCCAGATCACCGACGAACTGCCTGCGCCGGCCGACGTCGAACGCGTGCGAAATCGCCTGTCCGCCAGAGGCTGGCCGCTCGACGATCCTCGAGATGCCGAGGAGGAGACGGAATAGCCGTCCTGCGCGCAGTCCCAGTGCCGTCTGGTGCGTCGACACTGTCGGTGCTGCCGACGGTGGCGGCGGTTCTGACCGGGCGCGAAGGAGCCATGTTGCCGGTCCCGGCAGATGACGAACGTCAAACCCGTCTTCTTACAACGTCATTGCGGGTCGGCGAAGAGATCGACGACGATGTGGCCGTCGTGGTGTCGACGTCGGGCACTACGGGCACCCCGAAGGGGGCGATGCTCACCGCAGCCGCGCTGACTGCCAGCGCGGAGGCCACGCATCACCGGCTCGGCGGACCGGGGCGATGGCTGCTCGCATTGCCTGCCTACCACGTCGCAGGCCTACAAGTGTTGGTGCGCAGTGTCATTGCAGGCAGTGCGCCGGCCGTCATGTCGTACCCGTTCGACGTGGCCGAGCTTCGGGACGCAATAGCTTCGATGGGGCCTGGCAGGCGCTACGCATCGCTCGTTGCCGCACAGTTGGACAAGGCGCTGGCCGATGTGCCTGCCACCGCCGCGCTCGCCGAACTCGACGCCGTGCTGATCGGCGGCGGCCCGATGCCGTCGAAGGTCGCTGAAAAAGCTTCTGCGGCTGGTATTTCAGTGGTCCGCACGTACGGCATGAGCGAGACGGCCGGTGGTTGTGTCTACGACGGCGTGCCGCTGGACGGTGTCGAGGTGCGCATCGATCCCGAAGGCCGTATTGCGCTCGGCGGTGCGACGATCGCCAAGGGTTACCGCAATCCGCCGGAACCGGACCCGTTCGCCGAGGCCGGCTGGTTCCTCACCGACGACGTTGGGGCCCTTGATCATTCGGGCACGCTGCGTGTGCTGGGTCGGACCGACGATGCGATCAGCACCGGCGGACTGACGGTGTTCCCGCAACTCGTCGAGACCGCGTTGGCGTCGCATCCGCGAGTGGCCGACTGCGCGGTCTTCGGCGTCCCCGATGATCGGCTGGGTCAACGGGTGGTCGCGGTCGTGGTGGCGGCCGACGGTTTCGCACCGCCGACGCTGACGGAGTTGCGCACCCACGTCGGGGCTGTGCTGCACGCGACCGCTGCACCCAAAGAGGTGCACATCGTCGATGAGGTGCCGCGCCGCGGCATCGGCAAGATCGACAGGCGAAAGCTCGCGCAGACGTTCAGCGAATGACCCTACCGCGACGTCATGTTGACCACGCGATGGAACTCCTCCCATAACCCGGGATCGACCTCGACATGCTTGGACACGACATCCACCTCCACTCACCGGTCGGCTACCCGCATGCATGTACGGCTAATCAGGGTGGGCTAGCATCCTCCGAATGATCCGCACATTCGCCATAGCTGCCAGCGCAGTTGCCGTGTTCAGCGGATCCGCCGTCGCCTCAGCGGATCCTGTCGGGCAGGACGGCACGGTCTTCGCGATCGGTAAGTGCTACGACCCGAGCCAAGCTCCGGTGCAACGCCCCGCCTCGTTCGACTACAACTGCAACACCACCGGCGTCATGAAGGACATGACATGGACTGCGTGGGATGCCGACGGAGCGCGGGGCACCGGCACCGACAGCTCGGTCGAATGCCAGCCCAACTGCGCGCAGGGCACCACGCTGGTCAATCCCATCGTCGTGCACGCGTGGAACCCGGTCACCTCGCCGAGTCCGGCGTGTCCGCAGGACGTCAAGTTCTACTCCGACTTGACGATTGCCTATCCCAAGGGTGCGCCGCCGTGGATCAAGCCGGGTACGACGTGGTCGCCGGGAACCGATTTCGTGACCGTCGACAACATGCCTGCGGTTCACTTCTCGGATCTGACGCCGACGTGCGGGCCCCTCTGAGTTGAGCGCGCGCTAACGATTCACCTTCACCGTCAGCGGCTGGACGTTCCAGATCTCGTCGCAGTACTCGGCGATCGCGCGGTCTGAGGAGAACTTGCCGCTGCGCGCGGTATTGAGGATCGACATCCGCGTCCACGCGTCGGTGTCCTGCCATGCGGTGCTCACCTTGTCCTGGCACTCGACGTAGGACTCGTAGTCGGCCAGCACCAGGAACGGGTCCTCGTAGCGCAGGTTTTCCACCAGCGGACGGAACACCTCGGTGTCACCGTGCGAGAACTCGCCGCTCGCAATGAGTTCCAGCACCGCGTCGAGTTCGTCATTGCGGTAGATGTAATCGGTCGGACGGTATCCGTGGCGCTTGATCTCCGCCACCTTGTCCTCGGTCAGCCCGAACAGGAAGAAGTTCTCCGCACCCACCTCGTCCCGCATCTCGACGTTCGCGCCGTCCAGGGTCCCGATCGTCAACGCGCCGTTGATCATGAACTTCATGTTGCCGGTGCCCGAGGCTTCCTTGCCCGCGGTCGAGATCTGCTCCGACAGGTCGGCGGCCGGATAGATGGTGTGGGCGTTCTGCACATTGAAGTTCGGGACGAAAGCGACTTTCAGGAATCGATTGACGTCGGGATCGCCGTTGACGGTCTCGCCGACGGCGTTGATCAGCTTGATGATGCGCTTGGCCATGAAGTACCCCGGCGCAGCCTTGCCACCGAAAATGAAAGCGCGCGACGGAATTTGAAGACCGGGGTTGTTCTTCAGCCGGTGGTACAGCGTGATGATGTGCAGCACGTTGAGGTGCTGGCGCTTGTACTCGTGGATCCGCTTGACCTGGATGTCGAACAGCCAGTCCGGATTCAGCTCAATACCGGTCGCCGACTTGATGTAGGTGGCCAGCCGAGCCTTGTTCGCGCGCTTGACCGCCCGCCACTGACGCCGGAACGCGGCGTCGTCGGCGTAGGGCTCCAGCCCGCGCAGCCGCTGCAGGTCGGAGAGCCACCCTTCGCCGATGGTGTCGTCGAGCAACTCGCGCAGTCCCGGGTTGGCCAGCGCCAGGAACCGTCGTGGCGTCACCCCGTTCGTCTTGTTGCTGAACCGCTCCGGCCACATCTCGTAGAAGTCCTTGAGCACACTTTCCTTCAGCAGCTCCGAGTGCAGCGCCGCCACACCGTTGATCGCGTGGCTGCCGACGGTCGCGAGGTGGGCCATCCGGACGCTCTTGCCGTTGTCCTCGCCGATCAGCGACATGCGCCGCAGCCGGTCGTCGTCGCCGGGGAACTTCGCGCGCACCTCGTCGAGGAAGCGGCGGTTGATCTCGTAGATGATCTCGAGGTGGCGCGGCAGCGACTCGCCGAACATCTGCAGCGGCCATGTCTCGAGGGCTTCCGGCAGCAAGCGTGTGGTTCGTGTATCCGAAAGTGGCCACGGTGATGTCCCAGGCCTCATCCCAGTCGAGCTGGCGCTCGTCGACCAGCAGGCGCATCAGCTCGGCCACCCCGATCGACGGGTGAGTGTCGTTGAGCTGCAACGCAAACCGGTTGGGCAGTTCGCGCAGCGACGCGTCGGTCAGATCGTCGATGATGTGCAGCACGTGCTGCAGCGAACACGACACGAAGAAATACTGCTGCAATAGCCGCAGCCGCTTGCCGACCTCGGGCTCGTCGTTCGGGTACAGCACCTTGGTCACGGTCTCCGAGCTGACCTCGTCCTCGACCGCCTTGTAGTAGTCGCCGGTGTTGAATGCGTCCAGCGCGAACGACTCCATGCCCGAGCGCTCCACAGCGTCAGCACGTTGCAGGTGTTCACGCCGTATCCCTGGATCGGCGTGTCGTAGGCGACGCCCTTGAGCAGCCGGCCGGGCACCCACCGGACCCGGTCGCGGCCTTTGTCGTCGGTGTAGTGCTCGCTGTAGCCGCCCCACCTCACGAGATAGTTCACGTCGGGCTTGGCGATCTCCCACGGATTGCCGTTGGCCAGCCAATTGTCGGTCTTCTCCACCTGCCAGCCGTCGTGGATCTCCTGGTCGAAGATGCCGAACTCATAGCGGATTCCGTAGCCGATGGCGGGCCGTTCGAGGGTGGCCAGTGAGTCGAGATAGCACGCGGCGAGCCTGCCGAGGCCCCCCGTTGCCGGGACCTGGCTCCTCCTCACAGGCCAGCACCTCGTCGTAGCCGACGCCGATTCCCTCGAGCACCTTGCGGACCTCGTCCTCGATCCCGAGGTTCAGCAGGTTGCTGCCCAGCTGCGGACCCATCAGGAACTCCGCCGACAGGTAGCACGTCACCTTGCGGCCCAGGTCGAGCGACGTCTGCGACGATGCCACCCGGTTGTCCTGCATGCGATCGCGGACGGCCAGCGCAGTTGCCCGGTAGAAGTGCTCGGGTGTCAGGGCGGCGGATGGCCGACCGATGGAATAGCGCAGGTGGTCGACGATGCCCCGCTGCAGCGCATGGGCGGACAGACCCGTTCGACTGCGCTCGCTGGCATCCAACGGGGCGGGGGTGGCTGGCTGGACGACGTCAGTCATCGGCGCAGTCTTGCATTTAATCGCGTCGCGCAAATGAACTTCAGGCGAGCATCATGGAGCAATGCGTCGTGAAGTAACCACCGTCGATGATCTGCGCGCGATCGTCGGACATCCGAACTCCTACGTCGCGAACAAGGTCGGCACCCGGCTTTCGGCCGTTCAGCAGGACTGGTTGGCGCACTCTCCGCTGGGCTTCGTGGCGACGACGGACGCCAACGGTCGCGTCGACGTGTCCCCGAAGGGCGACCCGCCCGGGTTCGTGCACGTCATCGACGACACCACGATCGCGATTCCGGAGCGGCCTGGCAACAAGCGGGTGGACGGCTATCTCAACGTGTTACAGCGCCCGTACGTCGGCACGCTGTTCCTCATACCCGGCCGCGGAGACACGCTGAGAATCAACGGCACGGCGCGCGTCCTCGCCGATGCCGACTATTTCGACGCGATGACCGTGCAGGGAAAGCGTCCGATCCTGGCATTGGAGATCGACGTCGAAGAGGTGTTCTTCCACTGCGCCAAGGCATTTCTGCGGTCGGATGCGTGGAAACCGGAGAGCTGGAAGCCGACCGCGGTGCCGAGCGTCGCGCGGATCGCGCAGGCGCTCAAAAAGGACATGACCCTCGCCGAGCTGGAGAAGTACTACGACGAGGACAACATGCGAAAGATCCTGTACTAGCGCCGGTGTTTCGGCGTCGGGCCAGCGGGTACGTGGCCATCATGACGACGCAAGACACCCGATCGCGGGCATCGGGCAAGCAGACCGTGGTCAACTGGGGCCTCGCGCTGTCGACGATCATCGGGGCGCTCCTCGTCGAGGCCTACGCGATGATGCAAGTGATGGGAACCGCCGGGTGCAGCGACCGGATCTGTCCGCATGAGGGGCCAGGCAACTTCGGATACGGGCTGATCATGTACGGAGCGCCGGTGGTTGCCCTCGTTACCGTCGCGGTCTCCTGGGTGACCGCGCGGCGGCCACGAGGAGGGTGGTGCCCGCGGTGGCATGGGCATTGTTAATCCTTGCGTTCATCGTCTTGGCCGTGACCTTCCGGAGTTAGGGTCAATGCGGAGGTTGATCCGGTGGATTGGCTAACGGCGCCCGAATGGTGGTGGGGCAGGCTGATCCTGGAACGCGGGATGGCGGCGGTTTACCTCGTCGCCTTCGTGTGCGCGGCCAGGCAGTTCCGCGGGCTCATCGGTCGGCACGGCATGCTGCCGGTGCCGGAATACCTGGCGCACCGGCGATTCCGGGACACCCCGAGCCTGTTCCATCTGCACTACTCCGACGGCTTCTACGCCGCCCTCGCGTGGACCGGTGCGGCGATCTCAGCCGCGATGGTGGCAGGACTCGCCGACGCCGTGCCGGTCTGGGGCGCGATGCTGCTCTGGCTGGTGTTGTGGGTGATGTACCAGTCGATCGTCAACGTGGGTCAGATCTGGTACTCGTTCGGTTGGGAATCGCTGACGCTGGAAGCGGGCCTTCTGATGGTTTTCGTCGGCAATGACGACGTCTCGCCGCCGGTGCTTGCCATGTGGCTGACGCGCTGGCTGCTGTTCCGCGTCGAGTTCGGCGCCGGGTTGATCAAGCTGCGAGGTGACCGCTGCTGGCGCGACTTGACCTGTCTGATCTACCACCATGAGACGCAACCGATGCCCGGCCCACTCAGCTGGTTCTTTCATCGGCTCCCGCGGCCGTTCCACCGCGTGGAGGTGGCCGGCAATCACTTCGCGCAGCTGATCGTCCCGTTCGGGTTGTTCGCGCCGCAGCCGATTGCCAGTTTCGCGGGCGCAATCATCGCGGCGACGCAGCTGTGGCTCGTGCTGTCGGGAAACTTCGCGTGGTTGAACTGGGTGACGATCGTCCTGGCCGCCAGCGTTATCGACACCGCGACGGTGTCGGCAACGCTCGGTATCGCTATGCCCGCCGATGCGCCTGCAACACAACCACTTTGGTATGCCGTCGTCGTAGTTGCGTTCACGACGCTGGTGGTGGTTCTGAGCTGGCGGCCGGCCAAGAACCTGATATCGCGCAGGCAGCGCATGAACAGCACCTTTGACCCGCTGCACATGGTCAACACCTACGGAGCATTCGGCAGCATCAGTCGGACCAGGGAGGAGGTTGTTCTCGAAGGAGCATCGGGCTCCTCTGACGAAACCGTCTGGAAGGAATACGAATTCAAGGGCAAGCCAGGAGACGTGCGGCGGTGGCCGCGGCAGTGGAGTCCGTATCACCTACGCCTCGACTGGCTGATGTGGTTCGCCTCGATCTCGCCGTCGTATGCGCTGCCGTGGCTGATCCCCCTGTGCCACGGGCTGCTGACCAACGAACCGTCGATCGTGCGACTCCTGCGGACCAACCCGTTCCCGGACGCGCCGCCTGTCTATGTACGGGCGACTCTGTACCGCTATCGCTTCAGCACGGCGCACGAACTCGTGTCGCAACGGGCATGGTGGCAGCGCGACCGCATCGGCGAGTACCTCGCGCCCCTTTCGGTCGACGAAGCGCGCCGGCTGTCCGGCGCGCCCCGTCGGAACCTCAGATCTGGTTGATGCCGCCGTCGACCGGGATATCCGCCCCGGTGGTGAAGCTGCTCAGATCGGACGCGAGGAACAACGCGGCATTGGCCACCTCGTCCGGGGTCCCGTAACGGGCCATCGGGACGACGCTGCGCTGGTAGTCCTCAAACTGCTGTTCAGCGTTCGGCCCGGAGAACAGCATGCGTGCAAGCATGTCGATGCCGGGCGTATCGGTGGCGCCAGGGCTCACCGCGTTGACGCGAATCTTGCGGTCTCGCAACTCACTTGCCCAGGTGCGCGCAAATGAGCGGACAGCCGCCTTGATCGCTCCGTAGACGCTGATGCCGTCGGCGGCCCTGCCGGCCGTTGTCGACGCATTCAGAATGATGGAGCCTCCGTCATTGAGGAGCGGCAGGGCCTTCTGCACGGTGAAGACGACGCCCTTGAAGTCGACGCCCAGTTGATAGTCCAACTGTTCCTCTGTGACGTCCTCTATGCGCGCGGCCTCCAAGATCGCGGCGTTGGCGAACACCACGTCGACCCGCCTGCCGCTGTCGGCCACCGCGGCATAGAGCCGGTCGACGTCTTCGGGCTTGCTGACATCGCCCTGCACGCCCGTGGCGTTGTCACCGAGCTCCTTGACCGCCGCTTCGAGTTCGGCCTGCCTGCGTCCGGTGACGAACACGTGCGCGCCCTCGTCGATGAATCGCTTGGCGGTGGCGAATCCGATGCCGGTGCTGCCTCCGGTGATGACCGCCGTCTTGCCTTCGAGAAGTGCCATTGTCATGCCTTTCGTAATTCTGGACCATTCGGTCAATAACTACAGACGCGACGACTCGGCGATCTATTCCGACCGACTCAGGCGGTTGGGATCAGAGACACCATCTCGTCGGCGGCGGCCTTCAACTGTGCCGGCCTGGCGCCGCCCTTGTGCAGAGCCTCCTGGCCGCGCATGAACGCGAGCAGCGCGCCGGCCAGCGCCTGCGGATTCTGCTTGGCGTCGATGTCCCCGTCGCGCTGCGCTTCCTTCACGCAGGCGACGAGTTCGTCGCGCCAGGTCGCGTATGCCCGTTCGACCTTCTTGTCGACGGCCTCATCGAGACCCGCCAGCTCCGCTGCGCTCTTGGCCATCATGCAGCCGCGCCTGCGCTTGTCCGCGGCGATCGCCTTGACCTGTGCACGTAGGTGGTGGGCAAGCCGCTCATAGGCGCGGAAAGCGGGATCGCGGAGCTGGGCGCGGACCTCGTCGAGCGACGACGCGATGTAGTCGTCGAGCGCGCGGAGATACAGGCCGTGCTTGTCACCGAACGCACCGTAAAGACTGCCCTTGCCAAGGCCGGTCGCCGCGGTGAGATCGTCGACCGACGTCGCCGCGTATCCGCGCGTCCAGAACTCGTCGCGCGCGGCAGCGACGACATCGCTTTCTGCGAACTTCCGGGGACGTGCCATACCAGTACAGTACGTCCGTTCTGGACTGGTTATTCCGTATCTTTGACGAGCACCGCGCGGGTGTAGAGCAAAGCGAAACCCTGGCGCTGCGCGTTCTGCTGGGATTTCGATCCCGGCGCGGTGGTGACGACCGCGATGTCGCAGCCGGCTTTCGCCGCGTCGGAGAGTCGTGCCGCCAGCAGGGCGGTCTGAACGCCGCGCCGACGGTGCGCCGGCGCTGTGGCGGCACCGGTCAATTGCGCGACGCCGTCCGTGATCCGCATGCTCGCACCGCCCGCGACGACGCCGTCCGGACGGCGAGATAGGTCCGCGCGCCTGCCGCGACGAAGTCCCGTTCGGCCCGTTCGACGATTTCGCGGGGAAACTCCTCGTGCAGGCACGCCTTGCTCGTCCGGGTGGGCGAACCCCGTCGTCACGACCTCCACCCATGCGTCGAGCTCGTCTTCGGTGCTCAGTCGGACATCCAATTCGGCTGATGCGGGCCGTGTTTCGGCCATTTCCAACGAGCGGCCGAGCACATTCTCGAATGCGACAAGCCGATAGCCGCGGCCGGTCAGCAGCAGTCCGATCCCCGGGTCGGCGAGGTTGGCGAGCTCGACCTGGGTAGGGGCCACGAAACCCGCGTACGCGCGCTCGATCTCGTCGAGCTCGGCATCGCCGGGCACCCCGCCGAAGCCCAGCCCGACCACCTTGTTGAACGGCGACCCGTCCTCGGCGAAGCACGCCGCCCCGCCGGCGACAGGTCGCACGAACGCTGCCGCACCGGGGTTTCGACGCCGGGCCGCCTCGGTGCCGGCGCTGATCAGCTGTGTTTCGGCACGTTCGATCCGCTCGGCAAGTTCGGTTCCACAGAAGGCAATTTCAGCCACTCCCCTATCAGACACCAATCACTTCCGCTGTCGCGCCTTGATTTCTGCGTGCACCCAGTGATTCGCCCAGAGTCCACAGTGCGACACCCAACAGCACGACGTCCTTCAGCAGAAACTGGCCAGGCTGGGCGCCCAGGATCGGGATTCCGCCGCAGCTGGCCCACCGTGAGGCCAGGCGTGGTGAACAAGAAACTCACCGTGCCGAGAAACAGCACAACCGCCATCGCACTGCCTACGGCGGAGACCTTGGGCCACAGCGGCCGGAGCGCGATGAGAACTGCGGCGATGATTTCGGCGGTGCCCAACGCGGCTGCTACCGCGCCAGCGCTGAGAAAGTGATAGATCCATGACATCAGCGGGCTGTGCTCGATGAGTACTCGGGCTTCCATCTTCACGTACTTGCCATACCCGATCCACGCCAGCACGATCACCAGTCCGTAGCGGCTAACGGTCGCGCCGGCGCTGGTCAGCCACGTTGAGAGGTCGAAACGGTTTGGAGTGGTAATCGGGCCAGCCGACATTCGTCGTTCCTTTCGATCGATTCGCAGGACACACTCCTGCTTCGTCGTAGTGGTCGGAACGGTCCGGGGCGTTACAAGCCGCGGCACCTAGGCTGGCCGTCGTGCGCACGCTGCAGATAGGCCGCAAGGAGACGGTGGCGGTCGCCATCGCCGTCGTCCTAGTGGTGGCGGCGTTTGTGGTTCCCCACCTGCACCTTGGGATCGTCACCCCGCTGATCCGGGCCAACGCCGTGCGGTTCCACGACTTCGCCGACACCGCGCCGATCTTCGGCTGGTGGAAGGCGCACGTCGGGTGGGGCACGCTGCCCGCGATCCTTATCGGAATCGCTGCCGTGTTCTGGGGTCCGGCCATCGCAGCGCGGTTGCCGTGGCGAGTCCTGACGCTGACCACCTGGGCGACTTCGTGCGGATGGGCCTTCTCGCTGGCCATGATCGACGGCTGGCAGCGCGGTTTCGCGGGCCGGCTCACGTCCCGTCACGAGTACTTGCGCCAGGTGCCGACGATCACCGACATCCCTGCGGCGCTGCGCAGCTTCTCCCGCAGAATCCCCGATTTCCAGCCTGATTCGTGGATCACCCACGTCTCCGGCCATCCCCCCGGCGCGCTGTTGACGTTTGTCTGGCTGGACCGCATCGGCCTGGGCGGCGGCGCGTGGGCCGGGCTGTTGTGCCTGCTGGTCGGATCGAGTGCAGCGGCCGCGATCATCGTGACCTTGCGGGCTGTTGCCGACGAAGCGACGGCACGGCTCGCCGCACCCTTTGTGGCTGTGGCCCCGACGGCCATCTGGATCGCCGTGTCGGCCGACGGCTATTTCGCAGGGGTGGCGGCCTGGGGCATCGCCCTGCTGGCACTGGCCGCGCGGCGAACGGCGCGGTTACCGCTGTTGGCCGCTGCCTGCTCAGGCCTGCTTCTGGGCTGGGCGATCTTCTTGAACTACGGCCTGGCGCTGATCGCGATTCTGGCGGCCGCCGTGCTGATCTCCGCCGTCGACTGGCGAGCTGCGCTGGCCGCGATTGTTCCTGCCGCGGTAGTCGCCGCCGTGGTCGTCGCGGTGTTCGCCTTCGCCGGATTTTGGTGGTTCGACGGCTATACCCTTGTGCAGGAACGCTATTGGCAAGGCATCGCCAACGATCGGCCATTTCAGTACTGGTCGTGGGCCAACTTCGCTTCGGTAGTCTGCGCTATCGGACTCGGCAGCGTGGCAGGCATCGGCCGGGCGTTCGACATCGCCGCCATCCGCCGCAGCCCCGGCCTGCGCCTTCTTGTGCTTGGCGCGCTGCTGGCTATCGTGTTGGCCGATCTGAGCATGCTGAGCAAGGCTGAGACAGAACGTATCTGGCTGCCCTACATGATCTGGCTGACCGCCGCGCCCGCCCTGCTGCCGCCGCAGTCCCACCGCTTCTGGCTGGCACTCAACGTCGTCGGCGCCATCGCACTGAACAGCTTCATCCTGACCAATTGGTGACGGATGTCGTCAATCTGACGAACTCGTAACGCTCTCGTCGATATCAGACACCACCCTCTGATTCCGAGGTGAAATGGAGCAATGACGGTGGACGACTCGGAGACCGCCGCGGGAAAACCGCCGATTGACTACGGATTCCCGCAATGGCTGTGGCGGCGCCTCGATCAGTACCCGCCGCCCGGCTACAAGCGGGCTGTCCAGTGGCGCAGCCCCCTGCGCGGACTCTGGCTGACATCGTTACTCGGCTCCGTTCTGTTGACGACGCTGCCCATCGTCATCATCACCGGCCTGCTGTCCTACATCGCCTACGGTCCGCAGTTCGGACAGGCCATCCCCGGCGGTGTGGGCTGGTTGAAGCTTCCGACGTTCGACTGGCCGACCGACCCAGCATGGCTGTACCGGCTGAACCAGGGCCTACACGTCGGGCTGGGGCTCATCATCATCCCCATCGTGCTGGCCAAACTCTGGTCGGTCATTCCACGGTTGTTCGCCTGGCCGCCGGCGCGGTCGATCGCGCAAGTGCTGGAACGTATTTCACTGCTGATGCTGGTCGGTGGGATCCTCTTCGAGATCATCACCGGTGTTCTCAACATCCAGTACGACTACATCTTCGGATTCAGCTTCTACACCGCCCACTATTACGGCGCCTGGGTATTCATCGCCGGATTCCTGATTCACATTGCGATCAAGATTCCCCGAATGTGGGCCGGCCTTCGGTCGATGTCGATGCGAGAGGTGTTGCGCACCAACCGAACCAACACCAAGCCCGAGCCGTTCGAACCCGACGGGTTGGTGGCCGAGAACCCGTCGGCCACGACGATCAGCCGCCGTGGAGCCCTGGCACTGGTCGGTGGAGGCGCGCTGTTCATCGCGGTCATCACGGCGGGCCAGTCCCTCGGCGGCTTCACCCGCAAGGCCGCCCTGCTGCTGCCGCGTGGCCGCACCCGGGGCGACGGGCCGAACGACTTCCAGGTCAATCGCACTGCGTGGGCGGCGGGCATCTCCCCCGAAATGACCGGCGAAAGATGGCGACTCACCCTCACCGGCGGACCGTTGAAGGTCGTCCTGGACCGCCCGGCGCTGCTGGCGATGCCGCAGCACACCGCTCAATTGCCCATCGCCTGTGTGGAAGGCTGGTCGACGACCGAGACGTGGACCGGCGTGCCACTGGCCGCCCTGGCGCGGCTGGCGGGTGTGCCGAATCCGGCATCGGCGTTCGTGCGGTCGGTGGAGCGCCGCGGCGCATTCAACTTCGCAACCCTGCAGGGCAGCCAAGTGCTGCACCCGGATTCCCTTCTTGCACTTCAGGTCAACGGCGTAGACCTCTCACCCGACCACGGATTCCCGGCGCGCATCATCGTCCCCGCGCTGCCAGGCGTGCACAACACCAAATGGGTCGGCTCGATCGACTTCAGGAAGGCCTGAGATGCGCTCGGCATTGGCAGGATTCCGCACCGTGTACGGATCACATCCGCTGCATCTGTTGATGCTCATCGCCGGATTTGCGTTGTTCGGCTATGTCCTGACCACCATCAAACCCGTAACACTGTGGAATCCTCACACGTGGTGGCAGTCGATCATCGTGTGGTTCGCGGCGGCCATCATCGCACACGACCTTGTACTGTTCCCGGTGTACGCACTCCTCGACCGGATCCTGTTGACCACGACGCGAGAGCCGGGACCTTCAGGCGGTGCAGCCAAAGTGCCTGTGCTGAACTATGTTCGCGTCCCCGCGCTGGGCGCCGGGCTCACGCTACTGGTCTTTCTGCCCGGCATCATCAAGCAGGGGGCGCCGACCTATGTGGCCGCGACCGGACAAACGCAGGACCCGTTCCTGGGCCGGTGGCTGATGTTCACCGCGGCGATGTTCGCCGTCAGCGCCGCCTGTTACGGCGTGCGACTTCTGTTGGCCCAGCGGGCTAAGCAGCCGCCAAGGTAGCGACCACGCGGCTGCCGATCGGGTGAATGTCGGTCAGTGCCATGCCGGCTTCCTCCGCGAGTTCGGCAGCGCAGTCAATGCCCACCGAAGCCCACCGAAACCACGGGCCGATTGTCCGGGATGACTCGAGCCGCACCCAACCGGTGCGGATACCAGTGAGCACCGCGTCGAATTCCACGACACAACGCCCCGTGCGGCCCAACAGCTCGGCCGCCCTCCGAAGCACGCGTAGCGGGTCACCGCCGAGCCCGACGTTGCCGTCGGCCAGCAGCACCGTCTGCCATCGCCCGGTACCGGGCAACGGTTCAAAGACATCCCGGCGCAGAACGGGTGCCCCACTGCGTCGCGCAATGCCAACTGCGGTCGCGGACTGATCGACGCCAAGCGCCGGTATGCCCCGCCGGATGAGTTCTGTAACCAAACGCCCGGGGCCACAACCCAAGTCGATCGTCGGGCCATGACACAGCTGCAGCACGGCCCGGTCGAACTCGTTGTCGGCGTCCTGGCCGCCCAGCCAACGGCGCACCGGCAGTCTGCGGATCGCGCCATCGTCGTGCCGAATCCAACACCGTTCACCGTCGAGCGCACGATCGTAGAGATTGCCCAGCATGTCAGATTCCCGCCGCCCTGGTCGCGCGCACGAACCGGCTGTCGGGTGCACAGTCTGCTCGTACGAGCTCCACATCATCGATGGTGTCCACATCCGATAACTCCGCGACCAAGGTCACGGCTAAGCCTTTGTCCCGCAGCGCTTCCAGCGTGGCGAGTCCGGTGTCCGAGCGCGATGTCGGAATGGTGTGCAGGCAATCCGCCATGGAGGGCTCCGTTACCCCGAGCACCCACCAACCGCCGTCGCGGGCCAGTCCGAACACGACGTCGGTCTCGACCAGAGCCTGGGCGCATTCGGTGAGCAGGTCCGCGGTCACCTGCGGGGTGTCAGACGCGATCAACAGCACGGGACGCGCACCCGCTATCGCCGCGGCATCGGCGATAGCATTGGCCAGCCTCGCGGAGAAGTCGTCACCGCGCTGCTCGACGACGGGTAGATCGGCAAGGCGCGAACGAATTTCGTCGCCGCTGCTTGCCTGATCCAGGTCTCCCGTCAGCGATACCACCCGCGCCTGCACTGGCGTCGCGTCGACCGCGTCAAGCGTGTCCAACAGCGTCGCAGCGGCGATGTCGGCGGCAGCATCGTGACCGACCGTCGCACCCAGCCGGGTCTTGGCCTGCCCTGCAACCGGCGCCTTGGCGATGACGACCAGCGTCACGCCTATCACGAGATTGCTCGCCAAAAGTCAAGTCCCGCATGAACACTTCCGCGCAGCGATCCGCTGACTTTTGACTTGCCGCCGGTGCGCGGCCCGTACGGTACGTCGCGTTCGACGACCGTCCATCCGGCCTTCGCGGCGCGCACCATCAGCTCGACCGGATAGCCGGTGCGGCGGTCGGTGATGCCGAGGCCGAGCAGTGCGTCGCGGCGGGCCACCCGCATCGGCGCGATGTCGTGCACCGGCAATCCGTACTTGCTGCGTATTCGCCAGCACACCGCCGCGGTGCCCAGCCGCGCATGCCACGGCCAGCGCAGGCCCGGCACGGGACGACGCCTGCCGATGGCCATGTCCGCGCCTCGGTCGAGCTCGTCGACAAGGGTGGGCAGTTCCCCGGGATCAAGCGATCCGTCGGCGTCGACCACCGCGACGATCGGTGTCGCCGCCGCCTCCACTCCGGCATGCACCGCCGACCCGTAACCGGGGCGACGTTCGGTCACCACATCGGCGCCAAGTTCGCGGGCCAGCTCGGCGGTCCCGTCGGTGCTGTTGTTGTCGACCACGAGGGGTCTATACCCCGCGGGCATGGCGGCAAGCACCCCCGGCAAAGACGCGGCCTCGTTGAGGCAGGGAAGCACCACCGTCACCGAGCCGTCGGGCATAACAACCGACGCTAGGCGAGCGGAGATACCCCTGCCATGGTGAACCGTGACAAAAGGATGACATCAGCCCTGGTAGGACCCCCAGACGGCTAACCTCGGAAGTTGTGACGCGGGTACTGATAGCCGACGACGACACCGTCGTGCGCGATGTCGTGCGCCGCTATCTGGAACGCGACGGCCTGGATGTCGCGATCGCCCGCGACGGTAACGAGGCGCTGCGGCTTCTCGGCACCCAGCACATCGACGTCGCCGTGCTGGACGTGATGATGCCCGGGCCCGACGGTCTGACCTTGTGCCGCAGTCTGCGCCAACGCGGCGACTACACGGTGCCGGTGATCCTGCTGACCGCGCTCGGCGAGGAGGACGATCGGATCGCCGGGCTGGAGGCGGGCGCGGACGACTACCTCACGAAGCCGTTCAGCCCGCGGGAGCTGGCACTGCGCGTTCGCTCGGTGCTGCGACGCGCGCCGGCCCCGGTCGGCGTATCGCCGGTCGAGCTGACCGAGGGCGACCTGAGTGTCTCCACAGGGTCGCGTTCGGTGACGGTCAAGGGCGAATCGGTCAGCCTGACCAACCGCGAGTTCGAGCTGTTGGTGTTCTTCATGACTCACGCCGACACGGTGTTCTCCCGCGAGCAACTGCTCAAGCAGGTGTGGCGATGGGACTTCGGTGATCTGTCCACCGTCACCGTGCACGTCAAGAGGTTGCGGTCCAAGCTGGGCGACGAACATCGGGTGCAGACGGTGTGGGGGCGCGGGTACCTGTGGAGCAGCGATGAGCGCCCGCGCGAAGAGCAGACTTCCTAGATGCCGCAGAATGATTTCTGGGAGATCGTCGGGTGGGCGATGGCCTGTTCGGTGCCGGTAGTCCTGGCGGGCGCGCTGATCATCCGATTGGCGCGGTCCTGGTCGCTGGCAGTGAGCATGGTGGCGCTGGTGCTCATCCCAACCATCGCGACCTTCACCGGCGTGCTCGGCGCCAGCGGCTTCATGGTGACGGAGACGTTCGAGCGCACGGCCGTCGTGCTGGTCATCGTGTCGATCGTGACGATTCCCGCCGCAGTCATGATGGCCCGCTACCAGGCCCGCCGCACGGTATGGGAGCAGGAGATCCGCGACTCCGAACGCTCCGCGGAGTTGTCGCGACGGCGGTTGGTCGCGTTCGTCAGCCACGATCTGCGCACACCGCTGGCGGGCATCCGTGCGGTGTCCGAGGCCATCGCCGACGGAGTGGTTGCCGACGATGAAGTGCGCGAGCATGCCAAACACATTGAGCAGGAATCGATTCGGCTGTCCGAAATGGTCGACGACCTGTTCGAGATGTCGAAGATCAACGCGGGCGCGATTCAGCCCGCATACGACAAGGTGGCACTCGACGAAGTGGTCGACGACGTGATGGCCGCCCATCGCATCGCCGCGGAGCGGGCAGGCGTGGTCCTGACGGCAGACCTGCCCGCCAAAGCGGTGCGGGTGCTCGGCAGCGACAGGGCGCTGGTGCGGGTGTTGTCCAACCTGGTCGCCAATGCGATCGCGCACACGCCCGAGGGCGGCAAGGTGCAGTTGGCGCTCGGTGCCGACGAGAACGGCGCATGGGCTCGCGTGGACGACACCGGCGTCGGCATCGACGAGGCCGACCTGCCGCGTGTCTTCGACGTCGCCTACCGCGGTTCCAACGATCGCGTGCCACGGTCGGACTCGTCGCTGCCCAGCGGCTCTGGACTGGGGCTGGCCATCGCTGCTGGGCTCGTGCAAGCGCATCGCGGCACGCTGTCGGCGCGCAACCTGGACACCGGCGCCCGTTTCGAGGTGCGGCTGCCGCTGGCCGCGGACTGACGTCGGCTGGATCGCTTTACGGGTTGTGGCGGCATCGACCGCATTGGCCTACTCCTGGAGAGCGTCAGCATGTGTTGACGCCTCGCGCACGACACCGAACGCGACGGACCGTCAGCTCCGAACGGCGAAGACAGTCCAGGACCCGGGCACGCCTCGCCTTGGTCGGTTAGATGGCCGAGTTGCGCATCATGTGTGAAGAGTTGCCGCTGGAGACGGACCAGCCGCTTCGACGCCGTGAGGGAGGCCGAAGAAAGCAGGAACAGGCTCGACGACCAAGTATCGAACGCAATCGCCATCGGAGTCGTGCTTCCGGTGAATCATGTTGGGGTGGACAAACTTCAGGCAGGTGTAGGGGCTGCGGGCTTCAGCCGCGGTGACGGAACAGGAGTCCGTCGTCCCCGAAGAACTGGTATTGCGGCTGGTAGTCGACCGCTTGCGGCAAGGCACTAACCTGCGCGTTTCCATCCGTCTGGCAGACGCTCGCATTACCGGTGAAAGTGCACGCCGGTGCAGTCGAGGCCGCATTGGCCAAGGGTGCGACCGCGATTGCGACGGCACCTGCTGCTGCCAGTAGCAGCGGAGGGACAAACGCTCGAATTCTCGGCATGGCCTCGCGCGCGGCGGGCGGGGTGATGGTCATAAGTTTGTCCTTTCGTGTGACGAACAGTTCGGTTGAACTGCTTGCGGCCCAAGCTATGTGTCCGCAGTCGCGCTGGCTCGCTTGTGCGCACAAGCCACACAACCGACGATTTAGCAGCTTTTGCGCATTGTGCTCAGAGACGGACATGGGTGCCTTGGAGTTCGACACCCCCGACAAGCCGGTCGGTCAATTTCTCGCGCGCATTCCATGTCCAGGCATATTCTGATGTGATCTAGGTCACTCGCCTGAGACCTGAGGAGGCGGGGCTTCGAGCACGGGCTGCAATTGGGCCGGTTCGATCGTGTGATCGCCCTGTGCTGTTACTGCGCAGCAGTGTTGGGATCCGCAGCAGTTGGTTGGGTATTGCTCACCGCGTG
>CAVVUT010000005.1:0-402927 GCA_963751485.1 uncultured Actinomycetota bacterium
TTTCGGGATTGCCGGCTTCCTCTAAACTGAGGAAGGATCGAAGCAATGAGTGAAGACGATGGATTGAAGGCGATGGGCCAAGTCATCCAGATTGATGAAGCCCGGATCCGGGATCATCTCGGCGAGATGGTGCGTGGAACGGTAGAAGAGACCCTCAATGCATTGCTGGATGCTGAGGCGGACAGGCTTTGCGGTGCAGGGCGTTACGAACGCAGCCAGGGCCGGCAGGATACCCGGGCCGGCAGCTACGAACGCTCGCTGCACACCGTCGCCGGGGAAGTGAACCTCAGGGTTCCGAAGCTACGGCGCCAGACCTTCGAGACCGCGATCATCGAGCGCTACCGCCGGCGGGAGAGCTCGGTCGAGGAAGCGCTGATCGAGATGTACCTGGCGGGGATTTCGGTCCGCCGGGTCGAGGACATCACGGAGGCGCTGTGGGGCACCCGTGTCAGCCCGAGCACGGTGTCGAACCTGAACAAGAAGATCTACGCCAAGATCGAGGCCTGGCGGAACCGACGGATCGAGGGCGAGCATCCGTATCTTTATCTCGACGGGATCGTGATGAAGCGCAGCTGGGCCGGGGAGGTTCGCAATGTTTCGTTGCTGGTGGCCTCGGCCGTCAATTCAGAAGGGTTTCGCGAGATCCTGGGGATCTGCGAGGGCGCCAAGGAGGACAAATCCGGCTGGTCGGCATTTCTGCGTCATCTGGTCGACCGCGGCCTCAAAGGCGTGCAGTTGGTCATTTCTGACGCCTGCAGAGGCCTTCTCGAGAGCGTCGCGGATTTCCTGCCGGAAGCGCGCTACCAACGCTGCATGGTGCATTTCTATCGCAACGTCTTCAGCCACGTCCCCTCAACCAGGGTCCGCGAGGTCAGCCACATGCTCAAGGCCATTCATGCCCAGGAGAGCCGCGAGGCCGCTGACACCAAGGCAAAGGCGATCGTCGACGATCTGCGGGCAAGCAAGATGAGCAAGGCAGCCGACCTGGTCGAGCAGGCCGTCCACGAGACCCTGACCTACTATGGCTTCCCGGACATTCACTGGCAGAAGATCAGAACCAACAATCCGCTGGAGCGGATCATGAAAGAGATCCGGCGCAGAACCCGCGTGGTCGGCGCCTTCCCGGACGGTCAGTCCTGTCTCAATCTGGCGGCCGCGCGATTACGGCACATCGCCGGAACAACGTGGTCGGCCAAATGCTACATGAATATGCGGCCACTCTATCAACAGCAGATATCTGAAACCGAAGCCGTTGCATGATCAAATGTGCGAAAAATTCTGGACACTACCCCGCGGCTTCGAGGCGCTGTCAACCCAGGGCGGATTCCCGCCGGAGATGCTGGACGTGGTGCTGCACCACCACGAGTTCCTCGACGGCACGGGTTATCCCGACGGCCTGAGCGGCAAGGAGATCAGCGACATCGTGCGGTTGACGACGATCGTCGGTATCTATGCCGCATTGATAGAGAAGCGCGCTTATCGGCTGCAATTCACCCACGTCAAGGCGTTCGGCATGATGGAGGAGATGGGCGACAGGCTGGATCAGAATCTGCTGCAGGCGTTCCGCCCGATCGCCTCGCTCGGGAACGGTTAGTCTCTGCAACGTCATTGCCTGCGACAACGGAAGCGTTTGCGCAAGGAGTATTTGCGGGGAAGCAATCCAGGTACTTCCTTTGTGGGTCTATGGATTGCTTCGGCGGAGCTTGCAATCGGGCGCGCGGTCGCCGACCCGGTGGCTCGCAATGACACCGAAATATTTCAGTCAGCTAGTCCAGCAACTCCGAAGTTCCGCCTTCGCTACCTTCTCCAGCGTCGAGCGCGGCATCTCGTCGACAAAGCGGATCTCGCGCGGCACCTTGAAGTCGGCCAGCGCCTTGCGGCAGGCGGCCATCACGGTGTCATGCAGATCGGCAGGCGCGGCCGTCGACGCCGGCCGGTGGGATGATGAACGCGACCGGCACCTCGTCGAGCATCGGATGCGCTTCGCCACCACCGCGGCCTCCCGCACGCCCGGCACCACCGCGATCACCTGCTCGATCTCGGACGCCGCGATTCTCGCCGCCGACCTTCAGCATGTCCTTGGCGCGGTCGCCGAACTGGATGAAACCGTTCTCGAGCAGCGTGACACGATCGCCGGTGATCAAATAGCCGTATTGGTCAAAGCTTTCGCGCGTGGCATTTTCGCTATGCAGATATTCTGAAAACAGCGACAGGCCGGGAATGCCCTTGATCAGGAGATTGCCGGTATCGCCGACTTCGGTCGGACGGCCGTAGTCATCGGTGATGCGGATCGCGTATTCCGGCGCCGCCCGGCCGATCGACATCGGCGTGTTGGGCTGGTCGACCTCGCCGACGATGCCATGGGTGATGGTCTCCGTCATGCCCCACCAGCCGATCGTCTTGACGCCGAAGACCGCAAACGGCGGCGGGTCATTTACCGCCGTACCCCAGAGCCGGAATTTATGGTTGTTGGGTATCTCGTGCTCCAGCAGCGCCTTCAGACAGAACGGGATCGTCGAGGTCCAGGTGCACTGATGTTCCAGCGCGACGTTCCAAAACCGGCTCGCCGAAAACCGCGGCTGGATCACGCAGGATGCGCCGACCCACAGCGAGGCCAGCATCGAATAGGCCAGCGCGTTGGTGTGGAACAACGGCAGATAGGTCTGGTGCATGTCGCCGGCATGTAAATCCTCATGCGCGGCGTTGATCTTGGCGCCCACAGCGCATTGGCGTGGGTCCACAGGACCGCCTTCGGGCGCGACGTGGTGCCAGAGGTATCTTGCGCGCTGCACGGCGCGAACGGGTCGGCGGCGCGGCGCGGCCGGTCGGCGCTGTAGGCGAACAATGACCCGAAACTGTCGCCGCGCGCTGTTACATCCGCCTTGTGCCGGCACGGTGCCGGCGTCGTGCGAGATCACCGCGATCCAGCGCAGATCGCGGCAATTGGCCGAGATCAATTCGGCATAAGCCGGTTGGGTGATCGCGGCAGCACGCCGCAATGGCCGGCAAAATATTCCATTTCGGCCGCAGCTGAACGGGTGTTGGTAGTGACGGCGATAGCGCCGAGTTCGACACAGGCAAACCAGGCCAGCATCGCCTCGATGCAATTGTCGAGATGGATCAGCACATAATCGCCGGGTTTAATGCCGCGCTTGACGAGCCCCGCCGCCAGCGCGCCGACGCGCTCGTGAAATTCGCCGTAGGACCAACTCCGCGCCGGCGCGTCGAACGGCGCCCCAGATCAGGAATGGATGATTGCGGCGGCTCTCTGCGCGCATCCGCAGCAGCCACGGCACGTCGAGCCCTGCGAACGGTCCGACGCCGCCCGGCGCTGCCTGCAAGATGGACGTGGATCCTCCCATGCCAGCTCTACCGGCTGCCTTGGTTTTGTTACGAGTAGTTCTGCCATTGGATGGCGGGATGAGCAAATCGGTAGTTGCGTGCAGGTCTCCTCCCGCGTCATTGCGAGGAGCAAAGCGACGAAGCGATCGTCTCCTTCCTCAGGAGGAGGACGCTGGGGGTACCGCTCGCTGGCGATGACGGATGGGGGGGCTGCTGTTGCCCCCCTCGTCGACGAAATCTCGATCAAGCTGCCGTCGGGATCCCGGCAATAGACCGAGCGCGGCGTGAGGCGGGCGCCTTGCTTGGCGACCGGGCCCTCCTCGATCGCAACCCCGTTGGCCCTGGGGATTCGCCACCGCCTGGTCAGGCGTGCTCGCGGTCAGAAGCGGGTGCAGGGGGTCACTGCCGGCGGTTTCATGATCCGCCGTGAACCATTCGACCTTGTCGGCATTGCGCGGCCGCACGTTGATCTTCTGCTTGCCGAACATCAGTGACGTGCGTGGCGTCTTGCCCGGGCCGGGATCGAACACCATTACCTCCATGCCGAGGATCTTGCGGTACCACTCGGTGGAACGCGCTACGTCGGAAACATTGATCACGAGATGATCGAGCGCATTCACCTTGACTGACATGGCAGATCCTTTGGCTAATCCTTTTGTAGCGGTCGGAAGCGCCTGTGTTGCACTGGCCGCATTGGGGTTTGTTTGTTACAACGCGGGCCGTCTTCGTTTCAATAGAAACGGAGCGGGCTCGGGAGCCGAACTCCTCGGGGACGGCTGGCGCATCGACTTCCTCGGGCCGACAACGTATTTGGCGAACACGGCGGGGTTCCACAACCGCGACGACGGCTTTCCGCAGGCCCTCACCGAGCAGATGCCCCCCGAGGTGGTGGAGCAGATGGAGGAGGTCACATCGCGCTTCGACGCGATCGCCGGGCTGCTCGACGGAGACAGGGTGCACCTGCCGTTCACCGTCGTGCACGCGCACCGGGTGGACTAACCGCCGACCTCACAGGGGCCCAGTCGGCCAGGTGAGCCGAATTTCACGCGTTGACGGGCAGCGACATACCTGGGCAATGACCGGTTAATCGCCCCGAAACACGGACTGCAAACACTGGTGACATGAGCACCGAAGGCGAGTGCGAGTGAGGATCGCAGCGAAGCGAGGACCGGAGCGAGCAGGAGCCGAGGCATGAGCACCGAAGGCGAGTGCGAGTGAGGATCGCAGCGAAGCGAGGACCGGAGCGAGCAGGAGCCGAGGCATGAGCACCGAAGGCGAGTGCGAGTGAGGATCGCAGCGAAGCGAGGACCGGAGCGAGCAGGAGCCGAGGCATGAGCACCGAAGGCGAGTGCGAATGGGCGCCCCTCACCGGATTCCGGGTGGCGGTAACCTCCGCGCGCCGCGCCGACGAGCTGTCGGCGCTGCTGCGCAAGCGCGGGGCGGGCGTGACCAGCGCTGCGGCCATCGAGATGGTGCCGCTGCCCGACGACGATGATCTGCGCGCCAACACCAAAGCGCTGATCGACGTGCATCCCGACATCGTGATCGCCACCACCGGCATCGGCTTTCGCGGCTGGGTCGCCGCTGCCGACGGCTGGGGACTCGCGACCGAGCTGACCACTTCGCTGGGCAAGGCCCGCATCGTGTCTCGCGGCCCCAAGGCGACCGGGGCGCTGCGTGCAGCGGGCCTACCCGAGGAGTGGTCACCGGAGTCCGAGTCGTCACGCGAACTACTGAACTACCTCGTCGAGGGCGGCATCACCGGAGCGCGCATCGCCGTCCAGCTGCACGGCGCCACCGCCGAATGGGACCCGTTCCCCGAGTTCCTCGACAAGCTGCGCGCCGCGGGCGCCGACGTCGTGCCGATCCGGGTGTACCGATGGTATCCGGCGCCGCGGGACGGCGACTTCGACCAACTGGTGGCAGGCATCGCGGACGGGAAGTTCGACGCGGTCAGCTTCACCTCGGCGCCTGCGGTCGCGGCGGTGCTGATGCGCGCCGCGGAGATGGACATCGAAGACCGGGTCCTCACGGCACTGCGCACCAACGTGCACGCCATGTGCGTCGGCCCCGTCACCGCGCGCCCTCTGGTGCGGCTCGGCGTGCCGACCTCGGCGCCCGAGCGGATGCGGCTCGGCGCGCTGGCCCGCCACATCACCGACGAGCTGCCTCTTCTGCAGTCGCGAAGGATGCAGGTGGCCGGACATCTGCTGGAGATCCGCGGCACCTGTGTGCTCGTCGACGGAGCGGTGAAGGAGCTGTCGCCTGCCGGGATGGCGACGATCCGGGCGCTGGCAAACCGCCCCGGCACCGTCGTGTCGAGGACCGACCTGCTGCGCGCCCTCCCCGGCTCCGGCACCGACACGCACGCGGTGGAGACCGCTGTGCTGCGGCTGCGAACAGCGTTGGGCGACAAGAACATTGTCGCGACGGTGGTCAAGCGTGGCTATCGGTTGCCCGTCGACGAACCGCTGGAATACGCGCGATGAGCCTTCTTCTGGTCGCCCACGGCACACGTAAACCCGAAGGCGTCACGATGGTCGGTGACCTGGCCGCCCGGGTGTCCGGGGTGCTCGACCGGCAGGTACACGTCGCGTTCGTCGATGTCCTCGGCCCGACTCCGCGGGAAGTGCTCAGCGCGTTGCCCGCCGACCGCCCCGTCACGGTCGTTCCGGCGTTCCTGGCCGGCGGCTACCACGTACGCGTCGACCTACCGGCACACGTGGCGGCCAGCGGCCATCGTGCGGTGACCGTCACTGCTGCACTGGGGCCGTGTCCAAGCACGGTGCAGGTGATGGCGCAGCGCCTCGTCGAATGTGGCTGGCGCACTGGCGACTCGGTCGTGATGGCCGCCGCCGGCACGTCGGACCCGCATGCCCAATCCGATCTTCGGCGTACCGCCGCGCTGACGTCCGCGCTCATCGGTGACCGAGTCGAGCTCGCGTATGCGGCCACCGGAACCCCGAGGGTGCGTGACGCCGTGACCGAGTTGCGGCGTCGGGGCGCGCGTCGGGTGGCGGTGGCGTCATACCTGTTGGCGGACGGCCTGTTTCAAGATCGGCTCCGCGACAGCGGCGCCGATCTTGTCGCCGACCCGCTAGGCAGCCACCCGGCGATGGTGCGGCTGATCGCCAAGCGGTTCAGGCGCGCGCGGATACCGATCGCCGCTTAGACCTGCCGCGACGCACATACGCGCAGCCGCCTCGATCGAATCGTTCTCGCGCTTCGACACCTTCACCAGATGGGCGACGGCCTGTGCCGCATCAAGATCGAACCGCACCATGAGCAGCGATGTTGCGTCATAGATCACGTCCGCGCGCCCATACCTGCGTGCGGGTCGCCTGCGCTTTGCGGCGATGCAGTTTCGGGGCATGTGTGACGGTTACCACAAAGCCCGCGAAGGCAAACCGCGCTATCCGGCAAGCGAAATCAGGTGCGGATCTCAACCTGGCCGTCGGCGGTGACACGGGTTCGGTAGACCGGAAGCGCCGTGTCCGGATCATCGAGGCAGACGCCGTCGTCGAGGGCGAAGGCCTGTTTCTTGATCGGCGACTGCACAGTTGGCCGGCCGCCGCGATCGCCGACGATGCCACGGGACATCACCGCCGCTCCGGAGAACGGGTCGATGTTGCCGACGGCGTGCACGCTTTCGTCATCGAGACGAAAGAGCGCGGCCTGTTCGCCGTCGGGCAGGAGCACGCCGACTCCGCGGCACGGGATCAGCCGGTCGTACGCACATGCCACAGTCCAGACCTGAATATCGTTGAGCATGGTCATGTTTCGGCGACCTTCCGGATCTTCGGCATGGGCATGGGAACGATGCGGCCCTTACGCTTGGTGAAGGTGACGGTCGGATCGGGTGCGTCGGGTGCGTTGACGAAGGAGACGAACCGCGACAGTTTCTCCGGATCTTCGAGCACGCCCTTCCACTCGCACGCATAGCCGGCGACGTGGCGCGCCATCGCCTCTTCGAATTCCTCGGCGAGCCCGAGGGAGTCGTTGCACACCACGTCACGCAGGTGATCGAGGCCGCCATCGAGTTGCTCGACCCACGGCGCGGTGCGCTGCAACCGGTCTGCGGTGCGGATGTAGAACATCAGAAAGCGGTCGATGTAGCGGACCAGCGTCTCGTCGCCGAGGTCGCCGGCCAGCAGCGCGGCGTGCTTCGGCGTCATGCCGCCGTTACCGCCCACATAGAGGTTCCAGCCGTTCTCGGTGGCGATGACTCCGACGTCCTTGCTGCGGGCCTCCGCGCATTCGCGGGCACAGCCCGAGACGCCCATCTTGATCTTGTGCGGGGCGCGCAGGCCGCGGTAGCGGAGCTCGAGGTCGATCGCCATCTGCACCGAATCCTGTTGCCCGTAGCGGCACCAATCGCTGCCGACGCAGCTCTTCACGGTCCGTAACGCCTTGCCGTAGGCGTGGCCGGACTCCATCCCCCCCTCGACGAGTCGGCGCCAGATCTCAGGCAGCTGGTCGACCCTGGCGCCGAACATGTCGATGCGCTGGCCGCCGGTGATCTTGGTGTACAGGTTGAAGTCGCGCGCGATCTCGCCGATCAGGATCAGCTGTTCAGGCGTGATGTCGCCACCGGGAACCCGCGGCACGATCGAGTAGCTGCCGTTGCGCTGAATGTTGGCAAGAAAGTGGTCGTTGCTGTCCTGCAGCGAGGCCTGCTCACCGTCGAGAATGTGCCCGGAGCTCGTCGAAGCCAGGATCGACGCGACCGCGGGTTTGCAGATGTCGCAACCCTTTCCGCTGCCGAAGCGTTCGATCAACGCCGAGAAGGTCCTGATCGAGGTCGCGGCGACGATCTCGAACAGCTCGGCCCTCGACTGGCTGAAGTGCTCGCACAGCGCCTTGGACTGCGCGACGCCCTCGGCCTCCAACAACTGCTTGAGCAGCGGCACGCACGACCCACAGGAGGTGCCCGCCTGCGTGCAGCCCTTCAAGGCGGGCACGTCATTACAACCGCCCGCGATGGCGTCGGCGAGATCGCCCTTCGTGACGTTGTTGCACGAGCAGATCTGTGCGCCTGCAGGCAGCGCGCCGACCCCCAATCCCCCACTGCCGCCGTCGGATCCGGCAGGGGCGATCAGCGCCATCGGATCACCGGGCAACGCCTCGCCGACCATCGGTCGTAGGACGCCGTATGCGGACGCGTCGCCGACCAGAATGCCGCCAAGCAACGTCTTGGCGTCGTCGGACAGCACCAGCTTGGCGTAGGTCTGGTTGACGGCGTCGTTCACCGCCACCTCGAGACAGTCCGGCGTGACGCCCATCGCGTCGCCGAAGCTCGCGACATCGACGCCGAGCAGTTTGAGTTTGGTCGACATATCGGCGTCGGGAAATTCCGCGGCGCCGCCGAGCAGCCGGTCGGCCACCACTTCGGCGCTGGTGTAGCCGGGACCGACCAGGCCGTAGCACCTGCCGTCGATCGCCGCCACCTCGCCGACGGCGTAGATGCTGCAATCCCTTGTGGCACAGGACAGATCGGTGAGCACACCGCCTCGCTCCGCAAGCTCCAGGCCTGCGTCGCGGGCCAACTCGTCACGCGGTCGCACGCCCGCGGCGAAGACAACCAGCCCCGTGTCGATGACCGTGCCGTCGCTGAGCGTCACGCGCACCGCCTCGTTCTCGGCCGATCGCCTGACCGGCCGGTTACGTTGTGCAGGCTGGATGGATTCGGTGCCCACACCCGTATGCACGGTGATGCCGAGGTCGCCGATCATCCGGCCCAGCAGGGCACCGCCTGCCTCGTCGAGCTGTTGGGCCATCAGCCTCGGCGCCATCTCGACGACGTGGGCATGCAGGCCGAACGAGCGAAGGGCGTTGGCAGCCTCCAGGCCGAGTAGCCCACCACCGATCACCACACCGACCGGGTTGCCTGCGCGCTGGGCCCGTTCGGCGTCGGCGCGGATCGCGTCGAGGTCGTCGAGGGTCCGGTACACGTGGCAGGACGTAGCTCGCGACCGGGCACCGGAGGGACGAACGCATACGAGCCCGTCGCCAGCACCAGCGCGTCATATCCGACGCGTTCGCCGTCGGCGGTCACCACGGCCTTGGCGTCGCGGTCGATCCCGGTCACCCGGGTGCGCAGCCGCAGCGCGACCAGCTCATCGCCCGCGTAGTCGTTGCCGGGCAGCGCGAGAAGGCCGCGGTCCCAGTGCTCGGTGTAGCCGGTGAGTCCGACCCGGTCGTATGCGGCGTCGGCCTCCTCTGCGAGCACCGTGATTCGCCACGCCGCCTCGGTGTCACGGGCGCGCATGGCCTCGACGAACCGATGGCCGACCATGCCGTGGCCGACCACCACGACGTGTCGCGCAAGGCCCTTTTCAGATGGCATACGGCGAGGTTAGGAAGCCGACATTGCCGCAATGTCGCCTCGTGTGACGCCGCCATAACGGTGTCCTCACCAGCAATCTGCCGCGGGTGTGAGTCTGTTCGCTCAAGGCGAATGGTCTAGCGGAACATGAGCGGGGTCGACTCAAGTTTAGAAAGTAGATGACCGGTGTGGTGCCGGTCACTGATGCGAGGAGAGAACACGATGAGCAACGTGACGCTGTGGGCCCGTCCCACATGGAGTGCCGATCGCTGGGTGCGCGACTTCTTCGGCCCGGCCGCGGCCGACGACTGGTTCAAGGGCTTCCGCCCGGCCGCTGAGATCGCGAAGGACGGCGACGACGCGGTGGTTCGCGTAGAGCTGCCAGGTGTGGACGTCGAGAAGGACGTCAACGTCGAGGTCGACAAGGGCCAGCTCGTCATCCACGGCGAGCGCCGCGACGAGCGGACCGAAGATCAGGAGGGTCGCACGCTCTCCGAGGTACGTTACGGCTCGTTCCGCCGGTCGTTCCGGCTGCCTGCACATGTCACGGGCGAGGCGATCTCGGCGTCGTATGACGCCGGCGTGCTGACCGTACGGGTCGCAGGCGCGTACAAGGGCAGCGCGGCCCAGCGCATCGCGATCGAGAGCAAATAGCACTCGCGACACCCGAATCCGGTGGAGCCCAATCGGTTCCACCGGATTCGCCGTATTCGGGCTACTGCAGACTCGTCAGAATGTCTGATGTGTAGAAGTCGCCGCGGATCTGGCCGGGCTTGGGCGGTCCTTCGACGAACACCCACGCGTTTGTAGCACCGGATTGAAGGGCGTCGTGCAGGGTGACCCTGCCGACCCCGTTGCCGTCGGTGTTCAACACGGCGCTCGCGACGCCGGGGGCACCGGGATTGCACATCTGGCTTCCCGGCCGGGGCCCCTGGATCAGCCTCACCTGGTACGCGGTGTTGGGTATGCCGATCATGAGGAAGACGTCCGCGGTCACGGTGTTCGTGCCGCCGGTGCCGATGACCGCCGTGGCGGAAGCGTCGCCGGTCGCGCTGACGTAGTGGATCTGCGAGAAATCACAGGACCGATAAGTGGGGCCGAGCGCGACCGTCCCGCCGTTTCCGGATTCACCCGACGCCGATCCGGTGCCAAGCCCGATCATCCCCACCACGGCCGTAGCGACTGTCATGATGCGCGTCGAAATACTCATTACGCCAGCCTATGCGACTACGGCGGCGAAGGGAGCAACGTCGCAGTCTCGGTCACGGTCCCGGGATTGGGGGTGTCCTCGGTGGTGGATGTCGGTTTACTGGAGGTCGACGACGGCACGGGCGGCAGGTTCGTGTCGCTGGTCTGCGGGGGCGGCGGGGCGTAGCTCGTCGTCGTTGTCGTCGAGGGTGTCGTGTACGTCGACAGTGTGCTGCTGCTCGTCGGGATCGGCGCCACGTCGTCGGCCGGCTCCGACGAATCCGCCGAGGTCCGCATCACGGCGACGATCAACACCACGATCACGACGACCGCCGCCGCACCTGCCGCGAACACGACGCCGGGACGATTGACCCAATGGTCGGGGTCATGGTCGGCACGCACGCCCCGGAATGCTAGCCGCCGCCATTACCCGATGGCCTTCAGGTCCGGAGACCTTGCCGGACGTGCCGCTATTGCCAGCGAGTCAACATCTCTTTCGCAGAGTCCGCCAACGCCCTCTGCAAGAAGGGGCCGAAGCTGATCCTGCCGACGCCGAGCGGGCCGTACGACGCCGGGTCCGATTGGTCAGGCAGCGCGATGGCGTTGACGGGCAACGGCAGCTCGGAGGTCAAGCGCCGCATCGTATCCGGGGCGTGAATGCCGACCGGATACAGGACGTCGGCACCGGCGTCGGCCGCTTCCGTCAGCCGGGCGATAGCCCTGTCGACGCGGTCGGCCTCGTCACCGTCCTCGCGGAAGAACAGATCGGTGCGGGCGTTGACGACCACGTGCACTCCGGACGCGTCGGCGGCGGCACGCAGCGCACCGACCAACTCCGCGTGCTCCGCCGACGACCGCAGCCTGCCGCCCTCGCTGTGCACGGTGTCCTCGATGTTGAGCCCGACCGCACCTGCATCGAGCAATCCGTCGATGAGCCGGGACGGTGCCTCGCCGTACCCGGACTCGATGTCGACGGAGACGGGCGCGTCCACGGCGTCGGTGATCTGCACGACCCGGGTCAGCAGCTCGTCGAACGTCATGCCCTCGTTGTCCGCCCTGCCGATGGAGTCGGCTACCGGGTGACTGCCCACGGTCAGCGCCGCGAAGCCGGCGTCGACGGCGAGCCGTGCCGACCACGCGTCCCACACCGTCGGCAATACCACCGGGTTGCCTGGCTGGTGCAGCGCGAGCAAGGCCGCCGCGCGCTCCTGAAGTACCTGCTTATCCGCCATGTCCGACCTCCAGTCTTGGCGCGACCTGTCTCACGCCCGTTGTCCATGATGTCGCTAGCATCGGTTGCATACTGTGATCCGAGACACCCTTCGGCCCGAGGAGGTCTGATGTCGAGCACTATCGAATTTGCCGAACTGCACGAGCTGGTCGGTGGCCTGCGCCGGTGCGTGACATCGCTGGCGTCGCAGTACGGGGACAGCCCGGCCATGCGCCGAATCGTCAACGACACCGAACGCATCCTCATTGACCTCGACCGTCTCGATATCGATGCCGAGGAGTTGGAGCTCACCCGCGGGGTCACCCGTGCGCGGAGTTCCGATGAGAAGATCGGCATTCCGGACACCCAGTACGACTCCGACTTCTGGCGGGACGTCGACGACGAGGGTGTCGGAGGTCACAGCAGGGGCTGAACTAGGCTCTGTTGCACTGCGGAGCACACAACCGGAGAGGCAACAGTGAGCGCACCAACCGCTGACCGTGAGGGCACCGGCGTCTTCTCGCCCACCCGTGCAGAAATCCCCCAGCGCACTTTGCGCACCGACCGGTGGTGGCAGTCGCCGCTGATCGTCGACATCGGCTTCGCCATCTTCCTCGTCTACGCGACGGTGCGGGCCTTTCTTCAGAACAACTATTACGTCGAGGCGTACCACTACCTGACGCCGTTCTACTCGCCGTGCATCAGCAAGGGCTGCGTGCCCGAGGCGAGCCACTTCTGGCCGCAGATCCTGCCCGACGTGTGGTGGCTTCCCTACGCGGCGGGCACGTTGCCGTTCCTGCTGCTGTTCCGGTTGACCTGCTACTACTACCGCGGTGCCTACTACCGCTCGGTGTGGCAGGCCCCCACCGCATGCGCGGTGGCCGAACCGCACGCGACATACACCGGTGAGACGCGGTTCCCGCTGATCGTGCAGAACACGCACCGGTACTTCTTCTACATCGCCGGGATCATCTCGTTGATCAACACCTACGACGCGATCATCGCCTTCCAGTCCCCTTCGGGCTTCGGATTCGGTTTGGGCAACATCATTCTCGTCGTCAACGTGATCCTGCTGTGGACCTACACGCTGTCGTGCCACTCATGCCGCCACGTTGTCGGCGGCCGGCTCAAGCACTTCTCCAAGCACCCCGTCCGCTACTGGATGTGGACGCAGGTGAGCCGGCTCAACACCCGCCACAAAATGTACGCGTGGATCACGCTCGGGACGCTGATCCTGACCGACCTCTACGTCGCCCTGGTTGCCAGCGGCACCATCCACGACCTCAGATTCATCGGCTGAATCTGACTGGCTGACAGCCCTTTTCATACAGCCCAGGCAAGTGAGGATTCATGACTGCTGAACCCGGTGCTCTTCGCGCAAGCGGCTCATCGGAAGTCGAAAGACATCAGTTCGACGTCGTTGTCATCGGCGCAGGCGGCGCCGGATTGCGCGCGGTGATCGAGGCCCGTGAGCGTGGCCAGAAGGTCGCCGTCATCACAAAGTCGTTGTTCGGCAAGGCCCACACCGTGATGGCCGAGGGTGGCTGCGCCGCGTCGATGGGCAACGCCAACCCGAAGGACAACTGGGAGGTCCACTTTCGCGACACCATGCGCGGCGGAAAGTTCCTCAACAACTGGCGGATGGCCGAGCTGCACGCCAAGGAGGCTCCGGACCGCGTGTGGGAGCTGGAGACCTACGGCGCGCTGTTCGACCGCACCAAGGACGGCAAGATCAGCCAGCGCAACTTCGGCGGCCACACCTACCCGCGGCTGGCCCACGTCGGCGACCGCACCGGCCTGGAGATCATCCGGACGCTGCAGCAGAAGATCGTCTCGCTGCAGCAGGAGGACAAAGCCGAGTACGGCGATTACGAAGCCCGCATCCGCGTGTTCCACGAATGCACGGTCACCGACCTGATCAAGGACGGCGATCGCATCGCGGGCGTGTTCGGCTACTTCCGCGAAACCGGCAACTTCATCCTGTTCGAGGCGCCCGCGGTGGTGCTGGCCACCGGCGGCATCGGCAAGTCGTACAAGGTCACGTCGAACTCATGGGAGTACACCGGCGACGGCCACGCGCTGGCGCTGCGGGCGGGTGCCTCGCTGATCAACATGGAGTTCGTCCAGTTCCACCCGACCGGCATGGTCTGGCCGCCGAGCGTGAAGGGAATCCTCGTCACCGAGGGTGTGCGCGGCGACGGCGGTGTGCTGAAGAACGCCGAGGGCACCCGGTTCATGTTCGACTACATCCCGCCGGTGTTCAAAGGCCAGTACGCCGAGTCCATCGAAGAGGCCGACCAGTGGCTCAAGGACAACGACTCCGCGCGCCGCACCCCCGACCTGCTGCCCCGCGACGAGGTGGCCCGCGCCATCAACTCCGAGGTGAAGGCCGGCCGTAACTCACCGCACGGCGGCGTGTTCCTCGACATCGCGTCGCGGCTGCCCGCCGAGGAGATCAAGCGCAGGCTGCCGTCGATGTACCACCAGTTCATGGAGCTGGCCGAGGTCGACATCACCAAGGAGCCGATGGAAGTCGGGCCCACCTGCCACTACGTGATGGGCGGTGTGGAGGTCGATCCCGACACCGCGGCGGCCACCACGCCGGGGCTGTTCGCGGCCGGTGAGTGCGCGGGCGGTATGCACGGGTCCAACCGGCTCGGCGGTAACTCGCTGTCGGACCTGCTGGTGTTCGGCCGTCGCGCCGGGCTCGGCGCCGCCGACTACGCGCGGTCGCTCAGGGAGCGTCCGCAGGTCACCGACGAAGCGGTGGATGACGCGGCCAAGCGGGCGCTGCTGCCGTTCGAGACCGCGACGAACGGGGACTCCCCGGAGAACCCCTACACGCTGCAACTCGACCTTCAGGACACGATGAACAGCCTGGTCGGCATCATCCGGAAAGAAGGCGAGATCACCGAAGCTCTGGACAAGCTGGCCGAGCTGCGTGAGCGGTACAAGCGTGTCCGGATCGAAGGGAACCGGCCGTTCAATCCCGGTTGGCACCTGGCGATCGACCTGCGCAACATGATGCTGGTCAGCGAGTGCATCGCCAAGGCGGCGCTGCTGCGCACCGAGAGCCGCGGCGGTCACACCCGCGACGACCATCCGTCGATGGAGTCGGATTGGCGCAACACCCTGCTGGTCTGTCGCACCGAAGGCGACCCGGAAGCTCTGGTGCCCGACGTGAGCATCACCAAGCAGGACCAGATTCCTGTGCGTCAGGATCTGCTCGACCTGTTTGAGCTCTCCGAATTGGAGAAGTACTTCACCGACGGGGAACTGGCCCAGCATCCAGAACGGAGCAAGTGATGGCCTACCAGGCGAACATGCGCGTGTGGCGCGGCGATCTCGAGGGCGGCGCACTGCAGGACTACGAGGTCGAGGTCAACGAGGGCGAGGTGGTGCTCGACATCATCCATCGCCTGCAGCAGACGCAGACGCCGGACCTCGCGGTGCGTTGGAACTGCAAGGCAGGCAAGTGCGGCTCGTGCTCGGCTGAGGTCAACGGCAGGCCCCGGCTGATGTGCATGACCCGGATGTCGACCTTCGGCCAGGACGAGACCATCACGGTGACTCCGCTGCGGACGTTCCCCATCATCCGCGACCTCGTCACCAATGTGTCGTTCAACTATGAGAAGGCCAGGGAGATCCCGTCCTTCACACCGCCGAAGGACCTGCAGCCGGGCGAGTACCGCATGATGCAGGAGGACGTGAACCGGAGCCAGGAATTCCGCAAGTGCATCGAGTGCTTCCTGTGCCAGAACACCTGCCACGTGGTGCGCGACCACGAGGAGAACAAGCAGGCGTTCTCCGGCCCGCGGTACCTGATGCGGCAGGCCGAGCTGGACATGCACCCGCTGGACACGCTGGAGCGGCGCCCCGAACAGGCACAGGACGAGAACGGCCTCGGCTTCTGCAACATCACCAAGTGCTGCACCGAGGTGTGCCCCGAGAACATCAAGATCACCGACAACGCGCTGATCCCTATGAAAGAGCGGGCGGTCGACCGCAAGTACGACCCGGTGGTCTGGCTCGGCAACAAGTTGTTCCGCAGAGGATAACGAGCGCGGATTCGCGGGTAGCCTAACGTTTGCGCGGCCAATCAACGACGAAAGGCAGCCTTTATGTCGGACACCCACAGCATCAACGACATTCGCACTGCCATCCGCGAGCTGTCCGCACGCGCGGACCTCGCCCGCAAAGAAGGCAGGCCCGAGGACGCAGCCGAGCTCGAACAGCGCGTCCAGGGCTATCGCGAAGAACTCGCCGAACGGCCTTAGTCGGACCTGAAGGTTAGGCGCCCAACCGCCGAAACGTGCTGCGGTGGAAGACGATCGGCGGCACAGCCGGATGCACGGTGACATTCGCGACCCGCAGGATGACGATCGTGTGGTCCCCGGCGGGCACGAGTTGCTCGATCTCGCTCTCCACCCAGACGCTGGTGCCCTCGACGAACACCGCACCGCTTTCCGTCGACACCGTGGACAGACCCGCGAACCGGTCGCCGGTCTTGGCGGCCAGTGTGCGGGCCGCTTCGTCGTGTGATTCGCCGAGCACGCTGATGCCGAGCCGGGGCAGGTCCCGCAGCTTCGGCCAGGTTTCCGAGCTGTTCTGCACGGCGAACGAGACCAGCGGCGGATCAAGTGACACCGGAACGAAGGTGCTGGCGGCCAGTCCGACGCGAACGCCGTCGACTTCAGCGGCGATCGCGATGACTCCGGATGGGAAGTGACCGAACGCCTCGCGCAGCGACGATGGGGTGATGTCGGGAGAACTCATCGAGTCCATCTTCTCACCTGGGAAGAGCGGCTGGTTCGGTGCAGACCGGCTGTGAATTCATCCACCATGGCTGTGGTCGGCGCCCAGTACGACCCCGGTGAAGAAATCGGGGTGAGCAGAAGGGCGACGAGCGGACCGGTAACGTGGCGCTCGACATGTGGATCACGCTCCTGGCGATGGCCGTTGCCGTCAGCCTCGAGCCGTTCCGAATCGGCATGACGATCCTGATGATCAACCGGCCGCGGCCGTGGCTACAACTACTCGCCTTCCTCGCTGGCGGATTCGCGATGGGCCTCGCGGTCGGCATGGTCGTGCTGTTCATCTTGCGGCCTGCCCTGGGGTCGGCCCATTTCACGCTGCCCAGGGTGCAGATCGTCGTCGGCGCGGTGCTGCTGGTCAACGCCGCCGTGGTGGCCACCGGCGTGGGAGGTAAGCGTGGCGACGAATCCGCAGGCATCGCCGAACGGAGATTCGGGCCGTTCGCGACGCGCACCCGGCTACTGCTCAACGGCCGCTCACTGTGGACGGCGGGTGTCGCGGGCCTTGGCATCGCCCTGCCGTCCGTCGACTATCTCGCCGTGCTGGCTCTGATCGTCGCCTCGGGCGCCGCGGCCGCGGTCCAGGTCGGCGCCCTCCTGCTGTTCAACGTGGTGGCGTTCGGGTTCGTGGAGATCCCGCTGATCGCCTACCTGGTGGCCCCGGACCGCACCCGTGCCACCCTGTCGGCACTCAATGACTGGCTGCGGACGCGGCGCCGCCGCGCGATCACCGTCCTGCTGGCCGTGGTCGGCTGCGTGCTGCTCGGCGCTGGGCTCGCCGGACTCTAACCGCCCGAGTGGTTCAGCACGTACTGCATGCCCGCGAGGAGTTGCGACACAGGGTCGGCGCCGCCGCCGAAGGCGGCCTGCGTGGCAGGCGCAGTGACGGCCGCCGGGTCATAGCCGTGCACCGGATCAACCGTGATCGGAGCGGTCGCCGGATCGTCGTTTCGTGAATATCCGGCGTCCACCATGGGTTGCAGCACACCGTCGAGTTTGTTCAGCGTGCCTTCGTCCACCCCGAGGTATTTGAAGGGCAGCACCAGGGGAAGGTGCTGCTCGGGAATCAGGTACGTCGTCGTCTTCGCACCCTTGGAGTTGACGGTCGTCCTGACGTTCTGCGGCGGCACCATGCTCGGGTTGGTGAACGCCACCGCGGTGTGCCCGGTCGCGAGGCCCACGACCGCGTTGGCCAGCGACATCCAGTTGTCCGGCCTGTCCGGCCAGTCGGCGATGCTGTCATAGGCAGAGACGAATTGGTAGGTGTCGTACTGGCTCTCGACCGGAGCCGGCATGCGGAAGTCAAGTGCAGGAACAACGCTGCCGACGGGGAACATCTGGGTCAGGAAACTCTCCCCGAAGGCGTGCGTCGCCAACGGGTCGCCATAGGTCGCGAAGGTCAAGGTATTCGGCGGCGGCGCGGTCGGATCGTTCGCGAGCTTCCCCTGCACGGCGTCGAGCACCATCGCACCCTCGGACAGGCCGATCGCGGTGCCGGGGCCGCCGTTGCGGATCGCACCTTCGAGGTTGCCCTCTCCCTCGTCGACCGACTCGCCGATGCTCGGACCGTCGATACCAAGGCCAGGAAAGCCGTCCTGCAGCCGACTGATGCCTGGAAACAGCCTTTCCAGGACGTGGCCCTGAACCTGACCGGCGGGATAGTTGACGATCTGCCGATCCAGTCCTGGGAACCAGTCGGCGCCCGTGCGCTTGATGTACTCGTCATAAGGGATACCGAGTACGTGCGCGCCCCCAAGGGCGTACCCCTTGCCCGGCGTCCCCAGCGGCGGCGGACCGTTGTCGGGTGCCCCGTGGTCGGGCGTCCAGCCGGCCTGCGAGTCGTCGGCTGCCGCGACCCCGACGCCGAAATATGCTGTGGCGCCGACGGTTACCAGCGCAGTGATCGATGCGAACAGTCTTCGCATTCCCACTCCCGCCTGCTCAACCACGCGTCCGTTCTGACCCTACTCCGCCAACCCAACCGATGACTGTGACAGCTCTCAGGCGTCCAACCGGACGAATTGGTCCTGCCGGTACTGGTCGATACACGCGGCGCGCCGGATCTTGCCGCTCGTCGTCGTTGGAATCGACCCGGGAGACACCAGAACGAGGTCCCCGACGTTCAGGCCGTGCGCATTGGATATCGCGGAGGTGACATCGCTCTTGACCTCGCTCAGCCAGCGCATCTTGTCGTCGTGGAGGTCCGTTCGCTTCTTGAGCTCGATGACGGTGACCAGCTTCTCGGTACTGTTCACTGGGACAGATATCGCCGCGACCCGGCCACGTGTGATCTCTTGGACCGTCGCCTCGATGTCCTCGGGATAGTGATTGCGCCCGCGGATGATCAACAGATCCTTGATGCGGCCGACGATGAACAACTCGCCCTCATAGATGAAGCCGAGGTCGCCGGTTCGCAGCCAAGGCCCCTCAGGCGTGCCAGGCGAAGGATCGACCAGTGTCGCGCCGAAGCAGCGCTGCTCCTCCGGCGGCTTGCGCCAATAGCCGTCGGCGACGTTCTCGCCATGCACCCAGATTTCGCCGACCAACTCCGGCGGGCACTCGCGATATGTCTCGCTGTCGACGATCCGAACCGTCGGAGATTGCGGCACTTTGTATTTGACCAGCGCCGTGCCCTCCCCGGCCGCGCACGGCTGAACGCGGCCCGCGCCCAGCTCTCCGACATCGAAGTGAACCGCAGGCGACGATTCACTCCAGGTGCCGGTCGCCACGAAGACCGTTGCCTCCGCCAAACCGTATGAAGGACGCATCATGTGGTCCCGAAAGTTGAAGTGCGCGAACCGATCGACGAAGCGTTGCAACGTGGCCGACTCGACACGTTCGGCCCCACTGATGATGCCAAGCACCCCACCGAGGTCGAGTCCGGCCAGGTCGCTGTCGCTTGTCTTGCGGGCGGCCAGGTCAAACGCGAAGTTGGGCGCCGACGACCACGGATGCGAATTCTCGGCCAGAGCACGCATCCACCGGGCGGGTCTTTCCAAGAACGAGACAGGGCTCGTCAGCTCGGCGTGATGGCCGCACAGGATCGGTGCGCAGACTCCCAGTACCAAACCCATGTCATGGTAGAAGGGCAGCCACGACACGATCGTGGTGTCCGATGGAATCTTGGTTTGGGAGTCCGCGAAAAAGGCCCGCATCAGCTGCTCGAAATTAACCGTGAGGTTGCGGTGCGAGAGCATGACTCCGGTCGGCATTCGGGTTGAGCCGGAGCTGTACTGCAAATACGCGATGCTTGGCAGATCAGCCGGCTGAAGGCTTGGTTCGCCCTCTGCATCCAGATTCAACGAATCGATCTCGACGATTTTCGGACCGTTGTCCATATATGACTGATCGACGTAATCGCAGACATCTTCGGCGGCCTCGGACGTCGTGAGAACAACCGCGGGCGTCGTATCGGCGAAGACCGCGCTCACCCGGTCGTGATTCGAGCCGCGATGGGGCAACGGAAGCGGAACCGCGACGAGCCCGGCCTGCATGGCTCCCAGGAAAGCCAGGATGTAGTCGAGGCCCTGCGGGGCCAGGATCACCGCCCTGTCGCCGACCGACCCGTGACGGCCGAGCTCGCGTGCCACATTCAATGTGCGGCGCGATAGCTGCGACCACGTGAGAGTCTCGGCGACGCCCGCCGGGTCCTTCTCGTAACTGGTGAACCTGTACGCGACATCGCCGGGGCGCAGGCTGGCACGTCCGTGCAGCATCGAGAGAATGGATGACTGGGAATTTGGCGTCACATTCCGTCCGTAATGACTCGTCGAATCCGTCGTAGTTTCACACACCTCACGTGTTCACGCTGACCCGGCGGCTGCTGGGCGCGCTCAGTCGCGATGGCCACCAGTTGGCCCGTCCCACCAATGTCGCCATGGCGGGCACCGTGACAGTCCGGACCAGGAAGGTGTCCAGTAGGACGCCGACGCCGATCACGAACCCGCCCTGGACCACGATGCTGATGCTGGAGAACAGCAGACCGCACATCGAGGCGGCAAAGATCAAACCTGCCGCGGTGATCACCCCTCCGGTCGAACTCAGGGTGCGAATGATGCCGTAACGCACGCTGTTCGGAGACTCGTCGCGCATTCGCGACACCAAGAGCATGTTGTAGTCGGCGCCCACCGCGACCAGTACCACGAAGGCCAGTGGCGGCACGCTCCAATGCAACTGCTGGCCGAGCAGGTATTGGAATGTCAGGACGCTGATACCCAATGCCGCAAAGTACGAGATGATCACGGACCCGATCAGATAGAGCGGCGCGACGATCGCACGCAACAGCGCCATCAGGATCAGCAGCACGACGACGAGGGTCATGATGATGATGAACCGGATGTCGTGCTCGTAGTAGTCGCGCGTATCCCGCAGCGCGGCGGGAAATCCGCCCATGGATATCTTGGCGTCGGCCAGCTGCGGTGTTCGGCTGTGCGCTGCGAGCGGCGTCGGTGATCGCATTCACCTGATCCATCGCTTCGGAGCTGAACGGATTGAGTGTGGTTTGCACCAGGTACCGGGCCGTGTGGCCGTCGGGCGAGATGAATATCTTCGCGGCTTTCTTGAAGTCGTCTAGTTGGAGAATCTGAGCCGGGAGATTGAACCCCGCCATCGACGGATCCGCCGCGTTGTTTCGCATCGCCAACAGAAATGCTGCCGCCTCATCGAGTCCGGCGCCCATCAGCTTGACCTGGCCGACGAGCTGATCCACTCCGCCCGCCACCTGCTGGCTTCCGTCAGCCAAGCGGTTGGCGCCCTGCTTCATCTGGGTCAGGCCCGCCTGCAGGCCGCCGGGTTTATTGAGACCCATGGACTGCACCGACGAGGTGAACTGCGCAAGTGTGTCGTTGAGCTGGTTCACCGTTGCGTTCAGACTCTGTTTGTCGCCGAACCCCTGTAGTTGCCCGGCCAGGGTGCTGATCTGATTGAGGCGTCCGTCGTCACGCGCGTCCATCAGCTTCTGAAACTGGGCGCGCGTCTCGCTGCACGACGGGTTGGCATCGCAGATCGCGTTGCCGTTCAGGGCGGCCAACACCGGCCCCACCCAGGCGAACATGTCCTTGACGGCGGAAAAGTTCACGCCCATCTCATTGCCGAGTGCATTGACGCTCTGCACGAGATCGGCAGCGGTTTGCACCTGCTTGACCAACTTGTCTCCGCCGAATTGGCTCTTCACCGAGTTGAAGGCGTCGATCAGCCGCTGCATGCTCGGCGCGATTCGGTTGATCTGGGCGCGCACGTCACCGAGGTTGGAGGCCAGCGTCCCGGCGCCGTTCTGCAATCGGTTGAGATCCTTGGTGCTGTCGCTGATCGTGGCCGAGCCCTGGGCCATCCGGTCACCGACGATGCCCGCCTGATAGGTGGCCCTGAACTCCTGCGGCACCTCTCCGGTGGGTCGGGTCAGGCCGCTGACGAGACCGATGTTCGGCAGTTGACTGACCCGCTGCGCCATCTGCTCCAGGTCCGCGAGGGCCTGCGGTGTGCGCAGGTCGCGCGGTGACTGAACGAGGATGTATTCAGGCACGGCCTGACTGATGGGGAAATGGCTTTCCAGCGCCGCGTAGCCGATCGAGCTCGGCGCCTCAGGTCCGAGGGCTTTGCGATCGTCGTAGTTGTAATGCACCAGGCTCGCACAGCTGGCGAGAATGGCCAGGACAAGCAGACTGCCGACAAGATGGGCCTTCGGCCGTCGCACGATGCGGACCCCGACCGGCGCCAGAACCGTGCGGTTAGTTCGCGCCGCGGTTTGACCCAGCCGCGCGGGCCTGCCAGCACCAGAATGGCAGGCAGCAGCGTGACCGCGGAAAGGTACGCCACCCCGACCCCGATCGCGCATGCCACGCCGATCGTGGAGAACACCCCCATCTTGGCGAAGCTGAGGCCGAGGAAAGTGACTCCCACCGTTGCGGCGGATGCGGTGATCACCTTTCCGATCGAGATCAATGCGCGCTTCACCGCGTCGTCGAAGTCCGCGCCTTGCCGCAGATAATCGTGATACCGGCTGATCAGAAAGACCGCATAGTCGGTCCCGGCACCGGCGATCATCGCGGAAAGAAATATGACGGACTGGTTTGAGACACCTATTCCGAAGAGGTCGGACACGCCGGCCACCACGGCCTGCGCGGTCACCAAGGCCGCCCCGATCGTCACCAACGGCAGCAGCATGGTGAGCGGGTTGCGATACACCACCAACAGCACGAGGAGTACCAGGACGCCGATCGCAATCTCGATGGGCATGCGGTCTTTCGCGCCCGCGACGGTGAGGTCGGCAACGGTGGCCGCGGGTCCGGTGACGTGCACTTTGAGTGGGCCGTCGGCGACGTTGTGTTTGACGAGGTCGGCAACCCGGTTGTAGGCCTGGTAGCCACGCGGCGTGCCCATCTCGCCCGCAAGGCCGACAGGCAGCACCCAGGTCGTCTTGTCCTTGCTGGTCAGGAACGAGCGCAACTGCGGCGTGGTGAAGAAGTCCTGGACCATCGTGACGTCCGTGACGTCGTCGCGCAGCGCGTCCACCACCTTGCGGTAGGCGGCTTCGTCGGCGGGCTTGAGCCCGGTTTCGTTGATGAATGCGACTACCAGCAGGTTGTCCGAACCCGATTCGTGAAACGCCTCGGTCATCTGCCGGGCGGCGACGCTCGACGGGGCGTCGTTGGGCAGGATCGCAAGCGGATGCCGCTGGGCCATCTCGTTCAGGCTCGGGAAGGTCAGGGGAAGTGCAACCGCAATCGCGATCCAGACCCCTATCAACACCAAGGGCCACCGCACCACAAGATCGGCTAGACGTCGCATATCGCTCTCACTCTCGCCCCGAACATGCGCATTGCGGATAAGCCCTTGCCATACATTTGCTCACCGCTAGGCGACGCGTCCCCATTGCCCGCTGTCAGCAACCCGTACGGCCACCGACTTCATCGCCTCCATGTAGCGGGTAACCGATTTCCTGGCAACGGGGTTGTCGGGATGCATGATTGCCATCACCGTGCCCTCGCCATACCGAAATATGTAGATGGTCAGCTGATACGAATACCGGCCGTCCGGGTAGATACCTATGTTATTCGCAAGGCCGAGATCAGCGGCTGCGAGAATGGCGTTGAGTGGGGCGGCGCCACCGTGCAAGAAGTTCGATACCGGAAAGTTCGGCCTTGGCCAGTTCAACCACGGCGCCAGCTCCATTACGCGGTAATACGGCACTCTCGCCATGTCCAGGCCCGAATCGAAAGAAGCCTGCGCCGACCATGCGGCGTCGCTGAAAGAGGTTGCCGCTATTGGGACGCTGATCGGGATCAAGCCGGTAAACCACCCCTGCGTCATGAAATTGTCGCTGGCTGTGCGGGAGTCCCTCGGCGTGAGCCCGTAGTACGTCAGGGCACCGGTGAATTCGTGCTCGACCAGGCCGAGACAAGCGAACAAGCCGCCGACGAAGCGTGCGCCTGCCGCCGTGCAGGCTGATTCGAAGCGTTCGGTCTGTGCCGGGTCCATCAGGACGTAAGAAGTCATATCACTGCGGGTCGAATCGTTCGGGTTACCCAGCGGCAGTGGGAATTCAGGAAAGCCATCACTGTTGTTCTCAGCGAAGTCGATCCACGCCCGCACTCCCGGCGAATCCGCCGTCAGCGCCGACGTGTACTCGCGCTCGCGGACGCAGAAATCGTCGAAGCTACCGGCATCGGGAAGCGCGAGAGCCTGACCACCTCCGCTCAACGCCGAATACATTCCGTTCGCTTCCAGCATTGTTGTGCCGATCAACGTCGCGTCACCATGGACATGGTCCATCGCGGCAAAGAAAGTGAAGTAGTTCTCGTTTTGGACTATCCCGAAAACGAAACAGCCCCACTCCAGCGGATTCGGTATGCCCACCACGTGGGCATGTATCTCGTCGACCGTCATGTGGCCGTGATCGACCGGCATGAATTCGATGTCGGCCGGATCGTCGATGGCACGCCGGATGAACGCTCCATCACCCGTTTGTTCGAACCAACTGCGGAACGTGTCATGCCGACGTAGGTAGGCGTTGAGGGCGTGGTCCATCGCGGAAACATCGCACTGGCCCGGTACGTCACAGCTCGCGATGATCTGTCGGGAGAAGTTCAGGCCGGCACCCTTTCGATCGCTGTAGTTACGAAGATGTTGGCCTTGCATGTAGCTAACCGGCACCGAACTGACAGGCGCTCGCCGCACCCTTTCCTGAGCCGCGGCCGTAGGATGCCAGGACGTGACCGTGCCCGGATTCAACGACCATTCATCGAGTGCGCCGACGGTGATTTTCCCGATACGCAATAGTTCCTCCAGGTCTCTTGGCGGCTGCGCTCCAACAACATTCGCAGCAGGATCACCTTAACTTTCGCGAATGTGAGGGTCGCACCCGACGGGCATCTTTGCCGGTGCCCACAGCCCCTAGCCAGCTTCTGCATCTCCATGAACCAAGTGCAATACTGACGCACGGGTAACGGGGAGACAGAGGGGAGGACAACTGCATGCGATCCGCCGAACGTCCGACCGAGCCGGCCCGCCGTTTTGCGGTCGTCGGCTATGCAGCGCGATTTCCGGGTGCTCCGGACACCGATGAATTCTGGGACGTGCTGCGCGAGGGCCGCGACGCGATATCGGAGGTGCCCGAAGACCGCTGGGATGTCGACGAATTCTTCGACCCGGAGCCCGGTGTGCCCGGCAAAGTTGTTACCCGTCGTGCGGGTTTCGTCGATGACGTGACGGGGTTCGACGCGCCGTTCTTCGGCATGTCGACGCGCGAGGTCAGGTTGATGGACCCGCAGCATCGGCTGTTGCTGGAGACTGCGTGGCGCGCGGTGGAGCATTCAGGCACTGCGCCAACAGCTTTGGCTAACACCAACACTGCCGTCTTCGTAGGCCTGGCCACCCACGACTACCTCGGAATGGCGTCCGACGAGCTGACTTACCCCGAGATCGAGGCCTATATGGCCATCGGGACGTCGAATGCCGCGGCAGCGGGCCGGATCAGCTTTCGGTTGGGGCTGCAGGGACCCGCGGTGGCCGTCGACACGGCGTGCAGCTCGTCGCTGGTGGCGATCCATCAGGCGTGCCAAGCGCTGCGCTTGGGCGAATGCGACCTCGCTCTCGCAGGCGGCGCAAATGTCCTGCTCACACCAGCCACCATGATCACGTTTTCGAGTGCGCACATGCTGGCGCCCGACGGTCGGTGCAAGACATTCGACGCGGCCGCAGACGGCTACGTGCGTGGCGAGGGTTGCGGCGTCATCGTCATCAAACGGCTCGAGGACGCGATCCGCGACGGCGACCGGATTCGAGCCGTCATCCGCGGCAGCGCGATCAACCAGGACGGCGCCTCCGGTGGTTTGACAGTGCCGAATGGCATTGCCCAGCAACGAGTTATCGCCGATGCGCTCGAGCGCGCCGGCCTCGAACCCAGCGATGTCGGATACCTGGAAGCACACGGCACCGGAACATCGCTTGGCGATCCGATCGAGGCCCAGGCCGCAGGTGCGGTGCTCGGTGCCGGACGCGAGCCTGGCGACCCGCTGTTGATGGGCTCGGTGAAGACGAACATCGGACACCTGGAAGCAGCCGCGGGTATCGCCGGTGTCATCAAGGTCATCCTCTCGCTCGAGAACGAGTTACTGCCTGCGCACCTGCACTTTCAGAACCCGTCGCCCCACATTCCCTGGGACCGGCTCGCGGTGCAGGTCGTCAAGGAGGCCACCGCCTGGGAACGCAATGGTCGGCCCCGCATCGCCGGAGTCAGCTCATTCGGGTTCGCCGGGACAAACGCCCACGTCATCCTCGAGGAAGCGCCCGAGCAACCGGCACAGATCGCACCCGCTTCGAGCCCGGTCGAACAGCCCGCAGACCGACGGTTCGGCATTGTTCCGCTCTCGGCGCGGACCCCCGCAGCGCTGGTCCAGGTCGCCGATCAATACCGCAGCTGGTTGAGCGCGCACCCAGAGGCCACCTTGGCCGACGTGTGCTTCACCGCCGGGGCGGGGCGAGCCCATCTGGAGCACCGGGCCGCGTTGGTGGTCAATTCGAGAGAATCCGCCGTCGAGCTACTCGGCGCACTCGCCGACGACCGCCCGGCACCCGGGTTGGTTCGCGGCGAATCTCACGACACACCGAAGACGGCTTGGCTGTTCACCGGTCAAGGCAGCCAGTACCCCGGCATGGCACGGGAGTTGTTCGACACCGAGCCGGTGTTCGCCGAGACGCTGAATCGATGCGCGGCCGCAGTTGCCGACGTTCTCGAAAAGCCTTTGCTGGATGTGATTTTCGATGTCGACAGCCCAGACAGCGAAGAGACGCTGCGGCGGACCTCCTATGCGCAGCCCGCCTTGTTCGCGGTGGAGATGGGCCTGGCCCGCCTGTGGCAGTCGTGGGGCTTCGACCCAGACGTGGTGCTGGGCCACAGCGTCGGCCAGTATTCGGCGGCCTGCGTCGCCGGCGTGCTCAGCCTGGAGGACGGCGCGCTGCTGATGGCCGAGCGCGGTCGCCTCTTCGGCAGTCTGCCTGCGGGCGGTCGGATGGTCGCGGTCTTCACCGCCGCCGAGCGTGTCGAGAGCTTGACCGACGCGTTCCCGAGTCTGTCCGTCGCCGCCTACAACGGCGCCAACACCGTATTGTCCGGAACAGCAACGGATCTCGAGAAAGCCGTGGCCGCCCTGTCGGCCGACGGTGTCCGGTGCGACTGGCTGGACACCAGCCACGCGTTCCATTCAGCGCTTCTGGATCCGATCCTCGACGAATTCGAGGCGTATGCAAACCGTTTCGACTACGGTGCGCCACAACGGATTCTGGTCTGCAACCGCACCGGCGCCGCGCTCGGCAGGAATGTGAAACTCGATGGCGCCTATTGGCGCCGGCACGCACGTCAACCGGTTGAATTCGCCAAGAGCGTGCGCACGCTTGCCGATCTGAATTGCAAAGTGCTGCTCGAGATCGGCCCACAACCGGTGCTTACCGCCTCTGCCCTGCGGGCATGGCCCGATCCGGCGACAACACCACGCGCCATCGCGTCGCTGCGTCGCAACACCGCAGACCATCGGCAGATCACCGAAGCCCTCGCCGACGCTTACATCGCGGGCCACCTGCCCGACTTCGGCGCTCTCCGGCGGGAATCGGCGCAAAAGCTCGACCTGCCCACCTATCCGTTCGAGCGTCGCCAGTACTGGTTTCGGGACAATCGGGAACGCCCCAACCAACAACAGCACCTCGCCGGACCGCGTACCGAAGCCGTCCGTCTCCTCGAGGACGGCCGGATCGAAGAACTCGCGGCCCTACTCGACGGTGCGAGCGGCGATGATCAGACACTCAATGTGCTGACCAAGCTTGCCGCCCAACACAACCAACAACGCAGCACCCAGGCCATCGCGGACGACCGCTACGAGTTCCGTTGGGAGAAGGCCGCTGCTTCGGTTGCCGGCGCACAGCCCGACGAGGGATCCCACTGGATCCTCGTGGGCGACGACCCAGAAGCAATCCAGCCGTTGACCGACGTACTGACCGCACGCGGCCACAGGCACCGGATCGTCGGGTTGCCGACGTCCGACACGGAGGAGGAAGAGCTCACAGACGGGTTGCGCGCTGCGGCAGTGGATGATTCGACGCTCCGCATCGTGCACGTCGCCGCCCTCGACTCCGAGAGCACACCCTCGACGCGGTCACTGTCGCGGATGCAACGCCGAATCCTTGGCGGAACACGGCGGCTGTTCCGCGCCGCGATTGCCGCTGAACTGCGCGCACCCATCTGGGTGGTGACCAGGGGAGCCCAACGCGTCACCGACGCGGACGCAGTGTCGCCCGACCAGAGTTGCCTGTGGGGATTCGGTCGCGCCGCAGCGCTGGAACTCCCGCACGTGTGGGGCGGCCTGGCGGATCTGGCGGAAGGTTCTGCCGACGAATGGTCTCGGTTCATCAACCGGATCACGACGTCGAACGACTCGGCCATCAGGGAAGACCAAGTCGCGCTGCGAGATCGAGCGGTCTATGTTCCGCGGCTGGTTCGGCGGTCCTCGCAGCCGAGCGGTACGCCACTGGAACTGCGCGATGACGCATCGTATTTGGTGACAGGCGGACTGGGCTCGATCGGACTGGAAATCGCCGGATTCCTGGCCGCGCATGGCGCCAAACATCTGGTGCTGACCAGCCGACGCCCGCCAAGCGATGCCGCGCAACTGCGCATCGATGCGCTCGGTGAACAGTACGGCTGCGAATTCCTTGTCGTCGCTGCCGATGTCGCCGATGAGGGCGACGTCGCACGCCTGCTGACCACGGTACAGGCCGAGATGCCGGCGTTGGCGGGCATCGTCCACGCTGCGGGCAAGATCGGTACCACTCCGGTGAGCAACCTGGACGACGCCGAGGTGGATCGCGTCTTCGCCGGGAAGGTCTGGGGCGCTTGGCATTTGAGCGAAGCAGCGGCTGACCTGCAGCTGGATTTCTTCATCAGTACCTCGTCGATCGCCTCGGTATGGGGCGGATTCGGTCAGACCGCGTACGGCGCAGCGAACGCATACCTCGACGGGCTGGCCTGGCGCCTGCGCGAGCAAGGCATCAATGGGATCAGCGTCAATTTCGGTCCCTGGTCGGCGGGCATGGCCGACGCGGAGTCTCGTGCACGACTTGATCAGCGCGGGGTCCGGACGTTGTCACCCACCGACGCACTGGCGGGTCTAGCCGATGTCGTGGCCTCTTCTTCGGCCCAAGGCGTCGTGGCCCGAATCGACTGGGCCCGTTTCCTGCCGCTCTATCATCAGGCGGGCAGGCGGGCATTCCTTGCCGAGTTGGAGCGCGAGGTGCCCGATACGGCGCCTGCTGTGACGCCGTCAGGGAAGACGCAGCTTGTCGAGCAGCTCACAGCGGCTCCCGTGCAGCAGCGCAAGAGGCTTCTGACCGACTACCTGCGCGACTCGGTCGCGCAGGTGACGCGGGTAGACAGCGCGGAGATCCGCGAGGACGCCGGGTTCTTCGACCTCGGCATGGATTCGCTGATGGCCGTCGAACTGCGGCGCCGCATCGAACAGGGAGTGGGTCGCGAGATACCCATCACCCTGGTGATGGATCACCCGCGTATGTCCGACGTGGCCGACTATCTGCTCGGCGAGGTACTTGGGCTGAGCGACCAGGCCAAATCAGGGTCTGCGCCGGCGTCGGCGGTGACGTCGCGTACGGACGAACCCATCGCGATCGTCGCGGTGTCGTGCCGCTTCCCCGGCGCGCCCAACCCGGAAGCGTTCTGGGACATACTGTCCGGCGGTGTCGATGCGATCCGGGAAGTCCCGGAGGACCGCTTCGACATCGACGAGTTCTACGACCCGGATCCAGAGACTCCCGGCAAGACCTACACGCGGTTCGGTGGATTCCTCGAAGGAATCGACGGATTCGATCCCGAATTCTTCGGCATCTCTCCGCGTGAGGCTGTCTGGATCGAGCCGCAGCAGCGGCTCATGCTCGAAACGGTCTGGGAGGGCCTCGAACGCGCCGGGTACTCGCCGGCGGCGCTGCGCGGCAGCCGAACCGGAATCTTCGCGGGGGTGGCCGCCAACGAGTATGCGCATCTGTTGTCCTCGGAGCCGATCGACAAAATCGAGCCGTACTTCATCACCGGCAATGCGCTCAATGCCATCTCCGGTCGGGTTGCCTTCGCCCTCGGATTCGAAGGACCGGCAATGGCGGTCGACACCGCTTGCAGCTCGGCGTTGGTGGCCGTCCATCAGGCCTGCCAGGCATTGCACACCGGTGACTGCGACTTGGCGTTGGCCGGCGGTGTGAACGTGCTGCTGAGTCCGGTGACGATGATCGCCGCCTCCCGCGCGAGGATGCTTTCCCCCGTCGGGCGGTGCAAGACCTTCGACGCGTCCGCCGACGGCTACGTGCGCAGTGAGGGCTGCGGCATTCTGGTGCTCAAGAGGCTGAGCGACGCGGTACGTGACGGCGACCGGGTGCAAGCGGTCATTCCCGGTAGCGCGGTCAACCAGGACGGCGCTTCCAGTGGCCTGACAGTGCCCAATGGTGGTGCACAGCAACGGCTTATCGGCACAGCGCTGGCTCGCGCCGGTTTGGCGGGCGGCGATGTCGACTACTTAGAGGCGCACGGGACGGGCACCCCGCTGGGTGATCCGATCGAGGTGCAGGCGGCCGCGGCCGCCTACGGCGCCTCGCGTGATGCGGACCGACCGCTGCTGATGGGATCGGTGAAGACCAACGTCGGTCACCTCGAGTCCGCGTCGGGGGCAGCAGGTCTCATCAAAGTCGTGCTGTCGCTTCAGCACGAAGTGCTGCCACAGAGCCTGCATTTCGAGAACCCATCACCACACATCCCGTGGGACTCGCTGCCGGTGCGCGTCGTGGACAAGGCGATTCCGTGGCAGACAAACGGAAGGCTGCGGCGGGCCGGCGTGAGTTCCTTCGGGTTCACCGGCACAAACGCTCACGTGCTGATCGAGGAGGCGCCGACACAATCGGCGACCGACGACGAATACTCGGCGGGCGGGCCCGTGGCGGGTTCGGAGTCGGACACTCGAGACGAACCGGTCAATGTGCTGCCGTTGTCTGCGCGGTCGCCGGAGGCGCTCGTGGAGATGGCGCAGCGATACGGAGCCTGGTTGGACGGCCACCCGAAGGTCGACATCTCCGATCTGTGCTTCACGGCAGGCACCGGGCGGTCACATTTCGAACATCGCGCCGCGCTGGTCGTGGATTCGGTCGAAGGTGCGCGCGATGGCCTTGCCGAATTGGCCGATAACAAGATGCGTCCAGGTGTGTTGCGTGGCGAGTGCACTGATTCGCCGACGACTGCGTGGTTGTTCACCGGACAGGGCAGCCAGTACCCGGGTATGGCGCGCGAATTGTTCGACGCTGAGCCGGTTTTCGCCGAAACCGTGACACGCTGCGCGGATGCGGTCAATGACATACTGCCGCGGCCGTTGTTGGAGGTGCTGTTCGCCAACGATCGCGAAACCGGCGGCGAGGCCGGGGAAGCGTTGCGGCACACGTCGTTTGCGCAGCCAGCGCTTTTTGCCGTCGAGATGGGCCTTGCCCGGTTGTGGCAGTCGTGGGGCATCCAGCCCGACGTGGTGCTGGGGCACAGCGTTGGCCAGTACGCCGCGGCATGTGTAGCAGGGGTTTTCAGCCTCGAGGACGGCGCACGGCTGATGGCCGAGCGTGGCCGGATGTTCGGCAGCCTGCCCGAAGGCGGGCGGATGGTGGCGGTGTTCACCGACGCCAAGCACGTCGAGCAGATCGCAGGCGAATTCCCGCGGGTGTCGGTCGGCGCCTACAACGGACCCAATACCGTGCTCTCGGGTCCCGGTGAGGATCTGGAACAGATCGTCGCCAGGTTCGGTGAGGAAGGGATCCGCTGCACCTGGCTGGAGACCAGCCACGCCTTCCACTCGGAACTGCTGGATCCGGTGCTCGACGAGTTCGAGTCGTACGCAGCGGGGTTGCAGTTTGCCGTGCCGACATTGCCGCTCGTGTGCAACCGCACGGGCGCTGTCTTAACGGCCCAAACCCCGATCGACGCGACGTACTGGCGGCGGCATTCGCGCCAGCCTGTGCAGTTCGCCGAAAGTGTGCGCACCGTGGCGGCGCTGGGCTGCTCGGTGTTGATGGAGATCGGTCCGCAACCGGTGCTGACCGGCGCTGCTGTGCAGGTGTGGCCGGAGCACCTGGCCGCGCCGCGGGCGATCGTCTCGATGCGTAAAGGCGTTGGTGACCGGCGCCAGATCGCCGACGCGCTGGCCGCCACCTACGTTGGCGGTCACCGACCCGATTTCGCCGCAGTGCATCGTCATCCGCGGCGCAGACTCGAGTTACCCACCTACCCGTTCCAGCGCCGCCGCTTCTGGCCCAAGACTTCCGGTATCACCGTCGACGGTCCAGCGCTATCCGGAATCCTGGGCAATGCAAAGGATCTCGCCTCCGGCGACTCCGTCTACACCAGCAGGTTGTCCGTCAAATCGCAGCCGTGGCTTTCCGACCACGTCATCTATGGCACCGTTGTCGTCCCAGGGGCGACGTATGCGGCGATGGCGCTGGCCGCAGTCGGCACACCGGCTCGGGTGAAGGACGTCTTCTTCTACGAGCCGATCATCCTGCCCCAGAAGAGTTCTCGCGAGGTGCAGCTGACCTTGCATCCGGCGGATAGCAGCGGTGATTGGGGCTTCCAGGTGCACAGCCGCCCGTACGGCGATCGAGACGCCGACTGGTCGCTGAACGCCGAGGGCACCGTCGCCAGCGGTGTCGACGACGAGCTGACACCCGAACAACCGGATCCGGTCGACGCGGCGATCGAGCGGATGGAGCGCATGCGTCCGCAGGACCTGTTCGAGACGTTCACCGACATGGAGCTCGCGTGGGGGCCGAACTGGTCGGGTTCGCTGAAGTCGCTGTGGCTGGGTGAGGGTGAGGCGATCGGCGATATCACCGTCGGCGAAGAACTCGCCGAGAACCTCGGCACCGAGCCGATGCATCCGGTCCTGATGGACTTGTGCACCGGCGTCGCCTTCCCGGCGTTCCCGGCGCTGCTGGCGCACGAGCAGGGAGTCAACGACCTGTACCTGCCGTTGCGGTACGGGCAGGTGTTCCTGCGGGAGAAGATGCCGCGACGGTTCTATTGCCGCGCACGGTGGCACAAGAGCGAGCTCGACAGCGAGACCCAGGTCTTCGATCTCGACTTCGTCGACCGGGATGGCCAACTGCTGGGCGGGATTCGCGAGTTCACGGTCAAACGCGCGCCGAGGGAGGCGTTGTTGCGCGGGCTCGGCGGCGACGCCACCCGGCTGCTGTACACCGTCGGCTGGCATGAGGTGCCGCCACCTGCATCGAACGATGATGCCGCAATCGCCAACGGCAGCTGGCTGATTGCCGGGTTCAGCGAGCTGGCCGCCAAGGTGCCCGGCTGCATCCCGTTCGACCGGGCAGGCGATCCGGAGCTCTTGGGGCCGCTGCTGGCACAAGCCGCCGAGCGCGGTATGCCGTTCTCCGGTGTCGTCTGGCGTAGCGCCGGACCCAGTGCGGACGAGTCAAGCGCAGACGTCGCCGCGCGCCTCGAGGCCGAGATCGCCAATCTGCTCAGCGCCGTGCACACCGTGCAGGGCGGCTCACAAAACGGCAGCGTGAAACTGCCTGGCGGACTGTGGATCGTCACCGAGGGGGCCGTGGCATGCGAATCCGGCGAACCGGTCGACCCGGTGCAGGCGGCGCTGTGGGGATTCGGCCGCACGACGATCAACGAGGAACCCGCGCTGCGCGCCAAACTGGTCGATTGCGACGGATCACAGGAGGCTGTGCACGCACTGTCCAAGCTGCTCGCCACCCCCGTCGACGAACCGGAACTCGCACTGCGGCAAGGGAAGCTGCTGGCGTCACGGTTGCTGCCGTGGGCGCGCAGTGGTCATCTCACCGTGCCGCGCTCAACCGACTACGTGCTGGCGCCCACCGAACGCGGCGCGATCGACAACTTGAGTCTGACCGAGACGGACGTGCCGCCTCCCGACGACGGCTACGTGCAGGTCCAGGTGGAGGCCGCAGGACTCAACTTCCGGGATGTGCTCAACGTCCTCGGCCTGTACCCCGGCGACCCAGGACCGATCGGTGGCGACTTCGCGGGCGTCGTCACCGAATTGGGTGACGGTGTCACCGGACTCGAGGTGGGCCAGCGCGTCTACGGCTTCATGCAGGGCGCGTTCGCCAGCCGGTTCAACGTGCCTGCCCAGCTGCTCGCACCCATCCCGGACGGGGTGAGCGCCGTGGAGGCGGCGACGATCCCCGCCGCGGCACTGACTGTCCGGCTTGCGTTCGACTGGGCGCAGCTGAAGCCCGGTGAGCGAGTGCTCATCCACGCCGCCAGTGGTGGCGTCGGCCTTGCGGCGATCCAGATGGTTCAGCAGTGCGGTGCCACGGTCTTCGCCACGGCAAGCACCTTCAAGCGCGCGACGCTGCGCAAGCTCGGCGTTGAATACGTCTATGACTCGCGCACAACGGATTTCGCCGACCAGATCCTCGCCGACACCGATGGTGCCGGCGTCGACGTGGTGCTCAACAGCCTGACCAACGAGGGCTTCCTCGAAGCGACCGTGCGGGCCACCGCCCAGAATGGTCGCTTTGCCGAGATCGCCAAACGCGACATCTGGACGCCGGAGCAGATGGCGCAGGCACGTCCCGACATCGCCTACGAGATCGTGGCGCTCGACACGGTGACCTTCCAGGAGCCCGAGCGTATTCGCGCCCTACTGACCGAGGTGTCGGAGGGATTGGCCAAGGGCGAGTGGATGCCACTGCCCGCCGAGATCTACCCGCTGACCGAGGCGAGGGCCGCGTTCCGCCGCATGCAGCAAGCGCGGCACATCGGCAAGATCGTGGTGCAGATACCGAATCCGCTGCAGCCGCGGGCGGATCGGAGCTACCTGATCACCGGCGGACTCGGTGCCATAGGTCTGCACACCGCGTCGTATCTGGCCCAACTCGGGGCCGGTGACATCGTGCTGACCAGCCGGCGAGCGCCGGACGCGGACGCGCAGGGGGTCATCGACGAGATCACCGAGCGTTACACGTGCCGCATCCACATCTTCGCGGCCGACGTCGGCGACGAGTCGGAGGTTGCCAAGCTGCTGGAGCGGATCCGCGCGGAGTTGCCGCCGCTCGCAGGAGTGGCGCATCTGGCAGGCGTGCTCGACGATGCGCTGCTGTCTGCACAGAGCGTGGAGCGGTTCCGAACGACATTGGCGCCCAAGTCGTTTGGCGCCTGCCACTTGGACCGGTTGACGAAGGACGACGAGCTGGACTTCTTCATCGTGTCCTCGTCGGTGTCCGGCTTGTTCGGTACGCCCGGCCAGTCCAACTACGCGACTGCGAATGCGTTGCTCGATGGCCTTGTCGCGCAGAGAAGGGCGCAGGGCTTGCCCGCCACGGGGGTCAACTTCGGGCCGTGGGCCCAAGGCGGCATGGCGTCGTCGGAGGCCGCGACCGCCAATATCAGTGCCCAAGGCCTGATTCCGCTGGAACCCTCGGCCGCCCTCGGTGCACTCGCCGAGGTCGTCGCGAACGGCACCGGGCAGGCAACCGTCCTAAAAGCCAACTGGCAGCGTGCCGCGAAGGTGCTTGGCAGTTCGCGTCCACCGATCCTTGACCTCGTGTTGCCGAGTGCGGCAGGCGAGGTGACTGGTGACAGTGAGTTGCTCAAACAGCTGATGGAGATACCGGTGCCGCAGCGCGCCGGGTTCGTGACGGAGTTCCTTCAGCGCGAGGTGCAGAACTTCCTGCGGCTCGCGCAACCGCCCGCCGCATCGAGTCGATTCCTGGACCTTGGCACGGATTCACTGATGGCTATCGAACTCCGCAACCGGTTGCACAGTCAGTTCGGCGGCAAGTTCACGATCAACGCGACCGCGGTATTCGACTATCCGACCCTCGGGGGGCTCGCCGAGTATCTCGTGGCTCAGCTGCCCGATGCGGAAGCGCCGGAAGCGCCCGAAGCGCCGGCCGAGGAAGCGCAACCCGAAGCGGTGCAACCCGAGGCGGAGTCAGAACCGGAGGGCGACAGCTAGTCGCTCCAGCGGAGCGTTTCCGCTTCGGTGGGCAGCGCAGAGCGTAGTGGCACCTGCAGCCCGTCGTAGATGCCCGGCTTCTGCTCCGCGAGCCAGTTGAGGGCGCCGAGCAGTCGGTTCGCGGCGGTGGTGTTGCCACCGTCGGCGCGGGTGCCGCCGGGGACGTCGGCGCGGCTGACGATGGTGAGCTGCGGGTCGCCGTCGACGATCACCCGGTGGTCACCGACGCCCTGGTCAGGCTGCGGCCAGTCCGGAGCGCAGGACGGATGGATGCGGGTGATGTGGTCGATGACGATCCTTCGCCTACCGCCCGACCAACCGATCACCTTCAGCCAGAACGCGCCTTGCGTGCCCTTCTCGAACGGCCCCATCACCGTGTCGACGGTCTCCTCGAGCGGCAGGCGTTCGACTTCCTCGGTGATCTCGTCGATCTCGAGGCCGAGTCCGCGGCCGATCAACCGGATGTTGCCGCCCCAGACCATCGTCGGAATCGACGGCAGCAACATCATCGGGACCTCGTCCATCGAGCCGCCGAACCCGCAGGAGACCTTGACCGCGAAAGGCTGGTTGTAGGTCGAGTAGTCGAAGATCTCCTGGCAGTAGATCGTCTGGATGCGGGTGCACAGGCTGGCGGCTGTCACCGCCAGCGCGTCGTTGCCCCAGCCCGGATCGACCCCGCTGACCAGAAGCGTCGAGCCACCCTCCTCGGCGGCGGCGGTCAGCCTCTCGACCCACTCGGGCGGTGCGGACCTCGGGTCGTAGAGCGAATACAGCGACGGCGTGACGACGTGACGTCCCGCACGCAGGCAGCGCTCGATGTCGTTGACGGCCTCCTCGGGCCGGATGTCACCGGAGGCCATATAGGCCACGGCATCGCAGTCGGCCAGTACGGCGTCGACGTCGGTGGTGGCCACGACGCCCGTCGGGCTGTCGATCCCGACGAACTCGGCGGCGTCCATACCCTTTTTCGACTCCGAGGACGTGATGATTCCGGAGAGCGCAAGCCCAGGAAAAGCCAGCGCCGAACGGATGGCCGTCGACCCCATATTGCCCGTACCCCACACCACTACCCGCTGTTGCATACGTTCACTTTAGTGGTGCGTGTGACGAGCCTGTGGCAGGTATCACAAGCGGGAAAATCCCCAGTTCAGCGACTGTTTTCCCCGGTAAATCGGCTCCCGATCAACCGCTGGGTTACTTAGCTGATGGAAATTGCTCGTGGTGGCTTTGTGTTGAAGTTACCGACCGGTATAGTCGGCCGCAGTTACTGGTGGGTAACTTAGTCAAAAGTACCCAACCGAAGGTGGCATTCTCGACGAGGAGGAAACGTGAGCCACTACAAGAGCAACGTTCGTGACCAGGTATTCAACCTGTTCGAAGTCTTCGGCCTGGACAAGGCCCTCGGTGAGGGCGAGTACGCCGACCTGGACCCCGACACCGTGCGCGAGATGCTGGGCGAGATCGCCCGGCTGGCCGAGGGGCCGGTCGCCGAGTCGTTCGCCGACGCAGATCGCAATCCCCCGACGTTCGACCCGAAGACGCACTCGGTGACGCTGCCCGAGTCGTTCAAGAAGTCTGTGCAGGCCGTTATCGACGGCGGCTGGGACAAGGTCGGCATCGAAGAGGAGCTCGGCGGCATGCCGATGCCGAAGGCGCTCCTGTGGGCGCTGCACGAGCACCTGCTCGGCGCCAACCCGGCTGTCTGGATGTACGGCGGCGGCGCGGGCTTCGCGAGCATCTTCTACAAGATCGCGACCGAGGAACAGAAGAAGTGGGCCGTGCTGGCCGCCGAGCGCGGCTGGGGCGCCACCATGGTGCTGACCGAGCCGGATGCGGGCTCCGACGTCGGCGCGGGCCGGACCAAGGCCGTCAAGCAGGACGACGGTTCGTGGCACATCGACGGTGTGAAGCGCTTCATCACATCGGGTGACTCCGGTGACCTGTTCGAGAACATCTTCCACCTGGTGCTGGCCCGCCCCGAGGGCGCAGGCCCTGGCACCAAGGGTCTGTCACTGTTCTTCGTGCCGAAGTTCCTGTTCGACTTCGAGACCGGCGAGCCGGGCGAGCGCAACGGCGTGTTCGTCACCAACGTCGAGCACAAGATGGGCCTGAAAGTCTCGGCCACATGCGAGCTTTCGCTCGGCCAGCACGGCGTGCCCGCCAAGGGCTGGCTGGTCGGCGAGGTGCACAACGGCATCGCGCAGATGTTCGATGTCATCGAGCAGGCGCGAATGATGGTCGGCACCAAGGCCATCGCCACCCTGTCGACGGGCTACCTGAACGCGCTCGACTACGCGAAGAACCGCGTGCAGGGCGCCGACATGACCCAGATGACCGACAAGACCGCGCCGCGCGTGACCATCACGCATCACCCCGACGTGCGTCGCAGCCTGATGACCCAGAAGGCCTACGCCGAGGGTTTGCGCGCGCTGTACCTGTTCACGTCGACCTATCAGGACGCCGCGGTCGCCAAGGCGCTGCACGATGTCGACCCCGAGTTGGCGGTCAAGGTCAACGACCTGATGCTGCCGATCGTCAAGGGTGTGGGCTCGGAGCAGGCATACGCCAAGCTGACCGAGAGCCTGCAGACCTTCGGTGGGTCCGGCTTCCTGCAGGACTACCCGATCGAGCAGTACATCCGCGACGCCAAGATCGACTCGCTTTACGAGGGCACCACCGCCATCCAGGCGCAGGACTTCTTCTTCCGCAAGATCGTCCGCGACAAGGGTGTGGCGCTGGCCCACGTGGCAGGCCAGATCGAGCAGTTGGTCCGCAACGAGTCGGGCAACGGCCGGCTGAAGACCGAGCGGGCGCTGCTGGCGACCGCGCTGGAGGACGTCCAGGCGATGGCGGCCTCGCTGACCGGCTACCTGATGGCCGCGCAGGAGAACCCCTCGAGCCTCTACAAGGTCGGTCTGGGTTCGGTGCGCTTCCTGATGAGCGTCGGCGACCTGGTCATCGGCTGGCTGCTTACCCAGCAGGCCGCGGTGGCGATCGACGCGCTGGACGCCGGTGCCAGCGGTGACGACAAGGCCTTTTACGAGGGCAAGGTCGCGGTGGCGTCGTTCTTCGCCAAGAACATGCTGCCGCTGCTCACCAGCACGCGTCAGGTCATCGAGAACCTCGACAATGACGTCATGGAACTGGACGAGGCGGCGTTCTAACCAACTCCCCTTCGACACAAAAAGCCCCCGGACTCTTGGCGAGTTCACGCGGTCGTCGCAACACTCTCGATTTGAGAGGTTGCGGCGACCGTGTCATTTTCGGAGGACTGTGTTCGGTTTGGGGATCAGCTAGCAAAACTCGTTGACGGGGGTGTGTCGGGGAAGGAGGCCGCCTCGTGGCTGGGCATCTCGCGGCAGCGCGGGTATGCGGTCCTGCGGGCGACGGGGCGGCCGATTGGCTCGCCGCGACCGGACAAACGCGGCGTTGATATGGGCCGGATCGTGGCGGTGTTCGACGCGACGGGCTCGATCAATCAGGCCGCAAAGGCGGTCGGAGTTTCGCACGGAACGGCCCGGCGGGTGCTGGTCGAGCGGGGTTTGGTCAGCCGGGATCGCCAGCTCTACGGCAAGGCGGCAGCCCGGGAGCGTTTCCTGCAACTCGTGGCGTCAGGCTGGTCGACGGCGCGGGCGGCCCGCGAGGTCGGGGTTCATGTGCGCACGGCCCGGGATTGGCGTGACGGCATCCGCAAGATCGGCGACACGCGGGTACGTCCAGATGGCACGGTCATCGAATACGGCGATTCAGGGCGCTACACACAATCGGTGAACACGACCGTTGCTGGGGCGGCTGCGGTAATCAACGATCGATACTTGACGTTGCCCGACCGGCTGGTCATCGCCGACGGGCTGCTCAATGGATTGACGTTGACCGCGATCGCGGCGCTGATCGGCAAGCACAAATCCACGGTGTCGCGCGAAATCGGCACCCGAAGCGTCGGCGGGCTGTATCTGCCGTATCAGGCCGATCGGGTCGCTAAGGCTGATCGTGGCCGGCCGAAGAAGTCCAAACTGGTGACCAACCAGAAGTTGCGCGATGCGGTGGAAGATGGACTGTCGCGACGGTTGTCACCTGAGCAGATCTCGCATCGTCTGGTCAACGATTTCCCGGACGACGAGAGCATGCCGGTGAGCCACGAGACGATCTACCAAGCGCTGTACTTCCAAGCGCGCGGCGGCTTGAAACGCGAACTAGCCCAGGCACTTCGGACGGGACGCACACGCCGCAAACCGCATCGCGCCCTGGACCAACGCACACAGCGGTTCGTCGATCCGATGATCATGATCAGCGACCGGCCTGCTGAGATCGCCGACCGCGCGGTACCGGGTCACTGGGAATCTCAATGGTCTTGTCAAGCCGCTTGAGCGAGTGCCGGCGGTGCCGCGGTCCACGTCCGGTTCTCGCGCAGCAGTGCCCACAGGACGTCGATGCGGCGGCGGGCCAGGGCGATGACGGCCTGGCTGTGGGTGGCGCCGTGGGCCCGCTTTTTGAGGTAGTAGTCGCGGTTGGGTCCGGCGCGCATCATGCTCGTCTGCGCTGACAGATAGAACACGTGTCGCAGCCGCCGGCTATAGCGCAGCGGACGGTGCAGATTGCCGGTGCGTCGGCCGGAGTCGTTTGGAACGGGGACGAGCCCGGCTGCGGCGGCGAGGTGCCCGGCGCTGGGGAATGCGCGTAAGTCATTGGCGCCGACCAACAGTGAGGCACCGAGGAAGGGACCGAAGCCGGGCATCGACTGAATGATCCGCGCGTGCGGGTGCTCATCGAAGGTCATCTGGATCTGGGCATCGAGGACTTTCAGTCGGTCGTCGAGGGCAAGGATGCCGGTGGCCAGCTCGGTGACGATGCTCGCGGTCATGTCTTGCCCGGGAAGCACGACCGTTTGGGCCTTGGCTGCGGCGGTGGCGCGGGCGGCTACGTCGGCCGCACCGCGCACGTTGCGGTTGCGCAACCAGCCCGTCAGGCGAGTCTGTCCGACGCGGCGGATCCGGTCAGGGGTGGCATAGCTGGTGAGCAGTACCAACGCTCCTTTGTGCGAGGAGTAGTCGAAGGCCCGCTCCAGGCTGGGAAACACACTGGTCATCAGGTCGCGCAGCCGGTTGATCATGCGCACCCGGTCGGCGATCAGATCTTCTCGATGTCCGGTCAGCACCGCGAGTTTGCGCACGAGGTCGGTACCGGTATCGATGACCGATAGGTCCCGGCGCAGGCGGGCGGTCTCGGCAATGACGTAGGCGTCTTTGGCGTCGGTCTTGCCTTCCCCGGCATAGGCAGCGCTCATCGCTGCGACCACCCGCCCCGAGGCGTAACGCACCGACTGGCCGGCCCGAGCCAGAAGTGCCAGCAGCAACGCCGACGGCGCGCCGATGATGTCGACGGCCCAGATCAACTGCATCGCCAGCGAGCCCGTCTTGGCGAGCAGTGCCTCTATCTCAGCCTCGTCGTTGGCGACCTTGACCGACAACAATGCCTTTCCCTCAGCATCCACCACGCACGCCCAATGATGGGTTTTGCCGATATCGATGCCGACCCAGGCTGTGTCTCGTTGTGCGGCCACGCTTCTCCGTCCGTTGGTCTAGGTGCTGACTACGGCCCGTGGAACACCCCGCCGACGCATCCGTAACCAGCGACCGAGCGCAGATCTCAATTAGCAGCCAGGGCACCCCGGAGAGCCGGGCGAACATTCCCAATAAGCGACCACAGCGCAAGGCGACCTCAGCCACACCCGGCTCTCCTGGGCCGGCTTCAGTCTTACGGAAGGCGACCTGATTATGGGGGCAGGCAACAAGACCGCGATCGCCACCCTCGTCGAGCGCGCCACCCGCTACACCATGCTGGTGCACCTGCCAGACGGCCATCACGCCGAGGCCGTACGCGACGGCCTGATCGCCACCATCGCCACGCTGCCAGCGCATCTGCGCGGATCGTTGACCTGGGACCAAGGCGCCGAAATGGCCCGCCACAAACAGTTCTCGATGGCCACCGACATGGCCGTCTACTTCTGCGATCCGGCCAGTCCCTGGCAGCGCGGCACCAATGAAAACACCAATGGCCTCCTGCGCCAGTACTTCCCCAAAGGCACCGACCTGAGCGTGTTCGGACCTGCAGACCTCGAACACGTCACCCAGCAACTCAATGGCCGCCCACGCAAAACGCTCGGATGGGAGACCCCAGCCGAGCGTTTGCGTGATCTACTACTGACCAACTAACCAGCAGTGTTGCGACGACCGCGTAGAAACCGCCCTTCACGGGGGCTTTTTGCATTGTCTTGCGTTGCCGCGCTCAATGATTCGGGCCGATCACCGTCCGGCCGTCGCCCATGTCGTGGGCGTACTGCGGGCAGTAGGACAGCGCGGCGTCGACGGTGATGACCAGCGCGGTCTGGCCGTCGATGCGCGGGTTCGAGCCCGCGATGTGCTGACTTATCTCGCTGGGCTCCATGCCCGCATCGAGGGCGTCGCAGACGTGATGGGCGACCTTGACGGCCGACTCCTGCGTGCCGAAGCTGATGCCTTGCCGGGAAAGCATGCCGAAGAACTGGTCGTCGGCCCCCTCGGCGTGCGCGGTGCCCGTGGCGAGCAGCCCTGCGATGCCGAGCGTTCCAGCGGCGATCGCGAGCCGGGTGACAGGTTTGGTGAATCGGGTGGTGAACATTGTGATGGGTTCCTTGTCGTAGCTGATCGGTTGGCCTTGCAGCGGGATCAGCATCTGCAAGGAGGCTTGGCGGATTCTTGATGCTCAGCGCCAAGAACTCGCCAAGGCCTCCCCGGCAGCCTTTGCGCCATGAAGAGAACGACAATCACGCTCATCGCGTCTGCCATGGTTGCGGCGGCGATCGCCGCCTCACCGGCCGCACACGCCGGGCCGACGTCCGAGCAGCTGTGCGACGCTCAGGCCTGGCCGAGGCCCATCCCCGACGTGGTCGGGAAGATCTACGACCCGTGGACGAAGCAGCTTCCCTCCCGAGTCGCCGGTGGTGCGCTCAGGTGCTGGGACAACATCCGCAGTGTCACCGCTGACGGACAGGACGCCACCAAAGCCCTCGTCCCCGCGCAGCAGATTGCGACGGTATCGCCGGCGCCTGGCACACCCGTTGGACGCGATCAGGCGATCACGCTGGTGTTGGAACCTGTGGACTTCAAGGCTCCCCCGGCGTTTGCGCCCTGCGATTGGATCACCACGTCCGAAGTCGCAGGCGTCCTCGGCGTACCGGAGCCGATCGAGACCGAGAGTCTGGATGACAAAGCCGGATCGGTTGCTCCCCTGTGCATTTACCGCAGCCCCGGTCACGCAACGGTCAGCACCCAGCTCTATGAACCGTTGGCCTTCCCGATCGACGCTGCAACGGAGTACGCCACGTATAGCGATCACAACGCCACGCCCGTGGACGGTCTCGGCCTCGCGGCCAAATGCCTCACCGGCCTGCACGGCGCCCAGGACCACCCCTACAACGAGATCGATATTCTTCTCGACGGCAACCGGATGTTCGAGGTCCAGGGCATCGATGCCGAGTCCTGCGACACGCTGAAGCAATTGGCCCAGAAGGCAATCGGCCGCATCTAACCCACCAAGACCGTAAAGGAACACACCCATGTCCAATCAACGAAGCAAGATCGCGCTTGCTGCCGGCGCGGTCGTCATCGTCGTCGTCGCGGCGGCACTGACGCTTCTCTCCGTCTCGGGGCACTCGTCGACCAAGGCACGCGAGGTCTCGTACTCGGCCCAGATCGCCCTGCCGTTCACCGCACTGAAGGTGCCCGTCGGGGTCGCCGTGGACGGCGCAGGCAACAGCTACGTCGCCGACCACTACACCAGCACCGTCTGGAAGCTCGCGGCAGGCGCGAGCGTCCCGACCTCGATGCCGTTCACCGGGCTGAACCATCCCACCGGTGTCGCAATAGATCCCGCGGGCGACCTCTACGTCGTCGACAGCGACAACAACCGGGTTCTGAAAATGGCTGCGGGCGCGCATGACCAAACCGTGCTGCCGTTCATCGGACTCAAGAACCCGACGGGGATCGCGCTGGACAATGCGGACGATATCTACATCGCGGACTTCAACAACAACCGCGTGCTGAAGCTCGCGGCGGGCGCGCACGACCAAACCGTGCTGCCCTTTACCGGACTCAGCTACCCGGGCGGCGTCGCCGTCGACACTGCAGGCGACGTGTACGCCACCGACAGGGGCCACAAGCGCGTGCTCGAACTGGCCGCCAATGCAACCGGCCCAATTGTGTTGCCGTTCAACGGCCTCAAGGAGCCCGACGGGGTCACCGTCGATGCCAAGGGCACCGTGTATGTCGCCGACAAAGCCGCTCAACGGGTTTGGGCCCTGGCCGCAGGCGCGAACGTCGCTGCGGAGATCCCGATCAGGACGACCCGTGGCGGAAGCCCAGGCGGTCCGTTCGGTGTCGCGCTGGACTCCGCGGGCGACCTGTTCGTCACCGATGCCAGCAATGGCGGGGTGTACAAGGTGTCACGCGGTGCGGACACCGCAGGCGTGCTGCCGTTCACCAACGCAACGCAGCCGAGGGGTGTGGCCGCGGCGGGCGGCGACCTCTACGTCACCGACACCCAGCACGTGTTCAAGCTCGCGGCGGGAGCGGATGCTCCGACCGTGCTGCCCTTCAGCTACCTCACCCTCCCGAGCGCCGTTGCGGTCGACGGCGGTGGCGCCGTTTACGTCGCCGACGAGCAGACCGGTCGGGTACTGAAGCTCGCGCCTGGCGCCAGCAATCCGACCAAACTGCCATTCAAAGAGCTCGCGCAAGCCGCTGGTGTCGCGGTGGACCACGACGGCAACGTCTACGTCACCGACTTCGAGGCCAACAAGGTGCTCGAGCTGGCGGCAGGCGCCGACACTGCCACCGAGCTTCCGTTCACCGGCATCGATCGCCCGGAGGGAATCGCCGTCGACACCGGAGGCAACGTCTACGTGAGCGACTTCGGTAACGACCGGGTGCTCAAGCTGGCGGCCGGATCCCACACGCAGACCGTCGTCCCGTTCACTGGCCTCAAGTTTCCCGACGCAGTGGCAGTCGACGGCGACGGCGACGTCTACGTGACGGATTCGCCCACCGAAACCGGTCGGGTGCTCAAGCTCACGCCGGGCTCGAACACTCAAATTGAACTCCCGTTCGCCGGCCTCGACCGATCGTGGGGCGTGGCAGTCGACACCGACGACAACGTCTACGTCGCCGACAGCATCAACGAGCGGGTATTGAAACTGGAGGCACACCGATGAAGATGAAGGCGCTGGCGTCGATTGCCGGCTCGATGATCGTCGCGGGCGCGCTGGGGTGCGGCACCGCCTCTGCGGCGCCCGCCGCCGAACGGGGCTGCGCCGACCTCGGCGGTACGGTCGCCGCCGACCAGACTTGCCACGTGCACAGCGAAACCACGAGTTACACGATCGACATCAGCTATCCGCTCGACTATCCCGACCCGAAGGCGGTGTCGGACTTCATCGCGTCGGACCGCCAGGACTTCCTCGACTGGATACCGAAGTTCGGCGACAAAGGGCGCAATCGGCCCTACCTCCACGATGTCAGCGCCACGACGTACCGGTCGGCCCAGCCGGCGACCCAGAGCCTGGTGCTGGACATCGACGACGACACCGGCCTCGCGCACGAGGGCCATCCGGGCACCTCGTACAAGACGTTCACCTTCGATCTGGACAAGCAGGCCCCGATCACGCTCGACACGCTGTTCAAACCGGATGCCAAGCCGCTGGACGTGCTCACTCCCGTCGTCCGGCGTGAACTCCACGCACCGGCGCTCGAGCTACTGCCGTCGGACCTCGACAACTTCGCGGTCACCGACGACGCGGTCATCTTCTTCTTCGGCGAAGGTCAGGTGATACCGGGAGAGAACAACGGCCCACACCAGATCTCGGTGCCCCGCAGCGAACTGGCACCCCTGATGGCCGGATAGGCGCGATACTGCGTCTGTGGATTCGCGCGTCGGTACGGCGTTCGGCAAATACAGCATCTCGCGGCTGCTCGGCAAGGGCGGAATGGGCGAGGTGTACGAGGCCTACGACAACGACAAGGGCCGCACCGTCGCGCTGAAGATCCTGGCGGACGCCTACTCCAACGATGACAGTTTTCGGACGCGGTTCCAGCGCGAGTCCCGTGCGGCGGCGATTCTGCAGGAGCCACACGTCATTCCGATCCATGACTGGGGCGAGATCGACGGCCACCTCTACATCGACATGCGGCTGGTGCAGGGGCGGACGCTGGATGACCTGCTGGTGGATGGACCGCTGGAACCGTCGCGGGCCGTCAACATCGTCGGCCAGGTGGGTGCCGCACTCGACGCGGCACACGCCGCCGGGCTCATCCATCGGGACATCAAGCCGCAGAACATCATCGTCACGCCAACGGATTTCGCATACCTCGTCGACTTCGGCATCGCGGAGGCGACCGGAGACACCCGGCTGACGGCCGGGGGTATGAAGATCGGCACGCTGAATTACATGGCGCCGGAACGGTTTACCGAACCGGTGGCCACCAGCGCCGTCGACGTCTACGCGCTGGCGTGTGTGCTGTACGAGACGCTGACCGGCGAGGCCCCGTATTCCGGCGACAACCTGCAGCACCTGCTCGCCGCACACGTCACCCTGCCACCGCCGCGACCCAGCGAGACGAATCCGCGGATTCCCGCCGCCCTCGACGATGTCGTCGCGCGCGGCATGGCCAAGGATCCCGACGACCGGTACGGCACGGCAGGCGGCCTTGGCCGCGCCGCCGCCCGCGCGTTGAACAGCGGCCAATCGACCGCCGTCAGCGCCGCACCGACAATCGCGACGCCGACAGTTCCCAATCCGCTGCCTCGGCAACCCGAACCGCCTGTCAGGAAGAGGAATTGGGTGCTGCCGACGGTCATCGCCGTCGCAGCCGCGCTCGTCCTGGGCGGCATCGGTGTCGTCATCGGCCTGCTTGCCCAGAATCGTTCGACAGGCCCGAGCACGACGACGCCGTCCACACCGAACAGCCCGGCCCCGGTGGTGGCGGGACCCGATCAGACCGGCCTGCATCAGTCATGCGACGAGGGCTTCTCGATACCGAACAACAACGGCTTCGCAACACACGCGGGCCGGGGCACACCCGAGACGTCGTGCTTCTTCACCGACAGTGTGCTGCGCTCCTACTGGGCTCAGTACGGCGACGCGAGTCCGCTGCCGCGGTCGGTGTCGGCGCCGGGTGCCGTCGACTGCGCCAGCGTGCCTGGCGCGGCTTGCGACGGGTCCAACTTCCTCATGCAGTGCCAGCAGTACACCGGCGACAACTGGATCACCTGCACCGGCGGAAAGAGCGCGCGCGTCTACCTGTGGTGAGTCCTCACCGGCACGGGCCTGCGGGCAGCGCCGAGAGATGCGTGGTCAGCCAGGTGGCCACCTCGGTGAGATCGGCCTTGCCGTCTTCGTATGTTCCCGAATCCGGTTGTGCCGCAATGGCGACGGCGACCATCCCCGTCGGCGTCGCCAGGATGCCCATCTGCCTGACCAGGTATTTGCCCGTCGGCGACGGTCCCCACCCACCCTTGAAACGGGTGTCCGGAATGTTTCCGACGCCCCAGCGCTGGTCGGGTTCGACCCGGCCCATGAGGGTGAAGATCGGCGCGTTCGCGCTGTCGCACACCGCAACCGACAGGAACCGCACCTGATCCACCAGGGACCAGTCGGACTGACCGAATGCGGTGAACTCCGGCCGGACCTTTCGCGACTGGACGACGGTCGGGTCGCCCGCCTGTCTGAGCACGGCATCGACCTTCGCCGCGGCCGCGGCCGGGTCGCCCAGCGCGGCCCACAACGATTCGGCCGACGCGTTGTCCGATTCGGTGATGGCCTTGGTCATGGCGTCGGTGACCTTGGACGGGTGCTGTTCTCGCAGCGCCGCGATCACCAGTGGCACCTTCATCGTCGACCACGCCGGGCCGCTCTGCCAGTCTCCTAACGTCATTGGCGCCTGCGCATCGCCGACCGCGGCGACGGCGAGTCCTGCGACAGCGTGCAACTTCGCTTTCAGCCGATCGAAGTCGTCGGCCAATGTCCCGCCCTCGGAGCGCAGGTGCCGACCGACAAGCACACCCGCGGCGACGATGACTATTGCGAGGGCTGCGAAAAAATAAGGGCGGGTTCGGGAGGACATTCGAGGTGCGTCACATTAATCTCGCGCGGTCGGCTTTCACCTCTTGCCGACTCTTTGGATCGGTCACTCCCGAACCCGTCGTGCGAACGACTGTACGCCTGTGATGACAGCCACACCAGAGGCAATTCTCGGCGGTCACGCGTCCTTCGAAAGCAGCAGGGCGCGGGTGCGTTCGCGCACTTCAGGGGATGAATCGAAGACGACGGCGGAGAACTCGTCGACACCGAGCGCAGTCAACTCGTCCAGCCGGTCGGACACCGCCTTCTCGTCACCGACGATCGCCGCGTCCTCGGGATTGGCGTAGCCCTCGCGGTCGAGCATCGCGCGGTACGACGGCAGGGTGCCGTACATCCCGAACTGCTCGGCGGCCTGCGCCCGGGCACCTGCGACGTCGTCGGTGACGCTGATCGGGAGGCCGGCCACCACACGAACGGCGTTCTCCGATCGCCCCGCTTCCTTGGCCGCTGCGCGCAGCGTCGGCGAGATGTGTTCGCCCAACGTCTTCGGCCCGCACATCCACGTCAGCGTGCCCGACGTGCGGCGGCCCGCCAGCTTGAGCATCTGCGGGCCCAGCGCGGCCAGGTAGATCTCCGGCGTCGGCGCGCCCGCGATTTGGAGAGCCCCGCGTGCCGTCACGGTCTCACCGACCGCGTTGACCGCCTCTCCGGCGAGCAGCGGCTGCAAGGCGTCGAGGTATTCGCGCATGCGCCGCACGGGCTTGTCGTAGGGGATCCCCCACATGCCCTCGGTGACCGCCTGATGCGTCATCCCGAGGCCGAGGATGAACCGGCCACCCGCGATCGTGTTGAGCGTCAGGGCGCGCTGTGCCATCTGCATCGGGTGCTGGTTCTGGATCGGCAGCACCGCGGATCCGACCTCGATCCCGTCGACCTCACGCAACGCCACGGCCAGCGCCGTCAACAGGTCACCGTCGAAGGGCATTTGAGCCATCCACACCCTGCGGAACCCTTCGCCGCGCACCTTGGCCAGGGCGTCCACCAAAGAATCAATCGGCGCTCCGCCGATGGCATTGACGAGATTGAGGCTGATTCGCATGCCGTATATCGAAGCACGCACGTGCCACGATATTCAGCCATGACGACGGAACTGGCGCGGCTGCAGAACTTCGGGCCCAATTGGTTCGCCTCGGTGATGGGCACCGGCATCGTGGCCACCGCGGGTGTCACGCTGCCCGTGCACGTGCCGGGACTGCGCGGGTTCTCCCACGTTGTGTGGGTGCTCGCCGCGGTCCTGCTGGTGGTGCTCATCCTCGCGGTGACCCTTCAGTGGGCGCGTCACCCCACGGTGGCGCGCAGCCATGTCCGTAATCCTCAGATGACGCACTTCTACGGCGCCGCGCCGATGGCACTGATGACCGTCGGCGCCGGTGCACTGCTGACGGGCAGGGACCTGATCGGCGAACGTGTCGCGGTCGACCTGGCCTGGGTGCTGTGGACCGCGGGCACCCTCGGCGGACTGTTCACCGCGGCGACGATCCCGTTCCTGATGTTCACCCAGCTCAACGTCGAGCCGGATGCGGCGTTCGGCGGCTGGCTGATGCCGGTCGTGCCGCCGATGGTCTCGGCTGCCGCAGGCGCCTTGCTCGTACCGCACATGGCGCCGGGAACGGGCCGCGCGACGATGCTCTACGGCTGCTATGCGATGTTCGGCCTGTCGCTGGTCGCGGCGCTGATCATCATCACGATGATCTGGAGCAGGCTCGCCCTCTTCGGAACATCCGGGACGGCGCGGGTGCCCACACTGTGGATAGTCCTCGGCCCGCTCGGCCAGGGCATCACCGCGGCAGGCCTGCTCGGCGCGAACGCCGCGTTGGCCGTACCGCCTGAACTGGCCGGTGCGATGAACGTCTTCGCCGTCTTGTTCGGCGTCCCGGTATGGGGATTCGCTGTGCTGTGGATCACACTGGCCACCCAGCTGACGGTCCGCACCCTGCGCCGCGGCATGCCGTTCGCGCTGACCTGGTGGAGCCTGACCTTTCCTGTCGGGACATTCGTCACCGGCACCACCCAACTGGCCAACCACACCGGGCTGCCCGCGTTCCGGATCGCCGCGGCCGTCGCGTACGCCGCACTGCTGGGAACGTGGGGGTTGGTCGCGGTGCAGACCGCGCGCGGCAGCGTCGGTGGCAGCCTGTTCGCGCCGCCGCCGTCGGCAGGGCCGATCAAGGCGGTGAAGGACGCGAAAAATTAGTCGCCCCGTGTTGCCATCGGGTCGGGGGGTCAGACGACAACACGGAGCTATCCCGTGTATCGGGGCTCCCCGCCGGGCCGTTACACCCCCGTAGAAATTCCTTCCTCAGGCCTCGAGGATCGCGGCGACGCCCTGTCCACCTGCGGCGCAGATCGAGATCAGGCCGCGTACCGGCTGCCCGGTCTCGTTCTTCTTCTCGGCGAGCTGCTTGGCCAGCTGCGCGACGATCCGCCCGCCGGTCGCGGCGAACGGGTGGCCCGCCGCGAGCGAGGAGCCGTTGACGTTCAGCTTCGACCGGTCGATCGAACCGAGCGCGGCGTCCAGACCAAGCCGTTCCTTGCAGTACTCCTCGGACTCCCACGCCTGCAGGTGCGCGAGCACCACCGACGCGAAGGCCTCGTGAATCTCGTAGAAGTCAAAGTCCTGCAGGCTCAGGCCGTTTCGGGCCAGCAGCCGCGGCACCGCATACGTCGGCGCCATCAGAAGGCCGTCCTTGCCGTTGACGTAGTCCACCGCGGCGGTCTCACCGTCGACGTAGTACGCCAGCACGGGGTGCCCGTGCGCCGCGGCCCATTCGTCGGTGGCCAGCAGCGACACCGACGCGCCATCGGTCAGCGGGGTGGAGTTGCCCGCGGTCATCGTCGCGTCGCCGGCCTTCACCCCGAATACGGGCTTGAGCTTGGCGAGTTTCTCCGCCGACGAGTCGGCCCGCAGGTTGTTGTCCCTGTATACGCCGAGGAACGGGGTGACGAGGTCGTCGAAGAAGCCGCGGTCGTAGGCGGCCGCCATGTTGTTGTGGCTGGCCGCGGCGAGCTCGTCCTGGTCGACGCGCTTGATGCCCATCTGCTTGGCGGTGATGGCTTGGTGCTCGCCCATCGACAGCCCGGTCCGCGGTTCGCTGTTGACGGGAATCTGTACGCCGAGCGACGCGGGAAGCTTGCCGACCAGCTTGAGCCGGTCGATATTCGACTTGGACCGGCGCAGCCCGAGCAGCACCCGGCGCAGGTCGTCGCCGAAGGCGATCGGCGCGTCCGACGCGGTGTCGACACCCCCTGCCGCGGCCACCTCATAGCGTCCTGCGGCGATGCCGTCGGCTGCGGCGATGGTGGCCTGCAGGCCGGTGCCGCAGGCCTGCTGGATGTCGAAGGCGGGGGTGTACGACGACAGCGAGCTGCCCAGCACACACTCGCGCATCAGGTTGAAGTCGCGGCTGTGCTTGAGCACCGCGCCACCGATGACCGCGCCCAGCGTCTCGCCCGCCAGATCGAAGCGGTCGATCAAGCCGCCAAGCGCGGCGGTGAACATGTCCTGGTTCGAGGCGTTGGCGTACGCGCCGTCGGAGCGAGCGAATGGAATTCTGTTGCCGCCGAGAATTGCGACCCGCCGGTGGGTATCACTAGCCATGCACCCATAGTACCCACCCTTCTTACTCTGGAGTAAGTTTGTCCCATGGCTACCGATCTGTTCTCGCAAATCGTCCACTCGGCGCCGGGATCGTTCCTCGCCAAGAACCTCGGCATCCCGCAGCCCGAGACGTTGCGCCGGTATCGCGCCGGCGATCCTCCGCTGGCTGGTTCGCTGCTGATCGGGGGTGACGGCCGCGTCGTCGAACCTCTGCGCAGCGCGCTGGCCGAGGACTACGACGTGGTTTCGAACAACCTCGGCGGGCGCTGGGCCGACTCGTTCGGCGGGCTGGTCTTCGACGCCACGGGCATCACCGAGCCCACAGGCCTGAGGGGCCTCTACGAGTTCTTCACGCCGCTGCTGCGCAACCTCGGCCCGTCGGCGCGCATCGTCGTCGTCGGCACCACGCCGGAGGAGGCGGGCAGCCCCCACGAGCAGATCGCGCAGCGGGCGCTGGAGGGCTTCACCCGCTCGCTCGCCAAGGAGATGCGACGCGGCGCCACGGTGGCGCTGGTCTATCTCTCCCCCGACGCCAAGCCCGCCGCGACCGGCCTCGAGTCGACGATGCGGTTCCTGCTGTCCGCCAAGTCGGCATACGTCGACGGTCAGGTGTTCCGTGTCGGTGCGGCCGACGCCGCGCCTCCCGCCGACTGGGACCGGCCGCTGGACGGCAAGATCGCATTGGTGACCGGCGCGGCACGAGGCATCGGCGCCACCATCGCCGAGGTCTTCGCGCGTGATGGCGCCAGCCTGGTGGTCGTCGATGTCGCGGGCGCGCGCGAGGCGCTCGACGAGACCGCGGAGAAGGTCGGCGCGACCGCGCTGGCGCTCGACGTGACGGCCAACGACGCCGTCGACCGCATCGCCGAGCACTTGCGCGAGCACTACCACGGCTCTGCGCTCGACATCCTGGTCAACAACGCGGGTATCACCCGCGACAAGCTGCTGGCCAACATGGACGAGGCGCGATGGGACTCGGTGCTCGCCGTCAATCTCCTTGCCCCACTTCGGCTTACCGAGGGCCTGTTCGACAACGGCACCCTCGCCGAGAACGGCCGGGTCATCGGGCTGTCGTCGATGGCGGGCATCGCGGGCAACCGCGGCCAGACCAACTACGCGGCAACCAAGGCGGGCATGATCGGGCTGACCGACGCGCTGGCCCCCAAGCTCGGCGAGAAGGCCATCACCATCAACGCCGTCGCGCCGGGGTTCATCGAAACCAAGATGACCGAGGCGATTCCGCTGGCCACCCGCGAGGTGGGCCGCAGGCTCAACTCGCTCTACCAGGGCGGCCAGCCGGTGGACGTCGCCGAGGCCATCGCCTACTTCGCGAGCCCGGCGTCGGTCGCCGTGACCGGTAACACGATCCGGGTCTGCGGCCAGGCCTGGCTTGGTGCCTAGGCTGATCACCGTGACACAGCCGTCTGGCCTGAAGAACCTGCTGCGAGCGGCCGCGGGTGCACTGCCGCTCATCCCGCGCGGCGATTCGCTTCCCGACCGCACGCTGACTGTCGACGAACTCGCGATCGACCCTGCCAACGTCGCCGCGTACGCGAACGTCACCGGGCTGCGGTTCGGCGACGCGGTGCCGCTGACGTATCCGTTCGCGCTGACGTTCCCGACCGTGATGGCGTTGGTCACCGGATTCGATTTCCCGTTCGCCGCTATGGGTTCGGTGCACATCGAGAACCACATCACGCAGCACCGGCCGGTCGCCGTCACCGACACCGTCTCCGCGCAGGTACATGCGGAGAACCTGCGCGAGCACCGCAAGGGCCTACTCGTCGACATCGTCACCGACATCAAGGTCGGCAATGACACCGCGTGGCATCAGGTCACCACGTTTCTGCACCAGCAGCGGACCAGCCTGTCGGACGAGCCGAAACCGCCGCAGGAGAAGCAGCCGAAGCTCGGCCCGCCGAATGCGGTGCTGCGCATCACGCCGGGGCAGATCCGGCACTACGCATCGGTCGGCGGGGACCACAACCCGATCCACACCAACCCGATCGCCGCGAAGCTGTTCGGGTTTCCGACGGTCATCGCCCACGGCATGTTCAGCGCCGCGGCGGTGCTGGCGAACATCGAGGGTCAGCTTCCCGATGCGGTGAAGTACTCGGTGCGTTTCGCCAAGCCGGTCGTGCTGCCCGCGAGCGCCGGTCTTTACGTGGACCGCAACGCCAACGGCTGGGAGTTGACGCTGCGCAACATGAAGAAGGGCGACCCCCACCTGAAGGGCACCGTCAGCGCGCTCTAGAAGTTGCCACGCTGCGCCTCGTACAGCCGCTTGTAGAGGCCGCCTTCAGCAATCAGCGCGTGGTGGTCACCCATCTGCGCGATGCGTCCGTTCTCGAGTACGAGTATTCGATCCGCAACCGCCGCAATGAAATCCATGTCGTGACTGATGACCACGCAGGTGCGATCGCGTGCGTAGTCGCGGATCACGCCGATCAACCTGGCCCGTTGGTCGGCGTCGAGATTCTCAGTCGGCTCGTCGAGCAGCAATACCTCGGGCTTGCGCAGCAGACAGCGGGCCAGCGCGATGAGCCGCTTCTGTCCACCTGACGGCACTTGAACATCCACCACAGTGTCGTAGCCGTCGCGCAACTTCGCGGGGTCGGTGATGATCGAGTGGACGTGTGCGGCCTCGCACGCCTCCTCGATCTCGGCATCGGTGGCATCTGGACGGGCCAGTCGGATGTTCTCCCGGATCGTGTCCTTGGTGAAGAACGGGAACTGGGCGAGTTTGGAAACCTGATCGCGCAGGGAATCGAAGGTGACGCCCGCGATGTCGTGACCATCGAGCAGAATCCGCCCGCGCCGCGGATCAAGAAACCGCAATGCAAGGTTGAACACCGTCGACTTCCCTGAGCCGGTACCGCCTACCAGCGCAACGGTTTCGCCCTCGGCGATCGATAGGGACAGCCCGTCGAGGACGGTTTGGTCCGCGGTGTAGCCGAATGTCACGCCGTCGAAGACGACGTTGCCGTGCACCTCGCCGAGCACGACGGCATCCGCGGATTCCCGAATCGACGGCCGGGTGTCGAGCAACTCGTATGTCGAGGTGGCGTTCGGGGCGACCGACTGATAGGTGGTGTACGCGCCCATGACCCGCTGGGCGGCGCTGAACATTCTTGGGACCATTCCGGTGAACACGATCAGGCCTGCGAACGTCAGGCCGAAGCTCGAGTGGAACCCGATGGCTACCAGCAGCACCACGACAGTGCTCAGCGCGACGAACACCTGGGACCCGTTCGCGGTCGCCTGCATCCACACCACGGATTTCGCGTCGCTGCGTGCAGCCTCATCGGATACCTTGTGAAATCGCTTGCTGCGCAGGGGCTGCGCGTTGAACATCTGTATCTCGGCGATCCCGTTCACCGTCTGCTCGAGCTCGGCGGCCATCGAGCGATCAGCACGCATCACCTGTCGCATCGCCGCTTGAACGGCCCGGCCCGAGTATCTCAGCGTGATCAACGCCAGCGGCGTGAGCACCAGCGCGGCCACCGTCATCTGCCATGAGATGGCCAATAGATAGGCGATGACCACCACCAGCACGACCGCATCAATGAGCGGTGGAAGCAGGCAATCGGTCAGAAGGCGTTGCACGCCAGCGGGTTCGGCGGTCACCCGCTGTATCAGCTCGCCGGTGCGTGACCCGGTGAAGAAGTCCAGGGACAGCGACTGCACGTGATCGTGGACGCGCTGCCGGATGTCCACCAGCAGCAACCGCTGAACCTTCGCACCGACCCACGCGTCGACGAAGTACATCAACTGGTTCAACACCAGCGAGCCCGCCCATACCGCAAGGAGCACCGCGAACGGCACGGGACCCGCCAAGGATCGCAGCAGGCCGTCCTCACGGGCGACAAGCGGTCCTTGCATATTCCATACCCCGCTGAGGTTTCCGCGCTCGCCTGCGTCGGCGATGACCTGAACCATCGGCCCGAAGGCGGCAGCGGAGATGTAGGGCAACGCTGAGGCGACCACCCCGAGGAAAAGCGAGACCACGACCAGGCCACGCACCGATCGCAGCATGCCCAGACTGCGCAATATGAGTTCACGCGACGTCACGCGTACAGGATGCGGTACGCCTGCGGAGCCTGTCCTAGAGTCTGTCCAGTGACCTCACAGAAAATGCCGCCCGCAAAGCTCGTCCGCGTCATCGAACGCGCCAGCCACGTCGTGGGTCGCGTACACCAGCGCAGCGTGCCGCCGGCCGCGGTGATGATGGAGAAGATCTTCGGGGCGTGGGTGGCGCAAGGCATCGCCGTGGCAGCCGACCTGAAGGTGGCCGACGCTCTCGCCGGCGGACCGCTGCCGATCGACGAGTTGGCCCGTCGGGTTGGCGCGAACCCCGACGCACTCGCGCGACTGCTGCGCGCACTCATCGGCGAAGGTGTTTTCGTCCGGCGGCGCGACGGCCGCTATGCGCTCAATGCCCTCGCGGAGACCTTGAAGTCGGACGCGCCCATGTCGACGGCGGGCATGGCCCGTTGGGTCGGCGCGCCTGAACACCGTGAGCACTGGAGCCGTCTCGTCGACGCCATCAGGACCGGCGAGCCCGTGCTGCCCAAGCTGCGCGGCATGGGCGCCTTCGAGTACCTGGCCGAACACCCGAAACTCCAGGCGATCTTCAACGACGCGATGACCAGCATGTCGGAGTCGGCCGTCGACGCGGTCGTGGCCGCCTACGACTTCGCGCCGTTCAACACCGTCGTCGACGTCGGGGGCGGCCACGGCAGGCTGCTTGCGGCGATCGTCGCGGCGACGCCGGGAATCCGCGGTGTGCTCTACGACCTCCCTCAGGTCGTCGAAGGCGCGCCGGACTTGCTGAGGAGATTCGGTGTGGCGGACCGGATACGGACCGTCGACGGCTCCTTTTTCGACAACGTGCCCGACGGCGGCGACGCTTACATAGCCAAGACCGTCATCCACGACTGGGCCGACGACGACGCCGTGAAGATCCTGCGCAATATCCGGAAGGCTGCCAAGCCGGGCACCACGCTGTTGCTGGTCGAGTTCATCGGCAAGTGGGGGGACATGGAGATGCTGGTCCAGGTCGGTGCCCGCGAGCGGACCGCCGAAGAGTACCGAAACCTGTACGAGCAAGCGGGCTTTCAAATGACGCCGGTGGTGCCGACGGCAGGCCCGATCAGCCTGGTCGAGGGTAGGGCGGTCTAGCCGGCAGTCGCGGTGGTGGCCGCCGCATCCCTGTCGCTCGGCGTGCCCTTCAGGCCCCGCCAGAACAGGTTGATCATCAGCTCGGCGGCCTCGTGGACATCGGCGTCGCCGGTACTGACGCGGTTGGCCACCGCCTCACCGGCGCCGACGAGCGCCACCGCCATCATGTCGAAGTCGGTGTCCGGCTCAGGGTTTCGGGTGCCGGACTGCAGCAGCCTGCCGACCAGGTCGATGATCCGGTCGCGACCCTCACGCACCGTGTGTGCGAACGCCTGCGAGCTGGTGGCCTGGGTGTACAACACGATCCACGAGGCGCGGTTGGCGTCGATGTAGTTCAGGAATGACAGCACCGCGTTGCGCAGCAGCTCTTTTGGGCTTTGCGTGAAGTCGATCTCTGCCCGCACCGTGTCGACGAACCGGGTCAGCTCGCGATCCAGGCATGCGCCGAACAACTCCTCCTTGGAGCCGTAGTAGAGATAGAGCATCGGCTTGGAGATCTCGGCCTGCGCTGCGATGGCGTCCATCGAGGTCTCGTGATAGCCGTTGATGGAAAACATCTTCACCGCGGCGTCGAGCATCTGCTGCTCTCGGACGGCACGCGGCAGCCGTTTGGACCCACCTGCCATTACTCAAGGGTAAGCAATGGGTGGCCATTCGGCGTCCAAGGCATGGATTCTGGCTGCTCAGGGCAGTAATTCGGTCCGGCGTTGTTCCTCCCACAGCGCCATCCTGGTGCGCGCCGATTCGCCGAGGGCGTCCATCACCAGCGGAATCAGCAGCTCGGTGAGCAGAAATCCCGCGGCCATGCTCTGGTAGGTGGTGCCGACCGTGCTGGATGCGGCGAGCACCACCTCGGCCTCGGGCGCGACGGGACAGGCCAGGTCGTCGGTGATGAGCAGCACGGTCGCCCCCGCGCGGTGCACGCGCGACGCGAGGTCTGCGGCGCTGCGCTGGTAGCGGTGATAGTCGAACAGCACCACGACGTCGGTGCGGGCCAGTTCGATCATCGCGCCGAGGTCATTTCCGGTTGGATCGGCGAGCAACCGCACTCCGGGACGCAGCTGTTCGAGGTGGGCGGCCAGGTGCACGGCGAGCAGATGCGAGAACCGTCCACCGTGCAGATAGATGGCGCGGCCAGTGTCGGACAGGAGCGCGACGGCGGCCTCCAGCGCCGAAGTCGGAAGCAGCGCAAGCGTTTCGAGAGCGCGCTCATTCTGGGCTCGGCCCTGCTGCAGCAGCCGATCGAGGAGGCCGCCTGCGGGCGGCGCGTCAGGCAACCGGGTGATCGGTCCGCTCGATAGGGCCGACAGCTCGGCGCGTAGCGCGACCTGAAGGTCGGTGAAGCCGTCGTAGCCGAGGGACTGCGCGAACCGCAGCACCGTCGGCGGGCTGACCTCGGCGCGTTCGGCCAGCCGGGCGGCGCTGGCCAGACCCGCGCTCGGGTAGTCGGCGAGCAGCGCCCTGCCGACCCGGCGCTCTGCCTTGCTCAGCGTGGGCAGGGAGGAGCTGGCCCGCTCCGCGACGGTTACCTCGGTCATGGCGTCGACGGAGTCATCAGCGGCAAGGACGCCATGGACAGGTCGTACATCGAGATCGCCGTGACGCTCTCCGAAGGAAGCGGGTGCCAGTCGAGATCGCCGAAGCCCGTCGACGCGATGACCAGCCGGTCCTTGTCGGGGCGCGCCCAGCGCATGCCGAAGTAGTCCTCCAGATGGTTGGAGGGCAGATCCGCCGCGGTGATCTCCGCGATGTCCTCGTCGGGCAACCGGCTGCGGGCGTGCGCGTGCACGGCGATCAGCTGATCCTCGCCGAGGATCAGCGCGTTGAGGCTGGCTTCGGGATAGAGCTCGCGCAGCTGGGAGACCGCCCTGCGAACCGCCTCGGGCAGATCCGGCGCCGACGCACGGTGCTGGCGGATGACGGCGAAGTAGCGTTCGCTGTCGGTCGCGCCGTGCAGCGTCGCGGCGGTCCCGGGTTCGAGCAGTTCCTCTAGGGGCGCGATCGGTTTGATGGACCCGTTGTGCGCCATGGCGATTCGGTCGGCCAGAAACGGATGAGAGTTCTCCGGCCGAACCGCGATCCCACTCGTGGCCCAGCGCAGGTGAACCAGGCTTGCGGCCGACCGTCGGTCATGGGTCGCAGCGGCGAAGTGCGGATCGTCGAGCGCGGTACCCGCCGACACCTCGACCTCCGGCACGTGACCGGGCAGCCGGACCCGGCCGATCCCCCATCCGTCGCCGTGGATCTTCGTCAGCGCGACGAAGTCCTTGAGCACGTGCTCGCCGACGGCCTGCGCGACCGAAATCGGGGTTGCGGAGACGACTCCGAGCAGCCGGCACATGGTGACACCCCTTCGAAGGACCGAGATCTGAAATTTTATGAATCATTCCTCTAGCGCAGATCTTAGAGATTATGAAACATTTATGACATATACGGCTCGCACACTCGTGACGTCCGAGGAGGTTCAATGCCGCTGCCCACCGACGTCCCAGACGATGCCGACATCGCCCGGCGCGTCGAAGAGCTGCGCGCCGAGGGCGTCGGACTCGTCGCGGGCTCGATCACGGATCTGGCAGGTGTGACGCGCGCGAAGTACGTCCCGCTGCACAGGCTCGGCGCCTTCCAGCGCTCCGGCATGGGCGTATCCCCGTCGTGGAGCGTGTTCTGTGTCGACAGCGGCATCGCATTCACACCGAACATCGGGGTGGACGGCGACCTCCGCATCCGGATCGATCCGGACGGCCTAAGGCTGGTCGACGACGGCGTGGCATGGGCGCCGGGCAATCTCACCGCCCAGGAGGGCCAGCCGGCCGCGCTGTGCACACGCTCGCTTCTGATCGGTATCGAATCGGCCTTGACCGACAAGGGATTGACTGCCCTGATGGGCGTCGAGCTGGAATGCACGATGCTCGCCGCCGACGCGGGCCACGCATCCGCGGATCCGTGGTCGCCGTACGGCATTCGCACCTCGCTGGACCATTCGGCGTTCCTCGTCGACCTGGCAGGCGCCGCCGAGCGGGCCGGGCTGTCCATCGAACAGATCCACACCGAGTACGGGCACGATCAGATCGAGGTCTCGCTCGCCCCGACCACTCCCGTCGCCGCTGCTGACACCGTTGCGGCGGCCCGCATCGTCATCAGCCGTGCCGCCGCGCGGCACGGCTTGCGAATCTCCTTCTCGCCCGTGCCTTTTGCGGGTGAGGCCGGCAACGGCGCGCATCTGCACCTGTCGCTGGCGGATGCGGAGGGGCCGCTGTTCTCCGGTGGCCAGGGCCCCTACGGCATGAGGCCCGCGGGCGAGTCCGCCATAGCGGGGGTGCTGGAGACACTGCCCGACCTTCTCGGCGTCTACGCGGGCTCGGTGCTGTCGTCGGCTCGCCTGCGACCCGGCAACTGGGCAGGCGCCGCGCAATGCTGGGGCCTCGAGAATCGTGAAGCGGCAGTGCGATTCGTCGCCGCCACACCGGGTACCCCGCACGGTGCCAATGTCGAGCTCAAGCTCATCGATCCGACCGCCAACCCCTATCTCGCTGCCGTGTCGTTCCTGGGCAGCGCCCTGCGAGGCATCGAAAAGGGTCTCGGCCTTCCCGACGAAGTGCCGAAGGACCCGTCCAAGGCGGCGCATCCGCCGCCGATGCTGCAGACCGACCAGAAGACCGTGATCAAGGCGCTGGAGACCTCGCCGGTCGCCGCCGAACTGCTGACACCAGCCGTGATCGAAGGGCTGGCCGCGGTCAGGAACTACGAGATCACCACCTACGGCGACCGGCCCGAACCCGAAACGACCCAGGCGCTGCGGCTGGCCTGGAGCTGCTGACCACACCCCCCTTCACAAAAAGGAGACACCCGATGACCACAGACACACCGGCAGGCCCATCGAACGAAGTCGATCAGATCCCGCGGCGGCAGCTGCCGTTCTGGGTGGCGCTGGCGCTGTCGGTCGCCCTCGTCGGGCCGACCCTGGCGATGTCGGGAAACGGCCAGGGCCTGATCGGCACCGTCGGAAAGTCGATCCCTCTCGTCTTCCTGATCGGCCTGGTCGGCGTGTCGCTGGTCGGCTACAGCTTCGTGCGGCTGACCCGGCACCTGAACCACGCGGGGTCGTCGTACGGCTTGGTCGGCGGCACCATCGGCCCGAGGGCAGGATTCTTCGCGGGCTTCGCGATGCTCGGCGCCTACTGGGGGTTCGCCATCGGCACCCTCGCGCTGACCGCGGCGTTCACCAACGCGTTCATCGCCGCGCTGCAGCCGGGCAACGACAACCCGTACCAGGTGCCGTGGCTGGTGATCGTCGTGATCGCCGCCGCGATCTCGCTCCTTCTTTCCGGCCGCGACATCAGGCTGCTGGCCAAGATCCTGCTCGCCATCGAGGGCATCGGCATCTTGTCGATGATCGTGTTGGTCATCGTGATCTTCGCGAAGGGCGGTGCGCCGTCCACCGGTATCGACTTCTCCGTGTTCTCCTTCTCCGGCGGCGGCGTGTCCCCCTCGGCGGTGCTCGCAGGCGTGGTCGCGGCCTTCCTGTCCTGGGCAGGCTTCGAGGCGTGCGCATCGATGGGCGAGGAGACCGACAACCCTGGCCGCAACATCCCGCGGGCACTGGCGGGCACGTTGGTGCTGACCGGGGTGCTGTTCGTCGTCGTGATGTTCGCCCAGGTCGTCGGCTTCGGCACCGACGATGCCGGGCTCAAGGCATTCCAGAGTTCGGGAAACACCCTGGGCGACTTGGGCGGAACCTTCGTCGGCCAGTGGTTCTCGCTGCTCATCATCTTCACTGCGATCGTGTCCGCGTTCGGCTGTCACCTGGCGACGTCCGCGACGTCCGGTCGGATGCTGTACGCGTTCGCCCGCGATGGCTTTGGCCCGAAAGCCTTGGCGCACATCCACGCCGCCACCGGCGGTCCGCGCCGCGCCACCTGGTTGGTCGTCATCGTCTCGCTTGTGGTCGACCTCATCTGCGGTGCCGTTGGCTGGCCCGACATGGGCACCGGCAACGCCGCGATCAACACCTACTTCCTGTTCGCCATCATGGGTTCGGTGTGCCTGATGGTGTGCTATCTGCTCGTCGAGATCGCCGCCGCATGGTTCGTCGGGGCGCCGAAGTTCCTCGACGTGCACGGCGGCAAGGGCAAGCTCCCCGGTCTGGTGCTGCCACTGCTCGGCGCGCTGGTGATCGTCGTGGTGCTCTGGTTCAACGTCAAGGATGCCGAAACATGGTCGGCGGCACCGCTGCTCGGTCTTTACTGGTGCATCGTCGGGTTGATCATCGCGATCGCCGCTTCGGGTATCGCCAAGCGGGTCGGCGAATCGCTGTCCGCCGAACTGAACCTGAAGCCGACGCTTCGCCCTGACCAAGCGGCTGTCGAATGAGCACGCTCTACGAGCGCGACGAAGCCGTCATTGCGGGCATCGAGAAGCTGCGGTTCTTCCCGCTCGAGGTGGTGTCAGGCCACGGCTCGACACTCGTCACCCCCGATGGCCGCGAACTGCTCGACCTGTCTGCCACCTGGACGGCCTGCGGACTGGGGCACGGCCATCCCGCTGTCGCCGAGGCGGTCAGCAAGGCGGTGCGCACGGCGCCAGGCGCGGGCGGACTGTCCGCGGTGCACCCCGATTCGGTGGGTCTGGCCGAAGACCTGCTCGCGATCGTGCCGGGTAGCGGGGAACGACGGGTCTACCTGGGACACGCGGGATCCGACGCCAACGACGTCGCGCTGCGAGCCTGCAGGCACGCGACGGGCAAGCGCACGGTGCTCGCGTTCGAACACAGCTATCACGGCGGCATCGGAGTCGCCATGGGCGTCTCGGGCGTGCATGTCGATGCCGGAGCGGCGCCGGATGCCGATGCGGTATTCCTGCCGTACCCCAACCCATTTCGGCCGTCGCTCGACGGCATCGACGCCGACGTCACCGAGTGCCTGGATCTCGTCGAGAAGCACCTGGCGACGGGGTCGGTCGCCTGCCTGATCGTCGAGCCGATCCTGTCCGACGGCGGGCTCGTGGTGCCGCCGGACGGCTTCCTTGCCCGTCTGCACGAGCGCTGCCGCGCCCATGGCGTGCCGATGATCTGCGACGAGGTCAAGATGGGGCTGGGCCGTCCCGGCACGATGCACGCCTTCGAACACGACGGCGTGGTGCCCGAGATCGTGGCGTTCGGCAAGGTGCTCGGAGGCGGACTGCCACTGTCGGCCGCTGTCGGCCCCGCCGAGATTCTCGACAAACCTCCGGCGGCGGCGCTGCTGACCACCGCGGGCAATCCGGTGTGCACGGCCGCGGGCCGGGCGGTGCTGGCCACCATCGCCTCCGAGGGTCTGGTCGACAACGCGGCGAAAGTCGGTGCGGCCCTTCAGGATGCGTTGCGAGGCCTGGCCGGGTCGCCGGGCGCGGACCGCATCGGTGAGGTGCGCGGCCGCGGCCTCGCGATCGGGCTCGAGCTTGTCGACCCGCAGACCGGCGACCGCGACCCGCGGTTGGCCGCGCAGGTGGTCTACCGTGCGTGGGAGTTGGGGGCGGTCGTCTTCTACGTCGGCGGCAACGTCCTGGAGATCACGCCGCCGCTCGTGCTGACCGAGGACGAGGCTGCCCGCGCCGCGGCCATCATCGGCGACGCCATCGCGGACGCGGCCGCCGGGAAGGTCGACGCCGAGGAGGTCGCCCGGTATGCCGGCTGGTGACGTCGGCGACGTCTTCTCCGGCGTCGACGATCAGGTGCCCGCCGCGCTTGCCGATCATCTCCGCGGCATCCAGCTGATCGACCATCACGTGCACGGCGCGTTCAACAAACCCATCGACAGGGCCGGGTTCGAGGCGTCCATCAACGAGGGGTCGACGGATCCGGTTCCGGACTTCATGACGATGCTCGACTCGCCGCTCGGTCTCGCGATCCGGCGTTGGTGCGCACCGGTTTTGGGGCTGCCTCCACACGCGTCCGCCGACGACTACTGGGCACGGCGAAGTGAGCTCGGCCCCGACGAGCTGACCACCGCGATGGTGACGCAGGCAGGCGTCGCCCGCTGGGTGGTGGACACCGGGTTCAAGGGCGACCTGATCGCCACCCCGGAACAGATGACCGAGTTGAGCGGCAGGCCTTCGTCGTCGATCCTGCGCCTGGAACGACTCACCGAGGACCTGCTCGAGGCGGGCACCGATCCCGTCGACTTCCCCGACGCGTTCCGGTCGGCGCTGCAGGCTGCGGTGGAGTCGCCGGACGTCGTCGGCACCAAGACCATCGCGGCCTACCGCACGAATTTCGATATCGACTGGTCGCGTCCGACCGATGTCACGGTGGTCGATCACGCCACCGCTTTGGCCGGGCAGGGCAACGACATTCGGGTCGACAGCCCGGTTTTGATCGCGTTCGGTGTGCACGAGGCGGCCGAGCACGGACTGCCGATACAGGTGCATGTCGGGTTCGGCGACCGGGATCTCGACCTGAACCGCACCGACCCGCTGCTGATGCTGCCGCTGCTGCGCACAATGGCACCGGTTCCCGTTCTGCTGCTCCACTGCTACCCGTTCCACCGCCAGGCCGGCTACCTGGCCCAGGCGTTCGATCACGTGAATTTCGATGTGGGCCTTGCCATCAACTATCTCGGCAGCCGCTCCACCGCGCTGGTCGCCGAGGCACTCGACACCGCGCCGTTCGCCAAACAGCTGTATTCGTCGGACGCCTTCGGGCCGCCGGAACTGCATCTGCTCGGGGCGGTGCTGTGGCGACGCGCCATGGGGCTGGTGCTCGGCGAGTGGGTGCGCACGGGCGAGTGCGGCGAAGCCGATGCGATCGCCATCGTCGACATGATCGGCGTGCACAACGCCGAAAGGGTCTACGGCCTCTAGGTCAGCAGCGCGGATTCGGGCCTTTGGCGGCGGCCAGCTTCAGCACCGAATCGTCCACCTTGGACTGGGACAGCTCGCCGGCAGCCAACGCCTTCTCCAGCCGGTCGAGCACCGCGGGCACCTCATCCGTGGTGACCCACAGCGCGACGTCGGCACCCGCCTGCAACCCGCGAAGCACGGCCTCGTCGACGCCGTACTGCTGGTTGATGGCGCCCATGCTGGACAGGTCGTCGGTGAAAACCAGCCCGGTGAACGGCGGACCGCCGTAGTTGCCCGAACGCAGCAGCGCGTAGGCATCGGGGCTCAGGCTGGCCGGGTTATTGCCGGTCAGTCCGGGCACCTGCAAGTGGCCGACCATGACCGCGACCGGCTGCTGGGCGGTCAGCGTGCGGTACGGCACCAGATCGTTGGCCTCAAGATCGGCCAGCGGAGGAGTGACGACGCCGCCCTCGTGCGAATCGCCGGAGCCGTGGCCGTGGCCTGGGAAGTGTTTGAGCACCGGCAGCACGCCTGCTTCGCGCAGCCCCTGCGCGTAGGCGCCCGCGTAGTCGGTCACCTGGGCCGGGTCGGATCCGAAGGAGCGGTCGCCGATTACCTCGTCGTCGGATTCCGTCGTGACGTCGGCCACCGGCGCGAAGTCGATCGTGATGCCGAGTTTCCGCATGGCCTGGCCGCGCTGCAGCGCGATGTCGTGCACCTCGGCGGGCGACTTGGTCTGCGCCAGCACCCGCGGCGACGGCTGTTCGCCGATCAGGCTCGACAGCCGCGAGACCCGTCCGCCCTCTTCGTCGGTGCTCACCGACAGCGGCAGCGGGCCCGCGGACGCGACGACGTCGGCCAGCGGTGGGCCCATCATCGACAGGTCGGTCCAGCTGCCGATCATGATGCCGCCGACGTGGTGGGTGTCGACGACGGCCTTGGCGTCGGCCGCGTCTTTCACCCCGACCATCAGCAGCTGCGCGAGCTTGTCCCGCGTCGACATCCCGGCCAGCAGCGCCGGGCCCGCACCGCAGGCGGGCGGGGGCACGGCATCCGGCATCGGCCTGCCCAGCGAGCTGTCGGACGGGCTGGGAGTCGGCGATGCGGCGGGTTTTTCGGTGGCGGGCGAGCAGGCCAGCAGTAAGCCGGTCAGCGCCGCGAGCGCACCGAGTACGCGGGGCAGGGCCATGACGTCGCATGTTACGTTGGCCGCATGGACCGGTTCTTGGTACCCGCGGCGGCCAGCGTCGTCGTCGGCCTGTTGCTGGGTGCGGCCGCGATCTTCGGCATCACGCTGATGGTCCAGCAGGACACCAAGCCGCCGGTGCAGGCGGGCGATCCGGCGTCGTCGGTGCTGAACCGGGTCGAGTACGGCAACCGAAGCTAGCCTGACCACCACCGATTCACCGGCGCTCGCCACGCCGCTCTCCCGCCGCTGGCTGTTTTTGGTCGCGGCGATATCGCTGATCCTGACCTTCGCCCAGGCACCGGGGAAGATCTCACCGGACACCAAACTCGACCTGACGGCCAACCCGTTGCGGTTCCTCGCGCGCGCGGCCAACCTGTGGAACAGCGAGCTTCCATTCGGCCAGGCGCAGAACCAGGCGTACGGCTACCTGTTCCCGCACGGCGCCTTCTTCCTGCTCGGCGACACGCTCGGGCTGCCGGGGTGGGTGACCCAGCGGCTGTGGTGGGCGCTGCTGTTGACGGTCGGCTTCTGGGGTCTGCTACGCGTGGCCGAGGCGCTTGGTATCGGTTCGCCGGGCTCGCGCGTCATCGCGGCCGCGGCCTTCGCGCTGTCACCGCGGGTGCTGACCACGATCGGGGCGATCTCCTCGGAGACGCTGCCGATGATGCTGGCGCCGTGGGTGCTGCTGCCGGTGATCTCGGCCCTGCGCGGTTCGGGTTCGCTGCGGGTTCTCGCGGCACGCTCGGCACTGGCGCTGGCGTTTATGGGCGCGGTCAACGCCGTCGCCACCCTGACCGGCTGTCTGGCCGCCGTGATCTGGTGGGCCTGCCACCGGCCGAACCGGTTGTGGTTGCGCTTCACCGCATGGTGGTTCCTGTGCGCGGCGCTTGCCGTCGCGTGGTGGGTCGTCGCCCTGGTGATGCTGGGCCGCATCAGCCCGCCGTTCCTTGACTTCATCGAATCATCCGGCGTCACAACGCAATGGACGTCGCTGACCGAGATGCTGCGCGGCACCGACAGCTGGACACCGTTCGTCGCGCCAAACGCGACCGCGGGCGCATCACTGGTCACCGGGACGGTCGCCGTGCTGGCCACCACGATCGTCGCGGCGGCCGGTCTGGCCGGGCTGGCGATGCGAAACATGCCTGCCCGCGGCAGGCTGGTGACGATGCTGCTGGTGGGCATCGTCCTGCTGGCGGTCGGTTACTCCGGCGGACTGGGATCGCCTCTGGCACATCAGGTTCAGACGTTCCTCGATGCGGCGGGCACGCCATTGCGAAACGTGCACAAGCTCGAGCCGGTGATCCGGCTGCCGCTGGTGCTCGGGCTCGCCCATCTGCTCGGCCGCATCCCGCTGCCTGGCAGCGTGCCGCGCAAGCAGTGGATGCACGCCTTCGCGCATCCGGAGCACGACAAGCGGGTCGCCGTCGGCATCATCGTTTTGGTTGCGTTGGCTGCGGGCAGCTCGCTGGCGTGGACGGGCAGGCTGACACCGCCGGGCGCATTCGACGCGATACCGCAATACTGGCATCAGACGGCCGACTGGCTCGACGAGCACAACACCGGCTCGCCGCCGGGGCGCGTGCTTGTGGTGCCTGGCGCGCCGTTCGCCACCCAGGTCTGGGGCACCAGCCACGACGAGCCGTTGCAGGTGCTCGGCAACAGCCCGTGGGGTGTCCGTGACTCGATTCCGCTGACGCCGCCGCAGACGATCCGCGCGCTGGACTCGGTGCAGCGGCTGCTTGCCGCGGGCCGGCCGTCGGCCGGATTGGCGGATACCCTTGCTCGGCAAGGTATTTCCTATGTCGTCGTACGCAATGACCTCGACCCGGAGTCGTCGCGGTCGGCGCGGCCCGTGCTGGCGCACAGGGCGATCGATGGGTCCGGCGGCCTGACCAAGGTCGCGGAGTTCGGCGAACCAGTCGGACCGGGCACGCTCGAGGGCTTCATCACCGACAGCGGGCTGCGGCCGATGTACCCCGCGGTGCAGATCTACCGCGTGGAAAGTGTGAATAAGCAGGCGGGCGCGCCGTACCTCACCGACGCCGACGCGATGGCCCGCATCGACGGCGGCCCCGAGGCCCTGTTGCGGCTCGACGAGCGGCGCAGGCTGCTGAACCAGCCTCCGCTGGGGCCGATGCTGCTGACCACCGACGCACAGCACGCCGGGCTGCCGACACCCGTCGTCACGGTCACCGACACGCCCCTTGCCCGCGAAACCGACTACGGCCGCGTCGACGACCATTCGTCGGCGATCCGCGCGAAAGGCGATGCGAGGCACACCTTCAACCGGGTGCCCGACTACCCCGCGGGCGATGCCCCCATGGTGCGCGGCGCATGGACCGGCGGCCGGGTCACGGTGTCGAGTTCGGCCGCGGACTCCACCGCGCTGCCCAACGTCGCACCCGCGGCCGGACCGACCGCCGCCATCGACAGCGACCCGTCCACCTCGTGGGTGTCCAACGCGTTGCAGGCGGCCATCGGGCAGTGGCTGCAGGTCGATTTCGATCACCCCGTCACCAACGCGACCATCACCGTCACGCCGAGCGCGACGGCCGTCGGCGCGCAGGTGCGCCGCATCGAGATCTCCACCGTCAACGGGACAAGCACGTTGCGCTTCGACGAGCCGGGCAAGCCGATCACCGCGGCTCTGCCCTACGGCGAAACCCCGTGGGTGCGGATCACGGCGGTGGGCACCGACGACGGATCGCCCGGCGTGCAGTTCGGCATCACCGACTTCGACGTCACCCAGTACGATGCGTCCGGTTATGCGCATCCCGTCGAGCTGCGGCACACGGTGATGGTTCCCGGCCCACCGGCGGATTCGGCTGTCGCACAATGGGATCTGGGATCGGAGCTGCTGGGTAGGTCGGGCTGCGCCGACGGTCCCGACGGTGTGCACTGCGCGGCGGCGATGGCGTTGTCCCCCGAAGAGCCGGTCAATCTCAGCCGGACACTGACCGTCCCCGAACCGATTTCAGTGACCCCGACGGTGTGGGTGCGGCCACGACAGGGACCCAACCTCGCCGACCTCGTCAGCGAGCCAGGGACCACCCGCGCCTCCGGTGACTCCGACCCGATCGACGTGCTCGGCTCCGCGTATGCGGCGACGGACGGGAACCCGCGCACCGCGTGGACCGCGCCGCAGCGGGTGGTGCAGTTCCGAACGCCGCCCAACCTGACGCTGAAACTGCCCGCACCCGCGGAGGTGGCCGCGCTGCGGGTCACCCCGAGTTCGTCGCCGCTGCCCGCGCACCCGAAATTGGTGGCGATCGACCTCGGCGACGGGCCGCAGGTGCGCCCGATGACGGGCTACGGCGGGGCGCAGACGCTCGCCCTCCGGCCGCACACCACCGACACCATCAAGGTGTCGATCCTCGACTGGGACGACGTCATCGACCGCACCGCACTGGGTTTCGACCAGTTGAAGCCGCCCGGCCTTGCCGAGATCGCGGCGCTGGACGCCCACGGCAGGCCGATCGCCGCCGCCGACGCGGCGCGTAACCGGTCGCGGGCGGTCACGCTGCCGTGTGGCCGCGGCCCGATCATCGCCGTAGCGGGGCAGTTCGTGCAGACGTCGATCGACACCACCGTCGGCGCGCTGCTGGCCGGCGACCCGATTCCCGCCAAGCCCTGCCAGGCCGCCCCAATCGCGCTGCCCGCAGGGCAGCAGGAGCTGCTGATCAGCCCCGGCGCGGCCTTCTTCGTCGACGGTGTGCAACTCGTCGGTCCCCTCGGCCGCCAATTGGTCAGCGCGCCAACGGAACCCGTCAAAGTCGGCACATGGCGGTCGGACCACCGTGAGGTCGACATCCCGGCAGCCAAGGCCGCGCGCATCCTCGTGGTACCCGAGAGCGTCAACCCTGGCTGGACTGCGCGCGCCGCCGACGGCACCCGGCTGACGCCCATCACGGTCAACGGCTGGCAGCAGGGTTGGGTCGTGCCGCCGGGCACCTCGGGCACCGTCACCCTGTACTTCGGCTCCAATGCGGTCTACCGCGCCGGGATCGCGGGTGGTCTGGCGCTTCTGCCGATCCTGCTGCTGTTGGCGTTGGTGCCCGCGCGACGCCCGCGGCCGTCCGCCGATCCTGCGAAGCCGTGGCAGCCGGGCATCGTGGCGACATCCGTCGCCGTCGTCGCGGTCGGTGCGCTCGTTTCCGGCATCGCAGGCGTCGTCGTGGTCGGGGCGGCGTTGGGCATTCGCTACCTGCTGCGCAACCGGCCCGGCCTGCTCGACGCCATCACCGTCGGCACAGTCGCGGGCGGTCTGATCCTTGCGGGCGTGGTGCTGTCGCAAAACCCGTGGCGATCGGTGGACGGCTACGCAGGCCACTCGGCGAGCGTGCAACTGCTTGCGCTGATCTCGGTCAGCGCACTGGCGGCCTCGGTAGCATCGGCCGAGTGGCGCAACTCAATACCGCACGAGGAGCCGTCGACGCCGCCGATCTCGGCGTAACGCTGATGCACGAGCACGTCTTCGTGCTGTCCCCCGAAGTCAAGGACAACCATCCCGAGGCGTGGGGCGACGACGCCAAGCGTGAGGCCGACGCGATCGACCGCCTCAACGACCTCAAGTCCCGCGGCGTCGACAGCATCGTCGACCTCACGGTGATCGGGCTCGGCCGCTACATCCCCCGCATCGCGCGCATCGCCGCGGCCACCGACATCAACATCGTGGTGGCCACCGGCATCTACACCTACAACGACGTGCCGATGTACTTCCACTTCCGCGGCCCCGGCACGCTGCTCGACGGCCCGGAGATCATGACCGACATGTTCGTCCACGACATCACCGAGGGCATCGCGGACACCGGCATCAAGGCGGCAATCCTCAAGTGCGCCACCGACGAACCCGGTGTGACGCCAGGCGTCGAACGGGTGCTGCGTGCGGTAGCGCAGGCGCACCGCCAGACCGGCGTGCCGATCTCGACCCACACCCACGCAGGTACCCGGCGCGGGCTCGAGCAACAGCGCATCTTCACCGAAGAGGGCGTCGACCTGTCCCGGGTGGTGATCGGACACTCCGGCGACAGCACCGATATCGGCTACCTGGAGGAGTTGATCGGCAACGGCTCCTACATCGGGATGGACCGTTTCGGCCTCGACACCTTCCTGGATACCGAGCAACGGGTCAACACCGTGGCGACGATGTGCGAGCGCGGGCACGCCGACAAGATGGTGCTGTCGCACGACGCCTCATGCTTCAACGACTGGCTGCCAGAGGAACTCGTGCCGGTGGCAATGCCGAACTGGCACTACCTGCACATCTCCGACGACGTGCTGCCCGCGCTGAAGGCGCGTGGCGTCACCGACGAACAGATCCACACGATGCTGGTGGAGAACCCGCGAAAGATCTTCTCCGCCCAGGGTGGTTACTGAGATGGCGCACGACACGCCACCGATCGGCACACAGGTATCCCGGCTGGCCGAACAGGACCCCGATGCGCCCGCGGTGACCTGCTCGGGCCGCACGCTCACCCGACGCGAGCTCGACCTGTCGACGAACCGGCTGGCGCGCGACTTCGCCGCACGCGGCGTCGGCGTCGGCGACTACGTGACGATCCTGCTGCCCAACTCGATCGAGTGGGTGCAGTCTGTGCTGGCCGCGTGGAAGCTGGGGGCGACGCCGCAACCGCTGTCGGCGCGCCTGCCCGATGCCGAGCTCGAGGGACTGCTGGATCTGCGCTCGCAGGCACTGCTCGTCGGCCGCGACGACCCGCGAGGCAAGACGCCAAGTGTGCCAGCGGGTTACACACCGGATCCGGCGCAGTCCGACGCGGCGCTTCCTGAGGTGGTCTCACCGGTGTGGAAGTCGATGGGCTCCGGCGGCAGCACCGGGCGCCCCAAACTCATCGAGGCAGGCGGCGACAGCCGGTTCCCGCCCGCCGCCGGTTACCCGCTCGGCGCGCAGGACGGTGACGTCAACCTGATCTCGGTGCCGCTGTCCCACAACACCGGCTTCACGACGTTCGCAGTCGGGCTGGTTCAAGGTCACCACCTCGTGCTGATGCCGCGATTCGAGCCGCACGAGTTTCTCCGGCTGGTCACCGACCACGGAGTCACGTTTCTGGCGACGGTGCCGACGATCATGCAGCGGCTGCTGCCGGTGTACCGGGCCGACCCCGATGCCCACGACCTGTCGTCGATCCGCCGGTTCTGGCACCTCGCGTCGCCATGCCCGCCGACGGTCAAGCAGGCCTGGATCGACCTGCTCGGCCCCGAGAAGATCTGGGAGCTCTACGGCGGCACCGAACTTCAGGCGCTGACGTTCATCTCCGGTGATCAGTGGCTGACCCATCCCGGTTCGGTGGGCGTCGTCGTCGCAGGCGAGATGAAGGTCCTCGACGACGACGGCAACGAGTGCGCGCCCGGCGACAGCGGTGAGATCTACATGCGCCGGTCGCCCGGCAGCGCCCCGACGTACCGCTACATCGGGTCGACGGCGAAGAGCCGCGACGGCTGGGACTCGCTCGGCGACCTCGGTTACTTCGATACCGACGGCTTCCTCTATGTCAACGACCGTCGCGTCGACATGTTCACCGTCGGCGGCCGCAACGTCTACCCCGCCGAGATCGAGTCCGCGCTATGCGCTCATCCGGATGTGTTGTCGTGCTTGGTGGTCGGCGTACCCGACGACGATCTCGGTCAGGTGCCGTATGCGATCGTGCAGGCCGACGGGCTCGACGAAGCCGCTGTCCTGGCGTTCCTCACCGAGCAGATCGCGGGCTACAAGCTGCCGCGCACGGTGGAGTTCACCGACACACCACTGCGTGACGACGCGGGTAAGGCACGACGGTCGGCGGTGCGCGACGAAGTCATTGCGCGGCTGGCTCAGGCTCAGTGACGGCGCTGTCCAGCGGTGGAGCGTGCTTGGACGGACTGCTGCGGCGATACTCCCAGCGCCGCAACGCAACCCGGCACGGCGACTCGATCAATGAGTAGCTGACCGCCGCGATCGCGAAGCCGATCACCACCGTCAGCACCAGCACGACCGGCATATGCCCGTTGAAGGCGAACTCGCCGATGATCGGGAACACCATCCACAGCGCTGCCAGATGCCAGATGAACAGGCCGTAGGACCAGCGGCCCAGCGTCACCATGTAGGTGTTGCCGAGGATCCGGTGCGGGGTGTCGGGTGTGTCCAACACCAGCGGCGCCAGCAAGGCACCGGCCAGCACCGCACCCATCGCGATCTTCACGACGAACTGCTGCGAGGCACCGTGGGTCAGCCCTTCGGGGCCCGCGAGTGGCGACGCCGAGATCAGATATGCGGTCAGCGCGATCACGAACATCACGATCCGCCGCCGGGCCAGCCGGTGCGGCCAGCCGACCGGGGTCACCGTCAGTTCGGCAAGCAGCATCCCCGCGACGAACCACGAGGCGAACGTGGGTGGCCAGCTCACCGCGCTCACCCCGAACGGAAGATCAAACGGGATCAGCGTCCACGCGAGGCTCAGCAGCCCCACGGCGGCCAGCACAGGCATGCGCGCCCGCACCGGCAGCCTGCGAGCCAGTAGCGCGATCACCGGCAACGCGAGATAGAAGCTGACCTCGACGGACAGGCTCCACATCTGGGTCAGCCCCGCCGTAAGCGTCAACGGCACGTAGATCTGGGTCAGCGTCAGGTTGGCGATCCAGACGGTCAAATCGGGCTTGGCGTCTGGCACCAGGGCCAGGATGACCACCACCGCGACGAGGTATGCGGGCAGGATCCTGACGAGGCGGGATCGAAGGTAATGTCCCGTCGGCGGGGTCGAGCGCAGGCCGCGGGCGGCGGCGGCATGACCGCGCCACAGCAGAAAGCCCGAGAGCGCGAAGAACACCGCGACGGCGAGGTCGAAGCGACCGAACAGTCTGCCTACCGCACCGGTGCTGTGCCCGGTCTGAAAGGCCACATGGGTGAACACCACACCCATCGCCGCGCAGGCCCGCATTCCCTCGACCGCGGGCAGGAAGGCACGCGTTCCGCCGACGCCTTCGGATGTGTGCACAGCGCCCAGTGTGCCGGGCAGATAAGTTTTACCTCAAAAGGGGTAGTCAAGCTGCCCACAGTCGGGTCGAGACCGCCGCCCGGCGCGGAAGGCCTCCTAGTGAGTCTTGGCCTTAGTTTGTGCTGTTAGGGTCGCTGGGCATCGGGTGCCCAAACCGAAGGAGGAACGGTTTGAACCGCGCAGTGGCGTTGCGTATCGCGGCGTGCGGGATCTTAGGGCTGGGAGCAGCCCTGCTGATCTCTGCGCTGCTGCTGACCACATATACCAAGGGCAAGATCTCGAAGATCCCCTTGGATCTGGACGCCACATTGGTCAGCGACGGAACGGGCACCGCCTTCGATCCTGCGTCACTTTCCGCCCCGAAGTTCGAGATCAGCAAGAACGTGCCGGTGACGCAGCAGCAACAGGTCAGCGTCGAGGCGCCGTCGAACGCTCAGGTCGTCACCCTCCAGGTCGGTACGACGCTGCGGCGCACCGACAAACAGAAGGACAACGGGCTTTTGCTGGCCCTCGTCGACACCGTCACCCTCGACCGCAAGACAGCGATGGCCGTGTCCAGCGAGAGCAATCCCGGTGGCGCCGTGCAGAAGCCGCGCACCATCGAAGACGATCAGCCGCCGACCAACGTCGCACTGCCTCACGACGGGCTCGCGTATCGCTTCCCGTTCGCCACCGAGAAGAAGACGTATCCGTTCTTCGATCCGATCGCGCAGAAGGCCTTCGACGCCAACTACGACGGCGAGGAAGACGTCAACGGCCTGACGACCTACAAGTTCAGCCAGAACGTCGGCTACGACTCCGACGGCAAGCTCGTCGAACCGGTCAAGTACGCCTCGCTGTACGACAACGACGAGGACAGTCAGGTGACCGCGCCGGCGGGCATGTGGGGACTGCCGGGCAACCCCGACGAGCAGATCACCATGTCGCGCTTCTACGCCGCCCAGCGCACGTTCTGGGTGGACCCGGTTTCGGGCACCATCGTCAAAACCAAGGAGCGGGCCAACCAGTATTACGCGCGGGAGGCGCTGCGGCCTGAGGTGACGTTCGTCGACTACACCGTCACCTCCAACGAGCAGACGGTCGAGTCTCAGGTCGCCGCAGCGCGCGACGAGCGGGACCGGGTGGCGCTGTGGGGACGGATCCTGCCGATCACCTTCACAGCCGTCGGGTTGGTGGCGCTGGTCGGTGGCGCGCTGCTGGGATCGTTCAGCCTGCGGGCCGAGTCCGCACTCATCGACCCGGGTCTGGACGAGGCCGATCACGGCTTCTTCGACACCCAGGGCATCAAGGTGCCGGGTGCCGAAGCCAAGACCGAGAAGATGCAATTGCCGACGCAGCGGCCTAGACAGCCACCCGACAGACCGGTCTGATCGACCGCTATTTCGCGAAATTCGGAGTGCCCGCGTACGCGCTGGCACTCTCCTTGTTGGTGCTCGCGCCGCTTCTGGCGCCCGGCTATCTGCTGCTGCGTGACGCAGTCTCGACGCCGCGGTCCTATTTATCCGATGCGGCGCTTGGCCTTTCGGATGCCGCACCGCGCGCCGTGCCTCAGGACTTCGCGGTCGCGCTGGCCTCGCATGTCGTCGACGGCGGCGTCGTAGTCAAGGTGCTCCTGGTGGCCGGACTGTGGCTGGCGGGCTGGGGCTGTGCGCGGCTGGCGGCAGCGGTGGTGCCCGACGCGGGTCTGCCCGGCCAGTTCGTCGCGGCCACGTTGGCGATCTGGAACCCCTACGTCGCGGAACGGCTGCTGCAGGGGCACTGGAGCCTGCTGGTCGGTTACGGGTGCCTGCCGTGGGTGGCGACGACGATGCTGCGGCTGCGCACCGCGACGGCCGGGCCGCTGTGGCCGGAGCTGTGTGCGCTGACCTTCTGGACGGCGCTCGCCGGCTTCACGCCGACGGGCCTGCTATTGGCCGTGACGGTGGCGCTTGCGTGTTCGTTGGCGACGGGAGCCGGCGGGTCGCGGCGGTTGTGCGCGGCTGCGGGGCTGGCAACGGGAGTCGTCGGCGCGCTGCCGTGGCTGGTCGCCGTGATCGCGGCCCAGTCGCTGTCGTCGTCGCAGGCCGAGGGTGTGCCTGCCTTCGCCGCACGCGCCGAACCGGGCCTCGGCACCCTGGGCAGCCTGGCGAGCCTCGGCGGCATCTGGAACGGCGAAGCCGTACCCGGTTCGCGGACAACGCTTTTCGCGGTAGTAGCCGCGGTGGTGCTGCTGGGCATCGTTGCGGTGGGCATCCCGGTCGTCACGCGCATACCGTCCGCCGTTCCGCTGCTCGTGCTCGCGGCGACGGCCGTGGTGGTGCCCGCGGTGATGGCGACGGCACCGGGCATGGCGTTCGTGGAGGCGACGGTGCGTGCGCTGCCCGGCCTCGGCGTGGTTCGCGACGCGCAGAAGTGGGTGGCGCTGGCGGTGCCAGGCTATACGCTCGCGGCGGCCGCGTCGGTCGTCACGCTGCGGCGCTGGCTGCCCGGCTTCGTCACGGCGACGGTGTGCAGTCTCGCGTTGGTGGCCACACTGCCCGACCTGGCGTGGGGTGTCGGCGGCAAGGTCGTCGCGATGCATTACCCGGCGGCGTGGGCGGACGCGGCGAACGCGATCAACGCCGACCCGCGCCCGGTGGCGGTGGTGCCGCCGGGGAGTATGCGGAACTTTCCGTGGGCGGGTGCCGCGCCGGTTCTCGACCCGCTGCCGCGCTGGGTCCTGGCGGACGTGCTGACGACCGGCGATCTGACGATCTCGGGTCGTGTGGTGCCCGGTGAGGGTGGCCGCGCGCGGGACGTCGAGCGCCTGCTGGCCGAAGGGGCCGATCGCGAAGCGCTCGCCCGTGCCGGGGTCGGCTGGCTGGTCACCGAGTCAGGCGACGACGTGACACTGACCCGGATCGGCGGCGACCATCCAGCGCCGCCGTATCGCGGAGTGCTGATCGCGGCGCATATTGCCTGGTTGGCGGCTCTTTTAGGCGGACTCGCGGGCATGCTCGCCGGATGGGTGCGGCGCCGCCGCACTACCCAAAAGGTGGCGCCCCTCACATTGGGGTAGTCGACTACGCTACCCACGCTCCTCAGCTGGTCGAAGCATGGTCAGTGTCGATCGTCTCTAGCCCGAGGAGATTCTGATGAGCGTCCCGAGCGTGTTCGAAGCCGACCTGCCGACCGTTGAGTACGAGGACGCTCCAAGTCCCGCCGAGGCGCACAGAAACCTCAGGAAGGCGCTCGAGCAGGCGCCGATCGCGCTAGGGGCGCACGGCCCGGAGATCCTCAGCTACGAACTGGTGCGCACGACGCTTCGCGACTCCCGGTTCCAGGTGCCTCGCGGGCTCGGCCTCGAGGCGCAGAACATCACCGACGGCCCGCTGTGGGACCGCGCGACCAGCAGCCTGTTGGCGATGAACGGCGATGACCACAATCGGCTGCGCCGGCTGGTGTCGAAGGCGTTCACTCCTCGGTCGGTGACGCGGCTCGACGACATCATCGTCGACGTGATCAGCGGGCTTATCGAGCCGTTGGCCGCCAATGGCCGAAGCGAGGTCGTCGAGGACATCGCCCGGCCCTATCCCGTCCCGATCATCTCCGCCCTGCTCGGCGCTCCTCGCGAGGACTGGCGGCTGTTCTCGGACTGGGCCGACGACTTCTTCAAGCTGTTCAGCTGGAACGTCGCCGAACACCAGCCGGTCATCCTGCAGGCGTGGCAGGAACTCGACGACTACATCGACGAGATGGTCGCCACCCGGCGCCAATCGCTGACCGATGACCTGATCTCCGAGCTGATCCGCGCGGAGGACGACGGCGACCGGCTGACCATCAGCGAACTGCGGATGCTCGCAGCGGGCATCCTGATGGCTGGCACGGACACCACCCGCAATCAGGTAGCCGCCGCCGTCGACGTGTTCTGCGACTATCCGGACCAGTGGGATCTCTTGGCCGACCATCCCGAGATGGCGATGAAGGCCGTCGAGGAACTGATGCGCTTCTGCCCGGTGATCTTCGGCGCGATGCGGATGGCGATGGAGGACGTCGAGATCGAGGGCGTGATGATCCCGGCGGGCACGTTCGTCATGTGCAACACGGCCGCCGCCAACCACGACCCCGACGTGTACACCGAGCCTGAGCGCTTCGACATCACGCGTGAGGACGCGCCGCCGATGCAGACGTTCGGCGCCGGTGCGCACTACTGCCTGGGCGCGAACCTGGCCCGGCGCGAGATCGCCAGCGCGCTGACGGTGATGTCGGGCCGGATGAGGAACCTGCGGCGCGACGGCATCGCTACGTGGAAGCCGTTGATCGCAATCACCGGTCCCGCAACGCTTCCCATCGCGTTCGACGCCGCCTAGCTTGTTTCGCCCAAACCAACGATTGGGCGAAGAAGTGCGAGTAGATCGCGCCATTTCGTCGATTTCGGCAACTTGTCGGACGGTCCAACCACGATGCGACCATGGTGGAAGTCTTTCTAGGAAGGGAAGCGCTCGGCGACGGTTTGCCCCGTCATGAATTGCGCCGTTGGTATCGACCGATGTTTCGCGGCGTATACATCCCGAAGGCGTCGACTCCGTCGCTTCACGACAGGACCTTCGGCGCTTGGCTCACATCGCATCGAACAGGAATCATCGCCGGTGTGGCGGCGTCGGCATTGCACGGGGCCGACTGGGTCGACGATGACCATCCCATCGAAATCCTTGTCGATGAGCGACGCCGTCAGCCGGGACTGGTCGTGCGAATGGACCGTATCGCCGACGATGAGGTCGTCACTGTCGACGGTGTTCCGGTCACGACGCCGGCGCGTACCGCGTTCGATCTGGGGCGCCACCAGAAGCGGTCCATCGCGATCGGGCGCATGGACGCGTTGATGCGGGCTGCACGGTTTCGTGATGTGGACGTCGCGTTGCTGATGCAGCGATACGGCGCGGCCCGCGGCGTGAGGCAATTGCGAGAACTTCTGCCTTTGGTTGACGCAGGCGCGGCCTCACTGAAGGAAAGCTGGCTGCGACTGTTGCTCATCGACAATGGTTTTCCTGTTCCGGAGACGCAGATTCCGGTCTGCGACGGCGGCGACCCGTTCGCCTTTCTGGACATGGGGTGGCGCGACCTCCGGCTTGGCGTCGAGTACGACGGCGACCAACACCGCACCGATCGGCCGCAATACGTAAAGGACATGCGGCGGCTTCGGAGGATCAATGCATGCGGATGGGAGGTCGTCCGCGTGATCAACGAGGATCGGCCTGCCGAAATTCTGGGCCGCGTGTACGAAAGCTACATTCGTCTCGGCGGCGTCGAGATCGACAAAATGGCGGCTTTCACTACCACTTTTTCACCCGATCGTTGGTTTGGGCGAAATAGGAACGCCGCCTAGATCACTCCGCTGGCCCGCGTGCCGGCGAGCATCGAGTCGAGCACCCGCCGCATGGCATCGGCGCTCTGCTGCCAGGAGAACTCGACGCTGCGGGCCTGCGCCTTACCGCCGAGCTGATCGCGAAGCACCGGATCGGACAGCAGCCGCTCCAGCCCGGTCACCATTTCGGCGTGGTGGTCGACGAGCAGGCCGGTCACGCCGTCGACGATCGAGTCGATCAGTCCGCCGGAGGCGCGGTAGCCGATGGTCGGCACGCCGTGCTGGGCGGCCTCAGTGACCGCGAGGCCCCAGCCCTCCTTGCGCGACGGCAGCACGTGCGCCCAGCACCGTTGCAGCACTTGGTGTTTGGTCAGATCATCGACGTGCCCGTGAAAGGTGACCGCGTCCGATACCCCGAGCAACCGCGCGTGGTCGACGAGGCGTTCGCGCCACCACCCGCCACCGACAATGTCGAGGTGAAGGTCGGGCATCCCGGGCCGCAACTCGGCGATGGCGTCGAGCGCGTCTTCGATCTGCTTGTGCGGCACGAGCCTGCTGAGCACGGCGATGCGCGGCGTCTCCGAGCGTGGCAGGTCCAGCGTCTGCGGCGGCGCTTCGTCTAGCCCGTTGCGCACCACCGCGATATGCGCGGGGTCGACGCCGAGGTCGGTCAGGTCCCGCGCCGACGGCAGCGACACCGTGACGTACTGGTTGCGGCGGTGCAGCCACGGCGACAGCCGGGACTCGACGAACCAGCCGAAGCGTCCCTTCCATCGGCCTGCGACCGGCCACAGTTCGCGGTGGCAGTGGTGCACGAGCACGACGACGCGGCGTCCGTAGGCAAGACGGGCAAGGAACGGCAGCCCGTTCTGGGTGTCGATCACCACGTCCGGCCGCACCTTGCGCAGCGGCCCGAGTCCGATGCGCGCGAGCACCATCGCCAGGCCCGCCCAGATGTATATGGAATAGGAACCGCCCGCGCGGTTGATCCGAACGCCGTCGACGACCTCGTTTTGCGGGGCGCCTGCGTAGCGCGCCGTCCGCAGTGTCACCTCGACCCCGGATTCGGCCAGCTGAGCGCCGATGCGCTGCAGGTATGCCTCGCTGCCGCCGCCCTGCGGATGCCCGGTATCGCGCCAGCACAGCAACAGCACTGAGCGCACCGGTCGGTTGGACATCCGTGCCAGCGTAGCCGCTGCGTATGGTTCGCCTTTATGGCCGCCACCGACGTCTTCGCCCGGCGGGCGACCCTGTCGCGGTCGGTGCGGCTGCTTTCGGAGTTTCGCTTCGAACAAACCGACCCGGCCCGGTTCTACACCGCACTGGCCGGGGACACCGCGGCGATGGTCGCCGATCTGTGGCTGGCGACTCACCGCGACCCTGCCGCTTGCCCGACGCTGCTTGACGTCGGCGGCGGCCCAGGCTATTTCGCGACGGCCTTCAAAAACGCCGGCTTTGCCTACATCGGCGTCGAACCCGACCCCGCCGAAATGCATGCGGGCCCCGCAACGGGAGGCTCGGCCACCTACGTCCGCGCCTCGGGTATGGCACTGCCGTTCGCCGACGCCAGCGTCGACGTCTGCCTGTCGTCGAACGTGGCCGAGCATGTGCGCGAGCCGTGGCGGCTGGCGGACGAGATGCTGCGGGTCACCAAGCCCGGCGGCCTCGTCGTGCTGTCGTACACGGTGTGGCTTGGCCCGTTCGGCGGGCATGAGATGGGGCTGACGCACTACCTCGGTGGCGCGAGGGCCGCCGACCGATATGCCCGCAAGCACGGCCGCCGACCGAAGAACGACTACGGATCGTCGTTGTTCGGGGTATCCGCGGCGGCCGGGCTCGAATGGGCGGCCGGTACCGGCGCCTTGGTGGCCGCATTTCCCCGTTACCACCCACGATGGGCCTGGTGGATGAGCCGGGTGCCCCTGCTGAGGGAATTCACGGTGAGCAATCTGGTCCTAGTGATGCAGCCGCGGTGAGCGCCCGAACTGCAACAGGTTCTCGTTTCGCCTCTCGATAGGTAGTGTGACGTCCATTGACCGCGCACGCGAGGAGCACAAATGACACAGAGCACAGCTTTCAAGACCGAGTGGGACAAGCTCTTCATCGGCGGCAAGTGGACCGAACCCGCGACCGCGGACGTCATCGAGGTGCACTCACCCGCCACCGGCGAGCTGGTCGGCAAGGTTCCGCTCGCGAGCGCGGCCGACGTCGACGCGGCGTGCGCGGCCGCGCGGAAAGCCTTCGACGAAGGCCCGTGGCCGCACATGTCGCCGCAGGAGCGGGCTGCCGTGCTCGGCGCCGCGGTGAAGCTGATGGAGGAGCGCGCCGACGAGCTGAAGTTCCTGCTCGCCGCCGAGACAGGCCAGCCGCCGACGATCGTCGACATGATGCAGTACGGCGCCGCGATGTCGGCGTTCCAGTACTACGCGGGTGCGGCCGACAAGTTCGAGTGGCGCGACTTCCGCGACGGTGTCTACGGCCAGACGATGGTGCTCCGCGAGCCGATCGGTGTGGTCGCCGCCGTCACCGCTTGGAATGTGCCGTTCTTCCTGGCCGCCAACAAGCTGGGCCCCGCGTTGATCGCGGGCTGCACCATCGTGGTGAAGCCGGCCGCCGAGACCCCGCTGTCGCTGTTCGCGATGGCCGAGATCTTCGCCGAGGCAGGGCTGCCCGAGGGTGTGCTCTCCGTCGTACCCGGCGGCCCGGAGACCGGCCGCGCGCTGACCGCCAACCCCGAGATCGACAAGTTCACGTTCACCGGCAGCAGCGCGGTGGGCAAGGAGATCGGCAAGATCGCGGCCGAGAAGCTCAAGCCGTGCAGCCTCGAGCTCGGCGGCAAGTCGGCGGCGATCATCCTCGAGGACGCCGACCTGGATTCGGGCCTGCCGATGCTCTTGTTCTCCGGGCTGATGAACTGCGGGCAGGCCTGCGTGGGTCAGACCCGCATCCTGGCGCCACGGTCGCGCTACGACGAAGTCGTCGAGAAGGTGTCCGCCGGCGTTGCCGCCATGCCGATCGGGTTGCCGGACGACCCCGCCGCGATGATCGGCCCGCTGATCAGTGAGAAGCAGCGCGAGCGCGTCGAGGGCTACATCAAGAAGGGTGTCGACGAAGGCGCGCGACTGGTCACCGGCGGCGGCAGGCCGGAGGGACTGGACAGCGGATGGTTCGTCCAGCCAACGGTTTTCGCCGATGTGGACAACTCGATGACCATCGCCCAGGAGGAGATCTTCGGGCCCGTCCTTGCGATCATTCCCTACGACACCGAGGAAGACGCGGTGCGCATCGCCAACGACTCGGTGTACGGGCTCGCGGGCAGCGTGTGGACCACCGACAACGACAAGGCGATGAAGATCGCGTCGCAGATCCGCACCGGCACCTACGCGGTGAACATGTACGCGTTCGACCCGGGCTCACCGTTCGGCGGCTACAAGAACTCCGGCATCGGCCGCGAGAACGGGCCGGAGGGCATCGAGCAGTACACGCAAGCCAAGAGCGTGCTGCTGCCGTTCGGTTACAAGCCCGAGTAGTCGCCACGACCGCTCTTCCGGTCTCCGACGAGTGGTTTGAGTCCACTCGCATCAACGACTGGATGGGTCGTGTCACCGAGCCTCATGTACATCCGTTCCTGCGGTGCAACATCTGGATTCTGACGGGAACCGACAAGGACCTTGTGGTCGACGCGGGCCTCGGCGTGCACTCCCTGCGCTCCGGGGCGCCTGCGCTTTTCGAGCGGGAGCCCGACCTGCTGTTGACACACGCTCACCTCGACCACATCGGCGGTGCGCACGAGTTCGGCACGAGCCACGCCCACATCGCCGAGCGGGCAGGCACCCCGGCCCGCGGCACATTGCGGAGTGATCGACTGATCGAGGCACTCGTCTAGAAGAGACGCCGGACGTGAAGGCGATGCCCCTAACTAGGGGATTCGCCGCTTACGCATCTGTCAAAAGGCAGGTCAAGGGCGTAATCTGCGGGCGCTTCAACAATAGGAGGCGTGCGATGCGAGCAACAAGATCGCGAACCATCACCGTTTTGTTGGCGGGGGTTAGCGCAATGATTGCGGTATCCGCGACGATCGGCGCACCCAGCGCCGTTGCCGACCCGGGGACACTAGCGTGCCAGGACGGGCAGATAGTGATCGACGGTCAATGCGCCGTCCCCGACACCCATGCGAACCTCGGACATAAATAGGTCGTATGGGTGAGTCTGGGGAGCCTCTGACCGGCGTTGGCGTCGGTCGACGCGCTCCTACGGACTTACACTTCCGCAATGTTCTCGGAGACGCGCTACGCGCTGAACGGGGACTTGCGCGTCGCCTATCGCGCCTCCCGCGAAGGCCCTCGCGACCTCTTGTTCGTCCCGAACTGGTTTACGTGCTGCGAGCACCTTCCCGAGCTACCGTCACTTCAAGGCTGGGTGGAGGCGATGACGTCGCTCGGGCGACTCATTTTCTTCGACCAGCCGGGCACGGGTGCGTCTGATCTCGTCACGCCGGGCGCGCTGCCGACCTTGGAGCAGTGGGCCGACAGCATCACCGCGGTGCTCGATGATCTGGGCAGTAGTGAGGCCGTCCTCCTCGCACCGAATGGCGCTCTTGCACCCGCAGCGCTTTTTGCCGCAACACATCCGTCCCGCACCTCCGCGCTGGTCGTGCTCGAGGGCTACACAGGCACCGAGGGATTGGCGCCCGAGGAAGTCAGGGCCGCCACGCTCGCCCTGTGGGGCACGGGGGAGATGCAGCGTGCGCTCAACCCGGACATGCCATGGAATGAAGAGATTCGGGCAGCATGGGCGCGACACGAACGCCTTTCGGCGAGCCCATCGGCCGCATCCCTCGTGCTAGATCTCGCGACCGAATTGGACGTGCGGGCCGTCCTTCCCACGATTCGTGTGCCGACCCTCGTACTCCACCACACCGACGACCCACTGGTCCCGACCGCTGGCGGGAAGTACCTCGCCGACCACATATCGGGCGCGAAATACGTTGAGCTAACCGGGCGTAACACGTTCCACTTCGTCGAACCGTGGCGCGAGTCCTTCCAGGAGATCGCCGAGTTCCTCACGGGCCACAAGGCCGACGTGGCCGATGATCGGGTGTTGGCCACGGTGCTCTTCACCGACATCGTGGACTCGACGCGTCGGGCCGCCGAAATGGGCGACCGTGACTGGCACGCGTTGCTTGATGCACACGACGCTGTCGTCCGCGCACAACTCGCCCGCTTCCGAGGTCGTGAGGTGAACACATCGGGCGATGGTTTCCTTGCGATGTTCGACGGTCCGCAGCGGGCGATCCGCTGTGCGATGGCGATTCGTGACGCGGTGCAGGCACTCGGCATCGAGGTGCGCGCCGGGTTGCACACCGGCGAATGCGAGGTCCGCGGCGACGACATCGGCGGGATCGCCGTGCACATCGGTGCGCGCGTGAGTGCGTTGGCCGGCCCGAATGATGTGTTTGTGTCCAGCACGCTGTGCGACTTGGTGATCGGGTCAGGACTCGAGTTCGAGGATCGCGGCGCTCACGCTCTGAAGGGTGTTCCCGGTGAGTGGCATCTCTTCGCCGTAGCCTCGTAAACCTGTCGCACCTAGAAGGGTGGTGGTTTGTTTCGTTCGGCCACGTGGGCGTCGTTGAGTCGGCGTTCGGCGGCGATGGCTCGGGCGGTGTTGGTCGCGCGGGTATTCCGGCGCCTTGGCATCATCACGCCCCGGTCGCCTCGGGTCTCGACTTCGGGCGGGTCGCCGGTCCACAGCGTGCCAGTTGGTTGGCACAGTTCGGGGAGCAGGTGTCTGCTGCCCGGATAGGTCGCGTACGTGTGGCCCGTCGGTGAGGTCCACACGACTGTCCCATCGGGTAACTGGCGGTCGCGCCACCCTTTCACCCCGTTCCAAAAGGTTTTCAGAAGATGGTGAAAACGGCACAGGCACTTGAGGTTCGATGGATGGGTCGGCCCCACCGGATAGGGCACGGTGTGATCAAGGTCGCAGAACTGGGCGGGCTTGTCGCAGCCCGGGAAGCGACACGTCAGATCACGGCAGCGAACAAACTCGCACAGTGCCCGCGACGGGGCGTACCGGGGCTCGGGCGGTGCATCCCCGGGGTGGCGCACCTCGCGGATCGTAGCGCGCTCCAGGATGGCGCCCAACAATGGCGTTGGCAGTATTCCGCCGCCGAACACGAAGGCCGGCGGCGCGGCGCATCGCTGCGGCGAGCGGGCCGCCTCGGGAGTCGGTGTCGCTACACCGGTGTCGTCGGCGTTATCGGCGTCCTCGTCGGTCGGCTCGGTGGGATCGTCAGCGAGCCCAGGCGGGTCGGTGTGAAGGGAATCCGCCTCAGCAGCGTCCACGGATTTCTCGTCGGCGATCACGTACACCACCGCGTTCTTGGTCGGCGCGGCGTCAGCCCGACGCTCGCCCGGGCAGTCGGATTCCCCGCAGGCACAGGCCAGGGCGGTGTGGGTGACCAGTGCGGTCAGCGCCTTGGCGCGTCGCTCGTCGATGCTGCGCGGGTCGCTGTGACAGGTCGAGCGGGCCGTCTCTTCGAGGGCCGCCTCGATCAGGGCCGCATCAGGAGAGGCAAGACGCGCCCACATGCTCGTCGTCCCGGCGACATCAGAAGGGGAGCCGAATTCCACCGTGGGCGAGGATGCCGACTCCAGACAGCGCCTCAGCGCGCCGGGGTCGTGCTCATCGACGAGTGCGTCGATGGCGGCTTCGGTTTTTTTGACCGAGAGCGCCCCCCAACCGGCGATGCGGTCGGCGAGTGCGGCGTCCACCTTGGCCATCGCCTCCTCCCCGGTGATCAAAGCGGTGCGCCACACGATCGTGTGCACCAGCAGGTCACTGACCACACCGGCCTCGAACAACGCAGCCACCGCTGGTAGCCGGTCGCGCAACGCCACCCCGCGATGCGTTTGATGCAGGGCCATGCCCTGGCTGACGTTGACCGCCGCGGCCATCTCGGCGGCCACGGCGGCCTGAGGGTCCACCCACCACAATTCGCGTTCCCCGGCGGCCAGGCCGGTGCGGCGGGCGAAAATCTCGGCCATCGCCGCCAGCTTGCGCGCGCATGCCGCATTCTCCGCACGCGCCCATCCACCGGCGGCATCCACCAGTGCGGCGTCACTCAACGCAGCAGAATCGGCGATCTCGGGTAACGAGCCATCGAACATAATTTCGAAAGTATCCACGTCCACTGACAGACACCACGACGTCAAAAACGGCCTGTGGATGAACCCGCAACTGTGGATAAGTCGACCCGAACCTGACAGCTGGGCTTAAGGTTCGGCCGCTACGTTGACCCTTCCGCTGTCTTCAACAGAAGGGGATGAACCGTGGCCGTATCCGTCGATCTGTCGCAGTCTCTCGACAAGGCATACGAGGAGAAGTCGCTCAAGGAAATCCTCGACGCGTCGCCCGCCGCGCTCGCGGGGGTGACCGACAATGACGCCAAGCTCCTGGAAGAGGCTTTCAACATCAAGACCGTCAGGCAGCTGGGCGCCAACAAGTTCTTCGCCGTCGCGGCGGCGCTGGTCGCCGTGGAGAACGCAGGCTAGAAAAGCACGCGCACGATCGTCTCGGCGACTGCAGCTGGTTTGGCGGAGCCGTCGAGTTCGATCGTGTTCTCTCACCGTCAGGTTGACGGTGTTGTCGTCGACCTTGGTTGCGTCGATGAGTTCCGAACGCGCGCGGATCCGACCGCCGGACGGCACCGCGGCGATGAACCGCACCTTGTTCGACCCGTAGTTGATCGCCATCTTCGCATTCTCGACGCGGTAGTTGTCCTTGGTGAGTGCGGGGATCATCGACAACGTCAGGAAGCCGTGCGCAATCGTTGTGCCGTAAGGGCTTTCCGTCTTCGCACGCTCGGAGTCGATGTGGATCCACTGGTGATCCCCGGTCGCATCGGCGAAGGCGTTGATGCGGTCCTGGTCGATCTCCTGCCACTCGCTGACGCCGAGTTCCTCCCCTACCGAAGCGACGGCATCGTCGATCGACGTGATCACCTTCATCAGAATGCTTCCTCTCGTAGATCCATGATCGTCAGGTCCACACCTTCGACGATCTTGCGTTCAGCGGTCAACCGTGGCAACACATTCTTCGCGAAAAAGTTTGCGGCGGCTATCTTTCCGGCGTAGAACTCGCGGTCACGATCCGACGGGTCTGCCGTCGAGCGCGGTCAGCGCGACCTCGGCATGTTCGAGCAACAGCCAGCCGATCAGCAGGTCGCCGACGGCGAGCAGGAACGCCACCGACTCCAGGCCGAGCCGATACAGCTCGCGCGCGTTCTCCTGGGCGCTCATCAGATACCCCGTCATGGTCGCCGTCATCGCCTGCATGTCCGACAGCGCGGTCGCCAGCTTCGCGCGGCCGTCGGCCAATTCGGGCCTGGCGGTGTCGCTTTCGAGGAACTTCTGGATCTTCGCGACGATGTGTTGCAGCGCGACACCCTGGTCGCGGGCGATCTTGCGGAAGAAGAAGTCCTGCGCCTGGATCGCCGTGGTGCCCTCGTAGAGGCTGTCGATCTTTGCGTCGCGGATGTACTGCTCGATCGGATAGTCCTGCAGGAAGCCCGATCCGCCGAACGTCTGCAGCGATTCGGTCAGGCACTGGTAGGCCCGCTCGGAGCCCACTCCCTTTACGATCGGCAGCAGCAGATCGTTGACGCGCTCGGCAAGCTGGGCGTCGGCGCCGGAAACGATCTCAGCCACCGCCGGGTCCTGGTGTGCGGCGGTGAACAGGTACAGCGCACGCAGCCCCTCTGCATGGGACTTCTGGGTCATCAGCGCGCGACGCACGTCGGGGTGGTGAATGATGGTGACGCGCGGCGCGGTCTTGTCCGTCATCTGGGTCATGTCGGCACCCTGAATCCGGGTCTTCGCATACTCGAGCGCATTCAGATAGCCGGTCGACAACGTCGCAATCGCTTTGGTGCCGACCATCATTCGTGCGTACTCGATGACCTTGAACATCTGCGCGATGCCGTTGTGAGTGTCGCCGACCAGCCAGCCGACCGCGGGAGTGCCGTGCTGCCCGAAGGTCAGCTCGCATGTCGCCGAAGCCTTTAGACCCATCTTGTGTTCGAGACCCGTGACGAACGCGCCGTTGCGCTCACCCGGTTCTCCGGTTTCCGGATCGGGCAGGTACTTGGGAACCAGAAAGAGGCTGAGCCCCTTTGTTCCTGGCCCTGCGCCCTCGGGTCGCGCAAGCACAAGGTGCAGGATGTTCTCGAACATGTCGTCGGTGTCACCGTTGGTGATGAACCGCTTGACACCGTCGATGTGCCAGGTGCCGTCGGCCTCCTGGATCGCCTTCGTGCGGCCTGCGCCGACGTCCGAGCCGGCATCGGGTTCGGTGAGCACCATGGTGGCGGCCCAATTGCGTTCCACCGCAATGGTTGCCAAGTGCTTCTGCTCTTCGTTTCCGATGTGGTAGAGGATGTCCGCCATGATCGGTCCCGCCATGTAGAGGAAGACGGGCGGGTTGGCGCCTAAGGCCAGTTCATTGATCGCCCACGCGACCATTGCGGGCGCGGGCACCCCGCCGACGCCTTCGTCGAGCCCGATGCGGAACCACTCCCCCTGCCGCCAGGTATGGAACGACTTCTTGAACGGCTCGGGAATCGCCACCGCGTGCGTCTCGGGATCGAACGTCGGCGGGTTCCGGTCGCTCACCGCGAACGACTCGGCGACCGGTCCCTCGGCCAGCTTCGACGCCTCGTCGAGCATCTGGCGCACGGATTCGCCGTCGAGGTCACCGAACTCACCGGTCGCCAGCGCCTTCTCCAGCTCGAGCACCTCGAAAAGGTTGAACTCGAGATCGCGCACGTTGCTCTTGTAATGGCCCATGGCTAGCCCTTCCGCTGAGGCTAAGGCCGAGCGTAGCCGGTACTAACGGCCCTGGAATCGGGCTTCGCGACGCTCGACGAACGACTGCACACCCTCGGCGGCGTCGGCGGTGCCGAACAGCCGCATCACCTCGGGCCTCAACCGTTCGATGGCGGCAGCTTCGCCGTCCGAATCGGCCAGCTGCGCCGACGCCAACACCGCCGCAACGCCGAGCGGCGCGGCGCGGTCGGCGATGGTGTGCGCGATTTCGCGGGCCCTGGCCGCCGCGGTCGCGGCGTCGGTAGCGATCTCCTGGATCAGCCCGATGCGCAGCGCCTCCTCCGCGTCGAACTCGTCTCCGGTGAGCAGCCACCGCATGGCGTTTCCCCAGCCGGTATGGCGCGGCAGCCGGATCGTTGCGCCGCCGAACGGATAGATCCCCCGCAGCACCTCCATCTGCGAAAACCGGGTTCCAGCGGCCGCGACCCTGATATCGGCGGCCAGCAGCAACTCGATGCCAAGCGTCAGGCACCAGCCGTGGGCGGCGGCGACGATCGGCTTGGTCCAGGTGCCGTCCAGCCGCCACGGGTCACGCCCGTCGTCGGGAAACGGCAATTGGCCGGCCGCGATCGCAGGTCCGACGTCGACCAGATCCAGGCCCGACGTGAAGTGGTCGCCGTGCGCGAAAAGCACTCCCGCACGAAGGTTTTCGTCCTTCTCGAGCAGTCCGTAGGCGCGAGACAGGTCGGCGAGCATCGCGGTGTTGAATGCGTTGCGTTTATCGGGCCGGTTCAGGCCGATGGCCAGCACGTGGCCATCGCGCTCCAGCGTGACGGTGTCGAGGGTCAGCTCCGGTGCTGTCATGTGCCGAGTCAACCGCGATCCTGCCGATTATGCAATTACCTATAATTAGGCTCGGGCCGAGTCGAACCGCTGATCTGCGGATATTTGGCGATTAACCTGGTGTTTGCCAAACTGACTGGCGAATCCGCAGGGGTGGGAATTGTGCGTGTCGTTCCGTGGTTCTATGATGTCAAGCATAGAAATGGGCCGCCAATGGCGCCGCTCACGTTTTAGGAGGCACACGATGTGGGTCATCGAGATCAACTTCGCCGGCCACCAGTTCACACACCGTGTGCCTGACCGTCGCCAACGGCTTTACCGGCTGGCCTCCCGAACGGTGGCGTGGCGACCCGCGCAACTTCGTAACCAGCACGCGGCGTGAGGACTGCTTAGACCGTGCCGGAAACCAAGACGCGAACCAAACGGGGTTCGACGCGAAGCAACATGCTGATCAGCGCCGCCGAGGTGATGCGCGAACGCGGCGCCGCGGGCGTGACGATCGACGAGGTGCTGGCCCGCAGCGGCGCCCCCCGCGGATCGGTGTACTACCACTTCCCCGAGGGCAGGAATCAGATCCTGGCCGAGGCGCTGCGCTGGGCCGGTGACACGATCGCCGAGAGAATCGCTGACGCCGCCGACCGGGGTGCGATGCCGCTCGTGCGCGGATTCGCCGAGTTCTGGGAGCGCACGCTCGAAGACAGTGATTTCGGCGCAGGCTGCCCCGTTGTCGCGGCGGCCATCGGTTGCACCCAGGACGGGGCACAGCTGACGTCGATCGCCAGCGAGATCTTCGGGCGCTGGCGCGACGCGCTGACGCGCGCCTTCGTCGCCGACGGCTTCGACGACGCGGACGCCGAGTCACTGGCGGTCACCTGCATCGCGTCGTTGGAAGGCGCCGTGGTGTTGTGCCGCTCGATCCGCAACGCCGAGCCGTTGCGGCAGGTGGCCAGCCAGATGGAATTCCTGGTCAAGTCAAGGGAATTCGTCCGGCGCTACGGTCTACCGACCGTCGATCGCTAGGCCTTCCTCCACCGGGCGCACACGAAGTCGCCGTTGACGCCGGATTCCACCAGTTGCCACTCCGAGTGGATGGGCAACAGGCGGCCGCCGGTGCCCAACGTGCACGGCGCATAGCTGACGATGAGTTCGTCGACGAATCCGGCGCGGACGAACTGCGCTGCCGCCTCACCGCCACCGACCATCCAGACGTCCCGATAACCTGCCGCCTGCAACAGTTTTGGCTGCAACTCGGTGATGTCGCCTGCAAAGGTGTGAACGGGATGGCCGGGACGCACGATGTTCGGGCGATGGGTCAGCACCCAGGTCGGCTGCTCGTACGGCCAGTCCCCGGACTCGTTCGCGACGATCCACTCGTAGGTCGTCGCGCCCATCACCAGCGCACCGACCGAGTCGCTGAATGCCCGATAACCGAAGGGTCCGTCCGCGTCGATGTTGCGGGAGAGCAGCCAGTCCAGGCTGTCACGGTCGTCGACGATGAATCCGTCGATGCTGGAAGCGGTGAAATAAACGGTGGGCATCGAAAGCTAGAGTAGCCGCGACCCACAGAAAGCCGGTGCTGTCAGTTGACTGAATTCGAGGCCTTGTGCGCCGACGACGGCGAACTGGCCGCGTTGCGTACGTCGATCCGGGACTTCCTGGCCGCTGATCGCGCCGAGTTCGGCTGGCAGCCCGCTGTCGACTGCTGGCTTGCGAAGTGGGACCCCGACTTCTCCGCCCGGCTTGCCGGTGCCGGCTTCGTCGGCCTGACCATTCCGACCGAATACGGCGGCCACGGGCTTGGCTATCTGCATCGCTATGTGGTCACCGAGGAGCTGCTGGCGCACGGTGCACCCGTCGCTGCCCACTGGATCGCAGATCGGCAGGTGGCGCCCGGCCTTCTCACGTATGGCAACGAGGAACAGCGGCGCCGTCTGCTGCCCCGCATCGTCGCGGGCACGTTGTACTCGGCTATCGGGATGAGCGAACACGGCGCGGGTTCCGACCTTGCCGCGGTCAAGACGCGTGCGGTCGCGACCGATGGTGGGTGGCTGCTCAGCGGGACGAAGGTGTGGACCAGCGGCGCACATGTCGCCCACCAGATCGTCGTGCTGGCCAGGACCAGCCCGGCCGACCCGCAGCACCGCCATGCCGGCTTCAGTCAGTTCATCGTGCCGACCGACGCCGCCGGGCATCACGATCAGCCCGATCCAGCTGATGAACGGCGAACACCACTTCAACGAGGTCACCTTCGACGACACCTTCGTCGCCGACGGCGATGTGCTCGGCGAGATCGGCAACGGCTGGCATCAGGTCACCGCCGAGCTCGGCTTCGAACGCAGTGGGCCGGAACGGATTCTGTCCACCGCCACGCTTGTCTTCGCCGCCGTGCGAGCCCTCGCCGAACACGATGTCGACGACCGCACGGCCGCCGAGGTGGGCGACCTGATGGCCCGCATGATCTCGCTGCGTCAGTTGTCGGTGTCGGTGGCCCGCACGCTGTCGGAAGGCCGTGACGCCGCAACCCGCGCCGCGCTCGTCAAGGACCTCGGCACCCGCTTCGAGCAGGACACCGTGGAAGTGGTGGCAGACCTGATCGACAGCATCGACCCGCAATCGCCGGATGGCAGGCTGCTGCGCGGCCTGCTGGCCACCGCGCGGCTGCATTCGCCGTTGTTCACGCTGCGCGGTGGCACGAACGAGGTGCTGCGCGGTGTGGTCGCGAAAGGCCTAGGGGCGCGATGAACGAGCTGACGCAACTCGTCGACGACATCGGCCGCCGGTCGTTCGACGCCCGCGTCGGCCACCGCGGCGTGCCCGACGAGTTCGACGATGCGCTGTGGCGCAACCTCGAGGAGACGGGGCTGAGCCGGCTGTCGAGCAGTCACGAGGCGGGTCCTGCCGAAGCGGCGATCGTGTTGTCCGGACTGGCGCGCCATGCGGGCGCCGTGCCGATCGCCGAGACGGATCTGTTGGCGGGCTGGCTCGCGGGCCTGGCGGGGATCGACGTGCCTGACACCGGTCCGCTCACCATCGCGATCGCCGACGCCGAAGCCGTCGACGGCCGGTCTCACCGGGACGGCGGCCGATGTGCCGTGGCCGCGCTCGGCCGCGGTGGTGCTGGCCGCCCGCACCGCCGACGCGCTCCTCGTCGCGCGTCGTCGACGACCACAGATGGCCGACGGCCACAACCTCGCCGGTGAGCCACGCGGATCGTTTGCATTCGAGCGGCCCACCGACGGCTTCGCTGCGGTCGATCCGGCTGTCGGCGACGAGCTCATCCGCCGCGGCGCATGGGCCCGCTGCGTGCAGATCATCGGCGCGCTCGACGCCGCGGAGGGCCTCACCGTCGCGCATACCCGCGAGCGGCATCAGTTCGGCAGGCCGCTGAGCGCGTTTCAGGCGGTGCAGCATTCGTTGGCAGCCATGGCCGGCGAGATCGAACGCGCTAGGGCCGCAACGTCATTGGCGATTGCCGCGGCAGCCGACTACGGGTTCGACAGCGCCGAGGCGGACTACGCTGTTACGGTCGCGAAGGTCGCGGTCGGCCGCGCCGTCGAGCCGGTTACCACCATCGCACACCAGCTGCACGGCGCGATCGGTGTGACGATCGAGCATCAGCTGTGGCTGTCCACCATGCGGGCACGCAGTTGGGTCGACGACTTCGGCAGTACTGCGAGCTACGCGCGCCGGCTCGGCCGCATGACGCTGGCGGCCGACAATCCGTGGGATCTCGTCGTCAGCTGTCCAGCACCTCGTTGACCCTCGCCTCGACGTCGCCGAGCCCGGTGAGGTCGAGGCCGAAACGGTCGGTCAACGCCTCGACCACCTGCGAGGCGGTGTCGAAGCGGATCCGCTCGCTATCCCCATTGCGGTGGATGGCGAAGTTTCGCCCTCGCAGGTTCCACCGCGCGTCGTCGGTGACGAGTGCAGCGGTGAGCCCGGAGACGAAGTGCGACCCCGGATACGTTGAGGTGTACCAGCTTCCGACCTGACGGTCGATCATCGGAAACGGTCCGGCGGTGAAAATGTAGAGCGGCTCCCATTTCTCGCGGATCTCGGTTTCCAGAACGTAACCGTCCGCGTGCGCACGTATCCGGTACGGCTCGTGTCGAGTCTGCTGCACCGTGTCGGTCTCCAGCCGGATGGGCGATGACAAGGTCTGCCCGCCGAATCCCACATCGACGAGGTAGCGACCCGCTTCGCCGGGGACGGTCACCGCAAGCACCATGTGAGTCTTCGCAGGTAGCTCGCCGCTGGTATTCATCCAGACCACCCGGCCGCCGAAGATGTCGACCCCGAAGCCCAACTCCGACAGCACTTCTGCCAGCACGCCGTTCTGTTCGAAGCAGTAGCCGCCGCGACGACGGTGAACCAGCTTGTCGAAGAGGGCCTCCTGACGCAGGTCGACCACCGGCACGCCCATCAACGGGTCGAGGTTCTCGAACGGGATGGACCGGTTGTGCGCGGCCGTCACCGCGGCGAGCACGTCCAGCGTCGGCTCGGTCGGTCCGGTGTAGCCGATGCGGCCGAAATAGCTTGCGACGGCTTCGTCAGTCATGTGTGCATGCTGCGACATCGACCCCGGTTGAGGTCAAGTGGGTTTACGGCTTACCTCGGGACGGAGTCTGCCCGGCGTCGCCGTGCGCGCTTTCGTGCTCGAACAGGGTCTTCAGCTGGCCGTCGTCAAGCGAACGGACCCGATGCCGCAACTCGGTGAGCGGCAGCTGGTCGTAGTCCGGAATCGGTAGTTCGTCGCGATGTGCCATACCTACCGGTTGCCCACGACGGCCCCGCCGAAACAGTCAGGTCAGGTACCCGTCCACTTCGGCGGCCGCTTCTCGGCGAACGCGATCGCGCCCTCCTTGGCATCGTTGGACATGAAGACCGGCGCCAGGATCTTGGTCTGGTTCTTCCACATGTCCTCGGGGCTCCAGCCGCGCGCCTCGACGATGATCTTCTTGGTCGCCGCGACGGCGAGTGGTCCGTTGTTGCCGATGCGCTCAGCCAGCCCGATAGCCGCCTCCAGCGCCGATCCCGGCTCGGCAAGGAAGTTGACCAGTCCGAGCTCGTGTGCACGCTCGGCGGAAAGGTTCTCACCGGTCAGCGCCAACTCCATCGCGACGGCAGCTGGGATGCGCTGCGGCAGCCGCAGCAGGCCACCGCCACCGGCGACCAGGCCTCGCTTGACCTCGGGGATGCCGAACGCCGAATCCTTCGACGCCACGATCAGGTCGGTGGCCAGGGCCAGCTCGCATCCTCCAGCCAGGCAATAACCCTCGACTGCCGCGATGAGCGGCTTGGCCGGTGGGCGCTCGGTGAAGCCCATGCCCCGGCCCTCGACGACGACGTTCTCGCCGCGCGCGAACGCCTTGAGGTCCATACCCGCCGAGAACGAGCCGCCTGCGCCCGTCAAAATGCCGACCGAGAGGCCGTTGTCTTCGTCGAGCCGGTCCATGGCGTCGGCCAGCCCCCGGCTGACCGCGGCATTCACCGCATTTTTGGCCTGCGGCCTGTTGATGGTGATGATGAGTACGCGGTCGCGCTGTTCGACCAGGACGACTTCTTCGCTGTTGGCTTCTTCGCTCACGTCGGTGATGCTATCGACCAGGGTTTGGCACGCTACAGCGACTGGGTACTATGTAAAACTAGAACACGTTCTAGTCTGCGCACGCGAGGAGCAGCGCAGCGACAGACGAGGGAGCCCCATGGCCACGACCGATATCGAGCCGTCGGAACTCACCAAGTGGGATCCGGGCCTCACCGAACGCGTGACGGGGCTGACCCGCCCGTTCCTCAAGCGATACTTCCGCTCGGAGGTGCGCGGGCTGGAGAACATGCCATCCGGGGGCGCGCTGCTGGTGTCCAACCACTCCGGTGGCATGTTGCCGATGGACGTGCCGATCCTTCAGGCCGACTTCTACGACAAACACGGCTATGACCGGCCGCTGTACACGCTGAGCCACGACATGCTGATGATGGGGCCGACGGGCGAATTCTTCCGCAAGATCGGCTACATCAGCGCCAACCACGAGAACGCCGACGAGGCGCTGCGCTCCGGCGGCCTGGTCGTGGTGTTCCCCGGCGGTGACTACGACGTCTACCGGCCGACGCTGTCGGAGAACGTCATCGACTTCGGCGGGCGCACCGGCTACGTGAAGGCCGCCCTCAACGCAGGCGTGCCGATCGTCCCGACCGTCGGCATCGGCGGCCAGGAGACCCAGCTCTACCTGTCGCGCGGCACCTGGCTGGCCAAGCGCCTCGGGCCGATCGCCCGCCTGGCCCGCGCCAAGATCGTGCCGATCTCGTTCGGCTTCCCGTTCGGGCTCAGCCTGGTGATCCCGCCCAACATTCCGCTGCCCGCCAAGATCGTCATGCAGGTGCTGCCCGCGATCGACATCGTCGCCGAGTTCGGCGAGAACCCGGACATCGACGAGGTCGATGCCCACGTCCGCCACGTCATGCAGCGGGCCCTGGACGAACTGGCCGCCGAACGCCGCCTGCCGGTGCTGGGCTGAACCGCGTCATGGGGCTTCTAGACCGGCTGGGCGACACGGTGGGCCTGGTCGCCACCATGCGACGGGCCGGCATGATCGCGCCCCTGCGGCCCGACAAGTACCTTCGGATCGCGGCCGCGATGCAGCGTGAAAACGTCTCTGCCGTATCGGGATTCGCCTCGGCAGCGCAGCGCTGCCCGGACCGGCCCGGGCTCGTCGACGAGTTGGGCACCCTGACCTGGCGCGAGATCGACCAGCGGTGCGACGCGTTCGCCGCCGCCCTGCAGAACCTGCCAGGCGGACAGCCCAAGGTGATCGGGATCATGTGCCGCAATCACCGCGGGTTCATCGAGGCCGTCGTCGCCGCCAACCGCATCGGCTCCGACCTCCTGCTGCTGAACACCTCCTTCGCGGGCCCCGCGCTGGCGGAAGTGGTCGCTCGCGAGGGCGCCGACGCCGTTGTTTACGACGAGGAGTTCACCGAGACCGTCGACCGCGCGCTGGCCGACAGCCCCGGCGCGACGCGGATCGTCGCATGGACCGACGACCAGGCGGCGCACGAAAAGTCACTCACCGTCGAGAAGTTGGTCGCCGCACACCTGGGCCAGGAACCCAAGCGCACCAAGGAGAAACCGCGAACGATTCTCCTGACATCGGGCACCACCGGCACTCCCAAGGGCGCCAAGCTGACCGGCGGGGACCCGAGCGCGCTCAAGGCGATCCTGGATCGCACGCCCTGGCACACCGAGGAAGCGATCGTCGTCGCGGCACCGATGTTCCATGCGTGGGGCTTTTCGCAGCTGATCTTCGCCGCGACGATGGCGTGCACGATCGTCACGCGCCGCAAGTTCGACCCCGAGGCGACGCTGGAGTTGGTCGACCGGCACAGCGCGACCGGCCTTGCGGTGGTTCCTGTGATGTTCGACCGGATTATGGAATTGCCTGACTGGGTACGCAATCGCTACAGCGGGCGGTCCCTGCGGTTCGCCGCTGCGTCAGGGTCGCGGATGCGGCCCGACGTCGTGACGGCATTTATGGATCAGTTCGGTGATGTCATCTACAACAACTACAACGCCACGGAGGCCGGGTTGATCGCCTCCGCAACACCGCAAGACCTGCGGGCGGCCCCCGACACGGCTGGCAAGCCTGCCCCGGGAACGGAACTGCGCGTGCTGGACAACGACTTCCGCGAGGTTCCCACCGGCGAGGTCGGTCAGATCTACTGCCGCAGCGGCACGCTGTTCGACGGCTACACGTCGGGAAAGACCAAAGACTTCCACGAGGGCTTCATGGCGTCGGGCGACATGGGCTACGTCGACGAGAACGGCCGGTTGTTCGTCGTCGGCCGCGATGACGAGATGATCGTCTCCGGCGGCGAGAACGTCTACCCCATCGAAGTCGAGAAGACGCTGACGTCACACTCCGACGTCGCAGAGGCTGCGGTGATCGGGGTGGACGATGAACAGTACGGACAGCGACTGGCGGCCTTCGTCGTTCTGAACGAAGGCGCGGGCGCGACGCCTGAGACGTTGAAGCAGCACGTGCGTGACAGCCTGGCGAACTACAAAGTGCCGCGGCAGATCACCGTGCTCGACGAGCTGCCACGCAGCATCACCGGCAAGATCCTGCGTAAGGACCTGAATGTCCTTGTTGACAATGGTTAGGCGCCGCCGCCCGCTTCTGCGCGCCTCGCTGGAACTCGCTAATGCGGCCAACGGTGTGCAGCCGTTCGGCCGCGACGGATACCCCACCATCCCGGCGTTCTTCGGCGGCTGGCCGACCACCGAGATGGCGCCGCTGTACATGGCCGGCTCGATGCTCGGCGCCGTGGTGCGCTGGATTCGCGGGGACTACAACGACCGCCGCGGCCGAATCGCCTTGCTCCTCAAGGTGATCACCTGGGGCCTGTTGTGGCTCATCCAGCGCCGCAACGTGGCATCGGAACCGTATTTCGAAGAGCCACTGCGGGAGACCCTCGGCGACGATTACGAGGCGGTCGCCGCACAGTCGCAGCCGATGGGACGCAGGCGCTGGACAAGGGTGTTTCCGAACGACCTCCTGCGCCGCCGGTACGTGGAGAAGGCCGACATCGTCCATTACGCGCCGCCCAGCGCAGACTTCGCCGATATCTGGCGCCGACGTGACCTGCCGCGTGACGGCAAAGCCCCTGTGCTGCTTCAGATCCCCGGCGGGGCGTGGTCGATCGGCATGCGACGGCCGCAGGCCTATCCGCTGATGAGCCACATGGCCGAACGCGGATGGGTGTGCGTGTCGATTGGCTACCGGGTCAGCCCGGTGCACACCTGGCCGGACCACATCGTCGACGTCAAGCGTGCGCTGGCCTGGATCAAGGAACACATCGCCGAATACGGCGGCGACCCCGACTTCGTCGCGATCACCGGTGGGTCCGCGGGCGGGCACCTCGCGACCCTGGCGGCGCTGACACCCGACGATCCGCAATACCAGCCCGGCTTCGAGGACGCCGACACCTCCGTCGTCGCCGCGGTGCCGGTCTACGGCCGCTACGACTGGTTCTCCACCAAGGGCCCGGGCCGCCGGGAGTTCGTCCTGGGCTTGCTGCAGCGGTTCGTCGTCAAGAAGCGGCTGACGAAGCACCTGCAGGTGTACCGCGATGCCTCGCCGATCACCCGGGTGCGGCCGGAAGCCCCGCCGTTCTTCGTGCTGCACGGGGTGGACGACTCGCTGATTCCCGTGCCAGAGGCGCGCGAATTCGTTGCCGCGCTTCGCGATGTCTCCAAGGAGACGGTGGCCTACGCCGAGATCCCGCATGCGCAGCACGCCTTCGACTTCTTCGGATCGCCGCGCGGCTACTACACCGCATACTCGGTTGGGAAGTTCCTGTCCTGGGTGCACGCGAAGCGCGACGAGAAGTAGCTACTGCGCCATCGCCTTCTCGATCACCGTCAGCTCCGCGGAAAGACCTGCGGCACGGCGAATTTCGATGAAGGCCTCGATCATCGCGTCGGTCAGCTCGTGCGGGTCCAGCAGTGTCGCGCCGTCGGACAGCACCGAGATGTTCAGCTGGTCGACGTAGCTCCACACGGTGATGTTCAACCCGCTGCCCGTCGTCAGCGGGCCGACGGAGTAGATCTCGGTCACCAGCGCGCCGCCGACACGTCCGGGCTCCCGCGGTCCCGGCACATTGGAGATCGGCAGGTTCAGCACCTTGTTCTGGCCGTCCTTGTCGGCGAGCCAGTGGAACAGCCGCTCGGCGGGCGCGGGCGGGAAGTACGCCGACCACCGGCTGACGAGTTCCGGCCCCATCAGGTGGTGGGTCTCCTTGGCGTCGACGGCCGCGTCGTGCACGGCCCGCACCCGCTGCACCGGATCGTCGATCTCGATCGGCAACACCATCATCACGCCGGTGAAGCGATTACCCGAGATGCGGTCTCGGGAGAAGTCGAAACTGACTGGGACGGAGGCTAATAGCGGGTGATCGGAGTGACCATCGTACTTCAGCGAGAGCTTGCGCAGCGCGCCTGCCGATATGCCGAGAACCATGTCGTTGATCGTGACGCCGAGATGTTTGGCCGTCTCCTTCACGTCGGCCAGCGCCAGCGTTGCGGTGGCGAACTTACGCAGGGCATCGACGCGGTGGTTCATGAACGACGGCGGCGGGGTGAACGGCCGCGTCAGCTCCGGGGAGAGCTTCTTCGAACTCTTGCGCACCCTGCCGATGCCCTGGGCGGTGTAGCGCATCACTCCCGGCAGCCTGCCGATCTGTCGCATGTGGTCGGCGAACGCGGAGCGCATCAGTTGCGCGCGGCCCGGCGCGGGATCGGTTGCGTACGAATCACGATCGAGCTGCGGTCCCTGTTGCAGGTCCATTCCCCGCGCCAACAGGTTGGCCGATGCCACCCCGTCGGCCAACGCGTGGTGAATCTTGCCGAGTACCGCTATCCGGCCGTTGGCGAGACCCTCGATGAAGTACATCTCCCACAGCGGCTTGCTTCGGTCCAGCGGGGTGCTTGCGATTCTGCCAACCGCTTCGTCTAGTTGGCGACGGCCGCCGGGACTGTCAACGCGGTACGGCCGGACGTGGTATTCCAGGTCGACTTCGCAGTTCTCCCGCCACATCGGATGGTGGAACTTGAACGGGATGTCGACGAGCTCGTAGCGGAACGGCTCCAGCTTGTACAGCCGGCTGTGGATGACCTTGCGGAACTCCTCGATGCCGAAGGTCCGGCCCTTGAGGTCGTCGAGTTCGATCACCGCCAGCTTCAGCGTGTGCATGTGCACGGTAGGCGTCTCGGAATACAGCAGTACCGCGTCCCAGCCGCTGAGCCTCTTCAACCACGCACCTCCTGCCCGGAGGCGTCTATATAACTTCTTTGGCCCTGATCAGCGATCGGTTTCGGTGAATCTGGTTGAGGAACAAGCCGATTGAGGTCGCCACCGCCCCGGTGCGCGCACCGTCTGTCATGTCGAACGCGTGTCCGGCACCCGGCAACTCCACGTATCCCACCACTGAGCGCGACACCGAGCGCAGCCGCTCGACGAAACTGCGGGCCTGCGCAACCGGGATGACCGAGTCGCCGGAGCCGTGGATGACCAGGAACGGCGGAGCGTCACGATGAACCTGGGCGATCGGCGATGCCTTCCGGAAGATCTCGGGATGCCGGTCGATCCTGCGCTTGACCACAACGCGCTCGAGGAAGTCGACGAACCGGTCGCGCTCTGGAGTGGACCGGTCCTCCCAGTCGTAGCGGCCGTAGATTCCCACTACCGCATCGACCGACGTGTCGGCACCCTCAGGCAGGTCGGCCTGCATCTCGGGGTCGTTGGGGGTCAGCCCGGCCAATGCAGCCAGATGGCCGCCTGCCGAACAACCCCCTATCGCAATGAAATTGCGGTCGCCACCGAAGCGGTCGACATTGGCGCGCGCCCACCCGATTGCGGTCTTCACATCGGTGATGTGCTGCGGCCAGCGGTGATGCGGCGCAACGCGGTAGTTGACCGACAGGCACACCCAGCCCTGCTGCGCCAGATAGGACATCAACGCATAGCCCTGCAACTGCCGTCCGCCGTGGATCCACGCGCCGCCGGGCACGAAGATCATCACCGGTGCCGGTTCGACGGGCAGTTCCTTGGGTCGCCACACGTCCAGCAACTGCGACGGGTGGTCGCCGTAGCGCACTGAGGACCGGTGCAGGCTTCGGCGGTGTTGCCGCATCTTCAACACCGGCGCCGACCGCTCCGGGGTGGGCCACTCGATCGCCAGGTTGGCCGCCGGCACGATTCCGCGCAGCGCGGCCTCGATGACGGCATTGGTCGATTCGCGGTCCTGCTTGCGGTTGACCGTCTGGTCGGCGGCCAGCCACGAGCGTGCGGTGCCCGCGAAGAAGTCCGGCATATGGCGGTAGCCCCAGATGCCCATGACGGTCGCAGTGCCAAGGGGCTCAAGGCGTTTCCCGATAATTGGCAGCGACGCCGATGCGACGCTCATCGCCATCAAGTAATCAGAAGGGCCTGCGCGCAGAAACCAACGGGCGCGCTTCGCTAAAGAGGGCGCGGAGTGCCGGACGTCCCGCCGTACCGTCATGGCGCGACTGTACCCCGGTAGACGAGTTCCAAACGACAACATCCGAAGGATGTTCACTAATCGCACGCGGCAGGGCTGAATGTGACCCTTGTCACATTCGCTGGCCTGCCAGAATGCGGGTTAACTTTCATCTGACACCCGTCAACGGCAAAAGGACTTCCACCGTGAGCAAGTCAGCACTGGCCATCACCGATGAACACCAAGACCTCGCCGACGCGGCGATCGGCCAATTGACGCGGCTGTCAACGAGGGCTGGTGCACGCGCAACGCTGGAGGGCGGCTCTTCGAACCCGCACGAGGTGTGGAAGGCCGCGGCGGAACTGGGTTGGCTCGGGCTTGCCATCGCCGAGGAGCACGGCGGATCCGGGTTCGGGCTCTCCGAACTGGCGATCGTGCTCGAGGCCCAGGGCCGCGAGTTGACGCCAGGTCCGTTCCTGCCGACGGTGGCGGCATCGGTGGTGATCGACCGCTGCGCCGATTCGCTTCGCGCCGAACTCCTTCCCGGCCTGGCCGACGGTACGACGGTTGGCGCGCTCGGGCTGTCGGGCAGCGTCGTCGTCGGCTCCGACCTGGTTGTCACCGGTGAAAGCCCAGCCGTACTCGGAGCGCCCGACGCCGACGTGCTTGTCCTCATCGCGGGAGACGACGTGGTCGTCGTCGACGCCTCGGCCGACGGAGTCACGATCAGTCCGCTGGAGTCACTGGACACATCGCGCTCCGTCGGGTCGGTCGCGTTGGACGGCGTGACGGTGACCGAAGAGCGGTTGTTGCGCGGCGCAGCGCGGCGAGCGCGCACCGTATTCCGGATCCTGGCGTCGGCCGAAGCGGTCGGAGTGAACTGGGCCGCGCTGGAGATGGCCGTCGAGTACGCCAAGGTTCGCGAGCAGTTCGGCAGGACGATCGGCACGTTCCAGGCCGTCAAACACCACGCCGCGAACATGCTCGTCGACGCCGAACAGACCACCGCCGCCACCTGGGACGCCGCGCGTGCCGACGATCTCGACAGTGCCTGGTTCGCGGCAGCAGTGGCGGCATCGCACGCCATCCGCGCACAGGTATTCAACGCCGAGAACAACATTCAGCTGCACGGCGGCATCGGCTTCACATGGGAGCACGACGCACACCTCTATCTTCGTCGGGCCCGCACACTTGCCGCGCTGATGGGCGACGGCGCCGACCCGCGTCTGGACGTCGTCGAGGCCCAGCGCAGCGGCCAGGCCCACGGCGCGTCATTCACCCTGCCGTCGGAGGCCGATGAGCACCGCAGGCAGGCCAGGGAGGCGCTGGAGAAAGTTCGCGCGCTCCCCGAGGACAAGCAGCGCGACTTCCTCGTCGACTCCGGCTATCTGGTTCCGCACTGGCCGAAGCCGTGGGGCCGGGCGGCCGACGTTCTCGAGCAGTTGGTCATCGAGGAGGAGTTCGCCGACGTCAAGCGTGCCGATATGGGCATCACCGGCTGGGTCGCACTGACCATCGCGCAGGCGGGCACCGACGACCAGCGCGAGCGCTGGGTGGAACCCGTGCTGCGCGGACAGGTGATGTGGTGCCAGCTGTTCTCCGAGCCGGGTGCCGGCTCTGACGCCGCCGCGGTCCGGACGGCGGCCAAGAAGGTGGACGGCGGCTGGAGGGTCACCGGGCAGAAGGTGTGGACCAGCCTGGCCCAGCACTGCCAGTGGGGGCTGGCGACCGTGCGGACCGACCCCGACGCGCCGAAGCACGCCGGAGTGACCATGATGGCGATCGACATGAAAGCGCCTGGCGTGAAGGTCAATCCGCTGCGCGGGCTGACCGGCGACGCCCATTTCAACGAGGTGTTCTTCGACGACGTGTTCGTCCCTGACGAGGACGTCGTCGGCGACGTGAACAAGGGTTGGCTGGTCGCGCGTGCGACGCTGGGCAACGAGCGAATCTCGATCGGCGGCGGTTCCGGCGGCACGGTCGGGTTCGACGTGGACGATCTCGTCAAGCTGCTCGACAGCGTGCCCGCCGATGTCGCGGCGCACCACGTGCTGCGGGCAGGTGAAGTCATCGCCGAGATGCACACCCTGCGCCTGCTGAACCTGCGACGGGCCAGCCGCGCCATCGCGGGCGCCGAGCCCGGGCCGGAGGGCAATGTCACCAAGCTGCTCGTCGCCGAATCCGGCCAGCATCTAACGGAATTGGGCATTGCGCTGGCAGGGTCGACGGCCGTCGTCGGGCAGAACCAGAAGCTGATCCGCAGCTATCTGGGCGGCCGGGCGATGACCATCGCGGGCGGCACATCGGAGATCACCCGCAACACCATCGCCGAGCGCATCCTCGGCCTGCCGCGCGACCCCCTGCTGAAATAGGGGTCGCCTTTACTCACGAGCAGACGCTGGTGTCCGCGTTTCCCCAGGGTTTTGCGGACATTCGCGTCTGCTCGCGGGAATGGGCGGTCAGCGGAGGGCGGCGCGGCCGCGGATTCGGCCGAGCAACACCAATGCCAGCAGCGTCACCAGAAGCAGGATCGTCGTGCACGCGGCGGCCTGGAACGCCTGCCCGCGATCGGTCAGCGCGAAGATCGTCACAGGAAGCGTCTTCCACGTCGCGGGGTAGACCATCACCGTGGCGCCCAGTTCGCCCATCGACAGACGCCACCGCCAGACCCGCCGCGGCGCCGAGCGCAGGCAGCAGCAGCGGCAGCGTGATCCGGAACAACACCCGAACATGGCCGGCGCCAAGGGATTCCGCCGCCTGCCGGTATGCGGGGTCGAGGCGGTCCAGCGCCGCCGACACCGCACTGAACGCGAACGCCAGCACCAGCACAGCGTGGGCCAGGATGACGATCCACCTCGTGCCGCCCAGCAGCAACGGCTTGGAGTTGAACGCGATCAACAGGCCGAGACCGATCGCGACGGACGGGACCGCGATCGGCAGGTGAAACACCGCGTCGATCACACGGCTCAACCATTGCGGCGCCTCGCGCGCCGCAAGCGCCGCCCACGTGCCGAGCACCAGCGCGATCGCGCCCGCGATGAACGCGGTCTGCAGGCTGACCGACAGGCTCGCAAGGTTCTCTCCGGTCAACGCGTCGTCGAAGTGTCCGAAGCCGAGGTTGGACGGCAGCGACTCGGTCCACGATCCGGCCAGGCCCGCGACCACCACCGTGGCCAACGGCGCGATGAAGACGACGAGCACCACCATGGCGAAGCCGATGAGGACCGCCAACCTACTTCGCCGGCTCCACAACAACATCGGCTTCCCCCTTTCCTCTGCCGGTCATCAGTCGCGCGAAGATCAACCGGTAGACCGAGTACAGAACCAGTGACAGCGCGATCTGCACTGTGGCGATGACGGCAGCGCCGGGTAGATCGAACGTGACGATCCCGCGGGTGTAGATCAGCACCGGCAGCGTGATCACGCCCTTGGCCCCGGTGAACAGCACGATGCCGAATTCGTTGAGTGTCAACAGAAGTACCAGGCTGCCGCCCGCCATCAGCGCGGGCCACGCCTCGGGCATCACCACCGAGCGCAGCACCCGAAGGGGTGAGGCGCCGAGGCTTGCCGCCACGTCGAGTTGCGCGCGCGGCAGCACCGCGAACGACGCCAGTAGCGGGCGCACCACGAACGGCGTGAAGAACGTGACCTCGGCGGCGATGACGCCGGCGGGCGTGTAGAGGAAGTTCAGCGCGGGCGAGCTGCCCCCGGTCAGGCCAGCGATCGCGGCGTTCACCGCGCCCGCCGTGCCGTACAGAAACGTGAAGGCCAGCGTGATGAGGAACGACGGCAGTGCGAGGACGGTGTCGATCAGCCGACCGACCAGCCGCGACCCCGGGAACGGGACGAAGGCGAGCACGATCGCCAGAAACGTGCCGAGCACAAGGCAGCCTGCGGTAGAGGTGGCCGCGATCGCGACCGTACGCCACAGCGCGTCACGGAACACCTCCGAGGCCAGCACCTGCGACCAGGTGCCCGAGCCTCGGCCCGTATCACCGACTTTGGTGGACTCCAGGCAGACCCGGATCAGCGGGTAGACCGCGGCAATCAAAACGACCAACAGTGGCGGGACCGCCCACAACGACGCGAGCGAGCGCTCGGCGGCAGGCGCCTCCGGCGCATCGGTTTCTGGCGCGGGCTGCTCGAGCAGCGCGGTCATGCCGTTGCCTGGACGAGCACCCCGGCGGGTTCAGGCAGCCGGACACCGACCTCGGTACCGGTATCGATCTGCGCATTGCCCGGCACGTCGATGTCGATCAATTGGTCGGGTAATCCGCCGACAGACAGCGTCAGCCGAGTGGTGGCGCCACGCCACACCGCGGATTTCACGGTGGCCCGCAGCGCATCGCGCTCACCGAGCGAGACGATCCTCATCGCGTGCGGCCGGATGCACAGCAGCGCCTTCGAATCCGGTGCCCAGTCGACCTTGCCGACCGCCGGTTGCGGCGCCTCCGCGCTGATCGTCTTGTGCGCGATCTTCACCAACGCCGAGGTTCCGATGACGCGGCCGACCGTGCACGGGATCAGGTTCGCCCCGCCGAGGAACGCCGCCGTGAAGCTGGTCGGCGGCCGCTTCCACAGGTTCTCCGCGGTGTCGACGTCCATCAGCCTCGCGTTGTTCATCACCACGATCCGGTCGGCGAGCGCAAGCGCCTCGGATCTGGTCGTGGGTGACGTAGAGCATCGCGGTGTCGGGCAGCGACTCCTTGAGCCGCTGCAGTTCGGCCAGCGTCGACTGGCGCAGCTGTGCGTCGAGCGCGGCGAGCGGCTCGTCGAGCAGAAGCACCTTCGGGCGCAATCGCCAGCGCGCGGGCGATCGCCACGCGCTGCTGCTGGCCGCCGGAAAGCTCACGGGGAAGCCGCTTTCCGTACGACGCCATGCCGACCATATCGAGCGCCTCCGCGACGCGCGGTCCGATCTCGCTGCGTGGTACCCGGTGTGACTTCAGCCCGAATGCGACGTTCTCCGAGACTCGCATATGCGGAAACAACGCGTAGGACTGCAGCACCACACCGATGCCGCGCTTGGCGGGCGGCAGGTCGGTGACGTCGCGCCCACTGAGCCTGACCTTGCCGGTGGTCGGCCGGACGAAGCCGGCCAGCGCATTGAGGGCGGTCGACTTCCCCGACCCGCTCGGTCCGAGCAGCGCGACGGTCTCACCGGCGGCCACCTGCAGGTTGAAGTCGATCAGCGCCTTCGTCGCCTTGCCGCCGCGCCCGTAGGACACCCCGACCCGGTCGAACGTGATTGCGGGCGTGCCGGTTTCCCGCGCCTGCCGGTCGACCTTGCCTGCCGTGGTTTGCTGCTGACCAACCCCTACTCGGGTTTCGGCCATGTCAGCTACCGGTCGCCTTCTGGTATGCAGCCACATCGGCGTCGAGCTCCGGCAGGACGGTGTTCCAGTCCGGCACCCACACGTCGACACCGTCGAGCACTGCGGCGGGGGTGTTCGGCTTGGCGGATTCCGCAGAGGCGGTGCGGATCTGGTCGCGCACCGGGATGCCGAGCGCGTCGGGCTCCACCGTCTTCTGAACGTCATCGGAGAGCAGGAAGGCAAGCAGCTTCTTGCCCGAGTCCGCATGCGGCGCACCCTTGGTGATGCCTGCGACGTAGGGAACCGAGACCGTGGTGCGCTTACCGTCTGCAGCTGGCAGGGAAGAAGAGCTGGAACTTCGAGCCGTCACTCCTTGATCGAGTCGAGGTTCATCTGCACATCGCCGTTGGCGACCAGCAGCTCGCCGTTGCTGACCTTGGGCTGCAGCTTGCCGGTCGACGACGACGGGCCGACATTGTTGGCCTGCAGCTTGGTCAGGTAGTCGAGCGCCCCTGGCTTGCCGAGCAGGTGTTGCAGCAGGACCAGCACGGCGGTGCCGTCACCGGCCTGGCCGGGTGTGGAGTACTGCAGCTTGCCCTTGTACTGCGGCGCCAGCAGGTCGTCCCATGTCTTCGGTTGCGGGTTGGCGCTCGGGTTGACGATGAAGCTCAGCGCGTTGTTGACGATCGGCACGTAGTTCCCGCCCGGCCCGACCTGATCGGCGGGGATCCCGTTGGTGTCGGCGCCGCTGGCCACCAAAAGCCCTGACTTGTCGGCCTTCTGGATGAACGGCGGCAGCGTCACCAGCAGGTCGGCCTGCGGGTTGGACTGCTCCTTCTCCACCCGCGACACCACCTCACCGGAGCCGGCCTCGACGAGGTTGACCGCGATGCCGGTGTCCTTGGTGAACTTGTCGAACTGGGGCTTGTACCAGTTCGCAAGGCCGTCAGCGCTGTAGACCGTGACCGTCTCTCCGGATGCCGAACCGGACGAGCCGGTGCCGCCGCACGCCGCGGTCATGGTGGTGGCGGCCGCAATCACCGCGATCGCGCCTGCGCGCAAAATCGTATGTAGCTTCATGATTCCTTCTCTTGGTTATCGGGATTGCAAAATCAGGTCGGCGAATTCGGACACCGAGCCGACGACGTGGGTGGCTCCCGCATTTCGGAGCTGTTCTTCGTCGTGGGCGCCGGTGAGAGTGCCCGCGGCGATGGCCGCACCTGCCCGCAGTCCACTTTCGATGTCGCTGCTGGTGTCGCCGAGCGTCGCCACGTTCTGCACACCGTCGACCTGCAGCCGCATCAGCGCGGTGAGGATCAGGTCGGGGGTGGGGCGTCCGCGAACTCCGTCGCCGGGTGCGAGCACCAGGTCGGCCAGCGACTGCCAGCCCAGTGCGGCAAGCAGCTTCTCCTGCGTGGTCCCGCTGAAGCCCGTCGTCAGCGCGACCTTGACACCGGCGTCCCGCAGCCGGGTGATCGCCTGTGCGGCACCGTCGATGGGCTCGGCGTGTCCTTCGTCGATGAGCTGCTCATAGGCACGCTCGAAGGCCGTGTTCGCCTGCTGTGCGCGCTCCTCGGTTTCGAACAGCGCGCGGAAGACGCTGATCTTCGACTGTCCCATGGTGTCCAGCACGTATTGCCGCGCGTTGTCCCGCTCCTGGCCCGACTCCGGCACGCCGACGGCGGTCGCGGCGGATTCGAATGCGCTGACGACAAGTCCGTCGTCGGCGACGGTGGTGCCTGCCATGTCGATCACGGCCAGCTGAATAGTGTTGTCCGGCATAGCGTTCCTCTTCTTGTTCCTCAGAGGCCGATCAGGTCGGCGGTCTGCTCGGCGATGGCGGGTCCGAGTGTCATGCCGCGACCTCCAGGACCGGTGACCACCCAGACGCCGTCATCGGGAGATGTCCGGCACACCAGTTGGTCGGGATCGATGCACTGGCTGTAGACACCAGCCCAGCGCTGACGAATCGGCGGAAGGGCACGGCCGAGAAACTCCTCGACCACATCGACCAGGTAGGCGTATGGCGCTTCGGTCACGTCGAAGGCAAACGGCTCGTCGTACTCGTGGGTGTCACCGATCGTCAGCCCGCCATGCAGCCGCTGTACGCACAACAGCTGCATGCGGTGTTCGTCGGCGACTGCATCCTGGGACTCGTTGCGCTTCAACGAATTCAGCGCCTGTCCGGCGAAGCCGGGGTAGTAGCGAAAGCTGTCGCCGTCGGCGATGGCGGTGGTCAGCGGCTCGTCCAGCGGCTCGGTCTGCATCATCTGCAGGCGCACCCGCCGAATCGGCAATTCGCCAGCGATCTCACGGACCAACCCGCCATGCGCGGCGCCCGCGCACACCAGCACCAGATCACCCTCATGCGAGTTGCCGCGGTCGTCGAGCACGGCGGTGCCCGTGACAGATCTCGCTTCGGTGCGCGGAATGAAGGTGTACCTGCCGCTCGCGGCCATGTGGTCGCGCATCGCGGGCAGCGCCTGCCGAGACTCGACCGCGGCGTCGTGTGCACAGTGCAGTCCCGCGAGGTAACGGCCGCGCAGCGCCGGGTTCACGGCCCGGACGTCGCGAGGCTCGAGCAAGCGGAAGCCTCGGCACTCCGCGTCGGCCCGCGCCATGACCTCTTCTGCGACGGCGACTTCGCCAGGCGTTCGCATCAACGTGATGGACCCGGCGGCCCGGAAGCCGATGCCGGGAACGTCGGCACCGAGCTTCTCCCAGAGCTCACGCGACCGCATCGCGGCGGCCAGTTCGCCGCGGGACCGGCCGGAGACCCAGACCAGGCCGAAGTTGCGAACGGTTGCGCCGCGGGCCTCTGGTTCCCGCTCGAGATGGACGACGTCGTGCCCACGCGCGACGGCCTCCAGGGCGTGGGCGGTGCCGAGGATCCCACCTCCGACGATCGTCACACGCATGGCGCTTGAGCCTTCCTATCCCTCGCAACAACTGTCCGACCAGCGAGTATTGCGGCGTCAAACAACAGGTTAACAATTGGTATAGACCAATTCCAGGTATGCTGGTGCCATGGCTGCGGTTGACGAGGTCGGGGCTGTGCTGCGCTCGTTGCGTGGGGTGTGGGACGAGGATGCGGTCGACGAGCTCGACCATGCGCTGCAGGCGGCCGCCCGCGCCGTCGAAGATGGCGCCGACGACGAGCTCGTGCTCGCGACAGCGTTGCACGACGTGGGACACAGCCCGCTGTTCGGCGAAGTCGCCGCCGCGCGGCACGACCGCGTCGCGAAGGATTGGTTGACTCCGCGGTTCGGCGAGCGGGTCGGTTGGCTGGCCGGGGCGCACGTCGCCGCCAAGCGGTACCTGGCAGCGACCGATCCCGACTACGCGAACATGTTGTCCGATGTGTCCATCGACTCGCTGCAGCACCAGGGTGGCGCGGGCGTGGATCCGACCTTCGTCGAGCACCCGTGGTGGCCCGACGCACTGCGCCTTCGCCACTACGACGACGCCGCGAAGGATCCGAAGGCGAGCTGCGCATCGATCGACGATGTCCTTGCGGTTGCGCAACGTGTTCTTCTGCAGAGGAATTCAGCGTGACCGCCCCTGACCGGCTGCCCAAGCCGTATCTGGTCCGCACCGCGATCGACGACATCCTGGCCGACCTCGATGAGGGCGACGCCGTTCCTCCCGAGCGTGAGCTTGCGGTCCGGTTCGGGGTATCCCGGGAAACGGTTCGACAGGCCCTGCACGAACTGTTGGTCGAGGGCCGCATCGAACGGCGGGGCCGGGGCACCGTGGTGTCGCGACCCAAGCTCGTCCAGCCGTTGTCGTTGCGCTCCTACACCGAGGGTGCGCGGGAGAGGGGCAGGGTTCCCGGGCGTGTGCTCGTCACCTGGGAGGACGTCGCCGCCAGCGCGGAAATGGCTGAGGGCCTGACGATTTCGCCCGGTGACGCCGTCATGCACCTGGAACGGGTGCTTCTCGCCGACGGTCAGAGGATCGGATTGGAAAGCAGCTACCTACCGAGAAGCCGCTTCGGGCAGCTCTATGAAACGTTCGATCCGACCACGTCGTTGTACGCGGCGATTCGTGCATGCGGGGTTCAATTCGGTTCGGCTGTCGAACGCATCGAGACCGCCCTGCCGTCACCGCGGGAGGCCGCGCTGCTCGAGTCGACGACGGCCATGCCGATGCTGCTGCTGAACCGCCGCTCGCTCGATACCGAAGGCGAGCCCATCGAGATGGTCCACGCTCTGTACCGCGGCGACCGCGTGGCCTTCGAAACCCTGCTGACGTAAGGGCTCAGCCGCGTGACACCCGCGCGGGCGTGAAAACCGCTGCGTCCCCACCAAGCGTGGCAGTCGGCTGCGACGCGAGTTGGTCGTACGGCGCCCCCATGGCGATGCGGCTGACCTGATCGAGGCGCTGGTACTGCTCCTCGTCCAGGCGTACGTCGAGCGACGCGATGTACGACTCAACTTGTTCGACGGTCCGCGGGCCGATGACCGGCACCAGCGCTGTCGTCGAGCGCCTCGCACGTTCGATGAGCCAGGCCACCGCGACCTGCGCTGCGGGAACACCGATTTCATCGGCCACCGCGAGCACCGCGTCGACGGTCGCCGCCTTGACGGGTTCGTCCTCGGTATGCACGAGCCGATTCCAGTCGGTCAGTCTGCCGTCCGAACTCGACCGGTACTTCCCGCTCAGCAGCCCGCCGCCGAGCGGTGACCACAACGCCGTTCCCAGACCGAGCGACTCGGCCATCGGCAGGTTCTCCCGGTCGGCGCTGCGCTCGACGAGGCTGTACTCCAACTGGACACCCGAAATCGGTATCGCTCCACGCAACTCGGCGAGCGTCACCGCGCGTGACGTCATCCACGCCGGAAAGTTCGAGAGGCCTGCGTAGAGAATCTTGCCGGAACTCGCGAGATCGTCGAGCCCGCGCACGATCTCGTCGAGGGGAGTGACGAAGTCGGGGAAGTGCACCCACAGCAGATCGATGTAGTCGGTGCCGAGGCGACGCAGACTGCCCTCAACGGACCGGAACATCGCGCGCCTTCCGTTGCCGGTCTGCAACACCCCGGTGCCATCCGGGCCACCGATGGCGAACTTGGTCGCGACGCTGAACTCGTCGCGCCTGCCGTCGAGCAGCCTGCCCAGGTTCTCCTCGGCTTCGCCGACCTGATAGCTGGCGGCGGTGTCGATGAACGTGCCTCCGGCATCGGCGAACGTGTCGAAGATCCGCGGCACGTCCTCGGGTGCGGCGCCGTACCCCCACCGCGTGCCGAAGGTGCCCGCCCCGAGTGCGAGCGCGGAGACGCGTAAACCGTTGTTGCGACCGAAGGTGAAATGCTGCATGTGTCGAACAACCAGCCGGTCGCTGAGTTTATTCGGTAATACTCAGATTGATCGGTGCGCGGATATCGGAAAGCTCGAGCAGGCGCCAGCACTCGTCAGCGACCTGTTTCGCGCGGGCGACACCGAGAACCGGCGCGGCAAGTCCGATGAACTTCTCCTCGAGCTGCTCGTCGCTCATCGGGTTGTCGGGCGTGCCGAGGTTGTGCGCGATATGCCGGTCGAGTGTGCGTCCGTCGCGCAGCGTCAGCACGACGCGCGCCGAATCCTTGTGCTGAGCGTCATCGGTGTGGACGTGCACGCGCTCGCGAAGCGCGGCCACCGCAGGGTCAGCCAGCCTCTCATCGGTGAACTGATCGAGCAGCGCGGCCCCGTCCGCCAGGGCGACCGCGAGCACGTGACAGATGCTGAACTTCCCTTCCAGACCGGTGCGCGGGTCAGTCAGCCCGGTCGTCGTCTTGACGTAGTCGTGCACGTAGGCGTCGATCGACTCGACCTCGTCGGGGTCGAGGTTGTGTTCGGCGCGGAGCTCCAGCAGCGCCTGCGCAGGCGGGTGAGTAAGTGAGCCGCACGCGTAGGGCTTGAAGCCGTCGCGCGGTAGATACCAGGTGTCGCCGAGCCCATCGACGGCACGGGAAGGCACCGGGTCGGGCGAGAACAGATGCAGGAACCCACGATGCCCCTCAACGGATTCGGCGCTGGAGGTGAATCCGTCGCGGGCGAGGAATCCGGACAGCAGCCCGTCCATCGCGGCCTTGCCCGGATGCAGGGACTTGCCCATCGACCCATACATCGCCTTCATACCCGCCGCCTGCGTGGCACCGGTGCCGATCGCCGCGAGTGTCTGTTCCGCCGAAAGCCCGAGCAGCCGCGCCGTCGCTGCGGCGGCGCCGATGTGTCCGACGGTGCCGGTGACGTGCCAGCCCGCGTCGTAGTGGCCCGGCCCCGCTGCGACGGCGACCCGGGTCTGCACCTCGAAGCCCGCGACGAACGCCTCGACGGCGGCCGTCCCGGAAACGGGGACCAGTTCAGCGGCGGCCACGATCGCAGGCCACAGCGGCGCGCTGCCGTGGATCGTCGTCCTGTCGGGGTTGAACGTGTCGTCGAAGTCGAGCACGTGCGCGGCGATCCCGTTGGCCAGCGCCGCGTAGCCGGGCACTGCGCGCTGCCGACTGCCGACGATGGCGGCCGATCGGGACCCGTCGCCGGCGTCCAGCGCGCCGATCCCCGCGCGGACGCGCCTTCCTTCGTCGGTCGCCGAGCCCGCGATGGTGCAGCCCAGCCAGTCGACGGCACAACGCACCGCCTGATGCACCACGTCGGCGGGGAGATCGTCGATCCGCACGGCCGCCGCGAACGCGGCCAACGCGCGGCTTACACCGGCCACCGGCATCTCCTGCTCAACCGAGTCTGTAATACGGAAACGATTTCTGTTATACAGATTACATGGCCCATATCTCGGCGGACTACGACGACCGGACTTCCGCCGAGACGCGGACCCTGCTTGACTTCGTGTCCCGCAAGCCCACCCGCGACGTACCCGCCGATGTGCTGCACGAGAGCACCAGGTGCCTGCTCGACCATCTGGGCCTTGCCATCGCGGGTGCCTCCGAGCCGGCCGCCAGCATCGCGATGGCGCAGTGCCGTCTGCTCGGCGGGGACCCGCAGGCCAGGATCCTCGGCACCCGGCATCGGCTGCGGGTCACCGATGCCGCGCTGGTCAATGGAATCTCTTGCCACGCATTGGATTTCGATGACACGCACGTTCCGACGATTCTGCATCCCACCACACCGCTGTACGCCGCGGGTACTGCGTTGGCGGAGTTGCGGGGTACCCGCGGTGTCGACCTGCTCGCCGCGCACTCCTTCGGATACGAGCTGGCCGCCCGGGTCAGCAATGCGCTGTACCCCGAGCACTACGACGCGGGCTGGCACATGACCGGGACCACCGGCCCGCTCGCCTCGGCGACGGTCGCCATCAGGTTGCTCGGGCTCGAGGGAGTGACCGCGACGCACTGCCTGAGCATCGCGGCCACCCAGGCCGCCGGACACCGCGAGCAGTTCGGCACGATGACGAAGCCGTTCCACGCCGGCCACGCCGCGCAGGCAGGCGTGTGGGCGGGCCTGCTTGCCGCGGGCGGATTCACCGGTGCACCGGACCCGCTGCAAGGCCGTCGCGGCATATTCGCCGTGATGTCGTCGGCGAGCACGCCCAGCGACCTGGTCGACGGGCTCGGCGAGCGGTGGCAGATCTTCGACAACGGCGTCAAGCCGTACGCGTGCGGTGTGGTGATCCATCCGGCCATCGACGCGGTCCGCGACCTCGCGGTTCGCAAGGGGTTGACCGCCGACCGGATAGACAAGATCAAACTCCACGTACACCCATTGGTGAAGGAGCTCACCGGAAAGACCGATCCGCGAACGGGTTTGGAGGGCAAGTTCTCCGTGACGTTCGCGTGTTCCATCGCGCTTCTCGGCGGGCGGGCCGGCGAAGCGGAGTTCTCCGACAAGGCCGTCCACCGCGAGGACGTCCGTGCGCTGATGGCCCGTATCGAGGTCCTTCCGGACGCCGCGGTTCCGCACACGCAGGCCGGGGCCACCGCGTTCACCCGCGGCGGCGAGACGGTCGAGACATGGGTCGATCAAGCGCGCGGCACCCCGGGCAACCGGCTCAGCGACGACGAGCTCAGAGAGAAGTTCCACGGGCTCGCCGACGACGTGATCGGGCGAGACCGCGCGGAAAGCCTTGCCGACGCGGCCTTTTCACTCCAGAGCGGCGGTAGCGTGGAAGCGATGCTGGCGCTCACCACGCCTGCGAGGCGCTGACGACCTCGGTGCCGTCGCAGTCGACCCGCACCACGGTTCCGGACAATTCGGCCGCGTCGGCGAATGCGAGACCCGCCACCTGCGAAGCGATTTCGGCGCGGCACTGATCGATTTCCGGTCCGTCGGTGTCTACTCCCGGCGAGACGGCGTTGACGGCCACGCCGTCGTCGCGCAGGGCCGCCGCCAGCGCCACCGTGAGCCCGAGCAGGCCGTGCTTGGCCGCCGACAGGTGCACTCGCTCGGGATCGCCCGCGAGTGCGTTGCGGCCCAGAATGTTCACGATGCGTCCGCCGGGAATCAGGGCGGGCAGGGCATGCCGAATGCATCGGAACGCACCGTCCAGGGTGACCGCGCGGACCTGATACCAGTCGTCCTCGGTGATCGTCTCCACTCGCTGCCGGGGACGGTACGACGCGTTGTTGACGAGGACCCGCAACCGGCCACGCGCCGCGATGGCGTCGAACATGTGCCGCACAGCCGAGGGATCGGTGACGTTGGCGGTGACCGAAAACGCGCATCCGCCGCCCGCACGGATCGCGCCTGCCACGGCGTCGGCGTGCTCCGAGTGAGACCTGGTGTTGACCGCCACCGTAAGGCCTTCGGCGGCAAGGCGTTCGGCGATGACGGCTCCCAGGCCGCTACCTGCGCCGGTGACGAGCGCGATGTCGGGTTGGAGGTCAGCCATCACTCGGCACGGTCTGGGCGAGCAGTTCCGACACATCGGTCAGGTCGTCCAGCCCCCAGCAGGTGGCCAGCAGACGTTCGGTGCGCTCGGGTCCGAGGACGGGGCCGACCAGCTCGCGGAACTTCGCGTCGAGCTCGTCGTCGTTGAGTGGCGCCGACGGGGTGCCGCGGTTGCCGCGTACCTGTGTCGCCAGCGACCGGCCCGAGGCGAGGGTGATCTCGACGTCGGCATCCTGCTTGCCAAGCGCCGGATCGGAGACGACCTTCACCCGGTCGCGCAGGTCGACGATGTCGGGACGACTCAGGATCCGCTTGGCCAACTCCTCGGGACCCAACCGGCGGAAGACGGCTGCTGCGGCCGCACAGTGCCGCAGGCTGAACTTCGCCTGCATCGGGGTGGTCGGCTTCGGGAGGTCGGTGAAGCGAGCGGCGGGGCCGGAGACACGGACGTTGATCAGGGTGACATCGCTTGGGGCGACGTCATTCTCGGCGATAAGCGCGATCACGCCGTCGATCATCGGATGGGTGAGCGAGCCGCTCGGGTAGAGCTTGTGGCCGTTGTTGGCCAGGTTCCAGGTCTGCCCGAGGCCCACGCTGATCTTCTCGGGGGCGGGTTGGTCGCTCATCACCGCGAGGAAGCCGTAGTCGCCCTCAAGCGCCTTGGCTCCCGCCGTCAGCTGGTGGGCGGCAAGCGTCGCAGCCAGCACGCCGTCCATCGCCGCCTTGCCCGGATGCATGCTCTTGAGGTCGCTGCCCGCCATGATCCGCAGACCGGCGGCCTGGGTGGCCCCCGCCGCGATCGCGTGCTCAACCTCCTTGTGGCCCAGGCCCATTGTGCGCGCGGCCGCGGCTGCCGCGCCGACGTGACCGGAGGTTCCTGTGACGTGCCAGCCGACGTCGTAGTGCGTCTGCCCCGCGGCATGCGCGACCCGCGTCTCGACCTCGAACCCGAGCGTGAAGCTCGCGAGGGCGTCCCGCCCGGTCACTGTCCGGGTGTCGGCGACCGCCAGGATCGCAGGCCACACCGAACAGCTCCCGTGAACGGTGGTGCCTGGCGGGTTGTACACGTCGTCCAAATCAAGCACGTGCGAGGCGAATGCGTTTAGAAACGCGGCGAACGGAGGTGATACCCGCATGCTCGCTCCGACAACCGTTGCGCCGCCGCCACTTTCGCTGGCGGCCACTGCCTCGCGGGCCCGTCGGGTGGCGTCGTCGGCCGAGCCGCTCACGGTCACCCCGATGTGATCGACCAGGGCGCGCCTTGCCGCATGCAGCACCGGTTCGGGTATCTGCTCGCGATCGTGTTCGGCGACGAACCTGGCGAGAGCCGCTGTCGGGTCGTCTGCGGTCACTGATCCTTCCTCAACCCAAGTCCCTGCAGAAGGCCACCCACGATGTCGGTCTGGTCCTTGAGGTAGGACGCGAACTGATCGTCCTGCAGGTTCTGCGTGACGAGACCGTTGTCCTTGGCCAGGTTCTTCCAGTCCTCGGTCTCGACCATCTTGGAGAGATCGTCCTGGTACTGCTGCACCGAGTCGGCAGCCATATCGGGGGCACCCATCACGGCGCGGAACTGAACCGGCACCTTCGACGAGTCGATGCCCTGCTCCTGGGTGGTGGTGACGTCGGGGAAGATGTCCAGCTTCTTGTCGCCGACGACCGCGATCACTTTCAGCTGACCGGCCTTGACCTGCTCGGAAACGTCAGATGCGCTGCCCAGCATGATGTTTGCATCGTTGCGCAGCAGTGCGGTGATGCGCGAGCCGGTGTCCTCGAACGACAGGAACTTCCATTTCGCGCCTAGGGTGTCCTGCAGCACCAACCGGGTCAGCGCGTCGTTGGCCGTACTGGATCCGCCCGCCTGGACGAGTGTGTCGGGCGCGGCCTTTGCGGCATTGACGAAATCGGCGAACGTGTTGAACTGCGACTTCGCGTTCGTGACGACCACCTGCGGCTCGGTCGCGACGAGCGTGATCGGAGTCAGGTCTTTGAGGGAGACCTTCGCATTGGCGACTGTCATCGGAGTGGCCAGCCAGGTCGGCGTCACCTGCGCGATCACACCGGAGTTGCCTTTCTTGTCGACCATGTACGACATCGCACCGATCGAGTCACCCGCGGGAATGTTGCGCACCGGCCAGTTGGTGCTGATGATCTTGTTCTCGTACATCACCTTGATCATCTGCCTGGTGAAGACGTCGCTTCCGCCGCCGACGGCGTTGTGGGTGATGACCTCGACGGGACCGGACTTCCCGCCGCCGCCTCCTCCCCCGCTACCGCAGGCCGCGAGTGCGACAAGTGCGATGGCTGCCAGCACGACGGTGAGCAGTTGCCTGATTCGGATCATGGGTCCGATTCCTCCCTTGGGTTGAGCTAGAAGCCGATTGAGCTACGCGTCGATTTCGATGACCTGTTCACGGACCTTTCGTGCCCGGCGCCCGAACGTCAGGACCAGAAGCAGCAGCACCGCAACGCCGATGAGCACCGCCGAGATCGGCCGTTGCAGATAAATGATCGGGCTGTTGTCGGAGAGCAGAAGCGACTGCCGAATGGAGTTCTCGGCGATCGGTCCGAGGACGAAGGCCAGAACCAAAGGCGCAGGCGGGATGTCGAGCTTGCGCATGATGTACCCGAGTAGGCCGAACACTACCAGTAGGCTGACATCGAACAGCGAGAAGTTCACGCTGTAGACGCCGACGACGGAGATCAGCAGGATCGCCGGATACAGCACCTTGTACGGCGTGTTCAACAGCTTCGCGAAGAACGGCACCATCGGCAGGTTCATGATCAGCAGGGCGACGTTGCCCAGATACATGCTTGCGATGATCGGCCACACCACGTCACCGTGCTCGTGGAAGAGCAGCGGTCCCGGGTTGAGCCCATAAAGCACGAGGGCGCCGAGAAGGACTGCGCCCGTGCCGGATCCGGGGATGCCCATCGTCAGCAGAGGCACCATCGCGCCACCGGTCTCTGAGTTGTTGGCGGCCTCAGGCGCCGCCACCCCCTCGATCGAGCCATGGCCGAACTCTTCGGGAGTCTTCGACGTCTTCTTCGCGATGATGTACGAGACGAACGAGGCGACCGTCGAGCCCGCGCCCGGCAGGATGCCGATGATGAAGCCCACCACGCCGCCCTGCAACATGGCCGGGGTCGACTTCTTGATGTCCTGCTTCGACGGCAGCAGCTCGCGAAGCTTCTTCGGCACCTCGAAGAGCTTGTGCTCGGTCTTGTCCTCGATGTTCACCAGCACCTCACCGATGGCGAAAATGCCGACGGACAGCGCGATGAACTCGATCCCGCCCGCCAGCTCGATCTGGCCGCCGGTGAAGCGCTGCTCGCCGGAGAACAGGTCGGTGCCGATGGTGGCGAGGAACAGCCCGATGAACATGGAGATGAAGCCCTTGAGCATCGAGTCGCCCGCCAACATAATCACTAGCAGAAGCGCGAACACCATCAGCGCGGAGTACTCGGGTGGCCCGAAGTTGACCGCCACATCTGCGGCGACCGGTGCGAGGAACGTCAGGCCGATGACGCCGAGCGTGCCCGCGATGAACGATCCGATGGCCGCGATGCCGAGCGCCTGACCCGCACGCCCCTTCTTGGCCATCTCGTAGCCGTCGATACACGTGACGACCGACGACGACTCGCCCGGGATGTTCAGCAGGATCGACGTCGTCGAGCCGCCGTACTTCGCTCCGTAGTAGATGCCGGCCATCATGATCAGGCCGGTCGCGGGGTCGAACCCGGTGGCGATCGGTAGCAGGATCGAGATGGTGGCTGGCGGCCCGAGGCCGGGGAGGATGCCGACGAGCGTGCCGAGCAGACAGCCGACGATGAGCCATAACAGGTTGGTCGGCGTGATCGCGGACTCGAACCCGTGAAGGAGCCCCTCGAACGCGTTCATCGGCGCGCTCCCAGCCCGCCGAAATCACCAAAGGCGTTCAGTACCACAGGGTTCCTCCTGGCAGTTGCACCTCGAGCAGGGTGTCGAACAGCAAGTACATCGCCGGCGGCACCAGCAGCAGCGTGATGATCAGCGGGATGGAGCGGATGCGCTCGATCCCCATGATCAGCAGCACCAGAACCTCTCCGGCGAGCAGAAAGCCGAGCGGCTCGATCGTGAGCGCGCAGACCACAAGGGCGAGCCAGACCAGCAGCGCGCGGCCCATACCGCGCGGGTCGAGGGACAGCGTCGGCGCGTCGCCGTGGCGTGCCTTGGAGCCGAACAGCCAGACCGCGGAGAGCAATAACCCCATGCCGATGAGGCAGGTCGTCAGCAGGACGGGCAGATACCCGGGTCCCGGCTCGCCGTTCGCACCGCGGAACGCGAGCTCGGTGTGGCTTCGGTAGAGCAGCCACGCCCCGAGTGCGGTGATCACCAGGCCGAGGACTATGTGGACGACACGGGTAACGCGCTCGTCGCGCTCGTGGTGGGCATCCTGGTCGACGGACTCGTCGGCCGCTTCGTCGACGGGGTCCAGCGGTGGGGCGGGGTCAGCCGGGGCGACCTTCTCGGCCGGGGCTTCGGCCTTCGGTTGGACGTCCTGATCCATGCAGAACCTCTTCGCGGATCGAATTCTTCATGATGGAAAAGTTTTCTGGCTGTAGGAAAAACTATGGCCCTCGCGTCGCTGTGTCAAGCGTCACTTTGAGAAAAAGTGAGGTGTGGCTAGTCCGCAAACACCTGGACAGATGACGGTAGGCTTCTTCTATGCAGAAGTCACGACCGGAGAGCGAAACCGGACCCGCCTATCCCATAGCGTCGGTCAACAACGCACTTCTTCTGCTTCTGTTGTTCCGCGAGCAGCCCCGCGTGCGGCTCACAGACGCCTGCAAATACCTGGGTGTTGCCCACTCCACGGCACACCGGCTGCTTGCGATGCTCGCCCACCACGGGTTCGTCCAGCAGGAGCCGGTCACCCGCGCCTACATCGCGGGGCCTGCGCTGGTGGAGGTGGGCCTTGCCGTCGTCGGATCCCTCAATGTCCGGGAGCAGGCCCGTCCGATGATGGAGGAACTTGCCGCGGAGACCGGCGAGACGGTGCACCTCGGCGTTCTGGAGGGCGATCAGGTCCGCTATGTCGACGCGGTGGAGTCGGAGCGCGCGCTGCGGGTGGTCGCACGAACGGGCACACTGGTACCCGCGCACTGCACGTCACTGGGCAAGGCCCTGCTGGGCCAACTGACCGATCAACAGGTGGCGGCGCTGTATCCCACGTCGGCCGAGCCGTTCACCTCACGCACCGACAAGTCGATCACGACGCAGTTGAAGCTGATGAAGGAAGTGTCCAAGGCGAGGTCACGCGGATACGCCGTCAACGCGGGTGAGACGGAGGACGACGTCGGCTCGGTGGCCGTCGCGTTCCGGGACTTCGCGGGCCGGCCGGCCGCGATCGCGGTGGCCGCGCCGACGAGTCGCCTTACCCAGTCACGGATTTCGCACATCGGCGATCTGATGATCCAGACGATTTCGCGGGCACCGGAATCGCCGGTGATCGCTCACGTGCCCGGCGAGTGAGCACCGCTGCGCGCACTGAGCGCCCCCGCGACCGCGGTCCCCAACATGACGAGCGCCAGCAGCGCGAACGCCGCCTCGACGCCGAACCACTGTGACACCGCGCCCGCCGCGGCGAGGATGAACGTCTGACCGACGCGGTTGGTCGCTATGCGCATGCCGAGCGCCGAGCCGCGACTGGTGTCGTCGACCAGATCGACGACCCAGTCCATGGTCGTGGTCTGCGTGAGGCCGAGCGCGAATCCGAGCACCGACATTGCGAGCATCATCGGTGTCAGGTTGTGGCTCAGCGCCACGATGAGTAGGCACAGCGCGGCGATCACGGTCGCGACCACGGTCAGGTTCACACTCGGAATGCGCCGCACGAACCACGGCGTCGCCGCCCGGGCCAGCAGGGCACCGCTGGAGCTGATGCCGAGCAGGATGCCCACTTGCGACGACGACAGCCCGACGGAGGCGCCGAGCAGCGGCACGTACACAAGAAGGAGGTCATTGCCTCCCTTGGCCGAGAAGCTCGTCATCAACGCCGCGGGCATGCCGCGGTGCCGGAGCAGCCCCCAGATGCGTTCGGCCTTGCCCGTACGCACGGTCGACTGCTGGATCGTCGCGCGCATGGCGATGGCTGCTGCGGGCAGGCCTCCGACGAACACCCACGCCGCGACCTGAAGCGCCGAGGACGTCGAGGCCAGGCTGGGGTCCTCGCTGTGCCCGATGATCACGCCGCCGAGCACCGGCCCGACGATCTGGCCCAGCGCCGAAATTGTTGTGAGAGTGCCGAATCGGCTTATACGTGTTAGTGAGCTCTGCGCCTGCGCCATGATGCTCTGGCCGCCGATGGTGCCCGACATATGCCCGATGCCGAGCGCGGTGGTGGCGAGCGCGAACGCCGGAATCGCCTCAACGACGACGAGCGCAAACGCGCCGACAGCCGCGACGGCGAATCCGAGCACCATCAGAATCGCCGGGTGATGGCGCTCCGTCCACCGGCCGAAGCTGACGGCGAGCAGCATCGGCGGTACGGCGAAGCATGCCGCCGTCAGGCCGAGGGTGGTGCCGTCAGCGCCGAGCGCCAGCAGTCGGTAGGTCGACACCGGGCGCGCCAGGGTGACCGCCACCTGCAGCAGAAAGATGCTGGCGACGGTGCCGACGAGCCACAGCGGCGGAAGTGAACGTTCCTTGAGGGAAACCACGGCCAGGCCGTGGCGGTCAGAACTTCCAGCCACGCTCCGGCGTGGCCACGTCGACCTCAACACCGTCGGGGTCGCGGAACTTGAAGAATCGTGGTGGGTCGGCCTGCTCGGCGCCGTACACCTCGATGCCGCGTTCGTTCAGTTTGGTGACCACACCGCCGGTGTCCTCGATCGTCACACCGATGTGGTTGGGGCCCATCGCCCCGTATGTCCATTCAGAGCGCTGGATCTCCGGATTGGGTTGCAGCAGCGAGTAGTTGACCTCGCCATCGCTGAGATCCAGCGCCTTCCCTGGGTAGTGACCGGGGGTGCGGGCGTCGCCGAGGCGTTTGAAGCCCAGCACGTTCTCGTAGAACTCGGCGGTCCGCTCGAGGTCCTGGACCACGATTCCGAGGTGTCGGATGCGCACTACTGTCTCCTCTTTCTGCTGATGTGACCATCTTCCGTCATGTAGAAATAATTTCTGCAAATCAGACTGTATGTCTTGAGGGCCGCATGCGTCAATGGACAGTAGGTAGGCACCTCTCCCGCCGAGCAGACGCAAAAGTCCGCATAACCCCAGGACGGCCGGGACTTTTGCGTCTGCTCGCGGGAAGAGGTGAGCTCAGAACTGAAGGGCGGTGAAACGCCAGTCCAGGACTTGCCGGTCGTCGGCGCCGTCAGCGGCCGCGAAAACCAGGGAGCGCAGCTTCAATACACCGCCGCGGCCGTCGGGCAGCGGAACGGCGCCGTCGACATGCAGCTCGCTGTAGAGGGTGTCGCCCTCGTGCACCGGCCCGGTGTGATCGCAGGACACCCAGCCCAGCACCGTCGCGAGATTCGGCAGAAGACGGGTGGCCTGCGTGAAGGCCAGCCCGATGGTGTGGCCGCCATAGACGAGCCGCTGACCGCTGACACGCGAATCATGGTGTGTCGCGGCGATATTCAGCGTGAGCCGGGCCAGCTCGGGGGCGCCGCTGACGACATCGGCGGTGCTGTGCAGCACCGAGCCCGCAAGACCGGAGTCGAAATGAGTGCCCGGCACCTTCGCCCGGAACGCGTCGGCGTCCCAGTCGGCGGTCGGATCGGTTCCGAGCCCCGCGTGCCCGCCGATCGACGACATGTCATCGGCGTGGCCGGTGTCGGCGGCGCCGTCCCGCAGCGGCAACATGGCGCAGCGGTGAAAGTCGAGCACGAGCCGGCCGATCTGGTCGATCGTGGTCATCCGCAGGGCCGCCAAGCCGGTCGACGGCCGGCCCGGCTTCGTCGAGTTCTGCTTCAGGCCGACGACCTCGGTGCGGGTGAAGAGGGTGTCGCCGATGACGGGAAACCGGTGGAAGGCAAGGCCGCGGTAGAACAGGTTGGCCTTAACGCGCTGGGTCGCGAGCGTGGTCTGGCCGATCGCGACGTCGCAGACGAGCTGCGGATGTGCAAGCGCGCCCGTCGCGCCGGTGACCGCCATGGCGAGCTCAGCATCGAGTGCGAGGCGAAGCCGGTCACCGACAATCGACTGGTGCACCGCGGCGGCCCCGGCCGTCAGCGTCATCGACGGCGCCCAATCGAAGACCTGACCGACCTCGAGATCGTCGAAGTAGGGGCCGCCGGGCTCGTGACCGCGCATCGTCATAGCTTGCCCTACGAGTACTTCGCGATCAGCTCCTGCTTGTACAGCTTTCCGGTGTCCGTCCGCGGCAGCTGCGCCTCGAACGAGATTGTGCGTGGACACTTGTAGTGCGACAGGTGATCCCGCAGCCAGGAAAGCAGTTCGTCGGCGAACTCGTCGGTGGCGTCGGCGGGATCGACGGTCTGCACCACACCCTTGACGCTCTGCCCCATCTCGTCGTCGGGGATGCCGAACACCGCGGCGTCCATCACCTTCGGATGGGTGACGAGCATGTTCTCGGCTTCCTGCGGGTAGATGTTCACCCCGCCGGAGATGATCATGTGGTGGCGCCGGTCGGTGAGATAGAGGTAGCCGTCCTCGTCGAGATATCCGATGTCGCCGACGGTCTTCCAGCCGTGTTTGTCGCGTGACTTCGCGGTCTTCTCCGGGTCGTTGAGGTACTCGAAGTCGAACCCGCCCTCGAAGTAGATCTCCCCCGCTTGTCCGGGAGGCAATTCATTGCCGTCCTCGTCGAGGATGTGCAGCGGGGTCATCATCGATCTACCCACCGAACCCGGATGCGCCAGCCATTCGTCGGCCGTGATGAGGGTCGACCCGATCGCCTCCGAAGACGCGTAGTACTCGTCGACGATCGGTCCCCACCAGTCGATCATCTGCTTCTTGATCTCGACCGGGCAGGGCGCCGCGGCGTGCATCACTCGCTTCAGGCTGGACAAGTCATACGAATCGCGCACAGACTGCGGCAGTTTCAGCATGCGCGTGAACATCGCGGGAACGAACTGGCCGTGCGTGACGCGCTGACGCTGGATAGCGGCCAGACAGCCTTCGGCATCGAACTTGTCCATCACCACCGTCGTGATGCCCGCGCCCTGAATCGTCATTGACCACACCGAAGGCGCGGTGTGATACAGCGGGGCCGGGCTGAGGTAGACCGCCTCGGGATCGAGCCAGAAGCCCACCAGCCCCGACATCATGCCGGGTACCTCGGCGGGCGGCAGATGCTGAAGCTCGCGCTTGATGCCCTTCGGGCGCCCGGTCGTGCCCGACGAGTACTGAAGGAGATCGCCTTCTATCTCGTCGTCGATGGGCGTATCCGGCTCGTCTGCAACGCATTCGGGGTAGCGACGCCAGCCGTCGAGGTCGTCGTCGACGACAATCAGTAGTCCGGGCAGGCCGTTCGGCAACTCGGCATCGAGACCTTCCAGCGTCTTTCGCGTCGCCGCGGATCCGATGATGGCCTTCGCATTGCTGTTGTCGATGATGTAGGCCGCTTCGGCGGCGGTGAGGTGCGTGTTGATCGGGACGTAGTACAGCCCGCTGCGCCGCGCCGCCCACATCACCGCGTGATAGTGCTCGTTGTTCTCCATCAGAATCGCGACCGCGTCGCCCTCGCGCAGACCGTGGCGGCGGAAGTAGTGTGCCAGCCGGTTCGCCGTGGCCTCGAGCTCGCCGAACGTGACCGTTGCACCGGATGGATGCATGATGGCGGCCGGCTTATCGGGGTGGGCATCGGCATGCTCGCGGATCTGCATGGCTGAACTCTACGATGCCTGAACTTGACGGGTGTCAAGAGGTTAGAAACCGCAGGTCGGGCTGCCGTTCGTGCATACCATGGCGTGTCCGGTCGATTCAAGGGTCCGAGGTGCGCCGATGAACGTGGTCGCGCCATCGGGCATCGTCACTTTTCTCTTCACCGATATCGAAGGGTCAACGCGTCGCTGGGAAACGGACGCTGACGCGATGCGGACGACGCTCGCCGCTCACGACGAGCTGATGCGCGCCACCGTCGCTGCGCACAAAGGCTGGCTGTTCACTTTCGTCGGCCGCGAGGCCGAACTCGCAGACGTTTCGGCAGCAATCAAGGCACATCGATTGGTCACGCTCACCGGCGTCGGGGGTGTCGGCAAGACCCGACTGGCGCTGGAGGTCGCCGCACAGTCGGCACACGACTTCGCCGACGGGGTCTTCGTGGTCGAGTTCGCGTCCATCGGCGATCCCGCCGCGGTGCCCGAGGCTGTCGCGGCCGCGCTCGGCATCATCCAGCAGCCGGGCATGAGCCTTGCCGAGAGTGTCGCCGCGGCACTCGAAAACCGGTCGCGGCTCCTTGTTTTCGATAACTGCGAACACGTGCTCGACGCGTCCGCCGACATGGCGGAGACGATCCTGGCGCGCTCGACGAAGGTAACGATCCTGGCCACCAGTCGCGAGGGCCTTCGGCTGGCCGAGGAGCAACTCTGGCCGGTGCCGTCACTGGATGTGGGCACCAGCGCGGCAGCCTTGTTCGTCGACCGGGCGCAGGCAGTTGCGCCGGCTTTCTCGCTGACTCGCGATGACGCCGATGCGGTGGCGGAGATCTGTCGTCGGCTCGACTGGATTCCCCTCGCCATCGAGTTGGCCGCCTCGCGGCTTGTGTCGATGACGGTCGCCGAGGTACGGGACCGACTCGATGACCGGTTCCGGCTGCTGGTGGGCTCTCGTCGGGGGCTGGAACGCCACCAGACGCTGCGTCACGCCGTGCAGTGGTCGTACGACCTCCTCGACGACAACGAGAGGTCGCTTCTCGATGGGTGCTCGGTGTTCGCGGGCGGCTTCGATCTGGCCGCCGCTCATGAGATCGCTGGAGCCGGCGATGATTTCGCGACTCTGGACCTTCTCGATGCCCTCGTGCGCAAGTCGCTGTTGACCGCCGATCGGTTGTCGGGACAGACGCGATTCTCGATGCTGGAGACCATCCGTGGTTTCGCCGAGGAACAATTGGTCGCTGACGGATCGGCTGACCGCACCCGCGATGGGCATGCCCGGTACTTCGCGGGACTCCAGTCGGACGTCCTCGCGCTGTGGGACAGTCCGCGGCAACGCGAGGCACACGACTGGTTCGCCGTCGAATTGCCCAATCTGCGTACTGCCTTCCGGTGGGCCGCCGATCACGACGACATCGATACTGCGGCCGCCATCACCGGTTACGCTGCGGTGCTGAGTTATTGGCTGCAACAGTACGAACCCAGCACATGGGCCGAGGAACTCATCGAGCCCGCAAAGGCCGCCGGTCATCCGAAGCTTGCGATGCTCTACCTCGTTGCGGCCCAGTGCTACATCACCGGCCGCACCGACGACTTCGTCACGTATACCGCGGCCGCTCGGAAGCTCATCGAGAGCTGTGGATCCGACGATGTCCCTGTCGTGTACTACGCGATCCTCGGCGGCGGATACCTGACGACAATGCCTCCCGAAGAGTGCGTCGACTGGCAACGCCGCCTCGCAGAGCGATACTCGGATAAATTCGACTACATCGGTCCGAATCTCGTCTTCGCCCTCATATTCGCCGGCGCCGAAGCCGAGGCAAAGGCCGCCGCGGAAAAGCTTGTGAGCACAGCCGGCGCCAATGACAATCCCACTCTCCAATGTGCGGCCTTCTACGTGTACGGCCACATGATCGGCAGATCTGATCCCGTCGCCGCCCCCGAGCCGCTTCGCAAGGCGCTCAAAACCGCCCAGAGCGTGGGCAACCGTCAGCTGGAATCGGTCACCTCATTTGAGCTGGCGAACATCGCCGCCATGATCGGTGACGCATTGGGCGCCCTTGACTATATTGCGCTGTCGGTCAGTTCGTATTACGACTCCGGCAGCTCGTCCTACGTTTCGGGTCCCGTCGGCATACTTGTCGCCTTTCTGGACGAGCTGGGTCAGTACGAGCAGGCCGCGACGATCAGCGGCTTCTCTGGCTCGGCGATCCCGCTGATCTACAACCCGCAGATAGGTTCGGCGCACGCACATCTACGCGAAGTTCTTGGTAACGAACACTACGAGTCGCTCTCTGGTGTCGGGGCAGGCATGACCAACGCGGCAATGGCCGCCTACGCGCTGGAGCAGATCGACCAGGCCCGTGCACAACTCGCGGCGACGGAGTCGTCGTGAGCATCCTCACCTTCTTGTTCACCGACATCGAAGGCTCGACGCGTCGCTGGGAATCCGACGCCGACGAGATGCGGACTGCGCTCGCGGCGCATGACGAACTCATGCAGGATGTTGTTGCTGCCCATAAGGGTTCGCTGTTCAAGCACACCGGTGACGGAGTGTGTGCGGTGTTTGAGTCACCGCGCTCAGCAGTCGACGCCGCCGTGGCCGCGCAGCAGAAGCTGGCACTCCCGGTCCGGATGGGCATCGCCACCGGCGAGGCCGAAAAGCGCGGTCACGACTACTTCGGCTCCGTCTTGAACCGCGCGGCGCGGGTGATGGCGGCAGGCCACGGCGGCCAAGTGTTGATCGACGGGGCGACCGCTGAGCTGCTGTCCGGAGTCGATCTGGTCTACCTTGGCGCCAGACGGCTTCGCGATATCGCCAAGCCGGTCAGCGTGTTTCAACTATCGGGTGACGGTCTCCGTACCGACTTTCCCCCGCTGCGAACCCTGGATGCCACACCCGGGAATCTGAGGCTGCCGAGCTCGAGCTTCGTCGGGCGCGAATCGGAGCTCGCCGAAGTGGCGGCACTGCTCGGTGCTCACCAGATGGTCACGCTGACGGGTGTCGGGGGTGTCGGCAAGACGCGCCTGGCACTGGAGGTGGCCGCGCGCGCCGTCGACGACTTCCCCGACGGGACGTTCGTCATCGAGCTCGCTGCGATCGGTGATCCTGCGGCTGTTCCCGAGGCGGTCGCGGCGGTACTCGGCATCACCCAGCAGCCAGGGATGAACGTGACCGACAGCGTCGCCGAAGCGTTGGACGGGCGCCGTCGGCTGCTGGTGTTCGACAACTGCGAACACCTGCTTGACTCGGCCGCCGACATGATCGATGCGATCCTGAGCAGATCCGATAGCGTGACGGTCCTTGCGACCAGTCGCGAGGGCCTACGGCTGACCGCAGAACAGCTCTGGCCGGTGCCGTCGCTCGATATCGACTCCAGTGCCGCAAGGCTGTTCGCCGACCGCGCTTCGGCGGTGGCGCCATCCGTTCCGCTCGATGACGACACCGACGCGGTCACCGAGATCTGCCGCCGGCTTGACGGGATACCGCTCGCCATCGAACTGGCCGCATCACGCCTGCTCTCGATGACGGTTTCCGAGGTACGCGACCATCTCGATGACCGATTCCGGCTTCTCGTGGGTGCACGGCGCGGACTGGAGCGGCATCAGACGCTGCGCCATGCCGTGCAGTGGTCCTACGACCTATTGGATGCCGACGAGAAGACGATGCTCGATCGATGCTCGGTGTTCGCGGGAGGTTTCGACCTCGCGGGTGCGCAAGCAGTTGCGCGATCCGGTGACAAATTCGCCACCCTGGACCTGCTTGACGCATTGGTACGGAAGTCGTTACTGGTCGCCGACCGAACGTCGGGGCGAACACGGCTCTCGATGCTCGAGACAATCCGTCAGTTCGCCGAAGAGCAACTTGTGGGCAGCGGTGAAGCCGAGGACGCGCGTAGCGCACACGCGCAATATTTCGCCGGACGTGAAGACGATGTGCTCGCGCTGTGGGACAGCGCGCATCAACGGGACGTATACGACTGGTTCACCCTCGAATTCGCGAACCTGCGAAGCGCTTTCAGGTGGGCCGCAGACACAGACGACCTCGACGCGGCAAGCACTATCGCCACGTACGCAGCCTTCCTCGGTAACCTCGTCGAACAATACGAGCCGATCGCGTGGACGGAAGAACTCATCGGGCCGGCACGCGCAGCCGAACACCGGCGACTTCCGCAGCTCTACAACATGGCCACCCAGTGCTACGCCACCGGCCGACTCGACGATGCGCTCCACTATGCGGAGTCCAGTCTCGAGCTTCTCGAAGTCGCCGACTCCGACGGGCTGCCGTTCCAGGTCGAAGCGATTGTTGGTGGTGTCTACCTGTCGCACGGCCGGCCCGACCGATGGGTTGAGCTGTGCCGCAGGGCCATCGCAAGAAGTATGAAACCCAACATATACACCCGGATATCCCTCACCTTGGCGCTGACGACTGCCGGTCTGCATGACGAAGCGCAGGAGGTTTCGAAGGACTTCTTAGCGGTTGCAGACGCCATCGGAAATCCACATACCGCAAGCTACGCACTCCTAGCATACGGCCTCGCTCATCACGACGCTGATCCCGCCGCTTCCTATGACGCTCATCGCAGGGGCATGCGAATTGCTCACGACAGCGGCAACCGACAGCTCGAGTCGTACCATGCGGGAAATCTGTCATGGCTGGCCAGTGGACGCGGCGACCCTATCGAGGCGCTCGACAATGTCACCTTGGCGGTCACGCGCTTGTACAACACCGGCCATTTCTCGGTCATGCCTAGCGCTCTTGCGGTTCTCGTCTCGATCTTGGATCGATTGGATCGCTTTGAACCCGCGGCGACGCTCAGTGCGCCCGCGTCTACCGCCTTCTCCGGTGCCACCTATCCCGACATCGATTGTGCCCTGGCGCATCTGCGTGATGTTCTCGGCGATGAGGCGTTCGAACAATTCGCCCGCAGGGGCGAAGCGATGACCAACGCGGCGTTGGCCGCCTACGCGTTGGAGCAAATCGACTCTGCCCGTGCTCATCTCACGCAATTGGCAGAGTCGTCATGAGCGTCCTCACATTCTTGTTCACCGATATCGAGGGGTCGACTCGGCGGTGGGAGGCCGACGCGGACGCGATGCGGACCGCGCTTGCTGCTCACGACGAGTTGATGCGGGAAGTCGTTGAGACCCACGATGGTTCGCTGTTCAAGCACACCGGCGACGGGGTGTGCGTCGCCTTCTCGTCTCCACGGTCTGCCGTCGACGCTGCCGTGGCCGCGCAACGGAAGCTACAGCTTCCGGTACGGATGGGCATCGCAACCGGTGAGGCCGAACTTCGGGGTGACGACTACTTCGGCTCCGTCTTGAATCGTGCTGCGCGTGTGATGGCCGCAGGGCATGGCGGGCAGGTGCTGCTCGATGGCGCGACGGCTGGGCTCATCACGGGTGTGCCGTTGACCGATCTTGGACCGCGTCGGCTTCGCGATATTACACTACCGGTCAACGTGTTTCAGATATGCGCCGAGGGTCTACGCCCGGAATTCCCACCGCTTAGGACACTCGACTCGACGCCGGGAAACCTCCGGACACCCACGACCAGCTTCCTCGGACGCGAGGCCGAGATCGCAGATCTGCAGCGGGAGTTGAAGGCGCATCGCCTGGTGACGCTGACCGGGCCCGGCGGTGTCGGCAAGACCCGCCTCGCGCTGGAGGTCGCATCACGGTCGGCGCACGAGTTCCCTGACGGGGTGTGGGTGATCGAACTCGCGCCTGTCGGAGATCCGGCCGCCGTCCCTGAGGCGGTGGCGGCGGTACTGGGAATCACGCAAAAGCCGGGCATGAACCTGGCCGACAGCATCGCCGCAGCGCAGGAGGATCGCACGCGACTGTTGGTGTTCGACAACTGCGAACACCTGGTGGATGCCGCAGCCGAGATGATCAAGAAGATCCTTCAGCAGTCCGCCACCGTGGCGATACTGGCGACGAGCCGGGAGGGCCTGCGGCTCCCCGACGAACAACTGGTACCCGTACCGTCACTTGACGTCGATTCAAGCGCAGCAATGCTGTTCGTCGACCGCGCTTCGGCCGTTGGTGCCACGATCTCGTCGAGCGACGACAGCCACGCAGTGGCCGAGATATGCCGACGACTGGACGGCATTCCGCTGGCGATCGAGCTGGCGGCTTCGCGGATGCAGTCTATGACCGCTACCGAAGTGCGCGACAGGCTGGATGACCGGTTCCGGCTGCTTACGGGCGCGCGGCGCGGTCTCGAACGTCATCAGACTCTTCGACACGCCGTGCAGTGGTCGTATGACCTCCTCGACGCCGACGAGGAGAGTCTGCTGGCCCGAATTTCGGTTTTCGCAGGCGGATTCGATCTGTCGGGCGCTCGTGCAGTCGCGGGCACCGACGACGAGTATGCAACGCTCGACTTGCTCGACGCCCTGGTACGTAAATCGCTTCTCACCGCAGACCGATCATCGGGCCGGACTCGGTTCTCGATGTTGGAGACGATTCGCCAGTTCGCCGAAGAACAGGTCGTCTCCTCCGGCGAGGCCAACGATGCGCGTGATGCGCACGCCCGTTATTTCGCCACACGCGAAGACAATGTTCTGGCGTTGTGGGACAGCCCGCACCAACGCGAGGCCTACGAATGGCTCGCTCGCGAACTGCCCAACCTGCGCGCCGCGTTCCGCTGGTCGGTCGAATGCGACGATCTCGATACCGGTGCGACCATCGCGTTCTATGCCGGCTTGCTCGGGATGGGGGCAGAGTTGTGGGAGCCCATCAGTTGGGCGGAGGAGCTCATCGAGCCTGCCCGGGCCGCGGATCATCGGCGTCTGACCCAACTGTATACCGTTGCCGCACAGTGCTTTGCGGGCGGCCGGATCGACGAAGCGATCAGATACGGCGAGATGGGTGAGGCCGCGCTCGAGCGCGGCGGCTATGCCGACATCCCGTTCGGCTTCGAGGCATCAATCGGCACGGCGCACCACCTGGCCGGCAACCCGGAGAAGACGGCGGTGATGGTGCGCAACGCCATCGCGCGAAATTCGGGTGCGGCGACCACACTTTCGCGAGCGCTATTGGCTTGGGCTCTCATCAACTCCGGCACGTCCGACGAGGTCATGGTTGCTGTCGAAGGTCTGCCTGCCGCCGCCGACATGTCCGATAATCCGCAAGTCAAGGTATTGGCGTTGACTTCACACAGCTGGGCCTACATGCACGTTGACCCCGTCAAGGCATACGACGCAAGTCGTCGCGCGTTGACGATCGCGCGTGACAGCGGCAACCGATACGTCGAAACAACCATATTACTTGGTCTTTCACGGATGGCAGTCAGCCACGGCGATCCGATCGAGGCCATCGATCTCTTGGTCGACGCTACACGCAGCTACCACGACTCAGGGAGCTTCCTGCTGGTACCGGGACCACTGGCCTTGATCGCCGCTCTCCTCGATCGATTCGGCCGATACGAGCCGGCCGCCGTCATCATGGGAGTCGGTGACCAACCCGGACCTCGCACAACGTTTCCCGAGATCGACTCGGCGATCGCCCACCTACGCGAAGCACTCGGTGACCAGACCTACGAATCGTTGGCGCGAACTGGAGCGGCGATGACGACCGCTGCCGCCGTGACGTATGCCTTGGACCAGATCGATCGCGCGCGTGCGGATTTGCTCGAGGCCCAGTCGACATGAGTGTCGTTACCTTCTTGTTCACCGATATCGAGGGGTCCACTCGGCGGTGGGAAGCCGATCCGGACGCGATGCGGGCCGCGCTTGTTGCTCACGACGATCTGATGCGGGAAGTCGTTGAGAACCACGATGGTTCGCTGTTCAAGCACACCGGCGACGGGGTGTGCGCCGCCTTCTCGTCTCCGCGGTCTGCCGTCGATGCCGCCGTGGCAGCACAGAGGAGGCTGGGACTGCCGGTGCGGATAGGTATCGCCACCGGCGAGGCCGAGCTACGCGGGGACGACTACTTCGGTGCTGTGCTCAATCGCGCCGCGCGGGTGATGGCGGCGGGCCACGGCGGCCAGATACTGCTCGACGGCGCGACGGCCGAGTTGCTCACCGGAGTCCAGCTGCGTGAGCTCGGGCTGCGGCGACTGCGCGATATCACCAAGCCAGTCAACGTGTTTCAGGTCAGTGCCCCCGACTTGCACACTGATTTCCCACCGCTGCGGACACTCGAGACAACGCCGGGGAATCTGCGTCCGCCGGCGACAAGCTTCTTCGGACGGGATACGGCGCTTGCCGACCTGCAGACCGCACTCAAGGCGCACCGGTTGGTCACGCTGACCGGCCCCGGTGGGGTTGGCAAGACCCGGCTCGCTTTAGAGGCCGGCGCACGCTTGGCGCACGAATTCACCGACGGGGCATGGATTATCGAACTGGCACCGGTCACCGACGCCGCCGCGGTCCCAGAGGCCGTCGCGGCGGTGTTCGGAATCACGCAGCAGCCTGGCATGAATGTGGCCGAAAGCGTGGCGTCGGCGTTGGAGGGACGGTCGCGGCTGCTGGTGTTCGACAACTGCGAACACGTCCTCGACGCCGCCGCCGACATGATCGAGAAGATCCTGGATCGTTCGACGAATACGCAGATCGTGGCCACCAGCCGAGAAGGCATGAGGCTCTCCGAAGAACGCCTGTGGCCGGTGCCATCTCTTGACGTCGACTCTGGTGTCGACTCCGCCGCTGTTGCGCTGTTCATCGAACGTGCCGAGGCGGTTGCCGGCGATGTTTCATTGACCGACGACGGTGCGGCCATCGCGGAAATCTGCCGACGGCTCGACGGTATCCCGCTGGCGATCGAGCTGGCTGCCGCGCGGCTGACGTCGATGTCCGTCACAGACATGCGCGAACATCTGGAGGACCGGTTCCGGCTACTAGTCGGCGCGCGCCGCGGCTTGGAGCGCCACCAAACTCTGCGCCACGCGGTGGGGTGGTCATACGACTTGCTCGACCCCGACGAGAAGGCGCTCCTGCGTCGAGGTTCGGTTTTCGCAGGCGGATTCGACCTCGCAGGTGCGCAAGCGGTGACGGGCTGGGACGACAAGTTCACCGTGCTGGATATGCTGGATGCGCTGGTACGCAAGTCGATTCTTGTCGCGGACCGGTCGTCGGGACACGCTCGGTTCTCGATGCTGGAGACCATCCGTCAGTTCGCCGAGGAGCAGCTCACTGATGCAGGCGAGGCGGAATCCGCGCGTGCGGCGCATGCCCGATACTTCGCGTCGCGCGAAGACGATGTGTTCGCCACGTGGGACAGCCCGCGCCAGGCCGAGACGTACGCCTGGCTCACGCGCGAGCTGGCCAACCTACGCGCCGCGTTTCGATGGGCCGCCGACCATGACGACCTCGACACGGCGGCAGCCATTTCTATCTACTCGTCGCTGCTGGGCTTCTATGTCCCCCAGTACGAACCGTTCACCTGGGCCGAGGAACTCCTCGCGCCTGCAAAAGCGGTCGAACACCGCAGGCTTGCACAGCTTTATGTGATGGCTTCGTTGTGTCATGCGTCGGGACGGACCGCTGACTTCTTCCGTCACAGCGAGGCCGCCAGAGCCGCGATCGACAGCGGTCGGTACGACCATGCCGGAGGGTTGTTCGAAGGCGTGCTCGTCGGCGGCTACGTGACCACAGGCCACCCGGACCGCGCGGTTGAATTGGCACGCAACGCGATAGCGCGAAACCCAAGCGATTGCCTACAGTGCAAGATGGCCTTGGCGATTGCGCTGAACTTTACGGGCTCCTCGGACGAGGCGGCCACGATCGCCAAGGACCTCCTCGCTGAGCCGCTAGGCAATGCGGCGCTCGAGTCCTTCGTGCTCCTCGCGCTTGGGTGGGCACATCGTGACAGCGATCCCGCGAAGGCGTATGACGCCCTCCGCCAAGCGCTGCTGAAGGCACACGACAGCGGCAACTCACAGATCGAGTCCAACATCGCGGCCAGCCTGTCCGCGATGGCGGCTTCCCACGGTGACTCGTTGGTGGCTTTCGAGTATTTCACGTTCTGTATCCGCCACTTCGTCGATTCCGGCAGCCCGACGTTCATGCGAACCCCATTAGCCGCTCTCGCCGTTCTCTTCGATCGGCTTGGGCACTACCAGCCCGCCGCCATCATCGCCGAGGCTGCTGCAACTCCGTTGGCACGATCTGCCTTTTCGGAGATCGACGCCGTGGTCGCCCACCTTCGCGAGGTGCTCGGCGCCGATTCCTACGAGTCACTCGCGCGCACTGGACAGGCCATGACCAATGACGAATTGTCCGAGTATGCGCTGAATCAGATCGAGCGGGCCCGCGCGCAAATGCCGGACGGGAGTGAGCCACCGTGAACACGCCATCGGGAGTCGTGACGTTTCTGTTCACCGACATCGAGGGCTCCACCCGGCGGTGGGAAGCCGACCCGGAGGCGATGCGTACCGCGCTTGCCGCTCACGACGAGTTGATGCGGGAAGCCGTTGCGTCACACGATGGCATGTTGTTCAAGCACACGGGAGACGGTGTGTGCGCCGCTTTTTCGTCTCCGCGCTCGGCGGTCGAGGCCGCCGTGGCAGCACAGCGGGCACTCGACCTGCCGGTGCGAATGGGTATCGCGACCGGTGAGGCCGAATTTCGCGGAGAGGACTACTTCGGCGCAGTGTTGAACCGAGCTTCGCGGGTGATGTCGGCCGGCCACGGCGGCCAGATTCTGCTCGACGGCGCGACGGCAGGGCTGCTCACCGATATCGACCTCGTGGACATGGGGCCGCGGCGACTGCGGGACATCGCCAAACCGGTTGAGGTGCTTCAGGTCCGTGCGCCCGGCCTGCGGAGCGAGTTTCCGCCGTTGAAGACCGTCGATTCGGCGCCGGGAAACCTTCGACCGCGCAACACCACGTTCATCGGGCGTGAGGCTGAACTCTCCGAGTTGGAAGAAGTGCTCAAGGCACACCGACTGGTGACGCTCACCGGCGTCGGTGGAGTCGGCAAGACCCGGCTGGCGCTCGAGGTCGCCGGCCGGATGGCCGACAATTTCCGCGACGGGGTGTGGGTAATCGAGCTTGCCGCGGTTGAAGATCCAGCCGCGGTGCCCGATGCCGTCGCGGCAGTGCTGGGTATCACGCAACAACCCGGCATGAGTATGGCCGACAGTATCGCGGCGGCATTGGAGGGACCCTCGCGCTTGCTGATCGTCGACAACTGCGAACATCTGCTCGACGCCGCGGCCGACATCATCGAAGCAATCCTGGCGCGTTCGGACACGGTGACCGTCGTTGCCACCAGCCGCGAGGGACTCCGTATCGACGACGAACAACTCTGGTCGGTGTCATCGCTGGACACCGACAGCGGGCTCGACTCGTCGGCAGCCTCGCTGTTCTTCGACCGTGCGCACGCTATCGCGCGGGACATCTCACTGACGCCCCACAGCGCCGTGTTGGAGATCTGCCAACGCCTCGATGGGATTCCACTGGCGATCGAGTTGGCCGCATCGCGGCTGCTGTCCATGTCCGTCACCGAGGTGCGGGACAACCTTCATGACCGGTTCCGGCTACTCGTCGGCTCCCGCCGCGGTCTGGAGCGCCACCAAACGCTCCGCCATGCCGTGCAATGGTCCTACGACCTGCTGAGTGATGCCGAGAAGCGTTTGCTAGCAAGGTGTTCGGTGTTCGTTGGGGGGTTCGATCTGGCCGCTGCGTGTGCGATAACCGCCTCGGACGACCAACTCGCCATGCTGGACCTGCTCGACGTGCTGGTGCGCAAGTCGCTGTTGGTCGCTGACCGATCATCGATGCGGACACGCTTCTCGATGTTGGAGACCATCCGCCAGTTCGCCGAAGAACAACTCGTGGCCACTGGTGGCGCCGATGACGCCCGCACCGCACACGGGCGCTACTTCGCCACGCGGGAATCCGATGTGCTGGCCGTGTGGGACAGTCCGCGACAAGGCGAGGCGTACTCGTGGTTGGCCATTGAGATGGCGAACCTGCGCACCGCGTTCCGGTGGGCCGCAGACCACGACGACCTCGACACCGCCGCCGGCATTGCCTTCTGCGCAGGGTTCCTCGGTATCTGGAACGAGCAGTACGAACCGGTGGGTTGGGCCGAAGAACTCATCAACCCCGCGCGGACTGTCGATCACCGGCGTCTGGCACAGCTCTACGTCGTAGCGGCGATGTGCTACGTCAGCGGACGGGTTGGTGACTCCATCGGCTATGCCGACGGAGCCCGGCTGGCCATCGGAAGCGGGCATTTCGACGAGGTTCCGTTCGATTTCGAAGTTGCGCTCAGCGCTACGTACGCCACCGCAGGACAGCCCGATCAGTGGGTTGAGTTGTGCCGCAACGTCATCGCACGAGGAGCAGGCACTCATGCCATTGCCTGGGCATTCCTGGTCATGGGGCTGTCGGTCGCCGGCGCCACGGACGAGGCAGTGGCGATGTTGGATGGCTTGCGCACCGCTACCGACGCCACCGCCAATCCCGCCGTGCTCGGGTATGCACTCATGGCCCGCGGGCTGGCTTACCGTGACGCCGACGGATCCGCCGCTTACGACGCGTATCGCGAGGGCCTGGCGATCGCTCACAACAGCGGCAATCGACTGATCGAGTCACACCTTGCCGGGACCCTGGCGCAGCTTGCGGCCGTACGCGGAGAGCCCGCGGACGCCTTCGACTACCTGACCCTGGCCATCGACCACTTCAGCGACGCGGGCAGCTTTGCCCACCTGGGCATCCCGTTGGCAATCCTCGCCACCGTCTTCGACAGGCTCGGATACCGCGAATCCGCCGCCACCATAAGCGCCTTCGCGGCCACTTCCCTCACGCGGACTTCGGTTCCTGAGATCAATACCACGATCAGCCATTTACGCGAAGTGCTCGGCGACGAGATCTACGAATCACTCGCCCGCACAGGCGAAACCATGACCTACGCAGAGATGGCGGCCTACGCCGCCGAACAGATGGACCGAGCGCGTGTGGACTTAGTCCGCTAATTAATTCTCGACCGCGAATACTCGCCATTCGTCGGGGACTCCCTTGAGCACATGAAATCCGCGGTCGGCGAACGTAATACCCGAGCCCGCCACCAGGTCCTTGACCGTCGACGACACCACCACCTCGCTCGGTGCGGCGAGTGCTGAGACGCGTTGGCCGATGTGGACGGCAATGCCACCCACGTCGGCGCCGCGAAGTTCGATCTCACCGGTGTGAAGTCCCGCACGCACTTCGATGCCCAGCGACCGGACCGCCTGGCAGATCGCTTGCGCGCATCGCACACCACGCGCAGGACCGTCGAAGGTAGCGAGCATGCCATCGCCGGTCGTCTTGATTCTGCGACCGCGATGGCGGTCGACCTCGCGAGCTGCCAGCGAGTCGTGCTGGTCCAGGATGCGCGTCCACGCGTCGTCGCCGAGAGTGGCAGCGCGCTGTGTCGACGACACGATGTCGGTGAAGAGCACGGTCGCCAGCGAGCGGTCGGGTACAGGAACTGGACGAATGCCGGTGAGGAACTCCTCGATCTCACCGAGGATCGATTCCTGGTCGCCGAGGTGTGGATAGTATTGGTCGCCAGGCAATTCGACGACTCTGGCGCCGTCGATGTGAGCGCCCAGGTAGCGGCTACCCACAGCGTGGGCGGGGTCCGCTGTTCGATGCACAACGAGCGTCGGCACCCGAATCGTCCCCAGAAGATGGCGCACGTCGAGGTCGTGAATCATGCGCAGAATTGCAATGGCTGCTCCCGGGCTTGCCGATAGGCGCTCCCATCGCCCGTACGCCTTCTGGAAGACGGGATCATTGGCGAGGCTCGGTGCAAGAGCGTTGACGAATGGTCCTTCGCCAGTTCCTCGGCCCCAACTCGCCTCTACGAGTGGCAGGGCATCGGCCCAGACGTCTTCGGGTACGCCATCCGGGTAGTCGGGCGCCCAGACGAAACGCGCATAGGCGCCATACAAGACCAGTGCCGACACGCGCTCGGGGTACGTCGCGGCGAAGAGGATCGACAGGGCACCGCCCTCCGAACCGCCGTACACCGCGGCCCGCTCTGAACCTGCCGCGTCCATCACTGCGCGCAGGTCGTCCATCCGTTCCTCGAGGGTCGCAACGGCGACACGATCCGAAAGGCCGGTGCCACGCTTGTCGAACATGATCAGGCGGCAGAACGACGCGAGACGCTCGAAGTATCTACGCTCGGCCGGATCTTCCCACTGCAGCTCCAGGTTCGAGATGAACGGTGGCACGTGTACCAGGTCGAAGGGCCCGTCGCCCATGACTTGGTAGGCGATGTTCACGTCGCCTGATTTGGCGTACCGGGTCTCGGGGACCTCGATCACGCGGTCAGTTTAAGTCCCGCTCTGGTGCTCACGGGGCACAACGAGCGTGCATGAACGGCTGGAATTCAGCGGCGTGTCGTCCGCAGACACGCACGCTCGCGGTATTAGTCGGCTTCGGCCAACCGGTGCTTGAGGGCGTCGAACTCGTCCTTGATGCCGGTCGGCAGCTTCTCGCCGACGAACTCGAACCACTCTTCGATCAACGGCAGTTCCTCGCGCCACTCGGCGGCGTTGACGGCCAACGCCTCGTTGACGTCGGCGGGGTCGACATCCAGACCGGACAGGTCAAGGTCGTCGGCGGTCGGCACGGTGCCGATCGGCGTTGTCTTGCCACCGGCCTTCTGCTCGATGCGGTCGATGATCCACTTCATCACGCGGCTGTTCTCGCCGAAGCCGGGCCACAGGAAGCGGCCGTCGTCACCGCGACGGAACCAGTTGACGAAGAAGATCTTCGGCATCTTCGACTCGTCGGCGTTCTTGCCGATGTCGATCCAGTGCGCGAAGTAGTCGCCGACGTTGTAGCCGAGGAACGGCAGCATCGCCATGGGGTCACGCCGGACGGTGCCGACCTTGCCTTCCGCGGCTGCGGTCTGCTCGGAACCCAGTGTGGCGCCGATGAACACACCGTGCTGCCAATCGCGGGCCTGCGTCACGAGCGGGACCGTGGTCTTGCGGCGGCCGCCGAACAGGATCGCCGAGATCGGCACGCCCTGCGGGTCATCCCACTCGGGCGCCAGTGTCGGGCACTGCGACATCGGGGTGCAGTACCGCGAATTTGGATGGGCGGCCTTGCTTTCCGTCTCCCGCAGGATCCAGTCGTTGCCCTTCCAGTCGATGAGGTGGTCGGGCTCTCCTTCCAGACCCTCCCACCACACGTCGTTGTCGTCGGTGAGCGCGACGTTTGTGAAGACGGTGTTGCCCGCCGAGATGGTCTTCATCGCATTCGGGTTCGAGGACCAGTTGGTGCCCGGTGCGACGCCGAAGAAGCCGAACTCCGGGTTGACCGCATAGAGCCTGCCGTCCTTGCCGAACCGCATCCAGGCGATGTCGTCGCCGACGGTCTCGGCGCGCCAGCCCGGGACGGTCGGCTGCAGCATCGCGAGGTTGGTCTTACCGCACGCCGACGGGAAGGCCGCGGCGATGAAGTACGACTTGTTCTCCGGCGAGATCAGCTTGAGGATCAGCATGTGCTCGGCGAGCCAGCCCTCGTCGTGGGCCATCGCCGATGCGATGCGCAGCGAGTAGCACTTCTTGCCGAGCAGCGCGTTGCCGCCGTAGCCCGAGCCGTAGCTCCAGATCTCACGGGTCTCCGGGAAGTGGCTGATGTACTTGGTGTCGTTGCAGGGCCAGGGCACGTCCTTCTGGCCCTGCTCCAGCGGAGCGCCGATCGAGTGCAGGGCCTTGACGAAGAAGCCGTCGGTGCCCATCTTGTCCAGCGCGGCCTTGCCCATCCGGGTCATCGTCCGCATCGACACGACGACGTACTCGGAGTCGGTCAGCTCAACGCCCAGCTTCGGGTCATCGGCGCCGAGCGGTCCCATGCAGAACGGGACCACATACATGGTGCGGCCGCGCATGGAGCCCCGGTACAGGTCGGTCATGATGCCGCGCATCTCGGCGGGGTCCATCCAGTTGTTGGTGGGACCCGCGTCGATTTCGCGCTCAGAACATATGAAGGTGCGCGATTCCACGCGCGCCACGTCGGAGGGGTCGGACAGCGCGAGGTACGAGTTCGGCTTCTTCTTCTCGTCGAGCTTCCTGAAGGTGCCTGCCGCCACGAGCTGCTCACACAGGCGCGCGTTCTCCTCGTCGGACCCGTCGGCCCACACCACCTGATCGGGCTGCGTCAGCTCCGCGACCTCCTGGACCCAGGCAAGCAGTCCTTTGTGTTTAGTCGGTGCGGTGTCCAGACCGGGAATGGTCGCTGACGTCATCAAAATCTCCTGCGTAGGTATTTGTCTGCCGGGACGCGGCTCGAACGCATCACCGGTACTTATCGCCCTCTTATAGAGGTTAACGCGGGTGACATACCCGTGGTTAATCGGATCTATGTCCGATCACTCACAGGAACGATTCAGAAGCCCAGCTAGGCGCCCATCGGTCTGTTCTGCGGCCCACCCGCCAGCTCCTCCCGCACGGTGTCGAGTGCCTTCTGCAGCGGCGGCAACCGGCGATCACGCAGCGCAGCGGCCCGTGCGGTCGCGACGGCGTGTTCGCGGAGTTCGGCGTCGATCTCGCCGATCTGCGCCGCAGCGGTCTCGGCGTCGGCTTCGTCACGTCTGGCCACATCGGCTGTGAGGTCGGCTTCCGCCTCAAGCACCCTGGTGGCGACGCGTTCCTCGACCGACGCCTGCAGCAGGCCGATCACCACGCCGACCCAACGGTCCAGCATCGCGCGGTCGCTGAGCAGCCCGCGCATGCCGACGACCCACACCGTCAACACCAGGCCGATGACACCGCCGACGGCCATCCCGGCAAGGGTGAGGCCGGGGGCAATGCCTGCGAAGAGTCGACTGACGCCGAGCGCGATGCCGAGACCGAAGCCGGCGCCGAGCACCATCATCAACCGCGTCTCGAGCCGACGGGATTTCAGTGGCGGCGACACGAACTTCGGTGGTGTGGCGCGCGGCGGTGGTTCGGGCGGGGTGAGACCGAGTTCTGTCGCCATGTCGCCAAGGTGTTTGGTGGCGCCGTCCTCCACCTCGTCGACCACCTCGTCGACCCGCGTACGCACGTAGCCCTCGAACTCCGGGAGCCGACGACGCGTCATCGAAGCCGCATCCTCCTGCAGCTCCGACAACACCGACGCGCACCGGTTGCGGGCGAAGTACGCGAGCTGCACGCGGGCCTGCTGTATCTGGCTGCGCAGCGCAATCGTCCGCTCGGACTTCGACACTCGTCGCTCGCGCGTGACGCCGTCTCGCCGGGTCCGCAACGAGGTGACCCGAGCGCGCCGGTCGTCTCCTGCGCCGTCCTTGTCGTATCGGGAGATCACGGTCTGCAGCCGGGACTCCCACGCCCGCAACCTGTTTCGGCGCTTCACGTCGTTGTCCTCGAGGCGCGTTCGTAGCAGATCGACAAGCTCATCGATGTCGGGTTCGCCGAGATCGGGGGATGCGGAGACACCGACCCACGGCACGTCTTCGTACCGCGGCGCATGGGCGGCGAGGCGGGACCGATCCTCGGCGAGCACGTCACGCCATCCGCGGTGCACGTCGATCTTCGATACCGCGCCGATTACCAGGTCGGTGTGCTGGGCGGCGATATCGATTAGCGCGCAATCGGATTCGGCAAGCGGAGCCACTGCGGACACCACGAACACCACGGCTACCGGAGCGTGTGCCGCGGCCATCTCCTCGGCCTCGACGAACTCGTGGTCGGGCAGCCACTCCCGCAGCGCGGCGATCACGCCGGTCGAACCGGCCAGCCAGGGCCCGGTGACGAGCACGACGTCGCGGCTCTCCACCCCCGGTGAGCTCAGCCCGGGATCGACCCCGGCCACCAGTGCGTCCACCGCACCGATCGGGTCACCAACCTGGTCGACGTCGGTCACCGGGCCTCCGAGCGGGACTGGGTACGCCGCAACAGCCGCAGCGAGCCGCGGCAGATGTCGGCACCGCAGCTGCGATGGAGCTGGTTCACCGGTCCGCGGCTGTAGCGATGAAAATGCTGCGCGCGACGCAGGTGGGCCGACGGCTCGTCGTCGGGGTCGACCGAGAGCCCGGCCGCCTCCACCACGTCGACGGCAGCCGCCATCACGGCGATGACGGCGTCGTCGGCGGCGAGAAACTCGTCCACATCGGGGCGGCCTGCTGCGGCCACCGTGCGCAGCTCGGCGAGCGCCGAGCACAGCCTGCGGTAACGCACCTCGGCGCCGACCGCCGCGACCTGTGCGATCACGCGCTCGACCTGGCTGAGGCGCCGCAGCACGGCGGGCAGCGCTGCGGCGTCGGTGCCCTGACGCAGGGCAAGGACACCGTGGGCGATGCCGAAGAGGTCCACGGTGTCCAGCAGGCGCGCCCGCACGGCACGCGGAAGGCTGTGTGGGCCCGACAGGAAGCCGTCCGTCGACGTGAGGTCGGCGGGCTCCGCGGTCAGCACGAGCAGAGCTCCGATCAGTTCGTCGTCCAGCGCCGCGGCGGCGAGCAGGGCGACCATCGGGACCGTCGAAGCACCGGTCAACGTCTGGTAGTCGGCCGCGCGGCGGTCGGCAACGGCGATCGGGCCGCCTGCTCCGAACCCGGACAGGTCGGCCTTGTTGAGCACCACGAGCGTCGGGCCGTCGCCGATCAGCGCCCGGTCCTCGGGTTTGAGCGCCTCGGCGACCACGACGACATCGACATCAGCCGTCGCGTCGCGGTCCACGACAGTCAGCCCGACCCCGGCCAGGGCGGCGGCCACCGTGCCGCGGCCGACCCCGTCACGCCCCCGAACCGCAATCCGCAGTGGGCCGTCGACGTGGGCAATGAGCGCCGCTATCCGTGCATCTCCTGTCCGATCAGCGAACCGTGTCAGCTCGTTGGTGAAAATCTGGTGGCCTTTCCCGGTCGTCGTTTCGCACACACGCATGCCTCGCTATTCCCCCACCGGATTTTGACACCGGTCCCCCACCGGAAATGGTGGCACCTCCCAGCACCCCGCGCGAGCGCTTGTTTCTGCGCCTTTACGCCAGGCAGCGGATACCAGCGGTAGGCAACTGTTGGGTATCAATCTGCACCACAATGCGGGTGCATCGGTGTTGATAAGCGACCATGGACAGATGCGTGCGCACCGCCGGCGTTCCGGCATGCCGCCGTCCGAGAGGCGGCGATGACTCGACCCGAAACGGCTTCGCATCTGCATCCCCGGGTCACCAGCTACCGGTCCCGGCGATCCTCGGTTTCCACCGGCCAGCAGGAGACGTGGGACCGGCTGTGGCCTGAGGTCGGAATGCACGCCCGCTCGCCGGAGGGGCCCGCCGCGCTGCTCGACACCCAGGCATGGTTCGGCAGGTCCGCGCCCGTGGTGCTGGAGATCGGGAGCGGAACCGGCACGTCGACGCTGGCGATGGCCAAGGCCGAGCCTCACATCGACGTGGTCGCGGTGGAGGTCTACCGGCGCGGCCTGGCGCAACTGCTGCGCGCAATCGAGCGCGAGGAAGTCACCAACATCCGCCTGGTCCGCGGCGACGGAGTCGACGTGCTCGAGCACATGTTCGGCCCCGACTCGCTGACGGGCGTGCGGGTGTTCTTCCCCGACCCGTGGCCCAAGTCGCGCCACCACAAGCGCAGGCTGCTGCAGCCGGACACCCTGGCGCTGATCGCCGACCGGCTGCGGCCGGGCGGTGTCCTGCACGCGACGACGGACCACGCCGGCTACGCCGAGCAGATCGCCGAATGCGGCGACGCCGAGCCCCTGCTGCGTCGTGTGACGGCAGATGACGACCTTCCGATCTCGGTGACGCGGCCGACCACCAAGTACGAGACGAAGGCGCACGACGCGGGCAGCGCGATAGCGGAACTGCTCTGGGAAAGGCTGCCGCGATGAGCATCACAGAAGAAATCGTCGAGGCGCCGCAGCTTGCGCCAGGAACGAGCCGCGTTCTGCTGGTCTGGGACGCGCCCAACCTCGATATGGGGCTGGGCTCCATCCTTGGCGGCAGGCCGACCGCAGCGCACCGGCCCCGGTTCGACGCCCTTGGCCGCTGGCTGCTGGCCCGCACCGCCGATTTGTCCGCCGGGCAGGACAACGTGTCGCTGGAGCCCGAGGCCACCGTGTTCACCAATATCGCCCCAGGCAGCGCGGATGTGGTCAGGCCGTGGGTGGAGGCGCTGCGAAACGTGGGTTTCGCGGTTTTCGCGAAGCCGAAGATCGGCGAGGATAGTGACGTCGACGTCGATATGCTCAACCACATCGAGATTCGCCGCGCCGAGGGGCTGGCCGGGCTGCTGGTGGCATCTGCCGACGGGCAGGCGTTCCGGCAGCCCTTAGAGGAGATCGCGCGGGCGGGTACCCCAGTTCAGGTGCTTGGATTTCGCGAACATGCGAGCTGGGCGCTAGCCTCGGATACTTTGGAGTTTGTCGACCTGGAGGACATCCCTGGTGTCTTCAGGGAGCCGCTACCGCGAATCGGCCTAGATTCGCTGCCCGAGCAAGGGGCTTGGCTGCAGCCTTTCCGGCCGCTGTCGTCGCTACTGACCTCGCGCATGAACAATTGAACTGCTTGAAATGCGCGAAGTGCTTAGAGATTTTTGTGAGTTAGGAGCTTAGGTGTTCGCCTGGTGGGGCCGAACGGTCTACCGCTACCGATACATCGTGATCGGTGTGATGGTCGCACTGTGCCTTGGTGGCGGCATCTACGGCATGTCCCTGGGCCAGCACGTCACACAGAGTGGCTTCTACGACGAGGGCAGCCAGTCGGTGCACGCCTCCGTCACCGCCGACAAGACATACGGCCGCGACACATCCGGCCACATCATCGGGATCTACACGGCTCCAGAGGGCAAGACGGTCGACGACCCGGCCTTCCAGAAGAAGATCCTGGACAACCTGGCCCAGGTCGAAAAGGACCACCCCGACCAGATCCTCCGCTCGATCGGTTATTTCAAGAGCCCCGAAGTGCTCAAGAACATGGCCGACGCCGACAAACAGCACGCGTTCATGTCGATCCAGCTCAAGGGTGACAACGACGACGCGATCCTGAACAACTACAACAAGAACGTCGGCAAGGACGGCAAGACCGTCAAGGAAGCGCTGAACATCCCGGGCGTCGACGTCGAACAGGCTGGCCTGCAACCGCTCGCCAGCGAGTTGACCGGCACCATCGGCGAAGACCAGCAGCGCGGCGAACTGCTCGGCGTGCCTCTTGTCATGGTCGTGCTGTTCTTCGTGTTCGGCGGCGTCATCGCGGCCAGCCTCCCGATGATCGTCGGCGGTCTGACGATCGCCGGATCACTGGGCATCATGCGACTGTTGGCCGAGTTCATCCCTGTGCACTTCTTCGCACAGCCCGTGGTGACGCTGGTCGGACTCGGCATCGCCATCGACTTCGGCCTCTATATCGTGAGCCGGTTCCGCGAGGAGATCGCCGAGGGCTACGACACCGAGGCCGCCCTCCGCCGGACGATGATGACGTCGGGCCGCACAGTGACGTTCTCCGCGGTGATCATCGTCGCGTCGGCGACGCCGCTGCTGTTGTTCCCGCAGGGCTTCCTCAAGTCGATCACCTACGCGATCATCGCCACGGTCATGCTCTCGGCCATCCTGTCGATCACCGTGCTGGCGGGGGCGCTCGCCATCGTGGGACCCAATATCGACGCACTCGGCGTGCGGACGCTGCTGCGGATTCCGTTCCTGCGGAATTGGACGTTCTCCCGGCGGATCATCGACTGGTTCGCCGAGAAGACGCAGAAGACCAAAACCCGCGAAGAGGTCGAGAAGGGCTTCTGGGGCAAGCTGGTCAACCGGGTGATGAAGCGGCCCGTCGCCTTTGCCGCGCCGATCATCATCGTGATGATCCTGCTGATCATCCCGCTGGGCCAGCTCGCCCTGGGCGGTATCAGCGAGAAGTACCTGCCGCCGGACAACAGCGTGCGCCAGGCGCAGGAGCAGTTCGACAAGACCTTCCCCGGCTTCCGCACCGAGCCGCTGACGCTGGTGATGGAAAGCGATAACGGCCAGCCGGTCACCGATGCGCAGATCGCCGAGGTACGCAACAAGGCGATGCAGATCTCCGGCTTCATCGACGCGAACAACGACCCGTCGAAGATGTGGCAGGAACGCCCCTACCTCGACGGGGCCTCCAAGGATCCCTCGGTTCGCGTGATCCAGAACGGTCTGGAGAACCGCAACGACGCCGCCAAGAAGATCGAGGAACTACGGGCGATCCCGGCGCCGCACGGAGTCAGTCTGGCCGTCGGTGGTACGCCTGCGCTGGAACAGGACAGTATCCATAGCCTGTTCGCGAAGCTGCCGTTGATGGTCACCTTGCTCATTGTCACGACCACGATCCTGATGTTCTTGGCATTCGGATCGGTGGTGCTGCCGATCAAGGCGGCGGTGATGAGCGCACTCACGCTCGGCTCCACCATGGGCGTGCTGACGTGGATGTTCGTCGACGGACACGGCGCCGGCCTGATGAACTACACGCCGCAGCCGCTGATGGCGCCCATGATCGGCATGATCATCGCGATCATCTGGGGTCTGTCGACCGACTACGAGGTGTTCCTGGTGTCCCGCATGGTGGAGGCCCGCGAACGCGGCATGTCCACCGCCGAGGCCATCCGGATCGGCACCGCCACCACCGGCCGGCTGATCACCGGCGCCGCGCTGATCCTCGCCGTCGTCGCGGGCGCGTTCGCGTTCTCCGACCTGGTGATGATGAAGTACCTCGCGTTCGGCCTGTTGATCGCATTGCTGTTGGACGCCACCGTGATTCGTATGTTCCTGGTGCCCGCCGTGATGAAACTGCTCGGCGACGACTGCTGGTGGGCGCCGAAGTGGATGAAGCGGCTTCAGCAGCGCCTCGGCCTCGGCGACACCGAGCTGCCCGACGAGCGCAGGCGTCCCGCCACCCGCGAGGAGGAGGCGCTCGTCCCCGCAGGGGCGCCGCTGCCTCCGCGGCCGCTGCCGCCGCACGACCCGACCCATCCCGCCGCGGAGGGCTCGTCACGGCCGGGCGCCGCGACAACCCGAATCCAGGCCGCACCGGCCCGCACGAACGCCCCGTCGGTCGCGGGGACCACGCGGATGCCAACACAGCGCCCCGCCGCTCCCAAGGGCGAGCCTGCGACCACCCGGATGCCTGCGGCTGCCAACGACAAGAAGCCCCGCACACCGGTGAGCAACGCGAACGGACCCGCCCCGCGCACGAGGCGGGCGGCTCCGCCGCCGGTGCGCGAAGACCGCGAGATCGAGTCGTGGCTTGGCGAATTGCGCGGCAACGGCCCGACACCGCCTCCTGCGCGGCCGCGGCCACGACCGCAGGAGGGCGCCGAGCCGACGACGGCGATCCCGACGCAGCGTCCGCGTGCCGGGCGCGCACGGGCGCAGGATCCGGAGACGACGGAGAAGCTCAACGCCCAGCCCGAGGACGAGTCGCGCCGTCGCGGGGTGAACGGCGGGGTCAGCGCACAGGAGTTGTTGCGCCGCGAAGGCCACGGGCGCTAGTCCGACTAGTCATTTTTGGCCGGTTCGATGTCGTCGGCCTCGGCCTCGATGACCTTGGCATCTTCGGTCTCCTGGGCTTCCAACTCGGCCTCGGGTTCGGCGGCTGTCAGCACCCGTATCGCGCTGTTGAGGAACGCCACCGTCGGCACCGCCAGCAGCGCCCCGACGATGCCCGCGAGGACACCGCCCGCCGCGATGGCCAGCACCACCGCGAGCGGATGGACCGACACGGCGCGCCCCATCACCAGCGGCTGCAGCACATGGCCCTCCAGCTGCTGCACGGCGATGATGAGCGCCAACGTGATCAGCGCATAGATTAAGCCCTTCGCGATGAGCGCGACGACGACGGCGAGGAACCCGGCGATCACCGCACCGACCAGGGGGATGAAGGCGCCGAGGAACACCAGCGACGCCAACGGCAGCGCCAGCGGCACACCCATGATGGCGAGGCCGGTGCCGATGCCGCCCGCGTCGACCAACGCGACGAGGAACGTCGCGCGCACGTAGCCGATCAGCGAGCCGAAGCCGGCCCGGCCCGCGTCGCGCACCCGCTCCCGGACGTTCTCGGGAAAGATCTTCGTGACGAACTGCCAGATGTTGCGCCCGCCGTGCAGGAAGAAGATGAGGGTGAACAGCGTCAGCAGTGCACCCGTGACGATTTCGGTCACCGTGGCCGCTGTCGACAGCGCACCGCTGGTCAGTTTCTCCTGGTTGTTGCGCAGCGCCTCGATGGCCGAGTTACCCGCGTTGGTGATCTGGTCCTTGGACAGATGCGCCGGGCCCTCGATTAGCCACGTGCGGGCGCTCTCGATGGAATGGGTGACCTGCTCGACCAGCCCGGGAAGGCCGGTGACGAACTGGCTGACGACGAAGGTCAGCATGCCGCCGACGATCGCTATCCCGGTCAGCAGAACCAGCGCCACCGCACCGCCGCGCGGCGCACCGCGCCGGTCGAGGAAGTCGACGGCGGGGATCATCAGGGCGGTCACCATCAGCGCCAACGCCACGGGCACCACGATGACCTCGAGCCGCCGGATCACCCACAGCAGCACGACCGCGAACGCGACGATGGCCAGCAGGCGCCACGCCCACGCCGCGGCTTTGTGAATGATCGGGGGGACCGCCTCGTCGTGCACAGATTCGGCGGCGGCCATGCCGGTAGCGTAACGGCCGGTCGGAGGCCCCCGCCGCTACCCTGTAGGCGTGTCCCACGACGCGGCGGCAAATGACGCCCGCACCCAGGAGGGAACCGGCCGCGGCAAATACTGGTGGCTGCGATGGGTGATCATCGGCATCGCGGTGGTCGTGCTGACCGTCGAGGTGACGCTGGTCTGGGATCAGCTGGCCAAGGCGTTCCACAGCCTCTACGCCGCCAAGTGGTTGTGGGTGCTGGCCGCGGTCGGCGCGGCGATGGCGTCGATGCACAGCTTCGCTCAGATCCAGCGCACACTCCTGAAATCTGCGGGTGTGGAAGTGCATCAGTGGCGGTCGGAGGCCGCTTTCTACGCCGGTAACGCGCTGTCCACCACGATGCCGGGCGGCCCGGTGCTTTCGGCGACGTTCATCTATCGCCAGCAGCGGATCTGGGGTGCATCGCCGGTGGTGGCGTCCTGGCAGCTGGTGATGTCGGGCGTGTTGCAGGTGGTCGGCCTGGCTCTGCTGGGTTTGGGCGGTGCATTCATGCTCGGCGCATCCAAAAACCCACTGTCCCTTATCTTTACACTCGGCGGCTTCGTCGCCCTGCTGCTGCTCGCACAGGCGGTGGCATCGCGGCCGGACCTCATCGACGGCATCGCCGTCAAGGTGCTGTCCTGGTTCAACAAGCTTCGCGGAAAGCCCGCCGACACCGGCGTGGACACCTGGCGCGAACACCTCGACCAGCTCGAGTCGGTCAGCCTCAGCCGCCGCGACCTCACAGTCGCGTTCAGCTGGTCGCTGTTCAACTGGATCGCCGACGTCGCGTGTCTGGCCTTCGCCGCCTATGCCGCCGGTGGGAAGCCCTCGCTAGCCGGTCTGACGGTCGCCTATGCGGCCGCGAGGGCGGTCGGGTCGATCCCGCTGATGCCAGGTGGACTGCTCGTCGTGGAGGCGGTGCTGGTCCCCGGTCTGGTGTCCAGCGGCATGACGCTGGCGTCCGCCATCTCGGCGATGCTGATCTACCGGCTGGTCAGCTGGATCTTCATCGCGGCGATCGGCTGGGTGGTGTTCTTCTTCATGTTCCGCACAGAGAAGGACGTCGACCCGGACGCGGCTCTCGACGACGCCGATTGATAGGAATGCGCATGCCGTCGCGAACCCGCAGCGCCCTCGCAGTACTGGGCGCGCTCGCGCTCACCGTCGCGTCGTGTGCGTCGACAACGGAGAACTCGCAGCAGCCGACACAGTCACCGTCGCCAACGCCCGTTGCGGCTCCCGCCGTGACACCGATCCTCGCGAGCGTGGTCGCCGCGCCGGTACCGGTACCTGCCACCGACGGCAAGATCCATCTTGCATATGAGCTGCAGCTCACCAACGTGATGGCCCAGGACGTGACGCTGACGTCAGTCGCCGCTGTCGGGAACGGCCAGACGCTACTGCGGCTCACCGGGGACGAAATCGGGCATTGGACTCGGATCATCGGCACCTCAACGCCCACAACCAAATTGGGCCCCGGTCAAACCGGGATCGTCTGGCTCGACGTAGCGCTCGACAAATCGGCAGGCGTCCCTCGTGACCTCGTCCATACGATCGGGATCACGGTCCCCAAACCGTCGCCGCCGCTGATTCTCGGCACGATGGAGGAAAAGGTTGCGCCGGTCACCGTCCAGACCCGCAAACCCGCGGTCATCTCCCCGCCACTGGATGGCCCGAGCTGGCTGGACGGCGACAGCTGCTGCGACATGACCGCACACCGAAATGCACTCAATGCAATCGACGGATCGCTCTGGGGCGCAGAACGATTCGCCATCGACTACATCCAGCTCCAACCCGACGGAAAGATGTCTGCCGGAGACGTGACAAAGAACGAGAGCTACCCCTACTTCGGCGCCGACATTCACGCAGTGGCGGACGGACCGGTCGTGGCCGTCGTCGACGGCCTGCCCGAGCAGGTCCCGACAAAGACCCCGACCGGCCTCAAGCTGGACGAGTACGGCGGCAACCACATCGTGCAGGACATCGGTGACGGCAACTACGCGTTCTATGCACACCTCAAGACCGGCAGCCCGAAGGTGAAAGTGGGCGATCAACTCACCACAGGACAGGTGATCGGCGCACTCGGCAACACCGGCAATTCCGATGCGCCCCACCTCCATTTCCACGTCATGAGCACCCCCGATCCGCTGCGGTCCGACGGACTGCCTTTCGTTTTCAAGTCGTTCCGCCTCGATTCCCGGCTGGCTTCTCAGGAGGCCCTGGATCCGCTGCTGCACGGCCAGCCGGCGCAGCTGCAGCCCGGGTTCAGCGCACGCGACGAGACCGAAGTCAGTCCGCTGGTACTCGACGTGATGACCTATGCGGCGAAGTAGCGCGGCGGCCGCACTCGCCGACATCGTCGGCGTGCTGTTGTTCTGTGCCATCGGACGGCGAAGCCATGCCGAAGGGCTGACGGTGGCAGGTGTGGCGGAGACGGCCTGGCCGTTCCTCGTCGGCGCCGCGGTCGGCTGGCTGCTGAGCCGGGCCTGGCGCAGGCCCACCGCGGTCGTTCCCACCGGAGTCGCGGTCTGGGTGTGCACCGTCGCGGTGGGAATGCTGTTGCGCAAGGCGACTTCTGCCGGTGTCGCGTTCAGCTTCGTCATCGTGGCGTCGGCCGCCACCGCGGTGCTACTCCTCGGATGGCGGGTGCTTGTCGCAAGCCTGCAGCGTCTGGGGGTCAGTCCTGATCAGCCGAATCCGTCTGCGGCTCAGAAGAAGTCGACAGAGTGAGGGTGGCTCGTAGCCCGCCGAGCGGGCTATCGGAGAGCACGATGTTTCCACCATGTAGGGCCGCCTGCTGAGCAACCAGCGCCAGGCCGAGTCCCGAACCTCCTGCCGCAGCGGTGCTTCCGCGTGCGAAGCGGCCGAGCACATTGCTGCGTTCGTCGGCGGGCAGGCCGCCCCCGTTGTCGTCGACGGTGATCGTGATCGTGAGGGCCAGTCGCTTTCCCGCCAGCACTATCCTGGTCGCTGGGCCGTGGGTGACGGCGTTGCGCACCAGATTGTCCACCGCAAGCCGCAGGCCGTCCGGCCAGCCCCAGATGGTGCCGAGATCGTCGTCGGCCTCCACCACGACCTCCACCGAGCCGCCCGGGCGCATGTTCTCCCGTGCCACCCGGTCGAGCAGATCGGCCACGTCGACGACCTCGCGGTCCTCGGCCTGTGCGAGCTCTCCGGACGCGAGTTGGCCGAGCGCGGTGATGATCGCCTCGACGCGGCGCTGCGATCGCCACAGGTCGTTGACGACCTCGGCACGTTCTTCCGGAGGCAGGTCGTGGATGCGCAGCGTGTCGATGTCGGCGCGCATCGCGGTCAGCGGCGTGCGCAGTTCATGTGCGGCGTTCGCCGCGAAATCCTGTGCGGCCTGGAGCGAATTGGTGGTCGCCTGCTGCGCAGCGGCCAGACGGCTCAGCATGCCGGTCATCGCCTCGGAAAGCTCCTCGGCCTCACGGACGCCATGCACCTCCGGCATCTCGTCGGTGCCCTTGCCGAGCCGACGGGTATGTTCGGTGAGCCGCCGCAGCGGGCGGATGGCGGGCCCGGCGAGAAGCCACCCCACACCCGCGGCGATCAACACGGTCACCACACCCACGGCCGTATAGACGGGTATTCGCGCCCGGTTCAGCAGGATGCTGTCGGCGCGAATGCCGACCGAAACCAGCACTCCGCCTTGCTGTTCCACCGGAATCGTGCGCACCCGGTACTCGATGCCGTTCACTTCGACGGTCGACGTTCCGGGGTCCAGGCGCGGCAATTGCAGCCCGCGCTGAAAGACCACCTGGCCGGTGTTGCGCATCCGCCCCGTCGTCAGGACACCACGTCGCGGGTCCGACAGCTGGTCGGGATACATGCTGGCGTCGACGATCGAGTCCAGCCGCCGATCCAGCTGCGCCGCATCGTTATTGGCGAGTACGAGTGACGTCAGGATCGTGAACACCGCAACGACGGCAGCGGCAGCGGCCGCGGCGGCCAGGGCGACCCTGGTGCGCAGCGAGGCGGAGCGAATCGAAAACGACGGGCGCACTCACTGCTCATCTCTGCGCTGGATGCTCGACTCCACTACGCTTCGTCTCGCAGCACGTAGCCGATACCGCGCACCGTGTGAATGACCCGCGGCAAGCCTTCCCGCTCGAGCTTGCGCCGCAGGTAGCTGATGAATACGTCGGCCACGTTGGTCTCGACGTCGAAGTCGTAGCCCCAGACCAGTTCCAGCAGTCGCTGTCTGCTGAGCACGACACCGGAATTCTCGGCAAGCACTGCCAGTAGATCGAATTCGCGCTTGGTCAGATCGACTCGCTCACCGTCGACGAACACCAGCCGCCGCGCGGTGTCGATCGTCAGCGGACCAACAGTCATGGAGTCCGACGACTGATCGGAATGACTGGACCGGCGCAACAGGGCGTGCAGCCGCGCCACCAGCTCACCCAGATCGAACGGCTTGGTCAGGTAGTCGTCGGCGCCTGCTTCGAGTCCGGCGATGCGGTCATTGACGGTGTCGCGCGCCGACAGCACGCAGATCGGAATGTCGTTTCCCAGCGCACGCAGCGCGGTAACCACTGCGACGCCGTCGAGCTCGGGCATCTGCACGTCCAGCACCAAGGCGTCGTGTGTCTCGTTGGACAGCAGCCGCAGGGCTTCTTTTCCGGTTGCGGCGACCCGAACGTCAAACCCCGAAAGTCGCAGTCCGCGCGCAACCGATGTCCTGACGTCCGGATCGTCGTCGACCATGAGCACCGTACGACCGGTGCTCTCCTGCGTGGGCCGCTCAGCCCCGGCAGGCACGCGGACTACGGAGTGTCGGCGATGCCGTCGCCGTTGGTGTCACCGCAGCGATTCTTGATGTCCACCAACGGCTGGCGGATGCCGGTCAGCTCGCCCTTCACGACGGGGTTGGCGTTCATGTACTTATCCACCTCGGTGCGAACCTGATCGCGGTTCTTGCCCTCCAGGCTGGTGAAGAAGTAGTTGACGTCCGGATGGGTGAACAGGTACCCCGACGTCGCCGATGAGACGCCGGAGGCCACGCCGGCCAGGTCCGCGGCGGTGCAGTTGGGCGGCTCGTCGGCCAGTGCCGTGGGGAGAGCGCCGAACAGCATCACACCGGCGAGCGCGCCGGTGCCGATCGCGCCAGCTACCGCACGCCGCGCGGCACGGGCTGAGAGCAACATGGACAGGCTCCTTCATCGAATGAGTTATCGCAGTAACCATTGCGGTTACAGACACCGAGAAGCTAAGCAGAATCGGTGCCGACTTTCTTGCCTTGCGAAGAAACGGCTGACAGGAACTTCTAAACCTGCAGATCAGAGCGGAGGCCGCGACGGCTGCGTGGCGCGGTCCAGCTACCGCGTCGTAATGGTCGCCGGACCCGGCAGCGGACCCGTGCCCTGCACGACGGCCGACGCGGGCGAGGGTTGCGCGGGCAAAGCGGTACTGGGCAGCCCGACGGCCTGTGCGCCGCGCAGCGATCCTGGCAAACCACCGGGCAGGCCGCCGCCCTGGGCGTTCTGCAGCATGCCGAGAACCTGCGGGATCGTGATGGGCAATTTGCACCGGCCGGAGAGGTCGCTCAGCGGCGACTGGAGTGCCTGCAGGTCCTTGGCCGCCTGAGGGTTGGCATCGAAGTACGCCTTCAGCGCGGCCGAGCGACTGCGGGCCGCCCTGTTGCTGCGAGATGGTCGTCAGGGCCTGGTTGGTCTGCGGATGCGAGTCCAGGTAGTTGCCCATCGAGGTGGCCACCGATCCGACGGTTCGAGCGACCTCGCTGGCCGCACACGGGTCCGCTGCGGCGGTCGCCGACGACGGGACCGACACGGCGGCGACGATGGCCCCGCCCGTGGCGCAGACTGCGAACGCTGCGAACAAGCCGCGACGGGCCGCCTGGTGGCTCGTAGGCATGACAAACTCCTAACGATCTGCAGACATCGACTGCCTCGCAAACGGTTGCGACCGGTGGCAAACGAGCCCCGACTCGGCGCCGGCCAAGGTGACATAATGCCATCGCGGTACCGACCAGACCAATTCAGCAACCGAACGCGCAGGTGAACGCCAGGCGATAAGTAGCCGACAGCAAGGATCGCGCCGAATTCACAAGAGGCTGGTTAGGGCTGCTTAAGGCGTCATTGAGGCCGCGTCGCACCAGCGCACACTGTTATATCCTCACGCTAGTTACGCAGCCGGGGAGAAAGCGGGGCCGTCATCCAGCAGTTCATGATGCGCTTGAGTAGTGGCCTGCGCAGATTCCGCTGGGCGGTATTCGTGGTATGGCTACTTCTCCTGGTGCCCGCGGTTTATCTCGCGATGAACCAATCCGGCCACCTCACGGGGGGCGGATTCGAGGTCGCGGGGTCGCAGTCGCTCTACGTCCAGGAGGAGCTCGAAAAGCAGTTCCCCGACCAGGGGGCATCGCCTCTGGCCCTGGTCGCGGCGCCGCGCGCCGATGCGTCGTTCGCCGACATGGACGCGGCCGTCGCCCACCTCGAGCGCCTGGCGGGCGAGGTGCCCAGCGTGAAAGTCGTACCCAACCCGCAGCAGCTGGCACCGCAGCCGGACCGGCCCTACGTCGTGACGCTGCAGCTGGACTTCAACAACACCGGCGCGGTCGACGTAGCCAAGCAGCTGCGGCAGAAGGTCGGCATTCACGACGATCAGCCCGGTGAGGTCCAGAACGGGAAGGTCAAGCTCTACGTCATCGGCCAGGGCGCGCTGGGCGCCGCCGCGACGGCGGCCACCAAACACGATATCGCTCAGGCCGAGCAGTGGAACCTTCCGATCGTCCTGATTGTTCTGCTCGCGGTGTTCGGCTCGCTGGCCGCCGCCGCCATGCCGCTGGTGCTCGGCATCTGCACCGTCGCGGTGACCATGGGGCTGGTCTACCTGCTGTCGATGTACACGACGATGTCGGTGTTCGTCACATCGACGGTGTCGATGTTCGGTATCGCGCTGGCCATCGACTACTCGCTGTTCATTCTCATGCGGTTCCGCGAGGAGCTGCGGGCAGGCCGAGAGCCGGAGCAGGCCGCCGACGCCGCGATGGCGACCTCCGGCCTGGCCGTCGTGCTGTCCGGCTTGACCGTCATCGCATCGGTGACCGGCATCTACATCATCAACACCCCCGTGCTGGTGTCGATGGCGACCGGCGCGATCCTCGCCGTGGCGATCGCGGTCCTGACGTCCACGACGCTGACGCCCGCGGTGCTCGCGACGTTCGGGCGGGCGGCCGCGAAGCGGTCATGGCTGCTTCACTGGTCGCGGCGGCCCGAGACCACACAGTCGCGGTTCTGGACCCGGTGGACCGGCTGGGTGATGCGCCGTCCGTGGATATCGGCGCTTGGCGCGACGGTGCTTCTGCTCGCACTGGCGGCGCCTGCGTTCTCGATGGTGCTGGGCAACAGCATGCAACGGCAGTTCGATCCGACGCACGAGATCCGCGGCGGCGTGAACGCCGCCGCCGATGCGCTCGGCCCCGGCGCGCTCGGCCCGGTGCGGGTGCTGGTGACGTTCCCCGATGGTAGCGCAGCGTCCGCGCCTGCGAAGGAACCGCTTCTGCAGGCGGTGCAGCAGCGAATGTCGCAGGCGCCCAACATCGTTACGGTGCAGCCTGCGGTGTTCGGCAACGACTACCGCAGCGCGCTGGTGTCGGCGGTGCTGTCGGTGGACCCCGAGGACATGGGCGCACGCGAGACCGTCGACTGGATGCGTGCGCAGCTTCCCCCCGTGGTCGGGAACAACGCCAAGGTCGACGTCGGCGGCCCGACGGCACTGATCAAGGACTTCGACGACAGGGTGAGCAAGACCCAGCCCGCGGTGTTCGGGTTCGTCGCGCTCATCGCGTTCGTGATGCTTCTGGTCGCCATCAGGTCGGTGTTCCTGGCATTCAAGGGCGTCCTGATGACAGTGCTGTCGGTGGCCGCGGCCTACGGCAGCCTCGTCGTCGTCTTCCAGTGGGGCTGGTTGGCCGACCTCGGCTTCCGGCCGCTCTCGTCGCTGGACAGCACGATCCCGCCGCTGGTGCTCGCGATGACGTTCGGCCTGTCGATGGACTACGAGATCTTTCTGCTCACCCGTATCCGCGAGCGGTTCCTCCAGACCAACAACACCCGCGACGCCGTCGCCTACGGCGTGAGCACCAGCGCGCGCACGATCACCAGCGCGGCGCTGATCATGATCGCGGTGTTCATCGGCTTCGCCTTCGCGGGCATGCCGCTGGTCGCACAGCTCGGTGTCGCGTGCGCGGTCGCGATCGCCGTCGACGCCACCGTGGTGCGGCTGGTTCTGGTGCCCGCGCTGATGGCCATGTTCGACGAGTGGAACTGGTGGCTGCCGCGCTGGCTGGACCGCATCCTGCCGTCGGTGGACTTCGAGAAGCCGCTGCCGAAGGCCGACCTCGGCGACCTGGTCATCATTCCCGACGACATCTCGACGCTGGCGGCATCCGGCATCGACATCCGCATGGTGGTCAAGTCGGCCGCCAAGCTCAAATCGATGGCGCCGCAGACGATCTCCGTCGCCGACCCGCTGGTGTTCAGTGGCTGTCTTCCGCCAGGCTGTGCGGCCGCACTCAACAAGGCTGGCAACGAGCCGCGCCGGAAAGTCAACGGCCGCACCAACGGGCACACGAACGGAAACACCGCGAGCCACTCCGCCATGACCGGCAAGACGGTGAGGGTGCGACGCGGCAGGCTGCCCGCACACCCCGTCTCGATGTGGCGTGGCCGGCTTTCGGTGGCGTTGGACGCACTGGAGACCGAGGCCGACACCGAGCGGCCGCCCGTCGAGCGCAACAGCCCGATGGAGACCACCCACGTCCAGCTGCCCACCGGTGACCGGCTGCAGATCCCGACCGGAGCGGAGACGCTGCGGTTGAAGAGCTACCTGATCATGTGCCGCAACAGCACCAAGGACTTCGCCGAGTTTGCCGATTTGGTCGACTCGATGGAGACTCAAACAGCTGCAGTGGTACTCGCCGGCATGGATCGGTACTACTGTGGTGAGCCATCCAGGAAGCAATGGGTGGCCACGCAGCTGGTGCGCCGACTTGCCGATCCGCACCCGTCGGACGAGTTCGACATCCCGATGTCGGACCCCGAAGCGGAAGCTGATTGGGCGAAGGTCAGGGAGCGGTGCCTGTCGGTCGCGGTCGCAATGCTGGAGGAGGCGAGGTGACGGTGTCTGTGGACGCGCGCCGCGACGCCTCAACCGCACGGGTCCCGACAGGGGCGCCGAACCGTCCCCGCCGCCCCGCCGCCGATGACCGGCCTGTCGAGTTCTGGCCCACGGCCGCGATCCGTGAGGCCCTTGAAGCCGACGACCTGACGGCATGGCAGCGCATCGTCACCGCCATCAAGCGCGATCCCTACGGCAGGACCGCGCGCCAAGTCGAGGAGGTGTTGGAGTCGACACGGCCGTATGGGGTCTCGAAAGCGCTGTCTGAAGTGCTGACCCGCGCCCGCCAGAACCTGGAAGCCAACGAGCGCGCCGAAGTCGCCCGCCAGATCCGGCTGCTGTTGAGCCGGTCCGGTCTCAAGCCGCAGGAGTTCGCCTCCCGCATCGGGGTGCCCGGTGAGGAGCTTGCGGGTTACATCGAGGGCAAGACCAGTCCGCCGGCCTCGCTGATGGTCCGGATGAGCAGGCTGTCGGACCGCTTCGCGAAGATGAAGGCGCATCGCGAAGGGGGCGCCGCCCACTAGCCGACGCGCTCGTCGCCTGCGCCCGGTATACCGGTAGTCATGGCAGCTGCTATCGATCGCATACTTCGTGAAACCCGCACGGTGGCGATCGTCGGTGCGTCGACCAATCGTGCCCGCGCCGTCTACGGGGTGTGGAAATACCTCGAGTCGGCAAGCGATTACGAGCTTTACCTCGTCAACCCGACGATCGGCGACGTCGAAGGAACTCCGACCTACCCGAACCTGGCCGCGCTGCCTGTGGTCCCCGATCTCGTCGACGTCTTCCGCCGCCACGAGTACCTGCCGTCGGTGCTCGACGAGGCGATCGGGGTCGGCGCGAAAACGCTGTGGCTGCAGTCGGGTCTATGGGATGAGCAGGTGGCGCGCAGGGGTGAGGCCGCAGGCCTGCACGTGGTGATGGACCGCTGCCTGAAGGTCGAACACGCGCGCCTGCTCAGCGTGCGTTGATCGGAGACACGTCGTCGACGAGCCAGTGGCCGCTATCCTTCGTCAACGTGATCCGCAGGGCAAGCACCGCAGTGTCGGGTGGCTGACCGGGCACGTTCTGCGTGCCGCGCATGATCACTGCGACGCTGGCGTCCGTCGGGCCGATGGCCTCGACGCCCGCGGAAATCGTGCTGGCATGGCCGGATACGTTCTTGGCGGTCAATTCCTTTGCCGCAGCAGCGAATTCAGTCTTGTACTGTTCGCCCCTCTGCGGCGTCATCTGTGCCGCAGCCTTGTCGATCGACTCCGTCGGGTTCTGCGGTGTGAACGTCGCACTCGCCTCGGCCACACTGCTGGCGATGCCGATCACTTCGGTGCTGTCGTCGTGCAGGTTGCGGTCGGGCAGTGTCCACAAGTTGTAGCCGACGAGAACGGCAGCGGCCAGCGCGAGGGTCGCCAGTCCGACCACAAGCAGTCGCAATCCCGGCCGATCGTCGTCGGTGCCGACCGTGACCCCGTCGCGCCGCGCCAGCACGATGTTGACGACGACCGCCTCGACGATCAGCACGCACAGCACCGATCCGAGCGACACCCACCACAGCGGCCAGCCCATCGCCATGCCGAGGTAGAACAGCGCGGCGATCGTCGCCAGAGGTGCTGCGACGTCGAAGGCCAGGACCCGCAGGAGGTTGCTCATCGGAGCGGCTCCAGGCGGGAGATCAGCAGCTTGCCGTCGACGTCGGACACGTCCATCCGAAGGTTCCAGCGCACGACCTGCGGCTTGCCTGCGACGTTGTCGCTCATCGACGTCGCGACCACCAGCACGGTGTCCGTGCGCTGCACGAGTTCGCCGAGCGGCGGCGGAGGAGTCGGCGACGGCGCGGGACTGCCGTCGGGCAGCGTCACCGGGCGGTGGTAGACCCCCTCGATCGCGACCGAGTCGATCTGGCCTTTGGTGCGCGACTGCAGCGCCTGTACGACCTTCTTGTACGGCTCGACGGCGGACTCGAAATCATTGTTGAGTTCGCCGACGGTGCCGTCGTGCAACGTCTGCAGGCTGGCGTCGATGTTGTCCTTGTTCATGTTGACCAGGACGGTGGTCCAGTCGGCGGCGGTCTTGAGCACGTCGGTCTGGTAATGGCGCTCGTTGGCGTCGGCGCGATGGCCCGACCAGATCATCACCGCGAGCACGATGGCGGCCACGCACAGCAGGCCGAGCGCCGCGGAAGCGATGCCGAAACTGGAGAACACGGGGCCGTCGTCGTCCTCGAGGTCCGGCGTGCGCTTGTCGTCGCGCTCGTCGTCGGGCATGGCCGTGAGGGTACCTAACCGTGATTTCGGCGTGCGCAGTCGCGCTGAGCACGACCAATCACGCCGAACTCGCGGCATCTGGCAACCTGGTGGGGTGACGGCAGAAGCCACCCGCTCGGGCATCGACCTGAGCCACGTCGACGACCAAGCCCGCCCGCAAGACGACCTGTTCGGCCACGTGAACGGCCGCTGGTTGACGGAGTACAAGATCCCGGCAGACCGCGCGACGGACGGCGCGTTCCGGTCTCTGTACGACCGCGCAGAGGAACAGATCCGCGATCTGATCGACAATGCGGCGTCCGCAGGCGCGGTGAAGGGCACCGACCAACAGCGCATCGGCGACCTGTACGCCAGCTTCATGGATGAGCAGGCGGTCGAGCGGATCGGTGTGCAACCGCTGCTCGACGAGTTGGCGACGATCGACGCCACCGACGATCCCGCGGCGTTGGCCGCCGTGCTGGGCGGATTGCAGCGCACCGGTGTCGGCGGCGGGGCGAGCGCCTATATCGACACGGACTCGAAGGACTCCACCCGCTACCTGCTGCACCTGAGCCAGTCCGGGCTCGGGTTGCCTGACGAGTCGTACTACCGCGACGAGCAGCACGCCGTCATCCTCGCCGCCTATCCGCGGCACATCGCCAAGATGTTCGCGCTCGTCTACGCGGCGGCCCCGACGACCACGCCGATACCGCAGCGCGCATCGTCGCCTTGGAGTCCAAGCTGGCCGCCGCGCACTGGGACGTCGTCAAGCGTCGCGACGCCGACCTGACCTACAACCTGCGCAAGTTCGCCGACCTGCCATCGGAGGCGCCCGGCTTCGACTGGTCAGGCTGGGTGACGGCGATGGGCGCTGACTTTTCTGGGGCCCGGAGCGGGCCTGCCGAACTCGTTGTGCGGCAACCGGATTACCTCACTACGTTCGCTGCACTGTGGTCTGGCGAGGACATCGAGGACTGGAAGCGGTGGGCGCGCTGGCGGCTCATCCATGCCCGCGCTTTCCTGCTCACCGATGATTTGGTCGCGGAGGATTTCGACTTCTATGGCCGCACGCTGAGCGGCACCGAGTCGATCCGCGATCGGTGGAAGCGCGGAGTGTCGGTGGTGGAGAACCTGATGGGCGACGCGCTCGGCAAGCTCTACGTCGACAAGCACTTCCCGCCGGGCGCGAAGGCCAGGATGGACGAGCTGGTGGCCAATCTGCGAGAGGCCTACCGGGTCAGCATCAATCAGCTGGACTGGATGACACCCGAGACGCGGCAGCGCGCGCTGGCCAAGCTGGACAAGTTCACCCCGAAAATCGGCTATCCCGCGAAGTGGCGGGACTACTCGAGTCTGGTCATCGAGCGCGACGACCTCTACGGCAACTACCTGCGCGGCTACGAGGTGTCCTCCGACCGGGAACTGGACAAGCTCGGCAAGCCGGTCGATCGTGACGAGTGGTTCATGACGCCGCAGACCGTCAACGCCTACTACAACCCCGGGATGAACGAAATCGTCTTTCCCGCAGCAATTCTGCAACCGCCGTTCTTCGACACCGATGCCGACGACGCCGCGAACTACGGCGGCATCGGCGCGGTGATCGGGCACGAGATCGGGCACGGATTTGACGACCAGGGCGCCAAGTACGACGGCGACGGCAATCTCGTCGACTGGTGGACAGACGACGACCGCACGGAATTCGGCGCGCGCACCAAGGCGCTTATCGAACAGTACGAGGCATATGTGCCGCGGGAATTGCAAGGACACCACGACTCACATGTCAATGGCGCCTTCACCGTCGGCGAGAACATCGGCGATCTCGGCGGGCTGTCGATCGCGCTGCTGGCCTACCAGCTGTCGCTGAAGGGTGAGCAGGCCCCGGTGATCGACGGGCTGACCGGCGTGCAGCGGGTGTTCTTCGGCTGGGCCCAGGTGTGGCGGACCAAATCCCGTGACGCCGAAGCGATCCGCAGGCTCGCCATCGACCCGCACTCACCGCCGGAGTTCCGGTGCAACGGCGTCATCCGCAACATCGATGCCTTCTATGAGGCCTTCGATGTCGACGCGGACGACAGCCTGTACCTGGAGCCGCAGCGGCGAGTCAGGATCTGGAACTGATTTCGAGCTCGCCCTCACCCGCCTTGTAGAACGGCCGGGTGGCAAGCACGTAGATCCCCAACACCGCCAGCGGGGCGAGCAACGGCAACCACGGCAGTTCGAACGGGAATGAGGCCGCCAGCACGCCGACGAAGGTAAAGCCAAGGGCGGCAAGCAAAGCCGGCGCCGTTGCGCCGATCACCCTGGACAGCCCGGCTTCGGTGTACCGCAAAACCAGATAGCAGGCCGCAGACAACCCCGCCAGGGCGGCCAGCATCGGCGGCGCATCCGACATCACGATCGCGGCGGCGGCCAGCAGAACCGCAAGCGTCGCCGCGACGCGCAATGCGATACCCGCCACCACCGTAACCGCGGCAACCATCGCGACGATCAACGCGATGCGCGTGGTTTCAAAGCCGGCCGCAGCCGCCATCATCAGGCCGAACGCCGTCGATAGCAGATGGGCCTTGCGAAGGATTCCTGTCATCGTCGCCCCCGCACCCGACGGCGGCGCTCGGGCACCAGCCGCATCGACTGGTCGAGCGTGGTGTCCGACGACCAGGACACCACGTCCACCCCGATGGTGCCCATGTCGCGGTACATGAACGACCGCTGCATCGCCCACATCCGGGCGAACAACGGATCCTGATCGCCTACGAACGGCGCGCCTTCCAGCACGTCGACCGCGACAACCGTGTGGCCGCGCCTGCGCAGGTCGATCAGCGACAACGCGAACTCGGTGTCCAGCATCGTGGAGAAGGCCACCACGATGGCGCCGGGCGGAAGCGCAGCACGCGGTGCCAATGTGCCTGTCGTGGTTTCGAATTCATCACCTGCGCCGAGCAGCGTGTCGAGCACCCGATAGAACTGGCGACGGCCGATATCGGCGCCGAGCCAGCGAGGCCGTCCAGTGCCGAGTGTCACCACACCGGCCCGGTCGCCGCTACGCAGTGCGCTCTGCACCACCTGCACAGCACCGCGCAGCGCCCGCTCGGTCGCTTCGGTCGCAGGCCCTGGCGGTTGTCGATACGTGTCGATCAGCACCACCACATCGGCGGCCCTGTCCGTCAACCGCTGTGTCACGTGCAGGCTGCCGCGGCGCGCGCTCACCGGCCAGTTGACGGTGCGCAACTGGTCGCCGGGGACATACGGCCGGATGTCGGCGTATTCGACGCCGGGCCCGATGTGCCGGGTGAGGTGAGTGCCGAGCCGGTCGAGGAGTTCGGTCTTCGGGATCATCGTGGATTGCGGTGGCGCCAAAGGGAACACGAACACATCGGCGGCGTCGACGGTGCCAGTTCCAGAGAGCAGGCCTCCCGGCGCGACGACCTCGACCGCGGCCCGGATCGGGTAGCGGCCCCATCGTTCGGCCGCCGCGGTGACCATCTGCCGCTCACCGGATTCGTCGTCGACGATGTCGAGCCGAACGCCGTCGACACTGGTCAGTTTCAGCGCGACGGCGACACCGGCCTCGCCGGTCGCCCACACGCTCAGCTGCGTCTGCTCGCCCTCGAAGCACCGCTGCAGACCCGGCTGCGCATGCACGTCGACCTTCGGCACCGCGCGCTGCCAGCCGACCGAACACAGCACGCCGAGCAGCGGCGCCACGAATGCGATGAGCTGCCAATACGATCCGATCAGCGCGGCGGCGAGCAGGACGCCCGCGCACGTCGCCACCGCACGCGTGAGCGGCGACGCCCGCCAGCGCAACTCGACGGCGGTGGTACGGGTTTCGATCACGCCCGCGCCCGCGGAACCGGCAGCCGGCGCAGCAGTTCCTCGACGACATCGGCGCCGTGGACGCGACGGACCCACATCTCCGGCTTCAGGCTGATCCGGTGCGCCATGATCGGCACCGCAAGCGATTTCACGTCCTCGGGGATCACGTAGTCGCGGCCGAGCAGCAGTGCACACGCTCGCGCATGCTGGACGAGGTCGAGCTCCGCACGCGGGCTGGCGCCGACCGCCACCTGCGGATGCTGCCGCGTGGCGTTGGCCAGCGACACCACGTAGTGCAGCACGTCGTCATGCACCGTCACCTGTTCCACCGATTCGCGCATCGCCACCAGATCATGGGCATCCACAACCTCATTCACCTTCGGCTCGTTCGAACCGCGCTCGAGGCGCCTGCGCAGCATCGAGGCCTCCTCCTGTTCGGTCAGGTAGCGCAGTTCCAGCCTGATCGCGAAGCGGTCCAGTTGCGCCTCGGGCAGCGGATAGGTGCCCTCGTACTCGATCGGGTTGTCGGTGGCCAGCACGATGAACGGGTCGGGCAGCCGGTGGGTGACGCCGTCGATGCTGACCTGGCCCTCGGCCATCGCTTCGAGCAGCGCCGCCTGTGTCTTCGGCGGGGTCCGGTTGATCTCGTCGGCCATCAGCAGGTTGGTGAAGATCGGCCCCGGCCGGAATTCGAAACGGCCCGACTGCATGTCGTAGACGGTCGAGCCGAGCAGGTCGGCGGGAAGCAGGTCGGGCGTGAACTGCACGCGGGTGAACTGCAGGCCGAGCGCCGCGGCGAAGGACCGCGCGATCAGCGTCTTGCCCAGGCCGGGAAGGTCTTCGATCAGCACGTGACCGCGGGCCAGCACCGACGTCAGGATCAGCGTGAGCGCCCAGCGCTTGCCCACCACGACGCGCTGGATCTCGTCGAGCACCGCCTCGCAGTTGGCGGTCGTCGTCGCCGCCGGCAGTGAAGATCCGGTCATACCTGCTCCAACTTCCGAAGTATCTCGTCGAGCGCCGACCGCCCCGGGCCGGGCCCCTGTTTGTCGGTGCGGGCGACGTTGTCCGGGTCAACCCAGGCCCACAGCTCGTCACCGAACAGCATCCGGCCGGTGGCGCGGAAACCCGCTGGATTCTTGTTCTGCTTCTGCCCGGTTGCGATGCCGAACTGGCGGGCCAGCATCGGACGCAGGTGTCGGTCCCAATCCGACCGGGTGGATTCCGACCACGAAATCAGCGTCTCGGTCCGGGACATCCAGCGCCGCAACGACTCTTCGGCGTCGTTCGCGCCCTCCGTCGCCGCGTCATCCTCGGATCCGCGCACCAGGAACCACCGCAGGGCCAGCAGCGTCACCGCCACCGCGAGCCCCACCGTCACCAGCACCAGCCGCCGGTCAGGCATCAGCATGGCAATCACCTGCACCCCGATCACCAGGCACAGGCCCGCGGCCACAAGCTTTTTCAGCGTCATGCCACGCTCCGCAGCTCGGCGAGGACCAGTCTGAGCACGCGCACCGCCGTCTCGCGATGTTGCTCGGTCATCACATGGGGGCTGAATCGCGCCTCTTCGAACAGGTCGACGAGTTCGGTCGCGGTGTCTTCACCCAGCGCGTGGTGCTCGACCGCGCGGGCCAGCACCTCCGACGGCGTATCGGATTCCAGCGGAATGATTTCCGGCGAGTTCTCCAACTCGCGCTCCATCGCCGCGTAGCAGGCGATGATCGCTTCGCGCGGTTCGCGGCTGAGGTCCTCGATCTCGGCCAGCCCGACCTCTGCGGCCCGGGCGAACGGATCGGGTCCGGATGCCGCTGTCGCTGGCCGGTATTCGTCGTCGGGCGGCGCGGCGGATGTGATGCGGCGCCGCTGCCTGCGGCCGAGGATGGCCGCGCCGACGAACACCGCCATCATGAGCAACACCGTCGACCCCGCGAGGAGGGAGAACACGTTCGACGGCGGCTCGGGGTGGTCGGGCTGCTGGGGAGGCTGCGCCGTTCCCGACGGCGGCGTGCCCGCGTTCGGCGGCTGCTGCTCGACGCCCAGATGGGCGTTCAATCGCGACAGCAGCGCCACCAGCAGCAGCCATGCGATGAGGACGGCCACCGCGATCAGCACCATGCGCCACGTCAACGGCCTGCGCTCGCCGGGGAGCTCGCGACGGGGCTCGCCCTCGCCGTAGGAGACGGGTCGGCGACGGGACTGCGTGATGATCGCGATGACGATGATCGCCATCGACACCGCCAACATCGCGCCAACCGCGAACAGGCTGCCCAGACCACTGGTCGTGCGGTCGGGGGGCGGCCGCTGCGCGCCGGGCAGGTAACCGTGCAGCGCGACGGCAGCCACGATCAAGAGCACGATCACGGTGATGACGCGCGACCGATGGGCCATAACCCATCCTGGTCGCGGTCAGATCAAGGTTGCAACGGTATGACTAGATCTGCCAGTCCTGCGCGCCGTCGTTCTGGTTGTAGGTGCCGACGGAGTTCGTGATGACGACCGGGTCGCCACTGCCGAAGTTGTCGTAGAACCACTGCGCGTTGGCCGGGCTGAGGTTGATACAGCCGTGGCTGACGTCGCGCTTGCCCTGGTCACCGACCGACCACGGGGCGCTGTGTACGAACGCGCCGCTGTTGTCGATCCTGACGGCGTTCTGGACCGTCAACTTGTAACCCTCCGGCGACGTGTTCGGCACGCCGTAGGTGGCCGAGTCCATGACGATGCTGGGGAACTTCTCCAGCACGTAGTACGTGCCGTTCTTGGTCTCGTGCTTGCCGTCCGGCCTGCCCATCGACACCGGGAACGTCTTCTCGACCTTCCCGTTACGCGTGATCGTCATCTGGTGCGACTTGTCATCGATGGTGGCCACCAGCGATTCGCCGGTGCGGAAGCTCGACTTTGCGCCGCCGGCGTCGATGTTCACCGTGGTGTTGGCGGGCCACAGGTTCAGCGGGCGCCAGCGCACCTGGGTGTCGCTCATCCAGTAGAACTTGCCAGGCACGGGCGGGTTCGACGAGATGTGGATGGCCTGCTCGGCCATCGGGCGATCGGCGATCGGCCGCTGGAAGTTGATGATGATCGGCTTGGCCACGCCGACCATGGACCCGTTGATCGGGTTGAAGGACGGCGGCAGGAACACCGGGTCGCCGGTGTACGGCGTCGGGTTCTGCCCGGCCGGGGTGCCCTCGGGAATCGTCGTCGGCTGCGCGGCGGCCAGCGGATCGGTCGGCGGTGCGAACGGGTTGACCGGGGGCGGTGGCGGTGCGTTTGGATCAGCCGGGGGCGGCACGGCCAGCGGGTCAGCTGGCGGCGGTGCCTCAGCAGGTCCTGGGACCGGCGGCGGTGCAGGCTCCTGTGCGGCGGCCGGGTCGATCGGTGCCACCGGGCCCGGCAGCGGGCCTGGAACGGCCGGATCCACTTCGGGATCCGCCAACGCTGACGGCGTACCAAACGCCAGACCACCGATTACTCCGACCGCAAGGGTCGCGGTGACCAGCTTCCGCATCTTCCGCGGCATGCAAACACCTCCACTCAAGCTTGGTTCAGTCTCGCACAGCGTGGGGACCGGCTAACGCCTTAAAGGGCCTTCCGACTCCGGACAAGTGTCCAGCGAACGGTGCTGAGCTGCAGTGTTCATCGTCAGCGGGTGTCCAACGTTACTTCCTGCTGGTTACCTGAAGGGACGGTGAACAGGCCTCTTGTGATGGCGAGGCCTGCCAACGCGACCAGCCACCAACGCCGTCGACGCCGCGATCATCGCCGAGATTCCCGCCTGCTCGTAGAGCAATCCGCCGGACAGCGAACCGGCCATGATTCCGACCTGGAACGCCGTGACGTAGAGGCCGGAGGCACCGTCGGGGTCGTCGGGAGCGGTGCGCATCGCGGCGGCCTGCAGCATCGGCGGCAGTGCCGTCGACGCCGCTCCCCACAGCACGATCGCGGCGGCACCGACCGCGATCGTCGCGGTGCCTGGACGACCGTTTGCCAGCGCGGTGAGCATCGCGAACGCGACCGCCAGTGCCGTGAGGCAGCCGACGACCGACGCCTTGGGGTAGCGATCCAGCGGCTGGGCCATGGCCGCCATCCCCAGCAGGCCCGCGACGCCGAAGCCGGCCAGCAGCCAGGCCAGCTGCGGGCCGTGCACACCGACGACGTCGCGGATGATCACCACGATGAACGTGTAGGAGATGAAGTGGGCGGTGACTCCGATGAGCGTCAGCACGCTCAGGATCACCAGCCTGCTGTTGCGATGGTGCCGCTCGTGGGTGCGGACGGTGTCGACTTCTTCTCGCGATAACACCATCGGCGGCAGCGTGACCCATGCGGCGAGCGTGACGGCCGCCGCGGCGACGGTGACGACCACGACGGCCAGCCGCCATCCCCACAGCGCGCTCATCGCCGCGGTCAGCGGGTTACCGACGACGAGCGCAAGCGTGGTCCCGACGTACACGGCGGTGGTGGCGCGACCGGTATGCGTGGCGGGCACCAGGCGAGCGCCGATCGGCGCGATCACCGACCACATCAGCCCGTGGGTGAGCGCGCACAGCACCCTGCCGCCTGCAAGGACTGCGAAGTTGGGCGCGGCCGCTGAAATCAGTTGGGACAGAGTCAAACACACCAGGGTCAGCATCAAGGTGCGGCGCCGCGGCCAGTGCGCGGTCCACCGCACCAGCGGCACCGTCGTCACCGCGGCGACAAGCGCGTAGGAGGCCAGCAGGGTGCCGACGACGGCTTCGCTGACCCGAAGGTCGGAGGCGATGGCAGGCAGTGCGCCGACGGGCACCATCTCGGCGGTGACGTAGACGAACGCAGCCGAGGCCAGCACCGCCAGCGCTGCGGCGATTCGCGGTGTCCACGCGCGGGTTGGCATGGTGGTGTAACCGATGGTCATATCGATCTACATCACGGTATCGGCAACGAGAGGAACACGATGGCCGACATTCCCGAAGGTTATGAGTCGTTATTGGAAGGCCCGAATTACGGACATCTCGCCACCGTCAGACCCGACGGCAGGCCACAGGTGAACCCGATGTGGTTCGCATGGGACGGCGAACGGCTGCGGTTCACGCACACCACCAAGCGGCAGAAGTACCGCAATATCGAGGCGAACCCGAACGTCGCGATGTCGGTTGTCGATCCCGAAACCCCGTACCGCTATCTCGAGGTGCGCGGCGTCGTCGAGGAGATAATTCCCGACCCGACGGGCGCCTTCTATCTCAAGCTCAACGATCGCTACAGCGGCCCGCTCACCGAGCCGCCGCCAGATGAGGCCGACCGCGTGATCATCGTGGTGCGGGCGACCGGGTTCACGAAGCAGTAGCGATGCTGGTCGCGTTCAGCGTCAGCCCGTCGGGCGCCGACGACACCGGCGGCGTAGGTGCCGCCGTCGCCGAAGCGATCCGCATCGTGCGCGCCTCGGGCCTGCCCAACGAGACCAATGCGATGTTCACCAACATCGAGGGCGAGTGGGATGAGGTGATGGCGGTGGTGAAGCGCGCCGTCGAAGCCGTCGCGGCGGTGTCGCCGCGGGTCAGCCTCGTGCTCAAGGCCGATATCCGGCCCGGTTACACCGGACAGCTGACGGCCAAGGTCAAGCGGATCGAGGATGCGCTGGGCGAGTGAGTCATTTCGACTCGTCTCGAATGGGCCCCTCTCGTGGTGCCAGCCTCAGAGCGAATCTTTCGCTGCGAGGCTGGCACTTCGTCAGGACCGGACTAGGCGGGCGATCGCGGCCGATGCCTCGGCGAGCTTGGCGTCGGCCTCGTCGCCGCCTTCGGCGACCGCTTGGGTCACGCAGTGGCCGAGATGTTCGTCGAGCAGACCCAACGCCACCGACTGCAGCGCACTGTTGACCGCACTGATCTGGGTGAGGACGTCGATGCAGTACTTGTCCTCCTCGATCATCTTCGCGATGCCGCGCACCTGACCCTCGATGCGGCGCAGCCGCTTGGCGTAGTTGTCCTTGTTCGACGTGTAGCCGTGTGAGGCGGTCATGGCTCTAGCTTACCGGTACCCCACCGGGGTATGCATATTGGTTTGGCCGGGCGAAACGCAGCGAGCATACTGGCACCCATGCCCTCAGACTCTCGCTCGATCGACATGAAGCCCCGTAGCCGCGACGTCACCGACGGCCTCGAAAAGGCCGCAGCCCGAGGAATGCTGCGGGCGATAGGCATGGAGGACGAGGACTTCACCAAGCCACAGATCGGCGTCGGGTCGTCATGGAACGAGATCACCCCGTGCAACCTGTCCCTGGACCGCTTGGCCAAGGCCGTCAAGGACGGGGTGTTCGCGGCCGGGGGCTACCCGATGGAGTTCGGCACCATCTCCGTCTCCGACGGCATCTCGATGGGCCATGAGGGCATGCACTTCTCGCTGGTGTCCCGCGAAGTGATCGCCGACAGCGTCGAGACCGTCATGCAGGCCGAGCGCCTCGACGGATCGGTGCTTCTGGCCGGCTGCGACAAGTCGCTGCCCGGCATGCTGATGGCCGCCGCCCGTCTCGACCTTGCCAGCGTCTTCCTCTACGCCGGATCGATCCTGCCCGGCAAGGCCAAGCTCTCCGACGGCACCGAGATGGACGTGACGATCATCGACGCGTTCGAGGCCGTCGGCGCGTGCGCGCGTGGCCTGATGCCGCGCGAGGACGTCGACGCGATCGAGCGCGCCATCTGCCCGGGCGAGGGCGCGTGCGGCGGCATGTACACCGCCAACACCATGGCGTCGGCCGCAGAGGCGCTCGGCATGTCGCTGCCCGGCAGCGCGGCCCCGCCCGCCACCGACCGCAGGCGCGACGGGTTCGCCCGGCGCAGCGGGCAGGCCGTCGTCGAACTGCTGCGCCGCGGAATCACCGCCCGCGACATCATGACCAAGGAGGCCTTCGAAAATGCGATCGCGGTGGTGATGGCGTTCGGCGGCTCCACCAACGCGGTGCTGCACCTGCTGGCGATCGCGCACGAGGCCAACGTCAAGCTGTCGCTGGACGACTTCACCCGAATCGGCCAGAAGGTGCCTCACCTGGCCAACGTCAAGCCGTTCGGCCAGCACGTGATGTTCGACGTCGACCGCATCGGCGGGGTGCCCGTCGTGATGAAGGCACTGCTGGATGCCGGTCTGATGCACGGCGATTGCCTCACCGTCACCGGTGAGACGATGGCGCAGAACCTCGCCCACATCGCCCCACCCGACCCCGACGGCAAGGTGCTGCGCGCGCTCGACAATCCCATCCACCCGACCGGCGGCATCACGATCCTGCACGGCTCGCTGGCCCCGGACGGTGCGGTGGTGAAGTCGGCAGGCTTCGACTCCGATGTGTTCGAAGGCACCGCAAGGGTTTTCGAGCGCGAGCGGGCGGCGCTCGACGCGCTCGAGGACGGCACGATCACCAACGGCGACGTCGTCGTCATCCGGTACGAGGGCCCCAAGGGCGGACCGGGCATGCGGGAGATGCTGGCCATCACCGGGGCCATCAAGGGCGCCGGGCTCGGCAAGGACGTTCTGCTGATGACCGACGGCCGGTTCTCGGGCGGCACCACGGGTCTGTGCGTCGGCCACGTCGCGCCCGAGGCGGTCGACGGCGGACCGATCGCGTTCCTGCGCGACGGCGACCGCATCCGCCTCGACGTCGCGAAGGGCACGTTGGACGTGCTGGTCGACCCGGACGAATTCGAGTCCCGCAAGGCCAATTTCGAGCCGCTGCCCCCGACCTACAGCACCGGCGTGCTGGCGAAGTACATCAAGCTCGTGGGTTCGGCCGCGATTGGAGCCGTCTGCGGCTAGTTGGTCGTCGGTGGTGGTTGCGCTTGGAAGGGCTGGTACCACCACCAGTTTGCGCGTTCGCCGGTGGGTCCGGGACAGGGCGCGATCGCGGGTGGGGGTTTCTTCGGAGGGCGGGCCAGCGATCCTGCGCTCAGCGGTCGACCGGCATTGTCGGTGACCGAGAGGTCGTAGGCCCCTCCGGCGATGGTGATGACGCCCCGATGATGCAGCCGGTGGTGATAGGGGCACAGCAGCACGAGGTTGGACAACTCGGTGAGGCCGCCGTCTTCCCAGTGCCGGATGTGGTGTGCATGCAGACCACGGGTGGCCCCGCAGCCGGGGATCACGCAGGTGCGGTCGCGGTGCTCGAGCGCACGGCGGAGCCGACGGTTGATTTGTCGGGCCGCCCGCCCGGTGCCGATGACCTGGCCGTGACGCTCGAACCAGACTTCGCAGGTTGAATCGCACAGCAGGTATCGGCGCTCGTTCTCCGACAGGAGCGGACCCAGGTGCAACGACGCGGCCCGGTGCTCGACGTCGACATGCACCACGACGGTGGTGTGCTGCCCATGCGGCCGGCGGGCCACCTCGCTATCCCAACCGGCCTCGACCAGGCTCATGAAAGCGTCAACGGTGCCCGGTAACGGGGGCGCCTGCTCGGATACGCCGTCGCCACAAGCGCGGTCGCGCTTCCACTCGGCGACCAGCGCGTCGCGATGAGACCGCAATGCGGCGTCGAACTTCGCTGCCTCGCAGCTCGGAAATTTGACCTTCCAGGAGGTGAACTCGTCGTCGACGACCTTGGTGATCGACCGCGGCGGTTCCGGCCGAGGACCGGGTTCGGGCCGCGGTTCCAGCTTGACCGCAGTGCGTAGCTGGCTAACAGTCGCGCTTTCTGCCAGCTCTGCATAGTGCTCATCGGATCCCTCGGCCGCCCCCTTCGCAATGACGCCGACCTGATCCAGCGATAGTCGGCCCGCCCGCATGCCCGCCGCGCAGCGTGGGAACTCCTCGAGTCGGCGCGCGACGGCGGCGATCGTCTCGGCGTTGCTCGGTGACGTACCGGCCTTCCAGGCCACCAAAGCCGCGACCGACCGTGCGCCCGTGGCACCACACAGCTCGTCGTGGTCGAGCTCGGCCACGATCTCCACGATGCGCCCGTCGATCGCGTTGCGCTGCCCGGCCAACTCCGCCAACTCCTCGAACAACACCCCAAGCCGCTCATCAGGGCGCACCCCAGTGGCGAAAGATGCTGCGGTCGAGGGCATTACGCCATCATCGCAGGGGGGTACGACAAATCTGAGCGCCCGGATCACGTCGCACGCGACGTCAGTTAGCGGACCATCCGGTCGATGCGCCGCAGGGCTGTCGCGCACACCGGCAGGTACGCAGGCGCCCACCACGGCACGGTTATGCTCGCGCGGCAACCGGCGCCTGCTGGCTCGACCGCATGCGACGTGGCGGGAACTCCCGCGACTGACCACGCCCACCTGCGTCCTGCTTCGAACTCGGTGACGGTGAACGGCAGCGCAACCCCGACCGGTGTGTAGACCCTGCCGGTTGTCCCGAGCGTCAACTCGTCGGTGTCGAGTTCCGCGCCTGCGACCGTCGGCCCCCACTGCGGCCATGCGTCCGTGTCGACCAAGACCTTCCAAACGGCGTCGGCGGGCGCGTCGATGTGTCTACTGACGGAAAGCATTGCGATGGCATACCCGCTACCGCCCGGGCTGAGTCGCTACTCGTCGTCTTCCGGCCAGAGGATGAAATCGTCGAACCCCCGTAATACGGGCTCGGGACCGACCTCGTCGAGAGCGGCGCGGACCGCGTGCAGATGCGCCACCGTCATCTCCAGCGGTGGCTCGTCGGGCTGATAGGTGGTCCGGACCGGGTAGTCGACGCCCGCTTGGCGGGTCATCTCGATGTGGCATCCGATGACATGCGTCACCGGATGGGTCTCGCAAAACTCGATGAGCCGATCGATGCTGTGTGAGAACGCGGCCCAGTCCACGATGTAGAGCCGCCCGCGGTAGACGGTGTCGCCGGTGAGCAGGATTCCCGTCCACGGATCGTAGAAAGTCACCGCCGCCGAGTGATGCCCCGGCGTCGCGAAGGCTTGCAGGACACGACCACCGAGGTCGACCGGTCGGATTGCATCGGCATCGGTCGAGAAGCCGAAGAAATCCCACGCCGCATCCTTGTCGGCCTTCACCACAACGGTGTCGGGGCGGTCGGCGAATTGGTCGTCGCCTGCCACGTGGTCACCGTGCGCGTGCGTGTGAAGCACCAAGAGCGCGTACTCGCTGCGGGGGTTGCGACGAAGCCACGACTCGATGAGCCCGTCGACGACCCGCCGAAGCGGAAAGAAGTCGGGCGATGCGGTGGCGCCGGTGTCGAGCAGAACCGCACGCTCCTCCCCGAACAGCAGGAACAGGAACGGCGCCTCGTAATCGACCGCCTTGTTCTGCCGAAGGATGACGGTGTTCTCGTCGTACCAGTACGTCTGTAGATCGGGATCGGTGTTGTGCTTCGACGACGGCGAGCCATGAATCCATCGCACATCGAGTGGCTTGGCGACGACAACGGAGCTCTGGTGAGCGACACCGGACATTGATCCTCCAGTGTGCGTCGTCTTGACGGGCCGGGTACGGCGCACTTCTCGTCCGGGATACGCGCTCGCGCATCTACTTCAAGACGACCCTAACAACGCGAAGACGCTATGTATTCCGACCACCGTTCACACCGAGGATCTGCCCGGTGATGTAGCCGGCCTCCTCGGAGACGAGAAACGCACACGCCGCGGCGATGTCCTCTGGCCGGCCCGCGCGGCGCACCGGCGTCGTCGCGAGCGCTCGCTCGAAATTCGTGTCGCCGCGCTTTTCAGCGGCCCGCAACATCGGCGTGTCGATGAAGCCCGGCGGGATGGCGTTGACGGTGATGCCGCTGGGCCCGTACTCGAGCGCCAGCGATTTGGTCAGCCCGTTGACGGCCGACTTGGCCGCGACGTAGTGCGTCATGCGCGCCACACCCGAGTGCGTGCTCGACGAGCTGATGTTCACGATCCGGCCCCAGCCCGCGTCGGCCATCTCGGGAATGACGGCTTGGCAGCAGTGAAAAACGCCGTGCAGGTTGACGTTGATCACCCGCTGCCAGTCGTCGAACGATATGTCGGTGAAGCGTGAAAACCCGTCGAGCCCAGCCGCATTCACCAGAATCGAGACAGGGCCGAGCTGCGTGCGGATCTTGTCGAGCGCGGCGTCGACCTGAGCTCGGTCGGTGACGTCGGCGGTGAAGGCGAAGTCGACCGCCGAGGCCTGCAGATCGATCGTCGCGACATGATGCCCGTCGGCGGCGAGTCGCGCTGCGATGGCCTTGCCGATACCCGACGCTCCGCCGGTGACGACCGCTGTCTTCATGAACGAATTCCTTTCTTACGCAGCCCGAGGGTGCGTCGTCCGGTGTCGACGAGATGCCGCAGCAGGTCGTCGTCGTCGACGGTGATCCACGCCGGTCCAACGGCGCTCGAAATTCCAGCCAGCACGACGGTGGCCTTGATCAGCCCCCCTGGACCAGGGTCGGTGCCCGCAAGCAGTGCGAGCTGGCGGTCGATGAGGTCGGCCCATCGCGGCTGACCGCGCAGCAGGGTCGTCACGCTCGGGTCGCAGGCGAGCACCGAAACAAGTGCCCGGTTCGCCACGGCCAACTCGGCGTAGCCGCGCAGCATGTACTCGGCGCGGGCGTTGGCGCCGCGTTGTCTCTCCGCCTCGGCGATGACCTCACTCAACTGCTCGAAGATCGGCTCGACGACGGCGTCGAGCAGCTCTTCACGGGTGCGGAAGTGGTAATAGATGGCCGCCTTGGTGAAGCCCATCTCGTCGGCGATCATCTGCAGCGATGTGCCTGCGAAGCTATGCCTGGTGAACAGGTCGACGGCGACGTCGATCAGCCGCTGCCGGGTGTCGGCAGCTGTCGGGGCCTGCACCGCAACGGTCTCCATACTTTACGATCGTACAGCAGAGTACTTGCCGATCGTAAAGCGGCGTCGTCAGCCCTTGGGCCTCGGGCATCTCTCGTAGGCGTCGATGAGCTTCTTCTCGGCGGGGTCGAACCCATAGTTGCGCGGTGTGCAGCCGCCAACGGTCACTGCGACCGGGCCGATGATGCGGCCGTCGTAGTTGCGATGCGCCTGGAGTTGGTCGGTCGCGGTGTAGAGCACCGGCGCGGGCAGGGTCGCGACGATGGGCAGCTGCAGAGTGGCGAGCCGAAGAGACGTCGCGAGGTCGCGGGAGATCGTCTTCTCCGATATCCAGACCGGCGGGGTGGCAGGCGCGTTGATCGTCATCGCGTCGATATGCGGGATCGTCTGGTCGGCATTGACCTTGTTCCAGACATCGAGCTCCTGGCCGGTCGGCATCCGCTTCGACGTCGTGATGGTCGCCGGGTGGCTCTTGCTTGCGTCGACCGTCCACGTGCCGTCGGCCAGTTGCGGGAACCGGGTGCCCAATGCGCTGACCGCGGCGCTCACATCCCGGTAGTCGGCGGGATCGGCCAACGTGATCGCCCCGAGGACAGGATGGCTGCCGTTGCGCGTCGGCTGGGTGTCCGCCGGATGCGCGACGGTGGCCCGCAAATTGACTGTGGCACTGGGGAATTGGCTACGGAGCGCGGCCCAGTCGCGGGCCTGGGCGATGATCTGGTCGCCGCTGGTGAGCGGGTCGTGGCCGCCGTCGACCGCGAACAAGTCGGCACCCGTGTGGATGTCGAGTTCGGTTTGATAGGCCGGGTAGCCGGTGGTGCGAAGGTCGTCGATGTACTTGGTGGTGACCGCCGCGACCTGGTCGGCCGTGGCGTCTTCTGCCATCTCGACCGACAGCCAGAAGTGCACGTCGGCCTGGACGACACTGTCTGCCACGTCACGGCTTGCCGACCGAACCCCCGGCAGTTGGCGGATCTGGTCGACGAGCGCATCGGCCTGCACGCTGCGGTCGGGCGGCGTCTGCTGGCAGCCGGTCAACGCCGAAATCGCGAGGATCAGCGCGCAGCCGATGACGCCCGATCTCAGACGTGCCAAACCCGTCACTTCACGCACGGTATATGGGAGGCACTCATCCGCGACACCTCGGTCGGCACCGGCGCGGCGCTACCGGTGGCGGTGGCCGCCGCCGTCGGGACCGGGGTGGTCTCTGTCGGAGTAGCGGCCAAGGCGGTGCCGGATTCCGACGCGGCGTCGGTGAGGTAATCCTCGACGGGGAAATCGGCGCCGACCGTGAGCCGCACCGTGTTCGCACCGACCGCATCCGACGACTCGGCGCTCAGACCGAACTGGTCGGCCAGCGTTTGCGCGGCCTCGAGCGCGCCGGGGCCGTACTCGATGCGACTGGTCTCCGCCAGGTTCGTCGCGGTGGTGGCCTGTCCCGGGGTGAAGCCACGGGAGGCGAAGTTGTCCACCACCGCAGTCGCGAGCCCGGCGTGAGCGGTGGCGTTGACGACGTCGAGCATGGCGGGGACTGCAGGCGTGCTGGTCTGTGGCGGGCTGGACTCGTTCGCGGTGACGAGATTGCGCACGATGGCGCGGATGCTCGGCACATCGACGAGGTTGACGTCCTCGCCGGCGGGATCCCGACCGAACTGCGTAATCGGCAGTGTGTAGAGCGATAGGTCGCGGTTGGTGAACCCCGAGGCGCTCTTGACGAACCCCGCCAGATCGAATTGCGAATCGACGGCGACACTCTCGCGGGCCACGTCGAGCAGGTGCTGCAGCTGTGACGGGCTGGACAGTGCTCCGCCGCTTCGCAACGCCGAGAGAAGCGAGGCGATGAACGCCTGCTGCCTGCGGGTCCTGTCCATATCGGTGAACAACTCATCGTTGACGTCGCGGCGCTGGCGTACGAACGCGATCGCCTGGGCGGCGTCGATCTCCTGCGTCCCTTCGTGGAAATCCGCCCCCGAGAACGGGTCTGAGGTGTCCGCGTTCAGGCACACCGTGATCGGCTGCACCACCTCGGCGATCTGAAAGAACGCGACCATGGTGACTTCGATGAAGTGATCGATCGGAATGCCCAAAAGTGATCGCACCGTGTCGATTTCGGCCTTGCGTCCCTCTTCGCGGCCGGCTTGCTCGGCCGACATGGGATCTGTCGTGTCTTTCGACGTCGCTGTGTCGATGGCGTGCTGGTAAGCAAACCCGTAGGCCTGCTTGATCTTGCCCTTGCAGTCGGCGGTGGGGCAGCCCGCCAGCCGTACGTAGTCATCGCGGGGAATGGAGATCGCCGTGATGGGACCGCCGCCACCGGGGATGTGCAGAACGATCAGGACGTTGGCGTTATAGCCGCCCACGGACTCGTCCCCGGCGTGTAACGCGTCGTAGATCTCCGGGGCCAATGGCTGGCCCCGCTCGTCGAGCCGGCTGTCCAGGCCCATGACGAGAATGTTCTGATCGCCTCCTACGGAAGCGGGCGCTCCGGCCAGCGCCTGCGAGGTGGTGATGCCCCCGGTGATGTTGCGGTAGCCGGCCCATCCCAGCCCGGTGGCCACCAGTGCGCCGACTGCTGTCAACGCCCCCAACACCCGCACGCCTGCCAGAACGCCGCGTCGCGCGGCGCGGTTGCGGCGCGGCGGTCGCGGGGTCAGCGCATGCGCGGGCGCACCGATTCGCGGCAACTGATCGGTGTCCCAGTGCGCATTTCCGCGTCGTGCCATGACGGGCGCATTATGCGGCATCTACCTGCGGATCCGCTGTCCGAACGGAGGTGACGCTGGTTACTGCCCGAAGCGCTCGTGCAGCGCAGGCAGGAAGCCGGGCGAGATGGTTCATCTCCTGCGAGCAGTGCACGAGCAGGTCGCGTGGGTCGGGAAGTTGACGCGCCGCGACCGGCCGTACGGCGGCGTCGGCCAACCGGTTCCCGCGGCGCACCGCGCGTGCCTGCCGCGGCGTCGGGCCTGCCTGCGGGCCGTGCTCCAGCGCCTCGACGACGCATCGTTGCCGCGCTTCGCACCGCCGCGAAGTCGGCTGCGTGGAACCGCTGACCTACTTCACCAGCGCTACCGCGAAGCCGTCCCAGTCCTTGGTCCCGACGGTCTGAATGGCCGCCGCATCCAAATGCGGGTTCTCGCCCATCATGTCGAACATGTCGCGAACGGCGCGGGCCTGATGATCGTCGGGCGCGGGGTCGAGCACCCGGCCCATGCGGGCGATGTTGTCGACGACGATGACCGAGCCCGGTCGGCCCAGCTTGATCGCCCACTCCACGTAGGCGACGTTGTTCTCCTTGTCGGCGTCGATGAAGAACATGTCGAACGTCTCGCCGCGTTCGGCCAATCGTGGAAGCGAGTCGAGCGCCGTGCCGACCACGATCTCGATACGGTCGGCGACACCCGCACGCTCGAAGTTCCTCCGCGCCACCTCGGCGTGCCTCGGCTCGAATTCGAGTGTGACGACGCGGCCGTCGGGCCCGACGCCGCGGGCCAGGTTGATGGTGCTGTAGCCGGCCAGCGTGCCGATCTCGAGCACCCGGCGCGCACGCGACATCGTCGCCAACAGCGACAGCAGCTTTCCGTGTTGCGCCGACACCTCGATGGCGGGCATGCCCGCCGCCGCACCGTCCTCCCGCGCCGCGCGCAACGCGTCGTCCTCGGTCCGCAACACTCGGTTGAACACGTCGTCAAGGGATTTCGGGTCCGGCTTCGTCACGCGCCCGACGTTACCGCCTAGCGCACACCCTCCTTGGCGTAGACGACCCGCAGCACGTGGGCCACCTCGGGACCCATCACCGCCTGCGCGAGCTCGCAGAACGTCGCGACGAACTCCGGCCCGTGCGGCGGGTCGGTGTCACACAGATGGTGGGCCACTTCGTGCAGCACGACGAGTTCCCGCAACGCCCACGTGGTCCGCCGCTCGGGCACGGCGATGACCGCGACGTCGTCGTCGCGCTCGTAATGCGCCGCGGTCAGCCCGCGCCGCGGACGCACGGCCAACGATGCGGCGTCAGGCCAGCGTGCCCGCACGGAGGCGAGCGCGAGCACGTCGTCGACATAGCGCTGCACGGTTTCGACCGACGAGAACCGCGCTTCCGGCGGCAACGTCAGGTTGGTGCCGAAGAACTCGATCGCGCGGTTTCCGTGTTCGCCTGCGCGGTCGAACAAGGTCCGGACGAATTCTTCGGCGGCGTAGACCTTGGAGCGCTGGGTGTCGCGGGGGGTCACCGGTCGAGGGCGGCGCGAGCGCCGCTCAGCTCCTGGCTGTTGCCGAGCCGTGCCCGCCGGCCAGCGCGGTCACCCGCCCGCCGCGCCGACGAGGAGTAACCGGCCGTCGCACTGGATGCGGTCCATGTGCCGCGCGCGGCGGAAGTCTGCCGGTAAAAGGACTTCAGCTCGATGTCCTTGTCCCGCAATGCGATCGCCGTGCCGGGACGACGGAACCTGCTCTTCGTCGCTTCCCGCTGGGCCTCCTCGCGGGCTTCCTGCAGCCGCTTTCCGATGCGGGCGCCGAAGGCCAGCTGGAAGTTGATTCGCGCGGTGATGGTCGGCGTCGGCCGGTGGTCACCGGTCGTGATGTAGGCCTCCGACGCCCGCACCATCTGGGTCACCAGGCTGGCGTAGAGGGCGTGGCTGGCGTCGATGTCCTCGGCGAAGCCGTAGGCGTAGACGAACGTCGAGTTCGATGCGATGTCGCACTTCACGTCGTTGGCGTGGGCGATCACCACGAACAGTTGCACGTAGGTGCGCAGCCCGCGCTTGCCGCGATCGCCGATGGTGATCGTGCGCTGCACCGGCGTCTGCTCCTTGGTGCGCTCGGCGGAGTGCGACCGCGCGACGGCCAGGTCGATCGAGGTCGCGGTGGCCAGCCGTTGCGCGGCGGCCATGAAGGCCTCGGCTTCGTGCCCGTTATCGGTGCCCTCGGCCTGGCGCAGCAGCGCGGCGATGCGGGCCAGCATCTTGTCGTCAGTCATCGCCACACAGACTAGGGCTACTTTGTGACAAATCCGTCCAGCGCCGTGACCAGTTGTGGAGAAAGCGGGCCCGGCTTGCCGAGGTTGGCGATGCTGTCGGTCGGATCGTCGCGCAGGACGTGGTTGACACCCTTGAGCTGGACGACCGTCAGCGCGGTGTGCTTGAGCGCGTCGATCAGGGGCTGCATCGTGTCGCAGTGCGCCTGGCGGTCGGAGTCCGAACATGTCAGCAGCACCGGAGTGCCGCCGGGGATCTTCGCGGCGAGGGCAGGCGGGTCGATCTTGTCGGTCTCCTGAATGGCTTTCGCGTTGCCAGGGTTGAGGATGGCGCTGAGCCCCTCCGGCAGGTCTTTGGGCACGGTGCCCTTGGTGCGGAGTTCGTCGACTGCGGCCAGCCAGGTGTTCAGCGTCCCGGGGCTGGCGTCGCTGCGCACGCGGTTGGTGATGATGTCGAGATAGCGCGCGGAGAGCGGCTGAAACAGCCCGAGGGAGTGGATCTTCGGCGCTCCAGGCGAGGTGTCCGACGCCAGCGCCATCGCGTGCACGGTGCCCTCCCCGATCGCGTACACCGAGATGCGTCGTTTGTCCGTGCCCGGCTCGTCGGCGAGGTTACGCGCCGCGGCGCTTGCACCGGTGGTGTACACATCGCTGACGACGTCGGTGGGCCGCAACTGGTACGGACCGAGCCCGGTCTTTCCGGTGCCGACCTTGTCATAGCGCAGGCTCGCCACGCCGCGGTCCGACAGCTGTTCGGCCAGCTGCCGCATGTTGCCGATCTTTCCGACGACGAGGTTGTCGCCGTTGCGGTCGGTGTTACCGCTTTCGGAGATCAGCAGCGCCGCCGGACCCGGCCCCGCATTCGTCAGGTGCCGGTAGGTGCCGTAGATCTTCAGACCGTCAGGGGCGGTGAAGCTGACCTCGTCCTCGACCCACTTCTGCTGCTTTGCGCTGTCATCCGACGAGCAGCCGGCCACCAAGAGCAGAAGGGAAAGCATCAGTGCGGCAAGGAATCTCAAATCTTCGCCTCGATCCACGATGCGACGTCGTCGAGCACAACGGCGCGCTCGGGCTCGTTGAACACCTCGTGATAGAGCCCCGGGTAGACCTTGAGGTGCGCGTCCTCGGACCCGACGCGCTCCATCAGGTGTCTGCTGCCTTCCACGGGGATCAGCTTGTCGGCCTCGCCGTGCACCACCAGCAGCGGCGCCGTCAGCGCGGCGGCGCGCAGCGGCATGGTCTCGCCGACGTCGATCAGCGCGCGGGCGATGCCTGCGGGCAGCTTGCCGTGATGCACAAGCGGGTCGTTCTCGTAGGCGGCGACCACGGCGGGATCGCGGGACACCGCGTCGGCGGGCAGCTGTTCGACCGGCAGGCCGGGCAGGATCTTGCCGAGCGTCTTCGCGACGGCCACCATCACCGGCGACACCCCGTCCTGGGCGGCCACCGCCGGGCCGGACAGCACCATCGCCGCGTAGTCGTCGGGGTGCTCGACGCCGTAGGCGAACACGACCCCGCCGCCCATGCTGTGGCCGAGCACCACCCGCTTGAGCTCCGGGTACTCCCCTGCGGCGATGCCGACCAGCGTGTGGAAGTCGTCGGTGTACTCGGAGATGTCGCGCAGGAACACCCGCTTGCCGCCGGAGCGTCCGTGGCCACGCAGATCCAGGGCATACACCGCGAGACCGGATTCGCCGAACCGCTTCGCGACGTGGTCGTAGCGGCGGGCGTGCTCGGCGTAGCCGTGGCACAACACGACGACGCCGCGACAGCCGCCGTCGTCGGGTTCCCACACGTCATAGACAATGCGGACGCCGCCGACGCCGTTGAAGTGTCGCTCGCTCCGGCTACTGGCCATCAGGGGAGAGTAGCTAATCCGGGCAACGCGCTCAGTGGGGTCTTGTCGGACCCGTGCGTAAGCTCGACGACGTGAGCGTGCTCGCCGAAAGCCTGGGACCGGCTGACGAAGAAGCGGCCGCGGATGCATTTCTGGCCGATGCCCAGCGATACAGACGGGAACTACTGGCGCACTGCTACCGGATGACCGGCTCGCTGCACGACGCCGAGGACCTGGTCCAGGACACGTACCTGCGCGCGTGGAAGTCGTATAAGGGGTTCCAGGGCAAATCGTCGGTGCGGACCTGGCTGTACCGCATCGCGACGAACACCTGCCTGACCGCGCTGGAGGGCAGACAGCGGCGACCGCTGCCGTCCGGGCTGGGCCAGCGGGCGTCGGACCCGACCGGCGACATCGCCGAGCACCACGAGATCACCTGGCTGGAGCCGCTGCCCGACTCGCCGAAGGAAGACCCGTCCGACCCGTCGGTGATCGTCGAGTCCCGAGAGTCGGTGCGGCTGGCGTTCGTGGCGGCCCTACAGCACCTGTCGGCCCGCCAGCGTGCGGTGCTCGTCCTTCGCGAGGTGCTGCAGTGGAAGGCGGCCGAGGTGGGCGAGGCCATCGGGGCGTCGACGGCCGCGGTCAACAGCCTGCTGCAGCGCGCGCGGGCACAGCTCGACGCCGCCCAGCCGACGCAGGACGACGACGTCGCCGATCCGGATTCGCCCGAGGCGAAGGATCAGCTCGCGAAGTACATCGCGGCGTTCGAGGACTACGACATGGACAAGCTGGTTCAGCTGTTCACCGACGACGCGGTGTTCGAGATGCCGCCGTTCGACGGCTGGTATCAGGGCCCGGAGGACATCGTCGCGCTGTCGAAGACCCACTGCCCGGCCGAAGGCGCAGGCGATATGCGGTTCATCGCCATCACCGCGAACGACCAGCCGGCAGCGGCGCTGTACATGCTCAACCAGGAAACGGGTAAGCACGAAGAGTTCCAGCTGCACGTCCTCGAGGTGCGCCCAGGCGGCATCGCGCACGTGGTGGCCTTCCACGCCGACGGCCTGTTCGAGAAGTTCGGTCTACCCGCTACGCTCTAGCCAATGAAATCGGCTTTTTGTAGACGTCCACTCGCACTTTCCCTGCAAAAGTCGGATTTCACGATTCGAACCAGTAGACGAATTCGTCGTCGGCACGCCAACGTCCGTCGGCGGTGCCGGATCCGGGTTGAACTGTCCATGTACCGGTGACGCGGTCCCGGCCGTGATTTCGGCCGTGCGCTGTGAGGACGAACGCCCCGGCGCGGCCGTCGACCGAACCCTCGATGCGTTCGATCCCAGTCGAGATCCCTGTGCCGTCGGTATGCACCACGCGAATGTGGTCCGCCCGGCCCGTGCCTTCGATGGCGCCGGTGAAGCGCTCGGTCAGCACTGTGGAGATCAGGACGGAGCCGTCGTCGTGCTTGTCGATGTCGTACTTCTCGTAATCGAGTCGACGGCGCTTGACCGGTTCCTCGCCGACGGCTACGAAGCGGTGCGCCTCGAGGACCTGTGTGCCGAATGCCTGGTCTCGACGCGCACGTTCTTCCGCTACTTCACCTCGAAAGAGGATCTTGTGCTTGGCCGCCTGCGATCCCATCTGCTTCTCGCCGAGGAGCTTCTGGCCGATCGGCCCGCAAAAGAGCCTGTTCTGATGTCACTCCGCGCGGTGATCGCCGCGGTTGCAGCCGATTACGCGGCCGAGCCCGAGCGGGAGCTGGCACGCCGACGAGGACACTCGCGGCCCTCGACTGCTCGCCGCTGCCGCGGTCGCCGCATTCAAGGCCGGCCTCGACATGTGGGTGGCCGACGATGCCCGCTCCGATCTTGGCGGCATCATCACGGCCAACCTCGACGATCTCAGCAGGGATTGGTGACTGCCTTCGATGAAGCTACATAGTCTGCTATAACTGCTGCTAGCGAGATTTCTTGACACCTGTTTTGTAACGTGTTCTATGATCTCGGGTCATGAAGACCAAGGGCGCTCTGCTGTGGGAGCTCGACTCGCCGTTCCGGGTCGACGAGATCGACGTGGGCGATCCCGTCGCCGATGAGGTCCAGATCCGCGTGCACGCGGCGGGCATGTGCCACTCCGACTACCACCTGACCACCGGTGCCACCCCGATCGCCCTTCCCGCGCTCGGCGGCCACGAGGGTGCGGGCGTGATCACCAAGGTCGGCAAGAACGTCACCGGCCTTGCCGAGGGCGACCACGTGATCCTCGCGTTCATCCCGGCCTGCGGCGAGTGCCAGCCGTGCCTGAAGGGCTTCCGGTCGCTGTGCGATCGCGGCGCAGTGCTGCTCGGCGGCAAGGCCATCGCCGACGGCACGTCGCGCGTACACGCCGGAAGCACCGAGGTCTCGCCGATGAACCTGCTCGGCACGTTCGCGCCGTACATGACCGTGCACAAGGACTCCGTCGTCAAGATCGACCCCGACATCCCGTTCGAGTCCGCGGCCATCATGGGTTGCGCGCTGCCGACCGGCTTCGGATCGGCGACCAACGTCGCCGAGGTGCAACCGGGTGAGACTGTCGTCATCGTCGGCGTCGGCGGCATCGGCATGAGCGCGGTGCAGGGCGCCGTCATCAGTGGCGCGAAGAACGTCATCGCGATCGACCCGGTCGCCTTCAAGCGTGAACAGGCGGTCAAGTTCGGCGCGACGCACGTCTACCCGTCGATGGCCGAGGCGATCATGCCGATCATCGACCTGACCCACGGCGTCATGGCCGAGAAGACGATCATCGCCGTCGGCGAGATGCGCGGCGAGTACATCGAGGAAGCCCTGACGCTGACCGCCAAGACCGGCACCTGTGTCGTGACCGGCATGGGCGCGATGACCGACGTCGACGTGAAGCTCAACCTCTTCCTGTTCACGATGTTGCAGAAAACATTGAAGGGCAACATCTTCGGCGGCGGCAGCAGCCACGTCGAGACGCCGAAGCTGGCCGGCCTGTACAAGGCAGGGCTGTTGAAGATCGACGAGATGATCACCAACACCTACTCGTTGGACAACATCAACGACGGCTACCAGGACATGATCGACGGCAAGAACATCCGAGGCGTCATCAAGTTCACAGAATCGGACCGGTAGACCGCTCGCTACCCTGGGGTGCATGACGGCTTCCGTCGATATCCGCCAAGCCTCCGACCGTGGCACGAGCACGACGGATTGGCTCGACTCCAAGCATTCGTTCTCGTTCGGCGACTATTACGACCCGTCGAACACCCACCACGGTCTGCTGCTCGTCAACAACGACGACGTCGTCGCACCGGGTACCGGCTTCGACACCCACGCGCACCGTGACATGGAGATCGTCACGTGGGTGCTGCAGGGCTCGTTGGAGCACCGTGACTCGATGGGAAATTCCGGCGTCATATACCCCGGCCTGGCGCAGCGGATGTCGGCAGGTACCGGTGTGCTGCATTCGGAGAAGAACGGATCAGCCAGCGACGCCGTGCATTTCGTGCAGATGTGGGTGATCCCCGACGAATCGGGCATCGCGCCGGGCTATCAGCAGGCCGAGATCGACGACGGTGCGCTCGCCGGCGGCCTGATGACGATCGCATCGGGAATGCACGACGATGCCGCCATCGCCATCCACAACAAAAGCGCGGCCCTGCACGTGGGACGACTACAGCCGACCGATGTCGTCGTGCTGCCCGCCGCGAAGTTCCTGCACCTGTTCGTGGCTCGCGGCGAGGTGACGCTCGAAGATGCCGGGACCCTGCACGAAGGCGACGCGGTCCGATTCACCGCATCGGGCGGAGAGCGCGTCACGGCGACGAAGCCCGCCGAGCTACTCGTATGGGAGATGCATGCGGATCTGTCTGGCGCGTAAACGACTCACCGTAGGGCTGATCGGCGTCGCCGTGCTGGCGGCCTGTTCGACCGAGTCGCCGCCGCAGCAGTCGACCGCACCCGCATCCACCTCCCCTGCGGCGCCGGCATCCCCGAAGCTGGTCGCCACTTCCCTGAAGGTGCCCCACGACCTCGCCCAGTCGCCGCTGGACCAACCCAGGCAGGCGCTGGTGCCCGAAGGCTGGACGTTGTCGGTGTGGGCAAGGGTTCCGAAGGCCCGAATGGCGACGTGGACCCCGGACGGCGCGCTGCTGGTTTCGGTCCCCGCCAGTGGTCAGATCGTGAAACTCACGCCGAAACACGGTGCGGCACCGCAACAGTCGACACTCCTCGAAGGCCTCGACCAGCCGCACGGAATGGCCTTCGCGGGCTCGACGCTCTACGTCGCCGAGAGCGATCAGATCGACACCTACGACTATGCCAACGGCGCAGCCACCAACCGGCGAACCATCGCCGCTGGGTTACCCGACGAGAAAAGCCCCGAGTTGCACGGCGCGTATGCGCACGCGCTGAAGAGCGTCGTCGTCGGGCCCGACGGCGCGGTCTACTTCTCGATCGGTTCGACGGGCAACATCTCCGCCGACGACCGCGAGGCCAATCCGCCGCGGGCGTCGATCATGCGGATCCCGCCAGGCGGCGGTCCGGCCGAGCCGTTCGCGACGGGCGTCCGCAACGGCACCGGGTTGGCCGTCGCACCGGACGGTTCGTTGTGGACCGCGGTCAACAACCGCGACAACGCCCCCGATCCGAACGGCAACGTCAACGCGCAGTATGTGAACGAGCATCCACCCGAGTCACTGGCCAAGCTCACCCCCGGCCGCGAATTGGGTTGGCCCTATTGCAATCCCGACGGCGGGCCGGCGAATCTGTCGTTCGTCCGGGACATGTCCACGAACCCGGACGGGTCGTTCATGGAATGCGCGACGCTGCCGAAGGTCGAGCAGAGCTTCGGCGCTCACGCGGCGCCGCTCGGGCTGTCCTTCACCACCGGTGTGCTGCCGCCACCGTACGCGTCAGGTGCTTTGGTCGGCGTGCACGGTTCGTGGAATCGCCAACCGCCGCGCGCACCCGAGGTGTCGTTCTTCCCTTGGCGCGACGGCAATCTCGGTGACCAGCAGACCCTGGTCGGTGGCTTCCAGGCCGACGACGGGTCGCGCTGGGGTCGTCCGGTTGCGGCAGTCGTCGGCCCCGACGGAGCCGTCTACATCACCGACGACTACGCCGGGGCCGTGTACCTGCTGGCATCGCCGGGGCGCTAGCGCGCCATCGGCGTCCTGGATCCGCGACGTCCGGTGATGCCGAGGTAGATCGCGATCAGGATGACCGCGACGATGATCCCGACCAGGAACGGAATGACCTGCCAGCCGCCGTTGGCGTTGTGATAGCCCAGCGAGTAGGTCAGCCACGACCCGATGAACGAGCCGAGCGCACCCAGCACGATCGTCATGATGATGCCGATGTTCTGCTTGCCGGGCATGATCAGCCGCGCAAGCGCGCCGACGATCAAGCCGACGATCAACGCGCTGAGAATGGTTCCGATCATGTCTTGCTCCTCACGTGCGAAGTAGTGCGACCTCCGCTCGATTACCCCGTTCGGGGTCTGAATCCACCCACTTCTCGCTGATACGCAATCGTGACCGCGGTGTGACGGAAGTTGACTGTGTGGTTGATGTGATTAGTGTGGCCTTGTTTTGCTGACTATCACCGAAAGGGCAGACCGTGCCGACTCGAGCGCTGTGCAGGCGTTTTTCTGCGCACGCGAGGAGCAGGAAAGCTCCAGCGCACGCGAGGAGCAGGAAAGCTCCAGCGCACGCGAGGAGCAATAAAGCTCTGGCGTGCGCCGCTGCGCTGATGCTCTGTGCCGGGCTGACCACGATGACGGGTGCGCCGGTCGCGCGGGCGGACGCGCGCTCGTTGCTCGCGGGTGCGATCGCCAACACCCGGGGGTCCTATCTGGTCTACAACTTCGGCGACGGCCACCCCGCACCGATGCTCAATGCAGGCGGCGGCTGGTACGAGATGAACAACGGCGGGCATTTGATGACAATCAAGAGCGCCTCCGGCCGGCTGCATCCGAAGTTGTTGGTCGACAGTCATCAGGGCTACCAGGCGCGCTGCGAGCGAGACGGCGGAGCCCGCACGGGCGAGGGGCTGTGGCAGGCGTCCGAGATCTACTCGCCGCTGGAGGCGTGGCAGGCGCTTGGCCAGCCGACGATCGCGATCAACGCGAACTTCTTCGACGTGCGCGGCCAGAAGGGCGGGTCGTGGCGCGACACCAAGTGCAGCTCGCCGCTCGGCGCCTACGTCGACAACACCCAAGGCCAGGGCAGGGCCAACGCAGCGGTCACCGGCACCCTCGCCTATGCGGGCAAGCAGGGCCTGTCGGGCGGCGGTGAGAACTGGTCGTCGCTGGCGACGATGATCATTCCCGAAGGCGGCCAGCCGTATGTCGTCATGCCGAGCGGACCGAACGACTACGACTCGGCATCGCCGGTGATCCAGAAGCTGCTCGACCAGAACGCGCGGTTCGTCGCGGTGGCAGGCATCGGCCTTCTCGCGCCCAACGACACCGGCCAGCTCAACGACGGCGGACCGAGTGCGGCGCGCACTGCGATCGCATACAGCCGCGCAAGCGACCAGTTCTATGTGTTCCAGGGCGGCAGCTACACACCAGACCAGATCCAGGATCTGTTCCGTGGACTGGGCGCTGACAATGCCGTGCTGCTCGACGGCGGTGGCTCATCGGCGATCGTGTTGCGACGGGACACCGGCGGAATGTGGAGTGGCGCAGGGGTTCCCAAGGGCAGCTGCGATACCCAGCAGGTGCTCTGCGATTCACGCGAGCGCGCGCTGCCCAGTTGGCTGGCCTTCAGCTGACGCGCGGATGGAACGACTGACGCGCCGCACGGCACTGCGGCTGGGTGCAGGACTCGCCGGAGCGTGCGCCCTTGACCCGTTGTGGCAGTTGGGCATTGCGACGGCGAGGGGTGCCCCTCCGGCCGACCAGCCGTCTCCGTCGTCGGCGAAGACGGAGTCGACGTATGTCACCGGTTCGTTCGTCTCGGCGGCGCGCGGCGGTGTGGAAACCAAATGGGCGGTGGCGCTACCGCCGGGCCGCTACGCCCAGCCGTTGCGCACGGTGATCGCGCTGCACGGCCGCGACATGGACTCCGACGGTGTGATGGAGATGGGCGTAGAAGCCGGCCTTGTCGAGTTGGCACAGGCCGGCTACCCGCCTTTCGCGGTCGCGGCGGTCGATGGCGGCAATGGGTGGTGGCATCGGCGCGTCACCGGTGAGGACTCCGGAGCGATGGTGCTCAACGAGTTCCTGCCGCTGATGGCGAGCAAGGGCCTGGACACGCGGCGGGTCAGCTTCATCGGCTGGTCGATGGGCGGCTACGGCGCCTTGTTGCTCGGCGGCGCGTTGGGCGCGGCGCGGACGACGGCCATCTGCGCGGTCGCGCCCGCGTTGTTCACCGACTACGGCCTGGCCGTTCAAGAGCGCGCATTCGACGGGCCAGCGGACTGGTTCGCGTATTCGATCTACGGGACCCCTGCGCTGTCGGAGATTCCGCTGCGCATTGACTGCGGTGCCAACGACCGGTTCTACGACGCCACCAAGCAGTTCGTGGCATCGCTGCACAGGCCGCCGTCCGGGGTGTCCTTCGTCGGTGGTCATGACGTGGCCGCGTGGAAGGAAAAACTACCGAGAGAGCTGGCCTGGTTGGCGAGAGCGTAGCGCGTTGATCCCGGGATAAGCCCCGGTCGCGTGAGACGATCGTTGCTCGAGTGAACAGAGTTGCGACTGCGCCCCCGCCCGCCGCCCGACGTGGATCCCCTGTGGGCGGCCGGACCGGGCTGCGACTGGGGCAGTTCCGTCCCGACATCGAAGGCCTTCGCGCGGTCGCCGTCCTCGCGGTCGTGCTCTACCACGCGGGCCTGCCGGGCGTCGGTGGCGGATTCATCGGAGTCGACGTCTTCTTCGTCGTCTCCGGCTTCCTGATCACCGGCCTGTTGTGGCGAGAGGCGTCGAGCACGGGCACGGTGGGGCTGGCACGGTTCTACGGCGCTCGGGCACGACGGCTGCTGCCCGCCGCGGTGACGGTACTGATCGCGACGTGCATCGCATCGGCGGTGCTGCTGGCGCCGCTGCAGGCGCGCAGCGTGCTCGGCGACGGCATCGCCAACGCGCTGTACGTCGGGAACTACCGCTTAGCGATCCAGGGCACCGACTATCTGGCGGCCGACGCGCCGCCGTCGCCGCTTCAGCACTATTGGTCACTGGGCGTGGAGGAGCAGTTCTATCTGTTGTGGCCTGCGCTGATCATCGGCACCGCATGGCTTCTCGCCCGAGTGGCGCGACGTGCGGGCTGCGCCGCAACGCGCTCGGCGGCGCCGTATCTCCTGCTGCTCGCCTTGTTGGCCGCGGTGTCGTTCACGATCTCGCTGTCGTGGACCGAGGACCTGCCGTCGTGGGCGTTCTTCTCGCTGCCGACGCGCGCGTGGGAACTGGCGGTCGGCGGCCTTGTCGCGCTGACGGCCGGTGCATGGCGGCACCTGCCGGGTCCGTCGGCTGCGCTGGTGGGCTGGGGCGGGCTCGCCTTGATTGCGGTCACCTGCACGCAGCTGGGTGAGGGCACACCGTATCCCGGTACGACGGCGCTGCTACCGGTACTCGGAACCGCACTGGTAATCGGGGCGGGCTGTGCGACAACGGATTTGGGTGTCGGCCGGTTCTTGTCGAAACCGGCGATGCGATCGATCGGCCGGCTGTCGTACTCGTGGTATCTCTGGCATTGGCCGGTGCTGCTGCTCGCGCCCGCGTTGTTCGGTGGTGATATCGGGTTGGCGGGCCGGTTGGCGATGGTGGTGGTGTCGTTCGGTCTCGCAATCCTGACGCTGCATCTGATCGAGAACCCGGTGAGGTTCGCGTCGTCACTGAAGGTGTCCGCCCGCCGCAGCCTCGCCGTCGGTGGCGCGCTGACAGCGGTGGCGGTATGTGCTTGTGTGACGCTGCTGTTGACGCGGCCGGTACCGGTCGGACACGGGATCGCCGCGGCGCCGGTCGTCTCCCTCCCGCAGGCGGTCGCGCAGGCGGGGCCTTCTGCCGTCGCTCCTCCTCCGCCGATGTCGGTGCACGATCAGGTGTTGGCTGCGGTCGCGAAGTCGACCGAACCTCGGCCGGTGCCAACGAATCTGACTCCCGCGCTGGGGTCGATCGCGAAGCCTGAGGTCTTCGTGAACGGGTGCGTGCTGTCGTGGCGAGATGTCGCACAGCCCGACTGCGTGTCGGGCGATGCAGGAGCGCCGACGACGGTGGCCCTGGTCGGCGATTCGCATGCCGCGATGTGGCAACCGGCACTGGAATCTGTTGCCAAGGACCGGCATTGGCGGCTGGAGACGATGAGCAAGGTGCTCTGCCCGGTGATGGATCTGCCGATCAACAGCCCGTATCTTGGCCGGAAGTTCACCGAGTGCGACCAGTGGCGCAGTGACACGATGGCACGGCTGGAGAAAGAGAAGCCGCAGCTGATCGTGGTCGACATGTCACGACGGTACGGTGCGGACTTCGGGTTCACGAGCTACGACCAGGCGTGGCTGGACAGCGTCACGCGGCTGGTGCAGCGGCTGCGCGCCACGGGCGCAAGCGTTTTGGTGCTTGGCCCGGTGGCGGATCCACATTCGACGGTGCCGACATGTGTGTCGGCGCACATGGACGACGCCACCGCGTGCGCGCCGACGAGGGCCGACGGGTTGAACGACGCAGGCATCAAGGGCGAAGCGGCGGCGACGGCCGCGGGCGGCGGCCAGTACTCGGAGCTGTCCGACTACTTCTGCACCGCCGACCGCTGCCCTGTCGTCGTCGGCAACGCGCTGGTGTACCGGGACGACAACCACGTGACGACCGAGTACGCCCAAGTGCTCGCCCCGCTGCTCGCGGAGTTGGTGGAACGGGGCCTAGCGCGTAATTAGGGCGCGGTCGAGGTCTTGTTGTTGCCCTTGACTTTGATGGTCTGGTTGTTCAGGCCCGTCACGGTCGCCGTGCTCTTCCTGCCGAAACACATGGGTCGTGTTGCCGCTTCCCAAGATCGAGGCAGCCACATTGTTGAGCCCGATCGCCGTGTTCTTTTTGGTTGCCGAACAGCGTGCCGACAAGATTGCTCGGGGGCGTCGCAGCTTCCTCAGTAAACCCAAAATCGTTGTTAGCCAGCAAACGACAGCGCACTCGCCGCTGCGGCCTCGGCCTGACCCGCATACCCGCCTCCGAACAGCTGAACATGGGCCAGTAGGGGGTACAGCTGGTGCAGTCCGACGCGGTCGCGCCAGCCCTCCCGCAGTCTCCGGATCGACTGATATCCCGACAGAACTTCGTCGCGATGCGGGCATCCGAACAACGCGAGCATCGCCAGGTCCGTCTCCCTGTGCCCGCCGTGTGCGGCCGGATCGATAAGCACCGCGCCGTCCGTAGTCCACATCACGTTGCCGCTCCACAGGTCGCCGTGAATCCGCGCAGGCCCGTCATCGTCGTCGAAGTCACCCGCCAGACAGCGTTCGATGACCGCGTCCACCAGCCGCCTGGCCTCGGTGCTCAGCCGCCACTGCGCGATATCGGCCATCGGCCGCAGCCGCTCCTCGGCGTAGAACTCGCCCCACGTCTGGTGGCCCCACAAAGACATGGGCAGCGGGTCCGAGAGCGGTCCGAAGTATCCGTCCGCGTACCAGCCGTCTGGCCCGGCACCGAACAGCGGTGCCCCTGCATCATGGGTCACTGCCAGCCGTGCGCCGAAATCCCTTCCCGCGGAGGGTGTCGGCGCCACCGACTCCAGTCGTTCCAGCGTCAACGACCGCTCGTCCTGTGCCACCACCCGGGCGCACGGCACCCCGCCGTCGACCGCGAGCCAGCGCAAACCCGCTGCCTCCAGTGCGAAGAACCCCGGCGGTGCGCTCGAATTCGTCTTGACGAAGTCAGTCACGAGGCCGTCGCGGCAACCCGACCATGAATCCCATCAGCCGATCACGCAGCGCCGCAGGCATGTTCGTGACCAGCACGGTCTGAATCTTCGGCAACAGTGCCACCACGTATCGCGCTTTCGGCCGCCGAGCGGTGAGTGCCTCCTCGACGACGGCCACCACCTTGTCCTTCGGCGACGCCATCTTGCGGGCTCTCGGCACGAACTTCTTCATCCCGACGATGTGCTTGGCGTACAGGTCGCGGTGTGCAGGAGACATCCCCGCCTCGACTTCGAGCACCATGTCCCCCGCGGTGCGCCACATGTCGGTGTCGGTCTGTGCGGGCTCGATCAGCACGACAGAGATACCCCACGCCCTCAGTTCGACCCGCAGCGCGTCGGCGGCTGCCTCGAGGGCGAACTTCGACGCCGAGTACGGACCCAGCATCGGCGTCGCGATCCGGCCGTTCACGCTCGAGACGAACAGCACCCGGCCGCGCGCCTTCCGCAGCTGCGGCAGCACCGCCTGCGTCACGGCGAACTGCCCGATGACGTTGACCTCCAACTGTTCCCGCCAACTGTCCGGACTCACGGTCTCGACAGGGCCTGCAACGGCGATGCCCGCGTTGTTGATCACCGCGTCCAACCGCTCGGGCAGTGACTTGGCCAGCTTCGCAATATGGCCGGCATCGGTGATGTCGAGGATGACGGCGGACACCCGCTGCGGATGGGCCTTGGTGACAGCATCAGCGTCCTGATCAGTGCGGACGCCGGCGATCACGTCCCAACCGGTCGACGCCAGGTGGTCCACGATCGCTCTGCCGATGCCCCGCGCGGCGCCGGTGACGAGAACTGATGGCATGGCAGTGACCCTAGTCGTCCGTCACCGGCGGTGGTCCGAACAGGAAGATCGCGGCGCTGACGGCCACCACGACGGCCGCCAACGCGATCACCGGGGCGACGGTGAACCTGGAGATCGTCGCACCGACCACCGCTCCCGCGCACATCGTCAGCACCACGGCGTAGCGCAACTTCTCCCGCTGACCGGTGCCCCCGGCGAGCCTGCTGTCCACGCCGATCCCGACAATGGTCGACGTCAGTACGGTCGTGCTGAGTTCCTGGATCCCAAACTGACGTGCGGTGGCGTTCTGGCTGCCGAATGCCACCGCAAGGCCCGCGAGCAGAATCAGCTTGGTGTTGTCGTGGTAGCGCAGGACGCCGGCCCCGGCCAGGATCGACAATGCCACCAGCACAACGCATTCCACGGCAAGCGATACGGTGACCCAGCGCCGGGTGTCGTGTTCGAGGTGCCGGATGAACCGGCCGCCGATGACCGTCCCGGCGACGAAGCTGACAAACGCCACTACGGCGGCCGTCATGTCGACGCCCGAGTGCGGGACGAACCAGAAGCCGAGGAAGATCACGTTTCCGGTCATGTTCGCCACGAAGACGTGGCCCAGCACGAGGACGCTGATGGCGTCGACGAGTCCGGTCGCGAACGTCAGCAGCAGCAGCCCGGTCACCGTCAACCGTTCGGAGACCGGGGAGGTGACGGCCACGTGCCTGCCCTATAGCTGCGGGGTGAGATCCAGCGTGGTGATGGTCGTCATCCGGGTGATGCGCCAATCGGAGTGGTCGAGCTTCATCTCCAGCCGGTACGACAGGTAGCGCAGCGAGGGGATGTTCTTCGACACCGGGCTCGTCGCGACCGAGTTGGTGTAGACCAGAGCGGTCGCCTCCGACCCGGACACCGACTCCACCGCGGTGCCAAGCACATCAGTGGTGTTGGTGACCTGAGCCTGTTTGTTCGAGGCGACGATCGAGTCGATGAACTTGCGGTACTGGGACGCGAAATCGCCTGTCAGATAACGCGCGGACCGGTCCCCGAGGGAGTCCATGTTGTCCGGGGTGTAGGACCAGAGCGTGGTGATCGCACTCTGCGCGGTGCGGGCGATGTCGAGTTTCGTTTGCACCATGGCACGGTTGGCGATCACCGGCTGCGCCATCGCGGCCACGAATGCGGCCCCGGCGACGAACAGGACGGCCGCCGCCGCTGCGGCGATCTTCAGTCGCCTGCCCGCCGGTTTGTGCGGAACGAGAACAGTCTCGGGCTCCTCTTCCGCGGCCTCGTCCTCGGATTCGGTTGCCCCGCCGTCGGATTCGGTGACTTCGTCCTCGGATTCGGTTACATCGCCGTCGGGCTCATCGACAGGCGCTTCCGCATCGGGTGCGGATGCGGCCGTCACCGTGTCGCCGGTCGTCGGCGCGTCGTCGGCCTTCTCCTCAGCCGACGTTTCCGTGGCCGGATCCTCGGTCGAAGGCGATTCGTCCGCGGTGTCTGCCGCTGCGGTCGGTTCGGCCTCTTTCTTGCTGCGCCGCAGGAAGTTCCACCGACGTCGCGGTTTCGCCTCCGGTTCTTCGGCCGTTGACGTGGTCGGTTCGGCGGGCGCCGACGGCTCCTCGGCGGTGACGGCTTCGTCGGTGTCCGTCGCCGCTTCGGGCTCGGGAGCTTGCCCCTCGGGAGCCTCCGGCTCGGGTGCTTCGGCCTCGGGCGCTTCCGGCGGTGCCTCGGCCTCGGGTGTTTCCGGTGTCAGGGCGCGGCGTTCCTTGCCGCGCGGCATCCGGTGGCGGGCCCGAGGCGTCGGCGATTCCGAGTTCGCGGCCGCATCCGTGGTCAGATCACCTGAATCAGGTTGCTGATCTTCCACAGCTGTCCTTCCTTCTTCGCCGTTACGACCCAACGGTTTCCGCTCTCGACCGTCTTTCCGTCCGGCGTTTTGTTCGAGATCTTGGTGGCCACGAGAACGTCGGCGCTGCCGTCGTCGTACCACTTCTGCACGCCGGCCTCCACAACGGTGCCCTGCGTGGGTTCAGCGCGCGCGACCTGCACGAGGATCCCGTTGATCTTCTCCTTGAACATCTTCGCGAAGTCCCCGGTGGCCTGCGACTGGATCCGGTCGCCGTAGTAGTTCGCCTGGTACGGGTCCAGCGTCGTGTACGTGGTCATGAACGACCGCACGTAGCTCAGCACGTCCGCGTCGCGGACCTGTGTCTTGCGATCACTCTCGTGCGAGACGAGCATCAACGTGCTGGCCGCGATCGCGCCCGCGATGAGGACCGCGGCCAGGCTCGCGACAAGCGGCAGCCCCCAACGCCTCGGCGGCTTGGGCGCGGGCGTCGTGTAGAGCTCCGGCTCCTTGGCGTCGATCTTGCGTCGTGGGCTCATTGGGGCGCTCCGCCCAGGTTCGGCTTCTTCAGCACGGTCAGGTTGGAGACCCGCCATTGTCCGGACCGCGACTTCTCGAAGTCCGCCCGCACCGTTGCGGTGATGAAGCGCAGATCGTTGGCGCCCGTGCCGCGCTGCCCCTGCATGGCCAGCAGCATCGCCGCCTGGTCCGCTGACGCCGAGAGCACTGCGCTGCTGACCGCCCAGTACTCGTTCGGTATCACCTGCCCCTTCTGCACGGCCTCCTGCTGCGCGATGAGCTGCGGCCGGTAGCCGTCCGTGGCCAGGGACTGCGCCCGCGCGAAGTCGTCCTTCATGGTGTCTTTGCCGTACGTCAGCATCTGCTCGACGATGCGCGGCCCCTGATCGGCGATCTGCTGACGGGTCTGATCCACCGCCCGCTCCTGGCGGTAGACGACCACGTAGTTCAATGCCACCGCTGCCGCACACACCACGACGGCGGCGGCCAACACCTTCGCGGTCAGCCTGCGCATATCGCGCTCGGGCGGATCGACACGTCGAACCTCGGTGCGTAACAACAGGTCTGCGAACGTACGGTGGCGAGAGTCCCACAGCGGCCACAGCCAGCCGACGAAGAGCGCCGCGGTATCCAGCAGGTGAGCCAGGTCGCGGACGAGCAGCCGCCAGGCCCCTGCACCGGTGCCGTCGCGTCGCTGTACCACTCGGATACCGAGCAGGGCACGGCCCAGGCTCCATCCGGTGATCGCGGGCAGTAACCAGCGATTGACCAGAATCAGCAGGAGGACGACCGCTGCCGCGACCGTGTACACCAGCCACAGCCAACCGGGCTGCGAAACGCTGATGGCCAGGTACGCCAGCAGCACCAGCACGGCGATCACCGCGACGCCGAGCAGCACATCCAGGCAGAGGGCGCCCGCTCGCGCGCGCCAGGACGCCAGCGGCTCGCCCGGCGACTCATCGTCGGCGGCAGCGTTCGGCTTCGCGTCGAGGACAGCCGTCACGAGGTGACCTGTGCGAGCTGGTCGATCTTGTATGAGTTCCCGGCGTTGGGATCCTGAGACATCCGCACCCGCAGCCGGTAGCCCTGCTCCTGGTCTGCGGCTTGGGAGTTGGTCACCTTGACCCGCATCGCCACCAACACGTCGACCGATCCGTCGTCGTTGTGGCGCTCCACCGCCGCCCGCACGTCGGCTACCTTGACCTGGACATTGGCCGCCTGATACGCCTCGACCAGCACGCCGCTGTACAGCGACGCCTGTGCCCCGAACGCCCCCGTCGAGCATTCCATGATCTTCAGCTGGGCCTGCGACATGGCGGCGGTATCGGGGGCCTGCGTCGCCGCCACACAATCCTTGGCGGCCTGTAGAGCGGCCGCATTGTCGCGGGCGATGGCTTCGCTACGACGGTTGTCCTGGATCAGGAGGATTCCACCGGCCACCGCCGCAACGGTGAGGAGCACCAAGCCCGCGCAGATACTGGCCAGCCATCCTCGCCCCAGACGCGGCGCACGACGGTCTACAACGTCTTCTGGCAGCTCTCCGGCTGCCTCTTCAGGTGGGCTGTCCTCGGGCTCTTGGCTGATCTGTTCTGGATCGGATGTCACTACCGACTCGTCTTGCGCGTCCTCAGCATCGGTGGGGTTCAGTTGGCGGGTGCCAACATGTCCTTCCATCCGTCGTCTCCTGGGTTCTTCGAGTTGCTGACGGAGTATTTCACGCCGTCGGGTCCGACCACCTCGCCGCTTTGTGGGTTGTAGACCGCACTGCCTGGTGCCGGAGTGTACGTGCATGGGTTGGGTTGTTGTCCACTGCACTGGACAGAGCCCGAGTTAGGCGGGGTCAGCGCGTCGCTGACCGGTTGGGGGGACCCGCCAGGCGGTAACCGGTCGGCGGGCGCGGGGTTATTGCCGTTGTCCACCGACGGCGCCGGTATCACATATCCGGGCTTGACCGGCTGATCACAGCGCGCCGCGGGCGCCGGGCAGTTCACGATCTGGTTCGGGTCGCCGTACCACGGGTTGGTGCCAAGCGGAACGTAGGGCTCGTTGCTGCGGCATTCCGTCGGGGTGGCCGCGCGCTTACCGGGTACGTCCATACACGGGTAGTTGCGGGCACCGCGGACCACGTTCTGGGCATCCTTGGGAATCTTGCAGTACGTGCCCGACGGCAGCGGCGCCATGCTGGTGTCCGCCGGTGATCGCCACTCCGACGCCGGCACGAAACCCGTCAGGCATGGCGGCGGCTGATTGATCGACAGGCCGAAGTGCAACAGGCCCTCGGGCGCGAAGATCAGGGCGGCCTGTGCGATCGTGATGCCTTGCGGCGCGATTACCAGTGTCTGCTCGAGGCCCTTGTGATAGCGCTTGAGCAAGTCGAGGATGATCTCGAGGTTCGCCAACGTCTGCGGCAGTGACTCGCGGACGTCGTTGAAGAGCGCCGACGTCTGATCCAACGTCGGCGGCGCCGCCTGCAAAGCGCTGCGCAGCGCTTGGTCCTGCGAAGCCGACTGCGCGGCAAGGGTGTTCAGGTTGCGCGCCCACTGCGCGATCGCGTCACCCGAATCCACCTGGCTCTGCAGAATCGGCGTCGAGTTCGCGATGAGATCGTTGACCTGCGGGATATTCTCCTGGAAACCCTGGGCCAGATTCGTCGTGCCGTCGACCAGCCGCTGCAGCGAAGGGCCCAATCCGCCCACCGCTTTTGATGTTTCGGTGAGCAGCCCGTCGATCTTCTCCTTGGGCAACACGGCAAGCCCACGGTTGGCCGCATCCAGCGCCGGGCCGACCTCACTCGGCACCGTGCCGGTGGCGACCGTCTGTCCGTCGGAGAGGTACTGGCCAGGGTTGCCGGTCGACACCAGGTCGAGGTACTGCTCACCGATCGCCGATACAGAGTGCACGTTGGCCGTGGCGTCGGCGGGAATCTTGTAGCGGTCGTCGATGCTCATCGTCGCTCTGACGCCGCGCTCGGTCGGCTCGACCGCGGTGACCTTACCGATCTGGGTGCCCCGATAGGTGATGTTCGCCGTCGCGTACAGCCCACCCGACCGGGGCAGCTCGGCATACAGCCGGTACTGCCCGATCCCGACCAGGCTGGGCACCCGCAGGTAGTACCACCCCAATATGACGATCGAGAGGATGGTGAGGATCGTGAACAGGACCAGCTGGATTTTGATGAACCGTGTCAGCACAGTTCACTCCCCCTCTTCCACCAGTGGCCCCCCGGCGGTCAGTTGCTCATTTGAGAGCGCGCCGTCCGTTTTGCAGCGCAGCCCTCCGCATCGGTGGAGTGTCAGCTGGTGGGTGCCAGCATGTCCTTCCAGCCGTCGTCTCCTGGGTTCTTCGAGTTGGTGACGGAGTATTTCACGCCGTCGGGTCCGACCACCTCGCCGCTTTGTGGGTTGTAGACCGCACTGCCTGGTGCCGGAGTGTACGTGCATGGGTTGGGTTGTTGTCCACTGCACTGGACAGAGCCCGAGTTAGGCGGGGTCAGCGCGTCGCTGACCGGTTGGGGGGACCCGCCAGGCGGTAACCGGTCGGCGGGCGCGGGGTTATTGCCGTTGTCCACCGACGGCGCCGGTATCACGTATCCGGGCTTGACCGGCTGATCACAGCGCGCCGCGGGCGCCGGGCAGTTCACGATCTGGTTCGGGTCGCCGTACCACGGGTTGGTGCCAAGCGGAACGTAGGGCTCGTTGCTGCGGCATTCCGTCGGGGAGGCCGCGCGTTTACCGGGTACGTCCATACACGGGTAGTTGCGGGCACCGCGGACCACGTTCTGGGCATCCTTGGGAATCTTGCAGTACGTGCCCGACGGCAGCGGCGCCATGCTGGTGTCCGCCGGTGATCGCCACTCCGACGCCGGCACGAAACCCGTCAGGCATGGCGGCGGCTGATTGATCGACAGGCCGAAGTGCAACAGGCCCTCGGGCGCGAAGATCGTTCCGGCCTGCCCGACCGTGGTGGCCTGTGGCCAGATCACCAGTGTCTGCTCGAGGCCCTTGTGATAGCGCTTGAGCAAGTCGAGGATGATCTCGAGGTTCGCCAACGTCTGCGGCAGTGACTCGCGGACGTCGTTGAAGAGAGCCGACGTCTGATCCAACGTCGGCGGCGCCGCCTGTAAACCGCTGCGCAGCGACTGATCCTCTGCAGCCGACTGTGCGGCAAGGATGTTCAGGTTGCGCGACCACTGCGCGATTGCGTCACCAGAATCCACCTGGCTCTGCAGAATCGGCGTCGCGTTCGTGATGATGTCGTTGACCTGCGGCAGGTTTTCCTGGAACCCCTGCGCGAGGTTTGTCGTGCCGTCGACCAGCCGCTGCAGCGAAGGGCCCAATCCGCCTACCGCTTTTGATGTTTCGGTGAGCAGCGAGTCGATCTTCTCCTTGGGCAGCACCTCCAGGCCGCGGTTGGCCGCATCCAGCGCCGGGCCGACCTCACTCGGCACCGTGCCTCCGGTGATGGTCTGTCCGTTGGAGAGGTACTGGCCAGGGTTGCCGGTCGACACCAGGTCGAGATACTGCTCACCGATCGCCGATACAGAGTGCACGTTGGCCGTGGCGTCGGCCGGAATCTTGTAGCGGTCGTCGATGCTCATCGTCGCCCGCGCGCCCTTTTCGGTCGGCTCGACCGCGGTGACCTTGCCGATCTGGGTGCCCCGATAGGTGACGTTCGCCGTCGCGTACAGCCCACCCGACCGGGGCAGCTCGGCATACAGCCGATACTGCCCGATCCCGACCAAGCTGGGCACCCGCAGGTAGTACACCCCCAAAACGGCGATCGCGAGGATGGTGAGGATCCCGAACAGGATCAGCTGGAACTTGATGAACCGCGTCAGCACAACTCACTCCCCCCTTTCCACCAGGGGCCCGCCGGGTGCATCGTGCGGGTTGGGCGTGAAGCGCACATCCGGGATCATCGTCGCCGGGTCGCGACCCCAGGCCTGCTCGAGTGCGCGGAGCATGCCGGAGACACCGGTTCCGGTCAACACCCCGTTGTCGAGGGCACTCAGTGTCAGGTCGACCATGAGTGACACGTTGATGTAGTCGCCGCGGACAGCCTTCGGCACGTTCTCGATGTGGAACGGTGCGGTGGGTATCCCCTTGAGCGCCCCGATCAGGTACGGCGACGCCTTGCCCAGCTGCTTGAGCGGGCGTTGGAGATTCTGCAGGTTGGTATGCAGGTTCGCGCTTGACGGGCCGAGCGCCGCGTCGGCGGCGCGGCTGATCCGGCCCAGCGCCTCGACGGCATCGGCGAACAGATCGCGGGTGTCGGCGAAATGCTTGATCAGCGGCGGGAATTCGGTCAACACCCGGTCCAGGGTGGCGTCGCGATTAGCCACGATCGTCAGCAGCCGGTTGGTGGAATCGATCGCCCGAGTGATGTCGTTGCGCTGCTGATTCAACTCGTCGGTGAAGGTGTCCAGTTTGTTGAGGAATTCACGAATCTGATCGGCCCGACCGCTCAGAAGATTGTTGACCTCGGTCTGAATCACTTCCAGGTTCGGGATGCCGCCGCCGCGCAGGACCGTGGCAATGCTTGCCAGCACCCGCTCGGTCGTCGGGAATGCCGACGAGTTCTTCAGCGGAATGGTGTCACCGTTCTTCAACGGCTGCGGCGACGGATCCGGCGGCGGATCGAGCTGCACGTGCTGCGAGCCCAGCAAGGTGGTCAGGCCGATCCTCGCCAGCGCGTTCTCAGGAAGCTTGATGTTGGGCTCCAGATCCAGCGTCAGTGTCGCCACCCAGTTCTTCAGCTCGATCGAGCGCACCCGGCCGACGTAGACGTCGGCGACCCGAACGCGGCTGTTCACGTTGAGCGCCAACGTATCCGGCATCTGGACGTAGATCGTCATCTTGTTCGACCCGCTGCCCGGACCACCCGGAAGCGGCACGTTTGCAATGCCGCGCCAGCCGCAGGACGTCAGCGCGATCGCGATCGCCAGCAGCGCGGTGGCACGGCGTGCGATGCGGCCAAACTTATCCGCGCTCATTAGCCCCCTCCTGCTTCAGCGGGCAGCGGTGGTCCTGCCGGTGCAGGCGCCGCCGCCGGTGCGGCCGGACCTGCCGGAGTGATGGCGCCGAGCGGATCACCTGGAATCACGCCCGGTGACGGCCCGGGCGGTGGCCCCGGCTGCGGGTACCACGGCGGAGGCAGCGGGTTGTTTTCGTTGTAGGCGTCCGGCGGGCCTGGCAGCCTGCCGTCGTTGACACCGAAGGCGGGCGGCGCATCCGGAGGCACGCAATCGGGTCCGCCCAACAGCTCGGCGAGGCACTCGGGCGTGATGTTCCGCTCGGTGGCCGGCTGCACCTCGATGCCCTGCATACCGGGCGCGGTGATCCAGCCCGGCTCGTGGTTGCCGTGCGAGAACAGGGTGTCGCGCGAGAAGATGCCCGGCACGGTGGTGTCCTTGTAGCCCGGCGGCGGCTGCAGTCGCGGATCGGAGTAGGAGATCAGTTTGGGCAGCGTCATGGCGCCGTTGAACTCGTTGACCCCGATCGGCGGGAAATTGAACTTGATCGCATCCAGAATCGGCGCCAGGTACTGCGCACACAGCTCGGCGGACTCCTGATATCCCAGCCGGCTGCCGGCCTGGATCGAACTGCAGATGAACTGCATCGGGTTTGCGAAGTTGGAGATGACCGGCAAACCGACGATGCCGCCGTTGACGGGCGAGGTGATGTTGATGAGGTTGGAGATGAGGTTCGGGTACACGTGCAAGCCGGTTTCCAAGCCATTCAGCGGATCCGGCTGCAGGATCGCATTGGTCACCTCGGCGAGGTTGTTGATGTCGTAGGCCAGCACCTTGCCGTTCTCGCCGATGAACTTACGTGTGGTCGTCAACAGGGTGTTCAGGTCGCGCAGCGCGGTGGCCAGTTCCTGATCGGTGTTGGTGAACGAGTTCGTGAACTGCGCGAGGTCGTTGTTCAGCGCGACGAACTGCTGGTCGCTCTTGTACAGCGCGTTGACGAACAGAGCCAGACTCTTGATCACCGCGAAGAAGTCGCCGCGGCCCTCGTTCAGCGTGGTGACCGCCTCGGACAGGCCCTTGAGCGTCTTGTTGATCTGGTCGCCCTTGCCTGCCAGCCCGTTGGAGAAGGACTCGAGGATGTCACCGAACGGGCCCTTGGGCTGCTCGGGGGTCGGGCCGAGGTCGGTCAGGATCCGGTTGATGGAGTCGCGCAATTCGTCGTATTCGACCGGCACCTGGGTGCGGTCGATGGGGATGACGGCGTTGTTCTCCATCACCGGCCCGCCGGTGTAGGGCGGTGACAGCTGGATGGTGCGCGACGCGACAAGGCTCGGGTTCAGGATCGACGCGGTGGCGTTGGCCGGAACCTTGTACTTGTTCTCGTAGTGGAAGGTGACCTTCATCTTGTCGCCGGCGGGTTCGATCGAATCGATCGTTGCCGACCTTGACGCCCATGATCTGGACCCGGTCGCCGGAATACAGCGCAAGGGTGTTGGGGAAGTACGCCACGACGGTGTTGTTGGTCAGCTTCTTGTAGAGCTGCCATCCGACGATGCCGCCGATGAGGGCGAGCACCACAACCAGCGACCCGATGATCACTGCCGCCCGAGAAACGTTCGGCAACTTCAGGTTTCGCACATTGAAGATGGTCGACATGTCTGCGCCCCTACCCTTGCGAACCTGGTGGGAGGTACGGCGGGTTGCCGGGGAACGGCGGGGTGCCTGCCGGGCCCGGCGCAGGGCCGGGTCCTGGCGGTGGCGGAGGTCCGTCGAGCGCGGGTGGCAGCGGAGCGATGCCCGGCGTGAAGTCCGGCCCCTCGGGCGGCAGCGGGCCGACCGGCACCGTGCGCGCACCGGGAGGAGCGGGCGGCAGTGGCGCGGGCACCCCACCCATGTCGGGCGGCAGCTGACCCGGGATGGCGGCGGCGGGAACGCCTGGCGTGAAGCCGGGGCCGTTCGGGTTCGGCGGCGACGTCACCACATCGGGCCCGGTGTTGTAGTCCTGACCGGCGGGGTTCGAGTACGGGTTCGGTCCGAACGGGCCGGTCCCCAGGTGCGCGCACGGCAGCGGATCGCCCGGCCGCGGCAAGCCCTCGGCGGTCGGCGTGTACGAGCAGGGGTCGCCTGCGACCACGGCGGGGCCGGGGTTGGCAGGCGTGCCTTCGAGCACATCGGGTCCCGGTGCCGGAGCACCGTTGGGGAACCGTGTGCCGTTCGGGTCGGGGAACCGCCACGAGGGCAGACCGGCGTTGCGCCAGAACTCTTCTGGGTCGATACCGCGCTTCTTGAACGCGGCATCGACGAACGGCTGCAGCAGCCACGGCGGCAGCAGGTTGACGAGCATGACCTTGAAGAACGGGCCGGATGCGACGGACTCGGCCAGCGACGCCGTGAACTTGGCCAGCGTGGACAGCGTGTCGACGAGGTCGAACTTGCGTGCCTTCAGCACGTCGCTGATGGTGTGCAGCTGCTCGAGCACGTGGTTCAGGTTCGGGTTGTCGTTGACGAAGCCGGCCACCTGGCGAGAGAACTGGCTGACGTTCTCCAGCAGCATGCTGACGGCGTAGCTGCGTTCGTTGATGGCGGCCAGCAGCGACTGCGCGTTGGTCAGCAGCGCGTTGATCTGCTCACTGCGGTTGCCCAGCACGCCTGCGATCTTGTTGGCGTTGGCCAGCAGCGTCCTGACGTCCTCGTCGCGCTTGCCGATGGTGTCGGAGAACCGGGCGACACCGTCGAGGGCGGCACTCAGGTGCGGATAGGTCTGGTCGATCGTCTCCGACAGCACATTCAGCGAGCGCTTCACCGTTTCGGTGTCCCAGCCCGACGAGGCCTTGGACACGTCGAAGAACGCGTCGTAGATCTGGTACGGCGTTGTGGTCTGTCCGATCGGAAGCGCGCCATTGGATCTCAGCGCCTTGGTTCCGCGGGGCTCGATCTCGAGGTTCTTGCGACCGAGGATGGTGTCGGTACGGATGGCCGCGCGGCTGTCGGTGCCGATCTGGACCCCGCCGAGCGAGTAGCCGATCTTGACCTTGTCGCCCTCGATCTCGAACGAGCGCACCTCGCCGACGTCCACGCCCGCGATGCGCACCTTGTCGGCCTTGTTCAGCTGGGCGGTGTCGGAGAAGTACGCGTAGTACATCGGCTGCGCGAAAATCATTGGGACGCTTGCGAAGCTCTGCCCCACCCCGATGACGAGCAGCAGAATGAGGATGCCCTTCAACCCGTTGCGGATCCGGTTCTCGCCCTCCAGGACTCTCATTGCGGCGTGCACCTACCTGAGGGCTGCGACCAGACCTTCACCGTGCGGACCGGTCCGCCAGGCTGCAAGCCAGGCAGCTTGAGCGTGACGTCGCAGGCGTAGAAGTTGAAGAAGTCGCCGTAGACACCGCCTGCCCGGCCGATGATCTTCAATGCCGTCGGCAGCTGGGTCAGGATGCCGTTCAACTGGTCCTTCTGGTCGACGAGCGGCTGCTGGATGACTTCCAGGTAGCCGAGGGTGCTCTGCAGCAGCGGACGGTTGTCGGCCAGCAGATCTCCGACGGTGCCCGCGGCGTTGCTGATGTCGGCGACCGAACTGGCGATCGGGTCCTTGCGGTTCTTCAGGCCGGTGATCAGCTTCTCGAAGTTCACGACGGTGTCGTCGAACTGCTTCTGGTGCTTGACGGTGGTGTCCAGCACGGTGTTGAGGTTGCGAATCACCTCGCCGATGGCCTGGTCGCGGTCGGCCAGCGCGGAGGTCAGTTGGGCCGTCTGATCCAGGATGTCGCTGATGGTACCGCCCTGGCCCTGGAAGATCGTGATGATCGACTGGGCGATGTTGTTGACCTTGTCGGGGTCCAACGCCCGGAACAGCGGGCGGAAGCCGCCGATCAACGCGTCGAGGTCGAGCGCGGGCTCGGTGCGCTCCATCGGAATGACGCCACCGGCGGGCAGTCGCTGGTCGTTGTCGCCGCGCTTGAGCTCGAGGTAGCGGTCGCCGATCAGGTTGAGGTAGCGGATCGACGCCGATGTTCCCTGGAACAGCTCGAGGTCAGGCTCGACGCTGAAGTCGACCTTGACCGTGCGTCCACCGTCCTGCAGCTCGACCTTGCTGACCTTGCCGACCTCAACGCCCGACGCGCGGACGAACTCGCCGGCACGCAGGCCACTGGCATTGCTGAAGATGGCCGAGTAGCCGGTCGTGCGGTTGAACCGCATCTGACCGAACACCACGATGATGATCGCGGTGAACAGCAGCAGCACCAGTGAGAAGATGCCGAGCTTGATGACTGTCCCGGTGAGTTTCATGGGTTGATCGTGTGCTCCCCGAACTGACGGCCCCAGATGTACTCGATGCCCGGAGTGATGAGCGGCAATGCCGGTGGAAGGAGGCACGGGGGCAGGCCAGCGCAACCGAACGGCGAGGCCAGCTCGATGTGGTTGTACGGCGCAATCGACGCGCCGGTGTCCATCACCAGGTACGGGTTCGGCCACAGGTCACGGGTCACGGGCTGCCAGCAGCCGGGCCGGCCCTCCGGTCCGCCCTTGGCGTTCACCCGCGGCAGGTTGTCCGGATAGACGTAGGCGTTGCCCGGGAAGAGGATCTCTGAGTGGGTCCTCAACGAATAGCCGTTGCCGCCCAGGGAAGAGGCGATCTTGGGTCCGACGTCGTGGGCGTTGCGGATGAAGCAGAACAACATGGGGCTGTACTCGTCGAGCAGCGACGAGGTGGGGATCAGGTCCTGGAGGCCGCGGACCAGGTACGGGCCGCCGCGCTCGAAGATGTCGCCGCCGGTGTTGCCGAAACCGATGGACGCCATCAACGCCTGGTCGATGTTGCCCTGCTGCTCGTTGAGAGTGCGCGCCGTGGTGACGGCGTTCTGCAGGCCGTCGAACAGATCGGGCGCGGCGTTGGCGTAGACGTCGCCGAGGTCGGCTAGCAGTTGGTTGTCCTTGCGGATCTGCGGCATCTTCGGGTTCAGGTCACCGAGGATCTGGTTGGCGTTGATGATCGACTGGCCGAACCGGTCGCCGAGCCCCTGCAGTGCCTGAGCGGTGGCGCTGAGCGTCTGGTTCAGCTTTATCGGGTCGACCTTTTCCGACACCGAGGTGATCGTCTCGAAGAGCGTGTTGAACTCGGTGGTGACGTGCGACGCGTCGATCACGTCGGACGGAGTGATGCGTTGCGGTGACGGGTTCTTCGGCGACGAGAAGGAGATGTACTTGTTGCCGAACACGGTGGTGGCGTTGATCTTGGCGTCAACATTGGCGGGGATCAGATTGAGGTACTTGCGGTCCACCTCCAGCGTGATCTTCGCCCTCGGCTGATCGCCGACGGAGGTCGCGCTGACGGCGCCGACCTTGCCGATCTCGACACCGTTGAACGTCACCTTCGCGCCGGGATCCATCGAAAGGCCCGACCGGTCCGACATCATCGTCAGCTGCTCGCGCGGCAGGAAGTCGCCGCGGAACTGGAAGTACACGAGCACCACTGCGGCGATCGTCAACAAGGTCAGCACGAGGCCGGCGAGCTTGTATGGCGGGGTGCGGGATGTGTTCAGTGGGGCTGTCATGCGCTACACCGTGAGGTTGAAGTTCGGGTCGACGCCGTAGAGCGCCAACGAAGCGAACAGGACAACACACACGATCGCGACCAGCGAGGCACGCATCGATCGGCCGACGGCCTCGCCGACGCCGACCGGCCCGCCGCTGGCGAAGTAGCCGTAGTAGCAGTGGTTGAGCATGACGATCACCGAGATGACGATCGCTTGGACGAAGGACCAGAACACGTCGTCCGGCCGCAGGAACGTCCGGAAGTAGTGCTCGTAGGTGCCGATCGACTGGCCGTAGAAGAAGGTCGTGGTGACCTGTGCGGACAGGAACGACATGATGATCGCCATCGCGTACAGCGGGATGATGACGACGAAACCGGCCATGATCCGGGTCGACACCAGATACGAGATTGACTTGATGCCCATCACCTCGAGGGCGTCGATCTCCTCGCTGATGCGCATGGCGCCCAGTTCCGCGGTGGCGCCCGCGCCGACGGTGGCCGCAAGCGCCTGACCGGAGACCACCGGCGCCGCGATGCGCACGTTGATCAGCGCGGCGAAGAAGCCGGTGAATGCCTCGACACCGATATTGCCCAGGGAGGCGAAGCCCTGGATCGCGACCAGTGACGACCCGGACAGGGTGACGAAGCCGACGATGGCGACGGTGCCGCCGATGACGGCCATGGCGCCGGTGCCCATGCCGATCTCAGCGATCAGCCGCAGCGTCTCCTTGCGGTAGTACCGCAGCGCGTGACCGATCGAGCCCATGGCCGTGACGACGAACCACGCGACGTGGCCGACGCTGTCCAGGAACCGAGCGGGCGCACCGAGGGCCTTCTCGGAGCGTGCGTATCCCCGCGGGAAGCGCGACCGCAGGACGTTCGGACTCGCCATGTCAATGCCCTGTCCCGAAGCGGACACCGATGGTGGTGAGCACGACGTTGACCGCGAACAGCGCGACAACGCAGAGCACCAGGGTCTCGTTGACCGCGGTGCCGACGCCCTTCGCGCCGCCCGCGACCGTCAGGCCGCGGTAGCAGCCGACCAGGCCGGCGATCAGGCCGAAGGTGCCCGCCTTGACGATCGAGATGACGACCTCGGGCAGGCCGGTGATCAGCGTCAGGGTGGAGACATAGGCACCTGCCGAGACGTTCTGCAGATACACACCGAATATGAAGCCGCCGACCAGGCCGACCGTGATGACCGCGCCGTTGAGGAGGACGGCCACAAAGGTGGAGGCGATCACACGCGGGACGACCAGGCGATGGATCGGGTCGATGCCGAGCACCTCGAGGGCGTCGATCTCCTCGCGGATGGTGCGGGCGCCCAGGTCGGCGCAGATCGCCGTCGAGCCAGCGCCTGCGACCACGAGCACGGTGACCAACGGCCCCAGCTGGGTGACGGCGCCGATCGCCGCGCCCGCGCCCGACACGTCGGCCGCGCCGAACTCCGCAAGAAGAATATTGAGGGTAAAGATGAGCAAGACTGTTAGAGGTATGGAAACCGCGAGCGTGGGAAGGAACGCCACCCTCATCAGGAACCAGCCCTGCAGGATGAACTCACGCCACTGGAATGGCGGACGGAATAGCGCCTTGCCGACGAGCACACACATCCGAACGAATCCACCAACAGCCTCGAGTGCCGGCCGAGTCTGGTTCGCGAGATAGCCGCCGATTCCTGGTCGCGTCGCTGTCACCAGCACACTCCCTTGCCCACGCCAAGGCGAACCTGGCGGTACGGCAGCCCCTGTCGCACGCCCCCTCCTTGCACCGAGCCCGTGTGTGTGACCGTCCCCTCCCTACCGGTGGGTAGTAAGACGGACCACAGGACTGTACCCGATGCCCCCCTGGGGGTGCACCGCATCCGTCGGATTGTGCCTATAACCGTTAGCAAACCCACCTCTCCTGGTTAACCTTCCGCCTTGCCGGCAGAAACCGTTGCGGCAGAAGCCTTTTCGCTCGCGTCAACTAATTTGCTGGCGCCGAAACGGCTTCTCAGTTCCGTTTTGAGGACTTTGCCAGCGGGGTTGCGGGGCAGCGCCTCGACCACTTCCAGATACTTCGGATGCTTGTACCGGGCAAGCCGCTCGGTGAGGAATCCGTCAAGATCAGCGAGGCTGAGGTCCGGTTGTGAAACAGCGGCGACGGCGACGGGGACTTCTCCCCACTTGTCGTGGCTTCGCCCGATCACCGCCACTTCGACGATCGCTGGGTGGCCGGCGAGGACATTCTCGACCTCCGCGCAGTAGATGTTCTCTCCGCCGGAGATGATCATGTCCTTCTTGCGGTCGACGACCCAGATGTAGCCCTCCTCGTCCTGGCGCACCAGATCACCCGAGTGGAACCAGCCACCGGCAAACGCCTCCGCGGTGGCCTCGGGGTTGTTCCAATAGCCCTCCATCAACGTCGGCGCCCGGTAGACGATCTCGCCGACCTGACCGACGGGCACGTCGTTCATATCGTCGTCGACCACCCGGGCGCTGACCGTCGGGATGACCTTTCCGACCGATCCGAGTTTGCGAATTGCGTCGTCTCCCAACAACATGCACGTCACCGGCGACATCTCGGTCTGGCCGAACGCCGCGAGGATCTGGGTGCCGGGAAAGGTTTCTGACATGCTGCGCAACAGTGTGTCCGATGCCGGGGCGGCGCCCCACGACAGCACACGCAGCCGGAGCTGACGCGGATTCGCCTGCTGTTCGGCGCAAACTGCCTGCCACTGGGCCGGCACGAGGAAAATGCCGGTGACTTTTTCGGCTTCGAGGACGTCGAGCAGCGCGCCAGGATCGAAGTCGCCAAGCGAGTAAACCACCGTCGGCATGCCGAGTAGCAGCCCGATGATCATGTTGCCGATGCCTGCGATGTGGAACAGCGGGACGCCGATGAAACCGACGTCGTGGTTGATGTCGGCGCCGTTGGTGAACAGGAACGTCATCGCCTGGCCGGCGAGGTTGGTGTGGCTGAGCACCGCGCCCTTGGGCCGCCCTGTAGTGCCCGAGGTGTACATGATCAGCGCGGGTGCGTCGTTGGGGATGTCGGCAGGCTGCGGGCGGATCGCCCTGCTCCGCCAGCAGGTCGTCGTAGCCGAGCACGCCCTCCTCGGTGGCGCCACCTGCGACGATCACCGTTTCGAGCGTCGGCTCGAGATCTCTGACCGCGGTCGCCACGTTGGCCAGCACCGGCTCGGCGATCATCACCTTGGCGTCGCAGTCGCCGACCAGAAAGGCGATCTCCGGTGGGGTCATGCGGAAGTTGACGGGAACTGCAATGGCGCCGAGCTTGTTGGCCGCCAGGAACGACTCGATGAACTCGGTGCGGTTGAGCATCAGGATCAGCACCCGGTCGCCGAAGCGGACGCCGCGACGGCTGAGCGCGCCCGCGAGCGCGGTCACGCGGCGGTCGAGTTCACCCCATGTCGTGGTGTGGCCGAGGAACCGCAGCGCGGTCGCGTCGGGCTGCATGAGGGCATGCCTCGCGAGCTGATTGGTCCAGTTCTGCCGTCTGGCGAGGTACGGCTGCTCGGTCGGCGACGAATGCTCGGTCAACGGCTGGCGCTCCCGGGTTGCACGACGTTGATATTTGATCAAACATTGTTGTTGCCCCGGTCACACTATGGCCTCGGTGGTCGCGGGACAACCCCGCGCGAATGGAGGCCGAGTGAACGCACCGGCAAGAGCCGTTCCCCGTCCGCGGCGCCCGCTGCGCCGCGAGCAGATGTCCGATGAGGTCGCCGGACACCTGCGGGCCGCCATCATGTCCGGGACGCTGTTGCCGGGCACGTTCATCCGGCTCGACGAGACGGCCGCAGCGCTCGGCGTCAGCATCACTCCGGTCCGCGAGGCATTGCGGACGCTGCGCGGTGAGGGCATGGTGCTGCTCGAGCCGCACCGCGGTCATGTGGTGGCACCGCTGAGCCGTCGCGACATCGAAGACATCTTCTGGTTGCAGGCCGCCATCGCCAAGGAACTCGCAGCCGCCGCCACCGAGCGGATCACCGACGACGGGATCGACGAGCTGGAGCGGCTCAACGCTGAGCTCGCGGCGATGGTCGAGACCGGCGAGGCGGAGGCGATCGCCGCAGCCGAGTTCAGATTCCAGCGCTCGCTCAATCACACGACGGGCCGTATCAAGCTGGCCTGGTTTCTTCTGCACGTTGCGCGCTACATGCCGCCGCTGATCTACGCGTCCGACCCGCAGTGGGGCGTGGAGGCCGTCGACAACCACCGGCAGTTGATCGAGGCGCTGCGCCGTCGTGATGTCGCGGAAGTGGTGCGGTTGACCGGTTGGCAATTGACCGACGGCGCACGGCGATTGACCGAGCGGCTGGAGGAAACCGGCATCTGGAGCTGAGCCACTTCAGCCATCAACACGCCACCGGCCGCCTCGGGCCACGCGCCTAGTTGCCCGCCTCTGAACGTCAATGTCGCTCACGCTGAGACGTGCTAATCGGCGCGACAATGTCGCGCCGAGCCGGGCAGTTCGACGGCACACGATCGGGCCACGAGGGGCGGTCAGTCAGTGGTGCCGGCCAGCCTGTCGGTACGTCATGCCACCGTTCGACCATGACGCTCAAGCGACGCCTGCGCGGCTACGAACTTCGGTGCGTGCTCACGCTTCACCTGTTCCAGAATGGCCGAGCCAATGTCACTGATCTCGTCGACATGCTGGATTTCCACGGGTTCGACGTCGCCGGGCGACCTTCGAAGGCGGTGTCGGACGCGTTGCGATGCGAGATCGCCCACGGCAGAGTCCGTCGACTGAGGCGCGGCCAATACGGACCGGATTCGATGCCGAGAGGGACCGAACACCGAATTCACCGCCTGGCGCTGGCGCTGCGCGAGGAGGCCGCAGAGCTCAACGCGGAGTCCAGCGAAGCCTTCTGGGACGCGTTGTTCGGCGCGAGGGACTAATTGCCTGCGAGCTGCTCGGAGCGGGTCTTGAGGTTGGCGGCGAGGTAGTCCAACGTGTCGCCGATCGCCTTCTTCACCATCGGCTTCGGGAACGGCATCTTGGTTTCCACATCGAGATCGACGGTCAGCAGCGCCGTCGGGCCGATGGGCACCACCGAGAACTTCTGCTCCTGCTTGTCGAAGTGGTCGCCCTGTTGCAGCACCGTGTAGATCTCGTTGGGGCTTGGGTAGTAGACCGCGGTGATGAACGTGCCCGACTGTCCCTGCACCGTGACGTCGAGGCGAAGCTGGCTGGGCCGGCCATCGTCGTAGCGGGCCAGTATCCAGCAGCCTTTGATCTCCTCGTTCCACTCGGGGTAGGCCTCGAAGTCCGCGACGATCGCCATGATCGTCTCGGCGGACGCATCGACCTCGACGGTCTTGCTGACCAACGGCATTACTGTGCCCCCGCCGCAACATCAAGGCCGAGTGGCGACTGTGTCCGTACGGCCTCGTCGCGGATCAGGCCCCGCAGCAGGGCCGTGCTGAACTCGACCGCGATCTCCTGCGCGGTGCGCCTGCCCTGCGGCCGCAGCCAGCGATACGACCCCAGCGTCATCCCGATGTATCCCAGCGCAAGAACATGGGAGTCACAGTCGTAGAACTCCCCGCTGGCGATCCCACGGTCGATGACGTCGCGCACGTGCTCGTAGACCTGGGTCTCCTTTTCGCGGATGTAGGCGACCTGCTCCTCGGTGAACCACTCGGTGATGTACGGACCCTCCTGGAAGTACACCGCCGCGCGCTCGAGGTCACTGGCGATGCCGACCAGCAGTCTGCGGGTGAAGTTGTAGATCGTCTCGCGGGCCGACGCCGACGGGTCGTCGTGCAGCGCGGCCACCGTGAAGTCCGCGGCGCCCTTGTAGATGTCGTAGAGGATCAGCGACTTGCTGGCGTAGTAGTGATACACCGTCGCCTTGTTCAGACCGACCGCGTCGGCGACATCGTCCATCCGCGTGCCGTGGTAGCCGCGCGCGGCGAACAGCTTGGTGGCGACGGCAAGCAGCTCCTCACGGCGGGACATCCCGTTCGGGGTGGCAGCACCGTCAGACGCTCTTCGCGCAAGCGGCTCATCGGAAGACATGGCGACTCACTATAGGCAGGCCCGAACGGGTCGGGGCGTATCAATCAACTGGTTGGACAGTCTAGGTGCTCGGGGTGCCACCGCTCGTTCGGCGGGTCTACACTCCGAAAAAGAGGGACAGCCGATACGCGAGAGGGTGAGCACATGGATCCGAACCCGGACTATGACGCCAGCGACGAGGTCGAGATGGGCGCTAACTGGTTCGCATGGATCCTTCGCGGCGTGTATCCCCCGCCGGCCTATCCCCCGGTCTAACTGATCGAAAACTGCTGACTCGCCGGTCTACCACGTAAGACCGGTGAAAAATCCGTCAAAGCGAATGCGCTGCTCCCGCAGCTTCTCCAGTTCACGATCCTTCGGCAGTGCCTCAACCGTCGACTTCTTCAACGTCGGCGGTTGTTCTTCCAGCACCTGGTTCGGTGTCGCTTGCATGAAACCATCGTTTCCGCTGCGGCCCGCTCCGTCGCGAGTAGTGCACTACTGCACTTACACACGGCAGTGCCGCGCTCCAGGAATACGCCTACCTAGAACGCGGCACTGGGCTCGGTCACCTACGCTCTGCTTCCCGCCTTGCCGCCTCCTGTTGTGCGGTTTGCTGCTGCTCGGCCCCTCGCTGTGCAGCTTCCTGGTCTTTGGCGATGTCCGCGTCGTCCTGCACCCGCGTCTTCGGGTCCAGATGGTCCGCGTGCTTGCGGCGCTCCTCGATGTCCTCACGCGACGAGGAAACCGCGTCGCGATGGTCGGCGGCCCGCTCCTTGAGCCGGGCTGCTTCAGCCGCCTTCGCCTCGGCCTCAGCCGCAGCAGCGCGGGCGCGGGCCTCTGTCTCGTCGGCGAGCGATTCCCGCTTGTCCACCTTCGCCGTGCGCATCGTGATGTCCTCGCGCATGCGCTCGGCCTCGACGTGCCTGCGCTGGTTACGCCTGTTGCGCGCCGCGAACACCAGCGCCGCTATCACGATGATCGCTGCGATGACAGCGACTATCCATACGACAGTGGTGCTATCCATGGCGGTTCCTTTCGTCGCGAATCCCGGGCCGTCGTTGACGAGCCCGCTAATTAGCGGGATTCCCTCACCGGGACGGCGCGAAACGTTCAGCCGGTGGGCCGGGTCGTGATCGCGCGACTCTGCCGAAGCACGGTTGATTTGGGCCGACTCTTACACTGACGTATTCCACTCGCTCGACGACGAGCTGTGTCGGGGGGCCCGCTCGCGCCCCGACCGGACCATGACATAAACCTAGATCGGATCGAAATCGATGATCATCGGGATCCCGAGAGAGTCGCTGCCTGGAGAAACGCGCATCGCCGCGACGCCGCAGACAGTCGGCCAACTCATCAAGCTGGGCTACGAGGTAGTGGTCGAGACCGGCGCGGGCGCCACCTCGAGCTTCTCTGACGAGGCGTTCACGGAGGCCGGTGCCGACGTCGGGTCCGCCGAGCAGGTCTGGGCGGCCGACGTGTTGCTCAAGGTGAACGCGCCGGACAACGAAGAGATCGCCGCCCTGCACGACGGCGCCACCCTGATCAGCCTGATCTCCCCCGCGCTCAAACCGGAGCTTCTCGAGCAGCTGGCCACCCGGCCGATCACCGTGCTGGCCATGGATGCCGTTCCGCGTATCTCCCGGGCCCAGTCACTGGACGTGCTGTCGTCGATGGCGAACATCGCCGGGTACCGGGCCGTCGTCGAGGCCGCGCACAGCTTCGGCCGGTTCTTCACCGGACAGGTGACTGCGGCGGGCAAGGTACCGCCTGCCAAGGTGCTCGTCGTCGGCGCGGGCGTGGCCGGTCTGGCGGCCATCGGAGCGGCAGGCAGCCTTGGCGCCATCGTGCGCGCTACCGATCCTCGGCCCGAGGTCGCAGATCAAGTCAAATCTCTTGGTGGCGAATATCTTTCGATCGAGTCGCCGGAGGCTGAAGTATCGACCACCGGCTACGCCAAGGAGATGGGCGACGACTACAAGGCACGCGAGGCACAGCTCTACGCCGAGCAGTCCAAGGACGTCGACATCATCGTCACCACCGCGCTGATCCCGGGTAAGCCCGCACCGCGCATCATCACCGCCGACATGGTCGCCTCGATGAAGCCGGGCAGCGTGCATCGTCGACATGGCCGCGGCCAACGGCGGCAACGTCGAGGGCACGGTCAAGGATCAGGCGATCGTCACCGACAACGGCGTGACGATCATCGGCTACACCGACCTGGCGGGACGGCTGCCCGCAACCGCCTCCCAGATGTACGGCACCAACCTCGTCAACCTGCTCAAACTGCTCACCCCGGAGAAAGACGGGAAGCTCATCCTCGACTGGGACGACGTCGTGCAGCGCTCGGTGACGGTGGTTCGCGACGGCGAGATCACCTGGCCGCCGCCGCCCGTCCAGGTGTCCGCGGCGCCGGTTGCCGTCGCGGCTCCGGTCGAGACCAAGCCTGCCAAGGAACACATGAGCACTGCTCGCCGGCTGGGGTTGACCTTCGCCGCCGCGGCCGTGCTCTTCGCGCTGATCGCGCTCTCGCCTGCCGCGCTGCAGGTGCACCTGACCGTGTTCGCGTTGGCCATCGTGATCGGCTACTACGTGATCGGCAATGTGCACCATGCGCTGCACACTCCGCTGATGTCGGTGACCAACGCGATCTCCGGGATCATCGTCGTCGGTGCGCTGTTGCAGATCGGGCACGGCGATGTCGTCGTCACCGCAGCTGGCAACCCTGGCGATCCTGCTCGCCAGCATCAACGTCTTCGGCGGCTTTGCCGTGACCCGCCGCATGCTGGCCATGTTCTCGAGGAGCTGAGGAATGTTCACACTGGAAACCACCGCAACCGCGGCGTACGTCGTCGCGGCCCTGCTGTTCATCCTGGCGCTGGGCGGCCTGTCCAAGCATGAAACATCCAGGGCGGGTAACACTTTCGGCATCGCCGGAATGGCCGTCGCCCTGATCGCGACGATCGCGCTGGCACTGGCCCGGCACATCGAGCCGGTGGGTGCTAGCGCTGCTGGTCGGCGCCATGGCCATCGGCGCGGCCATCGGTCTGTGGCGCGCCAAGGTCGTCGAGATGACCGGCATGCCCGAGCTGATCGCGCTGCTGCACTCGTTCGTCGGCCTGGCCGCCGTGCTGGTCGGCTGGAACGGCTACCTACACGTCGAACGTGATCTCGCCGGATCCGAGGCCGCGCTGCTGCACAACGAGGGCATGCTCGGCATCCACTCGGCCGAGGTCGTCATCGGAGTCTTCATCGGCGCCGTCACGTTCACCGGCTCGATCGTCGCCAACCTGAAGCTCTCGGCCCGCATCAAGTCCGCGCCGATGATGCTGCCCGGCAAGAACTTCCTCAACGTCGGCGCGCTCGTCGTCTTCGCCGCGCTCACCGTCTGGTTCGTGATCGACCCGCAGCTGTGGCTGCTGATGGTGGTCACCGTGCTGGCGCTGCTGCTCGGCTGGCACCTGGTCGCCTCGATCGGCGGCGGCGACATGCCCGTCGTGGTGTCGATGCTCAACAGCTACTCCGGCTGGGCGGCGGCCGCCTCGGGCTTCCTGCTGTCCAACGACCTGCTGATCATCACCGGCGCGCTCGTTGGCTCCTCGGGTGCATACCTGTCCTACATCATGTGCAGGGCGATGAACCGGTCGTTCATCTCGGTGATCGCCGGCGGCTTCGGGATCGAGGCCGGGCCCGCCGACGACAAGGATTACGGCGAGCACCGGGAGATCAACGCCGAGGGCGCCGCCGAACTGCTCTCCTCCGCCAGTTCGGTGATCATCACGCCGGGCTACGGCATGGCCGTCGCCCAAGCCCAGTACGGCGTCGCCGACCTGACCCGCAAGCTGCGCGACCGCGGCGTCAACGTCCGGTTCGGCATCCATCCCGTCGCGGGACGTCTGCCCGGCCACATGAACGTGCTGCTGGCCGAGGCCAAGGTGCCCTACGACATCGTGCTGGAGATGGACGAGATCAACGACGACTTCGACGACACCGACGTCGTGCTGGTCATCGGCGCCAACGACACGGTCAACCCGGCGGCCGCAGAGGATCCGGGCAGCCCGATCGCTGGTATGCCGGTGCTCACGGTGTGGAACGCCGACCACGTCATCGTGTTCAAGCGGTCCATGGCCTCGGGTTATGCCGGCGTGCAGAACCCGCTGTTCTTCCGGCAGAACACCCAGATGCTGTTCGGTGACGCCAAAGACCGGGTCGACGCGATCAACTCGGCGCTTTCAGTCCCCGAAAAGGTCTGACGCACGCACATGTCAGTGGACCGCCTACTGCCGTCCGACGACGCCGTTGACCTGATCGCGCTCACCCGCGACGTCGCCGACAAGGCGCTCGACCCGATCGTCGACGCGCACGAGAAGGCGGAGACCTACCCAGAAGGCGTCTTCGCCCAACTCGGCGCCGCGGGTCTGCTGAGCCTGCCCCAGCCCGAGGAGTGGGGCGGCGGCGGCCAGCCCTACGAGGTGTACCTCCAGGTGCTCGAGGAGATCGCGGCGCGGTGGGCGGCGGTCGCGGTCGCGGTCAGCGTGCACAGCCTGTCGTCGCACCCGCTGCTGGTGTTCGGCACCGACGAGCAGAAGCGCCGGTGGCTGCCCGGCATGCTGTCGGGCGAGCAGATCGGCGCCTACAGCCTGTCGGAGCCGCAGGCCGGCTCGGACGCCGCGGCTCTGCGGTGTGCCGCGCGCAAGACCGACGACGGCGGCTACGTCATCAACGGGTCGAAGTCGTGGATCACCCACGGCGGCCGGGCCGATTTCTACACGCTGTTCGCCCGCACCGGGGAAGGTTCCCGCGGCATCTCCTGCTTCCTGATCCCCGGCGATCTGGCGGGCCTGAGCTTCGGCAAGCCGGAGGAGAAGATGGGCCTGCACGCCGTGCCGACCACGTCGGCGTTCTACGACCATGCCCACGTCGACGCCGACCGACGCATCGGCGACGAGGGCCAGGGCCTGCAGATCGCCTTCAGCGCACTGGATTCCGGCCGACTGGGTATCGCGGCCGTCGCCGTCGGGATCGCACAGGCCGCGCTGGACGAGGCCACCATGTACGCGAACGAGCGAACGACGTTCGGCCGCAAGATCATCGACCACCAGGGCCTCGGGTTCGTGCTGGCCGATATGGCCGCCGCCGTCGCGAGCGCGCGGGCCACCTATCTCGATGCCGCGCGCCGACGCGACCTCGGCAGGCCGTACTCGGCGCAGGCCAGCGTCGCCAAGCTGATCGCCACCGATGCCGCGATGAAGGTCACCACCGACGCCGTGCAGGTGTTCGGCGGTGTCGGCTACACGCGGGACTACCGCGTCGAGCGCTACATGCGCGAAGCCAAGATCACCCAGATCTTCGAGGGCACCAACCAGATTCAGCGGCTCGTCATCGCTCGCGGCTTGGTCACCAACTAGCGCGAACAGACGCTAGAGTCCGGACTTTCCTGGCACTTTGCGGACATTTACGTTCCCCTGCTTGCGCGTGGGCCCAGCTCGCCGGGAGTGGTGGCCGGCTCGGGCGGCGAGGTGACCGTGACGCGGGTGCCTGCCCCGGTTGACGAGTCGATGTCCATCGCGCCGCCCATCGCGTCGAACCTCGCCAGCAGGGAGCCAAGGCCGATGTGTCCGTCGGCGACCGATTGCCCGACCACCGCAGGGTCGAAACCCCGCCCGTCGTCGGCGACCGTCAGCCTGAGCCGGTTTCCCTTGCGCTTCAGCGTCACCGCAACGGTCTTCGCGCCTGCATGCTTGCCGACGTTGGTGAGCAGTTCGCGCGCGGCACGGTGCAACAGCTGCGCCGACTCCGGCTTGCCGACCTCGGCGAGGTCCGCGTCGACCGCGATCTCGGTGCGAGTCTCGAACTGTTTCAGCAGCTCTCGCAGCGCAGGCGTCAATCCCAACTGCGCGAGCACCTGTGGATGCAGTTCGGTGACCGTGGAACGCAGACCCGTCGCGGCATCCTGCAGCGCCTTGTTGATCATGTCCAGCGCCGGATCGGGATTGCGCTCACGGGCCTCGTCGAGTTCCAGCCGCGCGGCGAGCAGCGTCTGCAATGGACCGTCATGCAAGTGCTCGGCCACTTCCCGGTTGCGCCGCTCGTCGGCCTGCATCGCCTCGGACACCAGCTGTCGGCGCACCTCCTGCAATGCCTTGACGCGCGACGACCGTCGCGCCAGCACGAAGCACAGCGCCGTCGTCGCCACCGCCAGCCACAGCAGGAAGCCGAAATGCGTGTACACGATATTCGGCAGGCCGATTCTGTCGTCGCGCTTGGAGTAGAAGATCCAGGCGGCGAGATAGCCCACCGCCGTGACGATTCCGAAGATCGCCGTCAGCGCGGGCCGGTCCCCGAACGCCACCGAGATCGGCAGCAGGAAGAAGACGGGCAGCAGCGCCGACGTCGCACCACCCGATACCAGGCACAGCGCGACGATCACCAAGCAGGTCGACGATCGTCGACGCCCAGTCCGCCCATCGCGGCACCGGCCCGCGCAGCACGGCGATCAGCCACAGCACCGCCGCCACCGCGTAGACGCCGAGGATCACCGCATACAGCTCGGGCAGCCAATGGTCGACCTCCCATATCCACACCAGCACGGCGATCAGGCAGATCAATGGCAGCCGCAGGATCGCCGAAACGCGGACGGGTTCGGTCGCGAAGTAGTCGATCAGCCAGTGAAACGGGTTGTCCAACGTTGTTGGTGCTCCTCGCGTTCGCGGCTAGTCCAGCAGTTTGCGGCGCATGGCTTCAGCGACCGCCGCGGCGCGATCGCTGACGCCGAGCTTCTCGTACAGCCGTTGCACGTGCGTCTTGACCGTCGAGGGCGCGAGGAACATCTCCTTGGCCATGGCGGGGATGCTGCTGCCCGTGGCGATCAGCTTGAGCACCTCGCGCTCGCGCGGGCTGAGCGCGGGCGCATCCGGCTCGTTGCGCCGCCGAATCTCCGAAGCCAGGCCCGCTGCGATTTCGGGCGCGATGACATCCTTACCCTTCGCGCACTTCAGCACGGCGTTCACCAGCTCGCTTCTGGTCGACTCCTTCGGCAGAAAGCCGGCCGCACCCTCCTGCAAGGCCTTGTAGACGATCGCCGACTCGTCGTGGGCCGATACCAGCAGCACCCGGGTCGTCAGCTCGTCGCGGGTGACCGCGGCGGCCACCTCCGCGCCGTCCATGCCGGGCATCCGGTAGTCGAGCAACGCCACCTGCGGCTGGTGCGACCGGATCAGCTCGAGCGCTTCGAGGCCGTCCTCGGCCTCGGCCACCACCTCGATCTCGCCGCTGGACACCAGGGCCCGCACGACTCCCTCGCGGAACATCGGATGGTCGTCACCCACCACGACCTTTACTTTTTCAGCGCCCGCCATCGGTTCAGCTTCGCATAGCAACCGCGCCACTTCCCCCGATTGGGGGACAACGGATTCCTCCGTGTCACCGGCCGATCGGGCGACATACATCGGAGTCCGACTTCGGCATTCTTAAGTCATCGCCGGAACACACCGGCCGAGAGTCCGAAAGCCAACCGAGACAAGGGAACTGAAATGACCAACAACATCGCGCGCTACATCGCCCTCCCGATCGTCTCGGCCGGAATCCTCGGCGGTGCCGCCCTCGGTCTGGCAGGAATGGCCAACGCCGCCGTCACCACCACCCAGCACGGCTCCAGCACCACGATCGTGGCCACCCCGGACACCTACGCGAAGCCAGCGCCCACCGCGCTCCCCGGCTGGCGCTTCCACCACGGTGTCGGCCACAGCTTCCTGCAGAACCAGTAAACGACCGGTTGACGAACAACTGAATACCTCCCTCCACAGAGGCCCTCCCCAGGCGGCGTAACCAGGGGAGGGCCTCATTGGTTGGCTTTACACTCGCTGAATGACGGCGCGGTCGACGGATCTGGGAGCACGGCCACAATGAGCACCAATCCGCTACACGCGATCTGGTCCGTGGCGGCCCCATCTTGGAATGAGCACGCAGGATTCGTCGAAGACCGCGGTGCGGTCGTCTGCGCTGCCATGCTCGCCGTCGCCGATCTGCGACCCGGCGACGAAGTGCTCGAACTCGGTTGCGGCCCAGGCGGTGTCGGTATCGCCGCCGCCGAGATCGTCGGAGCCGACGGGCACGTCGTGCTGTCAGACGTGGTGCCCGAGATGACGGCGATCGCCGAAGAGCGAGTGCGACGTCACGGGCTGCGCAATGCGGACGTGCGCGAGCTGGACATGGAGCACATCGATGTGCCCGACGCATCGTTCGACAAAGTCCTGTGCCGAGAGGCGCTGATGCTGGTGGCCGATCCGACGGCGGCAGCCCGGGAAACACTGCGCGCGCTGCGACCCGGCGGCCGGGCGGCGTTCGCGGTGTGGGGACCGCCCGCCGCGAATCCGTGGTTGAGCGCATTGCTCGACGCGGTAAGCGCCCAACTCGGTGCGCCGGTTCCGCCCCCTGGCATGCCGGGTCCGTTCGCGCTGTCCGACGACGGCGCCCTTGCACAGGTTCTCGCGGCCGCCGGCTTTGCGGATGTCGACGTTCGCGAGGTCGGGACCCCACTTCATGCGGCCTCGATCGACGAATGGTGGACCGTCGTGCCGTCGTTGGCCGGGCCGGTGGCGGCAATTATCAACTCTCTGCCCGCCGACGTCACCAAAGCGATGCGCGCCGACGCCGAATCAGCGTTGCGGGACTTCGCGGATGCGAGCGGGTACAAGATTCCCGGCCTCAGCCTCGTGGGCGTCGGTCACCACAACGGGATGTCCTCGCCGTGCTCCGCCTCGGGCCGCGGCCCGAAATAGCGGCGCTCCGACTCGTCGATCCTCACGTCGTTGATGCTGGCCTCGCGCCGGGCCATCAACCCGGCGGGGGTGAACTCCCAGAGCTCGTTGCCGTAGCTGCGGTACCACTGCCCCGCGGCGTCGTGGCATTCGTACTGGAAGCGCACGGCGATCCGGTTGTCGTGGAAGTCCCACAGGCTCTTTCGCAGCGAGTAATCGAGTTCGCGCTGCCACTTCTGCGTCAGGAACGCGACGATCTCCTCGCGCCCGACCACGTGCTGGTCGCGGTTGCGCCAGTGCGAATCGACGGTGTAGGCGAGGCTGACCCGCTCTGGGTCGCGGGTGTTCCAGGCGTCCTCAGCGGCCTGGACCTTCTGTCGAGCGGTCTCGAGGGTGAACGGCGGAAACGGGGGACGGCTCTCGGTCATCACCCCATTTTCCGCAACGTTTAGTGTGGCTTACATGGACTTCGCGATGTCGGCCAAGGCGCAGGACTACCACAAACGCCTGTCGGCGTTCATGACCGAATTCGTCTTCCCCGCCGAGGCCTCTTACGACGAGTACCGGCGCGAAGCCGGGCCCGATGACCACACCGTCCCGCCGGTCATCGAGGAGCTCAAGGTGCTGGCCAAGGAGCGCGGCCTGTGGAACCTCTTCCTGCCGTCGATCTCGGGGCTGACCAACCTGGAGTACGCGCCGCTGGCGGAGCTGACCGGCTGGAGCCTGGAGATCGCACCCGAGGTGACCAACTGCGCGGCCCCCGACACCGGCAACATGGAGACCCTGCATCTCTTCGCCACCGAGGAGCAGCGCAAGCAGTGGCTGGAGCCGCTGCTCGCCGGCCGGATCCGTAGCGGGTTCTCGATGACCGAGCCCGCCGTCGCCTCCAGCGACGCCCGCAACATCGAGACCCTGATCACCCGCGACGGCGGTGACTACGTCATCAACGGCCGCAAGTGGTGGACGACCGGTGCGTCGGACCCGCGCTGCAAGGTGCTGATCGTGATGGGCCGCACCGATCCCGACGCGGCCAGCCACCGTCAGCAGTCGATGGTGCTCGTGCCGATCGACACCCCCGGCGTGAACATTCTCCGGTCGACGCCGGTGTTCGGCTGGCAGGACCAGCACGGCCACGCCGAGATCGTCTACGACAACGTCCGGGTGCCCGCCACGAACCTGCTCGGTGAGGAGGGCGCGGGCTTCGCGATCGCGCAGGCTCGCCTCGGCCCCGGCCGCATCCACCACTGCATGCGCGCGCTCGGCGCGGCCGAACGTGCGCTGGCGTTGATGGTCGACCGCGTGCAGAAGCGCGTCGCATTCGGCAAGCCGCTGAGCTGAGCAGGGCGTGGTCCGTGAGTCGATTGCTAAGTCGCGCAACGAGATCGACCAGGCCCGGCTGCTGTGCGAGAAGGCCGCGTGGACCATCGACCAACACGGCAACAAGGAGGCCCACCTTCTGGTGAGCCAGATCAAGGCCGTGGCGCCGAAGGTGGTCTGCGATGTCATCGACCGCGCCATCCAGGTGCACGGCGCGGCCGGGGTGACCGACGATTTCCCGCTGGCCCGGCTCTACAGCTGGCATCGGGCCATGCGGCTCTTCGACGGGCCAGACGAGGTGCACATGCGCACCGTCGCGCGCGTCGGAGATCGGCAAGGAGAAGTCGGCATTCGCCGCGGCGGTGACGCGGTAGTGCCGCCGCTGTCGGGGGCGTGGAACTTTCGCGATGTGGCGGAGAATGCGGGGATCCAGCCGGGCAGGCTGTTCCGGTCCGGTGAGCTGAGCCATCTCGACGACGACGGGCGGGAAACGCTTGTCCGCGTTGGAGTCACCGATGTGGCAGATCTGCGGTCGGCACCGGAGCTGGACCGGCACGGCAAGGGTCTGGTGCCCGACGGGGTGACGATCCACCATCTGCCGTTCGTCGAGACCCTTGCCTCGGATGCCGATGCGCCCCACGAGAACGCGTTCCGGAAGATGCTGACCGAGAAGGCCGACGACGAGTCCGTCAGTGACGCCGCGGGTCGCTACATGAACGAGGAGTACCAGCGAATCGCCCGGTCGCCCCTCGCGCAGCGCGCGGTGCACAAGGTGGTGACGATGCTCGGCGACGGCGACCGGGTGCTGGCCCACTGCTTCGCAGGCAAGGACCGGACCGGGTTCACGATCGCGACGGTGCTGGAAGCGGCGGGTGTCGACCGCGAGGCCGTCATGGCCGATTTCCTGGCCAGCAATGCCGCCGTGCCGGAGCTACGCGCCCATATCGTCAACATGATCCGCAATCGGATGTCGGATACCCCCGAGGTCGCCGAGGTGGCCGAAGCGCGGTTGACCGATGCGGTGCTCGGCGTGCAGGAGGCCTACCTCGATTCGGCGCAGCGCGCGATCATCGCGGACTTCGGCTCGCTGACCGGCTACCTCGCCGCCGCGGGTGTGACTACCGACGACGTCAAGCGGCTGCACACCACCCTGCGCGGCTGAGCGTGATTTCGGCGTGATTTGTAGCGCTGACCGCAACTAACCACGCCCAAATCGCCGTCAGCTGCCGCTCTTTTCGGCCTCGTACTTCTGCGTCATGTGCTCGATGGCGCTCATCGCCGTCTGCGCAAGGTTCTCGCGCACGTCGCTGGCCCGCGCTGCCGCGTCGAGCGTCGGCTGCGCCTGACCCTGGAAGTGCGGAATGACCTCGGCCGCAAACAGTTCCGCTGAGCGCCGGGATGCCGCCGGATTGGCCCACTCGTGCCCCATCTGCAGCATGCAGCCGAACCCACCCGACTGGTCCCACAGCCGCTGCACCTGCGCCCTGGCCGTTTCAGGCGTGCCGATCACACCCGCTCCCGCGTCGTTGATGATGCTGATCATCTCGTCGATCTGATCGCCGGGCATGGTCATCTGCGGGAAGGCCGCGACCTTCTGGAAGTAGCGGAACCACGGTTCGATGCCGAAGCGGACGTCGGCGCGGGCCTGCTCCTCGGTTTCGGCGATGTGCATGGGAGAGACCAGCGACCAGTTCTTGCGGTCGACGGTGGTGCCGAAAGCGGCCGCGCGCTCCTGGGCGATCCCCCAGTGGTGCGCAAGCGCGTCGAAGCCCTCGACGATCAGAGTTGCGCCGATCGACAGCAGGCCGATGCCGTGCTTGCCTGCCAGCCGCGCTCCGGTCGGCGAGGCCACCGCCGCGACGGCCAGCGGGATGCCGTCCTCGCCGTAGGGCGCGAGCTGCAGCTGGGCGTCGTGCAATTCATGGGTCGCGGTCTTGGCGGTGACGGTCTCACCGGCCAGCAGGCGGACGAGGATGTCGAGGTTGGTCTCCAGCAGTTCCCTGGTATCGGTGGGCGTCAACCCGATCATCGACGAGTCGGTGGGCAGCGAGCCGGGCCCGACGCCGCCGATGATCCGGCCGTGGGTGAGATGGTCGAGCAGCATCAGCCGGTCGGCCGCCCACAGCGGGTTGTGATACGGCAGCGAGATCACGCCGGTGCCGAACCGGATCCGCTTGGCCCGCTCCGCGGCTGCCGCGATGAACACCTCCGGCGAGCTGATGATCTCGCTGCCCGCCGAATGGTGCTCACCGATCCACACCTCGTCGAAGCCGATCCGGTCGAGGTGCTCGACGAACTCGAGGTCGCGCTGCAACGCGAGGGTGGGATTGGTGCCCGCGCGGTGGAACGGCGCGATGAAGTATCCGAAACGAAGCTTGGCCATGCCTAGAACCTAGCCACGTCGAGCTGTCTTTTTACTGAGTTAGGTACACCCCGAGCGCCCAAGCCACGGTCGCCAGCAGCGCGCCGGCCAGTTCCACCCCGACGGACAGCGCGACGCCCTTCAGCGCGTGTTTCGTCGACGTCCACGCCATCCGCTGGTCACGACGGTTCGCCAGCTCGGCGATGTAGACGCCGAGCACGAAACCGATCACCAGACCGACGATGGGAACCACGAAGAAGCCGATGATGCCGAGCACCGCGCCCGCCAACAACGTGCCCGTCCCGACGTCGGCGGCGCGCATGCGTTTCATCGGCCACATGTACTTGATCAGCGTGGTGGCACCGATCAGCACGGTCACGACGCCGAGCGTCACCCACGCCGTGACGTTGTGCTCGACGACCGCCCACACCAGGATCGCCGCGTACACCAGCAGGATGCCCGGCAGCAGCGGCACCACGATGCCCATCAGACCGACCGCGATGACGAGTGCAACGAGGACGATCCCGCCGGTGCTCACGGTGTCGAATCTAGCGCGGACGAGTGGGGGTACCCCCGCCCGGGAGGGCAGGGGGAGAGCACCGACTTACAGCAGCGTCACGGCTTTCTGCCGCGCACCCATTGGATGTTGCCGACGGTCTTGACGCGCACGCCGACGAGGCCAAGCTCGTCGAATGTGTCGCCGAGCTCATCCTCGTCGAAGAACCGCACACCACCGTTGGGCAGCCAGCGCAAGAGCGCGCTGCCGCGGGCCGCAGTCGGCACCATGATCGCGATGCGGCCGCCAGGCCGCAGCACCCGCACCATTTCGGCGAGCGTCGCGGCAGGGTCCGGTATCAGCTGCAGCACGGCAAGCGACGTGACCGCGTCCACGGTTTCGTCGCGCAGCGGCAGCTGTTGCGCGTCGGCGCGCATGAAGCCGACGTTCGGCCCCGCCTGGGCGCTGACCGCACGGGCCAGCATCGGTTCGGAGATGTCGACACCCAGCGCCAGCCCGTCGGGACCGGCGGCGCGGGCCAGTGATGCCGTCACGTTGCCTGGACCGCTGCCCACGTCGAGCGCGACGCCGCCGGACGGGATGTTCAGCCACTCGATCGGCAGCTGCCACGCGCCCACGAATCTGCGGGCCAACGCCTGCGCGTTGTCGTAGAGCATCGAGCCGAGGCCCGAGGCCCACGCGGCCTGGATCGCGCCGGTGTTCTTCGGCGGCGTGGCGTTCGTCACAGGCGCATCCGCGATCAGGTCCAGATAGCCCTTGCTGACGTCCGGGTTCGCGGGCGGATCGGCGAAGAGGTCCAATGCCCTGCTCAGCGCGGGCGGCAATTCAGTAGTCAATTGATCGGTCACCCTTCCACGTTACGCCGAAGATTCAGGTGCCCAACTGCTCGGCGAGATCGAGAAAATCCGTTGCGGTGAAATCGAATTCGTCGTCGCCGACGCGGTGGGGCTTCTGGCCGGGGCCATACTCCTGCGGCCGTGCGACATATGCCGTCCCCAGTCCGACGTCGCGCGCAGAACGCAGATCGCCGGGGTGAGCGGCGACGAGCATCAACTCCTCCGGGCGCACGCCGAGCAGGTCGGCGCAGCCGAGGTAGGCCTCGGGGTCGGGCTTGTAGTGATGGAACAACTCCGCGGAGATCACGGTGTCCCAGGGCAATCCGGCGCGCTTGGCCATGTTGGTCAGCAGCGACACGTTGCCGTTCGACAGCGTGGTGATGATGAAGCGTTCCTTGAGCAGGCTCAGCCCGCGCACGCTGTCCGGCCACGGGTCGAGGCGGTGCCACGCGCGGTTGAGGTGGTCGATGTCCTCGTCGGAGATCGACGTGATACCCGCCTCGGTGAGCAGGTCCACCAGGATCATGCGGTGCAGATCGTCGATGCGTGTCCACGGCAGCTCGCCGCGCCGCACACGGTCCATCGCCGGGGCATACCCGGATCGCCAGTTGTCGGCCATCGCCGACCAGTCGTGTCGCAGCCCATGGCTTCTGCCGAACGCCTCCAGCTCGCGGATGATGCTGGAGCGCCAGTCCACGACCGTGCCGAACACATCGAACGCCAACGCCTGCACCGTCACGGCTCCAACACCACCTTTCCGAGCACCCCACCGTCGGCCAGGCTCTGCAGCGCCGCACTGCCTTCCGACAGCGGATACCTGATCGGCGGCGGCGGGCGCAGTCCCGCCTTGACCAACTCTGCGACGCCGTAGGTGAACACCGACTGCGATCCCGGCTTGCGGTTGACGTACTCGCCGTAGCCGACGCCGACGACGCTGACGTTGCGCAGCAGCAGACGGTTGACCTTGACGGTTGGAATGCCTCCTGCCGCAAAGCCGATCACCAACAACCGGCCCTCGGTGTCGAGTGCACGGACCGCGTCGTCGAACGCCTCGCCGCCGATGGGGTCGACCACCAGATCGACACCGCGGCCGTCGGTGTGCTCCTTCACCGCCTGTAACCAGCCGTCGCTCAGCGGCAGCACCACGTCGGGACCAAGCGACTTCACGAACTCCATGGCTTGTGGGCGGTGCACCATCGCGATCACCTTGGCGCCCAGCGCCTTCGCGATCTGGACGGCGGCCGTGCCGACGCCGCCCGCCGAACCCAGCACAAGCACCGTCTCGCCCGGACGCAGGGCGCCCCGCTTGGCCAGCGCGAAGTACATCGTCTGGTAGTTGCCAAGCAGCGCAACGGCCTCGGCGTCGTCGATGTCGTCCGGCGTCGGGGTCAGGTTGGCAGGCGGCACCACCACCTGTTCAGCCCAGCCGCCGAGCATCGACAATGCCGTAACCCGTTGACCCGGTTTGAATTCCGACTCATACGGCGCCGAACGCACCACCCCGGCGACTTCCATGCCGGGGATGAACGGCGGCTCGAGCCGCATCTGGTACTCGCCACGCAGGAGCAGCAGGTCGGGGAAACTGACGCCGGCCGCACCGACGTCGACGACGACGGCGTCATCGCCACCGACATCATCTACGTCGGTGTAATCCAGCCCTGCTGGCCCGGAAAGCTCGCGCGCGACAAGCGCTTTCATGCGAGGGCGATCAGCCGACGCTGAAAGTGGCCCGCTGAGCCGCCGACAGGTCAGTGATCTCGCCCCACTTGGCCGCGACGTCCTCGACCGTCGGCACCCCGTCGCGGAAGGTGACGCCATCGTTCTGGAACAGCGCTGCGCGCTGCACCTTGCCGCCGCCGACGATGAACACCGATGCGGTCTCCGGGTTCTCCTCGCTCATCAGGTACGCCACCACCGGCGCCACGTACTCCGGCGTGAGCTTCTCGAACACCTCTGGCGGCAGGATGTCCTGGGTCATCCTGGTGGCCGCGATCGGCGCGACCGCGTTGGTCTTGATGTTGTACTTCGCGCCCTCCTGCGCCAGCGTGTTGATCAGGCCGACAAGGCCGAGCTTGGCGGCGCCGTAGTTCGCCTGACCGAAGTTGCCGAACAGGCCGCTGGTGGAGGTGGCGACGACGACGCGGCCGAAGCTCTGCTCGCGGAAGTGCGGCCACGCGGCGCGGATCACGTTGTAGCCGCCGTACAGGTGCACCTTCAGCACTGCGTCCCAGTTCGCGAACTCCATCTTGTGGAACGTGCCGTCGCGCAGGATGCCCGCGTTGCTGACCACGCCGTCGACCTTGCCGAACTCGTCGAGCGCGGTCTTGATGATGTTCTCGGCGCCCTCGGGCTCGGCGACGGAGTCGTAGTTGGCGACCGCGCGGCCGCCGCCGTCCTTGATCTGCTGGACGACCTCGTCGGCCATGTTGTGTCCGGCGCCGGTGCCGTCGCGCGCACCGCCGAGATCGTTCACGACGACGCTGGCGCCCTCCTTGGCGAGCGTCAACGCGTACTCGCGGCCCAGTCCACCGCCGGCTCCGGTGACGACGATGACGCGATCCTGCACTCCTGGCACTGGTGTTCCTCTCGTTGACTCTCGTTGGTAGGGCGGACGGTCAAGCTAGAACAGCTTGCGCGCCAACTTCTTCGCCGTCTCTGTATACGGGGGGTACATGAAGCTCATCGCATCGGGGCGAGTGGGCTTGGTCAGCACCGACTTCTTGTGGCTGAACTCGTCGAAGCCCCACTTGCCGTGATATGCGCCCATCCCGGACGGACCGACACCGCCGAAGGGCAGCTTGGCCGTGGCGAAGTGGAACACCAGATGGTTGACCACCATGCCGCCGGCGGGCACTTCCTTGATCACGCGTTCACGGACGCTCTTGGTCTTGGTGAACAGGTAGGCGGCCAGCGGCTTCGGCCGCGAGTTCACGAATTTGATTGCCTCGTCGAGGTTTTGGACGGTGATGACGGGCAGCACCGGTCCAAAGATCTCGTTCTCCATCAACGGCTCACTCGGATCCGGGTCGACAACGACCGTGGGTTGGATCTTCAGCGACGACGCATCGGAGCCGCCGCCGAGCGCGATCTCGCCCTGCGTTTCCGACAGATAGCCGGTGATCCGGTCGAACTGGCGTTGGTTGATGACGCGCTTGCCGCCGTCGTCCGCAGAGCCCATGCTCGTGACGGCGTCCTTGATCTTGTTGACGAACTCGTCGCGGATGCTGGCGTCGGCCAGCACGTAGTCGGGGGCGATGCAGATCTGGCCGGAGTTGATCAGCTTGGTCCAGGCGATCCGCTTGGCCGCGACGTCGATGTCGGCGTCGGCCGCCACGATCACGGGGCTCTTGCCGCCCAGCTCCAGCGTCACCGGCGTCAGGTGCGGGGCGGCGCCTTCGTACACCTTGCGACCGATCTCGGTGCCGCCGGTGAACAGCAGGCGGTCGAAGCCCTGTGCAATCAGCTCCTGGGTGACGGCGCCGTCACCCTCGACGACCGCGATCGCGTCGGGGTCCAGATAGCGCGGCGTCAGCTCGGCGATCAGCTTCGACGACGCCGGGGCGATCTCCGACGGCTTGAGCACCACGGCGTTGCCCGCGGCGATGGCGCTGACCGCGGGGCCGAACGTCAGGGTGAACGGGAAGTTCCACGCGCCGATGATCAGCACGGTGCCGTAGGGCTCGTACTCCACCCAGCCGCGGCCCGGCAGCTGCGACAACTCGAGCATCCGGTACTTGCGCCGCATCCACCTGCGAACGCTCTTGGCGGCCTGGCGGGCCTCCGCGGCGACCGGCGCCACATCGGTCATCCAGGACTCGAACGGCCCGCGGCCGTGGTCTTGGGCCAGCGCCTCGATAAAGGCGCCCTCGTTTTCGGTCATCATTTTCTCGATGGCCCGCAGCTGCTGCTTGCGCCATTCGACGCTGCGGGTACGGCCGGTGGCGAACGTCTTGCGCAGCCGGGCGACGGTTTCCGGGATACCCGGGGCTACCGGTGCAGGCACCGCGGGCGCGGCGTGGGGAATCGAATCTGTGGTCATGGCGGATGTCCTTCCTGACCTGAGGAGGAATACCCGATCCTAACCAACCGGTTGGGCCGCCCTGAAGGGCCCGAGTTACGACTTCTCTGCGGTGACGAACGTGGCGAATGAGTCGTCGGTGGCGTCCACCAACTCGACGTAGCGGCCGAGCCGACGCATCTCGTCGCGCGACGTCACGGCCGAGCTGCGCCAGCCGTGGGCGTCGAGCCATTCGGCGACGTCAGCACGGTCGGGGTCGTTGTACATCAGCTCCTGGATGTCGAAGCTCCGCTCGATGCCGAGTTCGTCGGCCATCCGCTCGAAGCGCTCGCGCATCTGCTCCCGTCGCTCCTCGGCGTGGATCCCTACGGTCTCCACGGAGATCCGGCTGCCAGGGCCGCTGAGCTCGGTGACGAGTTCGAAGAGCCGGTCCTGAGCGTCGGAGGGTAGGTACATCAGCAGCCCCTCCGCCAGCCACGCGGTAGGCTGGGTGACGTCGAAACCGCTGTCGCGCAATGCCGTCGGCCAGTCGTAGCGCAGATCGACCGGAACTTCGTGGCGGGTCGCCCTCGGCTTCACGTCGTTGTCGGCCAGCGTCGCGGCCTTGTACTCAAGCACCTTGGGCTGGTCGATCTCGAACACCGTCGTGCCCTCGGGCCATTCGATGCGGTAGGCGCGCGAATCCAGGCCCGAGGCCAGGATCACGACCTGACGGATGCCCGCCGCGGCGGCCTCGGCGAAATAGCCGTCGAAGAAGTGCGTGCGCACTGCCTGGTAGTTGCGCATGTGCCGGAAGATCGCGGCGACCTCGGGGTCGATGGCCGTGGCTCGTTCGACGACCCTGTCGTCGAGGATCGTCTCCCACGCCCCCGTGCCGGCATCCGCGACGAGCATCGCCGCGTAGGGATCGGAGATCAGCGCATCGTCCTGTTCGGTCTCGGCAGCGCGGGCGGCCGCCACCATCACGGCTGTCGAGCCGACGCTGGTGGCGATGTCCCAGGTGTCGTCGTGACTGCGGAGCGAACTCATCAATTCTCCTCGGCGAGCTCGGCGCGCAACAGCACGCTGGATGCGATCTCTTCGGCTTCGTAGTCCGGTACCGGCCTGCCGAGGCGCGTCATCTCGACCTCGCTGGGCACGGCGTCGACCTGCCAGTTGTGCTCGGCCAGCCAGCCGGCCGCGTCGGCGCGGCCCGCGTCGGCGTAGGTCAGGGTGTCGACGTCGATGTCGATTCCGGAGCGCGCGCGCATCCGTGCGGTGCGCTCACGCCGGGCGATCCGCTCCTGCTCGGCCTGATCCGTCAGATCCATGCTGAAGGCCTCGACCGCGATCCGGCTCCCGCGGGCGCTGTGTGCGGTGATCAGTTCGAAGAGCCGGTCCTGCGCGTCCGGCGGCAGATAGGGCAGCAGGCCCTCAGCCAGCCACGCGGTCGGCTGCGAAGGGTCGAAGCCCGCGTCGACGAGTGCCGACGGCCAGTCGTCGCGGAGATCCACCGCGACCGGGACGCGACGGGCCCGCGGCTGCGCGCCGTGAGCGTCCAGCGTCGACGTCTTGTACTCCAGCACCTTGGGCTGGTCGATCTCGAAAACCGTTGTGCCCGTTGGCCACTGGATGCGGTAGGCGCGTGAGTCCAGTCCGGCGGCCAGGATCACCACCTGGCGGATGCCCGCCCGCACGGCGGCGTGGAAGTAGTCGTCGAAGTAATGGGTGCGCACGGCCTGGTAGTCGCGCGACATCTCGTGGAGCCTGCGGCCGTCTTCGTCGTCGGAGAGCCAGTCCGGATCACTGCTGGCCATCTGAGCCCAGTTCGGGCCTGCGGCCGACACCAGCAGGTAGGCGAACTCGTCGCGGATCAGCGCGTCGTCGCGGGCGGTCTCGACGGCACGCGCAGCGGCGACGCCGAGGGCGGTGGCCCCGACACTTTCGGTGATTTCCCAGCTGTCGCCCTCGGTGCGGATCGAGGCGGCTTCATGTAGATCAGTCATATCGTAAGCGATGCTACTAAATAAGTTAGCCGATCTACATGCATTTGTGGTAAACGTCACCCCAGGTCACGCAAGCAGATTGCCAGGAAGCGGTTACTCGGCCAGCTTCCAGAGCTTGTTGGCCAACAGCAGTTCGAGCTTGTCGACGATGGACTTGAGTTCGTTGTGCGAGCCCACGTAGCCGGCATAGAAGCCCATGCCCCACATCACCGCGACGAGCATCTCGACAAGTTGCGGGACGTCGGTGTCGGTGGTCAGCTCGCCCTTCTCGATCGCGTCGTTGACGGCCCACGACACAAAGGCCCGCGAGTTCCGCATCGAGTCGTGCTCGTCGCTTCGCAACTCGGGATGGCGCTGGCCCTCGAGCACGGACGTCACCAGAAACGCTGCGGCGGAGCGGTCGTCGCTGTCGGCCTGCATCGCCGCCGCGAAAAACGCGGACAGCCGACCGAGCAGAGTGGTCTGCCCCTGAGCCCTCGCCATCCCCGAAGCAACCACCATCGCATTAGTCTGCTCGACGACTTCGCGATACAGCAATCGTTTGCTCGCGAAGTAGTGATTGATCGCTGGACGGGTCAGGTCGGCACGAATTGCAATTGCCTGAAAAGTCGCAGCGTCATAGCCGAGTTCGCTGAATACTTCGCGGGCTGCGTGCAAAATGCGCTCACGCGTTTCGGCAGCCTTCGCTGCTGGTGGACGGCCCGGCCCCCTACTTGCCGTATGCGGCATGGTAAATATTGTGCCATAGGTCACCTGGCGTCTATGCAGAACCCCCATTCTTAATGTCAGTTCAGCAAACTGTGGGGAAACACGCGCGGACAACGGCGCTGGCTAGGATCTGTAAAGCCTCTGTCCGTCCTTGCTCCGTTATCGTCCGCAGGGGCTATGGTTCGGTCCCATGGCGGGCGTCGTTTCGCGCGACTCATACTTCGAGACCGGCCTCGACGTGCTGTCCGATCTCGGTTACGGGGGGCTCAAGCTGGCCGAGGTGTGCAACCGCCTCGGCGTCACGACGGGCTCGTTCTATCACTACTTCGCCAGCTGGCCCGCCTACACCCGCGAGCTCGTCGAGAACTGGATGAGAGAGCGAACGGTTCTCGTCATCGAATTCCTGAAAAACGAGACCGACCCGCGGCGCCGGATCGACAGTCTGATTCAGGTCGGCCTCGAGCTTCCGCACGGTGCCGAAGCGGCGATCCGGGTGTGGAGCGCAGTCGATCCCGACGTCTATCACATCCAGCTTCAGGTCGACCAGCAGCGCTACGACATCATGTACGAGTCGGCGCTGGAGATCCTGAAGAACGACCGGCAGGCGAAGATGTTCGCGCGATGGGCCGTCTATCTGTTGGTCGGACACGAACAGGCAACCATCCAGCGGGACACCGTTGCGTTGGCGTGGATCGCCAAGCAGCTCACCGAAGCACTCGACGAGGGCCGGTTCGCCTCCGTACCTTCTGATGACTAGCGCGCCGGCCGGCCTGTTGCGCCGGGCGGCGGACCGGATTCGCGAGCGCGATCCAGAACTCGACGCCCTGCGGCGGGCGCTGCGTGCGGCGGTGATCGTTCCGCTGGCCGCCGCCATCAGCTTCGCCGTCGCGGGAGGCAATTCGCAGACGCCGCTGTTCACGATCTTCGGATCCTTTGCGCTGCTTGTGCTTGCGGACTTTCCCGGCAACCGGCAGACCCGCGCGGTGGCTTATGCGGGCCTGGCCATCAACGGCGCCGTCCTGATCACGCTCGGCACGCTGGTGGCGCCACACGCGTGGCTGTCCGTCGCGCTGATGTTCCTGCTGGGCGTGGCGGTGACGTTCTCGGGTGTGCTGAGCGAGACGATCGCAGCGGGCCAGCGGCCGACCCTGCTGACGTTCGTGCTGCCCGCCTGCACGCCGGTCGGTCCGATCGACGACCGGCTGTTGGGCTGGGCCATCGCGCTGGCCGTGTGCGTTCCCGCCGCGCTCTTCGTGCTCCCGCCGCGCCACCACGACGAATTGCGGCGGCATGCCGCCAGGGCGGTCGCCGCGCTGGCCGACCGTCTCGAAGGCAAGGCCAGCCGCAGCGAGGTGGTGGACGCGATGCTCGCCCTGCGGGAGAACTTTCTGGGCGCGGACTTCCGGCCCGTCGGGCTGTCCGCAGGAAGCCGGGCGCTTGTGCGGGTGGTCGAAGACCTCGAGTGGCTGGCCGAGCGAGTCAGCGACGAGGCCGGTCCCGGCCTTCGGGACATGCAGGCGCCGGGCATCCGGGTGCTGCGCTGCTCGGCGAAGGTGCTCGAACATTCCCGGCCAGCCGACCGAACCACCCACCGCGCGAATCTGGAAGCGGCGCTCATGCAGTTGCGGTCCGTCGCCAGGGGCCGCTACCGCAACGACGTCGAGAAGATCCTCGGCGCACCTGACGACGACACGGCGATCGTGTTGGGACGGGAGCTGCTGAACCGGCGGACCATCGCGGCCACCATCGGTGCGACCGGCCGGGTGATCGCGGCGGCCGCCGCCGCCGACGCGCGGCCGGTGTGGGCCAAGGCGCTCGGGCTGCGGTTGCCGCCCACAACCGCGACCGACCGGCTGATTCCCGAGCACGCCGCGGTGACGTCGACGACGTCGGGCTTTCTCGGCGGCCGGTCGGTGGCGGTGCGCAACGCGCTACGCACCGGCCTCGGGCTCGCGTTGGCGGTCGCAGTCACCCACGTGTTCCCGGTCGAGCACGGGTTCTGGGTGGTGCTCGGCGCACTGTCGGTGCTGCGCAGCAGCGCGTTGACGACGGGCACGAAGATGCTGCGGGCCGTGCTTGGCACCGGCATCGGGTTCTTCCTGGGCGCCCTGTTGATCAGCGTCGTCGGAGTGGACAAGCACGTGCTGTGGCTGCTGATGCCGTTGGTGGTGTTCGGCTCGGCCTTCGTCCCCGAGATCGCATCGTTCACTGCGGGACAGGCCGCGTTCACGATGATGGTGCTGATCTTCTTCAACCTGATCATCCCGACCGGATGGAGCGTGGGTCTCATCCGCGTCGAGGACGTCGCCGTCGGCGCGCTCGTCGGCGTGATGGTGTCGGTGCTTCTGTGGCCAAGGGGCGCAACGGCTTCGGCGGCGACAGCGGTCGAGTCGGCCCGCGGTGTCTTCGCGAACTATCTGGAAGCGGCGGTGCGCAGGATCACCCGCGGCGAGTACGAGCAGATGGCCGACAAATTGGCGATCCTCAGCCACGACGCGCTCGCGGAAACGCGCGTCGCGGATGATGCGGTGCGTCAATATCTTTCGGAGAGCGGCGGCTCGACCGACTTCCGCGGGCCGATCGTGCGTTCGTTCAACCGGGCGATCCGCGTGCGCGCCGCCGCCGACCTCATCATGGACATCCCCACACCGCCCCCGTTCGGCACCTACCCGAGGCTGCGCGCAGTGGTGGAGGAGCACACCGACGCGATCAGCGATCGGTTGTCGGGCAAGCTGGGCGCCGGTGGTGACTGGGCGCCGATCGGCGAGGAGTTCGCAGTGGCGCTGCGGGCGGAGTCCACAGGCGACGAAATGTCGATCGCGGCCGCCATGCCTTTGGTGACGATGGCGGCCGCGATCGGTGAGCTGGAACTGGTGTACCCGCACCCGGTGGACGTCGTGGCCCACCGGTAGTGCGTCAGTGAATCCGGTGCGGCATCAACGCATTCGGTGGGATGACGCCGAACTTTCCTGCGTTGTAGTCCTCTAGCGCCTTGATCAGCTCGGCCTTGGAGTTCATCACGAACGGGCCGTAAGCGACGACCGGTTCGCGGATGGGCTTGCCACCGAGGATCAGCACCTCCATACTCGGCCGACGCGACTCTCCCCCTCGCCTTCGGCCGGGAGGTGCCCCCAGCGTCGGCTCGGCGGCGATGCTGATGCGGTCGCCGGGGCCGAACACCGCCAGCTGGCCCTCGTTGATCGGGTGCCCGACCGGCCCGACGGTGCCGCGGCCCGACAGCACGTAGCCGAGCGCGTTGAACTCGCGGTTCCACGGCAGGCTCAGGCGTGCGCCGGGCTCGATGGTGCTGTGCGCCAGGGTGATCGGCGTGTAGGTGGCACCAGGGCCGCCATGTCCGTCGATGTCGCCGGCGATGACGCGGACAAGCGCGCCGCCGTCGTCGGACGACAGCAGCTTGACCTCGTTGCCCTCGATGGCCTGGTACTTCGGCGTAGCGAACTTGTCCTTGCTCGGCAGGTTCACCCACAGCTGGATGCCGTGGAACACGCCGCCGCTCTCGACGAGCTCGGCGGGTGGCGTCTCGATGTGCAGGATGCCGGAGCCGGCGGTCATCCACTGAGTGGCGCCATCGGTGATCAGGCCGCCGCCGCCGTGGCTGTCCTGGTGGGCGAAGCGCCCGTCGATCATGTAGGTCACGGTTTCGAAGCCGCGGTGCGGATGCCAGTCTGTGCCCCTCGGCTCACCAGGCTGGTATTCCACCTCGCCCATCTGGTCCATGTGGACGAACGGATCGAGGTCGGCGGCGCTCACGCCTGCGAAGGCGCGCACGACGGGGAAGCCCTCTCCCTCGTAGCCGTGCGGGCCGGTGGTGATGGACCGGACCGGCCGTTCGGTGTCGGATGCCGCGGGCGCTGTGAGCCGCGGCAATGTCAATGTGTCAGCAGTGATAGCAGGCATGCCGAATAGAACCGGACCGCGGTCCGATTAATTCCCGTGCAGGTGGAGGCGTGGGAAGGCGGCGCGCAGTCCCCGAAGTCTGCGCTGAACGCCGTTGCCCCCGACCAACGGATGCGCGGTTCTGCCGACCGAGTCGAAGTCCCCGAAGTACGACTCGATGTCCCGCCTGATCCGGTCCTCCTGCCAGTAGTCGCAGTGGCCCTTGCCGACCTCGCCAGGCAGCGCCGTCAGGTCGATGTCGAGCATCTGCCCATCCTCGACGTCCGTCGCTGCGGCGCGATTGAGCCGAGCGGCGATGGGATCGGTGCTGCGCCAGTAGTTGTGCCAGACATTTCCGTAGGACGCCATGGAGGCACCGCGGAAGAAATCGTCGTCGAAAAACCGGGGGAAGAACGTGCGATACAACGACCCGAGCGGCGATCCGCACGTGAAGAGCGCGATGCGATCCGACTGCCTGGCGAACGTGTTGTTCAGGCCCATCGTGAGAGCCTGTTCGTCCGACACCTCCTCGGACCGCTGCACCTCCCAGTGCCCACCCCTGATGAACCACGCACAAATGACGGCGCCCTGGGAATGCCCGACGAGCGCGATCGGCTTGTCGGACGCATCCTTTCGCACTTCCGAGATGCCCCTTCGGAGGCCCCGAATCACCGCAAGGCGGTACGACGCTCCTGCGAGCGGATGGAGATCCGGTGCCCAGAATCCCGCGATGTCGACAAACGATCCGAATACTTTCCGCACGCGGTCTGTCGCCTCTCCCGACGGCCGACGAATCACGAACGCGACTAGTAGGAGCAGACCGACGATCCCGAGGACGATCAAGAACGAGCCAAAGATGTCCTCGACCGTCAAGCTGCTTCGCAAAGCTACTCGCACAGCGGCCACTGATGCGCATGTCAGTGCGATCGAGCCGACCATCACGAAAAGTCCAGTGCGAGCCAGAAACTCATGGATGTCTCTCAGCAGGAGATGACTTGGGGCGCACTCCTTGGATGCCCTGGCATTGGCGCTGTTCGCGGCGAACGCCGGTTTGCGGTTTCGGTACTCGAGCCAGATGAACATGGCGAGGACCGTCAGCACCAGAAGAAAGAAGGCGGGTACGAGATCGATCGGCAGCCGATGGTCGAAGTAGTCGGTGGTCCTGACTTCCGTGACAACGCGGGCCACCCGCGCTCGTCGTTCGATCGCGGGTGGCGTGTACTCGAGGATCATCTGCAGGACCAGTCGGACGGCCGACCCGGCGGCATGCAGCATGACAACGGCAACGGCAATCAGCAGCGCTGCGCCCGCCAACGCAGTGCGATCGGCCACTGGCTCCCGGTTTCGGCTGCTTCGTTCTCTCTCCGCCCGCCAGGCAATGCAGCACAACACGATCGCAAACGCCCACGCGACCGCCGTGGTCACACAGACCATCCCCACCATCGGGTCATGGGCCAGCCCATCGCCGAGGTTCAAAACGCCGTTGGCGGAATCGGCCCGATGCACGAGATAGCCTGCCGTGCCGAGCAATACCGTCAGGGTGAGCAGCGCGACGGAAGCGTTGCCCCGGTCGACCAGCGGTTGTCCGCGCACCATCCGCTTCACAACGAAGGCGGCTAGCAGACCCGGGCCGCAGAGGCTGACCGCGACGCCGCCCACACCACTCGCGGGACCGGCGAGCAACATCCACGCTGTCTCGACGATGGCGGTGATCCACATCGCCATTGCAAACGTCATCATCAAGCTCGTGACGACCACGGCCGTCCGCACGAACCACCACAGCTTGTCGGTTCGGTTCGGGCCCATGAAGCCCGCCATGTTGACCATGGTGAACGGATACGCCACATACCAACTCAACGTTCTGGTGATCCGTCTGCTTCGCCGACTCCAGTTGATGAGCTTCAACTCGTGGCTCGGTATCGAGGGCAGGCTTCCTATGCGAACCCGGTCGGCGACCGATCCTGTGTAGACAGGGTTTCCGAGTGCGCTGAAAACTCCGTGATCACCCACACCGTGGACGCGCATCTCCACACCAGCGGAACGCGGCACTCCGTCCGTGGTAGTGGTCATACCGTGTCCTCGTTGCGCGCGGTCGTCGTATGCGACATCAGGCCCCTAGCCGGGAACCCGATGCCCTCAGCGAACCCATCTTCGTGCCCGATGATGGAATGAGTATGCGCGCCCAGCAAAGTCCGCGGGGCCATTCCGCAAAGTTTGACGAAGGCAACTCGCCCGGGTTAGATGTGGCTCTGTTCACACCGTTTACCCGTCCGCGCGCCCGTCTAGTTACCGAAGAGTTAACTTCGTCGCGTGCTATGCAGGTTCGAGTGTTTCCCGGTTCGACGAAGGGCGGCCCTTGCTTGTGGCAAATACCGCGGCTGATCAGCCGAGTACGGCCAGGGCGGCGGCGCGGGCATCGGCCGCGCTCGCCGTGGTCAGCACCGCGTCGGCCGCATCCTTGCACTGCTGCAGCGTGACTTGGGAGAGCTTGGCGCCGACGCCGTTGACCGCCGCCGCAGCCGCCGACAGTGACGTCACCCCGAGCCCGGTGAGCACGCACGCCAGGAGTGGATCGGCCGCCGCCTCCCCGCACACGCCGACGGGCTTACCCACCGCAGCGCCCGCGCGGGCCGCCATGGCGACAAGGGCGAGCACGCCGGGCTGCCAGGGATCGGTCAGGGTCGCGAGATCGGCCGACATGCGATCGGCCGCCATCGTGTACTGCGCAAGGTCGTTGGTGCCGATCGACAGGAACTCGACGTGCTCGAGGATCCGGTCGGCCAGCAGCGCCGCCGCGGGCACCTCGATCATCACGCCCGGCGTCAGTCCGCGTGAACGCACCTGCGCGGCAAAACGCTTGGCTTCGTCGGCAGTGGCGATCATCGGCGCCATCACCCACGGCGCGTTACCGGTGTGCTCGGCCGCGGCGGCGATCGCATCGAGCTGCCGCTCCAGCAGCGCCGGGTTGCCCTCGGCGATCCGGATCCCCCGCACGCCCAGTGCCGGGTTGGCCTCCTCGGGATGCCCGACGAACTTCAGCGGTTTGTCCGAGCCGGCGTCCAGCGTCCTGATCACGACCTTGTGCCCGGCGAAGGCCTCGAGCACCTCGCCGTAGATCTCGGCCTGCTCGTCGACGCTTGGCTCGGTGTCGCGGTTGAGGAAACACAGCTCGGTGCGGAACAACCCGACGCCCTCGGCAGGAGTCTCGCGGGCGGCGCGTGCGGCCGCGCCGTCCTGCACGTTGGCCAGAACCAACACCGCGTGCCCGTCCGCGGTCGCCCCCGGTCCCGCCCAGCGGGCCGCGATCTCCGCTTCGCGGGCGGCAGCGGCCACCGCATCGGCGGCGACGGCCGGGTCAGGCGAGACGGTGACCGTGCCCCTTGTGCCGTCGACGAGCACCTTGCTGCCGACCGGCACCGCGTCGAGCCCTTCGACGGCCACCACACACGGAATCCCGAGCTGGCGGGCGATGATCGCGGTGTGGCTCGTCGGCCCGCCCAGCGTGGTGGCCAGTGCGACGACGAGCGTGGGGTCAAGGCCGGCCGTGTCGGCAGGGGCGAGGTCATCGGCCAACAACACCGACGGAACCGCGGGGAGAGGGACGCCGGGCTCCGGCAGTCCGCTGAGTTCGGCGATGACGCGGTCGCGGATGTCGCGTAGATCGGTGACCCGCTCGGCCATCAGCCCGCCGAGCTGAGTGAACAGGTCGACGAACTGGTCGACCGCGGCCACCACGGCGCGCGCAGCAGGCGCGCCGGCGTTGATGAGCTTCTCGGCTGCTCCCAGCCACGCGCGGTCCTGCGCGAGGGTCGCCGTTGCGGCCAGCACCTCAGACGCCGCGCCGGTGGCGTGGGCGGCGCGGTCGCGCAGCCGGGTGGCGACGGCGTTGGCCGCGGCGGTGAATCGAGCCGCCTCCGCCGAACGTTCCTCCTCATCGACCTCGGGCGCTGCATCCACGTCGTCGAGCACGGGGAGGCGGCCGGGCCGGATCACCGGTCCGTACTGAATGCCTGCGACGACGGGGACGCCCTGCAGAACCGTGCCGACAGGGAGGTCGGTGGGCTGGAGTGACTTCAGCGGAGATGAGGCGGTCATGTGAATCAGATTACAAACGAAGCATTGACAAGTCAACACGTTCAGGAGTAAAACAACATATATCAACATTGATACGGGCCAGAAACCACACAAACGGAGCGCCATGTATGCCGAAGAGCGTCAGCAAGCGATCGCCTCGCTGGTGATCAGTAAGGGCCGCGCCTCCGTGGCCGAGCTGGCGGAGACCTACGACGTCACCACCGAGACGGTGCGTAGGGACCTTGCGGTCCTCGACCGCGCCGGGCTGGTGCGACGGGTGCACGGCGGCGCCGTTCCGGTGCGGGCCCTGCGCCTCGTCGAACCCGGTGTCGGCGAACGCGAGAACACCCGCGCCGAACACAAGGACGCCATCGCAGCGGCCGCCGCCGAGTTTCTTCCGCTCAGCGGCGCCAGCGTGCTGCTCGATGCGGGCACCACAACCAACCGGATCGCCGCCACGCTGCCGTCGGACCGCGAACTGACGGTGGTCACCAACTCGGTGCCGATCGCCGCACGGCTCGCGGGCATGCCGATGGTGTCGCTTCAGCTCCTCGGCGGCCGCGTACGCGGCCTCACCCAGGCCGCCGTCGGCGAACAGGTGCTGCGCGTACTGGACACCATGCGCGTCGACATCGCGTTCATCGGCACCAACGGGATCAGCGTCAGGCACGGCCTCTCCACCCCGGACGGTGACGAGGCCGCCGTCAAGCGCGCCATGATCGCGAGCGCCAACTACGTTGTGGTGGTTGCGGATTCGTCGAAGGTCGGCCGTGAGGACTTCGTCAGCTTCGCCCCGCTGTCCAAGGTCGACGCGTTGATCACCGACTCCGAGATCAGCAATGCCTACCGCACGCAGCTCACCGAGCAGGGCATCGAAGTGGTCGTCGCATGATCGTCACCGTCACCCCGAATCCGAGCATCGACCGCACCGTCACGCTCGCCACGCGGCTCACCCGCGGTGCGGTACACCGGGTCAGCTCGGTCACCACCGAACCCGGCGGCAAGGGCGTCAACGTCGCTCGCGCCCTCACGCTGGCCGGCGTCGACGCCGTCGCGCTGCTGCCCGCGTCCGGCTCCGACCCGATGGTCACCGCCCTTCAGGCCAGCGGCGTTCCGTTCCGCTGTGTCCCGATCACGTCGCCGGTGCGGACGAACATCGCCGTCACCGAAATGGACGGCACCACAACCAAGATCAACGAGCCCGGTGCACGACTTGACGCGGCCGCCATCGACGCGCTGACACGCTCGGTCGTCGGCAACGCCGAGCAGGCGTTGTGGGTGGTGATGTCGGGATCGCTTCCGCCTGGCATGCCCGACCACTGGTACGCCGACGTCGTCGCCGAGCTCGCCCGCTACGACTGCAAGGTCGCGATCGACACCTCCGACGCGCCGCTGGCCGCTCTCGTGGCCGGCTTCGACCGCGCCGCACCCGACCTCATCAAGCCCAACGCCGAGGAGCTCGCCGGCGTCATCGGCTTTTCCCCGCAGGCACTGGAAGCCGCCGTCGCCCAAGGTGATCCGGAGCCGGTGATATCCGCCGCCCAGCAGTTGGTCGACCGCGGCGTCGGCGCGGTGCTGGCCACGCTGGGCGCGGCGGGTGCGGTGTTGGTCAACGACACCGGCAGCTGGCTGGCCACCCCGCCGCCGATCGTTCCCCGCAGCACCGTCGGCGCAGGCGACTCCAGCCTGGCCGGCTATGTCCGTGCCGACGTCGGCGGCGCAGCGCCACCGCAACGGCTGCAGATGGCCGTCGCATACGGCAGTGCCGCCGCCGCACTGCCGGGCTCCGCACTGCCCACTCCCGCCGAGGTCGACCTGAATGCCGTTCGGGTGACTTCGATCTCACCCGTCACAAACCCCGCCAGTTCGTAACAACCAACCGAAGGTATCGCCATGACCAGCACTGCTTCCCGACCCATCATCGACGCCGGTTTGGTCCTGCTCGACGTCGACGCTGGCACCGACAAGCAAGCCGTGATCGGGCGCCTCGTCGGCAGGCTCGCCGACGCCGGGCGCACCACCGACCCCGAAGGGCTGATCGCCTCGGCGATGGCCCGCGAAGAACAGTCCGCAACCGGACTGCCCGGCGGCATCGCGATCCCGCACTGCCGCTCCCCGCACGTCGACACCGCGTCCATCGGGTTCGCGCGGCTGCAACCGGCCGTCGACTTCGGCGCGCCCGACGGGCCCGCCGATCTGGCGTTCCTGATCGCCGCGCCCGAGGGCGCAGGCTCCGAGCACATGAAGCTGTTGTCGAGCCTGGCGCGGGCACTCGTGCGCAAGGACTTTGTCCAGTCCCTGCGCGACGCCTCCAGCGCCGACGAAGTGGTCGCGCTCGTCGACGAGGTGCTCAACCCCGAGGCCAAGCCGAAGCCCGCGGCGCCCGCCGAGACGCCCGCTGCCGCCAAGCCCAAGACCCTGGTCGCGATCACCGCCTGCCCGACCGGCATCGCCCACACCTACATGGCCGCCGACTCGCTCGTCGCGGCCGCCAAGGAAGCCGGCGTGACGCTGCACGTCGAGACGCAGGGATCGTCGGGCAGCACCCCGCTGGATGCGTCCACGATCGCCGGCGCCGACGCCGTCATCTTCGCCACCGATGTGGGAGTGAAGGACAAGCAGCGCTTCGCGGGCAAACCCGTGGTGGCCTCCGGCGTCAAGCGCGCGATCAACGAGCCCGCCAAGATGGTCGCCGAAGCGGTTGCGGCGGCTGACAATCCGAACGCGGCCCGGGTCGAGGGCTCCGGCTCCGGCGCACCCGCGAGCGCCGCGCCCGCAGGCGGCGTCGGCTGGGGCACCCGCACCCGCCAGATCCTGCTGACCGGTGTGAGCTACATGATCCCGTTCGTCGCTGCGGGCGGTCTGCTGATCGCGCTGGGCTTCCTGTTCGGCGGCTACGAACTCGGTAATCCGCCTGGCGGAGAGAAACCCTCGCTGCCGTTCGGCTTCGGCTCGATGGGCAATCTCATCGCCAGCACCAATTCGCTCACCAACCTGCCGCCCGGGGGGCTGATGCAGTACCTCGGCGCGGTGTTGTTGACCCTGGGCGGGCTGGCGTTCATGTTCCTCGTACCGGCACTGGCCGGCTACATCTCGTTCGCGATCGCCGACCGACCAGGAATCGCACCGGGATTCACCGCGGGCGCTGTGGCCGTATTCGTCGGCGGTGGGTTCATCGGCGGCATCGTCGGCGGTCTGATCGCCGGGTTCACGGCACTCTCGATCAGTCGAATCAACGCGCCGCGCTGGCTCCGAGGCTTGATGCCGGTGGTCATCATTCCGCTGGTCGCATCGCTTGTCGTCGGCCTGCTGATGTTCCTGCTGCTCGGACGTCCGTTGGCCGCCATCACGTCGGGCTTGACCAGTTGGCTCAGTGGAATGACGGGAACCTCGGTCATCATCCTCGGCGTCATCCTCGGCCTGATGATGTGCTTCGACCTCGGTGGTCCCGTGAACAAGGCGGCTTACGCCTTCGCCACCGCAGGCCTGAACGTCGCCGACCCGTCGTCGCTGCGCATCATGGCCGCGGTGATGGCCGCAGGCATGGTGCCACCGCTCGCGATGGCCCTCGCTTCTACAGTCCGCCCAGGCCTGTTCACCGAACCGGAGCGGGAAAACGGCAGGGCGGCTTGGCTTCTCGGTGCATCGTTCATCTCCGAAGGGGCGATCCCGTTCGCCGCTGCCGACCCGTTCCGCGTCATCCCGTCGATGATGTTCGGCGGGGCAATCACCGGAGCGCTGATCATGGCCTTCGATGTCACGCTCAAGGCGCCGCACGGCGGGATCTTCGTGTTCTTCGCCATCGGCAACCTGCTCTGGTTCCTAATAGCCCTCGCGGTCGGCACAGCGGCGGGAGCGCTCGCCGTCATCGCCGCCAAGCAGTTCGTCAAGCCCAGCGTCAAGGTCGACGAAACACCCGCGCTGGCGACCGCCTGATCCGCACAATCAACCCAACGACAACAAGGAGAAACCATGTCCGAGAAGACCGTCACCGTCGGTTCGGCGATCGGCCTGCACGCCCGTCCCGCGGCGATCATCGCCGAGGCCGTCGTGAACGCCGGTGTCCCCGTCACCCTTTCGATGGACGGCGGTGAGCCCGTCGACGCCGGTTCGGCCCTGATGATCATGACCCTTGGCGCAGGCAACGGCGCTCAGGTGACAGTGCAGTCCGACGACGAGGACGCCCTGGCGAAGATCGCCGACCTGGTGGAGCAAGACCTCGACGCCTGAGCCGGTCGGCGTGCGACTGCGGAAATTGCCGCCGAAGCGCCTCCGTACTGCGGGTTAGGCTGGCTGGCGACGAAAGGTGGCAAACGTGGACGGGTGGCTGCTCGGGCAGGTCAGCACCGTACTGACGGCCCTGTCACACGCCCAGGAGCTCTATGACGGCGCGGGCCCTCCTGCACTGCCCAGAGAATTCGTGCCCCGCCACGACCTTCAGGACAACCTCGGCGGTGGGCTGTTGTGACACATCCCTCCGTCGAGACCGCACAATCCGGCGAGGCGGCCGACGCGGTACGGACCCTGCAGGCCGAACTCAGCGGCGATTACTCCGAAATACGGTCGGCGGAAATACAACTCACCGAAGCCATCCTCACCGCCCATGCGGTGACGGTGTCGGGCCGCAGCCGGCTGCAAGACATCCAGCGGCAACTGATAGAGGCCATCAACAATCCCGTCGCCGCGCTCGGCACACCCGCGGGCGAGCGCCAGTTCCTGATGTTCCTGCGCAGCAAGGTCGCCGAGATCCAGGACGTCGTTGACGGCGGCGCGCTATCCGCCGAGGACCACGCCAAACTCACCCGCGCGCTCGCGAGTGGCTACCTGCTGACCGCGCAGGAGCGGCCGGACGCGCCGACCCCCGGGCCCGGCGGGGCTCCGATGGCCGACCAGGCCGCAGGCATCATGCCCGCCGTCGGCTCTGCGCTCGGGGCGTTGCCGCAGGCGGCCCAGGGCGCGGTCGCCGGACCCGCACAGGGCGCAGCCGGGCTGTCGGGCGCGGCAACACCACTGGCCGGCTTGGCGTCGGGGCTCCTCGACCGGGCCGGCGACAACAGCGCTGGCGATGAACCCACCCGCACCGAATCGCTCGATGACGAACCCGATGGCCGCGCCACAAAGGCCGACGACGAGGCCGAAGGTGAGCCCGACGGCGAGGACACCGACACGCGCACCGACGAAGGCCTGCCGTCGGCGCCGCCGCCAGGCGATCGCGAAGCACCCGAACGTGGTCCCGCACAGACCCGGCCTGCCGTCAGCCGCCAGGAGGCCCCATGACAACCATTCGGATCACCCCTGCGCTGCTGAACCAGGTGGCAGCGCGGCATGAGAGCGTGGCCGACGAGATCGCCGCCGCGCGGGGCGCCGAATCCGAGATCGTCGCGGCGGTCGCCACGCACGGGCCGATCATGCATCAGTTCAAGGCGGCGGCCCGCGACGTGCTGGCGCGGCGGGCGGCGGCGTTCACCGACCATGAAGCCGCCCACCGCTCCGCCGCCGACCAGTTGCGTTCCATCGCAGCGAAATTCGGTGAGCAAGAGGAGATCAATGCAGCGGCGGTTCGCATTGACTGAGCAGTCGTTCACCGCCGCGACCCCGGACAACACCATCTTCGTCCGGGTCGCGCTCGGCGGGCACACTCTCGGCGTGCAGATCGAGCCCGCCGCCATGAAGCGGCCCGCCACCGAAATAGCCCGGCAGATCATGGCGTGTAACGATGTCGCTTATCTGAAGGGGCAGCTGGTCATCCGCACCGAGCTGGAGGTGAGGTCGATTCCTGTGGACGATATGCCGACCGAGCAGGACCTCGCCGACGCCGAACGGAAGCTAGCAGAGCTGTAGGTACCGAAGATGAAGGTCGATGTTGCCGGGCTGATGGGCGCCGCTCAACGGCTGACGGAGGCCGCGGTGCTCATGCAGGGCAGCGGTCCCGGCGAACTGATCCCGCTGGCGCCAGATACCACATCGGCGGGTGCCGCGGCCCGCATCCAGACGGCGGCCTCGGAACTCTGGGGGTCGGCGTGCGCGCAGGCGGCCAGCCTCGCCAGTGCGGCCGCACACCTGGTCCTGATCGCGGCCAAGTTCGCCACCCAGGAGGAGGCGAACAAGTTCAACATCGCGGGCCTGCAGGTGATGGCCGCAGGCCTCGACGCGGGATCGCTGACGGCGTTGGAGCCCGTGCTGCCGCTCGCCCCCGACGTCCGCACGCCGCTGCCGCCGCTGGCCGCCAACCTGAATGGCGAGGCCTTCTCCCAGATGGTCACTGTCAGTTCTGGCGACGGCGCCGCCTTCACCACCAACGCCACCACCAACGGAACGTCCGCCGACAGCGTGGCGCGCACACTTCGCGAACTGGCGGCGAGCGTGCCCGACATGTGGGACAGCCCAGTCGGCACCGCCGCCCTGTCCGGCCGACTGACCGAATACGCGAACGTGGTCACGTCCATCTCCGACCGCTGGTTCCAACTCGGCGACGAGACGAGGAAGCACGCCGACGACCACAGCCAGGCGGTCAGCGCGGTGCCCAAGCCGAAGGAGTTCAAGGAGAACGCGGCCCGGCTGATGGAGGCGCAGCGGCAGGGGAACGGCATCGCCGCATCGCAGCTGCTCTTCCAGCGCGGTGAGCTGAACCAGCGCGCGGTCGCGACCGCGGTCCGATACGCGGCCGACACCGAGCTGACCACATCACCCAAGGGCGCCCCCGCGCCACAGGCTGCAGGCGGAGTTCCCGGCAGGGCGGGTCCGGCTGGCGCGGCGGCGGGCGCCGCTGAAGCCGCAGCCGGTCAGCCTGCCGCGGCGCTGAACAAGGCGTCGGCAGGCGCGGGAGAAGCGGCCCAGGCCGGGCAGGCCGGCGACGCGGCCGGTCAGCTCGCGCAGCTCCTGCCCGCCGCGCTCGGTGCCATCGGCGGTCTGGCAGGCGGTGTGGCCGGCATGGTCGGACAGCTCCCGCAGGCGCTCATGCAGACCGGCCAGGGACTGGCGCAAACCGCGACACAAGGGCTGTCCGGGTTGGCCTCGAAGACTCCGGCCAACGCGGAGCTGGCCAAATCGGCGAGCGCGTTCAATCCCGAAGAGCTGTCCAAAGCCAAGGCGGCCGGCGGCGCAGGCGGCGGTGGCGGTGGCGCCACCCATCCGGCGGGTGCCCTCGGCCCGCCCGTCACACCGTCGACCTCGCATACGCCGCCGACGATGCCCGCCGGATCGTCGGCCCCACCCGGCCCGACACCCACCGGCGGCAGCGCCACGGGCGGAATGCCGATGGGTATGCCGATCGGCGGCATGATGCCGCACGGTGGCCACGCCGCCGACAGTGCAGGCGAGAAGGTGCCTGCGGCCAAGAAGATCGTGGTACCGCCTGCGCCGCACACCGAGCCGGTGACCGGCAAGGTGTCCGACAGGACCGCGGCCGCCGCGGAGGCCGCTCGCACACGAGCGGAGTCCGACGACCCCGACGACCAACCGCCGCGGGGACCGGTCATGCGCCGAATCACGTTGGCGCCGTTGCGGGATGACACCCCGTGACCGAGTTCGACGACCTCGACGACGCCGCCAAGGTCAAGTACAGCCAGGCCGAGCTCGCGGCAACCTACGACGAACTCACGGCCATCCTCGACCGGCTCGCCGCGCTGCGCACCGACGGCGTGGACCCTGACGGCGACATCCGGCTGCAGCTCGGCCCCGACGGTCGGCTGCTCAGCCTGTTCATCGACGAGTCGGTGCCAGGCAGGCTCACCCACTTGGCACTCGAGGAGAAGCTCAACGATTTGCTTGCTAGAGCCAATGTGGTTGCTCAAGACAGCTGGAAATCCAGCCGCTGATGGCAGGCAAGCAGTTGCCGACGTGCCTCGCGGGAAACTCGGATAGGGTTACGCAGTGACCACCCGCCCCTTCGTGCCGCCGCCGCGCGTGCCACCTCCTGAGGCCGGTGGAGGCAAGATTGCGGTCGAGCCGCCGATCGCCGCGCCCGTGCCGCCGCCGCGCAGCATCTGGGGAATCGTGTTGCCGATCGGCCTCATCGTCGGCGTCGTCGGGTTCATCGTCGCGATGTACGTTTCGGGCCAGCGGTCGCTTGCTAGCGGGTTTGCTATCTTCCCGCTGATCATGCTGATGAGCATGGGTGGAATGCTGTTCCGCGGCCGCGGCGCCGCGCAGAAGATGCCGTGGAGCCAGCTGGAGCAATACCGCCGGGAGTACTTCGCCCGCCTCGACGAGGTGCGCAACGAGGTCCAGGAAGCCGGCCGCAAGCAATGGCAGCACCGCGCGCACAGCCATTGGGCCCCTTCGGATTTGGTGAGCGTGGCGGGATCGCCTCGGATGTGGGAGCGCCGCCCCGGCGACAGCGAGTTCGGCGTGGTGCGGATCGGCACAGGGCGCGTCGAGCTGGCGATGACGATCGACAAGCCCCAGATCGCCGCGGCCTCCAAGATCGAACCCGCGACAGGGCACGCGCTGCGCAAGTTCTTGCTCGAACAGCGTCACGTCCGCGGCATGCCCCGGGTGGTGTGGCTCGAGCGCAACCCGGGCATCTCTCTCGTCGGCGAGATGGACGACGTCCGCGGTATCGCCCGCTCGATGGTCTGCCAGCTGGCCGCGTTCCACAGCCCGGCGGACCTGCAGATCATGATCGTGACCTCGGCGCCCGCACGCTGGGACTGGGTCAAATGGCTGCCGCACTGCCAGGACCCCGAGGCTCGGGACGGGTGCGGCGAACGCAGGCTTGTCTTCAGCTCACCCGCCGATCTCGAATCGTTCGCGGGCGACGATCTGCTGGACCGGAAGGAATGGACGCCGCCGGCCAGCGGGCTGCACGGCGGTCCTGACCCGTCGGCGCCGCCACTGTGGGTGATCATCGACGACAACTGCGGCGCGGCGGAGGATTGGGCGGGCGCCACCGGTAAGCGCGGCGTCGGCAGGGTGTGCTTCATCCGGCTGGCCCCCGAGGTCGGCGTCGGCGTCGGCTTCGATCCCGACACCACCTACCGGCTGTCCGACGGTGTGCTGCGCAAGCGCGTGGGGGTGGGCTACCGGTGACGTTGCCCGAAGAGCTCGACGACGCCTTCTATGCGGTCGCCGACGGCATGAGCATCGCCGACGCCGAGCGCTTCGCCCGCACACTCGCACCATGGCGGCCCGTCGGCGCGGCCACCTCCGTCTCCTCCGACGGCCCGGCTCGAGACCTGTTGGAAGTGTTGGGCATTCGCGATGCTCGCAAGCTGGACGTGGACCGGCTGTGGTCGGCGCGCCGTACCCAGAACCGGCTGTGGATGCGCTTCCCGATCGGCCTCGACCCGACCGGCGAAGTCGTCGAACTCGACCTCAAGGAGACGTCGCAGTACGGGATGGGCATGCACTCGGTGCTCATCGGGTTCTCCGGATCCGGCAAGTCGGAGACGATCATCACCGAGGTCACCTCGCTGGCGCTGACCCACTCCCCCGAGACGGTCAACGTCGCGTTCCTGGACTGGAAGATGAAGTCGGCAGGCATTGTGCTGGAACGCTTTCCGCACGTCGTCGCCAGCGTCAGCAACCTCGGTGACGAGATGCACCTCGTCGAGCGGATGCTCGAAGCGCTCGAGGGCGAACTCGACCGGCGCGGTGCGCTGTGCGCCGCGACGAACTGCAAAGATCTCAACGTCTACAACGAGAAGCGCATGGTCGACCCGTCGCTGGAACCGGTGCCGGGCCTGGTGGTCATCATCGACGAGTACCAGGAGCTGTTCGGCAGCGAGTTGGGCAGCAAGTTCATCGACCTGTGCTGGCGCATCGTCCGCCAGGGCCGGTCCATGCATGTGTTCCTTCAGCTGGCGGGCCAGACCGTCGACTCGCACCGGCTGATGAAGATCCGCAGCCTCATCGGCTTTTTCATGGCGCTGCGCACCGGCACCGAGGAGGACTCGCGCGAGGCCATCGGGTCGTCGATCGCCGCGCACCTGCCCGAGAAGGGCAAGGAGGGCACCGGCTACCTGCGCGAGGGTATGCGTGCGCCGCGCGAGTTCCGCGCGTTCTACTCGTCGCCGCCGTTCGTGCCGCCGCCCGACGACGGCGGTCCCGCACCCGTGGCCGCCGCGGGCACCTGGTTCACCCCGCGCTCGTTCGCCGCGACCGAGGTGCCCGACGTCGACGGACTGCTCGCCCCGCCGGAGACCAACGGCCACGAGCCTGCCCCCGTGCAGGAGCAGGCCCCGATGACGCTTGCACCGGGCGAGCTGCCGCCGACGATGGTCGACACGATCGTCGACTCGTTGCGGGCGACCGGCGCCCGTCCGCCCCGCCAGCTCTGGCTGCCTCCGCTCGGCACACCGGCGACCGCCGACCAGCTGGTCCGGCTGGTGCGCGGAAAGCCGTGGGACGTCGACTACGGCAAGACTCCGGGCCTCGCTTTCCCGGTCGGCATCGAGGACCGGCCGCGCCAGCACCGCCAGGACGTGCACTTCCTGGATCTGTTGGGCGCCAACGGATTAGTGGTCGGCGCACCGCAGTCCGGTGTGACCAACACCCTGGCCACCATGATGACCACCGCGGCGCTGATGTACCGGCCAGAACGCGTGCAGTTCTACTGTGTGGCCGCGGGCGGTCCGAGTCTCGCCGCGGTCGGCGGCCTGCCCCACGTCGCGGGCCTGGCCCCCGCGGTGGACCGCGAAGGCGTCGGCCGCATCATCGCGTCGGTGCAGGGCATCGTCGCCGAACGCGAGGCCGTGCTCGCCAAGACCGGGCTGGACATGGACGAGGTCCGGCGGCGCAAGTTCAGCGACAAACCGGAGCCCGTTCCGGTCGCGGGCGGCGACGTCATCCTCGTCATCGACGGCTGGGCCACGTTCGCCGCGGAGTACCCGCAGTACGTCGACCACATTGTCGCGCTGGCGCGCTCGCTGAGTTACGGCGTGCACGTGGTGGTTTCGCACACCAGCTACCTGCAGGGCTTCAAGCAGGCGCTCAAGCCGCTGGCCACCGCGCGCGTCGAGCTGCGGCTGACCGACCCCGGCGATTCGGAGATGGACCGCCAGCTCGCCAAGAAGGTGCCGCGCGGGGCGCCGGGCCGGGGCATTACCAAGGCGGGCATGCACCTGCTTGTCGGTGTGCCCGAGTTGGGCGAGCGGCCCGACGGCCGGGTCGCCGCCCGCGACATCGGCCCGCTGATCGCACAGGTCTCCGGCATCCAGAAGGCGGCGACGGTCAGCAGGCTGCCCGAGTCGGTGCCGTTCGGAGAGGTGCAACGGCTGGCCCAGCCGGTCACCCGTCGCAGCCTGGTGCCGTTCGGGCTGTCGGAAGCCGACCTCGGCCCGGCGTACCTCGACATCGCCGATCACCCGCACGCGATGGCGGTGGGCGCCCCCCGATCCGGCCGAACCAACTTCCTTCGCGTGCTGTGCCGGTCGATCACCTCGCTCTACCGTCCCGAAGAGGCTCAGATTCTGGTGCTCGACCCGCACCGCACGCTGCTCGGCGTGGTGCAGGGGGCGCATCTACGCGACTACGCCTACACCCAGAGCGCCATCCGCGAAGCGCTCCGCGAACTCGTTGCTGAGCTCGACAACCGGCAGCCTCCTCCCGGCACCTCGCAGCAGGAGATGATGACCAAGACGTTCTGGTCCGGACCCGAGATCTTCGTCGTGATCGACGACGCGGGCGTGTGGCCGACGATGGACAACCCGTTGATGGCGCTCGGTCCTCATATCGAAGGTGCAAGGGACACAGGGCTTCACGTATTTGCCGCCACCGCCGTCGCAAACTGGAACCAGGTCGCCATCGGCAGCTCCGTGCTTGGCAAACTCCGTGCTTCGCTTTCGCCCATCCTGATCCTCGACGGGCGGCGTGACGCGGGGAAGATCGTCGGCGACATCTACGCCGAGCCACAGCGCCCTGGCAAAGCAATCTATTTCACGAGATCCGGCAGTACAGGCGCGTTGATCGGGTGGAGCGACCCCCCGGCTCCGCCGTCTCCGGCAGGTCCGCAAACATAGGGGTACAGTGTCCGTCAGTCACAAATTGGTGCTCGTTTAGTCGTCGTCACGGCTTTAGACTTCACCAGACCAGCTACGTCAGTCGGGAGAGAACATGCTGATTAACGTCGATCCGGCGATCTTGGCAGCAGCAGCGAGCTCGGAGACCGGTGGCGCTGCCACGATGGCGGGTGCCACATCCGCCGCCGCAGGCCCGATTTCCGCAATCGTGCCGCCTGGCGCCGACGATGTTTCGGTTCGTGCGGCTGCGGCGCTGGTCGCGCGCGGCGCCGCGACCTCCGGCATCCTCGCCGAGTACGTCGCCATGCGGGAATTGTTCGCTGGAGCCATCGGCACCAGTGGCGCAACCTATAGCGCGGTCGAGGGCATCAACGCCGTCACCACCGCAATCGGAGGGGCCTAGCCTTCGATGGCCGGCCAATTCAGCGCGTTCCCCCCAGAGGTGAACGCCGGTCAGTTGATGGCCGGTGACCAAGGCGCCAGCATCGCCGCGGCGGTCGCAGCCTACGAGGCGCTGTCCGCGGCTCTGATGGAGGAAGGTGCCCGGATGGGCACCACAGCGGGCACCACCGCCGCGACGGGGTGGGAAGGCGTCGGCGGCGCCGCGATGGTGTCCACCGCGATGCCCTACGTCGCGGCACTCGAGGCGCTTGCGGGCTGGGTGCAACAGTCGGCGGCGTCGGCGGCTGCGATCGAGCAGGCCTATGCGGTCACCAAAGCCGCGATGATCCAGGTGCCGATCTGCACAACCAACCGCACCAGCCAGGCCGGGCTCGTCGCGACCAACGTCATCGGCCAGAACACTCCGGCGATCATCGGGCTCGACACCGAGTACTACGGCCACTTCTGGACCAACAACGCGTCGCTGATGGGCTCCTACGAGGCGTTCGTGACGCCGATCCTCGCCGCGCTCGGCGTTCCGCCTCCACCCGCGCCGCTGACCGCCAACCCCGCGGGACCGGCCGGGCAGGCGGCGGCGATCGGGGAGGCCGCCGCCAACGGCGCAGCCAACGCGGCGATGTCGCAGAGCCTGCAGGGCGTCCAACAGGCGTCGGGCGCCGTCCAGCCGGGCACCGCCGCGCCTGCGGGCGCCGCGCAGTCGATGGGATCGATGGCATCACAGATGCTCAGCCAGCTCGGCCAGCTACCGCAGATGCTCGGCCAGCTGCCGCAGATGCTCGGCCAGTTCCCCCAGATGCTCGGGCAGTTCCCTCAGATGGCGATGGGCATGCTCGGACCGCTGACCCAGGGGATGAACGCGGGCGGTGCCACCGCCGGTCTGGAGAAGGCGGCGGGCACGTTGGACCCGACGACGCTCGCCGCGACCGACGCCGCGGCCCGCGGAGGCGGTGGCGGCGGCGCGGGCGGTCTGGGCGGCGCAGGCGGCGTCATGTCGAGCTTCACCAGGCCCACCGGCAGCTTCAACGCGCCGGGACCGCCGAAGCTGCCGACGGGCTGGGCCCCCAGCGCGGGCGGCGCACCCGAGGTCGCAAGCTCCGCGCGTCCGGCGAGCACAGGCGGCGGTGGGCTTTACGGGGCACCGCCGCCGCATATGGCACGCGACGAACGTGGCAAGGAAGCCGCAGAGGGCAGAACGATGCAGTTGACGGTTGGCCCTCGAATCGGGAGGGAGGACTAGACCAGAAATTGGTGCAGAGACCACCGCCCGTAGCGAAATAAGCTCAAAGAATCGGCCAATCAGATAAGGAAAAGGGAAATCCGTGGCAGACAACATTCTCGTTGGCGCAGACAAATTGCGTGCTGTAGCAACACAACTCGATCAGCTCCGCGAGCATGCCGAGCAGACGCTGAACAACTACCTCGCCGCATCGCATGACATCAACGGCCAAGGCGGTTGGTTCGGCCAGGCGGCGACCGCCAACGTCGGCACCTCCGAGGACATCCACAACGCCCAGATGAAGCTGAACACCCAGTGGGGCGAGCTGATCCAGGCCCTGCGCTCCGCGGCTGACCACTATCAGACGCAGGAAGAGCACGCCAGCCAGGCCGTCAGAAGCGTCTCCGCCCAGTAGTGATCTGAAAGGAACTTGTCATGGACCACTTCGTATACAACCCGGCGGCGATTCCGGACTATGTGCACACCGTCGCGCAGTCCAGCGCTCAGCTCGAGGACGTCCGGACCCAGGCGCAGACCGCGCTCGCGAGCGTCCGCGAGGAGTTCGAGGGCAGCGGCGGCGTGTCCTTCGAGCAGGCGCAGATGATGATCAACAGCGGCATCGACGCCGGCAAGGATGTGATCCTGCGCCACTCGAGCGTCGTCGACACCGCCCTGTCCGACATGGTCAGCACAGACCACGCCGCGGGCCAGTCGTTCGGCCTGTAGTCGAATCAGCCCGTGGCCAAGGAGAGGCCGACCGCCGTGTTGGCCTCCCCTGATATGTCTAGCGGCGAAAGAAGGTGGCGAAGCAATGGCGGACCTGACGACCACACCGTCGGGAATCTGGGTGCTGCAGGCACTCCTCGGTGTCGAGTCGATGCCGACCTCGTTGCGGCTGCGGCCGTTCATCCCCTCGGTTGACGGCGACGGAACGGTCGCGACGGACCGCGGCGATGTGCCGCTGAGCCAGACCGCCGAATACGCATCGCTCGTCGCTGCCGGAGTCATCGACCAGGGCGGCCGCATCGACGACGCGGTGCGCGACTGGATGGCCGTGATCGGCAGGCCGCAGCGCGAGATCATGGTCGTCATCCGCAGGCCAAAGCCGACCGACGGCACGGGGCCCGAGGGCGATGCGGCGCTCGTGCAGGAGCGCACGATGTCGATCTGCCAGCGGAAGCGCTGGCTGGCGATGATCGCCCGCAGCGACGACAAGGTGGTGATCGCACCGCTCGGTGAGGCCACCCAGGCCGACGCACAGGTGGAGCTGATCAGCGACGCGATCCTGCACGCCTTCTCCGCCGGCTCGCCCGCGGCGATGGCGGGCGTCAACGTGCCCAGCGCCGCTCTCGAACAGGCGCTGACCGAGAACATCGGCAAGGACCGTCACGTCATCGCGACGGCGCTTGCCCGACTTGGCCTTTCGCCCGATCAGGTGGCGATCCTGTCGGCCGTGACGCGGATGGACGAATCGGCGATGGCCGTGGTCGCGGTGATCGAGCACGGCATCAAGAAGACGGTTCACCCCGACGTACTGACGGTCGCCGACACCGAACTCGGCCGCATCACGATCAGTTACACGACCGGTCCTGACGGCAGGCGGTGGACGAGCATCTGGCCCACGACCGCCATCGGGCTGCGCGGCGACCTGGCCAACCTGCTCAACGCGGCGAAGACGGCCGCCGCGGCAATGGCGTGACAACGCGTCAGCAAATGCGAACAAATGCACCGTTGAACGACTCCCTCATTCCCCGAATCTGCAAAGCGACGGCAGCGGGCCCGCAAGTAAGGTGTTGAGCCATGGCTTTGAATTTGGCCAGCGGACTTCAGGTGTCGGCGCACTTTTTCTGGAACCGGCGAAATGCCGCGGCGCTGTCGCACCACGGTGTGCGAATGGAGTTCGACCCGGTGCAGCGGCAGCGCGCGTCGCTGATTCTCGGCTTCGTCTTCGCACTGCTCGCCGTCGCGTTGATGTTCGTGCTGTCCTGGTTCAAGCCCGCCGGGCAGGTCGGCAAGTCGGCGATCCTCGCCGATCGCGACACCGGCGCGATCTATGTCCTCGTCGACGGACGCCTGCATCCCGCGGTGAACCTCGTCAGCGCGCGACTGATCGCCGGGCAGGCGAACAACCCGACCTTCGTCAAGGCCAACGAGATCGCCAAATACCCGCAGGGCCCATCGGTCGGCATCGCGGGCGCCCCTTCGAGCATGCCGCTGCGCACCGCCGACAGCTCGGAGTGGACGGTGTGTGACACCGCGCCGGACAACACCAACGGCATGCCCGTTGTCACCGCGATCGGCGGACCTCTCTCGGTCGGCGCGCGAACCCAGCCGCTGCAGCCGCCGACGGCGGTGCTCGCCCAGCACGACGACAAGACCTACGTCATCTGGAACGGGCAGCGGTCGATGATCGACCTGTCCAACAAGGCGGTGACGCTGGCGCTCGGTGTGGACACGAATGCCCCACCGCCGGTGAAGCTTTCGACGCAGCTGTTCGACGCGCTGCCTGCCACCGAGCCGTTGAACACCCCGGTCGTCCCCGGCGCAGGCGCGCCATCGCAGTTCAACGTGGCGCCCGACGCCGTCGTCGGGTCGGTGCTGTCGGTGCGCGACCTGCAGACCAATGCCGACAGGTTCTACGTACTGCTGCGCAACGGCGTGCAACCCATCTCCCCGTTCGTGGCCTCGCTCCTGCGGTCGGCCAACTCCTTCGGCGACGAACTGCCCGTGGTCGTCGCGCCGGACCGGCTCACCAACGTGCCGGTGGTGGAGAGCCTTCCCGTCGACTACTACCCGACCACGCGCCCCGAGCTCGTCGACACCAAGTCCAACCCGGTGACCTGCCTGAGCTGGTCCAAGGGGTCAACCGATCGATCGGCGACCAGCGTCGTGCTGTCGGGCAAGGGGCTGCCCATCCCGATCGGGTCGGACGACCGGCTCCTGCGCCTGGTCAAGAATGACCGGTCACCGGCCAGCGTGGAGGCCGACCAGGTATATATGTCGCAGGGTGCAACCAACCTGGTGATGACAACCGGCGCGGCGCCGGACGCCACCAGCCGCGAGTCCATGTGGTGGATCAGCGACCAAGGCGTGCGGTACGGGATCTCGCTCGACGACGAAACGCTGCGGGCGCTTGGCATTTCACCGCCCATGGCACGGCAGGCACCGTGGCCGCTGATCCGGGTGTTCGCGCCGGGACCAGCGCTCAGCAGGACCGACGCGATGACCCAGCACGACACCCTGGCGGGCCCCATGGACGCGGCCCCGCTCGGCCAGACGCAATGACGCCCGCAGACATCGATATTCACCGGAGGAGACCATGAACACCCAGTCAGGTCGGTCGCGGAAGGGCTTGGCACCGTGACCGAACGCGACGACTTTCTGCGGGAGCACCTTTCACCACCCGCCGATTCCGACGAGCCCTCGAGCCGTCCGACCGAGACGACGCCCTCCTCCGGGCAGGACGAGAACCCCGGCCGCAACGCGGGAGACGACACACCCCCGTCTTTCGAGGCCGACGGCCGCCGCACACCCGAGGCGCCAGGACGACGGCCGACCGAACCGCTTGTTCGGCCAGACGATTCCCGCCGCGAGCCATGGCCCACCGGACCGCAGCGCATACCGCCGGGCGGTTTCCGGCAGACGCCTCCGCCGGGGCGGGCCGCCGAGCTGGGCGCAGTCCCGTCGCAGGCGGGCGGCGCACCGTCGCAGGCCGGTGGTCCACCCGCTCGTGACCGCGACCTCCCCCCGCAAGCCGGTGGCCAAGGCGCGCCTGGTCGTCCCGAGGGCAGGCCCCAGGAGACCCCTGCGGAATCCACCCGGATGATGCCGCCCCCAGGGCGGCCTGCGGCGCCGGGCTGGCAACAGGAACCGATGCGTGAGCGCGCGTCGCGCCCTGCCAGCCAGGAGTGGTCGCCGCGGTCGCCGTCGGGCTCACAGCACTGGGCCGTCGCACCCGCCGCCGCACCGCCTGCGGCCGGCTACTCCTATGTCGACAGCATCCGCACCAGTGAACTGGTGCCCACCAAGAAGACGCCGCCGCACAAGGGCTGGCGTCGGTTCGTCTACCGAAGCACCTTCGGGCTGGTCAACCTCGGGCCATCGCCGGACGAGCAGCGGCTGGCCGAGCTGGAGATGAAGATCCGCTCACTGCTGCGCGGCCACTACAAGATCGGCGTTTTCGGCAAGGGCGGCGTCGGTAAGACGACCGTCGCGGCCAGCGTCGGATCGATCTTCGCAGAGTTTCGTCAAGAAGATCGGGTGGTGGCCATCGACGCCGACACCTCGTTCGGCAAGCTCGGCAGCCGCATCGATCCGAACGCCGCGGGGTCGTACTGGGAGCTCGCCGCCGACGACCACCTCGATACCTTCGCCGACGTGCGCAGCCGGGTGGGCAACAACGCAGCGGGGTTGTTCGTGCTCGCGGGAGAATCCAGCACGGCGCGGCGGCGCGTGCTCGACCCCGCCATCTACCGCGAGGCCACCGCGCGGCTGGATAGGCACTTCACGATCTCGATCGTGGACTGCGGCTCGACGATGGACTCCGCGATCGCGCAGGAGGTGCTTCGCGATCTCGACGCCCTGATCGTGGTGTCCTCGCCGTGGGTGGACGGCGCATCCGCCGCGGGCCAGACGATGGAGTGGCTGGCCAACCGCGGGTTCACCGGTCTGCTGCATCGCACGGTCGTCGTGCTCAACGACTCCGACGGTCACGCCGACAAGCGCACCCGGTCAATCCTGGTGCAGCAGTTCGCCAGCCGCGGTCAGGTCGTTGTCGAGGTCCCGTTCGACTCGCATCTGCGTCCCGGCGGCGTGATCGACGTGACCTCGGACATGTCCCCGCTGGCGCGGCGCCGCTTCATCGAGATCACCTCGGCGATCGCCGAGCACTTCGCGTCCACCACCGACGGACCGCGGGACCGCCGGTGACGACTGTCCGCGAACCGGCCCAGGCTCAGGCCCGTCACGCTGAGGCCCCGGTCGAGGTTCCGCCGTCGTGCCGGGTCTCGATCCTGGCCGGCGAATCCCATCAGATCGATCTCGTGCTGCCGTCGGCCGCGCCGCTCAACACCTTGGTCGACCCGACGGTCATCGCGATCAACAAGGTGCTGCGCGGTCGCGGCGCAGGCGAATTGCCACCCGCCCCTTACGAATTCGCGCGCGCGGCAGGCATGTCGGCGCTGGCTTCGGACGTCTCGCTTGCCGGTCACAACATCGTCGACGGCGATGTCCTCGCCTTGGTGCCAGGGGGCAAGGCAGAACGGTACGGCCCCGTCGTCGAGAACGTCTCGACGGCGCTCGCGCAGTACGCGTCGGAGCACTTCATCCGGGTGTCGGCGCAGATGGCCCTCTCGGTCGCGACGGTGATCATCGGCGGCGCCCTCGGCGTGGCAGGCATGCTGCTGTGGCGGCTGCGCTGGGCGCACGAGAGCTTCTTGCTTGTGCCGATCGTGTTCGCCGCCCTCGCCGTCTGCCTGATCGGCACGGTCGCGATCGGTGCGCGGCTCGGCGCGGGCCGCATCGTCACCGACGGGGCGGCGTGGGCGGCGCTCGTCATCGCGGCGCTGGCCGCCGCGACGGTCCCGCCCGGCGGCTCGCCCGGCGCCCCGCATGCGTTCCTCGCCGCGGTGACTGCTCTGGCAGGCGTGTGGCTGTTGGTGCGGTTCACCGGCCGCTACTGGACGGCGGCCGCCGCCATCGTCACCGCGGGTTTCGGGGCGGCCGCGGTCGCGGTGGTGCGGATGTACTGGGACGTGCCGGGCCAGCGGATCGCCATCGCGGTGTTGGTCGCCGTCCTTGTCGCGGTGTCCGCGGCACCCGCGATCGCGCTGCGAATGGCGAACGTCCCGCGGCAGACGTTCGGCTCCATCACCGGTCGCGACATCTTCGCCCGCGCTCCTGGCCAGCCCGAAGACACGGTGTCACCGGTCGAGGACGGTCCGCCCTCCGACGTCACCCTGACCGGCGAGCAAGTGGCCGCCGCGGCGCGCAAATCCAACACGGTGCTCACCGGCGTGCTGCTCGGTGTGGCCGCGCTCGTCGTGCCCGCGGCGTGGGTCGCGGCCTCGCCCGGCAGTGAGCGGGAGTGGGCTCAACTCGTGGTGCTTGGGGTGGTCGCCGCGATTCTCATCCTGCGCGCCAGGGCATTCCGCGACCGGCGGCACGCGATCATCCTCGTCGGCACCGCGGTCGCGGCCATGCTCGGCGCCACCGCGAAGTATGGGCTGGACGCGCCGCCGACCGACACCACCGCCACGCTCGTGGCCGCGGGCGTTGCGCTCGGCATCGCCGCGCTGGGACTGGTAGCAGCGACCGTCGTGCCGCCGCGGATCTTCTCGCCGCCGGTGCGCAAGGTCGTCGAGTACACCGAGTACATCCTGCTGGCCCTGGTCGTCCCGTTCGCCGCATGGGCGCTCGGCCTTCTGCAATTCGTCCGCTATCACTGATGGATCGATTGACCCGCGGAGCGCGGACGTCCTCTGCGGCGGCAGTGGCTGTCCTGCTGCTCGGCGCCAACGTGATGATGCCCGCCGCGGCGGTGGCGATCGACAAACCCGGCGTCGATCCGGCCGCGCTGCCGCCGGACGACACCCCCGGTCCCGACCAGGAGATGAAGCAGGAGAACACCTGCGCCGATCCCCTCACGGTGGCCACCCCTGACGTCACCCAGCCTGCGCCGGGCAACGTGATGCTGGACATCACGAAGGCCTGGAAATACTCGACCGGGGCCGGTGTGACCGTCGGGCTCATCGACACCGGCGTCACGCCGAACCCGCGGCTTCCCGCGTTGTTTGCAGGCGGCGACTACGTGATGGGCGACGAGAACGGTGGCCTGTTCGACTGCGATTCGCACGGCACCGTCGTCGCGTCGATCATCGCGGCGCAACCGTCCGATCCCGGTGCCAAGCCGCCGCCGATGCCGCCGGGTATCGGCGCCGCGCCGCCCCCTCCCGGTGTTCCGGCATCACCGTTTCCGACGACGCCGCCGCCCGCGCCGCCCAAGCCAAGCACCGTCACGGTCACCCAACCGCCACCACCCCCGCCGCCGCCTCCGCCGCAGGACGAACCGCCACCGGACGAGGGCGTTGCGCCTGCCGCAGGTCCCGGCGACGGCGAGTACCCGCCCGTCCCTGGTCCGCCGCCGGGCAGCCCCGATGGCGTGGTCGGCGTGGCCCCCGACGCCGCGCTGATCTCGGTGCGCCAGTCCTCCTCGGCGTTCGGTCCGTCGCGGCCCGCACCTGGCGACAACGACGAAATGCGCCGCAAGGCAGGCGATATCGCGACGCTGGCACGGGCCGTCGTGCACCTGGCCAATCTCGGCGTCAAGGTCATGAACATCTCGGTGACGGCGTGCATCAACGCCGCACAGCCCATCGATCAGGCCGCACTCGGCGCCGCCATCCGGTACGCCGCGGTCGACAAGGACATCGTCATCGTGTCGGCCGCAGGGAACGAGGGCGAGAAAAGCTCGTGCGGGCAGAACCCGGTGTTCAATCCGCTGCGGCCCGACGATCCGCGCGACTGGCACGACGTCTCCACGATCGTCACGCCCGCCTGGTACTCCGACTACGTGCTGACGGTCGGCGCGGTGGCGCCCGACGGCCAGCCGCTGCCGCAGAGCATCGCAGGCCCCTGGGTGAGCGTCGCGGCCCCCGGGTTGCAGATCATGGGCCTGTCGAGCGTGAACGGCGCACCGATCAACGGGCTGCCCGGCCGCGAGCCGGGCAAGGCAACCCCGTTGTCCGGCACCAGCTTCGCCACCGCATACACCTCGGGGGTGGCCGCGTTGGTCCGCGCGAAGTACCCGAACCTCTCCGCCCATCAGGTCATTCGCCGCATCACCGAGACCGCGCACAATCCGCCGCGCGGCGTCGACAACAAGGTCGGCTACGGCGTCGTCGATCCGGTCGCGGCACTCACCTTCGACGTGCCGTCGGGTGACCCGTTGCCGCCGGAGAACCTGACGTCCTTGCTCCATGTGCCCGCGCCGCCTCCGCCGCCGGATCTGCGGCCGCGCAACACCGCGCTCATCGGCGCCGGGGTGGTGGCCGCGTTTGCGGTCGCGGTCGTCGCGGGCGCAGCGGTTCGAAGGAGGCGCACGTGAAGGCGCGCACCGTCGGCATCAACGCGAGGATCCCCGCCGTGGTCGGCGTCGAGATTGCGGTGATCGCCGCCCTGTTGATCTTCCCGCCCGGACGCACATCATGGTGGCCGACAGTTGCAGTCGGCGTGGTCGCCGCAGCGGCGTTGATGGTAACGGTATACCGCCGCAACGTATTTCGATGGATCGCCGATCGCGTCCGATGGCGCAGGCGCAGGCGGCGCAAAGATCAGCCCGCCGCGGCCGTCGACATTCCGCACGGCGCGTCGCTGTACGGCGCGCGGGTCTCCGACCGGTTCGACGGTGAAGCGATCACCATGATCGAGGTCACCGGCCAGGCCTATTCACCGACGCTGCTGACCGGATCGGCCACCGCGCTGACCCCCAACCTGTTGCCGCTTGATGCGTTGACCGCACTGCTCGATCAGCCCGGCGGCATCCGGCTGTCCGGCATCGACGTGGTGTCGAGCGGCATTCGGGTGCGACGCGGCGCGGGTTACCCGCCGCTGTACTCCACACTGCTGGCCGACCGCCCGGCCGCGGGCCAGCGGCGGACGTATCTGGTGGTGCGCCTCGACATCGCCGAGTCGGTCGCAGGCCTCGGCTACCGGACGACGGTGGGGGCAGCCGCGGCGGCGGCCACCGAGCGCATCGTGAACGCCCTGCTGCAGCGCGGCGTGCGCGCTAACGCGTTGACCGCCAAGGATCTTGACGCCGCACTCGTCGACTTGGGAGCGGGCCTTGCGGTGGTACCCGACGAGCCGGAGCCCGACCTGGCGGCGGGCCCGCGCAGGCCGAAACCGATCGCACCGACCGAGGCGTGGAAGTCGGTCGAGGCCCATCCCGGCTACCTGACGTCGTACTACTTCTCGCCGGAGGACATCGCCACGAGCACGCTCAACCAGATGTGGGCGCTGCGCTCCGACGCTGTGGTGCAGACGATTTCGCTGACGAAGAAGCGCGGACCGACCGAGGACCGGCCATGGGTGTCGGCACTGGTGCGCGTCAACGATCCGCAGGCACCGACCAGGCCGCCAACGCTGTACCTCAACCAACTTCCCGGTTTCCAGGGGCCCGCGGCGGAGCGCTCGGCCCCGCTGCCGCGGCGATTCGACGCGATGCCCGCCCGCCCGTTGGACGCCGCCCCGCTGGACCTGCCGGTCGGCTCGTCGGGCGTGCTCGTCGGCACCACCCAGCGCGGCGACCTCCTGTTGCTGTCGCTGACCGATCCCGACCAGGCCACCCGGATCGCGCTGCACACCGGGATGCCGTACGCCTGCCAGCTGCTGGTGCGCGCGGCGGCGGTCGGCGAGCGCATCGCGATCTACACCGACAAGCCGGCCCGGTGGCGTGCACTCGAGCAGCCGCTGGTCGCGGTCGTCGACCGCAGGCATCCGCCGGAGTTCGTGCCGTCGATCATCGTCAGCGACCGCGCTTCAGGGCCGCCGCCCGCCGGTTTGGCGTCGACGGTTATCACGGTCGGAGACGCCGAGCGCAACGCGCCGACGCCGGATCTGTCGTTCACCCAGATATCGGCGTCGACGGTCCGCATCTCCACCTCGGCGTTCACCACCGATGTGCAGATCGCCACGTTCAAGGCCGAGCAGCCGTTCCTGGGCGGCGCTGCGGGCCAGACAGTTTAGGAGCACCGCTTGACCGCACCGACCGATCAGCGTCGCGCGTTCGACGCTGCGCTCGAGAGCTACAAGGCCGGCGACACCCGGGGGGCGCTGGCCGGTTTCGTCGCGATCACCGCCGCTCAGCCGTCGATGTCGGATGCCTGGCTCGGCCGGATCGCGTGCGGGGATCAAGCGATGGACGTCCTTGAGGCGGCGCACCGCAACTCGCGTTCGCTGTACCGCGAGACACGCCGCATTGGGCTGGTCGACGGTGATCTGCACGCCCGCCTGGACGCGCCGCTGTATGTGACGATGCCGGTGTGGTCGCGGCCGACGATCGCCTTGGCGTACGCCGCGGCGCTGATCGGCGACCGCCGGTTCGCCGAGGCGATCGACGTGCTCGAGGATCCCGTCGTCTCCGGCGACGCGATGGCCGCCCAGTGGGCGCAGTTCATCGGCGCGGCCTCCTATCACTTGACGCAACGCTGGCCCGATGTCCTGCGGGTGACCGCGAAATCGCCGCCCGCACATGCGACCCACGTCGTTGACGACCTGACCGCCGCCGTCGACACCCTCGCCGCCGCGGCCGCCGCCAGCATCGGCCAGTTCCAGACCGCGCTGGATCGCGCTGCGACCGTCAGGACGAAGAACCAGTACATCGCCGCCGACGCCGCACTGACCAGAGGATGGTGCCAGCGCGAACTGGGGCAGGAAGAGGCGGCGCGGGCGTCGTTCGAACAGGCCACGAACAACGGCGTGCTGCTCGATGCCGCCGCGCAGGCGCTGGCGAACCCTGGCTACCGGTTGATCGTCACGGACTCCGAAACCATCTCGACCAGAACAGATCCGTGGGACCCCAGCACCGAGACGTCGAAGGCGCAGCGCGTCGCCGCGGCGCTGGAGGAACAGAAGGACGCGGTGCTGGCCGAAGCGCAGCGCAAGCTCGACGAACTCATCGGCCTGTCCGGGCCGAAGGAACAGATCACGGTGTGGCGCACCGAGATTCAGATCGACAAGATCCTCGCCGCACGCGGCGAGGAGACGTCGATGACGAACGAGAACCACATGGTGCTGGAGGGCCCGCCCGGTACGGCGAAGACGTCGTTCGCCCGGATCGCGGCCGAGTTCCTGTTCGGGCTCGGCAAGATCGAGCGCCCGACCGTCGTCGAGGTCACCGAGGAGGACCTCGTCGTCGGGTACATCTCGCAGACCGCGGCCCGGATGAAGGAGGTCTGTGAATCCGCCTTGGGCGGCGTGCTTTTCATCGACGAGGCCTACCGGCTGGCGCCCGAGCAGGAGGGCCACTCGTTCGGCAAGGACGCGATCAACACCTTGCTGAAGTACATTGAGGACTTCCGCGACCGCTTAGTGGTGATCGTCGCGGGCTACCCCAAGGAGATGCGGCGGTTCATGAAGGCCAACCCCGGCCTGGCGTCGCGCTTCCACTTGACGCTGTCGTTCACCAGTTACACGCCCGACGAGATCGTGCAGATCGGCCGGTTGATCGCGGGCAAGGAGAAGATCGCGATCGCCGATGCCGCGTGGCCCCTGCTGCGCGACGAGGCGGCCCGGTTGCGCGACACCCCCATCGAGCAGGGTACGGCACTGGACACCGCGGGCAACGGTCGGTTCGCGCGCAAGGTGGTCGTGCACTGCAAGCACGAGCGGGCCCGCCGATTGAGCAGCACGCCGCCTCAACTGCTGGCGCAGGCGGCAGACAACGATCTGATCGTCAACGAGGACGACATGCGGCGCGCCGTCGCCGCGGCGCTGGCGACCAACTAGTTACGCGTTCCAGGCAATAGCGGGTCGTAGCGGCCATCGGTGTGGAAGCCTTTTTCCATGCCACTTCGCCAGGTTGACAACATCGCGATGGGCGATTTTCTCCACTCCGTCGCCGTCAGCCGCGACGGCACGCAACTCTACGTCGCAGTCGACGGCGACAACTGCATCAGCATCGTGGATCTGGCGACGGGAGGTATCGCGGGGCGGGTCGACCTGCCCGGATCTCCGATGGACATCGCGGTCAGTCCCAACGGCAGCACCGCGCTCGTCGTGGGCCTGCAGCGTGAGTCGATGGGCGACCGTGGTAGGGCGTACGTCATCGATCTCCGCACCAAGCGGCTCATCGCCGCCTTCGCCGCCGGCTTCAACCCTCAATCGGTCGTCTTCAGCCCACAGGGGACGTTCGCGTATATCTGCGATTTCAGCTCCGACGACGAAATTACGCCCGGCGAGCCCGGACGGCAATTTCGTCTACGCGTCAACGAAATTCGCCAGTGGAAGCCTGGCGATTGTGGACGCGAACATCCAAGAGGTCGTGGGCTATGTGACGGGCATGAAGGGTGACCCGTCGGGGGTCGCCGTGAGCCCAGGCGGCACGCGGGTCTACGTGACCGCGCTGTCCAGTGCAATCGTGAGCATCGTCGACGCGGTCAACGGGGTGTCGACGGAGTGGATCGACGTCGGCATCGAACCGCATGCCCTCGTGATCAATCCGGATCACCGAGAGCTCTACGTCGCCCACGGCTTTCAGTTGCCGCGACTGGTCGGCCTGGTGACCGTCATCGACATCGACACGCATCAGGTGACCCAAACGCTCGAGTTCGACGGCAACGGGTACCGCATGGCCATGAGCCGCGACGGTTCCCGCGTCTACGTTGTCGACACGCACCACAATCAGATCGTCGTCCTTGCCGTCGAATAGGCCTGACATCACCGGAATACAGGGTGGGCCGCCGCCGTTGAGTATTGCGACGGTGCCGGGCATGCCCCGGGTACCACCCCAGAACCGTCGCTTCGAGCGACCACTTGCCGTGAGGCGCTATGGCGGCACCGTCCCCCCTTTTCTCACCACGTGTCGACGAACGGCCGCGCCGGAGGCAACTCCGCGCGCGCCGTGGCCGCAGTCAGCGTGTCGGCGATGATCCGCCTGGTGTCGGCAGGGTCGATGACGTCATCGATCTCGAACAGCTGAGCGGCGTTGAGCGCCTTGGCATTCTCCTGCGCCGCCTCCGTCGCCTGGCGCACGCGTTGTTCACGCTCGTCGTCGTCGGCGATCGCCTCCAGCTCCTTGCGCAACCCCAGCCGCACAGCGCCCTCGAGCCCCATCGGACCGAGATGCGCGCCCGGCCACGCCACGGTCAGCACCGGCTCGTGCAGGCTGCCGCCCGTCATCGCCTGTGCGCCAAGGCCGTAACCGCGGCGCAGCACGACGGCGACCAGGGGCACGCGCATCGCGGCGCCCGCGACGAGCATGCGGGATGCACGCCGCACCAGCCCCTCGGCCTCCGCGGCCGGGCCGACCATGTAGCCCGGGCAGTCGATGAGCGAGACCACCGGCAGCCCGAAGCAGTCACACAACTGCAGGAAGCGGCCGGCCTTGTCGGCGGCGGCTGCCGTGATCGCGCCCGCCATGTAACGGGTGTCGTTGGCGATGACTCCGACGGCGCGGCCATCGATGCGGGCAAGGGCGGTGACCATCTCGCGGGCGAAGCGGGGACGCAGGAACGTCACAGACCCCTCGTCGGCCAGCGTGTCGATCACCGGACTGACGTCGTAGGCGCGCCGGTTGCGCTCGGGAACGATTGTGCGCAAAGCGGTTTGGTCGGGTGCGGTGCCCGACGCGGTGGAGCCCTGGAAATAGCCGATCAATCGTTTCGTGACGGCGACCGCCTCGGCCTCGTCGGCGACGACGACGTCGACCACGCCGTTGGGCTCCTGCATCGACATGGGCCCGACCTCGTCGGGATGGACGTCGCCGAGCCCGCCGCCCGCGATCATCGCGGGACCGCCCATCCCGATCGAGGCGTCTCGGGTGGCCACGATGAGGTCTGAGCAGCCCGCGATGACGGCGTTGCCCGCGAAGCAGCGGCCCTTGACGATGGCGATACGCGGCACCACACCCGACAGCTGCGCCCACAGTTTGAACGCGCGGGTGTCGAGCGCCGACACCGTCGGGTAGTCGGTGTCACCCGGTCGACCGCCGCCCCCTTCGGCGAAGAAGACGGTTGGCAGCCGCATCCGCTCGATCAGCTCGAAGAGTCGATCCTTCTTGCGGTGCCCGAAATACCCCTGTGTGCCCGCGAGGACGGTGTAGTCGTAGGACAGCACGGCGCAGGCGCTGCGCTCCTCGCCGAACAGGTCGCCGTTGATGCGCGCGGTGCCCGCCACCAAGCCGTCGGCGGGGGTCCGGGCGATCAGGTCGTCGAGGTCGCGGCGGAAGCGCTGGGCGGCGATGGTGAACCGGCCGTATTCGATGAAGGTGCCGGGGTCGACGAGGTCGTCGACGTTCTCGCGCGCGGTCCTGCCGTCGGATGCGTGCCTGCGCTCGACGGCCTCGGTCCTAGCCGCGTCCTCGGTCAGGGCGCGCCGACGCAGCAGCTCCGCGTGGTCGTCACGGATCGGGCCGTCGCTCATGCGCGGCGGTCCAGCTGGGCGATCGTGGCTTCGGCCCTTCTCAGGAATGCGTCGACCTCGTCCTCGTGGTAGCCCCGCTTGAAGAGCGCCGGCTTCGAGAACGCCACGTTGTGAACGTCGGCGGCCGTCAGCCGACCACGACCATCGAGCCGTGCGACGACCTGCTCAACGAAGTCGTCGACCTCTTCCTCGTTGTAGCCCCGCCTGCCCATCGGCGGCCTGCCAAAGCTCGTTTCCCGAGCCTCGATGGCCGTCAGCCAGTCACTCATCCGCTGATGCTAACAACGCGGGGGTGAGCCTCCTCACCCCTTTAGTTAGGGTCCTATCTATTAGCGTACGATTCTTCTTATGACGGTCGTCGACGTAGAGGTTGATCCGCTGGCACTCGAGCGCCAGGTCTGTTTCGCGCTGACCGTCACCAACCGGGCGGTGCTCGCGGTGTACCGGCCGTTGCTGGAGCCGCTGGGCCTGACCCATCCGCAGTACCTCGTGATGCTCGCGCTGTGGGATCACCACCGCGCCGACAGGTCAGGGCGCGCGCTGTCGGTCAAGGAGATCGCGACGTCCCTGCAGCTCGATTCGGCCACTCTCTCACCGATGCTCAAACGGCTCGAGACACTCGGCCTGATCACTCGCTCGCGCAGCCAAACCGACGAACGCGCCACCGACGTCGAACTCACCAAAACCGGGCTGACGCTGCGCAGGCGGGCCCTCAAGATTCCGCCCTCGGTGATCGAGCGGCTGGGGGTAGGCCTCGACGAACTCGAACACCTGCACTCGGTACTCACCAGGGTCAATGCCGCCGCGCTTGCCGCGGGTGCACTCGAAGGAGAACGTGAATGAACCGCCCCAAACCAATCCAGTACCTCGGCTATGTGTTCGGCCGCAGGCTTCCAGACGAGTACCGCGAGTGGGTGCGCAACGACCTGGCGGGCCCGGGCGCCATCCGCAGGCACATGATCCGCTGGGCCATCCCCCCGTTCCTGATGCTGGCACCGTTCTGGCTGCTGCCCGCATCGCTCTACGTGCACACGGAGATGACGGCGCCGATCTACGTCTGGGCCCTGTTGATATCGCTGGCGCTCAACAAGGTGTGGCGCAGGCACCGGCTGGCGCAGCACGGCTTCGACCCGAATCTCGTGGATGAGATCAACCGCAAGAAGAACGCGCACATCCACGACGCGTACACCGCCAAGTACGGGCCGCGCCCGGAGGAGGCGCGTTGGCAAAAGAACAGCAGCCCGTTCTAGCCCGAGAGCGATTCGATGAGCTTGGTCGCTGTTGGGAGGTCGACGTTCGCCTCGTCGCGGTAGGCCTTGATAGCGCCGATCTTGTTGCCCGATGTGAGCAACCGCCGAACGTTGTCCGATATCCCGGATTGGGCGAGTGCCCGCAGGTCGGGCATCGGCACACCCGTCCTCTCGTAGAGGTGCCGGACGAGCTGCTCGAGAGCGCCCAGCCGTTCGTAGATGTCCCTATCCGTCGAGGCCATCGCGCCAGTGTCGCACCCGCCGACAGTTATCCACAGGCTGTTCACCGATCACTCGCAGGTGTCGGACCGGCAGCTTAGCGTGCCGGCATGACGAATTGGATCAACACCGTCAGCCGCGACCACGTCGAACGTGGCGTCCGCGGCCGTTTCACGCAGGCGAACCACGGTAAGCCAAACATGCTGCGCAAGATGGCCCGGGGCGACTGGGTCGTCTTCTACTCGCCGCGGACCGTTTATCCCGACGGCGAGCCGCTGCAGGCGTTCACCGCCATCGGGCAGGTCGCCGATGATGAGCCCTATCAGGTGGAGATGACCGACGACTTCCACCCGTGGCGGCGCAACGTCGACTTCCTGGACTGCACCGAGACACCGATCAAACCGCTGATCGAGCGCCTCGGCTTCATCGAGGACAAGAGCCGCTGGGGATACAAGTTCCGCTTCGGGGTCTTTCGGATCGACGATCACGATCTCGAGGTGATCCGCTCGGCGATGACGGGGTAGCGCTACTGTGAGCTGGTGAGCAACACCGATACCGCACCTGCCGAAGTAGCTTGCGCGGCATCGTCATTCACCGGAGTGCTGCACCCGCGCGAAGTGCCGTTGGGTGGCCCGCGGGCCATCCGGGTCCGCCGGACGCTGCCGCAGCGGGAGCGGTCGCTTATCGGGGCGTGGTGCTTCGCCGATCACTATGGCCCACATGATGTCCGCGACGGCGTCGGCATGGACGTGCCGCCGCATCCGCACACCGGGCTGCAGACGGTCAGCTGGCTGTTCAGCGGCGAAGTGGAACATCGCGACAGCGCAGGCGTGCATGCCATGGTCCGGCCGGGCGAACTGAACCTGATGACGGCGGGTGCAGGCATCTGCCACTCGGAGGTCTCCACCCCCGCGACGACGGTGCTGCACGGCGTACAGCTGTGGGTCGCGCTGCCCGATTCCGATCGCGACAGCGGCCGCGACTTCGCCCATTACGCGCCCGAGCCCATCTCGGTGCCCGGCGCCGTCCTTCGGGTGTTCCTCGGCGAGCTTTCGGGTAGCCGGTCTCCGGTGCACACCTTCACGCCGCTGCTCGGCGCGCAGATCGATCTCGATCCGGGCGCAGAGGTCGCGCTCACCGTCGATCCGGCCTTCGAGCACGGCGTGCTGCTCGACCAGGGCGGCCTCGAGGTCGCGGGCACCGCGCTCGACGTGGCTGACCTGGCGTTCCAGTCGGCCGGTCGCGACATCCTGACACTGCACAATCGCGGCGACGGCCCCGCCCGCGCGGTTCTGCTCGGCGGGCCGCCGTTCGAGGAGCAGCTGGTCATGTGGTGGAACTTCGTCGGACGCAGCCACGACGACATCGCCACCTACCGCCTGCTGTGGGAAGAACGCGACTCCCGCTTCGGTTCCGTCGAGGGATACCGCGGGTCGGTCGCGCGACTGCCCGCTCCCCCGCTGCCGAACGCCACGCTGCGGCCGAGACCGAATCCGAAGGGGACGCTATGACACAAACCGATAAGACCGGCGCTCCCACCACCGTCACCCGAGAATCGGATCACTTCACCATCGCGGTCGACGGCCGGGTGGTCGGCAAGGCCGAGTACCTCGACCGCGGCGACAAACGGGTCTTCACCCATACCGAGGTGGACAACAACTACGAAGGACGCGGCCTGGCAACGATTCTCATCGGAGAAGCACTGCAGCAGACCCGCGATGCGGGGCTGCGGATCAAAGCCCTGTGCCCAATGGTTGTCGCTTACCTGAAGAAGCACGACGAGTACAGCGACATCGTCGAAAGTTAGGCCAGCTATCGTCACTGGCGATGACGAATCATGACCAGGCATTCTTCAGTGTCGATGGCGACCTGCTCGTACCCAGCCCACTCGCCCGCGGCCCGTGGGGTTCGACGATCAGCGGCACCTACATCGGCGGACTACTGGGCAGGGCGATCGAACTCGCTGGCGGCGATCCGGACCTGCAACCGGCGCGGCTGACCGTCGACCTGCTGCGCCCGGTCGCACTGGCCGAACCGATACGAGTGGACACCTCCGTCGAGCGCGAGGGCAGGCGCATCCGCCTGGTTGACGCCGCGATGCGACAGAATGACACCGTCGTCGCCAGGGCGAGCGCGCTGTTCCTGCGGCGCGGTGAACAACCGCCCGATCCGGCGTGGACGCTGTCGATCGACATGCCGCCTGCGCCCACCAAGCCAGCTGACGTCTCGGGCGACTTCACCATGGAACTCTGGGCCTACAGCGCGAATTCGGAGATGACGGCCCCCAGCCAGGATCTCAGCGAGTGGCGGCACGGCGGCCAGAAGTTCGCGTGGGTGCGCGACGTCAAGCCGCTCGTGGAGGGCGAACCGGTGACGCCGTTCATCCGTGCCGCCATGGCGGGTGACGTGACGAGTTCGCTAACCCATTCCAGCGCAAGCGGTTTGAACTTCATCAACGCCGACTACACGCTGACGCTGAGTCGGCTGCCCGACGGCGAATACATCGGGCTGGCCGCCCTCACGCATTACAGCCACGCTGGCGTTGCCACCGGCAGCGCCGCGCTGTTCGACCGCCTCGGCCCGATAGGCAGCGGTGTGGCAACAGGATTGGTGAACCCGGGCTTCCGGCCGCCGAGCCGCGGCTAGCGCGGTTTTATCCACACTTGCGAGTTCATCCACAGGCACAGGCGTGCACAACGCATAAACGCGGAACGCCGAATCGACCAAACCCACTGCGCCACAATCAGCGAACTGGCAGACCCCGACGAATCCCGGTGCACACCCGCGCCGCGCTCCAACGACCCACCACCGTTCTACCGTCCCAGGTGACCGCTACGGAGACGCGACGGCAACGAGGTGCCATTCACCGGGCACACCCTTGAGCATGTGCGCGCCACGGTCTTCGAATTCGAGGCCCGACCCGATCACGAGGTCGCGCAGCGTACTGGACACGAGGACGTCGTTGGGTGCTGCCAGCGCGCTCACCCGCGCACCGATGTGCACGGCGAGGCCGCCGATGTCATCGCCGCGGACCTCGCGCTCACCGGTGTGCAGGCCGGCGCGCACCTGAATACCGAGCGCCTGCACCGCAATCGCGAATTGCCATGGCGCAGCGGATCGCTCGCTGCGGCCCGTCGAACATCGCAAGAGACCCGTCTCCCGAGGTGTTCACCTCACGACCCCGAAAGCGGGCGAGCTGAGACCGGACCACGGCGTCGTGCGAATCGAGCAACGCACGCCAGTCCCGTTCGCCGAACGCGGGTTGGGAACGTTCGTAACGCCCGATGACGACGGCAACCCGTACGCCGCCGGTTAAGCCCTGGACGGCCGGGCCATACGATTACAGCGGTGGGGTGATCGCCGCTTAGCGGCGATCTCAGTGCTTGTTCTTTTTGCTTCCGTCGGGGCCGCTGCCGTTCTTTTTGCTTCCGCTGGGGTCGCTGCCCTTCTTGTTGCTCGGGCCGGGGTTGCCGGGGTGCTGGGCGCTCGCGCCGGACCCACCCGGGGAGGTGGCCTTGGGAGCCTTGGGGGGGTTGAACAACGCGTTCAGGCCGGGGTGCTGGGCGCTCGCGCCGGGCCCCTTGGGAGCCTTGGGAGCCTTGGGGGGGTTGAACGCCGCGGTTAGGCCGGTGCTGGAGATGCCTTGCTTTGTGCCTGCCGTGGAGAGGACCGCGGCCGTCCCACCGACGGGGTCGCCGTTGATGGCGATGCCGGGGTTCGTCTGCGTGACGGTTTGAAGGTCTCTAAAGATGGAACCGGCCAACGCGAGCGGACCGGGGCCCGCTGTGACTGTATTGGTTCCGCCCAAGAAGTTGAACCCGGCGGTCAACTGGCCGCTGGCTGTGATGGTGTTACCGCTTCCGCCGCCGTTGAGGACGGCGTTCAGGTTGCTGCCGGGGCCACCTGCGGACAGCATATTGCCGTTGCCGACAATGTTCCTCGCCCCGTTGAAAAACCCGCCTGTCGACGTGACGGTGTTGCCGCTGCCGAAGAAATTGGTGGCCAAGTCTGAATAACCGCCCTGTGTCGTGAGGGTGTTGCCGTCGCCGAACAGGTTTCGCACATTGTTCCCGGTGCCGCCTTGTATCGTGAGGGTGTTTGTGTCGCCGAACAGGCTTCGAGCATAGTTCCCGTAGCCGCCTGCCACCGTGATGGTGTTGTTGCTGCCGACAATGTTTCGGACCGTGTTGACATTGCCGGCCTCTAGCGTGAGCGTGTTGTTGTCGCCGAACGCGTTTAGAGCCCAGTTTGCATAGCCGCCTGTTGCCGTGACGGTGTTGTTGCTGCCGACCACGTTTCGAGCCCAGTTCGCAAAGCCGCCGTTTGTCGTGAGCACGTTGTTGCTGCCCAGAATGTTAGTGGCGGTGTTATACAGGCTGCCTTGTGTCGTGAGGGTGTTGCCGCTGCCGCCGATGTTTGTGGCAAAATTCGCTATGGGGCCTCCTGCCGTGGCGCTGTTGTTGCTGCCAAAGAGGCTGGTGGCAACGTTGAGGACAGACCCCGAGCCTGTGGCGGCGGAGTTGTTCGTACCGACGACCAAAGCCGCGCCGAGCAACCCGTCGGCGTGGGCCGTGGCTCCGTCGCCGATGGCGAGGGAGCCACTCAACAACGTGCTGGTGCAATCCGCGCTGTTGCCGATACCGAAGATTGACGCACAGGTCGCGTTCGCCGTTGGGGCTAACCCTAATCCGGCGCTTGCGAATAATCCGCTTGTCACGGCGCCAGCGACAAGGGCGCCAGTGATCTTGCGGGGTGAATTCACGTTGCTAAGTGCGATCAATTGCTGCTCCATCCGGTCAAAAACGCTTCGATACCGCGACCTACTATGCACGTTGAAGTGCGAACAGTCCCGCGATCGGCTACAACCGCACACCGCGCTGGATCGGCGACCCGTGCTTGACGCCGTCTCAGCGTGTCAAGCGTGCGCGTGACGATGCTGCTGCACGCTGCCACGCCCGAACGATCAACAGCATATGAGCAGCGCGCGCGTCCGCCGCAGCCGTACAGAGTCCACAGCGGCACGGCCACTGAGCAGCGGCAGCCCGGTCGCGCGCTGGCATGCCGCGACGCAAACGCACCCGCGCGCAAAATCGCGCCGCGCGAATCGAAGCCGAACGGCGGCACAACCAAGCACAGGCGCGTCAACCGACCTCTACATCGGCGCGCGCCCCAGACGACACGCCGGCTCCGGCTAGCGGGGCTTGAGGATGAAGACCGGGATGTTGCGGTCGGTCCACGATTGGTAGGCGTCGAGATCGGCGTAGGCGTCGACCAGCTTGGGCCAGAGCCGCTCTTTATCCTCGGGGCTAGCCAACACGGCGCGCACGGCCCGTCGGTCGCGACCGATCTCGATGTGAACATCGGGGTCGGCGATCAGGTTGTGGTACCACTGCGGGTTCTCGTCGCGACCACCCATGGACGCCACGATGATCACGTCGTCGCCGTCCGTTATGTAAATCAGCGGCGAAGCGAACAGCTTGCCGGACTTGCGGCCCCGGTGCTCGAGCAGCAGCGTCGGCACCGGCTTCTTGAACGCCGCGCCGCCCCGCCAGGTACCGCCGATTCTCCCGCCCGACTTCCGGTACAGCCAGGCGACGGCCCTGCTCGAATACTTCATGCCGGCCTTGACGAACGGCGCGTTCAGCTGCTTGGGCTTCTTGTCTGCATCCATGGCATCAACCTAAGTACTGCGCGGTGCTGCCGCCGATCGGCATCGGTCCCATGCCGAGCTTGCGATGATCCCAGCTTCGAAGCCGGCTCGGCACCACCCGCACGCAGATCCGGTTGTGCATCATCTGGTCGACGAACGGGCGCATCTCATCGGTATACGGGCCGGTGTAGCGCTCCCACACGCTTTTCCCAACGCGCAGAATGTTTTCCGGGTCGTCGACGATCTCGGCCTTGCCGTCGATGGACACCCCGCGCAGGGTGTCGTAGCTCTGGCCGTCCTCGATCATCACCGTGATCGTCGGGTCACGGCGCAGGTTCACGGCCTTCTGCGATTTCGCCTTGGTCTCGAACCAGATCTCGCCGTCGACGACGGCGTACCACATCGCGACCAGGTGCGGCCGCCCGTCCGGCAGCACGGTGGCCATCGTGGCCGTGCGGCTGCGCTCGATGAATTCGGCGATCTCCTCGTCGGACATGACGATCTTCGCCCGCTCGTTGTTGCCCACGTCGTCGATACTTTCAGGTCCGCACCGGGGTGACCGTCACCGGGATGCCGTTCAGCGCCCCGTTGCCCGACGGCTCGTCGATGAACGTCGGCGGCGACAACACGTTGGTGTTCACCCCTGGCGATCCGTTCGCGACCGCCATCCGGGTGCCCGCCTTGCCGTGTCCCCAGCCGTGCGGCATCGACACCACGCCAGGCATGATGGCGTCAGTCACCTCGACGGGCACCTCGATGTGGCCGCCCGAGGACGTCACCGTGACCAGATCGCCGGAGGCGACCTCCCGCCGTTTCGCGTCGTCGTCGTGCATCAGCAGCGTGCAGCGGTCCTTGCCCTTCATCAGCGGCGCGACGTTGTGCAGCCACGAGTTGTTCGACCGCAGATGGCGCCGGCTGACCAGCACCAGCTCCTCGGGCGCACGATCCAGGCGCGTCGCCAGCCTGGGCAGGTCGTCGAGCAGATACTGCGGCGCCAGCCGGATCTTGCCGTCGGAGGTGCCGAGCACCTCCGGCACCTGCGGGATCATCGGGCCGAAATTGATGCCGTTGGGCTCGGCCTTCAGTTTGTCCAGCGTCACACCGTCGGGGTTCTCACCGTATTGATCGCCGAAAGGTCCTGTGCGCAAGCGTGAAGTCGAGGATCCGTTCCGGACCGCCGTGGTCGTAGAGCTTGCGGATCTCCGCGCCGTCGAGACCCTTCGTTAACGCCATGTAGTCGAAGAAGCCGTCGTCGATCGCGGCGACGTCGACATCCTCGGCAGGCATGCCGGTGCACAGCCCTGTCAGCCGGATCAGGATCTCCCACTCCTCTGGGGCGTCGGGATCGGGCCTGGCGAAGACCGGCGCAGAGTAGTTGGCGATGCTGTTGATCGCGAAGTTGAGGATCAGGTCGTCGTGGTGCGGCTGCTCGAGCGGCGAGGATCCGGGCAGGATCACGTCGGCGTGCCGGGTCGTTTCGTTGAGCCACAGGTCGACGGCGATCATCGCGTCCAGCGTCGGCAGCACCTCGTCGAGCATGTGCCCGGCAGGCGTGGACAGTACCGGGTTGCCCGCGACGGTGATCAGCGCCTTGATCTGGCCCTCGCCCGGCGTCGCGATCTCCTCGGCGAGGCAGGACACCGGCACCTGCCCCAGCACCTCCTTGGCGCCGCGGACGCGGGTATGGAACCGGCCGAACTCCGGCGCCCCGTCTTCAAGGCCCGGGATCGGCTGCACCGTGACCGACCATGCCGCCGCCCGCGGGAACATGCTGCCGCCTTCGATGTCGAAATGGCCGGACAGGATGTTGACGACGTCGACGAGCCAGCTAGCCAGGCTGCCGAACTCCTGGTTGCAGGTGCCGATCCGGCCGTAGACCACCGCGCGCGGCGTGGTGGCCAGCTCACGGGCCAGCCCGCGGATGCGCTCGGCGTCGATGGCGGTGACCGTGGCCACCCGTTCCGGTGACCATTCGGCCGCGACCGCGCGCATCCGGTCCAGCCCGTCGATGTGGGGTGCGAGATCGCCCGAGTTGGACCAGATCCTCCGCGAACAGCGTGTGGGCGACGGCGAGCAGAAGCGCCGCGTCGGTGCCCGGCGTGATCGGCAGCCATTCGTCCGCGCGCGCGGCGGTCGCCGTCCGGACGGGATCGATCACAATCACCTTGCCGCGCTTGCGAATTCCGTCGATGATCCCCATCACGTCCGGCGCGGCCATCAGCGATCCCTGCGACGCGGCCGGATTGGCGCCCATCACGACCAGCAGATCGGTGCGCTCGATGTCGGGCACCGGGAAGGTCCACCAGCCGCCGTACATCAGGTGCGACGACAGGTTCTTCGGCCACTGGTCGACGGTGCCCGGCGAATAGGACAGCGGGATGCCGGACATGCCGAGCAGGATCCCGGTGTAGCGGCCCAGCGAGAACGAGTGTGCGAGCGGGTTGCCGGTGTAGCAGGTGACGGCGCCGATGCCGTGCTTTTCGATGACGGGGGCCAGCAGTTCGGTGCAGCGCCGGAAGGCCGCGTCCCAGCTGACTTCCTGCCACTGGCCGTCGACCTTGACCATCGGGCGCCGGATGCGGTCGGGGTCCTCGTGCAAGGAACCGAGCGTCGCGCCCTTCGGGCAGATATGTCCGCGGCTCCAGGTGTCGTCGCGGTTGCCGCGGATGGCGGCGACCTTGCCGTCCTTGACCTCGATCTCCAGCCCGCACATCGCCTCACACAGCGGACAGGTGTAGAGGTGCCGGCCGTCCTCGCCGACTCCTGCCAGCGGCTTGGTCACTTCCGCGGTCATCAACGCCTCCTGGTCCACTGTTGTTGTGACACACTGTAACGACTAATCGGGATCAGGAGAACGACCATTTCGGGCACGACGCGACATCGCCGACAGGGCTCGCGCCGCGATCCATCGATCGACGCGGCAGTGCTCGCCGCGACGCGCGCGCTGCTGGTCGAGCGGGGTTACACCGCGACGACCATCGACCTGATCGCCACCACCGCGGGGGTGAGCAGGCCCGCCGTCTACCGCAGGTGGAGTTCCAAGGCGCAGCTGGTGCACGAGGCGGTGTTTCCCGATCTGGGGCCAGCACCACCGGAGGACGATTTCGTCGCCGAGATCACCCGGCTGTGCGCGGGTGCCGTGCGAATGTACGAGGATCCCGTTGTGCGCGAGGCGATTCCGGGTCTGATGGTCGACCTGCGGTCCGACCGGAAGCTGCGGAAGTTGCTCAGCGACCGCCTCGAGGCCACTGCGCGCAGCCAGCTCGCCGCCAGGGTGGACGATGCAGCCGCGGCGGGTATCGCCCGAAGCGGCGTCAGCACCGACACGCTGATGGACGTCATCGCGGGCGGCGCTTGGTACGCGGTGTGCGTCAGGCACGTCACCAACACGGACCGCGCCGCCAAGGAGTTGACCGATCTCGTTCTAAACGGTGTGCTGAGCACATTGCTCGCGGACGAGAGGAGCACCCAATTCTGCGAGACATCCGCGAACTGACGAGCGATCCCGAGGCATACGCCGCCGAACTGAGCAGGCGCTGGGGCGGCCTGCTGAGTTACCGCTACATCGGCCGCTTCCACGCGTCGATGGACAACGGCCCCGCCGACGAGACCGTCACGATGCGCCGCGACATGCGCAACCCGACCGGCGGACTGCTGCTGGCCGTGCTCGGCATCGCGTCGCCGGACAGCGGCGGTGTGTCCGACCTGGAGGCCGTGCCCAACCCGGTCATCTGGTCAGGCCAGATCCTCGACCCTGGCCGCGACGTCACCCGCTTCGAGGTCAAGACCGAGGTGCTCAAGCAGGGACGGCAGATGGCCTACAGCCGCTCGACCATCGTCGACGCAGACAAGCCGACGCGGGTGCTGGCACTCACGGAAGGGCAGGGCGTCAGCATCGGCGTCCCGCCCGAAGGATTGCAGAAGATGGAGCACGTCCCGCTCGAGATCGTCGACTCCCCCGACCTGCCGCCGTTGTGGCAGGCGTTCGGCGGCGCGTGTCGGCCCGACGGCCACTGGGCACTGCCCGAGCTGTCGGCCGAGGTGGCTTCACCGGATGCGGCGCTGCACATCGGGCCGCAGTTCGTCATCCTCGAAACGGCGGCGATGGACGTCGCCGCAGGCGCGACGGGCACCGACCAACTCCAGGGCGTCTCGTCGCACGTGATGTTCCTCGCCCGCGGGAAGGTCGGCCCCTTCCGGGTCGAGGCCCAGCCGCTCGTCGGCACCGACGGAACCGTCGGCGTGCGGGCACTGCTTCACGACGAGGGCAACGGCGACAAGGCGATCACGGCGGCGTCCTACGTTCTTTCTTCGGCTTAGTACGGACCTACTCCAGAAGGCGGCGTCGCATCGCCTCGGCAACGGCCGCACCCCGGTCCGACACCCCGAGCTTCTCGTAGAGCTTCTGGATGTGGGTTCGCACGGTGGCCGGTGACAGGTGCAGCTCGCCGCTGATGACCGGCACCGAAAACCCCTTGGCGATGAGCCGCACCACCTCGAGTTCACGCTGCGTCAGAACCGCCGAGCTGCCTCGGGCCCGCTTCCTCACCTCACTGGCGACGCCTTTGGCCAGCTCCGGCGGAAGCACCTCCTCGCCGCGCGCGCACCGGCGGACCGCGTCGACCACCTGCTCGCTCGGTGCTTCCTTACCGAGAAATCCCATCGCGCCGGACGCGAGCGCCTCGTACACGATGCTGCTGTCCTCGAAGGCGGACACCAGCAGCACCTTCGTCGGCAACCTGTCGCGCGTCACGGCGTTGGCGACCGCGACGCCGTCGATGCCCGGCATCTTGTAGTCGACCACGGCCACGTCGGGCCGATGCTCCCTGATCGCGTCGAGTGCCGCCCGCCCATCGGCCACCGCGGCCACCACGTCGATGGCACCGCTGGACTTCAGCGCGCGGACCATCCCCTCTCGAAACAATGGGTGGTCGTCGCATACCACTACGCGCGTGCGGGTTTCAGAACTCTCCACAGCCGGACCCTACGTCGCCGCGTCCGTTACCCGTGGCCGGTGCAGCGGAATGTTCACCGTCAGTACCGTGCCCGAGCCTTCGGAGTCGATTTCGAATTCGCCGTCGGCGGCCAGCACCTTGGTCCTGACCCCGGCCAGCCCGATGTGGCCGGTTTCCACGGAGCTGGCGGTGTCCTCTTCGGACATCCCGACGCCGTCGTCGCTGATCCGCAGCCATGCCCGCGTCGCGCTGAGGTCCAGCCCGATCGACATCGTGGTCGCTCTTGCGTGCTTGCCGACGTTGGTGGTGATCTCCCTGGCACAGCCGAACAGGATGTGGTCGAGCTCGGTGTGTGCGCCGTCGGGCCAACCGTCGGTGTCGAGATCGACTGCAAGACCGTATCTTTCGCTGACACTGTGGGCAAGCTGCTCGATCGCGGCCTTGAGGCCCGAGCGATTGAGCACCTCGGGATGCAGTTCGCGCACCACGTCGCGGAGCAGGTGAACGGTGTCGGTCAGTGCGCCCTCCACCCGCTCGATCGCTTCGGCGGATCCGTTCCTGACCTCCCGAAGGTCATATCTCGCGGCGAGTACGCACTGCAGCGCACCGTCGTGCAGACGCTCGGACAGATCCGAGCGCTCGTGCTGCTCCAGCCCGATCAGCTCGTCGAGCAGGCTTGTCCGCTGATCGAGAAGTTCCTCGATCATCCCGACCCGCGATCGTTGGATGAGCGAGAACGCGACCGACCCGCCGGCAAGGCCGGCCAATATCACCGCGCTGAGGACGATCGGCGGCCACGGTTCCTCGTTGACCGACTTGCTGATCCAACTCGAGGCGACGAGCGCGATGAGCGCAGGCACCGCCATCGCCGCACTGATCTCGGGGCGCAGTTGGGCGGCGGCCAGCACCGGAATGAGAAACAGCCCCTGCACAAGGACATCCGACGTCCAGCTCTCCGGCGATGTGACACCGGTGAGAACCGTCAACGCCGCCACCACCGCCACGTCGCCCACCAACATGGCGACCGCCGCGGGCGTCCGGCGGCCCGCACCCGCAAAGTGCGGCACGAAAACCGATGTCGCCCACCATCCGACGAGCGCGACATAGCAGGCGAGGATGAGCATGCAGAGGCCAAGCCTGCCCGCGGGTGGTTCGAACAACAGCGCGGCCGCGATGAAGACCGTCAGCAGTGCCCGCAGCGCAAGCTGCAGCCGAACGCCGAGGCGTAGGTACCGGTTCAGCCGCTCGGGCGGTTCGACCTGTTCCTCTACTATGGCGGGCGCGCTGGGCATCTGGTCACTCCTGCCTGCCGATGGACGCGAGGTCAAAGATAAGCCGGTCCCCGGCGGGGGATCATGCGATCACATGAGCGGGGATCATCCATTTGACCGATCGCAGCGTCATCAACCGAATCCGTTGATTGCCCGACTGACTTGACGGCCCAACTCGCGGATATTCCTTCTATGAGTAATTCAGAGTCCACGAAGTGGAGCGGTCGCGCCGCACGGCGCCTCATCGCCGTTCTGCTTCTCGTCGCTCCCCTGGAGCAGGTGGGCTTTGATATCTACACCCCGGCCCTTCCCAAGATCGCGGCGCACTTCGCGGCGTCGAACGCATTGGTTCAGAACACGGTGACCGCCTACATGCTCGGCATGGCGCTGGTGGTGTTGCCCGCAGGCCTGATCGCCGACGCGATCGGCCGCAAGCGCGTGCTGCTCAGCGGACTCGGCCTGATGGTGGCAACGAGCATCGGCTGCGCCGTGGCCGACAGCCTGCCCCTGATGATCGGGCTGCGCTTCCTCGGCGGTATGGGTGCGGGCACGTGCCTGCTGCTGGCAGCCGCCATCGCGGCGGACTGCTTCCGCGGCGCCAAGCTGGTGTCGGTGCTCGGCATCCTCGGCGCGGCCTGGGGCGCGGCACCGGTGGTGTCCCCGGCGGTCGGCGGGTTCATCGTGCAGTTCGGTTCCTGGCGGCTGGTGTTCGTGGTGCTGGCGGCGCTGACCGCAGCGGTGACCGTGCTTGTCGCCACCGTCCTGCCGGAAACGCTTGAGCCGCAACGTCGCTCGCCGATCGACGTGCGCGCGGCTACGGGTGTGCTGCGCGAGGCGCTGCGGCACGGGACCTTCGTCAAGTTCGCGACGATGTTCGGCCTCGTCGGGGCGGCACAGATGGTCTTCGGGGTGGCCGGTCCCTTCCTCTACCAGGTGGGCCTCGGCTACTCCTCCACGACTTACGGTTTCATCGCACTGGCCGTCGGCGCCGCCAACTTCGTCGGCGCGGCGATGTGCGGCGCATTGGCCCAGCGCTCGACGACCAAGCGGCTGGCCATGGCAGGCGCCGTGGTGCTGGCCCTCGGAGGCGCGGTCATGGTGGCCTCCGCGCACTTGGTCGGGCTCAACTTCTGGTTCATCACCGCAGGCGCCGGGCTCGCGCTGCTGAGCACCGGGGTGCTCGATCCGCTGAGCAAGGGTTTGGCGATGGGGGTGTTCAGCCGCAACATCGGCCTGATCGCCGGCCTGATCAGCACGTTCTGCTACGTGTCGATCACCGGAGCGATGGCGCTGGTGGCTTGGCTGCCCGAGGAGTCCCAGGAGCCGCTCGGCTGGTTGTATGTCGCGATCGCGGTGGGCCTCATCACGCTGCTGCTGACCACGGTGAAGCGGACCGCACCCGCCGACGACGACACCGTCGCCGCCGAGCCGGCACGTGAGTTGGCGGCGGCGGCGTCATGACCTCGGCGCCCGTCGCCGAGCTTTCGCAGAGCGACCACGTCGGCGTCACTACGAAATCCCCGCTGCGCAGGGTCGCCCTCTCGGGTTTCGTCGGTTCGACGATCGAGTTCTACGACTTCTATATCTATGGGACCGCGGCCGCCCTGGTTTTTCCCGCGGTCTTCTTCCCGCATCTGAGCCAAGCGATGGGCACGGTGGCCTCCCTCGCGACGTTCGCGGCGGCCTTCTTGTCGCGGCCGCTTGGCGCAGCCTTCTTCGGTCATTTCGGCGATCGCCTCGGGCGCAAGCGCAGCCTGCTGGCGACGCTGCTCATCATGGGGTTGGCGACCCTGGCCGTCGGGCTGGTTCCGCCGACTTCCGCCATCGGCGTCGGGGCACCGTTTACTCTGCTCGTGCTGCGGCTCCTTCAGGGTTTCGCGCTCGGCGGCGAATGGGCCGGTTCGGCGCTGTTGACCGCGGAGTACGCACCGCCGCAGAAGCGCGGAATGTACGGCATGACAACAGCACTCGGCGGCGGCGCGGGCCTCATCCTGACCAACGCGGTGTTTCTGATCGCCAACGCCACCGTCGGCGAGAAGAGCGACGCGTTCCTGACGTGGGGCTGGCGCATCCCATTCCTGTTCAGCGCAGCGTTGGTACTCGTCGCGTTCTACGTGCGGTGCTCGATCGCCGAGACCCCGGTGTTCGTCGCGGCGAAGAAGCGCGCCGGCGTATCGACGGTTCCGGTCGCAGGGGTGTTCCGCCATCAGCGCCGCAACGTCGTGCTCGCGGCCGGGCTGGTGGTCGGCATCTTCGCCTTCCGCTATATGGCAGGCACCTACCTGATGGGCTACGCCAGTAATCACCTCGGCTTCTCACGCGACGTCGTGCTACTCGTTGGCGTGGCAGGCGGCCTCTGCGTGATGGCGATCAGCGCGCTGTCGGCCCGGCTCAGCGACCGGATGGGCCGCCGCAAGGTGATGCTCTTGGGATACGCGGTGGCGCTGCCGTGGTCGTTCGTGCTGTTTCCGCTTATCGACACCGGGCATGCGCTGCTGCTGCTGGCAGGCATCGTCGGCACCTACGTGATCCTCGGCTTCACCGACGGTCCGTCGGCGGCGTTCATGCCCGAGGTCTTCCCGACGCGTTATCGCTACACGGCTGCGGGGCTGGCATTCAACTTCGGCAGCATCATGGGAGGCGCCTTGCCGCCCACGGTTTCCGGTGTTCTTCAGTCGGTGTGGGGAAGCTGGGCCGTCGGCGCGATGCTGGCCGCGCTGATAGTGGTGAGCATTCTCAGCGCCGCGCTGCTACCGGAGACCCGAGGGTCGGACCTGACATAGCAATGGCGGGCTGTTGATTGTGGGCGAAGGGGGACTTGAACCCCCACGTCCCGAAGGACACTGGCACCTGAAGCCAGCGCGTCTGCCATTCCGCCACTCGCCCCAACAACCGGGGGAGCCTATCACTGAAGCGACCCCGATCCCCAACCGTACAGATCGCCGTGAGCGGGGATGCCTGTGACTTCCTGACCTGCGCGCCTACGCGGGTGTCCAGGATTCTCAGAGTTCTGTTGGTCCCGCTTCTCTGTACTGGCCCGATACCATGCAATGTGACAGGTGTGGTCAACCGACACGCGGGTGACCGGCATGTGCGACGACGGCGAGTGAGGCGGGCGATCAGATGGGTCTTGTTGACCGCATCGAGCGCAAGCTTGAGTCGACCGTGGGTGACGCCTTCGCACGGGTCTTCGGCGGCTCGATCGTGCCGCAAGAGGTCGAGGCGATGTTGCACCGGGAAGCCGAGAACGGGGTGCGCGAGCTGGCCGGTGGCAGGCTGTTGGCCCCCAACGAATACTTCATTACCCTCAGCGTGCCCGACTACCAGAAGGTGAGCGCTGACCCGGACATAACATCGGCCACGTTCGCCAAGCACTTGGAGGGTTACATCCACGAGCAGGGGTGGCAAACGTATGGTGATGTGGTCGTTAGATTTGAGCAGTCAGCGAATCTGCATACCGGACAGTTTCGCGCTCGTGGCGGGGTCAATCCTGACTCAACCATCGGCGAACCCGCCCCAGCACTACGAGACCGCGCGTACACCGCAGAACCAGGAGTACAACCGATGAGCGACAACCCGAGTCACCGCGCAGGCCAGGGACAGGGGCGGCCCGACGACTACTACGACGACCGCTACGGGCGCCCCGAGGACCGCGAAAGCGGTCAGGACCCCCGCGGTCAGGACCCCCGCGGCCAGGACCCCCGCGGCCAGGACCCCCGCGGTCAGGACCCCCGCGGTCAGGACCCCCGCGGCCAGGACCCCCGCGGCCAGTACCCGCCCGACCAGCGCGGCTATCCGCCGCAGGGCGGTGATCCCGGCTACGGCCAACGCCAGGGCGGCTACCCGGACCAGGGCGGCGGCTATCCCGACCAGGGCGGCGGCTACCCGGATCAAGGCGGTTACCCCGACCAGCGCGGCTACCCGCCTCCTTCCCAGGAGCAGCGGCCGCCATCCGGGTACGGCGGCCCCCCTCAGCAGGGTGGCGGCTACCCCGACCAGGGCGACTACCGGCAGGCTCCTGGCGGTTATCCGCCTCCCGGTGGCCAGCAGCAGCCGGGCTACGGCGGCGGTGACTACGGGCGCCAGCCTGCCCCGCCGCGACAGGACGACTACGGTCGTCAACCCGGCGGATACCCGGACCAGGGCGGCTACCCCGACCAGGGCGGCTACCCGGATCAGGGCGGCGGATACCCCGACCAGAACTACGGCGGCGGTCAGCAGTACGGCCGTCAGGACTACGGACAGCAGCAGGACTACGGCCGCTACGGCGAGGCCCCACCCGCCGGCGGCGGCTACGCCGATCAGGGATACGCCGAGCCCGCGGGCGGCGGCTACGACTACGGCCAGCCTCCCGGCGGTGCCCCCGGCTACGGCCAGGGTGACTACCCGGCAGGCGGTGCGACCGTCACGCTTCAGCTCGACGACGGCAGCGGCAGGACCTACCAGTTGCGCGAGGGCGCCAATGTGATCGGCCGTGGCCAGGACGCCCAGTTCCGGCTCCCCGACACCGGCGTCTCCCGTCGGCATCTGGAGATCCGGTGGGACGGGCAGGTCGCGCTTCTTGCGGACCTCAACTCCACCAACGGCACCACGGTGAACAATGCACCGGTGCAGGAGTGGCAGCTGGCTGACGGCGACGTGATCCGGCTCGGGCACTCCGAAATCATCGTCCGCGTCCACTGAGGATCTCGCCCCGTCACAGCACACGGCGACAAGCTGCCGGCTTCCCACTCAACCCGGTGGCTGTCCAAGTATCGTGACGTTGCCGAGATTCGCCGCGTACGCGAGGAGCGGAACAGGCACTGCACTGGCCGTGATGTGCGCGCGACTGGACTGGGGCGGGGACGGAGAGGACGTCGGATGCAGGGACTAGTGCTGCAGCTGACGCGCGTCGGATTCCTTCTGTTGTTATGGCTCTTCATCTGGTCGGTGCTTCGGATTCTGCGCACGGATATTTACGCGCCGTCCGGAACCGTGATGGTTCGTCGTGGGTTGGCGCTTCGCGGTTCGCTCCTGCCGTCGCGGCAGAAACGCCACATCGCCCGAACCCTTGTGGTGACCGACGGTGCGCTGGCAGGAACCCGCATCACGCTGGGCACCCAGCCGGTGCTGATCGGCCGCGCCGACGACTCCACCCTGGTTCTTACAGACGATTACGCCTCGACTCGGCACGCCCGGCTATCGCAGCGGGGTTCGGAATGGTATGTGGAAGACCTAGGATCGACCAACGGCACATACCTTGACAGGGCGAAGGTGACTACGGCGTTAAGGGTTCCATTGGGCACGCCGGTTCGAATCGGCAAAACAGTAATCGAGCTGCGCCCGTGACATTGGTGCTTCGATACGCCGCGCGCAGCGACCGCGGCCTGGTCCGGGCCAATAACGAGGACTCCGTGTACGCGGGCGCCCGGCTGCTGGCACTGGCCGACGGCATGGGCGGCCACGCAGCGGGCGAGGTGGCGTCGCAGCTGGTGATCGCTGCGCTCGCACATCTCGACGACGACGAGCCCGGCGGCGATCTTCTCTCCAAACTCGACACCGCCGTCAGGGACGGTAACTCGGCGATCGCCGCGCACGTCGAGGCCGATCCCGAGCTCGAGGGCATGGGCACCACGCTCACCGCAATCCTGTTCGACGGCAACAGACTTGGGCTTGTGCACATCGGGGACTCACGCGGCTATCTGCTACGCGACGGCGAGCTCGCACAGATCACCAAGGACGACACCTTCGTCCAGACGCTGGTCGACGAGGGCCGCATCACCGCAGAGGAGGCGCACAGCCATCCGCAGCGGTCACTCATCATGCGAGCGCTCACCGGCCACGAGGTCGAGCCGACGTTGATCATGCGGGAGGCCAGGGCCGGCGACCGGTACCTGCTGTGCTCCGACGGGCTGTCCGATCCCGTCAGCCATGACACGATCCTGGACGCGCTGCAGATCTCCGATGTCGCCGAAAGTGCCGATCGCCTCATCGAATTGGCGCTGCGCGGCGGCGGCCCGGACAACGTCACGGTGGTTGTCGCCGACGTCATCGACTACGACTACGGACAGACGCAGCCGATCCTCGCGGGGGCGGTGTCCGGTGACGACGACCAAGTCGCTCCGCCAGATACGGCCGCCGGCCGCGCTTCGGCGTTCAACCCGCGGCGCAACGAAGCCAAACGTGTTGTGCCACAACCCGAAGAGCTCCCGCCTCCCAAGCGGTCGCGGCGTCGGCTGTTCATCGCCGCCGCGCTGCTTGTGCTCGTCGTGGTGGCCGCCCTTGGGATCGGCCGGTGGATCATCCGCAACAACTATTACGTCACCCAGAACGACGGCACGGTGTCGATCATGCGGGGTGTTCAGGGTTCCTTTCTCGGAATCCAGCTTCAGGAGCCTTATCTCCTCGGATGCCTGAACGAACGCAATGACTTGTCGCTCATCAGCGCCGGGCAGGCCCACAACGACCTCGACTGCCGAATGCTCGGCGTCGACGACATGCGCCCGTCCGAACGCGCGCAGGTGATCGCGGGATTGCCGTCGGGCAGCCTGGACAACGCGATCAGCCAGATCGAGGAGCTCGCCCGCAGTTCGGTGCTGCCGGTGTGCCCGACGCGCACCGCGCCGCCTCCACCACCGCCCCCACCGCCTCCGCCCCAGCCCGGCCTGCCGGATTCGCTCGGCCCGGCGCCAACACCGACCGTTCCCGGTAGCCCTGCGGAAACCCTTACGCGCGGACCGCTTCCCGGCCCCGCTCCGGAAACGCCGACCACGGTCACCGCTTCCCCGTCGCCGACGGCCACCGCGCTGCCGCCGCCGCCCGCCGAGCCCGGAAAGACCTGCCGGACCCTTTCATGACGACCCAACCCCAGCCTGCTGTAACAGTGATGCCGCCGCTGCCCAACCGGCGCAATGCCGAACTGTTCTTGCTGGGGTTCGCCACGGTGATCACCACCGTGGCCCTTCTCATCGTCGAGGCCAACCAGGAGCAGGGGCTGCGCTGGGATCTGGCCTCCTACACCCTTGCGTATATGGCGTTGTTCGCCGGGGCACACTTGGCCATCCGCCGCTTCGCACCGTATGCCGATCCGCTGCTGCTGCCGGTGGTGGCGCTGCTGAACGGCCTTGGGCTGGTGATGATTCACCGCCTGGATCTCGCCGCGGGAGACATCACGTCCGACGGCGTGCGTGGGCCGAGCGCCAATCAGCAGATGATGTGGACTCTGGTCGGAGTCGTCGCGTTCGCGTTGGTCGTGATCTTTCTTCGTGACCACCGGGTCCTCGCACGATACGGCTACGTGTGCGGCGCTGCGGGCCTGATCCTGCTCGCGATTCCCGCCGTCCTGCCAAGCTCGGTGTCCGAGCAGAATGGCGCGAAAATCTGGATTGAGTTGCCCCACTTCTCGATTCAGCCCGCCGAGTTCTCGAAGATCCTCTTGCTGATCTTCTTCGCGGCGGTCCTGGTGTCCAAACGAAGCGTGTTCACCAGTGCGGGCAAGCACTTCCTCGGTATGGACCTGCCCCGCCCGCGAGACCTCGCCCCGTTGCTTGCGGCATGGATCATCTCGGTCGGCGTGATGATCTTCGAGAAAGACCTCGGCACCTCACTGCTGCTATACGCGTCATTCCTGATATTGGTCTACGTGGCGACCGACCGGTTGAGTTGGGTCGTCATCGGTTTGGCGCTGTTCGCGGCGGGAAGCGTTGCGGCGTATTACCTTTTCGCGCACGTACGGATCCGGGTGCAGAACTGGCTGGACCCGTTCGCCGATCCTGATGGTGCCGGATACCAGATGGTGCAGTCACTGTTCAGCTTCGCGACGGGCGGCATCTTCGGCACCGGACTCGGCAACGGTCAGCCCGGCACGGTGCCTGCGGCGTCGACGGACTTCATCATCGCCGCGGTCGGCGAAGAACTGGGCCTCGTCGGACTCGCCGGCGTGCTGATGCTGTACACGATCGTCATCATCCGCGGTCTGCGCACCGCCCTCGCGGTGCGCGACAGCTTCGGCAAGCTGCTGGCCGCCGGTTTGGCGTCCACGCTGGCGATCCAGTTGTTCATCGTGGTCGGCGGGGTGACCAAGCTGATCCCGCTCACGGGTCTGACCACGCCGTGGATGTCCTACGGCGGATCGTCGCTGCTGGCCAACTACGTGTTGCTGGCGATCCTGATCCGAATCTCGCATGCGGCCCGCCGTCCGATCGCGACCAGGCCGCCGACGAGCTCGACACCGATCGCGTCGGCGAGCACCGAGGTGATCGAGAAGGTATGAACGCCTCGCTCCGCCGGATCTCGCTCATGATCATGGTTCTGATCGTGCTGCTGCTGGCCAACGCGACCCTGACGCAGGTCTTCACCGCCGACGGTCTCCGCGCGGATCCTCGCAACCAGCGGGTGCTGCTGGACGAATACTCGCGGCAGCGCGGACAGATATCGGCGGGCGGCCAACTGCTGGCGTACTCCGTGGCCACCGACAGCCGCTTCCGCTTCCTGCGCGTTTTCCCCAACCCGTTGGTGTATGCACCTGTCACCGGCTTTTACTCGCTGTCGTATTCCAGCACCGGGCTGGAGCGCGCCGAGGACACCATCCTCAACGGCTCCGACGAGCGGTTGTTCGGCCGTCGGCTGGCGGACTTCTTCACCGGCCGCGATCCGCGCGGCGGAAACGTGGCGACGACGATCAACCCCCAGGTGCAGCAGGCGGCCTGGGACGCGATGCAGGACGGTTGCAGCGGGCCGTGCTCGGGTGCCGTCGTCGCGCTCGAGCCGTCGACGGGCAAGATCCTTGCCATGGTGTCGGCGCCCTCGTTCGACCCGAACCTGCTGGCCAGCCACGACCTCAACCAGCAGGCCGAAGCCTGGCAGCAGCTGCGGGACAACCCCGGTTCGCCACTGCTGAACCGGGCGATCTCGGAGACGTACCCGCCCGGATCGACGTTCAAGGTGATCACCACCGCCGCCGCCCTACAGGCCGGTGCGACGCCGGACATCCAGCTGCCGTCGGCGGCGCGGATTCCGCTGCCGGACAGCACCGCCACTCTGGAGAACTTCGGCGGCACGCCGTGCGGGAGCGGTCCGACCGCCTCGCTGCATGACGCGTTCGCGCATTCATGCAACACCGCTTTCGTCCAGCTCGGCATCGACACCGGGGCCGACCAACTGAAGTCGACCGCTCAGGCGTTCGGTCTGGACTCCAATCCCGCGCCGATTCCACTGCAGGTCGCCGAGTCCACCGTCGGCCCGATTAGCGATGCCGCCGCGTTGGGTATGTCGAGCATCGGGCAGAAGGACGTCGCACTGACACCACTTCAGAACGCGATGGTGGCCGCCACCATCGCGAACAAAGGGGTAACGATGCAGCCGTACCTGGTCGACAGCCTCAAGGGGCCCGACCTGGCCAATATCGAGACGACAGTGCCGCATGACCTGCGGCGTGCAGTGTCGCCGCAGGTCGCGGATACACTTACTGGCTTGATGGTCGACGCCGAGCAGGTGACGCAACAGAAGGGAGCCATCGCCGGCGTGCAGATCGCATCGAAGACAGGCACCGCGGAGCACGGGACCGACCCGCGCAACACTCCGCCGCACGCGTGGTACATCGCGTTTGCGCCTGCTCGCGCCCCAAAGGTCGCGGTCGCGGTGCTGGTAGAGAACGGCGGCAACAGGCTTTCGGCCACCGGCGGCGCGCTCGCCGCGCCCATCGGCCGGGCCGCGATCGCCGCGGCGTTACGGGGGGGAACATGAGCCCCCGAAGCCGAGCGCGAGTGAGGATCGCAGCGCGGCACGCGCGAGGACCGGAGCGAGCGGGAGGCGAGCAATGAGCCCGCGCGTCGGAGTGACGCTGTCCGGCCGGTACCGGCTGCAGCGGCTGATCGCCACGGGTGGCATGGGCCAGGTTTGGGAAGCTGTCGACTCGCGGCTGGGCCGCCGGGTCGCGGTGAAGGTGCTGAAAGCCGAATTCTCCTCCGACCCGGAGTTCGTCGAGCGGTTCCGCGCCGAGGCGCGCACGGTCGCGATGCTCAACCACCCGGGCATCGCCAGCGTGTACGACTACGGCGAGACGGACATGGACGGCGAAGGCCGCACCGCCTATCTGGTGATGGAGCTGATCAACGGCGAGCCGCTCAACTCGGTGCTCAAACGCACCGGCAGGCTGTCGCTGCGGCATGCGCTGGACATGCTCGAGCAGACGGGCAGGGCCCTGCAGGTCGCCCACACCGCGGGCCTGGTCCATCGCGACGTCAAGCCCGGCAACATCCTGATCACACCGACCGGCCAGGTGAAGCTCACCGACTTCGGCATCGCCAAGGCCGTCGACGCCGCACCGGTCACCCAGACCGGCATGGTGATGGGCACCGCCCAGTACATCGCTCCGGAGCAGGCGCTGGGCCATGACGCGACCGCGGCCAGCGACGTCTACTCGCTGGGAGTCGTTGGCTACGAAGCGGTTTCGGGTAAGCGCCCGTTCACCGGCGACGGCGCGCTGACTGTGGCGATGAAGCACATCAAGGAGACTCCCGCACCCCTGCCTGCCGACCTGCCGCCGAACGTGCGCGAGCTGATCGAGATCACGCTGGTGAAGAACCCCGGCATGCGGTATCGGTCCGGCGGTCCGTTCGCCGACGCGGTCGCCGCGGTGCGGTCCGGCCGCAGGCCGCCGCGACCCAACGCCGCGCCCACTCTTGGGCGCGCCACCCCGACGGCCGTGGGCTCCGCTCCGCAGAGCGCCGCCATGACCGCAAGAGGTCCCGCGACAGCGGCTCGGCCGGTGCGTCCCGCGACGGGCGGGCACCGGCCCCCTCCCCCGCCGCGTCGGACGTTCTCGTCGGGCCAGCGTGCGCTGCTGTGGGCGGCGGGCGTGCTCGGCGCGCTGGCAATCGCCATCGCGATCCTGATCGTGCTCAACGCACAGGACAAGAAGGACCACCAATCACCGCCGCCGACGGTCACCGACACCGTCACACAAACGACTCCCAACGGAGCTCCGCCGCTGGTCAGGATCCCCGGCTTTACCGATCCGGGGTCCGTCGGTAATGGTGGAGAACAAATCGGGGTACTCGTACCCGACACGATCGCGCCGTCCGCACCGTTGCGGGCGGCGCCCTCGGCTCTAGAACAGACATTGGAATGACCACCCCGCAGCACCTGTCCGACCGCTACGAACTCGGCGAGATTCTCGGCTTCGGAGGCATGTCCGAAGTCCATCTCGCGCGCGATCTTCGTCTGCATCGCGACGTGGCGGTCAAGGTGCTGCGCGCAGACCTGGCGCGCGACCCGAGCTTCTATCTGAGGTTTCGCCGCGAGGCCCAGAACGCGGCCGCGCTGAACCACCCGGCGATCGTCGCGGTGTACGACACCGGCGAGGCCGAAACGCCGACCGGCCCATTGCCGTACATCGTGATGGAGTACGTCGAGGGCGTCACGCTGCGCGACATCGTGCACACCGACGGGCCGATGGAGCCCAAGCGGGCCATCGAGACCATCGCCGATGCATGCCAGGCGCTGAACTTCAGCCATCAGCACGGCATCATCCACCGCGACGTCAAGCCCGCGAACATCATGATCAGCAAGACCGGCGCGGTGAAGGTGATGGACTTCGGCATCGCCCGCGCACTCGCCGACGCGAACAGCGTGACGCAGACGGCGGCGGTGATCGGAACCGCCCAGTACCTGTCGCCGGAGCAGGCCCGCGGTGAGAAGGTCGACGCCCGCTCCGACGTCTACTCGCTCGGCTGCGTGCTCTACGAAGTCCTCACCGGCGAGCCGCCTTTCATCGGTGATTCGCCGGTCGCCGTCGCATACCAGCACGTCCGCGAGGATCCCGTTCCGCCGTCGCAGCGTCATGCGGGCATCTCTCCCGAGCTGGACGCGGTGGTGCTCAAGTCGCTGGCCAAGAACCCCGACAACCGCTACCAGTCCGCCGCGGAGATGCGCGCGGATCTGATTCGGGTGCACAGCGGCCAGGCGCCAGAGGCGCCGAAGGTGCTCACCGACGCCGAGCGCACTTCGCTCCTGACGTCGACCGGCCCGATGGACCGGACTCCCCCGACCGAACAGCTGCCGACCCACCAGCGCGGCTACGACCGCGATCGCGGGCAGTCGATCGGCCGGTGGCTGATCGCGGTCGCGATCCTCGCGGTGCTCACCGTCGTCGTCACCATCGCGATCAACATGATCGGCGGCAACACCCGCGATGTGCAGGTACCCGATGTGACCGGCCAGGCGTCCGCCGACGCCGTGGTGGCGCTGCAGAACGCCGGGTTCAAGACGCGCACGCAGCAGAAGCCCGATTCGAAGGTGCCACCGGACCATGTGATCGGCACCGATCCGGCGGCCAACTCGTCGGTGGGCGCAGGCGACGAGATCACCCTGAATGTTTCCACCGGCCCTGAACAGCGTGAAGTCCCCGACTGCACGACGGCGAACCTGACTGCTGCCCAGTGCATCGAGAAGCTCAAGGACGCGGGTTTTGCGAGGTTCAAGCAGGCCCCGTCGGCGTCGACGCCCGAGCAGAAGGACAAGGTGGTGGGAACCATCCCGCCTGCCAACCAGACCTCGGCGATCACAAACGAGATCACGATCGTGGTCGGTTCCGGGCCGGAGGCCAAGGCCGTGCCGGACGTCAAGAACCAGACCGAGGACTCAGCCAGGCAGATCATGGCTGCGTCCGGCTTCACCAACATCATTGCGGTCCCCGTCGACAACACCGCACCATGCGGTCAGATCATGGGCACGGATCCGGCTGCGGGACAACAGGTTCCGCTCGACACAGCGATCCAGCTACAAAAGTCGCAATGCAACCAGTTCACCATGCCCGACGTGCGGGGCATGTTCTGGACGGACGCCGAGCCACGCCTGCGGGCGCTCGGCTGGACCGGTTTCCTGGACAAGGGCGCCGACGCGCGGGACAGCGGTCAGCGCAGCAATGCGGTGGTCACGCAGAGCCCGTCGCCGGGCAGCGCGGTGAAGTTCGACGCGACGATCACGCTGAGCTTCGCTGCGTAGCAGCGCGCACCGTATGGGCCACCTCGTCCTCGAGCGTGCGCACCAGTGACTCGGCCGGGGCGTTCCCGCAGTAGGCCAGCCAGTTGGCCAGCATCCGGTGGCCGCCCTCAGTGAGGATCGACTCCGGATGGAACTGCACACCGTGAATGGGCAGTTCGACGTGCCGCACACCCATGATGACTCCGCCTTCGGTACGCGCAGTGACCTCGAGTTCGGCCGGAACGGTATCGGGCAGAATCGTCAGCGAGTGATACCGCGTCGCGGTGAATGGATCGGGAAGACCCTGCAGCACACCGACATTGGCGTGAAAGACGGTGCTGGTCTTTCCGTGCAGCAGCTCCGGAGCCCGATCGACGGTGCCGCCGAACGCGACCCCGATCGCTTGGTGGCCGAGGCACACGCCGAGCAGCGGGGTCTTCGCCGCGGCGCAGGCCTGGACAAGCGGGATGGACGCGCCCGCCCGCTCGGGGGTGCCCGGTCCGGGGGAGAGGAGCACGCCGTCGAAATCCTGTGCGGCCTTGGCGATGTCGGCGTCGGTCGACAGCCGCTCGTCGTCGTTGCGCCACACCTCGGCGTTCACCCCGAGCTGGCCCAGGTACTGGACCAGGTTGAACACGAAGCTGTCGTAGTTGTCGACGACCAAGACCTGCATCAGCCCAGGTTACCTGGGGGAGAGGTGAGCCTCAGTAGCCGATGGGGGCTGCCGGCTTGGCGAAGCGCATCCGCACCGGCTCGCTGTGGCCGACCAGATCAACCGACGCCCGCGGTTCCTCGGTGTAGCCGAGACCGAACCGCACCACGTACTGCTTGTAGATGATCACCGACGGGTTCGCGGCCAGCGACGCCTGCATCGCCACGGGATCACCGATCGCGGTGATCACGTATGGCGGGCTGTAGGTCCGCCCGTTGAGCAGAAGCGTGTTGCCGACGCACTGCGGCGCCGATGTCCCGATGATGCGCTGGTCCTGCATCTGGATGCCTTCGGCGCCGCCGCTCCACAGCGCGTTGAGGACACCCTGGATGTCCTGCTGGTGGACGACGAGGTCGTCAGGGGATGCGTCGCGCGGGAAGCGGCCGTTGGCGTCGCGCTGGGCGTCTTTGAGCGTGACGACGAGGCCGGGGCCGCGGATGGGGTCGAGCCCGGCATCGGCGGCAAGCGCGGCGTTGCGGTTCTGGATCGCCGTCAGCGCGAGGCCGGCCTCGGGTGAGCCGCCGTGGTGGGTGTCGATCTCCGTGGAGAGGCTGTCGCGCTGGGCGGTGAGCCGATCCACCGATTGCTGGGCTTCCCGCACAAGGTCGACGAGGCGGGGTGCGTCGCTGCGCCTGATCTCGGCGCCGCCGGAGACGCTGTGGGTGGCGGCGAGCAGCAGCCCGGCCAGCAGGCAGACCAGCGGCACTCCGAACCGCCAGGCGGACCGTCTGCCCCCTGCCATCGGCTGCTCCCTGCTGAATTCTCGGCCTGCGGGCGTCCTACGTTAACCTCATAGGTGCATCCTGCTTCATCGTCGCACTCGTGGCGCCGACTGTTTGTGAAGGTACCCATGCCCAAGTCCAAGGTCCGTAAGAAGAACGATTTCACCGTCAACCCGGTGAGCCGTACACCCGTCAAGGTGAAGGCCGGGCCGTCGAGCGTCTGGTTCGTTGTCCTGTTCATCGGCTTGATGCTGCTCGGCCTGGCGTGGCTGATCGTCTTCCAGTTGGCCGCCACCGGTCCCGATGCGCCGTCGTACCTCACTTGGATGGCCAACCTCGCGCAGTGGAACTACGGGATCGCCTTTGCTTTCATGATCACCGGGTTGTTGCTAACTATGCGCTGGCGGTGACAGTCGCGTTGGTCCTGATGAATTTATCTTGGACTTGGCGCGTTACCCGTTCGGCAACCTGATGGTCACCCAATCACATCGTTGTGATTCATCCCCATTGGGGATAGCGCTTGTGGATAACCCCATAAACCGGGGTAAAGGGGTGTGGAGTACCCGTGCAGCAAACTGAGTGGAGCCCATCGGCCGTCGGAACCGCAGCGTGTGGCTTACTGGGACTTATGATGGCTATCGCCGCTGTGACCCTCGTCACAGACGTGCCCGGGCGGATTCTCGCGATCATTGCCGCTGCCGGACTTCTTGTGTTTGCAACACTTTCGTGGCGTGCCCGGCCAAAGCTGGCAATCAGCGACGGCGGTCTATTAATTCGCGGACCGCTGCGTACACACCGGCTGGAAAAGCCGGATATCAAGATCATCCGGATCACCGAATTCCGGCGCATTGCCCGAAAAGTGCGGCTGCTCGAGATAGACGCAGCCGACGATCGGCTATTCGTCCTGACCCGATGGGATTTGGGAACTGACCCGATCGAGGTGCTGGACGCACTGACTGCGGCCGGGCTGGCCGGCCGCTAGCGTTGATCAGGAAATCGTGATCGAGTCGATCACCACGGGATCGGTCGGCCGGTCGCTGCGGTCCACCGCGGTGGATGCGATGGCGTCGACCACCCTCTGCGACTCCGGGTCGACGACCTCACCGAAGATCGTGTGCTTGCGGTTCAGGTGCGGTGTCTGGCCGACCGTGATGAAGAACTGCGAGCCGTTGGTGCCCGGCCCGGCGTTGGCCATCGCCAGCAGGTAGGGCCTGCTGAACTGCAGCTCGGGGTGGAACTCATCCTCGAACTGGTATCCGGGGCCGCCGCGGCCTGTCCCGGTCGGGTCACCGCCCTGGATCATGAAGCCGTCGATGACCCGGTGGAAGATGGCGCCGTCATAGAACGGTCCCGACGGGCCGCCGGTGGCGTTCTCCTTGCTGTAGTCCTTCGTGCCCTGCGCGAGGCCGACGAAGTTGGCGACGGTCTTGGGGGCGTGATTTCCGAACAGTGCGATCTTGATGTCACCGCGATTTGTGTGCAGGGTCGCGGTCGTTGTCTGAATGGGGCTCGTCACGGGATGCCAGTCTGCCACGCGCGGTTGACGACAAACCGCGCACCATTGGGTAGCCATTGATGGCAGGCTGGAGATCGAACCGATCAGGGCCGCGAAAGAGGTGGAGATGACTTCGAGGACCGATGCCAGACTGACCCCCGGCCAGCGCTTCACACGGGGCCTGAAGTACACGGCGGTTGGTCCCGTCGACGTGACGCGAGGCACGGTCGGGCTGAGTTGGCAGGGCGCACATTCTGCGGCCAGCGGAATTCGTCAGCGACTGGAGAAGGGCAGGCTCGCCAAGGAGCTCGGGGACGCGCAGGACACCCTCGCTCAGGAGCTCGCCGCGGCGCAGGAGGTGCTGGCGAACCTGCCACAGGCGATCGCGGACGCGCGCAAGCCCAAGCGTCGGCCTCGGCCACTGGTCCTCGCCGCTGCCGGCGTGGCCGTGATTGCCGTTGGGGCCGTGACGTTTTCGATTATTCGCCGGTCGATGCAACCCGAGCCGTCGCCGCGGCCGCCGAGCGTGGATCCGCCGCAGAGACCGTGATCTTCCGCGGAGCGTCAGCATCTGTTGACGCTCCTGGCTACACCTGCCCGGACTTCTGCACGACCTCGGCGCCGTAGCCGAGCCCCTGGTGGCCGCGGTCGACGAGGAGTTTCCACAGGAACCACGGCCCGATGATGTCCGGCGGCTGCGGCACCACATTCCAGCTCAGCATCACAAACCCGACCGGTGTGCCGCCGGTGTAGACCGCGTGGCACCACGGATTCGCCTCCGGGTACGCGTCGGCGTGGGCAAGCGACTCGCGCACCGACGAGACGAACCGCTCCTGTTGCGGCGCCACCGACAAAGCGAGCACCGGGTCGCGGTTGTCGGCGGTGATCTCGCGGAGAGTCACGGACACCGCGCGGGCATAAGACCGGGGATTGTGGAGCCTAGGGTGTCTGGGTTCATGACATAGGCGACGCATGAGTCGCGTGATGGGTGACAGCTGCAACGATCGGTGGTGAGTCGCGTCATAGGTGACAGTCATGGCTCATGTCCAAGGCGCGTGTTGTCGTTCTCGAAGTCACCAGCGGCCGTCTCAGCGTTACCGCCGCCGCCCGCACTTATGGGTTGTCCCGCCAACACATCTACCGACTCCTGAAGCGCTACCAGCTCGGCGGCCTCGATGCCGTCGACCCGCGATCCCGACGCCCCGCCAGCAACCCCCGATCCACACCCGACGAGGTCATCACAGCGGTGGTACTGCTGCGCGAACGGCTCACTGCCGAAGGCCTCGACGCCGGACCGCTGACGCTGCAAAGCCACCTCGCCCGCCAAGGCCTACCGGTCCCCTCAACCTCCACCATCCGCCGCATCCTCCACCATCACGACCTGATCGAGCCCCAGCCACGCAAGCGCCCCAAAAGCTCCTACATCCGCTTCGCCGCCGAGCAGCCCAACGAATGCTGGCAATCCGACTTCACCTGGGATTCCCCTCATATCGTGGAGACATCGCCAATGAGGAGGTTCGGCGATGGAGGCACGGCGGAAGTTCGACGAGCAATTCAAGGAGGGTGCGGTTCGGATCGTGCGGGAGACCGGCAAACCTATTGCGCAGGTCGCCCGCGAGCTCGGGATCAGTGGCGGCACCCTGGGTAACTGGGTGAATAGCGAGCGGCGCGCCCGGGAGGGCGGTGACGGCCGGCTCGAGGAAAGTGAGCGCGAGGAACTCAAGCGGCTGCGCGCGGAAAACGCCGAGCTCGCCATGGAGCGTGATGTCCTCAAACGCTCGGTCGCCCTCTGGGTCAAGGAAGCGATGCGGCGGTGAGCCTGGCCGCTGTGATCACCACTCAGAGGGCCAACTACGGCATTCCGCACGCGGTGTCGTGCCGCGCGCTGGGCGTGTCGCAGGCGTGGTTTTACAAGTGGCGCAACGGCGATGGCTCACCGCAGCGGCATCGCCGCAAAGCGCTGGCAGCCACGATCGCGTGGCTGTTCACCAAACACAAGGGCACCTAGGGGTCGCCCGGATCGTGGTGGACCTGCAGGAGATGGGGTGGCGGGTGTCGGTGAACACCGTCGCGGCGTTGATGGCCGAGCAGGGGTTGGTGGCCCGGCGCACGCGGGGCAGGCGCGGCACCACCAAACCGGACAAGTCCGCGCGTAAGGCACCCGACCTGCTGGGCCGCGACTTCACACCGCCCCCGACACCGAACATGGCGTGGGTGGGCGATCTGACCGAGATCCCCACTGACGAGGGCAAACTGCAGCTCGCGGCGATCATTGACCTACATTCACGACGGGTGCCCGGCTTCGCCATGGACGTCCACCACGACGCGGCGTTGGCGCGCGCGGCGCTGTGCATGGCCATCGCGGTACGCGGCGGGTCGGTGGCCGGGGTGATCTTTCACACCGACCAAGGTGGGGAGTACACCGGCGAGCTGTTCGCCCAGGCCTGTCGGGACGCGGGCGTCGCGCAGTCGATGGGGCGCACAGGATCGGCTCTAGATAACGCGGTCGCGGAATCGTTCAACTCGACCCTGGAATGGGAACTGTTGCGCAACAACCACTTCCAGACTCGTGGACAGGCCCGTCACGCGGTCGCTGGCTGGATCGAAGACTACAACAGCGCCCGCAGGCATTCCACCGGCGGCATGCTCAGCCCGATCGCCTACGAACACGCCTGCGCTCAACGACGCAGCACCGCGTCCGGCAGCGATCCGGAGGCGGCATGAACCACAATGGAGGCGGCTTCGCCGCCGCTGACCTTCCCGGTGAGCGCCGTGCAGGCTACGGGGCCGCCCCTCCGGCCTCAAGGGTCGCTACCGCGATCGCTGCGCGACGGGTCCTGCGGCCCGCCCTTGACCCCGGAGCCTCTACGGCCCCTCACCGCGCAGTGGCAGGGGGCAGGGACAAAGCCCCTGCCCGCCGGACCGCACGGCGCTCACGACCAAGCCCAACAAAACAAAGTCTCTACGGTTTCAGGGGATTGCCACACCCACTGGACTCTGGCCGACGGCACCGACACCGAGATCCTCAACTGGCTCGACGACCACTCCCGATACTTGTTGGCGTGCACCGCCTACCGACGAGTCAACGGCGGCGATGTGGTGGCCAGCTTCACCGAGACCGCACAACGCCACGGCCTGCCGGCATCCACCCTGACCGACAACGGATCCGTTTACACCGCACGATTCACACATGGCCACAACGACTTCGAACGCCTTCTCGCCAATTTGTGCATCACCCAGAAAAACGGCCACCCCAACCATCCTCTCTTAACCGGCTAATCGGGGTAATCGAATTCGCTCGACACGCCGTTTTCCTGCGGTTCTTGACTGGCGGTAGTGCGGGATGGGATATGTACATCTCATGACGAATGAACTGTCTGCGGCTGTGGACGAGGACGGCGTCTGGCAGTTGCATGGAACGGCCGCGGAGGAGTTCGGGTTGGTCAACGAATTCCTGGGGTATCTGGCTGACCGGAATTTCTCCCCTCGCACCTGCCGGGCTTACGCCTATGACCTGCTGGCGTTCGCGCGGTGGCTGACTGGCGAGCAGTTGGACCTGTCAGAGGTGAATGTTGATGTGCTGCTGCGGTTCTTGACGGCATGTCGGGAGGCGACGTTGCCGGGTCGGCCGGGCGGCAACGTGTATTCGATCCGTGATGGCCGCAATCAGGGGTATGCGCCGGCGACGATCAATCGGCGGTTGGCGGCGATTTCGAGCTTGTTTGCGTTCCGGGAGATGCGTGACCCGGATGCGCGTAGCCCAGTCGGTAGCGGTCGGGCTGCCCGATTACGTTCGCGCAGTGAGCGTTCCGGGCTGTTGGCGCACACGGCGAAGCCGAAGTCGCGGTCGCAGCTGCGGGTGCGTGAGCCGCGCCGGTTGCCGCGCGGATTGTCGCGGGAGGAATCCGCGGCGCTGCTGGGCAGCTTCCGCAGCTGGCGTGACCGCGCGATCGGTGGGTTGATGCTGTTGTCGGGTCTGCGGTCGGCGGAAGTACTTTCGCTGCGGGTCGCCGATGTGGATATCGCCCGCCGCTGGGTTCGGGTGTTCGGTAAGGGCGGCAAGGAACGCTCGGTGCCGATTGATACCGACGTGGCCGGCGCGATCCAAACCTATCTGCTGGCTGAACGCCCCGACACGGACGCTGATGCACTGTTCGTCGTCGCCAAAGGCGCCCATCGCGGACAGCCACTGACGCCTGCGGGGCTGCGCACGGTGTTCCGGTATCACCGCGAGCGCTCCGGTGTCGCGGCGGGCCATCCGCACGCGTTACGGCATTCGTTTGGCACCGCACTGGCCGAGGCGGGTGTGGACCTGTCGGTGATCCAAGCGCTGATGGGCCACGACCACGTCGATTCCGCTGCTGCCTACATCCACTTGGCCCCAACGTTTCTGCGTGAGGAGTTCGATGCCGCCCGTGCTCGCCTACGCACCCGTTCTTGAGGTCGACCTACTCGCCGTATACGACGAACACTGCGGCCGGCTGGGTTTGATCAGTGCGAACCTGGGCTCGGCCGCGCGAACGTTCCTGCGGCGCTGGCCTGATCCGCAGGCCTGGGCCGGTGAGCCGCTTGAGGCGCGGTTGACAGTTTCGCATCCCACCCGCTCGTTCGTGACGTTCTTGATGTTGGCCGGGCATCTGCGGCCCGGTTATGACTACCTGATCCGCCGCAAACTGGCCGTGTTCTGGCGGCATCTGCCACCGGGGCCGTTAGCCGAAGACCTGGCGCGGTTCTTGGGCGCCGCGCAAGAACTCGGCTTTACCGAACGCACCCGCAGCGCGGCCGCATCGCAGGTGATCGGCAGGCTACTGATCCAGACCGGCCGACGGTTGGATGCGTTGAACGACAACGATTTCGACGACTTGCTGACCGCAAGCGCAGCGCGACACGGCCTAGTAAAAGCCAGTCGTCATTACAGCAGTTCCACCCACACCGCCCGGCAGGTGATGTTTCACCTCGGTGTGTTCACCGACCAGCCGGTCAACGCGACCAGCCTGCTGCGGCAGAGCTTTGCGCAGCGGATGCGGGACGCCACTGCGGCGCTGCGCGGCTCGTTTGTGGCCTACCTCGATCGGTTGACCGCCACGCATAGCCACGGCACGGTCACCGGCACCGCGACCCGGCTCAACCACTTCGCCGCGCATCTGGCCGCCGTCGACCCGACGCTTCCAAGCTTGGCCGACCTGGACCGCCGCCGCCACATTGAGACCTACCTGACCGCCACGGCCGAGGCGACGAATTCGCGCACCGGCGCACCGATCCAGGCCTCGGAGCGCCGCGGCCGGATCCTGGCAGTGCACTGCCTGCTCAACGACATCGCCGAATGGGGCTGGCCGGAAGCACCGCAGCGGCGCCTGGTGTTTCGCTCCGATATCCCTAAATTGCCCCGGGCCTTGCCCCGCTACCTCACCCCGGACCTGGATCGGCGCCTGACCCACGCACTGCAGGCGTGGCCCGAGCGGCTGCCCGCCGATGCGCTTCTGCTGCAACGAGCGACCGGTTTGCGCATCGGCGAGCTCGTCGACCTGGAACTGGACAGCGTGCACGAGATCCCCGGCCAAGGCGCATGGCTGAAGGTGCCGCTGGGCAAGCTGAACACCGAACGCATGGTGCCCCTCGACGAGGACACCGTCGCACTAATCGACCGCATCGTCGCCCACCGCTCACCCGGACGGCCGTTGCCTCACCCACGCACCGGCAGACCCACCGACTACCTGCTCACCCACCACGGTCGGCGCCTGACCGTCGATCACCTCCGCGACGTCCTCAACCGCGTCACTACCGACGCCGGCCTGCCGCACATCACCCCGCACCAACTGCGCCACACCTACGCCACCGCACTGGTCAACGCCGGTGTCTCCCTACAGAGCCTGATGGCCTTGCTCGGGCATGTCGCGGCCGAGATGAGTTTGCGCTACGGACGGTTGTTCGACTCGACCGTGCGCACCGAATACGAGCGGGCCCTGGCCGCCGCGAAGGCCCATCTCGGCACCCTGCCCACCGAGCCACCTCAGGGACGCACCCCGCTGCCGATCGTCGACGGCGACTGGAAAAATGCCCCGGCGATCAAGGCCCGCCTCGCCGGTGGCTTCTGTATCCGCGCCCAGGTCCAAGGCCCGTGCGCCTACGCCAACATTTGTGAACACTGCCCCAACTTCCGCACCGACACCGGTTACCTGCCTGTCCTGGCCGCTCAGCGTGCCGACACCGAAACCCTGGCCCGTGACGCCGAGGCCCGCGGCTGGACCGGTGAAGCCCAACGGCACCGCCGACTCATCGCACGCCTCGACGCCCACATCAGTCAGACACAGACCGGATGACCCCCCAACAGCGACGACAGCAGGTCGAAGATGCCTGCGCCGCAATCATTCTCGCCGGACAACAAGTGACCTTCGACGACGTCGCGGCCCGCACCGGACTCGGCCGAGCCACCCTCTACCGCAACCCCGACCTGCGCACCATCATCGAAGAACACCGCACCCGCGGCAAGGAAGCACACACCCTGTCCGGGCTCACCACCGAAATCGCCCACCTACGCATCGCGTTGGACTCCATCGCCACCACCGTGCGCCGCCACGAAGAAGAGATCCGCCGCCTACGAAAGTCGCAAAACTAACGAACCTCAGCGCTCCACAGTCGAAAGCTTGGCCAAGATCAGCCGGATAACCTCAAACCCAAGGCAAAATCGAACGCTTCCACCAAACACTCAAACGCTGGCTCATCGCACGACCGCGCCCAGCCACCATCACCGAGCTACAAGCGCTACTAGACACCTTCGCCACCATCTACAACACCCAACGAGCTCACCGCGCCCACCCCGGACACACCACCCCCGAACAGGCCTACCTCGCCAGGCTCAAAGCCCACCCCCGCGGACAACCCAGCGCACACTTCCGCATCCGCCACGACACCGTCGACCGATTCGGCAAACTGACCCTGCGCCACGGCAGCCGCCTGCACCACCTCGGCATCGGCATCACCCACGCCCACACCCCGGTACTGATCCTCGTGACCGACCACACCGTCACCGTCATCAGCAAAACCGGCTACCACATCCTCAGCAGCCACACCATCGACCCAAACCGCAACTACTGGCGCAACCAACAAAATCGCCCCGGCCGATGGCCAGGGCGATCTTGTAACCGATGACGCGACTCAGGTGTAACCCATCACGCGACTCATCACAATTGTGGAGCCTAGGGGATTCGAACCCCTGACTTCTGCCTTGCAAAGGCGAATCGTCCGCAGTCTGTACCTGCGGCGCAGGTGCGGCAGCCCGGTCTACCTGCGAAATAACATAGGCTGTGATTCGTTTGGATTGCTCTGGTTTGTGCCCAAATGTGCCCAAAATGTGCCCACAAACGCGCACGCGGCTTCGACCCTGACGGCGTGCGGATCGACTGGAAGATTGACCCGTCCCGGTGAGTCCGGAGACTGCTTTCGTTGGATCACCCTGCCTTTGGTGGGGTGCGTTTGTGATCGTAGTGGAGCTTCTCGACGGCCTCGGGGGTGAAGTCGTCGAGGTACTCGTGCGGCCGCTGGGTGTTGAACCACACGACCCATTCGGCGGTGGCCAGCTCGACCTGGTTGACGTCACGCCAGGGTCCTTGCCGGCGGATGACTTCGTTCTTGAACGACCCGACGGTGGTTTCGGCCAATGCGTTGTCCAGGGCGTCACCGACCGAGCCGACCGAGGGGTCGACACCTTCGTCGATGAGCCGTTGGGTGAAGGCCACCGAGGTGTACTGGCTGCCCGCGTCGCTGTGCGCAATCAACCCACGCAGATTGGTGGTGCCGCCTTGGGCGCGGGTGAAGAACGCATGCTCGACGGCGTCGAGGACCAAGTCGGTGGTCATCGACCGGGCCGCCCGCCAGCCCACGATCCGGCGACTGTAGGCGTCGATCACGAACGCCACGTAGACGAACCCCATCCACGTCGCCACATACGTGAAGTCGGCCACCCACAACCGATTTGGCGCAGCAGCGTAGAACCGACGGTCCACCAGATCCGGATACCGGACATGGCTGTCGTCGGCGACGGTGGTCTTGTGCTTGGATCCGTACCGCGCCCCCTCCCAACCCTGTTCGCGCATGATCCGCTCCACCGTGCACCGAGCGACATCGTGGCCCTGGCCGCGCAGCCAGATCCACAACTTGCGTGACCCCAGTGTCTGGACGAACCTGCCTTTCTTCTTGTCTTCCCTTGCTGCGGTGATGATCTCGACCACTGCGGCGTCACGGATCTGACGCTTCGTCGGGGTCTTGGCGACCCACTCGTAATACGTTGACGGGCTGATCGGCACACCATGCTCAGAGAGCACGGCGCACATGGGCTCGACACCCCAGCGCAGTCCGGCCCCGCCGTCGGGGCCGGACACCTGGTGGTCCTTGTGTTCGGCGATGAACCGGATCACCGTCTCCCGGGCCGGTCGAGCTCGGCCCCGAAGAAAATCGCCGCTGCTTTCAGGATCTCATTGGCCCGACGCAGCTCGGCGATCTCCTTACGCAGCGCCTTGTTCTCCTCGGCCATCTGCGTCGTCACCCCCGGACGTTGACCGGAATCGACCTCCGAGCGGCGGATCCAGGTCCGCAACGTCTCCGGGGTGCCGATCCCCAACATGCCCGCGACCGCGGCGATCGCCGCCCACTGCGACGGATACCGCGGACGTACCTCGGCGACCATGCGGACCGCACGCTCACGAAGCTCATCGGGATACTTGCTGACACGTCCCATAACTCAGATCCTCCCAAGATCGGGAGCCTCCGGAAACGCCGGGACGGGTCAGATCGCCTAGTAGGGAAGATGTGCCCCGCGCCCGGAGGACTTTTGGCCATTTATTTCAACACCCACGAGGATTTAGCGTGCGGGACATGAGCGGTTATCACACCGTGGTGGTCGGGACGGACGGCTCGGGCCCGTCGATGCGGGCGGTCGAGCACGCAGCCCGGATCGCCGCCGCCTCGGACGCCAAGCTGATCATCACGACGGCATATGTTCACCATGGCGACGAGGCGCCCTATCACCATAGCGAGGAATCGCGCGCGGAGGACCTCCTCAAGGACGAGGGGTGGCAGGTGCACGGCGATGCGCCGATCTACGAGAGGTTGCATGAGGCCCGCGAACGGGCCGAGGCGGCCGGGGCCACGAACATCGAAGTGCGGCCGATCATCGGCGGCCCGGTCCATGTGCTGCTGGATCTGGCCGAGGAGGTCCAGGCCGACTTGCTGGTCGTCGGCAACCTGGGAATGACCACCACCGCAGGTCGGTTGCTCGGATCTGTCCCGGCCAGCGTCACCCACCACGCCAAGACCGACGTCCTCGTCGTGCACACCAGGGACTGACCGCCTGTCACCCAGTCCGCGTCGGGTGATGCGGCTACCAAACACTTTCAAGGATGTCGTAGGTCGGCGCTACAGTCGACGCCCTCGGCGTCCAATACGACGACGGCCACACCGAACGACACATCACGGCATATGTCGGCGACGAACCGATGACAGCCGTCGATGCGCGACTACTGGCGGCGGCGCTGCTGAACGCGGCCGACGAACTCGACCAACTCGGCTAACCCACCCGCAGACCCTAGCCAGCTCGGGTCCCCAGGACCGTCGCGCAGCGACGAACGGACCATTGGCTGCTGCTCAGGGTGCTTTGGCACTAGCCGTGCACCAGCATTCGCGCGTTCGGCAGCCGCGGCGATGAAAGGGCGGGGGTCACGGCTGAGGCCAGCCGCGGGGTTCGCGCGGGATCGCCGCCCATAGGCACCCGCCCGGCTCCACCACCAGGGGGAGTGGTAGTCGCCCTCAGCCGTGACACATGCACAGTAACCCGTGAAGGCGTCGAGGAAATTGTTTTTGCTGGGCGATTTTGAGCAATGTTTGCATCTGCAAGAATGCGGTTCGCCAGTTAAGGGCTATTCATTCATGGTGATATTGCTGCGCAGGGGAGCAGCAAGTTTGCGTCTTCCCCGGTGGCCTTGGTTGCCCGGGGAATAACCCCTCTTTGCCCCGGCAACCTCGGTCGCCTTTGCACCTCACGTCGCTCGCCCAGGGCATGGGTCAGTTATCGAGGTTGCCCCGGAAAGGGTTCGGCCCGCCACCCAAGCAGGATGACGGTCCGACGCGCTAGTCGTCGGTCAGGTCGTGGGCTGCTTGCCTACTTCCAGTTGGTGATTACCCAGGCATCCGAGTTGCCCCGGAAAGGGTCGGCCCCGTCACCGAGGGGACGTACGGATGGCGGCCGACCTCGTCGGGGAGCGTGTATCAGACGTTTGCAGCGGTCGCTTGCGCAGATCAACTGCGCGGGTTGGCACGGCGGCGGCATTCGCCGTGCGGCTTTGCGTCACCGCCAATAGATGACCCTCACGGCTCCGCGTCTGTGGTTCGCGCGGACTTGGTAGTCAGGCCGCCGCCGTGACCCCCCGCACGAATAGTTGACCACCACGCAACGCTAGGAATAGGGGATTTAGACCCTATTACTGCACACCCGTTACTGCACACCCGTTACTGCGCACTCGCTGGTAGTTACCTCTAGTAACTGCCCAGGCAGCTGGTCACACCGGGAAGCACGAGCGGCGATCTCAGCTCGGCGACGTTGGCTCAACGAGTTGCCCTCGTCACGTTAGGAGGCAAATAGTGTAGTTCGGGTGGATGACTGCGGAGGCACAATGCGCCATTTGGCGCATTGCACGGGCAGCGGCAAAGGGCAGTGATCTACTCGTGCTCAAGGGCGAGGTGGAAACCATGCTAAAGAAACTGTTCGTTACCGCGGCCGCAGCGGCAGCCGTAGCTGTTCCGCTCGTTGGAGTGGCGGGGGCAGATCCCGCCCCCGATAACCCGGGCGTCCCCGGGAATATCCCCGGCCCAACCCCAGGCCAAAGTACAAGTCCAGGCTCGTTAATTAAGGGCGCTGCACAGGTACCGGACTCCAACGTCCCGGACCTTGTCGGCCCTCCTGGGCAGACCATCAAGACTGTCACGCCTGGGCACGAGCGCAAGACGCCGACTCCGACACCGACTCCGACGCCGACGGACGTGCCACCAGCCGACGGGGGTGGCGGCCCTGGTCCGGTGCCGTAGCACTGGAAGTGAGACAGATCCGGCCACTGTGGTGCCGTAGAGGGTGAGAGGGGCGGATGACGCCACACGGCCTGAGGCTAGGGCACCGCGCCGCTTCGCCGTCCTTCTCTAGGGGGTGCGTTATGACGACCATCCTGCCGTTTGTTTTTTTCGCTGCCATCCTGATCGGCGCGGGAATGATCTGGCTGGTGATGCGTAGCATGCAGCGGGAAGCAAACGCTGCACGTCAACTGATCGAACGTCAACGCGAAGCGTGGCGCGCCGGGGGGTGCGTCGGGCCGAAGCCCGGCGTGCGCGACGACAGCTTCGACGGCTGGTTTCATTATGGGGAGTTTTGATCTTCGTCGCACTGGTCGCGTTCTTGATCCTCGCGGGGGCAGCACTCAGATGGCTACGCTTCGATCGCGGGACATCTATCTACGCGATTTAACACAAAAAACACCCGAATCCCGCCCGATTTGCGCCGAAACCGGCAATCTTGTTGTGTAGCAACAACTTTCGCTAGGATCCTGGCCCTCGTGTGAAAATTTCTTGACAGACTCTCAGCCGCGTTTCGCGCCTAAAAAAATAGGCCTCTGACCTGCTACTTCGTGTCGAAGAACGCGAGCGCTGCCGGTCGCTCCGGCGGGACGGCCGCACCGTTGGATCGATTACAGGATCTATGCGATGGACCGAGGTAGAAGCCGCGGCGCTTGTCCTGGCCGGGCATGTGGTCCAGGTCCCAGGGTTGGGTTGGCCGGATCGGTTGGTGGCATCGTGAGCAGACGGCTCGGCCTGCTTCGACGAGGGGTTTCAGTTTCTTGCGGAGTTCTTGATGTGCGTGGCCGTAACCCGCGAGGCTGGTTTTTCCGTTGGCTCGTCGCATGGTTGGGTCCTTCCGTTCACGTCTCCTGCATCAAGGTCCAGGCGGCTGCGACAGCCTCGAGGTCTTCGCCGCGCTGGTAGGCGTCGCTCGTGTCGAGTTGTAGTGCGTGCAGCGCGTTGGGGGTGAGGTGGCGGATGTAGTAGGACCTGACCTCGCCGAGGTCCTCGAACGTGAACAGGATGGCGACCGTGTTGTCGCCGTCGACGATGGTCTCGCTGTACGTCATGTCGTCGTACAACTTTCATCCAATCAATCGTGGGGTGTGACCCCGGGGCGAAGGGAGATTGGAAGGCCCCCCGCCTCGGGGCCACTTGGGGTGGCCGAGCCCTTGACCGTGAGCGCGGAGGGCTCGACCCACCAGCTCTATTCGCGAGGCCAGCGCTTCGCCATAGTGCGGATCAATGCTTGTCGTCCGGTCATCCTTGTGCGCTGTCGGCTGCGGGTTTCGGGCGGGATCTTGTCGATGGCTTCGATCAGCCGGTCTTGTTGCGCGAGTTCGTAGATGCGCTGTTCGGGTAGGCCGCTGGCTTCGGCGAGGCTGCGGTAGGCGGCGTTGTTGTGGCGCCGCTCGGCGTCTGCGTATTCGATGTTCATGATCCGATCCATCCGTCGACTGTGTGTTGCCAACCTTTGGGTAGCGGGCCGTCGAGGGGATCCCAGCGTTGGATGCTGCGGTGCTGATCGACACACACCTGGTAGGCGGGCAGCTGCGGGTATTCGGTGCGCGGGCCCTCGGCGGCTCGTAGTTGACCGCCGAGTTCACACACTGCTTGCCAGCGATCAGGCCGGACGCTGAACTGGGTGGCGATATGACGCGGGTGACCTCGGGCAACATCAACGCACATCGCGAGCGTTAAACGCTGCGTGGCCCAGGTGGCGCAATTGGCGTCCGCCCCAAGCAGTCTGGCTGCGGCAACCAGCGCGTCGGCGGCGGCATCGAGCTCGGCGTCATCGTCGACAACTACGGCACTGTCGAATGTTGCGGCACACGCCTTGAACGCCTGCATCGCGACCGGAGCCCACAGTGCGTTCAGCGCGGCGTGCACCGCGCCGGCCAGCACGGAAGTCAAGTCGGCTTCAGCGACGGATCCGGCGCCCATCTCGGCCAGCGCGCATGCTCGCAGTCCGGTGACGTCACCGGTGCCCGACGCCAAGTACGCGGCGAGTCGGTCAACGTTGGGTGTACTCGTTTCGAGGTATTCCTGCCAGCGCGTCCTGGTGTCGAGCCACGCGGTCGGCGGGGTGAAGATGCGCTCGACGACGCCCACATCGGCCAGCAAAGCGGATAAAGGTTCGCGAACACGGGTTTCGAGCGGCTGAGCGAAACCTAACCAGCCGCGCGCGGCCGGGCTGATAGGTGTTGTCAGGGCTGTCAAGGGTGTGCTCATGCCATCTCCTCGAGGCTGTCTCGCGGGATCAGCCAGACTGTGCCGACTCGGTGGCCGCCGAGTCGGGGTGCCAAACGTCGGGCGGTGCGCGTCGAGCAGCCGAGCTGGGCGGCGACTTCGGTTGTGGTCATGGGTTCAGTGTGGCGGTCCGCCGCTGCCGCGGTGTCCGCGCACGGACGGCGCTCGAGATCGGCGGCGAGGCGGGCGAAGCGCCGCCAATTACCACCACGCTGACGCAAAATGTGGGCACCGAACTTCAGCGCGGCGAGCACGACGTCGCGCTCACTCTCCGAAAGCATCACGGCTTTCGAGGACGTTTGGCGGCTGCGGCGACTTTGGCGGCCGCGAATTTGGCGGCCGGGTCGGGGATTGCGGGGATGGTGCTCGCGACGGGCCGCCGGACCGGCGGCGGGTCGTCGTGGCGCTTCCTCGTCAGGGTGCGGTAGCGGCGCCCGAGGTTACTGGGCATCAGGGTGTCCTTCGGTGTCGGAGGCAGGTGTAGGCCGCGAACGCCAGGCCGCGGGTCATTGGGCGGTCTCTCTGGTGGACGGGATGTGGAACGCCACCGTGTAGGAGCGCAGCGCGCCGCACGACGGGGCGACCGTGCCGCGCACCGGGAAACGATGGGTGTGCACCCGGGCGCACCACGGGCAGCGCACCCGCACCGCTGCGACCCGGCCGCCGACACGGTCCAGGCCGATGATGTACGCGACAGGCTGCATCACGGGCCCGTCGGCGGGTGGGTGATCCAACCGGTTTCGCAGAACCCGAGGACCGTGGCCGGGCGTGACCCGCACAGTAGGCACCGGTCGGCATCGTGGTCGAGGGTGGGTGCGGTCACGCGGCTGGATCCTTTCGTTGGGCGATCTCGGCGTGCGCCAGATTGAGCTCACGCTGAAGTTCGGTGTCGCCGGTCGCGACGTCCGGATGCAAGATCCGGCTCAACGATCGGAAGACCGGACCGACGCGCGACGGCCCGACACGGCGGAACAGCATCCGCGCCCAGTCGGCGTCACCACCGGAATGACATTGACGATCGTCGCGATGGTGGTCATCGAGCCCGACGATGGTGTGCCCGTGCATGCGCAGGGTGTCGGCCAGGATCGGCGCCCAGATCGGGTCGATGATCCAGACGCGGCGCTGCGGATTCCACGATCGGGCGTACCCGGGCACGGTCTCTTTGATCGTCGCGACGACCGTCGGGGTGTAGGCGAATTGGATGACATGCCCATCAGGTCCGGGGGTGAATCGGATCGTGGTCATCGGTCGCCGCGCTTTGCCGTGAGGTGGCAGCGTTCGCAGTGTCCGCGGGCGATGGACTGCGGCGACACCATCGGGTTACCGCACTTGCACTTGTGGACCTCATTATTTGGTGATGGTGGCTCGTCATGAAACAGGACATCGCCTGCTTCACCCTGATGTTGAGCCTTAAATGCACTTCCGCCTGCTTCACCTGCTTCACACCTTTTGACCTGCGTCTTTGCCTTACCGTTTGAAGCAGGGTGTCCCGCTTCATAGCCTGCTTCACCCCCCTGAAGCAGGTGAAGCAGGCAAAAGAGCAATGCCGGCGTAATAACGGAACATGTGCTCGCCGACACGCTTCTGAAAATCACGCAATTCGGGAATCACCGCACGCAGGTCGCGGCCGAAGGTGGACTTTGCTCCGGCATGATGCCCGTTGTCTTCGGCCCACTCCCGCCAGTCGCTGTAGAGGTCATCTCGGTAGACCTCATCACCAGGGTTACGTGTGCAGCGATCACGGACGAACGCCGACACCGGAGAGGCGAGATCCATCATCAAATTCACGGCATCCTCGGACGCGTCGGGCACAGTGAACCGGCCGTTAGAGTTCAGCCGATCCAGGCCCTCCAACGCCCACGACAGAATGCCGGGCAGTTCGTCTTCTAGACGGCGGTCAAGGGTGCGGTCCTCACACCCCAGGAAGCTCTTGGTCATCCGCAGGATCAGCAGCCGATTGGCGATCGCGCCCGAGCTGTCCTTGAACTTCGGCAATTCGTTGGACAACGTCACGAACCGTGTCGGCAACTTCCCCGACCACGGTTCCCGAAACTTGCGATCCACGGTCAACATGTCTTCGCCGGTGATCGCTCAGCAGCCGTTCCACCACTGTGTGCGATGGGGTGTTACCGAGGCGGGCGTCGGAGATGATCGCCAACGGCTTACCTAACAGAGGAGACAATCCGAAATTGGTTCCCAAGCTGGCCAGTGTCGGCCCGACTGTGTGTCCGCGGCCGAGCAGGGCACTCAACATTCGCGCGATCGTGCCCTTACCGCTTCTGGTGGGTCCGATGAGCAGCAGCATCTTCTGCATATCGGTGCGACCAGACAGCACATAGCCGACGTATTCCTGAAGCAACGCAACAGATTCCGAATCACCCGGCCATACCGATTCTAAGAACTCCAGCCACGCTTGCGGTTGCGGCTGCGTCCTCTTGGTAGTCGAATGGCACCGAGACGACGTTGAAAAGCGCCGGGGTGTGATCGTGGATGGTGCGTGTTGATAGATCCAGCAGGCCGTTGGCGCACGAAATGACCTGTCCCGCTGATGTTTCCGCGGCGCTATGTACACCGATCCACGACGGCGGATCGACATCCGCAGTTAGATGTGTGAGGGCGGCCAACGCCTCGACAATGTTGGCGATTTTGTGTTTATCAGGGTGCCAATTGCGAAGTTCAGTACCGTCTTTCGTCTTATGCCAGTAGGTGGCGTTCTCCAACACGTGATAGATGTGGCTGCGAAGCTGCGCTGTGTCCAGTTCAGCCCAGTGAGTTATGCGCCAGATCATCCAGCCGCCACGCCAGGCGACGACGGTGCGTAGCCCATCCTTGGTGCGTAGATCGGTGTAAATGTGTTCTCGCGCAACACTGAGCGGCGCGGACGGTGGACTTGCCTCAGTGTCGAGGCCGTAGTTCTCGCCCGGTAATCCGTCGAACAGATCAAAGCCGTTATCGGTCATGATGCGGCCCGCGGGATGTAGACCTCGCGGCGGCGCTGCATCGCGATCGCGATCGCTTTCCAGTCAGCAGCCCCGGAAACGTCATGTGACGCCTCAGCACGCTGCTGCTGGCAGGTTTCCAGCCGCAACGCCCAGTGCTGGGCGGCGTCGAAGATCGCGGCCAGCTTCACCGGGTCGCCGTCATCGAGTGCACACCATTGCGGGGTGCCAGCCGTCGGCCACGACCGCACAGCCATGAGGATCGGGGCTACATGCTCGTGCACCGACCACCACGACACCTGCTGCGAGGACACGTACTGTCGGGGCTGGGCTGTAGTCTTGCCGGTATCGACAGTCGTGGCGGCGGTCGTGGGGGTGGCCCGGTCATAGACCGGGCCTACTTCTTTTGGTGGTCCGTTTCTGTAATTCGTCATCTATCCGGCCAGCCGTCGACGGGGACCAACTTCCGCTCCATCGGCTCTAGATCGGGGAACAACTCCTCCGGCTCCCGTGGTGCGGCAAGCGGCACCCAGTTTCCGATCCTGGTGGTCGGGTTCGTCGAACAAGCGCATCGGTCTGCGGCGGCGCCTTCGGCCGCGGCGGCGGGCGCCGGTGCAGGTAATCGGCGGCGCGCTCCCTGTCGGTCCGGTAGGGAAAGATTTCCTCCGTCACGTGCTGCTCGGCGGTCATGCGTTCACCGGACGGTCGGTGCGGGTGAAGCGGTTGCCCTCGATCCATGCCTCGATATCAGCGAGGCGGTAGTAGATGCTCCGGCCGTCCGGCCCGCCGAGGCGGATGAACACCGGGCCGTTGCCTCGGTGCCGTTTCGACGCCCAGGTCTGATCAGTGGTGCCGGGAAACAGGTTCTTCATTTCCGCAGCTGGGATGAGGTCGTCCATCAGGTCTCCTGTCATGATGATCGCTTTCACGATCGGACCAACACGGCTGTCATTCATCATGACTGAATCCCGCAAGATGTCAAGTTGATATAGACAGCGGTCATCATGACCGTGCATACTCACGTAATGGCAGGGAAACGGGTCCCGCTCGGTCCGACCGGGGAGGCGGTGCGCGCGAACGTGGAGGCGCAGAGGAAACGTGAGAACCTCGGCTACGCCGAGATGTCCCGGAGGCTGGAGCAACTCGGTCGGCCGATACCCGATCTAGGGCTGCGCCGCATCGAGTCCGGTGACCGCCGTGTCGACGTTGACGACCTGATGGCGCTTGCGGCGGTACTCAACGTGTCGCCGGCCAGCCTGCTGATGCCCGAGGTTGCCACGGTGAGCAAGGATGATCTCGTGCCCATCACCGCATGGCGCAAACCCATTAGCGCGCAACACGTTTGGCGTTGGCTGACAGCAGTGACGTCGCTCGTTAGGGGGATGGAAGGCACCTTTGTCGATCACGCACTGCCGTCATGGGAGCGAGAGCGACGGCTATCCGAGATGGGGATCACCCATGGCGACGATTGAGCCGTATCAGACCGCTGCCGGGAAGCGGTATCAGGTCCGCTACCGGACACCGCAGCAGACGCAGACGAAGAAACGCGGCTTCAAGACGAAGCGGGACGCCCAGGAGTTCGCCGCCACGGTCGAGGTTGAGAAGATGACCGGCGCATACGTGAAGCCTTCCGCCGGCAGGGTCGTCTTCGGTGCAGTGGCGGAAGCGTGGCTCGCCGGGAAGGTCAACCTGTCGGCCTCCACCCGCGCCCGCTACCGTTCGGCGTTGGACGTGCACCTCCTGCCCGCATTCGGGCCGATGCCGCTCGCCGACATCACCCCGGAACGCATCCGGCGATGGATAGCCGGTGCCGCAGCGTGCGAGCTCGGCGGCGACCGTGCACAAGAACTACACGGTCCTACACCAGGTCCTCGCGCAGGCCGTGACCGACGGGCGCCTGACCGTGAACACGGCCGCCGAACTGGAACTGCCCACCATCGAGGAGACCGAGAAGCGGTATCTGACCGCCGGCCAGATCCGGGGTCTCGCCGACGCCGCGGGGGAGCACGGCGCACTGGTCCTGCTCCTCGGATTCACCGGCTTACGGTTCGGTGAAGCCGCCGCGCTGACCGTCGCCGACATCGACCTGTTACACGGTCGGGTGCGCGTGCACCGCAGCGTCACCGCGGTCGACGGGAAGATGGTCTACTCGGCCCCCAAGTCGCATCAGGCCCGCACGGTTCCCCTGCCGCAGTTCCTGATCGACGCCCTGCGCGAGCACCTCGCCGACAGCGACCCTGCTGCTCTGGCCTTCCCTGATTCGCGCGGCGGACCGATGCGCCTGTCCAATGTTCGGCGACGGTGGTGGGGTCGCGCCGTGGCCGACTCCGGTGCACCAGCCGGGCTGTGCCCGCACGAACTGCGCCACTCGGCGGCGTCGATGGCGATCAGCGCGGGCGCCAGCATCAAGGTGGTCCAGAAGATGCTCGGCCACAAGTCGGCCACGCTGACCCTCGACCGGTACGGGCACCTGTATCAAGACGACCTGCAGAACGTGGCCGACCGCCTCGACTCCATGCACGCGGCCGCCAAGTGTGCCCAAAATGTGCCCACTCCGCTGCGGGTGGTGCGCTAACTGCCCGTTGCCGAGCGGTTGACCTGCGGTTATGGTGTGGAGCCTAGGGGATTCGAACCCCTGACTTCTGCCTTGCAAAGGCAGCGCTCTACCAACTGAGCTAAGGCCCCGTCTTCAGGAAGGTTGATCGGCGGCCGCGTGCCACACCTCGACGCCGTTGCGCGACCGCACCACCAGTATTGCCAACGCCACCGCGGCGACCAGTAACACCAGCCTCATGGTGAACCTTTCCAGTGGGCCTAGGAGGACTCGAACCTCCGACCTCTTCGTTATCAGCGAAGCGCTCTAACCGCCTGAGCTATAGGCCCGTAACGCGTATGGCCGAGCGACGAGATTACCGTAACCGCGACCCCCGGCCCAAACCGGAATCAGTCGCGGTCGGCCAACGTCACCTCGATACCGCCGACCAGATCGGTGGTCAGGTTGTAGATGAAGACGCCGACAGTGGCCATCGCGGTCAGCAGCACGATGTTGACCAGGCCGATCAAGGCGGCGCCGCCGAAGATCGTGCCGCTGGACACCAGCTCCCCGCCTGCCTGACCGCTCGCGCTGGTGAGCAGGTCACCGACGTTGCTGTTGAGCTTGCTCCAGACGCCCATGCCGCCGAGGACCAGGTACAGGAACGCGACGGCGATCATCCACACGAAGAACAGCGCCACCGAAAGCACCAGTGACACCTTGAGCGCGCTCCACGGGTCGATGCGCCGGATCTGCATGCTGGCCCGCACCGGGCCGTCGTGCGGCCGCCCCGCCACCTGCACACGCGCAGGCGCAGCGGTCCGCGCCTGCGGCTCACTGCGGTCGGGCGCCGCCTTACGCTGCGCGGGTCGTGGCGTCGCGCCCGACAGGTCCGGCAACTCGCTGGCGTACGGCTCGTTCAACGCGGCGTCCTTGCGGGCCGGCTCGTTGCGCGGCGGCTCACTGCGCGGCGGCTCACTGCGCGGCGGCTCACTGCGCGGCGGCTGGTCGACCGTCTCCGCAGGTGCCGAGCCGCCCGAGATGAACCGGTTGAGCCGGGCATCTACACCAGGCGGATGGTTCGACGTTGGACCCCGGTTGGGCTCCGGCCTCGTGGGTTCCCGCGTCGTGCGGGGCTGTTGCGCCCGGTTCGCGGGTCCACGCTGCCAAGGCGGAACGTCGCCGCGCCCGATGGAGTTACCCAGCGAGCCGGTCTCGGGGTCGTCGGGTATCGAGCCGTTGGCACTACCGTCGGCCGAGCGGGGATAACCCGGCTCGTTCGGTGAAGTCACTCCGGCTCCTTACCGTCGGTCACGTCGCTGCAGGCCGCTATTCGGCGGGCTCGTCAGCGTCGCTCTCCTCTGCGTTGCGAGCAATCGCAATCAGTGTCGCGCCCTCGCCCAGGTTCATCAACCGAACGCCCTTGGTCTGCCGTCCGGCCTTGCGAACCTGGCGCGCCGCGGTACGGATGACGCCTCCACCCGACGTGATCGCATAGAGCTCGGTTTCGTCATCGACTACAAGCGCTCCCACCAGACTGCCACGTCGCTTGTCGAACTGGATGGTCAATACCCCTTTGCCGCCGCGGCCCTGGACGGGGTACTCGTCGATGGCCGTCCGCTTCGCGTAGCCGCCTGCGGTGGCGACCAGCAGGTACGTATCCGGCTGGACGACGTTCAGCGACAGCAGCGCGTCGTCGGTGTTGAACCGCATGCCCTGCACACCGGAGGTTGCCCGGCCCATCGGCCGCAGCGCCTCGTCGGTTGCCGAGAACCGGATGGACTGGCCCTTGGCCGACACCAACAGCAGGTCGTCCTCGGCCGAGCACAGCACCGCGCCAACCAGCTCGTCGCCGTCGCGCAGGTTCACCGCGACGATGCCGCCGGAGCGGTTGGAGTCGAAGTCGGTGAGCTTGGACTTCTTGACCAGGCCGTTGCGGGTGGCCAGCACCAGGTACGGCGCGTCCTCGTAACCCTGGATCTGGATGACCTGGGCGATCCGCTCCTCGGGCTGGAACGCCAGCAGGTTCGCGACATGCTGGCCGCGCGCCGTGCGGGACGCCTCCGGCAGGTCGTATGCCTTCGCCCGGTACACCCGGCCCTGCGTGGTGAAGAACAGGATCCAGTCGTGGGTGGAGCAGATGAAGAAGTGATTGACGATGTCGTCCTGCTTGAGCCCCGCGCCCTGCACGCCCTTGCCGCCACGCTTCTGGCTGCGGTACAGATCGGTCTTGGTGCGCTTGGCGTAGCCGGTCTCGGTGATCGTGACGACGACGTCCTCGCGGGCGATCAGGTCTTCGTCGCTGACCTCGCCGTCTGCGGCGATGATCTTGGTGCGACGGTCATCGCCGTGCTTGTCGACGATCTCCTTCAGCTCTTCGGCGACGATCGCACGCTGACGTTCCGGCTTGGCCAGGATGTCTTCCAGGTCGGCGATCTCGGCCTCGATCTTGGCCAGGTCGTCGACGATCTTCTGACGTTCCAGTGCGGCCAGCCTGCGCAGCTGCATGTCCAGGATCGCCTGGGCCTGAATGTCGTCGATGTCGAGTAGCTCGATCAGCCCCTGCCTGGCGACGTCGACCGTCTCCGACGCCCGGATCAGCGCGATGACCTCGTCGAGCGCGTCGAGCGCCTTGACCAGGCCTCGCAAGATGTGTGCGCGTTCGTTGGCCTTGCGCAACCGGTAGGTCGTGCGCCGGACGATGACGTCGAGCTGATGGTTGACGTAGTGCCGGATCAGCTGGTCCAGCCGTAGCGTGCGGGGCACGCCGTCGACGATCGCCAGCATGTTGGCGCCGAAGCTGGTCTGCAGCTGGGTGTGCTTGTAGAGGTTGTTCAGCACCACCTTGGCCACGGCGTCGCGCTTGATCTCGACGACGATGCGCAGGCCCACCCGGTCGCTGGACTGGTCCTCGATGTTGGAGATGCCGGTGAGCTTGCCGTCGCGGACCTGCTCGGCGATCGAGGTGATGAAGTTGTCGTGGTTGACCTGATACGGCAGCTCGGTGATGACGATGCCGGTGCGGCCGCGCGAATCCTCCTCGATCTCCACCACACCGCGCATCCGGACCGATCCGCGGCCGGTGGCGTACATGTCGTTGATACCTTGCGAGCCGACGATCAGGCCCGAGGTCGGGAAGTCAGGACCCTTGACCTTCTTGGTGACGGCCTTGAGGGTCTCCTCCTCGTCGGCGTCGTGGTTGTCCAGGCACCAGTAGACGGCGTCGGCGAGCTCGCGCAGGTTGTGCGGCGGCATGTTGGTCGCCATACCGACCGCGATGCCGCCCGAGCCGTTGGCCAGCAGGTTGGGGAACCGGCTGGGCAGAACAGTCGGCTCCTGTACCCGGCCGTCGTAGTTCGGGATGAAATCGACTGTCTCCTCGTCGATTTCACGCAGCATCTCCATCGCCAGCGGCGTGAGACGCGCCTCGGTGTAGCGCATCGCAGCCGGTGGATCGTTACCCGGTGAGCCGAAGTTGCCCTGGCCGTCGACCAATGGGTAGCGCAGCGACCACGGCTGGGCCATGCGGACCAATGTGTCGTAGATCGACGCGTCGCCGTGCGGGTGATAGTTGCCCATCGTCTCGGCGACCGACCGCGCCGACTTCGCGTGGCTGCGATCGGGCCGGAAGCCCGAGTCGAACATCGCGTAAAGCACCCGGCGGTGCACCGGCTTGAGGCCGTCGCGGACCTCAGGCAGGGCACGGCCGACGATCACGCTCATCGCGTAGTCGATGTAGCTGCGCTGCATCTCCTGCTGGATGTCGACCGGCTCGATGCGGTCTCCTGCTTCGTCGCCGGGCGGCAACGTGGTATCAGTCATTGAGTTTCAGTCCTAGGTTGTTGCGAATTCCGCTAAACGTCAAGGAAGCGAACATCTTTGGCATTACGGGTGATGAAACTGCGCCTGGCTTCGACGTCTTCGCCCATCAGAATCGAGAACAGCTCGTCGGCGGCCGCGGCGTCGTCCAACGTGACCTGCCGCAGCACCCGCACCGACGGATCCATCGTGGTTTCCCACAGCTCCTTTGCGTCCATCTCGCCGAGACCCTTGTAACGCTGGATGCCGTCGTCGACGTTGATCTTCTTGCCGGCCTTCTTACCCGCCTCCAGCAGACCGTCGCGCTCCCGGTCGGAGTAAGCGAACTCCGGCTCGCTGCGTTGCCACTTCAGCTTGTACAGCGGCGGCTGCGCCAGGAAGATATGCCCGTTCTCCACAAGCGGTTTCATGAACCGGAACAACAGTGTCAGCAGCAGCGTCGAGATGTGCTGGCCGTCGACGTCGGCGTCGGCCATCAGCACGATCTTGTGATACCGCAGCTTGGTGATGTCGAACTCGTCGTGAATGCCGGTACCCAGTGCGGTGATGATCGCCTGCACTTCGGTGTTCTTCAGCACGCGGTCGATACGCGCCTTCTCGACATTGATGATCTTGCCGCGCAACGGCAGGATCGCCTGGAACATCGAGTCGCGGCCGCTCTTCGCCGAACCACCGGCGGAGTCGCCCTCCACTACATAGAGCTCCGACTTGCGCGGATCAGTTGAGCGGCAGTCGGCCAGCTTGCCCGGCAGCCCGCCGATATCGGTGGCGCTCTTGCGCCGCACCAGCTCGCGCGCCTTGCGCGCCGCGATACGCGCTTGAGCCGACGAGACCGCCTTGTTCACAACGGTTTTCGCCTCAGCCGGATTGGCCTCGAACCAGTGGCTCATCTGCTCGTTGCAGATCCGCTGAACGAACGACTTCACCTCGGTATTGCCCAGCTTCGTCTTGGTCTGGCCCTCGAACTGCGGCTCCTTGACCTTCACCGAGATGACCGCTGCCAGACCCTCGCGGATGTCATCACCGGTCAGGTTCGGGTCCTTCTCCTTGAGCAGCTTCTTGTCCTTGGCGTACTTGTTCACCACGCTGGTCAACGCCGCCCGGAAACCCTCTTCGTGCGTGCCGCCCTCATGCGTGTTGATGGTGTTTGCGAAGGTGTGCACCGACTCCGAATAGCCGGCGTTCCACTGCATCGCGATCTCGACCTCATGGCCGTCGCCCTTGCCGTCGAAGTCGATGATGCTCTGCTGAATCGGCGTCTTCGTCCTATTGATGTGCTTGACGTAGTCGACCAGCCCGCCGGGGTAGTGGAAGGTGCGGTTCTTCGTCTTATGCGGGGCCGCGGCCTCGGCGGCTTTCTCGTCGGCCGACTTTGGTGCTTCGGCGGTGTCGCTGACAACCTCGTCGACGATTTCCTCGCTGCTCACCCGTTCGTCGGCGAGGGTGATGGTCAGGCCCTTGTTGAGGAAGGCCATCTCCTGGAGCCGGCGAGCCACGGTCTCGAAGTCGTAATTCGTCGTCTCGAAGACATCAGGGTCGGCCCAGAAGCGCACCGTCGTTCCGGTCTTCCTGGTGGCGTCGCCCTGCTTGAGAGTCCCGGGCATCGCCTTGTCGTAGGACTGGAACCACTCGTGTCCATCGCGCGAGATGTCGACTTCGAGCCGGCTGGACAGCGCGTTGACCACCGAGACACCGACGCCGTGCAGGCCGCCGCTGACGGCGTAGCCACTGTTCTCGCCGCCGAACTTGCCGCCTGCGTGCAGCTGGGTCATCACGACGTCGACGGAGGGCGCGCCGCTCGCGTGCATCTCGACGGGAATGCCGCGGCCGTCGTCGCGTACCTCGACTCCACCGTCTTCGAGGATTCGGACATCGACTTTCGTCGCATATCCGCCCATCGCCTCGTCCACCGCGTTATCGACAACTTCCCAGACGAGGTGATGCAGGCCGCGCTCACCGGTGGAGCCGATATACATGCCCGGTCGTTTGCGGACGGCCTCCAAACCTTCGAGTACGGTGATGGCGTCGGCGCCGTATTTCTTCTCGGCCTTCTTCTTCGCAGCAGCCACGGGCGGAAGCTTCTCCTTGGGGGTCGCACCGACGGTAGTGATTACCGTCTGCAAGTCACGAAGAACAGTCTACCGTCAGATGGCGACAGGACCGATTCTGAGGCGGCGTTTCTACACACCTATTTGCGCCGCCTGTGGAATTTCTCGATCCGAGGTGCGTCAAGACGCTTGAGGACGCGGGATTCGACGTTGTGGAAGCTCTCAGCCGACCGGCTCGCTAGCCCTTATCCGTACGTGTCGCGGGGACCTCGGCCCGCGATGTGATAGTGACCCTTGCGCCACGACGGCGCGACGGGACCGACAATTTTCAGCGAGCTGACCACTCCGTCACCGACCGCCGCGGCGATCTTGGCCAACAGTTGCGCTTGCACCATTCGCAGCTGGGTCGCCCACGCGGTGGATTCGGCGGAAACACTGAGCACACCCTCTCGCAGTGCCGTCGGCGTCGCATGCTCGGCGATCTGTTCGCCGACCACTGCCTGCCACTGTCCGAACACGGTGCCTTCGGCCACCCTCGTAGACCAGCCGCGAGTGCGGGCCAGGTCCTGCGTGGCGGCGCCGAGCGTCTGCGGATCCCTGGCATCGGGTCCCGGACCCGACCAGGTCCGCCGTCTGCCCGCGATGCGCCGCGGAGCCGGCGCCTTCCGGCCGCGGCCGACGTCCTTACCCTGGCTTCGGGCCGCACCCCTGGCCTCCTCCAGCGTTCGGCGCACCAAATCCATCCCGGCCAATCCGGCCAGATGGTCCGGCGGTCCGGTTTGGGCGTCAGGGGATTCTTGGTCGGTCACCGCTCCACCACCGAAACTCGGCCGCCGTCCTCGTCGCGCATGGTGATCCCGATCCTGCGCGCATCCCAGTCCGCCGGTATGTCGTCGGCGACCGCCGCGGTCACCAGTACTTGCTCCGCTGACGCGGCCACCCCCGCCAGCGCATTACGTCTCGCGGTGTCCAACTCGGCGAACACATCGTCGAGCAGCAGCACGGGATCGCCTCCTTCCGACCGCAGCAATTCGTAGGCGGCCAACCGCAATGACAGCGCCATCGACCACGATTCGCCGTGACTTGCAAAGCCTTTCACGACCTGATCGCCGAGCCGCAGTTCCAGATCGTCGCGGTGCGGGCCGACCAGGCAGACGCCGCGTTCGATTTCCGCATCGCGCCGCCTCGACAATGCGTCCAGCAGGGCCGCCTCGAAGAACTCCACCGTTCCGTTCTGGCCGTCGATCTGCTCGACCTTGCTTTGGTAGTGGATCGATGCGGGCCGCGAAGCCGGTGCCAGCAGCTGGTAGGCCTTCTCGACTTCCGGCGAGAGCTGATTGACCAGCTCGATACGCGCCGCGATGAGTTCCGCGCCGTGGGCCGCGAGGTGGCCGTCCCACACGTCGAGCGTGTCGAATACGTTGCGGTCGCCACGGTACCGCGCGCCCGCCGCCGTCTTGAGCAGCGCGGTGCGCTGCCGCAGCACCTTGTCATAGTCCGCGCGAACGCCGGCAATCCGAGGCCGACGGGTTGTCGCGAGCTCGTCGAGATACCGGCGCCTCTCGGATGGGTCGCCGCGCACGAGCGCCAGGTCCTCCGGCGCGAACATCACCGCGCGCAGCACGCCGAGCACTTCGCGTGCACTGCGAACCGGAGACCGGTTCAGCCGCGCCTTGTTGGCCCGGCCCGCCACTACCTCGAGATCGACGGCGAGTTCGCGGCCGTCGTTGACAACGATCGTCGAGATGATCGCCCGCTCGGCGCCTGACCGCAGCAGGGGGACGTCCGAGGCCACCCGGTGTGATCCGAGCGTCGACGAATACCACAGTGCCTCAACGAGATTGGTTTTGCCATAGCCATTCGGACCGACGAACACCGTCCGCCCGGGCTCGAGGTCCAACTCGACCTGCGCCCATGACCGGAAATCCTGTAATGCCAGGTGTCGGACGTACAAACCGCTATCCGGACTCGCTGACCCGTTTCACCGCATGGCCACCGAACTGGTTGCGCAGCGCCGCGACGGCCTTCATGGTCGGCGAATCGTCCTGCCGGGACAGGAACCTCGCGAACAGCGACGCGGCGATGCCGGGTACAGGGACCCGCAGCCGGATCGCCTCCTCCACGGTCCATCGGCCTTCGCCGGAGTCTTCGGTGTATCCGGAGATCTCGTGCAGGCCGGGATCTTCCTTGAGTGCCTTGGCCAGCAGTTGCTGCAGCCACGACCGCACCACCGTGCCGTTGGTCCACGCCTGGTAGACGGCTTGCGGATCCTTGATGAGGTCTTCGGCGGCGAGCACCTCATACCCCTCGGCGTACGCCGTCATCAGGGCGTATTCGATGCCGTTGTGCACCATCTTCGCGAAATGTCCGGCCCCGACCGGGCCCGCGTGCACGAATCCGTCTTCCCGCGGGCCGGGCGGACGCAGGGTGTCGAAGATCGGCATGGCGCGCTCGACGTCGGCGTCGCTGCCGCCGACCATCAGCCCGTACCCTTCCTTCAAACCCCAGATGCCACCCGACACACCGGCATCGATGAAGGCAATGCCCTTCTCTCCCAACAGTTTTGCGTGAGATTCGTCGCCGGTATAGCGGGAGTTTCCGCCGTCGATGACCAGGTCTCCCTCGGCGAGTACCTCGGCGAGATCGGTGATGATCCCATCGGTGATCGGACCCGAGGGCACCATCACCCAGACCACCCGCGGCGGCTTCAATGCCTCGGCGAGCGCCGCGAGCGTCGGGACGTCCGTGACTTCTGGCCGGGGGTCATACCCGATGACCTCATGCCCGCCCTCGCGCAGACGTTCGCGCATGTTGAAGCCCATTTTGCCCAAGCCGACCAATCCCAATTGCACGTGCAGCCTCTTTTCGTCCTCGCGGGTGGGCGCCCTAGCCCGGGAGCCGCACCGGCATCAGCAAGTAGACGTAGTCGGTCTGGGCCGCGGGGAAGGGCCCCGCGCCGCCGCCGGCTATGTCGCCCTCATCGTCGCCTGCCGGGCGCAACACCGCGGGACGGCTGGGTGTCGTAAAACCAAACGTCACGCGTTCCGAGTGCAACGAGCCCAAGCCGTCGGTCAGATACGTCGGATTGAATGCGATCGTCAACGGCTCACCGGCGAACGCGACCGGGATCTCCTCCTCGGCGCGGCCGACGTCGTCGGCGCCTGCCGACAACTTCAGCACATCGTCGGCGAATTCCATCCGGACCTGTGCGCCGCGGTCGGCGACGAGCGCCACGCGTTTGATCGCCTCGGTCAGCTCCGCGACGTCGAGGGTCGCCACGGCCGTGTGTTCGGTCGGCAGCAGCTGGCGGAACTTCGGGAATTCCGCATCGAGCAGGCGAGTGGTGCTGCGCTTGCCGTTACTGCGGATACCGAGCAGCCCCTCCTTGCCGACCGCCGATCCGGCGCCCAGCGAAAGATGCACATCGCCGCCACCGGTGCCTGCCTTGGCGGCTTCGGCGAGGGTCTTCGCCGGCACCAGCACCGCCGCCTCGACGTCCGCCGACTCGGTCGACCACGTCAACTCACGAACCGCGAGCCGGAATCGGTCGGTGGCAGCCAAAACGACCGTCTCACCGGAGATTTCAACACGAATGCCGGTGAGCATGGGCAGCGTGTCATCGCGGCCCGCGGCCACTGCGACCTGGCCGATGGCCTCGGCGAACAGCTCGGAGGAGACAACACCCGTCTCGTCGGGTAGCTCAGGAAGAGCCGGATAGTCCTCGACCGCCATCGTCGGCAGCGAGAACTTCGCGCTTCCGCAGTTCAGCAGCACCCTCGTTCCTTCGACACTGACGTCGACGGGCTTGGCGGGCAGCGCCCGAGTGATGTCAGACAACAACCGCCCGGACACCAAAACGCTTCCAGGAGAGGCTATTTCGGCGGCAACTTGAACTTCTGCCGACACCTCGTAGTCGAATCCCGCGATCGTCAGACCGGCGTCGGAGCCGGTCAACAACACACCGGCGAGCACCGGGACGGTCGGCCGGGTCGGCAAATTGCGGGCCACCCAGGCCACCGCGTCGGCGAAGTCTTCACGCACCAAGCGGAACTTCAAATCGGAGAGACCAACCGTCGTTGTCGCCACGTCCATAGTGTCCCTTCGATCAACTCACAACCAAGCGCTAACCAGCGGTTTCGCGGTGCCCACACACCGGGTCCCCCAACGTGGCTACAACGACCGTAACGGCTGTCGAAGAACCACCGTAAAGCTTTCAGGTCCATCTTGAAAGCTAATCGATCGGGGTGACATCGCCGGTCAGCGACGTGCCGCGAACGGGTCGTGATGCGCTGTCCCCAAGGCGCCTCTTCTAAGAGAAACCTATGGAGATATATAAGCAACAGTATTAGGTCCTGTGGAAGTTGTGGATGAAGCGGTGTCAGCGCTGGACGAACGCGTTTCGGGTTGTGAGTTACTTGTGGAGCAACGAGCGCGGGCGTCGGTATCGCTGGGGAGATTCCTGATGTTGTGGACCGAAGAACAACACCGCCGGTGTGATTCCAGAAATTGTCCACACGGGTGTGCACAGGCATGGGATGTGACAGCTGTGGCGAGGAGTTACAGAAGTTTTTTGAAGAATTTTGGGCGATTTGGTCAGCGCCTGGCGCGCTGGCGGATGCGTGTGGTGAGTTCTTTCACTTGATCGAACACCTCACGGCGCTCTGCCATCTCGGCGCGGATCTTCTTCTCCGCGTACATGACGGTGGTGTGGTCGCGTCCGAACGCCTGGCCGATCTTCGGCAGTGAGAGATCCGTCAGTTCGCGGCACAGATACATGGCAATCTGTCGGGACTGGGCCAATGCCCGGGTCTTTCCGGGACCGCGAAGTTCCTCGACGGTGGTTTCGAAGTACTCGGCGGTGGCGGCCATGATGCCTGCGGTGCCGATCTGGATCGAGTTCACATCGGCGATCAGGTCGCGCAGCACGATCTCGGCCAGCGACTTGTCGATCGGCGTCTTGTTCAGTGACGCGAACGCGGTAACCCGGATCAGTGCACCCTCGAGCTCGCGGATGTTTCGCTCGATGCTGCTGGCGATCAGTTCGAGAACGTCGTCGGGAACATCGAGGCGATCCATCTGAGCCTTCTTCCGAAGGATCGCGATCCGGGTTTCCAGTTCCGGCGGCTGGACGTCGGTGATCAGACCCCACTCGAACCGGGTCCGCAACCGGTCCTCGAGGGTGGCCAGCTGTTTGGGCGGGCGATCCGAGCTGATGACAATCTGCTTGTTCGCGTTGTGCAGCGTGTTGAAGGTGTGGAAGAACTCCTCCTGGATGCCTTCCTTGCCCTCGATGAACTGGATGTCATCGACCAGCAGCACATCGATGTCGCGGTAGCTGCGCTTGAACGAGGCTTTGCGGTCATCGCGCAGTGAGTTGATGAAGTCGTTGGTGAATTCCTCGGTCGACACGTACTTGACGCGCATCCCGGGAAACAGCCTTTGGGCGTAGTTTCCGGCCGCGTGCAACAGGTGTGTCTTGCCGAGTCCGGATTCACCCCAGATGAAGAGGGGGTTGTACGCCCGGGCGGGTGCTTCAGCAATCGCGAGGGTCGCGGCGTGAGCGAACCGATTGGACGCCCCGATGACGAAGGTGTCGAATGTGTAGCGGCGGTTCAGACTGACCGAATTGGCGTCGTTTGCCGGCGCGGTGTGCGGGCGGCCGGAGAAGTACGTCGGCCAACTCTCCTCGGCGCTGGCGAGCGCCTCGCTGACTTCGTCGATCTCGTCCATGTCGGATTCCGGGACGTTGTCGACCGCGGTGTTACCGCCGCCGTCCTGGTCGTCCGGGTTGGGTCCTGCGATCCTCACGCCTAGTTCGACGCGCTGGCCGAGCTGACGGCTCAATGCGGAGATGATCGGCTCGCGCAGGTGCCGCTCGATTTCGTTCTGCACGAAACTCGTGGGGACCGAAAGGAGGGCAAAGCCCTCGGTGATGACGAGGGGTTTGACGAGCTTTAACCAGGCCCTTTGCTGAGGAGTGAGACTTGGTGCCGGGGGACCGCCGTTGAGGGATGCGGTTCCATGGCTGTCGCCATTGAGCTCGGCAAGCACGGTGTTCCATACGGCGACAAAGGGAGGGTCGGGGTCAGCTGTCAATGACGGGTACCCCCTCGAGGCCGGTCCGAAGACGCCAAGAGAACGAAGACGAACTGTCCACATAGTTATCCACAGGCTGTGGACAGGGCCATCCCGCCGTCGCTCTGTTGTCTCACCGGCGGAGACGCCACGGGCCGGAGCTCGTCACAGCGGTGTCGCACTCTGTGGGCTCGCGACTTGTCGGGCATCCTCGCTTCGTTGTCTGGTCGCCGCTCCGTGACGGAACGGCATTGCCAGAAGCTAACAGTTTTCTCGCGTAGTGCCAACCGTTCTGCAACATTCCACGGGCTTGATTTTTGGCAACCGCGAGTCCGTGACGGCTGTGACTGATGTCAACATTTTCAGGATGGCCGACGGTGGTTTGACCTAGGGAAATCTCGTCAGTACCCTCGAACAGTCGCCCGAACGTGGCGGCACGGCTGCGACCGGAATGTCATTCCGGAGAACGCGCCGGCTAGTGAGCAAGACGAGAGCTTACCAACGGCGATCGCGTCCAGACCTGTGCGTCCGATGCGGTTGCGATACGTAACGAGGAGTGACAGCCGTGGCCAAGGGCAAGCGGACCTTTCAGCCCAACAACCGGCGCCGTGCGCGGGTGCATGGCTTCCGGCTGCGGATGCGGACTCGGGCCGGTCGGGCAATCGTCTCCGGCCGGCGTCGCAAGGGCCGCCGCTCCCTCTCTGCGTAATTCGACCCAGGACCTAGCGCGGTGCTTCCGGCGCGGTACCGGATGACGCGGTCGACGGAGTTCGGTGTCACAGTCAACAAAGGGGTGCGGGCGGTTCAGCCCGACATCGTGGTACACGCGCGCCGGGGTTCGGATTCCGATCTGCGCGGTCCAAAGGTAGGCCTGGTTGTCGCCAAAAGCGTGGGTAACTCGGTGCAGAGGCATCGGGTCTCCCGTCGGCTGCGGCACGTCGCCCGAACGGTGATCACCGAATTGGACCCGGCTGACCGCGTGGTCATTCGTGCGTTGCCGAGTAGCCGGTACGCCATCTCGGCCCGCCTCGAACAGCAGCTGCGAGTGGCGCTCGAGCGCGCCCGGCTGCTCGAGGGGACGAAGCGATGATGGCGCGTGCGCTGATCTTCCTGATTCAGCTGTATCGGAACACCGTGTCCCCGTTGCGGTTACCGACGTGTCGGTTCAGCCCTACCTGTAGCCAGTACGCGGTCGAGGCCCTCAGCGAGTACGGGTTGTTCCGCGGCGGGTGGCTGGCGGTGATGCGGCTGGCGAAGTGTGGTCCGTGGCATCGGGGAGGATGGGATCCAATACCCGAGCGCCGCGGGTCCCGCCCGGAGCGCGCCGCTGTCGATAACGACGTTTGGAGCGAGTCGATTGTTTGATTGGTTCAGTCTCGACATCATTTATTACCCGGTCTCCGCGATCATGTGGGTCTGGTACAAGCTGTTCGGTTTCCTCCTCGGGCCGTCGAATTTCTTCGCCTGGGGCCTGTCGGTGATGTTTCTGGTGTTCACGCTGCGCGCGATTCTGTACAAGCCGTTCGTGCGCCAGATCCGCACCACCCGCCAGATGCAGGAGCTGCAGCCCCAGATCAAGGCGCTGCAGAAGAAGTACGGCAAGGACCGTCAGCGGATGGCGCTGGAAATGCAGAAGCTGCAGCGCGAACACGGGTTCAACCCGATCCTCGGCTGCCTGCCGATGCTGGCGCAGATCCCGGTGTTCCTGGGGCTGTACCACGTGCTGCGGTCGTTCAACCGGACGCAGGGCGGGTTCGGGCAGCCGAAGCTGTCGCCAGAACTGAACCGCACGATCGGCAACTACATCTTCAGCCCGACCGACGTCGCGCACTTCCTCGACGCGAACCTCTTTGGTGCGCCGATCGGCGCCACGATGATCCAGAAGACCGGTCTGGACGCGTTCACCGAATTCAACCGCGCATCGGTGATCGCCGTCGGTGTGCCGCTGATGATTGCCGCAGGTATCGCGACGTACTTCAACAGCCGCGCCTCGGTCGCCCGGCAGAGTCCGGAAGCGGCCGCCAATCCGCAGACGGCGATGATGAACAAGCTCGCGCTGTACGTCTTCCCGCTGGGCGTCGTGGTGGGGGGCCCGTTCCTGCCGCTCGCCATCATCCTGTACTGGTTCTCGAACAACATCTGGACCTTCGGCCAGCAGCACTACGTCTTCGGCAGGATCGAGAAGGAAGAAGAAGAGAAGAAGCTGGCTGCCATCGAGAGGCGCGCGGCCAACGCGCCGGCACCGGGTGCCAAGCCCAAGCGGGACCGTAAAGCGGGCGGGGCGGCTGCCACCGACGGTGAACCAGAGGATGGCTACGAGGTGACCGACAGCACCGGCACCGAGCTGTCGTCCGACGAGAAGTCGGGGAGTGACAACTCAGGGGGCAAGGGGAGCTCGAGCGGTAATTCGGCGGACCGCGCACCCAAACCAGGCGCGGCGCCGAGGCCAGGGGCGCGCCCGAAGAAGCGAAAGCGTTGACCGGAACCGACCGGCGAATGAGGAGATGACGAGACATGACGGACTTCGATAACCCCGAGACCACCGAGCGCGAAGACGAAGCGTTGCAGGACGGCCAGAGTGAGGCGACGGACTCAGAGGCGTCACAGTACGGCGACGAAACGGTGACGAGGACCGGCGACGACCTCGAGGAGCGTCTGGTGGCCGAGGGCGAGATCGCCGGCGACTATCTCGAAGAGCTGCTGGACCTGTTGGACTTCGACGGGGATATCGACCTAGATGTAGAGGGCGACCGGGCGGTCGTGAGCATCGACGGCGGCGACGATCTGACCAAGCTTGTCGGCCGCAAGGGCGAGGTGCTCGATGCGCTGCAGGAGCTGACCCGGCTGGCGGTTCATCAGAAGACCGGTGAGCGCAGCCGCCTGATGCTCGACATCGCGCGCTGGCGCCGTCGCCGTCGCGAGGAGTTGGCAGCGCTGGGGGACAAGGTCGCGCGACGGGTGTTGGAGTCGGGTGAGCGGGAGAGCCTGTCGCCGATGACGCCGTTCGAACGCAAGATCGTGCACGACGCGGTGGCGGCAGTCGACGGCGTCCGCAGCGAGAGCGAGGGCGCGGAGCCCTCCAGGCGCGTCGTCGTACTTGTTGACTGACGGAGTTACAGAGGTGTAGTTCGTCGCCGACGCGGTTCGGCCGCGCGGAGATCCGGAGGATGTTTCACGTGAAACATGGCGACGTATCCGCGCCCCCTCCGGCAGCGGCTACCGTCTTCGGCGATGGATTGGACCGCGCGCACCGGTACGCCCAAATCTTGGCCGGCGCCGGCGTGGAGCGGGGATTGATCGGCCCGCGCGAAACCGGTCGTCTCTGGGACCGGCATCTACTCAACAGCGCCGCCCTTGCCGAATTGCTCGGGCCGGGCGACCAGATTGCTGACATCGGTAGTGGCGCAGGCCTTCCAGGGATACCGTTAGCGTTGGCCCGGCCGGACTTGCGGGTGACCCTCATCGAGCCGCTTCTGCGGCGAAGCGATTTCCTGCGCGAGGTCGTCGACGACCTCAAGGTGGATATCACCGTGGTCCGTGGCCGTGCCGAAGAACTGGCCGTGCGGCAGCGAGCGGGGGAGATGGACGCGGTTGTGTCCAGAGCGGTGGCGTCGTTGGACAAGCTCACGAGATGGAGCATGCCGCTGCTTCGACCCGGGGGGTGGATGCTGGCGCTCAAAGGCGAACGCGCGACGGATGAACTTGCCGAGCATCGGCGTGTGATGGAGTCGTTGGGGGCTGTGGATGCCAGGGTGGTGGTGTGTGGAAAGGACTACTTGAGTCCGCCCGCCACCGTGGTCATCGCGCGGCGCAAAGAGTCGCAGCCGGCGCATGGTCGGACGGTACGAGCGGGCAGGAGGAGCGGATGAATCCGGTTCCGGACGGTGGGGGCACCCCGCCCATGGGTGCGGTGGAACGTACCGATGTTTCACGTGAAACATGGACCGAAACGCGACCGGACGGTTGGGTGTCTGACAGCGTGGGAGACACCCCCATAGGAGCGGAAGCCGAGCGCGCCGTGCGTCTGCTGCACGCCGACGCCCGCCTGCCGCGGCCGGCGCATCAGCGAGTCTTCACCATCGCCAACCAGAAGGGCGGCGTCGGCAAGACGACCACGGCAGTGAACGTTGCCGCCGCGCTCGCGCTGCAGGGGTTGAACGTGCTCGTGATCGACCTCGACCCGCAGGGCAACGCGAGCACCGCACTCGGCATCGAGCACCGCCCTGGCACCCCATCCTCCTACGAAGTGCTCATCGGCGAGATCCCGCTTCACGACGCGCTGCAACGCAGCCCGCACAGCGACCGCCTCTACTGCGTGCCGGCCACGATCGAACTCGCCGGCGCCGAGATCGAATTGGTCAGCATGGTCGCCCGAGAGGGTCGGCTGCGCACCGCGCTCGCCGGGCTGCACAGCCACGACTTCGACTACGTCTTCATCGACTGCCCGCCGTCGCTGGGTCTGCTGACCATCAACGCGCTCGTCGCTGCGCCCGAGGTACTGATCCCGATCCAGTGCGAGTACTACGCACTCGAGGGTGTGGGGCAGCTGCTGCGCACCATCGAAATGGTCAAGGCACACCTCAATCCACAATTGAACGTGTCCACCGTCATCCTGACGATGTACGACGGGCGGACTCGGCTCGCGGATCAGGTCGCGATGGACGTCCGGGCGCACTTCGGCGAGATGGTGCTTGGGACCGTCATCCCGCGCAGCGTCAAGGTGTCCGAGGCGCCCGGCTACGGTATGACGATCCTTCATTACGACCCGGGCTCGCGCGGTGCGCTGAGCTACATGGATGCCAGCCGCGAGATCGCCGAAAGAGGCGCAGCCGAGAGAGGACAACACGCATGACCCAGGCGTCACGGAAGAGGAGTGGACTCGGTCGCGGGCTGGCCTCGTTGATCCCGACGGGTCCGGACGATTCCGGTTCGGCCACGATCGGGCCACGGATGGGTGACGCCGCGGCCGATGTCGTGCTCGGCGGTGCCAAGGATCAGAACGGCGTCGGTGCCGTCTATCGCGAGATCGATCCCGCGGCGATCGAGCGCAACCCACGCCAGCCACGGCAGGTCTTCGACGAGGAGGCACTCGCCGAACTCGTGCACTCCATCCGCGAGTTCGGGTTGATGCAACCGATCGTGGTGCGCGCGATACCCGTGTCGGACGGCGGACCCCGCTATCAGCTCGTCATGGGGGAGCGCCGCTGGCGGGCCGCACAGGCGGCGGGCCTGGCGACCATCCCGGCGATCGTGCGCCAGACGGCCGACGACAGCATGCTTCGCGACGCCCTGTTGGAGAACATCCACCGCGTGCAGCTGAACCCGCTCGAAGAGGCGGCGGCCTATCAGCAGCTGCTCGACGAGTTCGAGGTCACCCACGACGAGCTCGCCGCCCGAATCGGACGGTCGCGCCCGCTCATCACCAACATGATCCGTCTGCTGCGCCTGCCGATCGCGGTCCAGCGCCGGGTCGCCGCGGGCGTCCTCTCGGCCGGACACGCCCGCGCGCTGCTGGCGCTCGAAGGGGGCCCGGAGGTGCAGGAGGAGCTCGCCGCGCGCATCGTCGCGGAGGGCCTCTCGGTGCGGGCCACCGAGGAGGCGGTGACACTAGCGAATCGCGAAGACACGTCGACCCCGTCGGCGCCCCGCCGCAAGCCCATCCACATGCCCGGTTTGCAGGACGTTGCTGAACGGCTCTCGACCGCGTTCGACACCCGGGTCACGGTCAGCCTCGGCAAACGCAAGGGCAAGATCGTCGTCGAGTTCGGGTCTGTCGATGACCTGCAGCGGATAGTCGACCTGATGAACTCGTCCAAGGCCTGACCAAGGACACGGGGAAATTACGTCACTGTGACACCGCGATCACGGCGGGCCGACCCGTGCCCGCACCCCCGTGGAAACACGATGCAGTGCAACGTGTTTGGTGAAAGCGGGCCTTCGCGGGCGCATGCTTCTATCCTGGAGTGGCGGTCACGCACATCGGCGTCGGCTGGAACCCGGGGAGCTTAGTGTCAGCGCGAATCACACCCCTGCGGCTCGAAGCGTTCGAGCAACTGCCCAAGCACGCGCGGCGCTGCGTATTCTGGGAGGTGGATCCCTCCACCCTCGGACGTGAAGAGCACCTCACCGACCCGGAGTTCGAGAAGGAAGCCTGGCTCTCGATGGTGATGCTCGAGTGGGGGTCATGCTGCCAGATGGCATCGAGCGCACCGGCGGGCAGCCGGGCCGATGCGACCGACGACGACCTCCCGGAGGACGGCGGCGACGCGCCGTGCCTGGGCTACGCGTTCTATGCACCACCCGGCGTGGTGCCGCGAGCGCGGATGTTTCCCAGCGGACCGGTCAGCGCCGACGCCGTTCTGCTCACGTCGCTCGGAGTGGATTCTGGTCAGGACTGCGACGGCCTGCCGAAGAGTCTGATCGTGGCGGTCGTCGCGGATCTGGTTCGACGCGGCGTGCGCGCGCTGGAGGCCTTCGGCCGCACCGAGGCCGCCGACGAACTTCTTGATCCGCGCGCGGTGCCGCCCGAGCTGCGGCCCGTCGTCGAAGTCCTCGGGGATTGCGCGGTCGACCGGTGCATCCTCGACGTCGACTTCCTCGAACAGGTCGGGTTCGTCGAAGTTGCGCACCACCGGTACTTCCCGCGGTTGCGCCTCGAATTGGAGAGCGGGCTGGGCTGGAAGGCCGGTGTCGAAGCGGCACTGGAACGGCTGCTGGAGAGCGAGAAGTTGAAGCAGCCCGTCGGTGCGGGCGCGAATATCTGCTGAGCGACTAGCTGGGGCTGACGCGGCCGGCCTGTTCGACCGAAAGTTCGTGTGCGAGCAATTCGGCGAACGTGAAGGTACCGGTCGGGCGGTCGTTCTTGCCAAGCAGGTAGAGCCGCTTGACGGCGGCGAGGATGCCTTCGGCGATCGAGTCGCGGGCCTGCGCCGACACCAACATGCCGCGGTCACGCGGATTGGTGATGTACCCGACGTCCACCTGAACGGTGGGCATCCGGGTCAAGCGCAGCAGATCCCATGTTCTGCCGTGGCTACGGCAATCCCGTAATCCCGTGCGCGCCACCACTTCCCGCTGAATGAAGTCGGCGAGATTGCGACCGATGGTTGAGACCGAGCCGTGCGAGTTTCCGAAGTGGAACGATGCGACACCGTTGGCCGATTGGGTGGCCGCGGTCGCACAGCGCAGGCTGATCATCAGGTCGGCGCCCACCGTGTTGGCGGTCATGGCGCGCTCGGCGTCAGACGGGCTCCGGTTGGGCGGTCGGGACAGGAAGGTCTCCATGCCGATCGCCGTCATGCGGCCCTCGAGCCGGCTTGCCAAATCCCACAGGATGTCGGCTTCGCTGATCGGTCCCGTGGGACTCTGCATGATCTGCCCGTGGTCGGAGCCGCCGCGGCCCGGGTCGATGATGATGCGCTTACCGGACAGCCGAGGACCGGACCGGCGCACCTGTTCTTCCTCGCGGATGGCATGGATGGAACCGCCGGTGACCCGGGAGCCGAGAAAGTACAAGGAGCGCAACGTCTCCGGGCCGCAGATGCCGTCGGGCGACAGCCCGTACTCGCGCTGGTAGGACATCAGCCCGTTGTGTGTCTGCAAGCCGAAATGCCCGTCCACCAGACCCGTGTAGAAACCCAGATCCTGAAGCCGCGCTTGCAAGTTCGCGACATCGTCGCCGTACATCGGCGCGCCGAACTGGTGGCTGAGGATGCGGGCACCGAGCCGGTAGGAGGCCTCTTTCAGCGCCCGGTACGTCGCTTCGCCGACGATCCCGTCGACGAGCAGGCCCCGGTGCTGTTGAAAAGCCCGCACGGCTTCGTCGAGTTCGAGGTCGAAGTAGTCGACCGCGACGTGCCTGCCAGTGGTCAGGTCCGCATCGGGGTTCTCCACGAGTCCGAGCGCTGCGAGCGCCGTCCGGATCTCGGCGACCGCACCCCCGCGGTCACCGCGACGCAGAACCGACATGCTTGGGCCTTTCGGTCACGGATATCAGCGGTGGTCCAGCGCTGACGATTGCAAGACAGGCTAGGCAGAATTATCTCAGAAGCAGGCCCGATTCGAGAAAACGCCAGGCGGGTCGCCGCCGGTATGGCTAGGGGTTTTAGACGACGTCTTCGAGCTCACGCAGCAGCGCGGCCTTGCCCTTGGCGCCGACGATGCGCTTCACCGGCTTCCCGTCCTTGAACAGGATCATCGTCGGAATGGACACCACCTGGAAGTCCCGCGCCGTCGCTGGGTTCGAGTCGACGTCGAGCTTGGCGACTGTCAGCGAGCCGGCCTTCTCGCCCGCGATCTCCTCGAGCACCGGAGCGACCATCTTGCACGGCCCGCACCAGGTCGCCCAGAAGTCGACAAGCACTGGAGTGCTGCTGGACAAAACATCGTCGGAAAACGAGTCGTCGGTGACGTTCACCGTCGCGTGGGTGTTCTCGGTACCGGTCACTGTTGCGCTCCAATCAGATCCGCGTCTTCGGTGGTTTTCGTTGTGGCAGCGGCGGTTTCGGCAAGCCAACGCTCAGCGTCTATCGAGGCCGAACAGCCCGTACCCGCAGCGGTGATCGCCTGCCGGTAGGTGTGATCGACCAGATCGCCCGCCGCGAAGACGCCCTCCACCGACGTGCTGGTGGTGCCGTCCCGTACAAGTACGTACCCATCCGAATCAAGGTCAACCTGGCCGCGGACAAGTTCTGAGCGCGGGTCGTGGCCGATCGCCACGAACACCCCGGTGACGGCAAGGGTGGACTCCTCGCCGGTCTCGCTGTTGCGCAGGCGCACACCGGTCACCCGGTTGTCGCCCTCGACCTCGACCACCTGGGTGTTGGTCATGAACGCGATCTTGTCGTTGTCCCTGGCCCGCTCGAGCATGATCTTCGACGCCCGGAACTCGTCGCGGCGGTGGATGAGCGTGACGCTTCGCGCGAAGCGGGTCAGGAAGGTGGCCTCCTCCATCGCGGAGTCGCCACCGCCGACCACGGCGATGTCCTGGTCCCTGAAGAAGAATCCGTCGCAGGTCGCACAGGTGCTCACGCCCATGCCCAGCAGCTTGTCCTCGCCGGGAACGCCGAGGTGACGGGCGGCTGCGCCCATCGCGAGAATGACGGCGCGCGCGTGGTAGGTCTGGTCGCCGACGGTGACCGTCTTGACCGGGCCGTCCAGCGACACCTCGTCGACGTCCTCCATGCGCAGGTCAGCGCCGAACCGGAGGGCTTGTTCGCGCATCTGGTCCATCAGCTCCGGCCCGGTGATGCTGTCACGGAAGCCGGGGTAGTTCTCCACCTCGGTGGTCGTCATCAGCGCGCCACCGTACTGAATGCCCTCGAAAACCAACGGCTTGAGCTGGGCCCGCGCGGCGTAAATCGCGGCGGTATACCCGGCCGGTCCGGAGCCGACGACGATGACGTCATGGACCTCGGGGTGCCGAGAGGAAGATTGAGAAGTCATGCGAGCCTTTCTGCCTGCACGGATACAAACACCAGGGTAAGCCGGGGTGTTCCCGCTTCCCGGGTGGGCCGGATTACGGGCGTGTGACCACCCCTTTGGGCGTGTCGGCCGACGATTTGTGCGCCGGAACCGTGATGCGCTCCGCCGTCGGTCCGCTCGGAAATGCGGGCGCCGACGGCGCAGTGTGCAGCAGGGTCACGACACCGATCACGACGACGGCCGCTGCGGCGCCCACGCCGACGATCAGGGCGAGGACACGCAGCCGGCTCAGCCGGGGCAGGCCGCTGGTGACCGCGTGCGCGGCCGGTTGTGGTGCGGCCCGTAGCGCGGCGCCGATGCTTGCCGTCACCCCCGCGGGCACGTCGGGAGCCGAGGCGGCGTCGCTGCCGAGGTGAGCCAGCGCCTGCCGGACCCGCTCGTCACCGCTGTCCATCGCTCAATAGTGACTCACTGCATCGCGCCGCGAGCGTCGGGTACGGCGGCGGTGTCGAAGGAGCCGAGCACCTCGGCCAGCCTGGCGCGGGCCCGTGAACACCGGCTCTTCACCGTGCCTTCGGCGATGCCGAGCATGCGGGCGGTCTCGGCCACCGAATAGCCCTGCATGTCGACCGCGACCACCGCGGCGCGTTGTTCGACCGGCAGCCGCATCAGCGCGCGCTCGACCATGATCGCGGTATCCACCCGCGAGGTGTGGTCTCCGATCGGGCAGTTGTCGTCCTTCAGCTCCGTCGTCGGATGGGTCTTGTGCCTGCGCAGCCGGTCCAGGCACGCATTCACCACGATGCGGTACAGCCAGCTGCTCACCGCCGCATTATGACGAAAGGACCCCGCGGTGCGGTGTGCGGACAGCAGCGCATCCTGCAATGCGTCGGCGGCATCGTCGGGGTTGCGGCTCGTCATCACCGCCAATCGGTATAGCTGGCGGTGGTGGCGGTAGAACAGTTCCTCGAAGGCGTACCGGTCGCCTGCCACGTGCGCCGCCAGTAGCTCGGCGTCGCTGCGATCCTTCTCTGGTATCCCCCCGAAGCTCCCCACAGGCGAACACTAATCACCGCAGGACACCATCTCGTGCACAAGTTTTCGCGATGCCCACTGACGGGGCGCTTCGTGAACGCCTGCCTTGGGATAGAGCCCTATTCGAGAGGTTCACCGTGGGTGGCGTTGGCGCGGCCCGCGCCCCAGTACGCCTTATGGCTGATGGCTGATGGATCGAGCCCCATCGACTCGAGACGGCTGCGCCAGTGGCGCACCCGCTCGGCCTGTCCGGAGACATAGGCATGACCGTCGCCTGAGGATGGCAGGGCGAGCACGCCATCGTCAGGCGCGGACGTACGTGGCAGCCACGCCCACTCCGTATCGGCGCGCGCTTCCGCGCCGAGATGTGACCACGCCTCGGGTGTATCGACCTCGACGACTACTCGGGCTGGCCGATCCGTTGCGGCGAGCATGGCGCGTATTCCGGGCAGGGACGTCTCGTCGCCGATCAGCACCAGCCATTCCGCGTCGGATTCGAGCAGAAACTTTCCGCGAGGACCGATCCCGCTCACAGCGTCGCCCTTTCGGAGCGTCCCGGCCCAGGAGGTGCCGATTCCTTGGCCGTGTAGGTAGACGTCGCACAGTACGGTGTCGTCCTGCTGTCCGGCGATCGTGTACCGCCGGCGGATGTCACGGCCGTTCACCCGCGCGATCAAGAGCGTAAAGTCTTGGGCCGGAATCCATTTCAGCGAATCTAGACCTGGTGCGGACATCGTCACGCGAAGCATTTCCTGCGCAATCCGTTCGATGTCGACCACGGTGAGGTTCCACCGCGCTCCGTCGGGTGCCTTGGCGAGCATCTGCGCATCGTCGAGGTCACCGGCGGGACGGCTGGGCACTGCGCGTGCCAGAGCGTCGAAGCTATCGGCCACGGCCATAACTGTCGCACGAATTCGGTTGCGAACCCGGGGCCTCGACGCCGCGCCGGGACCGCGTTACTCCCGAATTGTGTGCCCGCGCAGAAATTGCCATTCGACTAAGCGGTGCAAAACCGACGCGTATTCTCTGCAGAATTCACGGGAATGCTGCGAACCCAAGGGGACAAAGTATGTGGAATGGGCGAATTCGATTCCGGATTGAGGTAGCGCTGGCGGTGATCGCGGCGGGTCTGGCCGTACTGACACTAATCACCGGGGAATGGATAGAGGTGATCTTCGGCGTCGACCCTGACAAGGGCAGTGGGGCGCTGGAGTGGGCGATCACCCTAGGCTTCGCAGTAGCGGCGGTAGCCTTCGCGCTAATCGCCAGATGGGAAAGAAGGCGTCTGGTCGCGAGTTCGAGTTGACGGAATATCAATTACATCAACGTGTCAGAACCTTGATGCGCAGAACTTAACCAGCCGGGCGACGGTCGACGGAAGATCGACCTAAACCCCGCGAATCCTGACGGAGAAAACGCCTTCCAACGGGCGGCTGCTGTCTAAACCTGACCGGCGGATCTCAAACGGGACCCGGGAGAGGTCGACGACGCCAACGTCGGAGACCTACCTCCAGGGGGTTACAAGGAAGGAATGCACGTCGTGGTGTTCGGCGAACATGTCTACGACGGCTTCCACGACGGATGGCACGAGATGCATCCGCTGCTGGGGATCAAGCGAGTCGGCGACGAAAGCGGTTTTCTCACTTGGAATCCCAACTTCGAAGGAACGCCGCCGCCTGGTCTCGAGGTCGAGGACAGGCGGAGGGGTCTGAACAGCGACCGGTTCTTCGCAAGCGCGAAGGCGTATATGGACAGGGAGTGCCAGGGAATACAAGACGCGAACTCCGAGGAGACGCGCACGGAGTAACAGAAGCTCGTCAACCGGTGGACGATTCACCCCGCCGTCGACGGCTGCGACCCCGACGAACCGCCGCCGAATGGCAATGGGCCGCACTGAATAACGCCGTGCCGTCGCTAGGAGGCGGCCTTGACGGTGATCTCAGCGATGTCGGAACGGCTCTTGCCGTCGACCTGGCCCAGCGTGGACACCCACACCAACAGATTGCTGGTCTGCGTGGGGTTGTTCACCTTGATGGTGTTGGAGCCCGGCTTGAGCTGTGTGGCAGGCGCCAGCACGGTCGTATCGTCCAGCGACGACGGCGTCGGTGTCTGCGCCGAACGGATCTCGACCGCGGTGCCCGTGCTGTCGAGGTTGATCGTGACCTCGCCGATCGCGGTCGGCTGCGGGAGCTGCAGCATGAGCCCTACACCGTTCTTGAAGTTGGGGAACGGCACGGGATCGGTATAGGTGTCGATCGGCCACACCGTGGACGGGTTGCCGTCGATCGCCAGCGGGGCCTGATCGGGAGCGTCGGCCTCGCCCTGCGGTGAAAACACCGTTGCCTTAACGGGTTTGACCACGGCGCCGGCGCCTCCGCCTCCGCCGTTACCGCCCTGTGCCGACGTACTCGGTGAATTCAGGCCGAGTTCGTCCTTCGAGAAGCCGCCGACGTCGCCGAAGATGTGGCTCAGCAGCGTCGCCAGCACGATCAACGCGACGATGATGATCGCGGCGCCGACACTCAGGCCGATGATCAGACCCTTGCGCCTGCGGGCCTTGGCTTCGGGGTCGACGGCTTCGCGGACGCGTTCGGGCCGCGGCGGGGCCTGGGGTTCGTCGACGGGGTTGATCAGCTCGGTACGGTCGGCGATCGCCGTCGCCTGCTGCAGCAGGTTCAGCAGGGTCGGGGCGCTGCGGATGCCGCCGCCCGCCTGCACCGAGCGCGCCGCGGCCGCCGAGATCTGGAACGGGATGGCGCGGTCGATGGACCGCGGTTCGACGGGCTCGCCCGAGGCGTCCACCTCGGCAGGCTCCAGCCCGCTGCGCACGCCGGCCTCCGGCAGCGGCCACCGGTTGACCAGCAGCGCGTAGAGCGAGGCGCCGATCCCTCGGATGTCGTCCTCGGGGGTGGCGTCGGGCATGGTCGCAGGGAACGCCAGCGCCACGTCGCCCTCGACGCTGACGCGGACCCGGCCCGGGTGGTCGATCGACAGTGCGACGCCCGACCGGTGGGCCTGCTCGGCGGCCGCGGCCAGGGTCTGCATCGCGCGTGCGCCCCCGATCGGCGACGGCGATGTCTCGGCCACCTCCTGAAGGGATCCGCCGCGGATCCACTCGCTGACAATCAGGCCGCCGGATCCGGTGTTCGCGACGTCGAGGATGCGAGCCACGCCTGGGCTCTCGACGCGGCTCAGCCGCAGCGTCCGGTCCAGGATCGCCTGGAGTTCGTCGTCGGAGAGCGCCGCGTCGGGATCGATGAAGGTCAGAGCCACCTGACGGTCCAGCGCGGTGTCCAGCGCCTGCCAGAACTGCAGGTTGGGCGGTCCACCGTGGAAGACGAGGAGCCGATAGCGACCTGCGCCGATGGTTGCGCCGGGGATGAGGTGCACGTCCTCGTCGGAGGTGGCCGCCTCGATCGGCGGTTCGCGGGGGATGTCGAAGGGGAGTCCCTCGCGAGTCGGGTCCCCGCCGTAGTCCGCAGGTGGACGGCCCGAGACGGGCGGCGACACAGTGCTGACGGGCATTGTTCCTGGTTCGCCCTGCTCGGCGTCGGATCCAGCGGCAGCGCCCGCGGGGGCGTCGAGGGGGACGTCCGGCTCGAAGTCGTCGGCGGCGGTGGGCTTCGGGATCTTGGTGGTCGCGCCGTTATCAGGCAGGGGTGCGGAGTCGCCTGCGGGTTCGTCGGTCACCGCTGGTCCTTTCCGCATCCTCACTCCGGCAACCGGCGCCGGAGGCCCGTGCCAAGCGGCCGGCGGACTCTGTCGACCACGCGGCGTAAGCGAATTCCTCTGATCAGAGTACGTGAGAGGCACCCTTGGGCGTGGTTGGACGGACGGCACGGCCGGCTGTCCGGCTACTTTCGGCGCCCTGCCGAGACGACGCTGGACGGCGGCGAGCGCGGCCTGTGCCTCGGATACCCGCGCGGCGATCATGACGCCCACGATGATCGGCAGCATGATCAGCCCGAGGACCAGCAGCCGCAGCATCGACCCTGCGCCGCCGTGCTCGGTCAACTTCTCCAATCCCAGCAATTGGTCGACGACGTGCGCGACGAGCCCGGCGAGCAGCGACGCCGCTGTCGCGACGAGGACCGTGCGCACGACGTCGAGGTCGACGAGCCCTTGGTGCCTGCGGGGCGCACGGCCGGCTCGGCCGGGAAGTGCCCGCGGCGGATACAGGTTGGCGCGCAACAGGATATAGCCGACGACGGCACCGGCGAGGAACCCGATGCCGTTGGCCAGGCCGAGATAGCCTGCGACGAGTTGAGGGTCGTCGGTGAGGTGAGGCGCGGCGAGCGAGGCGGCGATCTTCACGCTCGTGATGACGACGATCACGATGATCGGGGTCCACGGCTGCTCGCGGGCGTAGAACACCCGCAGCTGCAGCAGGACAAGCGCATAGGGGATCAGGGTGAACGCCGAGAGCGTGATCGCCATGCCCAAATAGCCTGCGTCGACGTCGCCGAAGTTGCCGTACGCGAACAGCGCGCTGCCGATCGCCGGGCCTGCCACGGTCATGAACGCCACGATCGGAATGAGCGTCACCATGGTCAGCCGCGTGGCAAGCGACAGGTCGGCCAACACGGCGGGGATGTTCTCCGCGGCGGCGTTGCGGCTCAGTCGCGGCATCACGACGGTCAGGACAGTCACGCCGATCATGCCGAACGGCAACATCAGCACGAGCCACGTGTAGTTGTAGATCGCGGGCCCCGAAGCCGCTGCGGTGCTGGCGATCTGGTTTCCGACGACGAGGCCGATCTGGCTGATCAATACGTAGAGCACCATCGCGGCGGCCATTCCGCCGAACCGCCGGAGACGGTCGTCGAGGCCCCACAGCGGGCGCAGGCTGATCCGTTCCTTGCGGATCGCGACGAGCAGCACCGCCGTCTGGGCGAACACGCCGAGGGTCGTGCCGACGCCGAGGACCAGAAGCTTGGCGTTGCCCATTTTCACGGGGTCCACCGAAAGCTCGCCCGGCACAATGAGGTACAGCCCGAGCGTGACGATGGCGACGACGTTGTTGATGACGGGAGCCCAGGCCGGCGGCCCAAACACGTTGCGGGTGTTCAGGATTGCCATGAATACCGACGACAGCCCGTAGAAGAGCACCTGCGGCAGCAGCAGGTAGGCGAACGCGGTGGTGAGCGAACGGTTGACCTGAGGGTCGCTGCCCAGCATGAGTCGGACCAACAGCGGGGCCGCGGCCACCGACACCACCGTCGCCACCAACAGCAGCGCGGTCGCCAGGGTGATCAGCCTGCGGACGAACGCGGTGCCGCCGTCGGGGTCGTCGCGTTCGGCGCGGGCGAGCACCGGGACGAATATCGCGGTGAACGTCGCCTCGAGCACGAGCGCCGCGACGAGGTTGGGCAGCTGGTTGGCTACCGAGAAGGCGCTGGACAGGGCTGCGCCCAGGATGGCAGCGAGCAGCACGATGCGGATGAACCCGGTGATGCGGCTGACCAGCGTCGCGACCGCCATCCCCCAGGACCGTGACACCACTGCGGCGTCGCTGAGCTCCGCCCGCCCGGCCCGACGCCGCGGCGCGGGTCCACGTGGAATGCGCTGCCGAGGCGGGGGTGGCGGCATCCTCCGGGGGACGGGCGGTGGCGGCGGCGGGTAGCCGCGCATGTCGCTGGGCGGCGGTGCGGCGTGGCGGCCCGGCACAGAAGGTGGGCCCAGCGGATCACCGCCACGATCGAACGGTGGCTGCGCCGGCCCGGCGTGCCGGCCCGCGGTACTCACTTCTCCTGCTCTTCGCCCGAGTGGATGGGCGTCCGGTCGGGTTCGTCGTCGGTATGGGCGAGCGCCACGTCGAGCGGGTCCGGGCGGTCCAGGTCGGCAGGATCGGGCTGGCCACGGTACCGGTGCCACAGTCGCCGTCCGGCCAGCAGGACCAGGACCGCACCCACCGACAGCGTGATGAAGAAGAGCACCTGCCCGTAGGCGTTCGAGTGCACCGACAACCGCACCGGCTCGCCGAGGGGCAGGCCGTCGGCGGTACGCAGCGCGACGTCGACGGCGACGCGCTGGGTGAAGTGAACCTCGATCGGCACCTGCAAGGGGAGGTAGCCCGGCGGCAGCTCGATCTCGCCCAGATCGGTCACCGTCATGCCCGGCGGCGCATCCACCTGCAGCCGGACCCGTATCGGCACGGGCAGGTTGTTGCGCAGCGCAAGCGGTAACGGGCTGTGTTCGGTGGCCAGCGTGTAGGAGCCGCCCGGGTTGACGATGGTGACGGCGTTGAAAAGGTCGTTCACCGTGTTGCTCGTGGCGGCCAGCCGCTGCTGGGCCAGCCCGTTGCGGGCGTCCGGTGGCACCGACTGGGTCAGCGCACGCAGCATGTCCTCACGCAGTGGCGCGGTGTACTGGGTGCCGGTCAGGCCGGTGCGCTGGTCGGTGGTCAGGGCCGCGGTCAGGCCCCACAGCCTGCCGGTGGTTCCTGCGATGCCCGATGTCACGGAGTCGTCGAAGCGGGCGCGCGGGTTGGCGGGTGTGCCCTGAGGCAGCGGCTGGGTGTCCCGTGCGGGGATGGCCTCGCTTTCGGCGATCACCGCGGTCAGCGGCCGCGGCGCGGCGAGGCCGGCCCGGATGGTGGTGGCCACCGTGGACAGGATGGCCGCGGCGTCGTCGGCCTGCACGCTCCAGTCCATGGGCGGCATCACGATCTGCGTCCGCGGTTCGGCGCTGGGCGCAAGACCACGCCACAGCAGGGAGGCCAGTGCATCCTGGCGCCGTGCCACCGCCGTGTCGTGCTTGACCGGTATGTCGAGCGCGGGATCCAGATACGACGGTGTCCACGGGTCGTTGCCCACTCCAGCCATGGCGGCGCCGACGGTGGGGTCGAACGGCGCGGCCACCACCTCGGGCGTGTAGCGCACCGGGGCGACGTCGGGGGTGGCCTGCTCGCCGTTGCTGGACGCCTGTGCGGTGAGACTGGCGGCGGCGATGGCGACGGTCGGTCCTTGGGCGGCGAGCAGTTGGATTGCCGAACCCGTCAGCGGGCCGTCGCCGACCAGGGTGGCGCCGCGGGTCGAGGTGATGCCGAGGATCTGGTCGACGATGTCGCCCGCGCCGTTCGTGGCGATAGAGCTGAGGCCGGGATCGCCGACGCGTTGTAGTGCGTCGAGATCGGCCTGCGCATAATTCGCGGGTGCGACGCACATCCGCTGGGCCACCGACTTGAGCCGCTTAAGCCAGTTGGCCGCCGCATCCTGACCTGTGCCGGGATGTGTCGGTGTTGACGCGCCCATATCGGGCCCGTCGTTGACGACGTAGCCACCCGTCATGGCGTTCACGGTGACGAGCAGGTCGGGGTCGACGGCAAGGCAGACCGCGCTGCGCACCTGGCCGCCGGGGTCGACTGACGGGCTGGTTGCGAAATCGACGGCCGACAGCAGGGCGTCGAGCCTGCCGCCCGCCGACAGCGAAGTGGCGAGGTCGTCGTCGATCAGCCGCACGGGTGTCGTCCCGCCGGGCGCGCCCGCCGCCAGGCGAGGCCGGTCGCCGAGCGGCCACATCACGGTGAGCCGCACCGGTTTGGAGGTGTCGGGCGCGACGACGTCGGCGAGTGCGTCGGCGGCAGGCGGCGCGGGGGGTTGCGGTGGCACTCCGATCACAGGCAGCAGGAAACGGGCATCGTCGAGACGGGCGGGCGCGCCGTAGTCGGGTGTGCCGTTGGCGTTGACGAGCAGCGGGTAGACCCCGGGCTGCTGAATACCGAGCGACGGCGCCTCCGCGGACCGCAGCGGAACCGACAGCTTGAACGGAACATCTTGGCCGCGTTGCAATTCCGCGGAGACGGTGACGAAGTCGGCGACGGCTTCGAATTGATCGTTCTCGCCGCCGAGGTTGGTGCGCAGGCCCGCGGAGGACTTGACCGCCGCAGCATGCTCGAGGCGGACCATGACATCGCGGACGGGACGGTCGCCGACGTTCTGCACGCTTCCGGTGACGGTGACGACCGGCTCGCTGGTGGTGGTCACCACATCGGGTGTCACACCGTCGATGTGTACCTGCAGGAAGGGGATGGAGCCCGGCTCGCCTGCGGCCGCCTGCGGCGCCACTGCGGGCGCGGCAACGAGAATCAGCAATGTCAGCACGGCGAGCGATCGAGCCAACACCGTGCCAACCCCCGCGTGGGCGGTCACGGCCCTGGTCCGCAGCCGTTCGTCCGCGGGCCCTGCTGGGGTGGGCCTGCTTCATTGGGACGCCGGTTGCGGGTGTGCGAGTGAGTCTGGGCGCGCCTGCGTGGCGAGGTCGGCGGGAGCGGCGGCAGCGCGGAAGGGCCGTCGTTGTGCAGCGTGTCGATCAGCTCGCCTGCCACCTCGGCCAGCTTGCGCTCGTCGGCGTAGGCGAGCCGGGCGGGCAGCTCTTTGAGCGGCACCCAGGCCACCTCACTGACTTCTACGTCTTCATCGGACAGTTCGCCGCCGAGGAACCGCATCAGGTAATGGTGCACGGTTTTGTGCACCCGTCGCCCTTCGGTGACAAACCAGTAGTCGATGCTGCCGAGCGCGGCCAGCACGGTGCCCTGGATACCGGTCTCCTCGGCGACCTCACGGATAGCGGTCTGCTCGGCGGTCTCACCGAGCTCGATGTGGCCCTTGGGCAGCGACCACAGCATGCGGCCACGCCGGTCGATGCGCCCGATGAGGGCCGCGACCTGGGTGTCCTTCGGGCCGTCGATACCGTCGATGACGAGGCCACCCGCCGATGTCTCGTGCACGGTGCGCAGTCGGTCGGGCCCGCGCCGCGATGCGCGGGGCTTATTCGGCTTGTGCGGTTTGGGTTGGCTGCCGGGGACCGGAGCGTCGGCGTTGCCTGCGACGACCGAGTTGTTGTGCTGCGCGGTAGCGGTGTCGGGTGGACCGGCTGCACGCCTGCCGCGACGTCGCCCTCGGCGTCGTCGTGGTTTGGCCTGTTCGCCGTCCGACACCCAAGCGATAGTAGCTGCCACGAAGATTCGCCCCCGCCGCACTCGCCGGACCTTGATCCCACCGTGACCACTAGGCTCATCGGACGTGCCGGAATCAGCTGCTGACGCCGAACTACTGGCAGCCGCCCAGGTTGCGTTGAATCGCCATGCCGATGCGCTGCGCGACGTCGGCCGGGTGTTCGCTGACGCGGGGCATCAGCTGTATCTCGTCGGGGGGAGCGTTCGCGATGCGCTGCTGGGCCGGCTGGGCACCGACCTCGACTTCACGACCGATGCCAGGCCCGAGCAGATGCAGAAGTTTCTTCGCCCATGGGCCGATGCGCTGTGGGATACCGGCATCGAATTCGGCACTGTCGGCGTCGGCAAGGCCGGCGACCGCATGGAGATCACGACGTTCCGTGCCGACACCTACGATCAGGTATCCCGCAACCCGCAGGTGCGGTTCGGCGACAACCTGGACGACGATCTGGTCCGCCGCGACTTCACCGCAAACGCGATGGCGATCCGTATCACAGCCGACGGCCCGGCCGAATTCCACGATCCCCTAGGCGGTTTGGCGGCGCTGCGCGCCCGCGTGCTCGACACCCCCGCCGCGCCGGAGGTGTCGTTCGGCGACGACCCGCTGCGGATGCTGCGGGCCGCGCGGTTCGTCTCGCAGCTCGGCTTCATCGTCGCGCCGAGGGTCCGGGAGGCGATGTCGGCGATGTCGGGTCAGCTCGAACGGATCACCGCCGAGCGGGTGTCCGCCGAGCTGGACAAGCTGCTGCTCGGATCGGATCCGGCGGCGGGTATCGACTTGATGGTGGAAAGCGGTCTCGGCGATGTGGTGCTGCCCGAGATCGGCGCGATGCGGATGGCCATAGACGAGCACCACCAGCACAAGGACGTGTACCAGCATTCGCTGACGGTGTTGCGGCAGGCGATCGGTTTGGAGGATGACGGACCCGATCTCGTGCTGCGCTGGTCGGCGCTGCTGCACGACATCGGCAAGCCGTCGACGCGTCGGCATGAGCCCGACGGCGGGGTCAGCTTCCATCACCACGAGGTCGTCGGCGCCAAAATGACGCGCAAGCGGATGCGCGTGCTGAAGTATTCCAAGCAGATGGTCGAGGATGTGTCGCAGCTGGTGTATCTGCACCTGCGCTTCCACGGCTACGGCGACGGGCAGTGGACCGACTCGGCGGTGCGCAGGTATGTCACCGACGCAGGCCCGTTGCTGCCGCGGCTGCACAAGCTGGTGCGCGCCGACTGCACCACCCGCAACAAGCGGCGCGCGGCGGGGCTGCAGGCGAACTACGACGACTTGGAGGCCCGCATCGCGGAGCTGGCGGCCAAGGAGGACCTTCAGCGGGTGCGGCCGGACCTCGACGGCAACGCGATCATGGATATCCTCGGCATACCGGCCGGGCCGCAGGTCGGCGAGGCGTGGCGCTATCTGAAGGAGCTGCGGCTCGAGCGCGGGCCCCTCGACCACGACGAGGCGGTGGCCGAATTGCTCAGGTGGTGGAACGCCAGGGGCTAGTCCGCCGTCGGAACCGGTGTGGACTACTGCCTTGCCGACGGCGACGGGTCGGCGACGATGTGGAGCGCGCCGCTGGACAGCGATGTCGACGGGATCGGCGGACTCGACGCGGTGAGGCTGGACGTCGACGGTGACGGCGCCGCCGACGATGCGCTTGCTGATCTCGACGGTGATGGGATCGCCGATCACGCGGTGCTCGACGGCGACAGCTACTTCACCGACGACGGGACGGGCACCTGGGCGGTGAGTGTCGACCGCGGCGGGGCATTGCGGTGGTTCGGCCTCGACGGTGTCGAGCAGATGGGTGGCCCGACGGTCGACGTGGACGGTGACGGGCAGGCAGGCGATCGGCTGCTCGACATCGACGGCAACGGCTTGGCCGATCGCGCGGTCGGGGCACAGGTGGCCTATGTCGACACCGACGGCGACGGGCGCTGGGACATCAAGTTGACAGACAGCAACGACGACAGCAAGGCCGACGTCGTCAACGACCTGTAATTCGCGTCGCCGTACAGCCGATCCAGCCACGGGTGTTGGGGCGCAAGCGATTTCGCCCCGCAAACGGTACTCGCCGACCGACGCGGCCCACGTAGCGAAATCAGGTAGCCGTGTACTCGGGATTTCCCGCCACGCAACCGGCACCGTTCGTCGTGCTCAACCCGTCAAGAAAGGAGCACGGAAGATGTCCGATCCAATCATCAAAATCGGTTCTACCGGCGACGCGGTGCGCAAGGCGCAACAGGCCCTGTACTGCCGCCGCTATCTGGTCGATCTCAGCGAGGTCGACGGCGTATTCGGCCCGATCACCCGCAACCGCGTGATCCGCTATCAACTCGACCGCAGCGTCGGCGAGTTCGCCGCCTTCTCGTTCCCGTTGGCCGTCGACGGCATCGTCGGGCCGATGACCTGGTCCCGGCTGACGCCGCCGTTGATCAAGAAGGGGTCGAAGGGAAACCCGGTGTTTCTGGCCCAGGAAATTCTCAAGAGCTGGGGCTACCCGGACTACGACCCGGGACCCGTCGACGGTGACTTCGGCAAGCTGACCGAAGCCGCCGTCAAGAACGTGCAGGGCATCCTTACCGACTGCGACAACGTCCCACTGAAGGTCGACGGCATCGTCGGGCCCAAGACGTGGGAAGCGCTCTACAGCTGAGCGCGCACAGCCCCGACGCCGGGGCTCGGTGTCAACGCCCGGGTCCCGGTGGTCCGGCGAAGGCCTGCGCGATCGTCAGCCACCGCTGCGCGCCCTCACCCTCGGCCGTCACATCGAGCGCGGCCCGCGGCCTGCGCTGGGTGACAAGGGTGCAGAAGTCCTCCGCCGAACCCGTGACGCGCTGCGCTGCGTCCTCGGGGCCCCACGCCCACGTCGAGCCGTCGGGAGCGCGCAGCTCCACCCGGAACGCATCGGTTGGCGCGGCGAGGCCGTTGATCGCGAACGCGAAGTCTCGGGTCCGGACGCCGATGTGGGCGATCGACCGCAACCGCTCCGTCGGCCGGCGCTTCACACCGAGGGTGTCGGCGACGTCGAACCCGTGCGCCCACGTCTCCATCAGCCGCGCCGACGCCATCGACGCCGCGCTCATCGGCGGGCCGAACCACGGCAGCTTGCGACCGTCGGGGACGGTCAGCAGCGCGTCGTGCAGCCGGTGCCTGGTGTCACGCCAGGCGGCCAGCAGCTCGGCGGGCGATGCGGCGGCGGCGATGTCCTCGGCGCCCCGGTCGACGAATCGGCTCGGGTCGGCAGCCGCGGCCTCGAGCGCCTTGCCGAACTCCGCCTCGTCGGTGACGGACAACAGCGCCACCCGGTCGGTCCACAGCAGATGGGCGATCTGGTGAGCGATGGTCCAGCCTGCCGCCGGGGTGTCCTCGGTCCACCGCGCGGCGGGCAGGTCGGCGACCAACGCGTCGAGGTCGTCGCTTTCGGCGCGGAGGTCGTCCACGATCGGGGCCGCTGTCGCCATGCGGCACACCTTAACTCGGGGGTCGAGCGCCCCGTACGACGCTGGCATGCACCGCAAGCCCGACCAGGTAGACCACCGATCCGGCGACGACGAGGCCGACGGATCGGCCGTCGGCCGGAATGACCGCCGCGGCCGCCGCGAGCGCGACGATGAACGACATCCAGAACAACGCGTCCTGCACCGCGAACACGTGGCCGCGCAGGGCGTCGTCGACGTCGATCTGCATGGCGGTGTCGGCGCACAGCTTCACCACCTGACCGGCCGCACCGAGCAGGAAGCCGCACAGCACCATCATCGGCAGCTGCAATCCGGACCCGCCGAGTTCGATGGCCGAAGCCAGCAGCAGCGCTCCGTTGGCGGTGCGGTAGCGGCCCCACCGCGCGACGGCGACCGGCGTGATGACGGTCGCAAGGAACAACCCGGTGCCGCCCGCGCCGAGAAACAGTGCGGCGGTGCCGATGCCCGCGACGCTCTGGGTGTCGCCGTGTCGCACCATGACGAGCACCATCATGGTGTTGATGCCGAGCACCATTCGATGTGTGGCCAGCCCGGCGAGGGTGCCCGCGACGGTCCGTACGGCCAGCACCGTGCGCGCACCGTGCAGCCATCCGGTTGCGACCGCGTAGGCCACCGACCCGTGGATGGCCCGCTTGCTCTCGTGCGGCCCGAGGACATGCGGCGGGAACCGTATCGACAACACCAGCGCGAGCGCCACCGGGATCACGACGATGAAAATGATTGCCGCGGCGCCGGTGTCGTTGGCGCCGAACAGCGAGCGGGGCACCAGCATGAACGCGGCGCCCAGAAACGCCGCTGCGCCGCCGGTCGCTGTCGCCACCGAGTTCATCGCCACCACCTGGTCGCGGGGCACCACATCCGGCAGCGCTGCCGATAGGCCCGACGAGACGAAGCGGGTGAAGCCGTTGACGATCAGCGCGCCGCACAGGATCGACAGGTCGTTCGCGCCCGATGCCAGCAGCGCGGCGATAGCGAGCAACAGGACCAACCGCGCCGAGTTCGCACCGATCAGCACGACGCGCCGGTCCCACCGGTCCAGCAACGCGCCTGCGAACGGGCCGAGCACCGAGTACGGCAGATACAGCACGGCGAACGCCGCGACGACCTCCCATGGCCCTGCGGGGCGGTCGGGGTTGAACAGCAGGCCGCCGGCAAGACCGGCCTGAAAAAGGCCGTCGCCGAACTGGCTCGCCGTCCGCAATTCCAGCAGTCGCCAGAACTGGGGAAGGCCGCGCACCGACCGCCACAGGGCCACCGGTGCGTGAACGTCAACCACGGGAATTCACAGTACAAATATCCCGGCCGGCCGCCCTTGTTCGCCACCTTCAACGTTCGCTGGTGACATGATGGTGAGGTGGCGCAGTCAGAAGATCCGGAGGACTATGTCGCTCCGACCGCGCACCGGGTGCGCGCGGGAACTCTTCTGCTGGCCAACACCGATCTGCTCGAGCCGACCTTCCGGCGCAGTGTCATCTACGTAGTCGAGCACAACGACGGCGGCACGCTCGGGGTGGTGCTGAACCGGCCAAGCGAAACCGCGGTGTACAACGTGTTGCCGCAGTGGGCCAAGCTCGCCACCAAACCCAAGACGATGTTCATCGGCGGTCCGGTCAAGCGCGATGCCGCGCTGTGCCTTGGCACGCTGCGCGTCGGCACCGACCCGAACGGGGTGCCGGGCGTCCGGCATGTGCAGGGCCGCATGGTGATGGTCGACCTCGATGCCGAGCCCGAGGCGATAGCACCCTTGGTCGAAGGCGTTCGCATCTTCGCCGGATACTCCGGCTGGACGATCGGGCAGTTGGAGGGCGAGATCGAGCGCGACGACTGGATCGTGCTTTCGGCATTGCCGTCCGACGTTCTCGTCGAGGCCAGGGTTGACCTCTGGGGACGCGTACTGCGCCGTCAACCGCTGCCGTTGTCGCTGTTGGCGACGCACCCGATCGATATCAGCCGCAACTAGTTTCGGGAAAGCGTGCAGGTGGCACAGGCGCCGGTGCTGCAGCCCGCTGTCGCACCGCATGCCGACGCCACTCCCGCACTGGCCGCGACGAACTTGGCGCTCTGCCAGCAGCCCGCGGCGACGGTCGCGATCGCCCCGGCGACGCAGACGATCACCACCACCAGTCCGGTCGCGGGCTGTGACGACAAGGCGACGACACCCGCGACCGCCAGCATGGCGGCGGCGGCGAGCTGAGTCGGCGCGACGGCGCGCAGAACCTGGCGGACGAAGTCGCCGGTGCGGGGGCGCGAAAGCGTCCAGACTCCGAGGGCGGCGGTGGCGACGGCGGCGCACAAACATCCGACCGCCGCGAAAAGCATGCGGGTTACCTTACGAGGCCGCCACGGGGATGCGCTAGCCGGGCGGCTGCGGCGTCTACCGCGGCGTTGGTGGCGACGTCGTCGGCGTCGCGCCCGGCGCACTGATCTTGAATCCGGTGGTGATCGCGTTGGTGGCGGTCGCCGTCGCGACGGCCTCGTCTGCGGTCGTGGTCACCGAAAGTGACACCAGATACTTGTCGTTCCCCGCCACCGCAATGGTGTGCCTGCGTGCCGTGTTCAGCGTCATGTTGTTGTCGCGGTAGGTGCCCTCGATCAGCGACGAGGGCATGCCGCCGAAGTCGGCGAGCGACGCGCTGGTGCTGCGCCACGCCGTCTGCTGCTGAGCATCGATATAGCCGTGGGTGATGGCGTCCTTCGGATCGAAGTTGCCGCCGACCAGCTTGTAGACGACGAGCGCGGCGTTGGACGTGTAGATGCCGTCGCCGCCGACCCGGTCGGCGATCACCGCGAACGCATCGGGCACGTTCGGGTCGGGCACCTGAGACCAACCGGTCGGAACGGGCAGCACGATGTTGAGTGCCTTGAAGTCGCGGGCCACCTGTGGCTCCAGCTTCACGCCCTTCTCCGTGAAATAGTCCCGCAGGGTCTGCGATGACGCGGGCACCAGGGTCTCCGGTGCAGCAGCGGCGGCGACGGGCGCCAGCCCGGGAGCCGCGAGCGACTGCGCGGCGGGCGCGACCGGTGCGACGCCCAGCTGGCCTGGGTACTGCGCTGCCGCGGCGCCGGGCATCGCGGCGACCGGCTGCGACACCGTTGCGGGGGCGGGCAGCACAGGTTGCGGGTAATACGGATCGGCCGCGGCGGTGTTGCCCGCGATGCCCAGCACGCCCGCCACGGCTGCGGCGGCGCCACCTGCCAGAATCCGCCAGCGGCGGGCATTGTCGGTCATCGCCGGTTCCTTCCCGAGTGCCGTCCCAGCTGCGCGGCGAGCCATGCCCCTGGTCAGAGGGCGACCGTAACCCCAGCGCGGAGTTAGCCACTACCCCTGGAACCGAGCTGGAATGAACCTCTGACCGGTCCGCAATGCAACCGATACCTGCCCGTGGCCGAATGACCGGCGGAGGCTGACCTTTACCCTGTTCACGTGAGTAGTGAGTCGGTACCCGACGCCGACACCGACACCCCGCAGCACCGCTACACCGCGAAGCTGGCCGGGGAGATCGAGGGTGTCTGGCAGCAGAAGTGGTCGCAGCAGGGCACCTTCAACGTGCCCAACCCGGTCGGGTCGCTGGCGCCTGCGGACGGGTCGCCCCTGCCCACCGACAAGATGTTCGTCCAGGACATGTTCCCCTACCCGTCGGGTGAGGGCCTGCACGTCGGGCACCCGCTCGGCTACATCGCCACCGACGTCTACGCCAGGTACTACCGGATGACGGGCCGTAATGTGTTGCACGCGTTGGGCTTCGACTCGTTCGGCCTGCCTGCGGAACAATACGCGATCCAGACCGGCGCCCACCCGCGCATCCGGACCGAGGCGAACATCGTCAACTTCCGTCGTCAGCTGGGCAGGCTCGGCCTCGGCCACGACGCACGCCGCAGCTTCTCCACCACTGACGTCGACTTCTACAAGTGGACGCAGTGGATCTTCTTGCAGATCTACAACGCGTGGTTCGACGAGAGCCTTGAAAGGGCCCGCCGCATCGACGAGCTGGTGGCCGAGTTCGAGTCCGGCCAGCGCGGCCTCGAGGACGGCAGGGATTGGTCGGCGTTGTCGGCAGGTGAGCGCGCCGACGCCGTCGACTCCTACCGGCTGGTGTACCAGGCCGACTCGATGGTCAACTGGTGTCCCGGACTCGGCACGGTGCTGGCCAACGAGGAGGTCACCTCCGACGGCCGCAGCGACCGCGGCAACTTCCCGGTGTTTCGGAAGCGGTTGCGGCAGTGGATGATGCGCATCACCGCGTATTCCGACCGGCTGCTCGACGACCTCGACGTGCTGGACTGGCCCGAGAAGGTCAAGACCATGCAGCGCAATTGGATCGGCCGGTCGACCGGCGCATCGGTGCTGTTCCGCGCTGGCGCGACCGACATCGAGGTGTTCACCACCCGGCAGGACACGCTGTTCGGGGCGACCTATCTTGTGCTGGCGCCAGAGCACCCGCTTGTCGAACAACTCACGGCGGCGGACTGGCCCGACGCGGAGGTCGACCCGCGCTGGATGTACGGGTTCGCTACCCCCGCCGAGGCGGTGGCCGCCTACCGGCGGGCGATCGCGGCGAAGTCCGACCTGGAGCGCCAGGAAGCCAAGACCAAGACGGGCGTGTTCCTGGGCAGCTACGCGACCAATCCGGCCGACGGGCAACAGGTTCCGGTCTTCATCGCCGACTATGTGCTTTCGGGCTACGGGACCGGCGCGATCATGGCCGTGCCGGGCCACGACCAGCGCGACTGGGAGTTCGCCCACGCGTTCGGGCTGCCGATCGTGGAAGTGATTGCCGGCGGCGACATCTCGCAGTCCGCGTTCACCGGCGACGGCGAGCTGGTGAACTCCGACTATCTCAACGGGCTCAGCGTGGAGTCGGCCAAGGAGGCCATCACGGCGCGGCTGGTCGCCGATGGCGTCGGGCAGGCCCGCGTCGAATACAAATTGCGGGACTGGTTGTTCGCCAGGCAGCGGTACTGGGGCGAGCCGTTCCCGATCGTTTACGACGAGACCGGTCGGGCGTTCCCGCTGCCCGAATCCGAGCTGCCCGTTGAGCTGCCGGACATCCCGGACTATTCGCCGGTGCTGTTCGATCCGGACGACGCCGACAGCGAGCCGTCGCCGCCGTTGAACAAGGCCACCGACTGGGTGAACGTCGAGCTGGATCTCGGTGATGGTCCCAAGGCCTACACCCGCGACACCAACGTCATGCCGCAGTGGGCGGGCAGCTCGTGGTACGAGCTGCGCTACACCGACCCGCACAACTCGGAAGCGCTGTGCGACAGGGAGAACGAGGCCTACTGGATGGGCCCGCGACCTGCCGAGCACGGGCCAGATGATCCGGGCGGCGTCGACCTGTACGTGGGCGGTGTCGAGCATGCGGTGCTGCACCTGCTGTATTCACGGTTCTGGCACAAGGTGCTCTACGACCTCGGGCATGTGTCGTCGCGAGAGCCGTACCGGCGATTGGTCAACCAGGGCTACATCCAGGCGCACGCCTACACCGACGCGCGGGGCGCATATGTGCCCGCGGCGGAAGTCGTTGAGCGGGAAGGCAAGTTCTACTGGCCGGGCCCCGACGGCGAGATCGAGGTGAATCAGGAGTTCGGCAAGATCGGCAAGAGCCTGAAGAACTCGGTGTCCCCCGACGAGATCTGCGACAACTACGGCGCGGACACGTTGCGGGTCTATGAGATGTCGATGGGACCGCTGGAGGCGTCACGGCCGTGGGCCACAAAGGATGTCGTCGGCGCGTATCGGTTCCTGCAGAGGGTGTGGCGACTGGTGGTGGACGAGCAGACCGGCGAGGTTCTGGTCAGTGACGACGAGCCGGACGACGAGACGCTGCGCGCGTTACACCGCACCATCGCGGGTGTCGCCGACGACTACGCTTCGCTGCGCAACAACACCGCGGGCGCGAAGCTGATCGAGTACACCAACCACCTGACCAAACAGCACGCCAGGGGAGTGCCGCGCGCCGCGGTCGAGCCGCTGGTGCTGATGGTCGCACCGCTTGCGCCGCACCTGGCGGAGGAGCTGTGGCAGCGGCTCGGCCACGACACCTCGCTGGCGCACGGCCCGTTCCCCGTCGCCGACGAGGCGTACCTGACCGTCGACGCCGTCGAGTTCCCGGTCCAGGTCAACGGCAAGGTGCGGGGCCACATCACGGTGCCCGCCGACGCCGACGCGGACACGATCGAGGCCGCGGCGCTGGCCGACGACAAGGTGCAGGCCTTCCTCAACGGCTCGACGCCGAAGAAGGTCATCGTGGTCGCAGGCCGGCTGGTCAACCTCGTCGTGTAGTGATTTCTACGCCCAGCCGAGCTGGCGCATGGTGTAGCCGTCGTTCCAGATCTTCGTCATGTGGAAGATCTTGTCTCCGTCGAAGTCCATGACGTAGACGTAGTCGGCGGCCGCACCCTTACCGGTCGGCGGTACCGGGCCGCCCTCGCCGGTGTGGGTTCCGCGGAAGACGCCGTAGGCGGTGACGTTGTTGCGCTTGTCGTCGACGGCGAACGAGCGCACCTCCGCAGTGCCGTCGGGTAGCGGCGCCAGCAGGTTCTTCATCCACTCGGTGTACGCCTCGAGGGTGTCGATGCCGGCCAGCGCGTCGGTCTGCGCGGCGAACGTCGCGCCGTCGTGGCAGAACGGGGCGCAGCCGTCCCAGCCCTTACCGGTCTCACATGCGTCGAAGAACGCTTCAGCGGTTTCCTTGATCGTGCTCATATGCGATTTTGGCGCGCTAACAGGCGTTCAGCGCACGGTTTCGCGCCGAAATCACCGGGGGCGGACGATGACCTCGTTGATATGGGCGTCCGGCGGGGCGTTGACGACGTCGGCGACCACCTTGGCGACGGTCTCGGGGCTCAAAAACTGCTCCGGGTTGTATTCGCGACCCTCGTAGGCGACGAGACCCTCCTGCATCACCGTCGCGATCCGCCCGGGATGGACCGACGTCACGCGGAGCTCCGGCTCGTCGTTGCGCAGCGAGTCGGCGAAGCCGCGCAGCGCGAACTTGCTCGCCGTATAGGACGCCAAGCCGGGTGACGGGTTGATGCCGGCGCCGGAATTGATGAACACGACGTCACCGCGAGCGCGGCGCAGCGCGGGCAGGAGTGCGAGGGTAAGTGCAACCGCCCCAATGACATTGACTTCGATCGTGGTGCGCCACTCGTCGATTGTCGACTCCGCGACACGTCCGGGAAACGCCGCGCCCGCGTTGTGGATCAGCACGTCGAGCTCGTCGATCGGCTCGACTACCGACGGGATGGCGTCGGCGTCCTCGAGGTCGAGCGGCCAGGTCGTCGCGCCCAGTCGCTCGGCGAGCGCGTCGAGCCGGTCGGACGGTCGGCCGCCGAGAAACAGCGTGTGAGTGGGCGCGAGCGCATCGGCGATCGCCGAGCCGAGCCCGCCCGCCGCTCCGGTGATGAACGCGGTCGGCATGCCGGTCACCCTACCGACTGCGATCATTGAGCTGATGGCACCCGATCCCAGCTTCGCTCCCACCCAGCTCGCCGCGCGGGCGGCGTACCTGCTGCGCGGCAACGACCTGGGCGTGATGACGACGGCGGCGCCGCTGCTCTACCCGCACATGTGGAGCTGGGACGCGGCGTTCGTGGCCATCGGCCTTGCCCCGCTGAGCGTCGAGCGGGCCGTCGTCGAGCTGGACACCCTGCTGTCGGCGCAGTGGTCCAACGGGATGATCCCGCACATCGTCTTCGCCAATGGGGTCGACGGCTACTTTCCCGGGCCTGCGCGCTGGGCGACCTCGGCACTCGCGGTGAATGCACCGCGCACCAGGCACACTTCAGGGATCACCCAGCCGCCGGTGCATGCCATCGCCGTGCAGCGCATCCTCGACCAGGCCCGCTCGCGCGGCCGGTCCACCCGCGCGGTCGCCGGGGCATTCCTCGACCGCCGCTGGGACGACCTCGTGCGCTGGCACCGCTGGCTGGCCGAGGCGCGCGACCAGAAGTCGCACGGCCGCGTCACGCTCTACCACGGCTGGGAGTCCGGCATGGACAACTCGCCGCGGTGGGATAGCGCGTACGCAAACGTGATTCCCGGCAACGTGCCCGAGTATCAACGCGAGGACAACACGATCGTCACCGACGCCAGCCAGCGGCCGTCCGACACCGAGTACGACCGCTACTTGTGGCTGCTCGAGGAGATGAAGTCGGCGCGCTACGACGACGAACTGTTACCGAAGGTGATGAGCTTCGCCGTCGAGGACGTGTTCGTCTCCGCCATTCTGTCGGTGGCCTGCACGGTGCTCGCCGAGATCGGTGAAGACTACAAGCGGCCGCACGCCGACGTACGCGACCTATACGGGTGGGCAGAGCGCTTCCGCAGGGGAGTCATCGAGACCGCAGACGAAAGAACCGGCGCCGCAAGGGATTACGATGTCCGCGCGGGCAAGCCGATCGCCACCGAGACCGTCGCGCAGTTCGCCCCGCTGCTGTGTGGTGGGCTGCCGCACGAGCGGGAGCGGTCGCTGCTGCGACTGCTGGAGGGACCGCGGTTCTGCGGCCATCCCGACCTCAAGTACGCGCTGATCCCGTCCACGTCGCCGGTGTCGCGCGACTTCCGGTCGCGGGAGTACTGGCGCGGGCCCATCTGGCCGGTGATGACATGGCTGTTCTCGTGGGCGTTCGCCCGCCGCGGCTGGGCCGAACGTTCGCAGATCCTGCGACGAGAAGGCCTGCGGCAGGCCAGCGACGGCACCTTCGCCGAGTACTACGAGCCGTTCACCGGGGAGCCGTTGGGCAGCATGCAGCAGTCCTGGACCGCGGCGGCGATCCTGGACTGGCTGGGCTAAGCGTCTTCCTGGCCGGTTTCCTGGTCGGCCAGCCGCTCCATCGGTCCGAGCGCCTTGGTCAGCGTCTCGACTTCGTCGTCGGTGAGCTTGCCGAGCATCGCCGCCAGCGCGGCACGACGGGCGGCGAGCGCCTCGCGATGCTGCACAAGCCCGCGGGGTGTGACCTCCACCAGCACCGCGCGCAGATCGGATGGATCGCGGGACCGCTTCACCAAACCGAGCTTCTCGAGCCGGCGGATCGCGACCGTCGTCGTCGGGGTGCGGACCCGCTCGTGGGCCGCCAGATCGGTCATCCGGATCGGGCCCTTCTCCAGCAGGGTCAACAGAATCGACAGTTGCGCGAGTGTCAGGTCACCGGCGGTGCCGCGGTTTGCGTCTCCCCGCCGCAATACGGAAAACAGCTTGGAGAGGACGCGCTGCAGCTCGGCGGCCAGCTCGTCGACCTGCGCTTCGGTCTCCACCATAGTTCGCTAGTCTAACCTGTCAGGGTCTGACGGTACGCAATCGGGCAATGTTTGCCGTTATAGAATTTGCGACAAAAATCGCTGTAGTCTCTCCGTCTCCGAGGCGTCGAAAATTTGCTCGGGCGGCCCGGATTCGACGACCTGGCCGTGATCCATGAACACCACGGCATCCGACGTCGACCGGGCGAACCCCATCTCGTGGGTGACGACGACCATCGTCATTCCGTCAGCGCCCAGATCGGCGATCAACGCCAGGATCCCCTTCACGAGTTCGGGATCCAGCGCCGAGGTGGCCTCGTCGAAGAACATCACCTGCGGTGTCATCGCGAGGGCACGGGCGATGGCGACGCGTTGTTGCTGTCCGCCCGACAGGGTTCCCGGGCGGGCATCGGCCTTGTTCCGCAGGCCGACGCGGTCGAGCTGGGCGAGTCCGAGTTCGCGTGCTCCGTCCGCGCTGAGCTTCTTGAGCTTGCGCGGCGCCAACATCACGTTGTCCAGCACGGTGCGGTGGGGAAACAGGTTGAAGTGCTGGAACACCATGCCGATTCGTTGCCGCAGCTGGTCGGGGTTATCGCGCAGCACCGACCGGCCGTCCAGCAGGATGTCGCCGCTGTCGGGCTCGTAGAGCCTGTTGAGCGTGCGCAGCAGCGTCGACTTTCCCGAACCGGACGGCCCGATCACCGCGGCCGTCGTGCCCGCGGGCACGTCGATGTCGACGCCGCGTAGCACGGCGTTGGGGCCGAAGGACAGGTGAATCTCCCTGCCGGTCAACGACACCGGCTGAGGTGACGTTGCCATCAGATCATCTCCTGGGTCGATGCCGGGTTCAGCGGCGTGAGCGGATCCTCGGGCTGCGCGGGTCTGCCTTTGCGCAGCCGGGCGTCGATGTAGTTGACCAGATGCGTCAGCGGAATCGTCAGGATCAGGTAGAACAGGCCGGCGGCGACGAGCGGCGAGAGATTTCCGGTCTGCGCGTTGAGGTCGCGGCCGACCTGGAACAGCTCGCGCTGATTGGCTACCAGGCCAAGGAAGTACACCAGCGAGCTGGCCTTGAGCAGAGAAATGAACTGGTTCACCAGTGCGGGCAGCACCCGTCGAATGCCTTGCGGCACCACGACGAGCCGCATCGACGACGGGTAGCTGAAGCCCAGCGCACGCGACGCCTCGAGTTGACCGGGCTCGACGCTCTGGATGCCGGAGCGGAAGATCTCCCCGATGTAGGCCGCCGCCATCAGCCCCAGCGCGGCGATGCCGAGCGGATACGGATTGTTTCCGGTCAGCCCGCCGACGATCGGTCCGACGCCGAGCCCAATCAGCAGGATGATGACCACTTCCGGCAGCCCGCGGAAGATGTCGGTATAGACCCGCGCCGGCCAGCGCAGCCAGCGGGCACGGGAGATGCCCGCGACGGCGAGCGCCATGCCGAGCAGCAGGCCGATGACGCTGGCGCAGACGGTCAGGATCAACGTGTTCGGTAGTCCCGTCTTGAGCAGGTCGGGGATCGCCTGCTTGTACAGGTTCCAGTCGAGGAACGAGTCGGCCAGCTGCGACAGCGTCGATTTCGGTTGCGGCGCAGCGGAACCCGGCGACGCCTTCGCCTGGTGGCTGGCGGCGATGGCGGCGAAGTCGGGCAGTTGCGGCATCGGCGCGGCCTTGGACCCCGGTTTCCAGCCCGGCGGCAGAGCGCGCGGCACCCAGTCGGAGTACAGCCGCGACCAGGTGCCGTCGGCGATGACAGCGTCGAGGCCGGAGTTGAGCGCGTCGATGAGTGGCTTGTTCTCATTGGCGACCGCGTAGGCGACGAAATTGTCCAAGCTGAAGGTGTTTTCGACGATCTGTGCCGCATCACCCGGCTGCACGGTGCCCAGCGCCTGCTGCGACGGGGCCACCCACGCGTCGATCTGCCTGGTCTTCAGGCTGGCGTACACGGTGTTGTAGTCGGGGAATTTCACCGGGTCGAGGTGCAGGCTGTCGACGACGTAAGCCTCCTGCACGGTGCCCTGCACGACGCCGATGCGCTGACCCGCGGCGAGCTTGTCGAAGCTGGTGATCTTCGACCCGGTCGGCACCACCAGCGAGAAATATCCGAAGTCGTAGCCGTTGGTGAACCCGACGGTGCGCCGCCGGGCGTCGGTGGTGGTGATTGACGACGAGCCGACGTCGAAGCGCCGCGATGCCACCTGCGCCAGCAGACCGGAGAATTCGGTGCCGACGAAATTGATTCGCAGGCCGAGCTTTTCGGCGATCGCGCGCAACAACTCATTGTCGAACCCGGTGAACTGCCCCTTCGAGTTGATGCAGATGCTGGGCGGCGCATCGGACAGGGTGCCGACGGTCAGTACGCCTGGGGTGCCGAGGCGGAGCGCTCCGACGTTGACGGCGCTGAGCGGCTCGACGGTGGGCGTCGTGTATTTGTCTTCGGCGGGTCCCTTGACGGCCGCCGCGAGATTCGTCGGCAGGGCGCTTGCGCTGTCGACGCCTGGTGGTGCGCACTGGTCGACGTCGGCGGCAGCGGTGCCGGCCACCGGAACGCTGAACACCAGCAGCCCGACCAGCGCGAAGACGATTGCTGTGAGAATTCTGCCCGGGAAGGGGGTCATCCCAGCCAACGTAGCCGCCGAGTCGGCGTCGGCGGCGGCTTCAGCTCATTCAGAACGCAACCGAAGGCTCCGGGGTCAGGCCCGCCGGGGCGAATACGCCGCGCCGCACCAACTCGGCGACCATGATCCGGCCCATCGTCGCAGCCCGGCCAGCGCACGTGGCGCGCGCGCCGTCGGGATTGTGCATGTGTATTGCCGTCGTCTCGGCCTCGTAGAACGGCATCATCTCGTCGTGGTTGTTCATATAGGTCGACCAGAACGACCGCGGCATGAAACTCTGCGAAGCGCGGATTTCGGCAAGCAGCCGTGGCCCGGCGTACTCCTCGTTGATGGTCTGGCGGTACTGCCAGGCCGCCTCCTGGAACGCGCGCGACTCGCGGTTGGCCCGCATGAAGTCGGTCAGTGAGTCCAATTGGCTGAGCACATGGGGGCGCGGCTCGGCGGCGGCACGCGACGACGCGATGCCGAGCAGAATCCCATGGAGCTCGTGATGCTCGAGAACCACGGACTCGTCGAAGCGTTCGACAAACGCGCCACGGTGATATCGCGTCGACAGGATGCCGTCGTGTTCGAGCTGGACGACCGCTTCCTGAATCGGGACGCGACTCAGTCCGAGCTCGTGCGCGACCTCATTGCGATCGACCCGATCCCCCGACCGCAGCTTGCCAGTCAGCACCAGGTTGATGATGTGGGAAACAACCTGGTCCTTCTCTTTTACTCCATACCGCTTCGGCATTGCGGCGACAGTTAATCACGCGAATTCGTCGTGAGGCGGCGATTGACCGAATGAGACTTTTTTGTGTTGTTGAGCTTCGCGCAGCCTAAGCTCAGTTAGTTCGCTGAGCGCTGATCGCGCCAGCGGCACAACGCTTCTGCGTCGCTCAGGTCGTAGTCGGGACCGTTCACGCCGACGGTCAGAAGCGTGACTCCGAGTTCTGCGAGTGCGTCGGCTTCGGCGAGTAATGCGTCGGTGCCCTTTCCTGTAACACCGGCCGATCGCTCGATAGCCGCGGGGTCACGACCGACGTCTGCGCAATGCCGCGCGAGCACGTCCGCCTTTTGTGGATACTCTGTGCTGTCGCTGAACGAATGCCAGATGTCGCCGTACTCGGCGACCAGCCGCAGCGTCTTCTTTTCGCCGCCTCCGCCGATGAGTACCGGTATGGCGCGGGTCGGCTGCGGGTTGAGCTTGCCCAGCCGCGACTTGATGCGCGGGAACGCTTCGGCGAGGTCGTCGAGGCGGCTGCCCGCGGTGCCGAATTCGTAGCCGTACTCGTCGTAGTCCTTCTGCTTCCAGCCCGAGCCGATACCGAGGATCAGCCTGCCGTCGGAGATGTTGTCGACGGTGCGCGCCATATCCGCGAGCAATTCCGGATTCCGGTACGAATTGCAGGTGACGAGCGCGCCTATCTCAATGCGTGAGGTCTGCTCGGCCCACGCGCCGAGCATGGTCCAGCATTCGTAATGTGGACCGTCCGGGTCGCCATAAAGCGGGAAGAAGTGATCCCAGTTGAAGGCGACGTCGATGCCGATGTCCTCGCATCGACGGACCGCGTCACGGATATGGCTGTACTGAGGTGAATGCTGCGGCTGCAGTTGCACGCCGACACGAATTGAAGAGGCCACGAAGCCATCATTCCCGATTCGGGTGAACGCCAATCTACGTGGCGAGCACCCCACGAAGGATCTCGACAAGCGCGGCAGGCTGATCGCCCTGCACAGAGTGGCCGGAGTCGGCGACGACGTGAGTCCGCTGGAATCCGGGGGCGCCCTTGGCGAACGCGTCGGCGTCCTCGTCGTTGACGAAGAACGAATTGGCGCCGCGCACCAACGTCGTCGGCATGGTGATCTTGCCGACGTCGTCCCACAGGCCGGTGAACGATTCCGGCATTTCGTTGTTCTTGCTGCGGAACGAGTCGTACCGCCATGTCCAGGAGCCGTCGTCGAGGCGTTTGGAGTTGTGGAAGACGCCCCGGCGCAGGGACTTTCGGTCGCGATGCGGTGCGGCCTCGATCGTGACGTCCAGCATCGCGGAGAAGCTGGGGAAGGTTCGCTCACCTTGCACCAGCGCCACGGCCCCGAGCTGGGCCTTGGTCATCTCCTGGTGACGCTCCGGCGCCGACGGGGTCACGTCGACCAGTAGCAGTTCGGGAACGAGCGCGGGTTCAGCGGCCGCGATGCGCAGTGCGGTCAGTCCGCCGAGGGACATTCCGACGACGAGCCGGGGAGCGGGAGCCCACTCGCGCAGGATCTGCCGCAGCGTCTCGGCGTTGAGTTTCGGGCCGTAGTCGCCGTCCTCGCGCCACCCCGAACGGCCGTGCCCGGGAAGGTCGATGGCCAGTGCCGGTAGGCCGAGGCCGAGTATGACGGTGTCCCAGGTGTGCGCGTTCTGCCCGCCGCCGTGCAGGAAAACCACCTGCGGCGGCTCGTCGCCCCACTTCAAACCGCTGATGTCACCGGATTCGACACGGGTGACGGTCGGTAGCGGGCCTTCATGTCCGATCTGCTCGGCGTTCTCTTCCAGCAGCGCGAACTCGTCGAGGCCAACCAAGTCATCATCGGCGATCTCAGCCATGGCTCGACATTACGCACCGGCGATATTCAGGTGCGATCCGAGCGGACCTGTGTCAGCGTCGGTTACATGGCTCCAAGGACAAACCCACCGAAAGGACTGACGATCCGCACCGCGGAGGACGCCGACTGGCCGGCCATGGCGTTGCTCGCGGCGACCTGCTTCGGTGCCTGGCGCCCGGAGGAGGCGAACAAAGCGTGGCGGACCATGATGTCCGCGGACAGCGCCGTCGTAGCCTGCGACGGGTCCGACGTCGTCGGCGTGGCGCTGTACTTGGATCTGAAACTGACGGTGCCGGGTGGCGCCGTGCTGCCGATGGCCGGTGTCTCCTGGGTCGTGGTGTCGCCGACGCATCGTCGGCGCGGCGTGCTGACAGGGATGTTTACCGAACTGCACGGTCGCATGGGCGCCTATCCGATCGCCGGGTTGGAGGCCAGTGAAGCAGGCATCTACGGCCGGTTCGGGTACGGGCCCGCGACCATATGGCATGAGCTTGCCATCGACCGTCGGGAGGCCAGCTTCCATGACGACGTGCCCGATCCCGGTGGTGTCAGGGCGGTTCGTCCCGTGGAGCACCGCGAGCAGCTGGAGGAGATCTACGAGCGGTGGCGCGTGCAGACGCCGGGCGGTTTGTACAGTCCGCGCGAGCTATGGGACGAGGTGTTCGCCGACCGGGAGGAGGTCAGGTGGGGCGGCAGCGCGCTGTTCTGTCTGCTTCACACCGACGGCTTCGCGCTGTACCGGGTGCACGGCGACGAGAAGGACAGAATCGAGATCTCCAAGCTGGCCGCGGCGACCCCCGAAGCACACATCGCGCTGTGGCGGGTCCTGCTCGGCATGGACCTCTATAAGCAGGTGAAGACGTGGACTCACCCGGACGATGTGCTGCCCTATCTACTGACCGATGCGCGACTGGTACGGACCGCGCTCGTCGAGGACGCGTTGTGGCTGCGGATGCTCGACGTACCCGCGGTCCTCGAGGCGCGCACGTATGCGTCGGATTTATCTGTGGTGCTGGATATTTCGGACGACGTGCTCGGTGGTGGCGGCAGATACGCGCTCGATGTGAGTGACGGCAGGGCGAAATGTGTGCCCACGGACGCAGCCGCGGATGTGCACACCACGCTGGCAGTGCTCGGCAGCCTGTACATGGGAGCCCATCGCGCCAGCGCGTTCGCGACCGCAAACCGGCTGCGGTGCAACGAGTCCGAGCTGATCGCTCAGCTGGACGCGGCGTTCGCGACCGACGTTCCAGCTGAGCTCGGCTACGGCTTCTAGCCCTCGATGAAGGTTTCGAGCTGCGCCCGGGCGATGTCGTCGGGCAGCTGCTTGGGCGGGCTCTTCATCAGGTAGGCCGACGCGGCCTCGACAGGTCCACCGATTCCGCGGTCCTTGGCGACCTTCGCCACACGGACGGCGTCGATGATGACACCCGCAGAGTTGGGCGAGTCCCACACCTCGAGCTTGTACTCCAGGTTCAGCGGGACATCGCCGAAGGCACGGCCCTCGAGACGCACGTATGCCCACTTGCGGTCGTCGAGCCAGCCGACGTGATCGGACGGGCCGATGTGCACGTCCTTGGTGTTGAACTCGCGCTGCAGGTTCGAGGTGACGGCCTGAGTCTTGGAGATCTTCTTCGACTCCAGGCGTGAACGCTCGAGCATGTTGAGGAAGTCCATGTTGCCGCCGACGTTGAGCTGCATCGTGCGATCGAGCTGCACGCCGCGATCCTCGAACAGCTTCGCCATCACACGGTGCGTGATGGTGGCGCCGACCTGGCTCTTGATGTCGTCGCCGACGATCGGCACGCCGGCGTCTTCGAACTTCTTGGCCCACACCGGGTCGGAGGCGATGAACACCGGCAGTGCGTTGACGAAAGCCACGCCGGCGTCGATGGCGCACTGGGCGTAGAATTTGTCGGCCTCTTCCGAGCCCACCGGCAGGTAGGAGACGAGTACGTCGACGTTCGTGTCCTTGAGCGCCTTGACCACGTCGACGGCCTCGGCGTCGGACACCTCGATGGTCTCGGCGTAGTACTTGCCGATGCCGTCGAGCGTCGGGCCCCGCTGCACGGTGACATTCGTCGGCGGCACGTCGGCGATCTTGATGGTGTTGTTCTCCGACGCGAAGATCGCCTCGGACAGGTCGAACCCGACCTTCTTGGCGTCGACGTCGAAAGCGGCGACGAACTTGACGTCCCGGACGTGATACGGGCCGAGGCGTACGTGCATCAGGCCGGGCACCGTGGCGTGCTCGTCAGCGTCCTGGTAGTACTGCACACCCTGCACCAGCGACGATGCGCAGTTGCCGACACCGACAATCGCGACCCGCACCTCGGTGCTTGCTGTCGCCGGCACCCCGGCTCCCATGGTGTCACTCATGCGAACGTTCTCCCTTTCGAACTGTCACTGCGAATTGCAAAACGATCTACGACTGATCGGCGCGACCCTGCGCTACCCGTTCGGCCGCGATCAAATCATTGAGCCACTTCACTTCTCGCTCACTTGACTCCAACCCCAGCTGGTGTAGCTGGCGGGTGTAGCGGTCAAGTGAACTGCTTGCCCGCGCGACGGCTTCGCGCAGACCCTCCCTGCGTTCCTCCACCTGACGACGGCGCCCCTCGAGGATCCGCATCCTGGCCTCGGCCGGGGTGCGGTTGAAGAAGGCGAGGTGAACGCCGAAGCCGTCATCGGTGTAGTTCTGCGGACCGGTATCGGCGACCAACTCGGCGAAGCGCTGCTTGCCCGCGTCGGTCAGCTGATACACCCGGCGCGCACGGCGGACCTTCGGGCTGCCGTCCGGTGCCGCGTCCTCGACGATCAACCCATCGGCCTGCATCCGGCGAAGTGCGGGATACAGCGAGCCGTAGGAGAACGCCCGGAAGGCGCCGAGCAGTCCGGTCAGCCGCTTGCGCAGCTCGTAGCCATGCATGGGTGCCTCGAGCAGAAGACCCAGCACTGCGAGCTCCAGCATCGAACCACCTCCTTTGCCTGTCGCTACGACTTCCCGACACCTCGGACAATAGTATCGCGCCGATATATTCGGCGCCAACAAAAATCCTGTTGGCGGCCGTATCAGGGCCGTCAGCTGGACGGATAGTTGATCTGCTTGACGGTGCCGTCGCCGGCCATCTCGATGTAGCCGCTGCCGAAGTCGCTGGACACGTACACCGTGGCGGTCAGGGGATCGGGGGCCGTTGGGTCGCGGGATGGCTCGAAGTTGAGGTAGCTGTTCGTCACGTCCGCCTGCTTGATGCTGAGGGTCTCGGGGGCGCCGCGAAACACTCCGACGATGGCCTTGGGGTCGAACTTGCCCAGATCGACGAGTCTGGCGTCGTCGTCCTTGGCCGACGTATTCGTCGAGTCGCCCCAGCCGCCGCGATAGGTGTAGCTCTGCTTGCGCCGGTCGTCGCTCGGGTCGGCCCGGTCGAGCACGGCATAGTCGGGGTAGACGACCAAGCGATAGCCCATCGTGTCGCCGAACCGCTGCCGCATCTGCGCGACGAGCCCGGTGAGCCCGCCCAGCGACTGCAGCTGCCGCGGCGGGGTGAGCATCGACAGCTGTCCGTCGGCGAGCGCGCTGTCAAGAACCTGGCAAATGTCGACGCGATCGCTGTCCTTAGCGCGAGTGCCGGGTGTTCGCGGCGTTGCCACGTCGGAGATCGTAAGAGTTGGGCGGGCATCGTCGCAGTCCAGATGCAGAACGCAGACACGTGGGTGACCCCGTCACGCCTCCGCCGTCGCATGGCCGACGTACTCTGGTCTCCGTGCGACTGCAGCGACAGGTGGTGGATTACGCGCTTCGGCGACGGTCCCTGCTGGCCGAGGTCTATTCGGGACGCACCGGCGTCTCGGAGGTTTGCGACGCCAACCCCTACTTGCTGCGGGCCGCGAAATTCCATGGGAAGCCCAGTTCGGTGATGTGCCCGATTTGCCGCAAGGAACAGCTGACGTTGGTGTCGTGGGTCTTCGGCGACCATCTCGGTGCTGTGTCGGGGTCTGCGCGAACAGCCGAGGAACTTGTCTTGCTGGCTTCCCGCTACGACGAGTTCTCCGTACATGTGGTGGAGGTATGCCGCACCTGCAGCTGGAATCATCTGGTGAAGTCGTACGTGCTCGGTGCAGTCCGGCCGCCCAAGGGCTCGCGTCCGACACGGACCGCGCGCAATGGTGCGCGGACGGCCAGTGAATAGCGAAGGGCGCCACAACCGGTCAGCCAGCGATGTCCCTAGAGGACGTGCGGCTGACGGTGTGGACGAACGCGAGACCGTCGAGACCGAGCGCCCCACCATCGAAACCCGACGCCCTGCCCCGCCACGGCGACCGGTGATCCCCCCTGACGACCGACGCACCGCGATCATTCCCCCTGTGCGCGACGACCGGCCGCTGCGCGACCCCATCGACGCAGTCAAGGCGGCGCTCGACGGCACACCGCCGCCGCCGTTGCAGCCGCCGCCAGGGCCCCCGCACCGTCCGCCCGGAGGCGGCGGTGGTGGCGGAGGGCCAACGGGCCGTCCTCCGCGGCGCCTGCCTGCGATGGAGCAGATCAACTGGAAGTGGGTCCGGCGAGGGCTGTATGCGACCGTTGCCGCCCTGATCCTGCTGCCGATCGTGACGTTCGGGATGGCATACCTCATCGTCGATGTGCCCAAGCCGGGTGACATCCGCACCAACCAGGTGTCCACCATCCTCGCGAGCGACGGCAGCGAACTCGCCAAAATCGTTCCGCCGGAAGGCAACCGCGTCGACGTCAACATCGACCAGATCCCGGTGCATGTGCGTAATGCGGTGATGGCCGCCGAAGACCGCGACTTCTATTCGAATCCGGGCTTCTCATTCACCGGGTTCGCGCGCGCGGCCAAGAACAACATCTTCGGCGGCGACACCCAGGGTGGTTCGACGATCACGCAGCAGTACGTCAAGAACGCGTTGGTCGGCTCGCAGCGCGCAGGCCTCGGCGGCATCGTCCGCAAGGCCAAGGAGCTCGTCATCTCCACGAAGATGTCCAGCGAGTGGTCCAAAGACCAAGTGCTGCAGTCCTATCTGAACATCATCTACTTCGGTCGGGGCGCGTACGGCATCGCCGCTGCGTCGAAGGCCTACTTCGACAAGCCGGTCGAACAGCTCACCGTCGCCGACGGCGCGCTGCTGGCCGCGCTCATCCAACAACCGTCTGCACTGGACCCCGCTCTCAACCTCCAAGGAGCGACGGCCCGGTGGAACTGGGTGCTCGACGGCATGGTCGACATCGGCGCGCTGTCGAAGAGCGACCGTGCAGCACAGACCTTTCCGCAGACGGTGCCGCCCGATCAGGCCAGGGACGCGAACCAGACGACCGGCCCGAACGGGCTGATCGAGCGGCAGGTGCAGAAGGAACTGCTCGACCTCTTCGACATCAACGAGCAGACCCTCAACACCGAGGGCCTGCAGGTGACCACCACCATCGACCCGAAGGCACAGGCCGCGGCGGAGGACGCCGTCACCACCGCGCTCGACGGGCAAGACCCGGACATGCGTTCGGCGGTGGTGTCCATCGACCCGAAGACCGGCGGCGTGAAGGCCTACTACGGCGGATCCGATGCCCAGGGCTTCGACTTCGCACAGGCCGGCCTGCCCACCGGCTCGGCATTCAAGGTGTTCGCTTTGGTGGCCGCCCTCGAGCAGGGCATCGGCCTCGGCTATCAGTTGGACAGTTCGCCCGTCGAGGTCAACGGCATCAAGATCACCAACGTCGAGGGTGAAGGCTGCGGCACCTGCAACATCGCCGAGGCGCTGAAGCGGTCGTTGAACACCGTCTACTACCGGCTGATGCTCAAGCTCAAGAACGGGCCGTCGGACGTCGCCAAGGCCGCGCATGATGCCGGCATCGCCGAGAGCTTTCCCGGCGTCGACCACACCCTGTCCGAGGACGGCAAGGGTGGGCCGCCGAACAACGGAATCGTGTTGGGCCAGTATCAGACTCGCGTGCTCGACATGGCCTCTGCCTATGCCACGATCGCGGCGTCCGGCGTGTACCACCGGCCGCATTTCGTGGAGAAGGTGGTGAACGCAGACGGCCAGGTGCTGTTCGACGCGTCGACCCAGGACAACTCCGGCGAGCAGCGCATCGACAAGGCCGTCGCCGACAACGTCACCGCAGCGATGCAGCCGATCGCCGGCTATTCGAGAGGCCACAACCTGGCGGGCGGCCGCCCGTCGGCAGCCAAGACCGGTACCAACCAGCTCGGTGACACCGACGCCAACCGCGACGCGTGGATGGTCGGCTTCACACCATCGCTGTCCACGGCGGTGTGGGTGGGCACCACCGAGGGCACCAAACCGCTTGTGAACAAATCGGGCTCGGCGGTGTACGGCTCCGGCCTGCCGTCAGACATCTGGAAGAGCACGATGGACGGCGCGCTGAAGGGCACCGACAACGAGTCGTTCCCCAAGCCGACCGAGATCGGCGGCTATGCGGGTGTGCCTGCGGCGCCGCCTCCCCCGCCGAGCACGCCTGCGCCGCCGTCGGAGACGGTGATCCAGCCGACCATCGAGGTCGCCCCGGGCATCACGATCCCGTTCGGGCCGCCGACCACGGTGCCCATCGGCCCTCCAGGTCAACCCGTCACCGACCCGAACGCGGTCGGCGCGCCCGCCGCGCCGGGCCAGCCGGTGCCACCGGCAGTGCCGGGTCCAGGTCCACCACCGCCGCCACCGTGATCGAGGGCGGGGATACCGGGGACGACAGCGAGGCGACTAGCGAGCCGCGCCGATCCACCGTGTCGCCGCGGACGCTGGCGACCGACGTGCGCAGTGCCGACGACCGTGACCTGCCGAGCAGAACCGACGCTCTAGTCGGCGCACTGTCGCAGGTGATCGGCGGACCGGTGGGTCGGCACGCCCTGATCGGGCGGGCGCGTTTCCTCACCCCGCTGCGGGCGATGTTCTTGATCGCGGTGGTGTTGTTCGCGCTCGGCTATTCGACCAAGGCCGCATGCCTGGTGACGACCGGCACGGGCACGGCGGATCAGAAGGTCGCCAACTGGCAGAACCAGCGGGCGTACTACGAGATGTGCTACTCCGACACCGTCCCGCTCTACACCGCGGAGATGTTGAACCTCGGCAAGTTTCCGTACAAGTCGAGCTGGATCGAAACGGACAGCCAGGGCAGGCCGCAGAAGCAGTTCGACGGCAACATCGCCGTGCGGTACATGGAGTATCCGGTCATCACCGGCGTCTACCAGTACGTTTCCATGGCGCTGGCCAAGACGTACACGGCGCTGAGCAAGCTGGTTGCGGTTCCCTCGATCGCCGAGGTGGTGATGTTCTTCAACATCTCCGCGATCGGCCTTGCGCTGGCCTGGATGGCCACGGTGTGGTCGACGGCGAAACTGGCGGGCAGACGCATCTGGGACGCGGCGCTGGTCGCGGGTTCGCCGATCCTGATCTTCCAGATCTTCACCAACTTCGACGCGCTGGCGGTCGCGTGCGCGACGGGTGCGATATTCGCATGGGCCAGGCGAAGACCAGCGCTCGCTGGCGCGCTGATCGGATTGGGTGTTGCGGCCAAGTTGTATCCGCTGCTGCTGCTGATCCCCTTGGCGATCCTCGGTGTACGCACCGGACGGCTTCGTGAAGTGGGCAAGACGGCCGTCGCGGCGGTCGTTGCCTGGCTGTTGGTCAACCTGCCGATCATGGTGTTGTTCCCACGCGGGTGGTCGGAGTTCTTTCGGCTCAACACTCGTCGCGGCGACGATATGGACTCGCTCTACAACGTGGTGAAGTCGTTCACCGACTGGCAAGGCTTCGATCCCAACCTCGGGTTCTGGGAGCCGCCGACGATTCTCAACGCCGTGGTGCTGGTGCTGTTCGTATTGTGTTGTGCCGGTATCGCTTATGTCGCACTGACCGCCCCGCAGCGGCCGCGACTGGCGCAGGTTGCATTCCTCGTCGTTGCGCTGTTCCTGTTGACGAACAAGGTGTGGAGCCCGCAGTTCTCGCTGTGGCTGGTGCCGCTGGCAGTGCTGGCGTTGCCGCACCGGCGCATCCTTTTGGCGTGGATGACGATTGACGCGCTGGTGTGGGTGCCCCGCATGATGTTCCTGTACGGCGAGCAGAACCGCGGCCTGCCCGAGCAATTCTTCACCACCACCGTGCTGCTCCGAGACATCGCAGTTATCGGTTTGTGCGCGTTGGTGATTCGGCAGATCTACCGGCCCGAGTTGGACCTGGTACGAGACAACGGGCTGCTCGACGACCCGAGTGGCGGGGTGTTCGACGATGCGCCTGACCGGCCGCCGGGCTGGCTGCCGAAACGGTTGTGGCCGATCCAGAAGAGCCGGCGGCCAGCACTCCCGAAGAGGAACCGGCGGCTGTACTGTCCTCAACGGGTGGGTCCAATCTCTCGCGAGCAGACGCATAATTCCGCAAAAGCCCTGCACGCATGGGACTTTTACGTCTGCTCGCGCTAAGAGGCGACTGCGAACAGATGCCAGTCGCCGGGCACGCCCTTGAGTTGGTGGGTGCCGCGGTCTTCGAATTCGAGGCCCGAGCCGATCACCAGGTCGCGCAGTGTGCTGGATACGAGCACGTCGCTGGGGCCTGCGAGCGCGCTGACCCGCGCACCGATGTGCACGGCGATGCCGCCGATGTCGTCGCCGCGGATCTCGCACTCGCCGGTGTGCAGCCCGGCGCGCACCTCGATGCCGAGCGCGTGGACCGCCTCGCGAATCGCCATGGCGCACCGGATCGCTCGCTGAGGACCGTCGAATGTCGCGAGGAACCCGTCGCCGGACGTGTTCACCTCGCGGCCGCGGAAACGATCGAGCTGCGCGCGGACGACGGCGTCATGCGCGTCGAGCAGGGCTCGCCAGTCGCGGTCGCCGAGTTCGACGGCCCGCTTCGTCGAGTCCACGATGTCGGTGAAGAGGACGGTGGCGAGCACCCGGTCGTCATCCACCTCGGCCTGTTGGCCCGTGAGGAAGCGGTGGATCTCTTGAAACGACTCTCGCCACGGTTCGACGAAGTGGTACAGGTTGCGACCCGGCAGCTCAACGTACTTCGCGTCCGGGATGTTGTCGGCGACGTAGCGGCCCATTGAGGGAACGATCATCGAGTCGTCGGAGTGGTGCACGACGAGGGTTGGTACGCGGATTGCCGGAAGCAGCGCGCGCACGTCCATCCCAGAAACCATCGGCATCATGAGGGCAACGGTCGCCGGGCTGGCCGCCAAGCGTTCCATTCGAGCCCATGCTGCTCGAATCTCGTCGTTCCACGGCATATCCGGATTGAGCACATGCTGGAACTCGCCTGTTCCCCACATGTCGGCCATGACGGCGGTCGCTTCCTCGGCGTCGAGCGGGCCGCCGATGGCAGCTGCGTAACAATCGAGGGCCACCAACGCCTGCGTGCGCGACGGGTGTGTCGCTGCAAACAGCGCCGCAGCAGCGAAAGCGCCGTCGACGGCTACCATCACTACTTCGCTGCTCCCCAGATCGTCGAGCACCGCCGTGATGCTGTCGGTCCATTGCTCCAGCGTCGGCAGCGCGCCGGACCGAATGGGGTCCGACGCCCCAGTTCCCGGCTGGTCGAAGAAGATCAGCCGGCCGAGCGACGTCATCGCGTCGACCCACCCTCGAACGAAAGGGAGCTCCGGAAACACCTCGCTGCAGGTGAACCAGTTCGGCACGAACACGATGTCGCGAGCCCCTGGCGGCGACGCCCGGTAGGCGACGCGTAGATCTCCGTTGCGGGCGTAGCGGGTCTCGGAGAACACGGCGGAAGTGTAAGCCGCCGAGCAGCGCGATTTCGCAGATCAGCGGCCGTTCCTGTAGCCTGGGTCGGTTGCCGACGCAGGTAACCCTCCTGCCACGGATAGGCCGTGGCCGCACTAGCCCATAGGAGGTGATGAGGTTCTCATGCGTCCATACGAAATCATGGTCATCCTTGACCCCACTCTCGACGAGCGCACCGTCGCACCGTCACTGGAGGCCTTCCTCAATGTCGTCCGCAAGGACGGCGGAAGCGTCGACAAGGTCGACATCTGGGGCCGACGCAGGCTCGCCTACGAGATCGCCAAGCATGCCGAGGGCATCTACGCGGTGATCGACGTGAAGGCCAACCCGGCCACCGTGTCGGAGCTGGACCGTCAGCTCAGCCTGAACGAATCCGTGCTGCGGACCAAGGTGCTTCGGACCGACAAGCACTAAAGGCTGTTGGGAGTCGGAGGCGCTGCGTAGGCTCGCCCACGACAACCACCGCCCTGCGATGAGCGCTCGCGCGAAGAGCTGACACTACTGCCCAGGAGGACCTCGTGGCTGGTGACACCATCATCACCGTCGTCGGAAACCTGACCGCCGATCCTGAACTGCGTTTCACACCGTCTGGCGCCGCTGTCGCCAACTTCACGGTGGCGTCGACGCCGCGCATCTACGACCGGCAGAGCGGGGAATGGAAAGACGGCGAGGCGCTGTTCCTCAGGTGCAACATCTGGCGTGAGGCCGCCGAGAACGTGGCCGAGAGCCTCACCCGTGGCGCGCGGGTCATCCTCAGCGGGCGGCTCAAGCAGCGTTCCTTCGAGACCCGAGAGGGCGAGAAGCGCACCGTTGTCGAGGTCGAGGTCGACGAGATCGGCCCGTCACTGCGCTACGCGACCGCGAAGGTGAACAAGGCCAGCCGCAGCGGCGGCGGAGGCGGCGGATTCGGCAGCAGCGGCGGTGGCGGCGGCGATCGCGGGGGTTCCCGCGGCGGCGCCTCCGAGCCCAAGGACGACCCATGGGGCAGCGCTCCCGCGTCCGGATCGTTCTCCGGAAGCGACGATGAACCGCCCTTCTGACCCAACGAACTCCGTTAGCAAGTGAGAAAGAGATAAAGACATGGCGAAGGCCACCAAGCGACGTCCGGCGCCCGAGAAGCCGGTCAAGACCCGCAAGTGCGTGTTCTGCTCCAAGAAGGGGCAGGCGATCGATTACAAGGACACCGCACTGCTGCGTACCTACATCAGCGAGCGCGGCAAGATCCGCGCACGTCGGGTGACGGGCAACTGCGTGCAGCACCAGCGCGACATCGCGATTGCGGTCAAGAATGCCCGCGAGGTTGCACTGCTGCCGTTCAGCTCGTCGACGCGCTGAGCAGGCAGGACTGAAGGAAAGACTTGAAGAAATGAAATTGATTCTGACTGCAGAGGTGGATCACCTCGGCGAGGCCGGCGACACCGTCGAGGTGAAGGACGGCTACGGACGCAACTTCCTGCTTCCGCGCGGACTGGCGATCGTTGCCACCCGCGGCGCTGAGCTCCAGGCCGACGCGATTCGGCGGGCCCGCGAGGTCAAGTCCGTTCGGGGCCTCGAACACGCCAACGAGCTGAAGACCGCTCTGGAAGGCCTTGGGGCTGTGGACCTCCCGGCGAGGACCGCGTCCGACACCGGAAAGCTGTTCGGTTCGATCACCGCGGCCGACATCGTCGGCGCGATCAAGAAGGCCGGCGGCCCCAATCTCGACAAGCGGACCGTTCAGCTGCCCAAGGGTCACATCAAGACCCTCGGCACCTACCCGGTCGCGGTGCGGCTACATCCCGAGGTGGATGCCGCCGTGTCAGTCAACGTCGTCGCCGAGGCCTAGACGCCTCCGTCAATTACCGCCGTGAAGACCATGATCGGTCTTCACGGCGGTGTTGCTGTATTTCTGGCGAACACCTGGCGCCAGTAGCCGCCCAGCGAAGCTAACCTGCCGTTAACCTGGCTGGCGCTGCGGCGAAACACAACACGCCCGAGACCGCAACCTGGGCCGACACGCCGAAGAAATTGTCATCCACAGTTCCTTGACACGGTTGTGGTCCGCTTATCTGCGGGGATGTGGTTGACGTCGGCGTCCTTCCACAGGTTCTCCCCAACGCCTCAACACGGGCGGACGCAGATATCCACACCCCATCCACAAGTTCATAAACAGGGGGCCTTTCCGGTCTCTCCAGCAACGTCTAGCGTTGGCCGTCGCGAGACAATTCCGGCGTCGGGGAAGTTGTGCCTGTCGGGGGTCTGGCTTACAGTCACGATAGCGACTATCGAACGCATGTTCGACCTTTTGAGGGGAGGTGAGGACGCGGCGTGGCTGTCGTGGATGATCGCGGGCATTCGGGGCTCGACGTCCAACCGCCTTCCGAGGATTTCGGGCGCCAGCCTCCGCAGGACGAGGCCGCAGAACAGGCCGTGCTTGGCGGAATGCTCTTGAGCAAGGATGCGATCGCCGACGTACTTGAGCGGCTGCGTCACGGCGACTTCTACCGGCCCAACCACCAGAGCGTCTACGACGCGATCCTCGACCTCTACGGCCGCGGTGAGCCGGCCGACGCGGTGACGGTGGCCGCGGAGCTCGATCGGCGCGGCCTGCTGCGCCGAATCGGTGGTGCCCCATATCTTCACACGCTGATCTCGACGGTGCCGACGGCCGCCAATGCGGGGTACTACGCGGGCATCGTCGCGGAGAAGGCGACGTTGCGCAGGCTCGTCGAGGCCGGCACCCGCGTCGTGCAGTACGGCTATGCCGGCGCGGAGGGCGCCGATGTCGCGGAGGTCGTCGATCGCGCGCAGGCCGAAATCTACGACGTGACGGACGGCCGAACGTCGGAAGACTTTGTGGCGCTGGAAGACCTGCTGCAGCCGACGATGGACGAGATCGATGCGATCGCGTCTCAGGGCGGGCTTGCTCGCGGTGTGCCCACCGGCTTCGTCGAACTCGATGAGGTCACCAATGGCCTACATCCCGGCCAGATGATCGTCATCGCGGCCCGTCCCGGCATGGGCAAGGCGCTGTCGCTGGATACCCCGCTTCCGACGCCGACCGGTTGGACCTCCATGGATGATGTCGCGGTCGGCGATCTGTTGATCGGCGCCGACGGTAAACCGACGAGGGTGGTTGCCGTTACGGATGTCATGCATGGACGGCCCTGCTATCGGGTTAAGTTCTCCGATGGCACCGAACTTGTTGCCGATGCCGAACACCAATGGCTGACCGAGACAAGGGCTTCGAGGAAATCTTCGCAGGCCGCGGCTGTTGGGTACAACCGGTACAAGAACCAGCGCACGTTCGCATCCGTACGCACTACCCGTGAGATCGCTCAGACGTTGCGATGCCCCACTGCAGACAGACGTCTGAACCACTCGGTGATCAACACCAAGCCGATACAGGCGTCCTACGCCGATCTGCCTGTGCCTCCGTACACACTCGGCGCGTGGTTGGGCGATGGGACCAGCGCGTCCGCTCAAATCACGACGGCTGACCCCGAGATCGTGATGCGCATCGAGGCTGAAGGTTTCGTCGCTCGTCCGTCCCGGTCAGCCCGCTACCGATATCAGCTGGTCTTGCCATACGCCGCAAAAGCTGTGGAGCGCTCATGCGCCGTCTGCGGCACGATGTTTGTTCCTCAAACCAGCCAGGTGCGGACATGTGGTCGATCGTGCGGTGGACGGGCCCGGTTCGTCTCTGATCCCGTGCCATCTCCGACATGCATGGAGTGCAGCGGCCCATCCTGCGGGCTTGTGCACTGCCAGAAGTGCCGGAACGCGGTCGGAACTCTGCAGGCGCGACTGCGGACTCTGGGAGTCCTACGAAACAAGCATATTCCGCCGGAGTACTTACGTGCGTCCGAAGAGCAACGTCGAGCATTGCTCGCCGGGCTGCTTGATACCGACGGCACGGTGAGCGTCGGCGGTGGAATTCAGTTTTCGGTAGCCGACCGACGTCTCGCATCAGACGTGGCCGAACTCATCGTGAGCCTTGGGTACCGTTGCCAGACCACGACCAAGCGGGTGAAGGGTCGCAGCGAGGCTACATCGGTGGCGTACACGCTGAACTTCTCGACCGACGATGAGGTCTTCGGCCTGACGCGTAAGGCATTGATGCACAAGGAGCGTCGTCGCGCCGCAGCGACTTCTCGGTCGTGTTCGCGCTTCATCGTCGAGGTGGAACCCATCGACAGCGTTCCAGTGCGATGTGTTCAGGTGGACAACGCCGACCACATGTACCTAGCCAGCCGGGCGATGGTGCCGACCCACAACTCAACCCTTGGATTGGATTTTTTGCGGTCGTGCTCGATCAAGAACCGGATGTCCAGCGTCATCTTCAGCCTCGAGATGAGCAAGTCGGAGATCGTCATGCGCTTGCTGTCGGCGGAAGCGAAGATCAAATTGGCCGATATGCGGTCGGGCCGGATGAGTGACGACGATTGGACGCGGCTGGCGCGCCGGATGAGTGAAATCAGCGAAGCGCCTTTGTATATCGACGATTCGCCGAACCTGATGATGATGGAGATCCGCGCCAAGGCGCGTCGGTTGAAGCAGAAGGCCGATCTGAAACTGATAGTCATCGACTACCTGCAGCTGATGACCTCAGGTAAGAAGGTGGAGTCGCGTCAGCAGGAAGTGTCCGAATTCTCCCGTCAGCTAAAGCTTTTGGCGAAAGAGCTCGAGGTGCCGGTCGTGGCGATGAGCCAGTTGAATCGCGGCCCGGAGCAGCGCACCGACAAGAAGCCGATGTTGGCGGACCTTCGCGAATCGGGTGCGATCGAACAGGATGCGGACATGGTCATCTTGTTGCACCGCCCGGACGCCTTCGAACGCGATGATCCGCGCGGTGGCGAGGCCGACCTGATTCTCGCCAAACACCGGAACGGCCCGACGAAGACCATCACCGTCGCGCATCAACTGCATCTCTCGCGCTTCACGAACATGGCGAAGTAGTCGGACTGCTTGTGTAGGATCCCAAAGTTAAGTTCAAATTCTCAGTGCTGAGTTCAAATGAAGTTCAAATTTGAACTTTATGCTGAGACACCCGATCCGCCCACTCGGCGGCGTGTTGCGCAAGCAGCCCACGCGCTGCCTCCGCCCCATGGGTGTCACGGCACCGTGACAAGCTCCAGTGGTGTCATGGTGCCGTAGCATGCTTCTGCCGAATGCTTTTGAGCGTGTGGTCCGGCAAGTCGCCGCCCCTTCGCCCACGTGGGTTGGCTGCGGGCCGGCTTTGGATCTGCAAACCCTTGTTGCGGCATCGGTGCGGTGGGACGATTAAGCGGTGAACTCGGGCCCTTTGGGACCGGTCCCACATGTTTCGCAGGACGTCGATGCCGTGACGGTGGAATTCCGCCAGTCGCGTGGTGGTCCTGTGGTGACCGCACTCATGGCCGATGCCAGCTTGGGTGACATCGGCACGGCCTACCCTTGGCGGACGTTTCGCTGGTACATGGGCCAGAAGCATTATTCGGGCTGGTATTGGTCTACGACGGATCAGTGTTCGGTGATATATGAATCCCGGTTAGAGCTGTGCCGGCTTCTGTATGCCGACTTCGACCTCGCTGTGCGCCACATTGTTGCACAGCCGTTCTTACTCAAGTCTGCTGTGAAAGGTGTTGTGCGAAGGCACGTTCCCGATTTTCTTCTGATCACTGAAGCGGGACCGCTCGTCGTCGATGTAAAGCCGAAGAACAAACTCGCCGAGGCGACCGTGGCGGATACCCTGGCGTGGACTCGTGCCGCGATTGAAAGCCGGGGCTGGAGCTATGAGGTGTGGGGTGAGCCACTGGCGGTCGAGTTGAATAATCTGCGTTTCCTTTCCGGCTTCCGCCGCGCACAACAGTTCCGACAAGAGCTGGTCTCGGAACTTCGCAACACGGATCTGGACAACGTCAGCATTGGTGCAGCAACCGAGGGGCTTGCCGGCTGGCCGCGCCCACTGGTGCGGTCGACGTTGTTGCACCTGCTGTGGCTGCAGTACTTCCACGTCGATCTGTCGCGACCGCTGAGCGCGTCTCACATCTTGGCACCCGGGGCGGCGCGGTGAGCAGCGCGGCAGTCCGCATCCAAGCCGGTACCCGCCTGGTCTATGACGGTGACGCCGCCCAGGTGGTTGAACTGCTGGCAGCTCAATCGGGGGTGAACGTGGTCTTGCGGGTCAACCCTGATCACCTGGTTCATGTCCCGCTCCGCGAGCTGCTCACATCGGATCGTGTCCGAGTTGTCCCCACCGAGCCGGGCCCAGCAAGTGATGATCCGTGGGATACCGCCACCGTGGTGCTCGCCGAGCTAACCGAGCGTGAGCGGCTCATTATGTGTGAACGCGCCGCACATGTCAGGGAAGTTCTGACGGGCTTCCGATCGGGAAGCTCATTCCTCGCGGCGCCCGGTGAGCCGCGTACGCAGTTCGATCCCCAGTTGCCTTTGATGACGCGGTACCAGGCGAAGGCGCAGGAGCTGGGTATGTCTGTCCGCGCGCTAAACAAGTGGGTTGTGCGCTTTCACCGTCAGGGTGACGCCGGGCTAGCGCCCAGATCTCGCGGGCCATCTCCTAATCCGACGGGCAAGGCGGACGTGCGCTGGGTCGATACCGCGCTTGAGGTGATGGTGGAGCACACCGACCTGTCACGCCCGTCGGAAACGATGGTCATTAGAAGGACGAACGCCCGGGTTATCGCCCGCTATGGGGCCGATGTTGTTCCGCAGCCGTCGCGGTCGACCGCGTTTCGGGTCTTGGCGGTGTTGGAACGGCGCCATCCGACGTTTCGGTTGAGCACCAAACGGAACCGCGATATCGCCGATCGCCCCACAGAAGCGTATGGGAAGCTTCGGCCGACACGGCCGGGCGAGTACTTGCTGATGGACAGCACTCGGTTGGATGTGTTCGCGTTGGATCCGGTCACGCTGCGGTGGGTGCGCGCCGAACTGACTGTCGCGCTGGACTGGTACACCCGCTGCGTGACCGGGTTGCGGGTCACTCCGGTGTCGACGAAGTCCATCGATGCCGCGACGGTGTTGTATCAAACGTTTAGGCCGCGACCCCCGGGCCAGAATTGGCCCAAGGAAGCCGTGTGGCCCGATCACGGGATTCCCAGCGCGGTGCTGATGGACGTCAACACGATCACGGGTTCTGTCGTCGGCGCTGCGCATCCGGCGATCGTGCCCGACACCCTGGTGGTCGATCACGGCAGGATCTTTGTGTCCGAGCATCTGATGAGTGTGTGTGAGCGGCTGGGCATTTCGGTTCAGCCGGCGCGGTTGAAGACGGCCCGTGATAAGGGACCGGTGGAACGGTTCTTTGAGACTCTGCGTGAGGATCTGCTGCAGGTGTTGCCGGGCTACAAGGGCCCGGATGTGTATTCGCGCGGCGTGGACCCGGAATCGGAGGCGTTCTTCTTCCTCGATGAGTTGGAGGACATCATCCGCGAGTGGGTGGCGGTGGTGTATCACCGCCGACCCCATAGTGGGCTGTCCGACCCGCATCTGCATGCGATGAAGATGTCGCCGGCGATGATGTTCGAACACGGGGTGGCGCGGGCCGGCTACATCGAAGCGCCCCGTGACCCCGACCTGGCCTACGAATTCCTCAAGACCGAGTGGCGCACCATCCAGCACTACGGTGTGGAGATCGGTGGCCGCCGCTATGACGGCGCAATTCTGGACCGGCATCGCAACACGTCGAGTGCGTATGGTGGTAAAGGCAAGGGGCGCTGGCCGTTTCAGGTTGATCCCGACGACGTCACCCGCATCTATTTCCGCGACCCCGACACTCGGCGTTACCACGCATTGGTGTGGGAGCATGCACCGTCGCTGATGATGCCGTTCAGCGAGGACGCGCTGGCGTTCGCCAGAGAGCTGGCCGCGGCCAAGTACACCTATCCCGACGACACCATCGCGGTTGCCGACCTCTTCGAGCGCTGGCAGCTCGGTTTGGGTGCCACCGCGAAGGAACGCCGCATCGCGCTGCGGATGTCGCGCGATCAGGCCGTGCTGTTGAACGACCTCCCGGGTCTACACGAACCCGAGGTGGCGCAGTTGCCGTCGGTGGCCCGCGTGATGGCGGCGGCCGGCGCGGATGAGGTCAAATCGGACGGCTCGGATTCCGAGGAGCAGACGCTCCAGACCGGTGACGACGATTCCGGGGAACCCGAGAACTTTTACGCCGATGCGTTGGAGGATGTGTGGCCGGGGCAGCCGTAGCGCACCGACCCGACCATCCGACGCTGGACAATCTGACATTGGCCCGCAAAGAGGGCTGGGCGGCGTTCGTCAACGCCGTGCCCCGACAACGGCCGGAATCATTGACCCGCAGCGCAATCCGCGCGCTCGGCGACGCCGCAGCCAACGACTACAACCTCCGCCGCCGGGAATGGCACGCGAATTTGGGCCCGCTGAAGACCCCGCAGTTGGGCGCGCTGCACGAGGATCTGTGGGACATCCTGGACAGCAATCTGCAAGACGGTGATAAGGCCAAGGGCGCCGTGGCGATCGACTCCGCTGCGGGCCTGGGCAAGACGACCGCGGCGCTGGCGTTTGGGAAGGATTTTCATCTGCGCGAGGTCGCCGAGCGCGGCCCCCGAACCGCCGAAGGTGATGAGCGGTGGCCGGTGTGCCGGGTGGGGTTGACCGGCAACACCACGATGAAGGACTTCAACCTGGCGATGCTGGAATTCTTCGCCCACCCGGGGGTCACCCGCGGCACCGCCGCGCAATACATTCGCCGCGCCCTGGACTGCGTGTTGTTGTGTGATGTGCGTCTGCTCATCGTCGATGACCTGCACTTTCTGCGGTGGCGGCTGTCCAGCGGGGTGGAGATCAGCAACCACCTCAAATACATCGCCAATGAGTTTCCGGTCACCCTGCTGCTGATCGGTGTCGGCCTGGAAGCCGGCGGGCTGCTCTCGGAGGGCCGCAGCTACTCCGACGCCGTCCTCGCCCAAACCGGAAGGCGCACAACCGTACTCGACATGCGCCCATTCCTGGTCAGCACCGAAGAAGGTCGGCGGGAATGGCGCCAGCTGCTGCTGGCGATTGAAGAACGCCTCGTGTTGGCCGACACCACGCCAGGCATGCTCGCCGAGCACCTATCCGACTACCTTTACACCCGCAGCACCGGCCACATCGGATCGCTGATGACATTGATCAACCGGGGTTGCCAACGCGCGGTGCGCACCGGGACCGAAAGGCTCACCGCGAGCCTTCTGGACAACGTGAAGAACGACGCCGCGGCCGAGAAGGCCCGCCAGGAACTCGACGCCGCGATCAGGGCACGGAACATCACCACCACACCTCGGGCTCACCGGCGGTGACCGCGATCCGGACTCTGCCATTGCAGCCTGGATCCGATACGCGGTGAGGCGCTGGACTCGTGGCTGGCCGCCCTCGCGCATCGATCCCACACCGCGTGGGCCGACATGCTGACCGCCGCCGGTCTGGGCACGGCGGGCCCAGCGGTGGCCCGCGGGTCCTGGCTGTTGCAGATCGACGGGCACCACCTTGAGGAGCTGGCCGCGGCGGTGGGGATCGACACCGCGGTGATCACGTCGATGACGTTGTCGCGTTACGACGGAACGGCTTTGGACATCGGTCGAAACCCGATCCACAGAACCCGCAGGTTTCCCTGGGGCAACGTGGGCAGGTCGCGTTATTGCCGCACTGTCTGGCCCAAACCGGGGACGGTGGCAGCTGGCGTGGCGGCTCGGTTGGTCGTTCGTCTGCCTGCAGCACCAGTGTCTACTCGTCGACCGCTGTCCCCGCTGTGGCCGGCCCCCCGGCGGCGATTCCTGCCCGGTGAGATTGTGCCGCAGCCAGGACGGTGCGCCGAGCCGCTCACCGAAGCCAGCGGCCGGGCATCCCCGCGATGCAACGCCGAGTTGTCATCTGCGCCGACAGTTCTGTTTCCCGCCGATCACCGCGTCCTGGCAGCCCAGCGCGCCGTCAATGCCATACCTGAATAGAGCGCTCCTGGAAGGATTTCAGAGCCCCAGTCGCGATGGCCCCCGCCACCCGGTTTCACACACGGTAGGGCCGGCCAGGTTGGCGCAGCGCCACACCGTAGCGGCGGGCCAGGTGCGTCACGGTGTGGCGTGAGACGCCGTAGATCTGGCCGATGCGCTCCAGCCCCAACTGCTGCCCCTCGTACAGCTCGATCAACTCAGCCCGCGAGATAGCGGCCATCCCAGAGGGGCGCACGTCGGAATCGAGTGTTGATCGCTGTCGCGGCACGCGGCGGGTCGAACTCGCCGATGAGGTAATGCAGGTACTCCAGCGGTACACCGGCCTGGGCGGCGATAGCGGTCATGGCGGTGCGCCTGTCGTCGAGGAGCCGGCGGATCGTCGTGAGGTCACCGGTGGGGGAGCGCAGCCCGCATGCGGAGAACAGGCCGGAGTTCGGCTGCCACCGCAGCGGCTCGTCGTGCACGTTGTGGTGTTGAAGAAACTCGGTGGCCGCGTGATCGAGGCGGGCCACCGTCGCCGGGGTCAGCGTCAGCGGCAGCGTCTTGACCTTGCTGCGGAACTCGGCGGTGTCGAGGGCGTGGCAGCAGTCGCGTACCGGGGAGCCGATCACTCGCTCAAACATCCAACACCGCACCAGGCGCACGCGGAGTGCGCGTCCCGTCGGTGTCGCGGTGTCCCAGCAGATCTCGCGCCACTGCGGATCGGGCAGGAACTCCTCGAAGGGCAGCGCGCGTCGCCGCGCGTAGTCGATCGGGCAGGTACCGCTGTCGAGGGTCTCCGCCAGAGCCCGTCAGCGCAGCCAACATGGCCGGCCAGCGGTGATCGGCGTGCAGATGCTTGCAGGACCCGGGACACCGCCGGCGCAGTGGTGGCCGATCCCAGCGATGCGATGACCTGCGGCAGGGTTCTGCGCGCACTGACCAGGCAGACGGCGGCCGAGAGTGCGGTGCGGAGTTGCTCGATTCCGACTGCGGGAGCCGCGAAGAAGAAGGCAGCGTTGGGCCACAGCATCGCCGGCACATGCCGGGTCCGGTCGGTGGATGCGTCAGGGGCAGTGGGGCGGGCCGCGGCGCTGCGGTACCGCAGTTGGTCGCTGGGCGTCAAAAACGGTGACAGCGAACATAATTGGGCACTGTGCAAAGCGTCGCTGATGTGGCGGCTCCACCCGATGTTGGAGGCGGTGACGGCCAGGCCTCGCCGCCGCGACACCGAAACCAACCAGTGCAGCTGCGCTCCTGCGGCGTGGGGATCAGAACAGGTGAGGACGCGCATCGCAACGACGGCGGCGACGGCCGTCTCGGCGGCCCCTGAGCCGGGTGTGGCCGCGTGCGGTTGGTGCGCCGGACGGTTCGCCACGCGATGCCGATAGCTGTCGAGGAGGTCGGTAGGGTAGCAGGCCGACGAGATCCTCGGTGTGGGCGTAGCGCAGTATCCGGGCGGCCAGGCCCGACAGGTCGGCGGTGAGTTGAGCAGCCGAGACCGGGTCGGGCGCGTAGATGCCGAAGGCGGCACACCCGTCGCGGTAGGCGCCCAGGATGGTCGATTGCACCGTCAGAACTGCGCTGTCGCGGAGGTAGCGTCGCGTCGGCGCGGCGGACAGGTCGGCGCCGCACCGTCGCAGATCGCGCCCATAGGCGTTGTCGGCTTTGCGGGAACACCGAGCCGGTGTCGGCACGAGGCCGTGGGGGTGGGGACCGATCCGCTGCCAACGATCGCAGCACGGGCAGGTGTCGGCCAGCAGGCACTGATGGATTGGGCAGGCGAAGGCCCACCGCAGTCGCCACCAGAGTTGCCAGCGTCCCCCGGTCTCGGCCAGGCATGCCGGGCAGAACCGCGACCGCGGCGGCGACAGACACATCGGCACCATCGGTGCTGCGGTGCCGTGTGATTCGCCGACGGAGCCGATCAGGTCCGCCAGCGTCATCGACTGCACTGTGGCGGAGTCGACCCCGCAACTGGTCTGCAGGTCTCGAGCCCGGTCCACCGGCAACGCCATCAGCCACGAGTACACCTCGCGCCCACCGGACGTGCGCGCGTCGAGGCCGACCGCGTCCAGAACATCGCCCCAGGCGGCGTGATGACGCGCCGCCACCGCCTCGAGGTAGGAATCGAGACCTTCGCCCGGGTAGGGGTGACACCCGGATCGGGAGGGATCGAACCATCAGGCAGCGACGGTCGACATACCTCCAGAATGTACTACTAGTAGGGCAGACATTTGGTTGTGGTGCACATTTGCTGAGGTGTGCCGACGCGTCCCAGCCAGAACAACCCGGACCGCGTCGCGTCCTGGGAGCGTGCGCGGCGGATGGTCGGCGCCAACATCGTCGCGTTACGCACAGAACGCGGGCTCACCCAGGAGGCGCTGGCACTCAGGTCGGGGATCTCACGCAACGTTCTCATCGATGTGGAGCACGGGCGGCGCGGACTGCTCTATGAACGACTCTTCGATCTCGCTGAGGCGCTGGACGTGTCAGTGGCGGCACTGCTGCAGGAACAGCGCGGCGCCAGCGGATGACGATGCTGCACGACGGGCGAGAGGCCAGTCACAGCTGGTCCCGGCGAGCTGGCCTCTAGCACCATGGCGCTTGCCGTGCGCACTCTGCCCATCCACCTGGAACCGGTGGACGGTGAAGCCCTGGACTCGTGGCTGGAGGCGATCTGTCGGCAGCTGGGTTGCACGTGGGGGGATTTCGCCGAGGCCGTCGGTCTGCCGCCCCCGCCTCGCGGCATCCGCACACCCCCCTGGCTGATACGCCTGACCCCGACCGAGGCCAGAGCGCTGCACGCGGCGACCGGCACCCCGATCCAGACTCTGCACTCGATGACGCTGGCAAGCCTCGACGGCACCGCACTGGGATTGCTCCCCGCTACCCGCGCACTCGATCGGTCTTTTCCGTGGTCACGGTTCAGGTTCTCCCGCTACTGCCCAGAGTGCCTGCAGGACAACGGTGGACGCTGGCAACTGTTCTGGCGGTCGGGGTGGGCGTTCGCCTGTGTCGAGCACTGCTGCCTGCTCGTCGATGAGTGCCTAGCCTGCGGGCACCGGCTCCGCGGGCACGTCGGGCACGCCGAACTGGTGCCTGACGGGCAGCGGTGCTCCAATGCAGCGGCACACGCGACAGGTCGAGCGCCCGCAACGCTGCGGCGCCGACCTGGCCGCTAACCCCACTGTGCGGTTGGGACAGGGCCACCCCACCATCGCCGCGCAGCACCTCATCCGGAAGGTCATCGATTCCGGCGCTGCAACATTCGGCATCTATCACGACCACACCACGGCAGCTGTCGGGGCTTTGGCCGATATTCGCGCGGTGGCCGGCCGGATCTTGGCCTCGGCCACTGCTGACGATTGGCGTCGAGTCCTGCCCGCCGACCTCGACGCCGCCTACGCTGCAGCGCAGCAGCGCAGCCGCGCATCCGCCGTCAGTCACGAACCCAAGCCCGGGCGAGCGGCTCCGGCACACGCAGTGACCGCCGCGGCAGGAGTCACCGCCGCACTGGCCATCCTCAATGTCGCCGATGTTCAGGCGGCCGCCCGCGCCATGCAGTGGCTCATCACGAGCAACCGTGCACACGGCCGGAAAGTCGACCGCGGCACGGTAGCGTCGTGGGGCAAGGGCGCCACCGCGGTGCTCACCGCAGCACAACTCGTCGCCTGCGGCCCGTATGAGTTCCGGAACACCGAGCTGCGCTACCGCGCGGGCACGCCGATGCCGACACGACCGGCCCACGACACCAACAGCGCCACCCAGCTCGCCGCGAAGATCCCGGCGCTGATGTGGCCGGCATTCGCGCTGCGATTGACCCCGCCGCACTGGAGTTTTCGACACATGTCGGCCGGCCTCGCCGCCGCGATGCTCCTGGTGAACTCCCGGGTCAGTTTCGATGAGGCAATCGGCCTACTGGGGCGACCTCTGACCACCCAGGCGCTATCGCATGTCTTGAAGCGACTGCAATCCGACCCGTGCTGGAACGACATCCGACGCGCCATCATCGCGGTCGCCGACTACCTACACAACCACACCTGCCCCATCGACTATCAGCGCCGCCGCACCCTCGATTACACCGCCCTCCTACCGGAGGCCGCCTGGCGAGACATCTGCGCAGCCGCCCGGATCATATGCACCGACACCTCGCTGCACCTCACTCAGAGTCACCTGTACGCGGTGCTGACCGGCAACCCCATTCGAGACGCACCGGGGTACCTCGACAACCCGATCTTCGCCGCTGCGGTACCCGCCTACCCGGCCCGCCTCACACCCGTGGCCGCCGAGGCGCTGCAGACTGCCGCCCAGGAGTTCCTGCACCGCGCTGGTATCGCCGAACCACTTACCTGGCAACCACCGCTGCGACTCCTCGACGGGCTGGTGCTGCCCGGCGCCGATCCCGACACCATCAACATCGCGGCGCTGCACCACCTCATCGAACACCGAGAGCCGCTCAGCACGGTGGCCCGGCAACTCAACAGCACGCCCGAGGCCGTTCGTCACGTGCTGACTCTGCACCCGGCCCACGTCGGCCCACCCTCGACAACACCCGCCCTCTCGGCCCTGGCCGCCAAACTGCCACCGGAAAAGTTCGCCGCCCTCTACCGCCAGAAACGAACGACGCTGCGCGACATCGCCGCCCGCTACCACGCTGACCGCAAGACAGTCGCCACCCTCGCCCATCAGTACGGAATCGACACCCGCCACAAGCCACGACTGCACGACGAGATCGACCGCGACTGGCTCTACACCGAGTACGTCGTCCACCGCCGCACCCTGCCCGATCTGGCCGCCGAAAAAGGCATGACCGCCACGAACATGTCGCGCTGGGCGCAACGGCACGGCATCCCCCGTCGACCCCCAGGCCTGGCCAGCACAGCCGCCAACCTCAACGCCACCGAAGAAACGCCGAACGGGCTCCGGCACTACTGCGGCCAGCCCTCAACCAGAATCGGCGGTGCTGCACGGTTGAACCGGTTCGAAACGGTGCTCCGATATCCGACCCTGACCGCGGCGGCCGCCGACCTGGGATTGCGCCAGGCCGTGCTCAGTTCCCAGATCGCCCGGCTGGAGGATGACCTCGGCGTGGCTTTGGTACAACGCGCCCAACGCGGACGACCCATGACTCTCACCGAACAGGGTGCGCGTGTCCTACGGGCATGGAAAGCGTGGAAGCGCTCCAGCTGACCCCTAGGCCGAGCCACAGCCCGTGCGGACCATCAGAGCCGGTCTGCGCCGGGGCACCTGGAGTTGGTCCCAAGGTTGATCACAGTTACCGTATGCAACGTGACGAATCCCGGCGACTTTGTAACGTCGCGTCGGGCCGACCGGGCTGCCGACGAGGAGCAGGCCGCTTACTTCTACCGACTGTTGCGTGGTCAGCATGCCGAGCTGGTTGCCCATCTCGATGTGCAACGCGGTGTCCTGTCGAGGTGTGAGCAGGGCGCTGATCAGCGCGAGGTGCGTCGGACGAAACACTTCGTCAACGCACTGGAATGGGATCTGCGAGCCGTGGAGCAGATGATTGAGCGGCTCCACGCCCGATTCGGGGAGGCGTTGGATACCTAACCTCAAGGCTGGTCCGACCACGAAAGACTCCGACCTTCTGACCTGTTAACGCCCGAGGTCGGAAGTATGGCCCCCGAAAAATGCGGGGCGGGGCCGTCGGGGCGACACCAACGCAACGCGCGTGCGCGCGTCGACGTCGGCCCTCGCGGTGCATCGGAAGCATCCCCGGCGGGTGCACTTTTGTCCGTGGGCCCTGGAACTTCGGATTCACCGACCATGGTTCTGGCTGGGGCGCATCGAACGGGCACAAGCCGTCACACTTGCCGCCATGAAGGCGCTGTAGCGTCGACCAACTGGATGTCGACTGGGCCGAGACCGAAGATCGCGATGACGGCCGGATCCGGTTGACCGTGCAACACCCCGTCGTAATGCGGTGTACGGGCCGTGCGTTTCACATACCCCCTGGCGATCATCGCCGCCGCGGGCGCTGGCCGTCAGCGGGACTCGACGCCATCCGCACCGATGGTGCGGGGAGTCGTTTGTTGGTGTGAGCGTGGCTTTTTCACGAAGCGGTGGATGGCTTCGTAGGCATGCTGTTGTATTGCCGGGTCTTTGAAGTCGGCGACGATATCCGACTGATCCACGAGGGGCCCGACGACTTTGCCCGGTCGGCTGGCGTAGAACACCCCGCTGCGCAGCTGGTCGTCGGTGACTCCATCGGCCAGCCGCTGGGCGCCCTTCTCCAGCTGGTGTCCGACGCCCAGCGCGGGAAGGACGTAGGGCAACATGACGTGATTCATCATGGCCCGAGTGACGGGGCCCATGTCGCGCAAGGCATCCGTTCCTGCGGTGTTGCCCGGGCTCACGGTGAGCAGCCGCAGGTCGGGGTGCTTTCGCGCCAGTGCCGACATCCACAACGCACCAAGGTATTTCACCTGTCCGTAGGCGAGGAAGGTGTTGAACTTGTGCTGCGTGAAGTACGAACCGTCGATGACGCTGGCGAACTCCTCCACCGAGTGGTTCGTGAACGTGGGCCGCGGCATCCGCATCATGCGAACACCGCGCGCGGCTTCGCTGCCCACCAGGACCGCGGTGTTGGTCAATGCCCCGGCGGCGAGGAGATTCTCGAGCAGGACGACGTGGCCCAGTACGTTGGAACCGAAGACATGTGTGACGCCATCGGCGGTGAGCGCCAGGGGTGTTGGGCCGCCGGTGCCGCCGGCGTTCATGACGACCGAGTGCAGTGGGCCATCCAACGTGCTCAGCGCGGATCTCACCGAGTCCAAGTCGGTCAGGTCCATTCGAACGACCGTGAAGATGGACCTGCCCGTGAGGCGCTCCAGGTCGGCGGCCGCGGACCGCCCGCTGTCGGTGTTGCGACACGCCAGATAGATCCGGTCGAAATCGCCGACAAGAGCGAGTTGTCGCGCCACCTCCTTGCCGAGCCCAACGTTGGCACCGGTGATCAGAACCGCCTTGGAAGACGTCGCAGCCATGCTGTCATTTCCTTTCGATAGAGATTCGATAGAGCCTTCGCGACGCCACCGATGACAGAACCCCATCCGTGAGCGTGGCGCTGCGGCCCGATGCCCACCCACGGCTGAGCCGACCATGACCACATGAGCGCCCGAGGAGGCAGAGCGGGGCGACGAGGGGTAGCCCGCGCCACGACGATGAGGTCGAAGCGTGGGAGGGTCCAGTACGCATTCGCCGCATTACCCCTTACTAGTAGGTGAGACGACTAACCTAACATATCGAGGGACTCACGGGCGCGGGATGATTTGCGCCATGACGGATGCGCAGGTGGTCCGGCCCACCCAGGCTGAACCGACATCGCCGCGGAGTGCTCGAGCCGCCACGTCGCCGGTCGCCGCTCACGGCTCGCGCGTCGTCTCACTGGCCACCTTCGGCGAGGCCTGATGGCTATAGGCACGCGGCAGTAGGTGGCCTTCATGGGGTGAAGGTGGCTAGTGCGGTGACGTGAATCTCGGCGTAGGGCCGGATGGGCAAGCTGGCAAGCGCCTACTCCAAGGCGTCGGCATCAGCGGTTGACCAGATGCCGAGGTTCGTCCGAGTACCCGGCAGCCGCCAGAGTTGTCGAATCACGCCCTGTGACAACAGCTCTCGGCCCCTAGACCGTTCACGCCCGATCAAGACTGCACATTCGTCCTCGGGTAGCTCGTAGGCGCGAGCAACGTGCACGTGAACCAGGAAGTCCATCTCCCTCATCATCCTTCCGGTATTGCCACTGCTCTCGCCGACGGCCAGTTATCAATCGATGGCGTGACGCCTGTGGATGAGCACGATCTCTGCTCGACATGGGCCGCAAGCTAGCTGTCGGGCGCTGGTGGGCCTCGTTTGGCGCATTCGCGGCCCGAACTGCTACGGACCCCTGCGCCGTGTCACCCCGGTACTGAGCCGGGCGAAGCGCAGGCGCGCCCGGTCCAGGATCGGTGTGGCAGGCAGTGTTGCGTCGCAGTAGCCTCATCGCCCAGCAGCGCTCGCTAGTCGAGAACCGCGATCGCCTCCACCTCGACGAGGTGCTCAGGGACGAACAACGCGGCGACACCAATCAAGGTGCCCGGCGGCACGAACGTGGCGACACCGAGTTTGGCGCAGGCTCGGGCGCGGCCCTCCTGCACCAAAGGCATCTTGTCCACAGTCCAGTCGGTCACATAGATGGTCAGTTTGGCGATGTCGTCAAAGGAGCCGCCAATCTCGGCGAGTCCGGCGCCGACGTTGAGAAAGCACTGCTCGACTTGGGCGGCGAGGTCGCCCTCGCCGACTAGCGTTCCGTCGGCGTCCCAGGCGACCTGCCCGGCGATGAACACGAGCTTGGAACCGGTGGCGATCGACACCTGGCGGTGAACGTCGACCTTCGGCAGGCCCTGCGGGTCCGTCAACGTGATGGTCATGTAGAACTCCTTATCGTGAGGGCCGTCAGCCCTCCATTGCGAGAACACGTGGCATTGCCGGAATTGACCGCGTCACGACGCCCAGATGAACACCGAGGCCGCGGCCCGACCAAGGAAGACGGGTGGTCGACGGGTTCGCGGCGACGCGCCCATCGACACAGGGCGGTGGCAAAATGGTGACCGACCATCCTGGGGCACCCAATGGGTCTTTGCGGCTGGGATCGAGGGGGGGTCGTCCCTTGAGGGCTATGCTTCAGTCAGTCAACCAACTTGTCAAGGCGGTGAACATGGTCGGGACGCGCAGGTCACAGGGAGCCCAGAAACGTCGGCGGCTGGTCGAGGGTGCTCGCCGGATGATCTATCACCAAGGCGTCGAGCGGACGACGTTAGCGGACGTCGCCACGGAGGCCAACGTGGCCGTCGGGAACATCTTTTACTACTTCAAGACAAAGGACGAGTTGGTCGACGCGATCGTCGAAGACTATTCCGAGTCAGGTGACGAGATGCTCGCACGTCTGGATCGGCGACGGACGCCGCGCACGCGTTTGAAGGCTTTCGTTGACGAGCTCGACACTACCCGCGACTCCATCTCCCAGTACGGGTGCCCGCTCGGAACTCTCGCCTCCGAGCTGAACAAGCGCAGTGCGTTGAAGCGTCCTCCGGCAGCCAGGACCTGCTGGGTTCGTTCGTCGACTGGGCCGAGCGGCAATTCCGGGAGATGGGACAACCCGACGCGCGCGATCTGGCGGTCACGTTGGTCGCCGCCTACCAGGGCATCGCCGTGCTCACCCACTCCCTACGCGACCCCGACCTGATGCACCGCCAGAGCCAGCGGCTGCTGCGGTGGATCGACGCTTTGGCCGACCGCGCGGCCGAGGCGGCACTCTTCCCATGAGCAGTCAGCTCAGATGCAGCCGCTCCGCCAGCCAATGCGAAAGGAGTCGCAGTGTCCACGATCTCCCTTCCCAGCCCAACGCCGGACGAGCTCGTCGTCACCAACCTCATCGTCTGTGACGACGTCCAGGCCTCAGCTCGGTTCTACAGCGACGTTCTCGGCGGGACGCTGGTGCGTTCTGGTGGACCGGGTCCCATCATCGTCAAGTTGGCCAACGCGTGGATCACGCTCGTGAACGGCGGCGGGCCCACCCCCGACAAACCGACCGTGAACCTTGCTTCCCCCGCCGATCCCGACCAGGTCGACAGCTTCCTCAACCTCCGCGTCGCCGACATCGACGCCGTGTACCGCGAGTGGACCGCCCGTGGAGCGGCCTTCATCACCGAGCCGATCAACAACCACGGCCTCGAAATGCGCTGCTAATTGCGCGATCCCAGCGGACACCTCATCGAAGTCGGCCAGGCCCTCTGAAGACTCTGACATGTCCGGTCGAACGCTGTCCACATCGATACGGATCGACGCACCGCCCGAAGTAGTGTGGAACCTGATCACCACACTTGTCGCCTATTCCCGATTGGTACGACAACTGGGACATCGTTGAACCCGCCACCGAAGGCAAGCGGCTCCGAGTAGGTGCGTCCTTTCGATTGACTCGCCGCCACGTCGGCGGCCTCGACGCGGCACTGTGCCGCGTCGCCTCACTCGATGAGCCGAAGCGATTGTGCTGGGTGGAGCTCGCCCCGATCGGCCGACGATGTCCGTCGAGTTCCGCTTAGGGCTACCCGAGGACGCACCGCGGACGGGTACCTTGCTGCACCACACCAAGACCCGAGTCAACTCGTCGATTGAAGATCCCACGCGGGGGCGTGGCTCGCGGCTCGAGGTCCTAGCTGCCGTCCTCATCGCGATCAGGCCGCTATCGGCACTGGCCGCAGCGATCGGAAGTGGCATTGCGACGCTGCTGTTCATCTCGACCATCAGCTTCCTGTTCACGACCCCCGGCGTCGTCGCCCCCTCCTCGCTGCACGTTCCGATGTTGACCGACATTGGCGGTTTCCTGATCAAGGACGTGGCACTGCTCGGCGCAGCGGTGTGGACGCTCGGCGAGGCCTTGTTGCGCACGCATCGAAGGGGGCCCGTGGGGTCGGAGAGGATGGATAGCATCCGCCGCCAGCTGGATCGGGGTTCAACCCAAATCACCACGCCGCGCCCGCTCGTCCATCGAGATGTTAGGTTAGTCACCTCACCAACTAGTGAGGGGTAATCCTCGAATGCGTACTGGACCCTCCCAGGCTTCGACCTCGTCGTCGCGGCCCGGGCGGCCCACCCTCGCCCCGCTCTGCCTCGTCGGGCGCTCATGTGGTCATGGTCGGCTCAGCCGTGGGTGGGCATCGGCTGACGACCGCCTCGCCCGCAACTGAAAGGCGCAGGGGTGAAGGGCTTTTCGATCGGAAGCGTGATCAGGCGACGCTGGACGGTGATCGTGACGGTGCTCGTCGTGGCGGTCGCGGGTTTCGGCGTGGACCGGCTGCACGGCATCTTCGGCTCTACTGACGTGGTGTCGTGGCCGCGCGCCGACTCGATCGAGAACAGCAAGTACAACCCCAAGCAGGTCCTGTTGGAGGTCCTCGGCAGTCCCGGGTCGGTGGCGACCATCAACTACCTGCCAACCCCAGCGCGTCGACGATCCCGTCGCCCTGGTCGCAACTGCTGACCACCGACTGATCCCACCCTCTTCGCCGACCTCCGTGCGCAGGGGGACGCAACCCCGGCGCCTGCCGCATCACCGTCAACGACATCGTCACGGACGGAGGTCCACCAGCAACGTGAACGGTTACATCTCCTGTCTGGACAAGTCCGCGTGAGCGAGCACCTTGTGGAGGACCCGGTCCGCATTCGCGGGTGCCCGACATCCGTCGATTCGCCGTACCGATCGCCATCCTTGGGTCGCCGTCGCCGCCCTGACGAACGTCCTTCGCCCACACTTGGAGGTCGTCGGCGCCGAACACACGGTGGCGCAGAGCTCCCGGACTCGCCGTCAATGATGGCGATGCGGCATATCGGCCAGGGTTCGGCGAGTTCGAATCCGACAGCGACGCGATGATCGTCCTCGAGGGCGACAACCCCTGGGCCCGGACGCCCACCATTCTACGACACCCTGGTCAAGAAGCTCAATGCGGACACCCCCACGTCGAGCACGTGCAGGACTTCTGGGGGGATCCGCTGACCGCGGGCAGGCTCGCAGAGCAAGGACGGCAAGGCCGCCTGGTTCAGCTGTACCTGCGGGGCAATCAGGGTGAGGCGCTGTCCAACGAATCGGTCGACAGCCATCCGCAACATCGTGCGGAGACTCCGCACCGCCGGGGTCAAGGCGTACGTGACGGGCGCCGCGCCGCTGATCACCGACACTTCGAGGTCGGCGTCGGGGAACCCACAAGGTCACCGCGGTCACCTTCGCGGTGATCGCCCTGATGCTGCTCGTCGTCTACCGCTCGATCGTGACCATGCTCCTGATGCTCGATGTGGTGGCCGTCGAACTGTGGCGGCCCGTGGGGTCGTCGCGACGCTCGCCCACGCCAGGGGTCATCGGCCTGTCCACCTACGCGACGAACCTGCTGACGCTGCTGGCGATCGCCGCAGGCACCGACTACGCGATCTTCGTCGTCGGCCGCTACCAGGAAGCCCGTCCGCGGAGGAGGAGCGAGAAGCGGCCTACTACGACATGTTCCGCGGGCCGTGCACGTCATCGTCGGTTCGGGGCTGACCATCGCCGGGGCGGTGGCATGCCTGTACTTCACCCGGCTGCCTACTTCCAAAGCCTTGGTGTGCCTGCCGCCTTGGGCGTCCTGGTGGCGCTGGCGGCGGCGCTGACGCTCGGGCCCGCCGTGCTGGTGATGGCGGCCGCTTCGGGCTGCTGGAACCCAAACGCGCAAGGCGCGCGCCCCGGATGGCGCCGCATCGGCACGGTCATCGTGCGGTGGCCCGGCCCCATCCTCGTCGCTCGCTGGCGCTCGCCGCTATCGGCCTGCTCGCGCTACCGGGCTCAAGATCGGCTTCGACGCCCTTCCGTATCTGTGCCCGACACCGCACCGGCCAACGTCGGGTACGCGGCTGCCGAACGGCACTTCTCCAGGCCCGGCTCAACCCCGAACTGCTGATGCTCGAGTCCGACCACGACATGCGCAACCCGCAGACATGATGATTCTGGAGCGCGTGGCCAAGGCCGTGCTGCACACCCCGGGCATCGCCCTGGTGCAGTCGATCACCCGGCCGCTGGGCACGCCGATCACCCACAGCTCCATACCCTTTCAGATCAGCGCGAGAGTGCCGGTCAGATCATGAACCTGAGCTACCAGAGGCCCGGGCCAGGACATCCTGAGACAGGTGGACGAGACCTCCAAGTCGATCAACATCCTCGAACAACAACTCGAGACTCCAGCAGGCCAGCGCTGCTGCGACCGATGAGCAGTCCAAGGCGTTCCACGAAACCGTCGAGACGATCAACCAGCTGCGGGACAACCTCGCCAACTTCGACGACTTCTTCCGGCCGCTGCGCAACTACTTCTACTGGGAGCCGCACTGCTACGACATACCCTCGTGCGCGGCGCTCAGATCGGTATTCGAGTCCCTCGACGGCATCTCCCAACTCGCCGACAAATTCGGCACCATCACGGCCAGCCTGGACAAGCTCAACGCCCTGCAGCCGCAACTGGTGTCCCTGATCCCACCGCAGCTCGACGTGCAGGAGGCCAACCGGGATCTGCTCCAATCGAACTACGCCACCACCGGCGGCACCAACACGCAGAGTCCGGAGGCGTTGAAGACCGCGACCGCACTGGGCAAGGCGTTCGACGACTCAAAGAACGACGATTCGTTCTACCTGCCGCCGGAAGCGTTCGACAACGCCGACTTCAAGCGCGGCCTCAAATGTTCATGTCGCCGGACGGCCACGCCGTGCGCATGACCATCACCCACGAGGGCAATCCCGCAACGCCGGAGGGGATCTCACACATCGATGCGTTGCGGAATTCCGCGTTCGATGCCCTCAAGGCGACACCGCTGTCGGACGCCAAATCTATGTCGCGGAACAGCTTCGACGTACAAGGACGTGCAGGAGGGTTCGACGTACGACCTGATG
>CAVVUT010000006.1:0-269329 GCA_963751485.1 uncultured Actinomycetota bacterium
ATGGCCCGCAGACAACCGGAGGATCTGAGTAGTTTCCGTTGGTATGGGGCAGGACATGCGGTCGTTCGGTCACCGGTCCCGGACAGCGCAGATGGGGTTTGACGCTAAGGATTACCGGGCAAGCCGGTGATCGCGATCATCAATACGTGGAGCGATATCAATCCCTGTCATACGCATTTCAAGCAGCGGGTAGAGGAGGTGAAGCGCGGGGTCTGGTCGGCGGGAGGGTTCCCGGTTGAGTTGCCCGCGATGTCGTTGTCGGAGCCGTTCCAGAAGCCGACGACGATGTTGTACCGGAACCTGCTTGCGATGGAGACGGAGGAGCTGTTGCGGTCGTATCCGACCGATGGTGCGGTGCTGATGGGCGGGTGTGACAAGACGACGCCGGGGTTGTTGATGGGTGCGGCGTCGATGGACTTGCCGGCCGTGTTCATGCCGGCGGGACCGATGCTGCGCGGGAACTGGGGCGGCAAGACGTTCGGGTCGGGGTCGGACACCTGGAAGTACTGGGCAGACCTGCGGGCGGGGGTGATCACCCAGCAGGACTGGCAGGAGATCGAGAACGGGATCGCCCGGTCGCCCGGGCATTGCATGACGATGGGGACGGCGTCGACGATGACGAGCGCGGCGGAGGCGCTGGGTGTGACGTTGCCCGGGGCGGCGTCGATCCCGGCCGTGGATTCACGGCACGCGGTGATGGCGGCGCAGACGGGCCGGCGGGTCGTCCAGATGGTGTGGAGGACGTGAAGTCTGCAAAATCCACGCCGGACGGCGTTCAGGAATTCGATCACGACTGTGCTGGCGATCGGCGGCTCGACGAACGCGATGATTGATTTGATCGCGATGGCCCGCCGGACCGGGGTGCAGTTGCGGTTGGAGATTTTGAGGAGTTGTGGCGCCGTACCCCGTTGTTGGCCAATATCCGCCCTCCGGCGAGTATCTGATGGAGGACTTCTTCTACGCCGGCGGCCTGCCGGGGGCTGCTGCGAATCTGGGTGATCTATCGACACCAGCGCTCTGACCGCGAACGGTAGGACGCTGGGGAGAATCGCCGGGGCAAAGGTGTTCAACAAGATGTGATCCGAACCCGGGACGACCCGATCGTCGCCTCCTACACGTTCGCCGTGTTGCTGGGCAACCTGGCCCCCGACGGTGCGGTGATCAAACCTCCGGCCGCGGAACTTCGGCTGCACAAGCATTCCGGTCCGGCCGCGGTGTTCGCGAACTACGACGACATGGCCGCCCGGATCGACTACCCCGACCTCGTCGTGGATGAGAATTCGGTGCTGGTGTTGAAGAACGCGGGGCCACAGGGGGCTCCGGGGATGCCGGAGTGGGGGCAGTTGCCGATCCCCAAGAAGCTGCTGGAGCAGGGCGTCCGGGACATGGTGCGGATCTCCGACGCGCGGATGACCGGGACCAGTTACGGGGCGTGCGTGTTGCACGTCGCGCCGGAGTCGTACGTCGGGGGACCGCTCGCGCTGGTCGGGACGGGGACCTCATTGAACTCGACGTCGTCGGACGCCGGCTGACCCTCAACGTCAATGACGAAGAGTTGGCCAAACGCCAGAAGTGGCAACAACCGCCAGCGAAGTACGCCCGCGGTTACGGGGCGCTGTATTTCGAACACATCACCCAAGCGAACGAGGGCTGCGACTTCGACTTCTTGGAGGCGGGTCTGGCCGACTGCGGAGCCGGAAATTCACTGAATCTCAGGCAGACCCGGCCGTATGCACCATCGGCAATCCTTCACAGCCACTACCAAGAGGAGTCCGTTGAAGTGAGCACCGTCCGTCTCAGCGTTGCCCAAGCTTTGGTGCCGTCGTCCGAGAGTTGGTGGGATGTACCGGTTTCCGAGGTCGCTCAGCTGGGCAGCACGCAACAGGCCCGCAAAGTCTACGAAGTCACACAAGGCGGAACAACGCGCCTTCCTAACCCCGGTCACAGAGGAGACTGCGACATGAGCCGTGACCTTACCCGGTTCCGGTTGGGCACCGCGCCCGACTCCTGGGGGGTGTGGTTCGCCCAGGACCCGCATCAGGTGGGCTGGAAGCAGTACCTGGACGACGTCGCCAACGCGGGTTATATCTGGACCGAGCTCGGTCCGCAGGGTTTCCTGCCGCAGGATCCGCAACAGCTGCGTGACGAGCTGGACCAGCGCGGCCTGAAAGCATGCGGCGGCACCGTGTTCGCCGGATTACACAAGGGCAAGGAGGCGCTGGAGAAGGCGATCGCCGAATTCAGCCAGGAAGCCAAGCTGCTCACCGAGGTCGGTGCGAAGTATCTCATCCACCTGCCGGAGCAGTACACCGACATGCACACCGGAAAGGCCCTGGAGTCCACCGACATTGATCCGGAGCAGTGGTCAAATTTGATCTCGGGAACCAACGAGTTGGGCCGGGTCCTCTATGAGGAGTTCGGCGTCGAGCTGGTGTTCCACCCGCACGCCGACACCCACGTCGACACCCAGGATCGGATCGAGAAGTTCCTCGACGACACCGACCCCCAGTTCGTCAATCTGTGCCTGGACACCGGGCACATCGCGTACTGCGGCGGCGACAACCTGCAGATCATCGAGCGCGCTCCAGAACGGATCACCGACGTACATTTCAAGTTGGTGGATCCAAAGGTCCGCGAGCGGGTGCGGCGGGAGAAGCTGTCGCTGGCCGAGGCCGTGCCCTTGGGAATCATGGTCGAGCCCCCGTACGGGGAACCTCAGGTGCCTCCACTGCTGGAAGCGCTAGCCGCGTTGGACCGAGACCTCTTTACGGTCATCGAGCAGGACCTGTACCCGATCGCTGCGCACCTGCCGTTGGCCATCCAGGCCAGGGCGGCCGGGTACTTCACCGCCCTGGGCCTGGGCCCCGTGCGGCACTGGCCGTACTGAGTTGTTGAACGTTTTTTCCCAAACTCGCTATCAGGAAAGGCTATTCACGTGACTGTGAACGTCGGCGTCATCGGCGCCGGGATGATCGGGCAGGACCACATCCGCAGACTCACCTATGTGTTGTCGGGGGCGCGGGTCACCGCGGTCACCGACGTGGATCTGGATCGGGCGAAGTCCGCGGTCGAGCGGCTGCCGGGAGTGCAAGTGCATGAGACCGGGCAGGACCTCATCTCCGATCCCGGGGTTGACGCGATCATCGTTGCCTCCTGGGGACCGACCCATGAGGAGTACGTGCTGGCCGGTATTGCGGCGGGCAAGCAGGTGTTCTGCGAGAAGCCGCTGGCGACCACCCGGGAGGCCTGCGAACGGATCCTGGACGCCGAGGTTGCCGCCGGCCGCCGGCTGGTCATGGTCGGGTTCATGCGCCGCTACGACGACGGGTACCGGGCAATGAAGGAAGCCCTGGATCGCGGTGACATCGGTGCCCCGCTGGTGTTCCACTCGGCGCACCGCAATCCCTCGGTTCCGCCCAGCGTCACTACCGACGGTGTCATCGTCGACACTTGCGTGCACGACATCGACATCGCCCGATTCCTCTTGGGTTCGGAGGTTGTCGCCGCTCAGGTGTTCAATCCGCGTCGCAGCAGCCTGGCCGCCGAGCAGCTGCAGGACCCGCTGCTCCTTCTGCTGGAAATGGCCAACGGGGTGCTGGTGGACGTCGAGGCCGCGGTGAACGTCGTCTACGGCTACGACATCCGCGGCGAGATCCTCGGCGAGACCGGCACCGTCGAACTCGCCGAAAACAGCCAGATCATCGTCAAGCGCAAGGGGGAATACTCGGGCCGGGTCCCCACCGACTGGCGGGAACGCTTCGTGCGGGCCTACGACACCGAATTCCAGGAATGGATCAACGCGGTCGCTGCCGGCACGTCGACCGGCCCGAGCTCATGGGACGGGTACGCCGCGACCGTGGTCACCGACGCCGGGAGCGAGGCTTGGCGTACCGGGCAGCGGGTGACCGTTTCGATGCGCGAGAGCCCGACCTGTATCGGGTAGCGACAGGCTCCGGCACCGGAACCGATTGAGGGTTAGGCGAATTCACCATGGTCAAGATCGCTCTCGATCCTGCGATGTACCACGCGGACATGTCGGTCGCCGACGAAGTACGAAAGGCCGCCGAACTCGGCTACGAATACCTCGAGCTCTCGCCCCGGGCGGACTTCTTCTTCTGGCACCGCTATCCGAAGGCGGATGCCGCCGAATTGTCCGATGTGAAAAAGGCGTGCCAGGAAACCGGGGTGAAAATGCAGACACTGGTTCCGGTTTTCAACTGGGCATCCGCTGACGAGCAGGAACGGCAGGCACAGGTCCGCAACTGGACGCGGCTGCTGGAGATCGCCGATGACCTGCAGTGCCCCATCGTCAACTCCGAGCTCTCGGGAGATCCGAACGACCCGGTCCGCTCCGAGCACGCCTTCTACCGTTCGATGTCCGAACTGGCGCCGATCTTCGAAAAGTATGGCATCGCACTGAATCTCGAAGCGCACCCCTATGACTTCGCCGAGCTCAACGACGACGCCATCGGAATCATCCGCGGCCTGAACCTCGCGTGGGTGAACTACGTGTTCTGCGCTCCGCACACCTTTCACCTCTCGGATGGGGCGGGTGACGTCAGGCGAATGATGGAGTTGGCCGGTGACCGGCTGCAGCACCTGCACATCGCCGACTGTTTCAACCACCGGGCGAACGTCGGCAACCGCTACATCATCAACCCGCCCGGCGTCGATGCTCGCGTCCATCAGCACAACGAAATCGGCAACGGCGATGTCGCGTGGGACGAGTTCTTCTCCACCCTGCGCGACATGAACTTCGACGGTCTGGCGACGGTCTGCGTGTTCGGCTGGGAGGAGCGCGCGGACGACATCCACCGACGGATGCTGGAGAAGGTGGCAACCGAGTTGACGGCCTGACCGGATGGGTACCAAGGCGTACGACGTGACCTGCGTGCTGGATGCGCGGGCGGAGCTCGGCGAATGCCCCGTGTGGTCGCTGCCGGAACAGGCGCTCTACTGGGTCGACATCCATGCTCCCGCACTGCATCGACTCGATCCGGCGACCGGCGCCACCCGTGTCTGGCCGATGCCCTCACGGATCGGATCTTTCGGTCTCCGCGAGCAGGCGGGCGCGGTGGTGGCATTGGAGGACGGCTTCCATGTGCTCGACTTCGTCACCGGCGGACTGACCTATCTGACCGGGCCGGTGCGAGTGCCGGGCACCCGGTTCAACGATGGCAAGGTCTCGCCCGACGGGAGGTTTTGGGCCGGCACGATGGACGAGGAGTCGTTATCGCGTCCGATAGCCACGCTGTACCGGCTCGATCCGGACGGGTCTGCCCATCCAATGGTCGAGCAGCTGATCGTCTCCAACGGTCTGGCCTGGAGCGCCGACGGCGCAACGATGTACCACTCCGACAGCAAGGTCCCGGTGATCTGGGCGTACGACTACGACACTGCGACCGGCGCGATCTCGGGTCGCCGAGTCGTCGCCCGACCGACCGAAAAGATCGGGCGACCTGACGGTGCCGCGACCGATGAGGACGGCTTCTATTGGAGCGCGGGAATCTCCGCGGGTGCGCTGAACCGCTGGAGCCCGGATGGCCGGTTGGACCGCAGCATCCCACTGCCGTGCTCCAATCCAACTGCGCCGTGTTTCGGCGGCCCGTACATGAAGACCATTTATGTCACCTCGCTGCGGCACGGTGTGCGGCCGGAGGTGCTGGCCGAAAAACCTTTGTCCGGCGGCATCTTCGCGGTGCAGGTCGACGTTCCGGGCGTGCCGATCGGCCGCTTCCGCGGCTGAGGACGACCACACGAAAAGGAGGAACCATTCGATGCTGAATATCTGCATGGTGGGCCACGGCATGATGGGGGTCTGGCATTCCGAGGCGCTGCGCAGCGTCGACGACGCGCAGCTGCACACCGTCGTGGGTCGGCCTCGGCCGGCCAAGCCTGCCGGCGAATCGCCCGCGACGCCCGCAGTGGGCCGCAAGCCGCCGACCACCGCGACGTTCGCGGAAAAGTACGGCTACAAGAAATGGACCACCGACCTCGGTGAAGCGCTGCAGGATCCCGAGGTCGATGTCGTGATCATCGCCGGTCCCAGCGAGACCCACGCAGAGATGGCGCTGACCTCCCTGGAACACGGCAAGCACACCTTGGTCGAGATTCCGATCGCGATGAACCTCGACGGCGCCGAGCGGGTCGTCGCCGCCGCGAAGGAGAAGGGCTTGACCCTGGGTGTGGTCCACCCGATGCGGTTCCGACAGGAGCGGCTGCCCATCGTCGAGCGGATCCACCGCGGCGAAGAGCGGGTCAGTCACGTCCAGGGCCGGTTCTTCATCCACCGCATGTCCAATGTCGGAGCGACGGGTCTGCAGCGCAGCTGGACCGACAACCTGCTGTGGCATCACACCACGCACCTGATCGACTTCGGGCTCTGGATGGTCTCCGGTGGCGACATGGCCACTACCGATGCCAGGGTCCGCAACATCTACAGCGCCTACCCGCCGATCGAGCCACGCACCGGGATCCCCATGGAGCTCGTCCTGGTGGTCGAGACCCACGACGACCAGACCATCGTCTGCACCGGCTCGTACTACTCCGGCGAGTACATCTACGACACCCTCGCCGTCACCGACCGCGACAGCTACCGGGTCAACGAACGCACGTCCACGATGTTCACCGGTGCCGGGAAGAAACAAATCGCGTCCGAGAAAGAGAACGCCGAACTCATCGCCCCCGATTTCGTGAAAGCCATCAAAGATGGTCGCGATCCCGCGGTCCCGGGATGGTCCGTGCTACCGGCGATGCGGGTGCTGCACCAGGTGCAGTCGGATTGGGACGCCAAGCACGGTGCCCAGTTGATACCCGGCCGGCCTTTCCTCTGACCCCGGTGCTGGCCCGACCTGACAGCCACAACCACTCAACGCGAAAGGGAAGCCATGACCGAAGAACCACAGCTGCAACCGCTGCCCGACGGGGTGCTGGACAAGCTCCGCCAGGTGAGCACCTCCACGATCGCCACCCAGTTGTACAAGCGCGGGTTCCGCCAGCCCCAACTGCTCGGTGTGCGGCCGATCAGTCAGGTCACAGACGGATTCGTGGCCGAGGCCTTCACGATGCGGTTCATCCCGGCCCGGGAGGACGTGAACACCCTCGATCCCTACCGCAGCGGGAACACCCTGCAATGGGACGCCATCGAGAGCGTCCCACCCGGGCAGGTCATCGTGGTTGACAGTCGCGGCGACACCCGGGCCGCATCCGGCGGCGACATGCTGATGACCCGCGCGTGGAAACGCGGCGCCGCCGGATTCGTCACAGACGGTGGCCTGCGTGACGGGCACGTGCTGTCCCAACTACCGTTTCCCACCTACGCCACCACGATTACCATCACGACCCGCGCCGCATGGCACCACGTCGCCGACCTCCAGGTGCCGATCGGCTGCGCCGGGGTGGCCGTCTATCCGGGGGACGTCCTCGTCGCCGACCGGGACGGGATCATCGTCATCCCCCGCTCGCTCGCCGCCGAGATCGCCGATCCCGCACTGGAACAGGAGAAGCTGGAGGCCTACGTGGCCCTCAAGATCCAGGCGGGGGAACCGCTATGGGGCAACTATCCCCCGGGTGAGCAGACCATTGCTGAGTACAAGGCCTCGATCGCCGACGGCACTTCGCCGGCATAAGCGGCGGGAGGTGGCGCCGCACGAACGCGACGACCCCGGCGTGTGTCCGGGTGAGCGGTCCTGGGCCGACCAAGGTGGTGGCGGCACGCCATTCCGCGGAACGGGGGTATCAACGCCGACCGGGTCAGAATGGATGAGGTACGATCATGAATCGCATTGCCGGAGCAACGATTTCGTGGGGTCTGTGCGAGGTACCGGGCTGGGGCTACCAGCTCGGGTCGCCGCAGGTTCTGTCCGAGATGCGCGAGGTTGGGCTGACCGCAACCGAACTCGGGCCTGACGGGTTCCCGGTCAGCGCCAGTGCGTGGCGATCGCACGGCCGGTGTTCTTCGGTGAGCGGGTGTTGATCCTCGACGAGCCGACCGCCGCAGTGGGCGTCAAGCAGTCCGGCGTGGTGCTGAAGTACCTCACCGCGGCGAAGGAGGCCGGTTTCGGTGTGGTGTTCATCACGCACAACCCGCACCACGCACACATGGTGGGCGACCACTTCGTGCTGCTGAACCGCGGTTCGCAGAAACTCGACTGCACCTACGACGAGATCACCCTGGAACACCTCACCCAGGAGATGGCCGGCGGCGACGAACTCGAAGCACTGTCACACGAACTACGCGCCACCAAGCTAGCGCGAGAAGACGCAAAAGCCCCTGAGCACGCAGCGTGTCGGGGGCTTTTTGCGTTCCCCTACCCGCGGTGTGGGCCCAGTTCTGCAGTGTGAAAGCTGCCTACGGCACGGATGCGGGCGCCGACTGTGCGGATATGGACTCCTCGCGTGTGTGTGTTGTCCGAAATCGCACACTGGCGAGGCGATCTCTGCCGCGCCGACGACACGCGGGCGAGTGAACGAGCCTCAGCGCGGTGTCATCCCGGCCGCCCGGTACGCGGCGTCGACGTAGGCCATGTTCTCGACGGAGTCGGCGGTGTCGATCGGCAACGCAGTGCCGTACAGCACGTGCGCGGCGAACGCCTCCAGTTGGTAGGTGTAGGAGGTCCTGGTGCCGTGCCGTTCGACCCGAGTGCCTGTCGGCGTGCGAATGGTCAGCCGGTCGTCTTCATGGGGCTTGATGAAGTTGTGCACCAACACATCTCCCATGGTGCCTACGATGCGCAGGGTGAACGAGTGGTCAGAGGCCGTCATGGTGTTCGCGCTCAAACCGGTTGCACCGCTGGGGAATCCGAGCTCCACATCGCACCACTCGTCGACGCCCTCGGTGCGTTCCTTGGCGTGGGCGCGGATGATCGAGGGGTGGCCGAGCCTGCGCATGACGTGCAGGCCGTAGCAGCCGAGGTCCATCAGTGCGCCGCCCGCCATCTCGAACGACCATCGCGGGTCACTGGCCTCGGGCGTCGGCATCGCCATCCTCACCTCGACGTGGTGCATCTCGCCGATGGTGCCGTCGACCGCGAGTTCGAGGGCACGGCGAGTCACCGGATGAAACAGATAGTGGAAGCCCTCCATCACGGTGACGCCCGCGGCCTCTGCCGCCTCGGCGACCTGCTGCGCCTCGGATCGGTTGGCGGCGAACGGCTTCTCGGTGAGCACCGGTTTACCCTCCGTGATCGCCGCGAGGTTCCACGGTGCGTGCAGGGAGTTCGCCAGCGGGTTGTAGATGGCGTTCACCTCGGGATCGGCCACCACGTCGGCGTACGAGTCCAAAACGCGCTCGACACCGTGCTTTTCGGCAAACAGCTCCGCGCGGCTCCTGTCGCGGGCAGCAACGGCGACCAGTCGATGACCAAGCTGTTGTGCTGGGCCGACGATGGCGACATCGGCGATCCGGGATGCACCGAGCACCCCGATTCGCAACGTCATACCGGGATGCTGCGACACGCGTTCCGCATGAAGGTCACACTAGCCTGCACGTCGGCGAGCGGGCCCTCATCGAGGGGCTCGGTATGCAGGATGGTGTCCTGCTCCATCACGAACCAGCCGTCGTACCCGTTGCTCCGCAACGACGAGACGATGCCCGCGATGTCCACACCGCCGGCCCCGAGCGGGGTGTACATCCCGTGCCGGACGGCCTCGGTATAGGTCAACCTGCCGGCCTGCACATCGGCGGCCAGGCCGGCGTCGACATCCTTGAGGTGGGTATGGGCGATGCGATCGGGCACCTCGAGAGCCAACCGCAACGGGTCCGTCCCGCCGATGAGCAGATGGCCCGTGTCAAGGCACAGCCGAATCGCGAGGTCGAGCACGCGCTCGACTTCGCTGCGCGTCTCGACCATCGTGCCGACGTGCGGGTGCAGCACGGCCAGCACGCCTCGCTTCGCCGCGGCGTCGGCGAGCCGATCCAGATTGGCGAGCAGCGTCGCCCACTGCCGGTCGTCGAGGGTGGGCCGCGCGTCGTAGCCGTCGACGCCGGTGGCGGCGGCCAGCACCAGCACATCTGCTGCGGTTGCGAGCAGTGCGTCGAGCGGCGCGGCGATATCGGGCAGTGGATCGTGGTTCTCGTCGTGCAGCACCACCGGAGCGAACTGGCCGACGCAGCGCAGGCCGTAGGAGTTCAGCAGCGCGGTCAGCTGGTCGGGATCCGACGGCAGGAAGCCTTCGGGGCCCAGCTCCGTCGCGGATAGTCCGACGTCGCGCATCTCGGCGAGCACGCGATCGGGAGGCAGTTGGTAGCCCCATCCGGGCACCTCGCACACACCCCGGAAATCGGAGCACCTGCCAACTTCATCGTGACCTCACTTCCTCGATTCGTACCGGAGCACCGCGCTTCAACGATTCGGTCGCCGCCTCGGCGAGCCAGGCCACCTCGACCGCGTCCGCGACGGTGCACGCGGGCTCGGCCTTGCCGTTCGCGACATCGACGAACGCGGCCAACTCCGCACGGAACGCCTCGGTGAAGCGGTCCATGAAGAAGTGGTGCGCCACGCCCGTGGGAAAGTCGTTGGCGGGATCCACGTTTCGCACCGGCGCGCCCTGGTCCCAACCGGCGACCACCGTGTCGTGGCAGCCGTGGACCTCCAGGCGGCAGTCGTGGCCGCGGCCGTTGTACCGTGCCGCCGAGATCACGCCGAGGGTGCCCGACTCGAATTTCACCACGACCGCGGCGGTGTCGACGTCGCCGAGCTCGGTGAATCGCGGATCGCCTTGCACGCTGCCGGTGGCATACACCTCGACGGCCTCTTGGCCGGTGATCCAGCGCACGATGTCGAAGTCGTGCACGGCGCAGTCGCGGAAAATGCCGCCGGAACCGGCGATGTAGTCCATCGATGGCGGTGCGGGGTCCATCGTGGTGCTCCGGACGGTGTGCAGGAAACCGAGCGAACCGTCATCGACCGCGAGCTTGGCTGCGGCGAACGCGGCGTCAAATCGCCGCTGGTAGCCAACCTGCACCGGCACCCCGGAGCGGGCGATGACGTCGGCGACCTTGGCGCTGTCTGCGGCGGTAGCGGCGACCGGCTTCTCGCAAAATGTCGGAATTCCGCGCTCGACGGCGGCCAATGTCAGCTCGGCATGCGCAGGTGTCGCCGCAGCAACCACGACTCCGTCGATGCCCGAAGAGAGCAGCTCGTCGACCGAATCGGCAGGCGTTACATCGTATTTCGCGGCGACGGCGGCGATGAGTTCTGGCCGCTCGTCGGTGATCACCAGGCCGTCGACGCCGTCGAGGCCGCTGAGGGTGTCGGTGTGGAAGGCGCCGATGCACCCCAACCCGATCACGCCGAGTGTGGTCACGGAATTCTCCGACTGTCCTGGTGGCGCAGTGCGGCATCGAGTTGTTGCGGGCTGAGGTCTTCGGCCAACGCGGCCAGCACGGTGTCGACCTGCGATGGCGGGGCAAGGCTGCCGATCGGCTGATCGAGGTCGAGGTTGGTGGGGAATGGGTAGCCCTCGGCGGTGGCGACGACTGCGTTGAGCAGCTCGCGCTCGCTGCGGCCTGCGGCCTTCATCGCGAGCAAGGACGGATAGATTGCACGCACCATGGCGGCACGGTCCAGCGCTTCCATCGCCCGGCCGAACGGTGACGTGATCTGCAGCAGGTTGGCCATCCGCCGGATGGCGGTGGAGACGTTGGATCCTGCGCCGTGATACAGCGCGGGATTGAAGAACACCGCATCGCCGCTGTGCAGCGGCACCTGCACGTGGTGTTCGGCGAAATACTGGACGAAATCGGGCCGGTTGAACGCGATGTAGCCGCCCAGGAACCGCTGCGAGTAAGGCAGCAACATCGTCGGCCCGCTCTCGATCGGCATGTCGCAGTGAGCCACCGCGCCCTGCAGGGTCATCAGGGGAGATGTGCGGTGCAGATGTGCCGGGTATGCGGCCAGATCATCGGGTGCGACAAAGCCGAGATGGTAGTCGCGATGCGGAACCTGTTGTTTGCCACCGGGATTGACGACGTTGACCTGTGATGTCACTTGGTAACGCGGACCGAGCCAGGCCTGCGACACGACCGCGAGCGTGTCGTTGGCGTAGTAGTCGGCGAAGACGTCGGGGGCGTGCAGCGCGAGCTTCTGTGCGGCGTTCCAGACCCGGTCGTTGGCCCCCGGCTTGCCAAAGTGGTCACCGGCGGCCAAACCCTCCGCACGCTGCGCGGCGATGATGGCGTAGAAAGCCTCGCTGGCGCGATCGATGACGTCGGCGCCAAAGGCGCCTTCGAACACCACCACGCCGGGTCCGTCCGCCAGCGCCCGGATCAGCTCGGCCTGAAGTGCGCGCCGGTCCGAGGGCGCGGCGGACGAGTAGACAAGGACGTTCTCTCGGACATCGACGGCGTGCGGGAAGTCGGCGAGATCGGTGTCGCGCATCACCTCAGCGCGGAACTCATCGAGCCCGCAGTCGGATTCGTCGATCCATGACTTGTATGCGGTGGTCAGCGGCGTTGCCATGGTCGTTAGTCTGGTGGTACTCCGCATCACAATCAACACCAAATACCCATCAAAAAAACCTCAGCCCGATTAGCGCCCAAACCGACACTTGGGCGAGAAAGTGCGAGTGATTCGCGCCATTTCGTCGATCTCGGCCAGACGGTCAGATAGGAGGGGAGCAACATGGCGCACCGCTACAAGGTTCGCGAGATCGCCCAGCAGTCCGGGCTGAGCGAGGCGACCGTCGACCGCGTATTGAACAACCGCCCCGGCGTGCGGGAGAACACCCGTGCCGAGGTCATGCAGGCCATCGCCGATCTGGACAAGCAGCGCGCACAACTGCGGTTGAACGGCAGGCGCTATCTCATCGACGTGGTCATGCAGACCCCGCAGCGGTTCTCGGACGCGTTTCGCGCGGCGGTGGAAGCCGAATTGCCTGCTTTTGCGCCCGCAATGCTCAGGGCCCGTTTCCATTTGTGGGAGGCCGGCTCGACAGCGCAGATGGTCGACGCGTTGGCCGGCCTACGCGGCAGCCACGGTGTCATCCTCAAGGCGCAGGACGAGCCCGAGGTCGCCGACGCCATCGACCGGCTCGTCGAGAACGGCATCCCGGTGGTCACCTACGCAACCGACGTGCTCGCCAGTTCCCGCTGCGCATATGTGGGCATCGACAACCACGGCGCAGGCGTGACCGCCGCGTATCTGATGGGGCAGTGGCTGGGATCGTCGCCGTCGGACGTGCTGATCACGCTCAGCCGCAACGTGTTTCGCGGTGAGGGGGAGCGCGAGGTCGGGTTCCGCTCCGCGCTGCGCGGTTCCGGCCGCCAAATCGTCGAGGTCAGTGACAGCGACGGCATCGACGCGACGAACGAGCGGTTGGTGCTCGAGGCGCTGCAGGGCAACCCGTCGATCGAGGCCGTCTACTCCGTCGGCGGCGGAAACGCCGCGACCGTCGCGGCCTTCGAGCGGCTCGGCCGCGACTGCCGGGTGTTCGTCGCACACGATCTCGACGCCGACAACCGGCAGCTGCTGCGCGACGGCCGCATTTCGGTGGTGCTGCACAACGACCTGCGCGCCGACGCGCGGCTGGCGATGCGGTTGATCCTGCAGGAACGCGGCGCACTGCCTGCCGAGCCGGCCCGGCCTGCGCCGATTCAGGTCATCACGCCGTTCAACCTGCCGGGCTGAGCACCTCATTCTCGCGAAGCGGAATTCCAGCAGCAGAAGTCCGAGAAGCAGCCTGCCGGAATTCCGTTTCGCGGGAGGTGCCCGCAGTTTCGCGGGGTCGTGGTCACGGCGCTAGCGGCCGATTAGAGGGTGCTAGCCACGAGCTACCGATCGGTAACAATTTCCTTAAAAAAGATATGCCTCAAAAACGTGACGAAGCACACAATTTTGTCTCATCGCGTTGCCGCACACGCCACCTGAACAGCGCGTTCGGTCCGACTTCTGCCGCGGGTAACCCGCGAGTCGCGTCGTGGCGCGCCTAAGAGAAGTGGTTTAATCGGTACTGAGAGTGACAGCAAATTTCATGCACGTTTAACCGATGGCGCGATTAGCCCGCGACTGAGGAATACGTACGAAGAGCATTGCGAAAGGCAGGGGTCGTGAGTCCGAACGGCAACGGGGCCAGTCCGGAGACTCGCCGAAAGCTCGAGAAGGTTGTCATTCGGTTCGCAGGCGACTCGGGCGACGGCATGCAGCTGACCGGTGACCGGTTCACCTCCGAGGCCGCGCTGTTCGGCAATGACCTTGCCACGCAACCGAATTACCCTGCCGAGATCCGGGCACCAGCAGGCACGCTGCCCGGCGTCTCGTCGTTCCAGATCCAGATCGCCGACTACGACATCCTGACCGCAGGCGACCGTCCCGACGTCCTCGTCGCGATGAACCCCGCAGCGCTGAAGGCCAACATCTCCGACCTGCCGCGCGGCGGGCTGGTGATCGCCAACTCCGACGAGTTCACCAAGCGCAACCTCGCCAAGGTCGGATACGAGGCGAACCCGCTGGAAACCGAGGAGCTCTCCGACTACGTCGTGCAGCCCGTCCCGATGACCACCCTGACGCTGGGTGCCGTCGAGTCGATCGGCGCCTCCAAGAAGGACGGCCAGCGCGCCAAGAACATGTTCGCGCTCGGCCTGCTGTCGTGGATGTACGGCCGCGAGCTCGAGCACAGCGAGGCGTTCATCCGCGAGAAGTTCGCCCGTAAGCCCGATATCGCCGAGGCCAACGTGCTGGCGCTCAAAGCGGGCTGGAACTACGGCGAGACCACCGAGGCGTTCGCGAGCACCTACGAGGTGGCCCCCGCGAAGCTGAAGTCCGGTGAATACCGGCAGATCTCCGGCAACACCGCGCTGGCCTACGGCCTGATCACCGCTGGGCAGCTGTCAGACGTCCAGCTGGTTCTGGGCTCCTACCCGATCACGCCGGCGTCGGACATCCTCCACGAGCTGTCCAAGCACAAGAACTTCAACGTCCTCACCTTCCAGGCGGAAGACGAGATCGCGGGCATCGGCGCGGCCATCGGCGCCTCCTACGGCGGTGCGCTGGGTGTCACCAGCACCTCCGGGCCCGGCATCTCGCTGAAGTCGGAGGCCATGGGCCTGGCCGTGATGACCGAGCTGCCGCTGATCGTCATCGACGTACAGCGCGGCGGTCCGTCCACGGGTCTGCCCACCAAGACCGAACAGGCCGACCTGCTGCAGGCGATGTTCGGACGCAACGGCGAGTCGCCCGTCGCGGTGATCGCGCCGCGGTCGCCGTCCGACTGCTTCGACGTCGCCGTCGAGGCCGCCCGCATCGCCATCACGTATCACACACCGGTGCTGATCCTGTCCGACGGCGCGATCGCTAATGGCTCTGAGCCGTGGCAGATTCCGGACGTCACCAGCTACGCACCGATTGCGCACACCCTCGCGAAGACCGGTGAGCCGTTCCAGCCGTACGCCCGCGACCCGGAGACCCTGGCGCGCCAGTTCGCGACACCAGGGACTCCCGGCCTCGAACACCGCATCGGCGGACTGGAAGCGGCCAACGGCTCGGGCAACATCTCGTATGAGCCGAAGAACCACGACCTGATGGTGCGGCTGCGGCAAGCCAAGATCGACGGCATCGCCGTGCCGGATCTCGAGGTGGACGATCCCACCGGCGACGCCGAACTGTTGATGCTCGGCTGGGGTAGCTCGTACGGGCCCATCGGCGAGGCGTGCAGGCGGGCGCGACGCAAGGGCATCAAGGTCGCCCACGCGCAGCTGCGCAATCTCAACCCGTTCCCGGCCAACCTGGGCGAGTTGCTGCGGCGCTACCCCAAGATCGTGCTGCCGGAGATGAACCTGGGCCAACTGGCGCTGCTGCTGCGCGGCAAGTTCCTGATCGACGTGCAGTCGGTGACCAAGGTGGAAGGCATGGCGTTCCTGGCGGATGAGGTCGAAGGCATCATCGACGCCGCGCTGGACGGGACGTTGGGCGAGAAGGAAATCGACAAGGCCAAGTTCGCGCGGTTGGCGGCGGCCACCGTGGAGACTGGCGTGGGAGCTGGCGCATGACTGACCTGATCGGAACGGACCTCGGGCTGACCACTGGAATCGGTGGCGTTCCGACGACCGACGAGCCGCAGAAGGCCAAGGACTTCACGAGCGACCAAGAGGTGCGGTGGTGCCCCGGTTGCGGTGACTACGTCATCCTCAACACCATCCGCAACTTCCTGCCGGAACTCGGTCTGCGCCGCGAGAACATCGCGTTCGTCAGCGGTATCGGCTGCTCGAGCCGCTTCCCGTACTACCTGGAAACCTATGGCTTCCACTCGATCCACGGCCGCGCCCCGACCATCGCGACGGGTCTGGCGCTGGCGCGCCCCGACCTCTCGGTGTGGGTTGTCACCGGCGACGGCGACGCGTTGTCGATCGGCGGCAACCACCTGATCCACGCGCTGCGCCGCAACGTGAACATCACGATCCTGCTGTTCAACAACCGGATCTACGGCCTCACCAAGGGCCAGTACTCGCCGACGTCTGAGGTCGGCAAGATCACCAAGTCCACCCCGATGGGCTCGCTGGATTACCCGTTCAACCCGGTGTCGCTGGCGCTCGGCGCCGACGCCACGTTCGTCGGCCGCGCGCTGGACTCCGACCGCAAGGGGCTGTCCGAGGTGCTTCGCGCCGCCGCCGCACACCGCGGCGCCGCCATCGTCGAAATCCTGCAGGACTGCCCGATCTTCAACGACGGCTCGTTCGACGCGCTGCGCAAGGAGGGCGCTGAGGAGCGGCTCATCAACGTGCACCACGGCGAGCCGATCACCTTCGGCGCCGACGGCGAGTACTGCGTGATCAAGTCCGGCTACGGGCTCGAGGTGGCCAAGACGGCTGACGTCTCGGCCGACGAGATCGTCATCCACAACTCGCAGGTCGAGGACCCGGCGTACGCGTTCGCGCTGTCGCGGCTGTCCGAGCAGAACCTCGAGCACATGGTGATGGGCATCTTCCGCCAGGTCAGCAAGCCGACCTACGACGACGCGGCCCGCTCGCAGGTGGTGTCGGCGCGAGAGGCCAGGCCGCACGACACGGCGGCGCTGCAGTCGCTGCTGCGCGGTAAAGACACCTGGACCGTCGACTAATCTCTCTGACGTGACATCGCCGGTGCCGCTTTCTGCTGTCGTGCTCGCGGGCGGTGCTTCGCGCCGCATGGGCCGCGACAAGGCCACGCTTCACTACGACGGAACGACGTTGGTCGAGCGCGTCGTGTCCGTCGTGAGCCCCCGGTGTTCGCCGGTGTTCGTGATCGCCGCGCCAGGGCAACCGCTGCCGAACCTGCAGGCCGAGATTCTGCGAGACGAGGTTCGCGGGGTGGGTCCGCTGCTGGCCACCGGACGTGGCCTGCGGGCGGCGGCGGATGCCGGCAGCGAACTGGCCTTCGTCTGTGCGGTCGACATGCCGTTCATGACCATCGAGCTGATCGACGAACTCGCCGAGCACGCAGCCCGGCTGCCCGTCGATGTGGTGCTCCCGTGGGACGGGCGGAACCATTACCTCGCCGGGGTGTACCGCACCGCGCTGGCCGACAAGGTCGATGCGTTGGTGGCGGCGGGGGAGCGCAGCATGCGAGCCCTGGTCGACACGGTCGATACGCAGCGGATCGTGATGGCCGAACAGCGGTCGCTGACGAACGTCAACACCACCGCAGACCTGTCCTAACCCCATTTGGTCATTACCTTGGTAATGACCACAGCAAATTACTGCACTTATATTGCCCTTTCCCGGACACAATTCCCTCTCTTATTGCGGATAGCCTACCGGTATTAATAGGCCATCAATCTGTGGGTGAATTACGCCGTTTCAGAGCTCGAGTTTGACTCCGTGCGTTTGAGAGATGCCTTGTCGCCGTGCGCGTTTCGCCGCGACGCGCGACGTTATCCAGGCCAGGCGCGCCGATGTCTTGTGAAATGCCGCAATCGGATTGGGCCGCTTTAGGTCGGAGGGCCCGGAGTGGGGCCTCGCGCCGATGGTCGCCGATAGTAGCCGTATCGCCTAGCCGGGTTCAGGACAGTTTGGCTGGAATCGATCAGTGAAAACTGCTTGACAGCAGTAACTTTAGGTAATAGTTGGCGACTACGCGCCATCTTGGTCACTAAGACAGGACTCCGGGTCTTCTAGGGACATGCGGCCCGAAATCACCTGTACTGCAAGGCTTCTAACATTGTCTCAATGCAGAGTCGTTATCAGCGAACGATTTCGGCGTGAACTGCCCAAAGCCGGTGTTGCAGGCCAAAACTGGGCCAGATCGACCCGGTTTCTTTGATCGATCAATCAAATTCGCCGTGGTCCAGGTCACAAAAAGGTGGTGATTTGGCTCACGAAGCCGATGCGCCAGTGGGAGTGTGACATTTCGGCCGACTCGCCGTGATGACCTGCGTGGACCGCCAATTCGGCGTCCGTGATCTGACCGTGATCAAACCGCAACATGCTGTGAATCTGATATGACTTTGCGCAGATGGGTTTGTACGTTCCCTACGTCTCGAAAACGAGCAAATAATTTCAAACCCACGAACCTGCGTGTGAGTGGGGCCCACCGGAGGCGGCATCGCGCCTTCAGTGGCCATCGGGTGTGACCGCCCGGTGGGGCGATGTGTTGCCTCCCCCTGCCGAGCCCGACCGAGAGGGCACGGCCCAAATTCCATGCCCGAATACGGCATCTGCGCCCGCGCCAGCGGGCGTTGTCGGCGCGCGCTTGGCGAAAGGACAGTGGTGAAGAACATCCGCAAGACGTTCGGCCTGGCGACCTTCGCCGGTGCGCTCGCCCTGGCGCCGATGGCGCTGGCAACCGGTACCGCGAATGCGGACAGCGTGAACTGGGATGCCGTCGCGGCCTGCGAGTCGGGCGGCAACTGGTCGACCAACAGCGGCAACGGCTTCCACGGCGGCCTGCAGTTCTCCCTGAGCACCTGGCGCGCCAACGGCGGCTCCGGCATGCCGGAGAGCGCCGGTCGCGAGGAGCAGATCCGGGTGGCCAACAACGTCCTGAGGACCCAGGGCATCGGTGCCTGGCCGGTGTGCGGCAGGCGGGGCTAGTAACGCTGTTGTTCTCTTCAGAACACGCTTGAAGGTGGTGTCGGGCCGGCAAAGGCCCGGCACCATTCTTTTTTCACAATTGTCACTTCTTTAACATCTGTCACATCTGACTCAATTGATGCTTTTTACTCATTTGTCCCATTACTAGCTTCGTTCTATCCCGTCCCTATAACGTACTGGTACCTCCCTTGTAACGCCTGACACTCCCAACCCGAAAGACCCATTAGTTGCAAGGTCGGGGAAGGACCAGAGCGATGAAGAAACGCCACTTATTCATCACGACGGGCAAGAAAACAGCTTGGCTCGTCGCAACCGTCGGGGCGCTTGCTATTGCCCCGATGACCGTGTCATCGGCCACTGCCAATGCCGACTCCGTGGACTGGGACGCCATCGCCCAGTGCGAGTCCGGCGGCAACTGGTCGACGAACACAGGAAACGGCAAGTACGGCGGCTTGCAGTTCAAGCCGTCGACCTGGGCCGCCAACGGCGGCGTCGGATCGCCTGCCGGTGCCTCGCGGGAGGAGCAGATCCGCGTGGCCGAGAACGTGCTGCAGACTCAGGGCCTCAGTGCCTGGCCGGGGTGCGGCACGAGCGGAGGCGGTCCAGGGCTGTGGAACATGGGAAGCCAGCCGGTCGGATGCCACACAATGCGCGGCGGCGCGCTGCTGGGCATCGTGGACCTGCGTCAGCTGTGCTCGACGTTCCTCAGCCCATTTGGCCTAGGCTGACGCCGTTGTCGGCGTGGTGAACGCCGACCGCGACGACACCGTCGCCATGTGGCGGGTCAACACCGCCTCTGGGACCAGGACCGTCGCCCGGATGGCCACCGCGCTCAAGACGGCCGGACGCAGGTTGACGATCTTGCCGATGTTCGCGGACTCTCGCACCAGCGCACGCACTCTCGGCCTGCGGAACCGCTCGAAGCGGGCGAACGCCGCCGCCAGGTCGTCGGTCTGGTCGACGAAGTGGGCCAGGATCGCGGCGTCCTCGAGGCCCTGACAGCCGCCCTGGCCCAGATGCGGCCGCATCGGGTGGGCGGCGTCGCCGACAAGCACGATCGGGCCCTTGGCCCAGACTGGCGCGTCGTCACGGTCGTAGAGGTCGTTGTGCAGGACGACGCCTGGGTCGGTCGCGGCCAACAGGGCCGGCAGCGGCTCGGCCCATGACGCGAACTTGCTCTGCAGATACGCCACCTCGCCCTCCGGCGCTTGCCGGCCCTCAGGTGCCCTCTCCGTGGCGAACCAATAGGTGTAATCGGCGCCCAACGGGACGTGGCCGCATTCCAGTCCGGGCCCGAGCGTCTCGCCCGCCAGATCGGGATCGAGTGTCGAGTCGGCGATACCGCGCCACGCCGTATAGCCGGCGTACCGGTTCTCCAGCGGGCCGTTGAGGTAACGGGCGACCACCGAGTGGGTGCCGTCGGCACCGATCACCGCCGCCGCATGCCGAGTCGTCGAGTCCGACAGGGTGATTCGCACGCCGTCGGGTGTCAGTTCGATCCCATCGACCATCGCGCCGGTGTTCAGCGTGCCGCCCGACAAGGCGTTGGCCAGCACATCGTTCAACGCGGATCGGCGCACCACCACCAGCGGCTCGCCGAGGGCCTTGACGATGCGCTCCCGCGACGGGCGGCGTAACCACTTGCCGTCACGCCACCGCATCGCTCCCGCGGTCACCCGTCCACCCGCTTCGCGGACCGCATCACCGAGGCCGATATGGTCAAGTGCCGCAAGTGCATTGGGCCAGATGCTGATTCCCGCGCCCGTGGTCGTGTCGGAACGTCCCTCGAGGACGGTGACGTCATGTCCACGTCGCTGCAACGCGACCGCTGTCGCAAGGCCCGCGATACCCGCACCGATTACGACGAACTGTTGCTGCGCCACCCGTCGAACGTATCGCGTCGAATGGGGATTCCTTACACGTCGAACACGAGCAGCGTGCTGGTGGCCGTCGCGACCACAGCACCGCCTGCGTCGGTGATGATGCCTTCGGTGAAGCCGACCCGCGAGCCCGCCTTGACGACGGTTCCTGTCGCGGTGAGCAGCCCGCTGCTCAGCCGGACCGCCTTGAGGTAGTTCACCTTGATCTCGACGGAGGTGTAGCCCTTGCCCTGCGGCAGGGTGCTGTGGATCGCGCAACCGGTCACCGAGTCGAGGAGCGTGCACAGCAGCCCGCCGTGCACCGCCCCGATCGGGTTGTACGCCGATTCGTCCGGCTCGCAGGTGAACACGACCCGGCCCGGGTCGGCCGACACGATGTCGAATCGCATCAAGCCGGCGATCGGTGGCTGCGGCAGCTCACCGGCCGCCATCGCGCGCAGGTAGTCGATTCCGGGCATGGAGAGGCCCTTGGCGGTGCTCGGCCCGGGTTCGTGCCAGGTGACGGTGCGCGAGCGCTGCCGTCCCCAGTCCTCGCGTGTGCTCGCGTCGGTCAGCTCTGCGGTCATTTCGATTCCTTCAGTTCGCTCATCGGTCGGTATTTGCGTTGACGGTCGGGGTCATCGGGGGCGACTGCGTGATGCTTGCCCCATTCGAGCAGGGCATCGAGCACCGGCAGTAGTTCGTCCCCGGACCTGGTGAGCCGGTATTCGTAGCGAGTCGGGCCGTCGCGGTAGGGCGTTCGGGAGACCACCCCTGCAGCCTCCAGTGCCTTCAACCTGGCCGCGATGCGGTCGCGCGGTGCCCCCGTCCCCGCGACGATGTCGCTGAAGCGGGTGGCGCCGAGGGCGATCTCGCGGACGACGAGCAGCGCCCATCGCTCGCCGACGAGTTCCAGCGCCGCGGCGATCGGACACGGTCGACCGGGGAGGGTGGCCAGCGGCGTAGTGGTCATGGGGGCAGTCTGCCAGTAGTAAGTTTGAAAATCAAACTCACTCTCGTTGTGCTACGAACGTCGCATGACTGAAACCTCGTTCGGCGATCTCGATGCCTATCTCGCATTACCGAGGGTGTCCGGGCTGGCGGTGTCACCGGACGGCTCTCGGGTGGTGACGACGATCAGCGAGCTCGACGAGAAGCGGACCGAATTCGTCACCGCGGTCTGGGAACTGGATCCCGAGGGCCAGCGCGCCGCGCGACGGTTGACCCGCGGCGCGAAAGGCGAGTCGTCTCCTGTGTTCACGTCCGACGGTGACGTGTTGTTCGTGGCGGTGCGCCCGACCGAGGACGACGACAAGCCGCCCGCGGCGTTGTGGCGGCTGCCCGCGGGTGGGGGCGAGGCGGTCGAGGTTCTATCGCCGGCGGGTGGGGTCGACGCTGTGAAGACCGCCCGCGATGTGTCGCGAGCCGTGGTGCGCGCACCGCTGTTGCCGTCGGCGGACAGCGTCGACGACGACCGCAGGCTGCGAAAGTTGCGCAAGGACAACAAGATCACCGCAATCCTGCACACCGGTTATCCGATTCGGTATTGGGACTCCGACCTCGGTCCCGACGGCCCTCACCTACTCGCGCTTGACCTCGCAGACGACGCCTCGCCCGCCGATCTGACGCCACGCCCGGGTGGGGCGCTGCGGGACACCACCTTCGACGTCAGCGCCGACGGCAGGTTCGTGGTCACCTCCTGGCAGGTGCCCGCGCCGGGCGCGGCCCTGCATTCGGTGCTGGTCCGGATCGACCTCGCATCGGGCGACCACACCGTCATCGCCGACGAGCCGGATGCCGACCTGTGGAGTCCGGCCATCTCGCCCGACGGGTCGGCCGTCGCGTTCATCCGCGAGTCGTACTCCACGCCGCTGAGGGCACCGCGAATAAGTCTGAGCTACTTGCGATTCGGCGAACAGCCGACCGCGGTCGCGGCGGACTGGGACCGCTGGCCGGTTTCAGTGACGTGGTCGCGCGACGCACACGAGGGCGACGCGCTGATCGTCACCGCCGACGACGGGGGGCGCTGCCCGGTGTTCCGAATCGGAATCCGCGACGGCGGCGTAGCGGCGCTGACCGCGGACGACTATGCCTACACCGATGTGAACGCTGCCGCCGACGGCGTCGTGTACGCGTTGCGGAGTTCCTATGCGGCGCCGCCGCATCCGGTGCGCATCGACCCCGACGGCACCGTCACGCCGCTGCCGTGCGTCGAGCTGCCTGCGCTGCCCGGCTCGGTCAGCGAGATCACGGCGCACACGGCCGACGGCACCGCGGTGCGATCGTGGCTGGTGCTGCCCGAAGCCGATGCGCCGGCACCGCTTCTGCTCTGGATTCACGGTGGGCCGCTGGGCAGCTGGAACGCCTGGCACTGGCGGTGGAACCCGTGGGTGCTCGCCGCACAGGGCTACGCGGTGCTGTTGCCGGACCCGGCGCTGTCCACCGGGTACGGCCAGGACTTCATCCAGCGCGGTTGGGGCGCATGGGGCGGCGCGCCGTACGACGACCTGATGGCGGCCACCGACGCGGCCTGCGCCCACGAGCGCGTTGACCCCACCCGTACCGCCGCGATGGGTGGGTCGTTCGGCGGTTATATGGCGAACTGGATCGCAGGCCACACCGACCGGTTCACCGCGATCGTCACCCACGCCAGCCTGTGGGCGCTCGACCAGTTCGGCCCGACCACCGACGCCTCCTATTACTGGCAACGCGAGATGACCCGCGACATGGCGACCGCCAACTCGCCGCATCGCTTCGTCAAGGAGATCCGGACTCCGATGCTTGTCATCCATGGCGACAAGGACTATCGCGTGCCGATCGGTGAGGCGCTGCGACTGTGGTACGAGCTGCTCGCGGAGTCGGGCCTGGCTGCGGGCGACGACGGCACCAGCCCGCATCAGTTCCTTTACTTTCCGTCGGAGAACCACTGGGTGCTCAAGCCGCAGCACGCCAAGATCTGGTACGAGGTCGTCACCGCTTTCCTGGCCCGTCACGTCCTCGGTGAGGAGATCGAGCTGCCCGAGACGCTCGGGTAGCGTCAGAATCATGACGAGCCGAAGGCGATCGCGAGTGAGGATCGCAGCAAGGAAAGAGCGAGGGCCGGAGCGAGTGGGAGCCGAGCAATGAGCGCGCAGCGTGAGTTCGACATTGTTCTGTACGGCGCGTCCGGCTTCGTAGGCAAGCTGACCGCCGAGTATCTGGCGAACGCGGGCGGCGACGCCCGAATCGCATTGGCGGGCAGATCCCAGGACAAGCTGCTTGCCGTCCGGGAAACGTTGGGCGAGAAGGCGCAGTCCTGGCCGCTTATCACCGCGGACGCGTCGCAGCCGTCGACACTGAATGCGATGGCCGCAAGGGCTCAGGTCGTGGTGACCACCGTCGGACCATACGCAAAGTACGGGTTGCCGTTGGTGGCTGCCTGCGCGGCTGCTGGCACCGACTACGCCGACCTCACCGGCGAGGCGATGTTCATGCGGGAAAGCATTGACCTCTACCACAAGCAAGCCATCGATACCGGTGCGCGGATCGTGCATTCGTGCGGATTCGACTCCATCCCTTCCGATCTCACTGTCTACGCACTGCATCGGCGCGCTACCGAGGACAGCGCAGGCGAATTGATGGACACCACCTTTGTGGTGCGGAAGCTGGTGGGTGGGTTCTCCGGCGGCACCTACGCGTCGATCGCGGGAGTGATACGCGCCATGGCAGGCGACGCACAAGTGCGGCGTTCGCTGGAGGATCCCTACACGCTGACACCGGACCGGGACGCAGAGCCTGAGCTCGGCGCACAGTCCGACATACCGTGGCGTCGTGGTCGCGATATCGCTCCCGAACTGAGCGGGATCTGGACCACCGGATTCCTCATGGGGCCGGTCAACACGCGGGTTGTCAGGCGCAGCAACGCTTTACAGGACTGGGCTTACGGCAGCCGCTTCCGCTACGCCGAATGCCAGAGCGTCGGGTCGTCCGTTGTAGCGCCCGTTGCATCCGCGATAGCGACAGGAGTGGGGTCGGCTGTCACCGGACTGGGCAGTCGTTATTTCGACAAGGTGCCGGAGAAGCTCGTCGAACGGATCCTGCCGAAGCCGGGCACCGGCCCGAGCGAACGCACCCGCGAGCGCGGCGGTTACACCGTCGAGACATATACCACCACTTCGACCGGGGCGCGCTACCGGACCACCATGTCGCAGAAGGGCGACCCCGGATACAAGGCCACCTCTGTGCTGTTGGGCGAAAGCGGTCTGGCCCTGGCGTTGGACCGGGACCGGCTAACTGATCTGCGCGGCGTACTGACGCCCGCGGCGGCGATGGGCGACGCGCTGCTGGCCCGATTTCCCGCCGCCGGTGTGGTATTGGGGACCTCCCGGCTGAATTGATCGGCAAGCGCAGAACACCTGTCAACCAAGATCAATTCGACTAGTGTCGTGCTCGGCATGCGGCAACCAGCAAGAAGGTGGACAGACAATGGCAGGTCTTGACGATCTCTTCGCGCAGATCCCAGTACAGGACATCGCAAGCAAACTTGGGGCCGACCAGGGCGAGGTGGACAACGCCATCAAGACGCTGGTGCCCGCGCTCGTCGGAGGGCTGGCACAGAACGTGCAGTCCGATGACATCGACTCGAGCAAGCTCGAGTCGGCTGTGGCCGCGCAGGGCGCCAGTGGATTGCTCGACGGTGGCGTCAACGTCGACCAGGTCGACCAGAAGGAAGGTGACAACCTCGTCGCCTCGCTCTTCGGTGGCAACGACAGCAATGCCGTCGCGTCCGCGCTCGCCGGAACCGGCGCAGGCGGTGGCGACCTGATCAAGAGACTGTTGCCGATCCTCGCGCCGATCGTGCTGGCCTATATCGGCAAGCAGCTGACCAAGGGCGCGGGCTCGGCGCCCGCCCAGCCGCAGCCGCAGGCGCAGGCGCAGTCGGCCGGTGGCGGCGGCCTCGGCGACATCCTCGGCAGCATCCTCAGCGGCGCGGGCGGCGGTGGCGGCGCAGGCGGCGGGAACAACCCGCTGGGCAGCATCCTGGGCAGCGTCATCGGCGGCGGCCAGGGCAACGCGATCGGTGAGATCCTCGGCGGCCTGCTCGGCGGCAAGAAGTAGGCGCCGACAGAACCCCCTGTATCCGGGGCAGGCGCACCGCACTCCCTAGAATGGCGCGGTGACCGCCAGCTCCAAGCCTGAAGCCGACGCCCTACCCAAGTCGTGGGATCCGGGCGCGGTAGAAAGCGAGCTCTACCAGGGCTGGGTGGACGCCGGTTACTTCAAGGCCGATCCGGCAAGCGATCAGGCGCCGTACTCGATCGTCCTGCCGCCACCGAATGTCACCGGCAGCCTGCACATGGGACATGCGCTCGACCACACGCTGATGGATGCGCTGACCCGGCGGAAGCGAATGCAGGGCTACGAGGTGCTGTGGCTGCCGGGGATGGACCACGCGGGCATCGCCACCCAGTCGGTCGTGGAGAAGCAGCTCGCCGTCGACGGCAAGACGAAGGAAGACTTCGGCCGCGAGCTGTTCATCGACAAGGTGTGGGACTGGAAGCACGACTCCGGCGGCACGATCGGCGCCCAGATGCGCAGGCTCGGCGACGGCGTCGACTGGAGCCGCGACCGGTTCACCATGGACGACGGCCTGTCCCGTGCGGTGCGAACGATCTTCAAGCGGCTCTATGACGCCGGGCTGATCTACCGGGCCGAGCGGCTGGTCAACTGGTCGCCGGTGCTGGAGACCGCCATCTCCGACCTCGAGGTCTCCTACTCCGACGTCGAGGGCGAGCTGGTCTCGTTCACCTACGGCTCGCTCGACGACGGCGAGCCGCACATCGTGGTGGCCACCACCCGGGTGGAGACGATGCTCGGCGACACCGCGATCGCGGTCCATCCCGACGACGAGCGCTACCGCCATCTGGTTGGCAAGTCGTTGCCGCACCCGTTCATCGCCGATCGCGAGATCATCATCGTCGCCGACGAACACGTGGATCCGGAATTCGGCACCGGCGCAGTCAAAGTCACTCCTGCCCACGATCCCAACGACTTCGAGATCGGGCTGCGGCACAAGCTGCCGATGCCGTCGATCATGGACACCAAGGGCAGGATCGCCGACACCGGAACACAATTCGACGGCATGGACCGATTCGACGCCAGGGTCGCGGTGCGTGAAGCGCTGGCCGCCCAGGGGCGGATCGTCGAGGAGAAGCGGCCGTACCTGCACAGCGTCGGGCATTCCGAGCGCAGCGGCGAGCCGATCGAACCGCGGCTGTCCCTGCAGTGGTGGGTCAAGGTCGAATCACTGGCCAAAGCGGCGGGTGATGCGGTTCGCAACGGCGACACCGTGATTCATCCGCCCAGCCTGGAACCGCGCTGGTTCGGCTGGGTGGACAACATGCACGACTGGTGCATATCGCGTCAGCTGTGGTGGGGCCATCGGATCCCGATCTGGCACGGTCCCGACGGTGAAACCGTCTGCGTCGGTCCGGACGAGACACCGCCGGAAGGCTGGGAGCAGGACCCGGACGTGCTCGACACCTGGTTCTCCTCGGCGCTGTGGCCATTCTCCACCATGGGCTGGCCGGACCACACGCCAGAACTGGCCAAGTTCTATCCGACCAGCGTCCTGGTCACCGGTTACGACATCCTGTTCTTCTGGGTGGCCAGGATGATGATGTTCGGCATGTTCGTCTCCGGCGATCCGGCCATCACCCTCGGTGGACAGCGCGGCCCGCAGGTGCCGTTCGAGAATGTGTTCCTGCACGGGCTGATTCGCGACGAGTTCGGCCGGAAGATGAGCAAATCGCGCGGCAACGGCATCGACCCGCTGGACTGGGTGGAGATGTTCGGTGCCGACGCGCTGCGGTTCACTCTCGCCCGCGGCGCCAGCCCAGGCGGTGACCTGTCCATCGGCGAGGACCATGCCCGCGCGTCGCGCAACTTCGCCACCAAGCTCTTCAATGCCACCCGCTTTGCGTTGATGAACGGGGCCGCTCCAGCGCCGTTGCCCGACGCGGCGGAAATGACGGATGCCGACCGGTGGATCCTCGGGCGCGTGGAAGAGGTTCGCGCCGAGGTGGATTCGGCATTCGACAAGTACGAGTTCAGCCGCGCCTGTGAGGCTCTCTATCACTTCGCATGGGACGAGTTCTGCGACTGGTACGTCGAGTTGGCGAAGGTGCAACTGGCCGACGGGATATCCCACACCACCGCCGTGCTCGCCGCGGTCCTCGACACGCTTCTGAAACTGCTTCATCCGGTGATGCCGTTCGTCACCGAGGTGCTGTGGAAGACGCTCACCGGTGGCGAGTCCCTCGTCGTGGCGGAATGGCCGACGCCAACCGGCTTCGCAGTCGATCATGTTGCGGCACAACGTGTCACGGATATGCAGAAGCTGGTCACCGAGGTGCGGCGGTTCCGCAGCGACCAGGGGCTGGCCGATCGGCAGAAGGTGCCCGCGAGGCTGACGGATGTCGCCGCCGCCGATCTGGACTCCCAGATCCCCGCGGTGAAATCGCTGGCGTGGTTGACCCCCGCGGCCGACGGCTTTACTCCGTCGGCGTCGGTGGAGGTCCGGCTGACGCGCGGTACCGTGACGGTCGAGCTGGACACGTCGGGCACCGTCGACGTCGCCGCCGAGCGGCGTCGCCTTGAGAAGGATCTGGCCGCCGCGGACAAGGAGCTGAAAGGCACCACCGCCAAGCTCGAAAACGAGGCGTTCCTCGCCAAGGCGCCCGCCGACGTCGTCGACAAGATCCGGAGCCGTCAACAGCTCGCCACCGAGGAAGTCGACAGGATCAAAACAAGGCTGGCGTCTCTGCAATGACATCGGAGCCGCCTGACCGGCGAGATGAAGCCGAGTCCGTCCCGACCCCGGACGAAATCGCGTCGCTGCTCCAAGTCGAGCACCTACTCGACCAGCGCTGGCCGGAGACGAAGCTCGAACCGAGCACGGCCCGTATCTCGGCGTTGATGGAACTGCTCGGCTCGCCGCAGCGCGGCTACCCGTCGATCCATATCGCGGGTACCAACGGCAAGACGTCGGTGGCCCGAATGGTCGACGCGCTGCTGACCGTGTTCAGCCGTCGCACCGGCCGAACCACGAGCCCGCATCTGCAATCGGCCGTCGAGCGCATCGCCATCGACAACAAACCGATCACCCCGGCGCAGTACGTCGCGACCTACCGAGAGATCGAGCCGTTCGTCGAGCTGGTCGACAAGCAGTCCGAAGCGGCGGGCGGCCCGGCGATGAGCAAGTTCGAGGTCGTCACCGCGATGGCGTTCGCCGCGTTCGCGGATGCGCCCATCGATGTCGCGGTCGTCGAGGTCGGCATGGGCGGGCGCTGGGATGCGACCAACGTCGTCGACGCGCCGGTCGCCGTCATCACCCCGATCGGTGTCGACCACACCGAGTATCTCGGCACTGAAATCGCCGATATCGCAGGCGAAAAGGCCGGAATCATCCAGAAGCAGGCCGACGACCTGGTGCCGATCGACACGGTCGCGGTGATCGGCAGGCAAGTGCCCGACGCGATGGAGGTGCTGCTGGCCGCGACGGTGCGGGCCGACGCCGCGGTGGCGCGTGAGGATTCCGAGTTCGCGGTGCTGGGCCGCCAGGTGGCGATCGGCGGCCAAATGCTCGAGCTGCAGGGCCTTGGCGGCGTGTACTCCGAGATCTTCTTGCCGCTGCACGGCGAACACCAGGCCCACAACGCCGCGATCGCGCTGGCCGCCGTCGAGGCGTTCTTCGGCGCCGGTGCGCAACGCCAACTCGACATCGACACTGTGCGGGCCGGGTTCGCCGCCGCCAAGAGCCCCGGTCGGTTGGAGCGGATGCGCAGCGCCCCAACGGTTTTCATCGATGCCGCCCACAACCCGGCAGGCGCGGCGGCGCTGGCCGAGACGCTGGCTGAGGAGTTCGACTTCCGCCATCTCGTCGGCGTTGTCTCGGTGATGGCCGAGAAGGACGTGGACGGCATCCTCGCCGCATTCGAGCCGGTGTTCGACCAGGTGGTCGTGACCAACAACGGCTCGTCGCGAGCGCTCGACGTCGAAAGCCTTGCGCTGCGGGCGGAGGAGAGATTCGGGCCGGAGCGGGTCGTCGCGGCGTCGACACTGCCCGACGCCATCGAGACCGCGACCGCGCTCGTCGAGGAGTCGGGCCATGACGGCGAAGGGCTCTCCGGAAGCGGCATTGTGATCACCGGGTCGGTGGTTACCGCGGGGGCGGCCCGCACATTGTTCGGGCGGGATCCGGAATGAGCGAAACGACCGACAAGCCTGCCGCCGCGCCAGACCCGTGGAAGAGCTTCCGCGGCGTGATGGCGGGCATCCTCATCCTGGAAGCGATCGTGGTCCTGCTCGCCTTACCGGTCGTCGTGGTGGCCGATGGCGGGCTGACACCGGTCGCAGGGACCTATCTGATCGGTCTGGCCGTCGTGCTCATTCTGCTGTCTGGTCTGCAGGGCCGGCCGTGGGCGATCTGGGTCAACCTGGCCATGCAGCTGGTGCTGATCGCCGGGTGGGCCGTGCACGGGGCGGTCGGCTTCATCGGCTTGGTCTTCGCGGGCGTCTGGCTGCTGATCCTCTATCTCCGCAGCGAAGTAAAGCGCCGCGAGCAGCATGGCCTGCTGCCTGGTCAACAGCCCCCGCCTGAGTAATTACGGCGAACGAAAATTGGGGTAGCCAACTACCCGGCACAACCCCCGGTGAAGTGTCATTGTTGTCTCCACCGACCCGTTTGAATCCATTTGCGTTCGAGGCAACAGCAGCAGCAGGAACCGGCGATGAACAACAGACGAGACTTCGAAAATCAGCCCGCGCCACCGACGATGGCCTCCCCGACGGTCCCGACGCCGCCGGTGCAGCAGACCGCGTGGTCAGAACAGGATCCGTACGGCGGCAGCTACACGCCATATGACCAGCCGCAACAGGGCATGTACTCCGAGCAGCAGCCGCAGCCGCAGTACTACGACCAACCCGCACAGCAGTACTACGCCCAGCAAGCGGCGCCTCAGAACTACGCCCAGCAGTCGGCACCTCAGTACTACGCCCAGCAGCCACCCGTTTCCGCTCCCGAGGCCCCGCCATTGCCGTGGTACCGGAAGCCGGGCGTACTGTTCGGCGGCGCCGCGGCGGCCGTGCTGATCGCGGTGGCCGGGCTGATTGCGACGTGGCAGATGGGTGGCGTGTCGACGACGCCCGCCAACTCCACGGGTAAGCCCTCGCAGCAGTCCCAGGTCCCGTTGGCGCCTGCGCCCGCATCACTACCTCCTGCGCCGCCCGCGCCGAGCCAAACCGTCGTGGTGCAGCAGCCGGCACCCCGTCAGCTGGCGCCACGGCAGCAGGTGCCTGCGCCACAATTCGTGCCCAACAATCCCAACCCGGAGCCTGCGGCTGGGCCGTCTTCACCGAACCCCAATCCGAACCCGAATCCGGATCCCAACGCCAGCACGACGGGGACGACGACGGGAACCGACACCACCGGCACCACCACCGGGACGACGACCGGCACCACTACCGGTGACGGCACCACCACCGGGACGACTACCGGCGACGGGACGACGACTGGTACGACCACCGGGACCACGACTGGTACGACCACCGGGACCACGACGGGGACGACCACCGGAACGACGACGGGGACGACGACGGGCACCACGACCGGGACGACGACGGGTACGACGATTGGTACGACGACTGGTACGACGACCGGCTCGACCACTGGGTCCACGACCGGGACGACTACCGGCGGAGAGTCGGCGCAGGACACCCTGTGCCATCCCAAGCCGCCGCCCTGCTGACCGACGTCCTCCTCGAGGGAGCCCCGGCCAACGGCGCCGTCGCCGGCAAGAAAGCATCCGCAGGTACGCTGTCGGCCGTGACTGAGCTGACCCTGGTTCTGATCAAGCCCGACGGCGTCAAGCGGCGCCTGATCGGGGAGGTCATTCGGCGGATCGAGGCCAAGGGCCTCGATATCGCCGCCCTCGAATTGCGCGACGTAGGCGACGAATTGGCGCGCAAGCATTACGCCGAACACGACGGCAAACCGTTCTTCGATTCGCTGCTGGAATTCATCACGTCGGGACCGGTTGTCGCGGCAATTGTCGAGGGTCCGCGTGCGATCGCGGCGTTTCGGCAGCTCGCCGGCGGCACCGACCCGGTGGACAAGGCTGCGCCGGGCTCAATCCGCGGTGACCTGGCAATTGTCACCCAGGAGAACATCGTGCACGGCTCGGATTCGCCGGAATCGGCGGCCCGCGAAATCGAGCTCTGGTTTCCAAGTCGATAACGAGGTCAATCGCCCTGGTCCGGCGACCACGGGTGATGTGGGATACTGAACCCGGGTAGACGGCCGTACACCAGGGCCGGGTGCCCGAATGAAGACTTTGACGAGCGCGACCACCGCGCACCCGTGGTGCGGCGCCGACCGTCCCAGCCATCATTCAGCCAGGCACCGGGAGGGTTCCCAGCGAACCGCTCGGAGCGAGACCATAACAAGCCCGGGAGGCTGTTTCCCGGGCCAATAGCGGAAGCCCTCGCGTGGCCGCGTCGACACGACGCGCCCGGGGGCTTGAGGAGAATACGTGGCCGACGATGCCCCCACTGAAGACCTATCGGAACAGATTCAACAGCCCGAGGTGGCTCAGCCTGACGGGCTGACCGCGCTTGCGGAGGAGTCGAGCGAAACCGCGGAGGTCGACGGCGAGCAGCCGCCCGCCGACGACGGCGTGGACGGTGCCGAGCCGGAGGCGCGGACGATCATCGAGACGCCGGTGGAAACCAAAGTCGAGCGCGCCGAGTACATGCCGCTCTTCGTGGCGCCCCAACCGGTCGAGTTCGACTCCGACTCCGACGATGATGACGACGACGACTCCGACGACAGCGGATCGGATTCGGACGAGGACCAGGCCGAGCGGCCCAACCGGCGCCGCCGCCGTGGCCGCCGCGGTCGAGGCCGTGGTCGCGGCGAACAGAGCGGCGACGACTCCGGTGACGATTCCGACGACTCACAGTCCGACGGCCAGGACTCCGGTGACGATTCCGACGACGACAACGACGACGATGAAGCAGGCGGCGGTGACGGCGCCAGCCGCCGCCGTCGGCGGCGTCGCAGGCGCAAGTCCGGTTCGGGGGACGACAACGACGTTTCGCCCGACGATCCGCCCAACACCGTCGTGCACGAGCGCGCCGGGCGCGCCGACAAGGATGCCGGCGAGATCCAGGGCATCGCCGGATCGACCCGGCTGGAGGCCAAACGCCAGCGCCGCCGCGACGGCCGCGAGGCGGGCAGGCGCCGTCCGCCGATCCTGAGCGAGGCGGAGTTCCTGGCCCGCCGCGAGGCGGTCGAGCGGGTGATGGTGGTGCGCGACAAGGTCCGCACCGAGCCGCCGCACGAGGGTGCGCGCTACACCCAGATCGCCGTGCTCGAGGACGGTGTGGTGGTCGAGCACTTCGTCACATCCGCCGCATCGGCATCGCTGGTTGGCAACATCTATCTCGGCATCGTGCAGAACGTGCTGCCGTCCATGGAGGCCGCGTTCGTCGACATCGGCCGCGGCCGCAACGGCGTGCTCTACGCGGGCGAAGTGAACTGGGAGGCAGCCGGTCTCGGCGGCGCCAACCGCAAGATCGAGCAGGCTCTCAAGCCGGGCGACTACGTCGTGGTGCAGGTCAGCAAGGACCCCGTCGGGCACAAGGGCGCGCGGTTGACCACACAGGTTTCGCTGGCGGGCCGCTATCTCGTCTATGTGCCGGGAGCGTCGTCGACCGGGATCAGCCGCAAGCTGCCCGACACCGAGCGCCAGCGCCTGAAAGAGATTCTGCGCGAGGTGATTCCGTCGGATGCGGGCGTGATCATCCGCACCGCCTCCGAGGGCGTCAAGGAAGACGACATCCGTACCGACGTCAGCCGGTTGCAGGAGCGCTGGTCGCAGATCGAGACGAAGGCGACCGAGACGAAGAAGAAGGCGGCGGGCGCGGCGGTGGCTCTCTACGAAGAGCCCGATGTGCTCGTCAAGGTCATCCGCGACCTGTTCAACGAGGACTTCTCCGGCCTGATCGTGTCAGGCGAAGAAGCCTGGAACACCATCAACGACTACGTGAATTCCGTTGCGCCCGACCTTGTTCCGCGCCTGACGAAATACGAGCCCCCGAGCGCCGACGCCCCCGACGTGTTCGCCGTGCACCGCATCGACGAGCAGCTGACCAAGGCCATGGACCGGAAGGTGTGGCTGCCGTCGGGTGGCACGCTGGTGATCGACCGGACCGAGGCGATGACAGTCGTCGACGTCAACACCGGCAAGTTCACCGGTTCGGGCGGCAACCTCGAGCAGACCGTCACCCGCAACAACCTGGAAGCCGCCGAGGAGATCGTGCGCCAACTGCGGCTGCGCGATATCGGCGGCATCGTCGTCATCGACTTCATCGACATGGTGCTGGAGTCCAACCGCGACCTGGTGCTGCGTCGGCTGACCGAGGCGCTCGCCCGCGACCGCACCCGCCACCAGGTGTCCGAGGTGACGTCGCTGGGGCTGGTGCAGTTGACGCGAAAGCGGTTGGGCACCGGCCTGATCGAGGCGTTCTCCACTCCGTGCCCGGAGTGTGCGGGCCGGGGCATCCTGTTGCACGCCGATCCCGTCGACTCCGCCCCTGCCAGTGGGCGGAAGTCCGAATCCGGACGCCGCGGTAAGCGCTCGAAGAAGGGCAAGGGCGCCGAGGACGTGACCGTCGCGAAGGTGCCCGCGCATCCTGCGGGTGAGCATCCGATGTTCAAGGCGATGGCCGCCGCCAACGGCAAGCACGAGGACGACGACCTCGAAGGTGTCGCCAAAGACGAGGCGAAAGGCGCCGAGGAGGTCGCCGAGGTCGACGCCGAGACCATCAAGAAGGCCGTCGTCGACACCGCCGATGCGGAGCTCGAGGACGACGACCTGGACGAGGACTACGAGGACTCCGACGAAGACTCTGACGAGGACGACGACTCGGATGAGGACGACGACGAGATCGACCTCGACGAGGACGACGAGGATGACGACCTCGACGACGATATCGAGGTCATCGACTCCGACGACGACGCCGACGATGACGATGACGAGGATTCGGACGACGACGACTCCGACGACGACGTAGACGAGGATTCCGACGACGAGGACTCGGATGACGACCTCGACGAGGACGAGGACGAGGACTCGGATGAGGACGACGACGAGGAGGACGAGGCGCCCGCTGCGGCCGTCGGGGGCAGGCGTCCGCGTCGACGCGCCGCCGCGCGACCTGCCGGTCCACCGATCCACGACAACTGACCGTCGTGACCTGCGGTGATTTGACCCTGAAGGCGGGCCTCGCGTACCCTTGACCAGTTGTCTTTCGGCTGGTGCCGATGACAGCGGGCCCACGTGGCTCCGCACCCCAGACCCGCTCGCGCACCCACGGGTGGCGCGCGCCCAGAGAAGTAGAGGAACGATGGCGACGTACGCAATCGTCAAGACAGGCGGCAAGCAGTACAAGGTCGCCGTCGGTGACGTGGTCAAGGTTGAGAAGCTCGACGGTGAGCCCGGCGCCGAGGTCTCGTTGCCCGTCACACTCGTCGTCGACGGCGCCAAGGTCACCACGGACGCCAAGGACCTGGAGAAGGTCGCCGTCGCGGCCGAGGTGCTCGAGCACACCAAGGGCCCCAAGATCCGTATTCACAAGTTCAAGAACAAGACCGGCTACCACAAGCGGCAGGGTCACCGTCAGCCACTGACGGTCCTCAAGGTCACCGGCATCAACTAGGAGGCGAACAGATGGCACACAAGAAGGGCGCTTCCAGCTCACGCAACGGTCGGGACTCCAACTCCCAGCGGCTCGGCGTCAAGCGGTTCGGCGGCCAGGTCGTCAAGGCAGGCGAGATCATCGTCCGCCAGCGTGGTACCCACTTCCATCCCGGCGTCAACGTCGGCCGTGGCGGCGACGACACGCTGTTCGCCACGGCTCCCGGCGCCGTCGAGTTCGGCGAGAAGCGGGGACGCAAGACGGTCAGCATCGTGCGACCGTCGGCCACCGACGCCTAGGCTTCGCGACTGCAACGACAGGGCGGGATCGCGAGGCGTCAACCTCGAGACCCCGCCCTTTTCTTGCTTTCGAAGGAGTGATCGCCGATGCCAAGGTTTGTCGACCGCGTCGTGATCCACGCGCGGGCAGGCAACGGTGGTAACGGCTGCGCCTCGGTCCACCGCGAGAAGTTCAAACCGCTCGGCGGGCCCGACGGCGGCAACGGCGGTCGCGGCGGCAGCGTCGTGCTCGTCGTCGACCCGCAGGTGCACACGCTTCTCGACTTCCATTTCCATCCGCACGTCGTCGCGCCGTCGGGCAAGCAGGGTGCGGGCAGCAACCGCGACGGCGCCGCGGGCGGCGACCTGGAACTCAAGGTGCCCGACGGCACCGTCGTCCTCGACGAGAAGGGCAGGCTGCTGGCCGACCTGGTCGGGGCGGGCACCCGCTTCGAGGCCGCCGAGGGTGGACGAGGCGGGCTCGGCAACGCGGCCCTGGCATCCCGGGCTCGCAAGGCGCCCGGGTTCGCGCTTCTCGGCGAGAAGGGTCGGGCGCGCGACCTCACGCTGGAGCTCAAGACCGTCGCCGACGTCGGCCTGATCGGCTTCCCTTCGGCGGGTAAGTCATCGCTGGTTTCGGCGATCTCGGCGGCCAAGCCGAAGATCGCGGACTATCCGTTCACCACCCTGGCGCCGAACCTGGGCGTCGTCTCGGCGGGGGAGCACACCTTCACCGTCGCCGATGTGCCCGGGCTGATTCCCGGCGCGTCGGAAGGCCGCGGGCTCGGCCTTGACTTCCTACGGCACATCGAGCGATGCGCGGTGCTGGTTCACGTGGTGGACTGCGCGACGCTGGAGCCAGGCCGCGATCCCATCTCCGACATCGACGCGCTGGAAGCCGAATTGGCCGCGTACACACCCACCCTGCAGGGCGATACGACATTGGGCGACCTGGCCGAACGGCCGCGCGCGGTGGTGCTGAACAAGATCGACGTGCCCGAAGCTCGCGAACTGGCCGACTTCGTCCGCGAGGAGATCGAGCGTCGCTACGGCTGGCCCGTATACGAGGTGTCCACCGTCAGCCGGGAAGGCTTGCGGCCGTTGACGTTCGCGCTGTGGGATCTGGTGTCCAACTACCGGGCGACGCAGCCCGAGATCGTGCCGCGGCGACCAGTGATCCGGCCGGTGCCGGTGGACGACAGCGGATTCAGCGTCGAGCCCGACGGCGAGGGCGGCTTCGTCGTGCACGGCGTGCGGCCCGAACGCTGGGTCGCCCAAACCGATTTCACCAACGACGAGGCCGTCGGCTACCTCGGGGACCGACTGAACCGCCTCGGCGTGGAAGACGAGCTGCTGAAGCTCGGCGCCAAACCCGGGTGCGCGGTCACCATCGGCGATATGACATTCGACTGGGAGCCGCAGACCCCCGCAGGCGTCGACGTGCCGATGTCGGGCCGCGGCACCGACGCGCGCCTTGAACAAACCAGCCGAGTCGGCGCCGACGAACGCAAACGGGCCCGCAAGCAACGCCGGGAGCAGCAGCCGTGAGTATCCACCGCGACGCCGTCCGCACCGCACGCAGCGTGGTCGTCAAGATCGGCACCACCGCGCTGACGACGCCGTCGGGAGTGTTCGACGCGGCCAGGCTGGCCACGCTCGCCGACGCCATCGAGGCGAGGATGAAGGCAGGCTCGGACGTCGTGATCGTGTCGTCGGGCTCGATCGCCGCGGGAATCGAACCGCTGCGACTGACCAAGCGTCCGACCGATCTTGCCACCAAGCAGGCCGCCGCCAGCGTCGGCCAGGTGGCCTTGATCAACTCGTGGAACACCGCGTTCGCCCGCTACAACCGCACCGTCGGCCAGGTGCTGCTGACCGCACACGACATCTCGCGACGGGTGTCGCACACCAACGCCCAGCGCACGCTCGACCGGTTGCGCGCACTGCACGCCGTCGCGATCGTCAACGAGAACGACACCGTCGCCACCAACGAGATCCGGTTCGGCGACAACGACAGGCTGTCGGCGTTGGTGGCACACCTCGTCGGCGCCGACGCGCTGGTGCTGCTGTCGGACGTCGACGGCCTCTACGACTCCGACCCGCGCAAAGGCGATGCACGGTTCATCCCCGAGGTCGCCGGCCCCGCGGACCTCGACGGTGTCGTCGCGGGCCAGGGTAGCCATCTCGGCACCGGTGGAATGGCCTCGAAGTTGTCGGCGGCGCTGCTGGCCTCCGATGCGGGCGTCCCCGTGCTGTTGGCCGCGGCGTCGGACCCCGCCACCGCACTCCTCGACGCGTCGATCGGCACGGTGTTCGCACCGCGGTCCGAACGCATGTCGGCGCGCCGCTTCTGGGTTCGTTACGCCGCCGAGTCCGCGGGCGCGTTGATCCTCGACGACGGCGCAGTGCGCGCGGTGGTGAAACAACGCCGGTCGCTGTTGCCTGCGGGGATCACGGCGGTGTCGGGTCGGTTCCACGGCGGCGATGTCGTCGAACTGCGCGCACCCGACGAGACCATGGTCGCGCGCGGAGTGGTCGCCTACGACGCCGCCGAACTGGCGACGATGCTGGGCCGCTCGACGTCCGACCTGCCCGCCGAAATGCGCCGCCCCGCAGTGCACGCCGACGACCTCGTCGCGGTCTAGCGATTCGGGCGTGATTTCCAGCGCTCAGCGCAGGTTTTCACGCCGAAATCACGATGCGAGCCCGCGCATGAGCGCGTCGACCAGGCGCTCGACGAAGTCGTCGTCGACGGTTTCCCTGGTGAGCAGCCTGCGGAAATGCAGCGGTGCGACGAGCAGTTCCAGCGCCAACTCGGGGTCGGTGTCGGCGGAAACCTCGTCGCGATCGACGGCACGGTCGATGATCACCCGCGCAGTGTCGTAGCGGCTCTGCCAGAACCGGGTTCGACCGGCCGCAAGGGCGGGGTCGTCATCGGTCGCCGCCATCGTCTGAGCCACCGCTTCGCCGAGTGGCGTGGCGAGGTACCCGGCGATGGATCGCCCGAACGCGACCAGGTCGCCGCGCAACGCACCGGTATCGGGAATCGGCAGCTTCTCCTGGCTGTACGTCAGCAGGGCATCGAGCATCACGTTCTCGCGCGTACCCCATCGACGCTGGATGGACGACGCATGAACGCCTGCTCCGCGGGCGATCTCGCTGATGCTCACGCCGCCGAGGCCGTGCTCGGCCATCGCCTGCAGGGCTGCCTGCAACACGGCGTCGCGGACGCGGGCGGATCGCCCGCCGGTGCGGCGACGCACCTGGCCGGCGACCTCGTTCGAGCTCATACGACAAACCTTAATGCATAGATCTTGCATTAATGCCAGACCCGCCGTATCGTGACATTAACGCAACATCATTGCGTTAAAGCACGAGTATTGAGGGAGACCGCGATGTCCTACCAATGGCCACTGGACCCACAAGACCTGTTCGGCGAGCGGTATCCGCAGATGGTCAACACCGGTCTGCCTGCAAAGGAGGTCGACGCCGTCCGCGCCGCGATCATTGACATGTGGGCGGATTCGCCTGGCGGCTGGGTCTACGAGTGGTCGAAGCTCGCGGCCTCATACGCCGAGGCGGGCACGCATCAGCTGGCAGCGCTGGCCTACGGCTGGGCGAAGTTCCCCGTCCTGGCCGACGAATCCAAGCGGCTCGCGCTGGCGAACCAACTCGAGCAGTACCAGTTCGCCGCACCCGGTTTCGGAGTGGACTTCCAGCGTCGGGTGCTGGAACTGCCCTATGAAGGCGGAACGACCCCGGTGCCCGTGCACCTGTTCGCACCGTTTGACCTTCCCGCCGACGGACCCGTCGTGATCGCCAGCGGCGGTGTGGACAGCTGGAAGATGGACCTGCACGGCCTGATGGTCTTGCTCGCGACCGGGCTGCGCGCCCGGGTGCTGGCATTCGACATCGCGGGCACCGGTGAATCCTCGGTGCCGATGACCGGTTCCGGCGGCGCGGAGATCGTCCGCGGCCTGATCGCGCATGCCCGGACACTGGGCAACGGCGTGGTGGCGCACGTCGGCGTGTCGATGGGCGGCTACTACTCGGCTCGCACCGGCCTTGCCGGCGAAGTCGACGCCGCCGTGGTGCTGGGCGGTCCGGTCGAGGCCGCATTCACCGGCGAGGGCCCGACCCGCTTCGGCATGGCCGGGATCGTCGGCAACGCAATGGGATTCGATCAACCGCCGAGCATTGAGGAGCTGTCCGCGCGTTTCCCCGACTTCACGCTACGGCCGCTGCTCGATCAGGACACAAACGCCCCGATGCTGGTGATCAACGGCGCCGACGACGTTCACGTGCCACAGCACGACACCCTGGTGTTCCAGGGCAGGCGCGACACCGTCGTCGAACTCATCCCCGACGCCCCGCACTGCGCGACAACCAAGCTCCCCGAAGTGTTTTCGACGATCCTCGGCTGGCTCAGCCGCACCCTCGCGGTCGCCGTATAGCGATTTGGGCGTGATTAGTTGCGCTCAGCGCGACCAACCACGCCGAAATCACCGTGTGGTTACGCCGACATCGCGATCGGCAGTTCCTCTGCGAGGAGCACCAGTATGGGGGAGCAGCCGCCGTCGACCTTCACGGTGGCCAGATCGTCGCCGCGGGTGCGACCGCGGTTGATGATGGCAATCGGCATGCCGCGGGCAGCGGCGTGCCGGACGAAGCGGAATCCGGAGAACACCGTCAGCGACGAGCCGGCCACCAGCAGCGCATCCGCATCGTCGACCACTGCATACGCCTGCGCCACACGGTCTTTCGGGACGTTCTCGCCGAAATAGACGATGTTGGGCTTGATCATGCCGCCGCAGGCCGGGCAGTCGATGATCGCGAACTGCGACGTGTCGGCGACGACGGCGTCGGCATCCGGGGCCACGGCGATGCCGCCGACCGCTTCGGCGCGCTCGACGAAGCCGGGATTGGCCGCCTCGAGCAGTTCGGCCAGCGCGGCGCGGGTCATCGTGTGGCCGCAGTCCAGGCAGATCACCTCGGCGTACGTGCCGTGCAGATTGACCACGCCGCCGCTGCCCGCCTTGGTGTGCAGCAGGTCGACGTTCTGGGTGATCACGCCGGACACCACGCCGGCATGCTCGAGCGCGACCAGGGCACGGTGACCGGCGTTCGGCAGTGTCTCGTCCATATGCCGCCAGCCGACGTGGTTGCGTGCCCAGTACCGCTGCCGGAACACCGGGTCAGTGGTGAACTGCCGGATCGTCATCGGATTGCTGGGCGGCGAATCAGGTCCGCGGTAGTCCGGGATCCCCGAATCGGTGGACATCCCCGCGCCGGTGAGCACCGCGACCCGACGTCCTTGCAGCTGGGCGACGAGTTCAGGGGCTTCCACCCCGTCCAGGGTAGGCGATCAGGCCCCTTCGCCGGATTGGTGCTGTTCCTCGCCCTCGGCCCCGTCTACCGGCGCTTCTTCGTCGTGGGCCTCGTCGTCGTGGTGACCCTCGTCCGCGTCGTCGTCCTCGTCGCCGTCGGTGTAGTCGTCGTCATCATCGTCATCCTCATCCTCATCGAGGGGAGCGATCTCGTACACCTCGACGTGCTTTTCGCCAGGCTCCTCCTCGGACAGCGGGACCGACACGGTGAGGATGCCGCGGTCGTAGGTGGCGCTGATGTCGTCCTCGTCGGCGCCGTCGGGCAGCGTCACCGTCCGCGTGAACGATCCATACGAGAACTCCGAGATCCCGTTCGACTCGGTGGTCCGTGTCCGCAGGGCCTTGATCGTCAGCCGCCCGTCGAGAACGGTCACCTCGACGTCCTCGACCGGATCGACGCCAGGCAGCTCGGCGCGCACCTCGTAGACGCCCTCCTTGGATTCGTCCTCCAGCCGCAGCAGGTGATTGTCGAAGAACGGGCGGAGATTGGCGAACACGGGCAAGCCGTTGAAAAGCTCAGAAAGCTCGGGCAGCAATGGCCGCGACTGACGTTGGACGGCAAGCTTATTCACGTTTCCTCCAGTGTCCGGCGGGTGTCACCCCACCTTGCGCGACGGAGGGAAAATCAACGAATCGCCCACGATGCGCGCGGGCGAACTGCAGGCCAACACAAGACAGCGTCCGCCGTCAGCCCAGGCACTTCGCCGTCGGCGTGAGCTCGGCGCCCATATTGCTCTCCATCATGCGCAGCGCCGCCTTGCCGAGATCGGCGTCGATGTGAGCGACGGCATCGGGAGGCACGATCACCTGGAAGTGGCGTACGTAGGCGTCCAGCGCCGAGTAGAGGATGCACTGCTCGGTGACCTGCCCGGTCAAGATCAGTCGCTCGATCCGCAGCTGGCGCAACAGATACGCCAGAGCGGTGGCGTAGAACGCGCTGTGGCGGACCTTCTGCAGGAAGCGAACGCCCTCCTCGGGGAGGATCGGCTTGACCAGGTCGGGCCGCTCACCGTCGAGAGCCTGCCGCACCAGGGTCTCCTGGTTCGCTGCGAAGTCGCCGTAGTTGTCGTTGACGTAGATGAGGTCGACGTCGTCGCGTTCGCGTGCCGTCGAAACCAACCCGGCCAGTGGATCGACGATGTCGGCGACGCTCGTCGCCAGCTTGTCGGCGTCTTCGTGCCGGTAGCTGTTGAGCATGTCGACGACGAGTAAGGCGGTGTCACTCACGAATCGTTGGTACCCCGTAATGGGTTTATGACACTTCACGGGCGACAATGGATGGTGATGGACTTCTATTCCGCCTATGGCCAGGGCTTTTTCCGCGTCGCCGCGTGCACTCTGCACACCGCGATCGGTGAGCCCGCGACCAACGCCGAGTCGGTGCTGCAGGTGGCGCGCGAGTGCCACGACGAGGGCGTCGGCCTTGCGGTGTTCCCTGAGCTCACACTGTCGGGCTATTCGATCGAGGACATCCTGCTGCAGGACACGCTTCTCGACGCGGTGGAAGACGCACTGCTCGATATCGTCGCCGCGTCTGCCGACCTGCTGCCTGTGCTGGTGGTCGGCGCACCGCTGCGTTATCAGCACCGGATCTACAACACCGCGGCCGTGATCCATCGCGGACGCGTGCTCGGTGTCGTGCCGAAGTCGTACCTGCCGACGTATCGCGAGTTCTACGAGCGGCGTCAGGTGGCCGCGGGCGACAACGTGCGCGGGTTGATCCGCATGGGCGACACGGACGTGCCGTTCGGCCCGGATCTGCTGTTCGCCGCTGATGATCTACCGGGTTTCATTCTTCACGTCGAGATCTGCGAGGACATGTTCGTGCCGATCCCGCCGAGCGCCGAAGCCGCCCTCGCGGGTGCGACGGTGATCGCGAATCTGTCGGGCAGCCCGATCACGATCGGCCGTGCCGAGGACCGCGCCCTGCTGGCGCGCTCCGCCTCGTCGCGCTGCCTGGCCGCCTACGTGTATGCGGCTGCGGGCGAAGGCGAGTCGACGACCGACCTGGCCTGGGACGGCCAGACCATGGTCTGGGAGAACGGCGTCTGCCTCGCACAATCCGAGCGTTTTCCGCGCGGTGCACGGCGATCGGTCGCCGACGTCGACCTCGAGCTGCTGCGCTCGGAGCGACTGCGGATGGGCACGTTCGACGACAACCGGGTGCACCACGACATCGACACAGACCTGTTCCGGCGCATCGAGTTCGAACTCGACCCGCCTGGCGGAGACATCGGGCTGCGCCGCGAAGTCGAGCGGTTCCCCTTCGTGCCCGCGGATCAGACACGGCTGCAACAGGATTGCTACGAGGCCTATAACATCCAGGTGGCCGGGCTCGAGCAGCGGCTGCGCGCGCTGAACTATCCGAAGGTGGTGATCGGCGTCTCCGGCGGTCTCGACTCGACGCATGCGCTGATCGTTGCCGCCAGGGCGATGGACCGCGAAAACCGGCCACGCAGCGACATTCTCGCGTTCACGCTGCCGGGCTTCGCCACCGGCGAGCGGACCAAGAGCAACGCGATCCGGCTGTCCGAGGCGCTGGGCGTGACGTTCGAAGAGATCGACATCAAGGCGACCGCCGAACTGATGCTGCGCGAGATGGGCCACCCCTTCTCACGCGGCGAAAAGGTCTACGACGTCACGTTCGAGAACGTGCAGGCAGGCCTGCGCACCGACTATCTGTTCCGCATCGCCAACCAGCGCGGCGGCATCGTGCTCGGCACCGGGGACCTGTCCGAGCTCGCGCTCGGCTGGTCCACCTACGGCGTCGGCGACCAGATGTCGCACTACAACGTGAACGGCGGCGTACCCAAGACGCTGATCCAGCACCTGATCCGCTGGGTGGTTTCGTCGAAACAGTTCGACGACCGCGTCAACGACGTGTTGAAGTCGGTGCTGGACACCGAGATCAGCCCCGAGCTGGTGCCCCAGGGCGAGGACGAGGAGATCCAGAGCAGCGAAGGCAAGGTCGGACCGTATGCGCTGCAGGACTTCTCGTTGTTCCAAATACTGCGGTACGGGTTCCGGCCCTCGAAGGTGGCGTTCCTGGCGTGGCACGCATGGAGCGACCCGGAGCACGGTGACTGGCCTGTCGGATTCCCGCCGGACAAGCGGCCTGTGTACTCGCTCAAAGAGATTCGGCACTGGCTGCAGGTCTTCGTGCAACGGTTCTATTCGTTCTCACAGTTCAAGCGGTCCGCGGTGCCCAATGGGCCCAAGGTGTCCCACGGCGGAGGGCTTTCGCCGCGCGGTGACTGGCGGGCGCCGTCGGACCTGTCGGCCAAGATCTGGCTGGACGAGATCGAGCGCGAGGTTCCCGAGGACTAGGAGTCCTTGCTTCGCGATCCGCGGAACATGCCGGTGATCGCGCCGAACGCCGCACCGAGCAGCGCGCCGACGGTCGCCCACAGCCACTGATCGGTCATCGTCGCCACGGTCACGCCGAGAATCAGGCCGATGCACAGCGGTATCCACAGCCACCGGCTTGATTGCTTGCCGGTCTGTTGTTCGCGTGCCATACCCACGCTAGCGCAGCGCCATCGGCGGATTCAGCGCTCGTAGGTGCCCGTCAGTGTGCCGCGTGCGATGACCTGCCCCACGATCGCCTGCATCAATGCCTTGCCCGACGTCACATCGTCGGGTACGCGGCGGCCCACCGCCAGCACGTGAAAGCGATAGCGGTGTGGCCCGTGTCCGGGGATCGGCCGCGGCCCGGAATAGCCGTCGCGGCTCAGGCGGGTGGCGATGATTCGCACCCCCGCGGTCCCTCGGACGAGCTCGCCTTCGCCGAGGCTTGTGCGGTCAGGCTCGATGAGCGCGACGGTGTGGATCAGCGGTTTCGGCAGCGGTACGTCGACGTCGTCCATCAACACGACGAAATGACGCGCTTCGGCAGGCACCTCGCTCCAGTGCAGCCCAGGCGAGACGTTCTCGCCCACACCGGGCCCCGCGTGCAGCCGCGGAATAGACTCGCCGTCGCCGAACGACGGGCTGGTGACCGTGATGGATTTCTCCGCCGCCAACTCCGGATCGGCGAGTGGACTCGCGCTTTCCGACGCACGCACCCGTCGCAACAGCCTGCCGATCGTGCGCATCACGCGCCGCTTCCCGCGCTGCGCATCGCAACCGTGCTGGACCGCAACACGTCTCCCAGCTCGGCAGGCACGAATCCCTGCGCTGCAAGCCGCGGCAGCACGCCGCCGCTCGCGAGGATGTCGAGGATCAAGTCGGGCAGCTTCGGGACACTGCCGGAAGCTCCCGTGCTGTCGTTGCGCCAACTGCCGTCGGTCAGGTCGAATGTCCCGATGTCGCCGTCGCTGAACACCGCGGTGGCCGTCGGCACCGTCATCGCGGGCAAGCCGGCGTTGATGGCATTGCGGAAGAACAACGAGTTGAACTCCTCGGCTACCAGGCCTGCGACGCCGAGCTCGCTGAACAGCGCGGCGACCGGACGCGATGACCCGACGCCGAAGTTCTTGCCCGCCAACACGATGTCGCCGGGCGAGACTTCGTCGGTCCAGCCCGGTCGGACTTCGTAGAAGATGTGCGTGGCCGCCTCCGGTGGGTCCATCTTCATCGCGAACGCGGGATACATCGCGTCGGTGTTGAGAACGTCGCCGAACACCCAGACCTTGCCGGTGAACTTCACGCTTTCACACTCCTCGGATCGGTGATGTATCCGCTGATCGCCGATGCCGCGACAGTGGCCGGTGAGGCCATGTAGATCTCGGCCTCGGTGCTGCCCATGCGACCGGTGAAATTGCGGGTGCTCGATGTCAGGCACACCTCGCCGGGGCCGACGACGCCCATGTGGTAGCCGAAGCAAGCTCCGCATGTCGAGTTCGTCACGACACCGCCGGCGTCGGCGATGTCCTGGAGGTAACCACGGCGCATGGCCTCGCGATACACCGCCTGCGAGGCAGGGGTGACGAGTAGCCGGACGCCGGGAGCTACGGTATTGCCGCGCAACATATTCGCCGCGATCTCCAGATCCTCCAGCTGGCCGTTGGCGCACGACCCGATGAATGCCTGGTCGATCTTCTGCCGATCAAGCGCCGACACGGGCAGCCCGTTGCGGCTGACTGTGCCCGGTCGCGCGACATAGGGCTCCAGTGACGCCAGGTCGACACGGCGGACATCGCGATACGCGGCGTCGGCATCGGGTTGGGCGACGACGTAGTCGGAGATGCCGAGCCCGTCGAAGAACTCGGTGAGCACAGAGTCCGCCTCGAACGTGCTGAAGTCGGCCGATACCTCCGCGCCCTGTGTCGCGATCGTGCGGCGGTCGTGCAGGGGGATGCCCGCGAGACCGGACCCGCCGAACTCGAGGTTGAGGTTCGCCGCGTCGCCGTACTCGTTCGCGATGTGCAGAAAGATGTCCTTGCCCGAGACAACGGCGGGCTTGACGCCCTCGAGCTCGTATCTGATGGTCGGTGCGACCTGATACCACGTCGTGCCGGTGCACATGATGGAGTACACCTCGGCAGGCCCGAGCCCGCGCGCGGCCGCGTTGTAGGCGCCACCCGCACAGGTGTGGGAATCCGTGCAGGCCAGTATTTCTCCCGGTCGGGCCAGACCGTTCTCGGCGATGACCTGATGACAGATGCCGTGCCGCCCGACGTCGAAGAAGCGCGCGATGCCGAAGTCGGCCGCGAACTTGCGGGCGTGCGGACCGCCTGCGGCGTCCTTGATCGTCGGCGCCGGCACCGCGTGGTCCATCACGATGGCGAGCTTGTCCGGGTCGTGGATGCGCAGCGGCGGGATCCACATGGTGGCGAACTGCAGATCGATCAGGACCGTCATGTCGACGCCGACGACGACAACGTCGCCGACCGACACCGAGTCCAGTCCGGCTTTACGGGTCAGGATCTTTTCGATGATCGTCATGCCCATGAGACGGCCTCCTTGCCTGCGAGTCTCGCGTCGAGGTCACGCCATTCGGCCATGCCGACGAGATTGAAGAAGTCGGCGGGCGTGGTCGGCGCATAGTCGGCCGGGTTGCCGCCGTTGAGTTCGCACAACCCCTCCAGCATGGCGAACGTGGCGCGTGCCAACGGATTCGACGGGTGGATCGCGATCGCATAGCCGAGTTCGGCCAGCCGCGCCGACGATTCGAGCGGCGTCATACCGCCCAGCACCAGATTGATCAGCAAGGGTGCGTCGACCTCGCGGGCGAGCCGCTCGATCTCGTCGACGCCCTGCGGCGCTTCGACGAAGATGATGTCGGCGCCGGCTTCCGCGTAGAGGTTCGCCCTCTCGATGGCGGCATCGAGACCGAGTGGGGCGCGCGCGTCGGTCCGCGCGACCACGAGCATGTTGTCGTCGGTGCGGGCGTCCAACGCAGCGGCGAGCGTCTGCACGAACGTCGCGGCGTCGACGACCTGTTTGTCGGGCAGGTGGCCGCAGCGCTTCGGAAACACCTGGTCTTCCAACTGGATTGCGGCGACGCCTGCGTCGTCGTACAGCCGAACAGTGCGCGCGACGGACAGCGGCGGTCCGTACCCGGTGTCCGCGTCGGCGATCAACGGCACGTCGCCGAGTGCGCCGACGATCATCCGGGCGCGCTCGGTCATCTCCGTCTGGGTGACAAGGCCGATGTCGGGCAGCCCGTAGCCGGATGCGGCGACGCCCGCGCCGGTGAGGTACGCCGCGACATGGCCGGTACGACGGGTCAGCTGCGCGGAGATCCCGTCGAAAACGCCTGGGGCGACGATGAGTTCGCCTGTGTCGAGCAGGTCGCGCAGTGCCTGTCGTGCGGGTGTGGTTGACATGGTGGCTCCTTTCAGTCCAGTGCGCCGGCGACCGGCTCGGCGAGCAGCCCAACCAGGTCATCGATGTCGTCGAGCTCGTCAAGACCTGTCACGGCCTTCTCGATCGCGGTGGCACGCTCGCGGGTGGTCACCCGGTCGGTGAGCGCATGAAACTTGGCGACCAGCTCCTCGTTGGTGACGGGGTCGGCGGGCGCGCCGTGCGGCTGGTCGATGCGGGCGTGGTGCTTGGCGCCGTCGTCGGTGGTGACGGTGACGTCGGTGCGGTACCGCTCGGTGATGGGAGCGGTGTCGAGGGCTTCGTCGAGGTGGACGTCGGTTCGCTCGATGAGCCGCCAGATGTCGTCGGCGTCGAGTCGAGCGGGCGTGAACTGTTCGGGCAGCACGTTGCCGTCGAGAAGGGCCGCCGCCGTGGCGTATCCGAGATGCATCTGTGCACCAATCGGAGCCAGCGGCCGCTCGGTAACCCACCATCCGTGTTTGTAGATCGTCGTGCCGACGGTGATGTCGATGTGCGCGATGCGGTTTCGGTCCACCGATGGCCGCAGTCGGCGCGCGGCATCGATGGCGCCGTGTAGTCCGCCCATCGCGGCGTAGGACTTCACCATGATCGTCGACGTCTCCCACCGCTGTCCGAGGTCGCTCGTCAGCGCCTCGGGGTGGGGGTGGTGGCCTTCGCCGAATACGCTGAGGAATCCGCCGTATTCACGCTCGAACACCCTCTTGATCCCGGTGTAGCCGTGCGCGGCAAGCCCCGCGGCATACAGCCCGTTGCGGGCCGCGAGCCCGTGGTGCATGCGCTTGCTCATCGCCTCGAACTGGGCGGCCATCAGACCCGACGACTGCGTGCCCGCCAGGCCCAGCGCATCCTCCAACCGTGCGGGGGACAGCCCGCGCAGCTTGCCGGACGCCATCGCTGCCGAGTGGGTGCCGAACACGGATCCGGAATGCCAACCGCGGTCGAGCATCTGGGCGCCGTTGAGCGTGTAGCCGACCCGTGGCCCGACCTCGAAGCCGACGATCGCGGCGAGCAACAGGTCCGCGCCGCGCGTCGTCTGCACAGACGCCGCAGTGGACAGAAGTGCGGGTAGCACCAGCGAGCAACTGTGAAGTGGCGCGATCGGATGGAAGTCGTCGAGTTCGAATCCCTGGATGAAGGTGCCGTTGAGCACCGCAGCCGCCGGTGCGCTCGCGGTGCGTCCGGTGCCGATCACGACCGTGTCGCCCGCTCCGTCGATGTCGAGCACCGCGTCGGTGGCCGTGCGCGACCACGGCAGCTGTGCGCCGATCAGTGCGCAGCCGATCCCGTCGAGCAGGAGGTGTTTGGCGCGTTGCCGCACCGCTGCGGGTACGTCGACCAGCGACAGTTCGGCGACCCAGGTGGCGAGCTTCCCGGTCGGCCCGGAGGGTGCGGTGGCGGGTTCATGCGTTGTGACGGTCACGGCGACTCCCAAAGATGTACTGTTGTTATACTTATATAACAACACCAGTTCAACCGCAAGAATCGAGTGAAATGCGCCTTATGCTTGGGGCCTGATGAGCGTCCACGACTTTCGGCCCGCCCCTGCGGCAGTGGCAGCGGGGGCTGGCGTCCCACTGCACCGCCAGCTCTTTCTGGTGCTGCATGACGAGATCGCCAGGGGAGCCTTGGCGCCGGGTGAATCGCTGCCGACCGAACAGGCGTTGTGCGACCAGTTCGGCGTCTCGCGGATCACCGTCCGGCGGGCGTTGGCGGACCTGGCCGACGCCGGCCTGATCGAACGCAGACAGGGTGTCGGATCATTCGTTCGCGACCGCCCGCCGTCGCGCCGCAACCCCGGCGGTGGGTCGTATATGGACGGGCTGCGCAAAACCGAGTTCGAGACCGATGTGGACGTGCTCGAACTCGACATCCGCAACGTGCCGGAGGGCGTCGCCGACCAACTGGGCAACGAGCGGGCGCTGCACGTGCTGCGGCTGCGGCGTGAGCGCCGCACGTCAGAACCGCTGATGATCACCGAAGCGTGGTTGCCCGAAGCGTTGTCGGACACCGTGACGCAGGACGCGCTGTCGCACGCGCCGCTCTACCGGCTGATGGCCGATGCCGGAGTGGAGCTCGACCGGGTGGAACATGAGATCACGGCCGAGGTCGCAGGCCCGCGTAATGCCCAGCTACTCGACGTCCCGATCGGCTCGGCGCTGATGCGGGTGAACCGGCTCGCGTTCGCGGGCGGCAAGCCGCACCATGCTCTGACGATCCTGTTGTCGCCGAACCGAAGTCGGGTGCTGTTGACTCAATCCGGCGCCGAACTCGATGCGGGCGATGGGATGTCGATCGCCCACGATGTGCGCAGCTAGCAGCACGGGTCGCCGCGCCACGCGTTGCGGCCCTCGCGAACCGCGATCGCCGCGATGACCAACGCTGCGACCGGATCCGCCCACGACCACCCGACGATGGCGTTGAGCAGCAGGCCGGCCAGCAGTGCCGCCGACAGGTATGTGCACAACAGTGTCTGCTTCGAATCCGCAACGGCCGAGGTCGATCCCAGCTCCCGACCCGCGCGTCGCTGCGCAAGGGACAGCACCGGCATGACGATGAGGCTTGCGGTCGCAAGCGCGATGCCGATCGCCGACGGTCGCGCCTCGCCAAGTCCGAACAGTGACAGCGCGGCGTCGACGGAGACGTAGGCGGCGAGCGCGAAGAACGAGAACGCGATGAACCGCAGCGTGGCCTTCTCCCGCGTCTCCGGATCCGTCGCCGAGAACTGCCACGCGACTGCAGCCGCCGACGAAACCTCGATCACCGAGTCCAGACCGAATCCGACCAACGCCGTCGACGACACCCGAGTGCCCTCGGCCAACGCGACGATCGCCTCGACGACGTTGTAGATGATCGTCGCGGCGACCAGCAGCCGGATGCGACGAGCAAGCACGTCGCGCCGGGACCCGGCGGGCGCGGTCATCAGCAGCAGGCGTCGGCTTCGGCGGCCGGACAGCAGGCCGGGTCGACGGTGAGCACCAGCCCGATCAGGTCGTCGAGCGCGTGACCGATCCGCTCGTCGGCGAGCCGATAGCGACTGCGCCTACCCTCTGGCTCGGCGATCACCAGCCCGCAGCCACGGAGACAGGCCAGATGGTTGGACAGGATCTGCCGCGTCACCCCGATCTTCTCGGCGAGTTCGGAGGGATAGCCGGGCGCCTCGCGCAGCATCAACAGGATCTCGGCGCGGGTCGGGTCCGACAGCGCGCAGCCGAACCGCGACAGCGCGTCGCTGTGAGCCACCGTCTGCATACGCAGGACAGTACAGCTGATTCTGTATTCAGGGAAGGCTGAACTATCTATAGGCGGCCGTTGGTGCGTAACTCCGGGTGCACCCACTCGGGTGACCTGCGTTCCTTGAACGCGCGGAAGCCCTCCAGCGCCTCGGGCGAGGAGTAGCTCGCCTGCATGCCGATGCGATCGAAGAGGCCGAGGTAGTTGTCCAGGCTCGACTTCACCATGCTGCGCGCCGCGGGTGCCGTCCGGCAGCACTGGGCGAGCACGTCACGGGCGGCGTCGAGCAACTCGTCGTGCGGGACGACGCGGGCGACCATGCCCCAGTCCTGCGCCTCTGCTGCCGACAGCGTCCGCCCCGTGAACATCAGGTCACGCGTGCGGACCGGCCCGATCAGCCGCGCGAGCATCTGGCTGTAGTAGGTGTCGGCGATGCCGCGCAGAAGCTCGGGCACCCGGAACGTGGCCCGGTCGCTGACCACCGTCATATCGCTGCACAGGGCGATCTGCAGCCCGCCGCCCTGGCACAGGCCGTTGACCGCCGACACAACCGGCTTGACGGATTGGCGCAGCGTCTCGAACGGCGTCACATCCATGCCGAGGGCCGACCCGAACGTCAGCCAGTTGTCACTGCCGTCGCCGCCACCCATATCGCCGCCCGGCGCGAAGACGTCGCCGGTGCCGGTGATCAGCAGACCCGCGAGATCGGGATCGGCGTCGACATGGCGGATCGCATAGCGGATGCCGAAGTACATCGCGGGGGTCATCGCATTGCGTGCTTCCGGGCGATCCAGCGTGCACACACCGAACGGCCCCTCGCGAGTGAAACGCAGGTATGGCGTGCCGAGCCAATCGCCCTCTGGCGGTCGCGGCGCGTCCGTCGTCGTCATAGTTGCCTTTCTCCAGCCCTGCGATCGATCACCGCGTCGTCGATGGCCTCGGCGTACGGCGCGCAGTCACCGGCGCCGGGGACCAGCGTCGACAATGCACCCGCTGCGCACGCCCGGCGAAGCGCTTCCTCGTGGCCGGCGAGCCATCCCGCCGCCAGCACGCCGGCGAAGACGTCGCCCGCGCCGGTAGTGTCCACGGCTTCGACGGCAGGTGCGGGCACGTCGAACCGCTCGTCCTCGCCGAGATAGCTGGCGCCGCGACGGCCACGGGTGATCACCAGATTGGGAACCGGCCAGTGCCATTCGCGCGCCTCGGCCTCGTTGACCACGACGACGTCGGCCAGCTCGGACAGCGCGAGCAGGTCGTGCGGTTTCGCCCCCGCAGGCGACGCGTTGACGATGACGACCGCCCCCGCGTCGCGGGCGACTTGAGCCGCCGCGACAGCGGTGGGAATCGGTATCTCCAACTGCATCAGCACGACGTCGCTGTCGGCGATCACCGCCTGCACATCGGCGGACTCCACGCCCAGATGCGCGTTCGCGCCCGGCGCGACCACGATGGTGTTCTCCGCGGCGGCGTCGACGATGATCGCCGCCGACCCACTCGGCCCTGGCACGCTGACCACACCGTCCAACCCGACCTCGTTGTCGCGCAGATGGGCGCGCAGCCGGTCGGCCGCAGGGTCGGTGCCGAGTGCGGCGACGAGTTGCACCGTAGCGCCCGCCCTCGCCGCCGCCACTGCCTGATTGCCACCCTTGCCGCCGGGCGCCGACGACAGCGATGACGCGAGAACCGTCTGCCCGGGCCGCGGCAGCGCATCGACGGTGAACGTGAGGTCGGCATTGACACTGCCCACCACGCAGACCCGCGCCGCCATAGCTGTTCACGCTAGCCCACCGTGAGCTGGCTGACACCTGTCGAGGCGTGCGGACATGTCCGATACGCTGGGTCAATGAGTGTGCAGGCACCTTCGCATGCCGACTTGCGTGAGCAGGTCCACGACGCCGCCCGCCGGGCCCGCGTCGCCGCGCGCGCACTGGCGACGCTGAACACCGCAGCCAAGAACTCCGCGCTGCACGCCGCAGCCGACAACGTGCTGCGCGAGGCCGCCAAAGTCATCGAGGCGAACAAAGAAGACCTGGAGGCTGCCAAAGCCGCGGGCACTCCCGAGGCGATGCTGGACCGGCTGGCGCTCAACCCGCAGCGGATCGACGGCATCGCCGCCGGGCTGCGTCAGGTGGCAGGCCTGCCCGACCCCATCGGTGAAGTGCTGCGCGGGCAGACGCTGCCCAACGGACTTCAGCTGCGTCAGCAGCGGGTGCCGATGGGCGTGATCGGAATGGTCTACGAAGGCAGGCCGAATGTCACCGTCGACGCCTTCGGGCTGACGCTGAAGGCGGGCAGTGCCGTGCTTCTGCGCGGCAGTTCGTCGGCGGCGCGGTCGAACAAGGCCCTTGTCGCCGCGTTGCGTCACGCGCTGGAGCTCGAGAACCGCAACCCCGATGCCGTTCAGCTGCTGCCAAGCGAGGACCGCGCCAGCGTCACCCATCTGATCCAGGCCCGCGGCCTCGTCGATCTGGTGATTCCCCGCGGGGGAGCGGGACTGATCGACGCGGTGGTGCGCGACGCGCAGGTGCCCACCATCGAGACAGGCGTGGGCAATTGCCATGTCTACGTTCATGAGTCGGCCGACCTCGACGTGGCCGAACGAATCCTGCTCAACGCCAAGACCCGCCGTCCTAGCGTCTGCAATGCCGCAGAGTCGGTGTTGGTCGACAAGGCGATCGCCGAGCATGCGGTGCCGCGGTTGACCAAGGCGCTCGTCGACGCGGGTGTCACGGTGCACGCCGACCCCTCCGAGGAGGAGTTGCGCGCCGAGTTCTTGTCGATGGACATCGCGTTGGCGGTCGTGGACGGTGTCGACGCCGCGATCGCCCACGTCAACGAATACGGCAGTGGACACACCGAGGCCATTGTCACGACGGATCTTGCTGTTGCACAACGGTTCACCGATCAGGTGGATGCCGCAGCGGTGATGGTGAACGCCTCGACGGCGTTCACCGACGGCGAGCAGTTCGGCTTCGGTGCCGAAATCGGCATCTCCACACAGAAGCTGCACGCCCGCGGACCGATGGGTCTGCCCGAATTGACCTCGACAAAGTGGATTGTGTGGGGAGACGGCCACACCCGCCCTGCCTGATTAGGAGTACTACGTGAGCGTCCCCGCACGCCCCGCGCCGCTGTTCGCCGACATCGACGATGTCGCGCGGCGGCTTGCCGAGACCGGCTACCTGCCCGACACCGCAACTGCCACAGCGGTCTTCCTCGCCGACCGGCTGGGCAAGCCGTTGTTGGTCGAGGGCCCGGCAGGCGTCGGCAAGACCGAACTCGCCCGCGCGGTCGCCCAGGCCACCGGGTCTGGGCTGGTCCGGCTGCAGTGCTACGAGGGTGTCGACGAGGCCCGCGCGCTCTACGAGTGGAACCACGCCAAACAGATCCTGCGCATCCAGGCCGGACACGGCGATTGGGAGCAGACGAAGACCGACGTGTTCTCCGAAGAATTCCTCCTGACCCGTCCGTTGTTGACGGCGATCCGCAGGACCGAGCCCACCGTCCTGCTGATCGACGAAACCGACAAGGCCGACATCGAGATCGAAGGCCTGCTGCTCGAGGTGCTGTCCGACTTCGCCGTCACCGTGCCCGAACTCGGCACGATCACCGCCGAGCGCGCGCCGTTCGTCCTGCTGACGTCGAACGCCACCCGCGAGCTGTCGGAGGCGCTCAAGCGCCGGTGCCTGTTCCTGCACATCGACTTCCCCGATCCCGACCTCGAGCGCCGCATCCTGCTGTCGCGCGTGCCGGAACTGCCCGACCACCTCGCCGAGGAACTCGTGCGCATCATCGGCGTGCTGCGCGGCATGCAGCTCAAGAAGCTGCCATCGGTTGCCGAGACGATCGACTGGGGCCGAACGATTCTGGCGCTGGGCATGGACACCATCGACGACGAGATGATCGCCGCCACGCTGGGTGTGGTGCTCAAGCACCAGTCCGACCAGATCAAGGCAAGCGGCGAGCTCCGCCTCAACTAGGAGTTCACTGATGGCCGTTCGTCGCACCCGTCCGCCGCAGCCGCTGGCCCCTCACGGGATCCCCGGCCACCTGGTGGAGTTCGTCGAAGCCTTGCGTGGCCAAGGTATTTCGGTGGGGCCGTCGGAGACCGTTGACGCCGGCAGGGTGATGGGGGTGCTGGGCCTCGGCGACCGGGAGGCGCTGCGCGAGGGCATCGCGTGCGCGGTGCTGCGTCGTTCCGACCACCGCGACACCTACGACGCGATGTTCGACCTCTACTTCCCTGCGGCGTTGGGCGCCAGGACTATTCTCGACGACGAGGACTCGGATGCCGATGGGCTGCCGCCCGAGGATGTCGAGGCGATGCGGCAGATGCTGCTGGACTTGCTGGCCGACAACGAGGAGCTGGCGAACCTGGACGAGCGGCTGGCGGCGATGATCGCGCAGATCGTCGAGGCCTACGGCCGCTACAACTCGAGCCGTGGACCGTCGTACTCGTCGTACCAGGCGCTCAAGGCGATGAACCTCGACGATCTCGAGGGCAGGCTGCTGGCGGGCCTGCTTGCCCCGTACGGCGACGAGCCGACGCCGACGCAGGAGCAGATCGCCAAAGCGCTTGCCGCCCAGCGTATTGCGCAGCTGCGCAAGATGGTCGAGGGCGAGACGAAGCGGCGCACCGCCGAGCAGCTCGGCCGCGACCACGTGCAGATGTACGGCGTTCCGCAGCTCGCCGAGAACGTGGAGTTTTTGCGCGCATCCGGCGAGCAGCTGCGGCAGATGCGACGGGTGGTCGCTCCGCTGGCGCGCACTCTGGCGACCCGGCTGGCGGCGCGGCGGCGGCGGTCCCGCGCGGGCGAAATCGACATGCGCAAGACGCTGCGCAAGTCCATGTCGACCGGTGGGGTTCCGATCGACGTGGTGCTCAAGAAGCCGCATCCGGCGCGGCCCGAGCTGGTGGTTCTGTGCGACGTGTCCGGCTCGGTCGCCGGGTTCAGCCACTTCACCCTGCTGCTGGTGCACGCGCTGCGGCAACAGTTCTCCCGCGTCCGCGTGTTCGCGTTCATCGATACCACCGACGAGGTGACCGAGTTGTTCGGCCCGGACGCGGACCTCGCGGTCGCGGTGCAGCGCATCACCCGGGAAGCCGGTGTGTACACCCGCGACGGCCACTCCGATTACGGCCACGCGTTCGTGTCGTTCCTCGACAAGTACCCGAATGTGTTGTCGCCGCGCAGTTCTCTGCTGGTTCTCGGCGACGGGCGCAACAATTACCGGAACCCGGAAACCGAACTGCTCGAGCATATGGTGAACACGAGCAGGCACGCGCACTGGTTGAACCCCGAGCCCCGACACCTGTGGGGCAGTGGTGATTCGGCGGTGCCGCGCTACGAAGAGATCATCACCATGCACGAATGCCGGTCGGCGAAACAGCTTGCCGGCGTCATCGACGCTTTATTGCCGGTCTAGTTTTCCCCGCGAGCAGACGCAAACGTCCGCCGCTTCCTGGGCTTTCGCGGGCATAAGCGTCTGCTCGCGCAAGGAAAATCAGGCAAAGGAGACCGTGACGTCGCCGCCTGCGGGGTCGGCGTTGGCCACCAACGACCACGGGGCGCGGTACACGCGGCCGGGCGCGGCGGGCCACGGCGTCCGTTTGGTCGCGAGCGTCCTGCCGTCCTGAACCGCCCGTAGCTTGGGCAGCCTGCGATACTCGTCGACCCAGAACAACAGGTCACCCCTGGCCGCGACACCGCCTTCAGGGGAAACCAGTTGCGGAGCAACCCATTTGAATGGGCCGTCGGTGCGAATGCGGACCGCCTCGGGCGTCTCGTCGTGGTTCTGGAGCCAGCCGGTGACCGCGGCCGCGACGTGTCGGCCGTCCAGGGCTGCGCCGTCGGCGGTGTCGACCGGATGCAGCAGGTTGCCGACCGCGAACACCCCTGGGCTGCTGGTGCGCAGGCCCGCGTCGACCACGGGGCCGCGGGTCGCCGCATCCATCGCAAGGCCGCCGGTGCGGGCGATTTCGTGATCGGGGATCCAGTCGCCGGTGAACACCACGGTGTCGCACTCGACGATCGTGCGCCTGCCGGTCTCGATGCTCTCAACGACCACGCGGCGCACCCTGTCCTTGCCCTCGATGCCGACGACCCGGCTGCGGGTGAAGACCGGCCCGTCCATCAGGAACCGGCCGGGGACCCGAAACGCCGCATACGCCTCCGAGCGCGGGTAACTGCTGACCATTCCGACGGTGGCGCAACCGGATTCGCGCAGCGTCAGCACCGCCGACCAGCTGACGAGCTCGGCGCCGACGACCAATGCGCGGCTGCCGACCTTCGCATGGTGCAGGTGCACGAGGTTCTGCAACTGCCCGGTGGTGAAGACGCCGTCGGGCCGATCACCGGGAATCAGCCGCGCAGCCCGTGGTCGCTCCCGCGCACCGGTGGCCAGAACCACCGCGTCGGCGGTGACGGTCCGCAGTCCCCGCGGAGAGGTGATGCGCAGTGCGCGCTCGCCGGCCCAGCTGGTGACCATCGCCTCGGTCTCCAGCACCGCGCCCGCATCCTTGGCCATCGCGGTGAGACGTTTAGCGTAGGCGGGGCCGGAGATGAACCGCTTGAGGTCGCGCATACCATAGCCGGGATGGTCACTGTGCCGGGGGATTCCGCCCGTCTCGGCTTCGCGTTCGATGACGACGACCTCGCCGTCGACCTTGCCCGCGAGTGCCGCGGCGGCGGTCAGTCCCGACGGCCCGCCTCCGACGATCGCAACGGCGACATGCTGATCGGTCATCGGGTCTCACCACGTGCATCGAGCAGCGACTTGGTGTGCGCGCCGCAATAGAAACCCTGGCAGCGGCCGTTCATCACCCGGGTGCGGCGCCGCAGCCCATCGAGATCAGCAGGTGGAATGGGGGATTGGAACGCGTCGCGGATCTCGCCCGCCGTGACCCGCTCACAGAAGCAGACGATGCGGCCGTATTCGGGGTCGGCGGTGATGCGATCGGCGTCCTGGAACGGGCGGGTGAACGCCTCGCCGAGGTTCGGCATCTTCGGCGGCTCAGGAAGATTCGGCCGCTCGGTGACGTCGAGGCCGGCATCGTCGAGCAGACCCGTCACATACTCGGCGATCGCCATTCCGGACGTCAACCCCGTGGAGCGGATTCCGCCGACCAGCAGGTAGCGCGCATCCGCGTCGACGTCGATCAGGTAGTCGCTGTGCTCGGTCGCGGCGCGCAGTCCCGCGTACGTGGCGGTGATCTCTTCGTCGAAGAGCGACGGCATCAGTGCCCGGCCCTTGGACACCAGGAACTCGAAACCTTCCTCCGAAGTGCCTGTGGCGGTGCGGTCTTCGAGGTTCTCCGAAGTCGGACCGACCATCACATTGCCATAGATCGTCGGGCTGACCAGCACGCCCTTGCCGCGTGACGACGGCACGGCCAGCACGATCAACGGCACCATCGGGCGAGTCAGCTTGTCGAACACCAGAAGTTCGCCCCGCCGCGGTGTGACAGTGAAGCGGTGATGACCGAACTCGGCGTCGAGGTAATCCGCACCGAGGCCCGCCGCATTGACGACCCATCGGCCGCGGACGTCACCGCGCGTGGTCTGCAGCGTGGTGTGGCCGTCACCTCGCACCACTCCGGTCACGCGGGCACCGCACTGCAGATGCACTCCGCGCGCTACGGCATCGGTGGCCAGTGCGAGGTTCGTCGTCCACGTGCAGATGATCGACTCGCCGGGCACCGTCAGGCCTGCCAGCACGCCTGGCCCGAGATCGGGGACTCGGCGATACACCTCGTCGGCGGTGACGATCTCGCAGCGGTGGTAGAAGTTCTTCTCCGCCTTGTCCTTCAGCCCGGGCAGCGCATCGCGTTCCTCGTCGGTCCACGCGACCAGCAGCGCGCCGGTGCGCTCGACCGGGATGCCCGTGCGCTCCGCGTAGTCGCCGAGCAACTCGTAGCCGCGCGCCACCAGCCGAGACTCGAGCGTTTCCGGCGTCGCGTCGTAACCGGTGTGCAGCAGGGCGGTATTGGCCTTGCTCGTGCCGTCGCCGACGTCGTCGCGCGCTTCCAGCAGGGTCACCGACAGGTTGGTGCCTGCGAGTGCGCGGGCGATCGCGCAGCCCACGATTCCGCCACCGACCACGACGACGTCGCTGACAACCGGGATGCCATTCATGTGGTCGCCGTCTCCCTCTGTGCCAGAATCGATTCCGCGGCTCGCGTCCATCGCGCCAGGAAGTCGGCGGCGCGCTCGTCGGACCATTCGGGTTCGTAGGTGTGGTCCGGCGTCCACGTGCCGACCGCTGCGGTCACGTCGAGCCCCGGTTCGAGGGCCAACCGTGCGCACGCGGCGGCGCCGAGTGCGGTGGCGTGCAGCGACGGGTAGACGTCGACGGGGATGCGCGCGAGATCAGCCTGGGCCTGCATGAGAACGGCGGACTGAGTCAGCCCACCGTCGACCCGAAGCCGGGTCAGCGGCTGGCCAAGGTCGGTCGCGACGAGATCGGCGAGCGCGGCGACCTGCGCCGCGATGCCCTCGATCAGCGCGCGAACCAGCTGTCCGCGACCGCTGCTGAGCGACATACCGCTGAACGACGCGGTTGCCGCCGAGTCCCACCACGGCGCGGCCAGCCCGGCCAGTGCGGGCACGCAGAGCACTCCGTCGCTGGAATCCGCTGCGACGGAGTCGATCTGGTTTGCTGCGGGCACGAGACCGAGATCGACAGCCCACCGTACAGCGGATGCCGCCGTGTAGACCTGGCCGTCGACGCAGTACGACGTCTGATCACGTAGCCGCCAGGCCACCGATGTCGTCAGCCCCGATGCCGAGCGTGCCGGGTTGCCGCCGAGTTGGGCGAGCAGGAACGCGCCGGTACCGAACGTGCACTTGGCATCGCCCGGCGCGAGGCAGCTTTCGGCGAGCAGCGCCGCCTGCTGATCGACGATAAGTCCTGCGACCGGAATCGTCGGCCCGAAAACATCTGTGCTGCCTATGATTTGGTCGCAGCCGACGATCTCGGGAAGCTCCTCGCCGGCCAATCCGAACAGGCTGAGCAGCTCGTCATCCCAGGCGACCGAGTCCAGTGAGATCAACAGCGACCGACTGGCCGTCGACGCGTCGGTGACGAACGCGCCGCACAGCCGGTGCACCAGCCAGGTGTCGGTGGTGGTGACAACGCCGCCCCCTGTCATGTTCGCCCGGATCCATGCCATCTTCGGCGCGGAAAAGTACGGGTCGAGCACAAGGCCGGTGCGCTGCGCGACGATATCCGCCGATGACGAGAGCGGCGCGCAGATGGATTCGGCCCGCCGGTCCTGCCACACCACCGCAGGCGTCAGCGGACGGCCGGTGTCGCGGTCCCACGCCAGCACGGTCTCGCCCTGGTTGGCCAGCGCCACGGCGGCGACCGGAACACCAGCCTGCGCCAAGGCTTGTCGCCCCGCGTCGACGACGGAGTCGAACAGTGCGACAGGGTCCTGCTCGACGCCGCCGCCTGCCAGATACTCGGGTCGCACCGAGACCTCGGCGATCGAGACGATGTGCCCGGCGTCGTCGACGACTATCGCCTTCGTGCCCGAAGTGCCCTGGTCGATTGCCAGGAAGTGTTGCATCGTCAGTCCTTCGCCGCCTCGGCATCGATCTCAGCATCGATCGACGCCATACCCGGCATGGTCAGCCCGCTCTTGCCGCGGGTGGCCAGCAGGTAGCCGAGGTAGCACGCGCCGATGACCACCATCACGATGACGTACGCCCACGCCTGCTTGAAACTCGAGTCACGGAACAGCGCGAGTTCGAACACCAGCCACACCACCGCGACCACCAACACCGGGATCTCCCATGCGCCGAGGTTGAACTTGTCGCTGACCGGCAGTGACTTGCGCTTGATCAGGTACAGCACCACCGTCGACGCGTACATGACCGCTGGAAGCAGCGTCGCAGCGCCGAACAGCGTGAACAGCGCCGTCTCCGAGTGCGAGAAGATCGCCAGGATCAGTTCGGCGAGAACGACATACAGGATCGTGGCCTTCAGCGGCGTGTGGAACTTCGGTGAGATCTGGCTCCACTGCTGCCAGCCCGGGAAGCGTTCGTCGCGCGACATCGCCCACGTCAACCGGACGCCGGTCATCATGATGACCAGGCCGCAAGCGAAGATCGCGAGCACCACCATCAGTAGCAGGAGGGTGGCGACCGCCGAACCGAGGGTCTTGTCGATGACGTCGGCGATCGGCGTTCCGGATTTGGCCAGCGCGACGGGGTCACCCGCGGCCAGGGTCACCGCGATGATGAACACGAAGCCGAGCACACCGGATGCGAGAACGGCCTGCCACATCGCGCGGGGGACAACCCGTTCGGGGTCGTTGGTCTCCTCGGCCAGGTTGGCCGCCGACTCGAAGCCGACGATGGTGAACGCGCCGAGCAGGAAGCCCATCATCCACGGGCCTGCCGTGGTCAGGTCGCCGAAGCTCCAGTAGCCCTCGGCGGGGATGGCGCCCATGCTGAACAGATTCGAGACGTCGGACTGGCCTCGCACGGCGGCCACGATGAGGAGCAGCACCGTCAGCGTCACCATGCCGATGAGCTCGAGCGAGACGAACGTGTTGTTCACCCGCTCCGCCCACGGCGTCGATCCTCCGACGAGCAGCGCCTGCACCAACAGCACCAGCCCCGTCACCAGCCACGCGATCGTGGCGGTGCCTTCGTAATTCAGCAGCACGGGAAAGATCGTCGACGCGATCGTGTAGTCCACGGCGACCACGACGATGGCCAGGAAGGTGAACGAGATCCAGCCGAGGATCCAGCCCAGGATCGGGTTGGCCAGCCGAGACATCCACTGGTAGTGGTAGCCGGTCACCGGGATGCGGGCGGCCAGCGCGCCGAGGACGAACGCCACCGCCAGCTGGCCGATGGTGGCGATCGGCCATGTCCATATGCCCATCGGTCCCGATGTGTTCAGCACCGCACCGTAGGTGGTGAAGATGCCGGTGGCGATGGAGACGAACGCGAAGGCCACGGCGAACGACGCGAACTTTCCGGTGCGCCGCTCCATGGATTGCTGATAACCGAACTTTGCCAGGTCAGCGGCGTCGCCGGTGGTCGAGGGATCCGGACTCGTCATCGTTCCTCCAGTGGTATAGACCATGTGGTTGAACCGTAGTATGAGTGTGACTGAGGCCACAGTCAAGACATGACACGACCGATTAAGAAGTGTTTACAAACGAATGGCATAGACCAGCTGGTTGGCGATCACGGTTACTCTGCAGGGATGCCTCCCGCCGCGCGCAAACAGCCACCCGCGACCCCGCGATACATCGCGATCGCGGCCGTGGTCCGCGACCGCATCGCCACTGAACAGCTGGGACCCCACACGTTGCTGCCGTCCGAGCGCGAACTGGCCGACCAGCACGGCGTGAGCCGGATGACCGCGCGGCAGGCGTTGTCCCTGCTGGAAAGCGAAGGGGTGGTCTACCGCAAGCCGCCACGTGGCACCTTCGTCGCCGAGCCCCGGGTGCGCTTCCATATCGGCAGCTTCTCGGAGGAAGTGTCCCGCCTGGGGCGAAGGCCCGCTGCGCGCCTGCTCTGGGCCGAACACCAGCACCCGACGCCCGCCGTGCGTCTGGCGCTGGGTCTCGACGACGACGCGATGGTCAACGTCTTTCACCGCCTGCGCAGCGTCGACGACGTGCCGTTCGCGCTGGAGACGACGTTCCTGCCCGCCGACCTGACGCCCGGAATCCTCGACGAGCCGGACGACGGGTCGCTGTGGGCGATTCTTCGCAGCCGCTACGGCGTCGACCTGGCGCGCTCTACTGCGGTCCTGGAGTCGATCGTGCTCGACGACGCGTCCAGCGCGCAGTTGGGTGTGCGCGCCGGGTCGGCGGGCACCCTGCTCACTCGCTGCACCGAGGACAGCACTGGCCGCTGCGTGGAGTACGCCCGCGACGTGTACCGCGCCGACCGCGCCTCGTTCGAGGTCTCCGAGCTCCTCGGAGCGCATCGGCTCTCGGCGGTCTAACGGCCTGCGACACTGCCGTAAGCTCGCTATTCGTGCAATCTCGACGCAGGCTGGGCGTAATGGGTGGGACGTTCGATCCCGTCCACAACGGGCACCTCGTCGCGGCAAGCGAGGTTGCCGACCTGTTCGATCTGCACGAGGTGGTGTTCGTCCCGACGGGCCAGCCGTGGCAGAAGACCCGCAATGTGACCCCCGCCGAGGACCGCTACCTGATGACCGTGATTGCCACCGCCTCCAATCCGCGGTTCTCGGTCAGCCGGGTGGACATCGACCGCGGCGGGAAGACCTACACCCGCGACACACTCCGCGACCTGCAGGCGCTCAACCCGAACTCGGATCTCTACTTCATCACCGGCGCCGACGCGCTGGCCTCGATTCTGACCTGGCAGGACTGGGAGGAGATGTTCTCGCTCGCCAGGTTCGTCGGCGTGAGCAGGCCCGGCTACGAGCTGGACGGCGAACACATCGCCGAGGCCCTCAAAGACAAGGCCGATGACGCGCTGACGCTCGTCGAGGTGCCTGCGCTGGCGATCTCGTCGACCGACTGCCGCAAGCGCGCCGAGGAGAACCGGCCGATCTGGTACCTGGTGCCCGACGGCGTGGTGCAGTACGTGTCCAAGCGCGGCCTGTACCGATCGAATGCCCTTGCGGCGCAGGAGCAGCCACGATGACCGCCTCCGACGACGCCATCAAGATGGCGACGGTCGCAGCGCGGGCGGCCTCGTCCAAGCTGGCCGACGACGTCGTGGTCATCGATGTCTCCGGCCAGCTCGTGATCACCGACTGCTTCGTGATCGCATCGGCGTCCAACGAACGTCAGGTCAACGCCATCATCGATGAGGTCGAAGAGAAGATGCGGCTCGCAGGCTACAAACCGGCACGTCGCGAAGGCGCACGCGAAGGCCGCTGGACGCTTCTGGACTACGTCGACATCGTCGTGCACATCCAGCATCAGGACGAACGCAATTTCTATGCGCTGGACCGGTTGTGGCGGGATTGCCCGATCGTTCCGATCGACCTGGAGCCGGCGCCGTGAGGATCCGCCGCCTGGTCATGCTGCGGCACGGGCAGACCGATTACAACGCGACCAACCGCATGCAGGGTCAGCTCGACACCGACCTGAGCGACCTCGGCCGCAACCAGGCCGTCGCGGCCGCCGAGGTGCTGGCCAAACGGCAGCCGCTGCTGATCGTCTCGTCGGACCTGCGGCGCGCGCTCGACACCGCGGTGGCCCTCGGCGAGCGGTCCGGCCTGCCGGTGGAGGTGGACACCCGGCTGCGCGAGACGCACCTCGGCGATTGGCAGGACCTCAACCACGTCGAGGTGGACGCGAAATGGCCGGGAGCGCGGCTGGCGTGGCGGAACGATGCGACGTGGGCGCCCCACGGCGGCGAGAGCCGCATCGACGTGGCGGAGCGCGGAATGCCTCTCGTCAGGGAGTTGATCGCCGACCAAACCGAGTGGGGAACAGACGAACCTGAGCGGCCGGTGGTATTGGTGGCCCACGGTGGCCTGATCGCCGCGCTGACGGCGGCCCTGCTGAAGCTCCCGGTCGCCAATTGGCCCGCACTGGGGGGAATGGGCAACGCCAGCTGGGTCCAGCTGTCCGGCCATGCCGACGCCGACGCGGAATTCGACGACATCCGGTGGCGGCTCGACGTGTGGAACGCCTCGGCACAGGTTGCCAACGATGTCCTCTGACCGACGCACACTATTGGTCTTCTGCGACTCGCTCTCCTATTACGGGCCGACCGGCGGCCTGCCTGCCGACGATCCGCGGATCTGGCCGAATATTGTTGCCACGCATCTGGATTGGGATGTTGAGCTGATCGGTAGAATCGGCTGGACCTGCCGCGACGTGTGGTGGGCGGCGACCCAGGACCCGCGCGCTTGGGCGGCGCTGCCGCGCGCAGGCGCAGTGATCTTCGCAACGGGCGGAATGGACTCGTTGCCGTCACCTCTGCCGACGGCGCTTCGCGAGCTCATCCGTTACGTCCGCCCGTCGTGGCTTCGGCGTTGGGCGCGCGACGGCTACGGCTGGGCGCAGCCGAGGCTGTCGCCGATCGCACGGGCCGCGCTGCCGCCGCACGTGTCCGTCGAGTATCTGGAGATGACCCGCGGCGCAATCGATTTCAACCGGCCGGGCATTCCCATTGTGGCCTCGCTGCCGTCGGTACATACCGCCGAGACGTACGGCAAGGCGCACCACGGCAGGGCAGGCACCGTCAAGGCGATCACCGAATGGGCTGAACAACATGATGTTCCGTTGGTCGACCTGAAGGCCGCCGTCGCCGAGCACATCATGAGCGGCAGGGGTAACCCCGACGGCATCCACTGGAACTTCGAGGCGCACCAGGCGGTGGCCGAACTGATGCTCAAGGGTCTGCAGGAGGCCGGCGTCGTTCAAGAGGACACGGCGTAGCCATGGCCGTCGTCGTGGTGACCGACTCGTCTTCGCGCCTTCAGCCCGAGGACTTGGAGCGGTATGGAATTCGCCAGGTGCCGCTGCACGTCCTGTTGGACGGCAAGACATTCCGTGACGGCATCGACGAAGTCCCACCCGATGTCTACCAGCGGCACGCGACCACGTCTGGCGCGACGCCCGCCGAGCTGGCCGCCGCCTATAGGGAAGCGCTGAAGGACAGCAACGGCGACGGTGTGGTGGCCGTGCACATCTCGGCTGCACTGTCGAGCACGTACAGTTCGGCGGTGTCTGCGGCCCGCGAGTTCGGGCCTGCGGTGCGGGTCGTGAACTCCAGGTCTGCTGCGATGGGAGTCGGGTTCGTCGCGATGGCCGCCGCACAGCACGCCGCATCGGGCGCGGACCTGAATGCCGTTGAGGCCGCTGCGCGTTCGGCCATTCCCCGCGGCCATGCGTTCATCGTCGTCCATCGCCTTGACAACCTCCGACGCAGCGGAAGGATCCGCCGCGGTGCCTCGTTGTTGGGGTCTGCACTGTCGCTCAAGCCGCTGCTGTGCCTCGACGTCGACGGCAGGCTCGTGCTGGGCCAGCGGATCCGCACCGCGACGAAGGCGCACGCGGCGATGATCGATCAGGTCGCCGAGGTGGTGGGAGAGCACTCTGCAGCGATCGTTGTGCATCACGTGGACAACCCCGACGCCGCCGATGACATCGCCAAGGCATTGACGGTACGACTTCCGCAGATCGCTCCGCCTGCCGTGACCGATATGGGTGCCGTTCTCGCCGTGCACGTCGGTGATGGCGCGGTCGGCGTCTGTGTAGAAGTGGACGAGTAGTGCCGTGGCTGGAGCTGGCCCGTGCTGAGCGCGAGGACTTCGCCGCGTTCCTCGAGACGCTGACCCCGCAGCAGTGGGAGGCGCCGACCTTGTGCGACAAGTGGAATGTTCGCCAGGTCGCAGCCCACGCCATCAGCTTCGACGAACTCAGTGGTGGTCAATTGGTCGGTCGCTTCGTGAAGGGCCTACTCATCGTTGACCGGATCAACGACGTCGGTGTCGCCGACTATGCAGACCGGTCACCCGAGCAACTGGTAGCGCTGATCCGGGAGCATGCGCATCCACACGGCCTGACAGCGGGATTCGGTGGGAGGATCGCGCTGACCGACAATATGATCCACCAGCAGGACATCCGAAGGGCGCTCGACCTTCCGCGAACGATCCCGGCCGAACGCCTGCGGACCGCCCTGGACTTCTCGTTATATGCCCCGACGATCCGCGGTGCGTGGCGGGCTCGCGGCGTGCGGCTCGTGGCCAGCGACAGCGACTGGTCACACGGCAAGGGCGCAGAGGTGCGAGGTTCCGGCGAGGCGCTGTTGATGGCGATGGCCGGGCGGCGCGATGCCCTGAAGGACCTCAGCGGGCCCGGGACAACCGACCTCGCCCGCCGGTACCGTCGCTGACCTGCGGCGACGCGGCTGTAAAAAACTTTCAAAAAAGTTTCGGAAAAACTGTGCGACCGATCTGGGCCGATCGCTCCTACCTATGAAAGCGCCGCACCCGCGGCCTTCAGACCCACAGGAGAGATCATGTACACCACCTACCCCCAGGACAACACCTACGCCCCGCAGTACAACGGCTACGCCCCGATGCAGCAGCCCATGCAGCCGATGGCAATGGCCGCACCTGCCGCGCAGGCATCGTCGGCCAACATGGGCCTGCTCGCCATCGCCGGCCTGGCCGTGGTCGGCGCCGCTGCCTTCGGTGGCATCTATCTGATGAACTCGTCGCACGATGTCCAGCCCGCGGCCACGACCGCCGCGGCGCCCTCGACAGTCGTCAACCTCCCCTCAGAGATCAACATCCCGGGGCTGACCACCGCGCAGAACGATCCGGCCAAGCCTCCGGTCATCGTCAACAACCCGGCCCCGGTCCGCGTTTTCACACAGTCGGTGCCAAACACAGTCGGCGCCCCCGTCCAGGTACCAGCCCCTGCCCAGGCGCCTGCTCCCGCATCAGCCCCGGCCACGACTTCGACCGGTGGGCAGGCATCCACCGATCCGAACAAGGGCACGACCACCGATCCCAATAAGGGCACCACGACCGATCCGAACAAGGGCACCACGACCGATCCGAACAAGGGCACCACGACCACGGGTGGCGGTGGCACCACGACGACCGGAGGCGGTGGCACCACGACGACCGGTGGCGGTGGCACCACGACGACCGGTGGCGGTGGCACCACGACCACGGGTGGCGGTGGCACCACGACCACGGGTGGCGGTGGCACCACGACGACCGGTGGCGGTGGCACCACGACCACCGGTGGCGGTGGCACCACGACCACCGGTGGCGGTGGCACCACGACCACGGGTGGCGGTGGCACCACGACGACCGGTGGCGGTGGGACGACGACTCCTCCGGCTGGTGGCGGTGGAACCTGACCCAAGAACAAGTCGACGAATTCAACAAACAGCTCAGTCAGGCTGGGGATGCCATCAAGTTCCCGTTCTGACACTCGCCAACGCCCACAACACCACTCAGCCCAGGCCACCAGGCCTGGGCTGAGTGGTGTGTGGTGCCGCCGCTATCCCGGGAACCGCCCGGTAACCGGCGGCAGATCCTTGAGCGTGACGATGCCGGGCGCGGCCGCGACGACGGCAGGCACCGCGTTGGTCACCGGCAGCGCCGTGTAGATCATGCCGAGACCCATGAAACCGGGCTCGGTCCAATCCTTGGGCGGCAGGCAGTGCAGCACTGTTCTCATGTTGGGAAGGCCGAAGACCTGGATCACATGGCCGTGTTCGAGCGGCTTGGGCGGTGTCACGTGCTCGCCCATGATCCAGTTGAACCCGACGCTGACTACGTTATTGTCGCCGACCCAGCCGCGGTGGTAGCCCATCACGCCGCCGACGGTGCCCTTCGGAATCTGCATGAAACCGAGATCGGAATCGCCGGTCGCCGCGGTGAACGTGACGTCGAAAGACATCCGGTCCAGCTTCGCGCCGATGGCATCGGCCATCATCGCGGCGGACTCGGCGAACACCTCGCTTTCGTGTCGCACACTCTCGGCCAGCCCGGAGGTGTCCGGGTCCTGCGAGAAGCCCATCGCTGTCTGGGTGCCCGCCGACTCATAGGTGGAGCAGTCCACCGACTCGGTGATCCTGATTTCGTCCACCCGCTCACACGACCCGCTGAGCACCATGCCGACCATGTTGGTCATCCCAGGGTGAGCGCCGCTGCCGAAGATCGTCGAATTGCCCTTCTCGCAAGCCTTTCGGATGCGGCCAAGATCCTCGGGAGTCTGCTTGCCGCCGGTGATCCACGCCGCGCTGGAACACACGTTCACACCGGACTCAAGCAGCCGCGTCAGTTCGTCGATGTCAGGCCACAGCGGGTTGTAGCAGCAGGCGTCCGGCTCGAGCGCGATCAGCGCGTCGATGTCGTTGGTGGCCGTCACGCCTGTCGGCTCCGGCCAGCCCGCCAGCTCGGCGGCGTCCACACCCACCTTGTCGGCACCATGCGCGTAAACCCCGACCAACTCCATATCGGACCTGCCGATGATGGCGTGAAGCGAACGCTTTCCGATGTTTCCCGTCGTCCACTGGATCACCCGAAGAGGCCTGTCGGTGTTCGGTGTTCTCATCTAGTCAGCTCCTCGGTGGGTTGCAATGTGCAGTAGACAATATTCCGAAGGGCTCTGCGACTGTCGCTACGCCTCGGTCGGGTGGCCACCTGCCCTACCCGCGTCCGTCTTGTCGAAGAACTGGCGTAGCAACTCGCGGGCCTCTGCCTGGTCAACGCACGTATACGAGTTCCATCCCTCAATCCGCAGTTGATCGTCCAGCGGTTTGCCAATGACCTCTAGGACCGTCTCCTTAGCGGACCGCACCGCGCGTTGCGAGTTTCGCAGAACCTGCCGAGCCACCAGCTCGGCGGCATCCGTGAGCTGTTCGTGGGGAACGACTTTCATCACCATGTTGCAGTGCAATGCCTGTTGTGCATCGATCGGCTCGGCGGTGAGAACCATCTGCATCGCGACACCGACACCACATGTGTTGACCAACCGGGTGATTCCACCGTCGCCATGATGAAAGCCGCGTCGCGCCTCGAATGACCCGAACATCGCGCGTTCGGAGGCGACCCGCAGATCGCATGCCAAAGCCAGTTCGAGTCCACCCGCCAACGCCCAGCCGTTGACGGCGGCGATGGTGGGCTTCGTGATCCCGTGCAGTCCACGGGTGATGCCGCCGAAGCCGAGGTCGACGATCTCGCGAACCCGACTCGGTGCAGCACTCACATAGTTGACCGGTACGTAGGTGGCCAGATCGGCGCCCGCGCAGAAGGCATCTCCTGTACCGGTCAATATCGCTACGTCGGTTTCGTCGTCGTCACGGAAGTGGGCCCAGATTCGGCACAGCTCTTCGTGCATCGCCAGGGTGACCGCATTCTTGGCGTCCGGCCGATTCAGCGTGAGATATGCGATTCTGTCTCGCCGCTCATATTCGATCTCGATCATTCGTCAATCCTGCGCCCCGGTATCGGATACGGCGCAGCATCTCGGCGGACACGGGATGCGATGATCGCCCCATGAGCACCGGCGGAATCCGCGCGTTCACGTTCACCCCTGACGACGGCGTGCCTCCGGGCGTCGCCCCGTTCGCCCATGCCACGGCCGCAGGCCCGACGCTGTATGTCACAGGCCAGATGCCGACCGACGTCACCGGCGCCGTTGTCGGCGATGACGTCGCCACGCAGACCGATCAAGTGCTGGGCAACCTATTGCGTGTCACGCAGCTGTGTGGCGGCGGACTGGCCGACGTGGTGTCGGTGCGGGCGTTCCTTCTGAATTGGGACGACTACGCGGCGTTCAACGCCGCCTACGCGCAGTGGTTTCCCGACCGACTGCCCAGCCGAACGTGCGTAGGCACCACAGGATTAGCGGTCGGCGCGCTCGTCGAAATCGACTGGGTGTGTTGGCGTTCCGACGGTTGGGACGGCTAGAGCGGCGCGCGTTCGGTGGGCGTGGCGGCGTCGAGCGCCTCAGGCGTCGCCAGGTTCATGTCGATCACAAGCGACTCGAGCGCCTCGCTCCATGACTCGTAGTACGGGCGCTTCGGGTCCGCCGCGATGGCGGCCATGAGCCGATGGCGGAACGCATCCCACGGCAGACCCAGCCGTTCGACGACCGCGATGGCGATGCCGAGCGCCCGCGCTTGCCACGGTGCCTCGAAGATGAGTTCACCATTGTCGCGGGGCAGCGACTCGTCGTCGAGCGGGACTGTCACAGCCGCTGCACGCCGATCATGGAATCACGCGTGACGACGCCGGCGAGCTCCTGCTCGGACAAATCCTCGGTGCCCCCAGGACGCATCGGCAGCACCAGATAGCGCGCCTCGGCACTGGAATCCCAGACCCGGATCTCGACATCGTCGGGGATCACGGTGCCCATCTCGGCCAGCAGCTTTCGCGGTTCGCGCACCGCGCGTGAGCGGTAGGCCGGCGCTTTGTACCACTTCGGCGGCAGCCCAAGAATCGGCCACGGATAACACGAGCACAGGGTGCAGACGACGAGGTTGTGTACCTCCGGTGTGTTCTCGAGCACCACGACGTACTCGCCTTCGGGCCCGCCGAAGCCGAGCTCGGCTATCGCGGCGGTTCCGTCTTCGAGAAGTCGATCCTTGTACTGCGGGTCGGTCCACGCGCGGGCGACCACCTTGGCGCCGTTCATCGGTCCAAGGTTGTCCTCGAAGTGCTGTACGACTTGGTCCACCGCGTCGACGTCGAGGATTCCCTTTTCGACGAGCACCGCCTCGATCGCCGCGATGCGCGCCTCCACGGGTGCCGGCGCTTGGGGGTGGTGATGGTCGGCCATCAGGCCTCCTGCAGATATCTCTCGAAGAGGTCGACGTGGATGACGTCGCCGTCGGTGCCTGCCTCGCCCCACAGCTCGCGCGATGTGAAGCGCACCGAGTAGAGGGGGTCGGCGACGTCACCGCCGCCGTGTGCCTCGATGTCGTCGATGTTCGCCGCGGCGTCTACGCGAATGATGGTCCCTTGCTTGCCCTGCACGTAGCGCGGGGCGCGGGTGTGGCCCGGCGGGTGTCGCTCGCGCACCCGCACGACATCGCCAACCGCGTAGCGGGGCGTGGTACGCGATGTCATGTCGTCAGGGAGCACGCCACGGTCGGGCTGCGACAGCGGGAAATGGCCACCCGCCCGCCGGTCGAGTTCCTGCTGAGTCGTCACCCCGGCCTCGACCAGAAGCGTGGTCACACCGGTCAGCCAGTGCTCGTAGTACGGCGACGAGAGGTAGTGCCCGGGATCCATCCGCTCGATCGAATGTCGAAACCTGCCGCCGGCTCCACCGACCAAATAGATCGAACCCAGCATCATCCGTAACGTCCGTCGCTCCCAGTCGGCGTCGAACATCGGCTCGCTGGCAGCGTGCTCGACGGGGCCGAAGCCGTCAAGGCCGCCGAGGTCGTGAACGCCGTCCACGGCAGGATCATACGAACTTTCGGCTGCGCTTTCGGCCCAGTTCCCCCGATCGGGGGACATCGGGTTCATCCGGTGTGGTGGCCGGTTGGCCGACATACATCTCCTTTGGGCTGCGACATAGTTATCTCATCGCCGGAAACAACCGGTGGGAGAACTCAAGAGCCAACTCACACAAGGAGATCCAACGACATGAACGCCAACATCGCCCGCTACATCGCCCTCCCGATCGTCTCGGCCGGAATCCTCGGCGGTGCCGCCCTGGGCCTGGCAGGCATGGCCAGCGCTTCGACCACCGTGACCGGAGACAGCACCGGAACCTCGATCGTGACCTCGCCGGACACCTACGCCAAGCCCGCGCCCAACGCCCTCCCGGGCTGGCGCCACCACCACGGCCACGGCCGGCACGCGATGTTCGACCAGTAAGCCCACAACTGAATAGAGCCACCTCCAACTGAGGCCCTCCCCGGCGCGGTCAACCACCGGGGAGGGCCTCCCTCGTTTGGCTGGAGACTCGACAGAGTCCAGGCCGTCGTCGATCAGCGGCCGGACAGGTGCTCGTGAACTGCGAGCCAGCGGCGGTCGAAGCGGGCGAACACGATCGTTTCGCGTTCCGACGTCACCGTCTGGACGGGTTCTGAACCTTCGTCAGTGTTCTCGACGGTGGTGAGGACGTCATGGGTGAACACCGCGCTCGTGCCGTACACGTCGACGCGTCGGTTCGACGACCGGCAGTCGAGAACGCGAAATCCGGACTCGCGCTCCCATTGCCGCCACACGTCGCGGTACTCCTGCACGGACTCCAGCCGCTCCGGATAGGTGTAGAACATGAAGCTCGCGTCAGGGCTGAACGCTGCGAAATATTGTTCGACGTCGTGGTGCCCGAACGCCGCGATCAGCGAGTCGGCAGCGGCAAACACCGCGGCTTCGTCGGCGCCGCGATCCGTCCGATCGGCCACGATATCCGCGGTCACTTCTCTTCCTCCGCAACGGTTTCAGCGATGTCCTCGACGCTCGCCGGATCCGCCAGCTCGGGGTGGGACTCGATCAGCGCAAGTTCATGCGACACATCGAGGGATCGCGTCAGGGCGAAGTAGACCAGCCCGGACACCAGCAGGCCGATGATGAACGCGATGTCGACTTCACCCATCGCCTTGGCGGCGGGTCCGACGAAGAACGGCAGGTCGACGAACGGGATCTCGGCCAGCACGCCTGCGGTGAATGCGGTCAGGCCACGCCATGACCATGCGCCGTAAATCCCGTTGGGCGTGAACAGATCTGCGATCGCATAGTGGCCGCGCCGGACGAAGAAGTAGTCGGTCAGGTTGACCGCCGTCCACGGTGCGAGCAGGTACAGCATGATCAGCAGCGTGGTGTTCAGGGCGCTGGTGGCGTTGGTCAACAGCAAGCTCATCACGAGCCATGCCACCGCAAGCACGGTGATCGTCATGACCCGCAGCTGCCGTGTCGGCGTGATCGGTTTCAGTGAATCTATCGCCGTCACCACGGTGAGCATGCCGCTGTAGGCGTTGAGGCCCATGGTGGCCACCAGCACCAGCGTCGACACGATCGCCAGCACCGAACCCAGATAGGACACCACGTCGTTGCCGGTCTCGTTGATGCCGGCCAACGCGTCGCTGGCACCGAGATACGTGGCCATCCATGCGCCCAGCGGGATCAACCACGCAGGCGACGCGGACGCGCCGATGAACACAGACGAGATGATCGAAGACGGCTTGGTGTCGCGCGGCAGGTATCGGCTGTAGTCGGAGACGTATGGCGCGTAGGTGATGTTGTAGGACGCCGCGACGCTGAACTGGACGAGGAATGCCACGAAGCTGAATCCTCCTGTGGCTGCGGCCGTTCCCGTGACACCGCCGAACAGCACACCGCAGGTCAACACGATCCACAGCGGCAGGGAAACCCAGAACAGCACTCGGAATGACTTGTGCAGCAGGTCATGTCCGAAGATCGCCACCAGCGCGGCGATCACCGTGATCACCACGGCGACGACGACCGGGTTCCAGCCGAAGATGGATTGCAGACCGGACTTGATGATCACCACGTCGACGACGTTGAAGCCGACGAACGTGAACAATGTGCCGATGAGAGGCAGCAGCACGCCGCGGTAGCCGAACTGCGCCCGCGACTGGATCATCTGCGGAAGCCCGAGCACCGGGCCCTGTGTGGCGTGGAACGCCATGAACAGCGTGCCGAACGCGATGCCTGCCAGGCCGGCGACGATCGTCCACCACAGCGAAAGGCCGAGGCTGGGCCCGACGAACCCGAGCGCGAGGGTGAACGGCTGGAAGTTGCCGACGAACCAGAACGGGCCCTGGTGGCTGACCTTGCCGTGGCGCTCGTCGTCGGGGACGTAGTCGATGGACCGGGTCTCGATCAGTGCCGAGGTTCGGCCGCCCGTGTCGGTCGATGGGGCTGCGGTTGTCACGGGTCCTCCCGATATGGCTGTGGCGGTGATGTGTATCACCATGCGGCATCGATCAGCCGGAGGCCATAGCAAAATTGTTCATAACGAACATTGCAATTGGATGATATGTACAGTACGGATGGTGAGCCGGCAATGATCACCGTCGCCGATGTCGTCGCCGATCAGACCCTGAAACTGCAGGTGGTGACCGGCGGTGACCACCTGGACCGCGAGGTGACGTCGGCCCACGTCTCCGAGTTGACCTCGCCCGGCGACTGGCTGCGTGGCGGTGAACTGCTCATGACGGTCGGTCTGCTGCTGCCGATGAACCTCGTCGAGTGTCAGGCCTACCTGGCCGAGTGCGAACAGGCCGGCGTCTCGGCCATCGCGATCGGACTCGGTCACAACCTGCCCTACCAGGACTGCCCGGAACCGCTGCGGATCGCCGCGCAGCAATGCGAGGTGCCGTTGTTGACGGTCCCCGACGAGACGCCGTTCATCGCCGTCACCAAATGGGTCTTCGACGTGATCGCCCGTCAGGAGCACCACGAGCTGCAGGCGGCGATGGAGATCAATCGGACTCTGACGGCGGTGGCAACGCGCTCGGCGCCTCTGCCCGCGCTGCTGTCGGCGTGGTCGGCGATCAGTGACACGCCATGCGTCGTCTGCGACGGTGCAGGCCGACTGATCGCGGCGACGCCGAGCACGCCGACGTCGGTGGTCGAGCAAGCGGTGGCCGCCGTTAGCGCGGCGCGCGAGGCGGGGACCGACTGGTCGATGGTCGGTGAGTTCGAGGTGCATACCGTCGGGGCTCGCATCCCGCTGGCATACATCGTGCTCGGTGCCGACATGGGTACCAGGTCGCGGACCTCATCCACCGTGCTGGTTTCACTCGTCGCACTCGACATCGAACGGCGCAACCTTTCCGGACAGGCCGAACGCCACCGCCGTTCACAGGTGTTCGCACACCTGCTGCGGCCGGGAATCAAGACTGACCGCGTCAGGCAACTCACGGCAGGCGTCGGCCTCAGCGGGACGCAGTATCAGGTGGCCGTCGTCGACGCCGGAGGTGGCGAGGCGGCCGAGTCGCTGATGCTGCGGCTGGAGGTGAGCATGCCCGACGCACTGGTGTTGGTGCGTGGCGACGTCGTCGAGGTCGCCCACCCTGATATCGCCGTGCTCACCGAAAACCTGAAATCCCACGCGGGCGGTCGGCCGACCGGGGTGGGCACGGCCGTCGCGCCGGAGGGTTTCGCCGTTTCGGCCATGCAGGCCCGATCGTTGCTTCCGGTGAGTGCACGTCTGGGTCGCATCGTCACAGCCAGCGAAGGCGAGACGGTGTCCCTGCTGCTTTCGTTGGGCAGTGCCGATGCCGTGCGCGGATTCTCTGACGCCGTGTTGGCGCCGCTGGACCAGCTCGACCCCAAAGAACGGCTTGAGCTGTTGCGGACGCTCGATCAGTGGCTGAGCGTGAACGGCGCCTGGGACCCCGCGGCGGCGCGCTTGTCGCTGCATCGCAACACGGTCCGTAATCGGATTGAACGGATCGCGAAGCTGACCGGCAGGCGCCTCGACGACGGTGACGACCGGATGGGCCTGTGGCTGGCGCTCAAGGCCCGCGCAGCGTTGCCGTAGCGGCCGACCGCCTCCCGGTTCCCCCGATCGGGGGACGGCGGGTTCATCCGGTGTGATGGCCGGTTGGCCGACATACATCTGCCTTGGGCTGGGGGATAGTTGTCTCATCGCCGGGAACCACCGGCCGAGAACTGAAAAGACCACTTACACAAGGAGATCGAACGACTTGACCGCCAACGTCGCCCGCACTTTCGCCCGCTACATCGCGCTTCCGGTCGTCTCGGCTGGCGTGATCGGCGGTGCCGCCATCGGCCTGGTCGGCATGGCCAACGCATGACCACCGTCACCGATCACAGCTCCGGATCGGCCATCGTGACCTCACCCGACACCTGCGCGAAGCCGGCTCCGAACTCGGGTAAGGCTGGCGGTCACAGCACGGCCACGACCGCCTCTCGCTGTTGGAACCCGTAGGCCGACAACTGAATAGAGCCACCCTCCAACAGAGGCCCTCCCTGGTGCGGTCATCACCGGGGAGGGCCTCCCTCGTATCAAGTGACCGTCTCGACGAGCTGCTCCGCGGCGAAGATCGCCGCCAACACGCCGAGCCAGCGTGGCAGGCGTCCGTCCTTGGCCGCGAGCGCGACAGGCACGGCAACCATCACGTCAGCCGCGGTAAGAACCGGTCCCCACATCGATGCGACGTCGGCGAGCACACGCGCCGTCGACGGATCGAGGTCCGCGGCGTGAAGCGCAAGGCCCGTTGTGAACCACATCGCGATGGCCACCTCGACCAATACCAGCGCGGACCCGATGGTGAATACGCGGCCCGCGGGTCCCTGTAGCCGATCCCTGGCGTAGCCGAGCACGGCGACGAGTGCCAGGGATCCCAAAACCGTGAGCAGCCCCTGAAAGCGAAGCGCACCGGCGTGCGCGCTGACGTGCGAAACGATTTCGGTTCCGGGTTGATCCACCCCCGGCAGTGTCGGGATCATGAGGCAACGCAGCCGAGAAAAGCAGGGCGAACACGACCGCGCAGGCGGCGGGTAGGCGTCGGGCCATAGATCATCCCCCTTGACGACGACATCGCGCCGCGGCGTCATGCTATCGACCCAAATTCGTCCACAGTGCGAGTTCGATGCACAGCCCGCTCGGTTGCGAAACGTCACCAATCTCCAGCGTCGTTTCCCCGACCTACCGTCGGGCCCATGGGAATCGAACTCGCCGCCGACCGGCTTCACCGCAGACTCGGTGCAGAGGCCGACGCCGACGCGAACTCCGATGGCGACGACGACAAATCCGACGCCGCGCTGTCGCGTTGGTTGCCCGAGGCCAAGACTGGCGATGCCGGCTGGCTGGCCGCCGTCCGCGCCGATCCCGGGCGCGCCGGTGCGATTGCGCTGGGTGTCGTTGGCGTGGTGGCCGTGCTGGTCACCGTGTTCACGTTGCTCAGGGACAAGACGCCACCCGTGGTGTCGGCCAAACTTCCACCGGTGGAGATGGTTTCGTCGGCCAGCCCTAGGCCTTCGGCGACCGCTCCCGCACCCGAGGGTCCGGTCATCGTGAGCGTCGTCGGCCTCGTGCACAAGCCCGGGCTGGTGACCCTGACCTCGGGCGCGCGGATCGCCGACGCCCTCAGCGCGGCTGGGGGGGCCCTGGACGGCGCCGACCTGATGGGCCTGAACATGGCCCGCCGCGTTGCGGACGGCGAGCAGATCATCGTCGGCATCGCGGCGCCGCCCGGCGAGCCGACGACGATGGGCAGTTCGGTGGCATCCGAAACCAGCACCGCCGCATCGGCGAAACCCACGGCCACCGGAAGCGCTTCGGCGCCAGGCGAATCCGTCGACTTGAACACCGCGTCTGTCGAACAGCTCGATGCACTGCCTGGCGTCGGGCCGGTGACCGCGGCGGCCATCATCGCGTGGCGCGACGCCAATGGCTCGTTCGCCAGCGTCGACCAGCTCGCCGATGTCGACGGCATCGGTCCCGCGCGCCTGGAGAAGCTGCGAGCCCAGGTTCATGTGTGACGATCGTCGATGGCCGCGAGCCCCACCTCGACCTGCGCCTCGTCCCCGCGGCTTTGACGAGCTGGGCGGTCACTGCGGCCGGAATTCTGTGGGCTGGTATCGGGGTCGTGGCGGCGCTCCTGGTGGCGACCGTCGTGACGGCGGCGGGGTGGTGGGCTAGCGCACGCCGGGAGGCAGGCGCGGGTGCGCGGATGACGGCGGCGGGCACGGTGGCGGTGGCGTTGGCGGGACTGGGCTTCGCCGTCGCGATACAGCTTCGCGTCGACCAGGCGCGACACCATCCGATCGCCGACCGGTTCGGCACTGTGGCTGCCGTCATCGTCACGCCGAGCGAATCGCCGCGGTCGCTGGGCGGCAACAGGATGATGTTCCGCGGATCGTTGCGATCCGTCGAGTCCGACGAAATGTCTGGCCGGGTAGTGGTTTTCACGCCTGTCACCGGCTTCACCGAACTGACCGCGGGCCAGCCTGCCGCGTTCGACGCGCGGATCACCAGACCCACCCGCCGCGATCTCACCGTCGCCGTTCTGTCCTCGACCGGTGAGGCGTCGCTGGGGGAGGCCGCACCGATTCAGCGGGCGGCGCAACGGGTGCGCACAGCGTTCGCCGCCACCGCGCGTTCTGCGCTGCCTGCAGACCAGGCGGCGATGCTTCCCGCCCTCGTTCTCGGCGACACCTCCGCGCTGACGGGCCAGACCACCGACGAGTTCAAGACAGCGGGCCTGACGCATCTGACGGCGGTGTCCGGGGCGAACGTGACGATCGTCTGCGGGGCGGTGCTTCTGACGGCGGGTCTGGTCGGCCCTCGGTTCGCCGTCGCACTGGCCGCGGTCGCGCTGGTGGCGTTCGTCATCGTGGTTCAACCGTCGGCCAGCGTGCTGCGTGCAGCGGTGATGGGTGCCATCACGCTGCTGGCTGTCGTGTCGCACCGCCGCAGGCAGGCCATTCCCGTGTTGTCGGCTTCGGTGATCGCGCTGATGATCGGTGCGCCGGAACTCGCCGTCGACATCGGGTTCGCGTTGTCGGTGTCGGCCACCGCCGCATTGGTCGTCATCGCCCCGGCATGGTCACGCTGCTTGGTCGCCCACGGCTGGCCCAAACCGCTCGCCGACGCGGTGAGCGTGGCCGTCGCCGCCCAACTTGTGACGGCGCCGCTGGTGGCGGCGATCTCGGGCAGGTTCAGCGTGGTGGCGGTCGCCGCGAACCTCGCGGCGGCGGGCGTGATCGCTCCGATCACCGTGATCGGCACCGCGGCGGCGGTGCTGTCAGCCGTGTGGCCAAGCGGGGCCGAGGTGCTGATCCGGTTCACCGGACCGGAGTTGTGGTGGCTGTGCAACGTCGCGCACTGGGCGGCCGCACTGCCCGGTGCATCGGTCCCTGTGCCTGCGGGTGCGATTGGTGCATTCACCGTCGCCGCCGTCACGGTGGCGGTGGTCGCGCTGGTGCGGTGGCGCAAGGCACGACTGTCGGGGCGGCATGAAACGATCGGCTGGTGAGCGAATCAGTCCCTGGATTGCACCTGGTTCTCGGGGACGAGGAACTTCTGGTCGAGCGGGCCGTCGCCGCGGTACTCCGCGCAGCACGTAAACAAGCCGGCACCGACGACGTCCCGGTGAACCGCATGCGCGCCGGTGAGGTCAGCACCGCCGAACTGGCCGAGCTGCTGAGCCCGTCGCTGTTCGCCGACGAACGGGTGGTGGTGCTGGAGTCGGCCGCCGAGGCAGGCAAGGAGGCGGTCGCGCTCATCGAATCCGGGGCTGCGGACCTGCCGGACGGAACCCTGCTCGTCGTCGTGCACTCCGGCGGCGGGCGCGCCAAGGTGCTGGCCGGTCAGCTGAAGAATCTCGGCGCAAAGGTTCACCCCTGCGCCCGGATCGCCAAGGCCTCCGAGCGCGCCGACTTCGTCCGCGGTGAGTTCCGCGCACTGAAGGTCAGGGTTTCCGACGACACCGTCACCGCCGTCCTGGACGCGGTCGGGTCCGACATCCGCGAACTCGCGTCGGCCTGCTCACAACTGGTCGCCGACACCGACGGAAACGTCGATGCAGCCGCGGTGCGCCGCTACCACAGCGGCAAGGCGGAGGTGAAGGGCTTCGATATCGCCGACAAGGCGGTAGTGGGTGACGTCGCGGGCGCCGCGGAAGCGCTGCGCTGGGCGATGATGAGCGGCGAACCGCAGGTCGTGCTCGCCGACGCGCTCGCAGAAGCCGTGCACACCATCGCCAAGGTCGGCCCGCTGTCGGGCGACCCGTACCGGTTGGCCTCCGAGCTGGGTATGCCGCCTTGGCGGGTGCAGAAGGCGCAGAAGCAGGCGCGGCGCTGGTCGCGGGAATCGGTCGCGAAGGCGATGCAGTTGGTGGCGGCGCTGAACGCCGACGTCAAGGGCGCGGCAGCCGACGCCGACTACGCATTGGAGACAGCAGTTCGGCGGGTGGCCGAACTAATAGCGGACGACCGCTGAATCAGATCTTGTGCAGGGCGCGCGCCAGCGCGGACTTCTTGTTCGCCGCCTGGTTCTTGTGAATCACGCCCTTGCTGGCGGCCTGGTCCAGCTTGCGGCTGGTCGACACCAGCAGCTCGGCGGCCTTTTCCTTGTCGCCGGACTCCGCGGCCTCACGGAACGAGCGGACAGCCGTGCGCAGCGAGGACTTCGCTGACTGGTTGCGCAGACGGGCGACCTCGTTGGTGTGAATCCGCTTTATCTTCGACTTGATGTTGGCCACGCGCTAGTTCCTTCGAATTGTCTCTGGGGTTCGAGAAGTCTGGGCGCCCGTCGAGCGGGCAGCGAGCGTTCAGATTACCAGCGCAGCCGCTAAAAACCCAAAGTGACCAACTTGCGGAGGCCGCTGGCCTGCGGAAATAAATCAAGTGGTGCAGCATGTCAATGGTGACCCTTCGCACATTGCCGACAGAGACCGCCAAGTCCGCACACTCCAACGGCCGCCGCACCGCGCGCTACGAGGGAATCTTCGACGGCTACAACCAGCTCGGAAGCTACGGGCAAGCCTTCGACGAGATGTTCGACGCGCAGGGCAACGTCCGCGGGCCCTACAAAGGCATCTTCGCCGAACTCGCTCCTTCTGATGCTTCCGAGCTGGCGGCGCGCAACGACGCTCTCGGCCGTGCCTTCATCGACCAGGGCATCACCTTTTCGTTGTCCGGACAGGAGCGCCCGTTCCCGCTCGACCTGGTGCCGAGGGTCATCTCGGCCGCCGAATGGTCGCGGCTGGAGAAGGGCATCCGGCAGCGCGTCAAGGCGTTGGAGATGTACCTCGACGACATCTACGGCGAGCAGGAGATCCTTCGCGACGGCGTGATTCCGCGCAGGCTGGTCACCTCGTGCGAGCAGTTCCACCGCGAGGCCGCGGGCATCGTCCCGCCCAACGGCGTGCGCATCCACGTCGCCGGAATCGATCTGGTGCGCGACGCGCAGGGCAACTTCCGGGTGCTCGAGGACAACCTGCGCTCGCCGTCGGGCGTCTCCTATGTGATGGAGAACCGCCGCACCATGGCGCGGGTCTTCCCCAACCTCTTCGCGACCCACCGGGTGCGTGCGGTCGGCGATTATTCGTCGCACCTGCTGCGCGCGCTGCGCAACGCCGCGGCGTCCAACGAGGCCGACCCGACGGTTGTCGTGCTCACGCCGGGTGTCTACAACTCGGCGTACTTCGAGCACTCGCTGCTCGCGCGGCAGATGGGCGTCGAGCTCGTCGAGGGCCGCGACCTGTTCTGTCGCGACAACACCGTCTACATGCGCACGACCGAACGCGAGCGCCAGGTCGATGTCATCTACCGGCGCATCGACGACGCCTTCCTCGACCCGATGCAGTTCAACCCCAACTCCGTGCTCGGTGTCGCCGGAGTGCTCAACGCCGCACGGGCGGGCAACGTGGTGATCTCCAGCGCGGTGGGTAACGGCGTCGGCGACGACAAACTCGTCTACACCTACGTGCCCACCATCATCGAGTACTACCTCGGCGAGAAGCCGTTGGTGGCCAACGTCGACACCTACCGCTGTTGGCTCGACGACGAACGCGAGGAGGTGCTCGACCGGGTCGACGAGCTGGTCGTCAAACCCGTTGAAGGGTCGGGCGGATACGGCATCGTTTTCGGTCCCGAGGCGTCGCACAAGGAACTCGCGACGATCAGCAAGAAGATCCGCAACGACCCGCGCGGGTGGATCGCGCAGCCGGTCGTGCAACTGTCGACGGTGCCGACCCAGATCGACGACAAGCTCGCCCCCCGCCACGTGGACCTTCGCCCGTTCGCGGTGAACGACGGCGACGACGTGTGGGTGCTGCCCGGCGGTCTGACCCGTGTCGCGCTGCCGGAGGGCTCGTTGGTGGTCAACTCCAGCCAGGGCGGCGGCTCGAAGGACACCTGGGTGCTGGCCTCGCGGGCGTCGGTCGCCGACCGCGAGTTGGCCGCCGCCGAGGTGGTTCGCAAGCTGCCCAAGGCGACGAGCGGATCGAAGACGGACAAGAACGGCGACCCGTCCCAGCAGCAGCAACAACAGCAGTCGCAGACGTCGAGCCCCGGCACTAGCCAGCAGCAACAGCAACAGCAGGCGGCGATGCACTGATGTTGGCCCGCAACGCTGAATCGCTGTACTGGATCGGCCGCTACGTCGAGCGCGCCGACGACACCGCCCGCATCCTCGACGTCACCGTGCATCAACTGCTCGAGGACTCCAGCGTCGACCCCGACCAGGCGTCCCGCACGCTGCTTCGAGTGCTGGGCATCGAGTCGCCGGAGGATTCGCTGGATGTCTGGTCGCTGACCGACATCGTCGCGTTCGGCCGCGACACGCAAGGCGGGTGTTCGATCGTCGAGTCCATCTCGGCTGCTCGCGAGAACGCAAGGGGCGCACGCGAAGTCACGTCTACCGAGATCTGGGAGTGCTTGAACAGCACCTTCAATGCGCTGCCCGAACGTGAGCGTGCGGCAAAACGCTTCGGGCCCGCCGAATTCCTCTCCTACGTCGAACGCCGCGCGGCGATGTTCGCCGGCCTTGCGGACTCGACGCTGTCGCGTGACGACGGATACCGGTTCATGGTGCTCGGCCGTGCCATCGAACGGGTCGACATGACCGTTCGGCTGCTGTTGTCCCGTGTCGGCGACAGCGCCTCATCGCCTGCGTGGGTGACTGTGCTGCGTTCGGCGGGTGCACACGACACCTACCTGCGCACGTATCGCGGTGTGCTCGACGCGGGCCGCGTTGTCGAGTTCATGATGCTCGACCGGCTTTTCCCGCGCTCGGTGTTCTACTCGCTGCGGCTGGCCGAGCACAGCCTCGACGAACTGCATCACCGCGCGCACAACCGGGTCGGCGCGACCGCAGAAGCTCAGCGGCTGCTCGGCAGGGCCCGCAGCGAGTTGGAGTTCCTTCGTCCGGGTGTGCTCCTGGAATCGCTCGAAGAACGCCTCGCCGCGCTGCAGAAGACGTGCAGCGACGTCGGAGAAGCGTTGGCGCTGGAGTACTTCCACTCCGCGCCATGGGTGGCGTGGACGGATGCGGGCCGCAACGGTTCTCTGGTAATCGAAGAAGGTGAGATCTAGATGTGGCGGATGCGGGTGGTGCACTCGACCGGCTACGCGTACAAGTCACCGGTGACCGCCTCGTTCAATGAGGCACGCCTGACGCCGCGGTCCGACTCCAGGCAGAACGTCATCCTCAACCGTGTCGAGACCGTTCCCGCGACTCGCTCGTATCGTTACGTCGACTACTGGGGCACCGCGGTGACGTCCTTCGACTTGCACGCCCCGCACACCGAACTCGAGGTTACGTCGTCATCGGTCGTCGAGACCGACAAGGGAGAGCGGCCCGAGGAGAAGGTCGGCTGGGAGGGCCTGAGCTCGGAGGCGGTGATCGACCGATTCGACGAAGTGCTCAGCCCGACGCACTACACGCCGACCAGTAAGCGCATCGTCAGGGTGGGCCAGAAGATCGCGAAGGATCACGATCCGCAGGAGGCGGTGACCGCCGCCGCCAACTGGGTGCACAGCGAGCTGGAATACGTGCCGGGCACCACTGGTGTGCACTCGTCAGGACTTGATGCTCATCGGGAGGGCAAGGGGGTCTGCCAGGACTTCGCTCACCTGACGTTGATCCTGCTGCGCGGCATGGGAATTCCCTCGCGGTATGTCTCGGGATATCTGCATCCCAACCGGGAAGCCGGTGTGGGCGACATGATCGACGGCCAGAGTCACGCGTGGATCCAGGCGTGGACGGGCGGCTGGTGGAACTACGACCCGACGAACGACGCTGAGATCAATGAGCAGTACATCAGTGTCGGTGTGGGCCGGGACTATTCGGATGTTTCTCCGCTCAAGGGCATCTACTCGGGGGAGGGTTCGACCGACCTCGACGTCGTCGTCGAAATCACCCGGCTGGCTTAGCGCGCGGACCACCGCCGCGGCCCAGTGTCCGAAAACCGGGGTGCACGTGTGGGGTGAGCCCGCGCTCGTCGGCCAACTTCGCCAGCAGATCGCGCAGCGTGGCGCGCTGTTCGGCGTCGAGGCCCGCGGTGATCCGACGTTCGTGCTGGCGGGCCAGGTCGGCGATCTTGGTCATCAGCCTCTTGCCCGACGCAGTCAGGTGCAGCGCGTGCAGCCGCCGGTCGTCAAGGTTGCGGCGACGTTCGACGTATCCACGGTCTTCGAGCTCGTCGACGTAGGCCACCACGCGGCTGGGCAGCAGACCTAACTGCTCGCTCAGCGCCTGCTGGCTTCCGCCTGGGCTCGACGCGATCGCCCGCAGGATGCCGGCGTGCGGCGGCGTCAGGTCGACGGTCGCCATCTGCTCGGCGAACTGGGTGGCCGCATGATGGCCGAGTTGGGCCAACAGAAAGGCGGCGCCGTCGCCGGCGTCGCCGTTACGGGCAGCAGTCACGCTCATGACCATACCAGTTCTGAATAGTTTCAATGCAGAACTATTTGCGCCTTGCGCGGGTTGATGCGTCGGCATATCGTTCAGCTCATGAATGATTCACCAATTGATGGAACACGGGAGCCCGGCCGACGCCCGCAGGGCGGCCCACCCCTTGTGCTGCTTGCGGTGATTTCGCTGGTTCTGCTGCTCGGCGGGCTGGCCATCGGAGTCGCCATCGGCGGCATGATGCCGCTGCCATACGGCGCCGACTCCGCGATCCAGGCGTATGTGCGGGCCGAACCGGTCGCCACGCAGGTGATCGCCGTCGCCGTGTTCGCATCCTCGGTACCGCTGGCCATCTACGCCGCCACCGCCAGCGCGCGGTTGCGTCAGCTGGGCGTCACCGCGCCGGGTGCGACGATCGCGTTAGCGGGCGGCATCCTGGCCGCCGGTGCGCTCGGCCTGTCGGGTCTGGTCGCGTGGACGCTCTCTCGCCCTGAGGTCAGCGGTGACAGCGCGCTGGTGCGCGCGCTGTACTACCTGGTCTTCCTGACGGGCGGGCCCGCGCACGTCGTCGCCCTTGGTCTACTCGTGGCGGGCATCGCGGTACCCAGCCTCATCCTGGGTCTGGTGCCGAGGCCGCTTGCGATGGCCGGTCTGGTGATCGCGGTGCTGTCGGAACTGACCACCCTCGTTCTGGTGTGGCCCGTGCTCGGTTTCCTGCTGCCGATCGGCAGGCTCGGCGGGTTGGTGTGGCTGGTCGCCGCGGGAGCGCTGCTGCCGCTGCGCAGGCAGAACAGGAACCTGACGAGGGCGTGAAAACCGCACCGCTAGCCTGACTTCCATGGCCCGGGAATTCGATCTCGATCTCGCGTCGGGGCGGGTGCACGCGCAACGTTTCGGGGAGCCCGATGCGCCGCTGCTGATAGCCGTGCACGGGCTGTCGGCGAACATGCACGGCTTCGACTACCTCGGTCCACTTCTCGTCGCCGACGGCAACCGCCAGGTGGTCGCGGTCGACCTGCGCGGCCGTGGCGGCAGCGACGTCACGCCCGCGGGAACATACGGGCTGCGCGCACACGCCCGCGACATCTTCGAGGTGGCCACCCTTCTCGGACACGACCAATTCGATTGGGTCGGCTGGTCCCTCGGCGCACTGATGGGAATCGTCGCGGCGCAGATGGAACCGGGCCGCATCCGCAGCCTCGGGTTGATCGACCACGCAGGCCGGTCGGACGAGAGTGCCGTCGCTGCGGTGTTCGCCGGAATCAACCGGCTCGAGCTCGACGCACCCGACGCCGCGGAGTATGTCGCACACGTCGAGGCCGTCAGCCCGATCCGGCCGTTCACCGACTTCTGGCGCAGCTACTACACACACGAATTCCGCCGCACCAACAAGGCGGCGTGCCTCGAGGATGGGCGAGACGCCGCCGGATACGACTGGCCGCTGGCGTGGCGGCAGCTGTTCATGCCCGTGGCGTTGGTGCGGTGCCGTCAGCCACTCGGGGGTGGGTTGGTGGTGCCCGACGATGTAGCGGCCGACATCGCCTCGACAGTCCCCGGGCTCACGGTCACCGATGTCGATGCCGACCACTTCACGGTGATGACGCACGCGCCGGCCGCGGAAGCGCTACGCGCCCTTGTGGTTTAGCCCCCGCCGCGTCCTCCGCACACGCCGGGATGCACCTCGACGCGAAGCAGGTCGTCGCCGAGTTCGATCTGCCTGCTGAATGCCGTGGCGGCCAGTGCCCGCCAGTCTTCCTCGTGGCCGGGCGCGATCCCTGGCACGTAGTGGGTGAGTATGAGAATGCCCACGCCGGCGCGTTCGGCGGTGGCCGCCGCCTCCTCGACCGACGAGTGGTAGTCGCAGATGTCGCGGATCCGCTGCTGCGGCATCCGCTCGATGAGGTCCTTGCGGATCACGGTGTGCACGAGCGCGCCCGCGCCCGAGGCCAGTTCGTCGAGGCTCGCGCACGGTACGGTGTCGCCGGCCAGCACCACCGACGCGTTGGCGTGATCGACCCGAAAGCCGATGGTCGGGGTCACTGGCCGATGATCGGTCGGCGCCACCCGGATCCCCACACCGTCACTGCCCCACACGACACCGTCGCTGACCTCCTCCACCTCGACACGCGGCGGGCCGGTGATATCGGCGTGGTGCGCGATCCGGTAGCCGATGTCATGCCCGAAGGCCTTCAGCGTCGCGTCGACCACCTCGGCCGTGCCCGGCGGCCCGATGATCGGCAGCGGCGGCGGGTCGGGATCGAACGTCGTCACCCAGCGCGTGATGATCACGTCGCCGAGGTCGGCGATGTGGTCGCTGTGCAGGTGGGTGAGCAGCAATGCGGTCAGTGCGTTGGCTCCGGATCCCGCTGCCGCCAACCGCTGCTGCACGCCTCGCCCGCAGTCGACCAGAAACGTGTGTCCGCCCGCGCGGACCAGCGTCGACGGGCCCGCCCGGTTCGGGTCGGGGATGGGGCTGCCTGTGCCGAGCAGGGTGACCTCGATCATGTGCAATACCTTTCCGCTGGCCTCCGGGGAGCGGGCCATATCGCCGGAAATTGCCTAACGTTGGCGGGGTGAGCGCGCATCCGGCGAAGGCCGTCGCGACCTGGTTGTGGAAATCGACCGAAGACATCAGGCAGATCGTCGAGTTCGCGACCGCGCGCCACCTGCGTGAGGTGTATCTGGCGATCCCGCTCGACGGGGTCGACGACCGCGCCGCCGGACTCGCCGCGGCGTTGCGTGCCAACGGGATTGCGGTGTCGTGCCTTGGCGGCGACCCGTTGTGGACGATCGACCACGACGCCGCGCTGAATTGGGCGTTCCGTGCGACCACCGACGCGGTGTTCGATGGCGTCCACCTCGACGTGGAGCCGTGGGCGTTGCCGCGCTGGCCCCAGGACGCGGGCAAGCTCATGGCGTCCTACGCGTCGCTGATCGAGGAGGTGGCCGAGGTGGCGCAACTGGCGGTGGACCTCGTGCCGTGGCTGATGCACGATCACCGCGACATCATCGGCCGCGTTGTGCGCCAATGTGATTCGGTCACCGTGCTGGCCTACCGCAACACGGCCGCTGACATCCTCGCCGCAGGCCGCGAGACGCTGCAGCTCTGCGAATCGCAGGAGCGACGGTGCCGGATCGGCGTCGAGACACAGCCGCCATCGTCAGCCATACCGAGCAATACGACGTTCGGTGGCGATGGCGAGGCGGCGATGAACCGCGAGCTCGTAGAGGTCGCCCGACGGCTCGAGCCGCGGCTGTTCGGCGGGTTCGCCGTGCACCATCTCGATTCGTGGCGGACGATGCGGCCCTGACGGGCTATTCGCGGCCCGCCGACACCCAGCCCAGATTCGCGAACCGGTTCCCGGACACCACATCTGCGGCGGCGTCGAGTGCGGTGATCTGATCGGCGTCCAGCTTCACCGACAGCGACCCGAGGTTCTCTTCGACGCGGGCGGCCCGACGCGTGCCCGGAATCGGCACCGACGCCACGCCCAGCGATTCGGCGCGATACCTCAACCACGCCAACGCAACCTGGGCGGCCGTGGCGCCCACCGCCTCCGCGACCGACGCGACAACGTCCACCACGGCGAGGTTGGCGTCGAGCGCGCCCTTGGCGAATCGGGGCATGTTGCGGCGGAAGTCGTTGCTTTCCGACAGGTCTGTCGCCGACCGGATGGTGCCCGTCAAAAAGCCCCGGCCCAGCGGGGAGTACGGCACGAAGCCCACCCCGAGTTCGGCGGCGGCAGGCACCACATTGCGCTCGACGTCGCGGCTCCAGATCGACCACTCGCTCTGCACGGCGGCGATCGGGTGCACCGCGACCGCTGCGCGCAACTCGTCAGCGGTCACCTCCGACAGGCCGAGGTGACGCACCTTGCCCGCGGTCACCAGCTCGGCCATCGCGCTGACGGTCTCCTCGATGGGCGTCGAGACGTCACGACGATGCATGTAGTACAGGTCGATGACGTCGGTGTTCAGCCGCGACAGGCTCTCGTCCACGCATTTGTGCACGTAGGTGGAGTCGCCTCGGGCAGTCGGTTGCCCCGCGGCGCGGTCGACGGGGTTTCCTTCGATGCCGAACTTGGTGGCAAGGGTGACTTCGCTGCGACGGTCGGCGAGCAGCTTGGAGATCAGCCGCTCGTTGTTGCCGCCGCCGTAGATGTTGGCGGTGTCGATGAAAGTCACCCCGACATCCAGGCAGTGGTGCAGTGTCGCGAGCGATTCGGTGTCGTCTACCTCGCCATATACCGGCGTCAACGCCATCGCCCCGAATCCGATTGCACTGACCGTTAATTCGTCGCCCAGCGTGACAGCGGGTACCTCGGCAGGGTTGTTAGGCATGCTACATTCCTCGTATCGACGGTTGTACACCGTTTTGTAACCGACGCCACAACGTGTCTGTTCCGGTCAAGTTCTTTTCACTCGACAAAGTTTGGACCTAACCTGTTGTGACTGGGATCACGATAGGGGCGGAGGCGACGATGCGAATCGCGGACGTGTTGCGGAACAAGGGGGCCGCTGTAGCGACGATCACCCCGGAGACCTCGGTATCGGGGCTGCTCAACGAACTCACATTGCACAACATCGGCGCCATGGTGGTGGTCGGGCCCGACGGCGTCGTGGGCATCGTCTCGGAGCGCGACGTGGTGCGCAAACTGCACGAACACGGCGGAGACATCCTCAAACGGCCGGTGTCGGAGATCATGACGACGATGGTCGCGACGTGTACGCCTGCAGACACCGTCGACCACCTGACCGCCGTGATGACGACCAAGCGGGTGCGGCACATTCCGGTGATGGAAAACAACCGGCTTGTCGGCATCGTCAGCATCGGCGACATCGTCAAGCAGCGGATGGAGGAGTTGGAGACCGAGCAGCGGGCGCTGCAGGACTACATCACCCGAGGCTGACCGGTCGCCGAAGCCGCCCGCTGCGCCGCCTCCATCGCTGACCGGGCCGCAAACATGGGCCATGAGCGCCACACTGCACCCCGCATCTGTGCGAAGGTTTACCGGTGGCTGAGATCGAAGTGCGGCCCACCACTCGGGCCGATGTTCGTGAGCTGTCGAAAGTACTGGCCAGAGCCTTCTTCACCGACCCCGTGATGAACTACATGCTGCCCGACGACAAGGCCAGGACGAAGGCCCTGCCGCCGATGTTCGCGACGCTGACCAAGAATCATTTCCTCTCGCGCGGCGGCTCCGAAGTGGCGAGCGGGAGTGGGGAGATCGGCGCAGCCACGCTGTGGGATCCGCCCGGCCAGCGCAAGTCGACCCGATGGGAAGAGCTGCGAATGATGCCGACGCTGGCGTGGCACTTCCATTCGCGGGCCGAGCAGACCAAGACCCTGGGAAAACTCATGGAGGAAGCCCACCCCGAGGAACCGCACTGGTACCTGATGGTCATCGGCAGCGACCCGTCGGTGCGGGGGGCAGGCTTCGGGCAGGCGCTGATGCACTCGCGCCTTGACCGCTGCGACGGCGAGCACGCCCCGGCGTACCTCGAAGCGAGCGAGGAGGCGCTGATTCCGTACTACAACCGGTTCGGGTTCGACCAGATCGGCGAGATCCGGATACCCGATGGCCCGACGATGATCCCGATGTGGCGGTTGCCCCGGTAGGGCCCGTTACCCTTTCACATTCCTAGCCATTGAGGATGTCAGTGGTGTGTTCACGATTCGTGTTGCCTTTTAGGTGTTTTGTCGGCTGCTCGACCGGCTCGATTCGGGCGAAGACGCGTCAGTGCGGGCGCATTGGGTGCAGATGAGGGAGGCGGCAGCGGCAATGGAGACGCGGACCGCCCCCCGCGCTCGGTCCTAGACGTCTCCGTGCTGGACGGGGAACAGTTGTGCTTCTCGGGTCGAGACTTATTGCTCGGGCTCGACGGGCCGGTCTCATCAGACGTGGAGGCGCTGACGGACGGGAACATGTCATGGATGCCTTTGACGGGGGCGACGACCTCGTTCAAGCCCTTATGCCCCTGGCCGAAGTGGTCGCTGTGCGGTTGCGGTTGGCCGGGAAACAGTTCGTGTAACGAGGGTTCAAACCTGCGGCTCTCGCGCGACGACGAGGTGGTGTCGGACGCCTTGGGCGCGGCGTTGGCCGGTGCCGCGACGGTCAGGACAGTGCCACCAAGGGCGGCAAGCCCGAACGTGAAGACGGCGGCGGTGCTGGCGATGCGGGTCTTGATCATGTGAGTTCCTTTTTCTCGGAGCCACCGGTGTGGCTGGTTGAGAAAAAGGGTCGAGCCGGGCCCTCAACGAAACCTCAATGCCGCTGGCGGCTTGGCGGCCCGGCAACGTGCGGTGCTGTCGGGGGTCTTAGCCCAGCCGGCATGCGCGGCGGCGCGCACCTGGCTTCCGGGTTCTAATCGCCATGCAGGGAGCCACCTTTCGGTTGCTCCCCATGTCGTACCTGTGGCTCGGCGCTTGAGAGGTGTAACAACACGCGCCAACTTGCCGGTTAGCTACGCGTCAAACGTTCCCGACATCCCGGCATGGATAAACGTGGCGCCCGACCTGGTTTTCCCAGGTCAGACATGGTGGTACCGACGATTACCCCGCTGAATTTCTCCCGCGAGCAGACGCAAACTGACCGCTTTTGCGGCGTGTCGCGGAACTTTTATGTCTGCTCGCCGGAGAGCCCGAGAAGGGGAGTCAGCTCCACGAGTATTCGGCGCGAAGCCGCGCCGCGACGATCTCGAACGTGGTGCGCTCGAGGATCGCACCTTCGCGACGGATCCCCTCCTCGGGCACGTCCAGCACCCGGTCCAGCCGCACCCAACTGGGGCGTGCCTCGTAATCCCAAGAGCCCGAACCGATGCCGACCCAGTTGCGCTCACCCTGGTGGTGCTCCTGGCTGGACAGCATCAACCCGAGCAGGGTGCTGCGGTCGCGGCCCACCACCAGCACGGGCCGGTCCTTGCCCTTCGACGGGTCGTCCTCGTAGACCACCCACGTCCACACCACTTCACCGGGATCCGCGCGGCCGTCGAGATCGGGCGCGTACACCAGCCTGCGGGCCCGCTGGGCGGTGGGAACGCTGTCCTTGGTCACCGGCCTGCCCGCGGTGATGGCCGTCCTGGACTCGTCGGCCGTGCCCATCAGGATGTCGACACCGACCTTGATGCCCTGCTGAATGCCCCGCGGCAGCGTTTCGGGTCGCTGGAGCTGGCGGATGAACTTCGGTGCCTCGTTGAACACCAGGTTCTCCGCGAACCGCTGGAACGTCTTCCATTGCGACGCCATGTTCGCAGCATAAGTGAATTGCCGAGCGCGCGATTGTGTCGCCGCGCCGCCGGCTAGATACCCTGGATACGCATGGCAAGCCCGCTATGCCCCGCCTGACCAGGAGATTCCCATAAGCAGTTTCGCCGACCAGACCTTTACCGCGCCGGCACAGATTCGGAACTTCTGCATCATCGCCCACATCGACCACGGCAAGTCGACGCTGGCCGACCGAATGCTGCAGCTGACCGGCGTGGTCGACGACCGCTCCATGCGCGCGCAGTACCTGGACCGGATGGATATCGAGCGGGAACGCGGGATCACCATCAAGGCCCAGAACGTCCGGCTGCCGTGGAAGGTCGAAGGGACCGATTACGTCCTGCACCTCATCGACACGCCGGGCCACGTCGACTTCACCTACGAGGTGTCGCGGGCGCTGGAGGCGTGTGAGGGTGCGGTGCTGCTGGTGGACGCCGCCCAGGGCATCGAGGCGCAGACGCTGGCGAACCTGTATTTGGCGCTGGACCGCGACCTGCACGTCATCCCGGTGCTGAACAAGATCGACCTCCCTGCGGCCGACCCCGACCGTTACGCCGCCGAGCTCGCCCACATCATCGGCTGCGAGCCGGGCGATGTGCTGCGGGTGTCCGGTAAGACGGGGGACGGCGTCGTCGATCTGCTCGACCACGTGGTGCGTGAGGTGCCGCCGCCGCAAGGCGACGCCGACGCGCCGGCCCGGGCGATGATCTTCGACTCCGTCTACGACATCTACCGCGGCGTCGTCACCTACGTCCGTGTCATCGACGGAAAGATCCTGCCGCGCGAGCGCATCAAGATGATGTCCACCGGGGCCACCCACGAATTGCTCGAAGTCGGCATCGTGTCACCCGAGCCCAAGGCCGCCGCGGGTCTCGGCGTCGGCGAGGTGGGCTATCTCATCACCGGCGTGAAGGATGTCCGCCAGTCGAAGGTCGGCGACACCGTGACGACCGCACGCCACGGCGCCACCCAGGCGCTGACCGGCTACCGCGAACCCAAGCCGATGGTGTACTCGGGCCTGTATCCCGTTGACGGATCGGACTATCCGAACCTGCGCGATGCGCTCGAGAGGCTTCAGCTCAACGACGCGGCGCTGACCTACGAGCCGGAGACGTCGGTCGCGCTCGGATTCGGTTTCCGCAGCGGCTTTCTCGGCCTGCTTCACATGGAGATCACTCGCGAACGGCTGGAACGCGAATTCGACCTCGACCTGATCTCCACCTCGCCCAACGTCGTCTACCGCGTGATCAAGGACGACGGCACCGAGATCGTCGTCACCAATCCGTCCGACTGGCCGGAAGGTAAGGTGCGCACGGTATTCGAGCCGGTGGTGAAGACGACGATCATCGCGCCCAGCGAGTTCATCGGCACCATCATGGAGCTGTGCCAGTCCCGCCGCGGCGAGCTGGGCGGCATGGACTACCTGTCGCCGGAGCGCGTCGAGCTGCGCTACACCATGCCGCTGGGCGAGATCATCTTCGACTTCTTCGACTCGCTGAAGTCGCGCACCCGTGGTTACGCCAGCCTCGACTACGAGGACGCGGGAGAACAGGAAGCCGATCTGGTCAAGGTCGACATCCTGCTGCAGGGTGAGGCCGTCGACGCGTTCAGCGCCATCGTGCACAAGGACTCCGCGGCCGCCTACGGCAACAAGATGACGACCAAGCTCAAGGAGCTGATCCCGCGGCAGCAGTTCGAGGTGCCCGTGCAGGCCGCGGTTGGCTCGAAAATCATTGCCCGAGAGAACATCCGCGCGATCCGCAAGGACGTGCTGTCGAAGTGCTACGGCGGTGACATCACCCGTAAGCGCAAGCTGCTGGAGAAGCAGAAGGAAGGCAAGAAGCGGATGAAGACCATCGGGCGGGTCGACGTACCGCAGGAGGCCTTCGTCGCCGCGCTGTCCACCGACGCCGCGGGCGACAAGCCGAAGAAATGACGACTCGGGGTCTCGTCGTCGGGCTGCTGGCCACTTCGATGCTGCTGTCGGGCTGCGTGGCCACTGTGTCGGGCACCGCTATGCGCGACGGGCACGCGGTGCCGACCAACGTGCCGCCGCTGGACGAGGCTGCGCTGAAGCGGGTGCTGCTGTCCATCGACGAGGTCAACGAGATCATGGGCACCAAGAACCTCGAGGTCACCAGCGAGATCGACGATATGACCGACTCCTCGAACAAGGTGTCCGATCCCGACTGCCTCGGCGCGATGTTCGGCGCCGAGGAAAAGGTCTACGACGGCAGCGGGTGGACGGCGGTACACGACTGGGTGGCCCGTGAGCCCGAAGAGGACAACGAGCACTGGGTCGAGCAGACCGCCGTGCTCTACCCCGACGCCGACCACGCGAACAAGTTCTTCGCGAAGTCCAAGTCGGCATGGCAGAAGTGCGCGGGAACGTCGCTCGCGGTGGACGATTCGGATTCCAGCTCGCTGTGGGAGATCGGCGACCTCACGGCGCAGGACGGTCTGCTCACGCAGACGGCGACGCAGCAGGACGTCGACGGCTGGGGTTGTCAGCACGCCCTTTCAATGGTGTCGAACATGACCGTCGAAACCTGGGCATGCGCCTACAGCCCGGGCCAGGAGGCTGCGACGATGGCCATCGACATCGCCACCAACGCCGCCAAGTAGCGACGGGCGATCCGCAAGCCGGATATCTAGTCCGGTGGCTTCGGTGGGAAGTCGCCACGGTTGCTTATGGCATCCCGGTAGTCATGGACCCGGCCCGGAATCGTTGACAGCACGGCGATCGTGCGACCGTTTCGACCATAGGCGGCGACGAACCGCCACGTTCCGGCCTCGCCCTCGACGATGTCGAAGGCGTCGTAACCGGTTGGGACACCTAAAGTCTGAAGCTTGACGTCGTACTGGTCCGACCAGAAGTACGGCACTTCGCCGTAGGCCTGGGCATGGTCGCGCCCGGCCAGCAGCGTGCGAGCCGCGGCTGCGCCCTGACGCGCGGCGTGCTCCCAATGCTCGATACGCAAATGCCGTTCGTACAACGGATGCCACCAGCGGGCCACGTCGCCGGCCACAACCACGTCGGTGTCGCCCTCGACCGCTCCTGTGGCATCGCAGACCACGCCGTCGTCCACCTTCAAGCCGGAGTCGCTCAGCCATTCGGTAGCCGGCGTCACGCCGAGGCCGACGATCACGAGGTCGGCCGGGATCTGCGAACCGTCGGTGAGCCGAACGCCCTCCACATGACCGTTGCCGACGAATTCGTCAACACCGACATCAACCCGTAGATCCACGCCGTGCGCGCGGTGTAGATGCGCCCAACAAGAAGCCATTTCTCCACCGAGCGCGGATAGCATTGGGCCCGAGTCCTTCTCGATGATCGTCACGTCAACACCCAGCGATCGGACGCTTGCGGCGACCTCGGCGCCGATGAACCCGCCGCCGATCACCACCACGCGGGGACGTGACTCGAGCAGTTGTCGGATCGCCAGGCAGTCATCGACGGTACGGAGCAGCATTACCCCCTCAGGAACCGGTTCGCCCGGCCACCTGCGCGGAACCGCGCCGCTGGCGATGACGAGCCCGTCGAACCGCACCGACAGGTCCTCGTCGCCATCGCGTAGGTGAAGCGTGCGTGACGCCATGTCCAGTCGACGAGCAGATGTCCCCCGGAACACGTGAGCGTCGACGTCGAGGTGTGGCGCCAGATCGATACCCGCTCTGTGTATCTCGCCGGTCAGCAGTTTTTTGGACAGCGGTGGCCGGTGGTAAGGAGAGTGCCGTTCGTCGCCGACGATCGTCAGCGCACCGTCGTAGCCCTCGTCTCGCAGTGTTTCGGCCGCGGCCGTCCCCGCCACGCCGGTGCCGACAACCACCACCTGCCTCATTTGGATGCCGGACGACATGGGCTCAGTCCTCCACCGTGATCGCCTGCGTGGGACAGGACACCTCGGCGCCCTTCAGCTTCGTTCGCAGCTTGTCGCTCGGATTCGACTGGCGCAAGTGAAGAACGCCGTTGTCGTCCAGATCGAAAACCTCGTGGCAGATGCTCATACAGACGGCGTTGCCGTCGCACGTGTCGAAATCAACTGAAACCTTCATCCCTGGACCTCCGCAGGCTGTCGGTGTGCGTGTGCTCGTTCACGGGCAGCCTTTACCGCGGGCGAATGCGCAAGGTAGTCGATGGCCATCTGCGTATTCGCCTCGGTGCCGGGATGGTGGCTCGGCCGCATGTAGCGAAGGGGCACCGTCACCAAGATGTTCCACGGACCCGGCAACAGGTACTCGCGCGCCGCGCGCCGCCACTCGCTCCATCGCCATTTGGCGTCGATGGTTCGGTCGGCGGCCATCAAGTAGCGCGCTCCGGCGATCCACCATCCGACGAACAGCGGCGCCGTCGTCAACATGGAGAACGCCCTGATGAAGTAGCTTCCGCACACGTTCTGGTACACGTCGTACACCAGCGAGCGGTGCTCCACCTCTTCTGCTCCGTGCCAGCGCAGCAGATCGAGCATGGCGGGGTTGGCGCCCGCGTAGTCAAGGCCGCGGTTCTGCAGCACCCACTGGCCCAGGACGGCGGTGAAGTGTTCCAGAGAGGCGACATCGGCGAGGCGGCGATACAGCCACCAGCGCTTCAGCGGAGGCGGAAAGAATCTCGGGGGATCACCCAGCGTCTTGGACAATGTCTTCCCGAGCCGGTCGGTGTAGGGCTTGGTGTCGATGCCCTCGTCGGCCAAATGGTCGAGAACCACCTGGTGCGCCCATGCGTGCCAGGACTCCTGCTGGATGAACGGTTTGATCGCCGCTTCCAACTCGGGGTCGTCGACCAGCGACGACGCCTCGAGCACCGCCTTGATGAAATGCCGCTCGCCCTCGGGCAGCAGAAGATGCAGCACGTTCATCATGTGCGTTGCGAACGGATCGCCGGGAACCCAGTGCAGCGGCAGGTTGGACCAGTCGAACCGGACCTGACGGCGGAACGCCGGATGTCCGTCGTGACGCGTTTCCACTTCAGGCATGGCTGCTCTGTCTCCTTCGCACCGATGTGATGGACGCCACTTGTTGAAGTAGACAGACCGGTCTGCCTTCAAACACACGCAGAATGTGTGTTGGTTGACAGCAACCTGGGAAGTTTCTTCACATGACAATCGTCGAGGCATCCAGCGCGCGTGAACGGCTCATCGAAACGAGCTACGAACTCTTCACCCGCCGCGGTATCGGCGCCGTCGGCGTCGATGAAGTAGTTGAGAAAGCGGGCGTCGCCAAGGCCACTCTTTATCGGCATTTCCCGTCGAAGGAAGACCTGGTGCTGGCGTTCCTGGACCGCCGCGCCCAACTGTGGACGGGCGAGGTGATCGAACGTCAACCTCGCGGACGCACCGACGACCCGGAGGGGCAACTGCTCGCGCTCTTCGATGTTCTCGATGAATGGTTCCACCAGCGGTCCGACTACGAGGCGTGCTCCTTCGTCAAGGTTCTCTTCGAGATGGGAGCGATTACGTGACGGCACAGGTTTGGCGTGGGGTCTCAACATCCTGGTGAAAGGCACCATCGTGTGTGCGGCAGAAGGCGATCGCCACTCGGCCCGTCGGGCCAGACCCATCGCCGCGTGGCTGATCGAGCAGCACCGATCCTCATGAGGACTTCTCCCGAAGAGATCACGCTGATTCGAACCGGTTGAATGATGGGCCTGTCGCTCTAGCGTGAGGGCATGTTCGCGGCGATGTTCCGGCGGCTTCGCCGCTATCTCCTTGGTGTCGAACCTGTTTCGGCCGCAGCGGTGGTCGCGGCCTACATGGGCGAGCCGGTTTTGGCGCATCAACTCGAACTCATGCGCGCTCGAGTAGGCGGTGATCCGGCGCTCACAGCACGAGTGACAGCACCGAGATGACGATGAGAACGAGAACCGACGCACCGACCGCGTAAACCTCGCGGCGGGGTGAGATGTCGGCCGGAAGTGGTTGGCGCGCAAGCAGTTGTTGTCGCCGCCTGCCGATCAGGTAGAGCCCCAGCGTCACGACGGTGGCGAAACCTGCGGCCACCAGGCTGATCGGGGGAGCGTTCGCGTGCAGGTATTTCAGCAACAGGAGCACGCCGTTGGCGAGAAACCCAAGCGACGTGCGCGTCCACGCCAACGACGTCCGCTCGGGTTGCAACCCCGGCGGGACCGCCTGCGCGGTGTTGGTCAACCGGTCATCGCCTTGGTGAGCACAAGGGCCAGTGCGAGCACCGTGATCAATACGAGTCCGATTCCGAGATAGACCGGCGAGGGTTGCTTGGGCAGCGGCTCGCCACGGCGCATGGCGCGGTCCGACTGTGCCCACCGGCGGATGCCGATGACTGCAGTGGCGACCGCGAGCGCTCCGAGAAGAAGGCCAAGCGCGTGACGCGCGCCCGGCACCGAAAGGGACGGCACGAACTGGATGACCGCTACCGCCGCTGCAAGCAGGCCAAGCGCGGTGCGCTGCCAAGCCAAGAATGTTCGCTCGTTGGCAAGCGTGAACCGGTAGTCGGGTTCGGTCTCATGGGCGCCGTCGGCGCCTTGACTGTCGCAGTTGGGTTCGTCGCGCACTACATCGGAGCGTTCGCGGGCTGGAACTGTCCCGAGCTGTCTGACTCGTCTTCGGCGCGGATGACGTGCACCACGGCGTTGATCAGCGCCAGGTGGGTGAACGCCTGCGGGAAGTTGCCCAGGTGGCGCCCGGTGCGGGGCTCGATCTCCTCGGCGTAGAGGTGCAGCGGGCTGGCGAACGAAAGCAGCCGTTCGCACAGATGCCTGGCCCGGTGGAACTCGCCGATCTCGACCAGCGCCGACACCAGCCAGAACGAGCAGATGGTGAACGTGCCCTCCTCGCCGGAGAGCCCGTCGTCGGTCTCCTCGGTGCGGTACCGCAGCACCAGGCCTTCCTCGGTCAGCTCGTCGGCGATGGCCAGCACCGTCGCGCGGATCCGCGGGTCGTCGGGCGGCAGGAACCGGGTCAGCACCGCCAGCAGCAGCGAGGCATCGAGCGCGTCGTCTCCGTAGCGCTGGGTGAGCACCCCGCGGGAGTCGACGCCGTTGGCGAGGATGTCGGCCTTGATCTCCTCGGCGATCGCGCGCCACTGCTGCGCATACGACCTCTCGCCCTCGATCTCGGCGAGCTTGGAGCCACGGTCCAGCGCGACCCAGCACATGATCTTGCTGGACGTGAAGTGCTGCGGCTCGCCGCGCACCTCCCAGATCCCGCGGTCGGGTTCCTTCCAGTGCTCGATCGCCTCTTCCACCTGTTGCTTGAGCACCGGCCACAGCGACTCGGGGATCTGCTCACGCGACTTGGTGTGCAGGTACACCGAATCGAGCATCGTGCCCCAGATGTCGTGCTGCATCTGGTTGTAGGCGCCGTTGCCGATCCGCACCGGGCGGGCGTTGTCGTAGCCGGACAGGTGTTTGAGTTCCTCTTCGACGAGCGTGCGTTCCCCGCCGACCGCATACATCACCTGCAGCGGATGGCGTTCGCCGTTGTTAGCGCCGGACACGTCGGCGATGAACGCGAAGAAGTCGTCGGCCTCGCGGTCAAGGCCGAGGGTGTAAAGACCCCACAGCGCGAACGTGGAGTCGCGCACCCATGCGTAGCGGTAATCCCAGTTGCGTTCGCCCTGAGGGGTTTCCGGCAGCGACGTCGTCGGCGCCGCCAGCAGCGCGCCCGTCGGCGAGTACGTCAGGCCCTTCAGCGTCAGCGCGCTGCGTTGCAGATAGGAGCGCCACGGATGGTCGGGGAAGTCGCCGACGTTGATCCATTGCCGCCAGCACTCGCTGGTCTGCCACATCTTGTCGGCGGCCTCGTCATAGGTCTGCGGTGACGGGTGCTTGGACCAGCTCAACGCGACGAAGACGTTGTCGCCTTCCTTCATGCGGGTGCGGGCGCGCGCCTCACGGCCCTCCAGGCCGATGCGCAGGTTGGTGGTGATCCGCAGCGTCGGATGCGAGTCCGGATCCTTTACCGCCCGCGCGATCGCCTCGCCGTATGCCTGTGCGGAGTACTCCCAGGTGGCGTTGCTCCGGTGGTAGTCGAACGACGGCTCGCAGTTCAATACCATCTCGACAGTGCCGCTCACGCAGCGCACCGTGCGCAGCAGGATGTGTTCGGCGTCCCAGTCCATCGGCGTGCGGCGGTGGGTGCGCGACCGGGATTCGATGTCATGCCACGGGCCCATCACCAGCGCATCGCGGACGATGATCCAGCCGGTGTGGGTCTGCCAGGTGGTCTCCAGGATCAGGCTGCCGGGCAGATAGCGACGGGCCGCGGGCACAGACACCCCGTAGGGCCCGAGCCGGAAATGGCCGGCGCCGCGGTCCAGGATCGCGCCGAACACGCTGGGTGAATCCGGCCTCGGCACGCACAGCCACTCCACCGATCCGGCCGAGGAGATCAGGCATGTGTTCTCACAGTCGGAGAGGAACGCGTAGTCGGCGATCGGCGGGAAGGGGTTCCGCAACGCTCCGCTCGGCGCGTAGGGGACGGGCGCCGTCACCGTCAGCGGCGGCGGCCCTGGGGCCTCGTTGGCCTCTTCATTCTGTTGCAGAACCATTCGCACATCATCGGCTCCCGACCTGCCCGGCGTCCACTTATTCGGGGTGTGTCCAGGCATTGCTGGCGGTCCTCCCCGCGGTGCTCAACCGCCTCGGCACCGTAGGCTGGCCGGATGGGCGGCTTCCTCAACTGGTGGGACGGCGTTGAGCTGTGGTTATCGGGGCTCGGCTTCGTCGCCCAGGTGGCAGTCGTGATGCCGGTGGTGCTGGCGCTGGCCTACGGGATCGCGATCCTGCTGGACGGGGCGCTGGGCAACGGCATCCGGCTGGTGCGACGCGCACGCCACCAGGACGAGGAAACGGAGTAATCGGCATGCCCCGGTCCCGGGTGACGTTGGTGCTGATCATCCTGGTGGTGTTGGTGCTCGTCATGTGGCTGCTAACTCGTTAAGTGAGCTAAGCCTCAGAGTGAGCATTGCTCACGGATTCTGTTATTCTTCGCGCCATGCAGACAGCGTCCGGCAACAAGAGCGGCCACATCGTGGCGCTCATTGCCGTGGGATTCACTGCTGTCGCTGATGTCTGTTGTTGTCGCTGATTCCATCCCGTCCCGCGGTTTGGTGTCGGTAGCGGCTGTTTGATGCCCAGGTACTGATCCTTCGCCTTGCCGTTTGGCGGGACCCGCCCGTTGGTCCATGCAAGCGTTCAAACAAGGAGAGGTCATCAATGAACATCCGCAAGAGCTGGCTACACGCCGCCGTGCTCGCCACCACCGCGACAGTGCTCGCGGCGTGCGGCGGCGGGTCCAGTGACGTCGCGGGCGGGGGTGATCAGGGGGGCGGCGCTCAAACCACGCTGAACCTGATCGCCTACGCGGTGCCGGAACCGGGCTGGAGCAAGATCATCCCGGCCTTCACGGCCACCGACGAGGGCAAGGGTGTCGCCGTCACCACGTCGTACGGCGCATCCGGCGACCAGTCGCGCGCTGTAGTCGACGGCAAGCCCGCCGATATCGTCAACTTCTCGGTCGAGCCCGACGTCACCCGCCTGGTCAAGGCAAACAAGGTGGGCAAGGACTGGAACGCCGACGCCACCAAGGGCATCCCGTTCGGCTCGGTGGTTTCCCTCGTCGTCCGCAAGGGCAACCCGAAGAACATCAAGGACTGGGACGACCTGTTGCAGCCCGGGCTCGAGGTCGTCACGCCGAGCCCGCTGAGTTCTGGCTCGGCCAAGTGGAATCTGTTGGCGCCGTACGCGGCGAAGAGCGACGGCGGCAAGAACCCGCAGGCGGGCATCGACTATGTGACCAAGCTCGTCAATGAGCATGTCAAGACCAGGCCCGGCTCGGGACGCGAAGCCACCGACACCTTCCTGCAGGGCACCGGTGACGTGCTGATCAGCTATGAGAACGAGGCGATCAACACCGAGCGGCAGGGCAAGGACGTCGAGCACATCAACCCGCCGCAGACCTTCAAGATCGAGAACCCGGTCGCGGTCGTCACGACCGGCGCCCATGTCGACAAGGCCACGGCGCTGAAGAACTTCCTGTTCACCAAGGAGGGCCAGAAGATCTGGGCGCAGGCTGGTTTCCGGCCGGTCGACCCGTCGGTCGCCGCGGACTTCGCGAACGACTTCCCGGTGCCGCAGAAGCTGTGGACCATCGATGACCTCGGTGGATGGAGCGCTGTCGATCCGGCGTTGTTCGACAAGGACAACGGCACCATCACCAAGATCTACAAAGAGGCCACTGGATGACAGCTGCTCTGAATCCCGAGACGGCCCGCCCCACCGGCGACGGTGAGGCCGGGCCGCCCCGCGGTTTCTTCAAGAGCCGCTATGGCAGCACGTCGCTGCGGGTCGGGGTGGCCACGACGTGGCTGTCGATCATCGTGCTGCTGCCGCTCGCCGCGATCGTGTGGCAGTCCGCAGGCGGTGGCTGGCAGGCGTTCTGGGATGCGGTGACGTCGAACTCGGCGATCGCGTCGTTTCGTGTCACGCTGACGATTTCGATCGCTGTCGCGGTGATCAACCTGTTCTTCGGACTGCTGATCGCGTGGGTGCTGACACGGGACCAGTTCCCCGGAAAGCGGTTGGTGGACGCGATCATCGACCTGCCGTTCGCACTGCCGACGATCGTCGCCAGCCTGGTCATGTTGGCGCTCTACGGGCCGAACAGCCCCATCGGGATCCATATCCAGCACACCAAATGGGGTGTCGGCGTCGCGTTGCTGTTCGTCACGCTGCCGTTCGTTGTGCGCTCGGTGCAGCCCGTCCTGCTCGAACTGGACCGTGAGGTCGAGGAGGCCGCGGCGTCGCTGGGCGCCAACAACCGCACGATCTTCACCCTCGTCATCCTTCCCGCGCTGCTGCCATCGCTGCTTTCCGGTGCAGGCCTGGCGTTTTCGCGTGCCATCGGCGAGTACGGCTCGGTGGTGCTGATCGGCGGCGCCGTCCCCGGCGAGACCGAGGTGTCCTCGCAGTGGATCAGGACATTGATCGAAAACGACGACCGCACCGGTGCCGCTGCCATTTCGATTGTGCTGCTGGTGATCTCGTTCGTGATTCTGTTCATCCTGCGCAGCCTCGGGTCGCGAGCGGCCAAACGTGAGGAGCTCGCGCAGTGAACCTGTCGACTCCGACGCGGTACCTGTTGCGCTATGTCGCACTGGGCTATCTGCTGTTACTGCTGATCGTTCCGGTCGGGCTGATCCTGTGGCGCACCTTCTCGCCCGGCATCGGCGCGTTCTTCGAGTCGGTCACCACACCCGCCGCGGTGTCGGCGCTGCAACTGTCGCTGCTCGTGGTCGCCATCGTGGTGCCGCTCAATGTGCTGTTCGGCGTGCCGACCGCGCTTGTTCTGGCGCGCAACAGGTTCCGTGGTAAGAGCCTGCTGCAGGCAGTCATCGACCTGCCGTTCGCCGTTTCACCCGTTGTCGTCGGTGTAGCGCTTATCCTGCTGTGGGGCACCAACGGCGTCTTCGGGTTCGTGCGAGAACGACCTCGGCTTCAAGATCATCTTCGGCTTTCCCGGAATCGTGCTGGCCAGCATCTTCGTCACCGTGCCCTTCGTCATCCGCGAGGTCGAGCCGGTGCTGCACGAACTGGGCACCGACCAGGAGGAAGCCGCCGCGACCCTGGGCTCCAGCTGGTGGCAGACGTTCTGGAGGATCACGCTGCCGTCCATCCGATGGGGCCTGATGTACGGGATCGTGCTGACGATCGCGCGCACACTGGGAGAGTTCGGCGCCGTGATCATCGTCGCGGCGAACCTGCCCGGTTCATCGCAGACACTCACCCTGCTGGTGGCAGACCGATACAGCCGCGGCGCCGAGTACGGCGCGTACGCTGTTTCCACGCTGCTGATGACCGTCGCAGTGCTCGTACTCGTCGTTCAAGTGATCCTCGACGCGCGCCGCGCGAAAACGGACAATTAAGTCCCAGGAGACGCTGATATGACCAATGCGATCACGGTGCGGGGCGCCAACAAGCACTACGGCGACTTCGCCGCGCTGGACAACGTCGACTTCGACGTGCCGTCGGGCTCGCTGACCGCACTGCTGGGGCCCAGCGGATCTGGCAAGTCGACGCTACTTCGCGCCATCGCTGGACTGGATCAGCCCGACACCGGCACCGTCACGATCAATGGCGAGGACGTGACCCACATCCCGCCGCAACGGCGGGGCATCGGCTTCGTGTTCCAGCACTATGCGGCGTTCAAGCATCTGACGGTCCGTGACAACGTCGGCTTCGGCCTGCGCATCCGCAAGCGGCCGAAGGCCGAGATCAAGGAGAAGGTCGACAACCTGCTCGAGGTAGTCGGTCTCAGCGGATTCCAGTCCCGCTATCCGAACCAGTTGTCCGGTGGGCAGCGGCAGCGCATGGCGCTGGCGCGCGCACTCGCCGTGGACCCGCAGGTGTTGCTGCTCGACGAACCCTTCGGTGCGCTGGATGCGAAGGTCCGCGAGGATCTGCGGGCCTGGCTGCGCCGGCTGCACGACGAGGTTCACGTCACCACGGTGCTGGTGACCCACGATCAGTCCGAGGCGCTCGACGTGGCCGACAGGATCGCGGTGCTCAACAAGGGCCGCATCGAGCAGGTCGGTTCTCCCACAGACGTTTACGACAAGCCGGCCAACGCGTTCGTGATGTCGTTTCTCGGCGCGGTGTCGTCGCTGAACGGGACGCTGGTGCGCCCGCACGACATCCGCGTCGGCCGCAACCCCGATATGGCGATCGCGACCACCGAAGACTCGGTGCAGGCGACCGGCGTGCTGAAGGCAACGATCGACCGAATCGTCATGCTGGGCTTCGAGGTTCGCGTCGAGCTGACCGCCGCATCGAACAACACCCCGTTCACCGCGCAGATCACCCGCGGCGACGCCGAGGCGCTCGGCCTCAATGAGGGTGACACCGTCTACGTTCGAGCCACAAGGGTGCCGGAGCTACCCGGCGGCACCGATGTGCCGAAGGCCGACACCGCCGACGAGGACGAGGACGAGGCTCTCTCGAACGCCTGAGTATCTTCGGTGAGCAGACGCTAAAGTCCGTTTTCTCCTGGGGTTTTACGGACCTTTGCGTTCCCCTACCTGCGGTGTGGGCCCTGCTCGCGCGATCAGAAGTAGCCGTTGGCGGGCGGGGCCGTTCCGTTGACGGCGTAATTGCCTGCCGCGTAAGCCTTGTAGGCCAACGGGCTGTGGCCCGCGATCGTGCGCGCGTTGCGCCAGTGCCGGTCGAAGTTCAGCGTCCGCGCGGTGGCCGATGCGCCGCCGGTGTCGAAGAGCCGCTCGGCAGCCGATATCGTCAATCGCTCCGCCACCAGCTGTGCCCTCGCCACCGTGACGGCGACTTCGGCGACCGCGTCCTGATCGTGCTGGCGGCCTTCGTCGACGAGACGGTCGATGGCGTCCGCCGCGGCCAGCACGATCGCTTCACCGGACGTCGCGTCCGCCCAGATCTGTCCGACCGCTTGCAGGACAAAGGGATCGGCGTCGGCGGTGTCGGCCACTGAATGCGACGCCGGGCGGGCCTTCGTCCGCACGTACTCGACGGCGTCGTCGTACACGGCGTAGGCAATACCTACCGTCACCGTCGCAAGGTAGAGCTGCAGGAATGCGGTCGCATGCCCGAGTGTGTTGCCCTCGGATACGGTGACAACCTCGTGATGATGCACTTCGACGTCAGTGAACCGGGTCCCGCCGCTGGCGGTCGTGCGCTGCCCGAATCCGTCCCAGTCGTCGAACAATTCGACGCCTTCGCGGTCAGCCGGAATGATCGCCTGGATGTCGCGGCCCTGGGCGTCCAGCGCCGATACGGCGATGACATCGGCGAACAGGGTGCCGGTGGAGTAGAACTTGTAGCCGTTCAGCCGCAGTATCCCGTCCGTATCGGGAAGCACCTTGGTGTCGGCGCTTGACGGCGCGCGGCCCGCGGCATCGGTGATCGCGTTGCCGACGATGATGCCGTCGTTGACGCGCGGAAACCACTCAGCGCGCTCTTCTGCAGTCGCGCGGTTACTCAACAGGCGTTCGGAGAACCCGAAGTGCGACCGAAGAGCCTGCGCCACATTGGAACTGCCGCGACCGATCTGGATGACGGCAGACAGCACATCGCGGACCTTCCCGCCAGGGCCGCCGAACTCCGTCGGTACCCGCAGCTCGAGCACACCTGTCCGCCGAATCGCCTCGACGCCGTCGTACTGCAGCACCCGATCACGTTCGGCGGCGGGATCATCGCGTCGCAATGCCGCGACGACGTCGGTCAGGCGCCCCAGGCGTTCGTCGACGGTGCCCCCAAGTGGCTCCGCGGCGAAAGGCTTTCGCGGCGAGACAGGTTCACGTGTGATAGTCATGTCGGCTCCCAGGCGCTAGCGGAAATGGGGGATGATCTTGTCGGCGAACCGATCCAGCTCGGCGTCGATCGGCTGGAACTGGAGCATGAACAGCTCGACTCCGGCGTCGTGGAATGCCTCGATACGCTCGATCACCTGTTCATAGCTGCCGACCAGCCCGGCCAGCGTGCCGCCGTTCGAGCCGATTCGCTTGGTGCCTGACAGTACCTTGTACATCTGAGTCTTGGGATCGGTGCCGCCGGAGATCTCCGGTCGGCTCTCGGCATCGGAGAGCGACTGCAGGTGCTCCAATTCGGCCGCGGCCTCTGCCTCGCTCTCGCGGGCGATCACAAACGCCGACAATCCGAATCGCAGCGGGGCACTACCGTTTCGAGGTCTCGCGCGCAGGTCCTCGATCACCTGCACGGTGTCGGCGAACGGGCGACCGTTGATGAAGAAGACATCGGCGTTCTCGGCGGCCAGCGCGCGGCCCGGTTCGGATTCGCCGCCGACATACAACAAGGGAGGGCTGGCCGGTACGGGTCGAACCAGCGCGGGTTGGCCGTCGCGATCACCGATCGGAACGTGCTTGCCCGTCCACAATTCGGTGACTATTCCAAGCCACTCCCGCGAGTAGGCGTAGCGGTCGTCATGGTCGAGCGGGTCGATGCCGAGTCCCTCCAGCTCCGGCAGGAACCAGCCGGTGACGAGGTTGACGGCGAGGCGCCCGTCGGCGATGTCCGCGATATTCGCCGCGATCTTCGCGAACACCAACGGGTTGAACAGCAGTGGTTTGACCGCGCCGATCAATTCGATTCGAGAGGTGGCCTCCGCCAGGGCCGCTATCGTCGACCACGTCTCGAGCACGTCGTCTTCGGTATTGCTCGGATGAATGACATGCTGGGCCAACAGCGTTGAATCGAAACCGGCCTGCTCGGCTCGCAGTAGCAGGTCGCGGGTGCGCCGGTAGCTCGCGTCGGGTGCGTCGTGCGGATGATTTCGGGCGCCGTGATTGCCGTATACCGGCGCCCATACCCCGAACCGCGGTGCGGTCACGAGCGGACCAGGTAGCGCCGGCGTTCCCAGTCGCTGACCTCGTTCGAGTACTGGACCCACTCGCTGCGCGCCAGGGCGGCGAAATCGAAGACCGAGTCTGCCCCCAGGATCTCCAGGATGGTGTCGTCCCGGGTGGCCAGTTCGATTGCCACCCCGAGCGATTCGGGCAACGGGACACCCTCGGTGTAGAGATTGCCGCCGAGCGCGGGCGGTGCGTTGCGCCTGGCCTCCAGGCCTGCAACGACCGCGGCAAGGGCCGACGCGATCAGCCAGTACGGGTTGGCGTCGGAGGCTCCGCTGCGTAGCTCGATCCGGCTGGCGGCAGGCTCTGGCTCGATCAGCGAGCGGACCGCAGCGCTGCGGTTGTCGCGGCTCCACGTCACGGTCGCCGGCGCGAACGAGTCGGGTATGAACCGTCGGTACGCGTTGACCGAGTGTGCGCCGAACAATGTGATCGACGGCAGGTGCTCCAGCAGCCCGGCGATGGCGCGAAGAGTCAGTTGGTTCTCGGCTCCGTCGTCGGGTGCGAAAGCCGGCTCGTCACCCTGCCAGAGCGAAATATGGAGGTGCTGCGAGCTTCCCGAGTGCTCGGTGAACGGCTTGGGCATGAAGCTGGCGATCTTGCCGTGTCTGCGCGCCACCTCCTTGGCGGCGTACTTCAGCCGGGCCGCGTCGTCGGCAGCCTCCAGGGCGTCGGTGTAGACGAGGTTCGTCTCGATCTGCCCAGGGCCGTACTCGGTTTGGATGCCCTCCAGTCTCGTGAATGCGCTCAACGTCTCGTAGAGGTCGTTGAGGATCGGATCCAGCGCGTTGGCGTTTTCCAGCGAGTAGGCGTGGATATCATCCTGGAACGGTGAGCCGTCCGAGTTGAGTAGATACAGCTCGAACTCGACTCCGACCTTGGCAGTGAAGCCCAACGAGGCTAGGCGTGCCGAGACCTTCTTGAGCACCGCGCGAGGATCCAGCAGCGACGGACTGCGGTCGTGCGCAACGATGTCCGAGATGACATGGCCGACCCGGGGACGCCACGGCAACGGTCGATACGTCGCAAGGTCGGGGACGGCATACACGTCGGGATAGCCGCCGCTCCAGTTCGTCAGCCGCAGCGAGTCGACGACCGTGCCCTCGGTGTCCCAGCCCAACGACGCTTCGCAGAAGGCGAACCCGGTGCCAAGAGCGCGATTCAGGAACTGCGTCGCCGGAATGCGTTTGCCTTGTGCGTGGCCGAACGGATCACTCCAGGCGATCTCGATCTCGGCCAAAGATCCATCGTCGAGTGCGTTACGCAACTCCCGTTCCGGTGATGACGGGACGTGTACGTCGGCCGACGTGGAAATGACCGTGTACGTCATGGTTGCGTCACCGTCCTATCGCCGACCCGCTTGCCGACGACGACACCCGCGATGAACGAGACGACCAGCAGTCCGACGATGGCCCAGCCCAGGATGGTGGAGCCACCCACCAGATCCTCGAGGTTGGCGACGATCAGCACCAATCCGATCGCCAGCCCGACCAATCCGAGCGCGGGCGCGACCCGGACCCGCCACTGCGAGTACCCGCGACGGTCACGGGCGAAGTACACCAGTACGGCGACCGACGTGGCGATCAGGAGTACGACGAAGCCGACCGTGGTGGCGCCTGCGAACCAGGTGTAGAACTGCGCGGCGGGATCGAGCTTGAACACGACGGCAAGGACGATGCTGACCGCGACCACCGCGGAGATCCACAGCGACGCCTGATGCGGTGAGCCGTGTCGATCGTGCGGGCGACTCAGCGACTCGGGCAGCACATCGCGCTGCGACAGCGCGAATATGTACCGCGACGCCACGTTGTGGAACGAGAGAATGCAGGCGAACAGGCTCGTGAAGTACAGCACCGTGATGATGTCGGTGCCCACCACGCCGATGTAGCGCTGTGCTGTGTCGGCCAGGAAGGTGGAGCCGGAATCCGTTGCGCGGCTTACCGCCTCTTTGTCACCCCAGCCGGAGATCAACGCCCAGCTGGTCACCGCATAGAACACACCGATCAAAATGAGTGCGATGTAGGTCGCGCGCGGAATCGTGCGGTCCGGTGTCTTGGCCTCGTCGCGGAAGATCGCCGTTGCCTCGAACCCGACGTAGCTGATCAGTGCGAACAGCAGCCCGATACCCAGCGAACCGGAGAAGATCGCGCTCGGGTTGACGATGCCATTCGAGAGCCCGTGGTCGCCGCCCTGGAAGACGATGACCGCGTCCAGCACCAACACGATCGCGATCTCGGCGCTCAGCAGTATGGCGAGCACGCGGCTGGACAGCTCGATGTTGCGGTAACCCACGAACGTCGTCACGGCGAACGCCACCGCGGCGAACACCCACCAGGGCAGCGCGGGACCGCCGAACAGCTCGACGATCACCCCACCTGCCGGGCCGAGCAGGCCGTAGACGCCCGCCTCGATGGCCACGTAGCTGACCAACGCGACGAATGCGATGCCGATGCCTGCCGGAAAGCCCAGCGCCGTGCGGACATAGGAGAAGAATGCGCCCGCCTCGTCGACATAGGGCGTCAAGGCGGTGAAACCGACCGCGAAGAACAGCAGGATCACCGTGGAGACGACGAAGGTGGCCGGGAACCCTGCGCCATTGCCGGAGGCGATACCCAGAGGGACGACGCCACCGATGACGCCGAGCGGTGCCGCGGCGGCCACCACCATGAAGACGATGGACGCGACCCCGAGGTTGCCGCGCAATTTGCGTATAGGACCCTGTGGTTCGTCCCTCAAAGCACTTGGGTCGGCGGTGATTTCGGACATGCGGGAACCATCCTTCGCTGGGAAGAGTCGATAGGTTATGGGCACCGTAGGACTGAACGGCGGTGCAGTTCTATATCTGGAGTCATCGTGAGTCTTACTAGGCTGCGGCCGCTTTGACCGCGCGTCCCACCTCCGTGCGCAGTTCCGCGTACTCGGGGGACCGCCGCAGTTCGTCGGCGTCCACGTCGCCGCGCGGCAGGTCGACCGGAAGGTCGAGCGCCACCTGCCCCGGCCGCCGCGTCAGCACCACGATCCGCGATCCGAGGAACGCGGCCTCGTCGGCGCTGTGTGTGACGAACACCGTTGTGCGGCCGGACTCGGCGCTGACCTGGCGGACGTCCTCCTGCAGTCGCTCACGCGTCAGCGCGTCGAGTGCCGCGAACGGTTCGTCGAGCAGGAACAGCGGCGTCTCGGCGGCCAGCGCTCGCGCGATCGCCACGCGCTGCTGCTGACCGCCGCTGATCTCCCAGATCCTGCGGTCGGCGGTGCCTTCCAGCCCCACCCGCTCGAGTAGCCGGGCACGGCGTTCTGCGCGCCGCTCACGCGGCACCTTCGCGTATTTCAGGGCCAGGTCCACGTTTCCGCCGACCGTGCGCCACGGGAAGAGCCGCGGCTGCTGGAACACCACGCCTGCGGTCACTCCGGGTGTCGGGGAGCTCCCCGACACCTGCACCGAACCCGCGCTTGGCGACTCGAAGCCGGCCAACAGGCGCAGCAGCGTGCTCTTACCGCATCCAGACGCGCCAACCAGTACCAGGAACGAGCCGGGTTCCACCGTCAGGTCGACCGGCCCGAGCGCGATGACTTCGTCACGCCCGCGGCCGTACTTATGCGACACGTCGCTGATCCGGATTGCACCCGCATTGCGGTGATTCGCAACGGGTTTGAGATCACTGACTGAGGACACCAGGTAGTCCCTTTGTGTAGATCGCATTCTGGAAGGCGGTCAGCGGTGACGCCGACGGAATCTGCTTCTGCTCGGCGAGGAACTGTGAAGCGCTCTGCAGGTTGACCGCGATGTTGCCCGGCTTACCTTCGGCGCCAAGCCATTGCGGCGACGCGACCTCTTCCGGCGTCAGGTAGACGCCCTGCTTGAGCTGACCGGAAACCTCGTCGGGCGAGAGGCCGATTTCGGCGGCGATGGCCTTGGCGGCCGCGGCAGAGTCGTCTTTGATCGTCGAGAGTGCGCGCGCCTCCTGCTGACGCCAGGTGTCGACGACATCGGGATGTGCGGCAGCGAACTCGTCGGACACCGCGCCGAGGTCGAGCGTCGGCTTACCATCCTTGGCCAGCTGACGGCTGGTGATCAGGTCCTTGCCGGTCTTGCGTAGCTGGTCGAGTGTCGGCAGCCAGCTGTAGGCGGCGTCGATGTCGCCGCGGTCCCAGGCGGCCAGGATGGCCTGCGGCTGCAGGTCGACAAGCTGAACGTCGCTGGGGGACAGGCCGTTCTGCGCCAGCGCGGCGAGCAGGCTGTAGTGCGCCGTCGACGCGAACGGCGTCGCGATCCGCTTGCCGCGCAGGTCAGCGATCGAGTTGATGTTGGCGCCGTTGCGGGCCACCAGCGCCTCGTTGTCACCGGCAACGTCGAGCACGAAGGCGACCTTGTAGGGGATGTTCAACGGCGCCGACAGACCGCGGGCGACCGGGCTGGACCCAAGCGCGCCGAAGTCGAGCTCCTTGGCGATGAACGCGGTGTTCACGTCGGCGCCGGAGTCGAACTTCGTCCACTTGATGTTGTAGTTCGGCAGCGCTTCTTCCAGCCACTTGTTGCTCTTGACGATCAAGTCGCCGCTGGGGAAGCTCTGGTAGCCGATGCGGATCGTCGGCTTGTCGGCCTTGTCGGCGGAGTGGTCGACCGAGCAGCCGGCCAAAGCCACGGTGGTGACGGCCAATACGGCCAGAGCAGACTTGAGTCTCATATTTTTCCTCTCCATGGGACAGCGCGCCGTTCGATAGCGCGAAGCAGACCGTCGATGACAAGACCGGATATGCCGATGGCGAAGATGCCGACCAGCACGACGGGGGTGTTGTTGTAATTGCTTGCGTCTTTGACCAATCCGCCGATGCCGGGGATGCCGTTGAAGAGTTCCGCGGCGACGACCGACGAGTAGGCCATGCCGACCGCCAGCCGGATGCCGGTGAATGTCTCGGGCAGCGCCGACGGCACGACCACGTCGCGGATCACTTCTCCGCGGGAGGCGCCGAGCGCGCGGGCGGCCTCCTGCAGGCCGACGGGGGCGGCGACGACGGCGGCAGTGGTGGCCACGGCGGCGGGCGGCAGCGCCGCGAGCGCCAGAAGGGTGATCTTGGGCGCCTCGTCGATGCCGAGCCAGATGACCAGCAGGAAGAAGTAGGCCAGCGGGGGCAGGGCACGCAGGAAGGTGAGCCAGGGTTCCAGCACGCTGCGCACCCAGCTGATCGATCCCATGACGAGACCGAGCAGGACGCCGAGCACTACGCCGATGACGACGCCGGCGAGCACGCGGCGCAGGGTCATGTAGAGGTGCTCCCACAGCAGGTAGCCCGCGTAGCCGCGAACGCCGTCGTGGGTGGTCGACACATCGATGAACGCACGCCAGACCGTGCTCGGGTAGGGCACGAAGGTCTGGTTCCAGATGCCGCTTGCCGCCGCGATCTGCCAGACGATGAAGAAGACGATCAGCGACAACAGCGGCAGTGCCGCACGGGTCAGCCTGCCACGCCATTTGCTTCTTGGGGTGGCTGCGGTGGGCGAGTCGACATGCGACTCATCAGGGGCGATATCTACGAACACCGACACTGTGAGCGACTTTCTGTAGCTGAGATGGAGCGGAGACGATTTAGCGACAGCACGGATTGGCTGACAGCGCGGTGGTCACCCGAGTATTAGTACCGGCTGGTAAACACCTGGTGGATATCTAGGCTCACTGAGAATTTATTGCCGGGTGCGTCGGCTGTGCCGCTTCGCGGGCGTGATCCAGCGACGCGAAACGCCAACGTCACTGGAAGACACTGCGCTTGGCGCGGTTTCGGCAGATACGAGCGATCATGATGGACACGTCGAGAAGTTTGTGAGTGCCGCCGATGCGGCCACACGGAATAAAACCAAGCGTCATCAGGTTTGCTACCGTCGAGGCGGTCACCGTCCATTGCAGGTGGGTGCGTACCGCGGCCCGGATGAAGGAGATCAGGGTGTGACCCGATGAAATTCCTACTGCTCACGCTGATCGCACATCACCCCGATCCGGTGTCGGGTGAGAAGAAGAGCCCCGCCGATCGGCTGCGGGAGGTCATCGATAGCGCCGTACTTGCCGAGCAACTCGGTTACGACGGCTTCGCCGTAGGCGAGCGTCACGAGGATCCGTTCATCTCGTCCTCTCCGCCCGTCGTGTTGAGCAATATCGCGGCGCGGACCTCGCGGATCGGTCTGTTCACCGCGGTGACGACGCTCAGCCTGCTCGATCCGGTGCGGGCTTTCGAGGACTATTCGACGCTGGACAATCTCTCCGGCGGTCGGCTGGAACTGATCATCGGCAAGGGCAACGGTGCGGCGCAGGCCGAGTTGTTCAGTGTGACAACCGCCGACCAATGGGACCGCAACCGAGAGGGCTACGAACTCTTTCGCGCGCTGTGGGACAGCGATCGTGTGACATGGCCCGCCCGGTTTCGTCCGCCACTCGTCGATGCCAAGGCTTTACCGCGTCCGTTGCAGAAGAAGATCCGGATCTGGCACGGCAGCGCGACGAGCAAGGATTCCGTCGACCTCGCCGCGCAACACGGTGATCCGATCTTCTCTGCCAACGTGACCCATCCGATCGAGCCGTATGCGGAGCTGGTTCGGCACTATCGGCAGCAGTGGGCGTTCTATGGCCGCGATCCCGACGACGCGCTCGTCGGTGCCGGCACCGCAGGATTTCACGTCGCCGCCACGTCACAGCAGGCGATCGACGCATACCGGCCCGCTTTCGGATCGCGTCTGGCGTTCGCGCGCCGGGCCGGACTTCCGGTGGTATTCGAATCGATCGAGGACTTCGTTGCGCGCAGCTCGGCGTTGATCGGCAGCCCGCAGCAGGTGATCGATAAGGTGAGCCGCTATCACGAGCAGCTCGGTCACGAGGTGATTCACCTCAGTGCAGAAGCCGACGGTCTGACGACCGCTCAGAAACGTCGCAGCCTGGAACTGTTCCAGGCCGAGGTCGCTCCCGTGCTTCGTCAACAGATACCCAGCAGGCCGTTGTCCGCAGAGTTGGGTCGGAAAGAAGTTGTGGTCTCGGCCTCCGTGAACCGCTGACACGTCGCCAGGCCGCCGGGTCTGAAAGCAGCGCCAAAGGCTAGGCTAGAAGAAGGGAAGTTCGATCATGACTACTGCCGAGTCCACCACGCCGTCCGCGTTCGAGGAAGACTGGAACGAGTGGCACCGCGGACGGGAACGCTATTACGGCGATCCACTGGGTTGGGTCGCTCTGACCGGTTTATATTGGCTCACTGAGGATTTCGAGACGGTTGCCGACCTTCCTGGCAGATGGCGCGCGGACGCCGACGCGGTCTACGTCGAGGGTCTCGATGGAGCCCAACGGTTCGAACCGGTCGAGGGAGCACCTGGCCTGCTCGTCGCTGACGGAGATCGCCGCATCGAAATCATCCGTCGAACCGGCTCGGTGGCGTTGCGCGTGCATGATCCCGAATCCCCGCACCTGCAGGAGTTTCACGGTATCCCCGCATATCCGCCGAGCGAGAGCTGGGTCGTCGCGGGTAGGTTCACACCGTTCGAGCGGCCTCGCGCCGTCACGACGGGAGCGGTCGTGGAAGGGCTCGAGCATCATCACACCGCCGTCGGGGTCATCGATTTCGAGTTGTCGGGCTCCGCGCTGCAGCTCGTCGCCTTCAGCGGTCGCGACGGTGGTCTTGGGCTACTGTTCACCGACGTCACCAGCGGTCTGACGACATACCCTGCATGCCGATCACTCGCGATCGAACCGCCGGCAGCGGACGGGACGGTAGTACTCGATTTCAACAGGGCAGCGAACTTGCCCTGCGCATTCACCGACTACGCCACGTGTCCGGTGGCACCGGCCGAGAACAGGTTGACAGTTTCCGTCGAGGCCGGCGAGAAGAATCCGCGGTAGGCGGTACAGGCTGTGGACTAGGCGGGGGATACGGCAGCCAGCGGAGCTCGGCACGCCTGCGCATAGGTCTCCAGCACAGACCGAACTCGGTCCAGCACAATCGCTTTCGGGGCAGCCGCCAGCACTCCTTCGCGAACGCGCTCGTACTGGTCGGGCAGGAATGCGCTGAGCATCGGCTCGGGAATGCCGTGGTCGTCGAGATTGTGTAGCAACCGCGCTACGGCGGCATCGATCTGCGGGTTCGGCCAGTAGTACCGCACCCGGTCGCTGTAGCTGTAGCGGCGCGCGATGGAGCGCTGGGTCGGCGAGCCCGGGTAATAGCGCTCCCAATGCTCCGGCGCCGCCAGCATTTCGCGCTCAACGATATCGGGGAGCGCGGACCGATCGTGTGCGGGGACAAGTTCGTTTTCGATGGCAGCAAGGGCGAACAACGCCTCGCGCAGCGCGAACGTCAGGCCCGGTCCGACCTTGAGCACCCGCCAGCCGTCCATCACCAAAGCACCTAGGGCCGTGCGAGTTTGGTAGTCGGTGGAGTGCGCTTCAAAGGTCACCGACGGTTCGTCGTCGAGGACGGCGGCCAATTCGCCCGCGGCGCCCGCCCGGTAGTCCACCACCCGCATGAGGTCGAACTCGACGCCGGGTTGCACGACCAGGGCCATCACCTGAGGCCAGATATGCCCGAGTCCGGCGCGATCGAAGGCGAGGCGATGCTCGGCGAGTGTGGCGCGGGCACTCTCGGCGCTGGTGGGTCGCAGGTCGTCGATATGGTGGGACGCCCCGCCGGGTGTGGGCACCTCGGTCCCGATCACGTACCGCAGCCGACCGGCCAAACCGACTCGCGCAGCCTCGGTCTCGGCGACGGTGAGCATCCGGACCGCGCGCGCGGCGACGACCTCGTCGGAAAGCGGGCCGCTGTCGTCGGCACACGGATAGCTGCAGTCGAGATGCAGTTTCGTATAGCCGGCCCCGACGTAGGCGCGCACCAGATCGTCGACGTGCGACATCGCGGTCTCCGCGGGCAGATTCCGCCATCGATTGGGGCCCAGATGGTCGCCGCCCAACACGATCCGTTCGAGCGGGAATCCCACCCGGTGTGCGATCTCTTCGACGAAGACGCGGAAGTCGGCCGGACGCATTCCGGTGTAGCCGCCGAACTGGTCCACCTGGTTGGAGGTGGCCTCGATCAACACGACGTCGTCGGCGGTGCGGGCATGCTCGAGGGCGGCTTCGATGACAAACGGGTGGGCCGAGCAGACCGATGTGATCCCAGCGGCGTTGGGTCGCGTGACGACGTCGAGGAGATGGCTCATACGGTCGTTTCCGATCGAATTGTTGCGCATATATGTTCGTTTTGGCCGAAACGAGCACGTACACTTTTTGCGTGAAAGCAGAACGGCTCGCCGAGATTCTCGATCGGGTGGTCGAGCACGGCAGTGTCGATGTGGCCCGACTGGCCGAGGAGTTCGACGTATCGGCCGCCACCATCCGGCGCGACCTCCAGACGCTGCACGAGCAAGGCCTCGCTGCGTCGCACGCACGGCGGGGCGCTTCCCAAGCCGGCCGGTCTGGAAATGCCCATCCGGTACAAGGCATCCCGCCAACTCCGGCAGAAGCGTGCGATCGGCCAGCAGGCCGCGAAGCTGGTTCGCGACGGTGACGTGATCGGCACCACCGGCGGCACGACGGCGACCGAGGTGGTGCGGGCGCTCGCCGACCGCCGCGACCTGACCGTGGTCACCAACGCCCTCAACATCGCCGCGGAACTCGTTGCGTGGCCCAATATTCGGCTCGTCGTCGTCGGGGGCAACGCGCGTCACGCATCCTACGAACTGGTCGGGCCCGCCGCAGAGGCGATGATCGCCCAGTATCACCTCGACATCGCGTTCGTCGGCACCGACGGGTTCACCGTGACCGACGGATGTACCACGCACGACGAGATGGAGGCGCACACCGATCTGGCGTTCATCCGACAGGCCAAGCGCACCATCGTGATCGCGGACAGTTCCAAGATCGGGAAGGTGACCTTCGCACGGATCTGTGGGCCGGACGCTATCGACACGTTGGTGACGGACTCCGGCATTGATCCCTCGACGCGAACGGCCGCCGAGTCCGCGCATATCGAAGTGATCGTTGCACCGGTCAAAGACGGTTAGCCGCAGGCGCTTTAGGCAGGCTGTCACGTGAGTGAGATGTGCTCGCGGGTCAGCTGCGCGCTGCCCGTTTCGGCGTCGAACAGGTGAATCTTCTGGCTCGCCAGTTTCAGGCCGACCCGGGCGCCGGTTTCGGGCAGGGTCTCGGGGGAGGCCGCAACGATGATCCGCGCGCGTTCGTCGCCTGGTTGTTCCACCAGGGCATTGACCAGCACGTGGCTGCCCAGCGGCTCGCAGAAGTCGACGCGCGCAGGCAATGCGCCGTGTTCGGAGGGCGGGCATACCTGCGCATGCTCGGGCCGGATTCCGACGGTGACCGGGCCCTCGGGCGCGGTCAGGGCGGTGATCGGTGTGCCTGCGACGTGCAAGACGCCGTCGCGCATCTCGCCGGGGAGCAGATTCATCGGCGGGCTGCCCATGAAGGTGGCCACGAACGTGTTCGCGGGCCGGTTGTAGATGTCGTCGGTGGTGCCGATCTGCTGGACTTCGCCGTCGGACATGACGCACAACCGGTCACCGAGCGTCATCGCCTCGACCTGGTCGTGGGTTACGTAGATGGACGTGACCGGGACCTCGCGGTGCAGCCGCTTCAAATCGCCGCGCACCTGGGTGCGCAGTTTTGCGTCGAGGTTGGACAACGGTTCGTCGAGCAGGAACACCCGGGGCCGTCGCACCAGCGCCCGGCCCATCGCGACCCGCTGCCGCTGGCCGCCGGAGAGCTGTCCCGGTTTGCGGTCGAGCAACCCACCGATATCGAGCAGTTGTGCCATCTCCCGAAGTCGTTGTTCGATCTCGGCTTTCGGTGTTCGCCGCTGGCGCAGTCCGTAGACGAGATTCGCGCGGACCGTCATGTGCGGATACAGCGCGTAGTTCTGAAACACCATCGCGATGTCGCGCTCTCCCGGGCTGAGCCGGTTAACCGTGGTGCCGCCGATCTTGATGTCGCCGGATGTGGGTTTGTCCAAACCGGCGAGCAGGCGCAGCGCGGTGCTCTTACCGCAGCCGGACGGCCCGACCAGGATCAGGAACTCGCCGTCGTCGACCTTGAGGTCGAGGTTGTTGAGCGCGACCACGTTTCCCACATAGCGGCGTGTGACGCCGCAAAACTCTACTTCTGCCACGGTGGTCCCACCTTCAATTGCCTCGCCATGGTCAGCCCTTCAGTCCCGTGCTCGCCACCGACTGCACGAAGTACCGCTGGGCCACGATGAAAACCAGAAGCATCGGCAGCAGGCTCATCACATTCGCCGCCATCAACAACGGCCAGTTCGTGAAGTGGGCGCCCTGAAAGTAGCTGAGCCCCAACGGAACAGTCATCTGGTTGGGTGAGGTGACGGCGATGAGCGGCCACAGGAAGTCGTTCCACGACGTCAGCACGGTCAGCGCCGCGAGCGTCGAAAGCGCGGGCAGCGATAGCGGAAGAATGATCTTCACCAGCACGCCGAGCCGGGAGGTGCCGTCGACGCGCGCAGCGTCCTCGAGTTCCACCGGGACGGTCATGAAGAACTGTCGCAGAAAGAAGATGCCGAAGGCGGTCGCGAGGTTGGGCAGCATGAGCGCCCCAAGGTGGTCGACACCAAGGCCGGCCCAGACGTTGTCGCCGAACCACTTTACGATCAGAAAGACCGGGATCATCGTCACCTGGAACGGCACCATCAGCGTCGCCATCAACGTCGCGAACAGAATTCCGCGCCCCAGGAACCGGATTCGGGCGAACGCATATCCGGCGAGGCTGCAGATGACGAGGTTGCTCACGAGCACTGTCAGCGTCACCAGTGTGCTGTTGAGGAAGAAGTGTCCGAACGGCGCGACCTCCAGCGCATCCGGGTAATTCTGAAACTGGGGGCTTGCTGGCAGCACCGGCGGAAACCGGTTGGCCTCGTTCGTCGTCTGCAGAGAGGTGACCAGCATCCACAGCAGCGGCACGATGAGCAGGAACGACAACGGGATCAGCACCAGGTGCCACGGGCTGAACGGCAGCCAGCGCCTGGTCGTCACGGCATCGGTGGTCATGTGTTGAACGCATACCTTCTGGCGATGCGGAACTGCACCGCGGTGATGACCACGATCACAACGAACAGCACGTAGGCCATCGCCGCGGCGTAGCCCGCGTCGAACTGTACGAACGCGCGGTCCCAGAGGTAGTAGACGATCACTGTCGTCGCGCGCAGAGGTCCGCCGCGTGTCGTCTGGTAGACCTCGTCGAACAGTTGCAGCGCGTTGATGGTCAGCCATACCAACAGGAAGAGGTTCGCGGGCCCGAGAAGGGGCACGGTGATAGTGCGGAATCGGGTGAAGGCGCTGGCGCCGTCGATGGCCGCGGCTTCGTGCAGTTCGGGCGGAACTCCTTGCAACGCAGCGAGGTACACGATGACCGAGAATCCGGTCCAGCCCCAGATCGTCATCGCCACGATCACATACAAGGCCTGGCTGGGGGAGGCGAGGAACGGCTGTGGCGAGATCCCTACCACCCCGAGCGCCGCATTGACCAGACCGAAATCGCGGCTGGTCAGCCAGAGGAAGATGATGGCCTGCGAGATGGTCGACACCGCCATCGTGATGTAGGCCGTGGTGCGGTACACCGAGATGAAGCGAATCGAACGGTTCATCGCGGCGGCGACGAACAGGCCGACGAGCATGGTGCCGGGAACGAACAGCGCGGTGTAGATGAGCGTGTGCTTGATCGCCTCAGCGAACACCGGATCGTCTGCGAGCCTGCGGTAGTTGTCGGTGCCCACCCACGGTGTCTCGGGTGTCAGCAGGTCGGACTTCTGGAACGACAGCTGCAGCGACATCAACACCGGCAGCAGCCCGAAGACACCGATCAGGATTACACCGGGCGCGCTGAGCGCCCAACCGTTCGCATTCTCCGAGCGGAACAGGCGCCGCAACAGCGACGGAGCCGGCGGCCCGACGTCGTCGGAAGAATCCGAATTCCGGTTACTTCTCGGCAAGCGCCGCGTCCGTCGTCTTCGCGGCCGTGTTGAGCGCGTCGGCCGGTTGGGCCTGGCCGAGTAGGACGGACACGATCGCCTGGCCCAGCGCCTCGGAGATCTTCGGGTACTGGGCGACCGTCGGCCTGGCCTTCTTCACGTTGGCCAGATTCTGCACGAAAACGCCGGTACCTGGCTGCTTTTCGTTGAGCTGCTTGACGAACGCCTGATCGTCGCCGACCGATTTGCGTGTCGGCAGGTCGGCGGTGGTCAGCGAGGTCGACTTGACTTGAGGCGCCGCGGTCAGCCATTTGACGAAGTCGATAGCGGCCTGCTTGCGCTGCGCACCGTTGTCGAAGACCACCCAGTTGTCAGGCCCGGCGATGGTCTGATGGCCCGCGGACGAACCGGCATAAGTCGGCATGATCTGCACGCCGTAGTCCACGTCGGTTAGCACGCCGAGGTCCCACGGTCCAGTGATCAGCATCCCGATCTTTCCTGCGGTGAACAGCTTCTGGTAATCCTGGTTCGTCGTATCGAGGAAGACGGACTTGTCGGTGACGGCCATGTCCTGCAGTGTGGTCAGCGCCTTGACGCCGGCTTCCGAGTTGAACGCCGCGTGCTGGTTGTCAGGGGTCAGGATGTCGCCGCCGGCCTCCCACAGCATCGGCAGATAGTGCCAGACGGTGTCCTCCGAGGCATCGGCCGGAATCGACCAGCCGTACTGCCCCTTGGCCGGATCAGTCAGTTTCTTTGCAGCCGTTCGGAAGTCGTCCCAGGTCCACTCCGCTGTCGGTGCCGCGACTCCCGCCTGGTCGAACAGGGTCTTGTTGTAGACGATGGCGAGGTTGTCCACGAGTGCGGGTACACCGACGATCTTGTCGCCGACGGTCGCGGCATCGCGCTCGCCCTGGTAGAAGTCGTCCCAGTTCCAGTCCGGTCCCTTCACGGTCTCGGCCATGTCGACGACCTTGGGGATCTCGGCGATGTTCGGTGACCACGAGCCGAACATGTAGGCGATGTCGGGGGCGCTGTTGCCGCGGACGGCCGTCAGCACTTTCTGCAGCACCTGGTCGCTCGGCGTCGCGAGCTGGGTGATCTGGACGTCGGGGTGCTCCTTGTTGTACTGGTCGAGCAGTTTGGTGAAGTTGTCGGCCTGAACGTCGGTCCAGCCGTGCCAGATCGTGATCTTGGTTGGGCCTCCGGCGGATTCACCCTTCTCACCGCCACCACCGCACGCGGCGAGGACGAGCGTGAGTGCTGCGATCAGGGCGAGAAAAATGCGTGAGCGGTTCACGGTCGACTTCCCTTCACATGGAGCCGGACGTGCGGTCGACACCGCACTATGGTCGGTGACTATATGCGAACGCGCAGATTATGATGCGCATTCGCGCAATCTGCTGTTCATTGACTTTCGCCGTGTCACGTCAACACGACCGATCGGGTGAGACCACGGGGCGTGTCGGGGTCGAGGCCGCGGGCCCGAGCCACGGCGACCGCACTCCGCTGGGTCTGAATCAGCTGGGCCAAGGGGTCAAGATCGCTGGTGACGACGGTGGCGCCGGTCGCGACGATCTGTTGGGTCAACCCGGCAGGCGGCGCGCCGAGCATCCACACCAGGCTGCTCGGTCCGGCCACGGCGATCGGCCCGTGCCGGTAGTCCATCGCGGGATACGACTCGCTCCAGGCCTGCGCAGCCTCGCGCATCTTGAGGGCTGCCTCGTGCGCGAGCCCTACGGTCCAGCCGGTGCCGAGGTAGACGAAGTGCTGGTATGCCGTCGGGTCGACCGGCAGGGCGTCGGTGACGGCGGTTTCACTGTCGTCGATCGAGCCATTGACGTCCTGGCCGAGCCCGACGCGCAGCAGTGTCAGTGCGGTCGTCGGGAAGCGGGTCTGCACGATGCTCGACTCGTCGGCGAAATCCAACGTGACGTGCTCGTCGACCAGCGGGGACAACGGGCCGCCTGCGACGGCGCTCAGCGCGACTTTGGTGCCTGAATCGAGCCGTTGGACCGCTTCGACGACCTCGGTGGTGGTGCCCGAGCGGGTAATCGCCAGCACGGTGTCATAGCGACGCGACGGCGGAATCTCCGATGCGTAGGCCCAGTCGGTCTCGCCGTAGCCTGCCTGCTCGCGCAGGACCGCATACGACATGGCGACGAACGCTGAAGTGCCGCACCCGATCACGAGCATCCGCTTGCCGCGCGCGGTCAGGGCGGCCGGAGCCTGCTCTCGTGCCACCCGACGCCAGAGGTCGGGCTGGGACTGGATCTCCGATTCCGTCACCGCCATTGCGTCAGTATGCGCATAACTGTTCGTTTTGCGCAAGAACGCGCATCAAAGTCGAGCGGGCGTTCTCAGTGCTTCCGGCAACAGGTCGCCGTGCGCGACGGTCAACTCGGCGCACAGCTGCCAGATCTCGTCGACGGTCAACGTCGCTGCGGTGTTGGGATCGAGCATGGCCGCAGTCGGCACCAGGCGTGGATTTCCGTCGACCGCGGCGCGCACCGCCAACTCGCCGGGTCCGATGTAGTTGCGGTTGAGTGCCGCACACTGCGCAGGCAGGTCGCCGACCTTGACGGAATGCGCGCCAAGCGCGTCGAGCACCGTCGGCACCTCGACGGCGAATCCGTCGGGCAGATTGGTGATCAGGCCGTCGTTCGCGACATTGGCGGCGATCACCCGGACGGTGCCGGTCTCCATCGAGTGGATCACCTGCGGAGCGTATTCGGTTGAGCTCGAGTCGATATCGAGGGTGTCGGCATGTACGAGCTCGGCGCGGACCTGCCGGTACTCAGCAAGATTGGCCTCGCTTATGCCGACATATTCGCCGACGTTGAGGCGCAGCCGTTTTACCTCGGAGTCGCGATGCAGATACCACGGGACGTATTCGCTTGAGTGCTCGCTGGTCTCCGTCGGGTAATACCCGAGCCTGCGGTACATGTCGACGCGGACCCGTCGCCGCAGCTCAGGATTCGCCGCGATGCGCTCGTCCAGCAGCGGATAGAGGTTCTGGCCTGCCCGTTCCCAGCGCAGCACCCAGGCCTGGTGGTTGACGCCCGCCGACCAGTAGGAGACCTCGTCGAACGGCACGTCGATGAGCTCGCACAAGCCGATCATCGTCCAGTACACCGAATGGCAGAGGCCGAGCACCTTCAGCGTGGGCGCGATGTGGTGCAGATATGTCACGTTCATGGCCATCGGGTTGGTGTAGTTCAGCAGCCAGGCGTCCGGGCACACCTCCGCCATGTCCCTGGCGATGCCTGCCAGCACGGGAAAAGTCCGCAGCCCCCGGAAGATTCCGCCGATGCCGATGGTGTCGGCGATGGTCTGGTGCAGGCCGTAGCGCTCCGGAATCTCGAAGTCGCGCACGGTTGCGTCGTGCATTCCCACCTGGATCGTGTTGATGACGTAGTCGGCGCCGTCGAGAGCTCGGCGGCGATCCGGGGTCGCCAGCACTTCGGGGTGTGCGTCGGCGGCGCGTGCGGTCGCGTGCGCGATCGCCTCGGCCGTCTCGAGGCGCTCCGCGTCGATGTCGTGCAGGACGACACGCACCGCCTTGAGCTCGGGGAACGAGAGAATGTCACCGAGGAGCTCGCGGGTGAAGACAGCACTTCCGGCTCCGATGATCGCGATCGTGGGCTTCATACGAGGCAGTATTGCGCACTTTGCGCACATCGCTCAATAATGAGCGGACCAAGCGTGCGTTTGTGCGCGACGACTTTGGACAAGGAATGCTATGGCGGCGCCCGAGGTATTGGTGATCGGCGACGCCAATCCCGACTTGGTGCTCACCGGCGACGTCGACCCGCGATTCGGTCAGGTCGAGAAACTGGTGGACACCGCGAGCCTGGTGCTTGGCGCGTCCGGCGCGATCGTCGCGGCGGGTCTGGCTCGCCTCGGTGTGCCCACGGCGCTGGCGGCCGTCGTCGGCGACGACGTCTTCGGCCGCTTCGTCCTCGACGAGCTCACCGCATGCGGCGTCGACACCTCGTGGGTTCGCACAGACCCGGATGTCGCCAGCCCGGTGACGGTTGTGCTGTCCGCAGGTGACCGCGCGATCCTGACCTATCCGGGCACTCTGGCCACCACCGGCCCCGAGGTCGTCGACCCCGACCTGTTGGCCCGAGTGCGGCACGTGCACAGCGCGTCGATGTTCCTGACGCCAAAGCTCGCTCCACACCTGCCTGACATCTTCCGCCGCGCGAGGACCGAAGGCGCGACGACGCTCGCTCGACACCAACTGGGACCCGGCCGAACGCTGGACCGGCGCACTGGCCGTGGTGAAGCACACCGACGTGCTGCTGCCCAACGCGGCCGAGCTGCTGGCGCTCACTGGCCACGCGGACCTCGACCACGCGGCGCGCGCCGTCGTCGGCATGGGCTGTTCGGTGGCGGTGAAGAACGGGGCCGACGGGGGGGTCCTCTGGACCGCCGAAGAAAACATCACGGAGGCGGTGCCGGCCGTCGAGGCAGTCGACATGACCGGCGCGGGCGATTCCTTCGACGCCGGTTTCATCAGCGCGATGTTGGAGGGCTTGGACTGGCGGCGTTGCCTTCGGCGTGCGGTGATGTGCGGCAGCCTGTCGACGCGCTCTTTCGGCGGGACAGCGGCTCAGCCGGCCCGTGACGAACTGACGGACTGACGCTAGGCCGCCGCGCGGGCTGCGATCTCTTCGTCGAAGCGGTCGAGCACCGTCTCCGCCACCAGCCGATGCGGTCCGAGTGGCTCGGCCATCGGTGTGCCGTGTGTGCGCGCGTAATCAGCGACACGGTCGGTGATCCGGCCGTGCGCGAGGAACCAGGGCGCGATCACCAATCGGGTCGCGCCACGCTCGCGCAGCACCTCGGCGGCCTCGGCGAGAGTCGGGTGAGGCCCCGTCGCGAAGGCCGTCGTGGCCGTCCAATTGGTGTGCTGCACGAGATAATCGGCGACCGTCGCGGTGCGGGCATTGGCCTGCGGCCGTGACGAGCCCACCGCGGTGACGAGAACGCCGACGTCGGGATCGAGGCGGGACACGCCCGCGTGCGCCAAGCGCTGGCGAAGTACGGCGATCAGCCGGTCGTCCTCGCCGAGCACATCGGCTTGCCGGGCGCAAGAACCCGATTCGTCGATCATTGCGGGGATGTCGACGCGGGCGTGGTAGGCGTCGGCCAGCAGCAGCGGCACCACGACGGCGTCGCGTCCCGTGCCGGCCAGCACGTCGCGAAGGTTGGGAGAGTTCTGCTCGCAGAACGCCACTCGCACGTCGACGCCGCGGCGCACCCGTGCGATGGTGCGCGCGAGCGCGTGCACCGATACCGCGGACCGCGGGTCCGCGCTGCCGTGCGCCGTCAGGACGAGTGTCACGAAGCGTGCAACCCGCATTCCGTCTTCGAGCTGCCCGCCCAGCGGCCGCTGCGCGGATCGGCGCCCTCAGCGGGCTTCGATGTGCACGGTGCGCATCCGATCGACGGGTAACCCTCGAACACAAGGGGATTGACGAGAATGTCGTTGGCGTCGATGTAGGACTGCATCTCCTCATCGCTCCACGCCGCGATGGGGTTGATCTTCACCAGGTTGAACGCCTTGTCCCAGCTGATCAGTGGCGCGTTGGCGCGCGTCGGCGCCTCGACACGGCGAATGCCGGTGACCCAGGCCGAGTAGCCCTTCAGCGCCTTGCCCAGCGGCTCGACCTTGCGCATGCGGCAGCATTCGTTGGGCTCGCGGGCGAACAGGTCCTTGCCGAACAACTGGTCCTGCTTGGCGACGCTGTTCTCGGCCGTCACATTGACGATGTTGACGTCGTAGACCGCCTCGACGGCGTCGCGGGTGCCGATGGTCTCCACGAAGTGGTAGCCGGTGTCCAGGAACAGCACGTCGACGCCCGGCCGCACCTTCGCGGCCAGCGACACGAGCACCGCGTCCTGCATGTTCGACGCCACCACGTAGTCGCCGCCGAAGTTCTCGTCCGTCCAGCGCAGCAGGTCATTCGCGCTCGCGCCCTCGAGTTCGGCCGCGCCACGCTCGGCCAGCTGCTGCAGTTCTGTCTCGGTCATCGTCACCTCAGGTCCGCCTCGTCTGCTCGTACTGCCCAGGTAGCGAAACGCTCGCCTTGCTCTCGTTGTTTCACGAAGTTGCGAACCACCCGCTCGATGTAGTCGCCGAGTTCGGTGGAGAGCACCTTGTGCTGACGCAGTTTGCGGCCGAAGCCGCTGTCCAGGCCGAGGCTGCCGCCCAGGTGAACCTGGAAGCCCTCGACGGGACCGTCGCCGTCGTCGACCATCTGGCCCTTGAACCCGATGTCGGCGACCTGAATGCGCGCGCAGGAGTTCGGGCAGCCGTTGATGTTCACGGTGATCGGCACGTCCAGCTGGGCGTTGATGTCCTCGAGCCGCTTCTCCAGGTCGGGGACGAGCACCTGCGCGCGGCCGCGGGTCTCGGCGAACGACAGCTTGCAGTACTCGATGCCGGTGCAGGCCATCAGGTTCTTGCGCCAGTGCGACGGCGACGAGGGCAGCCCGAGTGCGTCGAGGCCTGCGACGAGTTCGTCGAGCTTGTCGTCGGCCACGTCGAGGATGACCAGCTTCTGGTACGGCGTGAACCGCACGCGGTTGGATCCCGCGGCCTCGGCCAGATCGGCGACCTTGGTCAGGATCGTGCCGGACACCCGGCCCGCGATCGGAGCGACGCCGACAGCGTTCGTCCCGTTCTTGAGCTTCTGGACGCCGACGTGGTCGATCGGATGCTTGACGGGCTCGGGGCGGGGCCGTCGATCAGCTTGCGGCCCAGGTACTCGTCCTCCACGACCTGGCGGAACTTCTCGATGCCCCAGTCCTTGATCAGGAACTTCAGCCGCGCCTTCGCCCGCAGCCGCCGGTAGCCGTAGTCACGGAACACCGACGTCACGGCCTCCCACACCTCGGGCACCTCGTCGAGCGGCACCCAGGCGCCGAGGCGCTGGGCCAGCATCGGGTTGGTCGACAGGCCGCCACCGACCCAGACGTCAAGGCCGGGCCCGTGCTCGGGATGGTTGACGCCGATGAACGCGATGTCGTTGACCTCGTGGGCGACATCCTGCAGGCCGGAGACGGCGGTCTTGTACTTCCGGGGCAGATTGGAGAACGACGGATTGCCGACGAAGCGGCGCACGATCTCGTCGACGGCCCAGGTCGGGTCGAGCACCTCGTCCAGCGACTCGCCCGCCAACGGCGAGCCGAGCACCACGCGAGGGCAATCGCCGCACGCCTCGGTGGTCTGCAGGCCGACCGCGGTCAGCCGTTCCCAGATCTCCGGGACGTTCTCGATCTGGATCCAGTGGTACTGGACGTTCTCGCGGTCGGAGATGTCCGCGGTGTCGCGGGCGAACTCGGTGGAGATCTCACCGAGGGTGCGCAAGGCCGGGGTGGTGAGCGCGCCGCCGTCGCAGCGCACCCGCATCATGAAGTACTTGGCCTCGAGGACGTCGGCGTTCTCGTCGCCGGTCCAGGTGCCGTCGTAGCCCTGCTCACGCTGCGTGTAGAGGCCCATCCAGCGCATCCGACCGCGCAGGTCCTGCTTGTCGATGCTGTCGAAACCCTGCTTGGAGTAGACGTCGAGGATGCGCGCGCGCACATTGAGCGCGTCGTCGTCCTTCTTGAACTGTTCGTTCGGATTGAGCGGCTCGCGATAGCCGAGCGCCCACTGGCCCTCGCCGCGTGGGCGTTTGACCGGCTTGGCGGTGGTCATATGGTGTGGCTCCTTGTCGGAGCCGGCCTTCGGGCGCGCTATTCACCGGTGGCTGTCCGGCGGCGCAGATCCGGCGGCCAGCTGAAAGTACAGGTGGGCAGGTCTACGACGTCAAGGCAGACAACAACAGCTACAAACGCGCTTGAAGTCGACATGCCGCCGAGCCACCAGCGAGACGCGGTGGGGGAAGATGCGGGCGGCGGTCACGTGCCCAATTGTGCCACGGACACCGACATATGCCCTAACCGGGCGAGATTTGCGCTCAGGGTGAGCAAAAGCCGTCTGGAAAACTGGCCCTATGACGGTGCGAACCTCTCCCTCCGACCTGCCCGGCCTCGCGCCGACGCCGGGTCGGCCGTTCGGCATCTATATCCACGTACCGTTTTGCGCGACCCGCTGCGGATATTGCGACTTCAACACCTATACGCCCGCCGAATTGGGCGGTGGGAATCCAGCGAGCTGGCTGATCGCGCTGCGCGCCGAGCTGGGCCAGGCCGCCGAACGGCTGGCGTCGGCGCCCGAGGTTCAGACGGTGTTCGTCGGCGGCGGAACGCCGTCGCTGCTCGGCGGATCCGGCCTGGCCGCGGTGCTCGACGGGGTCCGCGAACATTTCGGGTTGGCGCCTGGCGCTGAGGTGACGACTGAGGCCAATCCGGAGTCGACGTCCCCGGAGCTGTTCGCGCACTTGCGGGCCGCTGGCTACACGCGGGTGTCGTTGGGCATGCAGTCGGCGGCACCGCATGTGCTGGCGACGCTCGACCGGGTGCATTCGCCGGGGCGCGCACCCGCGGCCGCCCGCGAGGCACTCGCTGCGGGGTTCGACCATGTCAGCATCGACCTCATCTATGGCACGCCGGGGGAGAGCGACGACGATCTGCGGCGGTCGATCGACACGGCGATCGAGGGAGGCGTTGATCACATTTCCGCGTATGCGCTGACGATCGAGGACGGCACGGCGATGGGCCGTCGGGTGCGCCGCGGCGAGCTTCCACCGACCGACGACGACGTGTTGGCACAGCGCTACGAGTTGGCTGATGCCCGGCTTCGCGATGCCGGATTCGACTGGTATGAGGTGTCCAACTGGAGTCGCCCGGGTGGGGAGTGCCGACACAACATCGGCTACTGGGACGGCGGCGAGTGGTGGGGTGCGGGACCCGGCGCACACGGCTACGTCGGTTCGACACGGTGGTGGAATATCAAGCACCCCAACGCATATGCGCAAACACTCGCCGGCGGTCGACTGCCCGTGGCCGACTTCGAGGTTTTGCACGCCGATACAGCACATGTCGAGGATGTAATGCTACGGCTGCGCCTGCGGCGGGGGCTGCCGACCGACGCGCTGAGCGACGACGAGCGTGCGCGCGCACGAACCGCCGTCGCCGACGGATTGCTGCGCACCGACGCCGATCGGCTGGTGCTGACCGACCGCGGCCGGTTGCTGGCCGATGGGGTCGTGCGCACAGTGCTCGACTGACGATCTGCGGTACTCACGCGCTGTAGAACGGGCACAGGCGACCCACAGGAACGCGAGGACTATGAGGTCTATGGGCGACTGTGATCAGGCTGCAGTTCTGCGCGTGATCCACGACACCCACGGCAAGGCGCTCTTACGGTACGTACTCGGTCTCACGCGGGGGGACATGCCCTTTGCCGACGACGTGGTGCAGGAATCGCTGCTGCGGCTCTGGCGCAGGCCCGAGATTCTGCAGCAGCCGAGCGATGCGGTGCGCGCGTGGCTGTTCACCGTCGCCAAAAACCAGGTGATCGACGACCGGCGAAGCGCAAGGTATGCGCGCGAACTGCGAACCGCCGAGATTCCGGAGCAGGCATCGCCCGATGGGATCAACGCGGCATGCGACAAGTTGATCCTGTCCGACGCGCTGAAGTCGCTGCGGCGGGATCACCGCGTGGCGGTCATCCGCGCCTACTATCTCGGCGAATCCGTGGCCACCATCGCCGAATACGAACAAATTCCCGAGGGCACGGTGAAATCCCGCCTGCACTACGCGCTGCAGGCGCTGCGAAACCGATTGCAGGAGACGGGCGAGGTCGCGTGAGCCGCAGGAGAATCGCCGGTCCGGCGCGTCTGGCCCGCGAATGAACCGAGCGCAGTACCGTCGGCGCATGCCATTCGATTCCGGCGCCGTCGGCCGCGCGTTCTCCGAGCATCGGTTCGACGAGGCTTTCGGCTATTTGGCGGCGGATGTGCGCTGGACGATCGTGGGCTACACCGTGCTCGCGGGCGCAGATGCCGTTCGGCAGACGTGCCGCCAGACATTGGCCAGCCTCGAAGAAACGACGACAACGTATGACCGATGCGTAGTGGCGAACGGCGCCGACGTCGTCGCGGTCGACACCTTTGCGCACTACAGTGGCCCGGCCGGCGAGACTTCCGTAGCCAGTTGCGACATTTACGAATTCAGCGGCGAGAAAATCACCGCGATTACGTCGTACGCGGTCGAGGTCGACCCCGAGTCGACGGGCTCGCAGCCGCCACCGCGGGGCCGCGCCTAATTTCGTCGGCGCGTAACGGACGCAACGTTGTGAATTTTCGCGCGTTCGCGCAGCATGTTCACAGCGAGCCACCGGTGCCGGGAGGAGGTCTGATGGAGACTCCGGTACGCGTGGTGATCGCCGACGACGATGTGCTGCTGCGCGAAGGCGTCGCGAGCCTGCTGGCGCGCGCGGGCTTCGACGTCGTCGGCCAGGCGGGTGACGGGGACGAACTGCTCGCCATGGTGCGCGATGTGAAGCCCGAACTCGTGGTGGCCGACATCAGGATGCCGCCGACGCACACCAACGAGGGCCTGGCCGCTGCGCGGGTGATCCGCGACGAGCGGCCCGACACCGCGATCGTGGTCCTGTCCGCGCATGTCGACATCGAAGACGCGATGGAGCTGCTCGCCAGCGGCCACCGAATCGGGTACCTGCTGAAGAGTCGGGTCACCGATGTCGCCGACTTCATCGAATCAGTCGAGAGCATCTCGAGGGGCGCATCGATCGTCGACCCCGCATTGGTCCAGGAACTGGTTTCGGCCCGTCGGCGCGACGACCCGCTGGCTGGGCTCAGCGAGCGGGAGCGCGAGGTGCTGGCGTTGATGGCCGAGGGTCGCTCGAATGCCGGTATCGCCCGGCGCCTTTGGGTCACCGAGGGCACCGTCGAGAAGCACGTCAGGAGTATCCTGACCAAGCTCGATCTGGCCGAGAGCGGCGACGATCACCGCCGAGTGCTAGCGGTGATCACCTTCCTGGAGTCCCGCTAACCCGCCGAGAACCTCGCGGATGGCGGCGGCCGTCAGCTCCGACTTGGCCACGAAACCGACCGCCCCGCTGTTGGTGATCGGGTCGTGGAAATCGTCTGCGGAGTGGGCGGAGATCAGAATCAGCGGTGACGACGCCGCGGTCCCATGGAGATGCTCGACGAGCTCGATGCCGCTCTCGGGACCCAGGTCGATATCGACGAGCGTCACGTCCGGGTGAAGGTCCGTGATGAGGCCGACGGCCTCGGCGCTCGATGAGGCAGAGCCGACCACATCGATTCCGTCAGCCTCCAGCAGCTTGCGGGCGGCGGCAACGAAACCGGCGTTGTCGTCCACGATCAGACAACGCACAGGCCACCTCCCAGCTTTCATGTCGTCATCTTCCCACCGCCGGTACATATAGCCATTCCGGCTAGCTGCAAACGAACCGCAATGGGGGTTAACCGGAATAGACGATTCCGGCTACCGGCGCACGGATGGGTGTCAGCAGTAACGACACCGGGACGTCGCAGGTCAATTCTGAGACTGCGCTATCAAGGGCGCAGTCCATCGAAGGAGGCCACCATGCGGATCGAAACCAAATACCTCGCAACACCATTGGTCTCAGGCGCCGTTGCCGTGGCGATCGTCGTCGCACCGGTCGCGGCTGCCGCGGGGACGAACCCGCCGGTCACCTGCGCCGGCTCGGGAGCGTCCGCCACCGGATGCCTGACGCCGGGCAACGTGCAGCTCGACGATGCGCCGCCAGTCCAAGACGTGAAGCAGTATCCCTACCCCGACGGGTTCGGCATCTATCACCACGCGATCGGCCAGTAGGAGCGACATGGAAACCGAACAGTTCGACGCGGTCGTGCTGGGTGGCGGAAACGGCGGCATGTATCTGGCGTGGCATCTCGCCGGTACCGGGCTGCGCACCGCGGTGGTGGAGCGCCGGTGGATCGGCGGTTCCTGCCCGAATGTCAACTGCCTGCCCAGCAAGAACGAGATCTGGAGCGCCAAGGTCGCCGACCTCGTTCATCACGCCGCGGCGTTCGGCGCGGGCGCCGATTTCGTCCAGGTCGACATGGCCAAAGTCCGGGAACGCAAGCGCGACATGGTCGACTACATGATCGCAGGCACCGTGTAGCAGTACGAGAACAGCGGCGCGGAGCTGATCATGGGGCGCGGCCGGTTCGTTGCGCCGCGGACGATTTCGGTCCGGCTCAATGACGGCGGTCGACGGGTTCTCAGTGGCGAGCGGGTGTTTCTGAATCTCGGCACCCATGCCGCCATCCCCGATGTGCCGGGCCTGCGTGCGGCCCGTCCGATGACAAGCATCGAGGCCCTCGAACTCGATTACGTTCCACCGCATCTCATCGTGCTCGGCGGCGGCTACGTCGGCCTCGAGCTGGCGCAGGCGTACCGGCGCTTCGGCAGCAGGGTGACGATCATCCAGCACGGGCCGCACGTGGTCGGCCAGGAGGACGACGACGTCGCCCTTGAGGTTCGGCGCATGCTCACCGACGAGGGGATCGACGTACTGGAATGCGCTGAGCCCGTTGAAGTTCGTGGGCTGTCGGGCGATGAGGTCAGCATCGTCATCCATACGCCGTACGTCCAACAGATCGTCGAGGGCACCGACATCCTCGTCGCGACGGGACGGGTGCCGAACACCACGGGCATCGGGCTCAACGTGGCGGGTGTTGCGCTCGACTCGCGTGGCTACCTTCTGGTCAACGAGCGGCTGGAGACGACCGCACCCGACGTATGGGGGATCGGTGAGTGCTGTTCGCACCACCCGCAATTCACCCACGTGTCGTTCGACGACTTCCGCATCCTGCGCGACAACCTCGCGGGCGGCAACCGCACGACGGGCGACCGGCTGGTGCCGCACTGCATGTTCACCGATCCCGAGCTGGCCCGCGTCGGCATGACCGAGCGGGAAGCGGCTATGAGGCGCATCGACGTACGCGTCGCGCGCTTGGAGGTGGCGGCCGTGCTGCGCACCCAGACAACCAGCGAGACACGAGGATTCATGAAGGCGCTCGTCGCCAAGGATGACGACCGCATCCTCGGGTTCACCATGTTCGGCGCTCAGGCGGGCGAGGTCACCGCCGCCGTTCAGGTCGCGATGATGGCCGGCCTGCCCTACACCCGGCTACGTGACGCTGTGCTGGCCCATCCGACCATGGCCGAGGGGCTGGGTGCCCTGTTCTCCAACGTGCCTCAGTTGTGAGCGGGCGCTTCGAACGGGATCGCCACATCCAGTGACGTCCCCTCGCCGGCGCGGCTGGATAGCACGATCTGACCGCCGAGCGCTTCCACGCGGTCGATGAGACCGATCAGGCCGGATCCGTTGGTGGGGTCGGCGCCACCCACGCCGTCGTCGTGAATCGCCAATCGCAGGTTTGTGTCGTCGGTTTCGGCGCTCACCTTGACCGTTGAGGCCTGCGCGTGTTTGGCCACATTCGTCAACGATTCGGCCACAAGGAAATACGCGGCCACCTCGACCGACTCCGGCAGCCTGCGGTCGACGGCGATGTCGAGATCGACCGGCACCGCCGAGCGGCGTGCGACGGCTTTGAGCGCAGGCCCGAGTCCGCCCTTTGACAGGATCGCCGGATGGATTCCCCTGGAGATCTCGCGTAGTTCGTCCGACACCGCGGTCAGGCCCGCGACGATCTCCGAGAGCTGGTCGGCGACCGGACTGGATTCCGACCGCAGCGCTGCCTCCGCCGTGCGCACTTCCAGACCCAGCGACACCAACCGCTGCTGTGCTCCGTCGTGCAGGTCGCGTTCGAATCGGCGGCGCGCCACATCGGCCGCCGTCACGATCCTGGCCCGCGACGCGGCGAGCTCGGATCGGGCCTGCGCATTGGCGATTGCGGTCGCGACCAGATCGGTGAAGTCCTCGACGCGAACCTCGGCGTCGGCTGGCAACGGCTCGTTCGTCGCCGATCCGACGAGTGCGGCACCCCAGATACGGCCGTGCACGACGATAGGAACGCCGACGACGGAGCCGAGACCCATCTCCGCGGCCCGGACGTGCGCGAGACCGCTGACGTCTTGACGATCCATCCGGGCGGCTCGTCCGGTGCGGTAGACCTCTTCGGCGACGCCGCCATGGCCCAGCGCATAGCGCTCGCCGAGCCGTTTGGTCGTCGGTGGATCGTCGAAGTACGCGACCAGCACCGACGAGCCGTCGGGCTCGAACGCGACCAGCGCGGCGTGCGGTAAGCCCAGCCGGCGCGCCAACTCGTCGGCGACCGCCGCGAACACCTCCGACGGGCTGCGGGCCTCCGCCACCAGCGTGGCGACCCGTCGCAGCGCGGCCTGCTGTTCGGCGAGGACGCGGAGTTCCTCCCGGCTGGCGACGGCTTCGCGGCGACGATGATCCGCCTCGGCGGCGCGCAATCGCGCCTGTCCCACGAGGAGGTTGGCGAGCAGCGCGATCGGGACGAAGATCACGATCGCGGTCCAGTCCTCTGGTGTGGCCGGATTGAAACCGTCGGGGCCCATGTGGAAGTACGTGTAGACGGCCGCGCTGACCACTGTTGTCGACAGTGCCAGGCCGAAGCCCCAACCCGCGGATATGACGAGCACACCGAGAAGGAACACGGCGCCGTACGCGTTCTCGTGCGCCGACTGGTCGACCCAGTAAACGAACACGGTCTCGAGTGCGATCAGGCCGGCGGCGACGACGATGCCCAGCCACAGCGGCGGGGTCTTCGGACGCAGAAACCACGACACCACGCGGGGACGTGGGGGAATCGACCCCGCTTCCGCATCGGACGCAGTTGATACAGACTTTTCCGTCGTCACATCTGCTCGGCGTACGGGTTGTCCATGTCGAAAACCCTGGCGTGCAGCACGATCCTGTTCCGCAGCGCGGCCCGCACCGCGCGGTGCAGGCCATCCTCGAGGTAGATCACGCCGCGCCACCGCACCGCGTGCGGGAAGAGGTCCCCGTAAAACGTCGAGTCCTCGGACAGCAGCCGGTCCAATTTCAGCACGGTTGTCGTGGTCACCAGCTCGTCGAGCCGGATCTGCCGTGGCGGTATCTGAGACCACTGTTTATACGTCAGCCCGTGGTTGGGATACGGCTTGCCATCGATTACGCCCTTGAAGATCACCTGCCCGAAATCCTTCGCGTTGTCATGCATGGCGATGGCTTCACCATGATCAGAGGCTAGTCCCAACAGGGCGATCCGCCACGCGAACAGGTGCGCGGAGGCCGCGATGAGGCATAGCCCCTGCTGATAACCGTAAAATGGACGAGATTGGGAGGTGAACAATGGGTAGTGCCGACGACCGTCGGTTCGAGGTGTTGCGCGCCATCGTCGCGGACTTCGTCGCGACCAAGGAGCCGATCGGCTCGAAGACGCTTGTCGAACGGCACAACCTGGGCGTCTCCAGCGCGACCGTGCGCAACGACATGGCCGTCCTCGAGGCGGAGGGTTACATCGCTCAGCCGCACACCAGCTCGGGCCGCGTGCCGACCGAGAAGGGCTACCGCGAGTTCGTCGACCGGCTCGAGGACATCAAGCCGCTGTCGACCTCGGAGCGTTCCGCGATCCTGCGGTTCCTGGAGACCGGTGTCGACCTCGACGACGTATTGCGCCGCGCGGTGCGGCTGCTGGCCCAGCTGACCCGTCAGGTCGCGGTCGTGCAGTACCCGACGCTGTCCACCTCCACCGTCCGCCATCTCGAGGTGGTGGCGTTGACCCCGGCCCGGCTTCTGCTCGTGGTGATCACCGACACCGGTCGCGTCGACCAGCGCATCGTCGAGCTCGGCGACACCATCGACGAGCATCAGGTCGGCCAGCTGCGCGAGATGCTCGGCCAGGCACTGGAAGGCAAGAGGCTCGCCGCCGCGTCGGTCGCGGTGTCCGATCTGGCCGTCCACATGGACGGCAGGGGCGGCCTCGGCGATGCGATCGGGCGCTCGGCGACGGTCCTGCTGGAATCGCTCGTCGAGCACAGCGAGGAGCGGCTTCTGCTGGGCGGCACCGCCAACCTGACCCGCAACACCGCCGACTTCGGTGGGTCGCTGCGATCGGTTCTTGAAGCCCTCGAGGAGCAGGTGGTGGTGCTGCGGCTGCTGGCAGCGCAGCAGGAGGCGGGCAAGGTCACCGTCCGCATCGGGCACGAGACCGAGGCCGAGGAGATGGCGGGCACTTCGGTGGTCACCACGACCTACGGCAGTATGGGAACGATCTACGGCGGCATGGGTGTGCTCGGGCCCACACGAATGGACTATCCGGGAACGATCGCTAATGTCGCAGCGGTTGCTCTTTACATAGGCGAAGTCTTAGGCAACAGGTAACACGCGGCGGGCGTGAGGAGCACAAAATCCGGCGTCCGAGGTAGGGAAGGTCAGGGAGTGGCACGCGATTATTACGGCCTGCTCGGGGTGAGCAAGGGCGCGAGTGATTCGGAGATCAAGCGCGCCTACCGCAAGCTGGCCCGAGAGCTGCATCCCGACATCAACCCCGACGAGCAGGCGCAGACCCGTTTCCAGGAGATCAGCATCGCCTACGAGGTCCTCAGCGACCCGGAGAAGCGCCGCATCGTCGACCTCGGCGGCGATCCGCTGGAGTCCGTCGGCGGCGCGGGCAACGGCTTCGCCGGCTTCGGCGGGCTCGGCGACGTATTCGAGGCCTTCTTCGGCGGCGGCGCCACCTCGCGCGGGCCGATCGGTCGGGTCCGGCCCGGTGCCGACTCGCTGCTGCGGATGCGCCTGGATCTGTCGGAGTGCGCCACCGGTGTGGCCAAACAGGTCACCGTCGACACCGCGGTGCTGTGCGACCTCTGCCAGGGCAAGGGTACCCACGGCAAGTCCGCGCCGACGACGTGTGACACCTGCGGCGGCCAGGGCGAGATCCAGACCGTGCAGCGTTCGCTGCTCGGCCAGGTCATGACATCGCGGCCGTGTCCGGTCTGCGGCGGGGTCGGCGAGGTCATCCTCGACCCCTGCCACCGCTGCGGCGGTGACGGCCGCGTGCGGGCCCGGCGCGAGATCAGCGTGAAGATCCCGGCGGGCGTCGGCGACGGCATGCGGGTGCGGCTGGCCGCACAGGGCGAGGTCGGGCCCGGTGGCGGCCCCGCGGGCGACCTCTACGTCGAGGTCCACGAAAAGCAGCACGACATCTTCGTTCGCGACGGCGACGACCTGCACTTCACGATTTCGGTGCCGATGGTCGACGCTGCGCTGGGCACCACGGTCGCCGTCGACGCGATCATCGACGGCCCGACCGAGATCACCATTCCCGCGGGCACTCAGCCGGGCTCGGTGACGACGCTGCGCGGCCACGGCATGCCGCATCTGCGCTCCGGGGTGCGTGGCGACCTGCACGCGCACATCGAGGTCGTGGTCCCGTCGCGGCTCGACCACCAGGACATCGACCTGCTGCACAAGCTGAAGGAACACCGCACCCGCGACGCCGCCGAGGTGAAGTCCACCCAGACCACCACCGGCGCGGGCGGGCTTTTCAGCAGGCTGCGCGAAACCTTCACCGGCCGCTAGCCGCGGTCATGACCGCGGCCCTCTTCTACGTCGACGCCCTACCTGCCGTCGGTGAGCTGGCGGTCGTCGACGGTGACGAGGGCTTCCACGCCGCCAACGTACGGCGAATCCGAGTCGGTGAAGAGCTCGACCTCGGTGACGGCGCGGGCGCGATGGCGCACTGCGTCATCGAGGATGTTGGCAAGGGCAGGCTGTCGGCCCGGGTGATGGACCGCTGGACGGTCGAACCCGCGTCGCCGCAGGTCACCGTCGTGCAGGCGCTTCCGAAATCCGATCGCTCCGAACTGGCCGTCGAGCTGGCCACCGAGGCAGGTGCGGATGCGTTCGTGGCTTGGCAGGCGGCCCGCTGCGTGGCTCGGTGGGACGGTGGCCGCGCCGACAAGGGGCTGCGGCGGTGGCGCGCCGTCGCACGGGCGGCCGCCCGCCAGTCCCGGCGCCCGCACATCCCATCGGTCACCGGCGTGGCGACGACCGGCGAGCTGGTCGCGGCGGTCCGTGACGCGGTCGAATCGGGGAGCGTGGTGCTGGCGCTGCACGAGTCGGCGATCGAGCCGCTGACGAAACGTCCTCTGGCCCAGGCTGATTCACTGATGCTTGTAGTCGGCCCGGAGGGCGGCCTCGCCGACGACGAGATCGCCGCGCTGTCCGAGGCGGGGGCTCAGGCGGTACGGCTCGGGCCGACCGTACTGCGAACGTCGACCGCGGCGGCCGTCGCACTTGGTGCGTTGGGGGCGCTGACCGCGCGCTGGGATTGACGCCGCCCAGCCGATTCAGGCACCGGTGCCGGTGGGGAATACACGCGGTTCGAATCCACGCTGATATGGGGCATGACCGTCGAGAAACACGACCTCGATGGCGGCCGAGGCGTTCGTGAACCACGTCCCGACGATGATGGGCGGGGTAGGCGCCCGCGACGTCGCCGAGTTCATCGGGCACTGGCCCGAGGACACCGAGATCATCCCGGTGGACCGCACGATCGGCGCCGACAAGATCGTCAACGAGATGATCTTGAGCTTCACCCATGACATTCAGATGGACGCGTTCCTGCCCGGCGTTCCCCCGACCGGCAGGGCGGGTGCGACTTCCCGTGGTCGTGGTGATGGGGTTCGACAACGGCAAAGTGGCGTTCGAGCGGGTCTACTGGGATCAGGCCTCGGCGCCGGTCCCGGGTGGGCCTGCTGGATGGGTCGAAACCGCCGGTCACGGGCGCCGCCCAGGCCGAAACGGTGCTTGGCAAGGATGTGCCCGCTAATGAGCTGCTGAAACGGGGCGGTTAAGCATTGGGATGGGTCCACACCCGGCGGTAAACTGGGTATTCAGCAGCAAAGCACCAGGCATGAACCCCAGAAAGCAGGCAGAAAACCCCACGTGACGCCCAGCGAGACGAACGCTGACTCGGCCGCACCGGTCCGCAGCAGCATCAATGTTCCGCCCGACCTCGTCGTGGGCCTGCTTGGTTCCGCCGACGAGAATCTGCGCGCACTCGAGCGCATTCTGGCGGCTGACATTCATGCGCGCGGCAATGCGCTCACGCTGTCTGGCGAGCCCGCCGACGTGGCGCTTGCCGAGCGAGTGATCTCCGAGTTGATCGCGATCGTGGCAAGCGGCCAGCCGCTGACTCCAGAAGTGGTGCGGCACAGCGTCTCGATGCTGACCGGTACCGAGGGGGAATCGCCCGCCGAGGTGCTGACGCTGGACATCTTGTCGCGGCGCGGTAAGACGATCCGGCCAAAGACACTGAACCAGAAGCGATATGTGGACGCCATCGACGCGAACACCATCGTGTTCTCCATCGGTCCGGCAGGTACCGGCAAGACGTATCTGGCGATGGCCAAGGCGGTTCGCGCGCTGCAGACCAAGCAGGCATCGCGTATCATCCTGACCCGCCCCGCGGTGGAAGCCGGTGAGCGCCTTGGCTTTCTGCCGGGCACGCTGAGCGAGAAGATCGACCCGTATCTGCGTCCGCTCTACGACGCGCTGCACGACATGATGGATCCCGAGCTGATCCCGAAGCTGATGAGCGCAGGCGTCATCGAGGTGGCGCCGCTGGCATACATGCGTGGTCGCGCGCAACCGCTCTTCACAAAGGTATTGACGCCAAGGGGATTTGAAGCGATCGGAGATCTCAAGGTCGGGGATTCCGTGATCGGCTCGGATGGTCGCCCGACAAAGGTTCTTGGTATCTACCCGCAGGGATTCAAGGAGATCTATCGCGTCTATACGCAGGACGGCTCGTCGGCGCTCGCATCGGGTGACCATCTGTGGGCTGTGCACACCCGCGGTGACAAACGGCGAGGCAAGCCTGCCCGAGTGATGCAGACCAAGGAGATGATCGGCAACCTGCGGGCCGCTCATTATCACCGCTACGAACTGCCATTGCTTAGCGGGCCAGTACATTTCGAATCGCAGCCGGTGCCGTTGGATCCCTATGCACTGGGTTTGATACTTGGCGATGGATGCATCTCGACTCGCAGCTCGCCCACTTTCGCAACACGCGACCACGAACTGGTTGAGGCGTTGCAGTGGCTGATTCCGGAGATTGTTGTTCGGAAAAAGTCAGACATCGACTACGTACTGGTGCGACGGGTCGGCAAGGGCGGGGACGTTCGGATCAAGAACCCAGTCACTGAGGCGATGCACCAGCTTGGGCTCGCCGGTGCGAAGTCGGACGACAAGTTTGTTCCGGTCGAGTACCTGCGCAATACGCCGGATGTCCGATTGGCGGTCCTGCAGGGGCTATTCGATACCGATGGCGGTCCAGTGACCCAAGGCGGCCGGACGTGTCGGATCCAGTACGGGACGGCGTCAGAACAGCTTGCCGACGATGTCGCATTCCTCGTCCGGTCCCTGGGCGGAGTGGTTTACCGCCGCGTACGGAAAGCGCAGGGACGTAAACCAGGGTTTGCGGGGGGACACCAAGTTCATCATCGAGGCGATGCGCACATTCTCGACATCAGACTCCCTATGGGGGTTATACCGTTCCGGCTGGCACGCAAGGTCGCGAAGTACGACGTCAGCGGTGGTGGACGACCGATGCGGTTCATTGATCGAATCGAGCCCGCAGGAGTTGAGGAAGCTGCCTGCATTCAGGTGGCGGCAGAAGATTCGCTCTATGTGACCGAGGATTTTCTGCTTACCCACAACACCCTGTCAGACTCGTTCATCATTCTCGACGAGGCGCAGAACACCACCGGCGAGCAGATGAAGATGTTCCTGACCCGCCTCGGGTTCGGGTCGAAAATGGTTGTCACGGGCGATATCACGCAGATCGACCTGCCCGGCGGCGCGAACTCCGGCCTGCGTTCCGCGGTGCAGATTCTCGACGGCGTCGACGACATTCACATCTCCGAACTCACCAGCGCCGACGTCGTGCGGCACCGACTGGTCTCCGAGATCGTCGACGCCTACGCGAGAGTCGAGGAGCCCGGGCTGATGAACCGGGCGCAGCGCCGTGCCACGGGCAGTCGGCCGCGGCGATAAGCGGAGCGATTTATGAGGACCCGAAGACGAACGCGAGTGAGGATCGCAGCGAGGTACGAGCGAGGACCGGAGCGAGCGAGAGTCAAGGCATGAGTATTGAGGTTTCCAATGAGTCGGGCCTCGACGTCGCCGAAGACGAACTGGTCAGCGTCGCCCGTTTCGTCATCAGGAAGATGAAAATCCATCCCGCAGCCGAACTTTCGATGGTCCTGCTGGATACGGCCGCGATGGCCGACCTGCACATGCGTTGGATGGATCTGCCGGGGCCGACCGACGTGATGAGCTTCCCGATGGACGAGCTCGAACCGGGCGGCAGGCCCGATGCGCCCGAGCCGGGCCCGGCGATGCTCGGTGACATCGTGCTGTGCCCGGAGTTCGCGGCGCAGCAGGCACGCGCGGCCGGGCACACGCTGGGCCAGGAGCTCGCGCTGCTGACCGTGCACGGCGTGCTCCATCTGCTCGGCTACGACCATGCCGAGCCGGACGAAGAGAGAGAGATGTTCGCGTTGCAGCGCCAACTGCTCGAAGAGTGGGTGGCCGACCAGGTCGAGGCTTACCACCAGGACCGCCAGACCGAAAAGGATCGACGGCTGCTGGATAAGTCCCGCTACTTCGACGAGCCGTGACCGGCATAGGTTCGCTGGTCGGCGCGATCGCGCTGATCTTCTTCGGTGGCCTGTTCGCGGCCATCGACGCCGCCATCAGCACGGTGTCGATTGCGCGGGTCGACGAGTTGGTCCGTGACGAACGGCCAGGCGCCGTCCGGCTGGCACGGGTGATCCACGAACGGCCGCGGTACATCAATCTCGTTGTGCTGCTGCGGATCGTGTGCGAGATCACCGCGACCGCGCTGCTGGTGGACTACCTCTACGAGCACCTCGGGCTGGACTGGGGCCTGCTCCTCGCCGCCGCGATCATGGTCGTGGTCAGCTTCGTGGTGATCGGCGTGGGCCCGCGTACCATCGGCAGGCAGAACGCCTACACGATCGCGCTCGCTTCGGCCGTTCCGCTGCAAGCGATTTCGGTACTGTTGACGCCGATCAGCCGGCTGCTGGTGTTGATCGGTAATGCGCTGACTCCGGGCCGCGGGTTCCGCAACGGGCCGTTCGCCTCGGAAATCGAGCTACGTGAGGTCGTCGACCTGGCCCAGCAGCGCGGCGTGGTGGCCGACGACGAGCGGCGGATGATCCAGTCGGTGTTCGAGCTCGGCGACACTCCGGCCCGCGAGGTGATGGTGCCGCGCACCGAGATGGTGTGGATCGAAAACGACAAGACCGCGGGCCAGGCGACGTCACTTGCCGTGCGCAGCGGGCATTCCCGCATCCCGGTGATCGGCGAGAACGTCGACGACATCGTCGGCGTCGTGTACCTCAAGGATCTCGTCGAGCGCACCTACTCCTCCAACAACGGCGGACGCGACACCAAGGTGTCCGAGGTGATGCGCTCGGCCGTCTTCGTGCCCGACTCCAAACCGTTGGACGCGCTGCTGCGCGAAATGCAGCGCGACCGCAACCACATGGCGCTTCTGGTCGACGAATACGGTGCGATCGCCGGCCTCGTCACCATCGAGGACGTGCTGGAGGAGATCGTCGGCGAGATCGCCGACGAGTACGACACCGACGAGGTCGCGCCGGTGGAAGAGCTGGGGGACAAGCGCTATCGGGTGTCGGCCCGGTTGTCCATCGAGGATCTCGGCGAGCTGTACGACATCGAGTTCGACGAGGATCTCGACGTCGACACGGTCGGCGGCCTGCTGGCCCTGGAGTTGGGCCGCGTCCCGCTGCCCGGTGCCCAGGTGACATGGGACGGGCTGCAGCTTCGCGCAGAAGGCGGACCCGACCACCGCGGTCGCTTGCGGATAGGCACCGTTCTGGTCAGCCCTACCGCGCCAGACCAGAAGGGTGACGATGTCTGAGCTCGACGATGAGGACGCCAAGCTCGTTGTGCTGGCGCGCGGCGCGATGGGCCGGGCAGAGGCGAGTAACGGTGCGGCCGTTCGTGATCAGGACGGGCGCACGTACGCCGGTGCGCCGGTGGCTCTCGATGCGCTGACGCTGACCGCGCTGCAGGCAGCGGTGGCCGCCGCGGTGTCGAGCGGTGCCACGGGTCTCGAAGCGGCCGTGCTGGTCGGCGGGTCGGCCGACGACGCCGGGGTGGGCGCCGTGCGCGAGCTGTCCGGCGACGCCAAGATCATCGTCACCGACCGCACGGGCAACGTGCGTGACTGACCGCGAATTCCGTTCCGGCTTCGTCTGTTTCGTCGGCAGGCCGAACACCGGCAAGTCGACGTTGACGAATGCGTTGGTCGGCACCAAGGTGGCGATCACCTCGAACCGTCCGCAGACCACGCGCCACACCATTCGCGGGATCGTGCACCGCGACGACTTTCAGATCGTGCTCGTCGACACCCCGGGACTGCACCGGCCCCGCACGCTGTTGGGGCAGCGGCTCAATGACCTCGTCAAGGACACCTATTCGGAGGTCGACGTCATCGGGTGGTGCATGCCCGCCGACGAGAAGATCGGCCCAGGCGATCGGTGGATCTACGACCAGATCAAGGCCGTCGCGCCCAAGACCACCCTCGTCGCGATCGTCACCAAGATCGACAAGGTGTCCAAGGAGCGGGTCGCGGCGCAGTTGGTCGCGGTCAGTGAGCTGGTCGGGCCGGACACCGAAATCGTGCCGGTGTCGGCGACGACGGGTGAGCAGGTCGACGTGCTGATCAATGTCCTCGTCGAACAGCTGCCGCCGGGGCCGGCGTTCTATCCCGAGGGCGAGCTCACCGACCAGCCGGAAGAAGTCCTGATGGCCGAGCTGATCCGCGAGGCCGCGCTGGAGGGGGTCCGCGACGAACTGCCGCACTCGCTGGCGGTGGTGATCGAGGAGGTCACTCCGCGCGAGGGCCGCGACGACCTGATCGACGTGCACGCCAACCTGTTCGTCGAGCGGGACAGCCAGAAGGGCATCGTCATCGGCAAGGGCGGCGCCAGGCTGCGCGAGGTCGGCACCGCCGCGCGCACGCAGATCGAGAAACTCCTCGGCACCAAGGTGTATCTGGACCTGCGGGTGAAGATCGCCAAGAACTGGCAGCGCGACCCCAAACAGCTTGGTCGGCTCGGCTTCTGAGTGATTTCGGCGCGCTACCGTGCGCTGAGCGCCGGTTAGCGCGCCGAAATCACTAGGCCGGCTGACCGTAGACCGCGACGACGACCGAGCGGTCGAGGCTGTTCGCCGACCACACGCCGATTTGCGTATTTGCGCAGTTCGACATGACCGCCAAGTAGTCGGGCCGGTAGTACCACTGGTTCATGATGTCGATGCCGTTGATCGCCAGCGCCGGGTTGATCGCCACGGTTTCGGCGACGACGCCCTTGTATCCGGCGGCATCGGCCCGCGCCTGCACGCCTGAACCGTCCGACCCGATATCGCCGTCGAGAGTGCGGTTGTTCAGCACGTCGTCGGTGTGCCACTGCGCGGCCAACTGCAACGACGGGTTGATCTTCACGTCGTTGTCGCAGCCGTGCTGATGCTGGATCGTGTAGACGTTGGCGACGACACCGTCGTTGAGCCGCTTGTTGTCGGCGCCCGCGACGGGCATCCCCGCGACCGCGCCGCCCAGCACGGCGACCAGCGGGATCACGCCTGCGCGGTGCCACACGTTCACGCCGCGGCACCCTACGCGGGCGGGCCGCTCCCGGCATCCTCCGCGGATTCGGTCCACCACACCTCGGGCTGCCTGGTCACCCAGCCGTTTACCGCCTCTAGCTCGGCGGCAAGCGAGATCAGCAGCGGCTCGCTGCCCTCTGGACCCATTAATTGCACGCCGATCGGTAATCCGTCCGACGTGAAGCCGGCGGGGACGTTGATCGACGGCCAGCCGAGCAGATTCCACGGCCACGTCGCCGGACAGGCGCGGATCATGGCGCGGTCGGTGGACAGGCCGTTGCGCTTGTCGAAGTGGTGCACCGTCGGTGGCGGCAGCGCGGTCGTCGGCGCCAGAATCACATCGACCAGATTGAAGATGTATCCGACGCGGCGTTGCGTCGCGGCTTCCTTGGCGCGGGCCCTGCGCAGCACGTTCTCCGACAGCAATCGGCCCATCCGCAGGTTGCCGACGGTGCGCGGATCGAACTTGACGTCATAGCCGAGGCGATCCGCCCACTCGAGCAGGCCAGACGTGGACCGGGACAGGAAGTTCCACGACATGCCGACCTTGTAGTCGGGATCGGCGGCAACCATGATGTGCCCGAGTTCGGTCAACTGCGCGCCGACGGCACGCAGCGCCTGCCGGATCTCGGGGTGCAGCCTGGGCCGAAAGAAGTTGAACGGGAACTTGGTCGAGATTGCGATCGTCAGCGGGCCCGGCGCGCGGCCGACCGCCTCAGCCGCCTGAATCGGCGGCGGCTTGTGCCGGTCGCCGTCGACATTGCCCGATGCGGCGTCGAGCACCAGTGCGGCGTCGGTGACGGTGCGCGCCAGCACGCCGTTGACCGTGATGCCGTTGAACGCCTCGGGCAGTGGCCATGTGGAGATGCGGCCACGCTGCGGCTTGATGCCGACCAAATGTGTCCACGCCGCGGGAATCCGGACGCTGCCCGCGCCGTCCGACCCGATCGCGGCGGTGACCAGACCGGCGGCCACCGCCGCCGCGCTGCCGCCCGACGAGCCGCCAGGAGTGTGGTTGCGCGACCAGGGGTTTCGCGTGTGACCGAAGGCGGGCCCGCTGGTGAACGGCCACTGACCCAGCTCGCACGTATTGGTCTTGCCGACGATGACGGCACCCGCGGCGCGCAGCCTGCGCACCACCTCGGCGTCGGTCGATGCCCGCCGCACCCGGCCCGCTGCGCCGAACATCGTCGGCACGCCCTCGACGTCGACGTCGTCCTTGACCGCGATCGGGACGCCCAGCAGAGGGGTCAGGCGTCCGGCGGCGCGCCTGCGGTCGGCCCTTGCGGCTTCGGCGAGCGCTTCCCGCCTCAGCACCACCCGGAACGCGTTGAGTGTCGGCTGGCTGGCGTCGATGGCATCCAGCGATCGCCGCGTCAGTTCGACCGACGTCACGCTGCCGCTGGCGAGCCGATAGAGCAGGTCCGTCAGGGTGGGAAAAGGGGACGTCGATGCAGAAGATGCGGAGGTCAGGGGAGGTGCAACCATCAATGTCGAGAATATCCGGCGCTGCCTCCCGACCTTGTCAGAACACGGTGGAAGACTGGCCGGATGCGCCTATACCGGGATCGGGCGGTGGTGCTTCGCCAGCACAAGCTCGGCGAGGCCGACCGGATCGTCACGCTGCTCACGCGTGAGCACGGGTTGGTCCGCGCGGTGGCCAAGGGAGTTCGGCGCACTCGCAGCAAGTTCGGTTCCCGGCTGGAGCCGTTCGCACACATCGACGTTCAGCTACATCCCGGCCGCAATCTCGACATCGTCACCCAGGTGCAGGCCATCGATGCGTTCGCCGCCGACATCGTCAGCGACTACGGCCGCTACACCTGCGCATGCGCCGTGCTGGAAACCGCCGAACGCCTGGCAGGCGAGGAGCGCGCCCCGGTGCCCGCGCTGCACCGGCTGACCGTCGGCGCGTTGCGGGCGGTGGCCGACGGCAGCCGACCGCGGGAACTCGTGCTGGACGCTTACCTGCTGCGCGCCATGGGGATCGCCGGCTGGGCGCCCGCGCTCACCGAGTGCGCCCGCTGCGCCGCACCGGGTCCGCACCGCGCGTTCCACATCGCCGCAGGCGGCAGCGTGTGCGTGCATTGCCGGCCGTCCGGATCGACCACGCCGCCGCAGGCCGTGCTGGATCTGATGTCTGCGCTGTACGACGGCGACTGGGACGCCGCGCAGGAGTCGCAACAATCGCACCGCAACCAGGCCAGCGGGCTGGTCGCCGCGCATCTGCAGTGGCACCTCGAACGACAGCTCCGGACATTGCCGCTGGTCGAACGCGTCTACCGAATCGATCACGCGGTCGCCGACCACCGCGTGTCGCTGTTCGGGCAGGATGTCACCCGTGGCGATGAAACGGGCGGCCAAGACCACGTACCCACAGCTGGCTCCGGCGCCTGACGACTACCCGACGTTTCCCGACAAGTCGTCCTGGCCCGTCGTCTTCCCGGCGCTGCCGCCCCACAGCAACGGCAGGTTCGCCCGCCCGCCGCAGCACACCTCCAAGGCCGCCGCACCCCTGATCCCGGCGGATCAGGTGCCGCAGCACGTGGCGGTCGTCATGGACGGCAACGGCCGGTGGGCGACGCAACGCGGGCTGAGCCGCACCGAGGGCCACAAGATGGGCGAGGCGGTGCTCATCGACATCACTTGCGGCGCCATCGAAATCGGCATCAAGCACCTGACGGTGTACGCCTTTTCCACGGAGAACTGGAAGCGCAGCACCGAGGAGGTCCGCTTCCTGATGGGGTTCAACCGCGAAGTCGTGCGACGGCGGCGGGAGAACCTCAACGACATGGGCGTGCGGATGCGCTGGGTCGGTTCGCGCCCGCGCATGTGGCGCAGCGTCATCAAGGAGTTCGACATCGCCGAGCAGATGACCGTCGGCAACGACGTCATCACCATCAACTACTGCGTCAACTACGGCGGCCGCACCGAAATCGTCGAGGCCGCACAGGAGCTCGCGCAGGAGGCCGCGGACGGAAAGATCAACCCGAGCCGCATCAGCGAGGCCACCTTCGCCAAGCATCTGCACCGCGCCGACATTCCCGACGTCGACCTGTTCATCAGGACGTCGGGGGAGCAGCGCGCGAGCAACTTCCTGCTGTGGCAGGCGGCCTACGCCGAATACGTCTTCCAGGACAAGCTGTGGCCCGACTACGACCGCCGCGATCTGTGGGAGGCGTGCGAGGAGTACGTGAACCGCAACCGCAGATTCGGCAGGGCGTGATGGAACTCGCCGACCGGCTGCGGGACGTTCTCGACGGAGTGCTGCCGTATGAGGAGGAGGACGACGGCGCGCTCACCGTGCACCACGACCACACGTTCGCCTCGCTGCGCGCGGTGACGATCGGCGAGGGCTTGGACATGGTGTCGCTGACGCAGATCTTGGCGTGGGACCTGCCGCTGGACAACGAGATTCGCGACAAGGTGTCCCGACTGGCCCACGATACGGTGCTGGGCACGGTGTCGCTGGCCGAGCAGGTCGCTGGCGGCGATGTCGCCGACGTTACGCTGAGGTACAACTTTCCGGCCGAGGGCCTGTCCGACGAGGCGCTGCAGACGCTGATCGTGATGGTGCTCAGCGCGGGCGCCGATGTGCGGGAGGCACTTGTCGGCGAGCCGGACGCCTAAGCCGTTTCCCGAGTGCTATCTCGCGGTTGGCGTGCAGTCCCCGCAGATGCCGAAGATCTCGATGGTGTGGCTGACGTCGGAGAAGCCATGCTCGCGGGCGACGTCGGACGCCCACTTCTCGACCTGGCCGCCCTGCACCTCGACGGTGCAGCCGCACACCCGGCACACCAGATGATGGTGATGATGCTCCGAGCAGCGCCGGTACACCGACTCGCCGGTGTCGGTGCGCAAGGTGTCGACGAGCCCAGCCGCCGCCATCGACTGCAGGGTGCGGTACACGGTGGTCAGGCCGATGCCTTCGCCGCGGCGGCGCAGTTCGTCGTGCAAATCCTGGGCCGACCGGAAGTCGTCGAGGTTCTCCAGAAGCGCCGAGATCGCCGCACGCTGCCGGGTGGCGCGCACGCCGGGGGCGGTGCTCACTCGCTGTCCTCCGCGGCGTGAGTCACCGCGGCGACGACGATATCGGCGAGGTGGTGATCAACGAGCCGATACATGACCTCGCGGCCAGAGCGCTCGCCGGCCACCACGCCCGCGGCCTTGAGGATGCGAAGGTGCTGGCTGACCAGCGGCTGCGGCACCTCAAGCGCGTCGACGAGTTCGTGCACGCAGCGCGACGACTCCCGCAGCTGCAGCACGAGCGCGATCCGCACCGGCGCGGCCAGCGCGCGCAGCAGGTCGCCTGCGGTGTCTAGGACTTCGCGCGGCGGCAGATCCGGCAGCGGGGCGGCGCTGCGCTGGTGGTGGTCGCCGGGCTGCGGAAGTTTTTTCTGCTCCTCGCGCGCGCCGGCCATAGTGGAAACGGTTTTCATTATGTCCGCCACGATACATGCGCGATCGCGCATGTCAACGGCCCCGCAGGGCAGCGGCGGGCCATCGTTACGCTGTTGACCCGTGGCGTCCATCATCGACACCGTTGCGAACCTGGCCAAGCGCCGTGGTCTGGTCTACCAGTCCGGCGAGATCTACGGCGGCACCAAGTCCGCTTGGGACTACGGGCCTTTGGGCGTCGAGCTCAAGGAAAACATCAAGCGGCAGTGGTGGCGGTCCGTGGTCACCAGTCGCGACGACGTCGTCGGCCTCGACAGCGCGATCATCCTGCCGCGCGAGGTGTGGGTGGCCTCCGGTCACGTCGAGGTGTTCAACGATCCGCTGGTGGAGTGCCTGAACTGCCACCATCGCCACCGCCAGGATCATCTGCAGGAGGCCTACGCGGAGAAGAAGGGCATCGACGACCCCGAGTCGGTGCCGATGTCGGAGATCGCGTGCCCGGACTGCGGCACCAAGGGCCAGTGGACCGAGCCCCGCGACTTCAACATGATGCTCAAGACCTACCTCGGCCCGATCGAGACCGAGGAGGGTCTGCATTACCTGCGGCCGGAGACGGCGCAGGGCATCTTCGTCAACTTCGCCAACGTCGTCACAACGGCGCGCAAGAAGCCGCCGTTCGGCATCGGCCAGATCGGCAAGAGCTTCCGCAACGAGATCACGCCGGGCAACTTCATCTTCCGCACCCGCGAGTTCGAACAGATGGAGATGGAGTTCTTCGTCGAGCCCGATAGCGCACCCGAGTGGCACCAGTACTGGATCGACACCCGGCTCGAGTGGTATGTCGACCTCGGCATTGCGCGCGACAACCTGCGGCTCTTCGAGCATCCCAAGGACAAGCTGTCGCATTACTCCGACCGCACGGTCGACATCGAGTACAAGTTCGGCTTTCAGGGCAACCCGTGGGGCGAGCTGGAGGGCGTCGCCAACCGCACGAACTTCGACTTGTCAACGCACTCACAGCATTCCGGTGTCGACCTGTCCTTCTACGATCAGGCCACCGACACCAGGTATGTGCCGTATGTGATCGAGCCCGCAGCGGGCTTGACGCGCTCGTTCATGGCTTTCCTCGTCGACGCGTACGCCGAGGACGAAGCCCCGAACGCCAAGGGCGGCGTGGACAAGCGCACGGTGCTGCGGCTGGACCCGCGGCTGGCGCCGGTCAAGGCGGCGGTGCTGCCGCTGTCGCGCAACGAGGACCTGTCGCCCAAGGCGCGTGACCTCGCCGCAGAGTTGCGGAAGTCCTGGAACGTCGAGTTCGACGACGCGGGTGCGATCGGCAGGCGCTATCGCCGCCAGGACGAGATCGGCACGCCGTTCTGCGTGACGGTCGACTTCGACACGCTCGACGACAACGCCGTCACGATCCGCGAACGCGATGCGATGTCGCAGGAGCGAATCGGAATCGACGCGGTATCCGACTATTTAGCAGTGCGGCTCAAGGGCGTCTAGCCATACCCGCCATATCCGCCGAGCAGACGCTGATGTTCGCCAGCACCTGGGCTTTTGCGGACCTTAGCGTCTGCTCGCGAGTGAAAGGTTCCCCGATAGAAGGTCCGCCCTAGAAGCGGCCGCCTCCGCCGGTCCAGTTGCCGGAGCCGCCGTATGACGTCGAACTCCAGCCGCCGCCCATGCTGCCTCCGACGCCGCCGCCCATCCCGCCGCCGCTGAGAATGTTGCCGAGGATGATGCCGCCGAGCACCGCGCCCATGTTGGAGCCGCCGGAGCTTCCGTACCGCCCGGCGTACGCCCGTTGCGCCGCTTGGGCATCGGCGGTCGCCATCGACTGCGCCTGCGACGCAAGCATCGCCGCACCGTTCGCATTCGCGAGGGCCTCATTGAGGTTGGTTTCGCGCTTGTCCTGCGCTGCCTGCAGTTGCCGCACCGCTTCGGCGAGCCGGGTGCGCGCCTCCGGGCCGATGGCGCCGCGGCGCACGTCGATGTAGTCCGACACCGCCCGCACCCGCGACTGCGCGGTGAACACTGCCTGGTCGAACGCGCGGCTGAGCCGTTCGGCGGCCTCGCGTTCCTCGTCGACGCTGGCCAGTAGCCGGTCCAACTCGGCGTCGGCGTGAGTCAACTTGGTGAACGCGCCCAATGGATCCGTGGAACCGGTGCTCTGCGCGTCTGCGACGGCCTTGACCGCAACGTCCCGTGCCGCACTGAGTTCGGCGGCGTGCGCGGTATTACCTTGCGCCAGTTGATCGCCCGCGGACTTGATGCCGTTCTGGATGTCGGCGATGGCGGACGGCAGCGTCGCGATCGCGCTGTTGATGTCGGTCGCTGCGCTGTCCACCGCATCCAGCAACGTGCGTGCCTGACCGAGGGCGGACTCCGCGGCACGGACGGCATCGACGAGACCGGTCTGGCGATCAGCCGGACGGGAGATCAGGTTGCGGCCGTTCGTGATGTTCTGGTCGGCGAAGGCAAGCCGCTGCTTGGCGGTGTCGACGTTGCCGGCCACGGAAGCCAATGCCGTGTCGGCGAATTGCTTGTGCAGCGCGGCCAACGCCTGCGCCGACGGTTCGATGCGCGCCGTCAGGTCGACCATCTGCTGGGTCATGGTGTCCAAGCGGGTCGGCGCGTTGATCACGAGATCCCGCAGCTGCGCGAACGCCGCCCGCTGGGCGTCGAGTTCCCGATCGGCCTTCGCGGCGGCGACGACCACGCGAGTCAGTAGGTCGCGCCGCTGCGACGGCGTCTCGGGGACCGCGTCATCGAGGATCTGGCGGACGTTGAATGCCTGCGCCAGTGTGGTTTTCGCGTCTGTGACGGCCTTGCTGAACGGAGCCGTGTCCTTGTCGCCGAATTCCTCGACAGCCAAGGTCAATTCGTTGTCGCTCGTGCGCAGTGCGTTGTCGACGTCGACCACCATCGACTTGGACAGGTCGTCGAGCGCGTCGATCTGAACAGACGCGAGAGCGTTGGGATCCGACGGGTCCACCCTGCGCGCCGCCGCGTACTCGGCTTCGCGGCGCTTGTGGCGTCGTCGACGCGTCCACCACCACAGCGCCGCGAGCAGGACGGCAAGGACGGCCAACGCGACCAACACGCCGAACGTGGAAATCCCGCTTCCGGCCCCCGAACTGGCCGGCCTGTTCATCCCGTTGGCCGCCGCGATTGCCGCGCCCGCCCAGTCGTTGCCACGCAATGCGGGTTCGATCTGGCTGCGGCGCAGGTTGTCGACGTCACTACTGCTCAATCCGGTCGCCGGGCCGGCAAGGAAGGCATAGGAGCGATCCGTGGTCGCGACGGCGAGGATGGCATCCTCGTTGCTCAAGTCGCTTTCGCGCCTTGTGCTTTCGGCCCAGTCGACCGCGCCCTGGCCGGAGAAGCTGTCGACGTAGACCACCCAGAGCCTGATCTGGCGCTCGTTGTAGAGCTGGTCTACCGCCTTTTTCACATCAGACAGTTGCGAGCCGCTCAGCGCTTGGGCTTGGTCGGTCACGTAGCCGGGCAGCCGGAACGGCGGCGCGCTGCCTGCGGCGGGCGCCAGCAGAACCCCGGCGGTCAGGATCGCGAGGACCAGGCTGAGCAAGCGGGCGATGCGCATGATCGTCAATGTAGTGCGACTGCTGGGCCGGGCCACCCGGTACGAGCGAAGACTCCTGGCAGACTGTGCGTCGGTGGCGACGAACGACAACCCATACGACGAGTTCGACCGGCAGCGGCTGGTGGTCGAACCGCCGAAGGGTGCCGCGTTGCCGGGGACGGACTCCGAACACCGCACCGACTTCGCCAGGGATCGGGCGCGGGTGCTGCACTGCGCGGCGCTGCGCAGGCTGGCCGACAAGACGCAGGTCGTCGGGCCGCGCCAGAGCGACACCCCGCGCACGCGGCTGACGCATTCGCTCGAGGTCGCCCAGATCGGCCGCGGCATGGCGATCGGGCTGGGCTGCGACCCCGATCTTGTCGACATGGCCGGGCTGGCGCACGATATCGGCCATCCGCCGTATGGGCACAACGGCGAACGCGCACTCGACGAGGTGTCCGCCGCATACGGCGGCTTCGAGGGCAACGCGCAGAACTTCCGGATCCTCACCCGGCTCGAGCCCAAAGTCCTTGACGCGCAAGACCATAGCGCCGGACTGAACCTGACCCGTGCGGCGCTGGATGCGGTCACGAAATACCCGTGGCAGCGGTCCGCGGAGCGGAGCAAGTTCGGGTTCTACGCCGACGACATCGCGGCCGCAGACTGGATGCGGGAGGGCGCGCCGAAGGTTCGGCCGTGTCTGGAGGCCCAGGTGATGGATTGGGCCGACGACGTGGCGTACTCGGTGCACGACGTCGAGGACGGGGTGGTTTCGGGCCGGATCGACATGCGCGTCCTTGCCGACGACGACGCCGCAGCAGAGCTGGGCCGACTGGGCGAGGCGAGCGGCATGAGCGGTGGCCTCTCGGCGAACGACCTGGTGTCGGCCGCCGTGCGGCTGTCCGAACTGCCGGTGGTCGCCGCCGTCGGCAAGTACGACGCCACGCTCGCCGCGTCGGTCGAGTTGAAGAAGCTGACCAGCGAATTGGTCGGACGGTTCGCCTCCGCTGCGATCGCCGCGACCCGTGCCGAGGCCGGCCAGGGCCCACTGGTCCGCTACGTCGCCGACCTGCAGGTTCCTGCACTGGTGCGTGCCGAGGTCACGGTGCTCAAGGCGCTGGCGCTGCAGTTCATCATGTCCGACCCGAGGCACCTGGAGCTGCAGGCCCGGCAGCGCGAACGCATCCATCGCGTAGCGGAGTGGTTGTTGGCCGGTGCGCCCGCCACGCTCGACCCGATCTTCGTGCCCGCCTTCAACGGCGCGGCCGACGACGGCGCCCGGCTGCGGGTGGTCGTCGACCAGATCGCGTCGTTCACGGAAGGCCGGCTGGAGCGCCTCGAACCCGCTCTAGACTGATTCGGTGGCCGGCCGAATCCCTGATCGCGATATCGCGGCCATCCGTGAACGCGTGCGGATCGACGAGGTGGTCGGCGACTACGTCCAGCTGCGCCGTGCCGGGGCCGACTCGCTGAAGGGGCTATGCCCGTTCCACGACGAGAAGTCGCCGTCGTTCCATGTGCGACCCAATCACGGCCACTTCCACTGCTTCGGCTGTGGCGAGGGCGGCGACGTGTACGCGTTCGTGCAGAAGATCGAGCACGTCAACTTCGTCGAGTCGGTGGAGCTCCTCGCCGATCGCATTGGCTACACCGTCACCTACACGGGCGCGGCGACGAGCGTGCAGCGCGACCGCGGCAGCCGCAGCCGGTTACTCGCCGCCAACACCGCCGCGCAGGAGTTCTACGCCGAAGCGCTGAAGTCGGACGAGGCGGCGCCCGCCCGTCAGTATCTGCTCGAGCGCAATTTCGACGCGGAAACCGCCGCGCACTTCGGCTGCGGATTCGCCCCGTCGGGTTGGGACACGCTGACGAAGCACTTGCTGCGCAAGGGTTTTGAGTTCAAGGAGCTCGAGGCTGCCGGGCTGTCCCGGGAGGGCCGTCGCGGCCCGATGGACCGCTTCCATCGTCGGCTGCTGTGGCCGATTCGGGTGTCCAGCGGCGAGGTCATCGGATTCGGCGCCCGCAGGCTGTTCGACGATGACCAGAACCAGGCGAAGTACGTCAACACGCCCGAGACGGTGCTGTACAAGAAGTCCTCGGTGCTCTTCGGACTGGACCACGCCAAGCGCGACATCGCCAAGGGGCATCAGGCGGTCGTCGTCGAGGGCTACACCGACGTGATGGCGATGCATGTGGCCGGGGTGACGACGGCGGTGGCATCCTGCGGCACGGCGTTCGGCGACGAGCACCTGGCGATGCTGCGCCGACTCATGATGGACGACAACTTCTTTCGCGGCGAACTGATCTTCGTGTTCGACGGCGATGCGGCGGGCCGCGCGGCGGCGGTCAAGGCGTTCGACGGCGAGCAGAACCTGGCAGGACAGTCGTTCGTCGCGGTGGCGTCCGACGGAATGGACCCGTGCGACCTGCGCCTGAAATCCGGTGACGGAGCCCTGCGCGATCTCGTCGCCCGCCGAACCCCGTTGTTCGAGTTCGTAATTCGCACGGCGCTCGCCGATCATGACCTGGACAACGCGGAGGGCCGGGTCGCCGCGCTTCGGCGGTGCGTGCCGATGGTGGCCCGTATCAAGGACCCGACGCTGCGCGACGAGTACGCGCGCCAGCTGGCCGGCTGGGTCGGCTGGGACGACGTGGCGCAGGTGGTGGGACGGGTGCGCGACCAGGCGAAGAGCGGCGGCAAGCAGGCGTCGGCTCAGACGCGGGTCCGCGCGTCGACGACCGCGTCGGCCAATGTGGTTCGGCCCGATCCGCGGGACCCGACGCTGTGGCCGCAGCGCGAGGCGCTGAAGTCGGCGCTGCAGTATCCGGCGCTGGCCGGTCCGGTATTCGATGCGCTGACGGTGGAGAGCTTCACCCATCCCGGCTACGCGGCGGTGAGGGCGGCGATGTCGGCGGCGGGCGGCACCGCGGCGGGAATCTCGGGTGCCGAATGGATCGAGGCGGTGCGCCAGCAGACGGCAACGGAGGCGGCGGCCAGCCTGGTCAACGAGCTCGGGGTGGAGTCCGTCAGCGTCGACGACGACGAGAAGCTGCCGCGCTATATCAGCGGAGTGCTGGCCCGGCTGCAGGAAGTGTGGGTCGGACGGCAGATTGCCGAGGTCAAATCCAAGCTGCAGCGCATGTCGCCGGTGGAACAGGGCGACGAATACCACGCGCTGTTCGGTGACCTGGTGGCGATGGAGGCATATCGCCGCAGCCTGCTCGAACAGGCCAGTGGCGACGACCTTACTGCGTAACCAGTCGTCACACGCTATGGTGTTAACGCCCCTGGCCCACTGGTGAAAGGCAAGTTGTGGCTTCGAAAAAGACTCGTCGGCTGATCGTCCTCAGCGCTTTCGCGGCTGCAGCGGCCGCGGGACCGGCCATCGCCGCGATTTCGACCTCCGCGCCCCAGGACTATCAGGCTTACCCCGGCCAGTGCCTCGCGCACTTCGGCAATATCGAAAACAACGTGTGCCTGGGCTACTCCAACGGCCAGCCGATCGGTGCCGGCACGCCATGGGGTGGAACCTACGGCCCGAACGGCTATCAGTCCGGCGGACCGGTGCCGGGCACCACGATCAGCCAGGGCATCGGCTAGCGCCGCTTGGGGGCCGCCGCCTCCGGCTTGAGCACTTCTGTTTCGCCGTCGATCGGCGTCAACGTCACCATCTCCGGGTCCGGTGATACCCGATTGGCGATTTTGCGGCGTCCAGCCGTGATGACGGCCTTGGCCGCCGGACTCTCCGTGACCGCGCGATATGTGCCCGCTATCTGCTCATATCGGCGCCGGCCCGCCTTGGTGCCCAATACATAGCCGACGGCCAATACGACGACATACCCGAACACAGGGCTCCTCCCTTGACGACGGTGCGTTGGTGTCCATCCTGCCTCACCGAACAGGTGCGCGTCGGGGCGGGAGAGTATTGGCGGCCCGGCCCGCACGTACGCTAAAGTCAACCCTCGGCCCGCGGCGGAATGCCACGGGCAGGGCAATCCCCTGTAGCTCAATTGGCAGAGCATTCGGCTGTTAACCGAAGGGTTGCTGGTTCGAGTCCAGCCGGGGGAGCAGGCATCAATGCAGGTTGAAGCATGTGCATAGATGAGCTTATGAATTTACGTGCTATCCCCGTGCTATCTGCGATGTTGTGGGCACGATGTGGGCACGGCGACCCAGGCTCTGCGCTCACGACTGACACGTCCTGAAGCCTGCGGCCCGATATCGCGTGCTGAACGCCGTGTTCTATACCGGCGACTGGCGGAGTTCTTCAAAATGCGAAGAGTCGCTCTCACTGGTGACTTGCGACGACGAGCATCTTGCACCGCTGTTCGCGTCTGATCAGATGATCGGAGCGGCGCATTCCACACCGGGGCGGATTTTAAGCCCGCTGCCTCTGTGTTCCTAGAGTTGCTGTAGCGCGTCCAAACGACCGTTCTGGGCAGTAATCCCCTTGTCTGCGTTTGTCTTACACGAGCAGACCGCTCGTACTGATCAGCAGTAGACGTTGCCGCAGGTGAGCCGGTTGCGGCCGCCGTGCTGCTGTCACGGCGCGTTGCCCCAGTGTTGTCGGCGCAGCGGGTTAGCCTGCGCGGAGGTGACAAAGACAACCCGCACCACCCGGCGAAGAAAAGTAATTGAGCAATGAGCGATGACGAAGCAATATTGCCGGAGCCGAAGTCATTCGTGCGCGACAATCTGGTTTGGATACTCGGAATTGTGCCTTTCATAATGGCCGCTTACCAGATACTGAAAGTATCTTCGGGAGATCCAACTGTCACGGCCTATCTGATTAACAATCTCGATATTCCGAAATTCGCGCTAGCGTTGGTATTGCCTTACGTGCCCGTGGCGGGGTTTTGGATCGGCGTAGCATGGTTGCAAGTACACTCCCGCCTCCCCGAGCCTCAAAAATCACAACTTGAGTGGACGGTCTACACAACCGACCTGATTATGTCAGTCCTCGTTTTTTTGCGATGACCGTTACAACCTTCGTGATCAACGTGGTGCTGATAGGTGGCTCGTTTCTCATCAGGCGCTGGTTCCACGATCGGAAGCTACGGAATACGGGAAATTTTGAACAAGACAATAGGCTGCAAATGCGACCTATAACGTTAGGATTTGTCCTGGCGTTGAATTCCATCATTGTTTCTTCGACGATTTCATGGCTGCCACCCGAGATCATTTCCGTGGAAAGACAACCCAATGTCACAGCGCGTGTGCTCGCAGCCAATGGCGATTGGACTACATATCTGGACACGAAACGAAAGGTTTACATAACCGCGACTAAGACAATTCAGAGCCGGGTGCCGTGTTCGACTGATACGTCAATTTTCTCGAAGCCGATCATGGCGGCTGTTTTCAACGAGAGGCAGAACAACGCCTGCCCACCAGATAAGAAATGAGCAAGCCATGTGTCCGCCTAGGCGTTACGCCTATGCTCTAATGGCACAACGTTATCCACAGCCCTGTGGATACAGCCCTGGCGGGTGGGGGTTAAGCCTTGCGTCTGCTCTTGATGCTCACTACGCGCGCAGGCTCAACACCACGGCCCACCTTGGGTGCCGCCTGTTCGTCCTCACGGATGTAGTCGGCGTAGGTCGATAGCGTCAGTACGAAACTGGAGTGCCCCAGCCACTTCGACACCTGCATGAAGTGCGTACCGCCGACAGCTATAACACCGCGAAGTGTGCCGAAGCTCATGAAGCCGAGCGCAGGCCTATCCCGTCGCCTTTAGTCCCTTGTAGATGATCGGCACCAGCTCCCCTAGGAGTTTTTGCGAGACCTCTTGACTTAGGACATGGTCTGAGGTTTTTCCGACCGGTAACGCTGTGACCTGTGGGTTTGGTGGCGGGAGTGTGCTGTTTGGGGTACTAGGCGGGTAGGTTCGGGCGGGTGGCGTACGTGCGGAAGGTGCGCACGACCTCCGGCGCGGTCGCGGTGCAGGTCGCGCGCAAGGAGTGCGGCCGGGTGGTGATCTTGGCCCATCTTGGTTCCGCGCATACCGATGCTGAGCTGGGAATTCTGCTCGAACGGGCCCGCGGGATCCTCGCCGGTGGTCAGCACGCCCTCGATATCGAGGTGGCCGCGCGTGCTCAATCCCTGGCTGATGTCCCCGACTATCGGGAACCGACGCTGTTGGAGGTGTCGGCGCCCAAGGTGGCCCCGGTGGCACCGCCGGGCCGGACGACGGCGACGTGTTCCCGGCTGCTCTACGACGTGATCGGCGGGGTGTATGACTGGCTGGGCTTGGGCATTGTTGCCGATCGGGTGTTCCGGGATCTGGTGATCGCCCGGATCGTGGAGCCGACCAGTAAGCTCGACGCCTCCCGGGTGCTGGCTGATCTGGGTGCAAACACGATGTCCTACCGCACAATTCAGCGTCATCTTGATCAAATGGGGCCCGGGAACTACCGGAATCTGATCGCCGAGAAATGCTTGTCCTACGCCTCTGACTGCGGCGGGCTGAGCCTGCTGCTTTATGACGTGACGACGCTGTACTTCGAGGCCGAGTCCGAAGACGACTTGCGCAAGGTCGGCTATTCGAAGGAGCGTCGGGTAGATCCGCAAATCGTGATCGGGCTGTTGGTGGACCGGACCGGGTTCCCGCTGGAAATCGGCTGCTACGAAGGCAATACGGCCGAGACCACGACAATTGTGCCGATCGTCCAAGGCTTTATCGAACGGCACGGGCTGGCGGGCACGCCGATGGTGGTGGCCGCTGATGCCGGCATGCTCTCGGCGGCCAACCTCAAAGCTCTCGATGAGCTGGGGCTGTCGTTCATTGTCGGTTCCCGAACGACCAAGGCGCCCGGGGATCTGGAGTCCCATTTCCATTGGCACGGTGACCTTTTCACCGACGGACAGATCATCGACACCGTCACACCTCGGCACGGCAACACTAAAGTCAACAACACCGCGCTGCGTGTTGAACCGGTGTGGAACCCCGAGGCGCATCCGGGTGCGTGGCGGGCGATCTGGGCATACTCAGCCAAACGAGCCCGCCGCGATCAGAAGACACTGGCTGCCCAAGAAGCCCGCGCCAGAGCGATCGTTGACGGCGACAAGAAAGCCAAATCAGCGCGGTTCGTCAAAGTCCGCGGCGATGACCGAAAGTTCGATGAGACCGCGCTGGCTCGTGCACAGTCCCTCGTTGGCCTCAAAGGCTATGTCACCAACGTGGCCGCATCGGTGATGCCGGCGGCCGAGGTGATCGCCAAGTACCACGACCTGTGGCACGTCGAGAAGTCATTTCGTATGTCCAAGAACGATCTTCGTGCCCGGCCGGTGTTCCATTACACTCGCGATGCCATCGAGGCGCACTTGACCATAGTGTTCACCGCCCTGGCCGTCTCGCACTGCATACAGACGCGCACCGGCCTGGCCATCGGCAAGGTGATCAAGCAGCTGCGGCCGTTGCGCAGCGCGACCATAACCATCAACGGCGCCACCCAGACCTTCCCACCAGAAATCCCCCAGGCTCAGCGCGAAATCTTGGCCCACCTCGGCATCGAACCGGGGTACTAGGCCAAATGTCCTAAGTCGGGCTATAACACCGCGAAGTGTGCCGAAGCTCATGAAGCCGAGCGCAGGCCTATCCCGTCGCCTTTAGTCCCTTGTAGATGATCGGCACCAGCTCCCCTAGGAGTTTTTGCGAGACCTCAGGATTGTTGAGGATCTGCGTGGACAGGTCCTGAGGAGGCCATGGCACCGATGACCGCGCCGACGAACTCGTCTTGCATGTCTCCGCTGGCCGAGAAGCCAGCCCGATGTTCTGGGTGTACTTCAATCGACTCGGTCGCGTTAGGTCGCTGACCGCCCTGGGACGGTGCTGTAAGGAATCAGACCTCCGGGAAGGCACCTGCTGTCGGTCCCCAGCTGTATAAAGTCCCGTTCAGTTCCGTGCCGAAGATTTAGGGGGTACCTCGGTGATCACCGGTGAGTTGAAGAGCAAGGTCGACCGGGTCTGGGACGCCTTCTGGTCCGGTGGCATCTCCAACCCGTTGGAGGTCATCGAGCAGATCACCTACCTGTTGTTCATTCGCCGCCTCGACGACCTCAACACCTTGGCCGAGAAGAAGACCCGCCCGCACCGTCGACGACGCCTGCAATTCTGTCACTCACTGGGAGTAGCTTCCGCCTTTGGGCATGTGTGACACGGCAGAGGAGTGGGGTCTATATGAGCGCGGACACCGTGCGGATCGCTCAGGCCCGGGCTAGGTCGATGGCGACGGGGACGGGGTTGCTGACTAAGTCGCGGACGGGCGAGTAGCGGGTGAGGCTGGCGAGCTCGGCTAGCTGATTGTCATCGAAGTCGCCGGTGACCTTGATCGTGACCCGGATCTGCTCGTACCCAGGGCGCACACTGTCGTTGAGCCCGAGGACGCCCTGTGCGTCAAGGTCCCCTTGGATGGTTGCCTCCAGACCCTCCAGTGCTATGCCGCGGGCGGCGGCGTGGAAAACGATCGTGCCGGTGAGACAGGCCGCAAGGGCGTGGAGGACATATTCGCTGGCGTTGGGCGCCCGGTTTTCACCGAGCAGGACCGGCGGCTCGTCGGAATCCACAGTGAACGGCGCTGTGCGGGAGGCGTCTTCTTGGCCGACGCCGTAAAAGTCCTTGATCGTCGTGCGGCTGTAGCTGCCGTCGATCCACTCGTGGCGAGCACGGAACTGAAACCGTGCTAACGCGGGGTTGGCGGTGACGGCGTCCATCGTTCCGGATAGCTGGTCGACGTCGAGGCCATTGACGGTGGCGGTTGCGTGCATAATGAGCTCCTTTGTGAGTAACTTACGATTTCCACGATCAGGCGGACCCTGTCGCCTTCGACAGCACCGAAGACTCCTTCGACCTCCAATGACCTTCGCTGCATCGAGTATCCCATTCCCGTCGACACCACGATGCCGTGCGGCGTAGTCCTAAACTGGCCGAGTGCCGAACCTGCACTAGCCGGTGAGCTGGCAGCGGATGCCTACTTTGAACAGGCCCCGGCCTATTTCATAGGTATTGGAACCGGCGCGGCTCTACGAATCGCCCTACACCGACCACGCGCCAACGGGACCCGAGTCAGTATTTGCGGAGACCGACGTCGACGACATCGTCGACATCCTCAATAGCGTCCGGGCCAATGTTCTTCCGACGGATGGCGCGGCATGACATGCAGCCTCTACACACGCGCATCGGGTCGACGGCTTCGGTGAGGGCCTGATGTCGGACCCCGATGTAAGAATCCGCCGATGTCGATAACGATCCCGGACAGGCAGCCGAACAACCGCTTCATGCGGTTCGTCCGAGCACCGGTCAGGGAGACCGAGAAGCTTCCGCCGCTATGCTGGCGTGACGATGTTCTTTCCGCTCGCCAGGATCGCGCACAACTGGTCAACCACGTCGTTGATGTCGCGTCCCGACATGACGACCGGGGTACCGCCGCAGGATCAGCGACCGCCGCCAACTCGAAAAACCAGACCCCGTCGACAAATTCGTCGGCTAACTGCATCGCGACTTCCACCGCAAGCCGGGTCTTGCCAACTCCACCGACGCCCGCCAATGTCACCAACCGATGCGAGCGCAACGCCGCTTGGAGATTGGAGACCTCGGCGTCGCGGCCGATCAAGCTCGTGATCGCCGGTCGCAAGTTGCCCGGATTTGAATCGACTCCCCGCAGCGGCGGAAAGTCCGTAGGCAGGCCCGCTGCTTGCACTTGAAACACCGTGATCGGGTTTGGCAGGTCCCGTAACCGTCGCGGCCCCAGATGAAGCAGATCAACCCCGCTGAGCAGGCCGGCTGTCGAGTCGGCGACCAGGATCTGACCGCCGTGCCCGCCGGCCATCAGCCGCGCGGCCCGGTTGAGCACCGTCCCGAAGTAGTCGCCGTCCCGCAACTCGGCCTCGCCGGTCGCGATGCCCATCCGCACCGGCAACTGCAACTCCCGTTGCGCAGCCAGCGCGGCATCAACCGCACACTTCGGGGACGCGAAGGCGGCGCACACCCCGTCGCCGGTGTGCTTGAACATGAAGCCGCCGTGCGCCTCAATCTCCCCGCGCAGCACCTCGTCATGGGCGGCCAGCGCCAACCGCATCGCATCGGCGTCGGCCTCCCACCGCCGGGTCGACCCCTCGACATCGGTGAACAAAAACGTCACCACTCCCGAAGGAGCAGCCGCCAGGTCAGCGGACACAACCGCAGAATCTCACACCAGACCCGCTCCTACCTCGCACATCGTCGGAATCCGCCCCCAGACCCCCACCGCGCGGCGATCGCTGACGGCGACCTGATCAAACCTCGTCTGCGCATCGTCTAGCACCCTATGCTGGTGAACTGGGACCTCGGGGGCCGGAAGCGGCGGAGAGTCGGATGACCGCAGCGACCGCCTGCCGCACGTGTGGCACCGAACCGCGTGAGGGCGCACGGTTTTGCGATTCTGCAGCTCCCTGATTGCACGGCAACCGGCCGCGCACGTTGTCCACCGGCTAGCGCTGGTGTTGAACCAAAGCGGCGCCGCACCCGTGCTACCACTGGAAGGCCGGTTATGGACGTTCCGGAAACCAACCGGACACTGGTCGCCGACGGGTTCGCGCGGCTGTCTGCTGAGGATCGGGCAATCGTTCGACGCGCGTATTATCACGGCTGGACAACCGCACAAATCGGCGCGGACCTGGGCATCGCCGAAGGCGCCGTGAAATCGCGGCTGCATCACGCGCTGCGAGCGCTGCAGCAAACGCTGCAGGAGATGGGAGTGACACCATGACCGCCGTTTCGGGGCAGGGAGCACCCGTCCCTGGATCGCGCGGACAAGACGGCGACAAGTACGCACAGTGGGACGCGGCCTACGTGCTGGGGTCTTTGTCCGAGATGGACAGGCGCGAATTTGATGCACACCTGGAAGAGTGCCGGACATGTTGGGATGCGGTAGCCGAGCTTTCCGGCATGCCCGCCCTGCTGTCGCTGCTCGACCTCGACGACGTTGACGACAAAGATGACCCGGTAGCAGTTCGGCCGCCATTGCCGCAGCCGGATCTGATCGGTCGGCAGTGGGAAATGTCCGCCGTTGCAGGCTTGCTGGAGCGTGCAATCGATGGCCACGGCGCGGTGGTCGGCGTGGTCGGCTCGCCCGGCATAGGAAAAAGCCGTCTCGTGCGCGAAGTTTCGGCAATGGCAGATGCTCATGATGTTGACGTGTTCACCGCCTTCTGCGAATCGCACACCAGTCAGATTCCCTTCCATGCCGTGACGCGCCTGTTGCGCGCAGCCACCGGCGTCGAGAGTCTTGACCCACCTGCCGCCCGGGCGCACATCCAGGCTCAGGCTCCCGACGCGGCGCCTGAGGACTTGCTGCTCTATGACGACCTGCTGGGCATCGCCGATCCCGACGTGGAGCTGCCGAAGATCGATCCGGATGCTCGTCGGCGGCGGTTGACCATGCTGGTAAATGCGGCCTCGCTGGCCCGCCGGGCCCCGGCGGTCTTTGTCATCGAGGACACCCACTGGATCGACGAGGTCAGCGAGTCGCTGTTGGCCGATTTCTTTACGGTCATGCTGCAGACGCCCTCGCTGGTGCTGGTCACTTACCGGCCCGAATATCGGGGCGCGCTGACCCGAGTGGCAGGTGCCCAAACTATTGCCCTTGCGCCGCTGAGTGATTCGGAAACCGTGGGACTGGTCTCGGAGCTGCTCGGCCCGGATCCCTCTGTTGGCGGGCTGGGAAAGACCATCGCCGAGCGGGCCGCCGGTAACCCGTTTTTCGCCGAGGAGATCGTGCGGGAACTGGCCGAGCGCGGAGTGCTGTGCGGACAGCCGGGCGAATACAGGTCAACTGCAGAGGTTGCTGAGGTGAATGTGCCTGCCACGTTGCAGGCGACCATCGCCGCGCGTATCGATCGGCTTCCGCCAGAAGCAAAACGCACGTTGAGCGCGGCGGCGGTCATCGGGTCGCGGTTTGACCTGGACCTGCTGGCCACGCTGGGCGTTGAAGCGGTCGTTGATGATCTGCTGGCCGCTCAGCTCATCGATCAGGTCCGCTTCGCCCGGCAACCGGAATACGTGTTTCACCATCCGTCGATCCGCACGGTGGCCTACGAAATGCAGCTCGAATCCGATCGCGCCGAGCTGCACCGGCGCGTCGCGGCCGCCATCGAATCACGTAATCCGTTAGCGGGCGATGAAAATGCCGCCTTGATTGCCGAGCATCTGGAGGCGGCCGGTGATGGGCACGCCGCTTACGGCTGGCAGATGCGTGCCGCAACCTGGGCGACCAACCGCGACATCGCCGCGGCATGGCGGAGTTGGGAGCGTGCCCGGACGATCGCCGACGCCCTAGACGCCGATGACCCCGACCGAGCATCCATGCGCATTGCGCCTCGCACCATGTTGTGCGGGATCGCCTGGCGAGTCCATGAACATGCGACAGGCGCCCGCTTTGAGGAATTGCGGGAGTTGTGCGCCGCTGCCGGGGACAAGGCTTCACTGGCCATCGCCATGGCGGGGCAGGTGATGGATCACATGCATCAGGCCCGGCTGCGCGAGGCGTCGCAGCTGGCATCGGAAGCGATGGCCCTTATCGAGTCGCTCGACGACCCGACCTTGACGGTGGGCCTATCCCTCGCGTCGATCTACGCCAGAGCTGAGTGCGCCGAGTGGCCTGACGCGCTGAGGTGGTCACAGATGGTTATCGACCTGGCCGACGGTGATCCCTCAAAAGGCAATTTCATCATCGGCTCTCCATTAGCGCTCGCCTTTACGACGCGGGCTACGGCCAGTTATTGCCTGGGACTTCCGGGATGGCGCGACGACCTGCGGCACGGCCTCGCCATGGCCCGCAGCACGGACCCGATGTCCTACGCCACCGTTGTCACCTACTCTTACTCCGCCGCAATACCGCCGGGCATGCTGAGGCCCGACGATCGCGCGATGGGCGAGATCGAGGATGCCTTGCGAATTGCCGAACAATCCGGTGATGATGTCGCGGTCGCCATCGCCCGCATGACGCTGGGCATTGCGTTGGTGCACCGCCGGACCAACACGGAGCGCGACCGAGGACGGCAGATCCTGGCGGAGGTCGGTGAAGTGTTCTCGCGCCGAGGGTTCTTCCTGGCCGATTTACCTATCGTCGAGGTCTGCCTGGCTCGTGAGAGGGCTCAACGCGGAGATCGCGACGGCGCTATACCGCTCCTGCGCGTGGCCGCAGACGGCCAGTTTCGCGAGGGACGGCTGCTGGGGTGGAGCATTCCGGCGACAGGTGTTCTGGTGGAAACACTGCTCGATCGGGGGGCCGAGGGTGACCTAGCCGAAGCCGAGGCCGCGATCGAGCGGTTAGCGGAGGCCACGATCGAGCGGTCAGCGGAGGCCGACGGCGGTTTCGCTGTGCGCGAGATCTGGCTGCTGCGGCTGCGGGCTCGTCTGGCGCGGGCTCACGGCGAGGCCGCTTCTTACGCGCACTTCCGGGATCGCTACCGCGACATGGCGAAAACGCTTGGCTTCGAGGGACATATCGAGTGGGTCGAGGCGATGACATGATCGCGGTCGTCCTGTACCCCTCGAATACCCTGGCGTCGGCCAGCATGGCGCTGTTCGTTTGGAACTCGAAACAGTAGCGCGGTCCTTCTTACGCTCGGGCCTGTTTCGCCTGGGGGGGACCCCCACTGGCGCTAGGGCCGGACACTTCATGCAAATCAGGCCCTCTCTCCCCGGACAAAATCAGTTCGAGCAAATGCAAATGCAAATTGACCGTCCACACGTGTGCCGCGACTCCCATAACCTCCTTTGTTGCGGAGTGTCCCCAGCGCGGCACGTAATGCGCGTGGCTCCGCCTGCGGGGCGGCTAGACGAATTGCATACCACCAAGGAACTTGGTCCTGTACGTGTGGTGTGTTCGCTCCGCAGTGCGGCGATGCGGCGGAAGGTGGAGCGCAGCCCTGATGCTTGAGGGGGCGTACCCGGGCGGGTTTTCGTAGTCGTACCACTCCCACACCACCGACCCATCGGAGTAGTGGTTGGCGTCCTCGGTGTAGTCGGCGATCATCGCGTCCACGGCTTCCGCTAGAACGTCGTCAGAGTCGCATCCCCGGCCGCGTAGCCACGGAATGGCGTCCAGGTTGTCGGCGATCATCGCGTCCACGGCTTTCCGTAGACCAGCGTCAGCGTTGCATCCCCGAGAGAAGACCCACCACGGCCACGCCCTGAAATCGGCTAAGGCGCGAAGGCGAAACCAATGAGCCGCCGGTACATCAGCATCGCCGAGGCCGCTGAATACCTGAAGATCGGCGACCGCACCGTGCATCGGCTCATTGCCGACGGAGAGTTAACGGGCTACTTCATAGGCCGTGGCCATCGAATGCTCCGCGTCGACCTCGACGAGATCGACGGAAAGCTAATGCGATCGATCATCGGGGCAACCTGGTCAAGTCTTCAATGGTGTATTCCTCGATGGTGAGCCAGCTGGCGGGGAGGGAGGTTTGTCCGCCATGGCGAGACAGACGTCCCGCCCCTCCAGGTGGCTCCCCCGGTGTCGTTGGTGTGTCGAATCGAAGTGGACTTGACCCTGACGCGGTCGGGGTCTTCACTAGAGCACGAGATCGAAACCGCCGGTTCAACGATTCGTCAGGTCATGCGAGTCGTGGCCGCTGTGGTCCGGCGTACTTTGTTCCCGGAAATTGGGAAGGTTGTGGGTAGCGCTGCGAGAGAAATCCGCAGTTCACCGCCCTGAGTGCCCGATCTGACGGGTGTAATGCTCCCGGAGTGCGTATCAGCGTCAGTGTCATGACCAGGGCTGTCCTGGTGAGGGTATGGGTGTCGCGACCGCGCGCGAGATGGGCGCGGTACCTTCCCATCCCCCGGCGCGCCCTATTGTCGCGGCGACGGCCCGCGCGGGATCTCGGCCCACCTGATCCCTGGCGTCAAGCCGAAGCCAATCACAAACGGCTAAAACCGACCTCCACCGTGGGGCTCAAGGGCCGGTGATTCTGCCAGCCCTGCGCCGACACGTCGGTCGCCCTCCGGCCCGCCATCCTTCGGGGTGGCGGGCCGTTTCTGGTCATTAGCGGCCAGCCCGACTGCGCGGCATTGAGGTTTCATTGAGGACCGGGCTCGATCAGATACCTCGTCCACGTCGTCTCCATCCGGCACGACCTCCACGTCGGACACGAGCAGCTTGTCCGGCATGAGGACCCGGTCGGGAGTCAGCGGCTCAGGTGGCGGCGGTGCAGGCCTGGCAGGCGCAATTTTCAACCACCAGGGGTGATTCGAATTGTCCGGAAGATACGGACGTGATTGGGGCTAACACCCGACACAGCGGACGAACGCCACTCGGCCCGCCACCCTGTCTCCAGGTGGCGGGCCGAGTGATTGATGGTGTTGTCAGGGTGTCTGGACGAAAACCGACGCGTTCTGATTCAGCACGGGCGCGCGCCGCGGCGGCTGAGCGGGATTCGCCTGCGTGAGGACGGGGTCGATCTGCCCTGGCTTCACTCCGCCTGCGTTGGTTTTCGTCGCAGGACTGGTGGTGATGGTTCCGCCGCTGCAAGTGACGTTTTTGCCGTCGACGATGACGGTTTGGCCCTCATCGATCGGGATGTCGTAGCCGTCCTTATCGGTGTAGTGGCAACCGCCGGAATCGGACGGGCCGTTGTTGTCGACGGCGTGTGCCGTGGCAGGCGCGAGGATCATGACGGCGAAGGCGCCGAGGATCGTCGCTGCGTACTGGAGGCCGGTCACCTTGCGGGCGGTTGATTCGGTCATTGTGGATTCCTCTCGGGGGTGTGGGCTTGTTGAGCTGTTGAGAGAAATACTCCGGTTTCAGCGATGCTTCTGTAATCGCCAGGAAGTTAGATTCCTTACCCGACCGGGAAGAGTTACCTATCCGCCGGGCAAGGAAGTCGGACTGCGGCACACCCGTCACGAACGGGAATCGCCAAGGGCGGCCTAACACCTTCTTGCGTGCGCAAACGTGGCGAAATCAGTTGTGCAAAACGCTCTGATACGCGACCAATCGAGATCGACAATGTATGCGGCGGCAAAAGGTCTGATCCGGAAGCGGCAACGTGCGGCTCCCCAGTCCGGCCACTCCTGTCGCGGCCGGAATGTCGGATGCACACGAAGGGGGTCTCCATAGTGTCCGAGCAGGAAAACAAAGAACTGGTCAAGAAGGGCTACGCAGCCTTCGCGGCGGGTGATGTGCAAACGGTGATGGACCTTTTCGACGACGATGTCGAATGGGTTCAGCCGGGTGAGAGTGCGATCAGTGGCACCTTCCACGGAAAGACTGAGGTCATGGAATTCATGGGTCGGTTGGCCGCGAAGGCACCGACGGTGACGGTCAAGCGGCTCATTGCCGAGGGCGATACGGTCGTCGCCATCACCGAAGTGACCGTTGACGGCCAAACCAGTGAGGACGCCGACGTCATGACAATTCGCGACGGCAAGACCGTGCGCATGGAGGTGCACGGAGACACGTCGCTACTGGAGCGCGTCTACGGAAAGAAAGAACTCGCCGCCGGCTGACGCAGAGGTGTCGGATCGCAGGCGTCATCATCAATTGATGACGCCTGCTTTTCGTTTACCGGTTCGTTTGTAACGTCCCAATCATCGTCCGCCGCTTCTGTTTTCACCTGTGAAGTTGCTGTGTGACGCGTCTCTTGTTGCCAGGTGGGAAATGCATAGCGTAACGATGTAGTTACACGACTGAAACATGTTGAACTGTGGAGGGTGAGATATGTGCGGAATCACCGGATGGGTGGGCTACTCACGAGACCTACGTCAAGAGCGGCGCACGATCGACGCGATGACCGAGACGATGGCGTGTCGCGGGCCCGACGCATCGGGTGTCTGGACTGATCAGCACGCCGCGCTCGGCCACCGCAGGCTCGCGGTGATCGACATCCCCGGCGGCGCGCAGCCCATGTCGATCTCGACTCCCAATGGCGACGTGGCCATGGTCTACAGCGGCGAGGCCTACAACTTCACCGAACTTCGCGACGAGCTGGCGGACGCCGGCCACAAATTCACCACCTCCAGCGACACCGAGGTCGTCCTGCGGGGTTACCTGCAGTGGGGCGACGCGGTGGCCGACCGGCTGAACGGCATGTATGCCTTCGCCATCTGGGACTCGCGCGATCGCAAGCTGGTGATGATCCGCGACCGGATGGGAATCAAGCCCTTCTACTTCTATCCGACGTCCGACGGCGTGCTCTTCGGTTCGGAGCCCAAGGCGATCCTGGCCAACCCGATCGCCAAGCGGGTGGTCGGTATCGATGGGCTTCGCGAACTCTTCGCGCCGGTCAAGACCCCCAAGAAGGCGCTGTGGGAGGGCATGGCCGAAGTCGAGCCCGGCACCATCGTGACGGTCGACGAACGTGGCATCCGCGAGCGCACCTACTGGCGGCTCGAATCGAAGCTGCACACCGACAACCGCGACACGACCGTCGCACACGTTCGCGAGCTTCTCGACGACATCGTTCGTCGCCAGCTGGTTGCCGACGTTCCCGAATGCGTGCTGCTCTCCGGCGGCCTCGACTCCAGCGCGATCACCGCCCTTTCCGCTCGCGAGCTGAAGGACCCGGTCCGCACGTTCGCCGTCGACTTCGTCGACCAGGCCGACAATTTCAAGCCCGACGAGTTCCGGCAGACCATGGACACGCCGTACGTGCACGACGTCGCCAAGCACGTCGGCTCCGACCACACCGACATCGTCCTCGATCACAACCAGCTGTCCAGCCTGGACCTGCGCCGCAAAGTGATTGGGGCGCGCGATATCCCAATGGGGCTGGGCGACATGGACGCCTCGTTGTACCTGCTCTTCAAGGCGATCCGCCAGCAATCGACGGTGGCGCTGTCCGGTGAATCGGCCGACGAGATCTTCGGCGGCTACCGGCAGTTCCACGATCCGAAGATCCAGCAGGCCGATGCGTTCCCCTGGATCGCCGCCGGTATGGGTCCCATCGACGCCACCGACACGATGCTGTCGCCCGCTTTGGGTTCCGTGATCGACCTCGATGGTTTCATGCGGGATCGCTACAGCGAGGCCGTCGCCGAGGTTGGCAGGGTCGACGGCGAAGACGATTTCACTCACCGCATGCGGGTGATGAGCTATCTTCACTTGACCCGATTCGTGCGAATCCTGTTGGACCGCAAGGACAGAATGAGCATGGCCGTCGGTCTCGAGGTGCGTGTGCCGTTCTGCGACCACCGGCTCGTCGAGTACGTCTACAACACCCCGTGGTCGCTGAAGACCTATGACGGCAGGGAGAAGAGCCTGCTGCGCGGCGCGGCCCGTGACGTGCTGCCCCAATCTGTAGTCGACCGGGTCAAGAGCCCGTACCCGTCCACGTCGGATCCGCAGTACGGTGCCGCGATCCAGGCGCATGCCAAGGATCTATACGGGTCGGGCGACGACCTGCTGTTCACCATCATCGATCCCGCGAAGCTGGAACACCTCATCGGGCTGGACCCGCTCACGCTCCAACCTGTCGACCGCACGCGCCTCGAACGGGTGCTGGACCTGGCGGTGTGGATCGACATGTACAAGCCGACGATCGTCTTCTGATCGTGTAGCTGCACGGTCCGTAAGCTCGAGGTCATGCGATTTTCTCGCCTGACCGCGGTCCTGATGACCCTCGGTCTCTTCGCCGTCGGATGCGGCTGGAGTCCGCCGTCCCCGCCGGCCACCAGCACGCAGGCGTGCGGGTCATCGGACGCGCCGAACCCCGATACCGTTCAACAGGCGATCGCGAGTCTGCCGCAGGCGCAATGGAAAGAGGCCTCACGCGGTCACACCCCTGACTGCCGGTTGAACTGGGTGGTGGTGGGTTCAGGCGATGCGTCGGACAGCCCGCACCAGGTGCTGTTCTTCGATCGCAACAACTCGCTCGGGCCCGCCACTGCTGACGCGCGTCCGTACATCACCGTCACGACGATGGGCAATGACACCGTCAACGTGCAGTACCAGTGGCGTCAGGGCCAGGACCCGGCGTGCTGCCCGACGGGTATCGGCCAGGTCCGGTTCAAGATCGGCGACGACGGCAAGATCAAATCGCTCGACCCGATCCCGAACGCCTAGTGGTCAGACTCCGCGAACGCTGCCGCCGTCGATCACGTACTCGGCGCCATTGATGTAGCGGGCGCGATCGGACACCAGGAATGCGACGAGTTCACCGACGTCGGCGGGGCTACCCGGCGCGCCGAGCGGAATGCCGCCGATCGAGTCCATGATCTGCTCGCGCGCCTCGTCGATCGTGAGCCCGTTGATCTCGCCGATCTCCACCGCCATCCGGTATGCCGATTCAGTTTCGATGTAGCCAGGGCACACGGCGTTGACGCGAATGCCTTTGGGCGCCAGCTCATTCGACAGCGCCTTGCTGTAGTTGGTCAGCGCGGCTTTGGCTGCCGCATACGGTATCGACGTCGGCAGTGGTGCGCGCCGCTGTATCGATGTGATGTGCACGATCGCACCCGACCCTTGCTCGACCATCCCGGGGATCAACGCGCGGTCCAGCCGGACCGCCGCCAGGAGGTTGGTGTTGAGCGCGAACTGCCAGTCGTCGTCGGTGAGCGAAGCCGCACCGCCGTCGTACTGGCCGGAGCCGCCGACGTTGTGCACCGCGATGTCAATCCGGCCAAGTCGGCCGAGCGATTCTGCGGCCAGCGATGCAACGCCGTCGGCGGTGGAGACGTCGGCGATCACGACATCGTCAGCCGAGTAGCCGTCCGGCACCGACCGAGCCGCCACCAGGACCCGCGCGCCGCAGGCGCGCAGGCGGTCGGCGATACCCTTGCCGATGCCCCGGGTCCCGCCCGTGATCAGCGCAGATTTACCGGACAGCTCATCGACATGGGTCATGGCGCGAGTCTGTCACCCGCTACCGACAACCGTCCGTCACGTGTCGACGATGTGCTCGGGGTGCAGCATCTCGGCGTAACGCAACTGCTCGGGGATGCCGAACCCGTCGACCAGCAGTTCGGCGTGCGGCCGCAGATTGCGGCAGCGTTCGTTGATGCCACGGGTGACCGCCTTGGCGCGCTCCGTCGACAGGAAGCGATGCTCCATGAACCAGGCGCGGTCCTCTTCCATCACGGTCAACGCGTAGAGGTCGCACACCATGTTGAGGACTTCTCGGGCCTCGTCGTCCTCGCAGGAATCGATACCCGCCACGAACGCCTCCAGGATGATGCGCTCGATGTGTGCCCGCGCAGCGTGCAGCACATGGTCCTGCACCGCGTTGAAGGCGTCGAACGGTGACATCTCCTTCGACTTGCCCTGCAGCCGTCGCGCGACGGACGCGATCATATACTCCTCGCGGTCTTCGAACATCTTGACCTGGGTACCGCGGTTGAAGAGGCTGCCCTCTTCCTCGTTGTCCTGGCGTGTATCAATGATGGTCTGCATGATCGTCTGCGCCGCAGTGCGTTTCATCACCCGCTCGCCGGCGAAGTTGGCAGCGAACCGCACCCATTCCACCGGGCTCATGCCTTTGATGTCGTCGGCGTAGGCGGTCAGCAGCTCCTTGGCCACCAGCTGGGTCAGCACGTGGTTGTCACCTTCGAACGTGGTGAACACGTCGGTGTCGGCCTTGAGGGCGATCAACCTGTTTTCAGCGAGATAGCCTGCGCCGCCACATGCTTCGCGTGCCTCCTGAATGGCGCGGGTCGCGTGCCAGGTGTTGGCCGCCTTGAGGCCCGCCGCTCGGGACTCCAATTCACGTTGCTCCTCGGCATCGGGATCGTCCGACGTCTGGAGTTCGTGGCACTTGCCGACCAGCTCGTTCTGCGCGAACTGGAGTGCGTAAGACCGTGCGATGAGCGGGAAGAGTCTGCGCTGGTGTACGAGGTAGTCCATGATCAGCACCTCGTGGTCGTCGCCGGGCGCCTGGAACTGTCTGCGCTCCAACGCATACCGCATCGCGATATCGAGCGCCACCCGCGCCGCCGCTCCGGCGCTGCCTGCTACTGTGACGCGCCCGCGGATCAACGTGCCGAGCATCGTGAAGAATCGGCGGCCCGGATTCTCGATCGGCGACGAGTATGTCCCGTCCTCGGCGACGTCGGCGTACTTGTTCAGCAGATTCTCTCGGGGGATGCGAACGTGGTCGAACTGGATGCGGCCGTTGTCGACGCCGGGCAGCCCGCCCTTGTAGTGGCAGTCACCCGTGGTAACCCCGGGCAGGTCGTTGCCATCGTCGTCGCGGATCGGCACCACGAAGCAGTGCACACCGTGGCCCTCGCCGTCGGGCGTGATCAGCTGCGCGAAAACGGCTGCTACCCTGGCGGTTTCGGCGGCGCCGCCGATGTAGTCCTTGCGGGAGGTGCGGGTGGGGGAGTCGATGATGAATTCCTGCGTCGCGGGATCGTAGGTCGCCGTCGTCTCCAGCGCCTGCACGTCGCTGCCGTGACCGGTCTCGGTCATGGCGAAGCAGCCAAGCAGGTCCAGGTCGATGATCTTCTGCACGTACGCCTTGTGATGGCGCTCGGTGCCGAGGTTCTCGATCGCCCCGCCGAACAGACCCCACTGCACGCCGGCCTTGACCATCAGCGACAGGTCCGACATCGCGAGCATCTCGATGCGGGTGACCGCCGCGCCGACGTCGCCGTTCCCTCCGTGCTCCTTCTTGAAGCCGTCCTCGGCAGCACCGTGGGCGGCCATGATCTTCATCTGCTCACCCACCTTGGTGCGGGCGATGACGGTGTTCGGGGTGTAGTGCGGTTTAAAGATCTCACCGGAGAGTTCTTCGCGCATCCGGTTCTTCACGTCGCGCCAACGGCCGTCCAGCGTGTTGCGTAGATGATCCGCAGTGGTGGTCATACCACTGACGGTAACCCGTAGCGCCGCCGCGGAAACGTGATGTGGAGAACGTAGGCAAACCTGGCTAGACCTGGGGAATCCGGAGCGGTTGAATCTGGACCATGGCTGAAAGGGACGGGCGGCACCCGATAACGCCGACGGGCGCGCCACATTCGTTCGATCACCAGCATTCCGACGTGTCCGGCGGCTGGCTGCGGGCCGCGACATTCGGCGCGATGGACGGTTTGGTCAGCAACACCGCGCTGATCGCGGGGGTGTCGGCCGCCGCAAGCAGCCAGGCCGTCGTCATCAGCGGCATCGCGGGTCTGCTCGCGGGGGCGTTCTCGATGGCCCTGGGTGAGTACACCTCGATCACCACGGCCAACGAGCAGATCGACTCCGAGGTGCGGCTGGAGCGCAGCGCATTCGAGCGCCATCCCAAGGCGGAGCGGGCCGAACTCACCGCGATGCTCATCAATCTCGGCTTGAGTCACGAGACCGCCGCGAAGGCGACCGAAGAGATCCATCAAGACGAAATCCGGGCGGTCAACTTCCACCTCGTTCAGGAGCTCGGGGTCGACCCCTCAGAGAAGCCATCGCCGTGGATCGCTGCCATTTCGTCGTTCGTCATGTTCGCGATCGGTGCCGTCGTGCCGCTCATCCCGTACCTGCTCGGATACGAATCGCTGTGGGCAGGCGTCATCTGGGGCGGCATTGGGCTGATGATCGCCGGTGGCGTTGCGGCGCGGTTCACGAGTAGACCTATCTGGTGGGCGTCGCTACGGCAGCTGGTTTTCGGCTCGGTCGCGATCGCTGCCACCTATGTGGTGGGCATGCTCGTCGACTCTCTTCTTTGACGCGCACGCTGAAACGCGCCGTCTTGGCATGCACCCTGGTGCTCGCAGCCTGCTCGTCGCCTCCGGCGACCACCTCACAATCGTCGTTCTCCTACCTCGGCGAGGTGCAGTTCCCGAGCGGGTTCCTGTTCGACGACACGACCGTCGGCGGGCTGTCTGCCATCTCCTACGACCCGGGTAGGCAGGTCTACTACGTTATAAGCGACGACCGGTCGGAGAAGGATCCGGCGCGGTTCTACACCGTGCGAATCACGTTTTCCGACAACAGGTTGGGCAGTGTGGAGTGGGTACGCACCACACGGCTTCTGGACCGCACGGGTGCGCCCTTCGCGCCGTTGTCGCCGGGCGCGACGCCGCCGGTGATTCCGCCGGACCCGGAGGGCATCGCGTTCGACGAAGGCCGTCAGCAGTTGTACTGGTCAAGTGAGGGGGAACGGATCGTCCGGGACCCGGCCCATCCGCTGCTGCTGGACCCATGGGTGCGTGTCGCGGGTTTGGACGGAGCGTTCCGGGCGCAGTTCGAGTTGCCGAGCGTTCTGACGATGTCGGCGCAGGACACCGGCCCGCGAACGAACATGACGCTGGAGGGCCTAACCCTGACGCCGAGCGGACGGTACGTCTTTGCAGGTATGGAGGATCCGGGCTACAACGACGGCAACCTGCCAACTCCGGACGCGGGCGCTCTGACCCGCATCACCCGGTTCGACGTCGAGACCGGGAAGCCGAGCGCGCAGTACGCCTATCCACTGGATCCGATCCCCGCACCGAACGGGGAGGCGAACGGGTTGTCAGACCTGGTGGCGCTCGACGACGAGGACTTTCTGGTGATCGAGCGGTCGCACGGCACACACAACGTCGCCCGGATCTACCGGGCCAGCATCGCAGGCGCCGATAACGTACTGGGCCGCCCGTCGCTCGTCGACGCGCCCGCTACGCCGATGACCAAGGATCTTGTCGCCGATCTGTCGACGATGCCGGAGGTGCACAATCTCGACAACGTCGAGGGAATCACCTTGGGCCCCAAGCTCTCCGACGGCAGACAGTCGGTTGTGCTGGTGACCGACGACAACTTCTCGCCTACCCAGATCACGCAGTTCTACGCGTTCGCGCTCTGATCAGCTGTCGCTGCCGACCGTGAGCGACTCCGCATGGTCGGTGATCTCGTCGAGTTCTGCTTCCTCGATGTCGATTCCGGATAGATGCGGACGAGTCGCGGCGAGCACACCCGCACCCAGCAGCACGCCCGCTGCGCCGACCCAGAACGGCAGGTGCACGTTGACCTGCTCGCCGAGCACGCCCGCCAGCCATGGCGCGACGGCGGCGCCGCCGAACCTCATGAAGCTGTAGGCGGCCGACGCCACACCGCGTTCCACCGGGGCGGCTTTCATCACCGTCTCGGTGATCAGCGTGTTGTTGATGCCGATGAACAGCCCGGCGACCACGACGCACGCGGCGAGGACCGCCTTGTGATCGGTGCCGAGCGCCATCACGACCAGCGTCACCGTCATCGCCAGCAGGTTCACGATCAACACGTTCACCGTGCCGAACCGGCGCTGCAGCCGCGGCGCGACGACCACCGAGGTGAACGCCAGCGCAAGGCCCCAGCCGAAGAAGATCAGCCCGATCTGGTGTGCGCTCATGTCGAGCGGGAACGGCGTGAACGCGAGCAGGGTGAAGAAGCCGAAGTTGTACAGCAGCGCGGTGATCGCGACGCCAAGCAGGCCACGATGGCGCAGCGCGCGGAACGGATCGGCGAGCGTGGTGGCGTGTTCGGCGCGCGGCGTCGCGGGCAGCAGGAGCGCGGTGACGACGAGTGCGACGGCCATCAACGCAGAGACCCCGAAGAACGGGCCGCGCCACGAAATCGATCCCAGCACGCCGCCGACCAGTGGCCCGACGGCGATCCCGAGCCCCAGCGCCGCTTCGTACAGGATGATCGCCTGGGCGACCGATCCACGCGCGGAGTTGACGATGGTGGCCAGTGCCGTCGCGATGAAGAGCGCATTGCCCAGGCCCCACAGAGCCCGCCATCCCACGATGCCCAGCACGGTGTCGGACAAGCCGGCCAGCCCGGCGCCGGCGATGATCACCATGAGGCCAAGCAGCAGCGTCCGCTTGGGGCCGATCCTCGAGGCGACCACGCCCGTGATGAGCATGGCCACGCCCATGACAGCCATGTAGCTGGTGAACAACAACGAGACTTGAGACGGTGAGGCGTTCAGGTTGTCGGCGATCGGCTTGAGGATGGGGTCCACGAGACCGATTCCCATGAACGCCACGGCAGAGGCGAACGCGACGGCCCAAACGGCCTTGGGTTGACGCCACATACGGTGCGGCTGCTCCTTTTCTGTTATTTGACGGTGGGTTTCGGGGCTGCCGCGTCCGTGAGGAGCTTGCGCATCACGCGGACGGCGTCGTCCAGCGTCTGTCGGTCGGCGTCGTCGAGCCGCTCCAGGTAGGGGTCGATGGCGGCGCCGCGGTCGATGCGGACCTGCCGCAGCATGTCGACACCCTTGGGGGTGATGCGGATGAGTACAGCCCGTGCATCGTCGGGATCGACGGTGCGTGAGACCAGCCCCGCGTCCTCCAACCGGCGCACCTGCATGGTCATCGTCGGCTGGGAGCAGTGATCCAGCGCGGCCAGATCGGAAATGCGCGCTGCACCCTGGTCCTCGATCGTGGACAGCAGGCGGCCCTGCGCGAACGGCAGCGGTATGCGGGCCCGCTGCGATGCCAGGCGGTTGAGCCTTGCCACCACAGCGAGCAGGTCTGCGCCAAGGGTCCGGGTCACGACACCATAATTACATAGTTTTGCTATGCGTATCAAACATTCGAGGGTGTGTCGGCGTTCACAGCGTGGTCGCAGGCGCTTTTGAACGCGGCTGGCAGAATCGTGAAATGACTGCGACCCGCCGCGCGAGCACAACGCGGCGAGCGGGTTCGCTACAACCGGTCGAGTTGGCGCAGGCGTCGGTGATGGCGGCATTGTGCGCGGCCACGGCCATTGTCGCGGTCGTCGTACCGTTTGCGGCGGGCGTATCGCTGCTTGGCAACGTGCCCATGGGCCTGCTGGTCTACCGCTACCGACTGCGCGTGCTGATCGCGGCGACGGTCGCGGGTGCCACGATCGCGTTCCTCATCGCCGGAATGGGCGGCTTCATGACGGTGGTCAACTGCGCATATATCGGCTGGCTCATCGGCACCATCAAGCGACACGGGCGCGGCACACCGACCGTCTTGGTGGTGGGCGTCGCGGCGGGTGCGCTGTTCGGCGCGTTCGTGGTCGGAGCGCTGTCGGTCCTGGTGCGGCTGCGCCACCTGATCTTCGAGTCGATGACCGCCAACGTGGATGGGGTCGCCGCGTTCCTGTCCCGTATCTCCAACTGGTGGTGGCTGCCCGACATGAACGGGTTCGCCGAACATCTGCGGAGCGGGTTCGCGACTGCGCTGCATTATTGGCCGTTCCTGTTCGGCGCGTCGTCGGTGCTCAGCATCACCATCGTCACGCTGATCGGCTGGTGGGCGCTGTCGCAGGTGATCGCCCGGCTGGTCGTGATTCCCGACGTGCACAAGCTGGATGCGGCACTTGATGGCGGGCCGGTGGCACCGGTGCCGGTGCGGCTGACCGACGTTCGCTTCCGCTATCCGATGAGCGACCATGACGCCCTCGGCCCGGTGTCGCTGAGCATCGAACCCGGCGAACACGTCGCGATCACGGGACCCAACGGCTCCGGCAAGACGACGCTGATGCTGGTGCTGGCGGGACGCGATCCGACGTCGGGCACCGTCGAACGGCCCGGTTCGGTCGGACTCGGCAAGCCCGGCGGCACGGCGGTCATCATGCAGCATCCGGAAAGCCAGGTCCTCGGCACACGGGTCGCCGACGACGTGGTGTGGGGGCTGCCTGCCGGGATGATCACCGACGTCCATCAGCTGCTCGTCGAGGTTGGCCTCGACGGCCTGGCCGAACGCGACACCGGCGGGCTCTCCGGCGGCGAACTGCAGCGCCTGGCTGTGGCTGCGGCGTTGGCCAGGGAGCCGTCGCTGCTGATCGCCGACGAGGTGACCAGCATGGTCGACCAGGAGGGCCGTGACGCCCTGATGTCCGTGCTGTCCGGGTTGACCGAGCATCACCGGATGTCGTTGGTGCACATCACGCACTACAACGACGAGGCCGACTCGGCTGACCGCGCTGTCAACCTCACCGGAACCGGGGGTGCTGCGGACAACACCGAGATGGTGGAGACGGCGGCGGCGCCGGCCGCGACGGCGCCGGCGAAACCGCGCGGCGAGGCCCCAGTGCTGGAACTCGTCAACGTGAACCATGAATACAGCAGTGGAACGCCATGGGCCACAACGGCATTACGGGATATCAACTTCGTGGTGCATGAGGGTGACGGTGTGCTGATTCACGGCCTCAACGGGTCGGGGAAGTCCACGCTTGCCTGGATCATGGCCGGCCTGACGGTTCCGACGAGCGGCAGCTGCCTGCTCGACGGCGCCCCGGTGTCCGACCAGGTGGGCGCTATTGCCATTTCCTTCCAAGCCGCGCGGCTACAGCTAATGCGCAGCCGTGTCGACCTGGAAGTTGCTTCGGCGGCGGGGTTTTCGGCGCGTGATCGCAGCCGGGTGATCGAGGCACTGGCCACCGTTGGCCTCGATGCGGCGCTGGCCACGCGACGGATCGACCAGCTCAGCGGCGGCCAGATGCGTCGTGTCGTGCTGGCCGGACTGCTGGCACGTTCACCGCGCGCCCTGATCCTCGATGAGCCGCTGGCCGGACTCGACGCCGCCAGCGGGCGTGGCCTGCTGCGTCTGCTCGAGGAACTGCGTCGCCAGCCCGGGCTGACAGTTGTCGTCATCTCGCACGACTTCTCCGGACTCGAGGACCTGTGCCCGCGCATCCTGCATCTGCAGGACGGTGTGCTGGCCCCTGCGCCGACGGCCGCTGGAGGCGTGACATGACCGCGCCTACCCGACGTCCGGCACGCAAGCCGGTCGTGCTCCTGCGGCCTGTGCCCGGGCGCACGGTCATCCACGATCTGTGGGCAGGCACCAAACTCATTGTGGTGGCGGGGATCGGCGTGCTGCTGACCTTCTATCCGGGCTGGGTGCCGATCGCTGCGGTTGCGGGTTTGGTGCTTGCCACGGCGCGGTTGGCGCGAATTCCGAGCGGCGCGGTGCCGTCGATACCGCACTGGCTGTGGTTCCTAACGCTCCTCGGCGGTGTCACCGCGGCGCTGGCAGGTGGCAGTCCCGTCATCGACCTCTTCGGGCTCGATCTCGGTCTCGGGGGACTGCTCAAATTCCTGCGCATCACCGCACTGTCGATCGTGCTGCTCGCGCTGGGCGGAATGGTGTCGTGGACCACCAATGTCGCCGAGATCGCGCCTGCCGTTGCGAAACTGGGCAGGCCGCTGCGCCCGCTGCGGGTGCCGGTCGATGACTGGTCGGTCGCACTGGCTCTCGCGCTGCGTGCGTTTCCGATGCTGATCGAGGAGTTCCGCATTCTCTACGCGGCGCGCAGCCTGCGGCCCAAGCCGGTGCTCACCAGGCGGCGGGACCGCAGACGCCGATGGGCACTCGAGGTTGTCGATCTGATCGCCGCCGCCGTCATCGTCGCGCTCCGCCGCGCCGACGAGATGGGCGACGCCATCACCGCGCGCGGAGGTTCCGGGCAGATCTCGGCGGCGCCGACGGGGCCCAAACGGCGTGACTGGGTGGCACTTTCGATAGTCGTGCTGGTGTGCGGCACGGCGCTGGCGCTCGAACTCACACTGCTGGGTACAAGTTAACGTTCGGCGGCGGCGTTGGCCGCTGGCTGCGCGCGTCCCAGAGTGTGTGCGATGTCGGCGCGTCCGAGAAACATTTCGTCAAAGTAGGGCTGCAGCGCCTGATATCCCGCAGGGAAGCCGGGCCCGCCCGGCGCTGGGATGCGGGGGCCGTCGAGCACGCTGAAGAACGGCTTGACGTCGACGCCGCGGCGCGCCCAGAAGTCGAAGTAGACGCGTTGCGCTTCGAGCACCGCGGGGATGGCGGCCCCGCTGGCGCCCAGGTACTGGTTGCCCTGTGTGCTGCCCATCCACGCCAATACCTGCCGCACGGCATCCGGATGCTTGGTCGCTGAATTACCCGCAGCGGCAATCCCGTTGGTGACGCTCACCCGTCCGACGGGTCCGACCGGCATCGCGACGACGCCCCAGCGGAAGTGGCTCTGGTCGGCGATGGCCGCCAGGTTGTAGGTGCCGGACTGAAACAACGCCATCTTGCCCTGCAGGAACTGGTTGCGCGAGAAGTCGCCGTTGCTGTTGGTGTCCGACGCGGGCGGCGCGACGTGATCGTGGTTGATCAGCCGCACCAGATAGTCGAAGGCCGCAACCGAGCCAGGGTTGTCGAAGGCGAACCTGTCGCCATCGGAGAACTGGCCCCCTGCCGACCCGATGTAGTTGAGATAGATGCCCTGAAGATCGTTGGCCGCGTTGTAACCCCACTGCCGCACGCGTTCGGGGTCGAAACCAGGCTCATCGGCGTGGCGCCCGTCGGCGTCGACGGTGAGCCGCGCAAGCAGCGGTCGCAACGTGTCGACCTCGCCGGGGGACCAGCGCATCGCGACCAGTTGTTCAAAACGTACGCCTGCCGCCTCGACCAGGTCGGCGTTGAAGTAGACCGCGATTCCGGCGTCGGTCAACTGCGGAACCGCCCATAACACACCGTTGCGGGTGAACTGATCCACCACCGACGGCTCCCAGCCCGCCGACGCGTTGGGGCCCAACACTTTTGCAACGTCCAACAGCCTTCCGCTGTCGGCATACCCGGCGAAGTAGGCGTTGGAAAGCCAGAAGATGTCATCGGCGCTGCCGCCGGCAGCGTCGGTGCGCAGCGAGTCGAAGTAGCTGGCGTACGCCACCACGTTGACTTGTACGTCGATGTCGGGATGCAACCGGCTGAACTCACGGAACGACTCACGGTAGGCCGCCGCGACCTGCTCGTCCCACAGCCGGACCGTGACCACCGTCCGGCCATGCGGTTCGGTCGGCCGGCCCAGCAGTACGGCCGTCACCAGCAAGACGGCCATGGTGAGCGCCAGCGCCATGGCGACGAGCGTGGACACCTTGGGCCGCAACCTCATTTGAGCCCCGTTACCACGATGGACCGGACGATGTGACGACCGAGCGCGACGAACAACACGATGAGTGGAACGATCGCCACCGTCGTCGCGGCCATCACCAGCGTCCACTGGGCGTTGTAGCGCGACTGCAGACCGGCTGTCGCAACCGTCAACACCTCCCATTTGCCGCCACTGGTGATCACGAGCGGCCACATGAAGCTGTTCCACTGGCTGACAACGGTTATCAGGGCCAGTGTCACAACGATCGGCCTGCTGGCCGGTACGACGACATGCACCAGGACATCCAATGTGTTGGCGCCGTCGATGCGCGCGGCCTTGATCAGATCGGCAGGTATGCCCCGGAAGTACTCACGCAGCAAGAAGATCGCGTAGGGCGAGCCGAACATGAACGGCAGCACCAGCGCCCAGAACGTGTTGCGCAGACCGACCTGCGCCATCATCAGATACAGCGGCACCACCGTCACCGTGGCGGGCACCATCAACGTCGCAAGGTAGACCCAGAACAATGCGTCGCGGCCGGGAAACTCCAGACGCGCGAACGCGTAGGCCGCCAACACCGAAAACGTCAACTGGCCCACCAGGATCACCGCGGTCATCAATGCGGTTACCACCAGAGCGCGTCCGAAGCCGGCGTGGGCCAACCCCGCATAGTTCTCCAGCGTCGGCGGATTCGGCCACGACAGTGGGGCCTGCGTGTTGAACTGCTCGGCAGACGTAAACGACGTCATCAATCCTAGGGCGAACGGCGCCAGCGTGATCAGCGCGCCTACCGCCAAACATGCGTAGATCACCGGCGCCGAGACGATCCGGCTAAACGACGTCATAGGTGATCCGCCTGCTGAAGTAGAGATGCTGAACGATGGTGACGCCGACCAGGAGGACGAACAGCACGGCAGCCATCACCGCCGCCCGCCCGACCGCCGCGGCGCCGAACGCCTCGGCGTAGATCCGGTGCGCGATCAGGTCCGTGCGGCCCTGCGGACCGCCCGCGGTCAGCGCGTAGACGGTGTCGAACACCTGCGCCGCGCTGATGACGCCGGTGACGAGCACGAAGAACATCGTCGGCTGCAGCATCGGCAGCGTGATGCGGCGAAACCGCTGCCATGCGTTCGCGCCGTCGGTTCGGGCCGCATCCTGGATGTCGCTGGGGATGGCGAGAATGCCGGCCAGGAAGAACAGTGTGACGTAGCCGACGTTGGTCCAGATCGTCACGGCGGACACCACCGGCAGTGCCAGGTCCGGGTCGGTCAGCCACTCGATCCGATGTCCAAGCAGCGTGCTGACCGCGCCGTCGGTCGGGGCGAGGATCCATCGCCACAGCACACCGATGGCTAGCGGCGCGCAGATCCACGGCAGCACATACAGCGTGCGGAAGAACGCGCTTCCGGGCAGTCCGCGCGCCAGCATCGCCGCCGCGATGAGCCCCAGCACCGACTGTGTCGGCACCACGATCGCGATGAACAGCACCGTCACCAGCAGCGACGTCGCAAACGACGGGTCGGTGAGCACCGAGCCCCAATTATCCAGTCCGACATAGGTAATCGGGCCCAGTAGATCCCAACGGTGCACGCTGAGCCAGAGCACGACCAGCATCGGCAGCAGCAGGAACGTGACCACGCCGAACAGGCTGGGCGCCAGCAGCGCATACCCCAGCGCCGCTGATCGGACCTTGCGCATGCCCACCGAGTCATTAAAGCGGGCGCGGCGCGACCGAACTACGGTGTTAGCCGTGACAGCGATCCGTCAGGTCGACCCCGACTTCCTCGAGCTGCCGCGACACCAGCTTGCTGACGCGGCGCTGACCGCGGCCACCGCGGCCGGCGCCAGCCACGCTGACCTGCGCATCCACCGCATCGTCAACGAGGTTGTGCAGCTGCGCGACGGTGAGCTGGAGACTGCCGTCGTCGACCGCGAGATCGGGCTGGCCGTGCGGGTGATAGTCGACGGCACCTGGGGCTTCGCCTCGCATGCCGAGCTGGACCCCGGAGTCGCAGCCGAGACCGCCCGCCGCGCGGTGCAGGTGGCGCGGACGCTGGCGGCACTCAACGCCGAGACGGTCGAGTTGGCGCCCGAACCCGTCTATGCCGACGTCAGCTGGGTGTCCAGCTACCGGATCGACCCGTTCGCGATCCCGGGCGCCGACAAGATCGGACTGCTCGGCGAGTACTCGGGACGGCTGTTGGCCTCCGACGGCGTCGACCACGTGTCGGCCAGTGTGCACGCGGTAAAGGAGCAGACTTTCTACGCCGACACCTTCGGTTCGTCGATCACCCAGCAGCGCGTGCGCGTGCAGCCGACGCTGGAGGCGGTGGCCGTCGACGCCTCGGCGGGCTCGTTCGAGTCGATGCGCACGTTGGCACCCCCGACCATGCGCGGCTGGGAGGCTGTCGACGGCGACGACGTCTGGGACTGGACGACGGAGTTGGCCGATCTGCCGACGCTGCTCGCCGAGAAGACGAAGGCGCCCAGTGTGACGGCGGGACCGACGGACCTGGTCATCGACCCGTCGAACCTGTGGCTGACCATCCACGAATCCATCGGGCACGCCACCGAATACGACCGCGCGATCGGCTACGAGGCCGCGTACGCGGGCACGTCATTCGCCACACCGGACAAGCTGGGCACGATGCGGTACGGCTCGCCGGTGATGAACGTGACCGCGGACCGCACCGAAGAATTCGGGCTGGCCAGCGTCGGCTGGGATGACGAGGGCGTGCAGTCACAGCGTTGGGATCTGGTGCGCGACGGCATCTTCGTGGGCTATCAGCTCGACCGGGTGTTCGCCCTGCGGCTGGGCATCACCCGCTCGAACGGCTGCTCGTATGCCGATTCGCCACACCATGTCCCAATTCAGCGGATGGCCAATGTTTCACTGCAGCCGGGTGCGGACGACGTCAGCACCGACGACCTGATCGCACGGGTCCACGACGGCATCTACGTCGTCGGCGACAAGTCGTGGTCGATTGACATGCAGCGGTACAACTTTCAGTTCACCGGCCAGAGGTTCTTCCGGATCCGCGGCGGAAAGCTGGACGGTCAGCTGCGCGATGTCGCATATCAGGCCACGACGACCGACTTCTGGGGTGCGATGGAAGCCGTCGGCGGCCAGGCCACGTGGCGGCTCGGCGGCGCATTCAACTGCGGCAAGGCGCAACCCGGACAGGTGGCCCCCGTCAGCCACGGCTGTCCGTCCGCGTTGTTCCGCGGCATCAATGTGCTCAACACCCGCACCGAAGGGGGTCGGTAGCGGTGATCGGCGCACAGCAGGTCGTGGACGTGGCGCTGGCGGAGGCGGCCCGGCTGGGTAAGGCCGACGAGACGATCGTCGTGGTCACCGACCGCGCCGACGCGGCGCTGCGGTGGGCGAACAATTCCATGACCACCAACGGTGTTTCGGTGCAGCGTCGGACCACAGTCATCTCGATTGTGCGGCGGGGGGACCGCGGTCACGTCGCCTCGCTGACGTCCAGCGAGGTCGATCAGTCGGTCATCGCCGGGTTGGTGGCGGCGTCGCAAGAGGCGGCGTTGTCGGCGCCGGAGGCTCGCGACAGTGCACCGCCGCTGCCCGCCACCGATCTGCCGAACGATTGGGACGCACCGATCCCCGGCACCGGGGTTGAGGCGTTCAGCGGTGTCGCCGGCGTGCTGCAGCGCGGATTCCCAAGGGCGGACCGGCTTTACGGGTACGCCCGTCACATCGTGGAGACGACGTTCATCGCCACCTCCAACGGGCTGCGGCGGCGCTACACCCAGCCGACGGGTTCGGTCGAGATCAACGCCAAGCGCAACGGGGCCAGCGCGTGGGCAGGCACCAGCACACCCGACTTCGTCGATGTACCAACCGATTCCATGCTGGAGCAGCTCTCGACCCGTCTCGACTGGGCCCAGCGTTCCGTTGAATTGCCTGCAGGCCGGTATGAGACGATCCTGCCGCCGTCCGCGGTCGCCGATCTGATGATCTATCTGGCGTGGTCGATGGATGGCCGCGGCGCACAGGAGGGCCGTACCGCGCTATCGGCACCGGGTGGCGGCACCCGAGTGGGGGAGAAGCTCACCGACCTACCGCTGACGCTTTACACCGATCCAGCGGCAGCCGATCTGCCGTGCATGCCCTACGTCTCGGTGCCCAGTTCCTCGGAGCGGGTGTCGGTCTTCGACAACGGCATGGACATCGACCGGGTCGACTGGATTCGCGACGGCACCATCAACTCGCTGGCCTATCCGCGGGCCACCGCCGCGGAGTTCGGCGTCTCAGTAGCGGTGCCTGCCGACAACATGCTGATGACCGGCGGAACCGAAAGCCTGGCCGACATGGTGTCGAGCACCGAGCGCGGACTGCTGTTGACGACACTGTGGTACATCCGCGTTGTCGATCCGACGGTGCTGCTGCTGACCGGGCTGACCCGCGACGGCGTCTACCTGGTCGAAGACGGGCAGGTGACCGCCGCAGTCAACAATTTCCGGTTCAACGAGAGCCCGCTCGATCTGTTGCGCCGGGTCAGCGTTGCTGGGGCCAGCGAGGTGACGCTGCCACGCGAATGGGGGGACTGGGCCACCAGGGCGGCGATGCCGTCTCTGCGGATCCCCGACTTCCACATGTCGTCGGTCAGCAAGGCGCAATAATGCGACGATGCACGATCCGTTGAACGGCTTGCTCGGCAGGCTGCTGGCGCTCGCTCCGCCCGATCACGGCCGAGTCAATGCGCTGGTGCGGCAGACCTGCGCCAAGACGCTGTCGCTGCCCGCACTGCCCGCGGAGGTGAGCGTCGACGGGCCAACCGATGAGGCGGAGTCGGTGACAGTCGAATTCGCGGAGCAGTTCAGCGTCGACGTGTCATCGATCGGCGATGATCTACGAAGCCGATTCACGTCCGCGCTCGGCCGCTCGGCTTTTCCGGCGGTCATCCTGACGTTCATCGCGGACTTTCTGCCGCGGATGCGTGCGGGCTTCGAGGCGCTCGACACGCCGGTGCCGTGGACGGAGGCGGTCGATTGGGATCACGACACCAAGCCCCAAGAGATGCTCTACGGTCAGTTTCTGCCCGGCGTGGCGGACTTGCACGAACTTGACCCGGTGACAACGGAAGTCGTGCGGCTGCGGGGCGCCAGGCAGCATAACTGCCGGATGTGCAAGGCGCGGCGAGAGAGCGACGCGCTCGATGCGGGCGGCTCCGAGACGATGTACGAGCAGATCGACCGATACGGCACAGCCGATCTGCTGACCGATCGGCACAAAGCCGCGCTGCGTTACGTCGATGCCCTCATTTGGACGCCCGCCGCGATCGCGTCCGACGTCGCTGCGGGCGTGCGTACGCACTTCAGCGAGGCGGAGGCGTTCGAACTGACCGTCGACGTGATGCACAACGCCGCCAACAAGATCGCCGTTTCGCTCGCCGCCGACGCGCCCTGAGGGCGGCACGACTACACCTCGATGCGCTCACCCATGATCACGGTGCGGTCGCGGGGCAGGCCGAATCGCTCGGAGGCGTCGGCGGTGATGTAGGACGTGCTGATGAAAAGCCGCTTACGCCATTGCGCCATGGTCTTCTTGCGACCTCGGGCCAACTCGAGCTTCGACAGGAAATACGAAGCTTCGTCGATCTCTATCCGCCCCTCGGTCTTCTTGGGGTCGAGGCTGCGCAGCACATCGATCACGTGCGTCTTCTCCATATAGCCGTAATTGGCTGTTACGAAGATGATTCCGTCCCTCTTGTACCCGAGTGAGTCGACGGTTGTCCGCTCGGATTCCGGTGCACGAGGCATCGGCAGAGTCTCGATCGATACGATCACGACGTGCTTGTGGAGGACATGGGTGTGGTCGACACAATTCCGCATCGCCAGGGGTGCGGTCTCTTTCCCGCGGTTGAGGAACACCGCGGTGCCGGGCACGCGCACCAGTGGCGGGTCGGAGTCCCGTATCTCGTCGATGAATTCGTTGAGCGGTCCTTCTGCTTCCTCCCTAGCCGCGGTGACGATCTCGCGTCCGCGATGCCAAGTGGTCATTACGGTGAACGCCATGATGCCGATCAGAAGAGGAAGCCAGGCGCCGTGCACGACCTTCGTCAGGTTGGCGGCGACGAACAGGAGGTCGATCAGCAGCAGGGTGCCGCCGCCGATGACTACCAGCCATAGCGGGGCGCGCCATCGCGTTCTGGCGTAGTACAGGAACAGCAGCAGAGTGATGGTGATGGTCCCGGTTACGGCCATGCCGTAGGCGTAGGCCAAGCGCTCCGAGCTTCGGAATGAGAGGACCAGGGCGAGAACGGCGACCATGAGCAGGCCATTGATCCACGGAACGTAGATCTGACCTTCCTGCGCGGCAGAGGTGTGAATCACGCGCAAGCGCGGCAGGTATCCGATGCGAGCGGCTTGCGATGCCACGGAGAAGGCACCGGTGATCACTGCCTGCGACGCGATAACCGTTGCCGCGGTGGCCAACAGCACCATCGGCCACAAAGCCCAGCGCGGGATCAATAGAAAGAAAGGCGCCGCGATCGCCTTCTCGCTGCCGATCAAAAGGGCGCCTTGACCCATGTAGTTGAGAGCAAGCGCGGGCAAGACAGCGAACAGCCATGCACGGGTGATCGCCTTGCGGCCGAAGTGGCCCATGTCCGCGTAGAGCGCCTCGGCACCGGTAACCGCGAGCACCACTGCGGTCAAGGCGAAGAACGCGATCTCGAAGTGCCCCACGATAAAGGTCAATGCGTACGTCGGCGACAGCGCCTTGAGGATCTCCGGATGACCGACGATGCCTCTGACTCCGCACGCACCGATCGCGATGAACCAGGCAAGCATGATCGGCCCGAAAAATCGTCCGACTGCGGCTGTGCCATGTCGCTGAACGGCGAAGAGCGCCATGATGATCACCAGCGTGATCGGCACGATCCACTTCTCGAAGCCCGGGTCGACGACTTGGATGCCCTCGATGGCCGACAACACGGATATGGCCGGGGTGATCATGCTGTCACCGAAAAACAGTGAGGCGCCAAAGACTCCAAGCGCCGCCAACACCAGCGCGGTGCGGTGACCGTGCGACGAGCCCCATCGCCGCAACAGCGTGATGAGTGCCATGATGCCGCCCTCGCCGTCGTTGTCGGCGCGCATTACGAACGTCACATAGGTGAGGGTGACGATGATCATCACCGACCAGAAGATGAGGGACACGACGCCGTAGACGTTGTCCATGTTCAACGGGACGGGGTGTGGATCGGAAGGACTGAACACGGTCTGGACGGTGTAGATCGGGCTCGTGCCGATGTCGCCGAACACGATGCCGAGCGCGGCCAGGACAACGGCCGCCCGGGCGGAATGGGCGCCGCCGGTCGAGTGAGCTGACGGTGAGGTTTCGGTATTCGTTTGCGACGCCATGGCGTCTTGATCGTAAAGGCTGGATTCCGCGTATGGCCTGAACTGCGGGGGTTAGCATTTCTCAGGACGTATGGCGGAGGGAGGCCATATGAACGACCCCAAGGACAGAGCGGATCCGGACAAAGCCATCGACTTCAGTGATCCCGCCTTCAGGCAGGTGTTCGCAGAGCAATGGTTAGGGCCGGAACACCGGGACCTGGCGGGCATGAACAAGCACGAGGAGGAGGAGTTCCTCCTGCACTATGGCCCACGGAAGAAACGCAAGGCGCTCAAGAAACGCCTGAAGGCGCAAAAGCGAGCAACGAAGGCGAACGAGAAGCTCGACTGAACAGCACCACCCCGCCCGGTCTGATGCTCGCGGGCGCTACCCTCTAGGTCGCTGAACTGGGGGCGGTAGCTCAGTTGGTTAGAGCCGCGGACTCATAATCCGTTGGTCGCGGGTTCGAGCCCCGCCCGCCCCACTTCAGAGGCCATTTTTGGCCCAAGAGGCGCTGGAGAAGTACGGCCGCGACCTGGTCGCCGAGGGCCGCGCCGGCAAGCTGGATCCGGTGATCGGCCGAGACGCCGAGATCCGCAGGGTGATTCAGATCCTCAGCCGCAAGACGAAGAACAATCCGGTGCTCATCGGCGACCCCGGAGTCGGCAAGACGGCGATCGTGGAGGGCCTGGCCCAGCGGATCGTTCGCGCCGATGTCCCCGAAGGCCTGCGGGACAAGACAATTTTCTCCCTCGACATGGGTTCGCTGGTGGCAGGTGCGAAGTATCGGGGTGAGTTCGAGGAACGGCTGCAGGCGGTGCTGTCAGAGGTGAAGGCGGGCGAGGGTCGGATTTTACTGTTCGTCGACGAGTTGCATACCGTGGTCGGCGCCGGGGCGACGGAGGGGTCCCTGGACGCCGGCAACATGCTCAAGCCGATGCTTGCCCGCGGTGAGCTGCACATGATCGGTGCCACCACCCTCGACGAATACCGCAAGCACATTGAAAAGGACGCCGCGTTGGAGCGCCGGTTCCAGACCGTGCTGGTCGACGAACCTGACGTCGAGGACACCGTTTCGATCCTGCGCGGGCTGCGCGAACGCCTCGAGGTGTTCCACGGGGTGAAGATTCAGGATGCCGCACTGGTAGCGGCGGCAACCCTGTCGCACCGCTACATCACCGACCGCTTCCTGCCCGATAAGGCGATCGACCTGGTGGACGAGGCGTGTGCGCGGTTGCGCACCGAAATCGACTCGATGCCAGCGGAGTTGGATGAGATCACCCGTCGGGTCACCCGACTCGAGATCGAGGAGGCGGCGCTGGCCAAGGAGACCGACGCAGCCAGCAAGTCCCGGCTGGAGGAACTTCGCAAAGAATTGGCCGATCTGCGAGCCGACGCCGACGCCCGGCACGCGCAATGGGATGCCGAACGGCAGGCGATCCGGCGGGTACAGGAACTGCGCGGGCAACTCGAGCAGCTCCGGCACGAGGCCGAAGAAGCCGAACGCAACTATGACCTCAACCGGGCGGCCGAGTTGCGCTACGGCCAGATCACCGAACTGGAACGCAAACTGCAGGCGGCCGAGGAACAGCTGACGTCCAAGCAGGGCGAAAAGCGGTTGCTTCGCGAGGTCGTCACCGAGGACGAGATCGCCGAAATCGTGGCCGCATGGACCGGCATACCGGTCGCGCGATTGCAGGAGGGCGAACGGGAAAAGCTGCTGCGGCTCGACGAAATACTGCACGAGCGGGTGATCGGCCAGGACGAGGCGGTCCAGCTGGTCGCCGATGCGGTGATTCGGGCCCGCTCCGGAATCCGGGATCCGCGCCGCCCGATCGGCTCGTTCATCTTCCTCGGACCCACCGGGGTCGGTAAGACCGAGCTCGCGAAGACGCTGGCCGCCGCATTGTTCGACAGCGAGGACAACACGGTCCGGCTTGACATGAGCGAGTACCAGGAGCGGCACACAGTGAGCCGGTTGGTCGGTGCGCCACCGGGATACGTCGGCTACGAGGAGGGCGGCCAGCTCACCGAAGCGGTGCGTCGCAAGCCCTACTCGGTGGTGCTGCTCGACGAGATCGAAAAGGCGCACGCCGACGTGTTCAACACCCTGCTGCAGGTGCTCGACGACGGCCGGCTCACCGATGCCCAGGGACGTCAGGTCGACTTCCGCAACACGGTGGTCATCATGACCTCCAACATCGGATCGCACTACCTGCTCGACGGCGTCACCGCGGACGGCGAGATCAAGCCCGACGCGCGCGACCGGGTGATGGCCGAGCTGCGCGGACACTTCCGGCCCGAGTTCCTCAACCGCGTCGACGACATCGTGTTGTTCACTCCGCTGTCAATGCCGCAGCTCGAACGGATCGTCGAGCTACAGCTGGCCGAGCTGCGGGATCGGTTGGTGGAAAGGCAAATCGAGCTCGACATCAGCCCGGACGCTCGCCGGATGATCGCCCAACACGGCTACGATCCGGTGTACGGGGCGCGGCCGCTACGCCGCTACATCGCCCACGAGGTAGAAACCAAGATCGGCCGGGCGTTGCTACGCGGCGATATCGCGGGCGGTGGCAAGATCCGCGTCACCGTGGAGAATGGCGAACTCGCCGTTGGCTATTCGGAACCGGCCCTGGCCGCCTGACTGAGGAGGCGCCATGGGATCAGACATTGTCACATGCCCGCACTGCGGAAAACGCAACCGCGTACCCGCGGCAGCCGCGGGGAAGCCCCGGTGCGCCAACTGTCACCAGTGGCTGCCGTGGATCGCTGCGGCCGGCGACGGGGACTTCGCCGACGTTGCCGAAAAGCCCTCGGTTCCAGTACTTGTCGACCTGTGGGCGCCCTGGTGTGGACCGTGCCGCATGGTGAGTCCGGCACTGGAGCAGCTCGCCACCGAACGCGCCGGACAACTCAAACTCGTCAAGGTCGACGTGGATAAGGCACCGGCGATTTCACAGCGGTTCACGGTGCAGGCGGTGCCGACACTGCTGCTCCTTGACCACGGGCAGATACTGGCGCGGCAAGCGGGCGCCGCTCCCGTTGCCGCGCTGCGCAATTGGCTGGACCAGGCGCTGTCGGCCGGCAGCGGGAAGGACGCACGGTGATGACATCGGTGTATATAGATCCAGACGTGGCGGCGATCCGCCAGGTGCGCCCGCGCACGAACGGCTGCGAGGAATGTCTGCGGCTCGGCACACCATGGGTCCACATGCGGATGTGCCTGACGTGCGGACATGTCGGCTGCTGCGACTCGTCACCGATGCGGCATGCCCGAGCGCACGCACACACGGTGGGCCACCCGATCGTGCAGTCCATGGAGCCCGGCGAGAACTGGCGCTGGTGCTACGTCCACGAGAACTATGTCTGAGCCAGCCATCGACCAGCGCGAATCGCCGCCGCTGGCGGAAACCCCCGACATCTACGGCGCGTACCCGCGACTGTCCGACGATCAGATTGCCACCCTCGATGCAGGCGGCGCGCGGCGCGCCGTCGACACCGGCGAAACGCTTGTCCGCGAGGGTGAGCACTCTGACTACTTCTTCGTCGTTCTGTCCGGCAAAGTCGCCGTCACCACGACCGACGACGCGGGCAACCGGCACGTCATCCGGGTACATGGCCCCGGGCGGTTCCTCGGGGAGCTGGGCGACCTCGAAGGCCAAGCCGCGTTCTACACCGCCGAAGCGGTGGAACCCGGCGAAGTACTCGTGGTACCGACCGAGCGGGTGCGGGCCCTGGTCGTCCACGATCCGGTGCTCAGTGACCTCATCCTGCGCGCATACCTGTTACGCCGCTCGCTGCTCATCCAGGAAGAATCCGGATTCCGGATCATCGGCTCCTGCTATTCACCCGACACCGCCCGGCTGCGAGAATTCGCAGCGCGAAACCGATTGCCGCACCGATGGATTGACCTGGAACGTGACAAGCACGCCGAACGGCTGCTGCAGCGGTTCGGAGTATCGCCCCAAGACGCCCCGGTGGTGATCTGGGGCGGTGAGGTGCTGCGCAACCCGACCAACACCGAGCTGGCCCGCCGGGTGGGACTGCCGGTACCCGACACAGTGCCCGACGAATCCGACGTCGTCGTGGTGGGCGCCGGTCCGGCAGGGCTGGGCGCTGCGGTGTATGCCGCGTCGGACGGCCTGACCACCGCGGCCATGGAGCGGATCGCAACCGGCGGGCAGGCCGGGACGTCATCGAGAATCGAGAACTACCTCGGATTCCCCGGCGGAATCTCCGGAGCCGACCTTGCCGAGCGGGCAGTTCTGCAGGCCGGCAAGTTCGGAGCGCGGATCATCGTCTCCGCGGAGATCACCCGGCTGGAATCCGGCGGCGGCCAGCACCGCGTAACGCTCGCGGACGGCGGGTCGGTGGTGGCCAGGGCCGTGGTGCTGGCCATGGGAGCCAGGTATCGAAGGCTCGCCGTCCCGGGAATCGAATCGTTCGAGGGCAACGGCGTGTACTACGCCGCCACCTTTCAAGAAGCGTTGATGTGCGGCACCGGGCCCGTCGTCATCGTCGGGGGTGGTAACTCCGCGGGCCAGGCGGCGATCTTCCTCGCCGCACAGGTTTCCCGGGTGTACGTGGTGATCCGCGGCGACGACCTGAACAAAACCATGTCCCGATATCTCGTCGACCAGATCAACCCGCACCCCCGCGTGACCGTCCGGTCGTGCACCGAGATCCGGGAGGTGCACGGAAACGATGCACTCAGCGCGGTGGTGACCGAGGACAAACGAACAGGCGAGCGGCACTCGATCCAGACCCGCGCCCTGTTCGTCTTCATCGGCGCAGATCCCCACACCTCGTGGCTCGCCGGCGCCATCCAACTCGACGACCGCGGCTTCGTCCCGACCGGCCCGGCCGCGCTCTACTCGGACACCGATGGCAATCAGGGGCGAACGCAACGTCAGCCGATGATGCTGGAGACCAGCCAACCCGGTGTGTTCGCGGCGGGCGACGTGCGTAGCGGCTCGGTCAAACGGGTGGCCTCCGCGGTCGGCGAGGGATCGATGGCGATCCGCCAAATCCACGAGTACTTCGGGACGTAGTCGGCTGCGCGGACCGCCTCGACCGGTCACTGCCCCGGTATTCGGCAACCGCCCATGGACGACATCAGCGCCGGCGTCACCGCCGGAAGGTATGCGATCGGCCCGTCGAGCATTGAGAGCGTCGCCTCACTGGTCCTCGGTGCCACCATCAGCGCAATGTGGATGGTTATCGAAGGCCATCAAACCTGGCGCGAAGCCGGATCATCGACCGCCGAACTTCTGCTGCGCGCGCTGGGCATCGAAGCTGCCGAGGCTCAGGAAATCTGCACTACTGAGCTTCCTCGCCTGCCCTAAGTATCAGAACGGGCGCAGTCAAATTGTGATCGCGGCGTGACGGCGGGGACGCACCGCCGAACGGTCGGCCGGGGCGTTTCAGCACCTCATCGCCGGAGCGAGTTCAGTACGTTGAATACGGCGTCGCGATTTTCCGTCCGGCTGACAGCCCGACGTAGTACTCAGTGCGGCGGCGTTTGCGGCTGCGGAGCTGTGCTCCGACGTGAATCCCGGCGTACTCCCCGCCCGGTCCGACCCGGCCGAGGCGCATGGTCTTGCCGAACGAGCCGCGCACATAACGCGGCCGACGCCGGTTGATCTTGCGGCCGACCCGCTTGACGCGGGTGCTGCCGGTCGACGCGAACCGGCCCCGCCGGTCGCGCTTGTAGGTGCGTCGCTTGGCCATCAGGCGCTCGCAACACGAATGCAGGCCTGGAGGCGGTCAACCCGTCCCAGTTCCGCGACACAAGTCCTACTCATGGCCAGCACCTCACACCGATGGTCTCTTTCTATTCATTCTATCGTCGAGGTGCGTCAAAGTTGTTGAACTACAGCCAATGTCACCGATGATGTTACCTACAGCCCACCTCGCAGGCCGCGTGATTGGGCGCTCTGAGCAAGCGCAATTGCGCTGTCAGTCGAGGGGATGCCCACGATCGGTTGGGCGAAAAACGCGCTACACGGGGAGCAATGCCGGCGACGGTCTCTTTGATCACTCGCCCGCCAAAACGACACAACCATCCCGCTGCGCAACACCGATCAACCCGCGACCGAGAACACTATGGAGAAACGTTCCTGCCTGGTGCGGTGGCCACGGATTTGGCCAATGCCACCGCCAGGAGCGGGTCAAGGACTGCGAGTCCGGGACGGGTGTCGGCCAAGCCCGGAGGTGGTGAGTTGAGGTGGCGGCTGATGACGACCGCGGGATTGGAATTTGGAAAGAGCTGCGATCCGGTGAGGAGGTGATAGGCGGTGGCGGCCAGGGTGTGCGCCGCTCCCACCAAGCCGATGCCCCGGACGCCACCGCCCTCGCAAATCAGATCGGCCGTCGGCGTTGCCTTCACCTGTTCAACGGTAGGCGTCGGCTGCCCGGACGCGGAAGACCGGACGGGTTGTGCGGCATGAGAAAACCCGCAGCGGGCGGGCTGGCTCCGCCTGCGGGTGCGGCGGGCTACCTCCTAGCCGGATTCGACGGTGGTGTGGGTTTCGATCGACTTCTGGCCTGCGGCCTGGGTGACCTCGATGCGGCGCGGCTCTACTTTCCCGACCGGACCAGTGGCCCGTGCTGGCCGGAGCATCAGGCGTTGCTCGACCTAAGCGGCCCGGTCGAGTGCCGGAGCGCGTCGCTGCGGCTACCGGGCGGACTCGGTCAGTGTGAACGCGCGCCGCAGGGTGTCGACGGCCAGCGCCACGGACTCGCGCTGGCCGAGGGTGTAGTCCTCGTTCTCGATCGAGAGCGGCCGGCTGTAATCGGCTGCCCGCAGGGCCTTGACGAACCGGGCCCAAAAGTCGACGCCGTCGGGGTGCCCGGTGCCGACCGCGACGTAGTTCCAGGCTCGCTCGTCGGGTCGCTCGTTGGGGATGGTCTCCAGCCGTGATGCAACGGCGGCCCGGCCCTCAATCCGGGTGTCCTTGGCATGGACGTGGTAAATCGCGCCGTCAAGCGCGTCGATCGCAGCTATCGGGTCTGCACCCATCCATAGCAGGTGGCTGGGGTCGAAGTTCCCTCCGATCGTGTCGCCGACGGCCTCGCGCAGCCGCAGCAGGCCCGGCACGTTGTACACGAGCTGGTTGGCGTGCATCTCGATCGCCACCCGTACACCTCGCCGCTGTGCCTCGGCGGTGAGACCACCCCAGTAGTCGATCGCGACCCTCCATTGGTGGTCCAGCAGTTGCAGGTTCTCCGGCGGCCAGACCGTCGTGATCCACGCCGGGAAACGGTCCCCAGCCGCCGCCGGCAGGCCGGACATCGTTACGACGGTGTCGACGTGGAATTCCTCGGCCAGCTGGAGTGCGCTGCGGAGGACGTGGTCGTGCCGGCTGCCGTCGACAGGGTGTAGCGGGTTACCTGCGGCGTTGAAGGCCTCTAGCCGTAGGCCGCGGGAGGAGATGTCTCGCTGCAGCGCCGCCCGCGCCCCGGCGTCGGCGAGCAACGCGGCCAGGTCGGCGTGCGGGGCGGGCGACCATCCTCCCAGGCCGATCTCCACGGTCTCGATGCCGAGTTCGGCGGCCGTGTCGAGCGCCTGGCCACGGGTCATTGTCGAGAGACTGTCGGTGAGTAGGCCGATCTGCATGTCAGGCTCCTTGGGGGGTCGGGCCGTAAAGGCCGCGGCGACGGACGAGGGAGTGCTCCGACGTCGAGGGCGCGCAGTCCGACGCCGAAGCTGTGCAGCGACCCTCGGTTGGCAGCCGCACAGCGACAGTGCGGCCCAGCGCCGCGGAGGCGTAGGCGGCGATGGTGGTCTCCATCGTGCGCAGGGCGGCAGCGCCATCAGCGGCCGGTGCGCCGCCCGTGGCGATCGCGTCGGCCAGGCCGACGACGGTGTCACGCATCACGTGCGCCACGAGCGCACCAACTCTTGTCCCGGCGGCAGGTCGATGGTCCGGCATCAGTCATTTTCCGTGGCAGGTGGCACGTCGGCTCCACTTCGCTGGAAGTAAGCCATGTTCTCACGTGTCGCTGACAGCCGACTCGACTGGATCTGCCACTTTGTCCGTGGCCATGAGACAGTAAGTCCCCGTTGGTGGCCAGTTAAAGTCCCCATCCCTTGCGGTTCGTGTCGTTTCGGGGAGCTGTGGGCCTGGGCGGACGGCGTGATGCGCCGGTCCTCACCGGTCACATACAGCCGGGCGCTACTTGTGCGAGAGCGGGAAGGACGTCATCCCTTGTAGCGCTTCCTTACCCACGCCCGAGCCGCGTACAGCGCGGCCTCCTTGGTGGCGTAGATGGCGGGGCTGTCGAAGGTGGCTCCTCCTGGGCTGGTCCAAAACCAGGCCCATCGCCCATTCTCAGCGCACTCGGCGTCGTAAACTCCAGGGCCTGTCTGTGCCATCGAGCTTCCTCTCCGATCGCAACCCAGTTCCTGATGATGTGCGCGTCAGCTGATGACGCGCCCGGAATTGGCTAAAGAGGACCGAGCGTGCGATGCGCGTCCACCGGGGAGGCGGTGGCACACATCGTGGTGTCGAGAACTCAGGAGAGAAAGTCGTGAACGACATCGACGGCGATGAAGCAGGGCGCACTGCCTGCTGGCTAACGCCGTTGGTCACGGTGTCGCCAAAGAACGCGCCATCAAGCCAGGTCCGCAGATCACGGATCACCAACTCCGTCGGCGAACCAGGCTGTGATCTGCTTGGGATGGCGGCTGGACTTTGCGTGCTATTTCTTGCCGACGACCGAGCCGGGATCTTTTGTGCCGCGCCTGACGGGCAGGACATAGCAGCCGGCGGCGGCGTAGGCCAAGGCAGCGGTCAGCGTGTCGCCGTCCGGATCGAGGTCGGGGATTACCAACTGTGAGTTCATGGGGCCGCCGCCGACAGCTTAGCGGCGCGACGCCGTTGGACACCTTGCGGCGCCGCGGGTCCCGGCGGCGATCCGGCCGGTGCAGGCGCCACGGCACGGTCCGGTGAAGAACTTGCCGACCCTCAGGCTGCTCTCCCTGGGCATGACCGTGCGACGATGACGGATATGCCCGACCACACCGACCAGCGAGAGTTACTCAAGAAATTCCTCGGGGAGGGCCGTCCGGCCATCCCGGAGGCGATCGCGCAGGTTGTCGAGGCCGGCGCCGCCGGACACCGCTTCGGCCAGACTCACCCTGACCGGACCGGAGACTCGGCACCCGTCGAGGTCGTGCTCGGCCTCGCCGACAGCCTGCCCCCAAGACTGGAGCAGATGATGCGCCAGGGCCGACGCGTCCGACAAGCCGAGGCCGGCAGCTGGGCGCCACCCGACCAGCCCTGACAAGCCTGGCCGGGGTGGCGATGCAGCACGGGCCATCGTCAGCTCCATTCAGATCGTCGCCGACGTGGACTGCATGAACGCGTTGGCCGTGTATGTGGCCAAGATCGCCCGACGCCGCCCCCGGCACGCGCTTGCCGAGGAAGTAGTGACTGCTTTCCTGAAATAGGCAGGGTGGCAGTCGAATTGGGCAACAGCGCCCAGCAAGTGCTGCTGTCTCGCGATCGCGAAAAGGCTGCCGCCTACGCGAAGAAGACGACGCGATGGACAACCTGCACCGGCAGCTGTTCACCCACGCCGCGCGCAATCGTGCCCGAGAAGAGTGAACGGGTTGTCCGGCAGGCACGGGTGGCGATCCGCCGGATGAAGGACCTAGTTCTCTTATCGGCGCGCCGTTTCGCGGGACACACTCGTGGGGATGAAGCTGTTCGAGGATCGTGTCGACGCCGGACGCCGATTGGCCCAGCGTCTGGATTTCTTGCGTGGAAAGGACGTCGTTGTGCTTGGCCTGCCACGGGGTGGTGTGCCGGTGGCGTTCGAGGTGGCCAAGGCGCTGCACGCGCCGCTGGACGTTCTTGTGGTGCGCAAGCTCGGTGTGCCGTTTCAGCCCGAGTTGGCCTTCGGCGCCATCGGTGAGGGCGGCGTGCGGGTGATCAACGACGCCGTCGTGCGTGCGGCGGACCTTGGCAGCGATGACATGGACGCGGTCGAAGGCGAGCAGCGGGTTGAGTTGGAACGCCGGTCGGAACGCTTCCGCCGCGGGCGTGACCAGATCTCGCTGGCGGGGCGAGTCGCCGTATTGGTTGACGACGGCATCGCGACTGGAGCGACCGCCAAGGCGGCGTGTCAGGTCGCTCGCGCTCAGGGCGCGAGCAGGGTCGTGTTGGCGGTTCCGATCGGCCCGGACGACATCGTCGAGAGGTTTGCCGGGTACGCCGATGACGTGGTGTGTTTGGAGACGCCCGCGTTTTTCTTCGCGGTGGGGCAGGGTTATCGCGTCTTCACCCAGACCTCCGACGACGAGGTGATCGCGCTGCTGGCTCGGGCCCGCGACGGTTTTCGGGGTGTCGCCGCCAGCACGAGTGCCGCCGACCCCCCGCTGCGCGATGAGGAGGTCGAGGTGGCGGCCGGACCGGTGATGGTGGCCGGGCACTTGACGATCCCGGAGCACCCGAGCGGCGTCGTCGTCTTCGCTCACGGCAGTGGCAGCAGCAGGTTCAGCGCGCGCAACATCTACGTCGCCGACGTGCTGAATGGTTCCGGAATCGCTACGTTGCTGTTTGACCTGCTCACGCCGGAGGAAGAACGCAACCGCGCCAACGTCTTTGACATCGAGCTGCTGGCACGCCGGCTGGTCGATGTCACCGGCTGGCTGGCTGGCCAACCCGACACCGCATCCCTGCCGGTCGGCTACTTCGGCGCCAGCACGGGAGCGGGCGCGGCCCTCGTCGCGGCCACCAATCCCACAGTGAAGATAAGCGCGGTGGTCTCCCGAGGCGGCCGGCCCGATCTCGCGGGTGAGTCCCTGGCCAAAGTCCACGCGCCGACGCTGCTGATCGTGGGCGGACGCGATGACGTGGTGCTGGAACTGAATCGACAAGCACGGGCCGCGATAACCGGCGAATGCGAGCTCGTGGTGGTCCCCGGCGCCACCCATCTATTCGAAGAACCCGGCACACTCGAGAAGGTCGCTGTGCTGGCCCGCGACTGGTTCATCGACCACTTGAGCCCAGCCCGGGGACGGTAGTCCACTGCAAAGCCACGGCGCACAACAGATTAGGTCATGTGACCGTGCCGCATACGGCGGATCTGCGGATCGAGGCGTGGGCACCGACCCGCGACGGCTGCATCAGGGCAAGCGATGCTCGGCACTGTCGAGAGCTTCTGGACACCTCATCGTCTCATCCGCAGCGAACGTGCCAGCGCCGGCTGACCGGTGACAGCGACGACGACCTGCTCGTCGCCGTGCTCGAGGAGGTCATCTAGTTACTAGACACCGCCGGCTTGGCGTCGATCTTCACTCTGACGGGCACAGACGGCGGCGTCGACGTCGACTGCGCGAGTCGACGCAAGCACGCTGACCCAGGTTGGTGCCGCGCCAAAGGCGATATCGCTCAACGAGCTTCGCTTCTTGCATGGTCAAGAGGGCTGGCGCTGCGCGGTAACACTTGACGTCTGATCGAGGGGGCGGCATGAAGATCATCGAGGAGACCCCATACCGGTTCCGGATAGAGCAAGAGGGCGCCATGCGGGTGCCCGGGATCGTGTTCGCGTCGAGGTCGTCGCTACCTGACGAACCCGGGGATATGGCGCTGGCTGAGGTCGCCGACGTGGCGACGCTGCCGGCAATCGTCCGGGCGGGAATGCGGCGACGATCTGACAGCAGCTTCGCGGGCCGAGTGGGTCGGCTCCAACCCGAGCGAGGCGATCGTGGGATCGGCTGGCATCATTCTGACCTCCTGTGTGGTGCGGGCACTGGTGGCAGCGGAAGCTGCGCACCGCCCTACACATATTCAGACGCGAGAGTCCAAGTGACACAGGGGAGATACGCACTCCGGGAGCCATTTACCACCCGTCAGATCGGGCACTCAAGGCCGTGAACTGCGGATTTCTCTCGCAGCGCTACCCACAACCTTCGCAATTTCCGGGAACAAAGTACGCCGGACCACAGCGGCCACGACTCGCATGACCTGACGAATCGTTGAACCGGCGGTTTGTCGATCTCGTGCTCTTGAGTGAAGACCCCGACCGCCTCGTCAGAGAGGGACCAATGTCCAGCTTCGATATCGACATCACCAACGACGGCGGCTGGTGGACGGTCCACATTCGCGAAATCACCGGACCCGCGCAGGGCCGCACCATCAGCGAAGCCGAATCGACGGCCCGGCAGATGGTTGCTCTGGCCACCGGAGTGCCCATCGACGACATCGCGGTGCGGGCCGTCGGCTTCGCAGCGCCCACAGCGGCATTCCGGCCGGGTGGGCGAGCAGCTCGTCGACCCGCCGCTTCATCAGCGTCAGCGTGATCGGCTCGCCTGACCTCGGCTGAAGCGTGGCAAACGAGCCTCTATATGGCCGCAGCGACACCAAGTCTCCAATGGTGTGTTCCTCGATGGCCCACGTCGCTGGCGGGGAGGGAGGTTTGATCCGCCATGACGACGACGGACGTCCCGCCCCTCCGGGTGGCTCCCCGGTGTCGGAGGGATGGTGGGTTCACGATGACCAGGTTGCCCCGATGATCGATCGCATTAGCTTTCCGTCGATCTCGTCGAGGTCGACGCGGAGCATTCGATGGCCACGGCCTATGAAGTAGCCCGTTAACTCTCCGTCGGCAATGAGCCGATGCACGGTGCGGTCGCCGATCTTCAGGTATTCAGCGGCCTCGGCGATGCTGATGTACCGGCGGCTCATTGGTTTCGCCTTCGCGCCTTAGCCGATTTCAGGGCGTGGCCGTGGTGGGGCAAAAACGGGCGGCTGATGACCAAGGGTTCTCATGCTGCTGTGGGTCGGTGGCATCGTGTCCAGTCGAACTTCGCGAAGTCCAGACCTACCGTGCGACCGATCCTGCGAAGTCCAGACTCAGTTCGCTAGTCGCTGCTTGGTACGGGGGATGACCCAGATGCAGCAGCTCCGGTGGCAACCACAAATTGTCGTCCAACTGACACCGGGCCCCATTGCCGCGCCTTGCCTGGGGGAGGAACATGAAGTGTCCGGCGATGCCGACGACGGCCTGGACTGCGAGGTGCGCGATGACGGGACGTGGATACAGTCTTCAGGGCACTCTGCTGGAGGCGTGCTCGTGTGGGGTGCTGTGTCCCTGCTGGATCGGTGAGGACCCCGATCAGGGCAGCTGTGATGCGTTCAACGCCTACCACTTCGACCGGGGCACGATCGGCGGTGTCGATGTCGGCGGCCTGTCGTTCGTTCGGGTGGTGCATATTCCGGGCAACGTGCTCGCACCGGGCAGCTGGCGGCAGGTGGTGTTCGTCGATGACCGCGCGACCGCCGAGCAGCGCCAGGCGATCTTGGACGCCTATGACGGCAAGCTGGGCGGACCGCTCGCGGATCTGGCGGGACTGATCGGCGAGACGCTGGCGGTGCGCGATGCACCGATTAGCCACGAGGTCAGCGACGGCAAGGGCGTTCTACGCATCGGCGATGTGGTGGCGGCCACGATGCACCCCTTCACCGGCCCGGACGGCACCGTCACCACATTGCGCGACTCTCTATTTTCGACGGTGCCGGGCTCGCCCGCCTACGTCGCGGTGGCCGACTCGCATGAGGTCAACCTGCCCGAGCACGGCATGGTGTGGTCGTTTACTGGGCGAAACGCGATCCAGGCCGATTACCAACTCGACTACACACCATGACGGGCGCGCCGACCGGCGCGTTCATCAGGTCACGGCGCCGCGTCCCGGTAGTCATCCTCGCCGCGATCGCGGCTGCCTGGCTGCTGGCGGTGCTGGCCCAGGTGACCGGGCGATCGCAGGCCCTGCATCAGCATGCGCTGATGGAGGGCCAGGTGCCGATGGTGGTGACCCTGGCGGTGTTTGTGCTGGCCTGGCAGGTCATGATCGCGGCGATGATGCTGCCATCGAGCCTGCCGCTGGTCGCGCTATTCGCGGCGGTGTCCGCGAACGGGCCGCGTCCGCGCACCGCGATGGCCGCCCTGCTTGGTGGGTATGCGCTGGTGTGGACCGGGTTCGGCGCGCTGGCGTTCCTCGGCGCCACCGCCGTCCACCACGCCGTCATGGGCAGTATGTGGCTGATGGCGCACTCGTGGCTGATCACTGGGGGTGTGCTGGCCACGGCGGGTGTGTTCCAGTTCATGCCATTAAAGGACCGGTGTTTGCGCCAGTGTCGTCATCCGGGCGCCTACCTGCTCGCCCGGTACCGGCGCGGAACTCGATCGGCGTTTGCGCTTGGACGCAGCCACGGGTGGTTCTGCGTGGGCTGTTGCTGGGCGTTGATGCTGGTGATGTTCGCCGCCGGGGTCGCGAGCCTGCTCTGGATGGCTGCACTGACGGCGCTCATGGTCTATGAGAAGACCGGTCCCGGCGGCCAGCGGGTGGTCCCGGTGGCCGGGCTTGTCCTCATCGCGTATGCCGCGCTGGTCCTCGCCCATCCTGCTTGGCTGCCCGCCGCCGTCGCGGGCGGCATCTGAGCCCAATCTCCTCGGTCTATCCCGTTTCACACGCCACGCCGATCCGTCGGCTGACCTGCCGCGGCGAAAGAAATAGCTACGTGGGCAGATCTACCCGCAGTGCCAGGTGCTCATCGAGTATCCGGCGCAGCGCGGCGTCCATCGGATGCGCGGATGCGAGGTCACGTCCGAACCGGCTGTCCACCACGACTACCGCGCCCTCACGCAGTTCGGCGGTGTCGACTTGATCGACGAACGGATCGAACAATGCGGGCGGCGTGGCCAGGTAATACAGCGCCCGGCGCGACTGGTTCAACCTGGCGGCATACATCAGTCCGCGTTGGGTGATCACGAAGAGTTCCGAGGTGATCCTGGCGTTCGGGGTCTCGGCTTGCTGGGCGGCGACCTATAGGCCCAGCTCGATCGGGTCGTTCCGTGAAATCGGCGACCTCGCGACGCCTCCTGTGAACTACCATCCGGGGATGATCCGGTCGATGGTTCTCACCGCCGCGGTGGCCTTCGCTCTTGCGGCAGCCGTGCCGGCCAAGGCGGACCCTGAGCCTCCGACGTGCTCGTACACACTGGCCGGACCACAAGTCGTACAGCTGTCCGGCACCAACGTGGTCACCGCGACGCTGTCACCCGCCGCCTGTGACCGTTCCGTCGCGTATCAGGCCGTCGCGTGCGTCCAAATGCAGGGCGACGACGGTCCGGGCCAATGCGCGCAAGAGAACGGAATCCTGATGGCGCAGGTGTACCTGCCGTACCGACCCGGCGCGACGTACATCGCGACCGGCAGGGGATGCGCTAGCACCGGCAATCCACCGCGGGCAGTCTGTCAGTCGAAGGGCCCCATCTCCGCAACGCTGTAAACGTCACGCCCGGCGAGCACCTGCAAAATGAATCCTACGAAAACGACTCTGACCTGCGTAGATATGGTGCGCGATACGGCAATTAACCCCGTGCTCACGTGCATTCCTTGTAAGTAGTATTCCAAATCGGTGCCGCCGCGGTGCCTCCCATCGCGCTTCTCGCCGCGGTGCACGGCATCGCCCTTGCCGTCCGCGCCGGGGCGTCAGGGCGGGTTTACTGGTGGGCGGTTAGTGCTACTGGGGCCATCGGCGCGGGCGCGTTCGCGGTGAGCTTCCTGGCGCTGCGCGATCTGATGCTCGCCATCGGGTACACACCCGCGACTGCGTGGGCTTTCCCGGCCATCATCGGCACAGCAGTTGCAGTCGCCACGGTGATGCTTGTTGCGCTGGGGACAAACCCGCTCGGCGCACGCGGGCCGCGACCATGCCCGCCAGTGCACAAACTCCGGCGGTGAACCGAGTGGCGCAGAGTGCAAACCCACAGGTCATGCCAGTGCCATCTGCGCAGGATGCAGCCACAGGCGGTGCAAGCCGACCGGGAAAGGGCCTTGCATCGGTACAACTCGACCCGGCGCATACGGTGCGCTCAGCACGAGCCGAAGCGGCCCATGACGAAGCAGACCTTGCATCAGAACTGATTGCATCTGGCGTGACGACGCAGTCCGTCGACACGGTGATTGCGGTGCTCTCGGCACACCATGCTGGCGCGTCGATCAACGCCGCCGCCAAGGCGTCGGGAATCAACTACCGGACTGCGCAGCGGATCGTGGAGGTGCGGCCGAGCGTCGACACGGGTGGCTCGAAGACGCCAGCTGAAAAGCGAGCCAACGCTTACTCGCGGTCCGGCATCGTGGAGCTGACGGTCAGGCGTTGACATGCGGTCGAAAGACCAACAACGGGTCTAGAGCGTTGACGCCGTCAACACCCTTCCCGTTTCCGCAGGTCATTTCGCGTGCTTTCGCGTCGTTTCGCGTACACCGAATCGGCGTTTTTGCTGCTCAGCGGCTTTTGGTTCAGGGGTTCGAGTCCCCTTAACTCCACCCCTTAACTCCACTCATATAACTGCAGGTAACAGCCACAAATCTCTGTAGCGCTGATCCACGTCAAGATCGCCGTCAAGATTCGGCGTAGGAACCGCCTCGTGGCGTCGCTTCGAGAGCGGGAACGCAAGGACGGCTCTATCTACTGGTAGGTCCTGTATGTGCTGAACGGCAAGCAGTCCTCGTCATCGTTCCCGGGCACGTGGTTCGAAACGGGTGCGTTGCCTACGACCCAACGCGACCGCGGCCCGGTCGAGGAGCTGTTCTACGGCTACTCGATGGTGTGCTGTCTCCCCGACGGGATGTCGCACGGGTAGAGCGTCGGCACAGTGATGCGCACATCGACGCTCTACGGCTACGCGCGCTCAGCAGGTTTCGACGCAAACGACAGCGCTAGCGATCGAGCACTACTTCTGCCGGTTCTACGGCTTGCAAGCCAAGCAGTCCCCGGATGACTGTGACCGCGGCGCGGCCCGACGCGGCCAAGTCAAGGGTGCTACCGGCAGTGCGTTGGTGCTCGAAGTCGGCAGAGCCCAACCGCGTGCGCAGTACAGACTCGGCAGCCGAAAGCCGTTCGAGTTCCTGGCCATACGTGGGGGTTTGGTCCGGCCGGGTGACTGCCCCGAGCGCCTGTGCTGCCGCGGCGTCTGCCCCGACCTCGATCAGGGTCGGCACCAGGTTGCGCATAGTGGTGAGCAGATGCGACCACGATGCGGCTTCCAGCCATCGGTCGATGACGTCGGCATACAGCGGAAGCGCGGTGTGAGCCGGCGCCGTGCGGGACTGCAATGTGATCGCGGACACCCGAGCCACGCCGCCCACATAGTGACTGCCCGCCGCGTCCGCAAGCTCGATGGCCCTCGTAAACGCCGCCAGCGCGGTGTCCGCGTCGTCATCGAGCAGCACTTCGCCGTGCAAGTAGGCCAGCCAGCTCTGCTGGGTGGGGCTCAATGTGACCCCCGCGAACCGCCCGTCAACATCCGCGAGATACCTGCGTGCCGCATCCGCCCGTGATCCGTATGCCAAGGCTAAGACGAATCCGACATGGCCGATCAGTTCGTAGTAGGTTTCCGCGGCGCGGCAACCCACCTTCGCCAGCTCAGACCACCAGCTATAGGCCTGATCGAGGTCGCCCTGAAATATGCAGGTATCGCCGAGTGCTTCCAAGGCGCGACACCGGGTTTGGTCGTCGGCGGCATGGGCGAGCGCGCTGCGGGCCCGCTGGCGAGCCAGGTCGAGTTGCTCAGCGATGACATACCGGTACGCAATCGACGAATCTACCGCCGCGCGCAGGTCGGGCCGGTCCTGCACCAGGGGAGCCAGCTTGGCGGCCCAGCCGAGCAATTCCGTGTGCAGTCGAGATACCCCAAACCAGTGCAGCGACATCGACATCCGCACCGCAGCCTCAACGTCGATATGGCGGGCACGGTTGTGCGCGAGGCGAAGTTCGTCGACGAGTTCGACCAGCCGCTGATGGGCGGCGGCCTCGTCAGATGTCTGCAGCGCCGCCGCGGCCTGCGCCGCGGCGGCCGAGAAGTATTCCAGATGCCTGCGCTCGCTGACGGCCGATGCCGGACCGACAACGGAACGCACGGTCTGTAGCATCCGGTAATAGCTTCTGCCCGAACGAATCTCAACGCTGAGCAACGAGTGGCTGGCGAGTTCCTCGATTACCTCGGGTCCGACTTGCAATACGGCCTGCGCGTCGGCCAAGCTGACGGCGCCGGCGAAGACGGTCCACTGAGCCAACGCGTCCTTGGCGTTTTCTGGTAGCAGGCGTTCCGACCATTCGATCGCTGCTCGTAGAGTCCGATGCCGCGGCTCGCCACCCCGGCGGGATAGTCGCCCCAACGGCGTTGGGTCGGCGACCGACGCCTCGATCTGCTCGCCCAAGTCGGCGATACCCAGCGTCGCGACCCGCGCGGCGGCCAGCTCGATGGCCAACGGGAGTCCGTCCAGGCGGCGAACGATCGCCGATATCGTGTCCATGTCGGCCGCGGTGACCGCGCCGGGCCGAGAAGCGTCCGCTCGTCGCCGGAAGAAGTGCTGGGCCGGCGAATCGGGCCTGGAGCAGTCCAGCGGCTGCAACGGCCAGGCGCATTCGTCGGGCATCCCGAGTAGTTCGCGGCTGGTGGCAACCACTCGCAGCGTCGACGACTCGGTTCCCAAGAGGGCGCCGAGCACCTCGCACACGGCGTCCAGCACGTGCTCGCAATTGTCGAGCAGGACAACAAGGTCCATGAAACGCGCGTGCCGCAACGTGGCAAGGGGAGCGCCACCGTCACTCGTCAGTCCGAGTGCGGTCACCACCGCGTCCGGTACCGCGGCGGCGTCTGTGACAGCGGCCAGTTCGACGACACGAACGCCGCCGCAATGGGCCGATGCGCGGCGCCGTGTGACCTCGCGGGCCAGCGTGGTTTTGCCAACGCCCCCGGGCCCGACGATCGTGACCAGTGGTCGGCGGTCGACGAGGTCGGCCAACGCGGAGAGGTCTTCGTCACGGCCCAGCAGGTCATCGTCGGGAAGATCGAGGGCCTGTGTGACGGACACAGGGGCTGATGCATCGAACGCCTCGGTCTGCGCCTGCCGCAACTTCTCCGTTGGCTCGAGGCCAACAGCCGCCAGCGCATCGTAGGCCCGACGGTACGCCTCCAGCGCCTCGGCGGTGCGACCGGCGCCGCTGAGTGATCGAATGAGCAGTTCCCACGCGTGCTCGTCGAGTGGCAGTTCGGCGAGCAGTGCCTCGGCGGCCGCTATGGCGGCGGGAAATTCAGCAGATTTCAGTAATGCATCCGCAAGCTGCGCGCGTGCCCCGATCCTGAGTTGCTCCAGTGCACGGGCCTGCGCGCAAACGGCTGTCAGGTCGGCTAACTCGCCGAAGGCGCAACCGCGCCACAGGCCGAGGGCCGATTGTAGGAGCTCCGCTGCGGCTGGAGGCGCAAACAATTTGGCCGATGCCACCCGTCGCTCGAAGTCAGCGGAGTCAAGCTGAATCTCGTTGGTACACAGGGAGAATCCGCCGCGGCTGGCGACGATGCAACCTCCTGCAGCGGCGCGCAGGCGGGAAACGTAGCTCCGCAGCGTGTGATCGGCGCTTGGGGGCGGCTCACATCCCCACAGCGCGTCGACAAGGGTGTCTGCACTGACATGATGGTCCGGATGAGCGGCCAGCACCGCGAGCACAGTGCACTGGTTGGGGCTGGTCGGCGTCACATCCTTTCCGTCGACCAGCACCTGGATGGGTCCGAGGACCCGGATGTCCATGCGCAAAACGATATCCAGATGCGGCGGCAACCGACACCAGGATTGTCGATACTGCCGATGACGGCGGTTGTCGGTGCGCGGCGCTGGGGCTGACCGAAGATGGCTGGCCGGGCAGTTTTGAGCTGGCCGTGATCCGCGGCGGCAGCGCACCATGCAGCTTGACCCTGACGCGCGCCGTTGTGTAGTTACGCAACCCCTGGAGTGCACAGCGCCCAGCAAAACTGCGATCCGTGCATGAGCCTCGCCGTCGCGTTGACCGTTGACTATCCGTTTCGAGCGAGCGATGGAGCATTGCGGCGACCTCGTCCTCGTTCACGAGCGGTCGGGTACCGGACAGCGAGGTCGCCGCAGGATCGAGACGTCTGTAAACCGCGCGATTGTGGTGATAGCCATCGCCAGCTGGCAGGCCGTCGTGCAGGACATGACCCGGTTTCTGCTTGACCGCAGCATGCCTCGGCCGACAGAACCGAACTACGGTGTCGCGCGGCTCATTCGAGGTCAGGTACAAGGTGCGCTCAACAATTTCTCGACACCTAACGCTGAAAACGCGCGCCGACTACTTCAATCGGTCGGCTTCGATCCCCGCCCGTACTGGACATGGACCAACGGAGCACTCGGCCGTCGCGAGGTGACATACAAGCCCGCTGGCATCGAACAAGGTTGCGGGATTGGCTCAGGGTGCGACATGCCATATCACATGGCGATGAAAAGCTGCCGGAGGGCAACGTGCTCCCCGCGTCGCAGATGTGGTCTTTTCGAGACCACCGGTCCGATCGGCGACCTCATTGAAGCGCCCCTTCGCTGCCCGTTCCCAGACGGGTGCCGAGTGGTCAGCCGGGCTTGATGTTCTGATTGAAGCGGAAGACGTTCAGCGGATCGTATTTCCGCTTGACCTCGCCGAGCCTGGCGAAGTTGGCGCCATAGGATCGACGCACGAGCTCCTCGCCCTCCTCGCCGAGGCCGGGAAAGTTGAGATAGATGCGGCCCCGGTCGGAGTGCGGTTTCATCCGCTCCCAGAAGGCACGCGTCCAGGCGATGTTGGCCTCGTCATCTTCTGGCGCCTCCCAGACCGAGTCGATGGACAGCATGTACGGCATCGATCGATCGCCGAAGGCCGAGTCGGCCGCCGCAACGCGGGCTGTCGCGCCGCCGAAGTTCCAGATCGAGGACAGCGTGTTGGGCGACGGCGGGCTCGCATTGCCTGCGAGGATCAGATCGACGGCGGCATCGCCGAGACCGCTCAGATAGTGACTCTTCCAGTAGGCCCGGTACTGCCCGAAGGGCATGAGCGCGTCGAATAGCTGCTGGATGTCGCAGTAGCTCATCTGGCCTGAGAAGTCGGTCACCTGATCGCCGAGCTCACGCAAGGGCTGGAGCAGTCGCTCGCCCTCGCCGGCATCGCCGGCATACACAGCGGCGATCGTGTAGATCCGCTCCCCCCAGTACTGCTCGGGGTATTCAGGATCACTCGGGATGGTCGAGAATTCGACGATGGAGCCGACGTCGTCGGTCTTGTCGGCAAGGAAATCGCGCCAGAAGCGGATCGGACCGGGACCCGCGCTGAGCGGGTAGAGCGGCGCGCAGAACATCAGCGTCGGCCCGACCGGATGCAACGCGAACTCGAACGCCGTGACGACTCCGAAGTTGCCGCCTCCGCCTTTGAGCGCCCACAGCAGGTCGGCGTTTTCGTCCGCGCTCGCGCGCAGCCGGCGCCCGTCCGCCGTAACGACCTCGGCCGACACGAGATTGTCGATGGACAGTCCATGGCGGCTGCGCAGCCAGCCGATGCCGCCGCTGAGCGTGAGGCCCGCCACGCCGGTGTTCGAGATCAGGCCGCCCGGCACCGCGAGCCCGAAGGCCTGCGTCTCGCGGTCGACGTCACGCCAGGTCGCGCCGCCCGCGACGCGTGCGCGGCGCCGCTCCGGGTCGACCTGCACGCTGCGCATCTCCGAGAGATCGATCATCACGCCGTCGTCGCAGACGGCGTGCCCGGCGACGTTGTGGCCGCCACCGCGGATCGCAACCGGCAGGTGCTGCTTGGCTGCGAACGCGACACCGGCGATCACATCGTCTGCGCCGCGGCAGCGGACGATCACGGCGGGGCGCCGGTCGATCATGCCGTTCCAGACGGCGCGAGCCTCGTCGTAGGTCTCGTCGCCGGGGACGAGGACGTTTCCCCCGACCGCGCGCCGCAACTCCCCGAGAACCGTCTCGTGCGGGCCTCGGGTGTCGGAATCCGTTGCTTCGTGTCGACCGCTCATGGTGCGCCTCTCTCGAATCATGGGTTGACGGCGCGGGCGAATCGCCTTTCGCCGATGAAGTCCGGGCCAAGCACGCCCAGCGTTTGTCTGCGCGTGGGCTCCCAAGCCCAGCACGGGATGGCGCGCTCTGGCTACGAGGCCCACTGGATTTCGGGCATCTGGCCGAGGTCAGGTGGCGGTTCCTCGTCGCACTCCGGACAGCGGAAGAACTCCCCGTGTGTCGAAACTCCTCATACGCTCCAAACTTTTCCGGCGTCATTTCGTTGCCGGCCGGGGGCCCTATCGTCGTCTGGGCCGGTACATGACTGATCATTGATCTGATCTTGTAGCGGTTCCGGCGGGAACAACGTCGGGTCCAACGACGGGCCGGGGCACCAAGCGGAAGCTGCTTGCCACGGCATTGGGGGTAGCGGCAGCCGCCGTGATGGCACCGGCTGCGCTGTTCGCCGGTGCAGGAACCGCGCAAGCTGATTGCGAATCGTCGTATTCGGCTGGCCCCGATCCGTTAATTGATGTTGGGTGCATCTGGTCGCGGTTAACCGATGCGTTACACCCACCGCAAACACTGCGTTGTGTGTGGTGTTCATGATGTGTCTCCGTTTATCTGGTTGCAGCCCCCTGGGCGGGCGGCTCTCACCGCCAACAGGATCGGCTTGCGACGTTGCACCGTCGTCGCAGCACGATTGCAGCCGCGTGGCTGGGAGCCAAGCTCTACTGCGACGCCTGTGCGGCCCGCTTTCTGCCGTGCTGGAACAAACACGGGGTCCGGAACGACCCCTTGAATGGGTCGGACAGAAATAAATAGGGAGAGCCGTTGGCCGCCAGGAACCGCAATAATCTGCCGGGCCTGGTGTGGGCGTCCACGTGGCAGTCGCTTGGCGCCACGCGTCTTTGGGTGTGCGGCCCTCCAACGCGGCGAGCGCCATGCCCCAGCACCTGGGCGCGGCCATCGGCGGTGGCCGCCAGCTTGGCCACCGCCGTGCGGATCGGGTCGTCTCCCAGGCCCAGCAGCTCGCCGACGATCTGCTGCCCGGCGTGGTCGAGCAATACTCCGGCCCGGCATCCAGGCATGTCGCCATGAACATCGCTGAACCCTTGACCGGTGTCTTGCGCGCCAGCAGGTCGTCGCGCACCCAGGCACGGCGGACCTCTTGCGCGGCGGCGCCGAGCTTGTTGAGTGCCAGCACCTTCCGGCGTTCTTCCCGCTTCGCGTCGACGCGCGCGTCTGAGCGCTCACCGGAGCACCATCGGGGGGCGCGTCGTTCGAGTCCGATTGGGGGCCACCGGCGTTCTTGCACCAGGGCCGATTGCGGGATGTTGGCCATCGCTTATTCATCGATAATGAACGCGAATCGGCAGGAAAAGCCGAGTTGGAACCGGACCAAATGCACACTGAAGTCCGTTGGCGCACAAGAGAATATCGGTGTCTTGTGCTGATCACTAAGAAGGGTCGTCCACGAATCCGTTGGTCGCGGGTTCGAGCCCCGCCCGCCCCACTGATAATCGCCTGCTAGCGGCGATACAGGTGTGGTCGGCCGACCTCCCGGGGCGCGTTCATCGCGGCGTCGTCGCAGCGCATGGCGGGGATCAGGTGGCGAGGTGTGCACGCTAGCTAACTCCCGGCGGTACGGCTTCCCAGCTGCGTAGTCCCCGTCGCTCCGATTACTGAGGGGCCGGACAACGTCACGGCGTCCCGTCGTTGAAGATCGACGGGACGCCGCGCTGGTCGTCCTAATCCATGATGATGCGGCGGTAAGGCTCACGGCCCTTGGGTTGAGCAGGTGGGGTTCGGTTCGCGATCTTTGGTACCGGCAGAGTGACCGGGTGCTGGGCGAGCAGGAAGCTGTGGCCATGGTGGGCGAGCTCGATCGGCTCGCCGGTAAGTAGGCGATATGTCACTTTGTCGCCGTCGATCGCGACGACGATCTTGCTGTCTCGGATCACCATGCGAAACGACAGGTAGTCCAGTTTGGTGGGCAACCGTGGCGCGAAAGTGATTTGACCGCCGTAATCACGCATGCCACCGAATCCAGCGACGCAGTCAGTCCACGCTCCCGCCAGGGCAGCGATATGCAGTCCGCTGGAGACGTTTTCGTGCAGATCGTCGAGGTCGGTGAACACCGTCTCGACAAGGAAGTCATAGGCGAGGTCCAGGTATCCGACTTCCGCTGCGATCACTGCCTGGCAGCAGGCCGACAACGACGAATCGCGAACCGTCAACTTTTCGTAGTAGTCGAAGTTGCGGAGCTTTTGTTCTGGGGTGAACGCGTCGCCGCGCAGATACATCGCGAACACCAGGTCGGCTTGTTTGACCACTTTCTTGCGGTAGAGGTCGTAGTACGGATAGTTCAGCAACAACGGGTACTTCCCGACCGACGCCTCGAAGTCCCAGTCCCCCAACCGGGTGAAAGCGTCCGACTGCTCGTGCACGCCACGCCGTTCATCGTAGGGAATGCTCATATTGTCGGCGCATCGCTGCCAATGCGCGACCTCTGTCGCGTCGACGTCCAGCTGCGCGGCAACGTCGGGTCGGCGGTTGCACGCAGCTACGGCGTCGTGCAGGTTTTGTTGGGCGACAAGGTTGGTGAACAGATTGTCGTTGACTGCCGCGGTGTATTCGTCGGGACCCGTCACCCCGTCGATGTGGAATACGCCGTCGTCGTCGTGGTGGCCAAGTCGAGCGAATAGTCGGGCGCTTTCGACGAGGAGCTCGACGCCGCATTCGGTCTCGAACTGCGTATCGCGCGTTGCGGCGAGGTATCGCGCGGTCGCGTTAGCGATGTCCGCGGTGATGTGTACGGCCGCGGTCCCGGCGAGCCAGTATCCCGAGCATTCGTCTCCATTGATCGACCGCCATGGAAACATTGCCCCGGCCTGCCCAAGCTCATGCGCCCGCTGCCTGGCCTTGTCGAGGGTCGAGTGCCGCCACCGGAGAACCTCACGGGCGGCCGGCGGGATGGTGTAGGTGAGCATCGGCAAAACGAATGTCTCGGTGTCCCAGAAAGTGTGGCCGTCGTATCCGGGGCCAGTGAGGCCCTTGGCCGGGATCGACCTGGACTGACCTCGGGCACCCGCCTGCAGGACATGAAAGATCGCAAACCGCACCGCTTGTTGCATTTGCGGGTCGCCATCCATTTCGATGTCGGCGTCTAGCCAGAAGTGGTCGAGGAACTCGCGTTGGGACCTCAGCAACTCGTCCCATCTGGCTTCCATCGCCATCGACAAAGCTGCGTCGACCTGCGCGCGCAGTGCCGGCGCCGAGCGCCTCGCAGACCAGCCGTATCCGATGTATTTCGTGAGTGTCAGCCTTGTGCCGGCGGGCACGTGCGCCGCCACCGACAGCCGCGCCAGGTCACCCTCGGCGCGGATGGACAATTCAGCCTTGTCGGGGTGGTCGACTTCGTGATCCATCCCGGCCGCCAAACGAAGACCCGACCGTTTGGTCTGATGGGACAGCAACGCGCGGTAGTCTCGGCACTCGGCTTGCTCGGCGACCAGTGGGGCCTCAAGCGCCGCGGCCAGGCGCGGGTCGTCACCGGGTACGGGGACCGGCTCGTTGGCGAGCAGGTCGGACTGCAGCACGACCCGCATGTCGTCACCGACCGGCTCGACCGAGTATTTGATGGCGGCGATGGTGCGTTTCGTGAACGACACCAGGCGCTCTGATGTGATCCTCACCCGGCGCCCGGTCGGTGAGACCCAGACCGTGTGTCGGCGCAGTGTGCCAGACCGGAAATCCAGTGTCCGCTCGTGTTCTTCCGTACGCCCGTAACGCAGATCCATCGGCTCGTCCTCGAGGAGCAGCCGGATGATCTTTCCGTCGGTCACATTGACGACTGTCTGGCCCGACTCGGGATAGCCGTACCCGCGTTCGGCGTAGGGCAGGTCACGCAGCTCATAGAACCCGTTGAGATAGGTGCCCGGTTGTGCGACCGGCTCGCCTTCGTCGAGCGTGCCCCGCAGACCGATGTGGCCGTTGGACAGTGCGAAAGTCGACTCCGTCAAGCCCAGGCTGCCTGGATCGGAATGGCGCCATCGCAGTTCCCACGGTGCGACAACAAAGCCCGGGCCGTCGCTACTCATGCCGAGAGCAATTCTGCAAGATCGGTTACAACGACGTCGGCCCCAGCTTCCCGCATTGCCGCCGCGTGCTGGCCTCCGCCGACCCGGTCGACCCCAACCACGTACCCGAACCCGCCTGCTCGGCCGGCCTCGATCCCGGACAGCGCGTCCTCGAACACGGCGGCGTTGGGGGGATCAACGCCGAACGCTTGAGCGCAGGCGAGAAACGAGTCAGGCGCTGGTTTACCGCGCAGTTTTAGTCGACCGATGTCGGTCCCATCTATGCGCTCCTGAACAAACCGGGAAAGGTTGGCCGCATCCAGCACCGCGCGTCCGTTCTCCGACGATGTCACAACCCCGACCCGCACTCCGGTCTCGCGCAACGCGGTTAGATAGCGGACTGACCCCGGGTAGGACTCGACCTCACCTCGCTTCAGGCTTGCGAGAACGAGCTCGTTCTTGTCGGTGCCGATTTCCTCGACGACATCGTCGGCGACCTCGAACTGGCGCGACCGCAGGAACGTTCGCACTCCGTCCCTACGCGGGCGGCCGTCGACGTATTGAAGGTAATCGCGCTCGCTGAACGGCACGAACTTGTCCCCGTGTCTTTTGCGAAGGAAGTGGTCGAAAGCCTGCTTCCAGGCTTTCTGATGCAAAACTGCGGTGCTGGTCAGCACGCCGTCGAGGTCGAATAGCGCCACCGAGATCGACGCAGGAAAGCCCAACGGCGTTTCCCTGCCACCGTGAGCGTCGTCGAACGGTTCGGACACAATCTGCACGGGATCGATTCCTCGCCTGGTCAATGTCACCAGCATTGTCGTGTGGACTGCTCTCGCACTGGATTTTCTGCCGACTCACAAATATTTCTCAATCACGGATATCCCTGGCTGATCCACCGGCTCCCCTATGGCCGGACACGCCGACCGCCATGTGCGGGGCGAGTGGGAAGAGGGGCACCACCACACCGTTAGAGGTCCCCGACTGGAAATGGCCGGATGCGCTCCTGCGCGGGCCGATGTGAACATCGGAGCCACTGCCACCACTGGAGGCGGCAAGGAATAACCGTTGTGACTCGTGCGGGCTTTAGGCCATTTAAGCGGGTGGGGTTCGGTCGGGCTTCAGGTTATTCGGCTGATTGGGAATGGTAAGCGCGACCCCGGCGTAAACTTTGCGCCGGCCGAGCTGGTTGCGCAAGGCATCGAACTATGCGCCCATCGATGGCGGATGTCGCCTGTCGCTGCGAGCCCGAAGTCTTTCACTAGGCGGGCGGTGCGAATGCCATGACTGCAAAGATCGCAGAGATTCTCGATCGGCACCCGAAGGACCGAACGCGATTAATCGACATACTTTGGGATGTCCAGCGCGGTTACGGTCACATTCCTGCTGAAGCGGCGGAGGCGATAGCAAGTCGGCTGGGGCTGGCTCCCGACGACGTCCTCGAGACGGCGAGTTTCTACCACTTCTTCCACACCACGCCGTCGGGCCGGTGCCTGATTTATCTATGCGACACCGTTATTGCCAAGATGCACGGTTATCAAGAAGTGTACGAAGCCCTCGAACGAGAGACAGGGACACGATTCGGCGGCCCGGGATCAGCCGATTTCGGGTTGTTCGAAACCGCGTGCATCGGGGTCAGCGACCACGAACCGGCGATGCTCATCGACGGCGTGGTGTTCACCGATCTGACGCCCACGTCGGTCGCCGACATCATCTCGCGCCTGAAGCAGGGGCAGTCCCCGGAAGAAATCGCCAATCCATCGCGATTGCCCCGCAACGAGATCGCGTACGTCGACGCGCTGACACGCACCACGGTGCACAGGTCGGGACCGGTCTTCTTCGGCGACGAAATTGACTATCGCGCGTTGCTGGACCGATGCCTGGCAATGACACCCCAGGAAGTGATCACGACCATCACGGATTCTGGTCTCCGCGGCCTGGGTGGCGCCGGTTTCCCCACCGGCACCAAATGGCAGTCGTGTAGTGCGGCCGGCGGCGATGAGAAGTACGTCATCTGCAACGCCGACGAGGGCGAACCCGGCACCTTCAAGGACCGGGTGGTGCTGACCCGCTTACCCAAGCAGATGTTCGTGGGCATGATCATCGCGGCCCACGCCGTCGGGGCCGCGCAGGGCATCGTCTATCTACGCGCCGAGTACGCGTATTTCAGGGAGTATCTCGAACAGCAGCTGGCCGAGCTTCGCGATGAAGGGTTGCTGGGCAACGGATTCGACATCCGCATCCAATCGGGCGCCGGGGCGTACGTATGCGGTGATGAATCCGCCCTCATCGAGTCCTGTGAGGGCAAGCGGGGAACGCCGCGGCTGAAGCCACCGTTCCCCGTCGAGCACGGGTTCCTGGACAAGCCGACAGCCGTCAACAACGTCGAGACGTTTGCCGCGGCGGCGCGGATCATGGACCGGGGCGCCGACTGGTTTGCGGCGATGGGGACGTCCGAATCGAAAGGCACTAGGTTGCTCAGCGTCTCCGGCGATTGCGCTGCGCCGGGGATCTACGAAATCGAATGGGGCATCACCCTGCGTGAGGTACTCGAGATGGTTGGCGCCGAAGATCCCCGGGCTGTGCAGATCAGCGGTCCCTCGGGGGAGATGGTTTCGGCAAGCGCAGACGCCGACCGCAGGCTCGCTTTCGAAGACATCTCCTGCGGCGGTTCGTTCATGGTCTTCAATGCACAACGCGACCTCCTCGGTGTCGTCAGGGATTTCATGCAGTTCTTCGTTGATGAGTCCTGCGGTATCTGCGTTCCGTGCCGGGCCGGGGGCGTGGTACTGCGCCAGAAGGTTGACCTGGTCATCGACGGCCGGGCGGATCAATCGGATCTGGACGACATGGTCCAGTGGGGCGACCTGATCGCGAAGACGAGCCGGTGTGGTCTGGGGACCACTGCGCCCAACCCGATCCTGACAACCCTGGTGAAGTTTCCCGAGATCTATTCCGACAGACTCACACAAGCGGGACGGTGCCCTGCTTCCGTCCTTCGATCTCGGCACAGCGCTGGGCGGTTATGGAAAGGCGATGGAGCAACTCGCTGGACAGGAGTCGAGATGAGCATCCAGATCGAGATCGATGGAGTCGCCGTAACCACCGAAGAAGGCAGAAATCTCGTCGACGTCGCCGCGGAGTCGGGTGTCTACGTCCCTACCCTTTGCTACCTGGAGGGAAAGCCGGCACTGGGTACTTGCCGCGCATGTTCGGTCAAGGTCAACGGCCGAGTGGTCCCTGCGTGCACCGTCAAGGTCACAGACGGCATGCGCGTCGAGGTGAACGAACCGGAGACCGCCGATATGCGCAAGGCGTTGGTCGAAATACTGTTCTCCGAAGGCAATCACAACTGCCCCAGCTGCGAGAAGAGCGGTCGGTGCACTCTGCAGGCTGTTGGCTACGAAGTGGGCATGATGGTTTCCCGCTTCCCGTACCAGTTCCCCGAACGCGTACAGGACCACGCCTCGGAAACAATCTGGCTGGAACGGGATCGATGCATCTTCTGCCAGCGCTGCGTCGAGTTCATTCGAGATCGCGCGACCGGCAAGAAGATTTTCAGTATCAGCGGACGCGGCACGAATGCGCGCATCGAGATCGACGTCGAGCTCGCCAATGCGATGCCGCCCGAGCAGGTGAGGGAAGCGGTGGACATTTGTCCGGTCGGCACCATCATCGAAAAGCAGGTCGGCTATGACGATCCCATTGGCCAGCGGTTCTACGACGTCGAATCGGTACGTGACCGGGCTCTTGAAAGGCATGCCGAATGACCACGTCAGATACGAAATCGATTGCTTCACATGAGCTTCCGGCCACCCGCCTGGACCCGGAGTTGGCCGCCAAGCGCGCCGAGAAGATCAAGGTATCCATGATCAGCCTGTGCGGCTGCTGGGGGTGCACGTTGTCCTTCCTCGACGTCGACGAACGACTGCTGGCGCTGCTCGACAAGATCACGATTCTCCGTTGCTCCCTCACGGACGTGAAACGGATCCCTGAACGCTGCGCCATCGGATTCATCGAAGGCGGGGTCGCCAATGAGGAGAACATCGAGACGCTCCAGCACTTTCGGGAGAACTGCGACGTCCTCATCTCGGTCGGTGCGTGCGCGATTTGGGGTGGCGTCCCGGCGATGCGCAACATGGTCGAACTGAAGGACTGCCTGTCGGAGGCTTACATCAACTCTCCGACTGCGGTTGCCGGTGCCGAGCCCGTCGTGCCGTTCCACAAAGAGATCCCGATCCTGACCAACAAGGTGTACCCGTGCCACGAGGTGGTCAAGATGGACTACTTCATTCCCGGGTGCCCACCGTCGCCGGACGCCATTTTCAAGGTATTCGACGATCTGATCAACGGGCGTCCCGTCGATTTGCCCGTGTCGCTCAACCAGTTTGACTGACCCAAGGGGGCGCACATGACCACCAAACTCGTCATCGATCCCATCACCCGTATCGAGGGTCATGGGAAGGTCACCATCGAAGTCGACGACGACCACAACGTCGTCGACGCCAAACTGCACGTCGTCGAGTTCCGCGGATACGAGAAATTCATCCAGGGGCATCCCTTCTGGGAGGCCCCGATACTGATGCAGCGCATCTGCGGCATCTGCTTCGTCAGCCATCACCTCGCAGGCGCGAAGGTGCTCGACGACATCGTCGGGGTCGGTCCGGCGTCAGGGTTGTACCTGACTCCGACTGCCGTGAAGATGCGCCGGCTCGGCCATTACGCGCAGATGCTGCAGTCGCATGTGACCGCATATTTCTTTCTCGTGCTTCCGGAGATGCTGTTCGGTATCGACGCTCCACCCGAACAGCGCAATGTCCTCGGACTGATCGAGGCGGATCCCGAGCTGGTCAAGCGAGTAGTGATGCTGCGCAAGTGGGGTCAGGAAATGCTCGTGGCGGTCTTCGGCAAACGAATGCACGGCATCTCGTCCGTGCCCGGCGGCGTGAACAAGAGCCTGACGGCCGCCGACGTCGATCGGTTCCTTCGTGGGGCTGATGGACTGCTGTCGGTCGATCAGGTGATCGAGGACGCCCAGTTGGGTCTGGAACTCTTCTACGACTTTCACGAGAAGCATCGCAGCGACGTCGACGGTTTCGCAAATGTGCCCGCGCTCAACATGTGTCTCGTCGACGCCGACGGCAACGTGGACTACTACGACGGCAAGCTGAAGGTCGTCGACGACGACAAGAACGTCGTCCGGGAGTTCGACTACCACGATTACCTCGACCACTTCTCGGAGGGTGTCGAAAAGTGGAGCTACATGAAGTTTCCGTTCCTCACCGAACTCGGACGGGAGGCCGGCTCGGTGCGGGTCGGTCCGCTCGCCCGGATGAACGTCACCCATACCCTGTCGACCCCACTCGCGCAACAAGCGCTGGAGAAGTTCCACGCGTATACCGGCGGTCGCGCCAACAACATGACGCTGCACACGAATTGGGCGCGCGCGATCGAGATCATCCACGCCGCAGAGATCGTCAGAGACTTGCTGCTGGATCCCGACCTGCAGAAGGATGACTTGGTGGTCACACCGAGCCGCCGATGCGTGGACCGGTGAGGGAGTCGGCGTGGTGGAGGCGCCGCGTGGCACCCTGCTGCACCACTACCGCGCCGATCGCGAAGGAAGTGTGACGTTCGCCAACCTCATCGTGGCCACCACCCAGAACAACCAGGTGCTCAACCGAACGATACGCAGCGTCGCAGAGGACTACCTCGGTGGCCAGGCCGAGATCACCGAAGGCATGATGAACGCCATCGAAGTGGGTATCCGCGCCTACGATCCTTGCTTGAGTTGTGCCACACATGCTTTGGGGCAGATGCCATTGATTGTCTCGGTCGTCGACGCCGCCGGTCAGGTGATCAATGAGCGCGTCCGCTGAGCCACGATTTCCACCGCTCGGATTCTTCGACGACCCGTCGTCGCTGATCTGCGGCATCGGCAATGTCGGGCGGCAGGACGACGGACTGGGCTGGGCGTTCATCGATCGGCTTGAGGCGCATGACCGTCGCCCCCACGCGGAGCTGCGCCGCGCCTATCAACTCCACCTCGAATACGCCGACCTGATCAGCGGTTTCGCGCGGGTGCTCTTTGTGGACGCCACGAAGGATGCGGTCAGTCTCGTCCTTCGCGCTGACCCGTCCCGAACCGAAGCTGGATTTCAGCTTCACCTCGCATGCGATATCGGTGCCTTCGATCCTGGCGACCGCCCAGCAATGCTTCGGATATGTTCCCGAGGTCTACCTATTGGCGATCCGCGGCTACGAGTGGGAACTGCAGACGGGGCTGACTGAGGCGGCGGAACAAAACCTCAACGATTCGGTCGAGTTCTTGACGGCACGGCGAGACGTCGATATCCGAAAGTCCTGACAGCACGTGGAAAAGGGAGGGTAGGAACCGAGGTCGTTCATGCGCTCAAGTGCCAGCCTCGGCCGTTGGTTCGCGATTTGTGGGACTTGTCGCCATGTCGGTTTGGTACCGCGACAGCTAACGTTCTAGGCATGTCCATTGAATCTCAACCGATCTCCGTCCTCTCGGCGACCGAATCCTGGAACCTGCTGTCGAGCGTCGCGCTGGGACGACTTGTCACAAGCGTCGACGGCAAACCAGCGATCTTTCCAGTCAACTTTGTGGTCCAGCACCGCACAGTGCTGTTCCGTACCGCGGCGGGCACCAAGCTAGTCAGCGCCGCCATCAACAACGAGGTGCTGTTTGAGGGCGACGATCACGGCTTTACAGAAGGCTGGAGCGTGATAGTCGAGGGGACAGCACGCATACTTCACACCGACGAAGAGATCGACGAGGCGGAGCGAGCTCAGCTTCTTCCATGGATCGCCACGGTGAAGCAACACTACGTACGAATCCGTCCGCTGAATATCACGGGCCGGCGTTTTAGGTTTGGCTCGGAGCCCGATCGGTGAATTCACCGCCGTTTGAAGCGTTTGGTCTAGACGACGCGGCGAAGATGGCTGCTGCAAGGGCGGCGGTGCCCTGCACTTGGCCGTCTACCCGACGTTTGGTGCCCAGCAATGTGCCCCTCGTGACTAGGGCCTTCGCATGTCCGGCGAGTTCTGTGGTGAGCACCTCGCCGGGATGACGCAACCGTCTCTTGCATTGACGGCGTCGGACCTCTGGTCCTCGCTCTGTGATCGCGGGACAGTAGAAAGCGACAAACTCTCTCAGAGACCAGGTGGTGTGACGATGAATGCCAAGTTCCCGGACGACAAGACGATCCGCGAGGTTCTTACCCTGGCCGCGCGCGCGCCGTCGGTGCACAACTCGCAGCCGTGGCGTTGGCATGTGGGCGAGCGCAGCTTGGACCTGCACTGCGTCCCGACCTTGCATCTTCGCGCCACCGACCCCGACCGGCGGGATCTGATCTTGAGCTGTGGGGCAGCTTTGCATCACGGTGTCGTTGCGCTGGCCGCAATGGGCTGGCACGCTGAGGTGCACCGATTTCCCAACCCGGTGGATGCCAATCACGTTGCGACGATCGAAGTCCAGCGCCAAGGATGCGGTGAACTCGACGTCAAGCTGGCTGCGGCGATACCACGGCGGCGAACCGACCGGCGGCTCTACAGTCCCTGGCCGGTGCCCCCCGGCGACCTCGCGCTCCTGGAGACCCGCGCTGCGGCGGCCGGGGTGATGGTGCGGCGGGTCGACGCCCTTGCCAGGCTGCGTGCGATTGTGGTGAAGGCCGTCCGGCAGCACTCAACAGACCACGACTATCTCACCGAGTTGACCACGTGGAGCGGGCGGCATGACTCGGTAGCCGGTGTTCCCGCACGAAGTACGCCGACCCCCGACCCCACCGCGATGATTCCGGGGCGGCTCTTCGCCGGTGCTGAGTTGGCGCAGCCCCCCGGTGCGACCGCCGCCGAGGACAACGCCGTCGTGTTGGCCCTCGGTACGGCCGATGACGATCCGCTTCAGCGCCTGCGCGCCGGTGAAGCCACCAGCTTGGTGCTGCTCACCGCCACCGCGCTGGGCTTGTCGAGCTGTCCGGTCACCGAGCCGCTGCAAATCTCCGAAACCCGAGACGAAGTTCGTGCAACTGTGTTCGGTGACACCGGGTTTCCGCAAATGCTCCTTCGGGTCGGTTGGGCACCCATCAATGCCGATCCGCTGCCCTCGACCCCGCGTCGGCCGCTCTCAGAGATCGTTACCTGGACGTCCGGTTCATCGGCCGACTAACGGGCGGGTGAATCGCGTCCACGATCGTGGTGAGCAGATGTGCCGGTCCGACGTGCGCCCGAGTCGGTTTCGAGGGTTCCACGTTGATGCGATCAACACGCGAGGCGTTCCCGCAGGTCGCGCCAAGTAGTTGCGCGTGCGTTCACGTACTCGACCACGACGTTTCCGCTGGTCAAGCTGTTTTACGTGCCGGTTTCGATTCCCGGCAGCTCCACCAGTTGAGAACGGGCCAGGACGAAAGTCCTGGACCGTCTTCATTTCACATCAAGATCCCCGCACGGCCGTACTCGGAAATGAAGGTCGAAACTCGGCGCTCTTGCGGTCGACGCACGGGAACGGAGCGGTGTAGCCGCTGGCCGCGGCTGAGCCGCTTTCGTTGGGAACAAGGCCGTCGCCGGAGAAGTTGCCGGGAACGGTCACTATCGCGGTGTCGGCTACCGCTGCATGTCGACGGTGCGAACGTCCCGATCATGACGGGTTGACTGCCAACAGCGACCAGTCGGCTCACGTCCAGCTCGGCGGCCTGATCGAATTCGCCAGGTCGACCAGGGTGTAGCGGTGGCGCCGCCGCGGCGAATGCCGCGCCAGCTCCCGGAGCGCCTCTTCGGTACCCGCGCGCAAACCCCGCTCGTCGAACGAGTGGTCGCAGATCGGATCGGCGGCCGGTGTCGCGCCGGCCCGCAGCCAGTCCATCGCGGTGCCGAGTACCAGCGCACGGATCTGGAGTAGGCGCGGCTCGGTGTCGGCGAGCTGGCCGACACGCAGTGCGGCATCGCGCAGGTCGGCCTCGGAGATCTCGCCGATGGGGCGTCCGCCGACGAGGATGAGCGCCGACGTCAGCTGAGCCTCACCGTAGTGCCGGGAGGTCAGGGGCACTTGGTCGAGCACACTGATCGCCCCGGTCCGATCGCCACGGGCGACGAGCCGCCGGGCAAGGCCGAAGGCTGCGCTCACCATGGAGCGGTCAGTGCGCCACAGAGTCCGGTAGTACCGCTCGGCCAAGCGGCCCAGTCGTTCGACGTCCGCCGGCCGGTCCTCTTCGAGCTCTAGATCGGCCATCGCTGCCGCCGCCAGCTTGGGTGCGGCTTCGCCGGGGAGCGCCGCAACGACCCGCTCGAAACATGCCAGCGCCGCCTTGGGTTTGCCGGCATCCAGCGCGGTGACGGCGTCGTCCCAGTCCATCCGCCAATCGATGTCCTCATCCTCGACCGGTACGGGCTTCGGCAGGGCACGGGTGACACTGCGGGCGCCCAGTCGAACGTCGTGCTCGCGACCGTCGACGAACACATCGGTGCGCCGCAGGGCCAGGTCGGCACCGAACGTGGAGCGTGGCATGGTGAAAAGCACCGACTTCCACGGGCTCGGTGAGCCCGTCTGCGCGGCGAGGATTTCGTGCAGCACGCCCTTGCATTGGTTGGCCATCTCTTCGGCGGACGAGAACCTTTGCGCCGGACGGGGGTTCGTTGCACAGGCGAGCAGTTGATAGAACGACTCGTACTGTTCGAACAGCGGCGCCTCGTCGCGGCCGGGCAAAGTCTCGTCATAGCGGTCATCGGACAGATCGACGGTCAGCTTGGCCAGCGTCCGACCGACGGTGTAGATGTCCGTAGCGATCGTCGGACCGGTCCGCACGATTTCGGGTGCCTGAAATCCTTTGGTGCCGTAGATGTATCCGAAATCCCCGATGCCGGACACAGCCCCCATGTCGATCAACTCGGTGTTGTCCTCGGTGACCATGATGTTGTCCGGCTTGAGATCGTTGTAGACCAGGCCCAGTGAGTGCAGATAGCACAGCGCAGGGAGGGTGTCGACCACATAACCGAGCGCCTGCTCCACCGGCATCATCGGCTTGGGTTCGCCTTCGGGTGCTTCCGCTCGCTGCGCGTCCAGGATGGCCTGCACCGTGGTGCCGCCGATGTATTCCATCACGATGTACCCGACAGGGCGGCCGTCGAACCCCGGGTGTTCGACGAAGTTGTAGATCTTCACGATGCCGGGATGGTGGACCATGGCGAGGAACTGACGTTCGGCGACGGCAATCGCCTGTGCCTGCTCTCCGCCCGGCTGGAGCAGACCTTTGAGCACCACCCACCGGTCGCTGACGTTGCGGTCGATCGCCAGATAGATCCAGCCGACGCCGCCGTGGGCGATGCAGCCCTGGACGTCGTATTGGCCCGCCAACGAGCTCGCCGGTCTCCAGTTGCGGCGAGAACGAGAACAGCGCGCCGCAATTTGGGCAGACACCGTCGCTGTCCCCGGGCCGGCCCGCACTCCCTCGTCCCACCGGCCGCCCGCAGCCGCTGCACTCCCGTTTCGACTCGGCCACAACAGGATTGGTGAGGATTGCGCTCGCAGGTTCGATGTCTTCGCTGATCGGAATTTCGACCAGGCCGTCACCGATGCGGCGCACGCCGTTTCGCATCCGCGGGCGGGTGGGCTCGACCTTGTTAGGCTCCGATTCGGTCACCAGGACGGCGCGCGTTCCCTCGTCTCCAGCCATGTCAATCCCGATACTTCGGTTCTGGTGGACCAGGTGCCGGCCCCAGCACCGTGAGCCACTTCTGGTAGAGCGACCGCCACGTCCCGTCGCTTCGGATCCGTTCCAGGCCGGCATTGACTGCGCGAACCAGGTCGTCCTGTGCCTTGTTGATGCCGATCCCGTAAGGCTCGGGCTCCAGACTTGGTCCGACGATGTGCAAATTCGGATCCTGTACAGCCAGTCCGGCCAGGATCGAGTTGTCGGTGCTGGCCGCGTCCGCCTGCCCTTGCTGCAAGGCCACCAGGCAGTCGTCCCAATTCTGAACGGCCAGCAGGGTTGCCGCCGGCGCGACCCGGGATACGGTGGCCAGCGACGTGGTGTCCACCTGAGCGCAAACCCGCTTGCCGGCCAGGTCGGCCGGCCCTTGCACATCCGAATCCTTCGGCACCAGCAGTCGCTGGCTCGCTTCGAAGTACACGGTGGAGAACGCGATCTGCTCGGCACGTGCGCAGGTGATGGTCATCGCGTTGACCACGATGTCAACCGTCTGGTTCTCCAGCGCAGTGATGCGCTCCGGCGAGGTCAGCAACCGGAACTCCACTTTGCTGGGATCACCGACCAGGTCCCGGGCTATCTCCCGGGCGATGTCGACGTCGAAGCCCTGCAATTGGCCGGACACGGGATCGCGAAAGCTGAACAGATTGGTGCTCTGGTCGAGACCGACGATCAGCCGGCCGCGCTGCCGGATCGCTTCCTCGGCCGGGCCGGCTTCGGTGGACGGGCGCAAGCTCGCGCTGGCATCGCAACTGTCCACGGCCGCACCGAACGCCGAGGCCACCTCAGAGGCGCCGCTGGGCATCGGCAGCGTGGTCAGCGAAGGGGACACCTCGACGAGTGGTTGCACACTGGAACACCCCGCGACCAGGGTTGCCGCGACCACGAGCAGTGCGGCGCGCATCAGTGGTACTCGCTCAGTCGTGGCGTGATACCGGCGGCAACCGCGAGTGCCCCCAACACGCCGATGGCCGCGGCACCGGCCGGAAGCATGTTCAGCGCCGTGTAAGCGTGAGTGATCCCGTCGCGCTGCCGATCCCGCAGTCGCGGGATGGTGTCCCTTAGTGCATCGTCCAGTCGGGTGAACTCAACCGTCGAGTGCTGCGGCCCGTCATCTCGCGCGATCGTCACGGCACCGGGATAGTCGCCACTGCTCAGCTTGCGTCGGATCTCATCATTGGCGCGAATCCAGCCCCGCAACGCATCCGCCGCCCCGTCGACCGGGTGCTCGTCGAGCAGCCACCCGATCTGTGCGGTCCGCTCATCGAATCTGATGTCGGACAGGGGGTCGGAGCCTCGCTTGAGCAGTCCGAGGATTTCGTCGGCACGGGCCTGCTGGACGAGGATGCGCGCAGTCACCGCCGCGTCGAGCGGTTCACCGCCTTGCGTCCGTGCACTGCCCGCGGCCTGCGTCGACACCAGCCAGGCCACGGTCAGCCACACCGCGAGCACCACCATCAACACCGAGGCCAGCACCAGTCCGGGGTTGAGCCGACGATGACTGCGCCGAGCCAGCGACGCCTGCGTCAACAACAGCAGACAAAGCGCAAGTGCAACTGCCGCTATCACCACGCGCGACCGACCGGCGGGGCCTTCCGTTGCGCCGACTGCGTTGGATTGGGTCCGATACAGCCGTTCGGCGGTCGGCAGCATGGAGTGCTGCATCAGCGCGGACGATTCGCTGAGGTAGGCGACGCCGATCGGGCGGCCGGCGCGGTTGTTCGCACGGGCAGTGGCCATCATCCCCGTGTACACCGCCAGCTGGTTGGACAGGTCGGTCAGCCACGTGAGTGAGTGAATATCGTTGGGCGACACGCCGTTCGAGGCGGTGACCAGACCGGCGGACGCCTGTCCGATGGCGGCGTCGTAGCGATCGCGGACGTCGCGCGGTTCGACGCCCCCGGACAGGAACGCGGTGGCCGCGGTCGTGTTGGCGAACGACAGAGCTCCATAGATCCGTTGCGCCGCATCGGCCAGCGGTTCGGTGTGCGAGCGCTGGGTTTCCAGCCGGCCTTGCTGGTCCGACACTATCCTCGACGCAGCCACCCCGACGGCGAGCAACGCCGCAATCAGAACGACGGCCACCAATGCCATCCGGCCCGGCGTGGATCCGAGGAAGTCGACGACCGGCCGGTCTGATTCCTCCGGATCGACGAGCAGCGACTCGTCGAGTGTGTGCGTCCGCTGGCGCGCCAGCTCACCGCTGTCCACTCGACATCACCTCGTCGCAGGTTGGGCCCGGAGCACCGATACCGGACGATCCAACGCGGATTGACCGCACGGTAGCCCATCGGACACGCACTGCGCGGGTAGTTGCTCCACTCACTATCCGCTCACGCCGACGGCGGAGACGCCACGACTCTCAGCGATCCGGATCACCATCTCTATCTTGTCGTACAGCTTGTCCCTGTCGAAAATCGGCGGGATGTGCTGATCGTGCCCACGAAAACGAGGACATACTGTTCAAGGACGCTCATTCCCACGAAATGAAGCTGGTGATCGACCGCGGAGGAGCCCCGGCTATGCGATGTGAACGCGTTGCACTCGAGGCGTCCTGGAATCTGCTACTTGGCGTCACCGAGGCAGAGGTCGGGGACGTGTTCGTATTCGCCGTACCGGACGTCGGCGGTGGCGCATCGCCAACCTGAGGAGTACGGCGTGGATGCTCTGGTTCCGCGGCTTGACTTCGCCGCGCTTGCGCAGTCTGTTTACCTTAACCAGGCCGCCCTGGGCCTGATCCCCGCCCAATCATTGGAGGTGATGCTGGAGCACCTCACCCAGATAGCCCAGCACGGCAATGTCCGACTGAGCGATGAGGAGGAGCTGCGGATTCTCGACGAACTCCGTGCCGCCGGGGCAATCCTGCTCGGCACGGAGCCTGCCGCGGTGGCCGTACTTGGAGGGGCCAGCGAGGGTCTAACAACAGCGGCGGCTCTGGTGCCGGCCGGGGACGTCGTCCTGGTCGCGACGGATTTTCCCAGCGTGACGCACCCGTGGCTTGCCGGTTCGGCAAGTGGACGATCGGTGACGTGGGTCGAGGACAGAGCCAGTGTCAGCCTTACTCAATCGGTCGTTGACGCTATAAGGCCGGGCGTTGCCGCGGTGTGCGTGAGCGCAGTGATGTATGGCACGGGCTCCCGGGTCGACTGCGCGGTACTCGCCGACAGCGCTCATGAGGTCGGTGCTCGACTGATCGTCGACGCTACTCAGCTTGCCGGCGCCGGCAAGGTCGCAATGGCCGATTGGGGCGCCGACTTCGTGGTCACCAGCGGATACAAATGGTTGTGCGGACACGGGGGAGTCGCGTTGTTCGCGGTAGGTGACGATCTGCTGGACTCGATCCCGCCGCATCCCGGTTGGATGGGGACTCCGAACCCGTTCGCCTTTGACGCCACTCGCCGCGAGCAGGCACCAGGAGCTCGCCGATTCGAGCAGTCAACTATTGCGTATGCGTCGGCGCTCGGGCTCACAGAGTCGATCACCCGGCTGAACGGTCTCGGCTCGGGGACTATCGAGGCCCACGCGCGCCTCGTTGCGGCCGAGCTGGTCGAGGCTGTTCAGCCACTTGGCTGGCATCCGTTCCGCAATCTCGACGACCCGTCCGCCAGCGCGCACATCATCGCGCTGCAGCATGCCGACCTTGACGCAACCGCTGTTCGGGCAGCGCTTCACCGAGATTACGGAATCGTGACTAGCGCAAGACTGAATGCGATCCGAGTCTCACTGCACGTCTACAACGACTCCGGTGACATCGAATCGCTGGTCGGCGCGCTAGCCACGATTGGTAAAGCACAATGTGAACCAACGAGCGTCGATTCGTTCCACGGCCCCGGCCAGCGTCCCGAAAACGGCGTCTACCTGCGGTCCCCTTCGAAAAGAAAGGGCGGTGGCGGAGTGGGTCGTTGACTAATTCTCTTCCGGCTAATGCCTCGAAAGAGATGATCATTGCGAGTCGCGGAAGTTCGTCTCGAAAGCACTTGATATTCGACGGCTGGTTTCACTCTGGGTCAGCGCGCGTGCCACCGCGGCGGTCGCTTCTCGGCGAAGGCGCGCGGTCCCTCCTTGGCATCCTCGGTCGCGAAGACATGGTCGCTGTGCCGGGTTTCGTTATCGAATGCGGCTTCGAGTTCGAGCGCCAGCCCCTCCACCGCTGACTGCTTCGTTGCGAAGACGGCCAGTGGCGCGTTAGCCGCGATGCGCTCGGCGTAGTCGTAGGCCGCGTCCATCAAGTGGTCGGCGGCTACCACCCGGTTGATCAGCCCGATCGCCAGGGCGCGCTCGGCGTCAACCATGTCGGCGGTCAACAACAGTTCCATAGCAAGCGGATAGGGGATCTGGCGCGGGAGTCGCACCGTGGTACCGCCGCCTGCAAAGAGCCCGCGTTTCGGCTCGATCACCGCGAACCGGGCCTCGGGGACGGCGACGCGGATGTCGGTCGAGCCGAGCATCTCCATGCCGCCCGCGACGCACACGCCGTTCACAGCGGCGATGATCGGCTTGTACACCGGGAAGCGATGCAGGACGGCATGGATCGCATCCAGTTTGTCCCACCCGTCAGGTTGCGGGAGGTCGCCGGTCAGTTCAGGGATGAATTGCTTGAGGTCCGCTCCGGTGCAGAAGTCCCGGCCGACACCTGTTACGACGGCCACCCAGGCCCTGTCATCGTCGCGAAAGGCGGCCCAGGCGTGGGCGAGGTCGCGGAAGTGCTCCATGTCGAGCGAGTTGCGCGTCTCAGGCCGGTTGATAGTGATGGTCACGATGTGGGCATCTTGCTTGTAGTCGATGCTCACCGCGCCTCGCCCTCACAGTTGGCTATTTTTATAATGATAACAATTCCACTACTTCGCCTACTACGGGGAGAATTTCGACGCGGCCGCCGACCTACCAGCGCACGTGTCTGTGGCTGTTCGGAGGTATCGCCGGACGGATCGGTTCGGTCGGTGAGTCGGCGCCCCCGCCTATTACGACGCCCTCGGTCCAGCCGTCGACGTCGCCTGCCGATGTAATTCCTTCGACCTGGACAGGGGTAAATCAGTTTCCGGGTGGTGACGGCACTATCGACACGCTCCCTGTCACGCTGGTGCTAAATAGCAGTGACCCAATCTCGCGAGTCATGAATGTCATTGGTCCCCAGCACACCTGCACGTACGACTTATCGGAGGTATTGCGCTCCTCTGCGTCCAACCGAGTGGTCAACGGCTATAACTCCGCAGGCCCATGCGGTGGAGACACCGCGACTTGGTCGTTCATCATCACGCCAGACCGCATAACCGGCAAGCTTGTGACTCGACCGGAAAGCACATTCACACTCACGCCAGGCTGAAACTCTGAGCGGTTTGGGTCTCAGAACAGACCACATCTGAGGCTCGCGTAAGTTCGTCTCGAAACACGTGTATCCGGTAACCGCAACCCGCGATGCTTACGGGACCGCACCCGCGTCGCCGCATTAATCTGCACTGCGGCTGCTAGTGCGCGGTCTGACGGTTACAGCAATAGACGAACTGTCAAGTCAGACCCTCGTGGTCGACTATCTGCAAAAATGCAAATCTGTGTGGTCCAGCGCACACAACGTCATCACCTGGCCTAGGCCAGTTGATGCCAAACCCTCCGGTCTAAAGGAGAGATCATGTCGCATCCCAGTAGGCATCCAGCTCAGGCTGACGACGCCCAACTCGCCTGCGCGGCTCAGCAAGGCGCGGCATTAGTTCGTCACGCTGGCACTCAAGCCCGTACAACGTTTGCGGCACCCGGAGGTTCTCGAAGGAGGACAGCAATGCAGAAATCAGGGAAGCTGCTGTCCTTCGGCCTGCTCGCCGTCGTTGCGATCGTGGCGGGTGATCTTATGGCCGCTGGCCGGGCCGCCGCTGCGCCGCAAGAATTGATAGTGACGGAGCATGCCACCACCGATGCGGTCACTGACACCGGCGCTAGCGGAGACAGCGCCGGTGACATTCTTACCTTCGCAAACGAGGTGTTCGACGCGGAAGACAGAAATCGCGTCGGCAGCGACCAGGGTATGTGTGTGCGTACCGTTCCAGGCAAAGCGTGGGAGTGCTTCTGGACGCTTTCGTTGGCATCTGGGCAGATTACTGTCGAGGGTCCGTTCTACGACACAGGTGACTCGGTCCTTGCTATCACCGGCGGCACCGGAGCCTTCGGGAACGCTCAGGGCGACATGCTGCTGAGCCCGATCGGTACGGAGGGCCAGGCGTTCAGGTTCACTTATAAACTGCTGTGAGCCTACTCATCGCCGAAATGGTCAAGTGACGTTCGGCTGCCGCTCGCGCTGCCAACACACCGCAACCCAAAACACTTGCTGCACAGTGACCCTCCCCGCGGCCCTGCACATCGCACAGTGGCCGGGCGGGTGGCCGGCCAGTTCGGCGAGACGACACTCCACTATGCCGAGCGTGATGCGCTCACCGGACTTGTCGGCCCGCTCGAACACGTCGAGCGCGTCAGCACACGTCAGTAGCGATCGAGCTCGATCAACCGCTCGTCGCTGATCCCGAAGTGATGCGCGATCTCGTGGAGCACGACGTGCCTGACCTCGCGGCCTAGACGATCGGCGTCGCCCGCAGCGAGTCGCGTGATCGGCCCGCGGAAGATGCTGATCTTGTCGGGAAGCACTCCGCTGTACGTGCTGCTCCTTCGGGGCAGCGGTACGCCGCGGTACAGGCCGAGCAGCGGCTGCCCGTCGGGAGGCTCGTCCTCGACGACGATCTCGACGTTGCTCATCGCCGCACGGAGATCGGCCGGCAAGGAACTCAGCGCGTCGTCAATCGCCTCTTCGAACGGATCCTTGAGACCCGGCTCAGAACGCGCATCCATCTCCGCAATGGTGCCAGAACGGCAGTCGACGACACGGTTTGGCACGTATTTGGCACGGCCCAAAATCGCAGCCCAGAAAATGGCGAATCGGCACATTTCCCCAGGTCAGCGGCGGTTTCCGCGACCGGTTCGAATCCCCGCAGCTCCACCGGGAACGGGCCAGGACGAGAGTCCTGGCCCGTTCCCTTTTCCGCCATTCGCAACTGGACTCAGCGGGCGTCGAGCGCGAGCTGAAGCAATAGTGAGAAACGACAGTCAGGATGCGGAACGCCGCCGAGAACGCTGCGGCGCTGACACTTTCGCGACCGACTCCATCGCCCCGGCAAACCGAGGATAGATGATCGCAGGCTCGACCCAACGTGCCAAGAAGGTGCGAAGATCTTCGCCGTCGCGCGGGGCTTGGCCGCCGTCGATCAGAAACGAGTACAGAAGTCGGAGAAGGAACTCGGCCAGCTCCCCGATGGCCTCCTCGTCGAAACGGTTTGCTTCCCAGTCTACTTCGTACCGGTGCAGCATCGAACGACTGAACGCCAACGCCGTGTCGGAGGTGAGCGACGGGGCAACCTCACCGCGAGACCGCTTCGTCAGCATATAAGCGATGCGGTCGTCCCTCGACAGGTTCTCGATCGCAAACGCCAGGCCCTCGATCACCGCTGTGACCGGATCGGCTTCGCCGCGTACATGATTGGCCAGCTGTTCGAGGAATCCGTCACCGGAACGCATGGCCGTCGCCAGCAGCAGTGCGTCGGGGCTGCTCCCGACATGGAACCTCGCGCTCATCATCGCGCTGCTGGCGGTCGTGAGCCTGCGTGACAAGCTCATCTTTCTTGCCTGCCGCGGTGAGGTTTACGGCACGCTGACGGTGACGTTTCTGATGCCAGGCCCGGACATGATCGTGGCGGCGAAGTTGATCATGGTGGCCATCTGGATTGGTGCGGCGACGTCGAAACTGAACAAGCACTTTCCCTATGTCGTCGCGACCATGATGGGGAACAGCCCACTGGTCCGTTGGAAGTCGCTGCGTAAGTTGTTCTATCGCCGCTTCCCGGACGACATACAGCCGACCATGATTCCCCGATTCCTTGCGCACGGCGGCACCGTCATTGAGATGGGCGTGCCGCTGGTGTTGTGCTTCTCTGACGGCGGTGTTGTGACTCTCGCCGCGGCGGCGGTGATGGCGATCTTCCACCTGGTGATCCTGACGTCGATTCCCTTAGGGGTGCCGCTGGAGTGGAACGTATTCATGATCTTCGGTATCGGCTCACTGTTCGTTGCCCACGCCGAACTCGGCTGGAGCGACCTTCAGTACCCGTGGCCGGTCGTCGCGTTGATGGCTGTGATCGTCGCGGCAGGTGCGCTGGGTAACCTCAATCCACCCAAGGTGGGTCGTTTCTGTCCGGCATGCGCTATTACGCAGGCAACTGGGACATCTCGACGTGGTGTCTGACCGAATCGGCCACGAACAAGATCCACGCGCAGCAGATCGGGCTCGGAATGCTGCAGCACAAGCAACTCGAACGGCTCGTCGGTCCGGAAAACGCTGACATCGCGATGTTTCGAGGTTTGGCCTTCCGCGCAATGTCCGCCCTGGCTACGAGCAGGTCCGGGTCACGATCAAGGCCACCGGCGACTTCGACGACGATCAGCTCGCCGAACTCGCCAGCCTCACCCGCTACTCGCCCGTCCGCGACATCGTCAGCAACCCCGTCCCCGTCACCGTCGACCTAGCCCGGGCCTGAGTGATCCGCACGATGTCCGCGCCATTCGTCCCGCGGCGCGGACGTCGTGCCGGTGCCTCGCCTCGGTCACCATTCGCAGCCGGACAGCTACTGAAGTCAGCGCCCGACGACAATGGAGGCCGATCGTGTCGGTCAAGACGCCGAAAGCACACCGGCGGCTTCCTCCAGTTCCTTCATCGCGGGCTCGATCGCGTCCGCTAGTTCGTCGATGTCATTGGCGATCTCCGGTGTGGTGACGAAGCCGAAATCCACGACTCCGTTGTAGCTCAAACAGGTGATGTTCAATGCCACCTCCAACATGACCGGTCCGAGGGGCACGAGCTGCTCCACGACCGAACCGGCCAGGTAAAGGGGAAAGTCGGGACCGGGAACGTTGGAGATCACCATGTTGATAGGAGCGACATGGCCACCGATGTGGCTGGCCGTGTAGGCCCTGGCGGCGAGCGCCAGCAAGCCAGGCGGCGTGGTCTCCGTCAGACCCATGATCTGATGTGCGGTAAGCGCTTTGGCCATCTCCTTGGCGCCTTGGGAGTTGTCATAGATGGTTTTCATGCGCTCGGCGGGGTCGGCGATATCGGTGGCGAGGCTGACGGTCATCGAGCTGATCTGGTTACCGATTTCTCTGGTCTCTCCATGGGTTGAGATCGGAATCTGGGCGACCAGCGGCCGATCGGGAAGCTCGCCTCGGTCTAGCAGGTAACGGCGCATCGCACCGGACACGAGGGCGAGCACCACGTCGTTGAGCTTCACGCCGAAGGCGCGCTTGACCGCCTTCACCCGATCCAGTGGCACTCTGCTGCTGCTGATTCGCCGCTGCGTGGAGATTTCGGTGTTGAAACGCGTTGTCGGTGCGTCGAAGAATCGGGGAGGTTTGTTGGCCAGCCCGCGCACGGCCAGCTGTTGAGACAGCGTTTGCTGCGCGATTCGCAAGAGGCGGTATGGCGTCCTGACCGCCACGTTGAATATGCCGCCCAGCGCCCGCAGCTCGAACGGGGGTATCCCGCGCGTCGACGATGGGCCGCCCTCGACGGCAGGGGGACGCGGTTGAGGGGTGATGTCGAGCATGATCTCGCTCAAACTGGTGCCCGACACACCGTCGACAAGGGCGTGATGCATCTTCGTCAGAATCGCGACACGTCCATGCTCCAGGCCCTCGATGAACCACATCTCCCAAAGCGGCCTGTCCCGGTCGAGCGGGTAGGACATGAGACGGCCGACCAGATCCTCGAGTTCGCGACGTCCTCCGGGCTCGGGCACCGCGACCTGCCGGATGTGATAGTCGATGTCGAGCTCGCGGTCCTCGACAAACCATGGCCTGTCGAGCCCCAGCGGCGCCCCCGCCACTCGATAGCGCAGCTCCGGCATCTGCGGAAGGCGAGAAGCGACAAGGTCTTTGACCGCACGGAAGCAGAAACCTGGCGCGTCGGACGGGTCGCAGATCGTCAGTCCGGCGCCGTGCATGTGCCAGGCGTGCGTCTCGGCGAACCAGAACGCAGCATCTACGCTGGACAGCCGCCTCATGCCGACAGGGTAGAGCGAGCGGGTCGGGTCAACGCGAAAACGAGTGAACTAAGACCTATCTGATCGATGGGCGGGGCCTAGGCGATGCCGGCCTGTGCATCAGGACCGCGTGGCGAGCTTGTGACACGCTTCGGTCATGGCACCGGCCATTCGTGGACCGGGGCACCGGTGCGGGCGTGCTCGGCATACCGGCGAGTCATCTCCCGCAGCGCCAGGATCCGCTGCAGGCCGTGCTCCTCGAGGTAGCGCACCGTCTCGGTCTGCCAGACAGCGCCGGTACGGCGGCATCGGACCCGCGCTTCGATGACACCGAGATACCGGTCGCGGTCGTCCGCGTCCACGCCCCAGGCGTCGAGCCCGGCTGCGGCGGCCGGCAGCAGGACCTCACGGATCAGCTGGTCGGCGGGGTACTCGGCTCCCCGCCAGGACAGCCGCGCCGCCAGCCCATCGCGTGCCGCGCGGTGCAGGTCTCGCTCGGCCGCCGCGAACGGTACCTGGCTCCACGGGGCATGGTCGCTGTCGACGACCGCGCGAACCAGCCCGTAGTAGAAGGCGGCGTTGGCGACCATGTCGACGGCGGTCGGTCCGCTGGGCAGTACCCGGTTCTCGATCCGTAACTGTGGGCGCCCGGCTTGGACGTCGTAGACCGGTCGGTTCCAGCGCCACACGGTCCCGTTGTGTAGCCGAAGCTCCTGCAGGCCCGGAGCACACCCGGCATCCAGGGCGGCATCGGGATCTTCGGCCGCTACCGTCGGAAACAGCGGCGGAAACAGCCGCACGAGGTCGTCGAAGAGCTCGACGGGGCCGTGGACCCATCGGTCGCCGAGCCGCACGCGCGCCGGTGCGCCGGCCCGGACCTCCCTGCTACGGCGGGTGTCGAGCAACTGCTCCAACAGCGTGATGCGAGTTTCCTGCCATGCCTGGCGAGCGAGGAGGTACGGCGAGTTCGCGGCGACCGCGACCTGCGCCCCGGCGATCATTTGGGCGGCGTTGTAATAGGCGGCGAACCGGTCCGGCGGCACCCGCAGGTGCAGCTGCAAGCTGGTCGCGGCGGCCTCGGGAGCGACCGAGTCGGTGGTGAACTCCACCGGCTCACAGCCGTCGATGATGCGCACCAGAAACGGCCTGTGGCGAGCGGCGCGCATGCGGCGACACAGCAGCGCGTAGCGCGGGTTGCCGGAGATGCGCTCGACGGTCAGCTGCTCGGCACTGAGGGTGGGCAGCATGCCGACCGCGACCAGCCGGGCACCCAGCCCCTCGATCCGCGCCCTGCACGCGTCGAGCACGTCGGCGAGCTCGCGTTCGCTGTCATGCAGCACGCGGCCTTGCAGCCGGCGGGGAGCCAGGTTCAGCTCGACGTTGAACTGGCCGAGCTCGTGCTGCATATCCGCCCGGCCCAGGCGCGCCAGGACGGCATCGTTGATCAGCCGCGGCCGGCCCAACGGGTCCACGAGATCGAGCTCCACCTCCATACCCACGGTGTTCTCATGGCCGACAAACCAGCCGCCGTTGACCATGCGCTGCAACGCGGCAACGCACCGCTGGAGCCTGCGCTGCACCTCGTCTCCGTGACCTACCACCAGGGCGGACGCGTCGACGCGGTCACCCACGGCGCACCTCCCTCGTCGCAATGCTGGACGTCGACCCACTGCAGCGCGGGTCCACCTCGCAAAGTAGGCGCATCATGCGGGTTGAGCGACAATTCAGTGTTCGATCATCCGAGCCGTTGGGCTGTACCCAGCTCTATCTCACCAGCAGCCTCCTGCCACGCGGGCCGAGCGTTGGCGTGGGTTGTCAGCCGGGCTGCGAGAAAAAACGTGTTGATGCCATCAACGCCTTTCGCGTATCCGCAGGTCATTTCGCGTCGTTTCGCGTACTTTCGCGTCGTCAGATTCGACGTTTCCGCAGCTAAGCTCGATTTTCGTGCCGAGTTCGATTCCCGGCAGCTCCACTGACGAGAGACGGGCCAGGGCCACAAGCCCTGGCCCGTTTTCGTCCCGCCTCGGGGCCGACGCGACGTCCAGGGTGATTGCTCGGTAGCCAAGCGTGACGAGCGACGACTCGTTCGCGTGTCCGATTAACCAAGATGGAGTACGCCTTCACGCTTGGCAGAGGGCGGTTACCGGGGCAAAATCACTGCGTCGGCGAGGCCCGCGTAAACCCAGCATCTAAACCGGCTGAGCTCGACGAGCTGGTCCCGCAACTCGACGAGTTCGATGTCCGCGGGCGCACCAACTTCGACGATCAAAGGACGACTCGTGGACCTAGACGCCGCTGGCCTGCGCGCCTTGCTCGATCGCGAGGCGATTCGCGAGTGCATCATCGCAGTGGCGCGCGGAGAGGATCGGCGCGACGCCGATCTGATTCGCGCGTCCTTCTGGCCCGACGCGACCTGCGACTACGGCATCTTCACCGGATCCCTTCCCGACTACCTCGACTGGGTACTTCCGGGCTCGCCAGCGATCGTGGTGACTCAGCACTTCCTCGGGCAGATCCTCATCAATCTGAACGGGGACGCTGCGCGCTCCGAGACCCACGTGATCGGCTATCACCGTGTTGATCTCGGCGACGACAACATCGACACCGCGATCGTCGGGCGCTATTTGGACCGGTTGGAATGCCGGGAGGAACAGTGGCGTATCGCCGAACGCACCATGATCTATGACTGGTTCCAGAACTTCGGTAGCTCCGCGGACTGGTCGCAGGGCCTGATGGGTATGCCGTTCAGTGGCGATCATTACACCGGCCGGGCGACGGTCGACTTCAGCCAGACGTTCTTTGCCGCGCGTGAGTCGCCACGGTGACCGGCTCGCCGCATGACCGCTCATTGGCGGGACGGGTCGCGGTCGTCACTGGCGCCAGCCGTGGGATCGGCAAGGGCATCGCCCTGGCCCTAGCAGAGCACGGAGCGACCGTGTACGTCACGGGCCGCACCGCCTCGGCCGGGATGCACTCGTTGGCCGGCACGGTCGGTGAGACCGCCGCTGAAATCGAATTGCGGGGCGGCACCGGCGTCGCGGTTCGGGTCGATCACGGCGATGACAATCAGGTCGCGGCACTCTTCGAGCAGGTACGGAACGAGCGGGGGCGCCTCGACATCCTGGTCAACAACGCCTTCGCCCTCCCGGACGATCTGATCTCCGGGACTCCGTTCTGGGAACGGCCACTGTCGGACTGGGGGATGGTCGATGTTGGCGTCCGATCGAGTTTCGTGGCCGCCGTGCACGCCGCGAAGATCATGACACCGCAGAAATCCGGTCTCGTGGTGGCGATTTCGGGCTACACCGGCGTGACGTACACGTACGGTGTCGTGTTCGGTATGTGCAAGACGGCCGTCGATCGGATGGCCAGGGACATGGCCATCGAACTGCAGCCACACAACGTCGCCTCCTTATCACTGTGGCAGGGCCTCACGTACACCGAACGGGCCCAAACAAATCTGTTTCGCCAGCCGGAGTTGGCCAACGCGACCGTAACCAACCCGGCGGTCGGTTGCTCACCGGAGTTTCCGGGTCGCGTCATCGCCGCTCTCGCGGCGGATCCGCAACTCATGACGCGGTCGGGCGGCACGTTCATCACCGCCGAACTCGCCCGCCAGTACGGCATCACCGACATCGATGGCAGAGTCATCCCCACGCTGCGGGCCGAGCGCGGTGCGCCGATCTGGGAACCTATCCTGGAGGCTGATCGTGGACGCTGATCTTCGCGCAGCTCGGTTCGAGGAACTGCTCGGCCGCCAAGACATCCTCGATTGTTTGACTCGCTTCAGCCGCGGAATGGACCGCTTCGACCGGGAGTTGTTGCTGTCTGCATTCCACCCCGATGCGGTGATCGCTGCCGGGGACTTCGTCGGCGGCCCCGTCGATCTATATGACTGGGCCTCGCGAATGCACGAGGAAGGGCAGTCAGCGACGCATCACAACCTGCTCAACCACACCTGCGAGATCGTCGGCGACACCGCACACACCGAGACGTACTACCTCTTCGTCGCACGCAACCGCGACGGAAGCAATTGGATCGCTGGTGGGCGATATATCGACCGTCTCGAACGGCGCAACGGCGCGTGGCGAATCGCGGTCAGGACTAACACCGTCGAATGGTCGGGCATGATCCCGACAAACGGGCTGCCGTTCGCGGACGTACCCGACATTCACGGCAACGGCGCCCCGTCGCGCGACCGATCGGACCCCTCGTATCAGCGGCCACTGGTCAACCGCCGCTCCGCGCATAATCCCGAGCATTCGTGAGAGCCCTTGCGATCGCTGCCGGCGGCCAGGGGGGCGCCGGTGGCACCGGTCCGTTCGCCGGCTCGGGAGGCTCCGGCGGCGGAGCGATCGGCGCTATTTCGGCGACCGGCGGGGGCGGCGGTGGCGGCGGTCTGGGAGACCCAGTCGGCGGCAATGGCGGCAGTGGTGGCCCGGCGTTCTCGCTGCTCAGCAGTGTGGGCGGTCCCGGCGGAACCGGTGGCGTCGGTCCAGTGCCCGGCAAGGGCGGCCCCGGCGGCGACGCCGCTGCGGTCCTAGGTCCGGCCGAGGGCGGACCGGGCGCACACGGCGCCGATCAGGTAACTAACATCGGCGGTCCGGCAGGCCGGGGCGGCAACGCCTTCAGCTTCCTGGGCACGGGCAAAGGTGGCAAGGGCGGCACCGGCGGCAGCAGTAGCGGCACCGTCTCGAGCAGTCCGGTCGTCAAGGCAATCAACGGCGTACTCGGCCGGTTCACCAAAGGTGGCAAGGGCGGCAACGGAGGCTTGAGCGTCGGCGTCGTCGGCGGCGGCACCGGCGGCGAAGCCGGCACCGGAGGTACTCCCGATGGCCCGGGTGGTCGCGACGGCGCCGGCGTCGGCAATCCCAGCTCATAGAAGGTAGTAGTCAACTGCGCGTGGTCGGCCCCAGACGGGGTCGGCCACGCGCACTGCTGTGCGCTGTCTGACCAAGAGTTAGCCGATGCGGGCCGTCAACATTTGCATGCGGCCGCAAGCTTTAACGCTCCGGCGTCTAGTCGTTCGACCGCACGGGCTAACCGACCGGGGATCGCATTAACTCAAGGGAAAGTCGGCCGCGGTGAGGGTCTTCGGCCTCGCCCTACGCAGCCGCCTGCAGGGTGATCTCGGAGATTTCCGTCCGACTCTGGCCGTCGGTCGTGCCCAATTTGGTGATCCACACGAGCACATTCGACGTCTTGGTCCGGTCACGGACTGCTATGCGGTTGTGTCCCGGCTGAAGTGGCGTGGTCGGCGTCAGCTCCGTGGTGTCGTCCAACGTGGCCGGGGTTTCGGTGGGCGACGAGCGGATCTGCACCTCGGTTCCCGTGCTGGACAAGTCGATGGTGACGGCGCTCAGCGCGGTCGGATCGGACAGATGCAGCAGCAGTCCCTCTCCTTCGACAAAATTCGGGAACGGGATTGGGTCCTTGTAGGTGACGGTGGGCCACGACGTGTCTGGATTGCCGTCGATCGCCAAGCCGGCTTTCTGTGGATTGTCCGGCGCGCCGCTGGGTGAAAAGACGGTCGCACTCACCGGCGTGACGATTGGTCCGGGGCGAGACCAGAGGCCGAATCCGTCGGTGAGCCACACAACCGCTGCCACCGTCAACACGATTACACCCATGAGTGCGACGAGTGCCCCCGTGCGCCGCCTGCGTTTCGGTGCCTTGTTCTGCGGCGATTCTGCGGGAGAAGGGGAGGATCGTCGTTTCGGAGGGGAGTCGGCTGCGAAGCTGACGACCTCGTCGGCGTCGAGGGTGTTGCCGTCCCAGACGCCAGTGACCTCGACCTCGTCACCGTCGGCAAGCTGACCCGCTCCGAGTTGAGTTTGTATCTTGACGGGAATGGGAGCACGACGGTCGTCGATCGGGTCATAGGGCACCAATTGGAACGACACGGTCCCGAGGTCACTTGTGAACGCCGTGTGCTGTCCCATGCACGACCAAACGTTCGAGACGCTGCGTTGGTGGACGGCCCTCCGAACCCAGCTCCTCTGAGCGGCCCGGTTCCTTCGTCTGCGAACCGAATTGCGGATGCGGTGAAGCGACATCGCGGCGTGCACCCTGCTGCGTGAGGGCCTGGGCAAATTCCAGGCAATTCGGGTATCGCTCACTGGCGTCCTTGGCCAGCGCCCTCGCCAGCACGGCGTCGAGGTGCGCGAGATCGGGTCGACGGTCCGATATTCGCGGTGGTGGGGAACCAAGATGATGGCTGATTACGACAGCGCGATTCGAGTCTTGGAATGGTGGCGCGCCGGTCAGGAGGTGAAAAGCCGTGGCAGCCAACGCATATTGATCCGCCCTGCCATCGAGTGGCTTGCCCATGAGTTGCTCGGGGGCGATGTAACTGATGGTTCCCAGCGCGACGTTGTCGTCGGTGAGATTGCTGACGTCATCGATCTGGCGAGCGATGCCGAAGTCGGTCAGGAGCACCCTCCGCCGACGGCCATCAGATGTGGTCACGAGGATGTTCTCAGGCTTGACGTCTCGATGGAGTAGACGGCGTTCATGACCGAAGTCGAGCGCATCGGCCACCGCTGTCACGATTTCCAGGACGTCCTGTTCCGGCATGCCTTGGGGGTAGGACTCTCGAATCAATCGACCTGCGTCAGTGCCGTCCACGTAGTCCATCGAGATCCAGAGCTGGCCGTCGTACTCACCACGATCGAGAACGCCGACGATATGTGGATGCCGGAGCGTAGCGGCCAGTTCGGCCTCGCGAATGAATCTCGCCCGAAACTCTCGATCGGCCGTTGAGGCCAGGGACAAGATCTTGAGCGCGTCCTGACGAGGTAGACGAGGATGTTGGGCGAGGTAGACCTCGCCCATTCCACCGGTGCCGAGCAACCTCTGAATCACGTAGCCGGCGAAGATCTCACCGCTGTGCAACGGCATGACCGAAAGCCTACAAACCGGCACAGGTAGGGGGCGAACTGCGCCGACGAAGGGCCATTTCCGGTGACGCTGTCACCAGAACCGAGATGACTGATTCAGCCCGGGCACGTTGGCTGCCGCCGAGCCGTAGCCCGCCGACGACAGTGTTGACGTGGTCAACACCTTTCGCGTTGTTTCGAGTAGCCAAATTCAGCGTCTCCGCAGTTCAGCGCGATTTCGACAGTGGGTTCGATTCTCGCTAGCTCGACCAGAGAAGTGGCTGGTCGGGACGGTGAGTCCTGATCGGTTTTCTTTCCCACCGGGTCGCATCTGGGTTGTCCGGCCAGCTCGTCCTCTTAGTCGGTCTCGAAAGACGACATGCAAGGCGCTCAAAAAACCTGGCCCCAGCCCCGCTGATCGGCCGCAGAACTGCGGGCCGTGTGTTTTGATCCTCGCTGCGGCCATTCATGATCGCTTCGGCGCAGTACCCTCGTTCGTTCGGGAGGCGGGCCAATGGCGAGCGGTGGAGACATCAGGTACGCCCGATGCGCCGGCGGGATCGACATCGCCTACAAGGTGATGGGCGGCGGCCCCGTCGATATCGTTTTCGTGCCCGGATTCGTATCTCATCTCGATCTGCTGGATGACGTTCCGTTCTATTGCAACCCCGTCGACGACATGGCTCGTTTCGCGCGCGTCGTCACGTTCGACAAGCGCGGCACCGGCCTTTCCGACCGATCACTCGGATTCGGCAGCTTCGCCGAGCGGATGGACGACATCCGGGCGGTTATGGATGCAGCAGGAATCGAGCGCGCCGCCCTCTACGGCGTCTCGGAGGGCGGTCCGCTGGCAATTCTCTTTGCGGCGACATATCCCGACCGGGTGACGAAGCTTTGTCTCTACGGCACGTTTGCTCGCGTCATATACGACTCCGACTATCCGATCGGGCTGGACCCCGAACTTCTTGAGGCGGCGTATCACTCCCTACAGGAGGACTGGGGCACCGGAAAAGGCCTCAGCATGGTTGTGCAGAACATCCCGCCGGAGGCGACGCCGATCATCGCGCGCTATGAGCGAAATGCGTGCACGCCGAAGATGGTCGAGGAGATCACGAGATCGAATGCCGCGATCGACGTGCGCAGCGTTCTGCCAACGATCAGTGCTCCCACGCTCGTCCTGCATTCGCAGGGCGACCCCCTCGTGCCGGTCGCGGTGGGACGTTGGCTTGCCGAGCACATCCCGTCCGCGGAGTTCGTCGAGCTCGAGGGAGCAGTCCACGGGGACTGGAACACCACGGGTCTGTTCCCTGAGGCGGCTGCATTCCTCGCCGGCGAAGCGCCGCCGTCGGCGACCGACCGAATGCTCGCGACGGTACTGTTCACCGACATCGTGTCGTCGACCGAAACGGACGTCCGCGTCGGCGATCACCGCTGGCGAGAGCTGCTCGACCGGCACGACGACGTCGCGAAACGGCGGATCGCCCGGCATCGCGGTCGCCTCGTGAAAACGACGGGCGACGGACTGCTGGCTACGTTCGATGGACCAGCCCGAGCGATTACTTGTGCACAGGAGATTGCGTTGGGCGCCAAGCCGTTGGGACTCGACATCAGGGCGGGGCTGCACACCGGAGAGGTGGAGCTGCGCGGTGACGACATCACCGGCCTCGGCGTCGTAATTGCCAGACGTATCTGCGACCTCGCAGCGAAGGACGAGCTGCTCGCTTCGAGGACGGTGAAGGACTTGGTGATCGGTTCCGGTATCTCCTTCACCGACCGCGGCATGCACGGGCTCAAGGGCGTCCCCGACGAATGGCAGCTGTACGCGGTTTCCGCTTAGTGCTCCGGCAGCCTCGTTGTCGATGACCTGCCCACGGAGGACGGGTACGACTTCTCGGAACTCAAGGACACGATCGGCTGGCGCGACGGAGTCCGCTGACAGTCGACGAAGCTCCCCGGACAGATCCGGCTTTGGTTGTCTTCGCCCCTTCGACACACCATCTTTGCAGCATGCTCAGAGCTTGCTCCCAGGTAAGCCATGAGCGAATCCACATGCATGACAACGCCCGCCCCAGTGGCGATCCCGAAAACCGCTCTGCCCTGTCACTTCTCTTGGTAGACGACCTCCTCTGACCGTGGTGGGGCAAAACGCGGCCCGACCACAACGCCGGTGCAGTGAGACCAAGGCCACATTCCGTGGCTGAACAATCCACCGTCTTGCGCCGTGTGACCTTCATAGACCGGCAGTTAGCCGATCGAATCAAGTTCGTCCTGACAGAGGAGCGTTCCTTGCTGAACCAGATTGCAAGGACGGCGATCACCAGTCCACGACGCGTCATCGTCGTGGTTGCCCTTCTGACATTGGCCCTGGCCATTTTTGGGATTCCCGTCGCAAACAGCCTGTCCGCCAGCGGATTTCAAGACCCCACATCGGAATCGGCGAGGGCGAGCCGGCTCTTGACAGACAAGTTCGGCCAGGGTGACACGCAGCTGCTTGTCGCCGTCTCGACCCCAGACGGCGTCGACAGCCCGGCCGCTCGAGCCGCGGGCACTGAGATCGTCGACCAGCTGAGAAGCTCGCCACATGTGGTCGATGTGGCCTCGCCGTGGACTACACCGCCGCACGCTGCCGATCTCGTTAGCAAGGATCGGAACACCGGGTTAATCGTCGCGGGCATCAAGGGAAGCGAAAGCGACCAGCAGAAATACGCGGAGGAGCTCTCCGCACAGGTGACGCACGACCGTGACGGCGCCACCGTGCGGACCGGTGGCGCCGCAATGGTCAACGCTCAGATCACCAAGCAGTCGCAGCGCGACCTGCTGGTGATGGAATCGATCGCGATTCCACTCAGCTTCCTCGTTCTTGTCTGGGTTTTTGGCGGTCTGATCGCAGCAGCGCTGCCCGTGGCCGTCGGCGGAATAGCGATTTTCGGCGCCCTTGCGGTGCTGCGCACGATCTCGTTCGCCACCGACGTTTCGGTATTCGCGCTCAACCTCACCACCGCCATGGGCTTGGCGTTGGCCATCGACTACACGCTGTTGATAATCAGCCGCTACCGCGACGAGTTGGCCGACGGCGCAGACCGCGAGGTTGCCGTCGTCCGCACCGTGGCCACTGCGGGTCGCACCGTGTTGTTCTCGGCCACAACGGTCGCCCTCTCATTGGCGGTCATGGTGTTGTTCCCGATGCATTTCCTGAAGTCCTTCGCTTACGCGGGCGTCGCCGTCGTTGCCTTCGCCGCCTTCGCCGCCGTGGTTGTCACGCCCGCCGCCCTCGTCCTGCTCGGCGACCGGCTGGATTCGTTCGATGTCCGTCGGCTCGTTCGCCGCCTGCTGGGCCGGCCCGAGCCCGTCCCGCAGACCCTTCAGCAGCAGTTCTGGTACCGGTGGACGAGGCTTGTCATCCGCCGTGCCGTGCCGGTCGGACTGGCAGGCGTCGCCTTCCTGGTGTTCCTTGGTCTGCCGTTCCTGAGCGTCAAATGGGGCTTCCCCGACGACCGCGTGCTGCCTACCTCTGCCTCCGCGCACCAAGTCGGCGACCAAATGCGCGACGACTTCGTCATCGACTCCGAGACCGCGGTGACCATCGTCATCCCCGATACCGACGACCTAACCCGCAGCGAGATTGAGCATTACGCCGCTGACCTGTCGCGTGTGCCCGACGTCTCCGCGGTCTCCACCCCGACCGCAACCTATGTCGAAGGCACCGCCGTCGGACGACAGTCAGCACCGGCGGGCCAGACTCAAGGCAGCGCGTTCCTCACGGTCGACAGCACAGCTCCACTGTTCTCCGACCGTTCCGAAACCCAGCTCGATCGCCTGCACGCGGTCCCGACCCCGGGTGGCAAGGAAGTCGATTTCACCGGCACCGCCCAAATCAATCGAGACAGTGTCGACGCCATCGCATCATGTTTGCCACTGGTGCTCGGGCTGATCGCCGGCATCATGTTCGTCCTGCTCTTCCTGTTGACGGGCAGCGTCGTGATGCCTCTGAAAGCGTTGGTGCTCAACGTCCTTTCGCTCACCGCCGCATTCGGCGCGATGGTGTGGATCTTCCAGGATGGGCACCTCGGCGCGTTCGGAACGACACCCAGCGGGATCTTGGTCGCCAACATCCCGGTGCTGCTGTTCTGTATCGCATTCGGCTTGTCGATGGACTACGAGGTGTTCCTGGTCTCCCGAATCCGCGAGTTCTGGCTGGCGTCCGGAGCCGCCGACAACGACGAGAGTGTGGCAAGGGGAATCGCCCGCACCGGTCGCGTGGTTACCGCCGCCGCATTGATCATGTCGATCGCCTTCGCCGCGCTGATCGCGTCCGACGTGTCGTTCATGCGGATGTTCGGGCTTGGCCTCACGCTGGCCGTCCTCGTCGACGCCACTTTGGTGCGAATGGTTCTGGTGCCGGCATTCATGCACGTCCTCGGACGACGGAACTGGTGGGCTCCCGCGCCCCTTGTCCGCCTGCACAAGCGTCTCGGGCTCAACGACGGTCACTCCGTCGCGATACCCGAGCAAGGGTTGGACGCGAGTCCAACCCACCAACAATTCAATGCCGAATTGACCAATGGGTTGGGCGATGAACCCAATTACGCCACAACCACGTTCTAGGGAAAATTGATATGAGCGTTATCGCAGCAGTGCAGGGTGTGTTACCGCCGCACCGCTACACGCAAGGGGAGATCACCGACGCGTTCGTCCGGTTTCCGGGTTACGAACCCCACGAGGATCTCCTCCGGAAACTACACGCGAATGCCAAAGTCGACAGTCGCCATTTCGTTCTTCCGCTGGAGAGATACTCCTCCCTTACCGACTTCGGTGAGGCGAACGACATCTTCATCGAGAACGCGGTCGAGCTCGGGTGTGCCGCCCTTTCCAGCGCGCTCGATGAGGCGGGCCTCAAGCCGGCGGACGTCGATCTGATCATCACGACGACGGTGACCGGCTTGGCGGTGCCGTCGTTGGACGCCCGCATTGCCGGCCGCCTGGGTCTGCGGCCAGATGTGCGCCGCGTGCCGCTCTTCGGCCTCGGCTGCGTTGCCGGAGCGGCCGGCGTCGGGCGGTTGAACGACTACCTGCGGGGTGCGCCCGGACGATGTGGCGGTACTGGTGTCAGTCGAGTTGTGCTCGCTGACTTACCCCGGTGCCGAACCGACGGTCGCCACCATGGTCGGAAGCGCGCTGTTCGCTGACGGCGCCTCTGCGGTGGTCGCCGTGGGTGATCGACGCGCCGAGCGGATCGGCGCGCATGGGCCCACTGTGGTGGACTCGCGAAGCCGTCTGTACCCCGACTCCCTGACCACGATGGGCTGGAACTTCGGCACGTCCGGACTCTCGCTCGTCCTGTCTCCCAACGTTGCCACCCTCATCGAGCGGCACCTCGCCGACGACCTGACGGGATTCCTGACAGGCCATGGGCTGACGATCGACGACATCGGCGTCTGGGTGAGCCACCCGGGCGGCCCGAAGGTCATCGAAGCGATCAACGATGCGCTGGCGTTGCCCGATGAGGCGCTCGAGCTGACGTGGCGTTCGTTGAGCGAGGTCGGGAACCTGTCGTCGTCGTCGGTGCTGCACGTACTGCGCGACACGCTTGCAAAGCAGCCGGCCAGCGGCAGTCCAGGGGTGCTGATGGCAATGGGTCCCGGTTTTTGCGCAGAGCTCGTGCTGCTGCGGTGGCCCTGACCTTCGCTGCTCATGTCCTGGTATGTATTGCTGATCGCCGCGGTCGCGGTCGAGCGCGTCGTCGAACTGGTCGTCTCGACCCGTAACCTCGCGTGGAGCCGCGCCCGTGGCGGCGCCGAATTCGGCGCTCACCACTACCCGACCATGGTTGCCCTGCACACCGGCTTGCTGGTGGGATGCCTGGTCGAAGTGATTGCGCTACACCGTCCGTTCCTTCCGGCGCTCGGCTGGCCGATGTTGGCGCTGGTGGTCGGGGCTCAGGTCCTGCGGTGGTGGTGCATCACCACGCTGGGTCCGCAGTGGAACACCCGCGTCGTCGTCATTCCCGATGCGCCGCGGGTCACCGGCGGCCCGTACCGGTACTTCTCGCACCCGAACTATGTCGCAGTCGTCGTCGAGGGAATCGCGCTGCCATTGGTGCACACCGCGTGGATCACCGCACTGGCCTTCACGGTGCTCAACGTCGCACTGCTACGCACGCGGATCGGCGTCGAGAACTCTGCCCTTGCGGGGCTGAAATGATCGACGTTCTCGTGGCAGGTGGAGGCCCGGCCGGGCTCACGACGGCGCTGCACGGCGCCAAGGCCGGACTCGAGGTCGTCGTGATCGAAAAACGCTCCGGCACAATAGACAAGGCCTGCGGCGAAGGATTGATGCCGCATTCCTTGGCGCATCTCAACGACCTTGGAGTGGATCCCCCGGGTAAACCGTTCCACGGCATCAGCTATCACGACGGACGTCGGAGCGTCAGCGCGTCGTTTCGATCCGGCGTTGGGCGCGGAGTGCAGCGAACGGCATTGCATGGCGCACTCCTGGACGCGGTAGCAGAGGCCGGTGTGAAGGTCGTGCAAGGCGACGTCGGCGAGATCAGTCAGGATGCGATGTCGGTGCGGTGCGGTGGCTTTCGCGCCCGCTACCTCGCCGCTGCCGACGGACTGCACTCGCCGATCCGCACCTCGCTCGGGCTGGCTGTGCCAACAAATGGTCGGCGCCGCTGGGGAATTCGCCGCCACGTCCAGATCGCTCCCTGGAGCGAGAACGTCGAGGTGCATTGGTCTGACGACGGAGAGGCGTATATCACCCCGGTGTCCGACGACTGCGTCGGGATCACGATCCTCACCTCCCGCCGCGGGCGATTCGACCGACACCTCGAATCGTTCCCGACGCTTGCCGATCGCGTAGAAGGCCGGCCGCACAGCCGCGACCTCGCCGCGGGCCCGCTGCGCCAGAAGGTGCGCAGCCGGGTTGCCGGCCGGGTGTTGTTGGTCGGCGACGCAGCCGGATATGTCGACGCACTGACCGGTGAAGGGTTGGGCATTGCGTTCGGCGGCGCCGAGTTGCTCGTGGGGTGCGTTGCCGCCGACCGGCCAGCCGACTATGACCGCCAGTGGCGCCGCATGTCCCGCCAGTACCGCATGCTGACGGCGGCGGCACTGCAGGCCGGCGCATATCCGGCGGTGCGGTCACGGATCGTGCCGGCGGCAACGCGGCTGCCCGCGGTCTTCGCGGCTCTCGTCAACCGGCTCGCCGAGTAGCCCGTTGCTCGCGTCAGCCGAAGCGGCGCAGCTCGTGTCGATTCGGCTCCTATCGGCAACTTGCCGAGGCAGCAAGCGCGGTTGCGGACCGGCGGGCGCGATTGTGCGGATCCGGTAGCCGCCGGCGTCGAAATTCAGAGGCGCGCGCGAGCGCCATGAAGCGGGTTCGATTCCGGCAGCTTCCTTTATGGGCCGAAAGGCGGCGCACTCTGGGGCGAGCGAATGGTCCGACCCAACCGTTCGCTCACCACGGTGCCGGGCCGACGAGTAGCTGCCGAAACACAGGTTCGGCCCAGGCGCTCAGTTCTTCGCGACTGAGGCGGGCGATTGGAGGGTTGGCGAGGACGGACCTGGTCATGGCGAGACCGATGACGAACGCATCGGTCAATGCGATCCGCTGCGGGTGATTGTCCGGAGTGACGGCGCGCAGGGTCGGCGCTACATGGGTGGCAAGCGTCCGGTTAATCGCGTCCGCCGCGATCCGGCTCGTCCCCGCCGCCCGCAGTAGCGCCAAGAACGTGTGGTCCTCTTCCCACACCGCGAAGTACCGCGGCATCAGCATGCGCCCAATGTCGTCCGGCTCTGCGCCAGCCAGGTCTGGCAACTCGATCCTGAACTCCGTTGCTGTTGCGAACAGATCCTGCTTGCTACCGAAGTAACGGGTCACCAGCGCTGCATCCACCCCGACATCCGCCGCAATGGCACGCAGGGTAGTGGGTTGGTACCCATCCGTTGCGAAGCGGCGGCGCGCCGCCGACAGGATGTCGGCGCGCGTCTGGGCGGCGTTGCGGGGCCGTTGTGAATCCATCGCCAGATCCTATGTCATCCGCTGTTGACTTGTCGCCTACCTCGGCGTACGGTCCTAAGTCATCAGCGGATGACAAAAGTCGTCGACGGATGATTTAGCTGGATCAGAGGGTGGTGGCCCCCATGGCTGTCGGCATCGAACGTTCTAGCGCAGAGACTCCTCAGACTGCGGTCGGCGAGGCGATCCCTCCGTCAGCGAGTGGCGTGCTTCACCGCATCGCACGGCTCGCACTATCCGCTCCGCGGCGGATGCTCGCCGTGGCAGCACTGGTCGCGCTGACTGCGGGCATCTTCGGAGTGCCGGTGGCGAAAAACCTGTGCGCCTGTGGATTCGAAGATCCGTCGTCGGAATCGGCCCAGGCGAAAGAACTGCTGACGGACAGGTTCGATGTGGGCGACGTGCAACTGGTGATCGTCGTCTCCGCTGCGGACGGGGTCGACGGCGCTGCAGCGCGTGCGGCGGGTACCGACCTGGTCGAGGAACTGATGCGCTCGCCGCACGTCGCGTCCGTCACGTCGTTGTGGACCGCGCCGGATCCCGAACGGGCTGCACTGGTAAGCAGAGACGGCAGGTCCGGGCTGATCGTGGCCGGAATCTCAGGCGATGAGCGCAAGACGCAGAAATACGCGAAGGACTTGACCGACCAGCTGGTCCACGACAGAGACGGTGTGACAGTACGGGCGGGCGGCGACGCGACGGTGAACGTCGAGATCACCGAGCAGTCGCAGCGCGACCTGCTGCTCATGGAGTCATTGGCGATTCCTATCAGCTTCCTCGTGCTCGTCTGGGTGTTCGGCGGGGTACTTGCGGCGGCGGTACCGCTTGCCGTCGGCGGCATGGCGATTCTTGGTGCACTCGCCGTACTGCGAGGTGTCACCGTCTTCACCGATGTCTCGATCTTCGCGCTGAACCTCAGCGCTGCAATGGGTTTGGCCCTTGCCATCGACTACACGTTGCTGATCATCAGCCGGTACCGCGATGAACTCGCGGACGGCGCAGACCGCGACGACGCGTTGATCCGGACGATGGCGACTGCAGGCCGCACCGTACTGTTCTCGGCCACAATCGTGGCCCTGTCGATGGCGGTGATGGTGCTGTTCCCGATGGCGTTCCTCAAGTCGTTCGCCTACGCCGGAGTGGCCACTGTCGCGTTCGCCGCGGTGGCGGCCCTTTTCGTCACGCCTGCAGCTCTGGTCATCCTTGGAGATCGGCTACAGGCGTTGGACATTCGCCGAATATTCGGCCGTCACCATGGTGTACACCGGCAGCCTGACCGGCCGTTCCTCTATCGATGGGCCAAGACCGTCATGCGACACGCGCTCCCCGCCGGCTTGGCGGTCGTCGCGCTGCTCCTCCTGCTCGGCGCCCCGTTCCTCGGAGTGAAGTGGGGATTCCCCGACGACCGGGTACTGCCGAAGACTGCGTCGGCTTACCAGGTCGGTGATGAGATGCGCACCCACTTCGCCGACGATTCCGCCACCGCCGTCACCGTCGTGGTGCCCGATGCGAGTGGTCTGACCCAGGCCGAGTTCGACAGGTTCACAATGGATCTGGCCAAAGTGCCCGACGTGGCTGGGGTGTCGCCAGTCCGGGAGGCCGACGGCAGCGCGTATGTGACGGTGCGCAGCACCGTGACGCTGTTCTCGGAAGCCTCGGATGCTCAACTCGACCGCTTGCACGCAGTGCGAGGTCCCGGCGGGCGCGACGTCCTGTTCGCCGGCACCGCGCAGGTCAACCGGGACAGCGTGGAAGCCATCATTTCGCGGTTGCCGGTGGTGCTCGGGCTCATCGCGGTGATCATGTTCGCGGTGCTGTTCCTGCTCACCGGCAGCGTGGTGATCCCGCTGAAGGCGTTGGTACTGAACATGCTTTCGCTCAGTGCGGCCTTCGGCGCGATGGTGTGGATATTTCAGGACGGGCACCTCGGTGGGCTGGGCACGACGGCCACCGGAATCCTTGTGGCCAACGTCCCCGTGCTGTTGTTCTGCATCGCCTTCGGCCTCTCGATGGACTATGAGGTCTTCCTGGTCTCACGCATCCGCGAATTCTGGCTGAAGTCGGCGCGCACACGTGCGGACAACGACGAGAGCGTGGCACTGGGAATCGCCCGCACCGGTCGGGTAGTCACGGCGGCAGCGGTCGTCATGTGCATATCGTTCGCCGCGCTGATCGCCGCGCAGGTGGCGTTCATGCGGATGTTCGGCCTGGGCCTGACACTCGCGATCCTGGTCGATGCCACCCTGGTCCGGATGGTGCTGCTCCCTGCGTTCATGCACGTCATGGGCGAGTGGAACTGGTGGGCGCCCAAGTGGATGACCAAGCTGCACAACCGTATCGGGATTGAAGAGGGTGTCCATTCGGAGCGGTCAGTGACGCTCGCTCCCAATGCGATTGAACGAACGCGTGTGTCGACCAGTGGGAGGAGCGTGTCATGAGTGTGATTGCAGCCGTGTGTGGAGAACTACCAGAACGCCGCTATACCCAGGCGGAGGTGACCGAAGCCCTGCTGGCGATGCCCGGATTCTGCGAGCACGGCGACTTCGTCCGCGCTGTGCATCGCAGCGCCAAGGTCGACAGCAGGCACATGGTGTTGCCGCTGGGGGATTACGCGGGCCTGACGGATTTCGGCGCCGCCAACGACGTATTCATCGAGCACGCCGTCGAACTGGGGTGCGCGGCGATCGTCGGAGCGCTCGACGAGGCCGGCCTGACGCCGTCCGACGTCGACCTGATCATGACGACGACGGTCACGGGCCTCGCGGTGCCGACCCTGGACGCCCGGATCGCGGGACGGATCGGGCTGCGGCCCGACGTCCGGCGGGTGCCGCTTTTCGGGCTGGGCTGCGTGGCCGGAGCGGCCGGGACGGCGCGGCTGCACGATTACCTGCGTGGCGACCCCGACGGCGTGGCCGTCCTGCTGGCCGTCGAACTGTGCTCGCTGGTGCCGAAGACCGACCCGACGATGGCGACGCTCGTTGGCAGCGCGCTGTTCGGCGACGGCGCTGCTGCGGTGGTGGCGGTGGGGGATCGGCGCGCCGGGCAGATCGGAGCATCCGGGCCCGAGATACTCGACTCGCGCAGCCACCTCTACCCGGACTCATTGCGCACGATGGGTTGGGACGTTGACGCGAGCGGGTTCCGGCTGGTGCTGTCTCCCGACGTCCCTGCGGTGGTCGAACGCTACCTGTGTGACGACGTGATGGGATTCCTTGCGTCCCATGACCTCGAGATCGGCGACGTCGGTGCATGGGTGAGCCATCCCGGCGGCCCGAAGGTTATCGAAGCGATCACCGCGACACTCGGCTTGGACGACGACGCGCTCGAGCTCACTTGGCGGTCGCTCGCCGAGGTCGGCAACCTCTCGTCGGCGTCAGTACTGCACGTGCTGCGCGACACCATGGCCAAGCGTCCGCCGGCGGGCAGCCCCGGGGTACTCATGGCCATGGGTCCGGGGTTCTGCTCCGAGCTCGTGCTGCTGCGCTGGCGCTGACGATGATCTGGTACACACTGCTGATCGCCGCCATCGCCGTCGAGCGGGTCGCCGAACTCGTCGTCTCGAAACGTAACTGGGCGTGGAGTCGAGGACGGGGTGGTTCCGAGCTGGATGCCGGCCACTATCCGGCGATGGTCGTCCTGCACGTCGGCCTGCTCGTGGGGTGCCTGGCGGAACCGATGGTCGCCGACCGCCCGTTCATCCCCGAACTGGGCTGGCCGATGCTGATCGTGGTGCTCGCCGCGCAGGGACTGAGGTGGTGGTGCATCACCACACTCGGGCATCAGTGGAACACCCGCGTCATCGTCGTCCCGGGCGCGCCACGCGTCACCGGCGGGCCTTACCGGTGGATCCCGCACCCCAACTACGTGGCGGTCGTCGCCGAGGGCATCGCGTTGCCGTTGATGCAGTCGGCGTGGCTCACCGCGCTGGTCTTCACGGTGCTCAACGCGGCCCTGCTGCGCACGCGGGTCCGGATCGAGAACTCGGCGCTGGCGAGCCTCACGTGATCGACCTGCTCGTCGCAGGCGGCGGGCCTGCGGGCCTGGCAACCGCGCTGTATGGCGCACGGGCCGGACTGGAGGTCGCGGTCGTCGAACGCCGAAACGGGTTGCTGGACAAGGCGTGCGGCGAAGGGATGATGCCGCACACCATCGCGCATCTGGACCGGCTCGGAGTAACGGCGACCGGTCGACCGATACGTGGAATCAGCTACATCGACGGCGACCGGCGGGTCGACGCGCCGTTTCGGGCGGGCGCCGGGCGTGGGGTGCGCAGGACCGTGCTGCATGCCGCGTTGTGGCACGCCGCCGAGGCGGCCGGCGTGAAGCTGGTCCACGGTGAGCTCGGTGAGGTGACCCAGGACGCGGAATCGGTGTGCGCAGGCGATTTTCAGGCGAGGTACCTAGCGGCTGCCGATGGGCTGCACTCGCCGATCCGCCAGGCACTGGGACTGTCGCAGCCGGCACCGGGGCGGCGTCGGTGGGGCATCCGCAGGCACGTCGAGATCGCCCCATGGACCGACTCGGTTGAGGTGTACTGGGCGGCCGACGCCGAGGCATATGTGACACCCGTGGCCGACGACTGTATCGGCATCGCGATCCTCAGCGCGACCCGCGGCGGCTTCGACAAACACTTCGAGGCTTTCGGCGAGCTGCGGGACCGAGTGGGCGGCCACGCCCACGACCAGGATCGCGCCGCAGGACCGCTACGGCAGAAGGTACGTACACGGGCGGCTGGCCGGGTACTGCTGGTCGGCGACGCGGCCGGGTACATCGACGCGCTCACCGGCGAGGGCATGGGGTTGGCATTTGGAGCCGCCGAACTCGTGGTGAATTGCCTTCTCCGTGAACGACCCGAGGACTACGACCGCCAATGGCGCAAGATGACGCGCCGGTATCGAACCTTGACTTCGGCTCTCCTTCAGGCGAGCACACACGCGCCGCTGCGCGCGGGCATCGTTCCAGCCGCGCAGACGTTGCCGAACGTCTTTGCAAGGCTCGTCAACCTGCTTGCGCAATAGTGCTGCGAGTACAAACTTTTCATCATCAATGCCTTCTGCACATGAGCCTCGAATCACTTCTTGCGGGCCGCAGCGGTCGCATGGTGTCAGTCGTCCCGCGCTGCCGCCGCCGCGAGATCGCCCGCGAGGCCGACGAGCTCAGTCTGGACGCCTGGCACGGCCGCCATGGCTCCGGGCGAATCAAGGGTGAGCGGGGCGCCCGCGTAGTCGGTACATATCGCACCCGCCGCGCGAGCGATCGCATGCCCGGCGACGACGTCATATGGGTTGTTATGGGCAAGCACCATCCCCTGGATCTGGCCGCTGATAAGCCAGGTCCAGAGCACCGACGCCGCGCCGACGCAGCGAAAGCGCAGCGCTCGTCGGTGCACCCTCATGGTCAATTCGAGATACGCGTCCAGCCGCGCGCCACCCCGGTGGAAGGCGTCGCCCATTCCGATGATCCCGTTCTCGAACGAGCCAACGTCGACCACCGCACCCGAGTCGACCCGCAAGCCGAGGAACGGCAGGTCGATCACGCCCACTGTCGGCACGCCGTCCTCGAGCAGGCCGAGCATCACTCCGCATAACGGTGACCCGGTCGCGTAGTTGATAGTTCCGTCGAGCGGATCCGCGACCCAGACCTTGCCCGAGTCGAGGGGCACCCCGCCGCCCTCTTCGCCGTAGAAGCCGACATCCGGAGTGGATGCCGCGAGTGAGCGCTGCAGCGCCGACTCGCTCGCCAGGTCGACGTCGGTGAGGAAGTCCTTGGCCGCCTTGTCGATCCGCTTGTGCGGCTTGGCGCGCCCGTCCCGCAGGATCGCGACCGCTTCATCCACCGCGGCGTGCGCGGCCGCCAGCTCTGCTCTCACGCGAGCATCGTAGTTCCGCACCCGTTGCCGGCACGGCCTGACGTCGGCTTGGCTTGCCTAGGAACCCGCGCCGTTTCCTCGGTGTTTGGGCGCCTCGCAATCGAGGTATTTCAGATCACTCTTGACAGCGGATGTGCGCCAGGTCACACTGAAGGCATCGGACGTCAGACATCAGACGTCAGATGAATGGATGAAAGGCAGGGCGTGGCTCTTCCCGAAGAACTCGCGGACATGCTTCTCGAGGCGATCGTGGATGGACAGTTCCCGATCGAGTCGGTCCTTCCCTCGGAGGGGGAGTTGGCCCTGAAGTACGGGATGAGCCGATTGACTGTCCGCGAAGCGGTGCGCATCCTGCGGTCGCAGAACATCCTCACTATCCGACGCGGCCGCGGCACCTTCATCAATCCGCCGCAGGCTTGGACGTCGCTGGCTGCCGTCGTCCGCATCGAGGAACGCCGGTCGTCCTCGGGGGGAGTATCGGGACGCCTGATCGAGGCGAGGCGGATGGTCGAGATCGGCGCAGCGCAACTCGCTGCCGTCAACCGGTCGAAGGAGGATCTCGAATCCCTGGCCGCAAGCATCGAAGAAATGCGACTGGCCAACAGGCTGAAGCAGGTCGAGCTATTTGTCGAGGCGGACATCGCCTTTCATGACGTGATCATGCGTGCGACCGCAAACATGTTCATCCCGTTCATGTTTGAACCGTTCGGCAACCTGCTGGTGGAGGCCCGCACCGAGACATCGTCAATCCCAGAGATCCAGGTGAACGCAATCGCTATGCACGAAGCGATTCTCGAGGCACTCACCGCTGGTGATCCCAGGCGGAGTCGCGACGCCATGGAGGCCCACATGGACCAAACCGAAAACGACTTGCGCCGGTACGTCCTCGACGCCGATCAACGCTGACCCGCGGCGCACCCCACTCGGAGAAACGATATGACAACCACCAGCATGCCTGAAACCGACACCGTTGCCACCACTTTGAGAAGTGCCTGATGTTGCTCACCGGCACCGAACCCCTGCACCTCGCCGCGAAACAGGGGTGGGCTCTGGCTGCCTTCGCGGTCTACAACCTGGAGATGGTCCAGGCGATTGTGGCCGCTGCCGAAGAGGCCGACCGACCCGTGCTGCTCCTCGCGGGGTCGAGTCACTTTCATCATGCCGGACAGACAGCGCTGATGAACATGGCGCTGACGGCAGCGCACTCAACGTCAGCGCCGATCGGCGTGCATCTCGATCACTGCCGGGACCTACCGGAAATGCAGCGCTGCCTCGACGCCGGCTACTCGTCGGTGATGATCGACGGCTCGCACCTGAGCTTCGAGGACAACATCCGCCTCACGCAGGAAGCGGCTGCACTCGCCCACAGCGCCGGTGCCTGGATCGAGGCCGAACTCGGCGCGGTGCCCGGAGACGAGGACGTCTCCACAAATGCGCTTCCGTCGCAGACCATGACCGACCCGCTTCAGGCCCGAGACTTTGTGGAGCGCACCGGGATCGACGCTCTCGCGGTAGCGGTCGGAAACGTGCACGGATTCACTGCCAACCCGGTCACCCTCGATCTCGAAAGGCTCGACGCCATTGCGGCGCAGTGTCCGGTACCACTTGTCCTGCACGGGGCGAGCGGACTGCCCCCCGAACAGCTTCGAGGCGCCCTCAGCCGTGGGGTTGCCAAAGTCAACGTCAACGCTGAACTACGCCGCGCCTACCTCTCCGCAGTCGAACGTTCTTTACCGAAGGCGATGCTAAATGCCGACGCCGTCGCAGTTTGGAAAGAGGCACGTGCCGCTGTCACGGCCGCGGCATTAAGAATCATGAGTTCGTTGGCCCCAACCTTCGAGCCACGAAGCAGCACCGAGCACATCACCGCTCGGGCACACTCGAGACAGGCGCGACCGTGACGGCTCCGCTGAACACCACTCTGTACATGCGACCGGATCGCAACCTGGCGCTCGAGTTGGTGCGAGTCACCGAGGCCGGCGCGATGGCGGCCGGCCGCTGGGTGGGCCGCGGCGACAAGGAAGGCGGCGACGGTGCCGCTGTCGACGCGATGCGCCAACTCGTCTCCTCGGTGTCGATGCGCGGCGTGGTGGTCATCGGCGAGGGCGAAAAAGACGAAGCGCCAATGCTCTACAACGGCGAAGAGGTCGGCAACGGGCTGGGCCCTGATTGCGACGTCGCCGTGGACCCCGTCGACGGGACCACGCTGATGGCCAAGGGGATGCCGAACGCGATCTCAGTCCTTGCGGTTGCCGAACGCGGCGCGATGTTCGACCCGTCGGCGGTGTTCTACATGAACAAGATCGCCGTGGGCCCGGACGCCGCCGACGCCATCGACATCACCGCACCCATCGCGGAGAACCTGCGTGCGGTGGCCAAGGCGAAAAAGTCCTCCGTGTCTGACCTGACGGTGTGCATCCTTGACCGCCCCCGGCACACAGAGCTCATCGCGCAGGTCCGCGAGACCGGCGCCCGGATCAGGCTGATCTCCGACGGCGATGTCGCCGGCGCGATCGCCGCGGCGCGCCCGGAATCGGGCACCGACCTGCTGATGGGAACCGGTGGAACTCCCGAGGGCATCATCGCCGCGGCAGCGATGCGTTGCATGGGCGGAGCGCTGCAAGCGCGTCTGGCGCCCACCGATGACGCCGAACGCCAGAAGGCGATCGACGCCGGCCACGACCTCGACCGCATCCTGTCCACTGATGACCTGGTCTCGGGGGACAACGTGTTCTTCACCGCCACCGGCGTCACCGACGGTGATCTGTTGCGCGGTGTCCGCTACAGCGGCGGTGGCGCCCACACCCAGTCGATCGTGATGCGGTCCAAGTCGGGCACCGTCCGCGTCATCGAGGCCTACCACCGCCTCGACAAACTCCGGGAATACGCCAGCATCGACTTCACCGGCGATGACAACGCACCGGCCCCGATGCCATGAAGCCACCTCGGATCAGCTCGCCCTGCCGGTGGCCTTCGCACCCGGGAAGGACCTGTCCTCGACGGAGCTGGGCCTCGATGAGTCGGCGGGTCCGTTGGGATTCAAGACAATTGAGGGCTAGATCTGTTGAAAGTGGATTGGCTGCACTATTTCCTAGTTGGTCCTCATCCGCCACTTGCCGCTTCCGGTACAGGAATTCGTCCGATAGGTCGAAAGCCATTTCATTAGACCGAGCAGCTCTTGCGAGTGCATATGGACCCTTGACATGGCGCACGGCGAGGAGTTGCCTGATGGGTAGTTGAAATACCAGCCGGCCTTGGGCCGGTGCCGTCCCCTGAACTGGCGGCGGCACCGCGAAAACGTATGCCGCCCAGGAATTGTCCGTAGCACCCTGCGGGAAAAATACGCAGCCCCGCGGCCGCATCGTTTATGCCGCCTCTACGGCCTATTACTTGTCCCCGTTGTAGTCCCCTCATGATTGGAAACTGTTATGCCCGGATCCCGAACATCCGTCGAATCACTGGGTGAATTAGGTGATCGCACGATCAGCAAGGTCAAGCGGCGGGTCTTGCCGCTGATCGTCTTTCTGTATTTCATCGCGTTCCTCGATCGGAACAATGTCGGCTTCGCGAAGTTGACGATGAGCGAGGATCTCGGCCTCAGCGCAACCGCTTTCGGGTTGGGCGCTGGGATGTTCTTCATCGGGTACGCCATCTTCGAGATCCCCAGCAACGCAGGCATGCTGCGGTTCGGTGCCCGCAAGTGGATCGCCCGGATTCTGCTGACGTGGGGTTTCTTCGCCACGGCGATGGCGGCAGTGAACAACGAGCTCACGTTCTACATCATCCGGTTCCTGCTGGGCGCCGCGGAGGCCGGATTCTTCCCGGCCATCATCCTGTATCTGACGTTGTGGTTCCCCGCCCGTCAGCGGGTCGCAGTCTTGGGGGTATTCATCCTCGCCCAACCGTCGCCAACGCGATCGGCGCACCGATCTCGGGTCTGCTGCTCAAGATGGACGGCATCCTCGGCCTGGCGGGTTGGCAGTGGATGTACATCGTCGAGGGTGTTCCCGCGATGCTGATGGCCTTTGTGGCGCTGAAGGCAATGACGGATTACCCGAAGGACGCGATGTGGCTGACCGTCGAGGAACGCACATGGCTGCAGGACACGATGGACGCCGAGGACGCGGCCAAGGGGACCGGGCACAAGCACAGCTTCATGGCCGGGCTGAAGGATCCCCGCGCCTTGATCTTCGCGGCGCTGTACTTCGGTCTGGTGATGGGCATCTACGGGCTGAGCCTGTGGCTGCCGTCCATCGTCAAGGCCATGGGTCACCTGTCGAACACGCAGGTCGGGTTCATCGTCCCGATTCCGTACATCTGTGCCGCGGCGTTCGTCTGGTTCTGGAGCCGGCACTCGGACCGCACCGGTGAACGCGTCGGCCATACCTCGGGTGCCATGCTGCTGGGCGCCATCGGTCTGGTCGCATCTGGGTTCCTGATCCAGACCAGCCCCGTCCTGGCGTTGGTCGCGATCTGCGTCGCCGCAATGGGTATCTTCGCGGCGATCTCACCGTTCTGGGAGCTACCGGCCGCGGCGTTGGCCGGGGCGGCCGCGGCGTCCGGCATTGCGCTGATCAACTCGCTGGGCAATCTGGGCGGGTTCGCCTCGCCGTACGCGGTCGGTGTATTGGTCGACAAGACCGGTGATTCGAAGTACTGGGTTGCTGATGCTGGCCGCGGTGCTGTTCATCACCGCCACCGCCACCTTCCTGTACGGCCGGAAGATCGACGCCGGGCAGGTGCCGACCGGCTCGCACGAGGACCTGCTCGCCAAGGAGGTGGCCGCCTTCGACCTCGCCGCCGAAGAACTGCACCATCGGGGCGACCCGAACGGCCCGCCCGCTACGCCACTGGAAAAGACGCCGTAGTGCCGGAGCGCCGATCGCAACAGTGGTACGCCGGGCCGGACCCGCGGAACAACTACCTGCACCGGGCGTGGATGCGCCGCGGGGTACCGGACCACGCGTTCGACGGCCGACCGCAGATCGCCATCGCCAACACCGCCTCCGACCTGACGCCGTGCAACGCCCACTTTGACGAGGTCGCCACCAGCGTCAAGCAGGGTGTGTACGAGGCCGGTGGCATTCCGCTGAACCTGCCGGTGATGTCGCCGGGGGAGACGCAGATGCGGCCCACCGCGATGCTGTGGCGCAACCTGGCCGCGATGTCGATCGAGGAGATGTTGCGCGGCAACCCCAGTCGACGGGGTGGTCCTGCTGGGTGGGTGCGACAAGACCATCCCCGCGCTGCTGATGGCCGCGGCCTCGGTCGACCTGCCGGCCCTGGTGCTGCCGGGCGGGCCGATGCTGACCGGCCACTTTCGGGGAGCGGCGCTGGGCTGCGGCACGGACGTGTGGCGCTTCGGTGAGGAGGTCCGCGCCGGTCTGATGTCCCAGGCGGACTTCCGCAAGTCCGAATCGGGGATGATCCGCAGCAAGGGGCACTGCAACACGATGGGCACCGCCTCGACGATGGCCGTCATGGCCGAGGCACTGGGTACCACGATCCCCGGAGTCGCCGGCACCCCCGCCCCGGACAGCCGGCTTCTCGAGCACGCCCACGCCGCCGGCCGGTTGGCGGTGGAGATGGTTCAGGCTGAGCGGCGGTTGAGCGACGTCATCACGCTCGCGTCGTTCCACAACGCGATCGTCGCGTTGGCCGCCACCGGCGGATCCACCAACGCAGTCGTGCACCTGCTGGCGATCGCCGGGCGGCTGGGGATCGAGCTGCGGCTGGAGGACTTCGACCGGATCGGTTCCGCGGTGCCGTTGCTGGTGAACGTGCAACCCGCCGGCACATACCTGATGGACGACATGTACCGGGCCGGTGGGCTTCTCGCTGTCCTGCGGGAGGTGAAGGACCTGCTCGACCCGGCCGCGGTGACCGTCACCGGCCGTTCGCTGACGGACTACCTCGGGGACGCCCGGATCTGGGACGAGGACGTCATCCGACCTCGGAGCGCCCCGCTGATGGACAACGCCGGCATCGCCGTGCTGCGGGGCACCCTGGCGCCCAACGGCGCAGTGATCAAACCGGCTGCCGCGTCGAAGGATCTGCTGGTGCACCGGGGCCGGGCGGTGGTGTTCGACAGCATCGAGGACTTCCACGCCCGTATCGACGAGCCTGACCTGGACATCGACGAGACCTGCGTGATGGTGTTGCGCGGTTGCGGACCCAAGGGATATCCAGGTATGCCGGAGGCCGCGAACACCCCGCTGCCGGCCAAGCTCCTCGCCGCCGGTGTGCGGGACATGATCCGGATATGTGACGGCCGGATGAGCGGCACCGCCTACGGCACCGTCGTGCTGCACGTGGCGCCGGAATCGGCTGCGGGCGGGCCGCTCTCACTCGTCCGGGACGGCGACATGATCAGCCTGGACGTCCCCGGCAGGCGGGTCGATCTCGACGTCCCCGCCGAAGAGTTGCAGCGCCGCGAACCCTCGAAAGCCGCAGGGGCCGCCTATTGTTCGCCGCTGCGGGGCTGGCAACAGTTGTACGTCGACCATGTGATGCAGGCTGACCGTGGAGTGGATCTTGACTTCCTTGTCGGCTCCAGTGGCGACACCGTGACCCGCGATTCACACTGACATGTCTGCACCCGCCACCCTTCTGTCCGCCGTCCCGGTGCCCTTTCGAGGCCAACGGCGATCTGGACGTCAACGGCCAGGAAACGCTGCTCCGCCACCTGAAGGTCACCGGCATCGGCGGCGTGTTCATCTCCGGTACCACCGGGGAATTCACCGCGCTGGACGATGACGAACGAGCTGTCGTCCTCCGCGCGGCGCTCGAGGTGTACGGGGCGGATGCCGTGTACGTTCACGTCGGCGCCGCGGCGGCCAGGCAGGCCGAAAGGCTTACCGCCCAGGCGGTTACGCTCGGCGCCCGGAACCTCGGCAGCGATCACCCCGTTCTACCTGCCGGCCGGCCCCGCGGCATTGATCGACTACTACCGTCGGCTGGACGCCGTCGCCGGTGACGCCCGGATCTACGTCTACCTGTTCGCCGCCCGCACCGGCAGCACCGTCACTCCGGATCAACTCGCCGAACTGGCCGACGATTCCGTCGGTCGCCGGGGCGAAGATCAGCGGAGAACCGACATCCCAAGTCCTGCAATATGTCCAGGCAGTTCCGGATGACTTCGAGGTGTACTCCGGCAACGACATCGAGTTCGGCGACTTCGTCCGCGCCGGCGGCACCGGTGCGGTGTCCGGGGTCTCCAGCGTCTTCCCGCGCCCATTCCTCGATCTCGCAGATGCGCTGCGACGCAGCGACGACCAGGCGGCCGCCGCGGCGCAGGAGCGTGTCAAACAGGCCGTCGACGCCGCCAACGGGGCCGACATCGCGCTGCTCAAGGCGGGCCTGTCCCTGCAAGGCCTGCCGGCAGGTCCGACCCGGGTAGCCCTCGACCAGCCAACTCCCGCGCAGCTGGAAACCCTGCGCACCGCAATCCAGGACCTGACATGACAACGTCCACACGCCAACCCCGAACGAAAGGCCACCCACTCATGAGTTCTCCACTCCCGACCGAACGCACCGCCGTCGTCACCGGCGGCGCATCACCCCGGGGTATCGGCCGGGCCACCGCCGACCGACTGGCCCGTGACGGGTGGTCCGTGGCGATCCTCGACATCGACGAGGGCGCCGCCAAACTCGCAGCCGACGAGCTGGCCGACAAGTACTCGGTATCCACCCTCGGTGTCGGCGCCGACATCTCGGACGAGAACTCGGTGCAAGCGGCCATCGCGCAGGTCGAGTCGACGCTGCCGCCGATCATCGGGCTGGCCAACATCGCCGGGGTCAGCTCACCGACCGAGTTCATGGACGTCACACCGGCCGAGTGGGACCGGGTGTTCAACGTCAACATGCGCGGCACATTTCTCGTCACCCAACGGGTTTTGCCCGCCATGATCGCCGCCGGGGTCGGCCGGATCGTCAGCGTCTCCTCCATCTCGGCGCAGCGTGGTGGCGGGACGTATTCGAAGGTGCCGTACAGCGCATCGAAGGCCGCCGTCATCGGGTTCTCGCGGGCCCTGGCCCGGGAGATGGGCCCGCACAACATCACGGTGAACTCCGTGGCCCCCGGGCCGATCGACACCGAGATCATGGGTGGCACGCTGACCGACGAGCGCAAGGCGCAGATGAGTGCCGACATCCCCCTGGGCCGGGTCGGCACCGTCCAGGACGTTGCCGCCCTGCTGACCTTCCTGATGAGCGAGGACGCCGGCTACATCACCGCGGCGACCTACGACGTCAACGGCGGACTGCAAATCTCGTGACCTTCGTTACCCAACCCGAGGAGTTCGGATGATCGCGAAAAGCACCGACACCCACATCCCGTCGGCCGAGGAAGTCCTCGCCGATGCCCCGCCAGTGCGGCACGAACCCGGTGCACGGGAACGTATCCGGGCCGTCAACGCGGCCGCCGGCCGCCGTATCGCCGTGCTCGACGACGACCCCACCGGCTCACAGACCGTGCACGACGTCAGCGTCGTCACCGTTTTCGAAGCCGACGAGTACGCCGCCGGCCTGGCGGCACCGGGGTCCACCTGCTTCATCCTGACCAATACCCGCAGCCTGTCCGAAGACACCGCCGTCGAACTGAACACCAGCGTGTCCACCAGTCTGTTCACCCTCGGCCAGAGTTTCGGCGGCCCAATGGAAGTCATCAGCCGCGGCGACTCCACGTTGCGCGGCCACATCATCGCCGAGATCCAGGCAATCGACGCCGCGCGCCGCCGCGTGACCGGCGCCGGATTCGACGGTGTGCTGTTGATTCCCTCCTACTTCGAGGCCGGCCGGTTCACCGCCGGTGACATCCACTGGGCCAACGTGTCCGGGAAACTCACCCCAGCCGGGGACACCGAATTCGCCCAGGACGCGACGTTCGGTTACAAGTCCTCCAACCTGCGGGACTTCATCGCCGAGAAGAGCGGCGGCACCATCACCGCCGACGAGGTGCACAGCATCACCCTGGACGACATCCGGGTCGGCGGCCCCAGCAGGGTCGCCGAGATCCTGGACGGGGTCACCGGCGGCGCGTTCGTCGTGGTCAACGCGACCGACTACGCAGACCTGGAAATCGTCGTCCTCGGGCTCCTGAAGGTGCAGGAACACGGACGCAGCTTCGGCTACCGCTCCGGGCCGTCGTTCGTGCGGGCGCTGGCGGGCCTGGAACCACAAGAACCGCTTGCCGCGCAACAGATCTGGCCCGGCGGCAACCCCGGTGGTCACGGCCTGGTGGTCGTCGGCTCGCATGTCGGCCTGACGAGCAGGCAGGTCGTCAAGGCGCAGGAACGCGGCGGCATGACCGAAACCGAACTGCACGTGCCCACCCTGATCGACCCTCTCCGACGTGACGCCCACGTCGCCGAGATCGGCCGGCAGGTGATCGAGGCGCTCGCCACCTCCGATGTGCTGCTGTTCACCAGTCGCACCCTGCTTCGCGGCGGCGACGCCGACGACAGCCTGGCGATCTCCCGCACCGTCTCCACCGCGGTCATCGAGGTCGTCCGGGCCGCGCTGGCGGCGCACCCGGCGTGGGTAGTCGCCAAGGGCGGAATCACCTCCCACGACGTCGCGGTCCGCGGCCTCGGGATCCGCCGCGCAGAGGTCGTCGGCCAACTGTTCCCCGGCATGGTGTCGGTCTTCCGCCCCATCGAGGCGGCACCCGAAGCTGTCGGCACCCCCTACGTGGTGTTCGCCGGCAACGTCGGCGACGACGACACCCTCGCCGACGTCGTCGACCTCTTCGCCGGACGCCGATGACCCCTCCGGCCAACTCGCTCAATCCACCACTCGCAGAAGGAAACAGCAGATATGACCAACGTCGGATGGATCGGTCTGGGAGCCATGGGCTCTCCCATGGCATCTTTCGTCGCCAAGGCTGGACACGCGGTCACGGCCTTCGACATCGACCCGCAGAAGGCCGCGGCCCTTGCCGGCGACGGCGTCAAAGCCGCGGCCACCGTCAGTGACGCGGCGGTCGACGCCGAAGTGCTGGTGTTGATGGTCGCCACCGCCGAGCAGGCCGAATCGGTGCTCTACGGGGACGGCAAGGCCGCCGCGGCACTCAAACCCGGCAGCGCTGTGCTGCTGATGGCCACCGTCGGGCCAGCAGCCGTCGAAGACTGGGCCCGGCGCCTGGCGGTGACGGGCGTGCAGATCGTCGACGCGCCCGTGTCCGGGGGTGCCGCCAGGGCCGGGCAGGGCGATCTGCTGATCATGGTCAGCGGTTCGGAGACCGCGCTGGCCACCGTGCAACCGTTGCTGGACGTGATGGCCCGCAATGCCCCCGTCGTCGGTACCGAACCGGGGGAAGGGCAGAAGGTCAAACTCGTCAATCAGCTGCTGTGCGGGGTGCATATCGCGGTGGCCGCGGAAGCCCTTGCCTATGCCGAGGCACTCGGCCTGGACGCCGGCGAGACCTGGGAAGTGCTCCGGCACGGTGCGGCCGCGTCATTCATGCTCGACGACCGCGGCGCCCGGATGATCGACAATCCGAACAACGACATCCGTTCCACCATCGATATTTTCGTCAAGGACATGGGACTGGTCACCGCCGCGGCCCGTGCGAAGGCCTACCCCGCCCCGCTGGCCTCCGCGGCTGAACAGCTCTACCTCGCCGGGCGCCGCGCCGGCCTCGGACGCGCCGACGACTCCTCCGTCATTCAGATTCTGCGCGGCACGGCCGTCGCATCGACCTGACGAAGCCGGACGTACGGAGGAAGAGAAATATGTCCGATTCGACCGACTACATGTCGCTGTTCCGGCTCGACGGCCGCAAGGTTGTCGTAGTCGGTGGCGGCAGCGGGCTGGGCCGGGCCGCCAGCATCGCGCTGTCGCAGTACGGCGCCAACCTCGTGGTCGCCGATGTCAACGTGGACGGTCTGAAGGACACCGTCGCCGAGATCGAAGCGCACGGCTACAGCGCCGAATCCGCCGAAGTCGACGTCACCGACAGCGAATCCGTCGTCGCACTGGCGGCCGCACATCCCGAAACCGAGGTTCTGGTCGCCACACCGGGGATCAACGTGCGCAAGCAGGTACTCAACACCACCGACGACGAGTTCGACCGGGTCATCGACGTCAGCCTCAAAGGCACGTACCGGCTTGCCAAGGCGTTCGGACCGGGGCTTGTCGCCCGCGGCAGGGGCAGCATCATCAATTTCTCCAGCTTCCGTGCGCTGGTCGTCGAGCCGGGTCAGGGACTGTACGCCGCCGCGAAAGGCGGTGTGCTGCAATTGACTAAGGTCCTGGCGGCCGAACTCGGTCCGTCGGGTGTGCGGGTGAACGCCGTGGCACCCGGACCTTTCGAGACACCTCTGACGGAGCAGATCAAGTCCGATCCCGACTGGTACGGCGCCTACGCGGACAAGACCGCGCTGAAGCGCTGGGCCAAGCCGCACGAGATCGTCGGCGCGATCCTGTTCCTCGCATCGGACGCATCCACCTTCGTCACCGGCACCCTGCAGTTGGTCG
>CAVVUT010000007.1:0-240769 GCA_963751485.1 uncultured Actinomycetota bacterium
CACGGCTCGATGTGCGTGAAGCCGATGTCGAGGACTTGTCGGACGACCAGGCGCGCGCCATCGCCAACATCGCGGTCTCGCCGTGGCTGGTACAGCCGCTGGCTGCGCCGGCGGGCGCGGGCAAGACGCGCTCACTATGTGCGCTGCGCGCCGGCGCGCACCGCGGATGCAAAGAGGTGCTGGTGGTGGCGCCGACCGGTAAGGCCGTCGATCAGGCCACGGCTGAGGGGGCGGGCGATCGCGGCCTGACGGTGGCCAAGGCGCTGTAGCTGATCGAGGCCGGTGCGCTGACGCTGAATCAGCGCAGTGTGCTCGTCGTGGACGAGGCATCGATGGTCGGCACCCACGATCTGGAAAAGCTGTTGGCGGCAAGCACGACCGCGCGGGTCAAGACCGTGCTGGTGGGTGATCCGTACCAGCTGGCCCCGGTGCGGGCGCGCGGCGGGATGTTTGAGCAGCTGTGCGACGACCTGCCGTGGGCGCAGCGGCTTTCCGAGGTCTGGCGGATGCACGACCCCGAAGAACGCGACGCGTCCCTGGCGTTGCGCAGCGGACGGGGAAACCGGCTGCGCAAAGCTATCGGCTGGTATCGCACCCACGGCCGCCTGCAGACCGGTGACCCGGTGGCGATGGCCACCGACGCGCTACAGGGCTACTTGGCTGATCGGGCCGCCGGCCGCGATGCCTTACTGGTTTGCGATACCTGGGAGATGGCCGACGCACTGAACCGGCGCCTGCACGACACCCTCACGGCGGCCGGGCCCTCGCGCGCGCGGCGCGCGCGACCAAACGATCCGCGTCGGTGATCTGATCACCACTCGCCGCAACGACGCCCGTATCCCGCTTGTCGCCGGCCCGAGCGCCGGGCGTCAGCTCCCAGAACAGGTGCGCAACGGCAACCGATGGCGCGTCGCGGCCGTCGACGCGGCGACCAACCGAATCACCGCAAAACGGCTCGGCGACAACGCGTGCGTGGTGTTCGAGAATGACTACTTGCGTCAGCATGTGACCCTCGGTTACGCGGTCACCGTGCACACCGCGCAAGGAGTCACCGCCGACACCGCGCACGTGGTGCTTGGTGAATCGGCCAATCGCGCCATGGCCTACGTCGGGATGTCCCGCGGCCGCGACGCCAACCACGCGTACGTCTACACCGGCTTAGGCAGCGAAGCCAACCACGAGCAGACCGCTCCGACCGGGGACGGCGAGGCCCATGTACTGCGGCGCGGCAATACCTACGAGGCCGCGCACTATCTGCGAACAGTGCTGGCCAACAATGACCGTCCGCGCACCATGCACGCCGAGGCCGAGCGCGCCGAGCGCGAGCGACTCCCCGCGATTGTCAGCCAGTCGCTAGACCGCCACGAGCAGCGCCTGGTGGCGCGGCGCGAATCCTGGCGTCGGCAAGCCGCGGCCGAGCGGGCGTTCCGCGCCACCTACGACCGCCTTGCCGCCGTGGCCCAGCGCGCCGCCGAGCGGAGCCGCGGGCTGGACATTGACGGTCTCGAACTGTAAGAACATAATCCCGAACCCAAAGCAGCCTGTCGTCCGCACCTCAAAGTAGATGCCGGCCAATATTGCTCTGCTCGTCCTCTAATCGACCTGATCCGACCCCACGCGTGGCGGCTACCGTCCACTAACGCTCCCGCCCGCCGCCACGCGATCCTCAACCATGGCGCTCAGCCGACGAAAGCATCACGGCACGAAGCAGCGTGCAGATCTACGTATTACGGCGGATGTTTCTACGTATTACGGCGGACGTTAGTGACCTACCGGGCGCCGCATAGTCGACTAGTCATCAGCAGTACGTGGACCTGGAGGAGCAACCATGGGTAACGGTCGGGATATTTCAAAGGACAAGCTTGGGCGAAGTCTGCTAGGGGATGCGGTGGCGTCGGGGTTGGTGGCGGCATCGCTATATGGGGCCGGAACGGCGAGCGCATGGTGCGCGTCGGCCGGCGGCATCAACCTTGGTAAGAAGGAGAGCACCATGCTCAAAAAGCTCGTTGTTGGAGCTATCGCCGCTGGAGTGCTGGCGGTGCCGCTTGCGGGGGTCGCCGGAGCCGATCCAGATCCCGCTACCAATCCCGGCGTTCCCGGGAATTTCCCCGGCGGCATGCGCCCCAGGTCAGAGAGTTAGCCAGGTCGCGACGGCGCCTAAGACTGTGAGGCCGCCAGGTACTTCAGTGAACGACATCGCCCAGAGCGAATTCGACGCGAACGGTGAGCATTTCGCCAACGTCGGCGACGCCGTCAACGACTTCGCGCCGGGACATAACAAGTAGCCTGCTCCCAACCACATCCGCGCCGCCCGCCGCCTCTCGCGCCTTCGTTGACGTCCATCTCGCCGAGCCATACGCCGGTCAGTTCGATGCCGACGAGCATGTACGACCCGGTGGCGTCGCGGAATCCGTCACGGAGGATCTCGGCGGGCAGCATCGGTGGTGTGGTAACAGATCACCGGCTACTCCTCGCACCCGAAGATCTCGTTGACGGCCTTGCCTACCTCCATCTCGTCACTGAAGGCCAGCAGCGCGCCTTGAGGAGTTTCATTACTGATATCAAGACATGGGGAGCGGCGAGAAGTCCCTGACCGGTTATGCATCACCAAGTCGCAGGGACGATGGAGGAGGAACCATCATCGGAACGATCGACTCGGGCTTCGGTGGATAGTGTCCGCCCAAGTACCAAACCAGTCGGAGTGACCATTCATGTCAACTCCGCCGTCGCTAAATCTTACGTCGCGAGCAACTATGGTGATGGTTCGTAGGACGACGGCTCCGCGGTAGACGATGGCCAGGTTGTCGTAGCGGGTGGCTAGGCCTCGCCGTGGCTTGACGACGTTGAAGCCGCGTTCGATGACGTTGCGGCCCTTGTAGTCTGCGGCATCGGATGCCGGTCGTCGGCGTGCTGCCGGTTGAAGTTCTGCTTGTAGTGGGACAGCACCACCGCACCCTGCGAAACTCCCCAAAACACATCGTGCTGGATGGGCAGATGAGCGCACGCTGCCAACCATGATGGGTGCGCGCGAGCAACGCATCGCCGTCGGCGATCTGATCATCAGCCGCCGCAACGGTGCGAGCATCGACGTCTGGCACCCTACCGACGAGGACAAGTCGGTTGACTTGGTGCGCAACGGCAGCCCGAACGCCTTGGCGACCGCACACGCGTCGTGTTCGAAGGCGACTACCTACGACAGCACGTCGGCCTGCGTTCGCAGTGGTCAACTGTGGCGGGCCGCTTCTTGGGTGAGCTGCACGCGCGAGTGCACACCGAGTTTGGTGTAGACGTGGCTGAGGTGGGTTTGCACGGTGCGCGGTGAGACGAACATGCTGGGTGGCGATGTCGTTGTTCGCCAGCCCCGCGCTGACCAGTCGCACTACCTCGAGTTCGGTCGGCGTGAGCGACGCCCAGCCGCTGGTGGGGCGTTTACGCTGCCCGCGTCCGCGCTGGGCGTAGCCGATCGCCTCCTCGGTGGAAAGGGCCGCGCCCTCGGCCCATGCGGATCCAAAGTCCTGCTCACCCATCGCATCTCGCAGCGCCGTCACCGAGGCTTGGTGGCGGGCGTCATACACCTTCAACCGCACCGTGCCGATGCGCAGCCGGATGGCCTCTGCGGCGCCGAAGAGGCGGGCGGCTTCGCGGTGACTGCCGCCCTGGCCGGCCAGAACGGCGAGGCACTCGAGGATCTCGGGAATGAGCAGGTGTGTCTTGGTTGCCGCAGCCAGCGCGAGCGCATCGCGTGCGTCGCGCTCGGCTGGTTCCACTTCACCCGTCGCGATCGCCACCCGAGCGCGGTTCAGCAATGCGGCCACCTCGTAGTGGCCCTTGGTTCCCTTTGTCGCCAAGATGGCGTCCTCGGCGCAGCCGCGGGCGGCGGGAAGATCCCCGTCTGCGAGCGCGGCCTCGACATTCCAGTAGTGCAGCGCGGCCCACGTAATACCCAAGATCACACCCTCGGCCTGCCGGGTCGCCTCACGCGCCTCGTGCGCCGCCGCAAGATCCCCGGCGGCCAGCGCCGCCTCTCCCAACGCTATGCGCCCGGCTATCCCGAACATCCCGCCAAGCTGCGGGTCGGCCGCCAGGCTCGCCTCGGCCGCCGCTCGGGCCGCATCCACCTGTCCCTGACAGGCGAGGGCGACGCTCCGGGAAGCGAGGCAGGACCTCCTCCAGATCTCGTCGTGAGCCGCCTCGGCCTCGGCAACCAGCTCGTCGAATTGTGCGAGAGCCCCGGCCAGATCACCCTGCATAGACTGTGCCCCTCCCAGAGCGTAGCGGCACTGACGGGAGTGGAACCCGTCGCCGATCGCGTCGGCGAGATCGCGCCCTTCCTGACCGGCCGCGCGGGCCGCGAGCGGGTCGCCCCCCACCATCGCAGCTTTGCGCCTGCGCGGCCAGGATCTGGCTCAGCCTCCAGCGATCCCCTATCGTGCGGGCCAGGCCGATCGCCTCGCCCAGGTATCCCCGGGCCAGCTCGAGGTTGCCGCTCTGGCCGGCGAGGAATCCGCACGCGGTCAGCGTCCGGGCCAAGACCGCCGGATCATCGACCTTGCGCGCGAGCGCCAGACCCTCGTGTGCCTGATCGATACACTCGGCGGCGCCCACCCACATACCCAGGACAGCCATGTCGGCGAGCGCGCGAGCGCGCAACGCCGCGTCGGCATGCTGGGCATCGAGGTCGCCGAACGCGGCTTGCAACAACGCCAGCCCTTCGCGGACGCGACCCCGTGCCAGCCACAGCGGCTGCAGCGAGGACGCGAGTTGCAAGGCGAGCTCGGGATCGCCGTGCTCGCGGCTCCACGAAAACGCCGCGTGCAGGTTGTCGATCTCGACCTCGACCTGGGCCAGACGGCCCCCGTAGTCAGCCCGCCCCGCGGTGTCGAGCACCGCGGCCATCGCCGTGTAGTGGTCGCGGTGACGCGCACGCACGGCATCGGCCTCGCCGGCCTCCTCCAGTTTTTCGGCGCCGTATTGGCGCACCGTGTCCAACAGCCGGTAACGCGACGCGCCGCCGGTGCTGTCGGCCACCACCAGCGACTTGTCGATGAGCAGGCCGAGCTGATCGAGGACCTGGAAATGTTCGATGTCACCACCTGCGGCGACCGCCCGCGCGGCGTCGAGGTCGAAGCCACCCACAAACACCGCCAGCCGGCGAAACAACACCCGCTCGGAGTCGGTCAACAGCGCATGCGACCAGTCCACCGAGGCGCGCAAGGTTTGGTGGCGGCGCACCGCGGTGCGCGCGCCGCCGGTCAGCAACCGGAACCGGTCGTGCAGGCCGTAGAGGATCTCGGCCAGCGACAAGGCGCGCACCCGCGCCGCCGCCAGCTCGATCGCCAGCGGCAATCCATCCAGGCGCGCGCAGATCTCGGCCACCGCGGCGGCGTCGTCGGTGCCGACGGCGAGATCCGGCCGGGCATGCCGCGCCCGGTCGACGAACAATTCGGCGGCTTCATCGGCCAGCGACAACGACGGCACCCGCCAACTCAGCTCACCGGCCACCCCGATGGGCTCACGACTGGTCGCCAGCAAGGTCAGCCCCGGTGCTGCACCCAGGACAGCCACGGCCAGTGCCGCGCTCGCATCCAGCAGATGCTCGCAAGTGTCCAACACCACCAGCAGCTCGCGGTCCGCGAGGAACCCGGACAAGGTGTCCATCGTGGAACGGCCCGGCTGATCGGGCAGCCCGAACGCGCGGGCCGCCGCCAACGGCAGCAGCTCTGGGTCGATGACCGGCGCCAGATCCACATACCACACCCCGTCGCGGTACCGGCCGGCCATCTCGGTCGCCACCTGCACCGCCAGCCGGGTCTTTCCCACCCCACCCGCTCCGGTCAACGTCAGTAACCGCTTCTCGGCGACGATCCGTTGCAGCTCGACCAGTTCGACCCCGCGGCCGATGAAGCTGGTCAGCTGCACCGGAAGATGCCGAGACCCCACGGTTCGGGCAGCCCGCAGCGGCGGGAACTGGTTTAAAAGGTCGGGATGGCACAGCTGGGCCACCCGCTCCGGGTCGGGCAAGTCGCGAAGCCGATGGGCACCCAGCTCGCTCAGCCACGCGCCCTCTGGCAGCCGATCGGCGACCAGCTCCACGGTCCCGCCCGACAGCACCGTCTGGCCGCCATGCGCCAGATCACGCAGCCGCGCTGTTCGGTTGATCCCCGGTGCCGCGAACCTATCGCCATCATGAAGCTGCACCTCACCGGTGCGCACTCCGATGCGCAGCCGGATCGGCAACAGGGGGGCCCGCTGCAACTGCAAGGCAGCCACCACCGCATCGGAGGCCCGGGCGAACGCCACCTCAAAACTGTCACCCTCGCCATGTTCGACCGGCCGCATCCCGCCATGGGCAGCGATGACATCGCCCACGATCTGGTTGAGGCGGCCCATCGCGGCGGCCATGACGTCTGGCTTGTCCTGCCACAGCCGCATCGAGCCGTCGACCTCCGCCGACAGCAATGTGACGGTGGCGGTTCGAAAATATCCGGTCACACCCAGCCTGCTCCCGTTCACCAGCAGCGGATCCGCGCGTGGATCGATGCCGCTCATGCTAGCGAGCGTGCAACCGCCGAGTACGGCAAACCGTCAGCTCAAACGCCCGCTTCGCAGCCGAACGCACGCGGATCTACAAACCCTCAGCGTGCAAATCTACTTATTACGGCGGATGTTAGTGGCCTACCGGGCGCCGCATAGTGGACTCGCCTGCCACCGGATGAGGCCTCTCTCAAACAGTCCAGCACAGACCGCCACGGCACATCGGCGACCTTGGGCGAAAGGAATTCACAACCATGACTACACACAGGGCACCTAGCCGTCTCGTCGGCTCCAGGAGCGGATCCCTTCTGCGTTTCGTCAAGTGATTTGGCCCCAGGGGCGGCATGAATTTTGGCCCCACCTCGTTTTAGCTGGCTCGTTTGCCTCGAGAGGTAGTTTTGCTGGTGCGTAGCCGGTAGGACTTGGTGCCGGTCTCGAGGATGTGGGCGTTGAAGGTGACCCGGTCGACGATGGCGGCGACCAGGCGGGGGTCGGGGAAGACGGTGCCCCACTCACTGAAGGGCAGGTTGGTGGCGATCGCGACCGACGCGCGTTCTTCGCGTTCGGTGATGATTTGGAACAGCAATTCCGCTCCGCGAGGGTCGATTTGGACGTATCCGAGCTCATCGAGGCAGAGCAGGTCCAGTCGTCCGTAGCGTGCCACGACGCGGGACAGGACCCGTTCGTCTGCGGCTTCGACGAGTTCGTTGACCAGTTGCGCGGTGGTGATATAGCGGACCCGGCGGCCCTGTTCACAAGCCGCCAGTCCCAGTCCTATGAGTAGATGGGACTTGCCAGTGCCGGAGTCACCGAGAAGCACGACCGGCTCGCCGGCGTCCATGTAGTGCCCGCCGGCGAGCTGGCCCAGGAGGGCTGGCGTTAGGCCGGGAACGGCGTCGATGTTGAAGTCTGCCAACCGTTTCAGCCTCGGGAACTTGGCGTCGTTGATGCGCCGGGTACGGCGCCGTTCGGTGCGGTCGTCGACCTCTGCGGCCAGGACCTCGGCGAGGTAACGCAGGTGGGTGTGGCGTTCTCGGTCGGCGATCTCGGCCAGGCGGGCCGCCTCGGTGCGCACGGTGGGCAGGTGCAGCTCGCGTGCCGCGGCGCCGATCGAGGCTTGCGCGGCGGCATCGACGGTTCCCGGCTTGGCAGTGGTAGTCATGATTCGCTTCCAGTAAGCAGTTCGTCGTAATCGGTCAAAGATGGTGGTGGCCGGTCGTAGCGGGCCAGTGCGCCGATCGCCCCCACCACTGCGGCGATCTGGTTGGTGTCGCGGCGGGCGTCGATGAGCACGGTCTCGGGATCGAGGCACCCCGAGGCGACCGCTCGGTCCATCGCAGCGATGAGCGCGGCGGCGGGCATGGTGCGGTGGGCCAGCAGGATCCCGATCAGGGCGCGAGTTCCGCCGGCGTCGCCGCGGGCCCGGCGGGCGGCATCCCAGTAGGCCTGGTGCGAGGCGGTGAACACGCCGCGGGCCTTGGCTTGTGCCAGTGCGGTCGCGCCAGGCAGTCCGCCGGGTCTGGTCTTGAGGACCTCGAGGTAGTGATCCAGGCACAGGACCTCGACGTAGCGTCCCACCGCCCGTTCGTGCTGGGCCACCAGCCGGGGTCCGTCGTAGACCTCGACGGTCCGGGCGGCCAAGCGCACCGGCAGGCGTCGCCCGGCATAGCGGGCCGGCACGGAGTAGAAGCATTGCCGCACAGACACTCTGGCCCGGTTGTCGACACGGGCGTTCAACAACCGGGCGCAGTCGAACGCCTCAGCCGGCAATCCCATCAACGCGCCCGCCTCCAGAACGAACGCCGCGCCGATGGTGATCGGGCGACCGGTGATCACCCGATCGTCGTCGAACCGGTCAGCAGTGGCGATCAACTCGTTGAGCTCAGCCAGCGAGGCGACCGTGGGGACCGGGACGAGGTGGCGCCGCCGGAAGCGCCCGATCTCACCCTCCACGCCGCCCTTCTCGTGGGCCCCGTCGATGCCGGGGCGGCAGAAGAACGAGTCGAACCCGTAATGGCTGCGCAACGCGGTGAACCGTTCGGACTCGCTCCGGTCACGGCCCTTGAGGACCCGGATGACGGCGGGTTTGAGGTTGTCGTACCGGATCCGACCGGGCACACCACCGAAGTACTCGAAGGCCAGCACATGGCCCTCCAAGAACGCCTCCTGGGCCTGGGTAGCGAACGCGAGGTGAAACGCTTTGCCCGAGTGAGACAGTCGCATCACGAACATCCAACACTTCACGACCAGCCCGGCGATCGTCGCGTAGAACTCACCGAAGTCGACCTCGGCCTCAGCGCCGGCCAGATGGGTCTGCGGGATCGACACCTCCTGAGTCGCCAGCCCGAGCTCCACCCGACGACGCGCGACGTAACGCGACACCGTCACTTCCGAGCACGTGGCCTGATGCTCGGCGACCAGACGCTGCCAGATCCGCCGAGCAGTGTGCCGCTGCTTGCGCGGAGCGTCCTCGTCTGCGATGAGCCAAGCGTCGATCACCGTCACCCACCCGTCGATCGCCGGGCGAGGCCGCGCCGGATACACCTTGCGCGGCGGCGGGATCGCGTCCTTGAGTGCTTGTCGCACCGTCCGACGATGCACGCCATGACGATCCGCTAACCCACGGATCGACAGGTCATCGAGCCGCCGGTCCCTCCTGATCTTCTCGAACAGTTCCACGCGTGACCCCATCCTGACTGACCTCCCTGGCGACCGACAGGGACGACGGGCGACAAGAACGATCTGAACGAGGGTGGGGCCAACATTGGTGACGACACACCGCACCCCACCCAACAGGAATGATCACCACCGCACCGGGGCCAACATTCATGCAGAACGACGGCCAAAGTGGGGCCAAGTCAGGTGACCACACTCACCCTTCAGTATTCGTGGAGTCAAACCGCAGACTGGTCTCTTCGCATGCGGACGGCGATAGCTTTGTCCGTCAGCGTTCGTCGCGGAACAGTTCGCGACGACACTACCCGCAGATCCCGAAGAGATCGCGAAGCACCTCCTTGACCAACTTCGGGCCGTGCCTCGCCGGTCGCCAACCCCATCCGCCCGGGCAGCTCGAAGGCGCGCCGCGCAGCAACTGCGACGTCCACCCCTGATTGAGGCGACGTGAACGCGGCGACCACGCCCTCGCCGGTATGGCTGAACAGGAAGCCGTCGTGAGATTCAATCGCGGAGCGCAACACCTCGCCATGGGCGGCCAGCGCGACGTGCATGCCCTAAGCGTCGGCCTCCCACCGACGGGTTGAACCCTCGATATCGGTGAAAGGGAAGGTCACCACGCCTGAAGGTGGCCCGGCGGACCCTGCACAGGATGTAACAAAGCGCCTACGTCGAACTGACCGATCGGGAGCGACTTTCGAGACTCTCGTAACTCGTCGATTTCAAGACATGGGCTGGATGCGGCTCCACATCTGAACCGAGTTGAAGATCCAAATCCATGGGGCCAAAATGGGGCCAAACCGCCAGTGCGGGTGCTCCAGCACGTCCAAGTAGATCGTTTCCACCCTGTCTGACCATCGGAAACACAATCGTGTAAGTCAGAACTCCGTCTGAAAAGCGGAAGGTCGCCGGTTCGATCCCGGCCCTGGCCACGTCAGAGGCTATTTCCGTCTCAGTTCTCATCGATAGTTGACATTTGTTCGCCGTTTATGCGGACGGTCCTGTCGAGTACATCCGCCACCTCGGTGTGGGTGAGCGGAATGCGCAAAAGCTCCAGAATCGGCGGTTTCGCAGGTTGCGCACACAAGTGACCATTGTTAGCCGATACATCAGGACGGGCGGGGCCTCCTAAGCGTTACTCGCCGGCGGGCGCTGCGTTGCTCACGAGTGACCTATCGACGGCCACCGACAAACAAGACTCGGCTCGAATAGCAGCATGACACGGGCTCGGTCCACCACCTCGGAGGATGACGGACCGATGCCTGGGTTGTTCGGCCCACAGTCGGCTCCGCGAAAACGCGCTACACCGGGAGCAACGCCACCGACGGACGCTTTGGTCAACCGGCGGTATCTCGCCGTAATGACAACGGTGTCGATAGGCTCGTGAAGGTGTCTTGGCCCCGCATGACGCCGAGCGAATCGCGGAGTAGTGCACGCTCGAGCTGGCGGTCGGCGAGCGCGCTCTTCGTGTTTGTGGCGCTGGTCTACGCGGCGGGTGCGGTGCTGTCCTGGCAATCGTTCGGCGCCGAGATCACTCCGGCATTCTTCCCGCCTGCCGGCGTGACAGTGGCCGCGATGCTGCTGACACCACGCTCACGGTGGGCTGTCATCGTCACGGCAATCGTTGTTGCGGAGCTCGCCGTAGACCTTTACTACGGCGTCGGCGTACCCGCCGCGTCAGGATATGCGTTGGCTAACTCGGTGGAGCCCGTCGTCGGGGCGTCGTTGGTGTTGGCCTGGTGCAAGGGCGTGCCCGACCTTCGGACGCGAGGCGATCTGGCGAAGTTCTTGGCCGGGGCTTGTGTGGCGGGTCCGCTGGTAGGTGGGCTGATCGGCGGCGCGGTCAGCGCTGTGTCCAACAACACCGCGTGGACCACAGCCGTTGTGCACTGGTGGGTAGGCGACGGGATCGGCGCTCTGGTGGTGGGTGCTCCAATTCTTCTGTGGCCCAGGCAAGCTCACAAACTTCGGACTCGACTCGCGGAGACCGCCGTCGTGCTCGGCATCACCGCGATACTTTCGGTGGCGGCGTTCTGGTGGCAGGCGCCACCGTCATTGCTATTGCTGCCGGTAATGGCGTGGGCGGCGTTCCGGCTCGATGTGATCGGCGCCGCGCTGGCGGGCGCGGTCCTGGCGTTCACCGTCAACTACATGACGGGCTCGGGGCACGGCCCATTCACCGAATCGAACCTAACCGCGCCGATGCAGCTGGCGGTGAGACAGGGGTTCATCGCGGTGATGGTGCTGGTGGCCATGCTTATCGCGCAAGAGGCCGCCGGACGTGTGGCGGCGGTCAGAGCACGAGAAGCCGAGCGCCGAGAACGCGACCGGTTGCAGATCTTGGCACAACTGGCACAGCTACTTTCGGCCGCGCTGACGCCGAGCCAAATCGGCGACGCGGTCGTCAAACAGCTGTTCAACGATGCAGGGGCACAAGCAGTGGGCCTTGGCCTGGTGACACCTGACGGGCTCCGGCTGGCGTGGGTGAGGACGGCCGGTTACCCGCAGGTCGTGCATGACAAGTTCGCAGGCGGCATCCCGCTCGACGACCTCACGGCTGCTACCGAGGCGGTGCGTAGCGGCGAACCCGTGGTGATCGGCAACTCGGCGGAATACCAACGGCGGTACCCCAACAGCGGAGACCTGATGACGCGAACGGGAGCAGAGGCGTTGCTGAACTGGCCGCTGACCTCTGGCGCCGAGCCGATCGGCGTGCTCAGCATGATGTGGACACGGCCGCAAGCTTTGGATGCCGCGCAGTTGGCGTACATATCCGCGGTCGCCACCATGGTCGGGCAGGGTTTGGTGCGCGCTCAGGCTTATGCCGACGAGCATGCGAGGGCCGCGGTGCTGCAGGCTGCGGTGCTGCCCACCGAACTGGCCGACGTCGCAAACCTTGACCTGGCGGTCTGCTACGAACCGGCAGACGCTGAGCAAGGGCTCGGTGGCGACTGGTACGACGTTATGGCCCTGCCCAAGCAGCGAACCTACTTGGCGGTGGGTGATGTAGTGGGGCACGGCCTGCCCGCCGTCGAGGACATGGCGCAACTGCGCAGCGCCGGACGCGCCATGGCCCTGCAGGGACTGCCACCCGCCCAACTGCTGGCCGAGCTCAACACCTTCACCGCCCACGCCAGCCACGGAAGGTTCGCCACCATGGCCGTGGCGGTCTTCGATCCGCCGGCCGGTGCCTTGTCATACGGTTCGGCCGGTCATCCGCCGGCTTTGTTGCGTCGCTCGCGCGACGGAAAAGTCGTACGACTTCTCGACGCCCAGGGCCCAGTGCTCGGCCCTATCCGCGACGCCACCTACACCGAGGGGCAGGTGCGGCTCGAGCCGGGCGACATCCTGGTCATGTACACAGACGGTCTGATCGAGGGCCGCGGCAGGGACATCGAGACCGGCATCTCGCAGGCGCAGCGGCTGATCGAAGGCTGGAGGTCGGACACCGCGCTGGCTGAGGGATGCCGGCAACTCACAGAAACGCTTGCCTTGCCACCCCGCCGAGATGACCTCTGTGTTCTCATCGTGCGCCTGCGGGACGCCGATTCCTCGCCGCCGGCGGCGCAGTAGTCGCGGCAGGGCGCCGATCCTCCCGTCAGTAGGTGTGTGCGTCGACGACCCGTTTTACCGTTCGTAGTGACTGTGCCAGAACCTCTAGGGTGACGGATCCAAGTGCCAAACGAATGGCGTGTGGCGGATGTTTGGTTGTCGCAAAGGGTTCCGCAGCTGACACGGAGACGCTTTCGCGCATGAGTGCAACCGCTACCCGGTCAGCTCTGGCTTCGCCGGGTAGTGGAAGCCACAGGAAGTACGACGACGGATGTCCGACGATCTCGAGTCCGTCGAGGACCTCTCGCGCGATGGCTTGTCGCCGTTGGGCGTCGGAACGTTTCTGCGCCTCTAGGCGCGTAACGGTGTCGTCGTTGAGCCATCCGGTCGCGATCGCGGTCATCAGCGCAGGCGTGTTCCAGGTGGTCGCGCGGATTGCACGCGTGAGTGCTTCGATGAACGGCTTTGGGGCCGAGACGAATCCGAAGCGAAGGCCGGTGGCCACGTTCTTGGAGAGTCCCGAGACGTAGATGGTCGACTCCGGCGCAAGCGCTGCCAGCGGGGGAGGCGGCTGGTCCACCAGGTACGCGTATGCGGCGTCTTCGATGATGAGTAGTTTGTGTTCGCGGGCTATCGCCACCAATCGCTGACGCGACCGCTGAGGGGTGACCCACCCGAGCGGGTTGTGCAGCGTCGGCATCGTATATACGGCCCGGACCCGACGCGTCACACAAAGCTTCGCCAAGGCATCCAGATCGGGCCCGTCGGTCGCCGCAGGCAGCGGCATCAACTCCAGGCCGTGCACCTGGGCAAGCACCTTGAATCCGGGATACGTCAACGCGTCCACCGCGACCACGTCACCGGGCTTCAGCATCGCCAACGCAGCGATCGCCAAGCCGTGCTGCGCGCCGCTGACGATGAGCACCTGATCCGCGGGAACTGTGAGCCCGCGCTGCTCGAGGTGAAGCGCCACCGATGCACGCTCGTGCGGGCGGCCGCCGTGGGACTGGTAACGCAGTAGGGACTCCAGATCGCCTGAGGACGCCAGCGCTCGCAACGCACTTCGCAGTAGGTCGCCCTGTTCGGGCAGCGATGGGTAGTTGAAGTTCAGATCCACGACGTCGTCAGCGAGTGCACGCCGCTCGATGTCATCGCGAGGCGACAGCGTGGGCTCCCGAACAAACGTGCCGCGGCCCGCTTCACCGCTGACGAGTCCCATCGCCGCAAGTTCGGCATAGACGCGGGTCGCGGTGACCAACGCCAGACCCTGACGGGCTGCGAGCTCGCGGTGAGTCGGCAGCCGCGTGCCTGGTGGGATCTTGCCCGACCGGATATCGGCCGCCAACGCGTCGACGACGTCTTTGTACCGAGCGCGCGCCACGACGAGATTGTATGCATGACAATTCTTTGATCATAATGGGTTCAGCGAAATACGCTCAAGGCATGCATATCGCGATACTCACGTTCGAGGGCTACAACGAACTCGACTCCCTGATCGCACTCGGTGTTCTCAACCGAGTCCCGAACCCGGACTGGCGCGTGTCAATCGCCAGCCCCACCCCGCGCGTCCGTTCGATGAACGGCGTTGTCATCGAATCCCACATCTCGCTCGACGAAGCCAGCGCCGCCGATGCGGTGATCGTCGGCAGCGGCAGGCAGACCCGCGAGGTCGTCGCGGACCGGGAGTTGATGGCGCAGCTAAGGCTCGACCCGTCCCGGCAACTGCTCGGCGCCCAATGTTCCGGCACGTTGGTTCTGGCCAAGCTGGGGCTGCTCGACGGCGTTCCCGCCTGCACTGACTCGATATCGAAGCCGTGGGTACAGGCTGCAGGCGTCGAGGTACTCGACCAACCGCTCTTCGCCAAGGGCAACGTCGCCACAGCGGGAGGATGTCTCTCGTCGGCCTATCTCGCAGGGTGGATGATCGCCCGGCTGGAAGGTGTCGAGGCCACAGAGGCGGCTCTGAATTATGTTGCACCGGTTGGGGAAAAAGAACAGTACATCGAACGCGCGTTGGGAAACATCACGCCGTATCTTGACCACGCGCTATCGGTCGGGTGAGAACCACTAGGGCAGCAGCGTGATCGCTGCGCCCCAGAGGGCGCCGGGGTTGAGCCGGCCCGGGTGCCGGGCGAGCATGCCGTCGTAGAAGTCCTGCGGCCGGTTCGACGATGCGAGCAGTTCGCGTGCGTCGGTCAGGTACCGTCGTGTCGCCTGAATTTGCGATGGGTCATCGAGCGCCAGAGGATTCTTGTGTCCCGCGACGACTGTGGTCGGCTTCAGCGACTCGGTGACGTCGAGTGCAGCGAGCCATGTTTCGAGGCCGTCGGCCCCGCCGGACTCGGTGAGGTAGAGATGCACGCCGTTGTAGACGACATCGCCGGCCACGACCAGACCGATTCGCGGCACGTGCAGCATGGTTGTCGCGTCGGTGTCGGTGTGGCCGACTTCGATCGGCAACAACTCCACGCCTTCGAGCTCGAAGCCGTTCTCGTCCACGACGTCTATGTCGATGTCGCCGTGCGGTAGTTGACCCGGAAACACCCGGTCCCAGAACTCGTCGCGAAACTCTGCGCTGTTCTGTGCGGCCATCAGCTCGGTGGTGCCATTTGTCGCGTGCGCCGCGACGTCGGGGAATCGTGCGAGCAGCGGGATGGCTCCGAACCAGTGATCGCCGTGGCCGTGGGTGATATAAATCCCGCGCAGCTTTCGTCCGCTGGATTCGATCCAGTCACCGACTTCGGCCGCCTGGGTGTTGGTCAGTGGCGGGTCGACCAGGACCGCGTCGCGGTTGCCCAGAATCAGCGTTGAGGTGATGGGCGACCACATTCTGGTGCTGCCGTCGGGCAGCGGGCCACGCCCGGACTGCGGGATCTGATCGGTGACAAAGAGTTTGTAGGTCAGCGGCGTCGTCATGACGTCTCCTTCAGGAAATGGTCAGCGGTGATCTGGCCGTCAAGTCGGTCGCGGATCTCGGCCGAGAACCGCAACACGGCCTCCAGCGGGCGGTGGTGGATGGCAGCGGCGGCGACCTTGCCGCTGGCGTTTCGTTCGAGCACGGTTATGCCCTTGATTTCCGTACCGCCGAAAGCCGTTGCACGCCACTGCAGGTAAGTCGTCGATCCGCTGTGGTCCTCCGCGGTGAACTCAAGTGACTCGTAGATGGAGCTTGCGGCGGCGAGCACGGTGGCGACCTGCTGCTTGCCTTCTACCGTTTTGGCAAGGGTGGTTGCTTCGAACACGATGTCGTCGGCGAACTGGTTGGCGAACGCAGTTTGGGCTTGGTCTGCGAAAGCGCGACGCCATCCGGCCGCCTGCTGCTTGCCGACGATCGCCTCGTTGAATTCCACGATCATGGCTCCGACTTCGTCTGGGTACTCGACGTGCAGCCAATGTCCACCTCCTTCAACGACTGCCTGACGGGCATGGGGAAACCGAGGGGTGATCGTCTCCACCAGCTGTTCTGTGACGAATGCATCAACGCCGCCGCGAATCACCAGCACCGGGCCGCTGTACGTACTGACTGCGGGTGCGTTGTTGACTCCGTCGTTCCAGACGTCGACATATCGGGCAACGATGCCAGGCAACGTATGTGCCCCAGCGCTGACAAGCCGATCGAGTTGGTGCTCGCTGAGCCCGGGCGAGAGTTGGGACCGCGCTGCGCGCTGTGCCCGAGCGTCATCGGCGGGTGTGCGAAAAGGCGCGATCTCATGTTTTGGCAGGCGCGTTCCGCCAAGCGGAACCGGCGTGAGCAGCACCAGTCCTACAACCTGTTCGGTGTGCGCGGCGGCGACGAGTTCGGCGACCTGTGTCCCCATGCTTTGGCCGACCACGATCACAGGTGTGTCGATACCGCTGAGGATCTCGCCCGCTTCAGCGGCGAGAAATTCGAGCGACAAGTCGCCCTGATCGGCGACAGACGCAACGCGGGCTCCGAACCCCGGCAGGTCGTAGCTCACGGTGTTGACGTCAACTTCGAGTGATGCGATCACGTCGTCCCACACCGTTTGGTCGTCTAGGAAGCCGTGGATGAACAACACTGTGGGTGCTCCGCTGACGGTCGTCGACGTGCGTCGGACGGCCAAGGTGCCCTGCGTCGTAGTCATTTCACCGCCGCCTTTGTCGAGCCGGACGCCGACCATTCGGAGGTGTCGATCGGGGAGTAGTCGCTGGGGTGCCCGTCCAGACGGTCTGCACGCTGCACGCTCAGCTGCTCGACGAGATCTTCAGGCAGCGGGGTGGTGAAGATGTTGTCGACCAGTGTGTACTCGGCTGCGAGCCGGCCGAATACATTCAACGCGCCGACGTCGATGCGTCCCCGGGACAGGTAGAGGTCATCGCGGACGTGGATGCGCTTGACCTCTCCCCACACCACGTGGTCGGGCAGCGGTGGCATCGGGATGATGCGGTTGACGACACATTCGAAGGAGATCGGTGCGCCTGCGATCCTGGGCGCCGAGATCACCTCCGACGGCGCCTTCTCGAGGCCCAACGCCTCGAATTCGTCTACACCGGTTTCGAATTCGAATGCCGACTTGTGCACCGCATCGGCCTGCGCGATGGTGGCGAGGTTGACGACGAACTCGTTGGTGTCGCGGATGTTGACGAAGGTGTCTTTGAGGGTGATTCCGTCAGAACGTGGTTGCAGTGAGATGGACAAGATCGGCGGGATCCTGCCCACGACGGTAAAGAATGACACGGGCGCGATGTTGCCCACGCCGTCGGGCGAACTGCTGCTGACCCAGGCGATCGCCCGGGGCAGCACGCTGCCGATGAGTAGTTTGTAGCTCGATGTCGCGTCGAGATCTGCTGCGTCAATAATCATGATTTCTCCTTGATTGCAATGACTTTGGTCAGGACAGAAGCGCCACCGCGCTGTACCAGACGGGGCCGACGTTGAGGCGGTCCGGGTAGAGGCGGATCATATGGGCGAAGAATTCCTCGGGCGACGGCTTGCCGGAGAGCAATCGTTGAGCGTCGAGGAGATAGTTGCGCGTCTCGTCGATGATCTTGGGATCGTCGGGCAACGCTGCGTTTTTGTGGCCGGCCACGACGGCGAGCGGGTTCAGGGCCGCGACCGTGTTGAGCGCCTGCAACCAGGCTTTCAGACCGCCGTTGCCGCTCTCCAGCAGGTACTGATGTACGCCGTTGTAAACGACGTCGCCCGCGACGACCAGCCCGATCGACGGAACGTGTAGCACCGTGGTGTCGTCGGTGTCGGTATGACCGACGTCGACGGCCTCCAGTCGATAGCCTTCCAGCTTGAACCCGTCCGCGGGAATGACTTGGTAAACAACCGGACTCGGTGGAATCTGGTCAGGAAAATCGACGTCCCACATCTGCGCGCGCCCAGTCGTGGCCTGCTCGTGCATCTTCGCGATCGTGCCGTCGGTGGCGTACGCGACGGCGCCCGGGAATCGTTGCAGCAGTGAGTCGGTGCCGAACCAGTGATCGCCGTGCCCGTGGGTGGCGTAGACGTGGGTCAGCGTCTTGCCTGACTGCTCGACCCAATCGCCGACCCGCTGCACCTGATCCCGGGTGAACGGCGGGTCGACCAGCACGGCGTCGTGTGTGCCGTAGATCAGAGTCGACGATACGGGTGAGGAGACGATCGGGCTTCCGTCGGGCAGACGCTGTTCTCGCTGGCGGCGCACGCCTTCGTGCACCATCACTTGGTAACCCAACTCGGTCATGGCAGTTCCTTTCAATCGGTGGTTTGGGGCGCGGTCAGGTGGTCGACGAACCAGTCGCGGGCCGCGCCGGCGGCCTGGTCGAAGCGATTCAGATAGGGATCGAAATGGCCACCGGGGATGGTGACGAGTCGTTTGGGTTGCAATGCCCGCTCGTAGGCGGCGAGCGCCAGATCGGTGACGGTGATGGTGTCGTGTAAGCCGACGATCATCAGCAGCGGCGTGGGCGAGACACGGGAGATCCACGTTCCCGGCTCGTACATCCTGGCGGCGCGCGAGGACCGCACAGTCATGACGTTCCGCCACGCGCCCTCGGGCACGGGCTGGTTGTAGAACGCGATGGCATCCGGGGAGCGGTAGGCCGCGGGCGTGGCGGGATCGGAGCCGACAACCAATTGAGTTGCGGGCGGTTGGCCGTGAAGTTGACGCCGCTCGTCATCGGCGAACCCCGCCTCCAGGGCGGCCACCTCATGGGGTGGGACGCGACGGAGGCTCTGCTCGTACCCGCTGATGGTGGGCACCTGAGCGACGACCGCGTGCAGTCGGCGGTCGGTCGCGCCAAGCACGATGGCATGCCCGCCGGCATAGCTCGTGCCCCAGAGCCCGATGCGATCGGGATCGACGGCGGGAAGGCTCTCGAGAAAAGAGATCGCTCGTCGCCAGTCGCCAATCTGCACCCAAGGATCGACGTCGAAGCGTGGCTGTCCATCGCTCGCGCCGAAACCGCGATGGTCGTGCACGAGCACGACGAAGCCCGATTCGGTGAACAAACGGGCGAACCGGTCCAATCCGTGTTCCTTCACCCCGGCGAAGCCGTGCGCCATGGTGATGGCCGGATGCGGCCCGGCGCCGTCGGGCACAAAGAGCCAGCCCCGTAGCGTCACGCCGCCTTCGGCGGGGAACTCGATGTCCTGTCGCTGCACGATCCGGCTCCTCTCATGTCACGCGGTCAAGCGGCACAACGTCCAGAGTCGGCGCTGCTCGTCCCAACTGGGTCCACCGCCTTGACACTGGTACTGGCGGGGACAGGTTTAGGCTCATGACGTGGCGGCGGCGAGCAACGCCCTTGGCGATTACCTTCGTTCGCGGCGCGCGCAGATCCGGCCGGAAGACGTCGGGCTGGTTGCGGGTGCGCGTCGACGCGTCCGAGGCCTGCGTCGCGAGGAACTGGCGACCCTGGCCGGCATCAGCGCCGAGTACTACCTCCGACTGGAGCAGGGTCGCGACAAGAATCCGTCTCCGCAGATCCTCGACGCGCTGGCGCGGGCACTGCAATTGGACATCAAGGCCACCGAATACCTGTACCAACTGGCCAGCGGCAGCCATGGCCAGCAGCCCCATCTCGAGACAGCCGCCGATGGTCTGGACGAGCTGATCGAGCAATTCCCGATGCCGGCGATCGTGGCCAATAGATATCAGGATGTGCTTGCCGCCAACGCGATTGCACGAGCGTTATCACCCGGCTACGCGCCTGGGCAGAATTTCCTGCGCTGGCGGCTGGTCGAACCCGCTGCCCGGCAATTCTTCGTCGACTGGGATGAGGCGACGGATATCGCGGTCAGCGGGTTGCGGGAGGTCGCGGGCACCGCATCCGATGATCCGCGCATGCGTGTGCTGATCGACGAACTATCAACCGTCAGCGAGAGATTCCGCGAATTGTGGGCTCGCGCAGATGTCGGTTACCGCCCCGGAATGAGCCACTTCCGCCATCCTGTCGTGGGCGATCTGTACCTTCACCGCAACAGGCTCAGCGTCCCTCACTCCGGAGGGCAGCACATGATCATCTTCCGGGCAGATTCCGGCAGCCAGACAGCGGAGGCACTGGAAGCACTTCGCGGACAGAGCAGTTGACCAGCCTGACCCTGTCAATACCAGAGTGAAGAGGGTCAGGCGGGCCGCCTCGCACCGGGAATTCGCCACAGCCCGGGTGCGCTCAGGTGATGGTGACTGCGGACACGGGAACCGTCGGACTCGACCGCTGGCTGCGTTTGTATCCGGTTGCGCTCGGTATGGGCGGTCTTGGCGGAGCATGGCGCACAGCCATCGCCTACGGCGCACCCGCATGGCCTGCTAGGTACCTCGCGGTGGTGTGTCTCGGCACGTGGCTTGCGATCACTGCCATGTACGTGCTTGAGGGGCGTGGTGATCCGCGGGCGTTCATCGCCGATCTGCGGCACCCTGATCAGGGTTTCGCCTTGGGCTACATCCCGGTGATCCCGATGTTGTTGGTTGCGCAGGCTGCGCCACGAACATCCGCATTTCGCATCCTCGATCTCGGGCTGGTTGTGCTGTGGGCGACTGCAACGGCCGCGCTTGTCGCGCATTGGATTACAACCCCACGCGACCGGCATGCGATCCACCCAGGATTCTCGCTGCCGGTGGTAGCCGGGCCGTTCATCGCCTGCATCTCGTTGCAGGTCAACGGCTGCCACACCCTAGCAATTGGCCTATTCGGAATCGGCGGATTCTTCTGGATTATCTTCGGCACCGTGATCGTCGGTCGACTGATGACCGAGCAACCCCTGACTGACGCGCGCTTTCCCACGCTGGTGACGTTGATGGTTCCCCCCGCCACGGCGAGCGTTGCGTTGTTCGCCTTGACCGGCAACCGGATCACCACCGCGGGCATCGGCCTGGCAGGCGCGCTCGCGATGATGGCGCTCATCCAGTTGTTCATCCTTCCTGAGTACTTACGCCGTCCATTCACGATGTCGTTCTGGGTTTTCAGCTTCCCGCTGGCCGCGACTGCCAACACGGTGGGGCATTGGGCGATTGCGGAGCCCGACACCCGGTTTCGCGTGCTGGCTTGGTTGATGTTAACCACCGCCACTACTTTGATTGGACTGTTGGCGGGGTTGACCATCCGGCTGGTGTGGCGAAAACTCGGGAAGAGAGCATTTTTCGCTCGAATTGTGGCTCGCCCATTGAACTCTGATGCTCGAACCTCTCCTGAATATATGCTGTGAGTTGAAATGCTGGGGCGACGGCCGTTGCAATGCTCCCAATCGCTTGGATCACTTGAAGCCACGACGGTGACTGGGTCGCGGCCTGCGATGCGCACTGCGCGGTGAGGCTACTCATGGATGCGAGAGCATGAACGGCCATCGGCTGAATCCCGTTGTCTTCGTGACCTGTTCTAGGAAACGATTCGCTGCTCAGCCGGATGCGGGTAGTCGTCGTAGAAGCCCGCACCGGACTTGACTCCCAACCGGCCTTGTTCGATATAGCTCCGCAACAGCTTTCGAGGTCCCTCCGGATACTCGGGATGCTCGGCGCAATAGTGCTCCTCGATGTCCAGCACCACGTCCAGCCCCACCTGATCCATCATCCGGAAAGGACCGGCGCCGCCGGTGTTGAATTGAAACATCTCGTCGACGTCGCGGGGCGTGGAGACGCCTTCGGCGACGACCTCGAGAGACTCCCGCTTTACCGCGGCCCATACCCGATTGAAGATGAAACCGGTGCTCTCCCTGCGCGCTTCGAACGGATACAGCCCGAATTGGGGCAACGTCGTCAGCACGAAGTCGATGACGTCGCGGTCGGTCTGGCCGCACGACATCACGTCGACGGCGGCCTGCTTCGGCGGCATGTAGAAGTGAATGTTCAGTACCCGCTCCGGGTGGTGCACCTTGTCGAGAAACACCCTGCTTGCGTATGACGACGAATTGCTTGCCAGGATCGCATCGGCCGCCGCCAGCTCGTCGAGTTGGCCGAAGACCTGCTTCTTCAACTCGAGCTTCTCAGGAATCGCCTCGACAACGAGCCACGCGTCACGAACGGCGTCGGCAATGTCGGCTTCGGTCGAAACCAGGCCGGACTCAACATCAGCGAGGCGGTCGGATACGACGGGAAGGTTATTCGTCACGAAGTCGAGGGCGACGTCACGTTGTGCCTCGGAAACGTCGTGGATCCTGACTTCGGCACCGTGTCCGGCGAACATGAGGGCGATGCGCCGTCCGAGCGTGCCCGCCCCGATAACGGCGACCGGGCGGCTCTGATAGTTGGCTGGAACTTTGAAACTCATTTCATCCTCCTAAGGGTTGGTTCATTCGATCGATACGACTACGGGCATAGACCTGTTGCCCTGTGATGGTGAGCTGTCCTCGCCTCGTGGTCAGGAAGGTCACCGTCCACGAAATGAGCGTGGTCATTTTGCTTTTGAAACCGACCATGCGCACCAGGTGCAGTCCCAACCACGAAATCCAGCCCAAGAAGCCGCCGAATTGCAGCGGACCGATCTTGACGACCGCCGAGAACCGCGACACCGTTGCCATGGACCCCATGTCGAAGTAGCGAAACGGCGATCGGTCGCCCGTAGTGCCCGCTGTGATCGCGCGCGCCGCGTACTTTCCGCCTTGGATCGCTCCTTGCGCCATACCCGGAACACCTGGGACCGAGGCGATGTCGCCGATGACGAACACGTTCGGGTGGCCAGGGACTGTCAAGTCGGGAAGAACTTCGACCCGCCCGGAGCGGTCGACAGCGGCGCCCGCCTGCTCAGCGATGAGCGTGCCGAGTGGACTCGCTGATACACCAGCCGACCACACCTTGCACGCAGACTCGATCCGGCGTGTGCTGCCGTCGGCTTCTTTGACTGTCAACCCATCGCTGTCGACGTCGACGACCGTGACACCGAGTTGAAATTCCACACCGATCCGCTGCAGTCGGCGTTGGGCTTTGGCTCCCAGCTTGGGCCCCATCGCCGTCAACACAGTCGGCAGAGCGTCGAGCACGATCACCCGGACTTCCGCAGGGTCGATCCGGCGGAACTCACGCCTCATTGTCTGCGTGGTCAGCTCGACGATCTGGTCCGCGAGTTCGACTCCCGTTGGACCGCCGCCGACGACGGTGAACGTCAGCAGCTGTGCGCGTCGAGCCGGATCGCTGGTCCGTTCGGCCAGTTCGAGCGCGCCGACGATACGGCCCCGTACCTCGAGCGCGTCGTCGATGGTCTTCATACCCGGGGCGAATTCGGCGAAATGGTCGTTCCCGAAGTAGGACTGGTTCGCCCCGGCCGCGACGATCAAGCTGTCGTACCCGGTCCGGTATTGCTGACCGAGCAGCTCGGAAACCACGTATCGCTCAGCCAAGTTGACGTCGACGACATCTCCAAGCACAACGTCGACGTTGCGCTGATTGCGAAGGACCGTCCTGGTGGCCGGCGCAATCTCTCCTTCGGAGAGTATGCCCGTCGCGACCTGGTACAGCAGCCCTGGAACAAGTGGTGCTGTGTTCGGGCGATCATGGTGACATCGACCGGAGCATTCTTGAGCGCTTTCGTCGCGGTCAGTCCACCGAAGCCGGAACCGATGACGACGACGCGATGCCTGCTCACGCCGGGCTCCCGTCAGGTACCTCGGCGTAGGCGATACCGGTGAGGTTGCCTTGCAGGGCGCGGATCGGCCGCTGACCGGACCCGTCCAGCGCGGCCACATAGATGCTGCCGCCGAGGTCGGTGAAGAACATGCGGTCGTTGGCGGGATCGAGTGCGATCCCGATGCCCTCCATCAGATGAGTCGCCACGATCTCGGGTGCGACGCTGCCGATCTCCGTCAGTGGGGCGCGGTTGACGGTGTTGCCGTGCGGCGGGTCACCACGGTCGGTCCAGTACAGGGTGCGAGTGGTGTGGTCGATTTCGAGATCGATGGGCTCAGGCAAGTCTTTGAACACCACTTCGATGTCGCTGCGGCGCGCGGCGAATTCGCCTGCGGGAATGCCGATCCCGGCCCGCAAGATCTTGCCTAGCCCAGCATTGTCTGGGCCCTTCTGAGTCCAGTACAGATGCCCGGCGACATGGTCAACCGCGACTCCGACGCACCAGTTGGTCTGGTCGCGGCGGTCGTCGTCGCCCTGCCCGGTCTGCACCAGGGTCTCCACTTTGGATCCGTCGAGGTCGCAGCGCATCACCCGCATTCCTTCGCGGTCACCCCAGTAGAGCTTGCGGCCGATGGTGTCGAAATGAAGCTGCTTGGGGGTGTAGGTGCCTCCGCTGGGCACAATCGTGGTTCGGTTGCCTCCGTCAAGGTCGATACGTTCGATCGAACCGTCGTTGACAGGCGGTTTGCCCATGTTGGTCCAGTAGACGTGGCCGGCCTCGACATCGACCGCCACCCCGTCGGGTATCGGGCTTCCATCGACGAGCACCGTCTTCTCGGACCCGTCGGGATTGATCGTGAACAGCCTTCCGCCGCCGCTGATTTCGAGCACGAATAACTTTTGATTGTATTGAGTCATCTTTCCAGTCCTTTTGATCAGTAATGGGTTACGAGCCGAGTCGTGATGCCGGTGTTCCGGATTCTCAGTGATGCGATACGAGCACGTATCCCGCAAAGGCGAATGTCGTTGGCAGCATTGCCATCACGCCGTACATCACGCTCAGCATCGTCTTCTCCCTACTTGTCGCGCTCGGCGAGCAGGCCGAACAGCATCTTGTCGCGCTCGGCTTCGAGCTCCTCGATCGACTTACCGTCGGCTTCTTCGAGCACACCCTTGACGATTTGTTGCGCAAGCTCCGGGGTGAGCTCTGGATTGCCCAGCCCTGGCCAGCCGGCCACCATGCGTGGCATCAGCGTGTCCATGAAGTGCTGGATTCCGCCTTGGCCGCCGCCGAGGTGCCACAGCAGGTTGGGACCCATCACGCCCCAACGCAATCCGGGACCCCACGACACCGCGTCGTCGGCGTCGGCGACGTCGAGCACGCCCTCACCGATCAGGTAGACGACCTCTCGGTACAGCGCCGACTGCAGGCGGTTGGCCACATGCCCGCGCAGCTCCTTCTTCAGGAGGATGGGCTTCTTGCCGATCGACGCGTAGAACGACATCGCCTCGCGGATGGTTTCCGGTGACGTCTTCTTCCCGCCAACGACTTCCACCAGAGGGATGACATGCGGCGGGTTGAAGGGGTGGCCGATGACGGTCCGCTCCGGACGCTGGCACTCGACCTGGATCTCGCTCATCGTGATGCCCGACGAGCTCGAGGCGATGATCGCGTCGGGCGGTGTGGCGTCGTCGATGTCGGCGAACAGCTTGACTTTCAGTTCGGGGCGCTCTGGCCCGTTCTCCTGAACGAAGTCGGCGTCGGCAAGGGCCTGCTGCAGGTCCGATGTGAACTTCAGCCGGTCCCGGGAGGCGCCGGGTGCGAGACCCAGCGTCGTTACGCCTTCCCAGGCACCCTCGACGTAAGACCGCAGTGCCGCTTCGGCGCCCGGCGCCGGGTCGGTGGCGGTCACATCGAAGCCCCTGGCGAGAAAGTGCGTCGCCCAGCTCGCACCGATGGTGCCCGTCCCGACAATTGCCACCCGCTGCACGGACTTTGGTGAAACCATGATCGTTGCTCCTTTACTTGGGTTGGTCTTCAGCGCCCGCGCCAGACGGGTGCACGTTTCTCCGCGAACGCCACCGCGCCTTCGTGCGCGTCCTCGCTGTCGAGCAGGCTGTGTGCGTCCTTCGCCTGCTGCTTGAACGCCTCGGTATCGTTGAGGCCCTGCGTTTCTCGCAGGACTTGCTTGACCTTCGCGAGCGCCAGGGGTGCATTGACGGCGATGCGCTGAGCAAGCTGTTGCGCTCCAGCCAAGGCTGCGCCAGTTTCGGTGAGCTCGCTTATGAGCCCGTGCTTGTTGGCTTCGACGGCTGATATCGGCTCGCCGGTCAGTAGCACCTTGAGCGCGATGTGGTAGGGGAGCCGCTGAGGAAGGCGGATGACGCCACCCTCGCCTGCGATGAGTCCCCGCTTCACCTCGGTCAGGCCGAACTTCGCGGTGTCGGCTGCGACGATCAGGTCGCACGCCAGGGCCATTTCGAAGCCACCGCCGAGTGCCCATCCTTCGACGGCCGCGATGAGCGGCTTGCGCACCACGGCTTGGGTGACCCCGCCGAATCCGCGACCGGCAAGGATTGGGGTCTCGCCCTTCGCGAACGCCTTGAGGTCCATCCCTGCGCTGAACGTCCCGCCGGCGCCGGTGAGCACGCCCACCGACAACGTCGGATCGGCGTCCAACAGGTCGAGAGCGGCGGCCAGTTGAACCGCGACCTCGCGGCTGACGGCGTTCTTCTGTGCTGGACGGTTGATGGTGATCATCAGGACACCATCGTGGCGCTCGGTGAGAACCAGCTCCGTCGCTACTTCAGTTGTGGTCATTTCGCTGTCTCCTGTTCTGCTGCGGGGGGAATCACTTTCTGCTCCCGCAATTGGTTGATGTCATCGACGCTGAAACCCAGCTGTGCAAGGACTTCGTCGTTGTGCTCTCCGTGCTCGGGTGCGCGCCGGGACGGAACTCTGGTCAGCCCGCGAAGGGTGATCGGGTTATTCACCGTGTACTCCAGATCGGATGCACCCTCGATCGGCACGACGATCTCGGCGGCACGCAGCTGCGGATCCTCGGCCGCCTCCGCAGCCGTCTGGATGACGCCGTAAGGGATACGGACTGCGTCGAGAATCTCTTTCCAATGTGCCAACGGCTGTGCACGGAAGTCGGCGTCGAGCAGATCCGCCAACTCCGCGCCGTGCTGGCCGATGGCCTTCGGGTCGGCGAAGCGCGGATCGGACAACAGGTCAGACCGTCCGATTGCGTTGAGCAACGCCGGTACCGCCGATTGCCTGCCTGCCAGCATGAACCAACGGCCGTCGCCGCTTTGGTACGGATTGGTCATCGCATTCACCGGCTTGTTGCGGTCGTGCAACTCGTACGGCGTACCGCCGGCCAGCGCGGCCGACACCAGGGTTCCCGTCGCCCACACTCCTGTCGCCAGGAGCGAGGTGCCGACGTTGGCGCCCAGCCCCGTGCGTTCGCGGTGGTACAGCGCGGTGGTGATCGCCGCATAGATCGCGGTGGCGGTGGTGTAATCGCCACTGCCCCATACCGGAGACGTCGGCGCCGCCCCCGCATCGCGGGTCGAGGCCAGCAGCCCACTGCGCGACCAGAACGCGGTCAGGTCGAAGCCAGGCAGCTTGGCGTCCGGCCCGGTATCCCCGAACCCGGTGATGTCGGCATAAATGACTTGCGGGTTCCAGCTCGACACCTCCTCGTAGCCCAGGTGCAGGGCTTCGCGGGTGCCGTGCGGGAAGTTGGTGATCACCACGTCGGCCCATTGGACGAGACGCTTGAGGATCTCCGTGCCGCCCTCCGACTTCAGGTCGACAGACATCCCGCGCTTGTTGCGATTGGCCAGGTGCCAGCTGTAGTTTCCCGGCGCGGCCGGACTCGGCGGCACCGAGCTCAGTAGCCGCTGTGGGTCGCCGATACCCGGAGGCTCGACTTTGATCACGTCTGCACCGAAGTCTGAGAGCATCGTCGCCGCGGCCGGGGCTGCGATGAAGCTCGCTATCTCAACGACTTTCAGGCCGGAGAACACCGATTGTGTAGGTTGCGTTGTCATTTCGTCACCTCACACGAACGCGCTCAGGCCGGTGACCGACTTGCCGACGATCAGCGTCTGCATCTCCCGGGTGCCCTCATAGGAGTAGAGAGCTTCGGAGTCGGCGACGAAGCGGCCGATGTTGTAGTCGAGGACAATGCCGTTGCCGCCCAACAGTTCGCGGGCCCAGTGCACGGTTTCGCGCATCCGCACCGTGCAGTAAGCCTTTGCCAGCGCAGACTGTTCGTCACGGAAAACGCCTTCGTGCTGTAACTGGGCCAGGCGGGTCATCATCCCGGCACACGCCGTGGCGTTGCCGAGCATCTTAACCAACAGGTCCTGGACCATCTGGAACTTGCCGATCGGGCGACCGAACTGCACACGTTCCTTGGCGTACTGCAGGGCCATCTCATAGGCGGCGAACTGGACGCCCACCGCCTGCCACGCCACCCCGCTGCGCGTGCGGCGCAAAATCTCTGCGGTGTCGCGGAACGAGTTCGCATTCTGCAGCCGGTTGGCTTCGGGAACGCGGCATCCTTCGAGCACAATGTCGGCGTTCTGCACGATCCGCAGCGCGAACTTGTTCTCGATCTTCGTCGCAGTGAATCCGGGAGTACCCTTCTCCACCACAAAGCCCAGAACGCTGTTCGTCTCGACATCCCGAGCCCAGACCACGACAAGGTCTGCGAACGTGGCGTTACCGATCCACCGCTTGGCGCCGTCGAGCACCCACTCGTCACCCTCGCGCCGCGCGGTGGTCTCCATGCCACCCGCAACGTCGGAGCCGCCGTGCGGCTCGGTCAACGCGAAGGCGCCGATCTTCTCGAATCGACTCATCGCAGGCAGCCATCGCCGCTTCTGCTCCTCAGAGCCGCAAGTGTCGATGCTCCCCATCGCAAGGCCGCTATGTACCCCGAAGAACACCGACAGCGACGGGTCGGCGTGCGCCATCTCCATCGCGGTGATACCAGTGAGGAGATTGCTTGGCGCAGACTCTGACGAGTCGGGATCGGCCCAATCCAGCAGACCCAGCTTCGCGAAACCCTTGACAAGCTCGAATGGGAACTCGGCCCGCGCCCAGTATTCCTCGACAACGGGTGAGACCTCCGAGCGGAAGAAGTCTCGGATGCGTTCGATCTTCGCCCGCTCCGAATCCGAAAGCAGCTCTTCGTAGTTGTAGAAATCGGCGGGCAGCTGTCCAGACCAGAGATACGGCTCGGGTGTCGACGGCAGGTCCAGCTTTGTACTCATGGTGTTCTCTTCTCTCTTGTTGTGGAGTGCTCGCGATGAGCATTTGTCGATCGCGTCGATGTTTATGCCGCGCTGGCATTGCTGCGGGCCTCGATGGCCTTGACACTGTTGGCGAATGCCTTGGCCAGCGAGCGCTTGCCGACGGTGCCGAGCACGGCCGCGACCACAAGTCCCCTGAGGTTCTTGCCCTGTCGGATCAGCACGACGTCTATGTCGGTCGTCCCGTCGGGTTGCGGTGTCAAGGTGTAGGTGTGGCCCGATGCGCCCCCGAAGAGATTGGAATCGGTGGTCTTGAGCGTCACGTGGTGTACGTCGGACCAGTCGTAGTACAGGCGTTCCCAGACACCACCCGAACCCTCGGTGACATCGGCATCGAACGCACCCAAGCGGTGAACTTGGAGGTAACTGTCGGCGCTATTCTTGAACAGCTTCGACCGGCCAGGGCCGAAATCGGTGAGCCCGGCGACAAACTGCTCAGGTGTCGCAGTCGTCGTCGCATGGAAGCGGATCGTGGCCATCGGAGGGTCCTCTCGTCGTGGATGACCCATCAAGCGCACTGTGGCTATCACGAATTCCAGCAAACGGACCGGCAACCGGTCCCAATTGATGGTGGTACTGGCAGGGACAGTCTTACGATCGTTTGGTGGCACAAAAGCCCAGCGCGCTGGGTGAGTTTCTGCGTGCAAGGCGCGAGCAGGTTCGTCCCGAAGACGTCGGACTTGTCGGCGGTAAGCGGCGACGCGTCGCGGGTCTGCGCCGCGAGGAGCTTGCGACACTGGCGGGTATCAGTTCGGCCTACTACCTGCGACTCGAGCAGGGCAGGGTGACCAATCCCTCTGTTCAAGTGCTGGACGCACTCGCGCGGGCGCTTCAGTTGGACGCCAGAGCCACGCAGCACCTGCGCGATCTGACCGCACCGGTCAGACAGGAAACGGCCGCTTCGGATGCAGTGGCCCACGAATTCGCGCAAGTGATCGATCAGTTTCTGATGCCGGCCATTGTGGTCAACAGGCGCCGGGACGTTCTGGCAGCGAATCCGCTCGCCCTCGCGCTGTCACCAGAATTCGCGCCGGGGGAGAACCTCATACGGTGGCGGCTGTTGAACCCCGCCGCGCGGCGGTTTTACGTGAATTGGGACGAGGCAACCGAAGTCGCGGTGAGCGCGCTACGCGAACTCAGTGGTCATTGTCCGTTGGATCCCGGCATGCGGGAGCTGATAGCCGAATTGTCCGATGCCAGTCCACGTTTCCGCGAACTATGGCCTCGCGCCGAGGTTGGAGATCGCACGGGAGTCCATCACATGCGGCATCCACTAGTCGGCGACCTCTATCTCTACCGCCATCGGCTCGACACACCCTATTTCGGCGGGGATCACGTTCTGATGTACCGCGCCGAGCCCGGTAGCGACTCCGCCAGAGCACTCGAAGAGCTGCGATCGCTGGCGTCGGCGCAGTCAGCGCCGGTAGTCGGCTGACGTCAGGGAGATTCGCATGGGTGACCTGCTCGACGCCGTGCTCGAGGCCCATGGCGGACTTGATCACTGGCGGCAATTCAACCGAGTTCAGGCGACGATCGTCACCGGCGGAGGGTTGTGGGCCATCAAGGGTCAGCCGCAAGATCCGATGCCGAGACGGATGACAGTGACGCTGGATCACGAGTGGGCGTCGCTGCGGCCATTTGGTGCTGACGACCAGAAGACGGCGTTCACGCCTGAACGTGTTGCGATCGAAAAGCTCGACGGCACTGTGGTTTCCGAGCGATTCAATCCGCGCGAGTCGTTCGCCGGCCATGAGTTCGACACGCCCTGGGATCCGCTTCAACGCGCGTACTTCAACGGCTATGCGCTGTGGACCTACCTCACCACGCCGTTCCTCCTGGCGATGAATGGCGTATCGGTGCGCGAAATCGCTGCCGTTGACGACGATGGGCAGACCTGGGCAGGCCTGCAGGCGCAGTTCCCGCCTGACATCGCAACGCACTCTTCACTTCAGGAGTTCTACTTCGGCGACGATCATCTGCTGCGCCGGCATGACTACCGCGTCGACGTGGCAGGGTCCTTCCCCGCGGTGCAGTACATGCACGGGATTGTCGAAGCCGACGGCATCAAGATGCCTGCGAAGCGCAGGGCTTACCGGGCCGACGCGAACGGCAACGCCCTTCCCGATCAGCTGATGGTCGCGATCGACTTCAGCGACCTCGGCTTCGAGTGAGGCCCAGGACGATCTCGGTGTGGCTCTTGGGGATTGCTCACTCCCCACAACCATGCTCGCTTCGACGGACGCCCTGTCCGCGACGACGTGCCGTTATTTGTGGAGCGGGGCTCGCAAAAGGAGCTGGCCGAGCTCGGCGGCTAATTCTCTTTCTCTCTGTCTCCGCCCAGGGCGAATCGACGGTCCAGTCTTTCTATCAACCAATCGATGTGGTGCAGTTCGGCGTCTACGGGCGTCGATGACGTGGCGCGACCGGCATCAACAGAACCGTCAATGAGTGCCCGCCGCTTTGTGAGATCGGCCAACAGCGACCGACGTGCGGCGTCAAGTTCCGCTCGAAAGTACGCTGCCTGCTCGAAGTCAGCGGCCTGATGGTCCGACAGCGTCACGCCAGTACGGTAACCACATTCTCCGGTGGACGCGCAATCGTGGCGCCGAAGTCCTGTGGCGGCCAAGTGGAAGGGGGTCACGCAATGCCAATCAGACGCGATCGAGCGACTTGGTTCAGGGATCTCAGTCCAAGTCGGCGAGGACCTTGCGGGCGGCTTCGAGTTCGGCCTCCAGGGCGGCGACCCTGGCGGCCTGCTGGGAGCGCGCCTCCTCGATTACCTCGTCGATCGGGATTGAGAGATCCTCATGCAGTTCCTTCGCCGCGCGGGAGACGGCGGCGGCCGCGACCGCGAGGTTGCGGGCTAGGTAGGTGGCGCCCTGCTTGAGCTCGGCGCGCCATTCGCCGTCGGCTGTACCGGTGACTGTGAGGGTCAGCTCGAGCGTCTTGGTTCTCTTACCGGCCGAGTTCTTGGCTGCAGCCCTCTTAGGCTTCTCCCTGGCAGAAGCTTCAGAGGACGGCGCGTCGGGCGCCGGCGTACTCCCAGGCGAAGTGCGCTCGACAGAAGTGACCAAGACGTCGGGAGTGTTGGAGTGGGTAGGCAACGCTTCTGCCACCTCAGTGTCTGCAGTCATCGTCACGGCGAACTCCTTCTGAATGTCGCCCGCAGTGAGCGGGCTGTCCGTGAGAGCTATTAGAACACACGTTCGACTCTCGGGGACAACCCGCAACCTGCCGCTCGTCGTAGATGGCCGCTTCGACGTGCACGCGCTCCACCCTCTTACCCGCTTTAATCGGGCGGTGTCCCAGCGACGTCGGGGTGCAGGTAGGCCGGACCGGGCAAGCCAGCGCGGCGCATGGCTATTCCGGTCAGGCCCTCGAATATCGCTCGCCGCGCATTCATCGTGGTGGTGTAGCCGGGATCGAGGTGCGGGGCGACCTCGACCACTTCCATTCCGACGAGCGGAGTCTCATGGCAGATCCGACGGATGGCCGGCAGCAGCTCCCGGTTTGTCAGACCCGGCGGCTCGGGCGTTCCTGTGCCGGGGGCGAAGGCCGGGTCCAGGACGTCGATGTCCAGCGACAGGTACACATATTCAGGCCCGTCCAAGGCCTCGGCGATGGCCTGCTCGAGCACGGTGTCGAAGCCACGCCGGTCGATCTCGGCCATAAAGTGTGTGCGTAACCCGTGTTCGCGCATCCAGCCGAACAACGCATCGTCGGGTGAAATCGCGCTCCGCAAGCCGATCTGGACGAAGTTGCGTCCGGGGACGTGCTCATCTTCGATCAACCGACGAATCGGCGTGGCGTGTGAAACTGGATGCCCGAGCAGATCATCGGAGCAGTCCGGGTGAGCATCGAAGTGGATCACCCCGACCTTGCCGGCCCCGTACACGTCGGCCAACGCCGCGGCGTCCGGCCACAGGATCGAGTGGTCTCCACCGAGCACGATAGGGATCGCGCCGACCTCGGCGATCTCGCGGACCAGCGAACGGATCGGCTCCATCGAGTTGTCGATGCTCATCGGATCGACCGCGGCGTCGCCGTAGTCGACCACAGTCAGCACCTCGAACGGCCGCACGCGCGTGCTCGGATTGACCAGCATCCCAGGCATATTGGGCAGGATTCGCTCGTCGGACCGAAGCGCGCGGGGTCCATACGCCGCGCCACGATGCCCCAGGGACATGTCCACGGGCGCGCCAAGCACGGCCACATCGACCTTCCCGGCGCGCAGGTCTTGCTGGTTGAGGCACAGCGGTACACCGAAGAATGTGGCGATACCCGCGTAGGCCGGCACGAACCCGTAGCGCTGCAAGTTGATTGGCCCGGGATCGCGCTTGGGATCAGGCGACCGGTCGATCGGCGCCTTCCAGATGTCCGGCGGCAGCTCCATGGCCAGCTCCCTTGTGGACGGCCGCCGTGCAACCCGGCGGCCGGTGCTGCGGAACCCCCCGGCCTGACAGGCCAGCAGACTAGCCGCTGCCTCACTATAGGGCTGACCGGCAACCGATCGTCGGCGAATCCGACCCAAACCCGCTCCATCAAAGGATCCTGGCACCAAGGGTCCGCGACGAATGCCTCAACATCAACACCTGCTGGTCACTGACCCACGTGGCGAGTCGTCATCACGGGTTGGAACACCCGGGCGATTGTTGGGATCGGTAGGTAAGCCGACCGCTGTCTACTAGGGGCAGGCACACCCAAGTTGAGACAGCGAAACAGGAATTGCAATATGAAGTCCGGCCACAGCATCAACCTGAACAAGCCGGCTTTTGCCGCCGTACTCGTCGCCGCGGGCTCGCTGGTCGCTGCACCGGTGGCCAAAGCGGATATTGATTTCGAGTGCAAGCCGGGATGCTGGGGCGCAGCCGCGGCGTCGCCGTCAACCGGACAAGAAGTGATGCGACTCAACTACGAGACTCGACAAGACGCGGAGGACGCAGCCGAGTTGTGGTGCGACGTCCTTGGTAAGACAAACGACTGCCAGGTACTCACATCCGGACTGGGTTGTCTCTCGATCGCCGTGAGCGCCGACGGCAAAACCTTCGCCGGCGGGGTCGCGCTCACTCAAGACGCTGCCGACGGGGCAGCTTTAGACGGTGCGGCACCGGGCTCGACGATCGACCTCCGAGACTGCAACGGCTGACGTCGCTGGCGGGTCGAGATGATTTGCACTGGTCGAATCGAATCTAAAGCCATTGCGGAGCAGGCGAATTCAGTTGCTCCCGCTTGAATGACCAAGTGGCCGCGGTTCAGATCCTGTAAGCCCCGCGCGGGTAGTTCGGCGCTGGTCAGTACCAGCTTCGTAAGCCGACATTGTCACCTGATTCCAAGGCGAAGCCAAGCGCAGATGCAGGAAACGCCAGGATAGTCCGACTCCTCGTCACACTGGACTCTTGCTACACCCATTCGAGGTGACGTCATGGCTGAGACTGTCATAGCGCATGTGTTGAGGCGACTCAACGAAATCGGTGTCGGCGATGTATTCGGGGTAGCCGGGGACTACGCGTTCCCGGTCAACGATGCGATAACCGAACATCCGGCGATCAACTGGGTCGGATGCTGCAACGAACTCAACGCCGCCTACGCCGCCGACGGCTATGCCCGGATGCGCGGTGTCGCTGCGGTGTGCACCACCTACGGCGTGGGTGAGCTGGCCGCGATGAGCGGTATCGCCGGCTCCTACGCCGAGCATCTTGCGGTCTTCCACCTGGTCGGCACGCCCAACCTGGGGACGCAGGAGGGCCGGTCGCTTGTCCACCACACGCTGGGAAACGGAGAGTTCGACCGAACGCCTCATCGCCGAGGCGCTCTACCATCGCAGGCCGGTGTACATGGCGATTCCCAGCGACGTCGCCAACGCGCCTGTACTTGGAGAAGCCCCATCGGTGAGCCCGCCGAGCAGTGATGTCGAGTCGCTGGCCGCGGCGACCGATGCGGTGGCGGCCGCGCTGAACACTGCCGGTCAGGCATGTGTGCTGCCGGGGGTGCTGTTGAGGCGGCTGGGGCTGCAGGCCGCCGCGGCAGAGTTCGTCGACGCCTCGGGCATTCCTTTTGCGACGATGTTCGCCGACAAGTCGGTGCTCAGCGAGGACAACCCCAACTACATCGGCATGTATGCGGGCCGCCTGATGAACGAACCGGTGCGCGCGTTCGTCGAGTCGTGCGATGCCGTGGCGATGATCGGCGCCATGTTGACAGACGGCAACACCGCAGGCCACACCGTCCGGCTGAACCCGGACAAGACGATCGCCATCGACCACCACCGCACCACCGTCGGCTCTACGGTGTACCGCAACGTGGAGATGGCCGACATTCTGGCGCAATTATCGCGGCGGATCACGAAACATGCTCAGCGGCCGGACATCACATCCGAATCGCTGGGGCCGATCGTCGGCGGTGGTGAGGACCCGATCACCGCTGATGTGCTGTACCCGCGGTGGGCAGACTTCTTCGGCCCCGATGATGTAATCCTGACCGACACCGGAACGTCCTCGCTGGGTTTGACTTTCGCACAACTGCCGAAGGGAGCGGAGTTTCACAACCAGACCCTGTGGGCGTCGATCGGATGGGCGACTCCAGCGGCCTTCGGCGCCGCGATCGGTGCTCCGCACCGTCGGCTGATCCTGATCACCGGAGAAGGCTCCCACCAGATGACCGCTCAGGAGATCAGCCAGTTCGGTCGGCATGGGCTGCACCCAATCATCTTCGTGCTCAACAACTCCGGCTATCTCAGCGAGCGAATGCTGTGCAAGGACATGGCCTTGTCCTACAACGACATCGCAGCCTGGAACTACGCCGAGCTTCCCCACGCCCTGGGTTGTCAGGGGTGGACCACCGCGCGTGTGAGCAGCTGCGGTGCGCTCGATGCCGCGCTGAAGATGGCCGAGCAAACCGGTCATGCCGCTTACATCGAGGTCGTCACGGACGCCTACGATGCGCCACCGATGTACAAAAAGCTGCACGAGAACTTCGAATCGTTCTACAACATCCACTAGGCGTACATCAGATTGCATCGAGAATTATTGCAGTACAGGGAGATACCGCCCGACGTCTTCTCAGGCGCGCGCGACCGACTGGTACTGCAGCTCGAGCCCGTCAAACACGGCCTTCAGGCCCGTGTCGAACGCTCTCTTATCGACCCGCTGCTGCCGTGTGGCGAGTAGGTGGGCACCATCGAGATGCGGGTAGTTGTTGCTGTAGACCGCCGCATCCGCGGGGAAAGCCGAGGCGAACGATCCGAGCGCCGAGCCAAGCACGAAATAGCGAATGACGGCGCCGACGCTGACCGCTTCGCGTCGCGGCCACCCGGCGGCCACCAGACCGCCGAAGACTGCGTCGGCAATCCGCAACCCGTTTGGTCGGCGGCCCAGCCCGGCGGCCAGCGCGGGCACAATGTTCGGGTGCGCGGCGATCGCCTCCCGGTACGTGCGTGCCCACTTCTCCAGCGCTGGCCGCCACGCGGGGTTTGACTTGCTCAACTCGTCGAACATCGACGTGTCGACCCCGGCTAGCACCGTGTCGACCATGTCGTCGAGCAGTTCCTCTTTGGCGCCGACGTGGTTGTAGAGCGAGGGCCCAGTAACCCCTAGCTCGGCAGCGAGCCGTCGCGTCGACACAGCCTCCAAGCCCTCGGAGTCCGCGAGCGTCAGCGCGGCAGACACTATCCGGTCGCGGCTGAGCAGCGGACGCGGCGGTCGTCCCACCTCGCCTCCTTATGGTCGGCGGCAACGATACCTTGCACCGCTAGTTTTTATTCCTGATGCGGGCCGTGGGGCGTATCACGTTGTAAAACTATCAGTGCTAGTTTAACTTACTTCTAAGCCGGACGGTTATCGCTAGGGCCTCCCTCGCCGCCGACGACGTCGCATTCGTCACCGGTCAAACCTTGACGTCGACGGCGGTCGGCGGCTTCAACCGAAGGAGGTGGCGCGATGCGCCGCACAAATTTCAATGACGACCACGACGCGTATCGGAAGACCCTGCGCGCATTCATCGAGACCGAGGTGGTTCCGGTGTTCGACGAATGGTTCGACGCCGGGCAGGCGCCGCGCGAGTTCTACTACAAGCTCGGAGAGTTGGGCGTATTCGGCATCGAGGTGCCCGAGGAATACGGCGGCGCAGGCGAGGAGTCGTTCAAGTATCAGGCGATCACGACCGAAGAGGTCGCGCGCGCCGGTGTCGCACTGGGCGGCAGCGGGGTTCATGTCGCGCTGTGCCTGCCTTATCTGAAGGCGTACGCGACCGCAGAGCAGAAGCAGCGGTGGCTGCCCGGCTTCGTCACCGGCGAGATTATGTTCGCGATCGCCATGACCGAGCCCGGCACCGGCTCGGACCTGGCGGGCATGAAGACCACTGCCAAGCTGTCCGACGACGGCACGCACTACGTCCTGAACGGCGCGAAGACGTTCATCACCGGCGGAGTGCACGCCGACCGGGTCATCGTCTGCGCCCGCACCGCACCGCCCAAACCCGACGATCGCCGCTATGGCATCTCGCTTCTGGTGGTGGACACCAAATCTGACGGTTACAGCGTCGGCCGCAAGCTCGACAAGCTTGGCCTTCGCACCTCCGATACCGCCGAGCTGTCGTTCACCGACGTCAAGGTGCCGGTGGAGGACCTGCTCGGCGAGGAGAACAAGGGCTTCGACTACCTCGGCCAGAACCTGCCCCAGGAGCGGTTGGGTATCGCGATCGGTGCCTACGCCCAGGCCAAGGCCGCCGTGAGGTTCGCCAAGCAATACGTCGCCGAGCGCACGGTGTTCGGCAAGCCGGTCGCGGCGTTCCAGAACACCAAGTTCGAACTGGCCGGCTGCAAAGCCGACGTCGACGCCATGGAGGCAGTTGTCGACCGCGCGCTCCAGGCGCACGACGACGGCGAACTCACCGCCGCCGAGGCAGCCGCGACGAAGCTGTTCTGCACCGAGACCGCCGCCCGCGTCATCGACCGATGCCTGCAACTGCACGGCGGCTACGGCTACATCAACGAATACCCGATCGCCCGCCTGTACGCCGACAACCGAGTCACCCGCATCTACGGCGGCACCAGCGAGGTCATGAAGATGATCATCGCCAAGGACATGGGACTGTGATCATGATCGAAGAAACCGCCCGAGCCCTCGGGGCCGTAGGAGTCAGTGCTGCAAGGGCATTGCCCATAGCCGGACGCGTGTTCGGCGCACCGCGGCTGGAACTTGACGGCCGCGTCGTGTTCATCACCGGCGCTGCGCGCGGCATCGGAGCCGAGGTCGCCCGCCAGGCCCATGCGCGCGGCGCACGAGTCGCTCTGGTCGGCCGGCGGTTGGAACCGTTGCAGGAGTTGGCCTCTCAGCTTGGCGATGGTGCGGCAGCGTTCGAGGCCGACGTGCGCGACCTGGACGCGTTGCAGCGCGCCGCCGATGCCACCGTCGCCCGGTTCGGCGGCATCGACGTCGTGGTCGCCAACGCCGGCATCGCCCCGCCCTCGGAGCCGATCCTGACGATCGATCCCGACGAGTTCGAGCGGACCGTCGACATCGACCTACTCGGGCAGTGGCGCACGGTTCGCGCCACACTGCCCGCAGTGATCGAGCGGCGCGGCCACATCCTGGTCGTCGCGTCGATCTATTCGTTCGTCAACGGCGCGCTCAACGCGTCCTACGCGGCAAGCAAGGCAGGTGTGGACCAGCTGACCCGAGCGTTGAGGGTCGAACTCGCTCACCACGGCGCCACCGCAGGCGTGGCCTACCTCGGGTTCGTCGAAACCGACCTCGTCGGTGACGTTTTCGCGCAGGAGCAGGTCGCCGAAGCGCGCTCAATGGTGCCGGAGTTGTTCACCAGGCCGATCCCGGCCACCCGCGCCGGTCGCACGCTCGTCGACGGCATCGAATCGCGGTCCGCGACGGTCGCCGCGCCCGGCTGGATCCGGCCGCTGCTCCCATTACGGGGCATCGCGGGCACACTGATGGACGAGTTCATGCTCGCCAGCCCCAGCCTGTCCCGCGCGATCAGCCAGGCCGAGCGAAAGGGGGAGCGATGAGCCTGATCGCGCCTCCGGACGCGGCGTTCCTGCTGGGGGAGACCGCGGCGCAGCCCACTCACGTTGCCGGCCTTGCCATTTACGAGCTTCCGCCCGGCGCCGAACCCGACTATGTCAGCACGCTGTACCACGAGCTGCTCACTCACACCGAGATCAGCCCGCGGCTGCGACAGCGGCCCGCGAACCCGGTCGGAAGCCTCGGCAACGTCTGGTGGACCGAGGAGCAGGAAGTTGACCTGGAGTACCACGTCCGGCTGGCGGCGCTGCCGCGCCCTGGGCGGGTGCGCGAACTACTGGAGCTGGTCTCCCGGCTGCACGGCCAGATGCTCGACCGGCACCACCCGCTTTGGGAGTTCTATCTGATCGAGGGACTCGAAGGCGGCAGGTTCGCCACCTACACCAAGGTCCATCACGCGCTCTACGACGGCGTCGCCTCCACCCACCTGCTCACCCGCTGGCTGTCGCCCGACCCGGATGCCCGCGGGGCTACGCCGTGGTGGTCGGCCGCGCATCAACGTTACAGCCACGCGAAGACTGAGCAGGCCGGCGGCGGAGCGGTTGGCATTGCGGCCCAGATCGCCCGTGCCGCAGGCGAACCCGTGCGGTTGGCCGGCGACCTGGCGGGCTTGGCCCCCTCGGTCGGCAAAATGACCGCGCGGGGCCTACGCGGGCACGCCGATGGACTGCCGTACCGCGCGCCGCGCACCATGCTGAACACATCGATTACCGGCAGTCGGCGATTCGCAGCCCAGCAGTGGCCGCTCGAACGGATCAAGAACGCGGGCGCGGCGCATGGCGCAACTGTCAACGACGTGGTGTTGGCAATGTGCGCCGGTGCGCTGCGTCGGTACCTGATCGAACAGGACGCGCTGCCCGCGAGCGCGCTCACCGCGGGCGTGCCGGTATCGCTGCGATCGCTCGGCGGATTCGGCGACACAGGCAACGCGGTCGGGATCGTGCCGTGCGGCCTGGCGACCGACCTCGATGACCCACACGCCCGTTTGGTCGCGATCATCGCCTCGATGAACGCCGCCAAGGCCGGGCTGGCGACCAAGAGCCCGCTGCAGATCCAGCTGCTCACCGGCCTGATCGCCGGCGGATCGCTGCTGGCCACCAAGATTCCGGGCGCGGCCGACCTCGCCCCGGCGCCGGTCAACCTGATCATCTCGAACGTCCCAGGACCGCGTGAACCGCTGTACTGGAACGGCGCACGAATGCAGGGCATGTACCCGGTGTCCATCCCCCAGCAGGGCCAGGCGCTGAACATCACGGTGTCGAGCTACGCCGGTCAGCTCAACTTCGGCCTCATCGGCTGTCGGCGTCGGCTGCCGCACCTGCAGCACATGCTCACCTACCTCGAGGACAGCCTTGTCGAGCTCGAGACTGCGAAGGTGTCGAAGAAGCGATCGCGCCGATTGACCTCCGTGTGATCGGTCAGCTGGGTCGGGTTACCCGCCTGGCGGAGCGGCCCACGTGCTCGGGTCGCGTACGGCTTCGAGCACCTGTCGAACGGCGTCGATCACCAGCTCCGGTTGGTCCTGGTGGATGTTGTGACCGCTTTCGGTGGCGACGATCAGGCGGGCGTCGGGGACGAGCTGGGCGAGATCCTGCTGCAGCGCGAACATGATCCCTTCCATTTTGTCGCTCGGCCAGCCCGGAAATGGGTCGGCGAACGGGATGCCATGGGCCATAACGATCAGCGGCATCGGGTGCAGGGGCGCATCCTTGCGCGCCTGGCGTACCTGGCCGGTCGTGGTGTCGTCCGCCAACGGGGCGGTGTACCACTGCTCCGCCTCCGGATAGGCATCGAGGAGCTCTTGGTTGGTGACGGTGAGCGCTTCGAACTCCGCCCACTGATCCGGCGGCAGGGCCTCCTGGAAACGCAGCCACACGTCCTCGTGGGTCGAGTCCAGCAGCACCATGCCGACCACCTGATCCGGGTATTCGCTTGCGAAGAGCCGCACCACCAGTCCGCCTGCGGAGTGGCCGACCAGGACGTAGGGACCGGGGATCGCAGCGGCAGCGAGCAGTGCATGCAGGTCGTTGACCCTGTCCTGCGTGGTGGTGGGCTGAGGAACCGGGTCGCTGCGGCTGGGGTAAAAGAGCGGCCCATCCGGATCGAGGGACGGGTTGGGTTGAGTAAGGGTGCCCGGACGGTCGTAGGCACAGACGCGGGTGAACGCCGCCACGCCGGGCAGCACCATCGTCCGCGCGCCCGCGGGTTTCTCCATATCCTGGCTCCAGATGTCGGCACGGTTGCCTGCGCCGGATTCCAGGATCACGGTGGGGCTGCCCTGGCCGCGGCACTCGAGGGAGAGCGACCGACCGCCGATGTCAACCAGGCCCGAAAAGTTTCCGGTAACCGCCGGCGACGCAGTGGCTTTCGGCGCAGGGCCGTCGACGGTGCCAACGATGGCGAGCGCGGTTGCGATGACCAACGCGAAGTTCCGGGGAAGACGATCCATGCCAATCCTTTGGAAGCATCGAGCTGATCGGTTATGCGTGACGGGCTGCTTCTTGCGCGAGTTGCGTGCGGGAGGTGAGGCCGAGTTTGGTGTAGACGTGGGTGAGGTGGGTCTGCACAGTACGGGGTGAGACGAAAAGCCTTGCGGCGATGTCTTTGTTGGCGAGTCCTTCACTGACCAGTCGCACCATGTCGCGCTCGGCCGGGGTGAGCGACTCCCAACCGCTGGTGGGCCGTTTGCGTTCGCCATGCCCGCGCTGGGCGTAGGCGATGGCTTCCTCAGTGGACAGGGCCGCGCCTTCGGTCCATGCGGCGTCGAAGTCCTTCTCGCCCATTGCATCTCGCAGCGCAGCCACCGAGGCTTGGTAGCCGGAATCATAGACCTTGAAGCGGACCACGCCGATGCGTTTCCTGATGGCCTCTGCGGCGCCGAAGAGCCGCGTCGCTTCGCGGTGACGCCCGCCCTCGCCGGTCAGATCGGCGAGGATCTCGAGGATGTCAGGAACACAGGGTGGCACCTGGACTTCGGCGGCACGCGTCAACGCATCAAGGGCGTCGCTCTCGGCCTGCTTTGGCAAATTCTGCGCCATCAGAACACGAGCGCGCCCGGTCAGCGCCCACGCCAAGTAAAGGCCCTTCGTTGCCGACACGGCATCGTCGGCCCAGCGGCGGGCGCCAGCCAGATCCCCGCCTGCCAGCGCGGCCTCGGCACCCCAGTAGCGCCACATTGCGCCCATCTCACCTAGAACACGCATGTGCTTCGACGCGGCCTCAACCGCCCCCTGCGCCCGTGCACCATCCCCCGCTGCCAGGTCCGCGAGAGCCATTACCTGGTAGCCCATCCCTACGAACATCTCGCCAAGCTCCGCGCCGGCCTCGAGCGTCGCCTCGGCCGTCGCTCGGGCCGTGGCGGCCTCACCCTGATATGCGAGTATTGTCCCCAGGCTCCCGAGGCTGCTCACCCTCCACATCTCATCGTGAGCCGCCTCGCACTCGGCCGCCACCTCGCCCAATTGTTCGACACCTCCAGCCAAATCGCCGCTTGCCCCCTGCGCCAGCCCCAGCCAGAAGCGGCACTGACGCGCGTTGGATTTGTCGCCGATCGCATCGGCGAGATCGCGTCCCTCTTCGGCGACCGCGCGCGCCGCGAGCGGGTCACCGCCGATTGCCGCGCCTTGCGCCTGAAGTGCAAGTATCTGGCTCAATCTCCACCGGTCGCCTATCGCGCGGGCCAGGCCGATGGCCTCGGCGTAGTGGGACCGCGCCAACTCGCGGTCGTAGTAGCTGGCGACGACCCCGCAGGCGGTCAGCGCGCGCGTCAGTAAAGCCGGGTCATCGAGTTCGCGGGCGGTCGTTAGTGCTTGCTGGGCCAGATCCATGCTCGACTTGGCGGTCACCCATGCGTCGAGTACCGCTTTGTCGGCGAGGGCCCGCGCTCGCACTGCGTCCGCCACCTCGGAAAGATGTTCATCTCCGGCGGTGAGGGCGGCGTCGAACCAGGCCAGCCCTTCCCGGATGCGGCCCCGTGTGAACCACAGCGGCTGCAACGACGTTGCGAGTTCCAACGAACGCCCGACGTCGCCGCTTTCGAGGCTCCACACAAAGGCGGCGCGCAGGTTATCCATCTCCTCCTCTGCCTGCTCGACACGCCGCTCATGGTCGGTGCGCGCCAGCGCGTCGAGCCGGGCGGCCATTTCCGTGTAATGGTCGCGGTGACGCGACCGGACGGCATCGGCCTCGCCGGACTCCGCCAGTTTCTCCAACGCGTACTGGCGCACGGTTTCGAGCAACCGGTATCGGGTTCGGCCACTGATGTTTTCGGCGACGACGAGCGATTTATCGAGGAGCAGGGTGAGCTGGTCGAGTACCTGGTAGCGCTCCACATCCCCGCCGCCTGCTACAGCTTGCGCGGCATCAAGATCAAGGCCAGCCAGGAACACCGCCAGCCGGCGGAACAAGACCTGTTCCGGTTCGCTGAGGAGCGCATGCGACCAATCCACTGAGGCGCGCAGCGTCTGCTGGCGGCGCACCGCGGTGCGCGCACCACCGGTCAACAGCCGGAAGCGGTCATGAAGGCCTTCGAGGATCTCGGCCAGCGACAACGCCCGCACCCGCGCGGCCGCCAGCTCGATGGCCAGCGGCATCCCGTCGAGACGGCCGCAGATCTCCGCCACCGTCGCCGCGTTGTCACTGCTGATGGTGAAGCCGGCCTGGGCCAGGCGGGCGCGGTCAGCGAACAACTCGATGGCTGCATCGGCCACGCCGAGCGACGGCACCCGCCACGTCGCCTCGCCCGTCACCCCGATCGGCTCACGGCTCGTGGCGAGCACGGTAACCCCCGGTGCGCCGGCCAGCAGTGCGACGACCAGCTCGGCACTGGCGTCCAGGAGGTGCTCGCAGTTATCCAGCAGGATCAAAAACTGGCGGTCGACCACAAACCGCAGCAGCGTATCCATTGTCGACCGGCCGGGATGGTCGGGCAGGCCCAGCGCACGCGCCACCGTCACCGGCACCACCGCCGGATGGGTGACCGGCGCCAGATCGACATACCAAACCCCTTCACGGAACTCAGGCGCGATGCGAGCCGCGATCTCGACGGCGAGACGAGTCTTCCCGGCGCCCCCGGCTCCGGTCAGGGTCACCAGCCGGTTATCGGTCAGCAGTCGGCGCACTTCATCAATCTCTGCTTCGCGTCCAACGAAACTGGTGAGTTGAACTGGAACATTGTGTAAGCCAATGCTTTTAGCGGTACGCAGTGGCGGAAACTCATCGCGAAGATCTGGGTGGCACAGCTGCACCACACGCTCGGGCCGCGGTAGATCGCGCAGCGAGTGAGTCCCCAAATCGGTCAGCCAGGCGCCGTTGGGGAGCCGGTCGACGACCATGTCCTCCGTCGCGCCCGACAGCACCGTCTGCCCGCCGTGGGCGAGATCCCGCAGCCGCGCGGTTCGGTTGATGGTCGAACCGGCATAGTTGCTCTCATCGCGCAGCTGCACCTCGCCGGTGTGCACCCCGATGCGCAGGCGGATCGGAGCCAGCGGCGCCCGCTGCAACTCCAGCGCACACGCCACTGCGTCACTAGCGCGGGCGAACGCGGCGACGAAGCTGTCGCCCTCACCCTGCTCCACCGGTCGCACCCCGCCATAGGCGGCGATGACTTCGGAGACCGTTCGGTTGAGGCGTGCGAGGGCAGCGGTCATCTCGTCGGGCTGGGTCTCCCACAGGCGTGTGGAACCCTCGACGTCTGCAAGAAGCAGCGTTGCGGTTCCCGTCGGCAAAAGCCCGCTGACGCTCAGCTCACTCCGGTCCACCAGCGTGTCCGCTCATGCTAGGCAGCGTCAGGCACATCTCGTCCGCGTCGTTCTCCCACCGACGGGTCAAACCCTCAGCGTCGGTGATCAGAATCGTCACCACTCCCGAAGAAGCGGCCTCCGCAGCAGCGGACACTCACGCAGAATCTCACAACGGACACGTCCTACCTCGTAGTTCGCCGTTTTACCGCTTCCGAGATGGAGTCTCCGACAACTCCGCCGGGCGGACCTATGTCCACGGGCCTTTGATCGCGCGATAATGAATTGCTGCGACACTCTGGCGGCAAGTCGAGATCCGTGAAGGATGGTGAGACGTGGAAGCGAACAGTCCCGCTCGCGACACTGTTGCCGAAAACCCAAGCGTCGCGCCGGGTTATGACTATGAGTACGACGAGGCACACGACGTAGCGGTCGGGTCGATGCGTGATACTCCTGCGCCACATCGAGTCGATGCCCCACCGGACGTACACCCCGGCGATGGCGGAGACTATGGCTACGACGAGGCCCATGATTTCTGCGCTCGACCATCACAGAAGCGTTAGTTCTCGCTGGCCGCTGTCATGGCATCGCGTCGGCCCAGGCGATGTGTCCTTCGAACCCAAGCGATTGCGCCATCGCGCGATAGCGATTCGCCAAGTCCCGGTAGGCAGCATCGTCGCCGCGGGCGTGTGCCAGCAGCGCGCGCAGTCGCAGCAGCGTGATTTCGAGCATCGCCGAACCTTGATCGGCCCGAAGATTCGCCAACCGATCGATTACCTCTTGGGCTTCGGCCAGGTCGCCCTGGGTGCCACGCCCCAGCAGCGTCTCCGCCAGAACGCCGTTGGCCCATAAGCCATACGCGAGGCCTCCTGCCTGGTGCAACTCGTCCACCGCTTCACGCATCACCGGTATAGAAGCATCGTGGTCGCCGCGCCCAGCCCTTTCCCGAGCGACCCACAACTCGCCGACCGGGATAAGGAAGAGAACACGCTCACGCAGGCACGCGTCGTTGAACTTCACCATCAGCTCCACCCCGCGGTGACGGTCGGCCGCGGCGTCCCGATTCAGCAGCGCGACACCCAGCGTGTACTCGGCCAAGGTCAGCATTAGATCGTTGCTGGATCCCGCCGCGGTCTGCACCGCCTCCTCGATCTCGCGCACCACGGAGTCATCGACCAGAAGCACCCCGTACTGGATCCCAAGACCGTACGTCCAGGCGACGACACCGGCGACAGTTGTCGGGTCGTGGCTGTCTCGGGCCATCACGGCGGCGTCGTCGAGGTCCTGAGGCCACCCGGGACGACCCAGCCACCACCGAGCAGTGCCGCGCCATGCCAACGTGGCCGCCAACGGCGATGCGATACCGAAGCCGGCGCCCTTGGCAGGGTCACCCCCGGCCAGGTCGACGACGGTCTGCGACCACCGCAAGATCTCGCCGATTTCACCGCCACCGAATAAATTGGCGAACGCTGCGACCGCCAACCCCATGGTCAAGGTGGGATCGCCGATCGACTCCAGCAGCGCCATCTGTTCGGATGCCACCCGCGACCCACCCGGGCGCCCAGCGTAGAGGAGCTCGGTTGCCAGCCCGGTCATGCCGATGGCCAGCGAGACCTTGTCCCCGGCCGCGCTGCACAACTCCCGCAGTTCCGCGAAGCGGCCGCCCCGGCTTTCCTGGACTGCTCGGTCTTGAAAGTCGGTGGCACACAGCATGGTTCGGGGGGCGATGCGCATCGACAATTGGTCGGGGTCGTCGGCTGGCAGCGCGTCGGCGATGCGGCGTGCCCGGTCCCAGCTGAGCCGGGCGGCGGCGATGCCGCGGTTGGTCGACCATGCGCCGGCGCGCATGTGCCAGCCATAGGCCACGTGCAGTTCGCCCGCTGCTTCGTGGTGTTCGGCGATCAGCGCGGCGTTTTGGTCGGCCGATTCCGGGTCACGCTGTTCGATCGCGGCGGCCAGGCGCCGATGCACCTCGGCGCGATCGGATTTCAGCTGTGATTCGTAGGCCACCGCGCGGATCAGCGGGTGGTGGAACGCGTATTCGGCTGTTGGGGTGAATCGCACCTGATCGATCAACTCCGCGGCCAGCAGCTCGTCAAGGACCGCGTCGACGCCCAGCTCGGCGAGCAGCTCCGCCTCGAAGCGGGCCCCGATCACCGACGCGGCGTTGAGCGTCCGCCTGGCCGGGGCGCTCAGCCGGTCGATGCGCGCCGCGATGGCCGCCTGCACCGTGGCCGGCACGCTCGCGTCGGCCCCATCCGCTTGACATACGTAGCCACCGCGCTGACCGGTCAGCACCCCCCGCTGAGCCAACTCGCGCACCATCTCCTCGGTGAAGAACGGGTTTCCGGCGGCCCGCTCGGCCATGATCGATCCCAGTTCGCTGACCGAGGGATCCGAACCCAGCAGCTCACCGATCAGGGCGGCGGTGTCCGAATCACCCAGCGGGGCAAGCGCTATCGTCTGGGCGCCGCGCACCCGCGTCAGTGCGCCCGCATATTCGGGGCGTGATGTGACGAGCACCATCGACGCCGTGCGCGGGATCACCGTGAGGAAGTCGGCCAGCATTGACTCGCTGACCGCATCGATCCACTGTGCGTCCTCGATGATGATCAGCGCCGGTGCGCTGCGCGCCAGCGCGGTGGTGTTGACCAGTGCGGTCAACCGGCGCCGGCGAGCATCCGGGTCGATCTGGGATGCCGGCACCTCGGGGTCGGCGATGCCCAGCAGGTCATCCAGCAGCAGCACATCCTGCGGATCTGCATTTCCTAGTTGTTCCCGTACTCGGTCGCGAGCAGCGTTGCTGTCGAGATCGGCCACGCCTGCGCGGGCACGCAGCAGTTGGGCTACCACGTTAAAGGGGATGTCGCAGGCATGCGATTCGCAGAAGGTCCAAAACACCGCGACCCCGCGACCGGCGGCCAGTGCGGCGGCCTCCCGGGCTGTCCGGCTCTTGCCGATGCCCGGCGGCCCCACCACGTTCACCACGCCACCGCGGCCACTGATCGCGCGGTCGAGGTTCGCCTCAAGGGCAGCCATCTCCCAGCGCCGACCGACCAGGCTCGTTTCGGCGCGCCCGACCAGCCCATCGCGCGGGTCGATCATCAGCAGTCGACGCGCGCGCACCGGTTCGTCGGCGCCCTTGATATGCACCCATTCCGGTTCGGCCAGCATCACGGCGTGCTCGACGAGCCGTGCGGTGGACTCCGACAGCATCACCGCGCCAGGGGGCGCCGCCGCTTCCATCCGTTGCGCCATCCCGACGTGCTCACCGGTCGCGGCATACCCCAAGGAGCCCGAGCCGATCTCGCCGGCGATCACCCGGCCCGAATCCAGGCCTACCCGCACCTTCAGCGTCACGCCATCACGGCGGGCCACCTCGGCGGACAACCGGTTGGCCTCTTCCTGGATCGCTAGCGCTGCCAGACATGCGCGAAAGGCGTGATCCTCCAACGCGACCGGGGCACCGAAGATCGCCATCACGCCGTCGCCGGTGTGCTCCACGGTTCCGCCGTAGCGGCGCACCACCGCCGCCGACCGCTCCATCAAACCGGTCATGATGTCGCGCAACCGCTCCAAATCCAGTGCAGCAGCGAGGTCCATTGAGCGCACCACATCGGCGAACAGCACCGTCACCTGCTTGTACTCCGCCGATCGGCTGGCCTGTGCGACCGGTGCACCGCATTCGTTGCAGAACTTGGAGTTCGGTGATAGCTCCGTGCCGCACGACCCACACGACAGTGCCACTGCTGTCAGTGCACCGCGACCGTCCTCCGTGACGTCCACGTCAGTATCGTGTCACCGCTGGTCAGCGATGTCCGCCTTATCGCCTTGCCATCTCCGAGACGAAGGTTCGAGGCCCTCGAACGTCGTCCATTTCGAGACGGTCGCTCCGACCGCGCTCATGGCATCGCGTCGGCCCAGGCGATGTGTCCTTCGAAGCCAAGCGATTCCGCCATCGCGCGATAGCGCACCACCAAATCTCGGTAGGCGACGTCGTCGCCGCGGGCGTGTGCCAGCAGTGCGCGCAGCCGCAGCAGCGTGATGTCGAGCATCGTCGAATCTTGATCGGCCCGCAGGTTGGCCAACCGATCGATAGCCACTTCAGCCTCCTCCAGGTCGCCCTCGGAGCCACGCTCCAACAGCGCCTCCACCAGAAAGCCGGTGCCCCAAACGCCATAAAAGAGCCGTCCTGCCTGGCACATCTCGTCCGCGGCTTGGCGCATCACCGCAATGGCAGCATCGCGGTCGCCCCGTCCGGCCCTCTCCCGGGCGACCCACAACTCGGCGACCGGGACCAGGAAGGGGGCACGCTCGCGCACAAACTCGCGGAACTGCACCATCATGTCCAGCCCGCGACGACGGTCGGCCGCGGCGTCGCGATGAAGCAGCGCAGCAGCCAGCGTGTACTCGGCCAAGACCAGTGCGACATCGTTGCTGGATCCTGCGATCTGCAACGCCTCCTCGCTTGCGCGCACGGTGGCGTCATCGGCGCGAATCACTCCGTACGGCATCGCGTGACCCAAGGTCCAGCAGACGACAGCGCCGAAGTTTGCCGGGTCGCTGTTTCGGGCCATTGCGACAGCGTCGTGGAGGTCTTGGCGCCATCCGGGACGGCCAAGCCACCACCGAGCAGTGCCGCGATATGCCAGCGCGATCGCCAGTGGTGATCCAAAACCGAAGCCGGCGCCCTTGGCCGGGTCACCGTCAGCCAGGTCGACGACGGTCTGCGACCACCGCAAGACCTCGCCGAATTCACCGGCATCGAACCAGTTGACCAACGCTACGAACGCCAACCCCATGGTCAAGTTGGGATCGCCGATCGACTCCAGCAGCGCCATCTGTTCGGACGCCAGCCGCGCTCCCTCACGCGAACGCCCGGCGTAGCAGAGTTCGGTGACCAGCCCGGTCATGCCGATGGCCAGCGAAACCTTATCCCCGGCCGCGCTGCACAACTCCCGCAGCTCCGCGAAGCGGCCCCTGCTTTCCTGGACAGTTTGGGCTTGAAAGTCGGTGGCACACAGCATGGTGCGGGGCGCGATGCGCATCGACAATTGGTCGGGATCGTCGGCGGGCAGCGCGTCGGCGATCCGGCGTGCCCGCTCGAAACTGAGCCGGGCGGCGTCGAGATCGCGGTTGGTCGACCACGCAGCGGCGCGCATGTGCCAGCCGTAGGCCGCGCGCAGTTCGCCCGCTGCTTCGAGGTGTTCGGCGATCAGCGCGGCGTTGTCCTCGATCGATCCGGGCGCACGCTCTTGTATCGCGGCGGCCAGGCGCCGATGCACCTCGGCGCGATCGGATTTCAGCTGCGATTCGTAGGCCACCGCGCGGATCAGCGGGTGGTGGAACGCGTATTCGGCTGTTGGGGTGAATCGCACCTGATCGATCAGCTCCGCGGCCAGCAGCTCGTCAAGCACTGCGTCGATCCCCAGCTCGGCGAGCAGCTCCGCCTCGAAGCGGGCCCCGATCACCGACGCAGCGTTGAGCGTCCGCCTGGCCGGAGCGCTCAGCCGGTCTATGCGGGCCGCGATGGCCGCCTGCACCGTGGCCGGCACCATGACGTCGGCGATGTCGCTGCGACATACATAGGTACCGCGGCTGCCTTGCAGCACGCCGCGCTGGGCCAACTCGCGCACCATCTCCTCGGCGAAAAACGGGTTCCCGGCGGCGCGTTCGGCGATGACCGACGCCAGCTCGCTGACCGAGGGATCTGATCCCAGCAGCTCACCGATGAGCGCGGCGGTGTCCGAATCACCCAGCGGGGCAAGCGCTATCGTCTGCGCGCCGTGAAGCCGTGCGAGCGCTCCCTCGTATTCGGGGCGGGACGTGACGAGCACCATCGAGGCGGTGCGCGGAATGACGGTGGCGAAAGCGGCCAGCAACGATTCACTGACCGCGTCGATCCACTGCGCGTCCTCGATGATGAACAGCGTTGGTTGTGTGCGCGCCAGCGTCGCGGTGTTGATCAGTGCGGTCAACCGGCGTCGCCGCGTCTCCGGGTCGATCTGGGGTGCCGGCACCTCGGGGTCGGCGATGCCCAGCAGGTCATCAAGCAGCAGCAGATCCTGCGGATCGGCCTCCGGAATCTGCGCGCGCACTTTCGTGCGGGCGGCGTCGCTGTCAAGGTCTGCCACGCCCGTGCGTGCGCGCAGCAGCCGGGTGACCGCCTGGAAGGGGATGTCGCTGGCGTGGGATTCGCAGAAGGTCCAAAACACCTCGGCCCCGCGACCTGCCGCTAAGGCGGCCGTCTCCCGGGCCGTCCGGCTCTTGCCGATGCCCGGCGGCCCAACCACATTCACGACACCACCGCGCCCACCGACCGCGCGGTCCACCATGGCGTCAAGGGCCGCCATCTCCCAGCGCCGACCGACCAGGCTCGTTTCGGCCCGCCCGATCAGCCCATCGCGCGGGCCGATCGCCACGAGCCGACGCGCGCGCACCGGTTCGTCGGCGCCTTTGATGTGCACCCACTCCGGTTCAGCCAGCGCCACGAGGTGGTCGACCAGCTGCGCGGTGGACTCCGACAGCAACACTGCGCCGGGCGGGGCCACCGCTTCCATCCGCTGCGCCATACCGACCGTCTCACCAATGGCTCGGTAGCCCAGCGACCCCGAACCGATCTCACCGGCGATCACCGGACCCGAATTCAGCCCCACCCGCAACCGCAGTTCCACACCATCGCGGCGGGCCACCTCGGCCGCCAACCGGTTCGCCTCCTCCTGGACGGCCAGCGCTGCCAGACATGCGCGAAAGGCGTGATCCTCCAACGCAACTGGGGCGCCGAAGATCGCCATCACCCCATCACCGGCGTACTCCACGGTCCCGCCATAGCGACGCACCACCGCCGCCGAGTGTTCCACCAACTCGGTCATGACCTCGCGCAACCGCTCCATATCCAGCGCAGCCGCGATGTCCATCGACCGCACCACATCGGCGAACAGCACCGTCACCTGCTTGTACTCCGCAGCTGTCGCGGCTGGCCTGACCGGCGCGCCGCACTTGTTGCAGAACTGTGAGTCCGACGGCAGCTCTGTGCCACACGACCCGCACGACAGCCCCGTAGCTGTCAGTGCACCGCGATCGTCCCCCGTGACGTCCACGTCAGTATCGTGTCATCGCTGGTCAGCGGTGTCCGCCATATCGCCGCGCAATCTCCGAGACGAAGTTTCGAGATTCTCGAGTGTCGTCTATTTCGACCGGCTCGGATGCCTCCACGCGACGGCCTCTCATACACCGACGACTTGCTCCAGGTCCTTAAGCGCCGCGTCCAGATGACCGAGCAGCCGCTGCAGGTGCGGCACCGATCGGCGGCACCCGACGAGTCCGAAATCCAGATTGTCGGCGCAGGTTGCCACGGTGATGTTGAGCGCCTGTCCATTCATGGCGACCGACAACGGATAGTTGCCGTCGAGGCGCGCCCCGTTCCAATACAGCGTCTCTGGTGGGCCGGGGACGTTGGAGATGCAAATGTTGAACGGCGGCGGCGCAGCGCGAAAGCCGGGAAGACCGCTGAGCCACATTGACGTAAACGTGAGCATGCCCACCGCCATTGCCTGCGCCCTGGGCAGCTGCGCCAACACCTTCTTGTTGTCCTGCATCGACGTGTGAATGACTTCCAGCCGTTTTGCCGGGTCGTTGAGGTTGGTCGCCAAATCGCACAGCACGGTCGATACCGCGTTGCCGCCGCCGGGGTCGTGCTCGGTGCGCACGCTCACCGGAACCATGGCGATCAGCGGCATATCGGGCAGCGCGTTGAGGTCGCTGAGATAGGAGCGCAAGGCACCGGCGCACATCGCTAGAACGACGTCGTTGACCGTTGTCCCGGCCGCGTCTTTGACCGTCGCGATGCGTTTCAGCGACCAAGACTGCGCCGCGCACCGGCGCGCCCCGCCGATCGGAACGTTCAGCATGCTGCGCGGTGCCCGATACGGCGGCTCAAGTTGCCGCACCTTGAGCGCGGCGCGCGCCAAGGCCGCGTGTCGATAGAACCTTTCGCGCCGCCGATTGCATTGTCCCCGTGCGCTTTTCCACCACGATTGGATGTACTTCGGAACGGTGGCGGGGGCGGGGCGGCAGCGCCCACGGTACCCGGATCTCGCTCTCGGCCGGATCGGTACTCAGTGATCGCTGCATCAGCTTGAGCGCGGACACGCCGTCAACCAATGCGTGATGGACCTTCGTGTAGACCGCGAAGCGCCCGTCTTTCGGGCTCTCGATCACATGCGATTCCCACAACGGTCGGTGGCGGTCCAGCAAGGTGCCGTGCAGCCGGGAGGTCAGCTCCAGCAACTCCCTGACCCGTCCCGGCGCGGGCAGGGCCGAGCGTCGCACGTGGTACTCGAGATCGATATCTTCGTCGAGCGTCCACGCGACGTTGATGAATCCACCGAGCGCCGTCGCCGGACGCTTGCGAAAAGTCGGCTGGACGTTCTTGCACGCCAGCATCGCCTCGTAAGTATCCCGAACGAACTCCGGTCCGGTGCCCTGCGGCGGCGTGAACACCTGCAAACCGGCGACGTGCAACGGATGCTCGCGCGATTCCCCGATCAAGAACAGCGAATCCATAGGTGACATGAGCTGCATCGAATGCTCCTTACTACTCGTGGGGCCAACGGGTTGTTGTCAGCGCACTGCGCGTGCCATCGGCGTCGGCTTCCCACAGAGGGTCGCTGCGACGTCCATCGAATGCACCACGTCGGCGAATAGCACAGTGACTTGCTCGTACTCCGCCGATCGGCTGACCTGCGTAACTGGTGCACCGCGACCGTCCCCCGTGACGTCCACGTCAGTATGGTGTCACCGCTGGTCAGCGATGTCCGCCGTATCGACATGCCATCTCCGAGCCGCCCGGCACGAGACTTAGGCAGCGCCGCACATGAACTTCTTCACGATGTAGTTCGTCTTCCTAAACACAAGGAGGTGCAGACGGGATGCGTAAGTCAGATCGGGCCTGGCTGGCACTGGCCGGTGGCGTGGCCGCCTACGACCTGATCGCCACAGACGATGAGTTGCTGTCCGACGCCGCCCGCAGGTACTTCAAGTCTCAGCCCGTCGTCACTACGTCGATGATCATGGTGACCGGCCTGCATCTGGTTGGCGGTCTACCGCGGTGGTGCGATCCGTTCTCGCTCGTGTTCGCCACATGTCGACGCCTGCGGCTGCTGCTGATTTGACGGCGCGGCCGCCACTGTCGGCTAAAGCCGTTAGCGAACTCCCAGCGCCGGACCGATCGTGGTGTTCCACGACTCCTGCATCTCCGACTCGAACAGCCCCCACGTGTGCGAGCCCTCGGGACGAACCACGAAGTTGATGGGCACCCCTGCAGCCGCCGCGGCATCGGCGAACTTCTGGGTGTTGGCCAACACGATGCCCTCGATGAGCCCGCCGGTGAAGTTGGCCGTGCCCGGCGCTAGGCGGTCGACGTCGCCCTGCGCGCCGCCGGAGGCAGCGGCGTAAACCCCGACGCCCTTCAGCTTCGTGACGTTCTTCGACGGATCATGGGCAATCCACAGCGGGCCGCCGAGCGGGCCCCACATCGCCTCGGCGCTCGCGCCGCCGGTGCTCGACAGACCGCCAACAGCGTTGCGGCCGTTGGTCTTCAGCTCCTTGTTGATCAGCGGGGGCAGTTCCTTGGTCATGTAGGTCTGGTACTGCTGGCTGCCGTCGGCGACCCAGTCGGTGAACCAGCTGAATTGGCCGCCGAGGGGTGAAACGATGTTGACGTTCTTGTCGGCGAAGAAACCCTGGATGTCGGTCATCCCGAACCAGCTCTTGCTGCCCGGCTCGAAATACACGCCAGGGTCGAGGTTGTCGCCGCCGTCGATGCCGGGCAGCAGATAGAAGGTGGCGCACCCGATTTCGGCGCCTTGAACACGTCGTTGACGACGATCTTGTTCATCGATGGAGAGAAGACCGAGATCTTCTCCCACCGATCGTTGACCGGCTCGATGCCGGTGATGTACGCACCGCCCGGTGCGGCCGCGGGTTCTGCGACCGCAGTCAACGGAGGCGAAATGACAGTTGTCGCGGCAATAAGCGCGAGGGCCAGAACACGTAAACAGGTCTTGCGGATCAAGATCGTCAGTGCGGTCACCGGAGGATTATGTAGTGAGCCTCACAACAAGACAACAAGACGCGCACATCAACTTCACGGGAAGCGGCGGGAGCCGCGGTTCGCGCTAGTGACGCTCGTTCCTGGCGCGGGCCGAACGGCGGCGAGGCTGCATGTCGGACCGTCCACGTCGTGCGCGGTCGGAGCGTTTGGCGCCTGAGTCGTCGAACAGCAGCCGGGCGACGTGGGGGGGAATGGTGTGCATGAGAAGCCTTTCAATCGGTGGTTCGGCATGAACACGGTCGCGAACCGGCGTTGAAAATCCGTTGAAAGGCTGTTGAGATCGCTAGCGAGCTGCCACGACACTGTCGAGAAAGGCTGCAAGAGTCCCCGTCGACGACGGATTCCGTCGACCGGCACGCAGGTCGTCGCGAAGCTCCTCGACCAAAGCCACCACGTGCGGCCCACCGTCGAGCAGGTATCGCAGCATGCCGCGCTCGGCGCATTGCGCGGCGACCAGTGCCAACGTCTCCTTGGCTTCGTCGGTTCGGCCCGCCGCGCTCAGGGCTGCCACCACCAACCGCTTGGCCTGCAGCAGCGCCCTCGGTCGACGCGCAGACTCGAGCCGCTCGACCCAGGCCTGCGCCCGCTCGCAGGCGAGAGCCGGTTGATCGGCGAGCAGGCCCCGAATGTTGGTCTCATCGCGCAACTGAGCCGTGATGTCGCCAAGCCCACCGTCCGGCAGTGCGTCCTGACGACCGCGCCGCAATGCCACGCCGTCCGGTAGCTCCAGGCGCACGCGCTCGTTCTCGATGTGGGCGCGCAGCCTCGGAAGGCGAAGGCTTTCCGCAACCCGCGCACCGTTATTCAGGCGCTCGGCGGCGGCATCGCGATCGCCGCGCACGGCCTTGACGCGGGCGCCGACGACATAGCGGGCGATCATCATCTCCACCACGCCGCCCTCAGCTCCCAGCTGATAACTCTCCTCGAGGAGCCGGTCGGCCTCGTCGATTTCGCCTCGCTCGTACAGCAGCTCACCCAACAGCCCGCAGGCCAGTCGGGTCGGACGAGAGTGGGTGTCGCCGAATTGATTAGCGACTCGCAGCGCTTCGCGGAAACACCGCTCGGCTTCGCCGACGTCGAGCTCCTCCATCGCAGCCATGCCGACGAGGCAACGCCCGTAAACGAGCGTGAAGGGGCCGATGCTGCGTTGCTGGAAGGGGAGCGCCCATTCCTGCCGCTTGCGAACAGCATCGAAGTCGAACCGGTAGACGTCGAGGTACGACTGGACGTCAGCGGCGGCGGCAACGACCAACGGCATCATCGTGTTCGGCGCGGACAGGCATTCGGCCACCAGCTCCTGAACACCCGCGGTCCGGTCGGAATGGCATTCGACGACCGCGCGGATGACATCGGCCTCGACCTTCATCGCCCGCAGGTCGGACGAACCAAGTTCCCGCTCCTGCACTGCGGATTCGAATGCGGCCATCGCGGCACCCGCGGCAGCCGGCCGCTGCAACGACACGTTCGCCCAGACGACGGTCAGTTGCAGTCGGAGGCTGCGAGCGACGATGTGCGCGGGCAGTTTTGACACCATCGCCAGCGCCGTCGACATCTGTGACCGTTCGACCAGCTGAACGCCGAGCATCTCAGCAAGTGCCGTCGCGCTTTCCTCGTCTCCCGCCGCAAGTGCGTGATCGACCGCCTCGCGCAGCATGTCGTGCTCGGCAAACCAGGCCGACGCCGTCTTGTGGAGTTGTGAGATGCGCAGGGGTTGGTCGCGGGTAAGCCTGCGCTGCAGGTACTGCGCGAACAGGTGGTGGTAGCGAAACCACTCCCGTTCGTCGTCGATGCGGCGCAGGAACAGGTCCCGTTCCTCCGTGGCTTCCAACAGCGCCTGCCCGTTGTTGACGCCTGCCAGCGCGCACGCGAGATCCCCGCAGATCCGCTCGGTGAGCGAGGTGGCCATCAGGAAGTCCAGCATCTCGTCATCGAGCATGTGCAGCACGTTCTCGGCCAGGTACTCACCGATCGCGTGATGGCGGCCCGACATCCGGCTGATGAACGCGGCCGGGTTGTCACAGTCACGCAGAGACAACGACGCCAGCTGCAGAGCCGCAACCCAGCCGTCGGTCGTCTGCTCGAGGTGGGCCACCTCCGCCTCGTCCAATTCCAACCCGCCCACATCCACCAGGAGCGCACGGGACTCCGACGTGTCGAAACGCAAAGCCGCGCCGTCGATTTCGGTCAGCTCGTCGCGAACGCGCAACCGTCCCGTTGGCAAGCCGGCCCGCGTGCGGCTGGTGACTACGACTTGCAGGTGATGGCCTGCATGGTTCAGCAGGTACGCCAGCGCGTCGATCACCGCATCGTTGTTGATTCGGTGCCAGTCATCGATGACGACGGCGAATTGTCCGTTGTCCGACTCGATCTCGTCGATGAGCGACGTCAGGACGTAGTGTTCGGCTTCCTCGCCGCGAGCTTCGAGCGCCTGACGCAGTCCTTCACCCGATGTGGGCCGGACGCTGCGAACGGCATCGATCAGGTGGGCGAGAAACCACACGACGTTGTTGTCATCGCTGTCGATCGTCAGCCATGCCACGGTGATTCCGTCGTCGGCGAGGATGTCTCGCCACTGCGCGGCCAGTGTGGTCTTGCCGAAGCCCGCGGGCCCGTGGATGAGTGTCAATCGCCGGCGGCCGCCGGCCCGCAGTAGGTCGATCAGTCGACCGCGGGTGACGTGTGAGCGTGTGGAGACCGGTGGGTGGTACTTGGTTGACGCGCCCGCAGGCACGCTGGGTACCGCTGTCTGATTGACCTCGGTCGGCGTGAACAGCAGCGCCGGATCGTGGCGGAGGATGGCGGTCTCCATATCGCGCAGCGCCGGACCCGGGTCGATGCCGAGCTCGTCGGCGAGGTGTTGCCGGACCGATGAGCTGACGGCCAGCGCGTCCGCCTGCCTGCCCGATCGATACAGCGCCAGCATGAGCTGGCAGTGCAGCCGTTCGTGGAACGGATGCGCGACCACCAATCGCTCGAGTTCGCCGATGACCGAATGGTGTCTGCCGAGGGCGAGGTCGGCGTCAATCCGGAGATCCAGCGCGGTCAACCGCAGCTCTTCCAGCCGCGCAACGTCGGTGTGTGCGAACTCCGGCGGCCCCAGATCGTCGAGCACAGATCCGCGCCACACGGCCAGTGCATCGGCGAGCAGCTGGGCCGCTCGCTCGACCTCGCCGAGGCGCACGGCCTCCCGCCCGGACTCCAGCAGCCCCTCGAACTGAGCCGCATCGACCTGGTCCGCGCTGACGAACAGCCCATATCCTGTCGGCCTGGTGACCAGCGCATCCTGCACGCCGATGCCGGCCAATCGCCGCCGAAGATGCGAAACGTGGCTGCGCAGTGTCACATCCGCGCTCGTAGGCGGATCGCCCTTCCACAGCGCATCGGCGATGCGTGGTGCAGGTATGCACTGATTGAGGTTGATCAGCAGCAGAGCGAGCAACTCCCGCTGCTTGCGCCCGCCAAGGTCGAGCCGCTGTCCGCCCTCGACTCCGGCGGCCAGCGGACCCAGGATGCCAAACCACGGTTTCCCGGCGCCGTCGCCGAGTTCCACAAGATCAGCGTATTCGCAGCGCTTGCACAGCGGCGTGCTTCTGCTGCGCTCGCCGAAGTTCCTTTCGAGACGCTATTGGACATATGTGCAAATGGGGGTTGTCGTCGTCGGTACGGTCGCGTACCGTTACCGGTACCTCGGAGTACCGCGTGGGAGGAACGACATTGGGTGAGGCCACGAACGACCCCGTTCGCCTGCCGCCAGGCCCGCGGATACCAAAACCCGTCCTGGGCATCGTCTTCCTCACCGGGCGGCATCGCGCCGTTGCCGCGATAGGCAAGCGCTATGGCAGTGCGTTCACGCTGAACCTGCCGATCTTCGGTGAAACCGTCGTGATCGGGGAGGCCGCCTTGATCAAGGACCTGTTCACGATGAGCAGCGAGCAGGTCGGGGTGGCCACCAACCTGGGCACGGTCCTCGGCCCTGGCTCGACCTTCAGCCTCGACGGCGACGAGCACCGCGCACGGCGCAAGCTCCTCGTTCCGCCTTTCCACGGCAAGCGGATGGCCGGGTATGAAGCCATCGTCGAAGAAGAAGTGATGCGCGAGACCGCGAACTGGCCGGAGGACAAAGAATTCGAAACGCTGCAGCCGATGATGCGCATCACCCTCAACGCCATCCTTCGTACCGTGTTCGGCGCACAGGGCAGCGCGCTGGACCAACTCCGCGAACTGTTTCCCCGGATGGTTCCGCTGGCGTCGCGGATGGCAGTGATGCCCCCGGCATTGCGGCGCGACCTCGGACCGTGGAGCCCGTGGGGGAAGGTGCAGCGATATCGCGAGCGCTACAACGAGATCATCACCGAACTCATCTCCGACGCCAGGGCCGACCCGGTGTCCGAAGAGCGTAACGACGTGCTGGCGTTGATGCTTTCGGCGCGCTACGAGGACGGCTCGCCCATTTCCGATGCTCACATCGCCGACGAGTTGCTGACGCTGCTCGCCGCGGGCCACGAGACGACTGCGACGACGCTGGCCTGGGCCGTCGAGCGGTTGCGACGCCATCCGCGCGTGCTGTCGCGGCTGACGACGGAGGTCGACGCGGGGGGATCGGAGCTGCTTCAGGCCACGATCTGGGAAGTGCAGCGCACCCGGCCCGTGGTGGAGGCCACCGGACGGTTCACCCGTGAACGAATCCGGTTGGGCGAGTGGGTCATCCCGAAGGGCCACACCGTGATCGCGAGTATCACGATGTCTCACGCGTCCGAGCAGAACTTCACCGCGCCGAAGCTGTTCAATCCGGATCGCTTCCTCGGTTCGAACCCGGACACCCACACTTGGATTCCGTTCGGCGGAGGTGTCCGACGCTGCATCGGTGCCGCATTCGCCAACATGGAGATGAACGTCACGCTGCGCACGCTGCTGCGCGAATTCGAGTTCGGCACAACGTATGCCCCTGGCGAACGAATTCACTCCCGCGGCGTGGCAACCGCACCGGCACGCGGCGGTCGCGCCGTTGTGTACCGACGAAAGGTGGGATCGACATCAACCAATCTCAGCCGATCGGCAAGGATTTCGGCATGAGCACCCGAAGGCGAGCGCGAGTGAGGATCGCAGCGCAGCGAGGACCGGAGCGAGCGGGAGGCGAGGCATGAGCACCCGAAGGCGCGCGCGAGTGAGGATCGCAGCGCAGCGAGGACCGGAGCGAGCGGGAGGCGAGGCATGAGCACCCGAAGGCGAGTGCGAGTGAGGATCGCAGCGCAGCGAGGACCGGAGCGAGCGGGAGGCGAGGCATGAGCACCCGAAGGCGCGCGCGAGTGAGGATCGCAGCGCAGCGAGGACCGGAGCGAGCGGGAGGCGAGGCATGAGCACCCGAAGGCGCGCGCGAGTGAGGATCGCAGCGCAGCGAGGACCGGAGCGAGCGGGAGGCGAGGCATGAGCGGAGAACAACGGGTCGTCGACGTCGGTCGCGGAATCGAGCTGTGCTACGAACAGATCGGCGACCCGAACGACACTCCGATCGTGCTGATCGGCGGACTGGGACAGCAGTTGCACGGATCGTGGCCGACCGAATTCGCCACCGCGCTGGCCGGGCGCGGCTACTGCGTCACCCGGTTCGACAACCGCGACGTCGGCCGGTCCACCCATATGGACTTTCCGCCGCCGAAGCCGCTTGCCATCTTTCGCGGGGGCAGCCATCCGCGGCAGTATCACCTCGGCGATATGGCGCGTGACACCGTCGGACTTCTCGACGTGCTCGGGTATCGGGACGTGCATCTGGCAGGCATCTCCATGGGCGGGATGATCGGGCAGACCGTAGCGGCGCACTATCCCGGCCGGGTGCGGACACTGACATCGATCATGTCCACCACGGGCGCTGCCCGTCTCGGCAGGCCTGCGCTTTCGACATGGTGGCGGTTGGCGACGGCAAAGCCGCCACGTTCCCGCCTCGAGGCGATGGAGCGTGATGTGACGATATTCCGCCATATCGGTTCGCACGGTTTCCCTTTCGACGAAGCGCGTGTTCGGCAGAGGGCTGCCGTCGGCTGGGATCGCGATCCGACCAGCGCGGGCACGCCTCGGCAGCTGGCGGGCATATTCCGCTCCGGCGACCGCACCCGCGAGCTCGGCCAGATCGACGCGCCGACGCTGGTGATCCACGGCGACCGGGACCGGATGGTCCACCCGACCGGTGGCGCCGCGACGGCCCGCGCCATCCGCGGAGCACGGCTGGAGACCATTGCGGGCATGGGTCACGACCTGCCGGCCGGCGCATGGGAGCGCGTCACCGACCTGATCACCGACCACATCGCTTCGGCACCGGTCGACCTAACCGAACTAGAGGAGCAACGATGAGTAAATCGACGAAGCGGACCATCACCGGCCGCACCGTGGTCATTTCGGGCGCGGCGTCGGGCATCGGGCGCGCTCTGGCGCAACGGCTTTCGGCCCGTGGCTGCCCGGTGGCGATCACCGACATCGACGAGCTCGGCCTGAAGGAAACAGAGGCGGGCCTCGACGGTGCGAGCCTGGCCAGGGTGCTCGACGTCCGCGATGCCGAAGCACAACGCGATTTCGCCGACGACGTGCGCGACTGGGCACCGGCTCCGCTGGGTGCGGTGTTCAACAACGCCGGTGTGGCGACCGCCTCCAGCGTGCTGGAGTCGGTCCCCGAGGACGACAACTGGTTGTGGGACATCAACTTCCACGGTGTCGTCAACGGAACGCGGGCGTTTCTGCCGATCCTCGTCGAGCAGAACACAGGGGCGATGGTCAACACCTCCAGTGTGTTCGGCCTCGCTGGCATGCCCAACCAAAGTGCGTACTGCTCAGCGAAATTCGCCGTCCGCGGTTTCACCGATTCATTGCGTCAGGAGTTGCGCGGTACCGGCGTGACCGCCATCAACGTGCATCCCGGCGGGATCAACACCAACATCGTTCGCAACGCCCGGTTCCGCAAGGATCCCGACGGCCGCGGCCGTTCACACGAACAGATGGTCGAGGAATTCGCCTCGATCACCATGACCCAACCCGACAAGGCCGCCGAGATCATCCACCGCGGGGTCGAGCAGGGTAAGGCGCGAATTCTCGTGGGACCCGACGCCTACGTCTTCGACATCCTGACCCGGGTGGCGCCGACCCACTACTACGACGTGCTCGGCATGATCGAGGCCCGGCTGCGGCGGCGCAGCCGTCAGCAAGCCGTAGCGACGGTGTGACCAGACGTGCGCGCCGTCGTCATCACCAAGCACGGTGACCTGTCCGTCCTCAAGGTCCAGGACAGGCCCGACCCGCCGCCGCCCGCGGCAGGCCAGGTACGAATCGCGGTCAAGGCCGCGGGTGTGAATTTCGCCGATCACCTTGCCCGCGTTGGCCTTTACCCGGATGCGCCCAAGCCGCCCTGCGTCGTCGGCTACGAAGTCGCGGGAATCATCGAGGCTGTCGGCGACGGCGTCGACGCCGCGCGCGTCGGCGAACGGGTTTTCGGCGGCACCCGATTCGGCGGCTACTCCGAGATCGTCAACGTTGCCGCCACAGATGCGATACCCCTGCCGGAGTCGCTGAGCTTCGAGCAGGGAGCGGCGATTCCCGTCAACTACGCCACCGCGTGGGCGGCTCTGCATGGCTACGGGTCGCTACGCGCGGGCGAGCGCGTGCTGATCCATGCGGCGGCAGGCGGTGTCGGCATCGCGGCCATCCAGCTCGCCAAGGCCGCGGGGGCGGAGATCCACGGCACGGCGTCGCCGGGTAAGCACGCGCGGCTCACCGAGTTCGGCGTCGACCGCGCCATCGACTATCGCAAGGACGGCTGGTGGAAAGACTTGCCGCCCTACGACATCGTGCTGGACGCCATCGGCGGGAAGTCGCTGAAGCGGTCCTACGACATGATTCGGCCGGGTGGCCGGGTCGTCGCGTACGGGTTCTCGGCCATGCAGCAGGGCGAGAAGCGCTCGCTGCGCACGGCGCTGCCTCAACTGCTGCCGATGCTGCGCGGGTTCAACCTCGTCAAGCAGCTTTCCGAGTCAAAGGCCATCATCGGGTTGAACATGCTGGCGCTCTGGGACGACCGCGGGAGCCTGGAGCCGTGGATCGGGCCGCTCACCACTGCGCTGGCCGACGGTGTCGCAGTGCCGGTCGTCCACGCGGCCGTGCCGTTCGCGAATGCCGGTGAGGCGCACCGGATCCTCGCGGACCGGGAGAACGTCGGCAAGGTGGTGCTGGTGCCCTAGCGGGCAGACTCGGCGGTCGCCTTGGCGCGCTCGAACATCGCCGAGTCGTGGGCGGAGACGATGAACAGGTCGTCCTCCTCCGCGCTGCGGTAGAGCTCCGCGAGGCGAGAGTGGTTGTCGCGCATCTTCTTCCGATCGAACGCGACCGCGGTTTCCATTGCCCACAGACTACGGGGTACATGGGTGCCGTCGAGTGAGCCGTAGTGGTAGAAGGCGTCGCCGCAATGCAGGATCCACCGGTGGCCCGCGTCGACGGCGACACAGGCGTGACCGCGGGTGTGGCCGGGCAGCGAGATGAGCACGATGCCTGGGGCGATCTCGTCGAGCTCCTTCGCGGCGGCGAACCCGCGCCAGGATTCCCCGCCTGCGTTGTGCTCGACGATTTTCAGTTCGGAGGCCCACTGCTGGCGGCCGTAGCGCACCTTCTCCTGGCGGGTCGGTGAGCTGAACGCGGCGAACGCTTCGGCAGCGGTGACGTGGATGTGCGCGTGCGGGAAGTCGGCGATACCGCCGATGTGGTCGGTGTCGAAATGCGTGACGACGATGTGGCGAACGTCCTCGCGGCGGAAGCCGAGCCGATCGAGTTGGTGTGCAGCGGTCTCGGTCGGCACGAAGACCGGCCGGGTGATGAAGCGTACCGGGCCCACCCGTCCAGGCGGGTCAGCGCAGTCGTCGATCCCGAACCCGGAGTCGACGAGAACCAGACCGTTGTCGGTCTCGACGAGCAACACGTGACAGACGCAGTGGGGCGCGCGCGGCGGGTGCATCGTGCCGCAGTTGAGATGGTGGACCTTCACTGATCGCCCACCATGGCCAGCAGCTCGCCGCGGCCGATCTGGGTCACCAGGCTCGCCGAGTCGAAGTAGACGCGCTCGTTGACGATGCGGTCGCCGTCGAAGAAGAACACGGCGATGATCGGTACCCGGAACGACTTGCCCGTCGGAGGCAGGCCGTAGAAGTCGCCGAGATTGGTTCCCAGCAGGTCGAATTCGACGATCACTGCGTCGTCGGTGACGTGGTGGCGGACGTTGTCGTGGCGCTGGTCCGGGAAGGCCGTCCTGGTCATCCGGTAGTAACCCATGACCTCGTCGTCGCCATCGAAGACCTGGCCCGTCGGCATGATCTCGTAGTGCGGGTGGCCGTTGAAGGTGGCCAGGGTCTTGTCGAACTCCTGCGTCACCTCGGTGTCCATGTGTTCCCGGATGATCTCGAGGCGGCGCCGCCGCAAATCGTCGTCGAGCATCCTCCAACTCTAAGCCGACCCCGGCGGGGGTCAGGCCACCGATTCGGCGGCCGATGCCGCCAGCTTGTGCCGACGCTGCCGCTCGACCGTCGCGAGATACATGGCTGAGCCGAAGGTCGAACTGGTGAACAAGAACAAAGCGAAGTACGCCCATGCGTACTTGAAGCCGCGCCGTCGGCCATCGACGACGGCCCACACCGCCATGATGACGCTGAGGATTGTGTAGTCGGCGACCTGCGAACTGGACGAGGGATTGACGTACCCCATGGCCACGAACTGCGCCCAGGTCGGCTGACCCCAGAACGGGTTCTCGGCGTACTCCTGCACGTAGCGGATGTTGAAGTACCACGTGACGGGCAGCGAAACGATGCCCAAGACCCACAAGAAGATCTCCAGCGCGGACAGTTGCGGGCCGGCGGACACGCGCTTGAAGACGGCCGGGTTCGATTTGACGATGAACGCGATGGTCGCGATGCCGAGGATCGCGTGCACGAGGAGGGCAACCATAGGCGGAGTCTTTCGGCCGATTTCAGTTTTGTCAATATTGACATAACCGCCGTAAGGTAATTTACGCACATGGTCCGACCTGCCCAGACGGCGCGCAGCGAGCGCACGCGCGAAGCGCTACGGCAGGCGGCGGTGGTTCGGTTTCTCGCCCAGGGCGTCGAGGAGACCTCGGCCGAGCAGATCGCTGCCGACGCCGGGGTGTCGCTGCGGACGTTCTATCGGCACTTCGCGTCGAAGCACGATCTGTTGTTCGCCGACTACGACGCGGGCCTGCACTGGTTTCGGGCGGCGTTGGCCGAGCGCTCGCCCGACGAGTCGATCGTCGAGTCGGTGCAGTCGGCGATCCTGGCCAGACCGTACGACGACTGGGCCGTCGCCAAAATCCCGACGCTGCGGGCCCAGGAACTCGATCCCATCCGGATCGTCCGGCACATCCGCCAGGTCGAGACCGACTTCGCCGAAGCCATCGAAGAGCACCTGACCGGCGACGAACCGCCCGAGCCCGGCAGCGACGACCGGATGCGGATCACTGTCGTCTCCCGGTGCATCGCGGCCGCGGTGTTCGGCGCGATGGAGTTCTGGATGCTCGGCGAGGACCGGTCGCTGCCCGAGCTGACGCGGCTGACCCGGGAGGCGTTGCAGACGTTGAGCAAGGGGATCGGCGACACCCTCTGAGCCCAAGTTTCGTCATTATTGACAAAACTTTGTCCCCGTGTCAGCCTCAGCCCATGGCGGACTTTGACGCGATCGTGGTCGGCGCGGGCCACAACGGCTTGACATCAGCCGCACTTCTCCAGAAGGCCGGGCTTCGCACGCTCTGCCTCGATGCCAAGCTGTACGCCGGCGGAATGGCTTCCACCGTCGAGCTTTTCGACGGCTACAAGTTCGAGATCGCCGGGTCGGTGCAGATCCCGACGTCGGCGACAGTCAGCCGTGAACTCGGCCTGGACACACTGCCGACGGTCGACCTGGACGTGATGTCGGTATCGCTGCGCGGCGTCGGAGACGAACCGCTGATCTACTACACCGACCCGATGAAGCTGATGACGCACATCAACGAGGTGCACGGCGCAGAGGCCGTCAACGGCATGGCGGGGCTGCTGGCCTGGTGCCAGGCGCCGACGCGAGCGCTCGGACGCTTCGATGCCGGCCAGCCACCGAAGACTCTCGACGAGATGTATGCCTGTGCGACAAACGAATTCGAGCGTTCGACGATCACCGACCTGCTGTTCGGATCGGTCACCGATGTGCTGGACCGCTACCTTCCCGACAAGGAGAAGCACGGCGCGCTGCGCGGCATGCTCTCGCTGTTGGCGGTCAACACCACCTACCGGGGTCCCGCCACGCCCGGCACCGCCGCGGCGCTGGCGTATGGCTTCGCCGTCCCTGACGAGAACGCGCTGCTGGTCAAGAAGGTCAAGGGTGGCATCGGCGCGCTGACGGCACACCTTGCAGAGGTGTTCACTTCCGGCGGCGGCGAGTTGCGGCTGCGCAGCAAGGTCGACGAGATCCTGGTGACCGACGGCCGTGTCACCGGGGTCCGGCTCGAGGACGGCTCGACAGTCGCTGCGCCAATCGTCGTCTCCGGCATCTCACCGGATCTGACGGTCAACGGACTTGTCGACTCGAACGCGGTGCCCGCCGACATCCGCGAGCGGTTCTCCCGCATCGACCACCGCGGCAGCTACCTGCAGATGCACTTCGCGCTCGACGGCATACCGGAGTTCGCCGAGCCCTACCGGGTGCTCAACGATCCGGCCATGCAATCCAACATCGGAATCTTCAGCACCCCAGAGGAATTGCAGCAGCAGTGGGAGGACTGCCGACGCGGCATCGTTCCCGCCGACCCGTCGATCGCGTTGCAGATTCCGTCCGTCAACGACCCGGACCTGGCCCCGGTGGGCAAGCACGCGGCGTCGGCGTTCTCGCTGTGGTTCCCCGTCGAGGAAAGTCAATCCAGCTACGGCGAGATGAAGGTCGAGATGGGGCAGCGCGTCATCGACAAGATCACCAGGCTGGCCCCGAACTTCGAGGACCTGATCATCAGGCACACCACCTTCACGCCCAAGCACATGGGCACGATGTTCGGTGCGCCGACCGGTGACTACTGCCACGGCCTCATCCATCCGGAGCAGATGGGACCGAACCGTCCAGGCCCGAAAGGCTATGTCGACCAACCGATCCCGATCGACGGCCTGTATCTCGGCAGCGCGGGTTGCCACGGCGGCCCCGGCATCACGTTCATCCCCGGCTACAACGCCGCCACGCAGGCGCTCGCCGACAAGGCGTGACGCCGCGTTTCGCCGACTCGACGCCGGGGAATCACCCATGTATGGGGTTGACGGTTGCGGTCACGGGGCCCACGGGCGACATCGGCATATCAGCCGTGACTGCCCTGGACCAGGATCCCGCTGTGGAGCGCGTCATCGGGATGGCCCGTCGGCCGTTCGACCTCGCGGCTCAGGACTGGCGTAAGACCGAATACCGGCAGGGCGACATCCTCGACCGCGATGCTGTCGACGCCCTGGTCGCCGACGCCGACATCGTGGTGCATCTCGCGTTCATCATCATGGGATCGCGGGAAGAGAGTGCGCGCGTCAATCTGGCCGGGACCCGCAACGTGTTCGAGGCGACGGTCGCCGCGCAGCGCCCAAGGCGACTTGTGTACACCTCGTCGGTCGCCGCCTACGGCTACCACTCTGACAACCCGGTGCCGATCACCGAGGACGTGCCGCCCCGCGGCTCACCCGAGCACTACTACTCCGAACAAAAGGCGGCCTGCGAAGCGGCGCTGTCGGAGATCACCGGCGGCTCGACGCTCGAGGTGTACGTCCTGCGTCCGTCGATCGTGGCAGGCCCGAAGGCGCAGACCCTCGTCGAGGCCATGCCGTGGAACCAGCTTCCCGGTGTGATGCGGAAGGTGTCACAGGTCCTACCGGTACTCAAGCCGCCGCTCCCCGATCCGGGTACGCCGTTGCAGCTTGTCCATCACGACGATGTCGCCGCCGCAATCGCGCTGGCCGCAACAACTTCCGCGCCACCCGGTGCATACAACCTGGCTGGAGACGGGGAGGTGTCGATATCCGATGTGGCCGACGCACTCGGGGCCAGACCCGTGCCGGTGCCGCGAGTCGCGATGTCGGCGGCCTCCGGAGTGGTCGCCCGGCTGCCGTTCGTGCCGTCCGCGCTGGAGTGGCTGCATGCGGGGCGGACATCGGTGGTCATGGACACCACCAAGGCGAAGACTCAGCTGGGGTGGACACCGAAACACACCACCGCCGAGACGCTGTCAGACCTGGCGGCGTCCCTCTAGTCACTGCGTGTGGTCGCCCACCCCGCGAGCGACCGTGTCTCCACGGCGACACGCGGTGGGTGGGGTACAAAAGCGGTCGCTCGCGGTCCTAGTTATCGCGGCGGCGCAATTGATCCGCCCAGTCCTTCGGCACCCGTCCCTGCGGGCCCGGCACGGACTGGTCCTTCGGACGGCAGTCGGGCGCCGCGAGTTCGGGACCGTCGTAGTACTGGTTGGTCTTGTAGTTCCAGAACCAATCCTCGCCCGGCTCGAACGAGCGGATGATCGGGTGCCCCGCTTCCCGCCAATGCGCCGACGCGTGGCGCGCCAAAGAGTCGTCGCAACAGCCGATGTGGCCGCAGGCGGCGCACCGTCGAAGGTGCACCCACCAGCCGCCCGCCGCATCGCATTCGACGCAGCCGGTGCCGCTCGGTCGTGCGGTGGGATCGACGTCAGCGCTCATGGGTAGCCAGCCTACAGACACGCTGAGAGCAGGGATACGACACAATAAATCAGTACGATTCGATCGGTTTGAGCGAAACCAAAAGCGTTGGGGCACGCTGCGAATTCCACTAATTGACGCCGTGGTTTGTTACTTGACACGCGTTGACAGCTAATACGGTCCCACCTATCGTCCGCGCCAGCCTGGCGATGAGGGAAAGGTATCGCGATTCACTCCGGGAACCCGCCAGCCATGGCAGTGCTGCCGCAGCCCCTTCCCGCCCGCAGCCGTCCCGGTCGACGGCTTCTGTCCGAAGTAGGTAATGCAATGCAGCCTGTGCGACGGCGCGGTCATCGGCCTTGAGCGGGATCGCGTGGTCCAAGCCCGCCTTTGCCATGGGCGACTTCGTCGTCCTGGCCGGCGAGACGGGCGCGGCACTTGTCCGTCGACCTCTCGCCTGGCGCGAGTTGCTCGATCAGATCTGGTTCGTGGCCAGGGTGTCGATCGTCCCCACGCTGGTGCTGTCGATTCCCTATACCGTCCTCATCGTCTTCACGCTGAACATCGTGCTGATCGAAGTTGGCGCGGGCGATTTGTCCGGAGCAGGCGCGGCGCTCGCGTCGGTCACACAGGTAGGTCCCGTGGTGACGGCGATCGTCGTCTCGGGCGCGGGCGCCACGGCGATGTGCGCCGACCTCGGCGCAAGGACCATTCGTGAGGAGATCGACGCGATGAAGGTCATCGGCGTCGACCCCATCCAGGCTCTTGTCGTGCCCCGGGTGATCGCTGCGACATTCGTTGCGCTGATGCTCTATTCGGTGGTCGCGGTCGTCGGCCTGTTCGGAAGTTATTTCTTCGTGGTCTTCGTCCAGCACGTCACCCCCGGCGCGTTCGTCGCCGGGATGACGCTGCTGACCGGCCTGCCGCAGGTGGTCGTCTCGCTCGTCAAGGCCCTGCTGTTCGGTCTCTCCGCGGGGCTGATCGCGTGCTACAAGGGACTGCACGTCGGAGGCGGCCCGACGGCGGTGGGGACCGCCGTCAACGAGACCGTCGTCTTCGCGTTCATGGCGCTGTTCCTCATCAACATTCTGGCGACCGCCTTCGGCGTCAAGGTGGCACCGTGACCGCAGAGGTAGACGGCCCGTCCCGCTTCAGTCAGGCCATGGATAAGGCAGTCGGCCGCACCCGCAGGCTAGGGGAGCAGACGGCCTTCTACGGCCAGGCGCTGTGGTCCACCCCCGACGCCATCCGGCGGTATCCGAGCATGGTGCTGCGCCAGATCGCAGGCATGGGGATGGGCACCGGGGCGCTTGCCGTCATCGGCGGCACTGTCGTGATCATCGGTTTCCTCACGCTGTCCACCGGTGCCTTGATCGCCGTGCAGGGGTATAACACCCTGTCGGATGTCGGAATCGAAGCTCTCACAGGGTTTCTCGGAGCATTCCTCAACGTCCGGTTCATCGCACCCGCGACCGCGGGTGTTGCGCTGGCCGCCACCATCGGCGCCGGTGCCACCGCCCAGATCGGCGCTATGCGCATCAACGAGGAGATCGACGCACTCGAGGTGATGGGAATCCGCCCGATCACCTACCTCGCCTCCACCCGCATCGTGGCGGGTGTCGTCGCGGTCATACCGATCTACACCGTGGCCGTCTTGATGTCGTTTCTGGCGACCCGATTCGGCACCACTATCGTCTACGGGCAGTCGCGAGGTGTATACGACCACTACTTCGATACGTTCCTGCAGCCGACGGACCTCTTATGGTCGTTCATCGAAGCGTTGGCGATGGCCGCCGCGGTGATGGCGATCCATACCTACTACGGCTATAACGTGACGGGTGGCCCGGCGGGTGTCGGTGAGGCGGTCGGCCGCGCGGTACGCATGTCGATCACCGCGGGAGTTTTCATTCTCTTGACCATCACGCTGTCGGTGTACGGGCAGTCCGGCAACTTCCACCTTTCGGGGTGACGGCGCGATGATCAACTCGTCCCGACGCGGGAAGATCGACCCCATCTGGTGGGCACCGGTGCTGCTTCTCGTGGTCATCGCCATCAGCACGCTCACCGCGATGTTGTTCTCCGGCACGTTGCGCAGCTATGAACCGCTCACGCTGGTGTCCGACAGGGCGGGCCTGGTCATGGAGGACGGGGCGAAGGTAAAGCTGCGCGGCGTCCAGGTCGGCGAGGTCACCAACATCGGTGCCCAGACCGGAGCGGCTGGTGCCGTCTCGAAGCTGACCCTGAAGATCTACCCCGATCCGTTCAAATATCTGCCGAGCAACCTCGAAGCAGAGATCAAGTCCAGCACCGCATTCGGCGCAAAGTACGTCGACCTTATCGTTCCTGCGGACCCGAGCCCGGAGCGGCTCAAGCCGGGGTCGGTTGTGCGCTCGCGCAATGTGACGGTCGAAGTCAACACCGTGTTCCAGAATTTGGAGGGAGTCGTCCAGTCCATCGACCCAGCGAAACTGAACTCGATCTTGTCCGCGATTGCCGAGTCAGTGCGGGGTAAAGGTGACGTCATCGGTCAGGCGATCACCGACTCGAACAACGTGCTGCTCGACGTCAACCCGAGAATGCCGACTGTCAAGCAGGACTGGCAGCTGTTCGGCCAGACAGCAAAAGTGTATTCGGATGCCGCGCAGAACATCGTGTCGATCCTGGATTCGTTCTCGACGACCAGCAAGACCATCAGCAACAACGCGCAGGCGCTGGACACGCTGCTGCTGTCGTCGGTCGGCTTCTCCAACGCCGGTATCAACACGATCGGCGGAAACGAGACCAACCTGGTGCGCGCGATGAACATCCTCGACCCGACGACCGCGTTGCTGATGAAGTACTCACCGACCTACACCTGTCTTTTCCAAGGTGCCCAATGGTTTCTGGAGCACGGTGGCCGAGATGCCATCGGCGGCAACGGAAAATCCGTGATCATGGATGCCGCACTACTGGCGGGCGACGACCCGTACCGCTATCCGGACAACCTCCCGATCGTCAACGCGACCGGCGGCCCCGGCGGCAGGCCGAGCTGTGGTTCACTACCCGACCCCCTCGCGAACTTTCCGGTCAAGTATCTCGTCACCGACACCGGGTTCGGCACCGGCCTCGATGTGCGGCCCAACCCGGGCATCGGATTCCCTGGCATCGCCAACTACTTCCCGGTCACGAAGGCGAACCCGGAGCCACCCCGGATCAGGTACCCCGGTGGGCCTGCGCCCGGCCCGTTGCCGCCCTACCCGGGAGCACCCCCTTATGGGGCACCCGAGTATGGCCCGGACGGCACCCCTCTCTATCCGCCTCCGCCCGGTGTGTCTCCGCCGTCGGCACCCGCCGCACCGCCATTATCGGCGCCCGCCGCGCCACCATCACCCCCTAGCGAGGATCAGCCATGAGAGGTGTGAATGGCCGCGCGCTGGCGCGGGTTGGATTGTTCACAGCAGCGTGCCTGATATTCACGTTCATCCTCGTCACGGTGTTCGGGCAGTTCCGATTCGACGATACGAACACCTACAACGCGGTGTTCACCAATGTGTCAGGGCTGAAGGGTGGCAACTTCGTCCGCATCGCCGGTGTAGAGGTCGGCAAAGTCCGAAACATGACCCTGCACAAGGATGGCACCGTCAATGTCGAATTCGCAGTCGACAAAGGCATCACATTGACCGGCGGCACCAAGGCAGCAGTGCGATACGAGAACCTGATCGGCGATCGCTATCTTTCCCTGGAATACGGCCCCGGCTCGGTGCGCAAACTGCAACCGGGACAGACCATTCCGGTCACCCAGACGTCTCCTGCTCTTGACATCGACGCACTGGTCGGCGGCTTCCGGCCGCTGTTTCGGGCGCTGGATCCAGACCAGGTTAACGCGTTGTCGGGCGAATTGCTGAAAGTATTCCAGGGACAGGGAGGCACAATCGCCTCGGTGCTGTCTCAAACATCGGCGCTGACAAACACTTTGGCCGGACGCGACGAGCTCATCGGTGAAGTCATCAAGAACCTGAACACGGTGTTGGGCACCTTCGCCCAACGTGACGGTCAGTTCGCCGAGGGCCTGGACAAGCTTTCCGAGCTCGTCCAGGGGCTGTCAGACCGCAGGAGCGACATCGCGACAGGGACGGCGTACGTCAACGCCGCGGCGGCTTCGGTCACCGATCTGCTGACCGAAGCGCGGCAACCCATCAAGGAATTCGTCAACCAGACAGATCGGGTCTCCGGCCAGATCATGGCTGATCACGACTACGTGGACGACCTGGTGAAGACCCTTCCCGACGCGTACCAGGTTCTGGCCCGAAACGGTCTTTACGGCGACTACTTCGGCTTCTACCTCTGCGATGCGGTGCTCAAGGTCAACGGCAAGGGGGGCCAGCCGGTGTTCATCAAGCTCGCAGGCCAGGACACGGGGCGGTGCACACCGAAATGACGCGGTTCACGTTCGAGCGACCCACCATCAAGCCGCTTGCCGAGCGCAACAGGTTCGTCGTCGGCCTGGTCGGAATAGCCTTGGTCGTCGCTGCGGTTATCGCGGCCTTCTCCTACGACAAGATTCCGTTCATCAAGGGCACTTCCGACTACTCGGCGTATTTCGCCGACGCCGGCGGCATCAAATCCGGCAGCGATGTGCGGGTGTCGGGCTTGTCGGTGGGCAGGGTGTCCGACGTCCGGCTGGACGGCACGAAGGTGTTGGTGGACTTCACTGTTCGCGACGGGGTCGAACTCGGTGACCGCACCGAGGCCGCAATAAAGGCCGAAACGGTGCTGGGCACCAAGATGCTCGAATTGACGCCGCGCGGTGACGGCAAACTCACCGGCACAATTCCCCTCGAGCGCACCAAGTCGCCCTACGACCTACCGACAGCCTTGGGTGACCTGACGACGACCATCAGCGGGCTCGACACCACCCAGCTGTCCCAGTCGCTCACCACGCTGGCGGATACCTTCAAAGAGACGCCCCCCGAGCTGAAAACAGCCCTCGAAGGGGTGGCGCGATTCTCGGACACCCTCAACAACCGAGACGCACAGCTACGTAACCTCTTGGCAGACGCGAACAAGGTCACCGCCGTGCTGGGCAAGCGCAGCGACCAGATCGCCAAGCTGGTCGTCAACGCCAACGCGCTGTTGACGGAGGTGCTCTCGCAACGGGATTCGGTGGACGCGCTGATGAACAACCTCACCGCGGTCTCACATCAGCTGTCCGGGCTGGTGGACGACAACCGAACGCAACTCAAGCCCGCTCTGGACAAACTCAACGGCGTGCTCGCGATCCTGGACAACCGCAAGAAGGAACTGCAACGCACGCTTTATCTCCTTCGCCGTTACGCGATGTCTTTCGGAGAGGTGCTTGGGTCCGGCCCGTTCTTCAAGGCATCGCTGGTGAACCTGCTGCCTGGCCAGTTCTCGCAGCCGTTCATCGATGCCGCGTTCTCCGATCTCGGTCTTGATCCCAACACGATGCTGCCGTCCCAACTCGTCGACCCTGGCGTCGGCCAGCCGGGTACTCCCGCGCTGCCGGTGCCCTACCCGCGGACGGGCCAAGGTGGCGAGCCCAATTTGAACCTGCCGGACGCGATCACGGGCAACCCCGGCGATCAAGGTTGCGGTCCGCCCGGCCTACCGCTGCCCGGCCCCACCGGCTGCTACCCGTACCGCGAGCCACTGCCTGCGCCGCCGCCCGGCGGGCCGCCCCCAGGGCCCGGGCCCGCGCCGGGTGAGCTGCCGTCGCCGACGATTCCGCCGCCGAATCCTGCGGCTGTCGAAGGGGGCCCACCGTCGAATCCCGCGGACATCGGAGGGGGAGAGCGGTGAACAAGCGAATTCTCCGGGTCGCCACGGCGGCGAGCCTGATCGTCGTCCTCGTCGTCGCCATCACCGTGGTGGCGACCCCGTGGTGGAAGAAGGTCAGCTTGGACTTCTACTCCGCGTACTTCGCGAACGCCAACGGCCTCTACACCGGCGACGAGGTTCGCATCCTCGGGGTAGCCGTGGGGACGGTGGAGGCCATCGACCCGCAGCCGGACCGCACGAAGGTGACCTTCTCGGTCGACAAACAATATTCGGTACCCGCCGACGTCAAGGCGGCGATTCTGTCGCCGTCGCTGGTCACCGCTCGCGCCATCCAGCTGGTTCCGGTTTATTCAGGCGGCCCGAAGCTCGCGTGGGGCGCGACCATCCCGCAGGATCGCACCGCGGTGCCGATCGAATGGGACGACTTTCGTCAACAGCTCGAGAAGCTCACCGACTCCCTGCAGCCGACGACGCCAGGGGGACCCAGTGCGGTAGGTGAGTTCATCAACACCGCCGCGGACAACCTTCGAGGCAACGGTGACACCGCGCGCGACACGGTGATCAAACTGTCGCAGGCGGTTTCGGCGCTCGGCGATCACAGCACCGACATCTTCAGCACGGTGCGCAACTTGCAATTGCTGGTATCCGCCCTTTCCTCCAGCAGCGACCTACTCGCCGCGTTCAACACCAACCTCGCCGATGTGACCACTGTGTTGTCCAACTCGCCGAACGAGATAGCCGATGCGACGAAGGGTCTCGACGGCGCCGTGACCGATTTGCGCGGCTTCATCGCCGAGAACCGGGAGGGTCTCGGCACCACCGTCGACCACCTCAACGCGATCACCACCGCGCTGAACGACAGCCAGGGCGACGTCAAGCAGGTCCTCCATATCACGCCGACTGTGTTCCAGAACTTTATGAACATCTATCAGCCCGCGCAGAGTGCTGTCACGGGCATCCTGGCGCCGGTCAACTTCGCCAACACGGTTCAATTCATCTGCAGCGCAATTCAAGCCGCATCGCGTAGAGGGTTCGAGCAGTCGTCGAAGCTGTGCATTCAATACCTTGCCCCGATCATCAAGAACCGCCAGTACAACTTCCCGCCGTTGGGCATCAACCCGTTCGTCGGGGCTTCGGCACGACCCAACGAGATCACCTACAGCGAGGACCGGCTGAATCCGAATCTGCCGCCGCCCGACGCGCCCACCCAAGCTCTGCCCGCGGAGGCGCCGTTGCTCGACGGTCCGCCGCCGCAGGCGACGCCAACCGATCCCAACCAAGGTCTGCAGGGCATGATGGTGCCTCCTGGTGGCACACCGTGAGGCGCGAGCTGACCGCGGCGCTCGTCGTGGCGTGCATGTTGATGCTTCCCGGATGCGAATGGCGGGGCCTCAATTCACTGACCCTGCCGGGAACCGAAGGCAGCGGTGACGGTTCATTCACCGTCCAAGCGCAGCTGCCCGACGTCGTGACGATCCAGCAGAACACCCGGGTACGAGTGGCCGACGTGAACGTCGGCAACGTCACCAAGATCGAAGTGCAGGACTGGCACGCCCTTGTCACCATGCGCATCAATGGCGATGTCCATTTACCCGCAAACAGCACAGCCAAAGTCGGAACCACGAGCCTGCTGGGCGGCATGCACATCGAATTGGCGCCGCCGACCGATGTGCCCCCGGAGGGCCAGCTTGAGAACGGATCGGTGATCCCACTCTCGTCAGCGAGCACCTATCCGACCACCGAGCAGACCCTGGCATCGGTGTCGATTCTGCTGAACGGCGGCGGGTTGGGCCAGCTGCAGGAGATCAACCAGTCATTCGCGAAGGCGATGCAGGGGCGCGAGGCCGACCTGCGAAGCCTGCTGACTCAGCTCGATACCTTCATCGCAGCACTGAACGACCAGACCGACGACATCATCACGGCCACTGAGAATCTCAACTCTCTCGTCGGTCAAGTTGCAGCCAATGATCAGACTGTCGACAGGGCGCTCACCACCATTCCGCAGGCGCTGGCGGTGCTGGCGGATTCGCGCAAGAAGATCGCCGACGCCATCGACGCGCTGGGCAAGTTCAGCGCCATCGCCACCGACACCGTCAATCAGACCAAGGAGTCGTTCGTGGCGAACCTGCGCAACATGGCGCCGGTGTTGCGGGAGCTTGCGAATGCCGGGCCCGCCCTCACCAAGGGGCTGGACTTCCTCTCCACGTATCCATGGGTGAAAAGCACCGTCCCCAACTGGTTCCGGGGCGATTTCGCCAATATCACCCTCGTAATCGATCTCACCCTTAGCAGGTTGGACGCCGGGTTGTTCACCGGGACGAGGTGGGAAGGCAACCTCACCGAGCTCGAGATGCAGTGGGGGCGCACGATCGGGCAGATGCCCAGTCCGTACACCGCAGGCAACCCGCTGATCGCGCCGTACCGATGGGGAGCCTACTGATGGTTCGGCTGCCAAGGAGAATATGGATCCAGCTGGGGATCCTGGCGCTGGTCACGGTAATCGCCGTCAGCGTAATGGCATTCGGCTTCGTCAATGTGCCTGCACTGGTCGGGATAGGTCGCTACAACGTGACACTGGATCTGCCTCAGTCCGGCGGTCTGTATCCGTCATCCGCGGTGACCTACCGCGGCTCCGAAATCGGAAGGGTCACCTCTATCGACGTCACGCCCGACGGCGTCCGCGCCGTCCTGAAGCTGCAGTCTTCGACGAAGGTCCCGTCGGATGTGACGGCGGCGGTGCACAGCCGCTCGGCCGTCGGTGAGCAGTTCGTCGAACTGTCACCTCGAGGTGGAGATGGCGACAAGACCAGGCCGCTGGGTGACGGCGATGTCATCCCCGTCGGCAGGACCCAGATTCCGCCGGACATCGGCGGCCTGCTGGACGCCACAAACAGAGCGCTGAAGGCGATCCCGCAAGACAACCTGCGCACCGTCGTCGACGAAGCGAACAAGGCCGTGGCCGGACTCGGGCCGGAGCTTTCCCGCATCGTCGATGGATCGACGTCGCTGGCGACCGGCGCGGGCAAGAACGTCGACTCGATCACGCAGTTGATCGACCAGTCGCCACCAGTGCTCAATTCCCAAGTGCAGACGGCGGATTCGATCGCAACCTGGGCGGACCGCCTGGCGTCCATCACCGGTCAGCTCAAGGCGCAGAACACGGCCTTCGCGGACCTCCTCAACGTCGGGGGGCCTGCGCTCGACGAGGGCTCGGCGCTGTTCAACAGGCTCGCCCCCGCGCTGCCGGTACTGCTGGCGAACCTCGTCAGTCTCGGACAGATCGCGGTGACATACCGCTCCGACATCGAGCAGCTACTGGTGCTGTTCCCACAGGGAACGGCCGTCATGTCTGCGATCGTGGCCGCGAACGCGAATACAAAGCAGGACTACAAGGGTGTCTACCTCGACTTCAACCTGAACCTCAACCTGCCGCCACCCTGCAACACCGGATTCCTGCCGGTGCGGCAGCAGCGGTCGCCGTCCGACGTCGATTATCCAGAACGGGCCGCCGGTGAACTGTACTGCCGAATCCCGCAGGACTCGGATATGAATGTCCGTGGCGTACGCAATATTCCGTGTGAGACGGTGCCGGGTAAGCGGGCGCCGACCGTCGACTTGTGCGAGAGCAACGAGCAATACGTGCCGTTGAATGACGGTCTCAACTGGAAAGGCGACCCGAACGCGACGCTGTCGGGTCAGGGCGTTCCGCAGTACGCGCCGGGCCAGGATCCTCGCCTGCCGCCGCCGGCGGGCACGGGCGCGGCTGTCCCGCCATCCGGGGCACCGCCACCCGCCGCGCAGGCACCACCCATCGCATTCGCTCCCTACGACCCGGCGACCGGCGACTATGTCGGACCCGACGGAAACCGCTACACGCAGACTGACCTTGCGCACCCGAACAACAAGACTTGGCAGTCGATGTTGGTCCCTGAAGGCCAGTAGTGCTCTAGGGTCGCGCCATGGCAATCAGCGATTCCCGCGAAGTGGTCATCGAAGCGACGCCCGAGGAGATCCTCGACGTCATCGCCGACGTCGAGTCGGCGCCGGACTGGTCGTCGCAGCATCAGGGCGCCGAGATCCTGGACACCGACGAGAACGGCAGACCGGGCAAGGTCAGGCTCAAGTTGAAGACCATGGGCATCTCCGACGAACAGGTCGTGCAGTACGCCTGGACGGATAACACCGCAGGCTGGACCCTGGTCAGCTCGAGTCAGCTCAAGACCCAGGAAGCGAAGTACACGCTGACCCCCGACGGGGACAAGACGAAGGTGAAGTTCGAGATCACCGTCGACCCGTCGGTGCCCATTCCCGGGTTCGTGCTGAAGAGGGCCATGAAGGGCGGGCTCGAGTCGGCCACCGACGGCCTGCGCAAACACGTGCTGAAGCTCAAGAAGGGCAAGTAGCCGGGTTTTGATATCGGCGGCGACGGCTATCGATAACTCATGGCCATCACCGAATCACGGGACATCGTCATCGAGGCGACGCCCGACGAGATCATGGACATTCTGGTCGACCTCGAATCGCTGACCGAGTGGTCGTCGGCGCACCAGAAGGTCGAGGTGCTCGAACGTGACGACGAAGGCAGGCCCAGCAAGTCTCGCCAGGTGGTCAAGGTCGTCGGTGTCAGCGATGAACAGGTGCTGGACTACACCGTCCACGACGATGGGGTGAGCTGGACGTTGGTCAGCTCCAAACAGCAACGCGCGCAGAACGGCCACTACAAGTTGACGCCCGACGGGGACGCCACCAAGGTGCACTTCGAACTGACTGTGGACCCGTTGGTGCCGTTGCCCGGCTTCCTCATCAGACGCGGCGCCAAGGGCCTGATGGACACAGCGACCGACGGGCTGCGCAAACAGGTGCTGAAGCTCAAGAAGGGCCGCTAGACCCGCAGGTCAAGCTTCGTTACTGCGAAGTCTTCGTATTCACAGCGTGACCGTGTTCGGTGCTCTTAGGCTCGTTGGGTGCGACTGTCGTGGCCGTTGATTGGCCGCTCTCGAGAGATGCGGGCCATCGAGTCCGCCATCTCTGCTCCCGACGTCGGTGGCGTCGTCATCCGCGGGGCGGCTGGTGTGGGAAAGAGCCGGATCGCCCGTGAGGCACTGAAGGCCGCCGCATCGCAAGGTTGCGAAACCCGGTGGACGGTTGGTACATCGTCGGCGACGGCGCTGCCGCTCGGCGCGTTCACTGCGTGGGCGCCGTCGAGTGCCACCGACTCCGTTGCGTTGCTGCGGGGCGTCGTCGAGTCGTTGACCGCCGCGCCCTCGGGCGCTCGGGTGGTGGTGGGCGTCGACGACGCACACCTGCTCGACGAGCTGTCGATATTCGTGGTGCATCAGATCGTGCAGCGCGGAGCGGCGAAGGTGATACTCACCGTCCGAGAGGATGTGCCGATTCCCGCTGCGATACAAGAGATCTGGAAGGCCGCTCCCTTCGACCGGCTCGACCTGCAACCCCTGACCTCCGGCGAGACCACTGCACTGCTGTCGGCGACCCTGGACGGATCGGTGGCCAGTGATGCCGCTGACCGGCTGTGGAAACTGACTCACGGAAACGCCCTGTACCTGCGCAACATCGTCGAGCAGGAGGTCGGAGACGGCCGGCTTGCGCACGAGGGCGAGTGCTGGCGCTGGTCCGGCGATCCCGTCATGCCACCCGGCCTGGCCGAACTGATCGAAGCCCGCATCGGCGACCTGTCCGGGCCGGTCAGCGACGTGGTCGATGTGCTGGCGGTCGGGGAGCCGATCGAGCTTGCGACCCTGACGCGGATCACCGACGCGGCCGCAGTCGAGGAGGCCGATACGCGGGGCCTCATCACGCTCGAACCCGCAGGCAGCGGTATCGAGGTTCGGGTGGCGCATCCGCTGTACGGGGAGGTGCGTCGCAGGCGGGCGGCGCCGACACGGCTACGACGACTGCGCGGAGTGGTCGCGGGCGAACTCGCGGCGGCTAGTGACCGCGACGAACTGCGCGTCGTCGTCCGCCGCGCGACCCTGAGCCTCGACTCCGACCTCGAACCCGATGCCGACCTGTTCGTGAGGGCGGCGCACGGCGCGGTGTGGCTCGCCGACCTTGCCCTCGCGGAACGACTGGCCCAAGCGGCGATCAAGGCCGGAGCCGGCCCGGAGCCGAGCCTGGTTCGAGCGCACGCATTGTCGTGGCTCGGGCGCGGCGAGGAAGCCGAGGCCGTGTTCGCAGGCGTCCGCACCGGCGACCTGACCGACCAGGACCGTGCCAGGTACGCGTTCCTACGGTCGAGCAACTTGCTGTGGGCCCTCGGCAACCCCGCGGCGGCGAAGGAACTCATCGATGAGGCATCGGGTACGACACCCGCGCACGCCCGCCCGTACATCGACGCGTTCCTCACCGTCTACTGGTTCGCGATGGACCAGCCCGAGGCCGCGGTGCAGGCTTCGAAAAACCTTGCGTTGGAGGATATTCCCGTCGTCGGCGCCGAGATAGCGTGGGCGCTCGCCCAGATCTCCGCCGACGCCGGACGCACAACCGAAGCCGTCAATGCCGCCGAAGCGGGCTACGACGTCGCGACGCGCACACTCGACGCCCCGCACATGAGGTTCAACATCGCCGACGCACACGTCGGCGCGCTGCTGTTGGCCGGTCGAGTCGCGGAAGCGCTTGATGTGGCCGGACGCACGCGCCAACAGGCAGCGGATCTGCCGGGGGAGGCGCAACTACTCGGCCCGGCTGTTGCAGGCAGGGCCGCGCTTGGTGCAGGCGACCTGGAGAACGCAAGCCAGTTGCTGCAACAGGCAATTCATGGATTGGCCGCATCGCATGCGGGCGGGTGGGGATACCGGTACCGCGCCGCGCTTGTCACCGCTCTCGCCATGCGTGGGTCAAGCGACGAGGCCGCGGCCGCGCTGAGCGCACTCGACGAAGTTCAGCGGGGATTCCGGTCGCTGGACTTCGAGCGCAGCGTGGCAAGGGCGTGGGTCGCCGCGAGCCAGGGCGCAGTCAGCGAGGCGATCACGATTGCGTTGGCTGCGGCCGAGAGATCCAGGGCTGCAGGAAAATTCGCCGAAGAAGTGATGTCTCTGCAGACCGCCGCTCAGTTCGGTGACCGCACCGTGGCGCCGAGGCTACGTGAGCTCGAGTCGGTTGTCGAAGGGCCACGCGCGGGCCTGGCGGCGCGGCTCTCCACCGCCCTGCACGACGGCGACGCCGCAGAATTGGCCGCCGTGTCCAAAGAGTTCGAGGCCATGGGTGACCTCATTGCCGCAATCGATTCGGCGGCCCACGCCGCCATCGCATACCGTCACCATGACAAGCGGGGGTCGGCGCTGGGCTGCTCGACACGGGCGGATGCCCTCGCGGCCCAGTCCGGCGCAGTGACGCCTGCGCTTCGCCAAGCCGCCGAACCCTTGCCGCTGACCGAGCGGGAAACCGAAATCGTGATGCTGATCGGCGAGGGACTGTCCAATCGCGCCATCGCCGAGCGGCTGACGCTGTCCGTGCGCACGGTCGAGAGTTACGTCTACCGGGCCATGATGAAGACAGAAACCACCAGCCGCGACGAACTCGCCGCGCTTTTACCCCGCCACAAGACGGCCAAGTCCAGCTAGTACCGCCCCGCGACCAGCGGTTTTGGCCGCGGCCTGAAGCGACGCGGAGTCGTTGCCTCGCGGCTAAGTAATGCAGGCCCGAAACCGGGCCATTTTGCAGTGGCGGGCTACTGCATGCGCCGTGCCGAAAGTTCGTGACGATCTCCACACGGGAACTGGACTCCAACGTCCTCGTGCTTTGCGCCACGACAGAGATGGGACACGACGATGAATACCACGGAATCCGCCGGTCGTGGCGGAGCTATGACGGTGGTCCGTCCACACGCGACCGGCCACGCGCGGGCGAATGACGGCACTCTGCTGCGCGTCGACTGCGAACGCGGCATCAGCTGGGTCGCCACTCACTACGACCTGAACCTACGCGTCATCGAGGAGGTCAGGGGTTCCGACTTGGAAGTGCACGGCGTCGCGGCCCGCTGGGCACGGGGTCGGTGAACCCATGGAACTTCGTGGGCCGTCCGCAGGTGCCGGATTGCAGTTGCTCGAACAGTTCTACGGCGACGATCCGTTGGCAGACCGCGAGTCGGATCTGTATCGCGGCGAATTCGTGACGGGCTTCGTCGACAGGTGGGACGAGCTGATCGATTGGGATGCGCGCGCCCGGTCCGAGGGGCCGTTCTTCATCGACGTCCTACGCGGCCACGGCAAGCACAGCGTCCTCGACGCGGCGACGGGCACCGGCTTTCATTCCGTCCGCCTGACGAATGCCGGGTTCGATGTCACCAGCCTCGACGGCTCGGCGGCCATGCTCGCCCGGGCGTTTGAGAACGGCAGGAAGCGCGGGCTCATTCTCAAGACCGTCCAGGCCGACTGGCGCGAGCTGAACCGGTGCATCCAGGGCCGATACGACGCCATAGTCTGCCTCGGCAACTCGTTCACACACCTGCACGACGAGCAGGATCGTCGCAAGGCACTTGCCGAGTTCTACGCCGCGCTGCGTCACGACGGGATTCTGATCGTCGACCAGCGGAATTACGACGAGATGCTCGATCACGGGTTCACGTCGAAGCACAAGTACTACTACTGCGGCGAACAGGTCACGGCGGAGCCGGAGTACGTCGACGACGGCCTTGCGCGGTTCAAATACACCTTTGCCGACGGGTGCGAATACACGCTGAACATGTTCCCGCTGCGGAAGAACTATCTGCGCCGATTGCTGCGTGAGGCCGGATTCGAGCGTGTCCGAACGTACGGCGACTTCCAAGAGATCTACGACGAGCAACAGCCCGACTTCTTCATTCATGTAGCCGAGAAGTCGCCGAGCAGCAACGGCCGGATGCTGACGGCTGGTCTCGACCTGACACCTTCCACACCACGCACGAAAGCCAGTGACAAATGACCACTGAAGACCAGACGCGCGCTGTCAAGGGGTCCGCGCGCAACACAGAGCCGATCGCCATCGTCGGGATGGGGTGTCGCTTCCCGGGTGGCGTCAACTCACCGGATGACTTGTGGGAGCTGATGTCAGCCGGACGCGAGACGGTGTCGGAGTTTCCCACCGACCGCGGCTGGAATCTCGAGGTGCTGTTCGGCCCCGATCCCGACGCACCGGGGGCCACCTACGTCCGCGCGGGGTCCTTCGTGGACAACGTCGGAGAATTCGACGCGGCGTTCTTCGGGATCAGTCCGCGTGAAGCCCAAGCCATGGACCCGCAGCAGCGACTGTTGCTCGAGGTGACCTGGGAGGCGCTGGAGCGCGCAGGGATTGATCCGATCTCACTGCACGGCAGCGATACCGGGGTGTTCATCGGCGTGGCCGCCCAGGAGTACGGCCCGCGCGGCTATGACGAGAGGGAGGGATTCGCCGGCTACCTGGCGACCGGCATCCCCACTTGCATCGCATCCGGTCGAATCGCTTACACCCTCGGGCTGCATGGCCCGGCGCTGTCGGTCGAGACCGGCTGCTCGTCAGCTCTGGTTTCGGTGCACCTTGCCGTGCAGTCGTTGCGTTGCGGTGAATGTGACCTGGCGATGGCGGGCGGTGCCACCGTGGTGTGCTCCCCGAGCGCCTACATCGGCCTCAGCCGACAAGGGGCACTGTCCTCAGACGGCCGATCCAAGCCATTCGCTGCGGCGGCGGACGGCTTCGGCGCTTCCGAGGGCGCCGGTGTCTTGGTGCTGGCGAGGTTGTCGCGCGCGCGCAGCATGGGCTACCCGGTGCTTGCGTTGATCCGGGGCAGCGCCCTCGGACAGGACGGCGCCACCGAAGTGCTGGCCGCCCCGAGCGGTCCAGCACAGCAGCGGGTGATTCGGCAGGCGCTGTTGGACGCGGGCCTGAGTGCGGGTGACGTCGACGTCGTCGAGGCGCATGGCACGGGAACGATGATCGGAGATCCGATCGAAGCGAAGGCGTTACAGGCTACCTACGGCAAGGCACACTCTGTGGCGCGCCCACTACTGGTCGGCTCGGTGAAGTCGAATATCGGCCACACCCAATACGCCGCAGGCATCGCAGGCGTGATCAAGGTCGTGCGAGTCGATGAGGCACGGGGTGGTGCCCGCGACATTGAACCTGGATTCACCGACGCCGCAAGTGGATTGGTCGCCCGGGACGCTCGAGGTGGTCGATAGCGCATGCCCATGGCCCGACCAGATCGGCCGACCGCGGCGTGCCGGGGTGTCGTCGTTCGGCCTGAGCGGAACAAACGCCCACGTGATACTCGAGCAGGCGTCGCCAGGGTTGGCAGCCGCGACGTCAGCTCAAAAGCGTCCGGTTGCCACGCCATGGGTCGTGTCCGCGAAGTCGGCGTCTGCGCTGGCCGGGCAGGCGGCCGAGTTGGCGCGGTTCATCGAGCAGCACTCCGAGTTGGATCCCCATGATGTGGCGTACTCATTGGTCACCACCCGGTCGTTGTTCGACCACCGCGCGGTTGTGGTCGGAGCGGATCGGGACGAGTTGTTGAACGGGTTGGCGGCGATCTCCTCGCGCGCGCCCGCACCGAATGTGGTGTCCGGAAAGGCCGTCGCCGCGGGCGGGACAGTCTTCGTGTTCCCCGGCCAGGGGTCGCAGTGGCCGGGCATGGCGGTCGAACTGTTGGACTCCGCACCGGCTTTCGCCGATGAAATGCGGCGCTGCGATGCCGCGTTCGCCGAGTTCGTCGACTGGTCGCTGCTCGATGCGGTTCGAGGAGGGGCCGGTTCGCCGAGTCTCGACCGGGCAGATGTGGTGCAGCCGGTGTTGTTCGCGGTGATGGTATCGCTAGCCGCGCAGTGGAAGGCACTGGGAATCCATCCTGACGCCGTCATGGGCCATTCGCAGGGTGAGATCGCAGCCGCCTACGTCGCGGGTGCCCTGTCGTTGCGAGAGGCGGCGAAGGTCGTCACGTTGCGCAGCAAGGCGGTCAGCGCGATCGCGGGAACAGGTGGCATGGTCTCGATCCAGTTGCCCGTCGATCGGGTTCTCTCGCTCACCGAACCATGGGGCCAATCGATCTCCCTTGCCGCTCAGAACGGTCCGTCCTCGACGGTCGTCACCGGGAGTGCGGCGGCGTTGGACGAATTCATGGCCCGATGCGAGCAAGATGATTTGCCTGCCAACAGGATTCCCGTCGATTACGCCTCCCATTCCACTCAGGTCGAAGAATTGCGGGAGACGCTGCGCGATTCGCTTTCGGGGCTTCGGCCGCAAAACGGCGATATCGAGTTCATCTCCACGGTGACCGGCGCCGGGTTGGACACGTCGATCCTCGACGGTGACTACTGGTACGCCAATCTGCGCCAACCGGTGTTGTTCGAGCAAGCGCTCCGATGGTCCTACGAACACGGTTACCGTACGTTCATCGAATCCAGTCCACATCCGCTGTTGACCGGAGGCATCGAGGAGTCACTGGAGGACTACGGAGACGATTACAGTGTGGTCGGGACGCTTCGACGCAACGACGGCGGCATGCGGCGCTTCTTACTGTCGGCCGCCGAGCTGCACGTACACGCAAAATCGTCCAGCTGGGACAGCATGTTCGACGACATGGGCGCGCGTCGCATTGAATTGCCCACCTACGCCTTTGAGCGCAAGCGCTACTGGATGGGCCTCGGGGCAGGCGTCGTCGACGCCAGCAGTCTCGGCGTCGACGCTGCCGAGCATCCACTGCTCGGCGCGGTTGTAGCCCAGGCGGATTCGGATGAGATCATTTTCACCGGTCGACTGTCGCTTGCGTCTCATCCGTGGCTGTCCGACCACAAGGTGCACGGCGTTGTGCTGGTGCCGGGAGCGGCAATGGTGGAGCTCGTGCTGTTCGCGGGAGACCATGCGGGGTGTCCGCGGGTGGACCAGCTCGTACTGCACGCCCCGTTGATCGTCGGGGAACACAGTGGCATAGCAGTGCAAGTGGTCGTCGGTGCGTGGCGGGAGACCGGAGACCGGCGGGTACGTGTCTACTCACGCGTCGACGACGGTGCGGTCCGGGCGTGGACACAGCATGCCGAAGGCGTACTCGCTCCGGCGCAGGATTTCCCGGCCACGGAGGAGTTCGACCAATGGCCACCGGAGGGTGCAGAGCCGATCGACGTTTCCGACGCATACCCGCAACTGGCCACGCGCGGATACGAATACGGTCCTGCGTTCCGAGGCCTGCGCTCGGTGTGGCGCCGTGACGACGAGGTGTTCGTAGAGGCGGCCTTACCAGAGCAGGTGAAGGCGGACGCCGGTCGGTTCGCGCTACATCCTGCGCTCCTCGACGCGATCCTGCACGGCATCGCCGCCGGAGGCATCCTCGCAGAATCCGAGCTGACCAGGCTGCCGTTCGAATGGGAAGGCTTGTCACTGCACGCTGTCGGCGCGAGCCGGCTCCGAGCCCGAATCATGCTCGTCGGCAACGACACTCTTGCCATCTCTCTGCTGGACGGCTATGGGGCATCGATTGGCCGCATCGACTCGCTTAGCCTGCTCGGGATTCCATCCACCCGATTGTTGATGAGCGGCGTTGCCGACGATGCCGTATACGGTCTTGATTGGGTCACTCTCCCGCCATCCGACGGCGGCGTCAGCGACATCGTTCCCGACGATGTGACCGTATTCCGCTGCCCGACAACGACTGCGGAAAGCACAACGATGCCAGACGCCACACGTCGGACGCTGGAGTACGTGCTCGACGTGGTACAGAATTGGCTGTCGAGCGATTCTCACGACGAGTCGCGCCTCTCGGTGCTCACGCACGGGGCGATCGCGGTCGACTCATCAGAAGACGTCACCGATCTCGGCCACGCGGCAGTGTGGGGATTGTTACGAAGCGCACAGACCGAGAATCCGGGCCGTATCCTGTTGGCGGACATCGATGACTGGGCTAGCGCCGATGTCGCAGTCGCCGAACTGGCTGGCCGCCACGAATCCCAACTCGCGTTCCGCAATGGAGTGTGCTTCGCCCCCCGACTGGCGCGCACTGAGCGAATCGACGGCCTCGAGCTCGTCGAGACGGGCGCCTGGCGACTTGCCACCCAGGGTGAAGGCACCCTGGACTCACGGAACTTCGCCCTGAGCCCGTGGTCTGAACCCACGCGCCCCCTTGGGCCCGGCGAGGTGCGATTGGGTCTGCGCTCCAGCGGCGTCAACTTCCACGATGTCCTGACTGCGCTGGGGGACCCGTCCGAGTACGACGTGGGCGTCGAAGGCTCGGGCGTCGTTCTCGAGGTGGCCGACGATGTCCTGGAGTTCGCGCCAGGCGACCGTGTGATGGGCCAGTTCTTCGGCGCGGGACCTGTTGTCGTGGTGGATCGTCGGAGAATCGCGCGCTTCCCCTCGGCGTGGTCCTATGGACAAGCCGCGACGGTGCCCGCAGTTTTTCTCACCGCGTACTACGTGTTGACACGGAATGCAGGTGTCAAGGCAGGCGAGCGGGTGCTGGTGCACGCCGGTACCGGCGGTGTCGGCATGGCTGCGGTGCAGTTGGCCAAGCACTGGGGCCTCGACGTGTATGCGACGGCCAGCCCCGGCAAATGGGAAGTCCTGCGTGGCATGGGACTCGACGACAGCCATATCGCGAATTCACGCACGCTCGAATTCGAGCAGAAGTTTTCAGCGGTAACCGGTGGCGCGGGTATGGACGTCGTCGTCGATTGCCTGAAGGAAGAGTTCGTCGATGCGTCGCTGCGCCTCCTACCGCGTGGCGGGCGGTTCATCGAGCTGGGCAAGGCAGACATCCGGGACGCCGACGAGGTGGCGACGCGGTATCCAGGGGTTCAGTATCGGGCGTTCGACCTCCTCGCGGACGTCGAGCTGGACCCCATGCACGAAATACTCGGCGAGCTGGTGGCACTCTTCGAGACGGGCGAGCTGCGTCCGCTTCCCCTGCGTTCGTGGGACATCAGGCAGGCGTCGGATGCCTATCGATTCCTGAGCCGTGCGCGTCACGTTGGCAAGCTGGTGCTCGCCGTGCCCACGCCCCTCGATCCTGAAGGCACGGTATTGATCACGGGTGGTACGGGCGTGCTGGGCACGCTACTCGCCCGGCATCTGGTGACCCGTCACGGCGCACGGAACCTGTTGCTCGTCAGCCGAAAGGGCCGCGCGGCCGACAGTGCCGCAGCGATCGAATCGGAGCTGACCGAGCTCGGCGCTTCCGTACGGATCGAATCGTGCGATGCGGCGGACCGGGATTCGTTGCAGCAAGTCCTGGCAGGCGTCCCGGTCGAGCATCCGTTGACGGCCGTCATTCACGCCGCAGGTGTGCTCGACGACGCCGTGTTCGCGGCGCAGACGCCGCATCGCCTCGACGCCGTGCTGCGTCCGAAAATCGATGCGGCGTGGAACCTGCACGAACTGACCGCGTCTGCGGACCTCTCGGCGTTCGTGTTGTTCTCATCTGCAGCCGGTCTGCTCGGGTCTCCGGGGCAGGCCAACTACGCGGCCGCCAATGCATTCCTCGACGGGCTCGCACAGCATCGCAGACAGCAGGGACTGCCCGGTGTCTCCATGGCGTGGGGATGGTGGGCGCAGGCGACCGGGATGACGGGCCATCTTGACGAGCGCGATCGCGCGCGCATGAGCCGCAACGGCTATATCCCGATGTCGTCGGCAGATGGTCTGGCGCATTTCGACGCGGCGCTCCGGCAAGCACGGTCGTTCGTCATGCCTGCACAGCTCGACCTCGCCACCATCCGATCCCGTTCAGCGGCCGGGGGCCCGCCACCAATGTTCCGTGGGTTGATCCGTGCGCCACGGCGTACCGCCGAGTCGACCGCGACAGGCGAGCCCTCTTCGGATCTTCGGGACCGGCTCGCGGCGATGAGCGCGTCCGATCGGGAACATGAACTTATCGACATCGTCCGGGCGAACGCGGCCGCGGTGCTTGGGCACGACAGCGGCGAGGCCATCGGTGCGGACCAGCAGTTCAAGGAGCTGGGCTTCGATTCGCTTGGTGCAGTCGAGTTTCGGAATCGGCTCAAGTCGGCGACCGGTTTGAAGTTGCCCACCACCGCCGTCTTCGAACATCCGACGCCGACAGCGCTGGCGAGGTATCTGGCAGGCGCGCTCGACACCGACGCGGACGCCCCGGTTGGAGACGAACAAGCCGAGGGGGTCGAACAGGTTTACTTGCCGTTGACGGCCTACCAACGTGACATCGTCGCCGTTGGCGCACGGTATCCGGACCTCCCGATCGCGCAGGTGATCAGCCACGCCCGCATCGATGGAACGGTGAATCTGACGCGGATGCGCGAATGCGTGCGGCGGGCATACCTGCGCAACGACGCGCTGCGTTTGCGTTTCGAGTTTCGCGACGGCGTGTTCGTGCAGCACATCGGCGCCGAATGGCCCGAGCTCGAGGTCGTCGACTTCACCAGTGAAACCGACCCTGCGGCCGCGTGTAGGCACTGGCTCGACGAGGCAAGTGAGCAGGCGCTTCCCCCGGACGGCCCCTTGACGCGTGCCGCCGTCCTCGTTGACCGGCCTGATTCCTTCCTCGTGTATGCGTGCTTCCACCACGCCGTGGGGGATGCATGGGGCGTCAACGTCGCGATGAGCCAGGTGATGACGGAATATCTGTCCGACGCCGACATCAGCGCTGACACCGACGTCGAGATGCCGAGCTACGTGGACTTCATACGCGCAGACGGTGAATATCGCGCTTCGCCGCAGTGGGCGGCCGATCGCGAGTACTTCGTTGAGAAGTACCGCGACGTCGACCCGGCTTTGTTCCCCCGCAGCGGCCCGATACGTACTCGCCGCCGGCGACACCACTCGTTGCACGTGAGTCCGGAGACAGCCCAACGTATTCGAGACACAGGTCGGTCGATCTTCGCGTTCACCGCTGCCGGTGTCGGCGAGTACTTGGGTCGAGTACACCGCGGCAGGGACATCGTCATCGGGGTTCCGTTCCTGAACCGGTCGTCGGAAGCCGAACTGGGCATGGTCGGCTGCATGACGAACATGCTGCCGCTGCGAATTCCGCGTGAGCGCGAGTTGTCCATGGCCGCTCTCGCCGATCGAATCAAGGCGGAGGTATGGGAACTGCAGGGCCGGCAGCGGTACGCGTATGGAGACGTCGCCACGGCGTTGCAGAACGACGCTGAGACGAAGCTGTTCGATGTCACCTACTCGTATCTCGCCATTCCCCACAACGAACAGGCGGAATCGGTCTGGAAGGACGTCGTCGTACTCGCGTCGGGATATTCACTGGATGCGGTCAACATCGTCGTTCGTGACTTCGAGCTGGACGGCTCGCTCGAAGTGGACCTGTTCTACGCCGACGATGTCTTCGACGAGAACTATCCGTTCACCGAGGCTCTGCGTCACGTGTTGACCTTGATAAAGGGAGCGCTGGACGCGCCCGAGACGCCGCTTGGTGACATCGAAATGCTGTCGGCCGCCGATCGATCCCAGCTGGACACGTTCGCCTATGGGGGGCCGATCAATGCTTGATATCGGTGTTGCGCAGGACGTGAGGATCGATCGGTTGGCCGACGGCGTGCCCGGTGCGCGGCCCGCGGTGGTGTCGGCAGTCGGGACGCTCAGCTATGCGGAGTTCGACACGGCGGTCAATCACGTGGCGAATGTTCTGCATTCCAAGGGAATCAAGCGCGACGAGTGCGTTGGGGTGATCATGCCTCGCTCGCATGAGTTGCTCGTTGCGATCCATGGAATCTTGCGCGCGGGCGCTGCGTACGTGCCGATCGACCCGGGTGATCCGCCGATGCGGATTCGCACAATCGTCGAAGAGAGCGGTGCCAGGGTGATCGTGGCCAGGACCGAGTTCGCAGCGCTTCTCGATGAACTCGGCGTTGATCGTGTCGAGCCGAGCATCGCCCCGGTGGCGGATCGATTCGAGCCGGTCGCCTCGCCCGAGGATCTGGCTTACGTCATCTACACGTCAGGATCGACCGGCCGGCCCAAGGGCGTGATGGTCGAGCACCGGTCGGTGGTCAACCGGCTGCGCTGGATGCAGCGGAAGTATCCACTCGATGCCGATGACGTGATCCTGCACAAGACGCCGGTGACGTTCGACGTCTCCGTCTGGGAGTTGATGTGGTGGGCGATGGCCGGTGCGAGCGTCGCGGTGCTCGAGCCGGGTGGCCAGCGCGATCCACGCAAAATCATCGCCGCGGTCGAGCGGCATCGGGTGACGGTGATGCACTTCGTGCCGTCGATGCTCGGCTCATTTCTGGATCAACTTGAGGACCAACCCGATTCGATGCAATGCCTTGCGTCATTGCACACGGTGTTCTGCAGTGGGGAAGCCCTCACGCCCGCGTTGGTCGAGCGATTCAACCGGATATTCGGCGCGGTTGGCGTCCCGCGGCTGGTGAACCTCTACGGGCCTACCGAGGCAACCGTCGACGTGAGCTTCTTCGACTGCCCCTCGGCCGGGCACATCGATGCGGTCCCGATCGGAAGGCCGATCGACAATACGACATTGCTGGTTCTCGATGAACGGGGAAACCACTGTCCGGTGGGAGCGCCGGGAGAACTGAACATCGGCGGGATGGGGCTGGCCCGCGGCTATCGGGGTCGTGATGATTTGACCGCCGCCGCGTTCGTCGCCGATGACCGCGTTCCCGGCGGTCGGCGTTACCGTACCGGCGACCTCGCGCGCTGGCGGGCGGACGGCAACCTGGAATTTCTGGGCCGCATCGACGATGAAGTCAAGGTACGAGGCAATCGGGTGAGCCTTGGCGAGATCCAGGCCGTGATGGAGTCGTGCCCTGGTGTCCGATCGGCGGTGGTGATAGCGGAGCCGTCGGACAGCCACGGCACCCATCTAATCGGCTACTTCGTCGGGAAGTCAGTGTCCGTTGACCAACTCAGCGGCTACCTGGCACAGCAGCTTCCCGCCTATATGGTTCCCACCAGCTTCGTCGAATTGGAGGCGTTGCCCCTCACGGGGAGCGGCAAGGTGAATCGTCGGACCCTGCCCCGGCCCGGCGCGCCGGATCGATCGGCGGCCGCTCCTCGCACCCAGGTCGAGGCGGTGCTGGTAGAGGTGTTCGCCACGGTGCTGGGCGTGGAAGACGTTGGCATGCACGACAATTTCTTCACCGTCGGTGGAGATTCAATGCTCGCCCTCGCGGTTCGTAGCGAGGCGGAGAAGCGTGGTCTCACCTTCGATATCGAGGATCTGTTCGCCCGGCCAACGGTCGCCGAATTGGCCGAGTCGATTTCATGGTCAGCTCAGGAGCCAACTGGCGTCACCGACACATTCGCGTTGGTTCCGACCGTCGACCGCGCGACGCTGCACGAGGCCGAAGATGCGTTTCCCGCGACGATATTGCAACTCGGGATGCTGTTCCACAGCACCAGGCGCGCCGAATCGACCATGTACAAGGATGTCTTCCGCTATCGCGTGGCGATGCCGTGGCGCGAAGACGCGTTCACCGATGCGTTCGATCGGCTGGTCGCGCGCCATCCCGCGCTGCGATCCTCGTTCGACCTGACCGAATGTTCGGTGCCGATGCAGATCATCGGGTCACGGGTGCCTCGAGTGTTCGACGTCGTGACCGGAGCTGACGACGCTCTCGTCTGGGATTACATGGCGGCCAGACACTCCCACCGCTACGACTTCGCGTGCGCTCCGCTCTACAGCCTCCGCGCATTTGTCCGAGACGACGGTGTGGATCTTGTTTTCGCGTTTCATCACGCGATTCTGGACGGCTGGAGTGTGGCGAACCTGATACGCGAACTGCTACAGGACTACCTCTTCCATCTGGGCATCGATGTGCCGCCGATCGACGCCGATGTCCATTCGGCGACCATTCTCGCCGAGTATGTCCGTCTGGAGCGGGAGGCACTCCAAGATCCCGCCGCCCGCGAATTCTGGCTTCGCGCGCTGGCGGTATCCCGCGCGACGACGCTGGAGTCCGGCGTCTTCCGTGAAGGGCCGGCCACCGCCGATCCGGTCACGACGGTGCTGATCCCGCAAGAGCTGCAGGATGCCACTGAGCAACTAGCAAAGTCGCGCGGCCTGCCGATGAAATCGCTGTTGCTCGCCGCGCACTGCGTGACCCTGCAAAGACTCTCGGGCGAGTCGGAAATCACCACCGGACTGGTCACCCACGGACGCCCCGCACGAGCCGGAGCCGAAGTAGCCGCCGGGCTCTTCCTCAACACGATCCCGATCGCGCTCGACGACGGCCACGCGACCTGGCTCGACGCCGTCGAACACGTCACCCAATTCGAACGCGCGAGTCATCGCTATCAGCGGTATCCGTTGCAGGCCATGCAATCTGATGCGGGCAGGCAGCTGTTCGACACCGCGTTCAACTACATCAACTACCACCCGCTCAGTGCGGTGGCCAGTATCGCCGGGATCGAACTGCTCGACCTGGAAGTGCACGAACAAACCAACTTCGCGCTGGTCGCGACCGTCGGCATCGACCCGCGCACCCGGCGGCTGTTCCTGCTTGTCAATGGCGATCCCCAGCGCGTCACCGCCATGCAGACACACGAGTACACACACACATTCATGCGCGTGCTGGCGGCCATCACACGTGCACCCCAGCAGTCCCTCGATTATGACGCCGACGAGTTGGACACCCAGCGTAGCCCGGTTGAGGCGGAGCTGGCTGACTTGTTCGCGTCGGTCTTGGGCGTGGATTCCGTTGGTGTGCATGACAATTTTTTCACCATCGGCGGCGACTCCATTCTTGCCCTGGTCGTGCGTAGCAAGGCGGAGAAGCGCGGTATCAGTTTCGATATCGACGACATGTTCGCCAGGCCCACGGTCGCCGAACTGGCCGAGTCGACGTCACGGCCGGCGCCAGAGCCACGAGGCGTCACCGAGCCCTTCGCATTGGTTCCGCTGATCGACCGCGCGGCACTGCACGAGGCCGAGGATGCGTTCCCCGCGACGACGTTGCAGCTCGGCATGCTGTTCCACAGCATCCAGCGTGCCGAATCGACGATGTACAAGGATGTCTTCCACTACCGCGTCGCGATGCCTTGGCGCGAAGACGATTTCGCCGACGCCTTCGATGCCCTGGTGGCACGGCACCCCGCGCTTCGGTCATCGTTCGAGCTGACTCGACATTCGGTGCCGCTGCAGGTTGTCAGTCCGCGGGTGCCGCGAGCCTTTGTCGCCGTGGCCGGGGTCGGCGATGCAGACGTCGCGGACTACGTGGCCGCACGCCGCACGCACCGCTATGACCTGGATCTCGCTCCGCTATACAGCCTACGTGCGTTTGTCCGCGACGACGCTGTGGATCTGGTTTTCGCGTTTCATCACGCGATTCTGGACGGCTGGAGCGTCGCGAACTTGATACGTGAATTGGTGCAGGACTACTTGTTCCGGCTGGGCATCGACGTGCCGCCGATCGATACCGAGGTCCATTCTGCGACCATGTTTGCCGAGCATGCGCGTCTCGAGAGGGAAGCGCTCGAAAGTGCTGTGACGCAGGATTTCTGGCGTACTGCGTTGGCGGGATCCGACGCGACATCGCTGGAATCCTTTGTCGCCCACGAACCGCCGGCGACAACGGATGCGGCCGCGACGATTCTGATTCCCGAGTGGCTGCAGGATGCGGCCCGACAGCTCGCAGCGTCTCGCGGAGTGTCGATGAAGTCGCTTCTGCTCGCCGCACATTGCCTGACCCTGAGAAGGGCGTCGGGTGAGGTGGACGTCACCACCGGATTGGTCACCCACGGCCGCCCCGGCCGGGCAGGAGCCGAAGTGGCCGCCGGCCTGTTCCTCAATACGATCCCGGTAAGGCTCGCCGACGGTCATTCGACTTGGCTCGACGCGGTTGAACACGTCTTCAACTTCGAACGGACGAGCCATCGCCATCGGCGTTATCCATTGCAGGCCATGCAATCCGATGCAGGCCGTCCGCTCTTCAATACTGTATTCGACTACCTCAACTACCACGTGTTCGGGGCGCCTGCCGGTGACATCGGGGTCGAACTGCTCGGGTTCGATGCGCACGAGCGGACCAACTTTGCGATGTGGGTGACCGCCGCGGTGCAACCGCAGACCGGGCGGCTGTCACTGCGGGTGAGTGGCGATCCGACGGTGCTCACAGTCCAGCAGGCAAGCGAATACGCGAACTCGTTCGTGCGAGTGCTGGCGGCCATCGTGCGGACACCCGACGGCGTGATCGATCTCGCTGCGGATGGGCTGTCGGCTCGCGACGTCGTCCAACTGATCTCCGAGCAGGCGGCGGCCAAACCCTCCGCAATCGCCTTGGTCACTGACGACGCCCGCTGGAGCTATGCCGAATTGGAGCGCGGCGCCGATCGAATCGCAGCCGAGTTGTTGGCCTCGGGCATGCCACCGGGAGCGCGGATAGGGGTGATGCTGGATCGCTCCGCCGAACTGATCGCGACCGTGCTCGGCGTGCTTAAGGCCGGAGCGGCGGTTGTGCCGCTGGACGTCAGCTACCCGCGCGAGCGGATCGATTTGATGATCGACCGGGCCCGTCCGTTCCGCGTCATCTCCGACATGTCCGAGGTTCGGGCCCTGCTCGATGAACCGGCGACGGCGACGCTGCCGGCGATCGACCCCGAGAGTGCGGCATACGTGTTGTTCACGTCTGGGTCGACGGGCGAACCCAAGGGCGTCGCGATGCCGCACAGGGCACTCCACAACGTCATCGCATGGCAGAACCGCCGCCTGTCAGGCGCCGTCGGCGGTTCCACGCTTCAGTTCTTCCCACTGTCTTTCGACGTCTCGTTCCAGGAAGTCTTCTCGACGCTCTGCGGCGGCGGCACGTTGCGGTTGGTCGCCGGGTCGCAGCGCAAGGATCTACGGGCGCTGGTGCAGCTCGTCGCCGATGAGCGGATCGAACGCGTATTCCTGACTTGTGTTGCGTTGCAGGCATTCGCCGAGGCGGCCTGCGGCACCCGAACGCGCCTGGATTCGCTGCGCGTGGTGGTCAACGTGGGCGAGCAGCTGAGGGTGACACCGGAGATCCGTCGGCTGTGCGCGGAGCATCCGCGCCTGGTCCTGGAAAACCAGTACGGCCCGACCGAAACACACGAAGTGACCAGCTACACCTTGACCGGTCCGCCCGAGCAGTTTCCCACGCTTCCGCCCATCGGCACCGCTATCGACGGCGCAACGATCAGCCTGCTGGGTGCCGACCTGCGCCCGGTTCCGCCCGGAACAAAAGGGGAGATCTACATCGGGGGCCGCTGCCTCGCGCTCGGTTACGAAGGCAGGCCCGACCTCACCGCCGAGAGGTTCATCATCATTGGCGAGCACGGAGAGAGGATGTATCGCACCGGTGATCTCGGCGTTCGACTACCCACCGGCGACCTGGTCTACCTCGGGCGCATCGATACGCAGGTGAAGGTGCGCGGTTTCCGTGTTGAGTGTGCGGAGGTCGAACTCGCCTTGATGCGCCTCAACGACAAGGCGATCCGGGCTGCAGCCGTCGTGGTGCACAACCTCCCGTCGCAGGACTCCGTACTGATCGCGTATCTGGTAGGAGACGGAGAAGCAGCCGACCTCGTGGCGATCCGAGCCCGCTTACAAGCCGTACTGCCCGCCTACATGATCCCGGCTCACTTCCGGTGGCTCGACGAGTTCCCGCTCACGCCCAGCGGCAAGCGAAACGACAAGGCGCTGCGCGAGATGCCGTTGTCGACCGCCGGTGCGTCACCTGTGGGCACCACGCCGAGCAACACATACGAGCGAGCGGTCGCTGACATCATGGCGGAGTTCGCGGGTAGCGCAGGATTCGCAGCAGATACCAACTTCTTCGAAGCTGGCGGCACGTCGATCGGCGCCATGCGGGTGGTGATGGCGATCGCCCGAACGTGGGACGCCGAGATCCCGCTGGATGCGTTCGCCGCCGACCCCACCCCCGCACACATCGCGAGCCTGATCGCCGCCGATGGACCAATGCCGACGTTCGATCCCGTTGTCGCCCTGCGCGCCTCGGGCGGTCGTCTGCCGCTGTTCCTGGTCCATCCCATTGGCGGGAATGTCCTCTGTTATCTCGATCTCGTCAAGCACCTTCCGGTCGATCAGCCGGTCTACGCGTTGCAGGCGGCAGGCGCCGAGCCCGGCGCGACGCCTCTGCGCACGATGAGCGAACTTGCCGCGTCCTATATCGAGGCCATTCGTCGTGTCCGCCCCGATGGTCCGTACCACATCGGCGGATGGTCCTTCGGCGGCTACGTCGCTGTCGAAATGGCGCGGCAACTGGATGACGAGGAGCTGGCGCAGCTGATCCTGCTCGACACGACAGCGATGGGCGATGGCCCTCGTTCCGAGATCACCGAAAACGACTTGGTCAACTGGTTTTTCGGAGAATTGTTGCTGGAGTCGTACGGCATGAAGGCAGCAGAGCTGACGCGTCCGCCCAGCGGGACGGATCGCGACGCGGTGTTCGATTCAACGCTCCGCTATGCGATCGAGGCGGGAATCGTTCCCCCCGACGGTTCGCCACAGTTGATCAGACGGCTCTACGAGATCTTCCACGCCAACTATGACGCAACGCTGAACTATCACCACGAACCATTGGACCGCGACATCACGCTCCTGAGGTCACGTGAAGAACTACCAGCGGAATTGGCAGGCCCGCACCGTGCCGTCGGGAGCATGTTCGACAGTCCGACAAACGGTTGGGAGCGATTGATGCCGCGCAGCCTGCGGGTGGTCGAGGTTGCGGGACACCACTTGTCGATGATGTCGGAGCCACATGTCGCGGATGTCGCGGCCAAGCTGTCCGCAGAACTCGCCGCGGTCGAACTGGTCGGCGAGGGGCGGCGATGAACACGCCGACGGTAGCGGTGGTCGGTGCCGGAATCGGCGGTCTGACCGCGGCAGTCGCGCTGCGGGCCAAGGGGATCGACGTCGAAATCTTCGAGGCGGCACCCGAACCGCGGGCCACGGGCACGGCACTGGGCCTGGCCAGCAACGCCACGAAGGTGCTTCGCTCGCTCGGCATCGACCTGACGACGGATGCCTTCTGCCGCGCGCTCGGGCCCTTCGAACTGCGTACTGCCCGCGGCTCGCTGATCCGGGCGCTGCCGGGCGCGGCTATCACCGCCGAACTGGGCCATCCGTTCGTGAGCATTCACCGCAACGAGCTGATCCGCACACTGCGCAACGCCGCCGCCGATGTCCCCATCCATTACGGCGCCCAGGTGGTCGACATCGGAATCGACCGAAGCCGGGCACGCGCCGCGTGCGCCGACGGCACCGACGTGCGCGCCGCGGTGTTGATCGGCGCCGACGGCTTTGGATCGGCCGTCCGGTCGATGGTCGCTGGCGAGCAAGTGCCCAACGAGTACGGCTATGTCTGCTGGCTTGCGACAGTGCGCTTTACCCACCCGCGCATGGTGCCCGGCTACACCGGCCATTACTGGGGCAGAGGACAGCGGTTTGGGCTCATCGATATCGGTGGCGGGATGGCGTATTGGTGGGGAACGAAGAACATGTCCGCCGCCAAGGCCCGTGACTGGAACGGAGACAAGGCGGACATCCTGTCCGCGTTCGACGGTTGGGCGCCCGAGGTGGTCGAGGCGATCGAGCGGACATCTGCGGATGCCATCATGAGCGTTCCCGGTCAGGATCGGCCATTCCTCAAAAGGTGGGGTAGCGGTCCGATCACGTTGCTGGGCGACGCCGCGCACCCGATGCTGACCAGTAGGTCACAGGGCGCAAGCTCCGCGGTGGAGGACGGCTACGTGTTGGCGGAAGCAATCGCGCGCGTGCCCGACGTGGTCGACGCACTGCGCGCATACGAGGACAGGCGGCGGGTCCGCGCCAGAATGCTGGTGCGGAGTTCGCGGCGGCTCAACAGGCTTGAGCAGGCACAGAATCCGGTGGCTTGTGCGGCGCGGAACCTCGGTTTGCGCTGCGCGCCGATCCGAATGCTGACCCGGCACACGACCCGCCCGATGCGATTCGACCTCGGGTGGACAGCGTGACGCAGACCGAGGTGCAGCGCCTCCTCAGCCCGGTCGAACGGTGGTACTGGATCGCCGATCAGATCTCCCCTCTCAATGTCATTGCCCGAGTGCGCCTTGGTGGCCATATCAGTGGGGATGATCTGGAGCGGGCGGCGGCTGGCCTATCCGCCGAACACCCCCTTCTGCGGGTAGCGATACGTGCCGGCGCCGATGGGACGCAACCGGCATTCACACCGTCGACAGAGAGCATCTCGATCCGCACGGTGCACGGCGGCGCGTGCGAATGGGAGTTCCAAGTCGACGAGCATGAGCTCAGGACGTCGCTGGATTGGCGCAGCGGTCCTCTGGTTCGCATAGTCGACGTCGTCTCGCACGCGCCTCAGGAAGCGCACGATCTGGTGCTGACGGCGTCGCACGTCATCGCAGACGGGACGACCGCAATGACGTTGCTGCGCAGGCTGGTCGAGCATGCGGTGGCGAACGGCCACACCGTCGTGTCGCGGCCCGCGCTCGGTGCCCCCGAAGACCTGTTGCCTGTGCGCAACCGTGGCTCGCGGGGCATCGCCAGGCTCGCCGCGGCCGGATTGACCTTTGGGATCGGCGCTGCGCTGGCCCGCCCGGTCAGGCTTGCACCGGAGTCCACGGTGCATCCGGCCCGGCGTCGGACCAGGCTCATCCGGCGCATGCTGACCTCGACACAAGTGGATGCGCTGCTGCGGCGGTGTCGGGAGGAAGGTGTTACCTTGCACGGCGCGCTCGCCGCCGCGATGGCGACGGTGATAGGACCCGCAGCGGCGCAACGAGCGTCGGGACGCGTCTGCATCGGATCGCCCATGGACTTCCGCGCCGAACTCAACCCTGCTGTCTCGGCCGACGAGGTCGGCAGCTATGTGAACAGCTTGCCGTCGTTGGTGCGTTTCGGTGAGGACCGTGACCTCTGGTCGATCGCCCGCCAGATCAATCGATCACACGGTCGGCACCGGCGCTCGGGACAGCACCTCACACTGTTGTGGGGGTTACGTTTCATCTGCCCTGCGTCGGTGGCCAAGAGCTCGAGGACATTTGGGTTCATCGAACGTAATGGCCCACTGAACGTCGGCGTCTCGAATCTCGGTCGCTACGAATTTCCAGAGCGAATCGGCGACTGGCAGCTGTCCGGTGCTCAATTCGTCTCCGGCGTATCCATCAGCGGCTACCTGATCGCGACGGTCAATACCAGCCACGGCGAGCTGTTCTGGAACTTCTCCTACATCGACGACGCGGTGTCCCACCGGGCCGCGGAGGGTTTCGCGAACGACTGCCTTGCGACGCTGCTGCGCGAGATCGCTTAGGAAAGGAGGCAATCGATGGAGATTTTCGCGCGATGGCTCTCCCGGTACGCCGGCTGGATCGTGGCGGTGGTGGTCGTCCTGCTCCTGCTGTGTGGGGTCTACTCCACGCAACTGAATGGCCGGCTCAGCGGTGGCGGCTGGAACGCGCCCGGATCGGAGGAGGCGCGGGCCGAGCGAGCGCAGGACGCCGGTTTCGTCGGGCGTGGATCATCGAGCGTCACACTGCTGATACACGACGACAGGTTCACCGCGCCGTCGACCGAATTCGATCAACGCGTCGCGGATGTGACGCAACAGGTCGCATCCGATCCGCGGCTACAGGTCCGCAGCCAGACGGGTTGGAGTTCGCTGCCTTCACCCCAACGGGATGAGATGCTCGGCCGCGACGGCAGGACAACGCTCACAACGCTCGAGCTCGGCATCGATGACGGTACAGCGAAACGCGTTCTACCCGAGGTCATGCGGGGGCTTTCGCGCTTCAACGCGGAGGGACTGCAAGTCTATCTCGTGGGCCAGGCGGCCGCGTTCGCCGCCACCAACGACGTCAGTGCGACCGCTCTCACGCGCGTCGAACTGATCTTGCTTCCGCTGGTGGTGACAATTCTGTTGATCCTGTATCGCGGTGTCGCGGCGGCACTGATCTCCCTGAGCGTCGGCGTGACCGCCATCGTTATCGCGACAGGCGTGCTCACCTGGCTTGCCGGTGTCGTCGAACTGAACGTCATCGTGCAAAGCATCGTCACAATGCTCGGACTCGGAGTCAGCATCGACTATTCCCTCATCATGATCCGACGGTTCATCGATGAAGTAGCCGATTCTGATCGAGGTGTGGCGCTCGTCAACACCATGCGAACTGCCGGACGGACAGTTGCTGCCTCGGGAACCACAGTCGCCGTCGCATTGGCCACGCTGGTGATCATCGACATGCCGCTGATCCGTTCGATCGCGATCGCCGGGATCAGCGGTGTTGTGGTGGCCGTCCTGGTATGCCTTGTCGTCCTTCCCGCCGTGCTGTACCTGCTTGGTCCCCGCGCCGCGGCCTGGCACCTGCCGTGGTTGCCATCCACCCGGGATCGGTCACGTCGTCTCTGGGAGAGACTTGCCAGGGCCATCATGGCCAGGCCGGTTGCCGCACTGATGATTACGTCCGCTGCGCTACTCGCCCTCACGGTGCCGGCACTTGGACTGCAGACGGCCAGCCGCGATGCCTCGGTTCTGCCGAAGAGTTCGTCGGTTCGCCAGGGTTACGATCTGCTCGAGGAGCAGTACGGCAAAGGCGCTGTCGAGCCGATATTCGTTGTGGTCGAATCCGGCCGATCATTTTCGGGCTCGGACGACTTCGCTCGCTTGGTGGCGATGACCAATGGATTGGGCCAGCTGAGCCACACCACACGGGTGGCCTCACCGGTTCCTATCTTGCAAGCCACGATGGCCGCCGACCCGTTGGCTGCGATCGAGCCAACGAACTTCCAGAGTCTGCCGGAACAATCCCGGACGACGATCAATCGATTCGTATCCGCCGACGGCAAAACGATTGCCATCGATGTATTTTCGAACGAACGCGCCGGTGATTCGGACATCGAAGCGCTTCTTGGGCAAGTTCGCGCTGTTGTGGCGAGGAACGCCGCGCCGGACTGGCAAGTATCGGTAGGGGGCCTGGCAGCCGTTCTGACTTCTGCTACCCAACAGCTTTCCCACGCTGCTCCGCTTGTCATCGCAACCATGCTGGTCGTCATCTACCTGCTGCTGGCCCTGACATTTCACTCGTTGTTACTGCCGTGCAAGGCGATTCTGTTGAATCTGCTCTCCGTCGGAGCGGCGTTGGGTGCGGTCGTACTCGTCTTCCAGCACGGATACCTCGCCGACGCGCTGGGAGTTGCATCGGTTGGTCCCATACAGAACTTCGTCCCGATTCTGCTCGTCGCCGTGCTTTTCAGCCTAAGCACCGACTACGAGGTGTTCCTGCTGAGCCGGGTCCGTGAACGTTACGAGCAGACCGGTGACAACAACGAGAGCGTGGTCTATGGCCTCGTGGAGACCGCGCCGCTGATTTCCGGAGCTGCCTTGCTGATGGCGTCGATAACCGCGGCGTTCCTTCTCGCGCCGCTCGTGACCGTTCAGCAGCTGGGGTTTTCGACGGCCGTCGCCATCGCAATCGACGCAACGATCGTCAGGCTCGTCATGGTGCCGGCCGCCATGCGCCTGATGGGCCGCTGGAACTGGTGGCTGCCCAGCTTCTTGACTCCCTACCACGGCAAGCACCGGCGCAGCGACTCTTCTGCTCCTCGCGTATCAATCCCCACCAATGATGAGAGTGCACAATGGGTTCCGTCGCAGTGACACCGGCACGGTCGAAGTCAGTTGTCATCACGGGCGCATCGAGCGGCCTCGGCAAGGCGGCCGCGATCCACCTCAGCGACCTCGGCTATCGGGTGTTCGCCGGTGTGCGCTCCGAGTCGAGCGCCGCCGAACTTTCCGGGATGCCGCCGTCGAAGGGCCAGCTCATCCCGGTGATGCTGGACGTCGCCGACGCGGCATCGATCGCCCGAGCCGGCAGAGTCGTTGAACACGCCTGTCGTGACAGCGGACTGTGGGCTGTCGTGAACAACGCGGGCATTTCGATCAGCTCACCGCTGGAATGCATACCGATGGATGTGTTGCGCACCCAGCTGGAGACGAATGTTGTCGGCGCAGTTGCAGTTTCGCAGCGATTCCTTCCGCTGTTGCGTGCGTCCGGCGGGAGAATCGTCAACGTCACCTCTGGCCTCGGCAACGTCGTGCCACCGTACATGGGGGCGTACGCGGCAGCCCAGTTTGCCAAGGAGGCGTTGAGCGATGCGCTGCGGCGCGAATTACGCTCGCTCGGAGTCAGCGTCTCGGTCATCCAGCCGGGCGTGGTCATTACCCCGATCTGGGCCAAGATGCACCGCTCCGCGGAGGAGATCCTCGCTGTCGCTCCGGGCGAGGTCGTGGAGCCCTACCGCGAAAGATTTCTCGAATCTCTCAACACGAACGAAGGTTTGGCAAGGTCGAGCAGGACCACGACCGCGGACTACGCCGATGCCGTCGCCACCGCGTTGGCTGCCAAGCGGCCAAAGATTCGATATCGCGTCGGCTTCGATTCGTGGGGGAGCGCGCTCGCCCGGCGCGTGGTGCCGGACCGGATGATGGACAGCCTGATCGCCGTCGCACCCAAGGCCGTGGCGGCGCTTTCTCCGCACCGGTCCCCGGAAAATGGCGTCACCATGAAATCGGGCGATCGATCATGAAAGTCAGCAAGCACGCGGAAGAACTCCGCAGGGGGACGAAACGACGTGCCCTCAAGGCTGGAGCGGCAGTCGCAGGCAAGCTGTTGAATCGGCAGGCCGTCCCGTGCGATCTTTCTCCCGCACCGGAAGGTACCGGACTCAAACCAATTCCAGGCGACAAGGGCCTACCGATTCTCGGTCACGCAATCGCCGCGGCGACGCTACCAATCGAGTTCTTGGAAAGTCGGCTGAACACCTATGGCCCGATCTCGTGGATTCGTGGCTTTGCGATGCCGGTCGTGCTCGCGCTCGGTCCGGAAGCCTCTCAGGAGGTGCTCGCGAACAACGACCACGTCTTCTCGCAAAAGGGCCAGGAATTCTTCTCCGGACGCTTCTTCAAGCGCGGACTGATGTTCTTGGACTTCGAGGAACACCACTTCCACCGTCGAATCATGCAAGAGGCGTTCACCCGAGACCGTCTCAGCGGCTATCTGCATTCCATGGACACCATCTGCCGCGAAGCCGCGGCAGCGCTGCCTGAGGACGAACTGCTGGTGTACCCGTACCTCAAACGCACACTGCTCGACATCGCAACCGTCACATTCATGGGCGAAGAACCCGGACCACAAAGCGACCTGATGAACAAGGCATTCACCGACCTACTGCATGCCGCGACGGCCCTGATACGGGTTCCGGTTCCTGGCCTGCGCTGGTCGGCAGGTATCCGTAGTCGACGCGTACTCGAGGACCATTTCCACACCAACATCGACGTCCGGCGAGCCGCTGGCGGCGACGATCTTTTCGCAGCACTTTGCCGTGCCCGGAACGCGGACGGTTCTCAGTTCACTGACGACGACGTCGTCAACCACATGATCTTTCTCATGTCAGCCGCGACCGATACGTCAGCGGCCGCTGCTACGGCAACCTTGCATCAGTTGGCTTTGCACCCGGAGTGGCAGGAGAGGGTGCGCGCAGAGTCATCGGCTGAAATTCGCGACGGGCGACTTGACCTGGACGCGCTGGATCGCATGCAGTCACTGGGTATGGTGATCAACGAGTCAATGCGACTCTTCGCGCCGGTGCCCGGCCTGTTTCGGAAAACGTTGGTGGATACATCGATTCAGGGTCACTTCGTGCCGGCAGGCACGATGGTCGCCGTCGCGCCATTCTTCAACCACTACTGGCCAGGCCTCTGGAGCGATCCATATGTATTCGATCCCGAGCGGTTCAGTGACACACGTCGTGAGGACAAATCGCACCGCCTTGCCTTCGTACCGTTCGGCGCTGGTGCCCACAAGTGCATCGGAATGCGCTTCGCGACAATGGTTGTGAAGGTTTTGATCCACCATTTGCTGCGCGACCGTCGAATTGAACTGCGACCCGGATATGCCTTGGAATGGGATATGACGGCATTGCCTGCTCCGCTCGACGACTTCCCGGTGCGCATCCGCCGTGTAAACGATTTGTCCGAGAACGTGACCGTGGCATCGTGAATTAGGAGTGCTCTCATGGAATTCACCTACTTCTTGTCCTTCAACCGGTTGGTCTCGAAGTGCTTTTACCCGATCCAGACACATTTGTTCGCAGCCGACGACGTGGTATTTCTCAACATCGGCTACGAGGAAGATCCGGCGATGGCGCTGCCGCTCGCAGAGTCCGACGAGCCCAACCGGTTCTACATACAGCTCTATCACCGGATCGCAACCCAGGCCGACGACCTGAGGGGTAAACGGGTGCTGGAAGTCGGCTGCGGCCACGGCGGCGGAGCCTCCTATCTCATGCGCACCCTGCATCCGACCTCCTACACAGGGCTGGATCGGAACCGGGCTGCCGTCGCCTATTGCCGCAAGCGGCACAATCTTCACGGCGTGGACTTCGTCAACGGCAACGCAGAGAAGCTGCCGTTCCCCGACCAGTCCTTCGACGCGGTGATCAACCTCGAATCCTCGGCCGCGTACCCTCATTTCTCTCGGTTCCTCACTGAAGTTGCCCGCGTCCTGCGCCCGAAAGGTCATTTCCTATACGCCGATCTTCGTCCCCGCAATGGCATCGCCGAGTGGGAGGGAGCGCTAGCTGCGGCCCCGATGCGAATGCTGTCGCAGAAGGACATCAACGCACAGGTTCTGTTGGCGCTGGAGAAAAACAAGCCGCGGATCCTGGATCTGGTCAGCCGTGTGCCGAAAGGCCTGCAAGGTATCGGCCGCGAATATTCGGGTATGGAAGGCACGGGGTTCTACCGTGCGATGCAATACGAGAAGTATCTGTACCGGATGTACAGCTTCGTCAAAGATTGACGCGCGGTCCAGTCACCACGAGACGTGTTTGAGTCCAGTTTGTTTCGGCGCGGCCGAGAATTCAGCTTTCTCCGGTCGGACCTCGATCACGCACTCCTTACCCTTCTCGCCCGACGAGATGAACCGACGCACTGCCGGGATGAGTCGAGCGTGAGCGAGCACATTCCAGAGCCCACGTCGGTTCATGAAGTACCTCTGGATATCGCGGATTACATACCACCGAAGTAACTTTGGGTCGGTGCGCACGACCGCGGTGCCGCGAACCCTGAGGATTCTGGAATCGCCGGGCTCGCGCTCGATGTTGAACAGGATCGTGACCCGGGGGTCGGCCTTGACATTGAGCGCTGCCAGAGTTCGGTCCACTGTGCCGAGGTAGATTTTGCCGTTCCCCATTACGAAGTAGAGCGGGTTGACGTGGGGGCGTCCGTTGCGAGAGACAGTCGCGATGCGCGCCACCCTCGCGCGACGGAGGACGTCGGCTACCGCGAGATCGTCAGGATTCATCGTCCACTTCCCGTATGCTCGCGTAATCCCAGGCAACAGTTCGCGTCGGCTGAACTTCGAACCAGAAGGCGTCGCTCGTCGGGCCCTCCGCCTCGCCTAGCGGACGGAAGTGTCCGCGTACGTAAATCGCTCGAAGGTCGAAGAACTGGACCCCGTCATCGACGAGGAGCACAACTTCGTCGCCAGAAGTCAGTTGACCCGCGGCGCTTGTGGCTATTCCGACCACGTAGCGATCGTCTTTGAACGTAACGGTGACCGACTCAACGTACGGGCCATCGTCAGTGATGAACGCTACGCACGCGCGCGGCACGCGCTCAAGGAGGTCACGCGCCTCCGCCAGCTCGACGTTCAACGTAATTCGCTTCAATCGGACACCTTCAAACAGTTGTCGGTAAGAGGACATCGTCGCTCCACTGGAGTGTCGCGAACTCAGTAGCAGACCACTGCAATTTGGCCCGACCTCGGGTGCGGTACTACTCAGTCGGGCAAGGCTGGTTCCGCGGGCTTGCAGTAGTGCGCTACTGCGTCTGGTCGCACGGCACGGAGCGACGATTGCCGTCGTGGCGCGCGGACGGTACATCGGTCGGGGGTCATTGGCGTTCGCCCTGGTGGTGATGGCCACGGTGATGTTGGCGCTGGTCTCGACGGTGTCGCCGGCCGTCAAGCTGGCTGCCGGCTCCACCGCCTTGATCCTGGGCGGGTCGACTGTCCCTACCCCCGACGGTTACTACATCAACACCGTCAAGAGCCAGTACATCGCGCCGACCCATCCGGGTCAGGACATCAACTACGTCGCCGTGACGACGCCCGAGGAGTTCTGGCCCATCACCGGGATCGGCCGCGTCGCCGCGTCCGCGGTCGGGTCTCCTAGCATCTGGGGACCCGGTGGCCCAGGATGGCCGGATGAGGCGTGGTGGAAACTCTCGGGACTTTTCGACCTCACCATCGATCAGTCGGTCCAGGCCGGGGTCGTCGATCTCGAGGCGGCGATGGCCGAGCACGGCAACGACAATCTGGTGATCTACGGTTACTCGCAAGGGGCGGTCGTTGCGGTCAACGAGAAGCGCAAGCTCGCCGAGCAGTACCCAGCGGGAACCACGGCCCCCAACATCGATTTCGTGCTGAGCGGTGACCTCAATCTGCCCGACGGGGGCCTTTTTGCCCGGTTCCCCGGCCTCTACATCCCGGTCCTCGATATGTCGTTCAACGGCCCCGAGCCGACCAACACCCAGTTCCACACGGACGTCATCACTCGGCAGTACGACGGCTTAGCCGATTTTCCGTTGTATCCGCTCAATGTCATCGCCGACTTGAACGCGGTGCTCGGCGTGGCCTACGTGCACTTGAACGACTTCGACGTCAGCCTGCCGTCCGATCCGACGACATCACCGGCTTACCAAGGCACCCATGGCGATACGAGCTACTACTTCTTCCAGACGCAAGACCTGCCGTTGTTCGACCCGCTGCGCAGCCTTGGTGTGCCCGAGTCGGTGATCGACGTGGTCCAGCCGTTCTTCCGGGTGCTCGTGGAACTGGGCTATGACCGCAGCATCCCGCCGTGGGAGCCCACGCCGGCACGGCTGATCCCGACGCTCGATCCGGCCAAGGTCACCGCGGATTTGGTCAGCGCGATCGGCGAGGGCTTCAACAACGCCCTGACTCTTGTCGGTGCCCCACCGGTGCCCAACATCTCCCGGCCTTTGACGACCGCGAAGGAATATCTCTCGCCGCAGACGACTCCAATCGAACAAGACCGGGTGAAGGCGAGGACGGAAACGACTGGGGCGAAGGTCTTTTCGCAGGTAATGACTGACGTTGTGAGTAGGACCCGCCAGTTGTTCACGAGACCGGCGGCCAGCGCCTCGATGTCCAAGCCGGCGAAGCCCAACGGTCAGTCGCCGACGCGTTGGCCCGTCGAACCCGGTTCACTGCGGATCGGCCAATGGCTCCACCGCGGGAATGGTCGGCAGCGGGACACCCTGACCGGCGCACGCCCATCGGCGTCGTCGTCATCGGAACCGTTCCGGCTGCACAAGGAAATGGGATTTGTGCACACGAAGATGGCCGCTTCGTCGTAACTTTGGAGATTTTCCTATGACTTTCACCTATTTCGCGGCCTTCAATCCGTTGGTCTCGAAGGTCACCTACCGCTTCCAGACCCGCACGGCTGCTTCCGACGTGGTGTTCCTCAATTGGGGCTACGAGGAGATGCCGCAGATGGCCTTGCCGCTCGCGGAATGCGATGAGCCGAGCCGGTTCGCCATTCAGCTCTATCACCGCACCGCGACCCAGGTCGACCTGAGGGGTAAACGGGTGCTGGAGGTCGGTTGCGGCCACGGCGGTGGAGCCTCCTATCTCATGCGCACCCTGCGGCCGGCCTCCTACACGGCACTGGACTTGAATCGGGCCGCTGTCGCTTTCTGCCGAAGGACGCACAACGTCCCGGGCGTGGACTTCGTCAACGGTGACGCGGAGAAGCTGCCGTTCCCCGACAACGCCTTTGACGCGGTGATCAATATCGAATCCTCGGGCGCCTACCCGAACTTCTCCCGCTTCCTTGCCGAAGCTGCGCGCGTGCTTCGCCCTGGAGGGCATTTCCTGTATGCCGATCTTCGTCCCCGAAACAAGATCGCGGTGTGGGAGGCCGCGCTGGCATCGGCCCCGATGCACATGCTTTCGCGCGAGGACATCGATGCAGAGGTTCTACGTGGGATGCAGAACAATACGCCCCGGATGCTGGACCTGATCGGCCGAATGCCGATGTGCCTGCGTCACATTGGCCGTGAATTCTGCGGTGTGAAAGGCACCAAGTTCTACCGTGCACTGCAGAGCGGGGAGTATTCCTACCGGATGTACTGCTTTGCCTGCCACGGTCGCGCAGTTAGCTGAACGCTCTCACATCGCCTCGGCCCAGGCTATATGACCCTCGAAGCCAAGGGATTTCGCCATCTCGCGATAGCGAATCACCAAGTCCTGGTAGGCGTCATCCTCGCCGCGGGCACCAGCCAGCAGCGCACGCAGCCGCAGCAGCGTGATCTGCAGTACCGCCCAATCTTCTGTTGCCGGCAGATTGGCCAACCGGTCGATCGCCACTTGGGCCTCGGCCAGGTCTCCCTCGGCGCCACCCTCCAGCAGCGTCTCCACGAGTATCCCCGCGCCGATCACGCCATACGGCAGCCGCCCAGCCCGCAGCAGGCCATCCACGGCTTTACGCATCACCGGTATGGCGCCGTCGCGGTCGCCGCTACTGGCACTCTCCCGCGCGACGTACAGATCGAGCAGCGGTATGCCATAGAAGAGATCCCCCTCGCCGATCCACATTTCACGGACATGAGTCAGCAACTCAATCCCTCGCTGGCGGTCCGCGCTGGCGTCCCGGGACACCAGCGCCACACCCAACGAAAACCTGACGACGCCAACAGCGGTATCGTCACTTGAACCCTCGGCGATCTTCAGCGCCTCTTCGAGCGTGCGCACCGCGGAGTCATCCGCCCGCAGCACCCCGTAGAAGTTCGTCCAACCGTACTTGTACGTAACGACCGCGCCATAGGTTAAATAGTCGCTATTACTCGCCATTACAGCGGCGTTGTCGAGGTCCTCACGCCATCCTCGCCGGCCCAACCACCATCGAGCGTGGCCGCGAGTTGCCAACGCCATCGCCAACGGCGATCCGAAACCGAGGCTGGCGCCCCGGGTGGGGTCGCCGCCGGCCCGGTCGATGACCGTCTGCGACCACCGCAAGGTGGTGGCGATCTCGCCGGTGTCGTTCCAGATGGCGATCGCCCAGGGCGCGAGGCCGATGGTCAAGGTTGGATCGCCGATCGACTCGAGCAGCGCCATCTGCTCCGATGCCAGCCGCGACGCCTCGTGCGCGCGCCCGGATACCAGGAGCTCGAGTGCCGGCCCCGTCATGCCAATGGCCAGGGAAGCGTTGTCCCCTGCCGCGCTGCACATCTCACGCAGGTCGGCGAAATCGTCGGAGACGCTGTCACCGCCACGTAAGGCGGTGACGCACAGCATGGTGCGGGGCGCGATGCGCATCGCGGAACGGTTCGGTATATCGCCAGGCAGCGCATCGGCGATCTGACGGGCGCGCTTCCAACTCATCCGCGCGGCTACGATGTCGCGGTTGATTGACCACCCGCCGGCGCGCATATGCCAGGCATAGGCACTCCGCAAATCGCCCGCGGCTTCAAGGTGTTCGGCGATCAGTGCCGCGTTGTGGTCGGCCGATTGCGGGCTGCGTGATTCGATTGCGGTGGCCAGCCGGCGATGCACCTCTGCGCGATCGGATTTCAGCTGTGATTCGTAGGCCACCGCTCGGATGAGCGGATGGTGGAAGGCATACTCGGCGTGTGGGGTGAACCCGATCTGGTCGATCAGCTCGGTCGCGACCAGTTCGTCGAACACGGGATCGATCCCCAGCGGGGTCAAAAGCTCTGCCCCGAAGCGGGATCCGATCACCGACGCGGCATTCAACGTCCTTTTTGCGCTGATATTCAGTCGGTCGATGCGCGCTTCAATGGCCGCCTGCACCGTGGCGGGCACGTTCACCTCGGCAACATCGGTGTGACACAGGTATCCACTGTGCTCGCCCGTCAGCACACCGCGCTGGACTAACTCGCGCACCATCTCCTCGGCGAAAAATGGGTTCCCCGCCGCCCGCTCAGCGATGGTCGCAGTCAGCTCATCGAGTGAGGGATCCGGACCGAGCAGCTCAGCCAGCAGTGCCGCAGTGTCCGAATCGGACAGTGGCGCAAGCGATATCGTCTGTGCGCCCGCCACTCGGACGAGTGCTCCATCGTATTGAGGACGGGCGGTGATCAGCACCATCAACGGCGTGCGCGGAATGACGGCGAGCATGTCGGCGATCATCAGCTCGCTGACCGCATCCATCCAGTGCGCATCCTCGATGATGTACAAGGCTGGTTCGGTGCGCGCGAGCAACGCGGTCTTGATCAATGCGGTCAACCGCCGCCGCCGCGCATCCGGGTCGATCTGAGGCAGCTGCACCTCGGGATCGGCGAGGCCAAGCAAGTCATCGAGCAGCAACAGATCCTGCGCGTCGGCACCCTGCATCTGCTGCCGCACTTTCGCGCGGGCGGCTTCCCCGTCAAGGTCGGCCACGCCGGTGCCCGCCAACAGGAGCCGCGCTGCGGCCTGGAAGGGAATGTCGCTGGCGTGGGACTCGCAGAAGGCCCAGAACACGTCGACCCCATGGCCCGCTGCCAATGCGGCAGCCTCCCTGGCCACTCGTGACTTGCCTATGCCCGGCGGTCCGACCACATTCACCACACCGCCGCAGCCACCGATCGAGCGATCGACGAGGGCGTCAAGCGCCGCCATCTCCCAGCGCCGACCCACCAGGCTCGCCTCGGCTCGTCCTGGCGGGCCGTTGCGCCTGGCGATCCCGATCAGTCGGCGTGCGCACACCGGTTCGTCGGTGCCCTTGATATGCACCCACTCCGATTCGGCCAACACCGCGGCGTGTTCGACAAGACGCGCGGTGGATTCGGATAGGAGCACCCCGCCCGCGGGCGCGGTCGCTTCCATCCGCTGGGCCATGCCGACGTGCTCGCCCGTCGCAGCGTATCCCAATGAGCCCGAACCGATCTCGCCGGCAATCACCCGACCCGAATTCAGGCCCACCCGCAACTGCAAATTCAGACCGTCAGTGCGTGCCACCTCGTCGGCCAATCGGACGGCCTCTGCTTGGATGGCCAGCGCGGCCATACACGCGCGAAAAGCATGATCCTCCAACGCAACCGGGGCGCCGAACAGCGCCATTACGCCGTCGCCGGTGTGCTCCACCGCACCGCCGTAGCGGTGCACCACCGCCGCCGAGCGCTCCAGTAGCTCGGTCATGATCTCGCGCAACCGTTCGATGTCCATGGCACCCGCAATGTCCATCGAGCGCACCACATCGGCGAAGAGCACCGTCACCTGCTTGTACTCCGGAGCCTCGACCGACGCCATCAGCCGTGAGCCGCACGCATCGCAGAATCGGGAGCCCTCGTGGGGCGCCGACCCACACGACCGGCACACGGTCGGCGCTGTCGTCACCGCACCCCCTGCGACACTTCCATCGCCTCCGCCATGGCGATATGACCCTCGAACCCAAGCAATTTCGCCATCGCCCGGTAGCGCGTCGCCGACTCACGGTAGGCGGCGTCGTCGCCGCGGGCATGCAAAATGAGGGTGCGCAGCCCCAGCAGGCATATGTCGCGCAACACCAAACCCTCGTCCGGCAAGAGCCTCGCCACGCGATCGACCGCGCTCTCAGCTTCGGCCACGTCTTCGTCGGTTCCCCGGTCCAGCAGCACCTCCACCAGGACAACCGTGGCGATGAGGCCATATGAGAGCTGTTGGGCCTCCAGCATTTCCGTGACGGCCCTCCGCAGAATTGGAATCGCACCGTCCCGGTCACCGCGCATGGCCCGCTCGCGAGCGGCGAATGCCTCGGCCATTGGCACTAGATACACGCGAGACTGATCGTGCAGCCACATGTCGCGGACCTGTTCCACCATTTCAAGTCCGCGATCACGATCTGCCGGGACGTCTTGTGTCAGTAGGAGGCCGCCCAACGTACACCTCACAACGGCTAGTATGGTTTCGTCGCTCAATCCCTCGGCTTTGTTGAGCGCTTCTTCGATCTCGCGCACTGCCGAAGAGTCTGTTTGCAACACTCCGCTCGCGATCGCGAAGGCGTACTTCGATCCCACGACGACGGCATGCGTTGTGGGGTCTGTGTTTCGGGCCATCGCAACGGCGTCATCGAGGTCTTGGCGCCATCCGTCACGTCCCAGCCAGTAACGAGCGGTACCGCGCCACACCAGCGCCGCCGCAAGCGGCGATCCCAGGCTGTAGTTGGCACCTAAGGTGGGGTCCCCGTCGGCGAGGTCGATCACCATCTGGGACCACCGCAGTACATCAGGGATCTCTCCGGCGATGTACTTGACGATGATGGCCACATACGCTGCCGCGATGGTCAGCGTCGGGTTCCCGATCGACTCGAGGAGTGCCATCTGCTCGGATGCGAGCCGCGACGCCTCACGTGTGCGTCCGGACCACAACAGTTCGTGCGCGAGGCCGGTCATCGCTATTGCCAACGAGGCCTTATCGCCCGCGAGTGCGCACAGTCCCCGCAATTCGTCGAAGCCGGAGGTCTTGGCCTCGGCCCGCCAGGCGCTGACGCACAACATCGTCCGCGGGGCGATGCGCATCGTGATGCCGGTGGGGTCGTCGTCGGGCAGTGCGTCGGCGATCTGGCGGGCACGCTCCCAACTCATCCGCGCGGCTGTGATGTCACGGTTGAATGACCACCCGCCTGCGCGCATGTACCAAGCATGGGCAGCCGGCAATTCACCCGCGGCTTCAAGGTGTTCGGCGATCAGCGCGGCGTTGTGATCGGCTGACTGCGGGGCGTGCGATTCGATGGCGGCGGCCAGCCGGCGATGCACCTCGACGCGGTCGGATTTCAGCTGTGATTCGTAGGCCACCGCTCGGATGAGCGGATGGTGGAAGGCATACTCGGCGTGTGGGGTGAACCCGATCTGGTCGATCAGCTCGGTCGCGACCAGTTCGTCGAACACGGGATCGATCCCCAGCGCGGTCAAAAGCTCTGCCCCGAAGCGCGACCCGATCACCGACGCGGCATTCAACGTCCGCTTGGCGCCGCTGTCCAGTCGGTCGATGCGCGCTTCAATTGCCGCCTGCACGGTCGCAGGCACCGTGACATCGGCGACGTCAGTGCCACAGACGTAGTCGCCTCGGCTGCCACGCAGCACGCCCCGCTGCTCCAAATCGCGAACCATCTCTTGAGCGAAGAACGGGTTGCCTGCGGCCCGGTCGGCGATGACCGCAGTTATGCCGCCGACCGAGAGATTCGACCCCAGTAGCTCAACGAGCAGTTCTTTGGTATCCGAATCACTAAGGGGGACAAGCGCTATCGTATGAGCACCGTGCATCTGTGCCAGCGCTCCGTGGTATTCGGGCCGGGCGGTGATCAGGACCATCGCCGTAGCCTGCGGGACGACAGCGAGGAAATCAGCCAGCAGCGACTCGCTGGCCGCATCGATCCAGTGCACATCCTCGATGACGAACAGCGCCGGTGTGGTGCGAGCCAGCAACGCAGTGTTTATCAAGGCGGTCAACCGGCGCCGACTCGCACCCGGATCAATCTTCGGCAGCTCGACGTAGGGGTCGGCAATACCCAACAGGTCATCGAATAGAAGTACATCTTGCGGATCGGCGTCCGGAAGCTGTTCCCGAACTCGGGCACGGGTTGCGGGTTCGACTAGGTCCGCTATGCCGAATACTTCGCGCAGAAGCCGCCTCGCCGTATGGAAGGGGACCGCGCTGGCGTACGACTCGCTGTACGTCCAGAACACGTCTGCGCCACGAATGGCCGCCAGCGCCGCGATTTCTCTTGCCATCCGGCTTTTGCCGATGCCTGGCGGTCCGACAATGTTGACGAAGCCGCCGTGGCCGCTGATCGCGCGATCGATCACCGCGTTGAGGGCTGCCATCTCCCAGCGTCGACCGACCAAGGCCGCCTCGGTGCGTCCGGCCAAGCCACGACGCGGCTTGATCCCCAACAGCTGGCGCGCCCGCACCGGCTCGTCGGCTCCTTTGATGTGCACCCAGCCGGGTTCGGTCACGACGGTGATGTGCTCGACGAGCTGCGCGGTCGACTCCGACAGCAGCACGCCACCCGGCGGGGCCGCGGCTTCCATCCGTTGCGCCATCCCGACGTGCATTCCGATCGCCGTGTACCCAAGTGACCCTTTGCCGATGTCTCCGGTGATGACCTGACCTGAATTCAGCCCCACCCGCACCTGGAGCGTCACGCCGTCTCGGAGCTGTACCTCGGCGGCCAACTGCTGCGCTTCGTGCTGCACGGCCAGCGCAGCAAGGCATGCCCGAAAAGCGTGGTCCTCCAACGCCAACGGAGCCCCGAAGATGGCCATCACACCGTCGCCGGTGGACTCGACGGTCCCGCCGTATCGTCGCACCACCGCCGCCGAGCGCTCCAGCAGCTCGGTCATGACCTCGCGCAAACGCTCGATATCCAGGACGGCGGCAATCCCCATCGAGCGCACCACATCGGCGAAGAGCACCGTCACCTGCTTGTACTCCGGAGCGTCAGCCCGGGTTGGAGTGGGGGTGCCGCATTCACCGCAGAACTTGGCGTCTTTTCGCAGGCCACTACCGCAAGACGCGCACGCCACGCGAGCCGTCATCCCAGTACCGCCGATCTCGGGGTCGCGCCCACCCCGATCGTCCTAAGGATAGGGAGTGCATCAGCCGAGAACGGCGTTATTGACCTCAGCGTTAACGGACCGATCGATATGGGCAGGTCCGTGTTCCGGTTACGAGCGCAGAGTGCAATGAATCTAAAGTCGTCATTCCGCCGCTCCTCGCGGAATCCAGTCGATTGCTAAGCCTCACCGTCGATCATCGCCTCGGCCCACGCGATATGTCCTTCGAAGCCGAGCGATTTCGCCATCGCGTGATAGCGATTCGCCAAGTCCCGGTAGGCATCATCGTCGCCACCGGCCTGCGCCAGCAGCGCACGCAACCGCAGCATTGTGATCTCGAGCGCGGCCGAAGGGTTGTCGGCTGACACGTTCGCCAACCAGTCGATGTGCTCTTCAGCCTCCGCCAGGTCGCCCGCGGCGCCACGCTGCAGTAGCGTCTCCACTAGAACACCCGTGCCCCAGACGCCGTAGCCGATCCGTTCTTGCTGGTGCAATTCGGTTACGGCGTCGCGCATCAGGGGGATCGCAGCATCACGGTCGCCGCGCCTCGCCCTTTCCCGGCTGGCCAACAGGTCGGCGGACGGGATCAGGAACGGACTACGCACTTGCAGAAAGACGTCGCGTGCGGCCACCATCAGCTCCAGCCCACGGTCACGGTCGGCCTCTGCGTCCCGATTCAGCAGCGCGATACCCAGCGAGTACTTCGCCACGCCAAGCATGAAATCGTCGCCGGCTCCCTCGATGGTGTGCACCGCCTGCTCTAACGCGGACACCACGGCGTCATCGGCCCGAAGCACCCCGTAGTAGATCGCGAGACCGTAGCCCCAGCCGAGAACACCGACGATGCTTGGCGCGGTGCTGCTTCGGATCATCCCGACCGCGTCGTGGAGGTCTTGCTGCCACCCTGGACGGTCCAGCCACCACCGGGCAACGCTGCGCCATGTCAACGCCATCGCCAGCGGCGACCCCACACCGAAGCCGGCGCCTCTGTCGGGGTCGCCCCCGGCCAGGTCGATGACGGTCTGCGCCCACCGCAAGATTTCGTCGAATTCGCCGCCTTCGAACCAATTGGCGAACACGATGAACGCCAACCCCAGTGTCGGGGTGGGATCGCCCAACGACTCCAGTAGCGCCATCTGTTCGGACGCCAGCTGCGAGGCCTCGCGCACACGCCCTTGGACCACATGACTCCCCACCAGCCCGGCCATGCCGATCGCCAGCGAGACTTTGTCCCCGGTGACCGCGCACAACTTCGCCAGCTCGTCGAAATGGTCGGCCATGTTCGCATCGACCCGCCAGCCTGTGGCGCACAGCATGGTGCGGGGCGCGATGCGCATCGGCAATTGGTTGGGGTCGTCGGCGGGCAGCGCGTCGGCGATCCGGCGTGCCCGCTCCCAATTGACGCGGGCAGCGCCGAGGTCGCGGTTGGCAGACCATGCGGCAGCGCGCATATGCCAGCCGTAGGCCGCGTGCAGGTCGTCTGCGGCCTCCAAATGTTCGGCGATCAGCGCCGCCTTCTCGTCGGCAGAGCCGGGTTCGCGCTCTTGAATCACCGCGGCCAGGCGGCGATGCCATTGAGCACGATCGGATTTCAGCTGAGATTCGTAGGCGACCGCACGGATCAGCGGATGGTGGAAGGCGTACTCGGCACGTGCGATGAACCGAACCTGATCGATCAGGTCCGCGTTCAGTAACTCGTCGAACACCGCATCGACCTCCAAAGCGGCAAGGAGTTCCGCCCCGAAGTGTGTGCCGATCACCGATGCCGCAGTCAACGTGCGCTTGGCCGGGGCGCTCAGTCGATCGATTCGGGCCTTGATGGCCGTCTCTACTGTGGCGGGCACGCTCAACTCGGCGACGTTCGTCAGACAGACGTAGGCACCGCGGTCACCGGTGAGCGCACCGCGCTGCACCAACTCGCGCACCATCTCCTCGGCGAAGAATGGATTGCCTGCGGCTCGGTCGACGATGATCGCTGTCAGCTTGCCGACGGAGGAATCCGTGCCGAGCAGCTCGCCGAGTAGTGCCGCAGTGTCCGAATCGCCCAGTGGAGCAAGGGCTACCGTCTGTGAGCCGTGCATCCGCGTCAGCGCACCCTGGTATTCGGGTCGGGACGTAATAAGGACCATCGACGGCGTTTGCGGTATCACGGTGAGGAAGTCGGCGATCATCGACTCGCTGACGGCATCGATCCAATGCGCATCCTCGATGATGAACAGCGCTGGTGTGGTGCGCGCCAGCGACGCGGTGTTGACCAGCGCAGTCAACCGGCGCCGTCGGGCGTCCGGTTCGATCCGGGGCAGCGCCACTTCCGGCTCGGCGATGCCGAGCAGGTCGTCGAGCAGCAGCAGATCCAGCGGGTCAGCGTCGGGAAGCTGCGTGCGCAACCGAACCCGGGCCGGCTCGTCATCCAGGTCGGTCACACCGATGGCGACGCGCAGCAGTTGCGCTACCGCTTGGAAGGGAATGTCGGCTGCGTGGGATTCGCAGAACGCCCAGAACACCTCGACCCCGCGGGAGGCGGCCAGTGCAGCGACCTCTCGCGCGACCCGGCTCTTGCCGATGCCGGGTGGTCCAACCACATTGACTATGCCGCCGCGGCCACCAAGTGCCCGGTCGACCATCGCGTCGACGACTGCCATTTCCCAGTTCCGGCCAACCAGGCTCGCGTCCGTGCGCTCGACCAACCGATCCCGAGTACCAATCGCGAGCAGCTGGCGCACCGGGACCGGTTGGTCGGTCCCTTTGATGCGTACCAACTCGGTGTCCTTCAGGACCGCGGCATGCTCGACGAGAGTAGCGGTGGCCTCACTGATCATCACCCCACCCGGCGGAGCGACGGATTCCATCCGCTGCGCGTACCCGACTGGGTGGCCAATCGCGGCGTAACCCGTTAGACCGGAACCGATCTCTCCGGCGACGACGCGGCCCGAATTCAAGCCGACTCGCAGCCGCAGTGTGATGTTGTCACGACGTTGCACCTCGGCGGCGAGACGCGCAGCCTCGGCCTGAATGTCCAACGCCGCCAAGCACGCACGGATCGCGTGATCCTCCAACGCGACGGGCGCGCCGAACAACGCCATCAAACCATCGCCGGTGAACTTCTCCATTATGCCGCCGTAGCGCTGCACCACGGCGGCGCCGCGGCTGACGAGCTCGGCCATGATCTCGCGCAGTCGCTCCGCACTCACCACCGCTGCAATGTCCATCGACTGCACTACATCGGCGAACAGCACCGTCACCTGCTTGTACTCCGGTGTCTCAGACGCAACTGTTGTCGGGGTGCCACACTCGTGACAGAACTTGGCGTTCTCCCGAAGTTCTGTACCGCATGTCGCGCACGTTGCATCCGCCGTCATTCGGTCATCGCCTCGGCCCAGGCGATATGTCCCTCGAAGCCAAGGGATTTCGCCATCTGTCGGTAGCTACCCACCAATTCACGGTAGGCGATAGCGTCGCCGCGGGCTCGGGCCATCAGCGTCCGCAGCCGCAGCAGCCAGATGTCGCGCATGACCCAAACCTCATCGGTCCGCAGGTGCGCCAACTGGTCGATCGCCTCTTGCGCTTCGGTCAGGTCGCCCTCGGCGGCGCGCTCCAGTAGCGCTTCGACCAGCATGCTCGTGCCGTAGAAGGCATAGCCGGGCCGTTCCGCGAGGGGCATATCGTCGACTGCGGTGCGCATCGCCTCAATGGCCTTGTCGCGGTCACGCCGTGCCATCTCCCGGGCGATCCACACCTCAGTCACCGGGACCAGAGAAGGGATGCGCTCGCGCTGCCAGTCACGGGCCCGCACCATCAGCTCCAGACCGCGACCACGTTCAGTCGCGTCGTCCCGATAGAGCAGCACGAGACCCAACATGTACTCGGCGAAGTTCCGTGCGGTGTCGCTGCTGTCCCTGTGGGCGATCCGCAGGGATTCTTCGCACGCGCGCAGCGCTGAGTCGTCGGCTCGAAGCACGCCATAGACGATCCCCGAATGGCACCAGCCGACGACGAGGACGAGAGTGGTCGGGTCGCTGTTGCGGGCCGCCGTGACGGCGTTGTCGAAGTCCTGCCGCCACCCGGGACGGCCCAGCCACCACCGGGCAACGCCGCGAAATGCCAACGCGACCGCCAGCGGCGATCCCATACCGAAGCCCGCCCCCTTGACGGGGTCGCCGTCGGCCAGGTCGATGACGGTCTGCGACCACCGCACGAGCTCGCCGAACGCGCCCGCATCGAACCAGTTGAGGAAGGCTACGAACGACAAGCCCATGGTCAAATTCGGGTCACCGATCGACTCCAACAACGCCATCTGTTCGGATGCCAGCCGCGACCCCTCGCCTGGCCGCCCCGCAAACACCAGCTCGCTCGCCAACCCGGTCATGCCGATGGCCAACGAGACCTTGTCCCCGGCCGCCTCGCACAACTCACGCAGCTCGTCGAAACGGCCCCGGGTCTCCACGGCTGCTTGCGATTGAAAGTCAGTGGCACACAACATCGTACGGGGAGCGATGCGCATGGCTAATCGGCCGGGGTCTTCGGCAGGCAGCGCATCGGCGATACGTCGTGCCCGCTCCCAACCGACCCGCGCGGCGCTGACATCGCGGTTGGCCGACCACCCGCTTGCGCGCATCTGCCAGCCGTAGGCCTCCTTCAGCTGGCCCGCGGACTCGAGATGTTCGGCGATCAGCGCCGCGTTCTCGTCCACCGACGCCGGGTCACGTTCCTGGATGGCAACAGCCAGGCGCCGGTGCCATTCGGCGCGATCGGATTTCAGCTGCGATTCATAGGCCACGGCGCGGATCAGCGGATGCCGGAAGGCATACTCGGCGCTCGGGGTGAACCGCACCTGGTCGATCAGCTCGGCGCTCAGCAGCTCGTCGACCACCGCGTCGATCCCGATCTTGGCGAGTAGGTCCTCCTCGAATCGTGCGCCGATCACCGACGCGGCGGTCAACGTCCGCCTCGCCGGGCTACTCAGCCGGTCGATGCGGGCCTTGATGGCCGCCTGGACTGTTGCGGGCACGGCGACGTCTGCCGCATCCGCGGTACATACATAGTCGCCGCGCTCACCGGCCAGCACCCCACGTTGCACCAACTCCCGCACCATTTCCTCGGCGAAGAACGGGTTCCCCGCCGCCCGATCGGCGATGATCGCCGCAAGCTCGTCGATCGAGGGGTCCCCACCCAGCAGCTCGCGCAACAGCACAGCGGTATCCGAATTAGCCAGTGGAGCAAGCGATATGGATTGTGTGCCGCGTATCCGGGAGAGCGCACCCTCGTATTCTGGACGGGATGTGACCAACACCAACGACTTCGTCTGCGGGGTGACGGCTAGGAAGTCGGCCAACATCGACTCGCTGACCGCGTCGATCCAATGCGCATCCTCGATGATGAAAAGCGCTGGTTCTACTCGGGCCAGCGCCGCGGCGTTGATCAAGGTGGTCAACCGGCGTCGCCGCGCATCCGGGTCGATCTGAGGCAGCGGCACCTCGGGATCGGCGAAGCCCAGCAAATCATCGAGCAGAACGAGATCTTCCGGGTCAGCATCGGGCACGACCGCCCGCAACCGCATCCGAGCGGCTTGCCCGTCGAGGTCGGTCATGCCCATGCCCGTGCGCAACAGCTGGGCCACGACGTGGAAGGGAATGTCGCTGGCGTGGGATTCGCAGAAGGCCCAGAATGCCTCGACGCCGCGACCACGCGCGAGCGCCGCGAGCTCCCGCGCCACCCGGCTCTTGCCGATGCCCGGCGGTCCCACCACATTCACGACGCCACCGCGGCCGCCGATTGCACGGTTCATCATTTCGTCGAGCGCCGCCATCTCCCAGCGCCTACCGACCATGCTCGTCTCGGCGTGCCCGACCATGCCATCGCGGGGGCTGATCGCCAAGAGTCGGCGAGTACACACCGGTTCGTGGGAGCCCTTGATACGCAACCACTCCGGCTCGGCCAGCTCCACGCTGTGCTCGACCAACCGCGCTGTCGACTCCGACAACACCACCCCGCCAGGTGGTGCCACCGATTCCATCCGCTGCGCAAACCCGACAGTCTCGCCAGTCGCGGCATACCCCAGACCGATTTCACCGGCGATCACCCGGCCCGAGTTCAGGCCGACCCGCAACTGGAGAGCCACGCCGTCGCGGCGCTGCACCTCGGCGGCCAGCCGGGTTGCCTCATCCTGGATCGCCAGCGCTGCGAGACATCCCCGGAAAGCATGGTCCTCCAAAGCAACTGGAGCACCGAACAGCGCCATTACCCCGTCACCGTTGTACTCCGCGGATCCCCCGTAGCGGTTCACGACCGCCGCCGTCTGCTCTAGAAGTCCCGTCATGATCTCGCGCAACCGCTCGATGTCCAGGGATGCGGCGATGTCCATCGAGCGCACCACGTCGGCGAACAGCACCGTCACCTGCTTGTACTCCGGTGTATCAGTCGTAACCACCGTCGGGGCACCGCACTCGTGACAGAACTTGGCATTCTCCCGAAGCTGCGTGCTGCATGTTGCACACGCCCCCGCCGTCATTCGATCATCGCCTCCGCCCAGGCGATATGTCCTTCAAAGCCAAGCGATTTCGCCATCTCCAGATAACGGGCCGCAAATTCCTTGTGGGCGATATCGTCGCCGCGGGCACGGGCTAGCAGCGCACGCAGCCGCAATAGCCAGATGTCGCGTATCACAAGCCCGTCGTCGCCGGGCGCAGCGGCCAACCGCTCGATCGCCGCTTCGGCTTCGGCCACGTCGGCCTCGGTCCCACGAACGAGCAGTGTCTCCACAAGAACACCGGTGGCAGGAATGCCCCACGACAGCAGTTGTCCCTCGCGAATCAGTTGGTCGACGGCGGTACGCATGAGCGGTATCGCCTCACCGCGATCTCCAGGCCGAGCACTCTCACGTGCCAAATACACGTTGATGAGCCGTAACTCGCTCAGGTTGTGTCCGCGGCGCAGAATCACGTCGCTGGCATCCTCCAGAAGCTTCTGTCCGCGGTCACGCTCCGCATCCGTGTTGCGGTGCACCAGCGCAAGGCCCGGTATTACCTGGGCGTAAACCAATGACGCCATATCGTCACTGGATCGTTCGGCTATCCGCAGCGCATTCTCGATCTCGCGCATCGCCCGATCATCGGCAGCCAACACGCCCAACGGTATTCCCGGTAAGTAGACATACCCGACAACCAGGGCGTACGACAACGGGTCGGCGCTGCGGGCCATGGCCACGCCGTGGCGCAGGTCGTCTGGCCATCCCGGACGACCCAGGCAATACCGGCCCAGAGCCCGCGTCGTAAAGGCGAGCGCTAACGGAGACCCCATCATGAAGTTCCCTTTCGACGGGTCACCGTCGGCCAGGTCGATGGCCCGCTGCGACCACCGCAGCACGTCACACCACTCGCCGCTGTGAGCCTTCGCGTAGATCACCGGGAAGGACAGCCCCACCGTCAATGTCGGATCGCCGATCGACTCGATGAGGGCCCAGGCTTCTGACGCCAGCCGCGACGCCTCACGGATCCGGCCCCGGAACCCGTGATCGATCACCAGCCCGGCCATGGCGATGGCCAGCGACGCCTTGTCCTCGGCGGCTGTGCATAACTGGCGCAATTCCTCAAAGCGATCGCCCGCCACGTTCACTCTCCAGGCGATCCCGCACAACATGGTGCGCGGCGCGATGCGCATCGCTGTCCGGTTGGGGTCCTGGGCAGGCACTGCGTCGGCGATCGCTCGGGCGCGCTCCCAACTTTGTTGCGCCGCGGTGATGTCGCGGTAGGTCGCCCACGTTGCGGCGCGCATATGCCACTGATAGGCGGCATGCACATCACCGGCGGCCTCCAGGTGTTCGGCGATCAAGGCGGCATTGTCATCGGCCGCTGCCGGGTCACGTGCTTCGATTGCGGCCGCGACGCGCCGGTGCCACTCAGCCCGATCCGATTTCAGCTGTGATTCGTAGGCCACCGCGCGGATCAGCGGGTGCCGGAAGGCGTACTCGGCGGTCGGGGTAAATCGCACCTGGTCGATCAGCTCCGCGTCGAGCAGTTCGTCGACCACCGCATCGATGCCCAGCGCGGTCAGCAGCCCGGTGCCGAACCGGGCGCCGATCACCGACGCAGCGTTCAGTGTCTGCTTGGCCGGGGTGGTCAGCCGGTCGATGCGCGCCTCGATGGCGGCCTGCACCGTGGCAGGCACAGCGACGTCGGCGGCGTTCGTGTGGCAAAGATACTGTCCGTGCTCACCGGTCAGCACCCCGCGCTGCACCAACTCGCGCACCATTTCCTCGGCGAAGAACGGGTTCCCGGCCGCCCGTTCGGCGATGATCTCCGCCAACTCCAGAACCGAGGGATCCGACCCCAGCAGCTCGCCGATCAGCACCGTGGTGTCCGAATCAGCCAGTGGGGCAAGGGCTATCGCGTGTGCGCCGCGCACCCGTACGAGCACTCCCTCATATTCGGGACGGTAGGTGATCAGCACCATCGACGGCGTCCGCCCAATAACGGACAGGAAGTCGGCCAGCATCGACTCGCTAATCGCATCGATCCAGTGCACATCCTCGACGATGTGGAGGGCCGGTTGGGTGCGGGCCAGCGTCGTGGTGTTGATCAGTGCGGTCAACCGCCGCCGCCGCGCGTCCGGATCGATCTGGGGCAGCGGCATATCGGGGTCGGCGATGCCGAGCAGATCATCGAGCAGCAGCACATCCTGTGGGTCGGCATCGGGAATCTGCTGCCGCACTCGTGCGCGGGCGGCATTCCCGTCGAGGTCGTCCACGCCTATCCCCGCCCGCAGAATCCGCGTCACAATGTGGAAAGGGACGTCACGGGCATGCGACTCGCAAAAGGTCCAGAACACCTCGACGCCGCGATCGGCCGCCGAAGCTGCGGCCTCCCTTGCTACTCGGCTCTTGCCGATGCCCGGGGATCCCACCAGGTTGACTACACCACCGAGGCCGGCAATCGCGCGCTTCACCATTTCCTCGAGAGCCGCCATCTCCCAGCGCCGACCGACCAGGCTCGCCTCGGCGCGCCCGACCATCCCGTCCCGCGGCCTGATCGCCACGAGCCGGCGGGTGTACACCGGTTCGTCGGACCCTTTGATGCGCAGCCATTCTGGTTCAGCCAGCTCCACTCGGTGCGCGACAAGTCGCGCGGTGGACTCCGACAACACCACACCACCAGCTGGGGCAACCGATTCCATTCGCTGCGCCAACCCGACCGTTTCGCCGGTCGCGGCATACCCGATGCCGATCTCGCCGGCGATCACTTGACCCGAATTCATGCCGACCCGCAACTGAAGAACCAGGCCGTCGCGGCGCCGCACGTCTGCCGCAAATCTCTTCGACTCGTCCTGGATCGCCAGCGCTGCAAGGCAGCCCCGAAAAGCATGGTCTTCCAACGCAACTGGTGCGCCGAACAGCGCCATTATCCCGTCACCGTTGTACTCGACGGTTCCCCCGTAGCGATTCACGACCGCCGCCGTCTGCTCGAGAAGTCCCGTCATGATCTCGCGCAATCGCTCGATGTCCACGGACGCGGCAATGTCCATCGAGCGCACCACGTCGGCGAACAGCACTGTCACCTGCTTGTACTCCGGTGTGTCAGTCGAAACTGCCATCGGGGCTCCGCACTCGTCACAGAACTTGGCGGTCTCCCGCAGGCCAGTGCCGCAGGAGGTGCACGCCGCCCCTGCCGTCATTCGAGCATCTCCTCGGCCCACGTGATGTGTCCTTCGAAGCCAAGGGATTTCGCCATCTCCAGATAACGCTGAACCAAGTCCAGAAAGGTGACATCGTCGCCACGGGCTCGCGCCAGCAGCGCGCGTAACCGCAGCGTCGTGATGTCGACCAACGCCGAAGCTTGTTCGGTGGGCAGATTCGCCAACAGGTCGATCGCCTTCTCGGCGTCGGCCAGGTCGTCCTGGTGGCCACGCTCCAGCAGCATCTCCACAAGGGTGCCCGCGCCGAAAACGACATAGCCGAGCCGTCCTGTGTCGTGCAGATCTTCGACGGCCTTGCGCGCCATCGCAATCGCAGCGTCGGGTTCGTCGCGCCTCGTGCGCTTCTGGGCGGCTAACAGGTCGGTGACCGGGACCAGCGTGGGCGTCCGCTCGCGCTGCCACTCGCGGGCCTGCATCACGATCTCCTGCCCGCGAAGACGGTCGGCCGCGGCGCGCCGATGCAATAGCACGACACCCAACGTGAACTCGGCGTACATCAGTGCGACGTCGCTGCTGGCCCGGTGGGCGGTCTGTACGCTTTCTTCGATGATGTTCAGCGCGGAGTCGTCTGCCTGAAGCACCCCATAGGCGATCGCCAGGCCGTAAGTCCAGGCGACGACAACGCCGAGAGTTGCCGGGTCGCTGCGTTGCGCCATGGCGACGGCGTCGTGCAGGTCGTCGCGCCACCCCGGAAGACCCAACCACCACCGTGCCACGCAACGAAACGCCACGGCGACCGCGAGCGGAGATCCCAGACCGAAGCCCGCGCCCTTAGCGGGGTCGCCGGCGGCCAGCTCGATGATGGTCTCTGAATACCGCAAGATCTCGCTGAATTCACCACTGTTGAACCAGTTGGCGAACGCGATGAACGCCAACCCTATGGTCAAGTCGGGATCGCCGATGGACTCGAGCAGCGCCATCTGTTCGGATGCCGGTCGCGAGCCGTCTGAACCCCCCTCGAACAGCAGCTCGGTTGTCAGCCCGGTCATGCCGATGGCCAGCGAGACGTTGTCCCCGGCCGCAATGCACAACTCTCTCAACTCCGCGAAACGACCCTGCGTTTCCCGGGCTATCCGGGCTTGCCAGTCGGTGGCACACAGCATGGTGCGGGGGGCGATGCGCATCGACAGTCGGTTGGGGTCGTCGTTGGACAGCGCGTCCGCGATGCGGCGTGCCCGCTCCCAGCTGACACGGGCGGCGTCGAGATCACGGTTCGTTGACCACGCTCCGGCGCGCATGTGCCAGCCGTAGGCCGCATGCATCTCGCCGGCGGCTTCCAGATGCTCGGCGATCAGCGCCGCGTTCTCCTCTACCGATCCGGGGTCAGAATCTTGGATCGCGGCCGCAAGGCGCCGATGCCACTGGGCGCGATCGGATTTCAGCTGGGATTCGTAGACGACCGCGCGGATCAGCGGGTGGCGGAATGAGTACTCGGCGGCGGGGGAGAACCGCACCTGGTCGATTAGCTCGGCGCCCAGTAATTCGTCGAACACCGGCTCGATGCTCAGCGCCGTGAGCAGTTCCGCGTCGAAGCGGGCGCCGATCACCGATGCCGCGTTCAGCGTCTGCCTGGCCGCAATGTTCAGGCGGTCGATGCGCGCGCCGATTGCGGCCTGAACCGTGGCCGGCACGGCGACGTCGGCGGCGTTGGCGTGACACAAGTAGTTTCCGCGATCGCCTTTCAGCTCTCCGCGTTGCACGAGCTCGCGAACCATCTCCTCGGCGAAGAACGGGTTGCCGTCTGCCCGCTCGGTGATGATCGTCGCCAGCTCGGTGACCGAGGGGTCGGCACCGAGCAGTTGGCCCAACAATGCTGCGATGTCTGAATTGCCGAGGGGGGCAAGCGCTATCGTTTGGGCGCCGCGCGCCCGTACAAGTGCACCTTCATACTCGGGGCGCGCGGTGATGAGCACGATCGTCGGGGTGCGCGAAATGACGGTGAGGAAGTCGGCCAGCATCGACTCACTGATCCCGTCGACCCAGTGCGCGTCCTCTATGACGAACAGCACTGGGTCTCTGCGTGCCAGCGACGCTGTGTTGATGAGTGCGGTCAGCCGGCGCCGTCGGGCATCCGGATCGATTTGGGGCAGTGGCATTTCCGGGTCGGCGATGCCGAGTAGGTCATCAAGCAGCAGTAGGTCTTGCGGGTCGGCATCCGGCGCACCAGCGCGCAGGAGTTCGCGACTGGCTCGCAGCAGTTGGGCTGCGGCGTGGAAGGGGACGTCATGCGCATGCGACTCGCAGAAGGCCCAGAACACCTCGACATCGCGACCGGCCGCCAGCGAAGCTGCTTCCCGGGCGAAACGACTCTTGCCGATGCCCGGGGACCCCACCACATTCATAACGGCACCGCGGCCAGCGATCGCGCGGTCGATGATGGCGTCGAGGGCCGCCATCTCCCAGCGTCGACCGATCAGGCTTCCTTCGGTGCGCCCGCCCACGCCATTCGACCCCGTCGCCACCAGCCGGCGCGCGCGCACTGGTTCTTCGGCCCCTTTGATGCGCACCCATTCCGGCTCAGCCAGCGTGGCGGTGTGCTCGACCAGCCGCGCGGTCGACTCCGACAGCATCACCCCGCCAGGGGGCGCCACCGACTCCATTCGTTGGGCAAACCCGACAGTTTCGCCGGTAGCGGTGTAGCCCAGTGATCCCGAACCGATCTCTCCGGCGATGACCCGGCCCGAGTTCAGGCCGACCCGCAACCGCAGTGCGACGCCGTCGCGGCGCTGCACTTCGGCTGCTAGCCGGTTGGCCTCTTCCTGGATAGCCAGCGCGGCGAGACATCCCCGAAAAGCGTGATCCTCCAATGCAACCGGAGCGCCGAAAAGCGCCATCACCCCGTCGCCGTTGTACTCCACCGTCCCGCCGTAGCGCTGCACAACCGTCGCTGAACCTTCCAGCAGCTCGGTCATGATTTCGCGCAGTCTCTCGATATCGATGGCGGCGGCGATATCGGTGGAGCGCACCACGTCGGCGAACAGCACCGTCACTTGCTTGTACGTTGCTGTGTCGGCCGAACCCGTGGTCGGGGCACCGCACTCGTGACAGAACTTGGCGTTGTCCCGCAGGTCAGTGCCGCAGGACCCGCACGCCACGCCCGACGTCACATTCAGTACCACCGATCTTCGGGGTTCTCCGACCCCACTTGCCCAGAGGATAGGGTGTTCACAATCGCAGAAGCAATTGACAAGGGTGTTAATCGCCCTCGATCCGCGCAGCTAGAGGCGGTCCAGCTCGTCCGGCTCGGCGATTGTGAGCACGGCGTCGACGATGTACTCCTCGGCCTGCAGCTGGGTCTCCAGCCGCCGCAGCGTGGACGCCACGCTCGACTCGACGGCATCACCGACGAGGTCGACGCTCGCCACCAGGAACAGCTGTTTAGGCCCGACGAACACCAACCGAATGAACCGGACCCCCTCCACTTCCGGCAGCTCCTGCAGGCGCGCTATCGCGGCCTCGCGCAACTGCGGGCTGGCGGGCTCGCCCACGAGATACCGGCGGTTGCGGTCGATGAGCACCACGGCGACGACACCCAAAAGGACGCCGACCGAAATAGACCCAATCGCGTCCCACGCAACCTGACCGGTCAGCTGGTGCAGCCCGATGCCGAGCACCGCGAGCACAATGCCGATCAGCGCCGCGGAGTCCTCGGCGAACACCGCGCGCGTGGTCGGATCGGACGTGTAGAGCACGTGGGCCAGTAGATCTCTATCGAATTGGTGCGCCTCGCTGCCCAATTGGCGGACCGCCTGCAGGAGGGACGATCCCTCCAGAACGAACGCGATTCCCAGCACGATGTAGGCGACGAGATAGTTCTCGGGTGTCGACTCGCCTTGCAACAGTTCTGTGACCCCGCGCCAGACCGACAGCGTTCCACCGACCACGAACAGACCTACAGCCGCCAGCAACGACCACACGTAGGCTTCCCGCCCATACCCCAACGGTCGGTCAGCGTCCGGCGGCTTGCCGCTTCGCCGGTTGGCGACGATCAGGAAGGCCTGGTTGCCGGTGTCGGCCCAGGAATGCGAGGCCTCGGCCGACATCGACGCCGACCCGGACACCACCGCAGCGACCGTTTTGGCGACCGCGACGGCCAGGTTGACGGCGAACGCGACGAACACCGTGAGCGTGCTTTCGGACTGAGCCATCCCGTTAGTCTGCGACCCATGACCAACACGGGACCCCTCGCGGGGGTGAAGGTGATCGAACTCGGCGGCATCGGCCCAGGGCCGCACGCCGCGATGATCCTGGCCGACCTCGGCGCCGACGTGGTGCGGGTGCGTCGGCCGGGCGGATTGACCATGCCCGCCGAGAACGTCGACCTGCTGCACCGCGGCAAGCGCATCGTCGACCTCGACGTGAAGAAGCAGCCGGAGGTCCTGCTGGAGCTGGCGGCGAAGGCCGATGTGTTGCTCGACTGCTTCCGGCCTGGCACCTGCGAACGGCTCGGCATCGGACCCGACGATTGTGCGGCGGTCAACCCTCGGCTGATTTTCGCCCGCATCACCGGGTGGGGTCAGGACGGACCGCTGGCGATGACCGCGGGCCACGACATCAACTACCTGTCGCAGACCGGGGCCCTTTCGGCGATCGGCTTCCGGGACCGTCCGCCAGTCGCTCCGCTGAACCTCGTCGCCGACTTCGGCGGAGGCTCGATGTTCGTGCTGCTCGGCATCGTCGCCGCGCTCTACGAGCGGGAGCAGTCCGGCAAGGGACAGGTGATCGACGCCGCGATGGTCGACGGCGTCGGCATCCTGTCGCAGATGATGTGGACGATGAAGGCGACCGGCTCGCTCAAGGACGAGCGCGAGTCGTTCCTGCTCGACGGCGGGGCACCGTTCTACCGCACGTACGAGACCTCCGATGGCAAGTACATGGCCGTCGGCGCGATCGAGCCGCAGTTCTTCGCGGAATTGCTGAACGGCCTTGGCTTGTCTCCCGACGAGGTGCCGGGTCAGCTCGAATTAGGTGAATATGCGGAGATGCACAAGATCTTCACAGAGCGCTTCGCGAGCAAGACGCGTGACGAGTGGACTGAGATCTTCGCGGGCACCGATGCCTGCGCGACGCCGGTGCTCACGTGGACCGAGGCGTCGCAAAACGAGCACCTCAGGGCACCGTGCCACCGTGATCGACAACGACGGCGTCGAGCAGGTGGCGCCTGCGCCGCGGTTTTCCCGCACACCCGCGGGACCGGTCGGCACACCGCCGAAGGCCACCACACCCCTGGACGACATCGGCTGGTAACCCGCGCGTTAACCAACGCGCTCGCAGCGCGAGGATTAGATTTGCCAACGTGGCAGTTCGAGCGTCGCGCGAGGTCGTCGTCGACGCCTCTCCGGAGGCGATCCTCGACGTACTCGCCGACATCGACGCCGTGCCGTCCTGGTCCTCACTGCACAAGAGCGCCGAGGTGCTCGACCGGCACCCCGACGGCAAGCCGCACCACGTGAAGGCCACCTTGAAGATCATGGGCATCACCGACAAGGAGATGCTCGAATACCACTGGGGCGATCGGTGGATGGTGTGGGACTCCTCGGAGACATCCGCCCAGCGGGGGCTGCACGGTGAGTACAACCTGACGCCCGAGGGTGAGGACAGGACACGCGTGCGGTTCGACATCATTTTGGAACTCGCCGCGCCCGTGCCCGCGTTCCTGATCAAGCGGGCCAAGAAGATGGTGCTCGACGTCGCGACGGACCGGCTCCGCGAGCGGGTCATGAGCAACGACGGATGACCCCGCTGGGGGTTAACGAGGGGGATCTTCGTGCAACGAAATCCGAGTTTTGCAGAGAAAGTGCGACTAAACGTCTGCAGAACTCGGCTTTCGACGCAGCACACCCAGTCGGTGAATTGCGTCGCAAGCGTTGCGATCACACGGAATACATGGTCGGAGTTGGAATAGGTTTCGCGCGGACGTGGGTTGGTCGCTGTATGGCGACCGGAATAATGCTTGCCCCACGCTCCAATGCCGCCAACGTGGTCGACGACATCGTCTCGCAGGCGCGACGCGCCTACGAACTCGGCGTCCGTCAGGTATGGGTGGCCCAGCAGTTCGACCACGACGCGATCGCGCTCGCCGGGCTGGTCGGTGCGGCGGTGCCCGGGTTGGGCGTCGGCACCTCGGTGGTGCCGATCAACCCGCGGCATCCGCTTATCGTCGCGTCGCTGGCGCAGACGGCGCAGGCTGCGTCCCACGGAAACTTCAGCCTCGGCCTCGGGCTTGGTGCGCACGAGCCTGAGCGCCTGGCGTTCGGCACCGCATGGCCCAACACAATTGGGAGGCTTCGTGAGCATTTGACCGTGCTGCGGTCCGTCTTCGACGAGGGGTCCGTCGACTTCCACGGTGAGGAGTTGACGGCCCAACCAGGCTGGCCCGTCGTTGTTGCGGGCGGTAGGCCGGTCCCCGTCTACGTTGCAGCGATGGGACCAAAGGCGTTACGCGTCACCGGTGAACTCGCCGACGGCACACTGCCTTACCTCGCGGGACCGAGAACGATCGCGGAGTTCATCCAGCCGACCATCGCGAAGGCTGCCGCCGACGCGGGCAGGCCGAGTCCCCGGATCATCGCCGCGGTTCCCGTGCTGGTGACTGATGACGCCGACGCGGGGCGCAGCCTCGCTGCCGATGTTCTGAGCTTCTACGAAACCATCCCGTCGTATCGGCGTGTGATTGCACGCGAAGGTGTGGCCAGCGTCGCCGAGCTGGCGGCCATCGGGTCGGCAGATGAGGTGGCAAGGAAGCTGAGAAGCTACCTCGACGCGGGTGCGACGGAGTTGGCGCTCAGCCCGGTGGATCGGTCGGAGGGCGCCGATCGCGAATCGCTGTGGCGCGTCGCCGCCGCGCTGTAGGAGAACTCTACTTTCGACGCAGCACGCCCAGCCGCTCGATGGCCTCGTCGAGCGTGCCGTCGCGCTTGCAGAAGGCGAAGCGCACCAAGTGATTCCACGCATCAGCGTGCTCGGCCCCGGGATCGCAGAACGCCGACATCGGGATCGCCGCTACCCCAGCCTTTTCGGGCAGTTCCGCGCAGAACGTCGTGCTGTCGCTATAACCCAGCGGCCTGGGATCGGCGCACAGGAAATAGGTGCCGAAGCTGTCGTGCACATCGAAGCCGAGCTCGTCCAGCGCCGTCCCCAGCCTGTCGCGCTTGGCCTGCAACGACTCTCGTAGCGCGGTCACCCACGCCTCTTCGGTGTTCAGCGCCTGGGCCACCGCAGGCTGAAACGGTGCGCCGCCGACGTAACTCATGTACTGCTTGGCCGCCCGCACACCCTTGATGAGATCGGCAGCGCCGCAAGCCCATCCGATCTTCCAGCCGGTGCAATTGAACATCTTGGCTGCGCTGGAGATGGTGATGGTCCTGTCGGCCATGCCCGGATAGTTGGCCAGCGGTATGTGGCGCAGGCCGTCGAACACCAGATGCTCGTAGACCTCGTCGGTGATCGCCAGTAGGTCGGCGCTCACCGCGAGCTCGGCGATGGCTGCGAGCTCGGCGTCGCTGGCCACCATGCCGGTGGGGTTGTGCGGCGAGTTGAGTATCAGCGCCTTCGTCTTCGGCGTGACGGCGCGGCGCAGACCGTCGACGTCAATGGCGAAGCCGCGGCCGTCGGGCACCATCGGCACGGCCCTGCGCTCACACCCGGCCATGGCGATGACAGGGGAGTAGGAGTCGTAGAACGGCTCGACCAGAAGCACCTCCGAGCCCGGCTCGACGAGACCGATCACCGACGCGGCGATGGCCTCGGTGGCGCCGACGGTGACAAGCACCTCGGTCTCCGGGTCGTACTCGGTGCCGAAGTGCCGCTTGCGCTGCGCGGCGATCGCCTCGCGAAGCGGTGCGATGCCCAGCCCGGGCGGATATTGGTTGACGCCCTCGGCGATGGCGTTCTCCGCGGTCTTGAGCATCGCGGGCGGCCCGTCCTCGTCGGGAAATCCCTGGCCCAGGTTCACGGCGCCGATCCGTGCCGCGAGTGCCGACATCTCGGCAAAGATCGTGACCGCGTAGGGCTGCAGCCGAGACACCGTCATGGTCAGCCAGCCTAGTGGTCGCGTTTTCCCGCGAGCAGACGCTAGTGTCCGCAAAAGCCCAGCCCGACGCGGACGTTTGCGTCTGCTCGCCTGAGTGACGAACCTCCCAACCAACAGGTTGGCCGAGGCTGTTAGGCTGGCGCGCAGAGGACTACCGCCCATGTGGGCCGGTCTCCCAACAACCCCACCTGAACAGGAACTATCTTCATGTCTGAAGAAGCCTTCATCTACGAGGCCATTCGCACGCCTCGCGGCAAGAACAAGAACGGCGCCCTCAACGAGGTCAAGCCGGTCAACCTGGTCGTCGGCCTGGTCGACGAGCTGCGCAGCCGCTTTCCCGATCTGGACGAGAACCTGATCAGCGACGTCATCCTCGGCGTCGTGTCGCCTGTCGGCGACCAGGGCGGCGACATCGCCCGGACCGCCGCGTTGGTGGCGAAGCTGCCCGAGACCACCGGCGGCTTCCAGCTGAACCGGTTCTGCGCGTCCGGCCTGGAGGCCGTCAACACCGCCGCGCAGAAGGTGCGCTCCGGCTGGGACGACCTGGTGCTGGCGGGCGGCGTCGAGTCGATGAGCCGCGTCCCGATGGGCTCCGACGGCGGCGCATGGGCCACCGACCCCGAGACCAACTACACCATCGGCTTCGTGCCGCAGGGCATCGGCGCCGACCTGATCGCCACCATCGAGGGCTTCTCGCGCGAGGACGTCGACCGCTACGCGCTGCGCTCACAGGAGAAGGCCGCGGCCGCATGGTCGGGCGGCTACTTCGCCAAGTCCGTCGTTCCGGTCAAGGACCAGAACGGCCTCGTCATCCTCGACCACGACGAGCACATGCGCCCCGACACCACGCTCGAGGGCCTCGGCAAGCTGAAGACCGCGTTCGACGGCGTCGGCGAGATGGGCGGCTTCGACGATGTGGCGCTGCAGAAGTACCACTGGATCGAGAAGATCAACCACGTCCACACCGGCGGCAACAGCTCCGGCATCGTCGACGGCGCCGCGCTGGTGCTCGTCGGCTCTGAGGACGCGGGCAAGTCGCAGGGCCTGACGCCGCGGGCGCGCATCGTGGCGACCGCCACCAGCGGCGCGGACCCGGTCATCATGCTCACCGGCCCGACGCCCGCCACCAAGAAGGTGCTCGACCGCGCAGGCCTGACGGTGGACGACATCGACCTGTTCGAGCTGAACGAGGCGTTCGCGTCGGTCGTGCTGAAATTCCAGAAGGACCTGAACATCCCCGACGAGAAACTCAACGTCAACGGTGGCGCGATCGCGATGGGTCACCCGCTCGGCGCCACCGGCGCCATGATCACCGGCACCATGGTCGACGAGCTCGAGCGGCGCAACGCGCGCCGCGCGCTGATCACGCTGTGCATCGGCGGCGGCATGGGTGTCGCGACCATCATCGAGAGGGTTTAAGGCCATGGCAGAGAACACAATCCAGTGGGACAAGGATGCCGACGGCATCGTCACCCTGACGCTTGACGACCCCACCGGGTCGGCGAACGTGATGAACGAGCACTACAGCGAGTCGATGCACAACGCCGTCGAACGCCTTGTCGCCGAGAAGGATTCGATCACCGGCGTCGTCATCACCAGCGCGAAGAAGACCTTCTTCGCGGGCGGCGACCTCACGGCAATGGTCAAGGCGCAGCCCGAGGACGCAGGCGAGTTCTTCAGCACCGTCGAGGGGATCAAGGCCGACCTTCGGAAGCTGGAGACCCTGGGCAAGCCGGTCGTCGCCGCGATCAACGGCGCCGCCCTCGGCGGCGGACTGGAGATCGCCCTCGCCTGCCACCACCGGATCATCGCCGATGTGTCCGGCGCGGTCGTCGGCTTCCCCGAGGTGACGCTGGGCCTGCTGCCGGGTGGCGGCGGGGTAACCCGCACCGTGCGGATGTTCGGCATCCAGAACGCGTTCATGAACGTGCTGTCCCAGGGCACCCGGTTCAAGCCGGGTAAGGCCAAGGAGGCCGGCCTCGTCGACGAGGTGCTGCCGACCGTCGAGGAGTTGGTGCCCGCCGCGAAGGCGTGGATCAAGGCCAACCCCGACTCGCACGTGCAGCCGTGGGACCAGAAGGGCTACAAGATGCCCGGCGGAACGCCGTCCAGCCCTGCGCTGGCAGGCATCCTGCCGTCGTTCCCCGCGCTGCTGAAGAAGCAGCTCAAGGGTGCGCCGATGCCCGCGCCGCGGGCCATCCTGGACGCCGCGGTCGAGGGTGCGCAGGTCGACTTCGACACCGCGTCGCGCATCGAGAGCCGCTACTTCACGCATCTGGTCACCGGCCAGGTCGCCAAGAACATGATCCAGGCGTTCTTCTTCGACCTGCAGCACATCAACGGCGGCGGCTCGCGGCCCGAGGGCATCGGCAAGACCCCGATCACCAAGATCGGTGTGCTCGGTGCGGGCATGATGGGCGCGGGCATCGCGTACGTCTCGGCGAAGGCCGGCTTCGACGTCGTGCTCAAGGACGTCGACATCGAGGCCGCCAAGAAGGGCAAGGGCTACTCGGAGAAGCTAGAGGCCAAGGCGCTCGAGCGCGGCAGGACGACGCAGGAGAAATCCGACGCGCTGCTTGCCCGCATCACGCCGACCGCCGACCCCGCCGACCTCAAGGGCGTCGACTTCGTCATCGAGGCCGTGTTCGAGAACCAGGAACTCAAGCACAAGGTGTTCCAGGAGATCGAGGACATCGTCGAGCCCAACGCGCTGCTCGGGTCCAACACATCCACGCTGCCGATCACAGGCCTGGCGACCGGTGTGAAGCGGCAGGAGGACTTCATCGGGATCCACTTCTTCTCGCCGGTCGACAAGATGCCGCTGGTGGAAATCATCAAGGGCGAGAAGACATCTGACGAGGCGCTTGCCCGGGTGTTCGACTACACGCTTGCCATCGGCAAGACCCCGATCGTGGTCAACGACAGCCGTGGCTTCTTCACCAGCCGCGTCATCGGCACGTTCGTCAACGAGGCGCTGGCGATGCTCGGTGAGGGTGTGGCACCGGCGTCGATCGAGCACGCCGGTTCGCAGGCCGGCTACCCGGCCCCGCCGCTGCAGCTGTCCGACGAGTTGAACCTCGAGCTGATGCACAAGATCGCAGTCGCCAGCCGGAAGGGTGTCGAGGATGCGGGCGGCAAGTATGAGCCGCACCCGGCCGAGGCGGTCGTCGAGAAGATGATCGAGATCGGTCGCCCGTCCCGGTTGAAGGGCGCCGGCTTCTACTCCTACGTCGACGGCAAGCGCACGCGTCTGTGGCCGGGGCTGGCCGAGACGTTCAAGTCCGGCTCGGAGGAGATCCCGCTGCAGGACATGATCGACCGGATGCTGTTCGCCGAGGCGCTGGAGACCCAGAAGTGCCTCGATGAGGGAGTGCTGACGTCGACCGCCGACGCCAACATCGGCTCGATCATGGGCATCGGCTACCCGCCGTACACCGGTGGCTCGGCGCAGTTCATCGTCGGGTACGAGGGCGCGGGCGGCAGGGGCAAGGACGCCTTCGTCGCGCGCGCCAAGGAATTGGCGGCCCAGCTACGGCGACCGCTTCAACCCGCCGGAGTCGCTTCTCTAGGTTTTCGCTAGAAAGCGCAAAGCCCCCGCAAACAATGGCGTTTCGGGGGCTTTTGCGTTTTAGGATCTGAGCTCAACGCCGACAGGGGAGGCCAGCCGTGGCCGATGTGAAGCTCATCCCGCTCGAAGTGCTGCTGGGTAACCCGGAGCGGGCGGCTGCGCAGATCTCGCCCGACGGCAAGCGCCTGTCGTACATGGCACCGCTCGACGGCGTGATGAACGTGTTCGTCGGGGACGCCGGAGCGGGAAACGAGCGGCCGGTCACCCACGACGCCAACCGGGGGATCCAGGGATACGTGTGGGCGCACGACAACCGCCACATCATGTATGTGCGCGACAAGGACGGAAGCGAAAACTTCCGCCTGTACGACGTGGACCTGGAGACTGGTGTCGAGCGTGACCTCACCCCGCTCGACGATGTGCAATGCCGGCTTGTCGCACACCGCAAGGACTTTCCCAACGACGTGCTCATCGGCTTGAACAAGGACAACCCTGCGCTGCACGACGTGTACCATTTGGACCTGGCCACCGCAAAGCTGGAGAAGATCATCGAGAACCCCGGCTTTCTCGCCTGGGTGGTCGACCCCGAACTCAAAGTCCGCGGCGCCATTGCGCCGACACCCGACGGTGGCACGGTGATCCTGGTGCGCGATGACGAGGCATCCGACTGGCGACCGCTACTGGAAGTCGCGCCGGAGGACGCGGAGTCGACGGGGCCGCTTGGCTTCACGAAGGACGGCGCGAGCATGTACATGCAGACATCCGTCGAGTCGAATACCGGGCGGCTGGTGAAGATGGACATCGCTACGGGCGCGGTCGAGGTGATCGCCGAGGATGCCACCTACGACATCACCGGGGCGATGATGAATCCCGACACCCGCGAGGTCGAGGCGGTGCTTGTATATGGCGACCGCCTGGAGTACCGCATCTACGACGACGCGGTCCGCGACGACATCGAAGCGCTTCAGCGTCTCCACCCCGGCGAGTTGTCGATCAATGACCGAAGTGACGACGATATGACCTGGCTTGTCGCGTTCGACGACGACTCGGGGCCCGTCAAGTACTACACGTGGGACCGCGGTGCTAAGAAGGCGACGTTCCTTTTCGACACCCGGCCGCAACTCAACGACTATCCGCTGGTGCCGGTGGAGCCGTTCAGCTACACCGCGCGCGATGGACTGACGATTCACGGCTACCTGTCCTTTCCTGCAGGGAAGGAGCGCACGAATCTGCCTGCCGTGCTGACCGTCCACGGCGGTCCGTGGGCACGCGAGGGCTGGGGACTCGACCCAGAGGCCCAATGGCTCGCCAACCGCGGCTATGTTTGTGTAAACGTAAACTTCCGCGGCTCAAGCGGATACGGCAAGGACTTCCTCAACGCGGGTGACCACGAGTGGGGCGCCAAGATGCACGACGATCTGCTGGATGCCATCGATCACCTTGTCGCGCAGGGCGTCATAGATCGCAAGCGCGTCGCAATATACGGCGGGTCTTACGGCGGGTACGCCGCGTTGGTGGGTGCGGCGTTCACCCCCGACGTCTTCAGGTGTGCGATCTCGATGGTCGGGCCGTCCAACCTCAACACGCTGATGGCGTCGTTTCCCGAGTATTGGAAGCCGTTGATCGCGATGTGGCACAAGCGAGTCGGGGAGGACAGCGACTTCCTGTGGTCCCGTTCGCCACTATCCAAGGTCGACGACATCAGGATTCCGATCCTCATCGCACAGGGCGAGAACGACCCACGTGTGAAGCGCGCGGAATCCGAGCAGATCGTCGCGGCCATGAAAGAGCGTGGGATCGACTACGAGTACGCGATGTACGAGAACGAGGGCCACGGCCTTGCCAAGCCCGAGAATCGACTCGACTTCTACCACCGCGCCGACCGATTCCTCGCCAAACATCTCGGAGGTCGGTCGGAGTGAACTGCGCGGCGTGTGGGACGCAGCTGCGCGTCGACGCGAAGTTCTGCGACGAGTGCGGAACTTCGGTGTCGACGGCCGCGACCACCGCCGAGTACAAGCAGGTGACAGTGCTCTTCGCCGACGTCGTGCATTCGATGGACATTGCCGCGGCGGTGGGCCCAGAGCGACTTCGCGAGCTGATGTCCGAGCTGTTCGACCGCTGCGCCGACATCGTGGCACATTATGGCGGAACCGTAGACAAGTTCACCGGCGACGGCATGATGGCCGTCTTCGGGGCGCCGGTGGCGTTGGAGGACCACGCAATTCGCGCATGCGTAGCGGCATTGAACATTCAGAAGGACGTTGGTGACCTCGCTGTCGACGTGCGAGGGCGCGACGGTCTCGACTTCGCGCTACGGATCGGGCTGAACTCCGGCGAGGTGATCGCTGGCGAAGTGGGTTCTCGGGCAAAGAGTTATACCACGATCGGAGATCAGGTCGGCATGGCGCAGCGGATGGAATCCGTCGCGGCGCCCGGTGGTGTGATGCTGAGCGAGTCGACCGGCCGCCTCGTCGAGGGCGAGGCCGTTCTCGGTGAACGCCAGCTGGTACAGATCAAGGGCGCTGTGCATCCGGTCGCCGCATATTCGCTTCAGTCCGTGACCGGCAGGCACTTCGACGTGACGGCGCGCGCGTCCACATATGTGGGCCGCGAGTGGGAACTGGCCGCGCTGAAGGGGATGCTCGAGCGGTCCGTCGCCGGTCACGGATCGGTGGTCAGCGTCGTTGGGGCGCCCGGCATCGGGAAGAGCCGTACCGTCGCCGAGGCGATCGCGCACGCGGAAGCGCTTGGAATGCTTGTCTTTTCGACGTACTGCGAATCCCACACCAGCGATGTCGCGTTCCAGGCGGCGATCCGGCTGCTGCGGTCTGGGTTCGGCGTCGACGGGCTGGCCGACGAAGCGGCGCGTGCGCGGCTGCGCAGCCGGGCTCCTGACGCCGATCCGGCCGATGTGATTCTGCTGCAGGACGAACTCGGCATCCGTGATCCCGCCGACGAGCTGCCGGATATCGCCCCTGACGCGCGCCGTCGTCGCGTGACCGCACTGGTGAATGCGACCGTGCTGGCGCGCGACGAGCCCGCCGTGTTCGTCATCGAGGACGCCCACTGGGTCGATCCGACAAGTGAGGCGTTGCTCGCCGAATTCCTGTCGGTTGTCCCGCGCACCCGTTCGGTCGCGATAGTCACGTATCGACCCGAATACGCGGGCCCCCTCTCTCGCAGCACGGGCGCACAGACCATCGCGCTTGCACCACTGGATGATTCACACGTCGGCAGCCTGATCGCCGAGTTGCTCGGCCCGCATCCCTCGGTCGCTGGGCTGACGGCCCGCATTGCCGAGCGGGCCTCGGGCAACCCGTTCTTCGTCGAGGAGATCGTGCGCGATCTGGTCGACCGTGGTGTCCTGCGAGGCCAGCGGGGCTCGTACACCTGCGAGGACGACGCCACCGACGTGGATGTGCCTCCCACGGTGCAGGCCGCCATCGCCGCGCGAATCGACCGCCTCGCGCCCACGGCGAAACAAACTCTCAATGCGGCGGCGGTGGTCGGTCTGCGGTTCGACGAGCCGACGCTGAACGCGCTGGTCGACGGCGCGGCACTGCCACCGTTGATCGAGGCCGAACTGGTCGACCAGGTCGCGTTTACGCCGCGCCCGGAGTTCGCGTTCCATCATCCGCTGATCCGCGCCGTCGCCTACCGGTCGCAGCTGACGTCGGCGAGAGCCGACCTGCATCGCCGTCTGGCGGCCGTTCTCGTGGGGGACGGGGACCCCGAGATCCCGGGTGAGCAGTCGGCCCTCATCGCCGAGCACTACGAATCGGCGAGTGATCTGGAAGAGGCCTTCGCGTGGCATATGCGCGCGGGAGAACAGTTGAGGTTCCGTGACGTTCACGCCGGCAGGCTGAGCTGGCAGCGCGCGAGCCGAGTGGCCGACAATATGCCGAATGATTTCCCCGGTCGCGAGTCAATGCGCATCGCGCCGCGGGTACTGCTCGTAGCGAGCAACTTTCGAGCAATCGGGCCGGTCGATGACGCAGGCTTCAAGGAGCTGCGCCTGCTGGCCGACCGCGCGGGTGACAAACTGTCGTTGGCGATGGCCCTGTCCGGGCGAGTGACCACCCTCGCGTTCCGTGGCCGGTATCCCGAAGCGCTGCAAGAAGCGAACGAACTTGTAGTTCTCAACGACTCCATCGTTGATCCCACCTGGCAACTGGCCCTGTTGATCGGTGCGTCCGTCGTCAAGCTCATCTGCGGGGATATCGTCGAAGGTTTACTGCTTGCGGATCGGATGATCGAAATCGCCGACGGTGACTTCCTGAAGGGCGGGTTGCTGATCGAGTCGCCCCTTTGTGTCGCCATGATGCTTCGTGCGATCGGACGAATGTCTTTGGGGGCGACGGGCTGGAAGCGTGACATGGACGAGGCTGAGGTGGCCTGTCGCGAGTTCGCGCCGGTCGGGGAGTCGGCCGCGGTCTCGTGGAAGTACGGTTTGTGCGTCGCGATGGGAGCGGTTCGGGTCGATCCATCCACTGTCGGCGTTGTCAACGACATCGCGGTGCGAGCCGAACAGCGGGGCGACGACTTGGCGGTGGAAACGGCGCGGTTCCTTCTGGGCATCTGCCTCGCGCAGCAGAGTGAGCCCGACAGGCAACGTGGGTTGAAGCTCCTTGCTACCGCACGTGAAGCCGTGACGCAAAACCGAGTGATCGCGGCCGTCGTACCGATGAGCGACGTAGAGTTCGCCAAAGAGGCAGCCGAACACGGCGACACGGATGGTGCAATTAAAACGCTGTCGTCGTTGTTCGGAGGCGACGCAATGCCCGCGGCGTTCGAAATCCTCGTCGGTGGAGCGCTGGTGGAAATCCTGATTGAGCGCGCGAAGCCATCTGACCTTGTGGCGGCACAGGCCGAGATCGACCGGCTGGCGGGGATACCGTTCGAGCCAGGAGTCGTCGTGCCCGGCATCGTCCTGTCGCGGCTGCGGGCACTGCTTGCCCGGGCGCGCGGCGACGAGGGCGGATATCGGGAGTACACGGCTCAATACCTGGCCGCGGCGACCGAGGCGGGCTACGAGGGGCACATCGCCAAGGCCGAGGCGATGGCCTGACGCATTTGCGTATGGTCGAGGCGTGACCGAAGCCTTTACCGAAAGGTTCGCGGCTGCACTGGCCTGCTACGGCGAAGGGCCGTGCATCGAGTTCGAGGGCCGCTGGTACTCGGGCGCCGACATCACGGCATACGCCGACGCCATCGCCTCGATCCTGCGAGATGCAGGGGTCGCTGACGATGCACCGGTCGGGCTCGTCGTCCGTAACCGGCTGCCCCATGCGGCGGCCATCATGGGGTTCATCGCCGCCGGCCGCACGGTCTCGATGATCTACTCGTTCCAATCGCCGGAGTCGATCGGTCGCGACATCGAGGCCCTGAACCTGTCGGCGATCGTCGCCGACGTCCAGGACTGGACCGACGAGGTCATCGAGGCGGCCAAGCGGGCGGGCAGTGCGGGTGTTGCGATCTCGCTGTCCGAGCCCGCGGTCGCACCGGTTCCCGGACTCGAGCGCCGCGACGACTCCCGTGCGCACGCTCAGGCGGAACCCGGTGTGGCACTGCAGATTCTGACCAGCGGCACCACCGGCCCGCCCAAGAGGCAGTCGATCAAGACGCGGGTGCTGGAACGCACCGTCTTCAGCGTGACCAGCGGCGAGGCGGCGCCCCCCGGCGCCCCACCCGAATTCTCCTATTGGCAGTTCGGCGGCATCGGGGTGTGTCAACTGATCGCAGGCGCCTACAACGGCAGGCGGATCGTCATCCTCGAGCGCTTCACCGTAGACAGCTGGGTGAATGCGGTGAAGACACACGGCATCAGGCGTTCGGGAGTTCAGCCTGCCGTGTTCCGCATGCTGCTCGACGCCGACGTGCCGAAAGAAGATCTGGCGTCGGTGGACTTCCTGATCAGCGCGTCTGGGCCGTTGGACCCCGAAACCCGCGACGAGTTCGAGGAGCACTTCGACATTCCGGTCAGGTTGGCCTACGGCGCAACCGAATTCGCAGGCTCACTCTGCGCATGGACGGAGGCCGACATCGCCGAGTTCGGCGCTTCCGCTGCCAAGCGCAACAGTGTCGGCAGAGCACTACCCGACACGCAGCTGCGGATCGTCGACCCCGACACCGACGCGGAGGTATCCACAGGTGAACAGGGACTGTTGGAGGCCAGAATCACCGCGATAAGCGATGAGTGGATCCGCACCACCGACATCTCGTCGATAGACGAAGACGGGTTCGTCACGCTGCACGGAAGAGCCGATGGGGCGATCAATCGTGGCGGCTTCAAGATCCTGCCGGAAACGGTTCGCCGCGTGCTCATTTCGCATCCGTCCGTCCGAGACGCCTGCATCGTGGGTGTGCCCGACGCGCGGCTCGGCCAGGTGCCGTTCGCCGCGATCGAAGTCGCTGCGGCTGAACCGGTGCCGTCCGATGACGAGTTGAAGGATCTGATTCGCCAGAGGCTGCCGGTCTACAACGTGCCCGTCGCGTTCGTCGTCGTCGACGCCCTTCCGCGTAACCCTGCGCTGAAGGTGAGCATCCCCGCCGTCGCCGCACTCTACGTCGCGCGCTGACCCGACGAGGTCGGTCCGGGCGTCACGAAATGCTGTGAATCCCTGCCGAACCCGACCCGGTGGGGCCGTCGTCGTGGTATGGGTTGCATCAGGGGCCGGTGCGCCCGCATCCCGAAAGGGGGCTCGGTCGTGCAGCTAGCTCCTCCCAACTTCGTCGAGCCGCTCTCGGTATGCAGCAGAGCAATCCGCCTGCAGGGCCAGCTTCCCGGCGCGAAAGTACTCGTACAAGGCGCAGGCGGCCGATCCATCGGAGACTGGATCGCCGACTGGCCCGACCAGTTCTTCGTGCTGGACGCGGGTGTCACTCTCGATCCGGGCGAGGCGTTGCAGGCCAGGCAACTCCGTGGCGGCGACGCCAGTGGGTGGACCGGTGTGCCGACGACAGTCCAGGATGCCGGCGCGTCCGAACCGCTCTTCGTCTTACCCCTGAAGGCCTGCTCGAGTCTGGTCACGCTTCAAGGGGTCGCGCCGGGTGCGACGGTGACCGTGATCAAGAAACCGGGCGGTGTGAAGCTGGGTACCGCGACGGGCGGGACGACCGTCACCGTGCCGCTCAGCAGTCCCCTGACGACTACCTCCCGGATCGTCGCGCAGACCACCCCGTGCGGCGGCGCGCCCGGCAAGCAGACCGCCGAACCGCCCATCGAGTCGATGACCACCGTCGGGGATCCCGCGCGACTGGTCGACGCCACGCTCGATCCGCCGCTTCGGGCCTGCCAGATCATCCTAAGCGGCAAGGACTTTCAACCCGGCACCTCGCTTCTGCTCAGACGCGATGACGGCTCGGTGACGAGCTGGCAGCTGAACACGCGGCAGAGCAATCTGCGGCTGTCGCCGGAACTGGGGGAAGGCGAACAAGTCGAGTGGTGGGTGGAAGCGCCGCGGAACTGTGACGTGGCCCCCAGTGAACCGTCGCAGGCGGTCGCGGACAGCACGGCCCCCGCCGCGCCGATGATCACCACGGATCCGTGTCCCGGCTCGCCGACGCTGCACTGCGGCGGGCTCGAACGCGGTGCGACGGTGCGCATCCGGGTGGACGGGGTGGACAGCCTGGAATTCGCCGCCGCCGACGCTGATCAGGACGTCGACATCAGCGGCCTTGCGCTCGTTGCCGGGCAGAGGCTGACCGCAGTGCAGCGGTTCTGCCACGACTGGAGTTCCGCGTCACCGCCGGTGCTGGTATCCAAGCCGTGGGGGTTGACGGCAGAGATCACCCGGCCTGTCGCCGACTGCGCCCCGTATGTTCTGGTGTCGTCGGTGTCGCCCGGGTCGACGGTGATCGTGCGTTCCCGTGATCGCGGCGGCGAACTCGGCCGGGCGGTGGCGGCAGGCACGGCGGTGGCCGTCAACGTGAACCCGCACCTCGACGCCGGCGACACTGTCGAGGTCGAAATCGTCGGATGTGACCCCACGACTCTGGAGGCCGAGGTCGAAGCCGCCCTTGCGCTGCCCACCCCGAGGGTTGCCCAGGCCTACATCGGCGCGCGGACGATCGTCGTCGAAGACGTGCTACCCGGAGCCACCGTGGACGTGCGGATCAACGGAACCTGGGCCGCAGGTGCGGTGGCGCACGAGAATTCCGTGGACGTGGTGGTGCCGACACCGCTGCTCGATCGTGACCAGATCACGATGACCGCGAGGCTGTGCACGGATCAGATCAACACCGAGCCCGTATCGCCGACGAAACCGCCTGCGCCGAACTACGTTCTGCTGCAACCCGGCGGCCTCGCGACCGACGGTGGCAATTGGGCATCCGGACAGGTCGAGAAGGTCCTCGCCGCGACGGCTGACGATCTGGTCGTCGGGTGCCGGGAAGCTGGTGTCTGGATCTCGCATCCTGACGGTTCCGCCGAGCCGGTCGGTTACGGGTGGACGGGCGCCCAGGTACTGGACCTGGCCGCCGACCCGTCGAACTCCAAACATCTCTTCGCCGCGACCTCTGGCGGCCTGCGCGAGACCAACCCCTCGTCCGCTGACCCGCTGCACAACTGGCGCAAGATCTCGCTGCCCGCTGCCGCGGGCGTCTACCTGAGCTCGGTGACCGTCACCGCCGACCGGGTCGTCGTGGTCGCCTCGACCACTGGCCTGTTCTGGTCGCGGATCCCGGCAGCGGCGGCGCCGTGGAACTGGCAGACCGATCCCGCGGTTGCGCGGTCCTGCTCGTCGGTGGTCGCGGTCACCGGCGGCGTGCTTGCAGTCGCGGCGAGCCCGGCTGCGCTCTTTCGGGGCAACTGGAACGGAAACACGTTCACCTGGACCGACAACGCGAGCACCGCGCCCGCGGCATTCACCGCCCGGCTCGGGCGCACCGTTCTCGCGGCGTGTGCGGGCAACCGCAACCACGTCTACGCGTTGTCCGCCGACCACGCCAACGACCAGATCCTCGGCGTGCTGCGATCGAAGGACGCCGGAAAGACTTGGGCGTGCCCGCATCTGGGCATCGACCCCGCACTCAACCGCTTCCAGCTGTCTCAACCGTGGGACATGGGGTTGCAGGCGCCACGCGACCTCGGCATCGCCGTGCATCCGACGAACCCGGAGCAGATCCTGCTGTCCGGCCGCCGCAGCGGTCTGCTCGGCTCCACGAACGGCGGTGCCGACTTCGATACGGCTGCCTGGCCCCCGGTCCTCGACGACACCTTCCACGGCGACAACAGGCTGGTGACCTACGACGAAAGCACCGGCGCGCCACGTGTGCTGGTCGGCAGCGACGGCGGGCTGTTCGTCAGTACCGACCAGGACGGCAAATCGTGGTCGTCGGCCCGCAACCGCGGACTCTCGACGTTGATGATCGACGCAGGGCAGGCCCCGTCGATGGACTCGGCCGCCGACTTCCCCGGCAGCTGTTCGGTTGGGCTGCAGGACAACGGCGAGGGCTGGACCATCGGCGGCAACCCGTGGACACAGCGCATCGGCGGCGACGGCAACAGGCAGGTCGTCGTCGAGGGCCGGTTCCTGTTCCACGCGGACAACGACCCAGCTCCCCTGCAGTGGTCGGAGTGGACGGCCACCGAGCTCGGGCCCAGTCACGAGGTGGTGCGCCCGACCGATCCTCCGCAGCCGATGTTCGAAGCCTTCATCGGCGCGGTCGTCAACCCCTGGTGGAAGGACGCCTCCGGTCAGGTGGTCGTTGCGTACATCGCCGAGAGCGTGGGCACGCCGCCGACGCCCAACCTTTACGGCGTCTTCGACGCAGGCCCAGACGCAGGCGATGGCCGCTTCGTCGGCAGGCTGCTCACCGCGCTTCCCGGCGCCCCCAGCGGCGTCGCGTCCTGGCAGGGCCGCATTGCATTGGTCGGCACTGTGGACGGCGGCGGCGTTGCGCACGTGTTCCGGTACGACGCCGCGGCCAATGCTCTCGTCGAGATGCCACTGCCTGGCGGCATCGCGGGCGCGGTCATCTGGCCGACGATGATGAGCGGAGACTCCGCGGTCGCGGTGGTCAACGGTGACCTGATCTGGTCGGACGGCCTGCTGTCCTGGACGCACGTGGCCGGGCTGCCCGGTCGGGCGATTGCGATCGGCGTCGACAGGGCCGAACATCCGCCTGCCGTGCACGTCGGCACCGACAGCGATGTGTACGTGGTGCGGGAGCGCGGCGCTGTGATCACCAACGCCACCGGCCTGCCCGCGGAGGCGCGCACACGCCAGATGACGGTCGTCGCCGACGCGAACGGCGACCGATGGGCCTATCTGGGTTCGTGGGCCTGGTCGGTCTGGCGAGCCCGGCTCTCCTGACCCGCGCTCTACGAGGCGCGTTGAAACAAGTAGTACCGGCCAACGTCCTTGCCGTTGCGCTGCATCGCGGGCTCGCTGCCCGACGCCAGCAGCGTCCATGCGCCTTCGAACAGCTTGGCAACTTCTGACGGTTCGATGCCCGGCACGCCGTATGACCCGCCGGGGATGAACTCGACAAGCAGCAGCTGGGCGTCGGAGGCGGCGGCCGCCGTCACCTCCCGCACATAATCGAAGCGGTCCTCGTCGCTCATGCCGTGCAGACAGCCGTTGTCGATGATCAGCGAGAAGTTCGATCCGACGCCTTCTTCACAGAGGCGGGTGACATCGGCCTGCTCGACCCGGATATCGACATTGTCGGCCGCTGCTTTCGCGCGCGCCTTGTCCACCGCCTTGGCGACGAAGTCGATGCCGGTGACCTGCCACCCGTGCTTGGCGAGGTAGATGGAGTTGTCGCCGGTTCCGCAACCGACGTCGAGCGCCTTACCCGCGGTCAGCGGCGGGTTGGCGCCGTCGCCTTCGACCAGGTCAGTGAGGCTCTTCGGCAACGGGTGGCCGTCCCACGGGACGAACCCGAACCGGTAGAGGGATTTGAACAGCCATTGCCGGGATGTCATGTCAGAGCGATCCGAGATCCGCCGATAGCCAGTGCACCGGCTTCATGTAAATGGTCACGCCCTCACCATGCTCGCGGCGTGCGAACTCGAGATACGGGTCGACCTTGTCGGGCGCCATATAGCGCTTCACCATTTCGACAAGCTGTTCGTCGGAGGAGGGCTCGATCCGGCTGACAACGCCGTCGACCGCGACATAGCGCACCGAGGGCTCGACCCGCTGCACCATCAGCGTGAATTCGCCCTGCGACTCGATGAGGCGGTGCTTGCGGGAGCCGGTTCCGGTGTGAATCCACGGCTCGCCACCGGGGCTGTACTGGTACCAAATCGGCACGGTCAGAGGACCGCGCTTGTCGCCCGCGCTCACCGAAAGCGCCGCGATGTGTGGTTCGGCCAGAAACTGTTCACGTTCGTCCTTGGAAAGGGCCATGATCGCCAGGCTAGTCGCGCTCGCGGACACCGTTCACGCATCGACTTCTGCATAGGGGTAGTGAACGTTGCCGGCCACGACCATGGTGCAGATCTCGTCGACCGGCAGGGGCATAGAGTCGGGCCCATGGACTTCGGACTGTTCATTCCTCAGGGTTGGCGACTCGATCTGGTGGACATCCCCGCCGAAAAACAATGGCCGGTGATGCGGGAGCTCGCCGCATACGCCGACGACACCGCGTGGGATTCGTTGTGGGTGTACGACCACTTCCACACCGTGCCCATGCCGTCCGACGAGGCGACTCATGAGGCGTGGTCGCTGATGTCGGCGTACGCCGCCACCACATCGCGCATCAAGCTCGGCCAGATGTGCACGGCGATGAGCTATCGCAATCCGGTGTATCTGGCCAAGGTGGCGGCCACCGCTGACATCATCTCCGGCGGCCGCGTCCAAATGGGCATCGGCGGCGGCTGGTACGAACACGAGTGGCGCGCTTACGGATACGGCTTCCCGTCGGCCGGTGTGCGGCTGGCCCGGCTCGACGAGGGCGTGCAGATCATGCGCGACGCCTGGCGCGACGGCAGAGTGACGTTCGCGGGCAAGCACTATCAGGTTGACGGCGCGATCGTCGCGCCAAAACCGTTGCAGGACGGCGGACCTCCGATGTGGATCGCCGGCGGCGGCGAAAAGGTGACACTGAAGATCGCGGCCAAGTACGCGCAGTACACCAACTTCACCGCCGAACCGGATGGGTTCAGGCACAAGTCGCAGGTGTTGGCCGACCATTGCCGCGACGTCGGCACCGACTACGACGCGATCGTCCGCTCGGCCAACTTCAACGCCGTCATCGGCGAATCCGAGGCCGACATCGACGACCGCATCGCCCGGTTGCGGGCCAGGCAGGTCACCAAAGTCAACGAGCAGGCGGTCGACGCCATGCTGAACAATGTGCGCTCGCCCGACAGCGCGACCGGCACACCCGAGCAGGTCGTCGAAAAGCTGCAGCGGATGCGCGATCTCGGCTGCCAGTACGCGATTCTGTACTTCCCCGAGGCAGCCTATGACCGCTCGGGCATCGAGTTGTTCGAGCAGAAGGTCATTCCGGCACTGACCTAGTCGCCGCATCCGGACGTGAACGCGCAGTGACGACTTTGCGGTCGACTTCGCTACGCGCAAGTGAAGCTGTGCTGTCGCTGAAAACGCCGGGCCACGGCATGATGCCCTTCGTGCCGACGACTTCACGCGCGAGATCTCCCTTGGTGCGCCCTGCACACGCCGCCGACGTGGCGCAGGCTCAGGTTTTCGTTCAGGTTCTTCAACAGGAGATCGACGACCTGGAGGAACTCATCGCATCGGCCGAATCGCGCTGGTTACTGCTCTGTGAGCGGAGGACCACCGAACATCACCGGCCGCCGGACTCGCTGGTCCGGTTTCGCGGACGCTTGGCCGAGGTGCAGAAACTCATGGAGAATCTGCGAACGCGGTTCCTTCCAGAGTGAATTCCACTCGCAATGATTCAAACTGCCGGCACTAGGGATGCTTGGTAGAAAGCGATTCGCCAGCCGTCGTCGCCGCGTGTGATCTGCACTCCCAAATAGACGCTGACCGTTGGCCGGTCGGGATAAGCGAAGTCGGCCGTCGCGTACCCGAGCACCAAATCATCTGTCGGTCTGCGTGTTTCGAGCACCCGGTAGGTCACCGTCATGCCGGGCGGTTGGCTCGCGTAGTAGTCGACCACCCCTTGCCGCCCGACGCTATACGGGCGCAGGCCCTGGAATATCGCGTCGGCGGTGAAGATGTCGGCCATCCGGCCGGGCGCCTGATCGTCGATCGCCGCCTTCCATTGGCTCAGCACGTCATGCACGGCGTCAGTGTCCTGCACTCTGACCACCGTCCACGTGCAGTACCTCGCCGGTGACGAAACGGGCATTCTCGAGGTAGAGGACCGCGTCGACGACGTCGTCGACCTCACCAATCCGACCGACGGGATGCATCTTGGCGAGCGCCTCGTGCGTCGACTCGTCGTGCATGGGGGTGGCGATGATGCCGAGCGCGACGGTGTTGGCCCGAATGCCACGGCCGGCGTATTCGACTGCCAGCGCCTTGGTCACCGCGTTCAGGCCACCCTTGGTCAGCGACGCCAGCGCCGACGGCACCGCCGAATTCGCGTGGTCGACAAGGCTGGTGGAGACGTTCACCACGTGACCACCTTCGCCTTGGGCCAGCATCGCCGCGATCGCCGCGCGCGAAACCTCGAAGAAGCCACGCAGATTCACGCCCGTGATGGCGTCGAAGTCGCCGTCGGTGTAGTCGGTGAACGATTTCGGGATGAAGATCCCGGCATTGTTCACCACGGTGTCGATCCGGCCGAACCGGTGCAGCGCCGCATCGACGATCCGTTGTCCGACGCCGGGTTGCGCGACGTCGCCGGGCACCGTCAGTACCATCGGGTCGTCGCTCTCAGCGATCGTCCGCGAGTTGGCGACAACCGCGTAGCCGAGCTTGCGGAAGCCGGATACCAGGCCTTCGCCGATGCCTTGCGATGCTCCGGTCACGACGGCGACGCGTTGGGTGTTGGTCATTGTCGGGCTCCTTCGTGTACGTGTGCCCACGACAACAAATGGCGGGCCTCGTCGATGGCGAGCCGATACGACCGGATTGCTCTCTGCTGATAGGCGCAGCCTCCTACTGCTCTACGCTTGCCCCGTGGAGCTGCGTCAGCTGCGCTACTTCCTCGCCGTCGCCGAGGAGCTGAACTTCGGCCGCGCGGCCGAGCGGTTGCACATCGCGGGCCCGTCGCTCTCGCAACAGATCAAGGCCCTCGAACGCGATCTCAAGGTCAGCCTGTTCGACCGCGACCGCCGATCGGTCACCCTCACCGCGAACGGCGCGGCGCTGCTTCCGCACGCCCGCGCGCTGGTGGAGCAGGCCGACGAGTTGCGCAGGCGTGCGGCAGGCCTTTCGACGTCCGAACCCGTCCGGATCGGGTACGTCAAGTGGTGCCCGACGGACTGGGCGGAACGGGCCGCAGGGGTGGCGCGTCTGCGCGTGGACACCTGGGTGATGCCGTCGCACACGCAGGCGGCCAGGGTGTCGGATGGAAGCCTGGACCTGGCGATCTGCTGGGTGCAGAACGACGATCTCGAGTCGCTGTGGCTCGAGGCCCGGCTCATCGGCGTTGACCGGCTCTACGCCGTCTGCGTCGGGACAGATGCGTCGCCGGTCGAGGCCAAGGACACCGTGGCCCTGCTCGACGCGGACACCGACACATGGTCATCGTGGAACCGCTACGCAGAGCAGTACGGCGCGGACACCGGTGCCCGCACCGTGCGCGTCGACGACGGCGGAGTCACCGGGCAGGAGTTCTTCGAGCATGTGCGCCGGTTGCGTCGGCCCGTCCTGAACAATCCCAAGGCCCAGGACACGGCCCAGCCGAAGGACTTGGTGCGACGGGAGGTCGTTCGTCCGACGCCGCTGTGGACGTGGTCGCTGGTGTGGCGCTGCGGCGAGACGAATGCCTCGGTGCTCGCCGTGATCGACGCGTTCACCAGTGCCGCCGCCGACACGGCCGTCAAAGACGAGTCGGCATGGCTGCCCGCCGCCGACCCTCACCGCGCAGGTTCGGCCTGAGGGATCCGCACCAGCGCGGCCGCGACGGCCGCGGCGACGACGACGAGTGAGCCCGCTATCAGCGCGGCGTGGAACCCGTGTTCCAGCAGCGGCGCCACCGCGACAGGGCCGACGATCTGCCCGGCCGAGTAGCCGGCGGTGAGCAGGGCGACGGCGCCGGGAAACTGCCATCGGCGGCCTGCGGCGAGCGCCATCGTGCTGACGCCGATGAACGTGCCGCCGAAGAGCACCGCTCCCACGAGCGCGGCGGGCGCGCCGCCCGCGACGGCGGGCAGGGCGATGCCGACCGCCTGCAGGGCGAGCGCCACCACGAGCAGCTTCGGATGCGACCAGCGGGCACTGAGCCATGCCCACAGCGCCGCCGACGGCGCGGCCGCGATACCGACGAAAAGCCATGCGCCGCTGCCGAGCCAGCCCGACGACGTCTGTCTGATCGCCGCGACGAGAAACGTGCCCGCGATGATGTATCCGATGCCCTCCAGGGTGTAGCAGACGAACAGAATCGCGAACCCGCGGTCCAGCCGCCTACGCGGAGGCGCGTGCATCGGAGCAGCCGCGGAAACCGTTGCGGGCCTTTTGGTTCCGCCCATTGTCCACGCGCAGGCGCTCAGCACCGCCGCGGACACCGCCGCCATCCACCACGCGGTCTGCCACTCGGCGGTAGGCAGTGCCAGCACAAGCGCTCCGGACAGCGCGATACCGATGCCGACGCCGCCGAAACCCCATCCAGGGAGGTGGGGCGAATGGTCGCCAAGGTGGTCGAGCAGTGAGTTGACGGCGATGACGAACACCACCGCGCTCGTGAACCCGGCGATCGTCCGCATGGCGAGCCAGCCAATCGTGTTGCTGGCGAACGGCATTGCCGCCAACGTCGCGACCAGCACGATGAGCGATGCCCGACAGGCGATCGCCGAGCGGGTCAGCCGGCTGGAGGCGGTGCCGGCCAGTGCACCCGCGAGATAGCCGACGTAGTTCGCCGTCGCCAGCTGACCCGCCACCTGCGGGGTGACCGCGGCCTGCGCGGTCATCAACGGCAGGATCGGCGTGTACGCGAAGCGGCCGATCCCCATCGCAGCGCCCAAAGCGGCGGCGCCCCTGCCCACATGGGCCCAATGAGCATGCATCAGCCGATGGTGCGTCGGCGCGGACGCGGCGCGCCACGACCGAAATGCTCACAGCTACAAGGCCGTGACTCCTACCGCCTGTGCTGACCTAGTTGGGAGGAGCGCCCATCTGGAGGCTCGGCGGCGGAGTCTGATCGGCAGGCGGCGGCGTATCGAAGTATCCCGGCGGCGGTGGGCCGTCCAGCGGGAAGTAGCCGGGGGGCAGTGCAGGTCCGCCCGCCTTCGGCGCCGGTGGCGGCCCGTTGGACGCGGGGTCGGTCAGCGATATGTACCCGGGCGGCAGCTGCGGCGCCGGGCCGGCGCCCGGCGGCGGTGGGTGGCCGCCCGGCATCTCGCCATCGGGCGTTCCTGCGAAGTTGTAGGGGTCCTGGGCCTGGTGCCAGGCATCCCGCAGGAAGCCCAGCGGCCCGCTCGACTTTCCTGATCCGTACACCGGGTTGGCAATCTCCGGCACCGGCGGTGGTCCAACGGGTGGCGGCGGAGGCGCGGCGAGGGCGTCGGCGCCTGGAGCGTCGGCGACCGGTTGGCCGTCGGGAACAGGCACCCCCGGCGTCGGCGTTGGCGGCACCGGGTCCGCGGTCGCCTGGGCCGCCATGCCCAGCGCGCCGAATCCGATGACCGCGCCTGCGATCGCCGCGCCGGCGATTCTCCGTCGTGTCATGAGTCACGAGGCTAGCCGATCGCCGGCGCCCGCGTGCTCACCCCCGAGACGTCCACACTCCAGTCGCGGCGGCCTCGCGGGCGTAATCCGCGAAGTCCTTGGGTTCGCGCCCGAGCGCCCGCTGCACACCGTCGGCCAGTTGCGCTTTGCTGCCGAGCACGTCGGTGAACAAGTGGTTGAGCAGCCAGATGAAGTCCTGCGGCAGGCCGTGTTCGCTGAGCATCGCGGTGTACTCATCGATCGGCACCGATACGAACGCGATGTCCCGCCCCGCGGCCTTGCCGATTTCGGCCACCGCGTCGCGGAAACTGAGCAGCCGCGGCCCAGTCAGTTCGTAGAGCCGGCCGACATGGCGGACGTCGGTCAGCGCCGCGACCACCACGTCGGCGATGTCGTCGGCGTCCACGAACGGCTCCTGCGCATCGTCGACCGGCAGCGACACCGCACCCGCGAGCACCTCGTCGAGCCAGGCGCCCTCGTCGAAGTTCTGCGAAAAGAACGCGCATCGGACGATCGTCCACGGCAGACCCGACGCCTTGACGACGTCCTCGGCGCGCTCGGCTTCGGTTTCGTTGCGGCCGGACAGCAGCACGACGTGACGGACGTCCGCCTCCTTGGCCAGGTCAGTGAGGCCGCGGATCGCGTCGACGGAGCCGGGCACCGCCAGGTCCGGGTAGTAGGTGATGTAGACCTTCTCGACGCCGGCCAACGCGGGTGCCCAGGTCTGCCGGTCCTCCCAATCGAACGGGGTATCCGACGAACGCGAGCCGTGCCGGACGGGGATCCCGCGGCGTTCGAGTTGATCGGCGACGCGCTTTCCGGTCTTGCCGGTGCTTCCAATGACGAGAATGGTGTTGTTGGTCATGGTTCGACTCAACAGCCCAAGAGCGAGACGAACCATGGCCCAAACGCTCGATTGCATGTCCGATCGTCTGAAGAAGGATGCGGGTATGAACAAGGTTTCACTCACCGCCCTCGCGCGGGAGCAGCTCGAGACAGCGCGGGCGGCCAGCAGCGGCCGCAGCTCGCACACCGTTTACGGCGGCCACGAGCACTCGCTGCGACAGACGCTGATCGCGCTGACGGCGGGCAGCGCACTGCACGACCACGAAAGCCCGGGCGAGGCGACGTTGCACGTACTGCAGGGAAGGGTGCGCGTCACCAATTCAGAGGCGCACTGGGACGGCTCACCAGGCGATCACATCGTCATACCGTCGTCCCGGCACGGACTTCAGGCGCTCGAAGACTCGGCCGTCCTGCTGACCGTCGTGAAACGCGTTGGGTCGCACGTCTAGATCGCGGGACCAAGCAGGTCGTCGGCGTCCTTGATGACGTACCCGTAGCCCTGCTCGGCCAGGAAGCGCTGGCGGTGCGCGGCGTACTCGGCGTCAAGGCTGTCGCGTGACACCACCGAATAAAAGATCGCCCCGCCGCCGTCGGCCTTCGGCCGCAGCAGCCGTCCGAGCCGCTGCGCCTCCTCCTGCCGTGACCCGAATGTCCCCGAAACCTGCACCGCCACATTGGCTTCCGGAAGATCGATGGAGAAGTTCGCGACCTTTGACACCACCAGCGTGGAGATCTCGCCGCGGCGGAACGAATCGTAAAGTGCTTCGCGCTCCGCGTTCTTCGTCGACCCCTGGATGACGGGGGCATTCAGCTCCTCGCCCAGCTCGTCGAGCTGATCGAGGTAGGCGCCGATCACCAGCGTCTGATCGCCGGGATGACGCTCGAGGATCGACTTCACCACCGCGATCTTGCTGTGAACGGTCGAGCACAGCTTGTACCGCTCGTCGGGCTCGGCGGTGGCGTAGAGCATCCGCTCGTTGTCGGTCATCGTCACCCGGACCTCGATGCACTCCGCGGGCGCGATCCAGCCCTGGGCCTCGATGTCCTTCCAGGGCGCGTCATACCTCTTCGGCCCGATCAGGCTGAACACGTCGCCCTCGCGGCCATCCTCGCGAATCAGGGTGGCCGTGAGGCCGAGGCGCCGACGGGACTGCAGGTCGGCCGTCATCCGGAAGACGGGCGCGGGCAGCAGGTGCACTTCGTCGTAGATGATCAGGCCCCAGTCACGGCTGTCGAAGAGTTCGAGGTGCCGGTACTCGCCCTTGGTGCGGCGCGTGATCACCTGGTACGTCGCGATGGTGACCGGGCGGATCTCCTTCTTCTCACCGGAGTACTCGCCGATCTCGTCCTCGGTCAGCGACGTGCGGTTCATCAGCTCGCGCTTCCACTGCCTACCCGCGACGGTGTTGGTGACGAGGATTAGCGTCGTCGCTCCCGCCTTGGCCATCGCAGCCGCGCCGACGAGCGTCTTGCCCGCGCCGCACGGCAGCACCACCACGCCGGAGCCGCCCTCCCAGAACGAGTCGGCGGCCATCTCCTGGTAGTCGCGCAGATGCCAGTCGTCCTGCTTGAGGCTGATCGGATGTGCCTCGCCGTCCACGTAACCGGCCAGATCCTCTGCGGGCCAGCCGATTTTGAGCAGCATTTGCTTGACCCGGCCGCGCTCGCTGTTGTGCACCAGCACGGTGTCGTCGTCGATGCGGGCGCCCAGCATCGGCGCGATCTTTTTGTTGCGGAGCACCTCTTCGAGGACCGCGCGGTCGAAGCTCACCAGGGTCAGGCCATGCGCCGGGTGCTTCACCAGCTGCAGGCGCCCATAGCGGGCCATGGTGTCGACGATGTCGACCAGCAGCGGCTGCGGCACCGCGTAGCGCGAGAACGACACCAGCGCGTCGACGACCTGCTCGGCGTCGTGGCCCGCCGCGCGCGCGTTCCACAGCGCCAGCGGGGTGATCCGGTAGGTGTGCACGTGCTCGGGTGCGCGCTCCAGTTCGGCGAACGGAGCGATCGCCGCGCGCGCAGCGCCCGCTTGCTCATGGTCGACCTCGAGCAGCACCGTCTTGTCGGACTGCACGATGAGTGGGCCGTCGGTCATGGCTCGACTCCCACTCGCTCCGGTCCTCGCTCGTACCTCGCGGCGATCCTCACTCGCGGTCGTCTTCGGGCGGTCATTCCGCCCATTATCCGGAGTCGCCTGACAACGGCTGCGGCGAGCGTGCGCGAACTGCTGTTTTTTCGCGGCGTGTCTGGCCGCAGACACGCTCCCCCTTGCACGCGGGGTGGGGGTACCCCCCGTGTCACTAGGGGTGGGGGTACCCCCCGTGTCACTAGGGGGAGTGCCCCCAGGTCGCGGGGGTTTAGTGGGTGGCGGCCTGCAGCGGTGTGCCCGCTGGACCCCCGTCCTGGCCCGGCAGCGGGATCTTCGGCACTCCCGGGGTTCCTATCTGACCCGCCAGCCACGGCAGCGACGCGGTGAACACGTCGGCGGCCAGCGGCCAATCGTGGCGGCCCGGGTGCGCGACGACGGCACACGCGATGCCGTTGGCGCTACCCAGCTTGCACAACGAATTGGCGGCATCGGTCTGGTCGTCCGGCATCCCCGCGGCGTCCTGTCCGCCGAGACCGGTCCCACTGGGATTTCCGAAGCCGCCCTTGTGCTGCGTGGGTGCATCCGGCGAGATCGCGAACCAGCCCGAGACGCCCTTGTACGGCCCGTGTTTGTCGATCACTGTCGTCGGGTCGTAGGTGGCCCATGCGTTCGCGTCGCCGCCGAAGATCCGGTCGATGGTCTGTTGCTTGGTGCCTGCGTTCGGCCCGTTGTCGCCTGCGATGTCGACAAAGGTGCTGAAGAGTTCGGGATGCATCACGGTCAGGTCGACCGCACATGTGCCGCCCATCGACCAGCCCACGACGCCCCAGTTCGCGTTCTGGACGCCGAAAGTGTTTGACACATAGGGCGGTACGTCCTTGGTGAGGTGATCCGCCACGTTGCCGCGCGGCCCGTTGACGCACTCGGTGTCGTTGTTGAACGAGCCGCCTACGTCGACGAAGACGAACACCGGCGCATTGCCCTTGTGGTCGGCCGCGAACTTGTCGATGGGCGTGATCGCGTCCCCGGTGCGCGGCCAGTCTGACGGAGTGTTGAACTCGCCGGCGATCATCATGACCACGGGCAGCTTCGGCGCGTTCGCGGCGAACCACGCAGGTGGCAGGTACACCAACTCAGTGCGGTGTTTGAAGCCTGACGCGTCGTCGGGAATGTCCACCGGCACCAATGCTCCGTGCGCGGGAGCACCCTTTCCGCGCATCGCCATCACGGTGTTGAGGTCGGTCTCGTCGGGCAGCGGCCCCGCGGTCAACTCACTCCACGCCGCCTGGACGGTTCGGAAGTAACCGACCCACAGGTTCAACGCGACCCCGGCGCTCAGCAGGCACAGCGGGACGGCCAGCACGGCGACGCCTCGACGCCACCAGCGCGCGCTGGGCCACCCGAGCACGGCGACCGCGATCGCGAGTCCCGTCAATCCGATCCACACCATCAGCGACCGGGGTGCGGGATCGCCCGCCATGCCCTGCGAATCGATGAACCAGTGCGCCCACAGCGCGACGGCGACACCGACCGCGATCGACACCGGCAGCCAGATCAGTCGCCACCTGCGCGTACGCCAGCCGATCGCCGCCACCAGCACAGCAGCCGCTACCGCTTGGATGACGATGGGCAGCCAACCGTGCAGAAGAGAGAGACCCTGCCGGTAGTTGTTGGCCTGAGCCGCTGCCACCAACACCGTTGTCACACCGGCCATGTTGGCCAACGGTTCTGTGAACTCGCTGTGCTGAGGTGAGCCTGACGCTATGCGTCGTCGGCTGATACCACCGATGTGACGCGATGGATGGCGAACTCCCTGACCCGCCCGGTCGCGGGATCGTAGGCGGTCAGCTGCCCACCGCGGACGCTGACCGGCGCGACGACACGCTGGGTGGCCACCCCCGCCGGATCGACGTATCCGATCACCACCGAGTTCTGCAGCCGGGCCGCTTCCTGCAGCTGCGAGATGGCCACCGCCGGGTCGATCCGCATATTCGCGAACGGCTGGGCGGCCACCTTGCGCAGCACCGCCACGATCGCGCTGAGGGTCTGACCGGTGGGGGCGGTCAGCTGCCGCGGCACCCGGCGATGCGCCGGGGCGGGCACCCGCGCGCCGCGGGCGTGGATGTCGACGATCGTGCCCGTGGAGTCCTCGGCCGCCGGGGCGAAGCCCGCGTTGCGCAGCGCCGCGAGCACCTCGGAGATCGGCGCCTGCGACACCGCGACCGTCGGCGCGAGCAGCCGCATCTCGAGCTGCTCGGCGGCGGGTGCGGCGACCGCCTGAGCCAGCAGTGCGGGGTCCTCGCACCGGACGAATGACGAGGCCATCCCGACCCGCAACTGCCCGTGCCTGCGCGCGACGTCATCGATGAGGTATGTCAGCCCTTGCGGCACAGGTGTTTTGGAGTGCCGCTGAAACAGCGCGTGCAACTCGCCCGCCGTCTTCCCCGTGTCGAGTGCGCGCCGGATGGACGGTTCGCTGATGCGGTAGACCATCGCCGCGCCCGCCGATTCCACCGTCGCCACCGCAGCGAGTTGTTCGGCCAGGTCCCGCTCCAACGGTCCGGGCACGATCACTGTGAGGTCGGCCTGCAAGAGGAAGTGGTCGATGGGTTCGGGCAGCACCTTGCTCATCGCGTCGGCGGTGCCGTCGTCGTCGGTAAGCAGTTTGCGGCCGGGCCCGGTGATCGCGCCGCGGCCGATGATGCCCAGGGTGTGCGCCTCGGTCAGCAGGGCTCCGACGGGCTGGGGTTGCAACCGCACCGCCCAGCGGGGACGCCGCCAGGTCATCGCCCGCGACGCCTCGGTGGCGTCGACGCCCGCGCCGACGGGCAGGTCGGCGAGCATGCCGAGCAACAACCGGCGGTCAAGGGGAGCAGCCGTCGAGTAGAGCGAATCAGAAAGGGCCGCATAGGGTTTGCCGTCGGGGCCGCGGCCGCCGATCAACCCGGGGCGGCCGGGAAGGTCCAGCCAGGTGGACGCCAGAAGATGCCAGCGCGCCGCGACGGGCGACTCGATGAACCGGTCGGCCGCCACCGTCGGCGCCCAGTAGGGTCCCGTGCCGTCGAGAGGCTCGGGGTCGGGCAGGCCGGCTGCGATCAACCCGGCCGCCGCCGACACCTCGAGGATCAGCCCGAGGCGCTGCTCGTCGATGCCGGTCAGCTTGGTCAGCCGCTTGACGTCGCGGACGCCGAGCCCGCCGCTGCGAAGTTCGGGAACCGGTGTGGCGCCGAGGCTTTCGAGAACCACCTCGACCTCGCGGAGCAGATCGATCACCGCGCCTGCCGCGACCGCATCGACGTCGGCGGCCGTCGTCGTCGACACCACGGGATCGGGCGGGGTCAACTCGACCGGTCCGGGTAGCTCGCCGCGCAACACCTGACCGACCAGCCGCGGCAGGATCACGGTTTCGGCGTCGACCTGCCGCAGTAGACCCGCCGCGAGCAGCCGCTGCACGGGCCGGTCCGGCGGGGTGCCGGGCGCCGCGTCGCGCGTCCTGCCCACCGGCGAGCCCTCCATCAGGCGCCGAAGGAGCTCCCGCTGCGGCTCGTCGATGGCCGCGAGCCGGGCGGCGATCTCGTCGGCGGTGTGGTCGGCTCCCTCGAGGACCGCCTGTCCGGGATACCAGGGCAGGCCGGCCGACGCCTCGGCGGCCACCCGAACCTCGGAATCGCCCCACACCAGCGCGCGCTCACGCAGATCGTCGAGCGCCGCGGCGACGGCGTCATCGCCTGCGCGACCGCCGATCAGCGCGGTCAGCTTGCCCAGTTCGACGGGTGTGGTGTCGGCGTGCAGTGTCAGCAGCGCGTCGAGCACGGCCAACCGCAGAAAGTCCTGCTCGTCGGTGGCGGCCTTGACGGATTGCCGCGACTGCGCGCGGGCCGCGAGCGCCGCGATGCTGCCGGGCGGAGGCTGGGTCAAGTCGGGTCGCAGCTCCAGCAGCCGGATCAGCCGTTCGTCAGGCAAATCGGCCAGCCAGGCGCCCAGCGGGGTGCCCGAATTGTGTTCAGTCATTGCTGACCAGCGTAAAGCAGCCCGCCGGTCTCGCCACTGGTCGCGGAGCCTGCAAGAATGTGGGGCGTGGCAGACAAGAAGACCCGTTATGTCGACCCCGGATGGCCGGCAACCAACGGCGAGGACGATCACCCGATCAGCGAGCTGGCCGCCGATCGCACCGGCGCCCTGTCGCCGTTCGGCGACCTGACGTTTCCGCTGCCGGCCGAGGATGTGCCGTACACCCACCCGGTCACGGTCATCAACCGGTAGCGGTGGCCGGAGCCGAATTGCCCGGCTCACCCGGGTCGCCGCTGTCGCACCTTGATGAATCCGGTGCGGCACACATGGTCGACGTGACCGCCAAGGACGCCACCAAACGCACCGCCATCGCGGCGGGCACGCTGCACACGCGGGCCGACGTCGTCGAGCTCATCGCAACGGGCGGACTGCCCAAGGGCGACGCGCTTGCCACCGCCCGGGTGGCAGGCATTCTCGCGGCCAAACGCACCAGCGAGCTGATCCCGCTGTGTCACCAGCTGGCCCTGACCGGCGTCGACGTCGACTTCGAGATCGGGGCGGCAGAGGTCGGCATTACCGCCACGGTGCGCAGCACCGACCGCACCGGGGTGGAGATGGAGGCGCTGACCGCGGTCAGCGTCGCGGCGCTGACGCTCTACGACATGCTCAAGGCCGTCGATCCGGCCGCGCGCATCGACGAGATCCGGGTGCTGCGCAAAGAGGGCGGCAAGACGGGCACATGGGAGCGGCCGTGACGCGTGCTGCGCGGGTGATCATCACATCGACGAGGGCGGCGGCAGGCGTCTACGAGGACCGCACGGGCCCGCTGATCGTCGACTGGCTGGCGCAGCGCGGCTACGACGTGCCGCCGCCGACGGTGGTACCCGACGGTGCGTCGGTGCCGCAAGCGCTCTACGCCGCGCTGGAACAACAGCCGCACGTGATCCTGACATCGGGCGGCACCGGCATCTCGCCGACCGACGGAACCGCCGACGCCACAGAGCACATCGTCGACTACCAGATCCCTGGCCTTGCCGACGCGATCCGACGGGCCGGCCTGCCCCACGTGCCGACGTCCGTGCTGTCGCGAGGCGTGTGCGGGGTCAGGAACGGCACCTTGATCGTGAACCTGCCCGGCTCGACCGGCGGGGTCAAGGATGGTCTCGGTGTGCTCGAGAATGTCCTCGAGCACGCGCTGGATCAGCTTGCGGGCAAGGACCATTCGCGATGACGGCCGTCGTGCTGCGCGCCGATCTGACCGAGCAGACGATCGAACTCTCCGATCACGAGGCGCTCGTCGAGCATCAGGCCGCCGGCGCCGTCGTCGGGTTCGCGGGAGTCGTTCGCGATCACGACGGCGGGCGTACGGTGACGCGGCTGGAGTATTCCGCGCACCCCTCGGCGCGGCAGACTCTTGCCGATGTGGCCGCCGAGATCGCGGCCGAGTCGCACGGTGTGCGGGCGATCGCCGTCAGCCACCGCATCGGCGCCCTCGAGATCGGTGACGCCGCCTTGGTGGCCGCGGTCGCGGCCGACCACCGGCAGGCGGCGTTCGACACGTGTGCCCGGTTGGTGGACACCGTCAAAGCCCGGCTACCCGTGTGGAAGCACCAGTTCTTCGCCGACGGTTCCGACGAATGGGTGAACTCGGCTTAGACCGGCGGGGCCGACCGGCAATCGGCTAGGCCGACGGTGCCGGCGGCGCCCCCGGGTCCAGAGGGAGCGGCGGCGGAACCTCCGCACCCGGAGCTTGGCCCAACCCTGGGCCGTTGACATTCTCCTGCGCCGGCGTGGTCAGTGGACGCTGGGTCAGCGCCAGAAGGGCGTCCTTACCGGTGATGTCCTGTGTCTGGATCGCGTGCCACAGTTCCTTGAGGTACCCGACGTTGGGGCTCTGGGAAGGCAGCTGCGACGCGTCCATCGTGGAGTCCTGCGGCAGGTTGTCCGGGCTGGCCAGGTGTTGCATGCCGTCGGGCGGCGGCGCCGGCAAGGAACCGGACATGGCCTGGTTGGCCGCGTCGTATGCGGGTGCCGGGATGTCGACGGCGTTGAGCGGCGCCAGCGGGTCGGCAGCCGGTGCGGCCTGCGGAGCAGCGGGCGGGGGCCCGGGATTCGCGGCGGGATCGGGCAGCACCGGGTCGAGCGGCAGCGGTGCCGTGTGCAGCGACCAGGTCTGCGGTCCGTCCGCGGGCGCCGGTGCGACGTCCCAGTCCGGCGCGGGGTCCGGCGCGGGCTGCTCGAGTGAGGCGTTGATGATCGGCGCCTGGGCGGTCGGCAGCGGCGTGTCCAGCAGAGGCGGGGTGTCCGGCATCTGCGAGGGATCCGGCGGCGGCGCGTCGGGCAGCGGCGCGTCGAATGCGACGGTCTGGATGTCGGGCGCAGGCGGTGGCGGCAGATCCGGGGGAGGCGGTGGGGCATCCGGCAGCGGAGCGGCCAACGCGTCGACCGGCGCGCCGTCCGGCGGCGGAGGCGGCGCGAAGGGGTCCGGGGGCGGAGGCAGCTCGCCGTCCAGGCCGACGGCGTCGAGAGCGCCGTTGGCGGGCTGCTTGGTGTCGTCGACCACGTTGCGAGGCGTGGCACCCGACAGCCCACGACCGCAGACCGGCCATGCGCTGCGGCCCTGGGTCGCGAGAACGCGCTCAGCGACCGCGATCTGCTCTTCCTTGGTGGCCATGTGGGCCGACGGTGCGTACTCGCCGCCGCCGTGCGAAGTCCATGTGCCAGCTGAGAACTGCAGGCCGCCCTGGTATCCGTTGCCGGTGTTGATGGCCCAGTTGCCGCCGGATTCGCAGCTGGCGACCCTATCCCATTCGCCATCGGTGGCGGCGCCGGCGTGCCCTGCGAGGGCGAGGCTTCCACTGCCGATGACTGCGCCCGTGAAGGCGACTTTCGCTACTGATTTAGCCGATGCAGTGGGCTTACGATGCCGTCCACTCATAGGTGCGTTCGATCCTCTCTAATGCGCCCACGAGGTCAGCTGTCGGGTTCGGGCTGGAGAGGTTGCCCGGCCGAACCGTTTAGTGAAAACGGCTCGGCTTCACCCCAAGGAGCCGCAAGCGGCTCCAGGTCCTATTTTTGGTGGACCCGGTGGGTCCCCCGCCCCCATCCCAGTTGTTGTCTGTATCCCTGAACCGACGGATGGAGCTCGGCGCTATCGGACAGGAAGGGCTAATCGATAAAGGTCGACCGGCTTGCGGAAGAACCTAACCGTTGTCGACGTTGAAGTCATTTTTTGCTCAAGGCAGCGTTTCGCTGGTCGGCAAATCCTAAAAGTGCTCTAAAACCGCAGGAATTTCGGGCGTTTCCGCTGGTGCATATCGTGCTCCACCTCTCCGTAGCCAGCTTGTGACCATTTCGTGATGTGACGTAAATCACTTTTAGCCACCGGCAAAGGGCGGGAGCACATCAATTATCTGCCCGTCGGACAGCTCCGTGGCCTCGTCGCGCACGGCGATTTCGTCGCAGAGGAACGAACACCGCTGCAGCACCCGGGCGAGCTTCGGACCGCGGGCGGCGAGTGTCTCGATGAGTCCGGCAACGGTGGTGCCGGGCGCGACGCGCACGATCTCGTTCTCCGCCTCGGCGGCAGCACGGGCCGCAGCGAAGTAGCGGACGGTCAGTTGCATCGTCATCGTCGACGTGGTCGCGCTGTCAATCGGTGATGCTCTCCCCCTGCCCTTCGGGGGGGAGGTACCCCCACTCGTCCGCATCAGCCGCCGATCGCGCTCATCGGCCGGTCCGGCTGCACGAAACCCGGGTCGTTGATGCCGTGGCCGGCGGGCTTGGCCCACATCGTGGCGCGCCACGCGGCCTCGACGGCGTCGTCGTCGGCGCCGGAGCGCATCAGGCCGCGGAGGTCGGTCTCTTCGCGCGAGAACAGGCAGCTGCGGACCTGGCCGTCGGCGGTCAGCCGGGTGCGGTCGCAGTCCGAACAGAACGCGTGCGACACCGATGCGATGATGCCGACCTTCGCGGGGCCGCCGTCGACCAGCCACAGCTGCGCAGGCGCGGAACCGCGGGGCGTCGGGTCCGGCATCAGCGTGAAGTGCCGCTGCAGCCCGGTAAGGACGTCGTCGGAGCCAAGGGTCGTGCCGCGCGACCACTCGTGGCCTGCGTCCAGCGGCATCTGCTCGATGATGCGCAGTTGGTAGTCGTGGTCGAGGCAGAACCTCAGCAGCGACACCGCGTCGTCGAGCCCGGTCGTCGGATCGAGCACGGCGTTCACCTTCACCGGCCGCAAGCCCGCCCGATGCGCCGCGGCGAGGCCCGCCAGCACGTCGGCGAGGCGGTCGCGCCGCGTGATGTGGGTGAAGCGCTCGGCGTCGACGGTGTCCAGCGAAACGTTGATCCGGTCCAGCCCGGCCCGCTTCAGCCCCGTCGCGCGGCGCTCGAGCCCAATTCCGTTGGTGGTCAACATGATTTCGGGACGGGGCCGCAGCGCCGCCGTCGAGGCCACGACCTCCTCGAGCTGCTTGGCCACCAGCGGCTCCCCGCCGGTGAAGCGGACGCGGGTGATGCCGAGGCGGGTGACCGCGATGCGCAGCAGCCGGGTCAGCTCGCCGAAGTCCAGCAGCTGGTTGCCCGGCATCCAGTCCAGCCCCTCGGCGGGCATGCAGTACGTGCACCGCAGGTTGCAGCGGTCGGTCAGCGACACCCTCAGGTCGGTGGCGACCCGGCCGTACGTGTCGACAAGGGGTCCGTCGGCAGGCGCCCCCTCGATCGGGCGATGTACCGACGGCACACCCAGCGACGTGACGGTCATGACGGGGCCTTCAGCGAGTCGACGGGCACGATCTCCTTGCCCAGCGGCACCAGCGATACCGGAATGAGTTTGAGGTTGGCCAGCGCCAGCGGGATGCCGATGATCGTGATGGCCATCGCCAGCGCGGTGATCACGTGGCCGATCGCCAGCCATAGCCCGAACAGGATGACCCAGATGACATTGCCGATCAGCGCGCCGGGCCGGGCGCCGGGCTTGTCGATGATGGTGCGGCCGAACGGCCACAGCGCGTAGGACGCGATGCGCAGGGCGGCGAACCCGAACGGAATCGTGATGATGAGGACGAAGCAGATCAGGGCCGCGACCAGGTAGCCAAGCGCCAGCCACAGGCCGCCAAAGACCAGCCAAATGATGTTCAGGATCAGGCGCATCTCTTCCTCCAGCGGTCTTTTAGCCTACCGATAAACAGGGGTGCTGGTCGCCGGGCGGTCCGAGTAAGATCACCACATCGCGGCGTCCCTGCGCATAAAGGCGGGACGCTTTCCTTATGTGAGGTGAGACCAGTGCCGACCGGCCGGGTGAAGTGGTATGACGCCGACAAGGGCTTCGGCTTTCTGTCCCAGGAGGAAGGCGAGGACGTCTACGTCCGGTCGTCGGCGTTGCCCGCCGGTGTCGAGGGGCTGAAGGCAGGCCAGCGCGTCGAGTTCGGCGTGGCTGCAGGACGTCGCGGGCCGCAAGCGTTGAGCCTCAAGCTCATCGACCCGCCGCCGAGCCTGACCCGGACGCGTCGCGAGGCCGCCGCGGCCGAGCACAAGCACACCCCCGACGAGCTGCACGGCATGGTCGAGGACATGATCACGCTGCTGGAGAGCGCGGTGCAGCCCGAGCTCCGCAAAGGCAAGTATCCCGACCGCAAGGTGGCCCGCCGCGTGAGTGAAGTGGTCAAGGCCGTCGCCCGCGAACTGGACGCGTAACGCCCTCCCGCCGAACGTGCATCCAGCGCGAGATCTCGCGCGATTTCTCGCTGTAGCGTCACGTTCGGCGAATCGAGGCATGCTTGAGGCATGGCTGCATATGTCTCCGACGGCGGCGAGTTCAACCGCGACACCAACTACATCAACACCCGCATCACGGCCAACGGCGCCGACGGCTATCCCGTCGAGCCGGGTCGCTACCGGCTGATCGTCGCGCGGGCCTGCCCGTGGGCCAACCGCGCGATCATCGTGCGCAGGCTGCTTGGCCTGGAAGACGTGCTGTCCATCGGCTTTTGCGGGCCGACGCACGACGAGCGCAGCTGGACCTTCGACCTGGACCCCGGCGGCGTCGATCCGGTGCTGAAGATCCCGCGGCTGCAGGACGCGTACTTCGCCCGGTTCCCCGACTACCCGAAGGGCATCACGGTGCCCGCGATCGTCGAGGTGGCGACGGGGCAGGTCGTCACCAACGACTTCGCCCAGATGACGCTTGACCTGTCCACGGAATGGACCGCATATCACCGCGACGGCGCGCCTGAGCTGTATCCCGTTGCGCTGCGCGGTGAGATCGACGAGGTGGCCAAGCGGATCTACACCGAGGTCAACAACGGCGTCTACCGATGCGGATTCGCCGGCTCACAGGACGCCTACGACAAGGCCTACGACCGGTTGTTCACGGCCTTGGACTGGCTCAACGAGCGGCTGGAGAATCAGCGGTATCTGGTCGGCGACACCATCACCGAGGCCGACGTCCGGCTGTTCACCACGCTGGCGCGCTTCGATCCGGTCTATCACGGCCACTTCAAGTGCAACCGGTCCAAGCTCGACGAGATGCCTGTGCTGTGGGCGTATGCGCGCGACCTGTTCCAGACGCCCGGCTTCGGCGACACCATCGACTTCGTCCAGATCAAGCAGCACTACTACATCGTGCACGCCGACATCAACCCGACGCGCATCGTCCCGAAGGGCCCCGACCTGTCCAACTGGCTGACGCCACACGGCCGGGAGGCGTTGGGCGGCAAGCCGTTTGGCAACGGCACTCCGCCGGGGCCGACGCGAGAGGGCGAACGGGTACCCGCGGGACACTCCGCCGGTTAGGACCAGACGGTGCTGACCGACCATTCGGCGTGCGGCACCGGGAACTCGTTGCCCTGCTCGTCGCGCACCAGCGTCGGCAGTTCGACGGCGATGCCGGTGAGCCGCCCGCGGTGGGGATCCACCGTGGGGATGGTGACGGCGCGTTTGGCGTTCGGCGCGAACGTCTCGACGATGCTGTTGTCTTCACCCTCGTAGGCCCGCAGCAGGACCCACGGCGCCTTCGAGATGGCCTCCGGCACCGACAGTTGCACCGGGTTGCGTGACGTTACGGTCAATTGCCCCATGGCTTTTGGCACTTCACAGCGGGTGGGGTTCAACACGTCGCAGAACTTGTACGGGCCTACGACCACCAACTGACCATGTGTGTACGCGCTGATCTCGGGGTGCTTCGGCGGCGGGGTGCGACTCAACCGCCAGACCAGCACACCGGTGGCCGCACAGGCCAGCACCGCGACGGTGGCCAACACCGCCAAACCCTTTTTCACTGCCGCGGCACCGTCCAGGAGTCGTAGTTTCCGCCCTCCTGCGCCGCGAGGACCGGCCGGTTGCCGCCGAGGCCCGGGATCAGCGAGTTGCCGCGGTAGCTCACGATCGTCTGCGCCAGGCCGAGGATCAGCACCGCCGAGATTGCCGTAAAGCCAATGTGCAGCTGGGTGTACACGAGGACGCCCGTTGCGCCGCCCGCTACCCACGCCAGCTGCAGCAGCGATTCCGAGCGGCCGAACGCCGAGGCGCGCGACTCCTCGGGCAGATCGTGCTGCAACGACGCGTCGAGCGACGCCTTCGCGACCGCACTCGCCGCGGATGTGACGAGCGCGGCCAGCGCGGCCACCCCCAGCTTGCCGGTCAACGCGGTGGCCAGCGCGACCACGGTGACCGCTATCGCGCAGCGCACCACCAGCTGCGCGGGATGCCCGAGCTGCAGCCGCGCGCTGGCGTAGTTGCCGCCGAAGTTGCCGATCGCCGCGGCGGCGCCGATCAGCCCGAGGATCATCAACTGTTCCCAACCGCTCTTCTCGTGCGATTTGGCGACGAACGCGGGATACAGGAACAGGAAGCCGACCATCACCTTGATCGTGCAGTTACCCCACAGCGAGGTGATGATGTTGCGGCCCAACGGTTGTCGCGCGGTGCGGCGTTCGGATGATCGCTGCGGGTGGCGGCGCAATTCGCCATCGGAGCCGCCGTGGTAGCTCAGCGTGGCGGGCACCTCGCCCTCGGTGACCTCGACCCACTTCGGTATGCGCATCGACAGCGCGGCGCCCGCCAGCGTCAGGGCGACGATTACGTACAGCGCACCGGGCATCTGGAACAGGTTGAACAGGTACTCCGCCCCCGCGGCGATCGCGCCGCCGACGATGGTCCCGCCCAGCAGGCCGAACACCGTCAGCCGCGAGTTGACCCGCACCAAGTCGATCGTCGGCGGCAGTACACGCGGTGTCACCGCGCTGCGCAGCACGCTGAATGACTTGGACAGCACCATCATTCCGAGCGCACACGGATACAGCACCCATGACGGGTAGCTGCCCGTCGCACCGTCGTAGTTGGCGATCAGCATCACCGCCAGCACGGTGCGCAGCGCGAACGACGCGGCCAGTGCCACCCGGCGGCCGTGTTGCAAACGGTCCAGCGCCGGGCCGATCAGCGGCGCGATGACCGCGAACGGCGCGATCGTGATGAGCAGATACAGCGCGACCTTGCTCTTGCTCTCCCCGGAGGCGGCCGCGAAGAACAGGGTGTTGGCCAGCGCCACCGCCATCGCGGAGTCGACGGCGAAGTTGGCCATCACCGGGTAGGTCAGCGCGGTCAGGCCCGACTTGTCGGCGCCGTCGGCGGTCGCGGCGCGATGGAAAAGGCCGTACATCTTCGAGCCCATCTCGCGGCTGCGCTGAGCCGCCGAGCGGGGGCCGCTGTTGACGCCGCGGCCTGCGCCCGAGCCGATGCCGGGGGACGGGTCGCTTCGGTTGGATGCGCGGTCGTCGAGCGGCGGCAGATACCGATTGGCGCTCGGCGTCGAAGAGCGTCGCTGACGTCGGTAATCGACCCCGTCGCTGGGGTAATTTGCCATCCCCGGGTGTTCGTCACCGTGGTCTGCGGGCGGTCGCGGTGGGTAGTAGCGGGGATCACGCTGGCCCGCCGGGCCTTGGTGGTCACGCCGCGATCCGGTCACGCAAACGATTCTCCCCCATCCCGATGACGGCGTCGTGCAGCCGACCGGTGTGGCTCAGCGCAGGCCGGTCAGGCACTATTAACGGCGTGGACAGCGTGACGGAATCCACCGAGGACGGCTCGGCTGCGTCCGTGACCGAGCATTCGGCGGATCTCGAGGCGGTGCTGCTTGGCGCCGTCGATCAGGCGCGGACGGCAATCGTCGAGCACAGCGGTGACAGCGTCGGGGAGTATCTCGGCGCGACATTCGACGACTCCAACGCGGCCACGCATCGGTTCCTCGCCAACATGCCCGGCTACCAGGGCTGGCAGTGGGCCGTCGTGGTCGCGGCGCATCCCGGCGCCGACCACGCGACGATCAGCGAAGTGGTGCTGGTGCCGGGGCCGACGGCCCTGCTGGCGCCCACGTGGGTGCCCTGGCAGGAGCGGCTGCGCCCCGGCGACCTCGGTCCCGGTGATCTGCTCGCCGCGCCCGTCGAGGACCCCCGCCTGGTGCAGGGCTTCGCCGCCACCGGCGACCCAGAGCTCGACGAGGTCGCCGTCGAGCTCGGCCTTGGCCGCCGCCGGCTGCTCAGCGAACTCGGTCGCGCCGACGCCGCACAGCGCTGGCACGACGGCGAGTTCGGACCGGGCTCGGCGATGGCCAGATCCACCCGCAGGGTGTGTCGCGACTGCGGGTTCTATCTCCCGCTCTCCGGAGCGCTCAGACTGATGTTCGGGGTGTGCTCCAACGAGCTGTCCGCCGACGGACACGTCGTCGACGCCGAATACGGTTGCGGCGCACACTCGGACACTCCCGCGCCCGCCGGAAGCGGCTCGCCACTTTTCGACCCCTTCGACGACGGGGTTCTCGACGTCGTGCAACCGCCTGCACCCAGCGACGACGAACCGCCTGCACCCAACGACGAGGAGCAGGCCGCAGCGAGCGACGAGGCGCCGCAGGCCGCCAGCGACGACGAGCAGGCCACCGAGAGTAGCGACGACGCCCCGGCCGCCGACGTCAGCGACGAGGCCCCGCCCGCCGAGAACAGCGACGACTAGGACGCGTTCAGGTCGGCGGCGGCGCGAATCAGTGCCTTGAACGCCTTCTCGTCGAGCTTGTCGTCTTCACGAATATCGATGGCGCGCCTGGTGTTTCCGTCGAGGCTCGAGTTGAACAGACCCGCCGGATCGTCCAGTGAGGCTCCCTTGGCGAACGTCAGCTTGACGTAGTCCTTGTATGTCTCACCGGTGCAGATCATTCCGTCGTGATACCACACCGGGACGCCTCGCCACTTCCACTCCTCGACCACGTCGGGTTCGGCCTGCTTGATGAGCTTGCGGATGCGCGCCAGCATGTCGCCGCGCCAGTCGCCGAGCTCCTTGATGCGTTCGTCGATCTTCTTCGCGGCTTCGCTCATGCCTCGGCTCCCGCTCGCTCCGGTCCTCGCTTCGCTGCGATCCTCACTCGCGCGCGCCTTCGGGTGCTCATGCCTCGGCTCCCGCTCGCTCCGGTCCTCGCTTCGCTGCGATCCTCACTCGCGCGCGCCTTCGGGTGCTCATGCCTCGGCTCCCGCTCGCTCCGGTCCTCGCTTCGCTGCGATCCTCACTCGCGCGCGCCTTCGGGTGCTCATGCCTCGGCTCCCGCTGGCCTTCGGGCGCTCATCAGCGCAGCTCCTGGATGCGGACCATGTTCCCGGCCGGATCGCGCAGCGCACAGTCGCGAACGCCGTAAGGCTGCTCGGTCGGCTCCTGTACCACCTCGACGTCGCCGGCCTGCACCTTCTCGAAGGTGCCGTCGAGATCCTTGGTGGCCAGCAGCAGTGTGCCGAAGGTGCCCTTCGCCATCATCTCGGTGATGGCGCGGCGCTCGTCGTCGGTGATGCCGGGGGTCGCGGTCGGCGGGTACAGCACTACCGCCGTATCGGGCTGGTTCGGCGGACCGACCGTGATCCAGCGCATCTTGTCCTTGCCGACGTCCAGGCGGACCTCGAAGCCGAGCGCATCGCGATAGAACGCCAGCGATTCTTCCGGGTCGTCGTGGGGGAGGAAGCTCGAGTGAATGGTGATGTTCATGTCACTCACGCTAAGTGCAACTCCGTGATGGGTGCTTCTCGATTCCTGATCGGTCTTGTCACCTGTTTCTCGACGCACGACGGCATGCCCTTGGTGGCTCCTGCCGTCTGTTCGCGGTAGGCGCTCGGCGGTATCCCGACCAACTCGGTGAACCGGGTGCTGAAGGTGCCGAGCGACGAGCAGCCGACGGCGAAGCAGACGTCGGTGACCGACAGATCGCCTCGTCGCAGCAGTGCCATCGCGCGTTCGATGCGCCGCGTCATCAGATAGGAGTACGGCGACTCGCCGTAGGCGATCTTGAACTGGCGCGACAGGTGCCCTGCCGACATGTTCACCCCGCGGGCGAGCGCTTCGACGTCCAGCGGTTGCGCGTAGTCGCGATCCATCCGGTCGCGAACGCGCCGCAACAGCTTGAGGTCACGCAGGCGCTGCTCCTCTGCGGGTGTCCTGCTCAACGTTCGGCTGCCGCCTTGATGCGCTCCAGCGACGTGTTCATGCCGTCGATCAGTTCGCGCTCGAAGTTGGGCACGCCGCCGAACAACTTGTCCACGGTGAAATTGGCACTGGGTTTGACGCCGTTCTCCGCGTGCCGGCTCTCCACCACCCTGGTGCCGGTTGCGGTCGGCTCCAGCTCATAGCTCCAAATGGTGTTGTTGGTGTTGACACGGAATGCCAGCTTTTTCTCTGGAATCACTTCTGTGACCGTGCTTGTCGTCGGCCAGAACAGAAAATTGCGACGGTTGAGGTTGACCGTTCGGGTGCCCTGCCGCAGCGGCCCGAGCGCCTTCATCAACCGGCATTGCGGGCTCCATTCGGGCATCCGCTTGAAATCGGAGATCAATGCCCACACCTTCGGCACCGGAGCGTCGATATCGATCTGCGCTTGCAATAGCGGTTCTGCCATTGCCTCCTCCTTCTTTGTCCTTTGTGACGGTGCTGTGGAATTCAGCTCAATCCGCTCTGCGCGCCGCGCGAACCACGACGCGCGGCGCTCCGCTGCCACAGGAAAATCGACGTGCCGAGCACACCGACTCCCAAGCCGGCGACGGCGATGGGGCGCCAGTCGTGTAGCCCGGCGACGGTGAAGGCAAGTATCACGGCGATCAACCAGCCAGCGGCTATCACGATGATGACCGGCCACGGCTCGAGCAGGATCTTCGGCATTGCAGGCGGTTCCGGCTCGGGGGTTTCGGGCGGTTCGGCGCTCATCGGTCTCCAACCTAGTCGTGGGGTGCCCGATGGCGGTAGCCCGCCGTGTTTTGCTGCGCCCGGGAAGAACCGCTGGCTATTCTTTGAATTGTGAAGGATGTCGACTCTCGCTTGGCAAGCGACTTGTCCCTGGCCGTCATGCGTTTGGCGCGACAATTGCGGTTTCGCCGCCCGGAATCCCCAATTTCCCTGTCACAGTTGTCGGCGTTGTCGACGCTTGCCAAAGAGGGCGCAATGACACCGGGCGCATTGGCGCTTCGAGAACGCGTCAGGCCGCCGTCGATGACCCGGGTTATCGCCTCACTCGCCGAACTCGGATTTGTGGCGCGCGACGCTCATCCGGTCGACGGCCGCCAGGTTTTGGTGTCGGTCTCGCCGAGCGGCACGGAATTGATCGAAGCCGAGCGGAAAGCTAGCCAGGAATGGCTGAAAGGGCGGCTTTCGCAGTTCAATGCCGAACAGCGCAAGGCGCTGCTCGTCGCTGCCGATCTGATGTCGGCGCTAGTCGACGAGAGCGGGGGATGAGCGCGGTCGTCGACGTCGACGATCCCGCCGACCCGCGACTGGATGACTTCCGCGACTTGAACAGCGTCGATCGCAGGCCGGATCTGCCGTCGGGCAAGGGATTGGTGATCGCGGAGGGTGTGCTCGTCGTGCAGCGGATGCTGGCGTCGAGATTCCAGCCGCGCGCGATGCTCGGTACCGACCGCAGGCTGCGCGAGCTGCAAGCCGACCTCGGGGCAACCGACGCCCCCTACTACCGCGCCAGCGCCGAGGTGATGTCCGACGTGGTCGGCTTTCACCTCAACCGCGGGGTGCTCGCCGCGGCGCCGCGACCGGGTGAGTTGTCCGTCGACCAGGTTCTCGAAGGCGCCCGCACGGTCGCCGTCCTCGAGGGCGTCAACGATCACGAGAACCTCGGCTCGATCTTTCGCAACGCCGCAGGACTCGGCGTCGACGCCGTGGTGTTCGGCACCGGATGCGCCGACCCGCTGTACCGCAGGGCCGTGCGGGTGTCGATGGGGCATGCGCTGCTGGTGCCGTACGCCTGGGCGGCCGCATGGCCTGCCGATCTGACATTGTTGCGTGACAACGGCTTTCGTCTGCTGGCGATGACGCCGGACCCCACGGCGGCGACATTGGCCGATGCGATGGCGAGCGTCGGCGATGAGCGCGTCGCGATTCTGGTCGGCGCCGAGGGGCCCGGCCTGACCGAAACCGCGATGCGGGCCAGCGATCTGCGGGTGCGGATCCCGATGTCGCGCGGAACCGACTCGCTCAATGTGGCCACGGCGGCCGCGCTCGCGTTCTACGAGCGGGTTAGATTGTCGCGGTGACTGACGACGCGACGCCGTGGGGAACGGGGCTGACGGTTGCGACTTTCGTCGCGCTGGTGACCGCGGGCGCTGTCGTGGTGCTGAGTATGGGGCTGATCCGGGTGCATCCGCTGCTGGCGGTCGGCCTCAACATGGTGGCCGTGGGTGGTCTGGCCCCGACGGTGTGGGGTTGGCGCAGGACGCCGGTGTTGCGGTGGTTCGTCCTGGGTCTCGGTGTCGGCGTCGCAGGCGCTTGGTTGGCCCTGGTGGCGCTGATCTTCCGCTAGCGCTGGCCGCCGGAGCGCACGCCGAGCAGCACGTCCTCCCACGCCGGAACCGGCGGCTTGCCCTTGGCCTTGCGGGCCGGCGCGGGCTTGGGCGGCTCCGGCTGCTGCTCTTCGACTTCTGCGGGCGGTTCGGGCTCTTCGATCGCGAGCTGGGCGACGGGCGCCACCGGCCGCAGCGGCCTGGCGAAATCGGGGTCGATCAGCTCGCAGGCGGCGTCGTCGAAGGCGGTCACGGTGCCGCCGTGTGCGCCCGGCGTGTACCGGAAGTGCGCGTTGTTGTCCGACATCCCCGCCTTCCAGGACATCTGCACGGTCCAACGGCCGTCCTCGTTGCGCCACGCGTCCCAATTCGTGGAATCGGGGTCGAGGCCGCGCGCGATCAGCGCCGACGTCACGGTTTCCAGCAGCGTGAGCACCGCGGGCCCGTCGGCGAGTACGGGGTGGGCAGCCGTTGCCAGCTCGGCAGCGCGCGAGCGTTCCAGTAGCACCGGGTGCGCGAACCGCTCCACCCGGGAGGCAGGCACGCCCGCCGACTCGGCGAGCTGCTCGATGGATGCGCCAGCGCGAATCCTGGCTTGAATCTCCTTGGGACGCAGCACGCTTGGAACCTCGGCATCGGGTTGGGATTGGCTGGCTCCGGACTTGTCGCCACGAATGGCGGCACGCAACCGGTCGTCAGCGCGCAGGATGAACTTCTCGCTGGGGTCGTCGCTTTCGCAGATGATGCGTTTGCCATCAATGTCGAGTCCGACGACCTTGAGTTCCCGCATGCCGACCTCCTCCGGGCTAGATCTCGGCGCCTGGGCGCCATGCCCGATTAGCAGGTCACCCTACTGTGTTATCGGCTTGTTACCCGGCCGACACGCCCGAGCTACCCAGGTCAGAGGCGTTCCACCACCCAGTCGACGCAGCGGGTCAGCGCGGAGACGTCGTCGGGTTCGATGGCGGTGAACATCGCGATCCGCAACTGGTTGCGGCCGAGTTTGCGGTAGGGCTCGGTGTCGACGATGCCGTTAGCGCGCAGCACCTTCGCTACCGCGGCCGCATCGACGTCGTCCGAGAAATCGATCGTCCCGACCACTTGGGAGCGTTGAGCCGGGTCGGCGACGAACGGCGTCGCGAAATCCGACGCCTCCGCCCACGAGTAAAGGCGTTGCGACGAGTCGGTGGTGCGCTTGACGGCCCAGTCCAGCCCGCCGTTGCCCAGCATCCAGTCGAGCTGCTCGGCGAGCAGGATGAGCGTGCCGATCGCCGGGGTGTTGTAGGTCTGGTTCTTCAGGCTGTTCTCCACCGCGATGGGCAGCGACAGGAAGTCGGGCACCCAGCGTCCCGACGCGGCGATCGACTCGATGCGCGACAGCGCCGCGGGGGAGACGACGGCAATCCACAGCCCGCCGTCGCTGGCGAAATTCTTCTGTGGCGCAAAGTAATACGCGTCGACGTCGGTGATGTCGACCGGAAGGCCACCCGCCGCCGACGTGGCGTCGATGACGACGAGCGCATCGCCGGAACCCTCGGGGCGTTCGACGGGGACGGCGACCCCGGTCGATGTCTCGTTGTGCGCCCACGCGATGACGTCGACGGACGGGTCGGACTGCGGCTTGGGGGCGCTGCCTGGATCGGCCTTGACGATCACCGGGTCGCCGACGAACGGGTTCTTGCTCACCGCGGAGGCGAACTTCGAGCTGAACTCGCCGTAGGTGAGGTGCAGCGAGCGCTTGTCGATCAGCCCGAACGCCGCCGCGTCCCAGAACGCCGTCGACCCGCCGTTGCCGAGGATGACCTCGTAGCCGTCGGGTGCCGAGAACAGCTCGCGTACCCCGTCGCGGACCCGGCCGACCAGGTTCTTCACCGGCGCCTGCCGGTGCGAGGTGCCGAACAGATCACCTGCCTCGGCAAGTGCGGTCAATTGCTCCGGGCGTACCTTCGACGGCCCGCAGCCGAAGCGTCCGTCGGCGGGCTTGAGGTCGGCGGGAATCGTCAGTTCGGCCATGCGGTCAAGAGTAGTGACCGGAGTTGTGCGAATTCTGCGGGGAGGGTCGGCCGAAAAGCCATACTGAGATTGGTCGGGGTGCAGTTCGAGCCCGATTTGGGGACACACGATGACTAGTGGAAAGGCTTCGCTCTTACCGGTCTGTGCGGCAGCGGTGACGGTCTTTGTTCCGATCCTCGCAGCGGCACCGGCCGAGGCCGACGGCGGGGATCAGGGTGGTGCGGTCCTGAGCCAGATCAACGCCACACGCGCGGCGAACGGCTGCGACCCCGTTGCGGCCAATCCGCAGTTGACCGCGGCCGCCGCGCGGCAGGCCAACGACATGCTCGATAACGGAGTGGTGAGCCACACCGGCTCGGATGGCTCGTCTCTCGTCCAGCGCGTCACCGACGCAGGCTATGCGCCATACGCCATGCTCGGCGAGGTCATCTTCTGGGGCAGCGGCGCAGGCGTTGTTCCCGCTGCCGCGGTCGCCTGGTGGATGAACAGCCCGGATCATCGCGCGATCATTACCGACTGCGAATTGACCGATGCAGGGTTCTCGGCGGTGAGCGACGGCGACAAGATGACCGCGGCGGGGGACTTCGGAAAGAAGTAGGCGCTCCGCTCCGACGGCCGCCTACAGCGCCATCGGGACGACGGCGCCGGCCGCCGCCATGGCCTCTACCTCGGCTTCTGCCTTCAACTCCGCCATCAGTTGTGACCTCCATCACGCAAACCGCAGAGCAGCGTGGTTTGACACATCGCGCAATAGGGCATTTTCAATATGCGATACCTGCGGTACCGTCGATGGACACAAGACCTAGATATGTAAACCTCATGGGAGGCTTCTGATGGCTAGGACACGCATGGTCAGGCGCTGGCGTCGCAACATGGATGTGGTTGACGACACCGAGTACACCGACATGCTCACCACACTGTCCGAGGGGTCAGTGCGGCGCAACTTCAATCCGTACACCGACATCGACTGGGATTCCCCAGAGTTCGCGGTAATCGACAACGACGAGCGCTGGATTCTGCCTGCGACCGATCCGCTGGGTCGCCACCCGTGGTACCAGGCGCAGTCGGTCGAGCGGCAGATCGAGATCGGCATGTGGCGACAGGCCAACGTCGCCAAGGTCGGCCTGCACTTCGAGTCGATCCTGATCCGTGGCCTGATGGAGTACGCGTTCTGGACGCCCAACGGCTCGCCGGAATATCGGTACTGCCTGCACGAGGCGGTCGAAGAGTGCAACCACACCCTGATGTTCCAGGAGATGGTGAATCGCATCGGCGCCGACGTTCCCGGCATGCCTCGGCTGCTCAAGTGGGTGCAGCCGCTGATTCCGTTGGTGGCGGGTCCGCTGCCGATCCCGTTCTGGTTCGGCATCCTGGCGGGTGAGGAACCGATCGATCACACGCAGAAAAACGTTCTGCGCGAAGGCAAGACGCTGCACCCGATCATGGAGCGGGTGATGGCGATTCACGTCGCCGAGGAAGCGCGGCACATCTCGTTCGCGCATGAGTACCTGCGCAAGCGGATTCCGCATCTGTCACGGCGCAAGCGGTTCTGGCTGTCGATCTACGTCCCGCTGACCATGCGCGTTCTGTGTTCGGCCATCATCGTTCCGCCGCGGGCTTTTTGGAAGGAATTCGACATCCCGCGTTCGGTGCGCAAGGAAGTGTTCTTCAAGTCGCCGGAGTCTCGGCAGATGCTGCGGGACATGTTCGGTGACGTCCGGATGCTGTGCCGCGATACGGGTCTCATCAACCCGATCGCCAAGCTCATGTGGCAGATCTGCAAGATCGACGGCAGGCCGAGCCGCTACCGCAGCGAACCGCAGCGTCAGCACGTGGTCGCTGCCGCGTAGGGAGGCTTGGCTTTTCATGCCGCACGTCATCACCCAGTCGTGCTGTAGCGACGGGTCCTGTGTCTACGCCTGCCCGGTGAACTGCATTCACCCCTCACCGGACGAACCCGGCTTCGCCACGGCCGAGATGCTCTACATCGATCCCGTGGCCTGTGTGGACTGCGGAGCATGTGTGAGCGCCTGCCCGGTCGGCGCGATCGCGCCCGACTCGAAGCTGGAGCCCAACCAGCTGCCGTTCGTGGCGCTCAATGCGGCCTTCTATCCGGACCGGCCCGAGGGCGAAAAGCTGCCGCCGACGTCGAAGCTTGCGCCGGTCATCGACGCGCCGAAGATCAATGCGCGGGAGGCGTATCCGTTGACGGTCGCGATCGTCGGCTCGGGCCCGGCTGCGATGTACGCCGCCGATGAGCTGCTCACCCAGCGGCGCGTACGGGTCAACGTGTTCGAAAAGCTGCCGACGCCTTACGGTCTGGTGCGGGCCGGCGTCGCACCCGACCATCAGAGCACGAAGCGGGTCACCCGGCTGTTCGACAAGATCGCGCGACGCCGGGGCTTTCGGTTCTACCTGAACGTCGACGTCGGATCCGACGTCTCGCATGCCGATCTGCTGGCGCATCACCACGCCGTCCTCTACGCCGTCGGCGCCCCGAACGACCGCCGCCTGGACATCGACGGCATGGGAAAGGTGGGCACCGGCACCGCGACCGAGATGGTCGCCTGGATCAACGGGCATCCCGAATACACCGATCTCCCAGTCGATTTGGCGCATGAGCGGGTGGTTCTCGTCGGCAACGGAAATGTCGCATTCGACGTCGCCCGGATCCTGACCACCGATCCCGATGTGTTGGCCCGCACCGACATCTCCGACCACGCGCTTGCCGCGCTTCGGCAGTCGAAGGTCACCGAAGTGGTGATCGCCGCACGCCGCGGGCCCGCGCAATCCGCGTTCACCCTGCCCGAGCTGATCGGATTGACGTCGACGTGCGAGGTCGTGCTCGATGCCGCCGACCACGCACTGGTGCAGGCCGACCTGGCGGCAGAACAGGATCCGCTGACGCGCAACAAGCTGGAGATCCTGAGCAAGCTCGGCGATGCGTCCGCACCCGCGACGCGCCCGCGGATCCGCCTCGCGTACCGCCTGAGGCCGCACCGCGTCGTCGGCGACGATCGGGCCACCGGCATCGAGTTCACGGTCACCGACACCGACGAACTCCGCAGGCTCGATGCGGGCATGGTGCTGACGTCAATCGGATACCGCGGCAGGGCAATTCGCGACCTGCCGTTCGACGAGACAGCCGCGGTCGTGCCCAACGACGGCGGGCGGGTCGTCGATCCGCAATCCGGACAGCCCGTGCGCGGCAGCTACGTCGCGGGCTGGATCAAGCGCGGGCCGACCGGCTTCATCGGCACCAACAAGTCGTGCGCGCAGCAGACCGTGCAGAACCTCGTCGACGACTACAACGCCGGGCTGCTGACCGACCCCACCGCGAGGCCCGCCGCGCTGGACAAGTTCGTGCTTCGCCGGTGCCCCGACATGGTCGACACCGCCGGATGGAACGCCATCGACGAGGCCGAGATCGCCCGCGGCGGCGGCGACCGGCCACGCGACAAGTTCACCGCCGTCGCCGACATGCTCGCCGCGGCCGCCACCGCACCCACGCCGCCGATCGGCAGACGGGTGCTGGCCGGGCTACGGCGCTGAGCACCGCAGCCCGCAGCAGCGGCTAGTGCTGCCCGATGGCCTGTTGGATCTCCTCCATGCTGACCTCGCGCACCGGCTGGCCCATTGACCACTGGTGTCCGAAGGGATCCTGCACCACGCCGTAGCGGTCACCCCAGAACTGGTCCTCGACCGGCATCACGACGGTGGCGCCCGCATCGACGGCCTGCTGGAACTTCTTGTCGACGTCGGTGACGACGAGGTGGATGGTCACCGGCGTACCGCCGAGCGCCTTCGGCGTCATCGACTTGCCGCCGCTCATCTCGGGGAAGTCGTCGTTGAGCATCACCGTCGAGCCGTTGACGTCCACAGCGGCGTGAATCAGCTTGCCGTCCGGGCCGGGCACCCGGCCGCGCTCGACGGCGCCGAACGCCTTCACGTAGAAATCGATCGCAGCCGCGGCGTCGTCGACGACCAGATGCGGCAGCACGGCGGGCTGAACTTCGATGGGCATGGTGATCTCCTCTGTAGTTGGCGTCACCCGAAAATGGGGCCGCCGTTTAGACCGCCCAGCGGCCCCGATTTCATCGCTACGTCATCGCGACATGGGCCATGTAACACCGCGGCACCGACAACTTGAAGATCTACACAACAGAGAAAGACGGCGGCAGTGTCGTACGTCCCGTCAACGCCATCAACACGTCGCCGCCTCGGCCGGTGAGGACGGCAATCCGCGCCGCCAACACCGTAGCCTCGTCCAGCACCTGAGCGGGCAGCTCGAGCGAAAGTCCCGTCGCCCGTGCGATATCCAGGCTGTGCACAGCCAGCTCGAAGATCCGCGTCGACAGGTAGGTGTGCAGCCGGATGCCCAGGCCGCCGATCACCGCGATGAGCGGGTCTCCCGCCGTCGCGAGCTCGCCCAGCACCCGGTCGATCAGCTCGTCGACCGTCCGCGCGGGGTCGTCGCCGAGATCCCGGCCCGCCTGCCGGCCGCGCTCGGCGATCGCCTCGGCGCCGGCGTTCGACATGTAGTCGGCGATTTGCGCGTAATACTCCTGCGGCGTCGCGACGTCCTCGCGCCCGGCGGGGCTCTGCAGGTAAGTGCTCACCGTGATGAGCGAACGCGACGCGTGGCCGACCAGCGCGCGGAGGTCCCAGTCGCCGAGCCCGGGGCCGTCCCAGCCGTCGCCCGGAATCCGGTGAACCAAGCCGGCGAAGCTTCGGGCCGCCGACTCGAACGTCGTGACTGAGGCCGCCACGGCGACTAGCCCCTCGAGACCTCGTCCCAGCCCTCAACGGATTCGGGGCTGCGAGGACCGGGACCGACGTAGATCGCCGACGGGCGGACGAGCTTTCCGAGCTTCTTCTGCTCGAGGATGTGCGCGCTCCAGCCTGCGGTGCGCCCGCAGGTGAACATCGCGGGCATCATCTTGACGGGCACCTCGGCGAAGTCGAGGATCACCGCCGCCCAGAACTCGACATTGGTTTCGATGGCACGGTCGGGCCGACGCTCACGCAGCTCGGTCAGCGCAGCCTGCTCCAGCGCTGCGGCGACCTCGTAGCGCGGCGCCTCGAGACGCTTGGCCGTCGCCCGCAGCACCCGTGCCCGCGGATCCTCCGCCCGGTACACGCGGTGGCCGAAGCCCATCAGCTTCTCGTGGCGGTCCAGGACGCCGCGGACCACCGCCCGCGCGTCACCGGTGCGCTCGGCCTCTTCGATCATCGGGATGACGCGGGCGGGTGCGCCGCCGTGCAGCGGGCCGCTCATCGCCCCGATGGCGCCGGAGAGTGCCGCCGCGATGTCGGCACCGGTCGAGGCGATGACCCGAGCGGTGAACGTGGAGGCGTTCATGCCGTGCTCTGCGGCCGACACCCAGTATGCGTCGATGGCCTCGACGTGTCTGGGATCCGGGTCGCCCTGCCATCGGGTCATGAAACGCGCTGTGACAGTGGAGCATTCGTCGATCTTGCGCTGCGGTACGGCGGGCTGATAGATGCCGCGCGCCGACTGCGCGACATACGACAACGCCATCACCGACGCACGGGCCAGCTGATCGCGGGCGGTGGCGTCGTCGATGTCAAGCAGCGGCGGATAGCCCCAGATGGGCGCCAGCATCGGCAGCCCGGCCTGCACGTCGACGCGCACATCGCCGCTGTGGATCGGCAGCGGGAACGGCTCGGCGGGCGGCAACCCGTGGCCGAACTTGCCGTCCACCAGCAGCGCCCACACATCGCCGAAGTTGACCTGCTGATTGACCAGATCCTCGATGTCGACGCCGCGGTATCGCAGCGCGCCGCCGTCCTTGTCGGGCTCGGCGATCTCGGTGGTGAAGGCCACGACGCCTTCCAAGCCAGGCACGAAGTCCTCGGGTACCGCAGTCATGAGCCGATTCTCGCACCCGGGTCACCGCCCTTCGCTACCGGCCGGTAACAAGTCGCCAAATTGCTGGGGCGTAGCGTTGGCGCGGTGGCTACCTCGGAGAATGAACGCCTGGCCGGGATGCGCGTGGAGTACGGATCGGCCGAGAAGGACGGCAGCCCGGATCTGGACGCCGACTGGCTTGCCGACGGGTGGGTTGCCCTGCTGCGCAAGTGGTTAGCCGATGCCGAACAGGCCGGAGTCGCCGAACCGAACGCGATGGTGGTCGGCACGGTCGATGACCAGGGAAGGCCCGTGACCCGCTCGGTGTTGTGCAAAAGCGTGGACGACGCAGGCATCACCTTCTTCACCAACTACGACTCGGCCAAGGGCGAGGAAATCGCGTCGACTCCCTACGTATCGGCGACGTTTCCGTGGTTTCTGCTCGGCCGCCAGGTGCATGTCCGTGGACCGGTGACGAAGGTGTCCGCTGAGGTGACGGCCGACTACTGGCGGCACCGGCCGCGGGGCTCCCAGCTCGGCGCGTGGGCGTCACACCAATCGCAGCCGATCGCTTCCCGGCAGGCGCTGCTGGGTCAATTAGCCGATGTGACAGAACGTTTCGCCGATCTCGACGAGGTTCCAGTGCCACCGAACTGGGGCGGTTACCTGATCGCACCGGAAGTTGTCGAGTTCTGGCAGGGCCGGGAGAACCGGGTACACAACAGGATTCGCGTCGCGGAGGGCCGCATCGAGCGGCTTCAACCTTAGTGCGACGGTTCTTCGCCGATCTCACCCCGCTGCAGTGGCCGGATTACCGGCGCCTGTGGCTGTCGGGCATCCCCACCGTCATCGGCGCCAACCTGACCATTTTCGCTGTCCCGGTCCAGATCTACGCGCTCACTCAAAACTCCGCATACGTAGGCCTTTCCGGTATCTTCGCGCTCGTCCCGCTGGTGGTGTTCGGACTGTGGGGCGGCGCGTGGGCGGACGCAATGGACCGGCGGGTGCTTCTGATCATCGCCTCAGTCGGCCTTGCGGTGGCATCGCTGCTGCTGTGGATCCAGGCTGCGCTGTCGATGAACAACGTCTGGGTGGTGTTGTGCCTGCTGTCGGTGCAGCAGGCGTTCTTCGCCATCAACTCGCCGACGAGGTCGGCGGCGATTTCACGGATCGTGCCGGGTGAGCAGTTGCCCGCGGCCACCTCGCTGAACTTCACGGTGTTCCAGTTCGGCGCGATCGTCGGGCCGCTGCTGGCCGGTGTGATGCTGCGCTGGGTCGACCTGTCCACGCTGTATCTGATCGACGCGATCACGTGCGCCGCGCCGATCTGGGCGACGTTCCGGCTCGCCCCGATCCCGCCGTCGAACGGCGAACAGGGCTCGTCGGGCTGGGGATTCGGCGCGGTACTCGACGGCTTCCGCTACCTGGCGGGCAACACGGTGGTGTTGATGTCCTTCGTCGTCGACCTGATCGCGATGATCTTCGGCATGCCGCGGGCCCTCTTCCCGCAGATGGCGCACGAAAGCTTCGGCGGTCCCGTCGAGGGTGGCACCACGATGGCGCTGCTGGCGGCGGCAATCTCAGTTGGCGCGGTCGCGGGCGGCGTCTTCTCGGGCTGGTTGCCCCGCGTTCAGCGTCAAGGACTCACCGTCATCCTGGCCGTCGCGGTCTGGGGCGTGGCGATGGTCGGCTTCGGCGTAGCCGCGGGATTCGCCGACGGTCATACCGGAACCATGCTCTGGATTGCGTTGTTGTTCTTGGTTATCGGCGGTGCGGCGGATCTCGTGTCCGCGGCGTTTCGCAACACGATTCTGCTGCAGGCCGCGTCGGACGAGGTGCGCGGCCGGCTGCAGGGCGTGTTCACCGTCGTGGTGGCGGGCGGTCCCCGTGTCGCCGACGCGGTGCACGGCGCGGCCGCGGCGGCCGTCGGCACCACCGTCGCCGCGGCAGGTGGCGGCGTCCTTGTCGTGGTCGGCGTGGTGATCGCGGCGCTGGTGGCGCCCGCTTTCGTCCGCTACCGGGTGAGCCGCCCGAGCAGCAACTTATCCGCGGAGATCAGCGAACACACGCCGGACGACGACAAAGTCTGACGCGGGCAGTTTGCCGTCGGCGACATCTTTCGTTAGGCATTCCTAACTCAGCCAGGTAGCATCCTGGCGTGCCTGATGTGTCGGGGGATACAGGGCTCGGCCTCCGCGAGCGGAAGAAGCAGCGAACGCGCGCCACGCTGATCGACGCGGCGATCGAGCTGTGCGAGCAACAAGGCTTCGAACAGACGACCGTCGAGCAGATCGCCGCGATCGCCGATGTGTCGCCCCGTACCTTCAGCCGCTACTTTGCCACCAAGGAAGCCGTGTGCCTCGCGCTCGTCGACGATGCGGTGGACCTGGCTGCCGTGCAGCTCGCCCGTCTGCCCGTCGGCATGAACCATCTCGAGGCGCTCTACCGGGCTTCGGTGACGATGTACCGCAACACGAAGAACGCCGGCATCGGGGAACTCACCGCCTCGCGGCTGATGAGCACGCTGCGGATCGTCATGTCCTCGGAGACATTGCGCCAGGCGACCATGGAGTTCCGGCCGCACGCGGTCAACGTCGAGTTGGCCAAGCGGATGGGCGTCGACCTCGAGGACCGAAGCTTGCGACTCGTCGCCGGGGTGTGGGCGTCGATCATCATGACCGCGCTCGCCGATCTCGGCATAACCACCAAGTGGCGGGGTGTGGGGATCGATGATGCCGTCGACCGGATCGAGGAGACGTTCGCACAGTTCAGCCGCCTCATAGACGGCGTCGTCGAGCCGGTCTGAACCCCTGCGCACCCCGCGCGGGCGCGATTGCCACAATGGGACTACCTTTTGAGGACAGAAGTCCGTTCTCTCAGCGACGAAGGGATTCCCGTGGCAGAAAAAGACGAGCACGCCACCCTGCAGTATCCCGGTGGCGAGCTTGACCTGGACGTCGTACACGCCACTGAGGGCGCCGACGGTATCGCGCTGGGTTCGCTGCTGTCGAAGAGCGGCTATACGACGTTCGACGAAGGTTTCGTCAACACCGCTTCCACCAAGAGCGCCATCACGTACATCGACGGCGATGCCGGCATCCTGCGGTATCGCGGGTACCCGATCGAGCAACTGGCCGAGAAGTCGAATTTCATCGAAGTCAGCTATCTGCTGATCTACGGCGAGCTGCCCACCAAGGAGCAGCTCGACAAGTTCACCACCCTGATCCAGCGGCACACCCTGCTGCACGAGGATCTGAAGCGCTTCTTCGACGGCTTCCCGCGCAACGCGCACCCGATGCCCGTACTGTCCAGCGCCGTCAACGCCCTGAGCGCCTACTACCAGGACTCACTGGATCCGTTCGACGACGAGCAGGTGGAGCTGTCCACGATTCGGCTGATGGCCAAGGTGCCCACCATTGCCGCGTATGCGTACAAGAAGTCGGTCGGGCAGCCGTTCCTGTACCCGGACAACTCGCTGACGCTGGTGGAGAACTTCCTGCGGATGACGTTCGGCTTCCCGGCTGAGCCGTACGAGGTGGACCCCGAGATCGTGCGGGCGTTGGACCTGTTGCTCATCCTGCACGCCGACCACGAGCAGAACTGCTCGACGTCGACGGTGCGGCTGGTCGGCTCGTCGCAGGCCAACCTGTTCACCTCGATCTCGGGCGGCATCAATGCGCTATGGGGCCCGCTGCACGGCGGCGCCAACCAGGCCGTGCTGGAGATGCTCGAGAAGATCCGCCAGGACGAAGGCGACGTGCACGACTTCGTCAAGAAGGTCAAGAACAAGGAAGACGGCGTCAAGCTGATGGGCTTCGGCCACCGGGTCTACAAGAACTACGACCCGCGGGCCCGCATCGTCAAGGAGCAGGCCGACAAGATCCTCGGCAAGCTCGGCGGCGACGACGAACTGCTGGACATCGCCAAGGCGCTGGAAGAGGTCGCGCTCACCGACGACTACTTCGTCGAGCGCAAGCTGTACCCGAACGTCGACTTCTACACCGGCGTGATCTACCGCGCGATGGGCTTCCCGACGCGGATGTTCACCGTGCTGTTCTCGGTTGGCCGGCTGCCGGGCTGGATCGCGCACTGGCGGGAGATGCACGAGGACGGCAGTGGCAAGATCGGCCGCCCGCGCCAGATCTACACCGGCTACACCGAGCGCGACTACAAGGACCTCGGCACCCGCTGACCCGTGCCCCGCCAGCGACCGTGTTTGCACGGCGACACGCCGCAGCAACATGGGCAAAAGGGGCCGCTCGCGCGGGCCTGAGAGGCATTTCACTGTCGATCGGGTTGCCAGATCGATAGTTGTAGTTTCACAATAGTTGTGTGAATGAAACTGTCCTCCGGTCGCTGAGCGCTCGGCGCAAGGCCATCATCCTGGTGTCCTGCTGCCTGAGCCTGCTGATCGTGTCGATGGACGCGACGATCGTCAACGTCGCGATACCGAGCATCCGCACCGACCTCCGGGCCTCGGGGTCGCAGATTCAGTGGGTCGTCGACATCTACACCCTGGTCCTCGCCTCGCTGCTACTGCTGTCCGGCGCCATGGGCGACCGGTTCGGCCGCAGGCGTACGTTCCAGATCGGGCTCACGGTGTTCGCGGTGGCGTCGTTGATGTGCAGCCTCGCCCCCAACATCGAGATGCTCATCGGCGCCCGTTTCTTGCAGGCCATCGGCGGATCGATGATGAACCCGGTCGCGATGTCGATCATCACCCAGGTATTCCGCGGCAGGGTGGAACGGGCCCGCGCTATCGGCGTCTGGGGTGGCGTGGTCGGCATCTCGATGGCGCTGGGCCCGATCGTCGGCGGCGCGCTGATCGAGTTCGTCGACTGGCGGGCGGTTTTCTGGATCAACTTGCCGATCTGTGCCGTCGCGATCCTGCTGACCGCGATCTTCGTGCCGGAGTCCAAGTCGGCCACCATGCGCGATCTCGACCCGATCGGCCAGGTGCTCGGCATGGTCTTCCTGTTCGGCATCGTGTATGTGCTCATCGAGGGCCCCGGCTTGGGTTGGACCAGCGCACGCACCATCGCGGTGGCCGCCGTCGCCGCCGTCGCGTTCGTCGCGTTCCTACGGTACGAATCGCGGCGCCATGACCCGTTCATCGACCTACGGTTCTTCCGCAGCATCCCGTTCGCGTCTGCGACGATGATCGCCGTGTGCGCGTTCGCATCCTGGGGCGCTTTCCTGTTCATGATGTCGCTGTACCTGCAGGGCGAGCGTGGCTTCTCCGCGATGCACACCGGCTTGATCTACCTACCCGTCGCCGTTGGCGCGCTGATCTTTTCGCCGCTCTCCGGGCGGCTGGTCGGCAGATTCGGCAGCAGGCCGTCGTTGCTGGTCGCAGGAACGCTGATCACGGCCGCAACGCTGATGCTGGCTCGGCTGACCGCAGGCACCCCGGTGTGGCAACTCCTCACCATATTCGCCGTGTTCGGCATCGGCTTCTCGATGGTCAACGCACCGATCACCAATGCGGCGGTCAGCGGGATGCCCACCGACCGCGCGGGCGCGGCCTCGGCGGTGGCGTCGACCAGCAGGCAGGTTGGCGTCAGTCTCGGTGTGGCGCTGTGTGGTTCGATTGCAGGCGCGGCGCTGGCGACGACGGGTGCCGATTTCGCAGCCGCTGCTCGACCGCTGTGGTTCATCTGCGCGGGATTGGGCGTCGTCATCTTCGTGTTGGGTTTGTACTCGACGTCGCCACGCGCCGTGCGTTCGGCGGATCGCCTGGCGCCGCTGATCGATCCCGCGCAGTGGGAGGGTGTCCGTGTCCGGTAACCGTCTTGCAGATGATGTTTGGCGCGCGATGGCCTCGGTGGTGAACGACAACCGTGATGGCTGGAAACGTGCGGTGGTCGAGCGGACGGGTCTGCCGTTCAGCCGCATCCGGATACTCAGCCGACTGTCCCGTCGGCCGATGTCGGTCAAACAGCTGGCGCACGCCGCAACCATCGACGCACCCGCGGCGACCGTTGCGGTCAACGATCTGGAGAGCCGCGGCCTGGTCATCCGCAAGACCGACCCGGCCAACCGGCGGTGCAAGATGGTCTCGCTGACGGATGCCGGCCGTGACATGGTCCAGACGATCGACACAACCGACGACCCGGCTCCCGACATCCTGTCGGAACTCGATGAGGCCGAATTGAAGAAGCTGGCTGCCATCCTGGCCAAGCTGTCCGGCGATTAACCGCTGCGCCATATGCTGATTCACGGTGGCCATATCGTGTGGTGCGTGCGGCGCGGGTCTACGGGACGGCGCCCGTTTCTGTGATGCCTGCGGGTCTCCCGTCGCGGCTTCGGACAGTCAGGCCGAGTACAAGCAGGTAACCGTGCTGTTCGCCGATGTGGTGCATTCGATGGACATCGCAGCGGCCGTCGGCGCGGAACGGCTGCGCGAGATCATGGGCGAGGTGTTCCGCCGCGCATCGGTGATCGTCCAGCGCTATGGCGGTACGGTGGACAAGTTCACCGGCGACGGGATCATGGCGGTGTTCGGGGCGCCGATTGCCCTGGAGGATCACGCCGTGCGCGCGTGCCGGGCTGCACTCGACATCCAGACCGACGCGCAACATCTGGCGGCGGAGGTCGACACCCGCGACGACATCACCCTGCAGCTGCGTATCGGGCTCAACTCCGGCGAGGTGATCACCGGCGAAATCGGCTCAGGCCCAATGTCGTACACCGCCGTCGGCGAGCAGGTCGGCATGGCGCAGCGGATGGAGTCGGTTGCGCCGCCCGGCGGAGTAATGGTCAGCGAGTCGACGGCCCGACTTGTGGACACCGCGGCGATGCTCGGTGAGACCGAACAGGTCCACATCAAGGGCGCTCAGGATCCGGTTCCCGCGCATCGGTTGCTCGGGATGGCTACCGGTCGTCGCCGCTATCGGATCGATCCGACCTTCGTGGGTCGCCAGTGGGAAATGGGCGCGTTGGCGGGCGTGTTTAGGCGGTCGATCGACGGCAACGGCACCGTCGTCGGCCTGGTCGGGCCACCGGGAATCGGCAAGAGCCGCGTCGTTCGAGAGTTGACCGCGCAGGCGGCTGACGCCGGCGTCGACGTGTCCACTACCTACTGCGAGTCTCACACGACCGATCTCCCCTTTCACGCCGCCGCCGGGCTGCTGCGTGCGAGCACCGGGCTAGAGGGACTGGACGACGCTACGGCCCGGGAGCGCGTGCGCAACAGGTTCGCCGACGCGGACGAGGACGACCTCGCGATGCTGTGTGACCTACTGGGCATCAGCGACCCAGCGTGTGCGTTGCCGCAGATTGATCCCGACGCCCGTCGCCGCCGAGTCACGGCCATGGTGAAGGCGGCTGCGCTGGCGCGAACCACACCGGTCGTCTACGTCATCGAGGACGCCCATTGGATCGACGGGACCAGTGAGTCGCTGCTTGCAGAGTTCCTCAGCGTGGTGCCGCAGACCCCATCGCTCGCGCTTATCACCTACCGCCCGGAATACACAGGCGCCCTGGCTCATACGCCACGTTCCCAGACGATCGCTCTTGAACCGCTGGACGAGTCGCAGATGCTGGAGCTCAGTGCCGAGCTTTTGGGTCAGGACAGCTCGGTCGCCGATCTGACTGAGCTGATCACCTCGCGAGCGGCGGGAAATCCCTTCTTCGCCGAGGAGATCGTGCGGGACCTGAGCGAACGCGATGTCCTGGTGGGCGGTCGCGGCTGCTACCTGTGCATCGATCAAGCTGCGGAAGTCCACGTGCCTCGTACACTGCAGGCGGTGATCGCCGCGCGTATCGACCGACTTGACCCGTCCGCGAAGCGCACATTGAACGCCGCGGCGGTGATCGGATCCCGGTTCACGCCGGACATGCTGAAGGCGCTCGACGTCGACGAGAATCTCAGCGCACTTGTCGCGGCGGAGCTCATCGACCAGACGGCATTGAATCCGCAGCCCGAATATGCGTTTCGACATCCGCTGATCCGGGCGGTGGCATATGAGTCGCAGCTGAAATCTGATCGCGCACAATTGCATAAGCGCGTCGCTGCTGCGATTGAGCAAGAAGATCAAAACGCTTCTCTGATCGCCGAGCACGTTGAGGCCGCTGGCGATCTTCGTACCGCATACGAGTGGCACATGCGCGCCGGTACATGGTCGATCAACAGGGATACAGCCGCGGCTATGCTGAGTTGGGAGCGCGCGACGATCGTCGCCGACTCTCTGCCGAGTGACGATCCGGAGCGCTTGACGATGCGCATTGCTCCGCGCAGATTGACTTGTGCTGTCGCATGGCGCCGCTTCCATCCCGATATCTCCGCTCGCTTCGCAGAGTTACGTGAGCTGTGCTCGTTAGCGGGCGACAAGCTGTCGCTTGCCATCGGAATGGCAGGTATGACGATGGAGCACGTCCTTCACGATCACATTCGTGAGGCGTCGAGCCTCGCATCCGAATACATGTCGATCGTTGAATCCATAGGTGATCCATCACTGACGTTGGAACTGTCCTTTCCCGCATGTGTCGCCAAGCTGCAAACCGCCGAAGTGCCGGACGTGATGCGCTGGACGCAGGCAGCGATCGAGTGCGCCGAAGCGGGGCACGCGCCAAGCGGATTGCTCATCGAGGCGCCGTTGGCTCCCCTCCTCGTGTTCCGCGGCACGGGCAAGTGGATGACAGGCGCGCGAGGATGGCAGGAAGACTTCGACCGCGCGATCGCACTCGCTCGCGTCATCGACTCCGTATCGGGCTCGGGTGTCTATGCGTACAAATACTATGCAGTACCTCGGTTTCTCCTTCCTGCCGATGACGCTGCCCTGGCTGAAATCGACGAAGCGATGGAATCGGCCGACCGAGCAAGCGACGATATGGCGGTCGTGCTTCTCAGGATGACCAAAGGCATTGTGCTTACCTATCGTGACGCGGCAGTGCGTCAAGAGGGTTTCGAAATGCTCACGCAGATTCGTGAAACCTGCGTCAAGGAGCGATTCGCGCTCAACACTCTTCCGATGCTGGACGTGCATGCGGCTCGTGAGAAGGTTGGACGCGGGGACGCCGAGGGTGCAGTGCAACAGCTGCGCGCGTCCATCAAAGCCGCTACGACTTCGGGCAATATCGTCAACCTGGACATGCAGGTCGGCACACTGGTCGAGTTGCTTCTTGTCCGTGGCACTGAAGCGGATCTGATGGAAGCCGAAGCGGCTGTCGACCTTTGTGCGAGCGGTCTGACCGATGACGTGTGGGCATTGCGAGATATGACGACGCTGAGATTCCGTGCGCTACTTGCTAAAGCGCGTAGTGACGAGAAGAGTTATCGTCTTTTCAAGGAGGCCTATCGAGCGGCTGCGGAGAAGGCCGGATTCGAAACGCATGTGGCGGTGGCCGCCGAGATGCCCTAGCTCTCCAGCACCGCCATCGCCGCGTTGTGGCCACCGATACCCGAGACGGCGCCACCGCGTCGAGAACCCGAGCCGCACAACAGAATCCGATCGTGCGCCGTCTCCACACCCCAACGTCGGGCGGGCGTATCCAGCGGATCGTCGTTCTCGGCGAACGGCCAATTCAACGCGCCGTGGAAGATGTTGCCTGCCGTCATCCCCAAAATCTTCTCCAGATCCTGGGTCGTCTTGGCCTCGATGCACAGCCGACCGGATGAGTCCTCCATCAGCACATCCTGAATGGGTTCGGCCAAAACGGAATTCAACGAGTGCAGCACGGCCGAGGTCAGGTCCTCACGCAGCCGGTCGGGATCTGCGCCTTTGGCCAACGTGTGCGGTGCGTGCAGTCCAAACACCGTAAGTGTCTGGGCGCCGGCGGCCTGTAGCTCATCGGACAGGATGCTCGGATCCGTCAGCGAGTGGCAGTAGATCTCGCAGGGCAGCGGATCCGGAATGGTTCCGTCGGCTGCCCGCAGATACGCGGCGTCGAGCTGGCTGAAGTTCTCGTTGATGTGGAACGTGCCGCCGAACGCCTGCTCCGGCGTGACGGTTTCATCGCACAACCGCGGCAGCCGTTTCAGCAGCAGGTTGACTTTCACCTGCGCACCAGGCGCCACCGCAGGCGCCGGATCGCCCACCAACTCGGCCAGTACCGCAGGCGTCACACCCGACAGCACATAGTCCGCTGCGATGCTGTGTTCCTCGCCGTCGAGCGTGTAGCGCACCTCGCCATCCGGATCGACAGCGTAAACCTCTGCACCGGTGATGATTTCGGCACCGAAGCCGGCGGCAGCCGCAGCCAGCGCACCGCTGACCGCACCCATGCCGCCGATCGGCACATCCCAGTCTCCGGTTCCGCCGCCCAGCAAGTGGTACAGGAAGCAGATGTTCTGCGCCAGCGACGGATCGTCGACCCGGGCGAAAGTGCCGATCAGCGCATCGGTGGCCATCACGCCCCGAACCAGGTCGCTGTTGACGGCTTCGGTGATCGCATGCCCGATCGGCTCGCAGATCAGCATCTGCCACGCCTGCTCAGCACCGGAATCACCGCCGGCGAGAACGTGCTCGAACGCCTCGTCGCGCGTCCGCAGCGGTGCGGTCACCGTGGGCCACAGCCGCGTGGTCACGATCCGGGCGCGACGGTAGAACTCGGCGAACGCCTCGGCGTCGTCTGCCGCCCCGACGGCGGCGAATGTCGGCTCCGGCCCCACCAGTAGTCCGGTCGCTCCGCCGGTGGCGGGGTTGGGCGTGTACGACGAATAGCGTCGACGCGCCAGTCGGACGCGGACACCGAGGTCGTCGATGATCCGCCGTGGCAGCAGGCTCACCAGATACGAGTAGCGGGACAGCCTGGCGTCGATCCCGTCGAACGCGTGCGCCGACACCGCGGCGCCGCCAACGTGGTCGAGCCGCTCGAGCAGGCGCACCCGGCGCCCGGCGCGAGCCAGGTAGGCGGCGGCGACCAGCGCGTTGTGGCCGCCGCCGACGACGACAACGTCGGTCTTCGGATCGGTGATCAACCGAGGTAGCCTTCGACCTCATCGGGCGGGCGTATGCGGGCCTCACGGGGATCGCCGCCGGTCTCCCGAAGGGCACGCCGCTGACGCAGCAGATCCCAGCATTGGTCGAGTTCGACCTCCAGCGCACGCAGACGCGCGTGTTCCTCGTCTGCGCTGATCTCGTGCTTCTGCAATCGCGCGCGCAGTTCGCGCTCCTCGTCGACGAGTTCGCGGATGTGGGACAGGGGGTTGGTGTCAGATGCCACGGCTCCAGTGTGCCCGTTTCGCGGTCGGACTTACTGCGATTGGCGCGTAACGTAGCCCACCGTGGCGACGAAACCCGAGGTTGATTTTCCGGACGGCCCAGCACCGACCGAGTTGGTCATCGACGACCTGGTGGTCGGCGACGGCGCGGAGGCGGTGCCGGGCGGAACGGTCAATGTGCACTATGTCGGTGTCGAGTACGACACCGGCGAGGAGTTCGACAGCTCCTGGAATCGCGGCGAGTCCATCGAATTTCCCTTGCGCGGTCTGATTCAGGGTTGGCAGGACGGCATTCCCGGTATGCGGGTGGGCGGACGCCGCAGGCTCGTCATTCCGCCCGCGCAGGCGTACGGACCGGCAGGCGGCGGGCACCGATTGTCGGGTAAGACACTGATTTTCGTCATCGACCTGCTGGATGTTCGCTAACTGGCAGCGGGAGGAGAAGTAGCGCTAGCGAGGTCCGGGCAACCGCAGCAGGAGCCGTGCACCGCCGAGTGGGCTGGCCTGCAATACCGCTGTGCCGCCGTGCAATTCGGCCTGCTGGGCCACCAGCGCAAGGCCGAGGCCCGAGCCCGAGACCGAGGCCGTCGACCCTCGGGAGAAGCGCTCGAACACGACGTGGCGCTCTTCCTCGGGGATGCCGACGCCGTCGTCGTCGATCGCGATCTCCACGCCCGCACGCGAACTGACCGCTGACAGCTGCACACGGGTGGCGCCGCCGTGTTTGACCGCATTGGCGATCGCGTTGTCCACCGCCAGCCGCAGGCCTGCGGGCAGTCCGACGATGATCACCGTCGGCGCGGGCACCAGGGACACGTCGAGGTCCGGGTACACCCGCATCGCGTCATGGGCGGAGCGGTCGAGCAGTTCGGTTATGTCGACGGGCACGTGGTCGTCTGAGGTCGACAATTCGCCCTGCGCAAGGCGTTCCAGCGCGCCGAGCGTTTCCTCCACACGGAACTGCGTCCGGATGACGTCGTTGATGACCTCTTTCCGTTGCTCGTCGGGCAGGTCAAGCGTCGCCAGCACCTCGATGTTGGTGCGCATCGCGGTCAGCGGCGTACGAAGCTCGTGCGCGGACACCGCGGAGAAGTCGCGCGCCGACGCCAGCGCCGCCTTGGTGCGGTCCTGCTCGTTCCAAATGCGTTCGAGCATGCCCTTCATGGCGTCGGCGATCTCGACGGCCTCGGTGGCGCCGCGGATATCGATGTTGGGCGGTTCGTCGCCCGCATCGATCAACCTGGTCTGCTGCGCGAGTCGCTTGAACGGCCGCACCGCGAAGGCGGCCAGCACCCACCCGCCGACGGTCGCGGCGCCGATCGCGAGCGCGCAGATGATGATCACGCGCCGATGGAGGTTGTTGGTGTCGGCGATGGTGGCGTCATAGGTCGCGCCGACGGCCACCGACATCGGCTCGGGCACGCGGATGTCGACGGTGCGGACGCGGTAGCGGACCCCGTTCACATAGGTGTCGGCATAACCGGCGGGCAGTTGGGGAAGCTCGACGTTGCCGTTGGATGTCACCTGGCCGCCCTTGCGCACGGTGATGACGGCGTCCTGGTCATTGGGCGACTTGGGAATCTCATCGAGCCCGCGCGGCAGGAACGGGATCGCGAAGCCCGCGGCCTCGTCGAGCCTTCTGTCCAGCCGCTCCTTGCGGTCGCCCGTGATGCCGATCCACACCACCGCGCCGACGATGCCGACCACGATGGCCGCGGCGATGGCACTTGTCAGTGCCACGCGGGTGCGTAGCGATGGCGTTCGGCGAAAGATCCGGGTCAGGAGGTTCATCACTGAGTGCGCAGAACAAACCCGACGCCGCGCACGGTGTGCAGCAGTCGGGGTGCGCCGCCGGCCTCCAGCTTGCGGCGCAGGTAGCCGATGAAGACGTCGACGACGTTGGTGTCGGCGGCGAAGTCGTAGCCCCAGACCAGCTCGAGCAGCTGAGCCCGCGACAGCACGGCGGTCTTGTGCTCGGCCAGCACGGCCAGCAGGTCGAACTCACGCTTGGTCAGGTCGACGTCGACGCCGTTGACGCGGGCGCGCCTGCCGGGGATGTCGACCTCGAGCGGGCCGACCGAGATGGTTTCCGATGAGAAGGTCGCGGTCGCGCCCCTGCGGCGCAGCAGTGCCTTCACCCGCGCCACCAGCTCGGCCAGCACGAATGGCTTGACGAGATAGTCGTCAGCGCCTGCCTCCAAACCGGCGACGCGGTCGTCGACCGAACTGCGTGCCGACAGCACGCAGACCGGCACGTCGTTGTCCATCGCGCGCAGCGCGGTGACCACGCTGACGCCGTCGAGCACCGGCATGTTGATGTCCAGCACGATCGCGTCGGGCCGGGTCTCGGTAGCGCTTCGCAGCGCTTCTGCGCCGTCCTTGGCCGTCGAGACCTCGAATCCGGACAGCCGCAGGCCGCGCTCCAGGGACGCGAGCACGTCGTCGTCGTCGTCGACAACGAGCACCCGGGGTGAAACAGCAGCACTGTCCATGCACGCCATCTTGCCTGATCGAGCGCCGTGGATGGGACAGGCACGTGAGCGCCGGTGCTATCACCTTCGCTGCGGTCGCATTACCGCTATGTCACGGCCACCTGAACGTTTATCGTTTAGCAAAGCCATGACATTCTGCCGGTGCTAGCGTCCGGAAAATCATGCTCCCGCTCGCTCCCCGTCTGATCGTCGAACCAGATGAAGGTGTGAATCCGATTCTCGGATTCATCAATTCGGCTGAAAGCTCGCTGTTAATCAAACAATTTACTTTCACCGAGGTCAATTTGATCGCGGCCGTCATCGAAAAGAAGAAGGCCGGTGTCGACGTCCAGGTCATGCTGAATGCGCAACGGTCGGGCGGTGATCGCGCGAACGACGAGACATTCGAGCAGTTCCGCAACGCTGGAGTGGCCGTTCAATGGGCGAATCCCAAATTTTACGTAACGCACGAGAAGTCCATCGTCGTCGACGAAAAAGCCGCGCTGGTCGCCACATTCAATCTCACCGAGAAGTACTTGTCCCTGACGCGCGAGTACGGCGTGATCACGTATCACCCCCACCAGGTGCGCCAGATCGTCGAGGTGTTCAAAGCCGACTGGAACCACCTTGATTGGGATTGCAGCGCTTGGGAGGGGCTGCTGTGGAGTAACTCCAATTCGCGTTACCACATGGCTCAATTCATTGATCAGGCAGAACACCGGCTGGATGTGCAGCACCCGAAATTCGTCGATGCGGTCATTCTCGAGCGGCTTGCAGCGGCCTCTGATCGGGGCATCAAAGTGCGTGTGCTGTGCGGCGGTAAACACGGCATCAGTGAATGGGACATTCTCGATACTTTTGCGTCATTGCGCACGCTGCGACGGTTCGGCGCAAAGGTCCATAAACAGAAGAACCTTCGGGTGCACGCCAAGCTGATCATCGTCGACGAGGCAAAGGCGCTGGTCGGATCGATGAACATCGACCGAAGCGCCTTCGATCTGCGCCGCGAACTCGGCATCATGACCGACGACCCCGCGCTCGTCGACCGGCTGAAGCAGACCTTCGAATACGACTGGAACCTGTCGCACCACTACGACAACACCGGACCCGCTGGAATCGGCACATCACCACGAGGACGACTTCCCGCATGACGAAGACCTCGTTCACGAGTGAGCGAGGTCGAAGCGGGCCGGGAGAAGGTCTCCCTGTTCGAGCTGGCGTGGACGTTCAATCACATTGCACTCGCGTCGTTCGGAGGCGGGTTGTCCGCGTGGTCGCGGGAAGTGCTGGCAGAAGGCGCAGAAATCTCGGATGCGCGCCGCTGTGGAGAAGGGGTTCGCGCCGCTGACGGTCGGTCTGATCCTGGCCACGTCTCTGGTGATGAGCCGGGCCGCCGATCACGACTGGCGGGCCTATCTGCTGACCGCACTGTGCACGGCCGTCTTCGTGTTCACCAAGATCAATCCGTTGATCGTGGTCGTCGCGGCAGGGGTTATCGGCTACTTCGGAGTGGTGTGACGCGGGTCAGCTGCCGCCTCCACCACAGCCTCCGCCGCCTCCACCACAGCCTCCGCCGCCGCAGCTTCCGCCTCCGCAGCCCGCTCCGCCACCGCAACCCGCTCCGCCACCGGCCGTACAGCCGCCCCCGCAGGCGGATGTCCCGCCCAGGAACACGCCGCCACCGGTTGCCATTTCGCCGAGTCCCAAGGCCGCCCAGCGGCGACGCCGTTCTTCGCGAAGGCGGTTCTGCCGCCTGTGGAAGCCGACCATCGCGACGACGATCAATCCGACGACCGCGATCATGACGATCCACGTGAGGGCCGCGTCAGCCATCGTCAGCCCCCGCCGCAACCACCGCCGCCGCAGCCTCCGCCGCCGCAGCCCGCTCCGCCACCGCAGCCATCTCCACCCCCGCCGCCGTCCGCGCCCCCGCCTCCGCAGCCGCCGATCGGACCGGCGCCGAATTCCGTGGCGGCCAATCCCGCTGCGCCGAGCCCGGCGGCACCGAATGCGCCCGCGCCGTACTTCCCGGACGCCCACTCTCGACGCCGACGCCGTTGACTGCGCCTGTTGATGGCGATTGCGGACAGGATCATGATCATCGGTGCGGCCAGGATGACGAGGGTCGGAAGGAGTGTGTTCATCTGCTAGCTCCGCCGTGCCGGTCCCATGACCACGGCGATCACGGGTGTTCATGATCAACGCTAGGGCAGTTTGCTCAGGCCGCATAGAGTATTCGCATACGTAACCGGCGCATGAATTCAATTGATCGGGCGAATTCCGTGGTCGCGGCGCTCGTTCTGCCGCCCGCTGTGTTCAAGACGTGCCCGTGGCAGCCGCGCGAGCTCGTCGAAACGGGTTTGCGGCAATGGCTGCGTTGCTGTGCGGCCGCGCTACGCGACAACCAGGTGATCGGCATGCCGTCGCATGCGGTCGACGAGGCGTGGCATGGCCTGATCCTTTGCACCGCAAGGTATTCGGCGTTCTGCGACAGGGCCTACGGCCGATTCCTTCACCATCATCCCGACGGCGGCGCTCCCGAAGGCGTGCCCGCGGCCGTCGAGCCGCTGCACGAGCAACTTCGTCGGACGGTGATCGCCTGGTCGATGGTCGCGATGCCGGGCGAGCAGTGCGTGCTCTGGGACCTCGACACGGTGGTCGGCGTGGATGCGCCGTGGGGATTGGATCTCGCCCGGGTCGAGGCGATCCAGGCTGACCTGGCCCGACTCACCCATAAGGTTTGACGCCGCGACACCCCGGGAAGTCGTTGACCTCATCCATTGTTGAGGTTTTACGGTGAATTCATGAGCTTTGAAACGGTAGCCCGGCAAACGCTGTACCGGCAGACGCACGCCAAGGGCGGCGATCTGCGGTCGTTGGCTGACCGCAAGCTGCTCGGCCGCATTTGGCGCTTCTCCGGTCGCCATCACCGCAGGTTGGGCGTCTTCGTGGCGATCAGCGTGATCAGCGCGCTGCTCGGGCTGGCCACCCCGCTGTTGGCGGGCAGGGTGGTCGACGAGATCGGCAAGGGCGCGGTCGGCGTGGTCGTGATGCTGGCCGTGGTGATCGCTGCCGTCGCCGTCGCCGAGGCGGGCGTATCGGTGGTGACACGCTGGCTATCGTCGAACATCGGCGAAGGCCTGATTCTCGACCTGCGCACCGCCGTTTTCGACCACGTGCAGCGGATGCCGGTCGCGTTCTTCACCCGCACCAGGACCGGCGCACTGGTCAGCAGGCTCGGCAACGACGTGATGGGCGCGCAGCGCGCGTTCTCCGACACCTTCTCCGGTGTCATCACCAACAGCGTCACGCTGACGCTGACCCTCGTCGTGATGCTGCGGATCTCGTGGCAGGTGACGCTGCTCTCGCTCGTCCTGATGCCGCTGTTCCTCTTTCCGGCCCGCTGGATCGGACGCACCATGGCGCGGCTGTCGCGCGAGGCCGCCATCCACAACGCGACGATGAACACGCAGATGACGGAACGCTTTTCGGCCCCCGGCGCGACGCTGGTGAAGCTTTTCGGCAGCCCGGCCAGCGAGTCGCGCGAGTTCGAGATCCGTGCGGGACGCGTCCGTGACATCGGCGTCCGCACCGCGATGCTGCAGTCGGTGTTCATGAACTCGCTCACGCTGATGTCGGCGCTCGCGCTGGCGCTGGTGTACGGACTCGGCGGCGTGCTGGCCATCGGCGGTCATCTGCAGACGGGATCGATCGTGGCGCTCGCGCTGCTGCTGACGCGGCTGTACTCGCCTCTGACGGCGTTGGCCAACGCGCATGTGGAGATCGCCAGCGCCCTCGTCAGCTTCGAGCGCGTGTTCGAGGTGCTCGACCTCGAGCCGCTGATCCAAGAGAAGCCCGGTGCGCGGGCGGTGCCCGACGGACCGGTGGCGGTCGAGTTCGACGGCGTACGGTTCTCCTACCCGTCGGCGGACAAGGTGTCGCTGGCCTCCCTCGAAGAAGTTGCGGTGCTCAACGATCGCGGGGGAGACGAAGTGCTGCATGGCATTTCGTTCACCGCGCAGCCCGGCGAGATGGTCGCGCTTGTGGGGTCGTCCGGCGCGGGTAAGTCCACGATCGCATCGCTGATCGCCCGGCTCTACGACGTCGACAGCGGAGCCGTGCGCCTCAACGGCGCTGATGTCCACGACGTGACGTTCGCGTCGCTGAAGGAGACCGTCGGCATGGTCACCCAGGACGGGCACCTGTTTCACGAGTCGATCGGGTCCAATCTGCGGCTGGCCGCCGCTGACGCCACCGACGACGAGCTGTGGCAAGCGCTGAAGCGCGCGCGGCTCGCCGACGTCGTCGCCGAAATGCCCGACGGCCTCGACACCGTGGTCGGGGAGCGCGGCTACCGGCTGTCCGGTGGGCAGCGCCAGCGGCTGACCATCGCCCGCCTGCTGCTGGGCCGCTCCAGGGTCGTGGTGCTCGACGAGGCCACCGCATCCCTGGACTCGGCGTCGGAGGCCGCGGTGCAGCAGGCGCTGGCCGAGGCGCTGGCCGGCCGGACGTCGATCGTCATCGCCCACCGCCTGTCCACGGTCCGGTCGGCCGACACGATCCTCGTCGTCGAGGGCGGCCGCATCGTCGAACGCGGCACCCACGAGCGGCTGCTGGACCGCGGCGGGCGCTACGCCGCGCTCTACGAGACCCAGTTCGGCAGCCAAACCGAAACCGACGATGTCGTAGCGGCGTGAGAGTCTTGAAGCGGTTAATGATTTGCCGCACAGCGGACAATTGGAATTACTTTGACTGAAGCGAATGTGGATACGCTGCGCCCGGCGCCCGCGATAGCGCCGCCCCCGGTCCGGCCTCGCACCAGCTCGGATCTGTGGCGGCTGCTGCCCTACATCTTCCCGTACCGGGTGCGCTGGATCGCCATGGCCACCGTCGCGGTCCTCAGCCTCGCGGCCACCGTATCGATCCCGCTGATGACCAAGGCCGTCATCGACGGGCCGGTGCGCCATCAGGACCAGCGCGGGCTCTGGATTCTCGGCCTCGCGGCAATGGCCATCGGCATCTCCGAGGCCGTGCTGTGGTTCCTGCGCCGGTGGCTGATCGCGCGCGGCACCATGGGCGTGGAAGCCGACATCCGCAAGGACCTCTACGCGCGCCTGCAGATCCTGCCGATGTCGTTCCACGGGCGCTGGCAGTCCGGCCAGTTGCTGTCGCGGATCATGAACGATCTCAGCTCGATCCGGCGCTTCATGTCATTCGGCTTGGTCTTCCTGTTGCTCAACACGCTGCAGATCGTCGTGGTCACCGCGATCCTGCTCGCGATGTACTGGCCGCTGGGCATCGTCGTCATGCTGTCGATCGCGCCCGTCACGTTCACGGTGCTGCACTTCCAGCGGGAGTACACCCGGCTGTCGCGGCTGGCGCAGGACCAGTCGGGCCACGTCGCCACCCACGTCGAGGAATCCGCGCTCGGCGTGCGGGTGATCAAGTCATTCGGACGCGAGCGCTACGCCTACGACCGGTTCGACAAGCGGCTTACCGAGCTCTACGACACTCAGGTGAGCCGGGTCTCGATTTCGGCGAAATTCTGGACGCTGCTCGAGGTCATCCCGAACCTGACGCTGATCATCGTGCTGGGTCTTGGCGCCGACGCGGCAGGCCACGGCTATGTCACGATGGGCACGCTCGTCGCCTTCATCACGATGATGCTGTCGCTGGTCTGGCCGATCGCGTCGCTGGGCTTCCTGCTGTCGATGACGCAGGAGTCGTTCACCGCAGCGAACAGGATCGCCGAGATCTTCGATGCGCCAAGGGATATCGCCGACGGTCCGTCGGAGGACACTCCGCGGGGTGGGCGGCTCGAGCTCGACGACGTCGGCTTCCGGTTCCCCGACGCGGGCGACGGCGGCTGGGCACTGCGGCACGTCGACCTGGTGGTCGAACCGGGTGAGACGGTCGCGCTCGTCGGCTCGACGGGCTCGGGCAAATCGGTGCTGGCCGCATTGCTGTCTCGGCTGTACGACGTCACCGAGGGTGCAATCCGCATCGACGGTGACGACATTCGCGATCTGTCGCTGTCGGCGCTGCGGGAGACCGTCGCCACCGCGTTCGAGGACCCGACGCTGTTCTCGATGTCGGTGGCTGAGAACCTGCGGCTGGGCAGGCCGCACGCCACCGACGACGAGCTCGCACAGGCCATTGACGTCGCGGCCGCGCAGTTCGTCTACGAATTGCCGTTCGGCCTCGACACCCGCATCGGCGAGCAGGGCATGAGCCTGTCCGGCGGTCAGCGCCAACGGCTTTCGCTGGCCCGGGCGATCCTGGCCGCGCCGAAGATCCTGGTGCTCGACGACACCCTTTCGGCGCTCGATGTGCACACCGAAGCCGTCGTCGAGGAGGCGCTGCGCCGAGTGCTGCATTCGGTGACCGGCATCGTCGTCGCCCACCGCGCGTCGACCGTGCTGCTGGCCGACAGGGTCGCCCTGCTCGACAACGGCTCCATCACCCACGTCGGCACGCACGCCCAGCTGCTGGCCACCGTGCCGCGGTACCGCTACCTGTTGGCCGCCGACGACGAATGCGACGACGCCGAACGCAGCTGCCCGTGGCAGGAGGACGAGGACCGTAATCGGCTGCTGCAGGACCGCGAGGAGCAGGACGCCCTCAACAACTCGCGGGTGCCGTCCGACAGAGACGGGCGTCGCTTCGTGACGACGGAGGCCGAGGGTCGATGACCGCCACCGACACCACTCCCCCGCAAGCGGGTGGGCCCCCAGCTCGCGAGGGGAGTGCCCCCACCGTCGACGTCCCGGAGGATCCGGACCAGCGGCCGACCGAGGGCTGGCGCGGTCGCTTCGACGAACAGGGCGACGACCTGCCGATCGACGAGTCGCTGTCACGCAGGCGGGAAGCCCGCGCGCTGCTCGGCTCGCTGCTCCGGCCGTACCGGTGGACCGTCGCGTTCCTGGCGATCGTCGTCGTGGTGGAAAACGCTGCGCGCCTGAGTGTTCCGATCCTCGTGCAGCGCGGCATCGACCACGGTATCCCGCCGATCATCGACGGCGGTTCGGCGCACACGCTGCTGGTGATCGTCGGCGTGCTTAGCGTCGTCGTGCTGGTGCAGGCGATCAGCAGGATGTTCTTCCTGAACCGCTCGGGCCGCATCGGTCAGAAGGTGCTGCTGGAGCTGCGGCGGCGGGTGTTCCGTCATTTCCAGCGGCTCGACATCGCGTTCCACGAGCGCTACACGTCGGGCCGCGTGGTCAGCCGGTCCACCAACGACGTCGACGCCATCGAGGAGATGCTCGAGACTGGCTTCGACAGCCTGATCACCGCGGTGCTCACCCTTGTCGGCACCGCCATTCTGCTTGTCGCACTGGATGTTCGGCTCGGTCTGATGTGCCTGGCGGCTTTCCCGGTCCTGGTCGTGCTGGTGTGGTGGTTCAGCAGCGAGTCCGCGAAGACCTACCGGGAGGTGCGCGAGAGCGCCGCGCTTGTCATCGTGCAGTTCGTCGAGACGATGACGGGGATCAAGGCGGTCCAGGCCTACCGCCGCGAGCCCCGCAACCAGGAGATCTTCGAGGGCCTCACCGACCGCTACCGCGACATCAACGAGAAGACGATGAAGCTGCTCGCCGTCTTCATGCCCGGCGTGAAGCTTGTCGGCAACCTCACCACCGGCGTGGTGCTGATCTACGGCGGTTACCGGGTGCTGCACGGACAGATGACGATCGGCACGCTCGCCGCGTTTCTGCTCTACCTGCGGATGTTCTTCGAGCCGATGCAGGAGATCTCGCAGTTCTTCAACACATTCCAGTCCGCGACATCGGCACTGGAGAAGCTGGCAGGTGTGCTCGCCAAGCGCCCGGGCATCAAGGACCCGGCGAATCCGGTCAAGCTGACGTCGGTGCGCGGCGACATCGCGTTCCACGACGTGCACTTCTCCTACGTGCCGGACCGCCCCGTGCTGCCAGATCTCAACCTGACGGTGCCCGCGGGGCAGACCGTCGCGCTCGTCGGGACCACCGGCGCGGGCAAGACCACCATCGCCAAACTCATTGCGCGGTTTTACGATCCGGCTTCGGGCTCGGTGACGCTCGACGGCGTTGACCTCCGCGAGCTGTCGCAGAGCGAGCTGCGGCGCCACGTCGTGATGGTCACGCAGGAGAACTTCATGTTCGACGGCACCGTCGCCGACAACATCAGGTTCGGCCGCCCCGACGCCACCGACGCCGAGGTGCGCTCGGCGACGGCGGCCGTCGGCGCGGACCGGTTCATCGAATCGCTGCCCGACGGATACGACACCGACGTCGCCAAGCGCGGCGGCCGGCTGTCTGCGGGTCAGCGGCAGCTGGTCGCGTTCGCGCGGGCATTCCTCGCCGATCCGGCGGTGCTGATCCTCGACGAGGCGACGTCGTCACTGGACATTCCAAGCGAGCGGACGGTGCAGCGGGCACTGGAGACGGTGCTGGCCGATCGCACCGCGCTGGTCATCGCGCACCGGCTGTCGACCGTCGAGGTGGCCGATCGCGTTCTCGTCCTCGAGGGTGGCCGCATCCTCGAGGACGGCCCGCCCGACGAGCTGATCCACCACAGCGACGGCCGTTACGCGGCGCTGCATCAGGCGTGGATCGACTCGCTGGCCTGACGGCTGTCCCTGGCATTCTCCTGCGAAACGTCGGCGGCGCGTCGATCCTGTCTCCTATGGCGACGAACACCGAGAAGTACCGCAGCGCGCGCGACCAACTCGTCGGCCTGATCGGTGACTATCAACAGGCGGTCGACACCTTCGAATGGCCCCGGCTGTCCGGCGCATTCAATTGGGCCACCGACTGGTTCGACGTCATCGCGCGGGACAACGACCGCATCGCGTTGTGGATCGTCGAGGAGGACGGCGCGGAGCAGAAGGTCACCTTCGCGCAGATGGCCGACCGGTCCGACCGGGTCGCGGCCTGGCTCGCGCAGCAGGGCGTCGGCAAGGGCGAGCGCGTCATCCTGATGCTCGGCAACCAGGTAGAGCTGTGGGAGTCGATGCTCGCCGTTGCGAAGCTGGGCGCCATCATCATGCCGACGACGGGTGCGCTCGGACCCGCCGACATCGCCGACCGCATCGAGCGCGGCGGCGCACGATTCGTGGTCGCGAACTCCGCCGACACACCGAAGTTCGACAATGTCGCGGGCGACTACGTGCGCATCGCGGTCGGCGATCCGGTTGACGAATGGCGCCGCTACGCCGACGCATACGACGTGACGGCCGCCGGTCCGTTCAGCGCGTGCACTGACGTCGCCGACTCGATGCTGATCTACTTCACCTCCGGCACGACGAGCAAGCCGAAGCTGGTGGAGCACTCACACGTGAGCTATCCGGTCGGCCACATGTCGACGATGGCGTGGGTCGGCGTGCGGCCAGGCGATGTGCATCTCGCGATCAGCTCACCAGGTTGGGCAAAGCACGCGTGGAGTTGTTTCTTCGCGCCGTGGATCGCCGAAGCGACGATCTTCGTCTACAACTACGCCCGGTTCGACGCCGCGGCCCTGCTCGGGCAGATCCGTCGGGCAGGCGTGAACACGTTCTGTGCGCCACCGACGTTGTGGCGCATGCTGATTCAGTCCGACCTCGGCGCCAAACCCGACGGCTTGCGGGAGATCCTCGGTGCGGGTGAACCACTGAACCCTGACGTCATCACGCGGGTCGAGCGATCCTGGGGGCTGACCATCAGGGACGGCTTCGGGCAGACCGAAACCACCCTGCAGGTCGGCAACACCCCCGGCCAGCCCGTCAAGCCCGGTTCGATGGGGCGGCCGATGCCCGGCGTACCCGTCGTCCTCGTCGACCCGCTGACCGGTGAACTCGCCGACGAGGGTGAGATCTGCCTGGACCTGAGCCGCGCGCCGGTCAACCTGATGACCGGCTACCTCGGCGACCCGCATCGCAACGAGGCGGTGATGTCGGGCGGCTACTACCACACAGGCGATGTGGCGAGCCGCGACTCGGACGGCTACATCACCTATGTCGGCCGCACGGACGACGTCTTCAAGTCCTCGGATTACAAGGTGTCGCCGTTCGAGCTCGAAAGCGTGCTCATCGAGCACCCTGCCGTCGTCGAGGCGGCAGTGGTTCCGCAGCCCGACGAAACCCGGCTGGCGGTGCCGAAGGCCTATGTGGCGATCGCCGACGGCTGGCAGGCGAACGCCGAAACCGCAAGGCAGATCATGGAATACGCGCGCGACCACCTGGCCCCGTATCTGAAGGTTCGCCGTGTCGAGTTCTACGAGCTGCCCAAGACGATCTCGGGCAAGATCCGCCGCGTCGATCTTCGCCGCAGAGAGGATGCCGCGCACGCCGACGGAACAGGTATCACGACGGAGTACCGATACGAGGATCTGCTGTCGTAGTCAGCCGAGCAGCTTGTCGAGCTTGTCGTTGGTGTTGCGCAGCTGCGCGCGCATCACCCCGATGATCTTCTCCCGCGCCCGCGGGCTGACCGTCGCCGTGGCATGGCTGAGGATGTTGAGCCGGGCGGTGTCGAGCCAGGCCATCACGTCGGGTTCGTCGAACCACCGGATCTGATTCTCGTTGTACGTCCGCATCATCCGCAGCCAGTCCAGCGGGACCTCGGGGTTCGGAATGGGTTGGCAGAGAGCGTTCTTGGTGTCGTCGCCGTCATAGGCGGCTTCGACGTGCGCGATCAGGGCAGCACTGAACACCGGCTGGCAGGTGCGGACGGTCTGCAGGGTGACGCGGTCGGCGTCGAACACTTCCGTGACATCGCCGCGGCCGAGACCCACTGCGGTGCAGTCGATGTGGAGCGCCGACGAGGCAATCGACAGCGACCCGCCGTCGAGCACCACGCGGCCCGGCTCTATCGCCTTGACGTGGCCCATCCGCACCACGTTCTCGATCCGCCGTAGCTGCTCGAGTTCGGCCTGCGACACGATGGCGCAGCGATACATCTGCGGATCGACCGATTCGTCGATGCGCAGCAGGGAGCCCGTATTCGCCAGCCGGGCGAATAGGTCCTCGACCGAGTCGGCCTTTTCGACCGACTTCAGTTGCGCCGAAACGTCGGCCAGCACCTGCTTGGCGAACTGCGGGCCGGGTTGCACGTTGGCGCGGTTCAGCAGCCACGAGTCGCGGGGCTTGATCCACGTCAGCCGCTGCGGCGCGATGCCGTGCCGAAGCAGCCACAGGCAGGTGTCCATGGCGGTCTTGCCTGCGCCGACGACGACGTAGTGGTCGCGGGCCTCGTACGTGGGCAGGTCGTTCGGCGGTATGCAGTCGACCTCGGGTGCGACGTCGTAGGGCGGCGGCCGCATCGACGGCACGGTGATGCCCACGAACGTCGAGTCGACGACGCGGCGAGCGGTGACGTGGATGTCCTCACCGCTGAGTGTGCGGATCCGCCCGTCGCCGAGGTATTCGCTCATCGGGAAGTACGAGACCCGCCCCGTCGGCAACAGGTGTTGCTGCATGACCGCGTCGAAATAGGCGCACACCTCCGCGCCGCCGGCCAGCTCGTAGAAACCCTTGTTCAGTCCGGTGCTGTCGATCTTGTCGCTGCCCAGCTGCTTCGAGTTCACGCCGTAGTAGGCCGACGGTTGGTGCAGCCGAACGAAGGGGTAGGCGGTGGTCCAGTGCCCGCCAGGTGCGTGGTTGCGGTCCACGACGACGACGCTCGCGGCGGTCTCATCGACCAGCGTGTCGACGAACGCCATCGCCGTGGCACCCGCTCCGATTACCAGGTAGTCGGCCTCGATCGTCGCCAAACTGCTGCCCTCCCGTCGGCGATGCTATCGGCTATCGGTGTCGGCTCAGCGGTAGACGAGGCCGCTCAGCCGCCAGGCCAGCGCCCGGTTCGCCGCTGGGATACGTCCGACGACACTGAATACGGCGTTGCGCAGCGGGCGCAGGGCCCGAGGCAGCGTGGCAAGGCGCGTCAGCCGGTCCGTCATCTTCACGACGTCCAGCGCCATCGGGCGTCGCGTCGCGCTGTACTCGTCGAGCAACGAGTCGGGCTTACCGCCGAGCACGCCCGCCAGCGCCTCGCTCAGCGCGACGCCGTCCTGGATGCCGAGGTTCATGCCCTGGCCGCCCGCGGGACTGTGCACGTGCGCGGCGTCGCCCGCAAGCAGCAGCCGGCCCGAGCGGTACGTGTCGGCGACCCGGTGATGGATGCGGAAGCGCGAACCCCAGACGACATCCGTGACGACCATCCGGCCCTTACCCGGCCCGCGAGTGTCCAGAATCTGCTGAACGTAAGGCGCAGAGGGGTTTTCGGGTGCGTCGGGTACTGGAGCGACGATGCGGAAGATGTCGTCGGGCAGCGGCGCCACCACGGTGAGTCCGGCGGTCGCCCAGTAGAGGATGACCTCGTCTGCAGGCGCCTCGCCGGTCAGATGAACGTCGGCCAGAACGAACGATTCGGCGTATGCGCCGCCGTGGAAGCCGATGCCCGCCTGCTCGCGCACGACGCTATGCATACCGTCGGCGCCGACCGCGTATCGCGCCCGGATATCGTCGCCGTCGTCGAACGATGCGGTGACACCGTCGGCGTCCTGTTCGATCGCGGTGAGCGTCTTCGGTCGGAGCACGGTGCCGCCGAGCTCGATCAGCCGCTCGAGCAGCAGCCGCTCGGTCGTCGACTGCGGGACCATCAGCGAGTACGGGTACGCGGTCGGCAGCGCGCTGAAGTCGATCGGGACAAGCCTGCGGGCGCGGTCGCGGATGCTGAACCCTGGCGCCTGCACGCCCTCCTTCACGAGCCGGCGGGCCACGTCGATGCTCTCGAGCACCTCGAGGCTGTGCGCGTTCACCACGGCCGCGCGGGACGTGTTGGCGGCCGCGGCCTGCCTGTCGACGACGGTCGTCGCGATGCCTTTTGCGATCAGCGAAGCCGCAAGCGTCAGCCCGGTCGGGCCTGCCCCGACGACGAGGACATCGGTGTCATAAATGCTGGTCATGATCCTTTTCCTTTCTGTAGCGTCTTCTTGCCAACGCTTGTTGGCATAACTATGCGCCTGGAAACCGCGTATGTCAACAGTTGTTGGCCTACACTCGTTGGCATGCGTAGATCGTCTGTAGAAACCAAGGCCGTGATCCTGGCCGCGGCCAGGGAGCGGTTCGCCGAGTCGGGCTTCGAACGGGCCACCATCCGCGCGATCGCCGCGGACGCCAACATCGACCCGTCGATGGTGATGCGGTACTTCGGCAACAAGGACCAGCTGTTCGCCGCCGCGGCCGACTTCGATCTCGACTTCCCCGACCTGTCAGGCGTCGAGGCGGACCAACTCGGCGCCGCGTTGGTGGCGCATTTCATGAATCGGTGGGAACGCGACGATGCCTTGATCGTGCTGCTCCGGTCGAGCACCACCAACGCCGAAGCGGCACAACGTATGCAGCAGATCTTCGCAGCCCAGCTGATGCCTGAGATCGCGAAGGTGAACGCCGCGGAGCCCGCACGGAGCGCGGGCCTGATCGCCACACAGATGCTCGGGCTGGCGCTGTGCCGCTATGTGCTGAAGCTACCGCCTGTGGTCGCCATGTCGCGCGACGAGGTGGTGTCCTGGCTGGGGCCCACATGTCAGCGGTATTTGGAAGAATGAGCCAGGTGTCCGCCGCTCTTGTCGCGCGCCGCACCGCCGCAGTTCTCGCCGCGAGTTCCGCGGTCCTTCATGCGGTCATGCTCGGCCACGCAGGCAGTGTCGCGTTGACAGTGCTGATTGCAGGCATGGTCGGCGCGTGCCTCTATTGCGCGCGGGAACTGTGGCTGTCCGGAACGTCGCGGGCGTGGTGCCTGGTCGCGGTGATGAACTTGGTGATGGTCGCGGTGCATCTACCGATGTCCGGCAGCCACCACATCACCCATGTGGTGGCAGAGGGCCTGGCGCCGCAACCGACGATCATGACTCTGGCGACAGTGCTTTCGATGGTCGAGGTCCTCATCGCCGTTGCGGTGCTGTGCTACCGCACCCGTGGCAATGCCGTTTTCGGCGAGCCACGATAATCGGCGATGATGTGGACCCCAATTCTTGTCCTGATCGCCATCACCACCCTCGCGGCTTGTGTCACGGTCGGCGGCGGCCTGTATGAATTCCTGGTCGTCGATCCGGTCTGGCCGAAGCGACCCGGCATCATTCAGTCGACAAACGGCGGCATATCCCGGCGCCGATTCTGGATTCCCGCGCACACCGCGTTCGAGGTGCTGCTGATCGTGTCGCTCATCGTTGGATGGGGCGACGCAGGCGTCAGGATCGCGCTGCTGGTGGCGCTGCTCAGCCACGCCGCGGTGCGGATCTGGTCGCTGGTCGACTTCGTGCCCAAGGCGGTGGCGTTCGAGAAGGCCGACCCGGCAGTCGTCGACGAGGCCGCCGCCGTCCGGTGGACCCGTCGCAGCCTGCTGCGGCTGCCGCTGGAGGTGGTCAGCTGCGCGGCGATGCTGGCCGCGCTGGTATCAGCCGCCGCCTAGGCCGATGCGACGGTAGCGCGTTAACCGCGCTTCCATTCGCACTTCGTCGGGAATCTCACGCAGCCGGTGCAATTCGTTCGCAATCGTCGCCGACAGCCGCTTGGTGAACTCGACCGGTTCGTCCGCGGCGTCGGGATGCTCGGGCACAACGACGTCGACGATGCCGTTGCGCAGCAAGTCCGCGGACCGAATGCCTTGGGCGGCAGCCAGTTCCGGCGCATGGTCGACATCGCGATACACGATCGCGCTTGCGCCCTCCGGCGGCAACGGCGCAAGCCAGCCATGCAGCGCGGCGAGCACCCGGTCCGCCGGCACCATCGCCAGTGCGGGCCCGCCGCTGCCCTGGCCGAGCAGCACCGACACCGTCGGCGTATCGAGCGTGACGAGCTCGGCGAGACACCGCGCGATTTCTCCCGCAAGGCCGCCCTGTTCGGCCTCCGCCGACAGCGCAGGGCCTGCCGTGTCGATCACCAGCACCAGCGGCAGCTTCAGCCCGGCGGCCAGGGCCATGCCGCGGCGAGCCTCACGTAGCGCGGCCGGGCCGACGACGCCGCCGACGACGCGCTGTTGGCCGAGCACGACGGCGGGTTGGCCACCGAACCGCGCCAGCGCCAGCAGCGTCGTCGCGGCTTCACCGAAACCCGTGCCGGACAACAGCGCCCACTCCGTGGCGCCGTGCCGCAGCAGCTGTGCGACGCCAGGGCGGTCCGGCCGTCGTGATGCCTCAACCGAATCCCACGCGGGCACGTCGGGCAACGGCTCGTCCGCGGGTTCGGGTGGTGGCGCGTCGGGTTCGTCGGCGACCACCTTCAGCGCGCGGTCGAGCGTGTCGCGTAGCCGGTCCAGCGGGATGACGGCGTCGATGACACCGTGGCGCTGCAGGTTCTCCGCGGTCTGAATGCCTGCGGGAAACGGCTCGCCGTAGAGGTGTTCGTAGACGCGAGGACCGAGGAACCCGACCAGCGCCCCGGGCTCGGCGACCGTGATGTGGCCCAGCGATCCCCACGACGCGAACACCCCGCCGGTGGTCGGATGCCGCAGATAGACCAGATACGGCAGATGCGCGCGCTTGTGCAGCTCGACGGCCGCGGCGATCTTGACCATCTGCAGGAACGCGACCGTGCCCTCCTGCATGCGGGTGCCGCCCGAGCTCGGTGACGCCAGCAGCGGCAGCCGCTCGGCGGTTGCCCGCTGCACGGCCGCGGTGATCCGTTCCGCGGCGGCGACCCCGATCGAACCGGCGAGGAAGTCGAACTCGCATGCCACGACCGCGACGCGGCGCCCGTAGACGGTGCCTTCGCCGGTGACCACCGATTCGTCCAGCCCGGTCGCCGACGCGGCCTCGGCGAGTTCGCGCCGGTATTCGTCGTCAGCCGCCACCGACAGCGGCGGGGCGTCCCAGCTGCGGAAAGAACCGTCATCCAGAACCGCATCCCGCAGCTCAAGGGCACCGATCCGGCTCACAGGATGACTTTAATAGGCTGGACCGCATGATTGGTGTGACCCGCGACGGCGACGTGATGACCTTGGAGATGCAGCGCGCCGAGCGCCGCAACGCGCTGAACGGCGCGCTGGTCGACGGGCTGCGCGAAGCGATCGAGAAGGCCGCCGCCGACGATGTCCGCGCCATCGTGCTGACCGGGCAGGGTCACGTGTTCAGCTCGGGTGCCGACCTGACCGATGCCGCTGGTGTCGCCGAAGAGCTGCCCGACAAGGCCAAGGCGCTGAACCTCGCCATCGACACCGCGCCGGTGCCCGTCATCGGTGCGATCAACGGCCCGGCGATCGGCGCAGGCGTCATCCTGTCGTTGATCTGCGATCTTCGCGTGGTCGCACCCGAAGCATACTTCCAGTTCCCCGTCGCGAAATACGGTCTGGCGCTGGATAACTGGAGCATCCGACGACTGACCTCACTGGTCGGCGCCGGGCGGGCGAGGGGCATGTTGTTCGGCGCCGAGCGGCTCACCTCCGAGGTCGCGCTGCAGACCGGGCTGGCCAACCGGATCGGGACACTGGCCGATGCGCAGGCCTGGGCCGCCGAGATCGCGGGGTTCGCGCCGCTGGCGCTGCAGCATGCCAAGCGCGTGCTCAACGACGACGGCGCCTACGAGGACCCGCGGCCGGAACACCAGCAGCTCTTCGACAAGGCGTGGAGCAGCCAGGACGTCGTCGAGGCACAGGTCGCCCGCATCGAGAAGCGGCCGCCGAACTTCCAGGGAGCCTGACCGCCATGCTGGGTGCGGCGCTGCGCTTCGCGGTCGGGACGGCCACCGTCGCCGCCAGCGGCTGGGCGCTGCGTGCGCTGCAGGGATCGCCGACCGCCGTCGGAGCCCGGCCCGACGAGATCTGGCCGGTCGCCCGGCGGTCGCCGAACTATCAGGACGGCGTGTTCGTCAACATCGACCCGGCCTCGCCAATCAATCTCGACGGCGAGAATTCGCGCGGGATCATCCGCGAGCTGGTCAGTTCCCGCGACAGCGCGAGGCCGCACAAACCGATCCCGTTTGCCGTGCCGCCGAAAGTGGACACCACGCCGCTCGACATCGGAGCCAGCTGGTTCGGCCACTCCTCCGCACTGGTTGAGGTCGACGGCTACCGCGTGCTCGCGGATCCGGTCTGGAGCCGACGGTGCTCGCCATCGCAGACCGTCGGCCCCGAGCGGATGCACGAAGTGCCGGTGCCGCTGGAGGCGCTGCCTGCGCTGGACGCCGTGCTCATCAGCCACGACCACTACGACCACCTCGACATGGACACGATCGTCGGCCTGGCCCACAGTCAGCGGGCGCCGTTCGTCGTCCCGCTGGGAGTCGGCGCACACCTGCGCAAGTGGCGAATCCCGGACAGCCGCATCGTCGAACTCGACTGGCACGAGAGCCACCAGATCGGGGATCTGACGCTGGTGTGCACCCCGGCTCGGCATTTCTCCGGGCGGCTGTTCACCCGCAACACCACGCTGTGGGCGTCGTGGGTCATCATCGGCCCGCGGCATCGGGCGTTCTTCGGCGGCGACACCGGCTACACCAAGAGCTTCGCCGAAATCGGCATGGATCACGGGCCGTTCGACCTGTCGCTGTTGCCGGTTGGCGCTTACCATCCGGCGTGGCCCGATATCCACATGAATCCCGAAGAAGCGGTGCGGGCCCATCTCGACATGGCCGAGCCAGGCAAGGGGCTGCTGCTACCGATCCACTGGGCGACGTTCCGGCTCGCCCCGCATCCATGGGCCGAGCCGGTCGAGCGGTTGCTCGCCGCCGCCGATCCCGCGGGTGTCGAGGTCGTGGTGCCGCGGCCGGGGCAACGCGTCGACCCGACCGCGCCTGACGAGCGCTCGTCGGCGTTCGACCCGTGGTGGCAGCGATAACCCGCTAGCGTGCAGCCTGTGATCAGAGCCCGCACCGCGTTCGCCCGAATAGCCGTTCTCGCCGTAGCGATATCGCTGGTAGCGGCGTGTGATTCCGGACCGGGGCAGCAGACGAACTCGTCGGCTGACGAGCCGAATCCGGTGGCATCAGATGCGCCGCCACCGCTGGTGCCCGCGCTGCCGCTGCCGGACAACGCGGTCGAGAAGGCCGTCGCCAAGCTGGACGGCCTCGCCAGTGACCTGCTGAAGAAAACCGGTGTTCCCGGCATGGCAATCGCCGTCGTGCACGGCGGAAGGAGCGTGTACGCCAAGGGTTTCGGCGTCAAGGACAACAGACTCCCCCTTGACTCGAAGAACGAAGTCAACCCCGACACCGTCTTTCAGCTCGCGTCGGTGTCCAAGTCGATCTCGTCTACCGTCGTCGCTCAGCAGGTCAGCGCGAGCGCGATCGGCTGGGATACGCCAGTGGTGTCGAAGCTGCCGTGGTTCGCCCTGTCGGATCCCGCGGTAACCAGGATGGTCAACGTCGGCGACCTGTTCTCGCACCGGTCCGGGCTGCCCGACCACGCGGGCGACATGCTCGAGGACCTCGGCTACGACCGGCGCTACGTACTGGAACGACTCCGCGAGCAGACACTCGACCCGTTCCGAATCTCCTATGCCTACACCAACTTCGGGCTGACGGCCGCGGCCGAAGCGGTCGCGACCAGCGCGGGTAAACCGTGGGAGGATCTCGCGGACGAGGCGGTGTTCAAGCCGCTCGACATGTCTTCGACGAGCTACCGGTTCTCCGACTACCAGGGCAGGCCGAACCGCGCGCTCGGCCACATCCACATCGACGGCAAATTCGAACCGCTCTACACCCGCGACCCGGACCCCGAGGCGCCCGCTGGCGGCGCCAGTTCATCGGCCAACGACATGGCGCACTGGCTGGAGATGGTGTTGGCGAACGGCAAGTACGACGGAAAGCAGGTCATCGACCCGAAGGCGCTACTGCCTGCGATCACCCCGCAGATCGTGTCCAGCCCGGCAAGCGAGCCCGCGATGCGAAGCGGCTTCTACGGCTTCGGTTTCAACGTCGGCACCACATCGGCGGCGCGCACCCAGCTCAGCCACTCCGGCGGATTCGAGCTCGGCGCCGGCACGAACTTCGTGATTCTGCCGTCGGCGGACGTGGCGATCGTCGCGCTGACCAACGGCACGGCATCCGGGGTGCCCGAGGCGCTCACCGCGACATTCGCCGATTTGGTCCAGTTCGGCGAAGTGCGCGAGGACTGGCTGACGCTCTATCAAAAACTCCTGGCGCCGGACGAGAAGCCCGTGGGCTCCCTCGTCGGCCAGCAGCCGCCCGCGAACCCGGCGCCCGCGGCGCCGTTGTCGACGTACGTCGGGACCTACACCAACGGCTACTGGGGTCCCGCACGGGTCACCGAGAAGGACGGCAAGCTGCAACTCGAGCTTGGCACCGAGCTCAGTGTGCCGCTTACTCATTGGGACGGCAACGTCTTCACCTACGAGTGGGTCAGCGAGAACTCGCCACCGGGATCGATCGGCAAGGCGACGTTCGACGGCTCCAAGCTCACGCTCGAGTACTACGACGATACGGGGAAGGGGTCGTTCTACCGATGAGCGCTTGCGCGAAGAGCGACAGGCGCCGATGACAGTCGTAGTAGCCGCAGGTCTGTGCGACTCTGAGGTCGCCCAGCGCGTCGCCGACGGGAAGACCAACGACGTCCCGACCCGCGCGGCGCGCACGGTCAAGGAGATCGTCCGGGCCAACGTCTTCACCAGGATCAACGCGATCCTCGGCGTGCTGCTGATCATCGTGCTGTCCACCGGGTCGGTTATCAACGGCGCATTCGGACTGTTGATCATCGCCAACAGTGCGATCGGCATCATCCAGGAGCTGCGCGCGAAGCAGACCCTCGACAAGCTCGCCATCGTGGGGCAGGCGAAACCGTTGGTGCGCAGGCAATCCGGAACAGAGCCGCTGATGCCCAGCGAGGTCGTTCTCGACGACATCATCGAGCTCGGTCCCGGTGACCAGATCGTCGTCGACGGCGACATCGTCGAGGAATCCAACCTCGAGGTCGACGAGTCGCTGCTGACCGGCGAGGCCGACCCGATCGCCAAGGATGCGGGCGACAAGGTGATGTCGGGCAGCTTCGTCGTCGCCGGCTCCGGCGCCTACCGTGCGACCAAGGTCGGCCGGGAAGCCTACGCCGCCAAGCTTTCCGAGGAGGCCAGCAAGTTCACTCTGGTGAACTCCGAACTGCGCACCGGCATCAACAAGATCCTGCAGTTCATCACCTACCTGCTGATCCCCGCGGGTCTGCTGATCATCTACACCCAGCTGTTCACCACCCATTACGGCTGGCGCGAGGCGGTGTTGCGCATGGTCGGCGCGCTGGTGCCGATGGTTCCCGAAGGCCTGGTGCTGATGACGTCGATCGCATTCGCCGTCGGTGTCATTCGGCTGGGCAGGCGGCAGTGCCTGGTCAACGAGCTTCCTGCCATCGAAGGCCTCGCGCGCGTCGACGTGGTCTGCGCTGACAAGACCGGCACGCTCACCGAGAACGGCATGCGCGTCGCCGACCTGAAGCGCTTGGGCGATGGCGATGCCGGAAATGTACTGGCGCAGATGGCAGCCGACGATCCGCGACCGAACGCCAGCATGCAGGCCATCGCCGAGGCCTACAAGATGCCGCCCGGCTGGACGGCGACGGCGAGCGCGCCGTTCAAATCGGCGACCAAGTGGAGCGGGACGTCCTATGGCGACAACGGAAACTGGGTGATCGGCGCGCCCGACGTACTTCTCGATGCCGCCTCTCCCGCCGCCAAAGAGGCCGAACAGATCGGCGCCAAAGGACTGCGGGTGCTGCTGCTCGCATCCAGCGACCTGCCCGTCGACCACCCGGATGCACCGGGCACCATGACACCGGCGGCCCTGGTGGTGCTCGAACAGCGCGTCCGTCCCGACGCGCGTGAGACTTTGGATTACTTTGCCTCCCAAAATGTTGCGATCAAGGTCATCTCCGGCGACAATGCGGTGTCGGTGGGCGCGGTCGCGAATTCGCTCGGCCTGGAGGGCGAGACGCTGGATGCCCGCGAGTTGCCCTCGGAGCCACACCAGCTGGCCGACACCCTCGAGGAGTGCACCACCTTCGGCCGTGTGCGGCCGGACCAGAAGCGCGCGATGGTGCATGCGCTGCAGTCCTGCGGGCACACCGTTGCGATGACCGGCGACGGCGTCAACGACGTGTTGGCGCTCAAGGACGCCGACATCGGAGTGGCGATGGGCGCGGGCAGTCCAGCATCGCGTGCCGTCGCGCAGATTGTGCTGCTGGACAACAAGTTCGCGACGCTGCCCTACGTCGTCGGCGAGGGCAGGCGGGTGATCGGCAACATCGAGCGCGTGTCGACCCTGTTCTTGACGAAGACCGTCTACGCGGTGCTGCTGGCCATCCTGGTCGGGCTGGCGGGCCTGGCGTCGAAGATCTTCGGATCCGATCCGCTGCTTTTCCCGTTCCAGCCGATCCACGTGACGATCGCGGCGTGGTTCACCATCGGCATCCCGGCGTTCATCCTGTCGCTGGCGCCCAACCGCGAACGGGCACACCGAGGCTTCGTGCGCCGGGTGATGACGTCGGCGCTGCCGTCCGGACTGGTCGTCGGCGTCGCGACGTTTGCCTCGTATCTCGTGGCGTATCAGGGTCGCGAGGCCACCGAGCAGCAGCAGACGCAGGCTTCTACGGCGGCGTTGATTACGTTGCTGGTGACCGCGATGTGGGTGCTGGCGGTGGTGGCGCGGCCCTATGAGTGGTGGCGGGTCGCACTGGTCGCCCTCTCCGGTCTGGCCTACGTGGTGATTTTCTCCATTCCGCTTGCGCAGAAGACATTTATGCTCGATCCGTCCAACCTCGCCATGACGTCGATTGCGCTGGTCATCGGCGTTGTCGGGGCCGCCGTCATTGAGGTGTCATGGTGGGTTCAGGGTGCCGTCATCGGCGAGCGACGACGGCTGTGGAAATAGCTGTAGGGTGACCCCCATGGGATTTCTAGACAAGGTCAAGAGCCTCGTATCGCAGAACGCCGACAAGGTGGACCAGGCTATCGACAAGGCCGCCGACATCGTCGACCAGAAGACCCAGGGCAAGTACGCCAGCCAGGTCGACAAGGTGCAGGACGCGGCGAAGAAAGCCGTCGACAAGACGGATCCGCAGACACCCTGACATATGGCGAAACTTTCTGTCTCCGTAGATGTTCCATTGCCGCCGGAGACTGCATGGGAGTGCGCCTCTGACTTGTCGCGCTTCAAGGAATGGCTGACCATTCACCGGGTTTGGCGCAGCAAGCTGCCCGAAACCCTGGAAAAGGGCACCGTCGTCGAGTCGATCGTCGAGGTGAAGGGCATGCCCAACCGAATCAAATGGACCATCGTCCACTTCAAGTCGCCCGAGGCGATGACCCTCGACGGCGACGGCGTCGGCGGTGTCAAGGTCAAGCTGATCGGCAAGGTCAAGCCGTCGGCCGACGGGTCGACCGTCACGTTCGACGTCCATCTCGGCGGACCGGCGCTGTTCGGGCCGATCGGGATGGTGGTCGCCGCGGCGTTGAAGGGCGATATCCGCCAGTCGCTGAACAGGTTCAAGACCGTATTCGCGCCTGCGTAGCGGCTAGCGGCGGAACCGCCTGGAGACAAGCTTGGCGAATTCGACTGTCGACCGGCGGACGGATTCGAGTTCCAGCGAGACAAGCAGCGTGTCCACCATTGCGAACGGCAACGTCGTCGCGACCGCGCCCCGGCCGTATTCGATGTGCCAGGAGCCGGGATGAATCGTGAGGCCTCGCGCATGACCCTTCTCGGTGCGGGTGTGCTCGCCGGGAAGCAGTGTCATGGCCGTCAAGTCGTCGGATTCCAGGTCGTACCAGTCGATTTGGCCGGCGATGAGGAACTTGTGGATCTCGACATGCTTGTAGCGGCCCGAGAAACCCTGTGTGCCGGTGGGCGATCCGAACAGCACCACGTATTCGCGCGGGCTGAAATACAAAAACCGGACCTTTCCCAGGATGCCGCCGGCCTTGCTGCCCACCCAGCGGCCGGGCGTTGGATCGATGAGATCGGAGTATGCGGCGGCAAGCGCCTCGGTCGTGCGCGCAATCAGTTCGGTGCCTGCCAGGGAACTTCCGACAACTTCTTTGGCGACCGTGGCCAGCACGCCAGGCTCGATCTTGTACGGCATCGTCCGAGACTAGCGATTTCGGCGCGCTACCGGGCGCTGAGCGCCGGTTAGCGCGCCGAAATCGCACGGGGAGGGGCACGTCATGAAGGTCGCTGATCGGCTCGCGGCACTGGTTCGCGACGTCTCGGGTGCCGAGTCGCCGGTCCGTATCAAGGCGTGGGACGGCAGCGAGGCGGGTCCTCCTCACGGACCGATCCTCGTCGTCAGGTCCCGCAGGGCATTACGCCGATTGCTCTGGGCGCCAGGTGAAATGGGGCTTGTCCGCGCGTATGTGACCGGGCTGCGGCGGGCGTGGCGAATCGGCCGGGCGAGGCCGTCGCCGGCGCGCGTGACCCCGCGTCAGAGAGTCAAGGCCGCCGCGCTGGCCGCCAGGCTCGGCGCGATCGGTCCGCCGCCGAAGCAACCCGCATCGGAGGCCCGGCTGACCGGTCGCCTGCACACCCGCGGGCGCGACAGGGCGGCGATCGCGCACCACTACGACCTGTCGAACGAGTTCTACGAACTGCTGCTGGACGAGCACATGGCCTACTCGTCGGCCTTTTCCGCCGCGACGGCCAGTCTCTGCAGGACGCGCAGACCGCGAAGCTGGACATGATCTGCCGCAAGCTCGGCCTCCAGCAGGGGCAGCGGCTGCTCGACATCGGCTGCGGCTGGGGGTCGCTGATCCTGTACGCCGCACAGAACTACGGCGTGCAGGCGATCGGTGTCACCCTGTCCGCCGAACAGCACGTTTTCGTCGGCAAGCGCATCGACGACTACGGGCTCGCCGATCGCGTCGAGGTGCGCAAGCAGGACTACCGCGAATTATCCAGCCAGACAGCTCAATTCGATGCCGTCGCCTCGATCGAAATGGGCGAACACGTCGGCGAGGAGCAGTACGCGACCTACGTCGACGTCATGCATCGCGTCCTGAAACCGGGTGGCCGGTTGCTGCTGCAGCAGATGTCGCGGGCGGAGGACACTGCGCCCGGCGGCGGGCCGTTCATCGAGGCCTATATCGCGCCGGACATGCACACGCGGGCCACTGTGGCGAACGGTCAAATACGTGCAGGACGGCGGTTTCGAAGTCCGCCATGTCGAGGCGATGCGCGAACACTATGTGCGCACCGCCGAGCACTGGCTGGCCACGCTCGAAGACAACGTCGACCGGTTCGTCGGGCTGCAGGGTGAAGAGGTGGCCCGCGTGTGGCGGCTGTATCTGGTGGGCGGAGCCCTGGCCTTCGAGCAGAACCGGATGGGCGTCGACCAGATCCTCGCCGTCAAGTCGTAGGCTGCAACGATGGCCGGCGAAAAGTACACCTACGGCATTGATTTCGATGCCGTCGAGGCGATCGATATCCACACACACGTCGAGGCCGACGATCACGGCCACCGGGCCTATGACGACGAGCTGATCACCGCGACCAAGCAGTACTTCAAGCTGGAGTCCGACGCGACCACCGTCGACTCCGTGGCCGAGCACTACCGACAGCGCAACACCGCGGCCGTGGTGTTCACCATCGACTCGCAGACGGTCTCGGGCCATCCGCCCAACTCCGTCGAGAACCTGATCGAGGGCGCGGCGCGCAACAACGACGTGCTGATCCCGTTCGGCACCGTCGACCCGCTGACCGGTGATCGCGCCGTGGCCGGGGTGCTCAGGCAGATCGAACTCGGCGTCAAGGGTTTCAAGTTCCACCCGAGCCTGCAGGGCTTCGAACCCAACGACCGCATGTTCTACCCGATCTACTCCGCGATCGCCGAGGCCGGCGTGCCCGCGCTGTTCCACACCGGCCAGACGGGCATCGGGTCGGGACTGCCCGGTGGCCACGGCGTCAAGCTCAGGTACTCCGACCCGATGCTGCTCGACGACGTCGCCGCCGATTTCCCCGAGCTGACGATCGTGATGGCGCATCCCGCCGTGCCGTGGATCGACTCGCAGATCTCCATCGCCCAGCACAAAGCGAACGTCTACATCGACCTGTCGGGCTGGTCGCCGAAGTACTTCCCGCCGCAGCTGGTCCGGGCGGCCAACCGGCAGCTGCGCGAGAAGGTGCTGTTCGGCACGGACTATCCCTACATCGAGCTGGACCGCTGGCGCCGCGACTTCGAGACGCTCGACATGAAGCCCGAAGTGGTGCCGTTGATCTTCAAGCAGAACGCGCTACGTGTACTCGGGGTCACCTCCTAGCGCGAGCAGACGCAGAAGTCCGCAAAAGCCCAGGAGCCACTGGACATTTGCGTCTGCTCGCGGGGAAAGGTGATGAGTTTTTCCGGCGAGGGCGGTCTGCATTGACGACCGACCCCTCAGCGCAAGGAGAAACCATCGTGCCCACCCGCCAAGGCGCACCCGTAGGTGCCCCGACCTGGATCGACCTGGCCACCTCTGACGTCGAGCGCGCCCAGCAGTTCTACGGCAATGTGTTCGGCTGGACTTTCGAAACCGCCGGACGGGAATACGGCGGCTACATCAACGCCTTCTCCGGCGGCCATCCGGTCGCGGGTCTAATGCAGAACGACCCGCAGTGGAACAGCCCGGACGGCTGGACCACCTACCTGCACACCGCCGATATCAAGGCCACGCTGGCGGCGGCCATCGCGGCGGGCGCCATCACCTGCGTACAGCCCGCCGAGCCGATGGAGGTCAAGGACAAGGGCTGGATGGCCATGGTGACCGACCCGACGGGCGCCTTCGTCGGCCTGTGGCAGCCGATCGAGCACCACGGCTTCGAGGTGTTCGGCGAGGCCGGCGCGCCGGTGTATCACCAGCTGACCACGAGCGACTACGCCAAGGCGCTCGACTTCTACCGTCAGGTGTTCGGCTGGCAGACCGACACGGTGTCCGACACCGACGAGTTCCGCTACAGCACAGCGTCATTCGGCGGTGACCCGCTCGTGGGAATCATGGACGGGTCGCAGATTCTGGAGGGTGCGCCGTCGAACTGGTTCTTCTTCCTGGGCTCCGACGACGTCGACAAGACGGTTGCGCTGGTCAAAGAGAACGGCGGCAGCGTGGTGCGCGACGCCGAGGACACGCCGTACGGCCGGTTGGCCGCTGTCGCCGACCCCACCGGCGCGGGCTTCAACCTGTCGTCGTTGGGTTGATCGCATCGGACTGCTGAACGCCCTGTCCTTTGCGCAGGGTGTCCAGCAGTTCTCGGTACGGCCCGACGAGGTAGGCGGTGTCGCCAGCGCTGAACTCGGCGTCGCGTTGCGGGTGCAGCCGAACCGGTCTGCCCGGCCGGGTGATGGCGATGACTCGCGTTTGAGTGGACAGATCCGCCAACTTCATCCCATCCAGGTCGCTGCCGAGCGGGACGTACACGCCACCGACCATGAACGACCGCTGCCCGACCGAGAACGTGCCGAACACCTGCAGGCCCATCGCCGCCCCGATGAACCACGGCGCGGCCAGCTCGACCGTCGAGCGCACGTTATCGAACTGAAAGCGGTGCGCGACCGCAGCGCCCAGAACGCGGTCGTAGACACGCAGCACCGTGGGCACATGCGGGCGGTTGGCGGCCTGCTCCGTTCGCGATGCGAGCATCTCGTGCAGCACGATTCCGGTCTCGATGTTCACCATGTCGTCCTGGGTCAGCACCGCGATCGCTCTGGCCTCCTCGACCCGCGCCGACTCGAGCGTCTGCCGCAGCGTGGCGTCGCCGAAGATCACCGGTACACCGAGTTCGCCCGCCGAAGACACGTAGCGGTTGTCCTCGTTGCGCTCGATGGCCACGACGTCGTGCCCGGCCGCCTTGAGATCGCCTGCAACACGGATCCCGAACGAGCCGAGGCCGACGACGATCACGTGGTTGCGCAGATGCCGGACTTGCTGGAGCCCCGCCGACTGTGCCAACCGTCGCGACAAGAGCAGGTCGGCGATGAACGCGATGAGGATCGCGGTCGTGCTGACGCCGGCGAACATCAGCCCGATGCCCCAAATCCGCAGCCACAGAGGCTGATCGATGAAGCTGAAGTCGCCGTAGCCGACCGTGGCGATGGTCTCGGTGCTGAAGTACAGAGCGTCGATCCAGCTCATCCCCGGCGGGGTCTGATAAGCGAGCCGGAGGACCACCGTCGAGCCGAGCAGCAGGGTCAGCGACACGCCCAGCGCCCGATAGAACATCGGGTTGATGTCGTCACGCAGCATCCGGACGGCGTCGACCACGCGCTGCACCGGCGAGCGGCGCGCCCGGGTGTGGGGCAGTGGTTTCGGAACATCGATGCCCTGGGCGGCCAGCTCGTCGGCGGTGCCGATCATCGCCGTCCAGTCGCCTTTGCTCACCCGAAAGTCCCGCCCCGGGCAGATCACCACGTCGCCGGGCGAGTCCGAGTTCTCGCCGTGGATCACCGCCACCGGTGCCAGATCGCCGTACATCTCGCGCAATGTGGCGTCGCGCGGCGCATCTGTTCCGGAGACGACGAAATCGATGCCCGCCGCCGAGATCGTGTGGGTGGTACGCGCCAGGCACGCCTCGACCACTGACGGTGCGGCCAGGTCGGCGACATCGAGGATGGCGCCGGGTCCGTTGTCCTGCGCCATCGCCTCGCGGAGCACGGTGTTGGCGAGGCGGGCCACGACGCGCACATCGGCGTTCGCCCGCCGCGCCAGCAGCGCGAGCTCGAGGTTCAAGGCGTCGTCGTCGACACACACCACGGCTGTCGCCTCGGTGATACCCGCGGCGGCCAGACCCTTCGGATCCTGCAGCTTCACTACGCGCATACCGGCCGTCGTGAGCTCCTCGACGATCCGCATGGCGAGCGCGTCGTCGCCGCAGACGATGGTGTAGCCCTGCATGCTCAAGCACGCTACTGCGCGAACCGGCAGTCCGAAGGGTGAAGATGGAGGCATGCCAAGCCCGAAGACCTACCTCAAGGCCTGCATCAACGGCGCACGCACTCCTGATCAGCACCCGAATCTGCCGGTGACGCCCGCGCAACTCGCGGCGGAGGCCGTCGCCGCGCACCAGGCGGGCGCGCAGGCGGTGCACATGCATCCCAAGACCAGCGACGGGGTGGACTCGCTACAGGCCGACATCGTCGGCGCAGCCGTGGACGCCGTCCGTCACGCCATGCCCGGCCTGCCGCTCGGGGTGACGACGGGCTTCTGGGCGCTTTCCGACCCCGACGAGCGGCTGCGGGCGGTCGAGGCGTGGACGGTGCTGCCCGACTTCGCCTCGGTGAACTGGCACGAGCCCGGTTCCGAGCGGCTCGCTCGGCTGTTGCTCAACATGGGACTCGGGGTGGAGGCCGGTATTTTCAACGCCGAGGCGGCGGCGGCGTGGGCGCGGTCGGACATCGCGGCGCACTGCATGCGGGTGATGGTCGAATTGGGCCCCGACGGCGATATCGCCACGGCTGACGATGTGCTCAGTGAGGTGCTCGCGGCAGGTTCGCCCGCCCCGGTGCTGCTGCACGGCTTCGACGAAAGTTGTTGGCCGCTACTGGAACACGCCGGTGCACGCGGTGTGCAGGCACGGATCGGCATGGAGGACACGCTCAGGCTGCCCGACGGTTCGATGGCTCAGGGCAATGCCGAGCTGGTGGTGGCAGCGGTGCAGCTGCTCAATCGGTAGAGGCCGCCAGCGCGAAGTCGGCGTAGTCGAACCCGGGCACCACGACACAGCTGACCAGCGACGGCTCGTCGCCGCGTGGGCGGGCGCGCTGCCAATGCCTGGGCGGCACCACCAGCTGCGGGTGCTCGCCCGCTGCGATGTCGCCGCCGAGCAGATGCGTTGCGGCGCTCGCCTGTTCGGCGCCGAACTCCAGAAGCAGCGGGCTGCCCCGGTGGTAGAGCCATACTTCCGCGCTGCGCACGGTGTGCCACGCCGACTGCTGGCCGGGCATGAGCAGAAACAGGATGGCGGTACCCGCGGCGCGGGCACCGGCGTAGTCCGGCGGCAGGGCGGACTGCGGCATGGTCAACCCACTGCGCCAGGTTTCGCGGAACCAGCCGCCCTCGGGATGCGGGGACAGATCGAGTCGCTGAGCCCAATCGGGGAGGTCGCTCATCGCATTACCGCCTCAAAGTCGTATCGAAGTTCCACACTAGAGACGATGTCGAATGACGCGACGCCGATTGTGCTGATCCACGGACTGTGGTTATCGGCGGACAGTTGGCTGGGCTGGGACGACAGGTACCGGGCGGCGGGCCACGTCGTGCACGCCCCCGAGTGGCCCGATGATCCCGGTATCGGGCTCGAGGCGGCGGTGGAGCACTTCGACGCGTTCGTCCGGTCCCTGCCCGACCCGCCGATCGTGATCGGGCATTCGATGGGCGGGTTGATCACCCAGGTGTTGATCGACCGCGGTCTCGGCCGCGCAGGGGTCGCCATCCAGCCCGCCAAGCCTCGCGGCGTGCTGCGACTCCCTGTGTCGACCATGCGGTCGATTTGGCCTGTGGTACGCGATCCACGTAATCGTCGGCGCGCAGTACCGATCGGCCGCGCGCATTTCCACTACGTCTTCGCCAACACGGTTTCGCGCAACGAGTCCGACGAATGGCACGCCAAGCTGGCGATTCCGGCGCCGGCACGGGTCGTGTTCGACTTGGCGGTCGCCGATTTCCAGCCGAAATCCAAGGCGCCGAGCGCCATCGACTTCGCGAATGCCGATCGCGCACCGCTACTTCTGGTCGCAACCGACAGGGATCACGCGATGCCGGAGTCGGTGGTGTACGAGAACTTCATCAGATACCGCCGCTCTCATGCGCCGACGGACTTCAAGGTGTTTCACGGCAGGCCGCACTTGAGCACCGTGATGACCGGTTGGGAAGACATCGCCGACTTTGCGTTGACCTGGACTGCACGGCACATGACGCCCACCCGATAGTCTCATCTGCATGTTTCGCCTGCGCCCCGGTTGGCTGGTCGCCCTGTGCGCGGCGATCCTTGCGGTCGCGGTCTGGCTGCCGTGGCTGACCACACGGGCCGACGGCGGCGGCCGCGCCAACGCGATCGGAGGCACCGTTGGCAACCTGGTCCTGCCCGCGCAGTTCGGCGCGGGCCAGCTGATCACGCTCTTGGCGTCGACGTTGATCGTCGCGGGCGCGATGGCGGGGCGGGGCCTGTCCGTACTCGCGGCATCGGCTGCCGCGCTGGTGATTTCGCTTCTATTGGTGGCGCTGACGCTGTGGTACTACCACATCAACGTCCATCCGCCCGTGTCGGCGGGCTACGGGTTCTACATCGGTATGGGGGTGGCGGTGGTGGCGGTCGGCTTCTCGGTGTGGACATTGGTGGCATCCATGACGTCTGGACGGCGAGTGTCATGACGGGGTTCGTCGAACCGGTCACACTGCCCGGAGAGCGTTGGGTATCGCTGGAACCGCTGGCGCACGAGCACGTTCCGGAGATCGCTGCCGCGTCGGCAGACGGCGACGTCGGCAGCCTGTGGTTCACCGGTGCACCGTCGCCGCAGACCGCCGCCCAGTGGGTGGACATGCGGCTGGGGTTCCAGCAGCCGGACACCGGCTTGACCTTCGTCGTGCGCCGACTAGACGACGGCACACTGATCGGCTCATCGAGCTACCTGAATGTCGACCCGCCCAACCGGCGTCTCGAAATCGGCAACACGTGGTACGGCGCCTCGGCGCGACGCAGCGGCGTCAACACCGAGACGAAGCTGCTGATGCTTCGTCACGCCTTCGAGGAGTTGGGCTGCGTCGCAGTCGAATTCCGCACGCACTTCTTCAATTTCACCAGCCGGACGGCCATCGAACGACTCGGCGCGAAGCTCGACGGAATTCTGCGAAGTCATCAACTGGTGCCCGACGGGACACGGCGGGACACGGTGGTGTACTCGATCCTAGATGTCGAATGGCCCACGGTCCGAACACATCTGCAGTTCCGGCTGAACCGCCACGAATAGCCGTAACCCGCCGAAACTGCGAGCAGATCGTGAATCCGCCTCGGAATGCGATCTGCCCGCAGTCTCGAAGGCGTTGGGTTTAGTCGGCGTCGACGGTGGTCGGAATGCTCTTCTGAGCCCCGGCGTGGCTCACGTCGATTTTGCGTGGTTTGTCGCGTTCGGCCATCGGGATCGTCACTGTCAGCACACCGTTCTCGTAGGTGGCCGAGATCGCCGATGTGTCGACGCCTTCACCCAGCGAGAGCTGCCGCCTGTAGCTGCCGAAGAAACGCTCGTTGGTCAGCCATTGCACGGATTCGTCGCTCCGCGCGCTGCGGTATGCAGAAATCGTCAATGTGACCGTTGTCGACGTCGACATCGACCGAACCTGGGTCCACGCCCGGCAAGTCAGCGGTCAACACGAAGTGATCGTCCTCCCGTGTCGCCTGAAAGCCCGCCACCCTGGCGGGCAGCCCATCACTGTGCATCGACGACATTAGCACTCGCACTATGAGAGTGCTAGATCGAAACTGCTGGCAGATCGCATTTCGGGGCCATTTTGCGATCTGCACGCCGTTGCGATTACTGGACCGCGGCGACCTGAGTTCCGCACAGCGGCCGGGTGCACTGGTCGCAGGTCAACACGGCCGCGAAGCGCCGGCTGCAGGCCGTATGCGTGAGTAGTACAGCGGGTCCCTCGGCCGTGTCGAACCACCGCTGCGCCCACTGCAGCGCCGTGATCAGCACGGGAAACAGGGCGCGACCCTTCTCGGTGAGTCGATAACGGTTGTCCGTCGAGACAAGCACGCCGTTCGCGACGAAGATCGACAATCTGTTTGCGACGGATCCCGGCGGCGCGCCGAGCTGGGCCTGGAAGTCGGTGAACCTGCTGACGCCGACGAAGGTGGCCACCAGTAGCGCGAACGACCACCGATTGCCGAGCACGCTCATCGTCTGCGGGAACAGGAGCGCCTGGCGCTGATCGGGCGATGATCGTCGCCGGGTGGCCGACGTCGGCATCGATCGCGACCACGAACCGCTGGGACCCCACTGTGCGACAACATCCTTTTCGCTCGCAGGCTCACCGCACGCACGGCAGGTCACCAGCGGGGCGAAGTCGGCGTTGCAGGTGATGTGCCGCATTGCGGGCAGGCGCTCGGCGTGATCGGGCACCCAGCGTCGCTCCCATTCCCAGATGGTCACGAGCACCGGCCACAGCGACCGGCTGCGAGCAGTGGTCAGGTACTCCGCGCGAGTCGGATTCGTTTGGTAGACACGCTGTTCCAGCAGATCATCGTGCGTCAGCGACCGCAGCCGGTTCGACAGCACCGAATGCGAGATGGGCAGCCGGTCGGCAAACTCGCCGTAGCGGGTCGCGCCCATGAGCGCCTGCTGGATGACCAACAGCGTCCACTCGTCGCCGAGCAGCCCGAGCATGCGCGCGACGGCGTTGGGTTCTGACTGCGCCACCTAGAGTCCGATCGCGGCGGCCGCCTCGTCGGTGCTGTGCCAACGCCGCAACGACGAGCCGTCGGCCCACGTGGAATGGGTGCCGCTGGAAATCCGCTCCGGCAGTTGCAGTTTGCACACCGGCCCGTCGGTTACTCGGGCGGCATCGAACACCAGGCAGTACGAGGCGTCATCGGTCATATCGGTGGTCAGGGTCACCAGATACCCGTCGTCCTCGGCGGCGCTGCCCATCCGTGGCGCCATCGCGGTCTCGCTGCCGTAGACGCCGTCGTCGAACGCGAAGCGCTCCTCGGATCCGGTCTGCAGATCGTGTTTGACCAACCCGTCGAACAGGAACCAACCCGGCTTCCCGGTCGCGGCGTACGTGTAGCGGTAATTGCGACCCGCATAGCCGGAGTTGATCATGCCGAACTCGGTGATGCTGTCGGTGAGCTGTTCCTCGGTGGTGACTCCGGTGACGAGGTTGAACCGCCAACGGCGTAGCCGGGTCTGCAACCGGTCAAGGGCCAGGAACCGAAATGCCTTCTGCCACTTGTCGCCTGTGAGGCTGTCGACCGGTGCGGGATCGCCTTCGTAGAACCCGTCGAGCACGATTTCGTCGCCGTCCTCGTAGGCGTTGGTGAAGTGCAGCACGAACGTCGGGCCCGCCTCGAACCACCGGATGTCGTCAGGTCCGCCGCGTCGCGGGATTACGGCGAACCGGGAAGGCATGTCGGCGTGGAAGCCGGGCAGATGGATGTTGGCTTCCAGCAGCTTGGGATCCCAGAACAACGGAAAGTCGTTCAGGATGGCGTAATTCGGCGTGAACGCCATGTCGTGCGGCAGCCGCGGTCCCGGCAGCGGGATATCGGTGATGTGCACGAGATCGTTGTTGGCGTCGACGACGCCGTACCGCATGTAGGGGGCTTGCTTGCTGTAGGTGAAGAACAGCAACTCACCGGTGGCGTCGTCCACCTTCGGATGGGCCGATACGCCCCAGTCGAACGGGAAGCGCCCGGCCCAGTCCTCCTTACCGAGGGTTTCGGCAGTCATCGGGTCGACGCGGTACAGGTCGCCGCACTGGTAGAAGCTGGTCAGCGCGGTGCCGCGATGCACGATCACGTCGGTGCTGGACGCGTCCTTCATCAATGTTCGCGCGCCCCAGCCGTAGTCGCGCTTGGCGATCTGTACCGGCTCGGCGAGCCCGGGCCACAGCGCACCGCCGGCTTCATCCTCGGCCTGCAGACCGTCGGTGCGGATGAATCGGTTGCGGTAGAACGCCTTTCCGTCGCGGAAGCCGACGATGTGGATCATCCCGTCACCGTCGAACGGATGGTAGAACTTCAGCGACGGGTGCAGCGGGTTCTCCGTGTTGCGCAGATACACGCCGTCGAGATCGTGCGGGATCTCACCCTCGACGACGGTGAGACCGTCGGCGTCCCATTCGGTGGTCTGCGGCCGCCACGGACCGGTCCGGTACGGGTGGTCGTCGTCCTCGGGGAGCGTCGACAGAAACTTGCCGACGATCTCTACATCCATCTACAACTCCTTTGCCGATCCGACGACGAAGCTGACCGTAGTGGCCGTGCTGCCGCCGAAGTTCAACGTGCCGAACGTCTTTGCGCCCTCGACCTGGTAATCGCCCGCGCCGTGGCTGACCTGCTTGGCGGCGTCGAGCAGCATGCGAACCCCGGACGCGCCGACGGGATGGCCGCCTCCGATGAGCCCGCCGCTGGGGTTGATCGGCAACGCCCCGCCGATCTCGATCTCGCCGTTCTCGATGGCTTTCCACGATTCGCCTGGTTCGGTGAGCCCGATGTGGTCGATCGCCAGGTACTCGCTCGGTGTGAAGCAGTCGTGCACTTCGAAGCCGTCGACGTCGTCGAGTGTGACGTGGGCGCGGTCGAACGCATCGAGCACTGCACCGCGCACGTGCGGCATCACGTGCGGCTGATCGGCGGCGCGGTCGAGCTTCTGCTGCAGGCCCAGCCCGACGGTGCGATGGCCCCAGCCGTCGATGCGGCCGATTGGGCGCGCGTCCGGATGTTCGCGCAGGTAGTCGTCGGTGACCAGCACGACGCCCGCGCCGCCGTCGGTCATCTGGCTGCAGTCGAAGCGACGCAGCCTGCCTTCGATGATGGGGTTGACCTCGTCGTCACCGTCGCGGCCTGCGCGCAGATCCGGCACGGTCCAGCCGCGAGTCTGGGCGTTGGGGTTCGTTCGGGCGTTGGCGAAGTTCAGCTGGGCGATCGCACGTAGATGCGTCTCGTCGAGGCCGTAGCGCCGGTTGTACTCGTCGGCGACGCGAGCGAACATGTTGGGCCACATGAACTTCGCATCCACTCCCTCGTGGCCGATCCATGCGGCGGCGCCGAGGTGCTGGGCGGCCGTGTCGCCCGGCACGGTCTTCTCCAACTCGATGCCGACCACCAAGGCCGTCCGGTAGGCGCCGGACCGCAGATCGGCGATCGCGGCCAGCGTCGCCACGCTGCCCGACGCGCAGGCGGCTTCGTGGCGGGACGACGGTGTATCCCATAGCCCTTCGTGCACGCTGGCGGGCATCGCGCCCAGGTGGCTCTGGCCCGCGAACAGCTCGCCGAAGGCGTTGGCGACGTGCACCACCTCGATCGCGGCCGCGTCCACCCCCGCCGCGGCGAGTGTGGCGTCGACCACCTCCGAGGTCAGGCCCGCAAAATCCAGGCCCTCGCGGGTCAAATTGCGGCTGAAGTCGCTCTGGTAGCCGCCGAGAATCCAGACATTCGTGGAGCTGCCCATAGGCTGACCCTACTACAACTAACAGAGTGACTGGGCCTGGACCGACGGGTCGCTTGAGGGACGGCCCCGCCGGCTCGTGGTCTGAACCGACGAGACCTCAGTAGGAGCGGAGGTCGACCGCCGCACCCACCTGACCGCAGCATTGCCAAGCACGCGAAATCACAAACGTTGATCAGGTAATTTGCGTTTCGCGTCCTGCCGACGGGTGTTTGTCGGCGCGCCACGGGGAACACCGTGAACATGGCCGAACAGGCAAACCACGATTTGGCGATGCGGATGGCCGACCTGGCCCGTACGGCGGCTGCGCCGCGCAGCGTCGAGGATGTGCTGTCCGACGTCACCGCCGCGGCGCTCGAACTGGTCCCCGGCACGGACACCGCGGGTGTGCTGTTGATCGGCAAGGGTGGCAAATGGGACTCACTGGGTGGCACCTCCGACCTGCCGCATCTCCTCGACGAACTGCAGATGAAGTACAACGAAGGGCCGTGTGTGGAGGCAGCGCTCGACGACTTGATCGTGCGCACCGAGGACTTCCGCACCGACGAGCGGTTTCCGAACTGGTCGCCCGCGGTGGTCGAGCTGGGCGTCCTCAGCGGGGTGTCCTTCAAGCTGTACACGGCCAACCGCACCGCGGGGGCGCTCAATCTGTTCGCGTTCAAGCCCAACGCCTTCGACGGTGAATCCGAGACCTTTGGCACAGTGTTGGCGGCTCATGCCGCCGCGGCCATCCTGGCCAGCCGCGAGGGCGAGGAATTGCAGTCCGCGCTCAGCACTCGAGATCGCATCGGTCAGGCCAAGGGCATCATCATGGAGCGCTACAACGTCGACGACATTCAGGCCTTCGACATGTTGCGGAAGCTGTCGCAGGACAGCAACATCCGCTTGGTCGATATCGCCCAGCGGGTCATCGAGACTCGCGGTGAGGGAGCAGGCTGAAGTCAGTGCCGGTGTGACTCCGCCGCGACGCGAGGAACCACGAAATCTACGGACTGACCGCCCAGCCTTATCTGCGATGCGCCATCGGCGTTTCACCGCGAAATAGATTGCATTCTTGCAACATTGGCAACCACGACCGAATGTAGATAGTTGTCTACCGGCACCGGATACCGAAATTCTGACAAATCATTCCGAAGCTGCCCCACTGGCTCGATTGACTGCCATCGTCAGTCGGATTCACCGATAAGGCGGGTGACGAAGTCACCAATTGGTCGATGAGCGATGGCACCGGCGGCGACGGATCTGGCTGAGCGGAAGCCAAGGCGCTGGTTCCTGCAACGGCGACGACGCCTATCCCGCCTGCCAGCAGCTTCAGGGCACACCTGCGACGCGTCATCATCGTCCCTTCCGGCGTCCAACCCGTATACGACGCTTCGTCCAGAATATGCCGCTACGTTCGTCGGCATTGCGGGACAACATCGCATACCGATTACGAACGCACAACGACTCGAATTTTGCGGGCCAACCGATACGACGTCATCAGACACACCCGATTTACTGTGTCGCCTGTGAAGCCGTCGTCGGTGGTCATTCGCCGCGCTGCGGTTTTAGTTGCTTGCCTTGTCACATCGGGGGCGGTCGCATCTACGGCCAATGCCGATCCGCCCCCCGATCCCTCCCCTCCCGACGCCGCCGCTCAGACGCCCGCCGGGCAGGTGCCGTCGGGCGCGCCCGCGACTGTCAACACACCTGACGGCTGGACACTGGCGCTGGGGGCCAAGGACGAATCGCAAGTACCTGTGCAGCCATTGACGACTGCGGTCTCGTCTCGCGAGTACCTGGCGAGCGGTACTTTCACCGGTCTGCTCGCGGGACCGGAGGCGCCTCGGGGCGTCCTTGAAGCTGGCTACGAGATCGGCTGCGGCATCGACATGAGCACGTCGAACGGCGTGACGATGGCTGGCGGCGCAGGTCTTACACCGACGCTCGGCGTGTCCGGACCGATAGGCGCTTTGCCGACGACCGCCCTGCCGGTGGTCTCCACACCACTTAATGGCGTGATCACTATCGGACTCAAACCAGGCCTCATCGTCGTCGTGCCCGTCGACAAGAAAGAATTCAAGGGCGCCAGCCCGTGGATCATGATTCGCAATTTTCACGTCAAGATCGACGGATGCGTGGGCCAGTCCTTTATCCGCTCGTACGCGACGCTGACCCGGCAGACCGATGAGTCCGATGTCGTGTTGTCCTATGTCGGCGTGACGACAACCGTCTGATCAGAAGCCCTGCACGTCGGATGGCAGTTCTCCAGGCACAGCAGAACGCACCACGGCAGTGGATCACGACGAGATCCGCGCCGCCGCGATGGCCGTGGGGCCGACACTATGGGCTGCGGCAGCCGCCGCGTTCTTAACGGTCCGAGGCCGAGACGAAGCCGCGTGCGCGACACGGTTGCGTCAGCAAAGCGAGCGGACAGTTCGCTTCTATGGACGAGGTTCAAACGTGAGTCGCTCTATTCGAGCTGGTTATCGTCTTGGCAAATTGTCGGCACCACGCGGACCGGTTAGTTGATACTGACTAAGCGTGGCGCATGTAACCGGTGAGCAATCCGGTGACTGTTTGCGGTACGCCGAGCGTTGAGCGCGACTGCGGTGAACCGGGGTCGGTTCTACCTCGTGCTATTAGGCGGGAGGTCGCCATGGAGGGTTTACCTAACCCACCGTCGCGTGCGGGCGAGAGCGACCAATACGTGCTGTGGGACGGAGCTTACGTGCTGGGGGCGTTGTCCGATGCCGACCGGTGCGAGTATGAGGCGCATCTGCGCGATTGCCGGTCGTGCAACCAATCCGTCGAGGAGCTGCGCGGGCTGCCTGCACTTCTTGGGCACCTGAGCGCCGACGAGGTTGCCGCGATCGATGACGGCGTCTCGGAGACGCTGGCCCCGTCGCGCGGGCAGATGTTGACATCGCCGCCGGCGAGGGCGAGCCGCCGACGTCGCGTTACGCGCGTGGCGATTTTGACGACCGCCGCCGCGGTGATAGCGCTCGGCGGGCTGGCCGGTACCCAATTCCATTGGGGCTCAACCGCTTCTGTGCGGCGCGCGGAGTCCTCGGCGGTGACGATGACAGCGGTGGCGGCTACCGAGCTGACTGCGACGGTCGCCGTCACCGGCCATGACTGGGGGACCCAAATCGAAATGAACTGCACCTACCCCGTGGAAGTGAGCGCCTCCGCCCCTGACGCGGACGAACCCTCCCGCAAGCTTGCAATGGTCGTGGTCGGCCGCGACGGCAGCCAAGACCGATTGGCCACCTGGATGGCGGTCGACGGTGTCCGCGCAACACCGGCCGGGAGCACGTCAATGCCGATCGACCAAATCGCTACAGTAGAAATCGTTTCCGCTGACACGGGAGCCGCGCTCCTGCAGCGCACCATGTGACTGCCCACCGCTGTTCGCGGTCGGCTTGTGGAGTGACGCTGTGGCCAGGTAGCGGCCCGACTTCGTCGATAGCTGACGTTTTCGTTGACGGGACCGAAGGGACCGCGGCGCTCGATGTGCTCAACCGTGGGCTAGTGGCGCGCCGCTGTGCCGCGCCAGTGTCAGGATGACGACCTAGACCACATTCGACAGTCTCAACGGCTTTCAAACTCTGGCTCACAACCACGTAGCGTCGCGGAAAACTCTCAACGGCAGCGCATTTAGGCAAACATTTCCGGATGCGCGGCGACGTATTGTTCGACGGTCTGCGGCGTTCGACCGGTGACCAGTTCTACGTCATGAGTCGAACGGTCGTAGCGGTTTTCGCGATGCAGACGCACCACGGTCGCGAGATGCTGCTGAACGAGATCGGACTGCCCCGAGTTCCGCAGATATTGGCGCAGCCAGTCATCGTAGGGAATGTCTTCCGCGCGGATTGTGCGTCCCAGCGCCCGCGAATACTGCTCGGCCAGACCCTCGACGTCGAGCACCTGCGGACCGGTTAGCCCGTATACCTGCCCCGCGTTTGGCGGGGTGAGCAGCAGGGCGGCGACTACCTGTGCCACGTCCTCGGCGGCGATCGGCGAGGTGCGCCCAGTGCTGAACGGCAAAGCCAGCACATCGCGCTCGCGCACGGATCGCCTGGCTAAGACCGTGAACAGCGGACTGTCCAATAACACCGTGGGCCGCACGTGAACCACCGGTACACCCGACCAGTTCATGATCTGCTCGGTGAGCCACAACAGCCGCTGCTGTTCTGACTCATCACTGCTGGTTAGGGTCATTTGCGAGACGGTCATCTGCGACATGTTGACGATCACTTCCATTTGGCCCAGCTCACGGGCCGCCGCACAAACAATCGTGGCCTCCCGCAGGTAGTCGAACGAGATGTGAGGGTTGAAGAACATCCGCGTGACATCCCGCATCGCTTCGACCACGTCGACTGCATTGGTGAGATCGGCAACCACGACCTGGGCTCCTTGTTGGCGGAACCGATTCGCGCGCTCATCGTCGTGGTGCACGAGCACCCGGACCGGCTCCCCCTTGCTCCGCAGAAGCCCCACAACTGAGTCGCTGACCGTGCCCGAAGCCCAAGCCGCGCCCGTAATCAGATACATGGCCGTTAATTCAGCCGCCGGCGGCGGGCCAACAGTTCCGCCATGGGCGTCCCGTATGGTCCTGTCGACGCGTGTTTGGCGTCCGGAAGGTGTCCCGGCATAAGTCCCCACCGGTGGCGAGGGCATCCGGCACCTCTATCAGGGCCCTCTGACGAGCCCCGGCGAAGCCGGTGAGATTCTTGACCATCGATGTTGACCCCCTCGTGCGCGACCAACTTGCATGGCAGTGACGTCAAAGCCCCGCCTCCCTTAGGTTTACACGTCCGCTGGCACCGTCGTGCCTAATCTCACAGCGTCGAAAACCACGTTGCGTCAGGCGTTAGTGGGGGACGAGCAGCCGTGACCGCACAGCAAGACCAGGCGCATGACGGGGCCGTGTCCACACCGCTGTCGCGGACATGCCGGACCGCACCATAAACGATGAATAAACGACGGATTGGTTCGATGAGTAGAGCTAATTACCATCTCTGACCAGTGCCCCCGGCAGGATTCGAACCTGCGACACCGGCTTTTGAAACTCTCTCTTCTTGCTGTGCTCGAAAGGTTCCCAATTTATAGTTCTGGGCTGCGTGATTGCCATCGGCTGGACGCTTGACGACTCTGAGCCGATCTCGTTACATCTCGCCATTTTCGATGAATAAGCGATGGACGAAACCTGGAGCCGGGTCACTCGTCTCAGGTGACCGGGGCCTGCCACGTCGGATGGCAAGTTCACGACGCACAGCAGAGCGCACCCACGGCTGTGGACGACGACGAGATCCGCGCCGCCCCGATGGGCGCGGTGCCGACACCTTGACTACCGCTGCCGACGTCGCTTCTTGACAGTCCGAGGCCGAACGAAGCCACGCGCGCGGATACGATGCCCCAGTAAACCGGGCGGGTACTTGGGCTCTCTCGCGAAGGTTCAAACGTGAGTAGCTCTATTCGTGTTGGTTATCGTCTTGGCAGATTGTCGGCACCACGCGGACCGGTTGGTTGATACTGACTAAGCGTGGCACACGCAAGCAGTGAGCAATCCGGTGACTGTTTGCGGTACGCCGAGCGTAGCGGGGGTTGAGCGCGACTGCGGTGAACCGGGGTCGGTTCTACCTCGTGCTATTAGGCGGGAGGTCGCCATGGAGGGTTTACCTAACCCACCGTCGCGTGCGGGCGAGAGCGACCAATACGTGCTGTGGGACGGAGCTTACGTGCTGGGGGCGTTGTCCGATGCCGACCGGTGCGAGTATGAGGCGCATCTGCGCGATTGCCGGTCGTGTAACCAATCCGTCGAGGAGCTGCGCGGGCTGCCTGCACTTCTTGGGCACCTGAGCGCCGACGAGGTTGCCGCGATCGATGACGGCGTCTCGGAGACGCTGGCCCCGTCGCGCGGGCAGATGTTGACATCGCCGCCGGCGAGGGCGAGCCGCCGACGTCGCGTTACGCGCGTGGCGATTTTGACGACCGCCGCCGCGGTGATAGCGCTCGGCGGGCTGGCCGGTACCCAATTCCATTGGGGCTCAACCGCTTCTGTGCGGCGCGCGGAGTCCTCGGCGGTGACGATGACAGCGGTGGCGGCTACCGAGCTGACTGCGACGGTCGCCGTCACCGGCCATGACTGGGGGACCCAAATCGAAATGAACTGCACCTACCCCGTGGAAGTGAGCGCCTCCGCCCCTGACGCGGACGAACCCTCCCGCAAGCTTGCAATGGTCGTGGTCGGCCGCGACGGCAGCCAAGACCGATTGGCCACCTGGATGGCGGTCGACGGTGTCCGCGCAACACCGGCCGGGAGCACGTCAATGCCGATCGACCAAATCGCTACAGTAGAAATCGTTTCCGCTGACACGGGAGCCGCGCTCCTGCAGCGCACCATGTGACTGCCCACCGCTGTTCGCGGTCGGCTTGTGGAGTGACGCTGTGGCCAGGTAGCGGCCCGACTTCGTCGATAGCTGACGTTTTCGTTGACGGGACCGAAGGGACCGCGGCGCTCGATGTGCTCAACCGTGGGCTAGTGGCGCGCCGCTGTGCCGCGCCAGTGTCAGGATGACGACCATGGACCGCGGTATCCGTTGCAGACAGATTCACGAACTGAGCCTGCGCAGATCCACCGTGTGCCATGGGCCGACAGGGTGAACGACGGTGGCTGCTACGGCAGCGTGCTCCTTGACAACACACTCTGGCAGTCGCTAACCACGATGCACGGGCACGATGTGCCGTGGGTGCACGGCTGCATCCTGGAGCACGGTCACAACGGCGATCACGGCGCCCCGGCCTACCATCTCAACGGGGAACTGCAGCAGTGGCTGCGTTGGCCCGACAACGGGCCTGCCCGTCTCGAGCCTGTCGAACCTTCCCCACCCGGCCGCCACTCCAAGCCCACCAGCCCAGCTCCCGACAGCCCCGCACCGCCGTCAGCCACCAGCGCGCACGCACATAAACCCGGCGACGTCGGATCACCGTCGACAGACTCCCACAGGGCGGCACTGTGGGCGATCGCGACGGCGATCGAGCGGCTGGCCGATGCTGTCGGTCGTTTGGGAAAACCGCCCCACGACAAGGGAACTCACTAGGTGCTTGAGGCTTAGACGCGGACTCCTGCGTACTTCTTCAGCTGGGCTTTCAACGCCGCCGGCTTGGAGGCGAGGCCGACTACCCCGCCGCCATCGCCGCGATCCTCGATGCCGAAATTGGGCACGAAATTGCGGATGCCGCCCTCGCGCGCCAACTTCGACGGATAGTCCGGCAACTGCGGTGGCGCCGCGCCGGCGGGGTTGGCCGTCCACCCGATGGTGTCGGGGTCAGTGCCCAGCCAGGAGGTAGGCCGCAGCGCCATCGACGGCGTATGGCTGCCCTTCTGTTAACCGACGTCGGCGAGTGCAATGAGGGCATCGAAGCCCTCACGGGTGCACCCGGCGAGCATGTCCAGATCCGGCACGGCTCCCGCTTCAGCTGAGGCCCTCGACAACGGTGAGGACCCACAGCGGGCGAGCCTGGTCGAGACCCGACATCGCCGACTGGCCCGCGAATTCGAGCACGCCGTCGAGAGACCCGTCGCCAGGCGCAGCAATCCGGCGGACGTGGTACGACAGGTCGAAATTCGGGTCGACGAGCGGGCGTGACGTCGACAGGCGAAAGGGCACTTCCACCAGCCGGTGCCGTAACGGGGAAGGGTGCGACTGGCACGTTCAAGGCGGTCCAGCAGCGTCTCGCGGTCAGGTGGTCGAACAGGATGAGAACCGCAGTCATCGTCTGCCGCAGCAGGGACCCTTCTCGATTCCCCACAGCACCGATTCCACGTCGCCGGCATGTAACGGTTTGTGCGACGCGTGTCGCTGAATGTCGACCGTTGTCATGGTTCTTCGGTTGCCGTTCTGACTGGTGCGATCCGCGTCCCCGGAGTGTGCGCCACACGCAGCCAGAGAGCGGCACTCTCGAGAAATTCGGCCACGCAGAGTCGCCTAGGCACTGGCCGCTGCATGCGATTCGGTCGGAGACGTCGTATCTAAGTTTGTCTGGCCGCAGTAGAGAGGATGTCCCGAGTTCCGTGGAACTTCGGCGGCGGCCCGGTGAGCATCAGGCTGCGCTCACCTGCTCATCATGCATGACGGGTACGACGTTTTCGGTGATGTGGCGTTCGAGTGCGGTCCGCAGCGCCGGTAGGTGCAGGTGGCCGTTGACGCGGCGGAATTGCTTGCCGGCCTCGACCATCCCGGCCGCGCACCAACGCAGCGCCATCTGCCCGTCGCGCCAGCGTTTGACGTTGCCCGCGTGTTCGCGGCACACCGAGATCATCGACTCGATGCAGTTCGTCGATCTCAACGTGCGCGCCAGCGTGGGTGGCACGCCCAGGCGCAGCACGGTGAGCGTCTGGTCGAGGCCTTCGCGCAGGCTGGCCGCCGCCCCGGGGTGAGTGCGGTCGAGTTCCTTCGCCAAGGCCAGCAGCGCCGCTTCGGCCTCAAGAGCCGAGTCGGCGTGGTAGGCGTCCGTCATCCTGCGACCCACACTGCTGCGAAGACGTTGCGGCAGATGATCTTTCACGTTCCGAACCTTGTGGAGCTGACAACGTTGAATCACCGGATGATCGAGCACGTCGATGACCGCCTTGCGAAGAGCCTTGGACCCGTCGATGCCGACCAGCATCGGGCGGGTGACATCCAGGCTGCGCTCGCGCAAGTCCACCAGCAGCTCGGTCACCAGGGTGGCGTTCTCCGTCGATCCCTCCACCAACGCCAACGGGTGCTTGACACCGTCGATGCCGATCCCGAGGGCCACGATGCAGCACGACTCGGCGAAGTGCACCCCGTCGATCATCAACGCGACCAGATCCAGCCCGGACAGATCTGCGGCGAGCAGCTCGGCCAGCGCCGTCTCGGTCATCGCCACGAACCTGCGTGAGACCGCCGACTTGCTTGTCGCCGAGGACTTTCCGGTGATCTGCGCCCCGACTGGTTCCAGGCCCACCGGATAGCGACGGGTGGACAGCCCAGCGAGCATCTTCTCCATCGCCATCTTGCCCAGGATCTCCGTCGAGGTGAACAGTTCATAGGACGGGATCGGCAGTTCACCCGTGCCGTCAGCGGCGCGCACCCGCGGGCGGGTCACCGGCACCCGGCGCCCACCCAAGCTCACCGAGCCGTGTTCGCGGCCGTGGCGCACCGCGATCCGGCCCTGGTCGTGCTTGCCCTTGGGTCCGGCCAGCGCGGTGACGTCGGCGTCCATCAGTGTCTGCATGACCTGCAGACCGGCACCCACGGCCAGGGCTAGCAGGCCCTCGCCCACGTGCTCGGCGATCTCGGCCATCGCCACACTGACATGCTCGCGCGTCGTGCATCCCTGGCCGCAGTAGATTCGGCACTGGGACCGTTCTGTGGAGGTGCTCATG
>CAVVUT010000008.1:0-848704 GCA_963751485.1 uncultured Actinomycetota bacterium
GACGCGTCGCCGCACATCCTCCCGGCGGCTGCGCACAACCACCTCGCTGTTAGATGGTTTCGTGAGGCGCTGCCGAACGCGGCGGAGTCATACTCGTCATATTGCGCTGACGACGCGGCGCAATGTGATATCCCGTAAGTTGACTTATTTGACCATCTGGTCACACCCGAGCCGAGAGGCGGCAGCTCATGACCACGCGGGACAAGTACACAGACGTGCCCGAGCCGTACTCGTGGGATGTCTCCAGCGGTGGCGACGCGCGCTTCACGTGGGAGTACGACGAGGGACGCGCCCGGCTCCTTTCCCTATACCAAAAGGGAAAGGACAAGCAGTGGGACGCCCAGTCGCGCATCGATTGGTCGCAAGACGTCGACCCGATGAATCCCATCGCATTGCCCGATGAGTTCCATCCGCTGTTCGGCAGCCCGATGTGGGACGCCGCAGACGAATCCCGTCGCGCCGAGATGCGTCAGCACTTCCAGGCCTGGCAGTTCTCGCAGTTCCTGCACGGCGAGCAGGGGGCGATGGTGTGCGCGGCCAAGATCGTCGAGGTCGTCCCGGACCTGGACGCGAAGTTCTACGCGGCCACCCAGACGATGGACGAGGCCCGGCACGTCGAGGCGTTCTCGCGATTCCTGCAGGAGAAGGTCGACCTGGTCTACCCGATCAACACGCACCTGACCTCCCTGCTGGAAGACACCCTGCGCGACTCGCGTTGGGACATGCCCTACCTGGGCATGCAGGTCCTCATCGAAGGGCTCGCCCTCGCCGCGTTCGGGGTGTTGCGTGACATGGCGGCGCCAGATTCGCTGGCCAAGCAGGTGCTGGCCTACGTCATGCAGGACGAGGCCAGGCATGTCGCCTTCGGCCGAATCTCGTTGAAGGACTACTACTCCGCGCTCACCGAGGCCGAGCGGGGCGAGCGTGAAGAGTTCGTCGTGGACGCCTGCTACTTGATGCGCGACCGGTTCCGCGGCGAGGAAGTTTTCGAGACCCTCGGCCTCGACGTCCAAGCGTGTGCCGACTGGGTCGACACCTCGCCGCTGATGATCCAGTTCCGCTCGCACCTGTTCAGCCGCATCGTGCCGATCGTCAAGGACATCGGGTTGTGGGGCGACAAGGTGCAGAAGGCCTTCTCGGAGATGGGAGTCCTCGACATGGCCGGCTCCGACATCGAGGCGCTGATGAAGGCCGATGAGGATCAGGCCGAGGCGCTGGACAAGGCACACGCCGAGATGGCCGACCGGGCCCTCGAGGTGGACCAGGTGATCGCGGCGGGCGCGAGCTAGCCCAAGGGTCCGGTTTGGCGAATGCGGCCGATCACACCTGTTCCGCGGCGGCGAGGTACTCGTCGTTGGTGACGTGCTCGCCCCACGTTGTCTCGGGCTGCTCAGAATCTTGAGCGGGTGCTTCCCACATCGCGAGGTGGGTCATGAAGCGCTCGGGTGTGGCGCCGTGCCAGTGCCATTCTCCCGGCGGGGTGTAGACGGTGTCGCCGGGACGCATCACGATCACTTGCTCGTGGGTGGCGACGATCCCGACGCCGTCGGTCACGTGTAGCGCCTGCCCGACGGCGTGCGTATGCCACGCAGTGCGCGCGCATGGTGTGAACCGCACACTGTTGGCGCGCATCCTCGACGGCTGCTCACCGCGGTAGATGACGTCGAAGTAGACGTCGCCGGTGAACATCTCGGCCGGGCCCTTGGCAGAGGGCTGTGGCGACTGCAGTTCCATAGTCGTGTCCGTCCCTGATAGGCGCGCCGGTCAGCGGCCGATCATTTGCATCTGTTGTTCGTTGTGGTGGGCACCCGATGCCGGAGTGAGGTTGTCGAGCTTGGTGACCTGTTCGGCGGTCAGCTCGACGGCGTCAGCACCGACGTTCTCTTCCAACCGGTCGACGCGCTTGGTGCCCGGGATGGGTGCGATGTCGTCGCCCTTGGTGAGCAGCCACGCGATGGCTACCTGCGCCGGCGTGGCACCGGCCTCGCCGGCGATCGCGGTGACCTCGTCGGCGATGTCCAGGTTGCGTTGAAAGTTCTCGCCGGTGAAGCGGGGGTTGGTGGCGCGGAAGTCGTTCTTGTCGAACTGGTCGGTGGAGCGGATCGTGCCGGTTAGGAACCCTTTTCCCAGCGGGGAGTAGGGCACGAAGCCGATACCGAGTTCACGCAGCAGCGGCAGTGTCTCGGGTTCGGGGTCGCGGGTCCACAACGAGTATTCCGACTGCAGCGCGGTGATGGGATGAACGGCGTTGGCGCGTCGAATGGTTGCCGCTCCCGCTTCGGAGAGCCCGATGTGGCGGATCTTGCCCTCGGTGACCAGCTCGGCCAGGGCGCCGACGGTGTCTTCGATGGGTGTGTCGGGGTCGACTCGGTGCTGGTAGTACAGGTCGATGTGGTCGGTGCCGAGCCGTTTCAAGGAGCCTTCGACGGCGGCGCGGATGTTGGCCGGGCTGCTGTCGAGGTTCCACGGGCCTGCTCCTGCATGGGAGACGAGACCGAACTTGGTCGCCAGCACCACCTCGTCGCGGCGCCCCTTGAGTGCTTGGCCGACGAGTTCCTCGTTGATGTAGGGGCCGTAGATTTCGGCAGTGTCGATCAGGGTCACACCGAGGTCGAGGGCACGGTGAATGGTGCGGATCGATTCGGCGTCGTCGCTGCCGGCGCCGGTGAATCCGTGGGACATACCCATAGCCCCAAGGCCGATGCGGGCGACGTCGAGGTCGCGCAAGTGCACGTGCTTCATGGTGAGATTCTCCTAATTGTTCTGTTGTGGAACAAGTTTGAGGGTCGTTGAGCGCGCCACCTCGCTGGTGATGCTGGCGACAGGCCCGGCGTAGCGGCGGTACTTGGATCGGTAGGCGGCGTCGAGTGCGTCGTTTATGGGGTCGTCGGCTTCGATGTCGACGAAGGCGACGTACTTGTCGAGATTGTCGACGATGATGCGTCCCTCGTGGCGGGCGCGGGTTCCGCGGAACCAGGCCGCATCGGGTCCGTTGACCGAGCGGGTATAGATGTCGTCGCCAAGTCGGACCATCCACACGATTACGGGCTTGCGGTCCGTTCCGTCGCGGCGCCGTGCGGCGATGTGCATCTCGTCCGTGTTGGCGATCTGGGCCAGTTCGTCAGGTGACCATCTGTTCATGTCGTGTCCTTCCGCTGTCAGGGGCGGATCAATACCTTGAGGGCCTTGCGATCGGCCATGGCGCGGTAGCCGTCGGGTGTCTCGTCGAGGCCGATGGTGCGGTCGAAGACGCGGCCGGGTTCGATGGTGCCGTCGAGGATGTCGGGCATGAGTTCCTCGATGTAGGCGCGGGCCGGTGCGGCTCCGCCGGTGAGGGTGAGATTGTGGATCATGGTGTCGAAACCCATTGGCACGTTGGCGTATTGGGATACGCCGAGTCGGCTGACGACGCCGCCGTCGCGGACAGTGTTGATGGCGGTGGCGAGCGACTGCTCGGTTCCGACGCATTCGATGACCGCGTGCGTTCCGTCGCCGCCGGTCAGTTCGCGGATCTTCTCGACGGCTTCGTCGCCGCGTTCGGCTACGACGTCGGTGGCCCCGAAGTCGCGGCCCAGGTCGGTACGGTCGGTGTGGCGGCCGTTGAGGATGATCTGGTCGGCGCCGAGCCGCTTGGCGGCCAGCACTGCGCACAGACCAACCGCGCCGTCACCGATAACGGTCACCGACGACCCCAGCCGCACCCGGGCGGTCACCACGCCGTGGTGGCCGGTGCAGAAAACGTCAGACAGCGTCAACAGTGAGGGCATCAGCGCCGAATCCTCTGCGACGGGAAGCTTCACCAGCGTGCCCTGCGCCTGTGGAACGCGCACAGCTTCGCCCTGGCCGGCGTCGACGCCGGGTCCGCCCCAGCCACCTCCGTGGCGGCAGGAAGTTTGCAGCCCCTCCTGGCAGAAGTCGCAGGTGTTGTCCGCCCAGACGAATGGGGCGACCACAAGATCGCCGCGCTGAAGTCCGGACACGTCGGTGCCGACGTCCTCGATGATGCCGATGAATTCGTGTCCCATCCGACGGCCGCCGTCCTTATATGGCATTGACTGGTACGGCCACAGGTCGCTGCCGCAAATGCATGCGCTGGTGATCCGTACGATGGCGTCGCTGGGCTCCTCGAGGATCGGATCGGGCACGTTCTCAACGCGCACGTCGCCGGCCTCGTACATCACGGTTGCTCGCATATCGCTTCCTTCACAGTTCGAAAACTGATCGACCCGGTCAGCCGGCGGCTATCACGGACGTGCGCTCGTCGGTCAAGTCAGTCGATCTCATGGCATCGACGCTAGATCGCTGTCGAAGACCGCGGGAGTGACAGCCGTTCGGGGTAACAGCAGTACCCCCAACAGGGGCCAATCGCCTCTACCGTGGGGGTATGGGCACGATGGATCTGCGCCGCGAGGTCCGCGAGTTCTTGAGCTCGCGCCGCGCACGCCTCAGCCCCGAGCAGGCGGGGCTGCCCGCTTACGGCGGCAATCGCCGCGTCAAGGGGTTGCGGCGCGAAGAGGTCGCGCTACTCGCCGGTGTCTCGATCGACTACTACATCCGGATGGAACGCGGCAACCTCTCCGGCGCCTCGGAGAGCGTGCTCGACGCCCTAGCATCGGCCTTGCAACTCGACGACGCCGAACGAGATCACCTGTTCGCCCTCGCTCGTGAGTCCGGCGCGACCGCCAAGCGGCGTAGAACGAAAGCCGTGGCGACGATTCGACCAGTGCTGCAGCAGGTCCTCGACGCCATAACCGATGCACCTGCCTGGATTCGCAACGGCCGTCACGACGTACTCGCGATGAACCAGTTGGCGCGGGCGCTGTACGCCCCGGTGCTCGCCGATCCGCGCCGTCCGGCCAATACCACCCGGTTCGTCTACCTCGATCCCGCGGCCGAAGAGTTCTTCGTCGACTACGACCAGATCGCTCGCGACGCGGCGGCGATGCTTCGTCTGGAAGCGGGGCGCAATCCTCACGATGAGGAGTTGGTCGCGCTGGTTGGCGAATTGTCAACGCGCAGCGAGCTTTTCCGACAACGGTGGGCATCGCAGGACGTGCGCTTTCACCGGTCTGGTCGCAAGCGGCTACGACACCCGGTGGTTGGCCAGCTGGACCTGGACTTCGAGGCCATGGAACTGCCCTCTGAACCAGGCCTGCAGTTGAATATCTACACCGCAGCGGCGGGCACCCCGACCGCCGATGGACTGAAACTGCTTGCCTCCTGGGCCGTCAGCCAGGAGAGTCTGCCCTCGGAACGAGCGACTTCGAAAGGCTAACGCGCGGGGCCCGCCCTACACCCGCGAAGTAATTGTCAGTCGACGGACGCGGCCGCTATTTCGGTCTCTAAATGCGCGGTCGAGGCCACTACGGCACCCGCCATGAGACACTCGGCCCGCATCACCGAGCCAACAGGAGGTGTCGCGTGAGCGAAGCTTCGGGCATGACAGACATCGACGACGACCAGGTACGGGTCACCACATGGACCTTCGACGGAGAGGGCGCTGCCACCGGCCCTCACCTTCACGAGTACGACTACGTGGTTGTGCCAATTACGGGCGGCCGTTTCACCGTGGTCGATTCGCAGGGCACGACTCGCGAGATGACTCAAGAACCGGCGTCGCCGTATCGAGGCGTTGCCGGCACCGCGCACAACGTCATCAGCGCTACGGAATCGCGCGCTGTGTTCGTCGAAATCGAGCTCAAACGCTGACGCGGACACGTGTCAGCTCTAGTTTGGAAGCCTTTACCCCGAGCGATCCCAGGGAGACGTCCGAGATCGGGCAGCCTGGCTGGAGCCGACCACGAGCAAGTCTCCCGCGTGTTCCCAATCGAATCATGAACGGCGAGGCCGGCGACTGAAGACCGACCGTTGTCGTCGTCGTGAAACTGGCGCACGCTATGAACAGCACCGCGAGTGCTTTGTTGCGCTGGTTGAATTGACGTCTCCAATGATGACCCGCGATCGCAGGAAGGTTTTCAGTATGAAAGGCAGCAAGCCCAGACGACGTGGCGATTGCTGTTCGAGCGCAGTGTCGAACAGTTCCCGTGTTCGGGCAGTGCCGCCATCGGAAGTACGTCAATGAGCGGCCTGCACAGGGACACTCGCCGAGCGAACCAGTTCCGCGTTTCATCACTGGCGGCGGTGGCCAACCCCTCCTACACCCGGATCGATACGTGGAATCTGCTCGACGACGCTTGCCGCCTGCTTCTCGAGGTCTCCCGCGCGGGGCTGGACACCACCCAGAAGGAGGCGCGGGTAAGACGGCTGCTGGATCGACTCGGTGCCTATGAACGGTACTGGCTGTACCCGGGCGCGCAGAACCTCGAGGAGTTCCGCGGATATCTGAGGGATATGGCGACCGAACGGTTAAGCGAGGAAGTGTCCTTGGCGGTGCGTCTGTTATCGGAGTATGGCGATCGCGCCGCCCTGTTCGACATGACGGCGCCGCTGGCCGACCAGGAGTTGCAGGCCAGGGCAAGGCAGCGGCAGTTCTACACGGTGTTGCTCGCCGACGACTCCGGCCTGCTTGCGCCGGAAACCTTGGCCGAAAGCCTCCGCGCCCTGCGTAATCCATCTGAGGACGTGCAATTCGAACTGCTCGTCGTCTCCAGCATCGAGGACGCCATCACCGCCGTAGCGCTCAACGGTGAAATCCAGGCCGCCATCATCCGCCATGACCTGCCTGTGCAGTCGCGTGACCGGCTGCCCTTGATGACAGCGCTACTAGGCACGAGAAACGCACCGATCACTAACGACATCACGCACAACTGGATCGAGTGCGGTCAGTGGATCCGCGAGCTTCGGCCACACATCGATCTTTACCTGCTCACCGACGAATCGATCGCCTCTCCGGCCGACGAGGTGTCCGACGCCTACGACCGCACCTTCTATCGGCTCAATGACGCCACCGACTTGTACTGCACCCTGCTGGGTGGTATCCGCAATCGTTTCGCAACACCGTTTTTCGACGCTCTGCGCGCGTACGCTGCAGCGCCGGTCGGGCAGTTTCACGCTCTGCCGGTGGCACGAGGAGCCAGCATCTTCAACTCGAAATCGCTACACGATATGGGTGAGTTCTACGGCCGGAACATCTTTATGGCGGAGACGTCGTCGACTTCCGGTGGGCTGGACTCTCTGCTGGATCCGCATGGCACGCTCAAGCAAGCGATGGACAAGGCGGCGCTCACCTGGTGTGCCGATCAAACTTACTTCGTCACCAACGGGACATCGACGGCAAACAAGATCGTCGTACAGTCGCTCGTTCGGCCCGGCGACATCGTGCTGATCGACCGCAATTGTCACAAGTCCCACCACTACGGTCTGGTTCTGGCCGGGGCGAGCGCGATGTATCTGGACGCCTACCCGTTGGAGCCGTTCGCGATTTATGGCGCGGTCTCGTTGCGCACCATCAAGAAGGCGCTGCTCGACCTCGAGGCCGCGGGACAGCTGGACCGGGTGCGCATGCTGCTGTTGACCAACTGCACCTTCGACGGTGTCGTCTATAACCCGCGCAGGGTCATGGAGGAAGTCCTCGCGATCAAGCCCGACATCTGCTTTCTATGGGACGAGGCGTGGTACGCGTTCGCCACCTCAGTGCCATGGTCGCGCCAGCGCACCGCCATGATCGCCGCCGAGGGCCTCGAGACCATGCTCTCCTCGCCCGGCTATGTTCAGGAGTACCGCAAGTGGCGTGAGGCGATGAGCGGTGTCGACCGTTCACAGTGGACCGAGCACCGGCTGCTTCCTGACCCGGACCAGGCCCGCGTGCGGGTCTATTCGACGCATTCCACGCACAAGTCCCTGTCGGCGCTGCGGCAGGCGTCGATGATTCACATCCGCGACCAGGATTTCAACACCCGCAGCCGCGAGGCGTTTGGCGAGGCGTTCTTGACGCATACCTCGACTTCCCCGAACCAGCAACTATTGGCGTCGCTGGATTTGGCCCGCCGCCAGGTCGATATCGAGGGATTCCAGCTGGTCCGATACGCCTACAACATGGCGCTGGTTTTTCGGCACCGAATGCGCATCGACCCGCTGATCAGCAAGTGGTTCCGGATACTCGACGAAGCCGATCTCGTACCAGACGAGTACCGGGCATCGGGGGTACGGTCCTACCGGCAGGTGAGCCAGGGCGCCCTTGAAGGCTGGAACGAGGCGTGGCGATCCGATGAGTTCGTGCTCGATCCGACGCGGATCACCCTGTTCCTCGGCAGGACCGGGATGAACGGATACGACTTCCGCGAGAAGATCCTCATGGACCGGTTCGGCATCCAGATCAACAAGACCTCGATCAACAGTGTGCTGCTGATCATCACGATCGGTGTGACGTGGTCGAGCATTCATTATCTGCTGGACGCATTGCGCAGGGTCGCGAGCGATTTGGACCGTAGCGAGCGCACCGCAGGCCGTGCGGATCGCGCCCTGCATCAGCGTCGGGTCACCGAAATCACCGAAGACCTCCCGCCGCTACCCGATTTCAGCGAGTTCGACACCGCCTTCCGGCCCTACAGTGACGGCTCGATTGGCGACATGCGCTCAGCGTTCTACGCCGGCTATGAAGAATCCGACCGCGAACACGTGCTGCTCGGCGCGGCGGGGCGACGGTTGGCCGAAGGTAAGACCCTGGTGTCGACCACGTTCGTGGTGCCCTATCCTCCGGGGTTCCCTGTGCTGGTACCAGGTCAGGTGATCTCGAAGGAAATCCTGTACTTCCTGGCGCAGCTCGATGTGAAGGAAATCCACGGCTATAACCCCGATTTGGGACTATCGGTGTTCACCGAGGCGGCCATCGGCAGCCTCAGGGCTGCGCGACAGTCTTGATGAACACTCGATGTGATCGAGGAGCATGGCAGTGACCAACGATTTTGACCTGACGCGCTTCAAGGCACTCAGCTTCGATTGTTACGGCACGCTGATCGACTGGGAGGCGGGCATCGCCGCGGTGTTGTCGCCGTGGGCCTTTGAAGAAGGACTCGATCTCACTGACGAAGAGCTGCTGCTCGGCTATGCCGATAACGAGGCAGCGACCGAGCGTGACACACCGTCGGCGCTGTATCCAGAGGTGCTCGCCACGGCTTTTCGGCGGACAGCAGACAATCTCGGCTGCCCGGTCAGTGATGAGTGGGCGCAGCGGCTCTCCAACTCGGTGCCGGACTGGCCGGCGTTCCCGGACTCCGCCGATGCCTTGGCACGCCTGGCAAGGCACTACCGGCTCATCATCCTGTCCAATGTGCACCGCGCCGGGTTCGCCGGCAGCAACGAACGGCTCCGCGGTGACTTCGCGGCCATCATCACCGCCGAGGACGTCGGCGCCTACAAGCCGGCTGAAAATCACTTCCGCGCCCTGGACGCCACGCTTCCCAAGCTCGGCGTGCATCGCGCCGAGCTGCTTCACGTCGCGCAGAGCCTGTTCCACGACCACGTCCCGGCCAAGCGCGAAGGGCTGCCGTCGGTGTGGATCAACCGGCGGCACGACCGGCCGGGATGGGGCGCGACCCCTGAGCCGTCCGCGGATTTCACCTACAACCTCGAGTTCGCTTCGATGGGCGATTTCGCCGACGCTGTCGATCGAGCATTCGCCGCCAGCGCCGCGGGTTGACCGGGAAGATATCCGGCAGGAAGCTCACTAATGGGTTGTGCGCATCTGGCTAGTCAGGCGATGTTTTGAGAGTTCTGCACGGCGGCCCGACGTTCACGTTCCAATGTTGTGCGGAACCGGGCGCCGGATATGCGATCGAATTCCCGTGCAGCGGAACCACTTTCGATTGCGGCGCCGACGAAACCGTCCTTGACGCAACCCTTCCGCAACGGCCTCAACCCGCCGTCGTCGTGCGCCGAGGGCGTCTGTGGCATCTGCAAGTCCACGGTGGTATCTGGATCGGTCGATATGGAGCACGCCGGCGGAATTCGCCCACGCGAAATCGCAGAAAACAAGATTCTCATCTGCTGCTCCACCCCGCGCGAAGACCTGATCATCGCCGTGTAGGCAGTACGGCGGTTCTCGTGCAATCGTCCGAGAGATCGAGCCGCCGACGGATAACCTGCCGTTGATGCGCCCGGAGTTTGGGGAGCCAAACGACAACGACGACGGGCAGGTCGCCGAAGTGCTCGACCTGGCCGCAGGCGTCGGTGCCATTCTGATGGCGTCGGGCACCCCGGCTACCGCCACGATGGAGCAGGTGGAGGCCATCGCCGCTGCGTATGGCATCAAGCGGTGTGAGGTCGACGTCATCAACACGGCCATCCATGTCGCCGTTTACCGTGGGCCCACCGCGATGCCCGCCAGCACGTTGCACATCGTGGAGTCGCGGTCGATGGACTTCAGCCGACTGGCGGCCGTGGATCGGCTTATTCGACGTATCAGCGCGCACGAGATATCTCCCTCAGAAGCGCACGACGAGCTCGACGCCATCATCACCGCGCCGCATCCGTACAAGCGCTGGGTCGCCACGCTGGCCTGGGGCGCGCTGGCGTTCGCGACGGCAGGCACCCTGGGCGCCGACCCGCTGGTGTGCCTGGTCAGCGCGCTGAGCACCATGACGATCGACCGGGTCAACCGGCGGCTCAACCGGCACGGACTGCCGTTCTTCTTCCAGTACGCCGTCGGCGGCGCGATCGCGACGGCGCCGGCGCTGCTGCTGTATTGGCTCGGCCCCAAGGTGGGTCTGCAATTCGACCCGACCGTGGCCATCGCCGCAGGCCTGGTGGTCATCCTTGCCGGCCTGTCGCTCGTGGGTGCGGTGGGTGACGTCATCACCGGCGCTCCGGTCACTGCGGCGGGCCGTTTCTTCGAGCTGGTCATGATGACTGGCGCGACGATCGCCGGTGTGGCGTTGGTCCTGCACCTCGCCAGCCGCTTCGGTGCGCCGTTCGTCGGCATCAGCGCCGACGCGCCGCCTGCCCTTGCTGAGCTGCCCGCTCGTGTCGCGTTCGGCGCGGCGAGCGCGGCGGCCTTTGCCCTGGCCTGTTATGCCGAACGGTCGGCGGCGATGGCTGCGGCTTTCGGCGGCGCCGCGGGCACCATTGCGTTTCTGCTCGCGCAGAGCTTTGGTTTGGGCGCCGTGGTCGCGTCGTTCGTCGCGGCGGTGCCGATCGGTCTGGTCGGCCGGCTGATGGAGCGTCGTAATCTGGCGCCGCCGATGGTGGTGTCGATCGCGGGCATCGTGCCGCTGCTGCCGGGCTTGTCACTGTTGCACGGCATCTACGCGATTCTCAACGATCAGCACGCTGTGGGGTTCGGTTCGGTGCTGGGGGCATTGGCGATCGGCACCGCGCTCGCCGCGGGTGTCACATTGGGTGAGTGGGGATCGTGGAAGGTGCGACGGCGCCGCTTCCACGTGCCGCGCCGGATTCGGCCTGCCGCTGACGACGACAAGTCAGGCTAGTCATACCGGCTTGAGGCTGACGAGATGGCCGCATGAACTTATTGTCCTGCGGCCGCCGCCCCGGATCGGCGTTCCCTCTTGGGGATTCGACGACGCGTACTGCGCAAGCGCTGCGGCGGTCTCGGTGAGGCTCTTGCCCTTCGTCTCGGGAGCCAGCCACTAGTACTCGCCGCCGATCGCAACGCCCATCAGGAACCGCACGCTGAACAGCTGTAGTGAACTATCCGACGGCCGGCCGAGGCACCGCGCGACCTAGCGTCGCCCACCGCCACGCCGACCACCACCACCGCGAGGGCCAGGTCCTGGTCCAGGACGCCCAATATTCGGTCCCCCCGGCCCGATCCCACCTGGAGGCCCTGGAGCCCCGATACCCGGAGGGCCAGGGATTGGGATATCGACATCGAGGTCGACGTCGACGATATCCGGGACCCAAACCGGTAACCACGGATCGATGTACAAGGGCGGAGGTGGCGGAAATTCGCATACAACCGTAGTGAAGTTCCAGTACATGCCGGGCGGGCAAGGCGGTGGTTGAGCGCGGCCGACCGCTGGTGAGGTGAATTCGATCAGCGGCAGAGATGCCAACACGACGGCAGATAAGGCACTGTGTTGTAACCAAGGCTTCATTGCACACTTCTCTCAGTTGCCTCTGCGTGCAGATCCTACGATTCGTGCAATGTCCGGGGGCTCGATTCAACGCACACGGTGGCGAACATGGCAAACGACATTGTGCATCGAAACCGAGCACGGGGGTCCTAGCTGCTTCGAATGCATTTAAATGCTCTGACCTGCATTCCTTAAATTCGAGATTCCTGCGTGCTGACTTGTGCGACGTACGGACCGACCCTTCAATGGCGAATCTGCTTACGCGCCGAGGCCAGTGGACTTATCGTATGGCGTCATAGGCTGTAGGAAGCCCTACCGCCTAGATCGCGGGAGTGGGTTTCGATGACTTCAGCGCTACGCGATGCCGGGATTGGCGTTGACGGTGGCGACCCCGTGGATCGTTGTCACTCTGCCGACAGCGGTCCAAACGGCAGCATCCATCGCAGTGCGTCTCCCTCGCCCTGGACGGCGAGAATCGATCGTCCTAGGTTCAGCGATCTCGACGAACAAGCCCGATGAATCCGTCATTCATTCGATGAAGGAGAAGCAGCCATGATGTTGCCGACACGTGATCCTGTGCGCCGGGCAGTAGTGGGAGCCGTCGGTGCTGTCGCATTGGCTGGTGCAATGTTCGTCGGGAGCGCCGCGGCTGCAAGTGCTGAGCCGCCAACGCCGCCACCACCTGCGCCGCCGAATTGCTCGCCTGCGGATTGGGCGGGCGTCAGGGCGGGCGTTGCCGCGGCCACTTCGACCTATCTCTTCACCCATCCTCCGGTGAACGACTTCTTCGCGACCCTCGCAGGAAAATCCAGGGACGAAATGCGTCCTCAGGTGCAGGCTTACTTGGACGCCAACCCGCAGGTTCGGGCCGACCTCCAGGCCATCAAGCAACCTGCGGTCGACTTCCTAGACCGCTGCGGGTATGCGAATCCATTAGACAATCCGTGATCGCCGCATCACTGAGCTACGGGCGCAAATTCGACGTGTAATTCGGTGAGCCCGCGCAGCAGGAAGGTGGATGCGTAGCGGTACCGGCGGTCGTCGACTGGCCCATGTTTGGCCTCGCTGATGGTGATTTCGCGCGTGCGATCCAGAAGCCTGTTGATGGTGACGCGACCTTCCACGCCGCCGCATATCCCTGATCATGCGTCACATCAGTCACAGTGCGCTGGCATAGTTCTCCCGCCAACCCGATATCGCCCGCGATATCACGAGTCGCGTCAGACCAGCCGTCCTCTCTTGTGGCAGGAGTGGTCAAGGACAACATCGCGGTAAGTTCCCACGCGTGAGCGAAGACAGAGTTCGGGTCCAGGTAGGTGCCGGCGGCGTGGCAACGGTGACGATGGTGCGCGCCGATAAGCACAATGCGCTCGACGAAGACATGTTCGGTGCTTTGATGAAAGCCGCCGAGACGGTGGCGGCTGACACGTCCGTACGCGCAGTCGTGCTGCACGGCGAGGGGAAGAGCTTCTGCTCCGGGCTGGACGTCGCCAGCTTCATGGGCGGCCGCGGCGGCACGGGTGTACTGCTGACCCGAGACGGCGGCCGGGTGGCCAACTTCGCGCAGCGCGTGACCTACGACTGGTCGTTGGTGCCGGCGCCGGTAATCGCTGCGATCCACGGCAATTGCTTCGGCGGCGGTCTTCAGATCGCGCTGGGTGCCGACATCCGGATCGCCGCGCCGGACGCGAAGCTGTCCATCATGGAGATCAAGTGGGGCCTCGTTCCCGACATGGGCATCACCCAGACGCTTCCGCGACTATTACCCATCGATATCGCGAAGGAGCTGACCTTCACCGGCCGCATCGTTTCTGGCAGTGACGCTTTGGCTCTTGGGTTGGTCACCAGCACCGCCGACGATCCACTCGCCTCGGCGCTGGCACTCGCGGATGAGATCGCGCAGAAATCTCCGGACGCCATCCGCGCGGCCAAGCGTCTCTACAACGAGACCTGGGCGAGCAACGACGCCGGGGGCGCGCTGGCGCGCGAATCCGAGTTGCAAGCCGGGCTGATCGGTAAGCCGAACCAGATCGCGGCCGTTGTGGCGGGGATGTCGGGAGAGCAGCCGGTATTCGACGACCCGAGTGACGATACGGCGGGCTGAAGACGGGTGCGCCGGCTACTTGCCGTCGACAGCGACGCGCAGCTCTTCGGCCCATTCGCTATAGGGCCGGATCGGGTAAGCGCGCGTGTCCACCGAGCCGCCGAGCTTCTGGATAATCGGTAGCGACTCGAGCGCCTGGTCTAGCGATGTGTGGTCCGGTACATCGAGCACGGCGAAGACGCTGCGCTGGCCGACGACCTTCCAGAGGTTCGTTACTGCTCCGGCATCGACCGCACCCTGTGCCGCGCGGGCTTCCTCGAGCCAGATCGTGTAGAGCTCTTCGCGGCTCATGTCGACCGGCTGGTGGACGTCAAACTGGACGAAGTACTGCATGATCTCCTCTTTCACTTCACCGAGGCGGGAGTATCTTCTCGCGGCGGGACGCTCAGCCATTTCGCCGGTACCGGTCGAGGACGGACGAGCTGCGGCCACCAGAACCATCTGCCGAGCAGCGCGGCAATCGAAGGCGTCATGAATGCCCGGATCACCAACGTGTCGAACAAGAGACCCATCCCGATGGTCGTACCCATCTGGGCGACCACGACCATGGCGCTCACCGACATCGACATCATGGTGAACGCGAACACCAGGCCCGCCGCGGTCACGACGGATCCACTGCCGCCCATCGCGCGGATGATTCCGGTGTTGATCCCGGCGGGTATCTCCTCCTTCATCCTGGCCACCAACAGCAGGTTGTAGTCCGCGCCGACTGCCAACAGGATGATGACTGCAAACGCCATCACCATGAACTCCAGGTCCAAGCCCATCAGGTGCTGCCAGAACAACACCGACAGTCCGAAGGATGCGCCAAGCGACAGCACCACGGTGCCGACGATTGTGCCTGCTGCGACGATGCTGCGCGTAATGATCAGCATGACGATGAAGATCAGTGTCAGCGCAGCGACGCCGGCGATCAGCAGGTCGATCTCGTTACCGTCCCGCATGTCCTTGAAGGTGGATGCGGTGCCGCCGAGGTAGACCCTGGAGCCCTCCAACGGCGTGCCCTTGATGGCTTCGAATGCTGCGTTCTTGATGGCGTCGATGCGGTCGATGCCGTCGGCGCTGAGCGGATCGTCTTCGTGGGAGATGATGAATCGGACCGCGTGGCCATCCGGGGAGATGAAGTTTTTCATGCCGCGCTTGAAGTCACTGTTGTCAAAGATCTCCGGCGGCAGGTAGAAAGTGTCGTCGTTGTGCGAGTCGTTGAACGCATCACCCATGGCGGATTGGTTCTCGTTCATTGCGAACTGCTGATCCTGCTGGCTCGACTGAGTCGAGTGCATCTCCAGCATCATCCTCTGCATCTTCTTCATCGTCTCGATCTGTGGCGGCATCATCGCCTGCAGCTGCGGCATCAGTGAGTCGAGTCGTTCCAAGTCCGGGAGCAGACTCTGGATGTCATCGGTCAAGGTGTCGGTGCCGTCGAGCGTGTCGAAGATCGCCCGCAACGTGTGGCACACCGGGATGTCATAGCAGTGCGGTTCCCAGTACAGATAATTGCGAATCGGCCGGAAGAAGTCGTCGAAATCTGCTATGTGATCGCGCAATTCGGTGGTGTCGATCGTCGTGTCCCGAATTCTGGCCACCATGGAATGCGTGACGGCGGTCATCTGTCCCATCAACGCGTTCATCTTCGTCATCGTGTCGATGGTCGTCTGCATCTCGTTGGCCTGCACCAACATGTTGTCCATGGTTTTCTGCATGTACGAGCGGTTCATCTCTTGGAAGGTGCCGCTCATGCTGAGTTGTGCCGGGATCGTGCTGAATTTCAAGGGTTTACCCTCGGGGCGTGTGATCGATTGCACCCTCCCGATGCCGGGAATCCTGGTCACGGCTTTGGTGATCTTCTCGATCACGAGGAAGTCCGCCGAGTTGCGAAGGTCCCTATCCGTTTCGACGAGCAACATCTCGGGGTTCATTCGGGAGACCGGGAAATGTCGCTCGGCCGCTGCGAAGCCCTGTTGCGCAGGCAGGTCATCAGGCAGGTACTTGCGGTCGTTGTAGCTGGGCCGGTAGCCCGGCAGGGTCAGTAGGCCGACCAAGGCGAGAAGGATCGTCGCCGTCAGGATCCAGCCGGGCCATCGGACGACGGCGGCACCAAGGCGACGCCAGAACCGAATTCGCATGGCGCGCTTGGGCTCTAACAGTCCGAAGCGGCTCGCGACCGTGATTATTGCGGGCCCGAGGGTCAGCGCAACGAACACCGCGACGACCATTCCGACCGCGAGCGGGATGCCCAGCGTCTGAAAGTACGGCAATCGGGTGAACGACAGGCAGAACGTGGCGCCTGCGATCGTCATCCCGGAGCCGAGTACGACGTGGGCTGTGCCGTGAAACATCGTGTAAAACGCGGACTCCCGATCTTCCCCGATCGCGCGCGCTTCCTGGTAGCGCCCGATCAGAAAGATCGCGTAGTCGGTTGTTGCCGCGATCGCGAGGGTGACTAAGAGCTGAGTCGCGAACGTCGACAGCCCGATGAGGTTGTGGTAGCCGAGGAACGCCACTACACCGCGGGCCACCGACAGGCTCAACACCATGATCGTCAACACGAGCAGGACGGTGACGATCGACCGGTAGAAGAACAACAGCATGAAGACGATCACGCCGACCGTCACGAATTCGATGATTCTGATGCTCGCGTTGCCTGCGTTCTCCTGGTCGGCCTGAAGCGCAGGCCCACCGGTGACGTAGACCTTGACCCCTGGTGGGGGAGTCAATCCGTCAACGATCTTCTGAGCCGCGGTGACCGACTCGTTGCCGAGTGCTTCACCCATGTTGCCCGCGAGATACACCTGCACGTACGCGGCTTTGCCGTCTTCGCTCTGGGCCCCGACTCTTGTCAGCGGGTCGCCCCAGAAGTCCTGGATGTGCTGGACGTGCTTGGTGTCGGCCCGGAGCTTGGCAATCATGTCGTCGTAGAACCGGTGGGCGTCCTCACCGAGGGGTGCGTCGCCCTCAAGGACGATCATGGCCGAGCTGTCGGAATCGAACTCCTGGAAGTCCTTGCCGATGCGCATCATCGCGGCGACCGATGGCGCGTTTTTGGGGGACATCGAGACGGCCTGCATCTTGCCGACCTCTTCAAGCTGCGGCACGGAGACGTTCAGCGCGACGATGAGCGCTACCCAGCCGACGATGATGGGCAACGCCAGCCGTCGGATCCACCTGGCCACGCCGCTTCTCCGCTGCTGCCCGGCGCGGGTGAGTTCGCTCGTCGGAGCGCTCACTAGGCCATCATTCGCTCAACGCACCAGTTGGGCATGACGGGCGCGACCTCCCCGCGGCGTTGCATTCGACACACAGTCCCATCAAAACCGATCGTATGGCCACGCACGCCTCAACGCTGACATCCGTATTACCTGTGAGCGGGCCTGGGTCCGCTCAACGTTGCGTCCTTTACTCGGCGCGCAGGCGGATGTGCGGTTCGAAGGCGTCGAGTAGCAGTTCTCGCATGGCGGCGGCGCACCGCGCAGCGCGTCGTCCTTGCTGGGTAGATAACTTGGCTTGTTCGGAGGCTACGAGTTGGGGTTCCAGACGATCTCCCACAAGTGTCCATCCGGGTCGGCGAAATAGCCGGAGTAGATGCCCCACGGGCGGACATGTGCCGGCGCGGTGATGGTGCCGCCGGCGCCAGCGGCCTGAGCCAGCAGTCGGTCGACCTCGTCTCGCGAGTGGGCCGGAACCCCCAAGCTGAACTCGGTGGAGCTTTGGGGACCGGGAGGCACGTCAGCGTCTTTTGCCAGGTTGAGGCGTTCGTACAGGGCGAGCAGCAGACCCGTCTCCAGAACGAATAAGGCGATCGTCCCGTCGGCGCCGGTGATCTCGTCGTGAAGCTCCCGTGCAACGATGCCCTCGGTCTGCCAGCCCAGGCCATCGCGGTAGAAGGCGACCGATCTTTCGAGGTCGTCGACACCCAGCGTGACAAAGATGATCTTCGCTTGCATCGATGAAAAGTGTCTATCCACTTAGTATTTCCAGGTTTCGCAGGCGTGACTCGCCTTGCTGACCCCACGAGTCACTTGCGTAAGGCCCTGCTCGCGTGCGGCCAGAACGGCAGCCCGACTACAGCGGTCGCACCAAATGCGGAAATAGCGACGGCTGCATCGACGCTCTTGCGACCATCGTTGGCCCAGTAGACGTCCTCGAGGTCGATGAGTAGTGCGAGTTCGTCAACGACGAGGGCAAGCGCGGAGCCGTAGGCGACCGCGGTGACCGGGTGACGCAGATGCTTCTCGTGACCGCGCAGGGCGATTGCGCCAATGGCGGCGAGGAGCCCGATACCGATGTTGTAGTGATGAAAGTGCCTGCCGCCAACAGACAATCCACCCCCGGATGGACCGTGGCCGTCGCGGATCCAATGGGTCAGTGCTCTCACGCCGACGAAGGTGGCGGTAAACGACGACCATGCGAGGACGACAGCCTGCTGACCGGGTTCCAGTCGTTGACCCCACTCGTTCTTCAGTCGAGCCCAGCGGCTAGCGCCTGCATCGTCCGATGGTTGTGCGGGCCGTAGAGCGGATTGGTCAGTCTCGGTGCTTTCGGACCGGAGGTCCGACTCCGTCATCGCCTATCCCTTCATTGGCGAGCCATGTCCCTGAATCAACCCTAAGCCTGTGATCTGCCGGTTGCGGGCGCCCCAGCTGGAGGTCTGCTGCAAATCAGCTGTTGGGCCGGCCGACGATGCTTCAGTCGCCGTCGTCGTAGTCAGGTGGAAGGTAGGTCGCAGGCGGGCTGGTGGCGGAGTGCGCGAAGACGGACAGAACAGGCCATGTATCCGGGCACATAGCGTTGGCGGCGGCACCCATAATTGTGCCCGCTTCGTAACCGGAGTAGCCAACGTTTCCGAGCTTGCCGACAACCATGTTGGGCGCCGTGCCTACTCGCAAGTCGTGGCAGACGGCCTTCCCGAGGTCGATCATGTTGGAAATGCTGCCATTCGGGTAGGAGATGCCTTCGCTGTCGAGGTCGCTGACGAAGTCGAACTGGTCGGCGTTGGCGGGGGTAGACATCGCGATAGCCACAAACCCAAGGGTGACAGCCGTGAGTGCTGCCATCAGCGTGATCATCAAGTGCCGCATGGTATTCCCTCTACTTTTAGTGTCGTCTAGGCACAGACGGTGTGTCGCCGAGCCCAACGGTGCATATCGCTGTGCACCATCGGCCGCTGCCACAAAAAAGTCACGACTCGCAGGCGATGCCATCGTTGTCGCGATCTCCACCAGACCAGTAGTCGGGATCTCCCTGTGGGATGTCGTATCGCCCGTCCTTATGCCTTGAGTGCAGTTCGAGTACTTTCCCACCGCCGTTGCCACCGGCGCGGCTGCGATGGCGGCTGCCGCGATCGCCGCGGCGACAATGAATGCGCGAATCATTTGCTCTCCCTCAATGTGTCTGCAGCCACTTTGACTGTCGGCAGCAAAAGGATAGGACCAAATTGACCAGAACATAAATACCTAGTTGAAGTGGCGCTTAGCGCTGCTTCGTGCTCTGGATAGAGTCGCCACTGCAAATGATCTTGTGTAGGTCGAGATGAGCTCAAACGCCCCGGTCCGATGCACGGATCGGTTGCTGTGAGCTCGCGATTCGGCCTCCGCGGAGCCGGCCAGATGCGAGTGTGACGACGTGTCTTCCGAGCGCCCGTTGGTGTCACCGCCACATCCGCGAGGGAACGTCGGTGGCGATCGGCCTCGCACAGCTGGAGAACATGTCACCCTGACCGGTGGCAGCCGCGCCCTGAGACGCTGCCCGCTCGATGTCTTTCGCGAGGAAAGGACGCCGATGAGGCGGATCATCTGGCTGAGCACGGCGGCGGCGGTGGTCGTGCTTCTCGCCGTAGTCATCTGTGTCGCAGTGTTTCTCGCCCCTTCGCGGGCCGCCGACATCTGGACCGAAATCGCGAAAGCCTGTATCCAGCTCGTCGTGGTGGTCGGTTTGGGCGGCATCGTGGGGGTGGTGCTCAGGTCGATCGACGAGCGCAGAGATGAGCGGCGCGCGCGAGACGAGCGGCGCTTTGCCATCTTCCAGGAGCTCGTCGATGCCTATCACCGGATCAAGTTGGTTCGCCGCCGGCTGCGAACGGTCGGATTGCGAGCGCCTGGACCCGAGCGGCTGCGCAGCGAACAGCTGAAGACACTTCGGGAGGGAATGACAACGATCATCGAAGCCGAGCTGACATTTGAGCAGATCTATCGGGGGCTGGACACACGCTCGGTTTTCGACCAAAACGACGACATTCGGAAGCACCTCGGCCGGCTGCTCGACTACACCAGCGGTCTGGTCGGCGAGTGGGAAAAGTACGGCGGAGCATTCTGGAAGGACACGCAAACCCGCCGCGTCGCAGATATGCCTAAATTGCAGGCATTCCTAGGCCCTGCGAAGGCAGACTTCACGGGCCGGGCGGCCGATCCGATCGGATGGATCGGATGGATTGTGCGCGACGAACTCCTCAGCACCCCGCGCGCCCGTGCCGCGGAAAGCGCGGGCGACGTTCCTTTGGCCGAGTTCAACGCCCAGGATGAGGAGCGGTAGCTCCTGGTGCCGGATTCGGTGTCCAGCACTGCGCAACGTGGTGAAAATGGTCTCCGCACTACTTAGCGGGGCATCTGGACTGTTGGCGATGAACGGGGTATCCAGCTGATATGGATGGCAGCGCAGCTTCCAGCGGGCACACGGTTCTCGCCGAGGCCGACGGTACGGCCTATCGGTCGTTGCGCCAGCGACCGGTAACACGGGCCGAGCGTTATGCCCTCGGCAAGAGTCTGCGTAAGCGGGTACCGCGCAAGTCGTTAGGCGACTGGACGGCGCCTTCCGACCGTCCCGACCCTGTAGAACTCATCAACATCAGCCATCAGGGCAGGGTCGACCGGCTGATCCCGATCCGGGTCGGGCGCATGGTCGACTCGCCGTACGGATTTCTCCGCGGAACCGCCGTGGTGATGGCCGAGGACGTGGCGCATCTGCCCGCAACCGGAATCACACCCGTGGTCTGCGGTGACTCTCATTTCGGTAATTTCGGGTTCTACGCCTCTCCCGAGCGGGATCTGGTGATCGACCTCAATGACTTCGACGAGGCTCACCCGGGCGGGTGGGAGTGGGACCTGCGGCGGTTGGCCGCAAGCATCTGGGTTGCCGGGCGCCACAACGGGACCTCGGAAGACCATTGCGGCAACGCGGTGCGGTCCTGTGTTTCCTCTTACCGCCATGAGTTGCGGCGGCTGGCCGACCTGCCGCTGTTCACAAGGTCGTTTGTTCGGCTCGATGTCGACAGGCTGGCAGCCGAGACGGCAGGCCCGCTCAACGAAGAGGTCGTGCGTTCGGCGAAGCGGGCGCGTCACCGCACAGGCGACCGCGCGCTACCGCGCTTCACCCATGAGGTGGACGGCGAGCGGAAGATTGTCGAGGAACCACCCCTGATCACGCGACTGCCTGCTGGTGAGTCGGAGTTATTGGCGGAGGCACTCGACGGGTATCTGGAAACTCTGCCCTCGTACTGGCGGCGGGTACTCGGTGGCTACACGTTGGTTGACGTCGCGCACAAGGTCGTCGGGGTGGGCAGCGTCGGCCTGAGGGCGTACGTGGCGTTGCTGGAGGGTTCGTCGGAAGAGGACGTTGTTTTCCTACAGCTCAAGCAGGCCCGCCGGTCGGTACTGGGGCGCTACGTACACGGTGAATCGGCGTGGCACGCGCACCAGGGGCAGCGTGTCGTGGAATACCAGCAGGCGCTGCAGACGGTCAGCGACCCACTGTTGGGCTGGACCACGATGGACGGACTGCAGTATTACGTGCGTCAGTTCCGAAACATGAAGGGGCGCATCCCTTTAGACGCTATCGATGCGGCCGCGCTTACTGATTACGCCGGAGTGGTGGGTCAGCTTCTCGCCAAGGGCCACGCTAGGACCAGTGGCGCCTCGATGATCGCCGGGTACATGGGGAGCTCTGATCGGGTCGATAGGGCGTTGTGCAAGTTCGCGCGGCGCTATGCCGATCAGACGGAAGCCGACCATGCCGCCCTCGTCGCAGCCGTCGACCGCGGACTGCTTCCCGTTGAGCGCGGGGTATAGGTCGCCAGACCAGCGCCACTCCTCTTGTCACCGATCATGTCGCCGCCGTTTGTCATCCCACCGGTGTGGATCGGCTTCCAACGCGGCACGGTCCCAGTTGGCCCGTTCGGCCGCCGCTCGATAGGTCGACTGCAGAAACGCCAACAGAATTTGATCGGGGTCCTTCGCGGTCCGCACAGCTTCGTACGGCAACAGAAACTCACCTTCGTCGGCACTGTAGAACGCCTGCGCGGGCGCAACGGGGAAGTCGGCGAAACCATCGGGTTGCGGATACGCATATGCGTAGAACGCGCCCTCGCCGCCGCCGCCAGGCCAGAAACCACAGCTGCTCAACTCGTGGGAATAGCCTTCCACCATCACCCAGTCCGCCACGTTGGGCGCGCCACCGGGATGCACCGGAGCACGGCGACCAGAGAACCTTGTGCACGCCAGATCCATAGCTCCCCAGAAAAAGTGCACGGGGCTGACCTTGCCGATAAAATACGAGCGAAACTCGTTCAGCACTCTGTTCGCCGCCACCAGCTGGCGCCAAAACAGGTGCACCGCATCAGCATCGTACGACGCGTGCTCGTGATCCTCGGCGAACGGGACAGCCGGATCAACCTCGTTCGGACTGGCCTGAATCTGCACGGCGATATCTAGTTCGCCAAGGGCGTCCATGGTCTCGGCGTAAAACCGTTCCACCGACTTCGGTTCCAAAGAGATTCGGCGTGTCCGCCCGTCGCTGTTCCGTATGAGTAGCTGGTGGTCGATGAAGTCGAACTCCATGTCGAATGTCTCTGTCCCGTATGGCATTGCCGATGTCGTCAAACCGCGCGGGCTGACGTAGAAGGTGACCTGCCACCAGTGATTGATCAGCGGCGCCTGCATCAAGCGGACCTTGCCGACAATCTGGAGCCACATGTGCAGCGTTTGCCGCGTGGCGGTCCAGTCGTCGAGCCGCAGTGACGGCCAGGGCTGGTTCATGACGCTATCTCCTTGAGTTGTGTCCGCCACTCGTAAGTCATGTCCGCCAGCGTTCCCACGCCGCCTGCTTCGAGGTCCCGGACACCTGGGCAACTTGGCTCCACGAGTCCGATGCCGCAAGCGTGCGCGCGGCGTCACCAATTCGTTCGCCGACGTACGCCGTCACGTGGAGCAGTTCAGCGAAGGCCTCACGGGTGCCGCGCGTGCTGAGTTCATCAGCTATCCGATAGATCAGCGCGGCCATTTCACCCTCACTCAAACTGCCGAGAGGAGGGTCAGTGTTAGCGGTCATGAACGAATTCTACGGCCGTCTATGCGGCTGGAACATCAAGTCGCAGTTCGGCGTTGGCGGAGTCGAAGGACCGGGTCCAGGTGGTGCCCGGCCACCGATAGTGGACTTCTCCGGAGTCTGGGCGGTAGTCCGCGGTATACAGGGTGCCGAACCCGGTGGCGTAGTCGCTGCTGCGCAGCGGTTCCCGCAGGAACTCCTTGGCGACAACGTCGGGGTGCGGCTTGTCTTGAAGCAATCCGAGCAGGTGTTCCTGCCGCTCGAGGCTGCGGAACCGCCGCGCCTGCACTAGGTCGTCGGGTCGATCGAAGCGGTGGTTGGTCGCCAGCGGAAAGGCGCGCACCTCCATCGGTTGACCCGGCGCCAGGTAGGCCGTGCGGACGCACCCATCGCGATCGGTGAGGGTCAGGTTGTAGGACATGGAAACCGGGATTCGGCGCAGCGCGGTCAGGGCCTGCGGCACGGTTCCCGCGACCTCCAGCAAATAGCGGACCACCAAGGGAATGCCGAACCCTCGCCCATAGACCTTGGCCCCGCCGAACGTCAGCGATATTGCCAAGCCGTCGGAGTTCATGCCGTCCAGCAGACCCCACAGGCAATCGCTGGTGCCGATCACCTCACGATCGGTAAAGCGCGTCGACATCGCCACCTGCTCGAATAGCTCAGGGTGGTAGTCGTAGTTGCGGATCAACGCCCGGGTGCCGTTGTCGACGACAACCTGCGAACACGCGGGCGCGAACGCCGGCATGTTCCAGTGTGTGAGCATCGCGGCAGCGGTGGAATCACCGCCCGCCAGGTCAACGAGCCGCCGCCAGGTGGGATGCAGCTCCGGCATGTAGCGCTGTAGAGCGGTCTCCGCTTGGGTAGCGGTGGGTCGCGTGCCGGTGCCGGGGCGTAGATACCACGATCGGTAGCCGGACCACGTCGCGTCGTATAGGGCGCGCCACCGCGGGCCGGGGACCTCCTCACGGAACGCGTGCAGGCTGATCGACTGAACTGTCATACGTCAAGGTCTACTTGACGGGCGCCCCGCCGTCAAGGTGAACCTGACGGCGCGGTTTCTGCTTGCGTACTGCCCGCGACTCTTCTGGCCCTTGTGATCTTGTTCCTGATCAGGGATTGCCGCCCGATGCCCGGTCAGTCAAATCGTCTTCGGTCTCTGTCATGGCCGGTTGGCGATCGCTAAGGTTGTCGCGCCCGATTCCGGCCCTGCCCGACGGTGAGTGTGCGACTCGATCGAATGACACGTCGACTCGTTCAAAGCCCTTGGCCCGCTCGGCTTTTGCCCGTCCCGCATAGGTTTTGCGGTCAGCGCGTGTCAGCGTGACGTTGTCGGTGAACGGGGTGAGCAACGCGCGCGGATGCAGCCGATCGACACGGACCGTGTTGATCTCCGCGCATAGCACGAGGCTGGTGGAAGCCACGTACAGGAAGGCCAGCATTCCTAGAACCAGCGCGAACACGCTGTTCGTGGCGCTGGCCGATTTGACGACGTGTGACACGTAGCCGGCGCCGAACCATTGCAGCAGCTGCCAACACACGGCCGCCGCAAGGGCGCCGGGCACCACCTGGCGGTAGGTCAGGGGGCGCACGGTCGTGACCTTGAACACCACCAGGCAAATCGCGGCGTTGGCCGCAACGGAGGCGACCACGACCGCGATGGCAGAGAAAGCTCCCAAGCTGTCGGTCACGCGTGCGGCTGCCGACATCACGGTTGCGGCGACGGCGGCGCTGCCCAACACGAGCAACAGCAGCATGCTGCGCAGCCGTCCGCGCACCGGGTCGCGACGGAGGTTGCGGGGCACCGCCCACACGGTGTCCATCGCATTCTGCAGCGCCTGCCCTACTCCCATGCAGCCGTAGAGGGCTCCCGCGGTTCCCACCACGACGGCGACGGTGCCACCGGACAGTTGGTGCGGTTGTTCAAGTTGGTCCCCGATGATAGGGAATTGGCGCAGCGTGGACTGCAGCACGTCCTGCTGCAAACCAGGGTGGCCGACGAGCAGAATTCCGAGGGTGGTGGTGAGCAACAGCAGCAGCGGAAAAAGCGAGACGAACGCGTAGTAGGTGATCAGCGCCGCCAGGTAGCCGCCCTGATCGTCTAGGTACTTGTACACCACGGCGAGAGCGAACCCGGCCGCACGGCTGTGCTGCTGCACTTTGTCCAGCCAGCCGAGCATTAGTCACCCCAACCACTCGAAGCCTAGCCGAACAGCAGGAATGCCCGTTTACGTGCCAGCGCATCCATGCCGCGCTGGATGCTGTCTTGCACCTCGCGGTACTTCCGGTCGACGTAGGCGTCATCGTCAGCGCGCGCGGGATCGTGGTCGACCTCGATGGCGGGCATGAGCCGGGTGCGGATCTTGGCGGGTAGCGGGAATTGCGGCAGCGCCGCGGGCGCGATGCCCCAGGGCAGCGACACCGCAAGCGGAAACACCTTGAGCCGCAACAGCTTGTCCAGCCGCAGCGCCCGGGACAACCCGTCACCGCGAATCAGTACAGGCATCGCGTCGGCTCCGCCGACCGTTGCGATCGGCACGATCGGCACGCCCGCCTTGATGGCCATCTTCACGAAGCCCTTGCGACCGGCCAGGTTTGCGCGGTCGCGTTCCTTCCACGGTCGCAACGAGTCCACCTCGCCGCCGGGCCACAACGCCACGTCGCGGCCTTCGGCCAGCGCAGTCGCGATCGAATCCGGTGCCGCTGGTAGCACGCCCATCGCGCGGAAGTACCGACCGATCACGGGGATCGCCATCAGCGCGTCATGCGCGGTGCCCTGCAGCGGCCGGGCCTGTCCGAACCGCCGCCACCAGTGCACCCCAACGGTCCAGGCGTCCCACACGAACGGGGCGCCAGAGTGTATGCCCACCAGCAGCGCGGGAGGGTCAGGCAGATGCTCCCAGCCGTCGAACTCCATTCGAAACCAGTAGTCGACGAGCGTGTTCCAGAAGTATTTTTGCCGCTGCATGGTCGCCTCGTCCGGGCCGTCAAGGTCCCATTCGCCTGCCCGCTGCGTCACCCATCCGGCCAGGCCGCGGTCGTTTTCGTCGCGTTTGGCGTTCATCACCCTGCGCGCCTGGTCGGCGTAGTCATGTGCCTGCAGGCGCACCTGTTCGGGTCGGGAGTCGGTGGAGGTCATACACCGCGGGGTACCCGGCGTGTGGGCGCTATCACACCTCGCATTTTCGTTCAGCTCGTGCGGCCACCGATCCCGAATCGTGTGGTCGACTGTCACCGATGTGAGTGGCCAGGCGAGGGAAGAAATCAGCAGCAGTGGTTAGGTCCTGGATATCGGCGGTTTTGCCTGCTCATTGCGCGGCTATTCCCAGCCGATGAATAGCACCGCGCCGCGCCATGAGCAGTCGGTGACGCCGCTGGTAGCCAAAGCGGCCGCCTGGTCATGGCGTCTGCTGGTCATCCTGGCTGCGATCGTCGCGACACTGGAAGTTTTGCGGCGTCTCGGCGTGGTGGTGGTCCCCGTCGCGCTGGCGCTGATGGTGACCGCGCTGCTTGTGCCTGTCGTCGATTTCCTGGACCGCCGCGGCGCCCCTCGCGGGGGCGCTGTCGCGCTGGTGTTGTTGGCGGGGTTAGCGATCCTGGCTGGGCTGCTTTCGTTTGTGATCACCCAATTCATCGACGGTGCACCGGCTTTGGTGGAACAGGTGACACACAGTATCGACAGCACCCGCGATTGGCTGATCAACGGTCCCGCCCACTTGAGTCGCGACCAGATCAACCAAGTCGGCGACACTGCCACCAAATCCCTGCGCAATCACCAGGAACAGCTCACCAGTGGTGCGTTGTCGACGGCAGGCACCCTCACCGAGGTGGTGACCGGTGCGCTGCTGGCGCTGTTCACCGTGATCTTCCTTCTGCTCGGCGGACGTAACATCTGGCACTTCATCACCCAGGCTGTCCCGTCGGGCGTTCGCGACCGGGTGCGCGACGCCGGGGCCGCGGGTTTTCACACACTCATCGGCTATGTGCGTGCGACATTTCTGGTCGCGTTCGTCGACGCCGTTGGCATCGGGACCGGCCTCGCGATCATGGGCATTCCGCTAGCGCTGCCGCTGGCGTCATTGGTGTTCCTCGGTGCCTTCATTCCGCTGGTCGGTGCCGTGGTGTCCGGATTTCTGGCGGTGGTGGTGGCACTGCTGGCCAAAGGCTTTATCTACGCACTCATCACGTTGGGGCTGATCGTTGCGATCATGCAATTGGAGGCTCACGTGCTGCAACCGCTTGTGATGGGCCGGGCCGTGGCGATCCATCCGCTGGCGGTTGTGCTCGGCATCTCGGCGGGTGCCGTGCTCGCCGGAGTGGTCGGCGCACTGCTGGCGGTACCACTAATCGCATTCTCTAACAGCGCGATCCGCGTGCTGCTCGCCGCCGATCCCGACGAGGAGAAGCAGGCCCTCGATGCGGACGATTCCGGATTGCTGGAAGCGCATGCTGATTCGGTCGACTCCGGCGACGACGGGGCCACGACCGCGACGGGCGAACGCCGGACGAGCCGATGATCAGCCACGGATTATGGCGTCGCACCGCAGCGCCGTGCGCCTGCAGCGCCGACCGCGACAACCAACTGTTCGCAAAGTGGCTAATTGGCGGCGGTGACCATCGGTCACTGGGCGCTCGCACCGACACCGGACGCCACGCCGGTGACCGCGGGCGCCTTGCCGTCCTGGGAGGTCACACCGGCGCCACGTAGCGAGGAGACAATCAGTGCGCGCAGTCGCCGCCCGACCTCAAACTGCTTGCCCGGAAGGGTGCGCGCCACCATCCGCACGTTGACCGTGTCGAGTTCGATGCTCTCCACCCCCATTACCTGCGGCTCATCGAGCAGCAAGTCGGGCAGGCCATCGTTTCGCGTCGCCGCCTCCGCCACCTGACGCAATATCTCGTTGACATCATTGATATCGGCCGACGCGGGCACAGGAACGTCAACTACCGCGCGTGCCCAATCCTTTGACAGATTCAAGGCCTTGACGATTTGGCCGTTGGGAACGGTGTACATCTCACCTTCACCAGTGCGCACCTGGGTGATGCGCAGCGTGACGTCTTCAACGGTGCCCCGCGCGGTTCCGCCGCCGTTGACGGTGAGCTCGACAAGGTCGCCGAAGCCGTACTGCCGCTCGGTGATCAAGAAGAATCCGCTGAGCAAGTCTTGGACGATGCGCTGCGCGCCAAATCCAAGGGCTGCACCAAGCACGGCCGCAGGCGCCACGAGCGAGCCGACCGGCAGCCCGAGGCGGTCGCAGATGTCGATGGTCACCATGACGGACCGCGATGGTCACCGACGAGATCACGGATGCCACCGCTTGCCGGTGCTTCCACACTTTCTGATTGCACCGCTGCGTCGCCGGTTTCGGATTGGGCAAGTTTGCCGCTGATACGACCTGCGATCGCACGAATCACACGTGTGGCGACGAGTGCGAAAATGAGCACCAGCAGGATGTGCAGCCCTTTGGTGACGAGCCAGTGACCGAAGTCACTGTGCCAGAAACTCTTCCACTGATCATCGAACTTCGCTGCTCCAAGAGTGTTGTCATCGATGCTCGCATTTCCCGCGCCGGCTTAGGTCAAATATGTGCGATGGCACACCACTCGGAGCAAGGAACTGTGGACCGCGGTCCGGTCACTTTGGCGAATGGCTGCCAGGTCTCAGCTGATCGAGGATCGGAGCTGTCGTGGAATCAGCAAGCCGATTGGCGTGCTCGACCGAGAGTTCGGGCCGTCCATCGCCGACTGTTCACTCGTCCGCGCCCAGCTCGTCGCGCTCATGCTGTGTGCGTCGAGCCAACTCGTCCTCGTCGAGGTGCTTCGGCTCTTTGGCGTGCTCGCGGTGATCGGGATGCACACCGTCTCGTGCGCGCATACCTGGCCCGATGGCGGGAATTCAGTGAAAACCGCGCGGCGCTAAGGAGGCCGGCATGGCACTCTCAGACGACGAACAGCGTGCGCTCGATGACATCGAACGTGCCCTGTATGCCGACGATCCGCGATTCGCGTCGCGCATCACCGACGTCGACCGCTCGAGTGCCCGTAGGCGTGTCGTCGACACCCTGGTCCTTGTGACGTGTCCGGCAGTGCTGTTGGTGGCGCTGGCGTTTTCCCCGGTAACAGTCGGCATCCTCATTCTGTGGGGTTTCGGCTGGTGACGATCGTCCATGATCGTCGGGGTTGAATTCGGACCCTTTCTTGACGTGATGCGCTGGGCAGAATAGATTGGCCTCTGTCGACAATGAACAATCTAGATTACCTGCGGACCCTATGCGGAGTCGCGGGCCTCGTGAAGTTCACCGGGAACGGCCCCAGACGGGTACACCCACCACACGTTGTGCCTTTGCGCATCGACGGCAAGCAGCCCGTGACGCCGTCATTGAGATCGAAGGAAGCGAGCCCGCCATGGCGTCGAGCGAAACGGGGATTGACGCCCCCGACGTTGTTGATGTTCTGGTGATCGGCGCCGGCCCGTCCGGTGCTGTCGTCACCCACACAGCCGCTGCGGCCGGCTTGAACGTCGTGTGCCTCGAACAAGGCGACTGGGTCAACCCCAGCGATTTCCCGGCTAATCACCCCGAATGGGAGCTGTTGATCCAGCACGACTGGGCGCACGACCCGAATGAGCGGAAACTGCCGTCTGATTACCCCGTTGATGTCTCCGAATCGGACATGTGGCCGGTCATGTTCAACGCGGTCGGCGGAAGCTCCATCTACTACGGCGCCGAGTGGCCCAGGCTGGTTCCATCGGACTTTCGCGTGAAGACGGTCGACGGCGTGGCTGATGACTGGCCGATCAGCTACAACGACCTCAAGCCCTATCACGATGAAGTCGACGCTTTCATCGGTGTCTCAGGTGTCGATGGAGATCCTGCCTATCCGGACGGACTCACCTATCCGCTCCCGCCGAACCCGTTGGGCAAGGCGGGTGTCAAAGCGGCCGAGGCCGCCAACGCCCTCGGTTGGCACTGGTGGCCCGGAACCAACGCCATCCCAAGCCAGAAATTCAAGACCCTCGAGCAATGCGCACGATGGGGAACCTGCGAATGGGGATGTCCGCAGGGCGCAAAGGCTTCCTTTGATCTGATCTACATGCCCCAGGCGCTGCAACACGGCGCAAGGGTGATCACCGGGGCTCGCGTGCGCAAGATCCTCACAGACGAGACCGGATCGCGGGCCACCGGCGCGGAGTACGTCGATCGCGACGGCGCTGTGCACGTCCAGGAGGCCCGCTCAGTCGTTCTGTGCGCCAACGGTGTCGGCACCCCACGGCTCTTGTTGTTGTCGGCGACCGACAAGCACCCGAACGGCCTCACCAACTCGTCCGACATGGTCGGCCGCAATCTCATGCTGCACCCGAACTGCAGCGCGCTCGGCTTTTATGAAGAGGATCTCGAAAGCTGGCGCGGACCGGCGGGCCAGCTGATCCATTCGCTGCAGTTCTACGAGACCGACCGGTCGCGCGGATTTGTGCGCGGCTCGAAGATGCACGTCCTTCCAACGCCCGGCCCGCTCAACGCCATCGAGGCGCACCGCCAGCTGGACTTCGAGGAAGTCTGGGGCCCCGCCGTTCACGACATTGCGCGCCAGGCCCGAAACGGAATCTTGTGGGCCGCGAACACCGAGGACTTGCCCGAGCCGCACAACCGCGTCACGCTGTCCCCGGACCTGGTGGACTCCGATGGCCTGCCCGCGCCGAAGGTCGAGTACCGGTTGAGTGAAAACACCTGGGCACTACTGAAATTCACCGTCGATCGGTTTGTGGAACTGCACAAGGCGGCAGGCGCGGTAAAGATCCTCACGCAGGAGATCTGGGTTGATCAGCCCGGGCATCTCCTCGGTACCGCCCGCATGGGCGACGATCCGACGACGTCGGTCGTCGACTCCTACGGCAAGGCACACGACGTCGACGGCCTGTACATCGCCGACGGCAGCATCTTCGTCACCTCCGGTTCGGCGAATCCGACCTGCACGATCAGCGCTTTGGCATTGCGCGTCGGCAAGAATCTCGTCGATCAGCTGAAGGCAGGAAAGGTAGAAGCATGACGACCGCCCCGAATGCGGCATCGACCACGCGACGTCTGTCCGTTCCGGTACGGACCACTCAGCCTCCGCGTGAGCTCACCGATACCGAGTCGACGACTCTGCTGCGCATCGCCGATTGCCTGATCCCTGCCGCGGGCCCCAATCCGAAGGCCAGCGACGCCGAGGACTTCCAGTCGTTTCTGCAGCTGGCCCTGGGGGCTCGCAGTGACGTGTTCGACAAAGTCATGGACGGCGTCGCCGGCCTTGCCGACGTTCCCGATGACCAGATGTGGGAAGCGCTGAAAGACCTTTGGTCGCGCGACAGGGAGACGTTTGACCCGCTTTCGGCGATCGTCGCAGGCGCGTACTTCATGACTCCGCAAATCATGGAACTGATCGGCTACCCAGGTCAACACCGCGATCCTGCACCAGTTGAGTTGGCGGCCAACGAGATCGAGGGCCTCATCGATCCGGTCATCGAACGCGGACCCATCTACGTGTCGGCTGCAGGGGAGTAGCGGTTGCGGTCACACGTGCCAGTCGAATCGCCGCGATTCGGTGTCGTGATCAGACCCGACTTCACGCCCGAAAGCATCGGCCCACTAGCGCGTTTGGCCGAAGAAGCCGGCATCGACGAGGTGTGGCTGTGGGAGGACTGCTTCCTGCAGGGAGGAATCGCCCAAGCCGCGGCGGCGCTGGCCGCGACCGAGACAGTGCGGGTCGGCGTCGGTGTAATGCCCGCTCCGTTGCGCAGCGTCGTGGCGACCGCGATGAAGATAGCCGCTCTGGATCGGATGTTCCCGGGACGTCTGACGGTGGCAATCGGACACGGAGTCCAGGCGTGGATGCGGCAAGCCGGTGTCGCCGTCGCATCGCCGCTGACGCTGCTCGGTGAATATGTGGATGCCCTGCGCGATCTGCTTTCCGGCTCGTCGGTCACCAGCACGGGGCGGTATGTGCGCTTGACTGAGGTTCAGCTGCAATGGCTTCCGAGCCGGAAGATTCCGATTCTCGTGGGTGGCGCAGGGGCCAAGACACTCCGGCTGGCGCGTCAGGTCGCCGACGGTGTCGTACTCGACTGTCAACACACGCCCACAACGGTTCGCGCGGCGCTCGACGAGACGGACTACCCGCAGGATGGCGCGCGGGACGGCTTCTCATCGGTGCTTTATCTCGCGTGCGCACCGGGAGAAGGCGGAAAACTGACACTGCGCGCCGAGGCCGACAAGTGGAACGTCGCATCTGCAAACGAATTCGGAGTCGGTGGCGATGTCGATGATATCCGCGACGGCGTCCGCACTTACCTCGACGCCGGGGTGAAAACGCTGGTACTCCAGTCGGTTGGTGGAGAAGAGGACATGCCTGATTTCATCCGGTCGGTATCGAATGCCCTTATCGGCTAGGACGCGTCGTTGTTTACGCCGTAGAACGCGGTGGTCGTTCCGCCGTCAATGCGCACGGCAGCGCCCGTTGCGGAGCGCGCACTCAACAACCACGCCGCCGCGTCGGCGATCTCCTCGGCCGTCGCGACGTGTCGCAGCGGCACGCGGGCCACTTCGGCCTCCCACGCCTTGTCCGGCTCGCCGCTCAATGCGAGTTCGGCACGCAGCATCGGAGTGTCGACGGGTCCGGGACACAGCGCGTTGACCCGGATGTGTGGCGCTAACTCGGCGGCCATCGCGCGAGTCAGGCCCAGCACGCCGGCCTTGCTGGCGCAGTAGGCCACATAGTGCGGCATCCCGATCGAGGACGCCTCCGAGCCGAGGTTGACGATGCTGCCCGGCTGACCGGCGGCACGCATGGCGCGTGCAACGGCCCGCGACATATAAAGTGTGCCTGAGAGATTGATAGTCCAGCGTCGTCGCCCAGACGTCGTCAGTCATCGCGTCGAGCGACGCCGGCGTGCATACACCGGCCCCATTGACCAGACCTGACGGTACGCCAAGTCGCTCGACGATGGTGGCGACCGCGTCCTCTACCTGCTGGCGAACGCTGACATCGCATATCACCGGCAGATGGCCTCCCGCGTCGATTTCGGGTAGTGAGCGAGCCACGTCAGCGAGAGTGTCCTCTGTGCGAGCGACGAGGGCGATGCGGTGGCCTCGAGCTGCGAGCAGCCGGGCCGTTGCCGCGCCGATGCCTGACGAGGCACCGGTGATGACTGTGATCGGCGTGGTCATTTCAGTCCGGGAGTGACAGCACGCCGTCAATGCGTCGGGGGATTGCGGCGTAGCCGTCCCGCAATTCAACCGGCAGGACGGTAGTCGGGGCGTCCTGATAGGTGATGGGGCGCAGGAACCGTCGGATGGCGGTCGCACCGACCGAGGTATGCAGCGAGTTCGTCGATGGCCATGGGCCGCCGTGGTTTTGAGCCCATGACACCGCTACACCGGTGGGGAAACCGTTGTAAATGAGGCGACCGGCGTTGGGTAGAGCGATCTCGGTAAGCCGGTTGACCAGGTCGGTGTCGTCGACATGATGGTGGATCGTTGCGGTCAGCGAGCGCGGAAGGACCGTGAATGCATCGGCGACCGCTTTCTCGAGTTGATCCGCGGGATAGCGGACGAGAACCGTGACAGGGCCGAAGATCTCGTTGACGAGATCGCCGCGGACATCGGCGATCTCGGCTTCAAACACCACGGGTGACACACAGAATCCAGTGGTCGAGTCTGCGCGACCTTCGATCGTCGTCAGCGTCGGGTTGCTCCGCAGAGTCTTTGTTTCGCTGACGTAGGAGGAGTAGATCGCTTCGTTGAGCAGCGGTTGTGCGTCGAGAGGTCCAAGGGCATCCCGCACCGCTGTGATCAGCTTCTGACCCGCGTCATTGTCAGGGACCAGGACGATGCCCGGTTTCGTGCACAGCTGTCCGGCGCCCAAGGTGAAGGAGGCGACCAAACCGGTGGCGATCGCTTCGGGACGTTCCGCCGCTGCACCCGGTGTGACGATGACAGGGTTGATGCTGCTGAGCTCGCCGTAGAACGGGATGGGCTCAGGCCGGTCATTGATGATGCCCAGCAGGGCTTTTCCTCCCCTAAACGAGCCGGTGAACCCGACCGCCTTGATGTCGGGATGGGCGACAAGTTCAGATCCAGCCTCGCGGCCGTACACGATGCCGAGAACCTCTGGCGGGGTACCGGCGTCTAGTGCAGCCCGAGAAAGCACTTCATAGGAGAGCTTCGACGTGGCCGGGTGTGATTCGTGGGCCTTGACGATGACAGGACATCCCGAGGCCAGCGCCGAAGCAGTGTCTCCGCCGAGGACTGAGAAGGCGAAGGGGAAGTTGCTCGCACCGAACACCGCCGTCGCACCGACCGGGACCAGCAGCCGACGGAGGTCGGGTCGGGGCCCCATCGGTGTGTCGCCGGCGGTGTCGATGGTGGCCTCCAGATAGCCACCCTCGCGGAGAACCTCTCCGAAGAACCGGAACTGGTAGGCAGCCCGCGTCAGCTCACCGTTGAGTTTCGCTGTACCGAAACCGGTCTCGGTGGCCGCGGTGGAGACCAATTCGTCGCGATGGCTCTCGATGGCATCGGCTATTGCGTCGAGCAACGCCGCCCGACGTTCGCGTCCATAGCCCTCGAAGGTGGGAGCTAGTTGCGCTGCGGCTGAGACGATTCGGTCCACTTCCGATGTCGTGGTGGACTCAGCCACGGCCGGCAGCGCTGTCGCGGTGCGCGGGTCGACGCCGGCGATGCTCGTCATCTGGACTGTCCTTCCGTTGTCGGTCTGCCGAGGCGAGAGACTACGCCCCCGGCGAACTATCACGTCCGGCGTAGGTGACCTAGTCCAGGGAGATCCCGACCTGCTTGACCCGGGTGAACTCCTCGATACCCAACTGTCCGCCCTCTTTGCCGTAGCCGGATTGGTTCAGGCCACCGATGGGCAGGTCAGGCGCGACGACGAGGTGGTTGTTGATCCAGACGTTGCCGAAATTCAGGGCGTTGACGAAACGCAAGCCTCGCGCCACGTCACGGGTCCAGACCGAGCCGGCGAGTCCGAATTGCACGCCATTCGCCATGGCGATCGCCTCTGCCTCATCGGTGAACGTCTGACCGGTCATGACCGGACCGAAGATCTCCTGCTGAACCAGATCGTCGTCCTGTGAAAGGCCAGTGATGAGCGTTGGCTGCAGGTAGAAGCCCGGCAGATCGGGCTGCGAGCCGCCGAATCGCAGCGTGGACGAGGTGGGGCGGTTGGCGATGAGCTTCTCGACGCGTTCCAACTGCTTGGCAGAGATCAGCGGACCCAAAATGGTTGTCTCGTCGGTGGTATCGCCGACCTTGACCTGCTCGAGAGCAGACACAACGGCATTGAAGAAGCGCTCCGCAATCGACTCGGCGACGATGAGGCGCGTGGCCGCCATGCACTCTTGACCGGCGTTGAATGTGGCGGCTTCGACGATCTTCTCCGCCACTGACTTGATGTCGACATCATCGAACACGATGACCGGCGCGTTGCCGCCGAGTTCCAGGATCGCGCGGTTCGGATTTGCGGCCGCGGCTGCCGCGATGTTGCGGCCGGTGGCCGTCGATCCGGTGAATGAAACCAGATTGACACCGGGGTGGCTGGCCAGCGCTGCGCCGACGACGCCGCCAAGTCCGTTGACGATGTTGAGGACACCGGCGGGCAGATGCTGCTGAGCGAGCGCCGCGAATTCCACTGTGGACAGAGGTGTCATCTCGGCCGGTTTGATGACCACGGTGTTGCCTGCTGCCAGAGCGGGCATGATTTTCCAGACCGCCTGCCAGAGCGGGTAATTCCACGGGGTGATGCCCGCGACGACGCCAAGAGGCTCGCGGCGAACAAACGTCGTGTTTCCCGAGACGTATTCACCGGCTGCCTGAGCGCTGAGCACCCGGGCAGCCCCGGCGAAGTGCCGGATCGAGTCGGCGATATCGGGCAATTCGGCCTCGCGGGTGGCGGCAATGGGCTTGCCCGCGTCGACTACTTCGAGTGCGACGAATTCGTCCAGCCGACTGGCGAATTCAGCCGAGATGGCGTGCAACGCCTCGGAGCGCTCGCGAGCCGAGAGGGCAGCCCACGCGGGCTGTGCGGCGCGCGCGGCTGCGACAGCTCGGTCAACATCGTCGGCGGTGGAGCCGGCGAACGTCGTCAGTGTCTCGCCGGTCGCCGGGTTGAGGACCTCGATGGTGTCCTCACCGGAGCCGTCGACCCACTTACCGTCGATGAGATTCGCTACGTGAGGAATGGTCGGGGGAGTGAATGCCATTGTCTTGTAACTCCTTCGAGAATCAGATGGCCGGTGTGGCCGTTGTCAGTCGTGCAGGCCTTCGCGTTCCAGCTTGCCGCGATGGGCGGCCGGAATGGTGGCGTAGATCGCGAAACCGATGAGGATCGCCACCAGCATGCCAACGCCGACGCGCAGCCAGTCCGACCAAACCAGCAGTGCGCACAGCACCACTGACCAGATGATCGCGACAAGGAACACGATCGGTGAGGCAGCCTTCAGGTTGAAGGGATGGTCGGGCAGCTTCTTGCGAATCACCGCCACGAATCCGATCACGACGACGACGCCGTAGGCCAGCGCCCACGCCAAGGCAGTCATCGCGGAGAGCACTGTCAGAAGCGACGACCAGCAGCACACCAGGATCGACATGAGGGTGACCACGAAGGTGGCGTTCATCGGGATGCGGTTGCCGTTGAGCTTGTGCAGCCACTGCGCGGCGGGCATCTGACGGTCACGGGCCTGCGACCAGATCACTCTGACCGCCGTCAGCTGCAGCATGGCGATGCATGCCGCGAGTGCCACGATGGCGACGGCTTCGAAAATGGTGGTCAGCGTCGACCCCACGGTCGAGTCCAGGATCAGCTTGACCGGTGTGGCGCTGGCCATTACGTCGTCGACATTGGGGATGGCCCTTACGAGCAGATAGAAGAAGATGGCTCCGCCGATCACCGCCGCGGTGTTCGCCAATACGGTTCCCAGTGCGGCATTGCGTGCGGCGTTCTTGGTTTCCTCGGCGGCGTTGCCGGTGGCGTCGAAGCTGGAGATGGCATAGGCGGGCAGGATCATCCCGAAGAGGAAGGCGATCCAGGCAGGCCGGTCAGCGGTGGTGCCCGCGGTGTCGAACAGGACCGACGCCGGAGCGCGATGGTAGTGCGCGACGACCAACGCGACGATGACCATGATGATGATCGCGGCCTCGGCGACCACACCGATGTTGTTGAGCAGTGCGGCGGCCTTGACCCCGGCGATGTTGACCAGGGTGATCAAAACGATGATGCCGATCGCCCATAGCGTGATCTCGCCGGTCGAGAGGTCGTTGAAGCCGAACCAGCCGGCGATGAACGGGACCATGCTGACGGCCAAGGCGCCGACCGCGACGGTGTGCGCGATGATCAGCCACCACCCGCCTTGCCAGGCCAGCCACTGCTGTTTCGGCGCCAGGCGGCTGATGATCTGGTACACGCCACCGGACAGCGGGAACGCCGAAACAAGCTGCGCGACAGCAAGGCCGACGCCGAACACCTGCAATGCGCCGCCGATGATGAAAGGCCAGAACGACGCCGGGCCGAAGAACCCGAACCCAACGATGATGGTGGTGAACAGCACCGAGCCCACCGAGATCGACGTGAACTGCACGCCGAAGGACGAGAAAAGTCCCAGGGCGCGATTCAGTTCCTGTTTGTAGCCGAACTTCTCCAGATGCTGGGCATCACTGTCGTCGGTGCCCGCTTGCCCGCTCGTCGCCGGACCTGACTGCGTCGGTGACACGTTTCGTTCGAGGGTCATCAGTCTTTTCGTTTCTGGTGGGGGTAAGGGATGGTATTACCGCAGGGCGATAATTGTCGATTGGACGTGGTGTTTTGTCGACAATATCCCAAACGTAAGCCGTCTGCAAGGGCTTTTGCCCGATTTCTGCAATAGTTCTAACGTTCCAGCGTGGCACCGGTGCCCCCAGCGACCGCTGTCCAACCACGGAGGGCAGGGGACCTGTTCATCGTCAGGCGAGAGGAGTCCGATGGCCGCATCCGCGCGCTGGAACACACTCGGTCTGGTGGCGGGGATGGTCGCGATCTCGCTCAATCAGCGCCCCGCCCTGGTGGCAGTCGGCGCACTGACCGCGCAGCTTCGTGCCGACACGGGATTGAGCGCCGCCGCGGTGAGCATGCTGACGACCCTGCCGCTGCTGTGCTTCGGGGTGGTCGCAGGCCTGGCGGCGCCGATCAGCCTGCGGTGGGGGATGGACCGAACAGTGGTGGTCGCACTGGCGGTACTCGTCGTCGGCATTGCCATGCGACTGGTGCCCTCGGTCACCGCACTGTTCATCGGATCGGCGGTGGCCGGGATCGGCATCGCCGTGACCAACGTGATGCTGCCAAGCGTCATCAAGCGCGACTATCCGACGAAGGTCGGATTGATGATGGGTGTGTACTCGCTGTGCCTCAACGGGGGAGCCGCCCTTGCGGCCGCCGCCAGCGTCCCGATCGGCCAAGCGCTGCATACGAATTGGCGCGTCGCATTGGCATCCTGGGGCCTTCTCACCGTCGTGGCTCTTCTGCTGTGGCTGCCCCGCGTCAGTCTCGGGAGCGACGGCCGAACCGAAACGCCAACCGGACGGCTCACTGCGCGTGTGGCGATCATCGCTGGCGTGGGCCGTGGCGGCGTACATGGCACTACAGTCGCTGATCTATTACGCGTTGATCGCGTGGCTTCCGACCGTGTTCCACGACGCCGGAATGAGCGAGTCGCGGGCCGGGGTCATGGCCGGAATCATGAGCGCGACGGGCATGGTCGCGTCAATGGTCATCCCGATCATCGCGACGCGACTGACCAATCAGCATGCGCTCGTGATGGTTTCGGTGCTCAGCTTCACCGTCGGACTGGTCGGTCTGTTGGCCGACCCACTTCACGGTGCCCCACTATGGGCGACGTTGCTGGGCATCGGGCAAGGCTCGGGAATCGGACTTTCGTTGATACTTTTCGTGCTGAGATCACGATCCGCGTCTGCCGCCGCCGAGCTGTCCGGAATGGCCCAGGCGATCGGATACCTCGTCGCGGCATGCGGTCCGCTCGCGAGCCGGGGTACTTCACGATGTCACTGGGGGATGGGGACTTTCGGTGAGCGCGCTGCTCGCGTGCACGGCAGCGCTCATGGTTGCCGGCTGGATCGCCGCCGCGGATCGCAGCGCCGAAGTTGACCTCGTGCGGTCGAATTCGGCCTAGCGGGCGACGCCCGAGAGTGGTGCCTGGAGGGCTTCCGTCCTTCCCAGGCACTGTGGTACATTGTCGACAACATCCAAAACTTAGCTGTTTCCGCAGGGAGTCCGAATGACCGCGCAACCTTGGCACGGCGTAGTGGTGGCGAGTGCGCTGCCGTTCAACGCCGACCTATCCGTCGACTACGCCGCCTTCGCTGATCACGTTCGATGGCTGGCCGCCAACGGATGCCACGGAATCACTCCGAACGGGTCGCTCGGCGAGTATCAGTGCCTGACCCCCGAGGAGCGCGCCAAGGTCGTCGAGGTCGCCGTCGATGCTGCGCCCGAGGGCTTCTCCGTGGTGCCCGGCACCGGCGCGTACGGCTCCGGTGAGGCCGTCGGATGGGCCGGGCAGGCCAAAGACGCAGGCGCGCAGGCACTTCTGTCGCTGCCGCCCAACGCCTACCGCGCCGATGACGACATCGTCTTCGCCCACTACGAAGAGATCGCCTCCGCGGGACTGCCGATCGTGGCCTACAACAACCCGCACGACACCAAGGTCGACCTGTCGCCGGCGCTACTGGCCCGTCTGCACGCCGCAGGACTGATCGTGGCGGTGAAGGAATTCACCGGAGACGTCCGCCGCTTCTACGAGATTCAAGAACTGGCTCCGGAACTCGATGTGCTCGTCGGGACCGACGATGTTGTCCTCGAACTTGCACTCGCAGGCGCCAAGGGCTGGATCGCGGGCTATCCCAACGCATTGCCCGTCGCGTCGGTACAGCTGTGGGAGCTCGCTGTCGCCCAGGACCTCGAGAAGGCGCTACCGATGTACCGCGACCTTCACTCGCTGCTGCGCTGGGACTCGAAGCCGCAATTCGTCCAGGCCATCAAACTGTCGATGGACGTTGCGGGACGCAAGGGCGGGCCGTGCCGTCCTCCGCGGCTTCCGCTGTCCGCCGACGTGGCGGCGTCCGTGCGGAAGGACACCGAGAGGGCCCTTGCCTACGGCTACCGGTAAAAGTTGTGTGTGGCATCGGCGGCGGTCGGTCCCACAGCACGCGCTGATGCAAGTGTCAGAGGATCTCGGCGTCGCGTGTCCGACGCCAGTTGAAAGTGCGGAAGGACGAAGACGATGCAGTTGAACAACCTCGTGGATGTCGTTGGATGTCACGCCGAGGGCGAGATCGGCAACGTCGTGGTCGGCGGGATCGGCGACGTACCCGGCGACACCATGCTCGACAAGCGCAACTACTTGCAGGACCATCGCGACGACCTCCGTCAGCGACTGCTTCACGAACCCCGCGGCAATGTCGTCCGTTCCGTGAACGTGGTGCTTCCGTCGAACAATCCCGCCGCCGCGATGGGATATGTCGTGATGGAGTCCACCGAGTATCCGGTGATGTCAGGTAGCAACACCATCTGTGTGGCCACCGTGCTACTCGAAACCGGCATGGTGCCGATGGAGGAACCCGTCACTCATCTCACCCTGGAATCACCGGCTGGTCTGATCACCCTCGAATGTGCGTGCCGCGACGGCAAAGTCACAAGCGTCCGCCTCGTCAACCAGCCGGCCTTCGTCTACCACCTGGACGCCGAAATCGACGTGCCGGGTCTCGGCCCGCTGACAGTGGATGTGGCGTGGGGCGGCATGGCATACGTGCTCGTCGACGCCGCGAGCGTCGGGTTCGAGATCAAGCCGCCGGAAGCCCGCGATCTCTGCGTCATGGGACAGCGCATCAAAACCGCTGCTGCCGAACAGCTTCCCGCAGTACATCCGGTTCACCCCGAGTATCCCGGGATTACGCAGACGGAGTTCATCACGCCTCTGCGACGGGAAGACGGGGTGCTGACAGCCTCAAACGCGGTGATTGTGTCGCCAGGGCGCATCGACCGCAGCGCTTGTGGGACTGGTACTTCGGCCCGATTGGCGACTATGCACGCGCGTCGACAGATCGAGCCCGGCGAACACTTCATCCACCGCTCGATAATCGGCACTCACTTCGACGGCGTTGTCGAAAACCTGACGACTGTCGGAGATGTGCCTGCCGTCGTACCGAGCATTGCCGGCCAAGCGTGGATAACCGACTTCAGCAAGGTCGGGGTTCACCCCACGGATCCCTTCCCCGCCGGATTCACCCTTACCGACACGTGGTTGGGCCCCAACACAACAGCGGAGCGCAAACCACAAAAGCTATGACGAGGGCATCGACGTGCACAGCAATCATTCTGCGCCGGTGTATTGTCGACTAAATCCCACAGAGGAAGAAGATCGTGGCCACGTTCGAACCGCTTGAGCACCAGAAAGCACCGACGGCTGTCCTCGCCCAGATTCGGCAGGCCATTCTCTCTGGTTCACTCGCGGCCGGTTCGCAACTGCGCGAAGCACACATCGCCGAAGAAATGGGTATCAGCCGGTCGCCGGTGCGGGAGGCGCTGAGTCGTCTCGAAGAAGAGGGACTCGTCGAAAAGGTGCCCTTCAAGGGAGCATTCGTCGCGTCCGTATCGGCGGAGACAATCGCCGAGATCGGCGCATTGCGCTTTCTGCTCGAACCATACGCAGTCAGTCTCGCCGTTCCGAAGCTCAACGACGCCGACTGGAAGAACTTGCGGCGCATCCTCGAACAGCTCGACCGCGCAGTTGGCCGTGACCCAGGAACCGAGATCGAGAAGCACCTGGCCTTCCATCGGTATTTCTACGAGAAGTGCGGCAACGAATCGCTGCTGTCCATCTGGCGAGACTGGGAATCCAAGCTTCGACTGTTCTTCATCGTCGATCACGAGAAATTCACGAACCTCCACGATGTCGCCGAGGTACACGAAGAGCTGATCACCATCATTCAGTCCGGCGACCAGGATGCGATTCGGGCCGCCTTCTCGCATCACGTCCACGACGCGCCCGGCGAAGAGGTCGGCGATGTGCTGCACGCGGACAACGTCTCGCCACCGTCGACGACTCGTTCGGCATAAGACAGAACCGGCTCGGTAGTGGTGGCTTCCACGCGATAAACGCCCGCGCCTCCGGTCACGCAACCAAAACGCAGAAAATGACGCGAAGAGGTGACTCTGAGCTGGCAGAATCTACTGGTCTCTTGTCGACAATAGCCAATCTGTGTTATAGTGTTGGCGCGGCATTGATGGCCGCCATCACCTCCACCCTGGTTAAGGAATCGCACGATGACGCAGAAACTCAGCGGCATTTTGGCCGCCGTATCCACCCCCTTCACCGCCGACGGGGCTGTCGACGAAGCCCGGTTGCGGAGCCACGTCGACTTCCTCATCGACAACGGGCTGCACGGCCTCGTTCCCTGCGGTAGCACGGGCGAGTTTGCTGCTCTGGACCTTGACGAGCGCAAGCGAGTGACCGAGGTGGTCATCGAGCAGGCGGCCGGCCGCGTGCCGGTGGCGCCTCAGACCGGATCGACGCGTACCGCTGATGCGGTGGACTTGTCCAAGCACGCGGCGGCAGCAGGAGCCGACGCCATATTGGTTGTGCAACCGTTCTACGAGGCTCCGACGCGGCGTGAAGTGATCGAGTACTTCGCCACCGTGGGCGAGGCGGCAGGGGTTCCGGTGATCGCGTACAACCTGCCAGGAGCGACGGGGATGAATCTCGATCGCCCGTTCTATCGTGAGTTGCTCGAGCGAACAGATGCGGTGAAGTACATCAAGGACACGTCGGGGTCGATCGAGCAGGCGTTTGATCTGATCTTCAACCTTGGTGATGTCATCGACACCTTTATCGGCTGGGACACGATCGTGTTGCCTGCGTTCTCCGCCGGCGCCGCTGGGTCTATTTGGGGCGCACCGAACTTCGCGCCGAAGGAGTGTGTGGAGATCTACGAGCTGGCCAAGCGAGGAGAGACAGCAGCGGCCTTCGACATTTTCAGGCGGCTGTGGAATGTGTTCGACTTCTTGGGCAAAGAGGGGTACGCCGTGTCCACCAAGGCCGCCGCTCATGCCGCAGGGATCGACCTTGGGGCGCCGCGTGCCCCCTTCAGCGAGTTGGAGCCGAAGAAGCTCGACGAACTGCGCAAGCTGGTCGCCGACTCCGGGCTGAATTACGCCTGAGTGCGCCTGGTCACTGTGCGCGGCGGACTACAGCTGACGGAAGTCCGCCGTGCACATGGACTTTTCACCTCAAGTGTTTCTCTGCGCCCATCCGCCGTCGTTGTCGACCAGAATGCGAATGTCGCGCTCCCAGCGTCGATATCGACAGCGGTCGAGGATATGTCGCATCGCTACGACGGCGCAGGCGCACAGAGCTGCAAAGGCTACCCACGCGGCGACCGCTGTCACGATGGCATCTGTTTTTGCGTCGTCGATGCTTCGAACCGGTGGTGTGATGTTGCCCCCATTGTCCACCCAAATGTCGACGCGCTCGCCGGCCCGAACAGGGCGGTCGATCGGAATCACTTTGTCATGAGTCTGATTGTCCGCGAACCACCTAACGGTAACGGACGTAGCCGCCGGCCGACCGCTCTGCGGCGCGCTGGGTTGCATAGCGATCGCTTCAACCGGGTGCCGGGCCGCCGACTCCAGGGCGATCTTCTCGGTTTCTCCGGCGAATACCTTGTGTCCAAGGCTGTAGGCCTGGGGGACCGCGAACACCACGAGCAATAGCGCGACCATCACGGCGCCTGCCTCGTTGCGATCGATCCGGCGGATGAGCGGACTGCGCCTTCGGGCGCACGCGGTCCACCAGCGGCGTTGATTACTGAAACCCACTGTCACCTCATCCAGCGATGAGATGTTGCCAACATGTTTCCATCGTCTCAGCAACCCCGATCAGACTGCCAATTGAGCGGCTGCGATGCTCACCACAGTCCGTTCCACACCTGGCTGCGTACGGCACTGGTTCGGCCCCGCCGCGACGCGAGTCGGATGCCCATTCGCCGGGCCCTGGAACCTGTGCATTTGCTGTGAGCCCGAGCGTTTCGTCGCACATTGCGGGATTGATCCGGAGCGTGCCAGAAGGCCTTCATGGGCGCTATGCCCGTGCAATAATCTGTCACCCGGTGCGGTTCTGATGGCGTTCATCAGGTACGACATACCGCGAGAATTTCGCCGACGTGCGCGGGAACGCCGGCGGCCGGGCTGAGGCCCCATCGGTCGCGGGAGGTGAGTACCTTGTCTCAAGGCGCGCAGGAGATTGCTCATACATCCACTCCGCACCTGTCCCGACAGCTCGGGATGTGGGCGATTGTCGGATTGGGTCTCGGATACATGACCCCGATGACCGTCTTCGACACCTTCGGAATCGTCTCGGATGAGACGAACGCGGTGGTGCCCCTCGCCTACCTCTTTGCGCTGGTCGCGATGGTGTTCACAGCGATCAGCTACGGCCGGATGACGCGTGTCTACCCCTCGGCGGGATCGGCGTATACCTACGCGTCCGAGGCGATCCATCCGAACTTCGGATTCCTGGTCGGGTGGTCGTCGCTGCTCGACTATCTGCTGCTCCCGATGGTCAACGCGGTCATCGGCCGCATCTACTTCGAGTCGTTCTTCCCGGAGGCCCCGTCGTGGGTGTTCGTCGTGGTGTACGTCGCGGCGATCACCGCGCTCAATTACTTGAGCATGAAGGGAACGTCTCGGATCAACGGGATCCTCGTGGTGTTCCAGGTTGTGCTCATCGCCGCGTTCGTCGTCCAGGCTTGGCTCGCGCTGCGGAATGGCATGGGCGAGGGCACGATCTTCACGCTAAAGCCGCTGTACCACGAGGGCGTCCAAATGTCGGCCGTCGTGGCGGGCGCCACCGTGGTGTGCTTCTCGTTCATCGGGTTCGACGCGATCACTATGTACAGCGAGGAGGCCAAGTCGCCGAACGAGGTTCCAAGAGCGATCGTCCTCGCACTACTCATCGGCGGGGCGATCTTCTTCGTCGCGGCGTGGTTCAGCCAATCCGTGTTCCCGACCCTCGAGGGGTTCGAGGTCACCGACGACACGCTTCCCGAGATGGCGCTGAAGGTGGGCGGCCAGATCTTCAAGATCTTCTTCGTCTCGGCCGCGCTTGCCGCCATAGTCGCCTCGAGCCTCTCGTCGCATGCCAGCGTGTCCCGCATGATCTACGTGATGGCCCGCAACGGCAAGGGGCGCATCCCCCGGTACCTGTCGTACATCCACCCGAGGTTCCTGACCCCGGCGCACGCCGTCCTCATCGTCGGCATCGTGTCACTGCTGGCCGTCAAGTTCACGCTCGAGTTCATCTCGTCGATGATCAACTTCGGTGCCCTCATCGCGTTCACCGTCGTGAACCTGACAGTCATCGTCTTCTACGCGTTCCGTCTGAAGCAGCGGCGCACCCCCAAGGAGATCCTCAGGAACATCGTGCTGCCGTTCATCGGCATGTGCCTCACGGCCGTGCTCTGGTTGAACCTCCATTTCGATGCCCTCCTGTACGGCGCTATCTGGCTCGCGATCGGAATCATCCTGCTCTTCTACATGACCCGCGGCTTCCGCGCGCCGCTCACGATGAAAATCGAGGAGGAGACACTTGCCGAGGAGGGCACGCCCGTGCCCCACGTCAAGCACGGTGCAGTGTGACCGGCGCATCGGCTGATTACAGATCGGCTGCCTGATCGAATCGCCTGCGCCGCAAGGATAACGGGGATGTCGGGCATCTGAGCCCAACCCTGCGGTCGCGTGCGAACTCGCTGCACCGTGATGGAGAGAGCGTGGTTGGGGTAGCGTCTTTAAGAGGTTCTCGATCGCCGACGGCGAGGACCCTCGCATTTCACGTGTGATGCGACGTGCGGCCGCGGAGCAAGAGGAGTGGCAGGGTGAATCTCGGTCTGTGGGGTTGTCTCACGATTCTTGCTGCAGTGATGGAAGTGGTGTTCGCCTCCTGCGTATTCGTGTACGTCCGGAGGATGGAGAATCGGACACCCGCTGCATTAGGCGAAAAAGTGGGTGCGCATAAGGCCGTCTTGGCTAAATTGCGCAAGCGCGAGTCGATGTCGCAGGACGAAGTGGACTATGCGACCGAACTGATTGCCGACGCCCGATCACCGCTCGCGTACGCCATACCTGCCGCCCTGTTCACCATGGGATTCTTTTACGTGGTTGGCTGCCTCTACATGCTGCATAGAGATGGCGGCAATCCCTCCTTTCGAACGTTCGTCGGGGGGATCCCCATGTTGACCTCCATGAATATGGCCGCTCAGCTGCGCAGGGTCGCGCGCTTGAAAGGCAAACTGCGGGAAGTTCAGTTGACGGCGCCCGAGCCAACGGATGAGTTCTCTACGGCCTAGCGAAAGCGACTGCCGCCAAGCGCTATTCGATTCACGACGGTCATGATCGAGAGCGTGGGGGTGCTTCGGAGACCGGGTCCCCGTCTTCCCAGAGAGGCAGTTGGCGAACCGCGTGGCGTGATCCAGACGGCCGGGGTGATCGGCTCGCGGGGCGGGCGTCGACCCTCAGCGGCCACCAAAACCAGCGCCCCAGCAGTGCTGCGATTGACGGCGTCATGAACGAGCGCACGATCAGTGTGTCGAACAGCAGGCCGAGGGCGATCGTTGTGCCGATCTGACCGAGAATGCGCAAGTCGGCGAATATGAAGGAGGCCATGGTTGCCGCGAACACCAGCCCGGCGGCGGTCACCACCGCGCCCGAGCCGGCCATCGACCGGATGATGCCCGTGTTGATTCCGGCGTGGATTTCCTCCTTGAACCGAGAGATCAACAACAAGTTGTAATCAGATCCCACGGCCAGAAGCAGGATGACTGCCAGCGCCAGCACGATCCAAAATAATTCGATGCCGAGAAGGTCCTGCCAAATCAGCACGGAAAGCCCGAAAGAGGCTCCCAGCGACAGCGCTACGGTGCCCACAATGACCACCGCAGCGACGATGCTGCGGGTGATGAACATCATGACGAGCAGAATCAGGCTCAGCGCCGCGATTCCGGCGATCACGAGATCGTATTTGGCGCCGTCCTGGATGTCTTTATAGGTGGCCGCCGTCCCGGCGAGGTAGATCTTGGATCCCGCCAGGGGCGTTCCTTTCACGGCCTCCTGCGCCGCGTGCCGGATGGCGTCGATGTGCGAAATACCCTCAGGCGTAGCGGGATCGCCCTCGTGCGTGATGATCATGCGCGCGGCCTTGCCGTCGGGCGAGAGGAACAGCTTGAGCCCGCGGAGAAACTCGGGATTGCTGAACGCCTCCGGCGGCAAATAGAACGAGTCGTCGGTTTTCGACGCGTCGTATGCCTGGCCGAGGGCGGTGGAGTTCTGTAATGCCGCCGCGGTCTGGTCGTCAATGCCCTTGGTGGTGGCGTAGTTCGTCATCGTCAGATCCCGGTTGGTCTGCTGGCTCGCAATCTGCGGAGGGATCAGCGCTAACAGCTTGGGTTGCAGCTCGTCCAACTTGGTGATGCTGCCCGAGACGTTGGCCAGTTGGTCGGTCAGCGCATCGATGCCGTCGAGCGCATCGAAGACCGACCTGAGTGAGGCGCACACCGGGATGTCGAAACAGTGTGGCTCCCAATAGAAATAGTTGCGAATCGGCCGGAAGAAGTCGTCGAAATTGGCGATCTCGTCGCGCAATTGTTGCGCCGTGGCGACGGTCTGCTGGAATGCTTTGGCCTGCTCGTCGGTGATCTCGCTGGACTGTTGTTGCAGCGCAAACTGCTGCCGCAGCACGTCGATGGAGTTGTTGATCACGCCGACTTGCTTGATCAGGTCTGCGGCGCGGTCCTGCTGGAAGGGCAGATTGTTGATCTGTGACGCGCTCCCCGCGCTGATCTGGAACGGGATCGAGGTGTGGTCCAAGGGCGTTCCCAGTGGTCGGGTGATCGACTGCACCTGAGCAATTCCGTCGGTGTGGAAGACCGCCTTGGCGACGCGCTCCAGCAGAATCATGTCGGTGGAGTTTCGTAGATCGTGGTCGGCCTCGACCATCAACAGTTCGGGATTCAGCCGCGCCTGCGAGAAGTGCCGTTCCGCAGCCGTGTACCCGACATTGGCCGGAGCACTGGCAGGCATGTAGTTGCGGGCGTCGTAGCTCGTCTTGTATCCCTGCAGCGCGAGCACACCGATGGCGGCTATGGCCAGCGTCACGAGCAGGATGGGAACGGGCCAGCGGACGATGGCGGTGCCGATGCGCCGCCAGCCACGGGTGTTCATCACGCGGTTGGGTTCGAACAGACCGAAATGGCGGCCGATGATCAGTAACGCCGGTGCCAGAGTCAACGCAGCCACCACTGCGACGAGGACGCCAATACCGGCGGGAATACCCAGACTGTTGAAATACGGGAGCCGGGTGAACATCAGACAGAGCACCGCGCCGGCAATCGTCAGGCCCGAACCCAAGATGATGTGTGAGGTTCCGAGGTACATCGTGTTGAACGCCGAGACGCGATCCTGCCCGGCGTAACGCGCTTCGTGAAAACGGCCGAGAATGAAGATCGCGTAATCGGTTCCGGCGGCGATGACCAGTAGCGTCAGCAGGTTGGTCGAATATGTCGACAACTGGATGATGCCTGCGTTTGCCAGCACGGCGACGACTCCGCGGGACGCGGTCAACTCGATCATCACCGTGAAAATCACGACAAACACCGTGGTGAGACGGCGGTAGAGCGAAAACAGCATGACCATGATCACCCCGATGGTGATCAGGGTGGTTTTCAGGGTGCCGTGGCGGCCCACCTCGAACTGATCGGTGACCAGGGGCGCGGCGCCGGTGACGTAGGCCTTTACCCCGGGCGGCGGCGGCGTCTGATTCACGATGTTGCGTACAGAATCGACGGACTCGTTGGACAGCGACTCGCCCTGGTTGCCGGCGAGGTACACCTGCACCAATGCCGCCTTGCCGTCGTTACTCTGCGAGCCGGCGGCCGTCAGCGGATCGCCCCAGAAGTCCTGAATGTGCTCGACGTGCTTGGTGTCCTGGCGGAGCTTTTGAATCAAGCCGTCGTAGTAGTGGTGAGCGTCGGCGCCGAGCGGCTGATCGCCTTCCAGGACGATCATCGCCGAACTGTCGGAATCGAACTCGCCGAACACCTTGCCGATACGTTTAGCCGCCTGCAATGACGGTGAGTCCTGAGGGCTCAGCGACACGTTGTGCGATTGAGCCACGGTCTCCAATTGCGGCACGAACACATTTGTGACGACCGCCAGACCCAGCCAGAACACCGCGATCAACACCGAGAACTGCCGGATCGTACGCGCGACCCGGTCGGTCAGTGTTGGGCGTTCGGCGAGGTGGTTGCTCATCCGGACTTATCCAAGCAGTAGGTGAAGGCGTTCAGGGTATTGACCGTGCGCTCGTCTTTGACGACGTCGTCGATCTTGATGCGGCAGCCGATGGAGTCGGTGTCACCTTGGGCCGAGACGTTGACGAAGACGGCCGGTTGCGTGGTGGTGGTGTCGTAGGCCCACGGCAGCGTCGCGTCGTCGACGTGCTGTGGTTGGGCGTTGACGTCCAGGTAGGTGATGGTCGCGACGGTGCCAGGAGCGCCGAAGACCTCCATGACGACGTGCTTGGGGTTGAACGGCACGATCTCGTTGGCTGCTCCGCTGGGGGTGGAGGTGACGTCCTTGGAGCCGAAGATGCCGTTCAGGCGGTACACCGCCAATCCCGCGATCGCGACCACCAGCACGGCCACCAGAAGCATCCACCGTCGCAACAATCGGCTTCCGAGCGAAAACCGCTGCATCCACGACCCTTTCGACGAGCGGCGACACGTTGACGGTAGGAGATCCTCTCGACGGACGGGCGACCCATATCAATTAGGTTGACAGTACGATACGGGACCGGACACCACAATAAATGCATTGAGCTCGGCGCTCGGAGACACCTCGACGATATGCCGTCTGGGTTGGTCGCTAATTAAAGTGGGTCGCTTAGCGGACCATCGTTCAGGCACCAACCATCACCACAGCCCGATTTCAGCCAGCGCACAGCCAACAGACTGCCCACCGAATTCAGGGTATGAGCGCGGTGTTGTATCGCCCCGGCATGTACACCGGCCGACTCTGCGGCGGGCCGGTGTACATGTCGATGGCGTCAGATCGGCCGATTAGGAACGGACCGCCGCGGATGTTCGCAGTTTCCGCGGGATGAGGGCGGCGCCCACGAGCAGAATTGTCAGGGCTTCCGCGCAGACGGTGAGCCAGGTGTATGGGGAAGGCTCCCAACCGTTTTCGATGAAGCCGAACAAGCCGACGGTACGCGACAATGCGAAGGCGACCAACGAACCCGCGGCGCCGACGGCTGCCACCAGGGACAGCCAGGCGGGACCGCCCACCAGGATCAACACCGCAAGCGCACAGAACAAGCTGCCCTGCCACAGGAAACCCGGTCCTACGTTGGGAATGTCGCGATAGCCATCGATGTACAGATAGGCGTGTACGACGCCGCTCACTGCTAGTGATGCGGCGATCGCCACCCGTAGGGCTACCTTTTGAGCGCTCATGTCAGCTTCTGGTCCTTCAGTGCGAGGGCCTGTTGGCCCTTGGTGTAACTGACCTCACGGATGCCCAGGGCGTCCCGCAGCTTTCCGGCCGGCAGCGTCACGGGTTTGGGCGCCGGTCCCTGTCCTGGGGCTGGCAGCGGATAGGCGGTGGTGGTTCCGCTGTAGAACGTCACGTTTCCTTCGGTCTTGGAAAACAGTTGGTGGACATGGCCGTTGAGGCATGTCACCGACGAGAACCGCTTCAGATAGCTCAATGCCTGAGTGGCATCGTCGGTGCCCCAGCCCCAGTCGGGGTACATGGCGAACAGCGGGATGTGGCTGAACACCACGATGGGGGTATCGCTGGACAGCGACGCGACGTCTTTTTGAATGAACTCGAGTTGGTCGGTGCCCAGATGCCCGAGTTTGTTCATGTTCAGGGTGTTCACGAGCCCGATGAGGTGCACGCCTGCTATGTCGAAGCTGTACCAGCCGTCGCCGCGGGTGCCGGCGCCGAACGCCTGGCGGTACTTCTGACCCGCGTCGTCTGTGGAATCGTGTTCACCCGGCACGGTGAAGATGTGCGGGGTGTTGAGACCCGTCAGCATCTGCTTGACCTGATCGAATTGGCCCGGCGTCGAAAGGTGTGTGAGGTCACCCGTGTGGATCACGAAATCGGGTGTATAGCCGAGGCCGTTGATTTGCCCGATGGCGTGACTGAAGGTATCGGTCACATTGGGGTTCGCCGGTCCGTTGAATCCGATGTGGCTATCGCTGATCTGTGCGAATCGCAGTGTCGGCTTTGACTGTTGGACGTTCGTGGCACCCGCGCCCGCGACATGCGAGATGACCTCGCCACCGGCGACGGTCAACGCCACCGCTGCGCCGAACCAGGCGCCGTGCCGAATGAGTTGGCGTCGGGTCATACCCGGCTGATCGTTGTCGGTGCTCATTTGGTCACCACCACGGTGCCGGTCATGAACGGGTGGATCGAGCAGATGTAGTCATAGGAGCCTGGGGTGCTAAACGTAAAGCTGTAGGTGCCGTGGGTGTCGATCCCGGGCGAGTGGAACGAGCCATCTTTGGCGGCGAGGGTGTGCGGCTCCTCGTCCTGGTTCGTCCATGTCACCGTCGTCCCCACCGGGACGGTCAGCGTGGCGGGGTTGAACTTGAAGTCGCTGATACTCACTGCCGTGCCGCCCTGCGGCGCAGGTGCGTCGGCGCTGGTTGCCGAAGCCGAGGCTGGAGGCATGTCCATACCCGGCATGGCCTGACCGGACGTGCCCGGCATGGCCTGACCGGACATGCCCGGCGTCATCCCGGACTGAAAGGTGATCGAGGGGGCTGTGGTGGCGGTGTCGGATGCATGGCTGGAGCAGCCTGCTGTGAGTGCGATGCCGGCGGCAGCGAGCGCAAAAATTACCTTCATGCCAAGAAGTAGGTGCCCGGGTTACACGGTGGTTTTCGGCGCTCGTTGCGTTACTTGGGAAAGTGTGGACGCAACGCGGCAGCAAGGATTCGGTCGAGTGTCCGGTCGGGAAGGCAGCGCACCAGGCCGATCATTGCGGCGTCGCGACCGACGGTGTAGCGGGTGCGGGGTTTGCGCGCCGTCACTGCCTTGGCGATCACCTTGGCCGCGGCGTCGGCGGGTAGGCACGACGCGGTGTGCGCGGCGGTCTGCGCGTTGATGGCGTGCAACAGCGCGCCGTAGCGCTCGTTCTGCTCAGGTGTCATGGTCGCGGCCAGCTCGTTGGCGGTCGCGATCGCCCGGCCGGGCATCTCCGTACGTACGGCGCCCGGTTCGACAACGACGACCTGGACGCCGGTCGGGGCGAGTTCGCGTCGCAACGAATCACTAACCGCTTCGAGCGCGAACTTCGTGCCTGCGTACGGACCATAGGTGGCCATGGCGATCTTGCCGCCCACGGAGCTGATGTTGACCACGCGACCCTTGCTGACGATCAGGGCGGGCAGGAGCGCTTGGGTGACGACGACGTGGCCGAAGAGGTTGACCTCGAAGAGGCGTCGCCACTCGTCGATCGCGAAGGCCTCGACGGGAACGTTGACCCCGATGCCGGCGTTGTTGACCAGCGCCCGCAATGCCCGGCCCTGCGGATCTTCGTACACCCGAGTGGCCAGCGCCTGGATGTGGTCTGGGTTGGTGATATCGATGATCAGCGGCTCGATCCCCGGCGCACGGATGGCGTCTGCGTCCCGGTCGCGTCGAACACCCGCGAGGACGTGGAACCCCCGGCGCGCCAGTTCGCGTGCCGTGGCCGCGCCGATGCCGGTGGATGCGCCCGTGATGACGGCCATCTCTTGGCTTTCATATGACGGTGTCATATCAATGAATCTATCACTTGAGATGACGCTGTCACATAAAATCGCTGAATCATGAGTCGCGCCGAATCCGCCGCCGCCACGCGCCGCGCCCTGCTCGACGACGCCGCCGCGCTGCTCGACAGCGGAGGTCCCGCGGCGGTGACGCTGCGCCAGGTGGGCGCACGTGCAGGCGTGACCCGCGGTGCGCCCTATGGCCACTTCGCCGACAAGGAAAGCCTGCTGACCGCGGTCGCCGCCGAGGGCTGGGAGCGCATCGGCGATCAGATGCACACGCTGCGGATGGATTCACGACTGTCGCCCGCCGACAAGCTGCGCGCGGCGCTCGCCAGCGTCATCATGGTCAGCCGTCAGCAGCCGCACCTGTACCAACTGATGTTCAACGCCCCGGAGAGCGATCCGGCGGCGGTGGTCCGGGCCGCGCAACGCTTGTGCGATGAGTTCCTCGCCATCGTCGCCGCAGTCGTCGGGGAACAGGACGCCCAGCGCTACGCGGCGATACTCCTGACCGCGCGCACACGGCACGGCCGGCCTGGAAATGAGTGGCCTGCTCAGCACCGACAAATGGCACATCACCGCCGACGAACTCATCGACACCCTCATCGCGACGGTCACAGAGGCCGGTCGCCGAAAGGACTAGTTCCTATGTGCGCACTCGGCGTCGGTAGGTGACCTTGTCGAACTCGTGGCCGTATTCGTCGACGCCGACGACGTCCATTTCGCTGACGAGGGGTCCGGGGCGGACGTCGACGCGCAGGAACGCGTAGTTGGCGAACCTGACACGAGACCAGCCGACCGCTTCAGGTTGCTTGTCGCCGTGGGCATTCCAGACGTAGCTGTTGGGAACGAAGCGATCTGGGGCCTCGTTACCGCGGTAGCTTTCCGGTTCACCGGGTTGAAAGCTGTAGCGGGGGCGCCCGCCGGATCCCACGGTGTAGTAAACCGTGCCGTCGGTGTCGGGATAGACGATCGCGTTGTCGGGGGCGACGGTGGTGGGCTGGCCCGCACGGATCGGGTCGGTGCGCTCGTACACGTGGTTGTGGCCGTGAGACCGCCAGGTCGACCCGGTGGCGGTCGAACAGATCGGCCCAGGCTGAGCGCAAACCGCCGTCGCTGGCGTGGTCCTTGGTGGTGGAGTAGGCGCAGTGGTGGAAGAAGCACGACGATGAAGTCGATGTCGGGATTGGCGCGGTACGCGGCCAATGTCTTTGCCACCCAGGCGTTCTGGCCGCCGTCGTGAGTAGCCGGTGTTTGCGGTGATCTCGTAGCTGACGTCGTTGGCGTCCAAGGACAGTACGGCGACGTTGCCGTAGACGAACGAGTACACCGAGGGGCACCCGCTGGGGCCGTTGCCGGGGAAGTCCAGCCGCGCAAGGTGGCCGCCGTAGCCGTGGGTGGGAGTAGGCGGCTTCCATGTCGTGGTTGCCGGTGGCGAACATCCACGGGGTGATCGAGGCGCTGGCTTCGATGGAGCCGAAGTAGACGTCCCAGACGAACGGGTTGTACTTGTCGAGTCCGGCGGGCGGCTGCGCCGTAGAGGGATCGAACCGTGCGGGCTTACCCTGCCCGCTGGGGTCGGCGTAGGCGATATCACCTGCCAGCACGTGGAAGTCGGGCCGAGCCGCGATGATCTGGCTGAGCACGTTGGCGGTATGCGCTGTGGCGGGATCGTTGTCGGGTTTGTAGTACCTGTCGTCGTAAACACCCGGCGCGATGCCCGGCGGCAACACCGGTGTGTCGTCCGTGCCCTGATCGCCCATCATGGTGAACCGGAACGGAGCCAGCGCGTCGCGGCCGCTGGGCATCGCGGTGGCCGCCGAGCGGACGTCGCTGACGAATCCGTCGGCAGTACGCCACCGGTAGAACAACGGCGCCCGGCCGGGCAGGTCGTTCACCGGCACGTGCGCGTAGAACTGTTCGGCGGCTAACACCCCGCCACGGCTGTCGGGTATCTGAGTCAACAGGTTGCGGATCTCGGCCTGCGCTGTCGCCCCCAGCTCGGGCGTCGGGCCGTGGTCGACTAAGACCTTGACGCTGCCGGGATTGCGAGACAACTGCGCCGCCAGCCGCAGCTGACGGGCCGCGTCGGCGCCGTAACCCACCCGCCGGTTGGCCACTGCCAACGGCGCATCCTCGGCGTAGGCGCGCGAACCGAATGGCGACAAGCCCAGCGCAGCGACGGCCGCTGCGGCCGCCGATCCGGACAGGAAGCCACGCCTGGACACCGGGTGGCGGCGCAAGAAAGCCTGGTGCCAGTCGTACCGCTCGTCGATCGACATGTCTGCGGCGAGTGCCGGTGGCACACCGGTATCAGGAACGTCGCCTGCTGCGAATGGGCGGTTCGTGCGCACGGCATCGATCGTGGCCGACGATCCGCGGATTGGCGACACCGCGAGTCGCTTGAACACAAACATCCAGGGAACACACAGGATGTCGCTGCACTGGCGCATTCAGCAAGCGTTCAGGACGCGTCCGTACGGTGAACCGGGTCGCGACCGACGACGATCGCGACCGACGACGATCGCGACCGAGTTTCAGACCGCGCCTTGAGAATTGGTTCCTTGACTTCGAGGGCGACGAGGCCTCCAAGACAAAGGAAAATCTGTGGCATATCACCTCAGCTATGTTGAGGCTGTCGTGGTCGGTGCCTTCCAGGGCGTCACCGAACTGTTTCCCGTTTCGAGCCTCGGCCATTCAGTACTCGTTCCCGCGCTCGTCGGTGGTCAGTGGAGCCAAGACCTCAACGTGTCCGAGCCCGAATCGCCGTACCTCGCCTTCATCGTCGGACTGCACGTCGCAACTGCTCTTGCATTGCTGGTGTTCTTCTGGCGCGACTGGGTGGCAGTCGTCGCCGGTTTCGCCACATCCATCCGGCATCGGCGCATCAGCACCCCGGGTGAGCGTCTTGCCTGGATGCTCGTGCTCGCCACCATCCCGGTAGGCGTGTGCGGCTTGGCTTTGGAGCACCTGTTCCGAACGACATTGGGCAAACCCGTACCCGCGGCCATCTTTCTCGCGATCAACGGTGTGATCCTCTACGGCGGCGAGCGTCTGCGACGCAGGGCGCGTACGAATGAGGCCGAAGCCTTCGTTCTTGGCCACCCAGGTGGAGACGGGGTAGGCCTTTCGCCGTCGGATAACCGCATCGCCAGCCTTCCGATGGGACGCGCTGTGGTCATCGGCTCGGCGCAGGTGCTAGCGCTGCTGCCCGGCATCAGTCGATCCGGGGTGACGATGGTGGCCGGCCTGATTCGGGGCCTTTCACACGAAGACGCTGCGCGGTTTTCCTTTCTGCTGGCCACGCCGGTGATCATGGCCGCGGGCGTCCTGAAAATCCCTGACCTGTTCGGTCCGTTGGGCGACGGCATTCACGGCCAGGTATTGGCGGGCAGTATCGCCTCTTTCATCGCTGCCTATCTGGCGGTGCGATTCCTGACGCGCTACTTCGAGTCGCGTACGTTGACACCCTTCGCGATCTATTGCTTCGTCGCGGGCGTCGGAAGCTTACTGTGGCTTACCCTTTCGTAGCGTAGGCACTCTGTGCCGGTTACCCCGTCTCACACGGCCCACGGCGTCGCCCTGCGTGTCAGGGTGAGTTGAGTCCACTGGTTCACAGCAAATCGGCCTGACGCAGGGCGAGATACGGATCGGCACACCATGACCAGCTCCACGATTACCGCGGTGAACCACAATGAACCGATGGATCCACCCCACCCCAGAGCCGACGGGCCGCGGCGCCGTCGCGCGTTCACCGCGTCGGACAAGATTGCCCATCTGCATGCCTATGAGCAGGCGTGCGAACACGGTGAAGGCGGCGCCTATTTGCGGCGGGAGGGCCTGTATTCGTCGTTGATCAGCGAATGGCGCAAGCAACGCGACGCCGGGGTGCTGGCGGGCAAACGGCCCGGCGAGAAGGTTGGCAGGCTCACCGCCGAACAGGCCGAGATCGCGCGGCTGACCCGCGAACTCGCTCGCGCAAACAAGTGGTTGCACACCACCGAGGCCGCCCTGGACATCATGGGAAAAGCACACGCTCTCTTGGAGTCACTGTCCGAGAGAGCGGACTCCGACGAGCAGCGCAAGAAGCGCTGACCGAGACCTTCGCAATGCTGACCGGACATGGTGTATCGACAAGGCAGGCAGCCACATTGACCGGGCTGGTCCGCTCGACCGCGACTCGGCGGCGCAACGCCGCCACGGCGCTCACGCCCGCAGTCTGCACCGAGCCTGCGGTCGAGCCGGCCAACAAACTCACCGATGCCGAACGGCGCCGGGTCGTTGAGGTGCTCACCAGCGACCGGTTCGTCGATCTCGCGCCGTTGCAGATCTACGCTCAGCTGCTCGACGAGGGCGTCTATCTGTGTTCGGTGTCCACGATGTACCGGGTGTTGGGACAGCACACGCTGGTCGCCGAACGCCGCCGGCTGGCGCGGCACCCCAGCCAGGTGTGCCCGGAGCTGGTCGCGACCGCACCGCAGCAGGTGTACAGCTGGGACATCACCAAACTCGCGGGCCCAGTGAAGGGCACCTATTTCGATGCGTACGTGATGATCGACATCTACTCCCGCTACCTCGTCGGTGTTCACGTCCATGCCCACGAATCCGGTGTTCTGGCAAGGGAACTGATGGAGCAGATCTTCAGGGTGCATGGCGTACCGCAGGTCGTGCACGCCGATCGGGGAACCTCGATGACCAGCAAGACCGTCGCCACGCTGCTCGCTGATCTGGAGGTTACCCGGTCGCATTCGCGGCCACGGGTGTCCAACGACAATCCGTACTCGGAGTCGCTGTTCAAGACGTTGAAGTACGGACCGGCGTTTCCCGAGCGCTTCGGATCAATCTGGGAGGCAAGGCAATTCATGGACATCTTCACCCACTGGTACAACCACGAGCATCGTCACACCGGCATCGGTTTGCACACACCCGCTGACGTGCACTTCGGGTTGGCCACCGACAAAGCCGCCGACCGGCGCACGGTACTGACCCAAGCCCGCGCCCGACACCCGCACCGCTTCGGCACCGTCGGGGCGCCGAAGATCCTCGACCTACCCGACACCGCCTGGATCAACCGACCAGCCCAGAACACCACCCAGGAGACCGCCACGACAGCCGCCTAACACCCACTGGACTCATCCACCTTGAAAAATTCCGTCGCCCGCTCCTATCCACCGCCAATGCAGGGTGCCGTAACGAGGCCGCAACGAGTATTCGGGATGACGTGATCACCTTCACCGCAACGCCTTTGACGCTGGGGAATCACTGGATCGCCAACGGCGCATACCCTTATTACGCCCGAAATCTCGGTACGGACGACTCCCGCTTGCGGCCTACGCTATGCGGCCGTGCGACCACGTCGTGGCTCATGGTTCCGGCGGAGCGTCGCCTGATGCACCTGTCGGTCGTGGACACCATCTCCGACATGTAGCCCAATCTCTGTGCCAGATATGCCGCAGGTCAGCAATGGCTTATGATCGCCTGTTCGTAGGCTACGGCCAGACTGTGTGTGTGCTAATGAATCTCTATATCGCCGTGTGCTGCAAGCAGTTTCACAGGCTGCTGCACCCTCATCACCAGTTATCGGGAATACCATCGACTCACTGGAAGTCCGTGTCAGAAGGGGGTGCTTCTATGCCGAGTCTCGCTTCCAATATTTGCCTCGCGGCCGGCGCCTGCGCGCTGATCGTTGCCGCGCCAATCGGATCGGTGGCCCTTTCCCAGAGCGCTGCTTCGAATCTCGGTCCGTTCAGCACGGCGGCTACGGTGACGGAGACGACGCCGTCGACCGTGGAGGGGACCCCGATGGCCGTTCCCGGACTCAAGGGTCCCGCACCGCTGCCTTCGGAAGAGCAAGGTTTGCCGTAAGAGATCCTGCCCGCGCACGTTATTCGTTGGGTCCTGGCGATGTGGACGCCAGGGTCGAGATGTTTTAGCCTCGATCCACTGATGGGTAGGTAATGAAGGTGCGGGGGCTGCGGTCTGATCTTGATTTCTGGTGTGGGCATGACACGCCTGCTGGCCTGCCCAGCTTTTCCTGTGTTCTCCGGTTGGGCCGTGTCTGGCGGGGTTGACGGGTCAGGCGGCGATGGGTGGGCTGTATCCGATCGTGGTGTGCCACAGCCGCAGCCAGGGCTGAGCCCAGGGCCAGTGGGTGGGTAGGTGCAGCATCGGTCGGCGTTGTGGGCGGGCCAGTCGGGCCGCGACGTTGATGATCCGGCGCCGCAGGGTGGATCCTCGTGCTCGGGCGTGCGGCTCCCCAGCGAGCACACCGGCGGCGCGTAGCAGGTTGTGCGCGATCGCCGCGCACAGAATCCAGGCGGAGTTAGCGCCGAAGCGCCCGGACGGCAGATGTGCCAGCGGCCCGTCGATCAGGTCGGCGAACACGGTTTCGATGATGGCGTGTTGGCGGTGGGTGATGTCGGCTTGCTCGACGGGCAGGTCGGTGTTGGTGAAGAACGGGTGATACCGCCACACCGGGAACAGCGCGTCGGGGTAGCGGGCGTCTTTGACCCGGCGTACCACCAGGCGGGCGGTGATCGCATCTGGTGTGGAAGCGAAAGCGGTGTAGGCGATTTCGGCGACTTCGGCATCAGAGATCCAGGCGCCGGTGTCGGGATCTTGGACCGCACCGGGGTAGCGCACCGGTGTCCATGCGGCCTCGGGAATCGCGGCGATCGCGCGTTCGATCGCGGTATTGCGGGTCATGGCCAGGGAGAACTGGGCACCGTGGCGCACGCACGTGCCCACCACCGCACGCGACCCATACATGCTGTCGCCGCGGACCAGGATCGTGGCGTGTGCGCTGACGGCGCGGGCGGTGCCGATCGCCTGGGCGACCATGCGCCCAGCGCCCTTGCCCGAACCGGTCTTGCCGGCGCGCAACCGCATCCCGGCGACCAACGGCGCCGAGTCCGGGGTGCTGATCGTGGTGGCCAGCGGGCAGAGCCCTTTGCGCAGGACCTGTTTACCGGCGATCTTGGTGTGCCCGTAGGAGGCGCCCTGTTTGGCGTGTCCGTACACCGGACGCAGTAACGAGTCGATGTCGATAAAGACCCGCTGATCGGCCCCCGGCAGCAGATCGACCCGCTCGCACAACGCGACCAGATGCTCCCGCAATGCCGACTCGAGTTGGCGGGCATGACCGAAGGTGAACTCCCGCAACAGAGTTCCGATCGTCGATGGCGCATACACCCCGCCGAACAGCATCTTCATTCCGCCGCTGCGGACCGCGTCGACATCATCGATACAGTCCGCGCCCGCACACATCCCCGCGATCAGGGTGGCCAGCTTCGGTGCAGGGTTGGCCGCCCCCGACTTGATCTTCGGCTCGGCGATATGCACCTTCTCGCCGAGCAACTCGGGCAACCGGGTCTGCTCGGCCAACATCATGACCGGCACCAACCCCGCGCACGACACGAGATGATCGTCATCGAACACCACAGAACCCGCAGAAAAACTATGCGACACTAGCACCGACAGTGCCCTCCTGAACTGGACCGATTGATGCGTGACAACACCAATCATCCCAGCTCAGAGGGCACTTTCCTCGTTGCGACACCCCTCGCCAGCGGAGTCACGTCGGTGGATCGAGGTTTAGTGCTCGGGCTATCAGGCCGACTTCTCAGTGGGCGAGTCCGGCGATCAAGTTGATCGTCACGGCGAGGACGACAGCTCCGAAAAGATACGACAGGAGGGCCTGACGCAGCGCCGTGGCGCGGATCGAATGGGTCTTGAGATCCGTATCCGACACCTGATACGTCATTCCGATCGTGAACGCCAAGTAAGCGAAATCGCCGTAAGTTGGCGCGTCGGATTGATTGAAATCGATTCCACCTGCGCCGGAATCGTAGTAAAGCGACGCGTACCGCACCGTGAAAACGGTGTGCACGACGAACCATGCCGCGACGACGCTGCCGACACCGACGAGGCCCGCGATGTCGGCGTTCGCGCCCCGTGCCGAGCCCGCCATGAACAAGTACGCCACCCCGAGGAGACTGGCCACGCTCGCACACAGAACGAGGATCTCGGTCATCACCCGTGTCGGATCTTCGCGCGTCACATGAGATTCCGTGCGGGAAGGCGTCATTCGACCGATGACACACCACGTCCACACCAGATACACGGCGGCCGCAGCGATCCACCCGCAGGGCGGCGCATACTCCCAGGTCGCTGACATGCCCACGCACAACGCAACGCCGATGCCGAGAAGAGCCGCGACAATGGCCCGAACGCCGACGGGGCCGTCGCGGCCAAAAACACTCATGTAGGTGAGTTCCGCATCTAGCCAGCCGGCGCCACGCACGCTTCTGTCAGAGCCGGGGCAAATCGGCGGTAACTAAACCTACTGTCACACAGCTTGTTACAAGCTGTCATCACATGGCGCAGTCCGCCTAGTACCACGCTTTTCGACCGCCGACGGGGCGGCCGACTGCACCAAGCACCCACAGGATGATGCCGATCACCACGAGGATGGCGCCAATGGTGTACAGGATTGACAGACTGGTGAAGTAGCCGATCACCAACAGGATGATGCCGAGCACGATCATGGTCATTTCCGATCTGCGTAGAAAACTATGGGAGAGAGGAATTGCCAGATTCGTTAAAATCCAAACTTGCTACTGGCCATCCGCTCCCGGGATCGGTGGTCCGAAACAAGAGCTAATCTGAGGACTCGTCATCCTCGTCGTCCCCGTCATCCTGGTTGTCGTCTGCGTCTTCGTTGTCGTCGGTGTCTTTGCTGTCGTCGGTATTCTCGGCCGCCTTACCTGCGAACTTGGTCAGCAGATCAGCGAGTGCGCGGGCCTCATCAGGTTCCAAAGAGGCTTCGAACAACCGCTCGTTGCCTTCAGACACACGCACAAGCAGAACCGCGTTGTTCTTGGCGCCGACGTCCCACCGGCCTCCCTCATCGCTACCCATTCGATGCAGCCTTTCAACTAGGGCGACACTTCTGCTTGCCGGTTTCCCGCGCTGCTGCGATGCCAACCATTTTCTTTGCCGATGAGAGGGCCAGATGGCATGCCGCCCGAGCGGCTGACAGCTGATCCGCAGCTTGGAACCGAGTAATCGATTACTCGTTACGTAGTTCGCTGTGCGATCGATAGTTATTGAGATCGGTAGCCATTCCGACGGTCTGTACTGGGCTGCACAGGTAACTGGCACAGGGTCGGGCTCGAGAAAGGAACCGTCCATGAACCGGATTGGACGTTTAGCCGCCACCACGTTGGCATCTAGCAGTCTGGCTCTGGCCGCTTTGGGCCTCGGCGCAGGCGCCGCCCACGCTGTCCCCATCGGGGGCGATCAATGGTGCCCGGGTCAGCCACCCCTGCGCCCGGAACTGATGCAGCAACTTGCCGCGCTGCCGGGTGGCCTGAGCGTCTGCCAGGACTGGTACTTCGGACCCGACGGGAATGCCGTCGGGGGAGACCCGGGCCCCGGTAAGCCGCCGAATGAATTTCCGTTGCAGCAGTCCGCTCCACCGACACCGTGGACACCGCCGCCGTATTGCCCGCCGTGGGCCACGATCTTCAGTGGCCCAGCGGAATGCGGTGGCCTGTAACAGACGGTCCTCGTCCATACCGGAACGCCGATTGGCGACGTAGTGAAAGTGCTACGTTTCCGAGCGTGGGTGACCGGACTGGTCAAGAGCCGATCGATGTGGCACTGACTCTGTTGGCGCAGCAGGGGTTTGACGTCGATGGCGCAAATTGCCGAGGCAACCGGCATCGCGGCCGAGGACGTCGCCCGCACCATCGGGACCAAGGACGCGATCGTGTTGAACGTCGCCGGGGCGATGCTCACCGACGTTGTCAAAGCACTGGCCGATGTCGACCCGCAGACGCCAGTGGTCGAGGCGTTGTTGGCGGCGCATTCCTCAGTGCTCAGCGACGTCATCGACGGAACCGGCCCGGTCACGCTGCAACGGATGAAAAGTATGAGCATTGCGATCACGTCGTCAGCCGAACTGCAGAAGAAGGTGGCCGCTCAACGCATCGAAATGCTCTCCGACGTGCTGGCTGATCACTTCGGAACATCGATGGCTGATCGCAGTGTGCAGCAGGGGCTCAAGGTCTGGTCGGCCGTTCTGGCGGCGACCTACATGGACGTGCTGGACAAACAGGGCCGTTTCGATCCCGGCGTCAATGTCGAGACACCAGACAGCATGCGCGACAGGCTCAATCGGTCGTACCGCATCATCACCGGCCGGCCGACAGACGCGCTGTAACCAATCCGCTGGCAGGCGACACGGCTGGCTCTTATGGTTAGCCGGTGGACGGGACACCGTTCGGCCGATACCGGCTGATAGACCTGCTGGGCCGCGGCGGCATGGGGGAAGTGTGGAAAGCGTTTGACACCTCCATGAACCGGGTCGTCGCGTTGAAGTTGCTTCCCGCGAACCTCGCCGACGACGAGCAATATCAGGCACGGTTCCGTCGGGAAGCGCAGGCAGCGGCCGTTCTGGACGAACCACATATCGTGCCGATCCACGATTTCGGCGAGATCGACGGCCGCCTTTACGTGACCATGCGGCTTATCGACGGCAAGACGGTCGACGAACTTCTCGTCAACGGGCCGCTGCCGCCGCAGCGCGCGGTCTCGATCATCGAGCAGATCGCCGCCGCGCTCAACGCCGCCCACCGCGTCGGGCTGGTGCATCGCGATGTCAAACCGTCGAACATCTTGGTCACCGCTGAGGACTTCGCCTACCTCATCGATTTCGGCATCGCCCGCGCGGCGGGTGCCACCAAGCTGACCAGCACCGGCACCACGATCGGCACCTTCGCCTACATGGCGCCCGAGCGCTTCAGCACCGATGGTGTCGATGCGCCCGCCGCCGACATCTATGCGCTGACGTGTGTGTTGTATCAATGTCTGACAGGAGCCCAGCCGTATCCGGGCGACAGCATGGAACGCCAGATCAGCAGCCACCTCACGCTCCCGCCGCCGCGGCCATCGACGACGGTGCCGGGCTTGTCGCCACAGATGGACCAGGTCATCGCGACCGGCATGGCGAAGGACCCCGCCCAGCGATACCCCACGACCAAAGACCTGGCGTCCGCCGCCCGCGCCGCGCTGACCGCGCCGATAGCACCCAATCAGCCCGCCCCCGCAATGAACTGGCCGCCGCCTGGCCAAGGGTGGTCGACGCCCCTGCCGTATCCGGCCACCGGGCCCAACGCGCCGTCGGCCAGCGCGCCCACCCAATACAGCACGCCTTCGGGACCCCCGCCGTGGCCGCCGGTGTCCCAACAAGCCCACGCCCCGGCGCCGTGGTGGCGCCAACCGGCCGTCTTGGTTCTCGCAACACTGGCGACCGTCCTCGTTGTCGTCGCCGTGGTCGTCGTTGTCGTCATCTGGCCGAAGTTGAGTTCCGATGAACACCCCGTCGCGAGCGTTCAGCCCGGCGGTCAACGCAATCCGTCGGCGCCGATCGTCATACCGTCCCTGCCGTTCACCATTCCGATGGCGCCCGGCAACAACCCGTCGGCTGCAATCCCAACCGCCGCGCCCGCGGCGGCCCCACCGCAGCTGCACACGGCCGACGGACTGGCCACAGTGCTGTCGAGCATGCGTGACAAGTTCGGGGACACAATGGGATTCCAGTTGGTGGTCTACCCCGACTACGCGGTGGCCGAGCGCGTCGACCCCAAGAACAGTCACATCGAACAGGACTACACGTACCGGGGTGGCACCTGGCAGACGTGGGGGCCGGACATGACGGTCACTCCGCTCGACTATCTCGCCGATCTCAGTAAGTTCGATGTGCCGGCGGTGATCGCGACGATGGACGGTGCGCCCCAAGCCATCGGTGCGCCCGACAACACCGAGACGTATTTGATCGTCGAAGGCGCCGAGGGCGGCGGCCTGGAGCTGTCGATACATTCCACCGCCGCGGGCACCGGCTTCATGAAAATCAACCCCGATGGCAGCGTGAATCGGGTTTTTCCGCCGTAAGCCGACCGCTCTGCAGCGAATCCTCGCCGCGTGAGCACAACGCGCAAAACATCAAAATCGCAGGTTGCGCGGCTTGTGCGCACAAGCGAGCCACCAGTCTCAGCCGTCCGTAACTTCAGGCTCAACGAGATGACGGGAACCTCCCGACATCGACACTGAGCAAGGAGTCCACCATGACGGCCGCGCTGAATTCGGGACTGGCGCCCGCCGCGTTCGGTCCCGCTGCAGGCGCGGAAATTGTCGGTGACGGTTGCGTCGAGCGGACGGTCACGACGACTGACGGCGTGCGTTTGGCCGTGCGTGACTACCCCGCTCAACGGGCCGACGACCCCACCGTCGTACTTCTGCACGGACTTCTCCTCGCTCAGGAAAGCTGGGACCTCCAGGTGGGTCAGCTGCGGCGCCAGTACGGCAACAGGATCCGCGTCATCACCTATGACCACCGCGGTCACGGACGTTCGGGCGCCGCGCCGATGCCGACCTACCGGATCGAGCAGCTCGCCTCAGACCTCGCCGAGGTTCTGTCGGCCATGAACATCACCGGTCCGCTCACGCTGGCGGGTCACTCGATGGGCGGCATGACGGCGCTCGCGTACTTCGGTCGTTCCGCCGCGATGCGTCCGGTGCAGCCGCGTGGCCTCGTTCTGGTCGGAACCGCAGCGGGCGGCATCTCGGAGCGTGGCATCGGTCGTCTGCTGGCGTCGCCGGCTACGGGTGCGCTGTTCGGACTCGTCCACAGGATGCCGCGACAGGCGACGGACAAGGCCGTCGACAAGATCACACGGCCACTCGGCGCCGCGCTGGGAAGGCTTGCCGGCGAACGCAGTGCAGTCGCCGCGGTAGCGGCGGCCGCTGTCCGCACAACTTCGTTGGCGACGGCGACCGGCTTCCTGCCCAGCCTCAAGCGCTTCAACGTGTATCACGCGCTGGCATCCATCACCGCGAAGACGATCGTCATCAGCGGCGGATCCGACATGCTGACGCCTACGTCGCACTCACGCGACATGACCGCCGCGATCCCGGATGCCATTCACCATCACCATCCGGCCGCCGGCCACATGCTGCTCCAGGACGCCGCGGAATGCGTTGGCAAGGCGATCAGTCGCGCGATGCGCGCGCCGCGCCGAGCTGCAAAGAGCGGGAGCCGTTCCACGGCAGCACATCTCGCAGTCGTCGTGTCCTGAACTGGTTGGTTCTCGTTATCGAGACAGGCCGCGAAGCGACAGAGAGCTCAGCCATCCGAATCCGGTTGCGATCGAGATGCGCTGGAAGATCCCGCTTTTGCCGCGGAGGCGGGACCGACCGCTGATCGCGGCGCCGAAGAGAAGGAGACTGCCCACCATCACCGTGCTCGATCCTGCCGAGTAACAGGCCCACCGGTAGTCCCTGCTGCGCACGGCGGTGGCCGCGCTGGCCAGGCCAGCGATGGGTATGCGCGCAAAGACCGGGATCCCGCAGAGGTTGTGCAACTGCCCGGCACGAGTTGGCCGGGTCGGGGCGGCATCGGCCGGCCCCCGGTTCTTCTCGTCAGGGCCCCCGCTCGGAAGGTCACCACCGTAATCGGTGACGAACAGTCCCGAGCCGATCAGCCCGATTCCCACTCCTGCGATGAGCGCAGGGACGGCGCGGGGTCCAATGCGCCGCCGATCGGAGCGTCCGAGACCCGCGGCCGCGCATGAATAGAGAACTCCGGCAAGGATGAAGTTGATGCGCTGGTGCCAACCCTGACGACCGATCGCAAGCGAACTGACCGGGTAGCGCCGCCAGTCGTACCCCTGACGCCCGGCTCCGATCGCGGTGAAAGCAGTGACGAAGAGTGGCCCGGCAAGGGCACCGCAGAGGAGCTGAGCAGAATGCGTGCGTGGTGAGCGGCCGCCAACTGACACCTGCCCAGGCTACTTAAACCAACTGTCGCCATTGCGCTGCCTGCACAGGCGACTGCAGAAGAGCGATCAGTGAGCTTTTGACGGCCACCAGTTCGCGCGGCCGACCATCGCGGCCAGTGCGGGCACCGTGATGGTCCGCACCACGAAGGTGTCGATCAGCAAGCCTGCGCCGATGATGAAACCGGTCTGCAGCATCGTGGTAATGCTGCCGAACAGCAGGCCGAACATCGATGCGGCGAAGATGATTCCAGCCGAGGTGATCACCCCGCCCGTCGAATGCACGGCCTTGATGATTCCAGAGCGGATCCCGAGGGTCGCCTCTTCACGGATGCGGGTGATCAAGAGCAGGTTGTAGTCCGCACCGACCGCGACCAACACGATGAACGCCATCGCAGGCACGCTCCAGTAGATGGGACGGTGCAACACGAGCTCGAAGAAGGCAACCCCCAATCCCAACGCCGACAGATACGAGATCACCACGGAGGCAATGAGATACAGCGGTGCGACGATCGCGCGCAGCAGGGCGACCAGGATGAGGAAGACGACTGCCAACGTCAGGATGATGATCAGTCGCAGGTCGTGGTCGTAATAGCTGCGAATGGCGCTGTACATCGGAGTGGTGCCGACCATCGAGATGGTGGCACTCGACAGCACCGTGTTCGGCTGCGCACCCCGCGCAGTGTCGAGGATGGTCTGGACCTGGTTCATCGCCTGGGTGCTGAACGGGTCGAACTTGGATTCGACGAGATACCGCGCGGAATGACCGTCGGGGGAGATGAACAACTTCGCCGCGTTCTTGAAATCGTTCGTCGTCAGCACCTGAGGCGGAATGTACATACCTGACATCGACGGGTCCGACGCATCACGCTTCATCGACATCAGCAGATCGGCCGCCTGGTTCATGCCGACGCCCATCTTCTTGGTCTGGTCCACCAAGGTCTGAACACCGTCTGCCAATTGCTTGCTGCCGTCGGCCAGCGAGTTCGCGCCCTGCTGCATCTGCGCGATCTTCTGTTGTGCGGCTGCAGGACTGGTGATGCCAGCCGACTGCAGATTGCTGCTCGCCGATTGCATCAGCGTGCTGAGCTTCTGCGCCGTCGCCAGCACGTTCTGAGCCGACGCCTGGGTCTGGCCGTTGCTTACGGACGCGAGCTGCTGCAGGCTTGTTCGGCCTGCGCTGCACGCCGCGTCGGCGTCACACTGCGAGCTGTTGTTCAACGCGGCCAGCATCGGGGCAGCGGAGTTGGCGACGTTGTTCATCGCCGTCTGGGTTCCCGCGTTGTTCGCGTACGCCTGAATGGAGTTGAGCAGCTGGGTCGCCTGTGATCCTGCCAGCTGCTGCTGCACCTGGCTGAGCGTGGACGTCATCGCTGTCATGGACTGGCTCGCCCCATTGATCTGGTCCCGAACCTTCGCCAGGCTGTCCGCCAGCTGGTGAGCGCCGTTGCTGAGAGCGTCGAGATCGTTTGTCCTGCTGCTGATCTGGGTGGACACGCCCTCCAGATTCGAGCCGACCTGGCCCGCTTGGTAGCTGATCTTCGCCTGGTCGAGCGGCCGGCCCGTCGGCCGCGTGACACCGCGAACAGCAGCCACATTGGGCAGCTGAGCCACACGCTGCGCCATCTGTTCCATATCGGCCAGCGCCTGCGGAGTCCGCAGGTCCTTGGGAGAGTGGATGTAGATGTACTCGGGCAGCAGGGCGCTTGTTGAGAAATGCGACGCCATCGCCGTGTAGCCGAGGTTGCTCTCGGCGCTGTCCGGCAACTGATTGCGGTCGTTGTAAGTGGGATGCAGCATCAGCGCGCATGCGCCCAACGCCAGCAGGATGGCCAGGCTGACAACCAGATGAGACTTGGGACGTCGGACGATGTTGACGGCCGACCGCTGCCAGAACCGGTCTGTGAGCGCTTGCCGAGGAGCGATCCAACCGCGCCGCCCCGCCAGCACCAGAATCGCCGGCAGCAGCGTGACGGCTGCGAAGAACGCCATTGCGATCGAGACTGCCAGCGCCGGACCGACACTCGTGAACGCAGGCAGTTTCGTGAACATCATGCCGAGGAAGGTGACGGCCACCGTGGCCGCCGACGCAGCGATCACCTTGCCGATCGAGCTCAACGCCTTCTGCACCGCGACGTCGGATTCGATGCCGGAGCGGGTGTACTCGTGGTAGCGGCTGATCAAGAACACTGCGTAGTCGGTCCCTGCACCGACGATCATCGCTGTCATCAACACAGTGGTCAGCGCCGAGATGCCCAGACCGACGTGGGTCAGGGCGGACACCACACCCTGCGCGGCTCCGACAGAGACGGCGATGGTGATCAGCGGAAGCAGCACCGTGACCGGGCGGCGGTAGATCACCACCAGGATGATCAACACCAACAGCCCGGTGGCGATCTCGATCATGTGCATGGCGCGGGAACCGGCGATGGACACGTCGCCGACCACTGCAGCCGTCCCGGTGAGATGCGTGGTGAGGGCGGAGCCTGCCGTTGCCTGCTTGACGATTTGGCTGACCCGTTGGTAGGCCGCCAAGGATTCGGGCGAGCCGGCAGGCGCCTTGAGCGTGACGGCCATGTAGAACGCCTTGTTGTCCTTGCTCACCATGAGTTGGCGCAACGCCGGCGTGGTGATGAAGTCCTGCACGCCGGAGACATCGTTGGTGTCGCTGCGTAGCTTGGCGGCAAGTGCCCGATAGGTGTTGTCGTCCGCGGGCTTCAGGCCGTTGTCATCTGTCATGACGACGACGAGCATGTTCTGAGCGGATTCGTGGAACTCCTTGGCCATCTGCTCGCCGGCCGCCATCGCTTGCGGCGGCAGTGCCTGCATCGTCTGGCCTTCGACGATCTTCGTCAGCGGTGCGAAGGCCGTGCTCAGCACCATGAGCAGAACAATCCAGGCCGCGATGACGAGCCAGGGGAAACGGACGACCACGCGGCCCAACAGCGAGAAGGCGTCGAAGTCTCGTAACCTCTTGGCGGCGGAGGCCTTGCTCATCACGGCGGAATCCTCTGTCTTGAAGTGGATGTGGCGATCAAACAGCGACGGCTGCGGGACGTTCGGGTTGGTGGACGGCGGTGAGTCTGAAGTCTGCGAGCGCGCTCGAAATCGTCTCGCGCAGTGCTTCATCCGAGTTCGCCCAACCCGGAAGGTAGGCATGTGACGTCACGAAGACTCGACCGTTGACGCGTCCTGACAGCAGGGCCACCACTCCGCCTGCGCGGTGCAGGGTCGCAGCGGTCACATGTGGGTAGAGCAACCGCATCGAGAAGTAGTCGGCATCGGTGCCGTCCGGCCGGTTCGCGGCGGGGTTGATGTCACCGATGTTCGACGAGGCGACGGTGGACCCGTCATTGGCGGCGAACTTGACCATCCCTCTGATCACCCACTTGGGCAGAAGGGGAACGATGGCCAAGGACGCGAGCCGCTCGTCGGGCGCCTCGGCGTGACGGATCAGAGCCGCTTTGACAGCCGCGCGGATGTCGGTGAGATCCGAGTCCGCATTCGTCGGCTTGACGACGACGTCGGCGCTGCCGAGCGCGTTGGCGCGGGTGTCGTCGTCGGTGCGTTCGTTCACCGGCATCGCCAGGGTCACCGTGCCTTTCGCCGAAAGGCGTCCGACCCGTTGCGCGACGTCGGCTGCCAGTCCGCCCAGCAGCGCGTTGCTGCTGCCGCCGAGCGACTTCGCGCGCGCATCCCATTCGGTCACGTCGACGAAAATGGTCGATGACGGCAGAGTGATCGGTTCGTCGGGAACCGCGATCGCCTTCGGTGCGCGAGGCCTGTTGCCTTCTTGGCGACCGGCCTTGGCCATGCTGGCGGCGGCGCGCACAGCACGCCTGACGGCAGGCATATCGCGGAACGTCTGGGCTGCGTCCTCGCGCACTGCGCGCCACCGGCGCCGCGACCCCGCAGCCGGCCAGCTGACCGGGTCGTCGATACCCGATGCCGCATCGGCCAGCGCAAGGGACAGGCCGACACCGTCGGCGAGGCAGTGCGAGACGGCGAGGCTGACACCCCATCCGCCGTCGGTGAAAGGCAGCACTCCGAGATGCCAACCGGGGCCGCGTTCGAGATCCAGTGGTGTTTCGCTCTGCTCGCGCAGCCATTCGTCGAACTCCTCGCGCGGCCGCGGTGTTTCGACGATCTCCAACGTCGGCGACCCGTTGGGGGCCACCCAGCGATGGCGGCCGAAGGGCAAGGGCGACTGTTCGATCCGGCGGGACAGCCGGCCGCGCTGCAGATGGCGGTGGAACCGGCGCAGACCGTCGATGTCGATGGCCCGGTCGTACACCCACACGCACTGAAGCATGTTGACCGCCCCGGTCGCTTGCTCGCCGACAAAGGCCGTCTGGTCGAGCAGGTCAAGAACGTTTGTCATGGCTATCTCTTCATTCCTCGAAGTGTGGGTAACTCGTGCGATTGAAATTACGGGTCCGCAGGCGGCATGGCTCGCTTGTGCGCACTAGTCGCGAAGTGAGCGATTCACCCGCTTCTGCGCATTGTGCTCACGTATCCGCCGACGGCGTCGGACGCGCAATCAAGCCGCGGCCGCCGCGCTCGTCATCGACGTCAGCGAGTAGTCGGCAAGCGTGTCCGCAAGCGCCCGCTGCAGAAGCTCATCGGAATTCGGCTGGTTCAGCTGATACGAGAGAACCGAGATGAAGATCCTGCCGTTCATCCGCCCCGAAAGCACCACCAGCATGCCGCCGACCCGGTGCACCGTCGCCTTGGTCAGGCCCGGCCCCATCGTCTTCATGGCGAAGTAGTCCGCATCCGTGCCGTCCGGCCGGTTGACGGCAGGGTCGATGTCGCCGAGGTTCGACGAGACGACGCTGTTCGCGCTGCCCGCGCTCACGCTGACCATGCGCCTGACCAACCACTTCGGCACCAGGGGAGTGAGGGGCAGCGCCGCGAAGCGCTCGTTGGGCACCTCCTGGTTACGGATAAGCGCTTGTTTGACCGCGTTACGGAGCTCGCTCAGGTCCGACCGCGAAGCCGGAGGATTGACCGTGAAGTCGACATTGGTGATGGCATTGGCGCGGGTGTCACCGGCGACCCGCTCGCTGACGGGCATCGTCAGGTCAATCGACCCGTCGGAGGCAACCCGTCCGAGCCGCTCGGCGATGCGGCTCGCCACCCCCACCAGCAGCGTGTTGCTGGTTGCACCGATCGCCTGTGCTCGTGCGTCCCAGCCGTCGACGTTGATCAGGGTCGTCGCCATGGGAACACTGACGGCTGTGTCGCCGTCGGCCGGCACGGCGGCCGGCGTTCCGGCGTCGGCCTTGCCGTTATTGCGTGCGAGTCGTGCCAAGGCGGCCACGGCACGACCGATATTGGGGATGTCGCGCAGGAATTGACGGATGTCTGCCAGCAGCGTCATCCACACCCGGCGGGATCGGGCAGCCGGCCAGGTGATTTCATCATCGCGACCCGCGGTCGCATCGGCAATTGCCAGGCAAAGGCCACCACCGTCGGTGATCGAATGCGAGACGACCAGGGTCACCCCGGTCCCGCCGTCGGTGAAGGGAAGCGCGGCGAGGTGCCATCCCGGTCCCTTCTCGAGATCAAGAGGCGTGTTGGCCTGCTCGCGCAGCCAAGAGTCGAAATCCTCGCGCGGGCGGGGCGTCTCGACGATCTCGAGCGCTGGCGTCCCGTTCGGCGAGATCCAGCGATGACGGCCAAACGGCAAGGGCGACTGCTCGATCCGGCGTGACAGCCGTCCGCGCTGCAGATGGTGGTGAAACCGCCGCAGACCGTCGAGGTCGACCGCGCCGTCGTACTTCCACACGCATTGGATGACGCTGGTGGCGCCGGTCGCCTGCTCGCCGAGAAACGCCGCCTGGTCGACCAGGTCGAGAACGTTCGTCATTTCTTTTCCCTTCATCGTGATCATCGGCCCGCAACGCACACGGCGCACAGGTCGCTGGAATTGGCATGGTGGGCAAGCTCTTCGATCCAATCGGCGGTGACCTTCGCGACGTTCGCGAACACCTGGCTCAGCGCCGCGATGTAGCGGTGAACCGACTTACGGGCGTCCGGATTGTCCGGGAAGGAGACCGTGACGGTGGTTCGGTCGGCGTGCCGGTTGATCCACATGTTGATCGACCCGTGCGACAGGTTGTCGCCGTAGATGCCGAACTTGGTCTGCTCCCACAGCTCGGCGACGGGTATCTTTCGGAAGTCGAGGAACGACACCATCATCGCGGGCTGGGTCGGAAGCTTGATCCCGAGATCGTCCAGCGAGGCCAGCTCGGCGACCCGTTCGAACGGCACATTCGCCAGGTACTTGCTTGCGTTGAACGACTCCTGCGCTGCGCGAGCAACTTCCGGAAACGCGCCGTCGCCGATCGGCACGGTGACGGGGAAGAGGCTGGCGAACCAACCCAGGCTCAACGTCTCTGTGCCGGCCATACGTGTGTCGGACGGGGTGAAACCGTGGAACGTGGCGTTGCCCGTGAGCTGGTTCTCGGCCAGGGCCGCGCACGCCATGACACCGCCGGAGAGCCGTGCCCCTGCCTCCCGGCAAGCGGTCTCGAACGCCTCGGTGTGGGCCTCGTTCAGCAGTTCAACGGTGACGAAGTCGCCCTTGCTGCTCTCCCAGGTGTTGCCCAGCGGCAACGGAAAGCTGGGCCAGGCGCCGTCGGTGCTCTGTGCGAACGTGATCCAGTCTTTGATCTCCGGCGAGTCCAGCGTCATGCCTGCGACGTTCTCGCGTTGCCGGGCGGTGTATTCGCGATAGCCGCCGGTCTCCGGGAATGTGGTCGGCTGTCCCTGCGACAGGTTCTGGTACATCATGTGGATGTCGACGAAGATCAGCCCCGCGGACATCCCGTCGATGTGCAGGTGGTCGACGCTGGCGTAGACGGTGAAATGATCGGCGCCCTGGATGACACCGAAGGTGAAGCAGTCGAAGTCGAGGGTGTCCGGGGTGGTCCTCAGCGCATGCTCGCGGATCTGCTCGGTGTCCATCGTGCCGAACTCGGTGGGCACGAACTCGATCTCATCGGGGGAGATCGTGCGCCGGAAGATGTTGCCGTCCTCGACTTCGAATGCGTTGTGGTAGGTGTCGTGACGGCGCACGTGCGCGTTGATCGCTTCGGTCATCATCGCGATGTCGCAGACACCCGGGATGTCCCACGCCACGACCATCAGACGGGGCATCTCGCGGCCCAGCTGCTTGCCGTAGAACGCACCCCACAGGTGTCCAGCCTGCTGAAAGCTCGGCGGGACGGAGTTCCTGGCGGCCCGTTGGACACTTTCGCGCGTGGCCGCCGAAGCCGTCCAGGTCGTGACGGGTCCACTTGCCGGCTGCCAGGAATGAATGGGGCCGAGTGTCATTGGGAGCTCCTCCGCTAGCTTTCGTTGACTTGTTGCGACCGAAGGTATGACTCCGCAGTGGGGTAGGGCTCGCTTGTGCGCGCTAGTCGCGAACTAAGCGATTCACCCGTTTTTGCGCATTGTGCTCACGATCCGGCTGCCTCGTCGGTTAGGAAGGCAACGACCGTGTAGGAGCGCGCAGAAAGAAGGGGACGTGCCCTGCACGTCCCCTTCGTCGTCATCGTCATCGCTGGGGCCTGGGCGGCGGCTTCTCGACGGCCACGAACTCCTGCTCGGGCCGTCCGGTCGTGCCGTAGCGGAGCTGGATCTTGATATCACCGGAATTGGCCAGCGTCGACAGGTACCGCTGCGCCGTGGCCCTCGAAACGCCGATCTCGGCAGACACCTCGGCCGATGACATCGGTTGTCCCGATGCGCGGAGCGCCTCCAGCACAAGGTCCTTCGTCGGGGAGGTCACGGCGGTGGGCGATTGGACCGGTGCGATCTTCGGGCGCAGGGCATCGAGCGCGGCGTCCACTTCCTTGCCGCCGAGATTGGTTCCGGACAGGATCTTGCGGTAGCGCGCGTAGCCGCCCAGCCTGGCCGCGAGATCCGCGGGCGCGAATGGCTTGACGATGTAGCTCAGTGCTCCAGCGGCTATCGCGGCACGAATCGTTGGAGCGTCGGTCGCTGCGCTCAAAACCATGCTGTCGCATTTCAACTCGCGAACGAAGTCGACGCCCGACCCATCGGGCAGGTAGACGTCCACCAGGGCCAGATCGACGGGATCGGCCTTGTGCGCCGCGGCGAGTGTCGTCGCCGTCGTCGTCACCGTGAAGCCCGGGAGAGCGTTGACGATGCCGGCGTGCATGTTGGCGACCCGGAAGTCGTCGTCGACCACCAGCACCTTCAGTTCTGAGCTGCCCATTGGGCTTCCTCCTCCACCATCACACCCGGCAGTCGGGCGATGAATTCTGCTCCGCACAACTCCGCGCCAGGGTTGCCGGGACTGGACAGCCGGATGTCACCACCCAGTGCTCGGGTGATCTGTCGTGACAGCGCCATGCCGATGCCGCGTCCTCCGGGAATTCCGGAGTCGGGCTTCGTGGACTTGCCTTCGGTGAACACGTGCTCGACGAAGTCGGGGGGGACGCCGTCCCCGGTGTCGGCCACCGTGATATGCAGCGTCGAATCATCCTGCAATAGTTCGACTTCCACCACCTTGGTCTCGCTGGCCCCGGTGCGCGCCGCATAAATCGCGTTGTCGAGCAGATTGCCGAGCACGGTCGTCACGTCAACGGGCAAAGCGAGTCTGCCTGGCACCCAGGTGTTCTCGCCGATCGTCAGCGTCACCCCCGCCTCGCGGGCGGCCGCGGACTTCGCCGCCAGGAATGCCTGCAGGAACGCGTCGCGGATGGCTTCGATGCCAGGAATGGCCGAACCGAGCGGGCCTGAGCCCAGCAGCTCCTCGACGTATTGAGCGGCCTCGTCGACGTGGCCGCTGTGCAGCAGGCCGTTGAGCAGGTGCAGCCGGTTGGCGAACTCGTGGCGCTGGGCGCGAAGAACGGTGCTCATCAATTGCACGGCGTCGAGCTGGCGGGTGAGCGATTCGACGTCGGTGCGGTCGCGAACAACGAGAACGGTGCCCAGTTCGCGTCCCTCGCGCGTCACGTGTCGAGCCGACAGCACCACGATCCGATCGCCGACGGTGGCGAGTGTGGGCGTCGACTCCGCCGACTTGAAGACGTCGAGCACCCGCGGCGTCAGACCGATCTTCTCCACCGGTTCGCCCGGCTCGTTCTCGACCTCTAAGAGCCGGCACGCCTCGTCATTGACGAACGTCATCTTCCAGTCGGTGTCGACGGCCAGCACGCCCTCGTCGATGCCGTGCAGAACTGCTGCCTGGCCGCGGATCAGCTCGGCCATCTCAGAGGGCTGCAGCCCCAATGTCAGGCCTCGCCACCGCCGGGCCAATAGCACAGATCCGATGATGCCGACGATCAACGCGACGCCGACCAGAACGGCCGCCTTGCGAACGTCCGACCACAACTGGTGGTGAACCGTCTCGGTAGAGACCCCCACGCTGACTTCTCCGACTACGCGATTCGAATCCGGTGCGTAGATAGGAACTTTCGCACGTACCGACGTGCCGAGTGTGCCTTCTTCGCGGTCAACCACCTCGTGGCCCGCCAATGCCTCGGACGGATCGGTGCTGACGTGTTTGCCGAGTTCGTCGCGGTTGGGATGGGACAGCCTGACGCCCTGGTCGTTGGTGATCACCACGAACAACAGATGCGCGCTCTGCTGGATCTCAGAGGCCAGCTGCTGCAGCTGACCGCTGGCCAGCTCGTTGGTGAGTGCCGGGCTCGGCGACAGCGGGGTGGTGTCGTAGCGTGCGACGTCGGCGCGAACGAGGGGGGCGAAGGCGATCGCGCGTGCTACATCCAACGACTGCGTCTCGTATTGGGCGGCGAGGCGTTCGTGGCTGAAGAAGGCGAGCAGGCCCCCCGCCAATCCCAGCGTGAGAGTCACCACGGCGACTTGCAACACCAGCACCTGGGTGGCAAGCCGCACATCCACGCGCCGCATCCGCGCCATGGAAAGAGCCTACGCGGCTACCTGAGCATAATGCGCAAAAGCTCAAAATCGCCGGTTGCGCGTGTTGTGCGCACAAGCGAGCCACCACCTTGGCGGATCCGTAGCTTCGGTCGAAACCGGAGGCAAAAAAGCCACCTCGGACCGAAAACTTCAAGGAGACCGCAATGCTTACCCAACTCGACGCCGACGCGACGCGGTTGCGCGAACTCGGCTACGAACCCGAACTCGTCCGAACCCTGTCCGTGCGGGACTTGGTGATCCACGGACTGGTTTACATGGTGCCGCTGGCGCCGATCAGTGTGTTCGGGATCCTCTACAACATGTCGGCCGGGGCGGTAGCCGCGGTCTATGTGATCGCTGCCGTCGCGATGTTGTTCAGCGCCATCAGCTACAAGGAGATGGCCCAGGTGTTCCCCGTCTCGGGCTCGACCTACAGCTATGTCAGCCTCGGGACGAACCGCTTCCTCGGATTCGTCTCCGGGTGGGCGATCCTGCTCGACTATCTGCTCTTGCCCGCCCTGCTGTGTGTGTTCTCGGCGAGCGCGATGACCGCCATCGTGCCCTTCATTCCGGCATGGATGTGGGTGGTGTTCTTCGTCGCCGCCACCGCCGTGACGAACCTGCTCGGTATGGACGTCACCGCGAAGATGAACAAGTACTCGCTTTACATCCAGCTCGGCATCCTGGCTGTGTTCCTCAGCTGGGCAGCGGTTCTGGTGCTGCAGGGTCACGCGCATCTGACGCTGGACCCGTTCCATCCGCACGGCGGCGCGCCGTGGGCGGTCGTTGCCGGCGCCATCCCTGTGGCGGCGTTCAGCTTCCTGGGCTTCGACGCCGTGTCGACCCTCAATGAGGAGGCCAAAGGCGGCGGCAAGGCGGTGTCGAAGGCGACGATGCTCGTCATGTACCTCTCGACGGCGTTGTTCGTCGTGCAGGTCTACTTCGCTTGCATCCTGGTGCCGAACGGTACTCATTACGCCGACGGGACAGCGGCCAACAACGCCTTCTACGACTTGGTGGGCAACGTGATGGACAGCAAGTTCAAGATGTTCATCGTGTTGAACGCGGCGCTGTTCGCGGCGATGGGCAACATCGCTGCCGCGAACACCACAGCGTCCCGGTTGGTCTACAGCATGGCGCGCGACGGCCACCTGCCGAGGCTGTTCGCCCGGGTGAGCGGCAAGAACAAGGTGCCGATGAACGCGATGGTGATGATCTCCGGTCTCGCGCTGGCGATCGGCATCTTCGGAGTCAGCCAGGCGAGCCTGTTGACCACTTTGGTCACCTTCGGAGCGCTGCTGTCATACATCCTGATGCACTTCAGCGTCATCACCCACTTCTTCAAGCGCAACGGCAGCCGCCGGTGGTTCACCCACGTGGTCTCACCGCTGCTCGGCGCGGCGATCCTGATGATCGCGCTGTGGGACGCCAACGCCAACGCCAAGATCGTCGGAGTCATCTGGCTCGCCATCGGGATCGGCGTGGCCACCTGGCTGAAGATGTCCGGGCGTGACCTGAGGAACTCGGACGCGTGACGCGGTAGGCGGCACAGCCGCCCCTTCGGAGAGGCCGTCAACCTTGTTGGCGGCCTCTCGGCGTCGGTACCACTTCGAGCCGAACCGCGCCGCTGCGGCCAGCCCGCCCGCAAGGGCGGTGAGCTGGACCCAGTAATTCTTCAGCGTCTCGAGCAGTCCATGAAGCCGATCGCCCACGCCCGGAGCAGGTTTCGCCGCCGGATGCACGGGAATTCGAAACGGCACGGTTTCTGTCGTGACGTTTCCATCAGCTCGCGGGCATGAGATGAAGGCCTGTAGTTCGAGCTCCCCCGAAACGTGCGGCTGGACCGTCCAGCTGAACAGGATGCTGACTTCGTCGCCGATCGATTTGTCGATCGTGTCCAGTGGCGTGACCGTCGCGTCCGAGGAGATCACGGCTAGCTTCGCCCGCACGATCGTCCCGACCGTAACGGTGATGGGAAGAGGTGGCCGGGGAACGTCGGTTGGAACCGTAGCGTTGATCATGTCCTGGAGACGTTGAACATCACCGATGCTCAACGCGATGTTGTCGGTCTCGCCCTCGGTCAAGGATGCCGGCGCGTGCCACTCTGCGTTGCGAGTTATCAACCGCTGCACTGCTCGATCCGTCGGTTCCGCGGCCGGTTTCGGCGCACGTACGGGTGCTGAAGGGGGTGGAGGCGGCGCGAATTCGGTCTGCGGTAGCTCGGGTTCAAAAGAACCCCCCGCTGTGGGTGCTGGGCTGGGGGCGACCGTTGGTCGCGACGTGTCCGAGGGTTCCCATGCCGGTAGCTCTGCCGGGGAGGGCGCCGGGCTGGAGGCAATTGTTGGTCGAGACGTGAAGGATGCAGGCGATTGGGTGTTTTGCGACGAGCTGCAGGCCGAAATGAAGAGTGTCACAAGCATTACGGGCACAAGCGACAAGACCCTCGTGTGGCGCATCGCCGGCACCTCCCGTCGCGATGGCGGTTTTCCGGTCGTGTTTCACGACCCGATCACGCGACAGTAAGCGCAGTAGCGCCCGGGGAAACGAGTAGTTGACTACCTGTCTTGGACAAACGACTTCGCGGCCGCGCATATGACATCGTGCCGGCCTCCCCTGCTTCGGGAAGACCGGCACGAGGCCGTGTGAGGATGTGTTCGATCACACCGGGTTGATCTCGTCCAGGCTCCTTCCTGCGGTGCGCGGACCGATCGGGGCGAGCACAGCGATCGTGGCGGCCAGTGCGACGAGCACGACGGCGAACATCGTTGTGGCGCCGAAGTGGTTGAGCACCGGAATCAGGATGAACGGCAGTGCCGCGCTGGATAACCGCGAAACCGAGTAGGTCCATCCGACTGCCGTCGCCCGCACATCGCTGGGGAAGATCTCCGCCTGGTACACGTGGTAGACGTTCGAGAACACGTTGCTCGCCGCCGTGGTCAGCAGTCCGTACACCACAATCATGGCGGGGTCGTTCGCCATTGCGAAGAGCACGCCGCACACCGCCATGGCGACGACCGTGGCCATGATCAGGTACTTGCGCTCGAACTTCTTCAGAAGCGGAATCGAAATGAGCGAGCCCAGCGGGTAGCCGATGAACGACACCGCGGTGAAGAGCAGCGATGACGTCACATCGAATCCGCGGTGGACCAGCACCAGCGTCGCCAGCGTACCGAACCCGTAGTAGCCGAAGGGCTGGAACAGGTGGAACACGGCGTTCATGATCAGACGCTGCCGGTAGGGCGAAATCCGAAGCCGCTCAATGGCGGTCACGGTCGGAAGCGGCTTCGATTCTGGTTCGTCGTCGTGGTCGTCGTCGGTGTCGTCGGTGTCGACGGTGTCGTCGGCCGCCGCGCCCGTTCCGGATTCGAATGCCTGCACTGCGGCCTGCGCCTCTTCGGTCCGGCCCACGCTCGCCAGCCAGCGCGGCGACTCCGGAAGGCCACGGCGCAGCACGATGACGAACAGCGCGCCGATCGCGCCGAGCACCAACAGGACCCGCCAGCTGTCGACGCCGAACACCTTGTGGCCGTTGAGGGATAGCGACAGGAATCCCAGCGCCGGGACGGCGAGGAACGAGCAGGTGTAGGCCCAAGCGGCCAGCCGCCCGCGATGGGCCTTGGGCAGCACATCGGACAGGTACGAATCGGCAACCGGGTATTCCGCGCCGACGCCGATGCCTGCCATGAAGCGTGCTCCGACAAGCATCCACGGGTTCGGTGCGATGGCGCCGATGACGCTCCACACCGAGAACCACACCAGGTTGATGAGGAATGCCTTCCTGCGCCCGATGCGGTCGGCGATCCGGCCGAATGCCGCTGCACCGATGAACATTCCGAGGAATGACGATGCCATCAGCACCTGCAGTACGGTGCCGCCGAGGCCGTATTGAGCCTTCAGTGCGGTGGCGATCGTGCTGGACAGGAAGATCTCGTAGACCTCGAAGAACAGGCCAAGCCCGATCGCGATGACGACCTTGCGGTGGACGGGTCCGACCGGAAGGTGGTCGAGGCGTCGGCCAATGTCGTGCAGCCCGACCTTGCGATCGGGCTGCACCAGGGTGGCGGTCACTTGGAGTCTCCGCTCTGATTGGAGTTGCTGTTGTTGCTGTGCTCGTTCGACGAGTTGCCGCTCTGGTTGTTCGACGAACCGCTGCTGTCGTGACCAGCGGATGAGCGGCTGCTGTCGCTGTCGTGACCACCGGACGAGCGGCTGTTGTCGCTGTCGTGATCGCGATTCCAGAAGTTCGAACGATCGTCGTTGTCACTCCGCCAGCGGTAGCTGTTGTCGCCCCAGTGGTTCCAAGAGGAATTGCCGCTGTTGTAGTTGTTCCACTGCGACTGATCGGGCTGCTGCTGCGGAGGTGCGGGCGGAGCCGGCGTGGTCTGCGGCGGCGCCTGGTGGCTTGCGGGCTTCGAGGATCCGCTGCTCGACGACGACGAGTGCGACGTCGACCGGTAGCTCGGCGCCGACGGCTGGGCCGCGGGCATGGGTGCCGGTGCCGGTGCGGGCGCCGCGGCAGGCGCGGGTGCGCTCTGGGCGAACGTGTTCACCGGGGTGCTGTGCGACGAGCTGTGCAGCGCGCCGAACAGGCCGGCCGCCGCGGCGGCGACGAAGCCCGCCCCGACGAAGGCCAGCACGCGTGGGCGTGCGTACCAGGGCTGCTGCGCGGGGTAGGCCGAGGGCGCCGAGTTGAACTCAGGCTGCTCGGCCGACCACGCCAGCTCCATGTAGCGCTGGCCGTAGGCCGGTCCGTACGCCTGAGGCGGGGCGACCGGTTGCGTGACGGAGGCCGCCGGACGCGCCGACGTCACCGGGAAGTAGGCCGCCATGGTCGCAACGTCGGGGGACGCGGTGCGCCACGGGGCGGCTTGCGTCGCCGTCCAGTCGCGGTCTGGCTGGTAGTTGGTCATTTCGTGCTCCTCGTTTCGTGTTTCCGGTGCATCTGTCTGCATCGCTGCATCCGAAATTAGGGAGCTACGGGCGAACTAGCTCGCTTGTGCGCACAAGGTGCGCTAACAGGCGATTTGCATCTTTTGCGCATTGTGCTCACGACCCTTTTCCTTGGCTTCAGCATTCCTTCAGCGGGGTGTTGGCAGCGTCTGCTGAAGTGCCGTTGTCAACCGAATCAAGGTCAGCGGGTCGCGTCAGTGCGATAGCCGCGGTTCTGCTTGCGGTGGCGGTACTACTCGAACTGATGACCGGCCACAGAGGTCGAGAAACCCCTTCATTCGGCGCGGGCTATGCGGCCGCGTCGAACGACGCAGATGTGCAAAGGGCGATGCGAGCGTCCGGTGCGAGTCCCTCGACTGTCTGTAACAAACTCGTTGACCAAGCGATCTCCAGCAACGAACCGAGCACTGTGGTGCGGGACGACTTTGTCAGCGGCTGTAGGCACGCCCTCGTGAATGCCATGGAGTGAGGTCCGCGTAACCGATGCCAGCCTCGCCAGGAGACGATTCACGCCACGGCGAGAACGATGCTCACGCGTGTTCCGCCTCCGGGTCTGTCGTCGATCCCCACCGTTCCTCCGTGCGCGGATACGATCTCCGCCACGATCGCCAGACCAAGACCGCTTCCTCCTCCGTCGCGCGAGCGTGCCGAATCGAGTCTGACGAATCTGTCGAACGCCCGGGCTCTGTCCTCGGCGGGAATTCCCGGACCATCGTCAGCGACCGTGAGGACAGCCTCATCAGAACGGCGCTCGACGACGATCTCGATGGCCGATTTAGCATGTTGCACAGCGTTGTCGAGCACGTTCCGGAGCACACGTGCCAGATCTCCGGCGTCACCAACCACGACAACCTCCTCGGTGCTGATCTCAATGGCGAGTTCGGTTTCGCGCCGCAGGCGGGCAGTCTCATTCTCCGCGAGGAGGTCGAGGTTCACTTCGTCCTCGCGGACCGCGAGTCCGCGCTCGTCGGCCCGGGCGAGCAAAAGGAGGTCGTCTACGAGTGCCTGCATTCGATGCGCCTCTGGGATGAGAGTTCCGCTCGTCAAATCATCGTCGACCGTCTCGGGATAGTCCTGAGCCACCTCGAGTGCGGAGATGATGCTCGCCAATGGGCTGCGGAGTTCGTGTGACGCGTCGCCGACGAATCTGCGCTGGGCGGCATGGCCTGACTCGACACGCGCGAGCATCTCGTTCATTGTCTTGGCCAGCGCCGATACCTCGTCGTTCTGAGGGGGCACGGGTACGCGTTCGGTTAGGTCGGACGTTGTGATTTCCGAGACCCGCGCACGGATCGCTTCGACGGATCGAAGTGAACGCTTCACGAGGCGATAACTCACGATGCCGGCTACGGCGCTGATGATCGGCGCCGCAATCATGAGGAGCACCGCCACAGTTCGCACGGTCGATTCGGCGGCTTCACTTCCGCCGCCTGCGATTACGGTGTATCGACCGGTCGCGGTGCCGGCTGTCTGCCCACTCAAGCGCATGTCATTGTCGGGTGAGGCATCGTCGGAGATACCGGAACGGATCGCTGGGCCGAAGGTACTGACAGGGAGCAAAGGTGTATTCGGCGCAGAATCGGAGCGTTGGACGACTCGACCGTCAGCACCGATGATCTGGACCGCGACCACGCGTTGATCGGTCGCCAGCAGTGAGCCGTCCAATTCGGCGGCGGTGTCGAAGTTGAGGGCCGCGACCGTGTCACGAACACGGCCCGCCGCCGCGTCGTCGACACTGGACAGCAGGTTTCGGTACAGCACGAAGACAAGGCCACCGCCTGCGACCAGCACCGCGACGAAGACCACCGCAGCCGACAGCACCGCCGAGCGGGTCGAGATGCCCCAATTAGCGGGACGCATCTCTGAACCATAAGCGGCCTGCCGTCTTCATTCCGATTAGTTTCGGCGGCCTTTACTGAAGGGGCGCTGAAGACGCCTTCTGGGCCTTCAGCCACCCTTCAGTGATGCATCATCACGATTGACGACGACGCACGATCGGAGAAAACGGAGAAGCGCAGGCATGAGGATCCTTCTCGTCGAGGACGAACCGCGCCTGGCCAAGACCCTGGCCAAAGGCATGCAGGCGGAGGGATTCGTTGTGGTCGCAACGGCTGATGGCCAGGAGGCGTTGTGGCGCGGCAGCGAGGAACAATTCGACGCGATTGTGCTGGACATCATGTTGCCCGGTCTCAGCGGATACGAGGTGCTCCGACAGTTGAGGGCGAAGAAAGTATGGACACCGGTGATCATGCTCACCGCCAAGGACGGAGAGTATGACGAGACGGACGCGTTCGAGCTCGGCGCCGATGACTATCTGACGAAGCCGTTCCGGTTTCGCGTCCTCATCGCCCGACTGCGTGCACTGGTTCGGCGTGGTGCGCCGCGCCGGCCCGTGGTCTTGAGTGCAGGCACGTTGACGCTCGACCCCGCTAGCAGGGTCGTGACCCGCGACGGCACAGCGATCACGCTGACGCCCCGCGAGTTCGGCGTGCTCGAGTTCCTGATGAGAAAGATGGACACCGTGGTCACGAAAACCGAGATACTCCAAGGTGTCTGGGACCAGCACTTCGAGGGCCCGGAGAACATCGTCGAGGTCTATATTCGCAACCTGCGACGCAAGATCGATGTCCCGTTCGGCACCAATACCATTGAAACCACTCGCGGCGTAGGGTATCGACTCCTGCCGTAACGGTTTGTCCCTGCTGGATCGAACGCGCCGTTATTGCAGACTCTGCAATAAGGTGCCGAGTGTCTGCTTCTGCGTTTTTGTGTCGGGATTGCTTGCCCGCACCGCATTCAGCGCGTCATCGATCTGGCCGTCGAGATATGACCATGCGGTTTCATCCATGGGCCTCAGGCTGGCCTGGTCGACGTCCCATGCCGTTTCGAGATCCCTGATACGGATCACTGCCCCGGCCTGATCGCCCGTCTGCACCTTGGTGAGGGTGTCGTGCGTGATGATCCGAAACTTCGACACCTCCGGCGGAGGGAAGTTAGCAGTGGCCTGCCCTGGAGCCAGCGACACAGTCACCGATGAGTTCGAGCCGCCTTCCTCCTCGGCGCTGGCCGGAGCGGCATGCGGTTGTCCCGCGGCCCATACCAGCAGGGCAGCCGTCGCGGCAGCCACTCCGGCGAAGTACCCGTGCATGATTCGCTCACGTCCGACGCCGGCGGAGCGGGACGGCGATTCGTCATCGTCTGGCCGCTCGATGACATCGGAACGGCTGAGGGTGAGGTACACGACCGCCGCGAGGATCGTGGCGAGGAAGATGGCGCTGGTAATGCCATAGCCGAGACCGAGACCACGGTCTGCCGACGAAGACGCGAACCAGTCGCCGAGGTTTGCGCCGAGTGGGCGCGTCAGAATGTATGCGAGCCAGAAGGACAGCACCGGGTTGGCGCCCAATCGCCAGCCGACGACGATCGCCAGGATCAGGCCTGCGGGCAGCAGCACAGATACACCCGGCCCCCAGCCGGTGAGCACGAGAGTCCAGTCGCCGACGGCGGTGCCGAGGGCGAAGGTCACCAGAACCGCTAGCCAGTAGAACAATTCGCGCGGTGTCGTCACGATGCTATGGATAGAGAGCGTCCGTTCGCGGGCGTACCAGACTGCGAAGACCACCGCTAGAACTACTCCAAAGACAGTCGTGCTCAACGCTAATGGGACGCCCAGGCTGTCGGTCAGGATGTCGGTGTACAGCGTGCCTGCCACACTGAGGACGACGACCGCCAGCCAGTAGACGGTCGGCACGTAGCGATTGAGACTCAGCTGGATCCCCATTACCACCGCAAGCACAATCGTGAAGACGATGGCTGTCATCTCAAGGCCCACGCCGAGACCAACATTTATCCAGTCGGCGAAGCTTTCACCCACGGTTGTGCAGAGGATCTTGATGATCCAGAACCACACCGTGACTTCGGGGACTTTGCTCAGCATGGTGCTGCGGGGGCTGGCAGTGTGGGAATTCGCTGCGTCGGTCACGAAGCCCGAAGCTATAGATGCCCTACTGAAGCCACGCTGAAGGAAAGGTGCTCATTGCCCGTATGCCGGCGGGGCCTGCAGGTTGGGTGCCGCCGCGGCGAGGAGAGCGGCTCGGTCGCCGGTCAGCGGGGGATAGATGCGTTCGCCGTTGATCACTTGCTTGGTCGCCTTGGCCTCGGCGCCGCGGCTGACGACATGGCGGTCCCACCCCTCCGTGTATACCGCCCCGGCCGGTCCGAGGTCGAGAACGGTTACGTACCAGGGGATTCGAAGCGACAGCATGGGTGCACCCAGCAGCTCGCTGATCACGTTGTAGCCCGCGTAGCGGCCCATCGGGCGACCGTGCTGACACGACATCACGGACAGGTGTTCGTCGTCCATCCTCGCCGCGGCCACATCGCCCGCGGCGAACACGCCGGCGACGCCCTCGACCCTCAGGTAGTCGTCGACGGGCAGCCGGCCCAGCCGATCGCACGGCACGCCGAGCTGCGCCGTCAACGGATTCGCCCGCATGCCCGCGCACCAGACAACTGTCGCCGCCGGAATCACTTCACCCGACGACAGCGTCACGACGCTCTCGTCGATGGCGGTGATCCGCACGCCCGTCATGGTGTCGACCTTGTTCTCGGCCAATGCGGCTTCGATGACCGGGCGTGCCGAATCGCCCATATCCGAACCCACATACGGGTTGTGGTCGACGAGGATCACCTTCGGAGTGACTGTCGGGCCCAGCGCGTCGGACAGCATCTTCGGCAGCTCGCTGGCGGTCTCGATGCCGGTGAGGCCCGCGCCGACGACCACCGCGGTCGCGGTGGCCGGATCTGTGTTGTGCCGGGCCAGTTCGCGGATGTGCGCCTGCAGTCTCATCGCGCCGTCATAGGAGTCGACGTCGTAGCCGAACTCGGCCAGGCCGGGCAGGTCCGGCTTGACCACTCTGCTGCCGAGGGCGACGACGAGCCGGTCGTAGCCCAGGTTTGCGCCGTCCGCCGTCGTCACGGATGCGGCTGCGGCGTCGATTCCGGTCACGTCGCCGGTGATCTGCACGATGCCTGCCGGCTCGAGCAACTTCTGCAACGGGATGCGGCACGGGCTGAGATCGGCTTCGTAGTTGCGGACCCGGATGTCGTGGAACGGTTGCGAACTGACGACGGTGATGTCGACAGCGCCGTCGGCGGCATCAAGTTCGTCCAGCCGCCGCGCCGCTCCCAACGCGGCCCACAGCCCGGCGAACCCGGACCCGAGAACGAGGACACGTTTGGTGGCAGGCATCGCCATATCGTTGCGCTCCGCCGACCCACAGACAAGGCAATAGGGTGGTTGATTAGCGTGACGACGTGCGATCCGTCGCTACCCGCCTATCCGCCGTTGCCGTCGCAGCCATGCTCGCGATGAGCGGCTGCGCGGGCGATCATCCGACAACAAGGCCGTTCCCGGCCAGCGCCGGCCGGGGCCCGTGCGAGGTCAGCGAGCAGACGAATGTGCAGGCAACCATGCGCGATGGCACGGTGCTGCGCGCCGACGTCTACCGGCCGCACACCACTGACCCGGTACCGGTCATCCTGATGCGCACCCAATATGGAAAGTCCAGCGCACAGTCGGGGTCGCGCTACCAGACGCCGGATTGGTTCGCTTCGCACTGCTATCTGGTGGTGATTCAAGACATCCGCGGCCAGGGTGCGTCGGCAGGCACATTCAGCGAGTTCACCCACGACATGACCGACGGCTACGACACCGTCGAGTGGGCCGCCGCGCTGCCCGGCTCGAACGGCAAGGTCGGGATGTACGGGTCGTCGTATGTCGGCGCCACCCAGTGGCTCGCCGCCACGACCGCGCCGCCGCATCTTGTGACGATCGTCCCGGCCAACACTGCCTCCGATTACTACGACGGCTGGACGTACGAGGGCGGGGAGTTCCGGCTCGCGTTCATTCAGCCGTGGGCGATCGGCCTCGCCACATCGGCGGCAGAGAATCGCAAGGACGGCGCCGCGGTGGCGCAATTGAAGGCGGCAGGCGCTGAGCCGACCCGATGGATTGATTTTCGGCCGTTCGGTGATCTGCCGCCGATGCAGCCGAAGAACCCCGCGGTGGCACCGTGGTATTTCGATTGGATCCGGCACTCCACGCGTGACGACTTCTGGCGGCAGTTCAGCATCAGGGACCGTTATGCGTCGGTGAAGGTGCCGGTGCTCGATTTCGAGGGTTGGTACGACGCCTTCCTCGACGGCGGCACCGAGAACTTCGCAGGCATGGTTTCCCGTGGCGGCACCAAGCTGGCTCGCGACAACCAGCGCCTGATCATCGGGCCATGGGACCACGTCGACTGGGGCAGGCCCGACTCCGACCCGGCGCCGCTGCTCAAGGACGTCGGCCCGATCGGTAACAGCCCCATCAACGAGATGATGTTGGCCTGGTTTGACCACTTCCTCAAAGGGCAGCAGGACGACGTCGCGGGCAAGCCTCGTGTCGACTATTTCGTCATGGGCGCCAACACTTGGAAGACGGCGACGAGTTGGCCGCTGCCGCAGACACAATGGAGGAGCTTCTACCTCAACGGAGCGGGTGGAATCGAAGTCCGCAAAGGGCAACTGCTGACCGCACCGCCGGGAGTGCAACCGCCCGACAGCTACACCTATGACCCCGCGTTCCCGGCCCCGAGCCTCGGTGGCCATTCGTGCTGCGGCGCACAGTCCGGCCCACAGGGTCCCTACGACCAAACTCCCGTCGAGCAGCGGTCCGACGTCCTGGTCTACAGCAGTGCGCCGCTCGAACACGACACGGAGGTGACCGGGCCGGCGACGGTGCGGCTGTGGGCCGAATCGACTTCTTCCGATACGGATTTCACCGCCAAGCTGACTGCGATGAAGCCAGACGGCGAGGTCGTCAACCTGAACAACGGAATTCTTCGGACGTCGTTCCGGGAATCATTGTCGGATCCCAAGCCGACGACGCCGGGTATACCTTACGAGTACCAAATCCATGTCTGGCCAACCAGCTACGAATTCCGGGCCGGCGACATCATCCGGTTGGAGATCTCCAGCAGCGACTACCCGCAGTTCGCGCCGAACCCCAACACCGGCGCGCCGTTCGGGACCGATGCGGCGACCCGCGTCGCGACCCAGACGATCCTGCACGACGCACAACATCCGTCGGCGGTGATCCTGCCCGTAATACCCGGCTGAAACACTAGGCGCCGCCACGGAACTCATGCTCGATCCGCGCCGCCTCTTTCAGGGCGGCGTCACGGCCGTGCGCGCGTTCGATGATGTGCAGCGCGAGGTCGATTCCGGACGTGACGCCGCCGGAGGTGAGCACGTCGCCGTCGTCGACGACCCGCGCCTCGGGCCGGACATCGACCCCGTAGCCACGGAGGTCGTCGAGCGCCGATCGGTGAGTGACCGCAGGCCGACCACGCAGGATTCCGCTTGCGGCGATGAGCATCCCCCCGGTGCAGACACCGGCGACGATGCTGCCCGCCGTATGCCGCTCGGCGATCGCCCTCGGAATGTCGCCCCGCTGAACCTCGCCCCACGCGCTGTCCGGCGCTTTCGAGCTCCACCGGCCGCCGGGGACGACGAGGACATCCGGCCGTGGCCCGAGTGTTCCGTGCGGTGTGACCGTCATGCCGTGCGCCCCAGTAACTCTCGAGCGATCGTCGAGCGTCACCAGCCCGGCATCGAAACCCGCTGAAACAAGAATTTCGAACGGCGCCACGATGTCGAGCTCGTCGACACCGTCGAACATCAGGATCTCAACTCGTCGAATCTCGTTGGCAGATGACATGCTTCACTCCTTCGGTTCACGGCGCCGGCGCGCTGGCCGTCACGGCGGCCTCACTGGTCTTGGGCCGGTGCGTCGCGAGGACGCAGCCGGCGAGGATCAACGCCAGCGCGGCCACGTTCCACGCCGTCAGTGGTTCGTTCAACACGACCACCCCGGCCAGCAGCGCAACGGCAGGGTTGACGTAGGTGAACACCAGGGCGCGGGCCGCGCCGACCTCGCGGATGAGCGCGAAGAACACGATGAACGCGAGCGCCGTGCAGATGACGGCCAGCCCGGCGATGGCAAGCAGCACACGCGTCGACGGCATCTCTGTCGGCCAGGTCGCGGCGGCAGGCGCCGCGTACACCAAGGCGGCGAACCCCAGACAGGTCGCCGTCATCGGCAGTGCGGGCACATCGCCGAGGTGCCTGGCGGCGATGAGCGGGGCGATCGCGTAGCACGTGGACACCAACAGCACTTCGACGACCGGCCACGCGCTTCCACCCGTGAGGTGGGGGCCGGCCAGCACCGCCACCCCGGATATCCCGACGCCGAGGCCGGTGATTCGCCTGACCCCGAGGTGCTCCTCGCCGCCGGTGAACCGGTCGAGGATCGCCGCGATGATCGGCGAGGCCGCGATGAGCAGGCCTGTCATCGAACTCGTCAGGTGGCGTTCGGCGTCCCCCAGCAGGAACCACGCGGCGATCATCTCGAAGAACGCGAAGCCAAAGAGCGCCTTCCAATGCCTGCGCACGATCGACGGGATACCGCTGGACAGGGCGAGCGGCAGAAGAACCGCCGCGCCGACGGCGGTGCGGGCGAACACCAGCACGGGAACCGAGACACCCTCGACCGCAACCTTGATCATCAGATACGGGACGCCCCAGATGATGCTCATCGCGATGAACAGCATCCATCCGCGTGAGCTCACGTCGACCACATTACGAGGCGGCCCCGACGGCCCTGGAGCGGGCGGCGACAATGATCGGCGTGAAACCACGAAACGCCCAGGTTGCCTCCGCGCTGGCGGACGTCGGCGTCGACACAGACATCAAGATCCTCGACGGCGACGCGAAGACGGCCGCAGCCGCTGCCGAACAGCTGGGCTGCGATGTCGGCGCGATCGCCAACAGCCTGGTATTCGACTGCGACGGCAGCCCACTGCTTGTCATGGCCAGCGGCGCGCATCGGGTTGACACCAGCCTGCTGGCCCGCGCACTCGGCGCCAACTCGATCACGAAGGCGAGTCCGCAGCTGGTTCGCGACGCGACCGGCCAGGCAATCGGGGGAGTGGCGCCGACAGGCCATCCCATCAGAATCCGGACAGTCGTCGACGAGAGCCTGGCCGGCTATCCGGTCGTGTGGACGGCGGCGGGTACACCCGACTCGGTGATGCCGCTGTCCTACGAACAGCTGCTGACGATCACCGAAGGTGTTGTGCTGCAAGTGCGCTGACGCACTCACGACCGTCGTGACAGCTGCGCATACCTTGCGACGTGGTGGTCGGTCGTGCCGAACTCGTACTGCATCGCGGTGAGCCGCTTGAAGTAGTGGCCGATCGCCAGCTCCTCGGTCATGCCCATCCCGCCGTGCAGCTGCACCGCCTGCTGGCCGATGAAGCGGGCGGCCCGACCGACGGTCGCCTTCGCGGCCGAGACCGACCGCGCGCGCACCGCAGCGTCATCCTCGAGGTGAAGGATCGCAAGAAAGACGGCGGCGACAGCCTGTTCGAGCTCCATGTACATGTCGACCATGCGATGCTGCAGCACCTGGAAGCTGCCGATTGCCACCCCGAACTGCTGGCGCTGCTTGGCGTATTCGACGGTGTCCGCCAGCACCTTTCGCATGCAGCCGACGGCTTCCGAACAGATCGCGGCCGCGCCCTCATCGCGGGCTTGCTCCAGCGACGGCCACGCCTGACCGGATTCACCGAGCAACGAGCCGCCAGGCAGGCGCAGGCCGTCGAGCACCAGATCCCCGGCGCGGCGATCGTCGACGGTCCGGTAGCCGGTGAGCGTCAGGCCGGAACCGGCGGTGTCCAGGTCGACGAGAAAGAGTGAGAGCCCGTCGGCGGTGCGAGCGGTAACCAGCAAGTGGGTGGCCAATGGCGCGCTCATCGCAACGGTCTTGCGGCCGTGCAGGATCCATTCGTCTCCGTCGCGCTCGGCCGTCGTCGCCGCATCCTGCCAGCGCTCACCGGACTCCTGCTCAGTGGCAGCGAGTGCGACGATCGCCGTGCCCGCCACGATCTTCTCCAGCAGCGACGTGGCCTCGTCACCGCCCGCGTGACGCAGCAGGCTGCCCGCAACCACCACGGTGTCGACGTAGGGCTCGACCACAAGAGCATGACCCAGCGCCTCCGTGATGACCATGAGTTCGACTGGGCCGCCACCGATTCCGCCCACATCCTCGGGCAGGGTTGCACCGAGGATGCCGAGCTCGTCGGCGAACGCGCGCCAGATCTCTGGCTGCCAGCCTGCCCCGGTCTTCGCCGCTGATCGGCTCTTCTCGAGGTCGTAGCGGGTGGACAGGAACTTCGCCAGCCCGTCGCGCAGCAGTTCTTGTTCCTTGCTCAGTTTGAAGTCCATCTACAGCCCCAATGCAGCCTTCGCCAGAATGTTGCGCTGAATCTCGTTGCTGCCGGCGTAGATCGAGCCGGCCCGGTCGTTGAAGTAACGCAAAGGCGCCACCGCCTGCCACGGCTCGCCGCTGACATATCCGTCGGCAGGCGGCTCGAACTCGGTGACCGGACCGCCCGGCCGGGTCGCATGCGGTTGATACGCACGACCGCGCGGCCCAGCCGTTTCCATTGCCATTTCGGTCAGCGTCTGGCTGAGCTCGGTCGCGATGACCTTCAGCATCGACGACGCCGCACCCGGGTTCTTGCCCTCGGACACCGCGGCCAGCACCCGGTACTCGAGGATCTCCAGCACCTCGGTGCGGATCTGGGCATCGGCCAGCTTCCGCGCGAACGCCGGATCGTCGATCAGCCGTCCGCCGGCGGGGCCGGGCATCTCCGCGGCCACGGTGGCGATCTCCTCGGCCATCACCTGAAGGGCAGGCGAGGACGCGCCACCGCCGCGCTCGAACTCCAGCAGGTACTTGGCGACCGTCCAGCCGTCGTCGATGTCGCCGAGGACGTTGGCCTTGGGCACCCGCACCTCGTCGAAGAAGACCTGGTTCTGGACTTCCTCGCCCGACGTCATGACCAACGGCCGGATCTCGATGCCCGGCGAGGTCATGTCGATCAACACGAACGTGATGCCCTGCTGCTTCTTCGCGCCGCGCGATGTGCGGACCAGGCCGAACATCCAGTTGGCCTCGCGGGCGTGCGTGGTCCAGATCTTGCTGCCGGTGCAGACCAGATCGTCGCCGTCGTCGACCGCCGCCATGGACAGCGACGCCAGATCCGACCCCGCCTCCGGCTCGGAGTAACCCTGACAGAAGAACACCTCGCCGGTGAGGATGCCGGGCAGGAAGTACTCCTTCTGAGCCTTGGTGCCGAACGCGATGATGGCGTGCGCCACCATTCGAATTCCCATTGGGGACAGCGACGGAGCGCCAGCCAGCGTCGACTCGCGGCTGAAGATGTAGTGCTGGGTCAGACTCCAGTCGCAGCCGCCGTATTCGACCGGCCATGCCGGCGCCGCCCAGCCGCGCTCGTGGAGGATCCGCTGCCACTCCATGCTCGCGTCGTGGTCGGCATACACGCTCGTCATCAGGCGGCCGGCCGTGCGCAGCTCGGGTGTCAGCTTCTCGTCGAGGAAGCTGCGTACCTCGTCGCGAAAGGCGGCATCAGCCGCCGACCACTGCAGGTCCATGGGGTCCCCTCTGCTTCGGTAGCGAACATAGTAAACCTAGTTACTCAACTGGCGGTAATCCCGGGGTCCGCGCGGTTGGTGGTCGGGACTATCCTGGACACGCGAGGGTGGGGATGAACCAGCAGGAACTGTTCACCTCGATCGTGGCGGCACGCCCCGGTCGCGATGACATCGTGTACCTGGAACGCCGCGGGGACGAATACGACTGGCGGCTGGTGCCCGTGGGTGATGCCGCCGTCGGCGCGGTGCCCTCGGCTGATCCCGGCCCCAACGTCTGGATGTCATTCTCGGCCCGCTGGCCGGTTGACGATACGGAACGATTGCGGGCGTTCTTCGACGACGTGATGGCCGAGCTGGAGTCGATGGCCGACAAGACGGATCGCTGTCGCTGGCCCCTCGACGACCCATGGCCGCACACACACTGACGGGTACACACCGTGGACTACCGGATCACCCCCGACGACCGAGCGATGTTCAAGCGCTGCAGGCGGCAGTGGGATTTCGCGTCACCGCGCAGGCGTGGCTTCGAGCCCGCGAACTCACTCGAATCAACCTCTTTGCCAACGGCATTCAAGGAAGCGCTCGCGGTCTACTACTACCCGGGGACGTGGGACTGGCAACACCAGCTCAAGCAGTCGCTCGTGCACAAGGCGTTGCAGCGGTCGCTGGAGAACACCGACGCGGCGGACGAACTCGCGAAGGCAACGAGGCTCATCGACCGCTACGACGAATGGGCGGTGACCGTCGACGACTTCGCGCCGGTGAAGATCGACCATGACGTATCGGCGCTCGTACGCGATCCGGCCGATCCCGAACAGGGGCTGCTGACTCCGGACGGCGCCGGGGTGACCTACACCTGTCGCGTGGACCTGGTGGCGGTGGACGCCGCCGACGAATATTGGGTCGTCTGCCACCGGATCGTCGATGACTGGAGCCCCGTAGAGGAGTTGCTATTCGACGAAGTGATGACCGCGGCGTGCTGGGCATGGGAGCAGGACTACATCGGCATGGAGATCGCGGGCACCATCCACAACGAGGTCCGGCTCGGCGCCGCGCCCGACGATTGCGCAGGCGAATCGTCGGTGGCCGTCGGGGTCACACCGGTCGCCCAGCACGAAGCAAGCGGCGGCGGCCGATCGATACCGCAACACGTGCGGCTTTCCGCCCGCGAGACTCGACCCGGCGCCGATGACCGCGTTCAACGGCGCACCGCAGGGCTCGTGTGTCGGACTCGCATTCGGCGTGGCCGTGACGAGATCGTGGCCGCCGGAGGCCTTTTGGCGCTCGAGGCCGTTGAGATGGCCGGAGCACCCGCCACCTATCCGAGTCCCGGCCGTCACTGCCTGTCGTGTGAGTTCGCGGCGCCGTGTCTGGCCATGTTCGAGGGAACCGATCCCGGGCCGGTGCTGGCGGCAGGCTTCCGTCGCCGTCCAGACGATTCAGAACAGAAGCCTCGGCTGGGCCAGGCGACGTGGGGGTTCGGCAGAGGAGCGGCTCCGCCGAGTTGGTGAGCAAACCAGGCGCGGTGGGCATAATCGGGAACGTGGAGCGACGTCGCACGAGCAAACCCAACCAGTCGCCGATGGCCGTGTTGAAGGACATGCCGGCATTGGTCGTGCTCGAGCGGTTCCCGGTGCCTGCCCTGGCGATCACGGAGGACGACACCATTCTGTTCGCCAACAGTGCGTTCGCCGAGATGCTTGGCTACTCCGGCGAAGAGGTGCTGTCGCTGAAGTTTCACCAGATCTTCCACGCCATGCCCGCCGACGAGTCCGCGGTGTCCGTCGTGCGCCAGCATGCCGACCTCCTCGTCGAACTGGTTCATCAGGACGGTTCGATGAGGCGGGCGAGGATGAGCAAATCGGCGCTGATCCGTGGTGGCGATCTCGGTTGCGCTGGCCGCGTTCCAGGACCTCACCGAGAAGCTGTGGTCCGAAGAGATCTAGGCGGGTGAGTGGCGCAGCGACTCGCGCGAAAGGAACTCGGCGAAGTACGGCAGTGACTCCTCGCTGGCGATGGCGGGTAGCAGCAGCGTCCAGATTCGCGCGATGCGGTCGACGAGGTCGGCCCCGCCGCTCGCCGCGTTGGAGATCAGTTCGGCACCGAGCATGGCCCCCACGATGACTTCGCCGACGGTTTCCGGATCGAGGCCGTCACGCACGTCGGCCTCTGCGATCGCCTGCCTGGCCTGCGCGACCATCTCGGACAGCAGGTGGCCGTGGGCGAGCGCGGTTGCCGCGTTGAACTCGCCGAACGCCTTCAGGAGTTGGGTCCCGGTGCGGACCATCTTGTCGCTGGTGGTGAGGTCCGCGACAACGAAGATGCCGTGGATCATGTTCTCGAGTGCAGGCGACGACGGGTCGCTGATGCTGCGAAATGCGCGCAGCGCGATGTCAGCGCCCTCCTCGATGATCGCGGTGGCCAGCGCTTCCTTCGAGTCGAAGTGGTAGTACAGGGCGCCCTTCGTCAGCTGCGCACGTTCGATGATGTCGCCGAGTCCCGTTGCCTGGTAGCCGACCTCGGAGAAGAGCTCCACTGCGGCATTGACGATCCGTTGCCTGGTGGCCTCGGACCTCGCCTGGCGGACCATCGTCCCAACCTAGTTGATCAGGTCAGCGGCTTCGCGTTGTGGATCGCCAGCGCTATCCGGCGCTTGATGAACTGGTTGAGGTAGGCGATGCGGTCCGGGTTCGCGAAGCCGGGCAGGGTGAGCGCCCACGTTTTCTGCAGGTCGGTGAAGTACCGCTGCGGGTCGTCGACGTCGCTGGTCTGCCGCAGGCCCATGAACGCCGATATCAGCACCCTGCTGACGTCCTCGGGCTCGTGGTCGGCGACCACGTCGCCCTCGGCGATCGCGCGCCGGATCACCCCGGCGAACGCAGAGGTCCACTCGCCGAGGACACGGGCCTGCACGCCGTCGCTCCTGCCGATCGACTCGAGCAGATTCAGGCCGGCCCTGCAGACGTCGTCGCCGATGTCCTTGCCGACGATGAGGCACGAGACGTCGATGAGCGTCTCCAGGCCGGCCAGCCTGCGGGCGAGCACCTCGTTCATCGCCTCGTAGCTGAGCGCAGTCTGGTGGTCGATGATCGCCACCGCGAGCTCGTGCTTCGAGCGGAAGTGGAAGTACATCGCACCCTTGGTGACCTCGGCCTGCGCGAGGATGTCGTCGAGGCTGACCTGGCTGTAGGACTTGCGCGCGAACTGATGCGACGCCGCAAGCACGATTTGCAGCCGCGTCGCGTCCGCTCGCCTGTCGAGCTGCTCAGTCACTGCGGTCCTCGGAATCTGCACGGTGGGATCGGCTCCCGGGCGACCGCGTCTCCACGCAATTCACCGCTGATTCTGTCACCTCGGGTGAACGGTGGCGTCTCCAACACGGAATACTCAGAGTCACACATCGGCGGATATATCATTCAAAAGGTATGTAATCTGACGAATGTGATGACTCTTGGTTCGCAACCCAGGGGTTGTGCATTTCGGGGAGGCCCCATTGCTCAATCGATAGTTGAGTCTGTTGCCATAAATGACGATAGCAATTCTTTTGGAGTCCATTCGTCGACTTTTACTGCGTCAATTAGGTGTTTTAAAGGCACTGGCAATTAAGGGGTGAATTGCTATGCAATGGGATGAGCGGGTAGACATTCTTTGCACAGGCTCCGGTCTGGGTGGGCTGGCGACCGCGATTGCCGCCGTCGATGCCGGCGTTGACGTGTTAGTGGCCGATTCTGCAGGCCTCGACGTCGGTGACGCCGAGACCAACCGGTACTTCGGTGAGCTCTCGCAGGGCCTGCGCGTGCCGGTTCACCGCGCGGCCGCCGTCGACGCGCCGATCAGGGACGATCTGGCTCCTGCGGCGCCGGTCTCGCGGCGTGTCGAGCCGTTCGTCGGTTCCCGGCTGCAGGACTGGGCGGCGAGCTGCCTGGCTTCGCCGTACGGCTTCCTCTACAGCCGGGTCCGCGAGCGCAGGGCCGTCACGATGCGCTCGAGCCGCGGCGAGTCCTTCGAGGTCGCCTCGATCGGCTCCATCGAACTCGGCCAGGACCAGCCGAAGTTCGTGCTTGTCGACTGGCTGTCCGCGCAGGCCAGGGACCGGGGTATCGAGGTGTGCACGGACAGCCCGCTGCAACGCATCGTGTTCGAGGGCGGGCGGGTGCTCGGCGCCGTCCTCGACACACCATCGGGACGGTGCGCGGTGCGTGCCCGCCACGGCGTTCTGGTGTCCACCGGCGGCCACGAGCTCGGGGCGGCGTGCGATCTGCCGGAGACGGCGACGTTGCAGGTGAGCCTCGTCCGGCAGGCGGCGAGCCGGTTCGGCCGGGTCGAGCTGCTGACTACCCAGCCGCAGGCAGGCGTCCCGCATACGTCGTGCAGGCCGGTGAATCGGCACCTGACCGATGCGGCGCGCGAGACCCGCCAGAGCCGGTCACCGTACTGGCGCTGCGGAGAACTGCACTGGTATCCGCCGCTGAGCCAGTAGCGACTCCATCGCGTCGCCCGCGACGGGCCGCGACAGCAGGAACCCCTGGGCGCGATAGCAGCCGTGCCGCAGCAGCGTCAGGGCGGCTTCCTCCGTTTCGACGCCCTCGGCGACCAGCTCCAGGCCGAACGACTCGGCCAGCGCGATGACCGCGCGCACGATCGCGAGATCGCCGGGGTTCGTGCCGAGTTCACGCACGAAGCTCTTGTCGATCTTGAGCGTGTCGACGGGCAGGGACTTCAGATGCGACAGCACGCTGTAGCCCGTGCCGAAGTCGTCGATGGCGATCTGGACGCCGACATCCTTCAAGCCGGCAAGCGTGATCCGGGTGGTCTCGATGTCCTGGACGACCATGCTTTCCGTGATCTCCAGGCATACCGAGCCGCCGTCGAGCCCGAACTCGTCGATGATGCCTGCGACCGTCTCGACGAAGCCCTCGGTGACCAGCTGCACCGGCGAGACGTTGATGCGGAGGACGGCGTCCTCGCCGATGCCCTTCAACCGCCACTTGCGGAACTCCGCACAGGCGGCGCGCATCACCCAACGACCGAGTTCACCTGCGAAGTTGATGGACTCCGCCACCCCGATGAACGCATTGGGCGATAGCAGGCCCCGTGTCGGGTGCTGCCAGCGCACAAGCGCCTCGAACGCGAGGATCTCGCCGGTGCGCATGTCGACTTCCGGCAGGTAGTGCAACACCAGAGCGCCGTTCTCGATCGCGCTCTGAAGATGCAGCTCGATGTCATTGCGGAACTCGCCCTTCAGTGACATGTCATCGGAGAACACCGCGATCTTGTTTCCGCCCGAGCCCTTGGCCGCAAGGAGGGCCTGATCGGCCCTGCGCAGCAGGTCGGAGGTGGTATCGCGGCCGGGTATCCCGAGCGCGACACCGATACTGACCGTGCGGGTGAGCATCTCGCCGTCGATGGACACCCGCTCGCGCAGCATCGATTGCAGCCTGCTGGCCAGGGCTTCGGCCTCATCGGCCGTCATGGGGACCACCGGGACGACCACGAACTCGTCGCCGCCGAGGCGGGCGATCAAGTTGGGCCCTTCTGCGCCTTCGCGCAGCCGCTTCGCGAACACGCGGATGAACCAGTCGCCCGCCGTGTGGCCCAGGTAATCGTTGATCGCTTTCAGCCGGTCGAGGTCGAGAAACAGCGCAGAAACGGGCCCGGATTGTCCGGGCGCCAACCGCCGGTCGAGGTGGGCCAGCAGGGCGCGACGGTTGTTGAGCCCGGTCAGGTCGTCATGCTCAGCGAGGAAACGAAGCTGTTCTTCCGCCGCGATGCGTGCCTGAAGCTGCGCGAACAGCGACGCGATCGCCTTCAGCGCGTTGAGCTCTTCGGGTGTCCACTCCCGGTCGCCGAACTTGATGAACCCCAGTACGCCGGTGGTGACGTCCCCGGACAGCATCGGGACACACGACATCGAGGTCGACGGGATGTTGCGGCCTTCCTCTATCGTCTTCTGGTAATCGTCAGTGTCGGGTTCGGGGCGAAAGACGATGGGTTCCTTCTGGTGCTCGCACAGCGCGAACACCGGGTCCGCGTCGTCGAAGTACACAAGCGCGAGCGGATCAGGGTCGGGGATGTCGGGGCGGACCGGCCACTCCGCGACCAGCCTCGTCGCCCGGATCTTGTGGTCGTTGTGCCGCAGAAAGCTGACGTCGACCCCGAAGTGGCTGACGAGGTCAGCCAGGACGCGCTGACTGACCTCGGCCGAGGTAGCCGCATTCACCGCCATCAGCTCTGTCGCTACGGCGGTGACGACTTCGTCCAAAGTACGAGCCACGGTTGCTCCGGTGTCCGCTGTTATGCAAAGAGAGTACTGGTAACAGCGGTTTTACGCCGACTCCGTACCGACGTGGCTGGCGCGTCGGCGAATCTGAGTACCAGCGCATGTGAGTCGCCCGGCGCGGTAGCTATGAGTTCGCGGAACCGGTCCTGCAACCGCTGCAGAGCCTGCGCGTGAGCGGGCGAGAGCTTCTCGAGGTCCTCGTGGTCGTGGGCATAGAGGAACACCGGTGAGATGGGCTGCACCGCCAGCCCACCGCGCTGCGCGGTCACCCACACCGCTTCGACCGCCGACCCCGCTCGCGCATAGTCGGTCAGCTCTCGGCCGGTCATGGACACGACGGCGACACACGAGGTCGCAAGGACGCGCTCGCGGGTGTCGGCGCCAAGGCCCGCGCCCGCATCCCATTCTGCGAGGTAGGCCATGACTTCGGGACGCCGGAGAACGTCGAGCTTGACCAGGTCGGCAGGCTCCAGTTCCAGGCTGAGGACGTCGATGCCCGAGTCCGGTGATCCGTCGCCGGGCCAACGCACCTCCGAAATCATCTCGGCATGCAGACGCGGGGTCAGATACCGGATGCGGTCGCTTTCACCGAGGATCGCGGCCGCCTTCTCGACGTCATCACTCGCGGTGAGAAGGTGCAGTTGCGCGCCCTCGCCCTGCGCCGCCGCCTGCAGAGCTTCGGCGATGTCGGGGGGCAGCGCGACCGGCTTGCCCACGTGGCGGTTGGTTTCCCGCGCGAGCATCGGTTCGTACAGGTCGGCCAGCTCGGGATCGGAGTCCTCCGCGAAATGCAGAACGGCACGCAACGGGCTCGCGTCGTCACCCAGGTGAAACGCGACGGGCCCGAGGATTCCGTCGGCTGCTGCTGCCACCCTGGCGTTGAACGCGGCTGCGCCCACGGCGACGGCGCTCGCCCGGTAGCCGACGTCCATCGTCGACGTGTGTTCTGGTGCAAGCGAGATGGTGACCGAATCGTCCTGCGCGGAAATGCGCCACGGCTGGGCGTTTCCACCTGACGGCCCGCGAACCGCCGCCGCCACCACCCGCTCGACGGCATTCGTCGGTGTGGGGTCGGTCTGTTCTTCTTGCGACGCGTCTGCGATCGGTTGCGACGCGGCGGGGTCATGGATCTCGTCGAGACCGCGGGCGACGTCGATGCGAAGCCTGCCGGACGACAGCTCCTCGCCGAGGCCGATTCTGCGCACCCCCTCGGCTACCAGCGTCGCGCTCAGTGCCACCTCGCCGACCAGCTGCGGCCAGGTGGCCAGAGTGTTTCCGACCTCGACGAGGGACGCCGCCATCCTTGGCGAGAGCCGAGCTCCGTCCATCATGCGCAGCGCATACGGCACCTTGTCCTTGCTGGGCAATTCGGCCAGCTCGGCGAGGTCGATGTCGCCCAGCAGGCCGTGCATGATCGGCCGCTGCGGCTCCAGGTCGAATCGCTCGACGTCGAGAAGGCCGCGGTCGCCGGTAGCCATCAGGACCGGGATGCGGCGCGCCCGCGCTGTCGCGCGGACAAGGAGCTTGGTGTCCAGTGAGTCGCATTCCTCGACGAGAATGTCGATGCCGTCGAAGAACTCGTCGACGGAGTCCGTCGTGATCCCGCGCTCGAAGACATCTACCGGTAGATAGGGGTCGAGCTCGGCGATCCGTCGTGCCGCCAGTGTCGCCTTGTTCAAACCCTGGTCGAACGGCGCACCAGGGACCCGGTTGAGGTTGGACAACTCCAGCTCGTCGAAGTCGGCGAGCCGCAGCCCGCCACACAGTCCCTCTTGCGCAAGCGTGTATGCGACGGTGTGGCCGACGCTGAGCCCGACGATCCCGATCCGTACTGCGGCGAGCCGGTCCTGCTCCTCGGCTGTGATCAGGTTTCGGTTACGGTCCAGCCGCACCGTGCGATAGCCACGCGGACCGAGGACACCGACGACAATTCGCCGCCACGGGTAGTAGACCCAGCGCTTCGGCTCGGCAATGACGTCTGGGTCGGCAGGGGGGCGAAGCCGGCGCAATTCATCGTGTTGTTCGTCCCACTTATCTGTGAACTCGATCCTGGAGTCGGCCCGCAACTCCGATAACACTCGACGATCGTCTGGTTGCGCCTCGTTGAGAACCGTTGCGCTGCGATGATCCCCGCCGGCTGCGGTCACAGGCCGCTTCCGAGTGCGCGTGCACCTACGTGGTCAAGCTGACGTGCGAGGATGGCCATCTCGTTGAAGATCTTCGAGACCTGTTCTGAATCAGCATGGTTGGTGAAGGTGCTCCGGTCCCACCACATCATCTTTGTACGGTATCGGTCATCCGGATATGGCGTTGCCGGAATCTTGGAGGCCACCACCCCGCCTGACGTGCGCCAGCGGTCGAGGATGTGGGATCCCGCCGTCGCGACGACGAACTGCGCGTCGAGCAATGCCATGGTCGGAAACGGCGTGCGGGCCAGGGTGTTGCTGAGCGAGCGCCGCAGGCTCGGCTCGTCGGACACCCACGCCGTCTTCATTTCCACGACGCCGAACGGAATTCGGTCGTTCAGCATTTTGCGCACGGTGCGCAGACCGGGCCGATCCTCCCATTCGACGATCGCGTGCGATTCCTCGGCCGAGGTCAGCGGCCCCTTGGCCCGCAAACCGCCGACAACTTTGCCGTGGTGATCGACCGCCGCATGAAACAGCTGGGTGTTGGCCTCGTCGAACAGCGAGTCCATGTCCAGTGCCCGTTCCACCCCGTGCTTGTGGTAGCTGCGGACCGCGCCGTTGACGAAATCAGCCCATAACGCCGGATCGGCGGCCGGTGTCGAAACAACGAGAGTGCAGCTTGTATCGGAATCAAACCAACTGATTCCTTCCTCAAGAAAGTCAGAACTCGGCCGTTTCGCGCTGATCTGAGGAACGGTCATATTTGTCCCATCGTCAGGGCGGCGGCGACCAAAATCGTCGTGTTGTCGCACGCGCCGGAATGCATTCACATGCGGTCTATATGAATGCCTAGGCATCGAGTATTGCGCTTTTGGAGACCGTTATTCCAGCTAGCGAGTCGATCTTGTTCTGCAAGGATTCGCTTGATGAGCTACCTTGTTTGCGGGCGATCACGATCAAAATTGCTGGGCAATCATCGCGTGCGGCAATTACCGCAGATAAATCGAAATTATTGGACTTTATGGCGAACAAAATCAGGGAACTAAGTTCGGATATTTACGTTGCCATCAAACTTGGCCGAGGTCGTAGCCGGTTGCCTCGGCAGGGAGGCAGCGAGTCGGGTATGACCGATAGTGCCGCGATCCGGAGAGCTTTTCCACCCGAGTCGGCTGCCCGCCGTTGCGCGCAATGAGACTCTGATGAAGTTCAGATCGGATGGGCGCAACAAGGGAGGGGTTGAAGAGGATGTCCGGCGGAACGGATGTCGACGCCGAAACGGGGGAGTATCCACCACAGGGCACCGGAGATCTGCCCACCAAAGACGTCGGACGTCTATTGCTGCGGTGCGCCGACCGCCCGGGTCTCGTCGCCGCGGTGAGCAGTTTCCTCGCGGCGGCGGGCGCCAACATCGTGTCGTTGGACCAGCACGCCACCGAGCAGTCCGGCGGCACCTTCATGCAGCGGACGATATTTCACCTGCCGGGGCTGACAGCGGCGCGTGATGCGCTCGAGCGTGATTTCGCCGAGCAGGTTGCCAGCCGGTTCGACATGGACTTCCGGCTGACCGAGGCGGCCAAGCCCAAACGCGTGGCGATTCTGGCCTCGAAAGAAGATCACTGCCTGTTGGATCTGCTGTGGCGCAACCGCCGCGGTGAGCTGAACATGTCGGTGTCGATGGTCGTGTCCAACCACCCCGACCTCGCCGACCAGGTGCGGCCATTCGGCGTGCCATTCCTTCATGTCCCGGCAACGAAAGACATCCGGGCAGAAGCCGAACAACGGCAGCTCGATCTACTGCGCGGCAACGTCGACCTGGTGGTGTTGGCCCGCTACATGCAGATCCTCAGCCACGATTTTCTGTCCAAAGTGGGCTGCCCGTTGATCAACATCCACCACTCGTTCCTGCCGGCGTTCATCGGCGCGGCGCCGTACCGGCGGGCCAAGGAGCGGGGCGTGAAGCTGGTGGGCGCGACCGCGCACTACGTCACAGAAGAGCTCGACGATGGACCGATCATCGAGCAGGACGTGGTGAGGGTCGATCATCGGCACTCCGTCGAGGACCTGGTGCGGCTCGGCGCAGACGTCGAGCGGGTGGTGCTGTCCCGTGCGGTGCTGTGGCATTGCCAGGACCGAATCATCCGGTACGGCAACCAGACCGTCATCTTCTAGCGGGCCCGCTCAGTACTGCGTCGAGCCCTGGTCGACTGAGATCGCCTGGGCAGTGACGAGCCGCGACTCGTCACTGGCCAGCCAGCACACCGCATCGGCGATGTCCTCGGGTCGGGCGACCCAGCTCGGCAGAAACGGTGTCAGCATCTGCATCAGGGCCTGGTTGCCGTGGGCTTCTGCCGCCTTGCCGATCGCGGCAACCATCTCCTGCGAACCCATCTCGGTGATCACCGGACCGGGGTGCACGCTGTTGACGCGAATCGAGTGCTTGCCGAGCTCGGCGGCGAACGCCCGGGCCATGCCCGTTACGGCATGCTTGCTGGCGGTGTAGTGAATCATGAAGGGCTGCAGCTTGATTCCAGCTGCCGAGCCGATCAGGATGATCGATCCGCCGCGGCCGCCGTCGATGATGTGCTGCGCACCGGCCATCACCGTGTTCCAGGTACCCGTCACGTTGACATCCATCACGTCGCGAAACGCCTCTGGCGTGATCTCGTTCCATGCGGCGGGAGCGGAGATACCGGCGTTGGCGACGATGACGTCGAGCCTGCCGAGTGCCGCGACACCGTCGTCGACCGCCTTGCGCATCCCGTCGAGATCGCGCGTGTCGACGGCGGTGGTCAGGACGCGGCGCCCGGTGGCTTCGACGAGGCGGGCGGTTTCGGCCAGATCCTCCGGTGTCGAAGAGGGATAGGGCGCACACGACGGCAGCTTGCCCGCGAGGTCGACCGCGATGATGTCCGCGCCCTCGCCGGCCAGCCGGACTGCATGCGCACGACCCTGGCCACGGGCCGCGCCGGTGATGACCGCCACCCTGTCCTTCAATCGGTCATTCATTGCGCCGCCTTCACAAGATTGCCTCCGATGATCAACCGCTGAATCTCACTCGTGCCCTCGTATAACCGCAATAACCGGACGTCGCGGTAGATCCGTTCGACAGGGACCTCGCGCATGTAGCCGCTGCCGCCGTGTACCTGAACCGCGAGATCGGCTACCTTGCCTGCCATTTCGGTGCAGAACAACTTGGCCGCAGACGGTGCGATCCTGCGATCCTCGCCGGTGAGCCACAACCGCGCGGTGTCGCGGACCAACGCGCGACCGGCCATGACGCCGGTCTGCTGGTCGGCGAGCATCGCCTGGACGAGCTGGAAGGTTCCGATCGGTTTACCGCCCTGCGTGGCAGTCGCGGCGTACGTGACGGATTCGTCGAGCGCGCGCTGCGCGATGCCGACGGCGAGTGCGGCGATGTGCACGCGGCCACGCGCCAGCGACGTCATCGCGGCCCGGTAGCCGATGTCCTCGCTGCCGCCGATCAGCGCCCCGGCGGGGACGCGCACGTCGGTGAAGTTGACGTCGGCCGTCCACGCGCCCTCTTGTCCCATCTTCGCGTCCTTGACGCCGACCTGAACGCCCTCCGATTCGGCAGGGACCAAAAAGACCGCGATGCCCGGACCGTCGTCGTCGGCGGGCCGGGTGCGAGCGAATACGACGAACAGGTTCGCGATCGGCGCATTGGTGATAAAGCGCTTGTCTCCGTTGATGATCCAGTCGTCGCCGTCACGGCCGGCCTTGGTCCGCAGACCCGAAGGGTTGGATCCCGCACCGGGTTCGGTCAGCGCGAAGGACGCGACCACCTCGCCAGTTGCCATCCGTTCGAGCCAGCGGGCTTTCTGCTCATCGGTGCCGAACCCGACGAGCACCTGTCCCGCGATGCCGTTGTTGGTGCCAAACATCGACCGCAGCGCGAGCGAGGTGTAGCCCAGTTCCATCGCCAGCTCGACATCCTGGGCCAGGTTCAGCCCGAGCCCGCCCCACTCCTGCGGGATCGCGTAGCCGAAGAGGCCCATCTTCTCGGCCTGCTCGCGAAGGTCGTCGGGCACCCGGTCCTCGGCGAGTATTTCCTGCTCTCTCGGGACGACTGCGTTGCGGACGAACTGACGAGTCTGGGCCAGGATCTCCTGGAAATCGTCGTCGCTGACTTCTGCGTTGGTCATTCAGGCGTGCTCCTTCGGCGAGTGGGTGCCGGGTGGCCCGAGAAATCATATATGAAATATGATGTTGCTCTGCCGGGGCCCCTGGTGGCCGAAGTACTGCTGAGGATGGGTGATCAAGTGTCATTGCTGGAAGGTCAGACTGCGGTCGTCACCGGCGGTGCGCGGGGGTTGGGGTACGCGATCGCGGAGCTCTTCATCGCCGAGGGCGCTCAAGTCGTGGTGGGCGATCTGGACCTCGCGGCGACCGAGGTGGCCGCCAAGGAACTCGGGCCCGACGCCCTTGCGGTGAAATGCGATGTGACGAAGGGCGAGGACGTCGACGCGTTGCTCGCGGCGGCCGTCGAGCATTTCGGCGGCCTCGACATCATGGTGAACAACGCGGGCATCACCCGCGACGCGACGATGCGCAAGATGACCGAGGAGCAGTTCGACGAGGTCATCGCCGTGCACCTGAAGGGCACCTGGAACGGCACCAAGGCGGCAGCGGCGATCATGCGCGAGAACAAGCGCGGCGCGATCGTGAACATGTCGTCGATCTCGGGCAAGGTCGGGCTGGTCGGCCAGACGAACTATTCGGCGGCCAAGGCGGGCATTGTCGGAATGACCAAGGCCGCCGCCAAGGAACTCGCGCACCTCGGCGTGCGGGTCAACGCGATCCAGCCGGGGCTGATCAGATCCGCGATGACCGAGGCTATGCCACAACATATTTGGGACCAGAAGCTGGCCGAGGTGCCGATGGGCAGAGCCGGTGAACCGGCGGAGGTGGCCAAGGTCGCCTTGTTCCTCGCCAGCGATCTGTCGTCGTACATGACCGGGACGGTCCTCGAGGTGACGGGTGGGAGGCACATATGAGCGAGTCGCTGACTCGTCGAGATCGACGAAATGGCGAGATCTACTCGCACTTTTGCGCCCGTTTGTCTGTTTCGGCGAACGAGGTGAAGCATGCGTGAAGTCGTGATCTGCGAGCCGGTGCGCACACCGATCGGCCGTTACGGGGGCATGTTCAAGTCGCTGACCGCTGTCGAACTCGGGGTGACCGCGCTCAAGGGCCTGCTCGACCGGACCGGGATCGCGCCAGACGCGGTGGACGACGTGGTCCTCGGCCACTGCTATCCCAACAGCGAGGCGCCCGCCATCGGTCGCGTCGTGGCGCTCGACGCGGGCCTTCCGGTGTCTGTCCCCGGCATGCAAATCGATCGGCGCTGCGGCTCGGGGCTGCAAGCAGTGATTCAGGCGGCGCTTCAAGTGGGCAGCGGCGACTGCGACCTCGTGGTGGCGGGTGGTGCGGAGAGCATGAGCAACGTCGCCTTCTATTCGACCGATATGCGTTGGGGGGGCGCCCGTTCCGGTGTCGCTGTGCACGACGGGCTGGCCCGCGGTCGTACCACGGCAGGTGGGCGCGACTATCCGGTGCCGGGCGGAATGCTCGAGACTGCGGAGAACCTGCGCCGCCAGTACGGCATCTCGCGACAGGAGCAGGACGAGTTGGCGGTGGCGTCACACCAGCGTGCGGTCGCCGCGCAGAAGGACGGCATCCTCGCCGAGGAGATCATCCCCGTTGCGGTGCGCACCAGACATGGCGAGGAGTTGATCGACACCGACGAGCACCCTCGCGCAGACACCACCGTCGAGTCGCTGGCCAGACTGAAACCCGTTCTGGGCAAGAATGATCCAGATGCCACGGTGACAGCCGGCAACGCCAGCGGCCAGAACGACGCCGCTTCGATGTGCATCGTCACCACGCCGGAGAAGGCCGCCGAGCTCGGGCTGACCCCGCTGGTCCGGCTGGTGTCGTGGGGTGTGGCGGGCGTGGCACCCAACATCATGGGCATCGGTCCGGTGCCCGCGACCGCGGCGGCGCTCGGCAAGGCGGGCCTGCAGCTGTCCGACATCGACGTGATCGAACTCAACGAAGCCTTCGCCGCACAGGCGCTGGCGGTGATGCGGGAGTGGGGGTTCACCGAGACCGACCGCGAGCGGACGAACGTGCACGGGTCGGGGATCTCGCTTGGACACCCAGTGGGGGCCACCGGTGGCCGGATGCTCGCCACCCTCGCGCGGGAGCTGAACCGGCGCGGGGCGCGCTACGGACTGGAGACCATGTGTATCGGCGGCGGGCAGGGCCTTGCCGCGGTGTTCGAGAGAGTGGGGTCATGACCAGGATCGCCCAGACGCTGGGTCTGACGGAGTTCCAGACCGAAATCGTCGCCAACGTACGGCAATTCGTTGACAAGGAGATCATCCCGCACGCGCAGGAGCTCGAGCACTCCGACACTTACCCGCAGGAGATCGTCGACCAGATGCGGGAGATGGGCCTGTTCGGCCTGATGATCCCCGAGGAGTACGGCGGCCTAGGCGAGTCTCTGCTGACCTACGCACTGTGTGTGGAGGAGCTTGCGCGCGGCTGGATGAGCGTGTCGGGCGTGATCAACACCCACTTCATCGTGGCGTACATGCTGCGCCAGCACGGCACCGAGGCGCAAAAGCAACGGTTCCTGCCGCGGATGGCCACCGGCGAGACGCGTGGTGCGTTCTCGATGTCCGAGCCCGAACTAGGCTCGGACGTCGCAGCGATCCGCACGCGGGCCAAGCGCAACGATGACGGCACGTACACCATCGACGGCCAGAAGATGTGGCTCACCAACGGCGGAAGCTCGACGTTGGTGGCGGTGTTGGTGCGAACCGACGAAGGGGCCGAAAAGCCGCACCGCAATCTGACCGCTTTCCTGGTCGAGAAGCCGACCGGTTTCGGGGAAGTCGCTGCCGGGACTGACGATCCCGGGCAAGATCGACAAACTCGGATACAAGGGCATCGATACCACCGAGTTGATCTTCGACGGCTATGTGGCCAAGGCCGACGACATTCTCGGCGAGACACCCGGGCAGGGGTTCTTCCAGATGATGGACGGCATCGAGGTCGGCAGGGTGAACGTCTCGGCGCGGGCGTGCGGTGTCGGCATCCGCGCGTTCGAACTCGCCGTGCGGTACGCCCAGCAGCGGCAGACCTTCGGCAAGCCGATCGCCGAGCACCAGGCGATCGCATTTCAGCTGGCCGAGATGGCCACGAAAGTCGAAGCGGCCCATCTGATGATGGTCAATGCCGCGCGGCTGAAGGACTCGGGCGACCGCAACGACGTCGCGGCGGGCATGGCGAAGTATCTCGCGAGCGAGTTCTGCTCGGAGGTGACCCAGCAGAGCTTCCGAATCCACGGCGGCTACGGCTACTCGAAGGAGTACGAGATCGAGCGGCTGATGCGCGATGCCCCGTTCCTGCTGATCGGAGAAGGCACGAGCGAGATCCAGAAGAACATCATCAGCAAGCGACTGCTCGCCGATTATCGGATCTGACGGTGCCCATTCCGGAATTCGCAACCCGGCCACAGCTTTCCGAGGCGGTGGCCCGCTACGTCCGCAACCGGATCTTCGACGCGACGTACGCCGCGGGCGAGTACGTGCGACTCGACCAGCTGGCGGCCGAACTCGGGATCAGTGTCACGCCGGTGCGCGAGGCGCTGTTCCAATTGCGTGCCGAGGGCCTGCTGGACCAGAAGCTCCACCGCGGTTTCATGGTGCTGCCGGTGACGGGCCGGGACATCACCGATGTCTCCGACGTGCAGGCGCACATCGGCGGTGAACTCGCGGCGAGAGCCGCGACTAACATCACCGACGAGCAGGTGCGTGAGCTGGAGTCGATTCAGGAACAGCTGGAGTCCGCGTACGCGACCGACGACCACGAGCGGGCGGTACGGCTCAATCACGACTTCCATCGCGCGATCAACGTTGCCGCCGACTCGCCGAAGCTGGCTCAGTTGATGTCCCAGATCACCCGCTACGCACCGGAATCGGTGTTTCCCGTCGTGGTGGGGTGGCCGAAGCGGTCGATGAAGGATCACCGGCGGGTGGTCGCGGCGCTGGCGAAGCGCGATGCCGAGCAGGCCCGCGCCGCCATGTCAGAGCATTTGTCGGCTGGCGCAACGCCGTTGATCAACCACCTCAAACAACGCGGCGTTGTCACCTAGGCCGAGGACCCGTGCGCCGTCGCCGTATTTCCATCGCCCTGCTCCGCCGCCGCGGAACCGCCGTCGCCCTTCGGCACTGCCCCGTGACCCGCTGGACCGGGGCCGCCGGTACCGTGCTCGACGGACACGCTGGTGTGCGCACCGCTGTCCGCAGCGGTGCTCGCATGGGTGACGGCCGACAATCCCACGGCGGCACCGACGATGGCGAAGGCGGCCACTGGGCCCGCGACTAGTCGGATCAGACCGCCACGCACTGTCGTATTCATGTTCATGCGAATTCTCCTTTATCAGTTGGTGTTCGGCCTTCGTCGCCGATGCCGTTGTGGCGATGACGAAAGCTCGATGACATAAAGGTAGAGAAGCGCAGTCGCTGTGGCTCTCTTGTGCGCACAAGCCGCGCAATGCGCAATCTTCAGCTTTTGCGCGTTGTGCTCAACGCTGGCCTCAGAGGGGGATTAGCGTGTAGTCCCCGATATCTACTCGCCGGGTGCGGCGGCGATAGGTGCTCATCATCCACGGCCAGTTGTGGGTGTCGCGGCCGGACCGATCGTGGTACCAGGTTCGACATCCCGACCACACCGTCCGCTTTTGAGCGTTGTCGACGTCCTGCAGGAACGTCCGATACGCCCGATCGGTGACCTCGAGGGCGCGGCGGCCACTGCGGGACAGCACGCCGACCGCGTCGACGATGTGGTCGGCCTGTGCCTCCAGCATGTAGACGATGGAGCCCGATCCGAGGTTGGTGTTGGGTCCGTAGACCATGAACATGTTCGGAAATCCGGGCACCGAAAGGCCGAGATATGCGCCTTCACGATCGCCCCAGACGTCGCACAGTTCGACACCCTCCGTGCCGCGAATTGTCAGGCCGGGCATGAACGGCGTGGTCTCGTAACCCGTCGCGAAGACGATGACGTCCACATCGTGGTGTCCCGCCTGGGTGCGGACGCCGCCGTCGGTGACTTCCTCGATCTGGTCCGTCACCAGTGTGACGTCGGGTCGAGTCAACGCGGGGTAGTAGTCATCCGACATGAGAATCCGCTTACACCCGATCTGGAAATCGGGCCGCAGCGCGTCGCGTAGGTCCGGATCGGCGACCTCGGACCGAAGGATGCTTTCGTGGTAGCGCTTCAGGATGCCGAGCGCCGAGGGCAGCTTGTCGAAGCCGACGGTCACCAGTTCCAGATACGACCACATCGCCAGCCGGGCAGCGGATCTCAAGAGCGGCATTGTGCGATATCGACGATGAAGGTCAGCGGAATACGGCGCGTCGGGTTTCTTCAGCACGTATGGAGCCGAACGCTGGAAGACCGTCAAGTGCCCGACTTCTTCGGCGATCGACGGAATCACCTGGATGGCGCTGGCGCCGGTGCCGACGACGGCCACCCGCTTGCCTGCCAACGACACGTCGTGGCGCCAGCGAGCCGTGTGAAACGCCTGTCCACCGAACGTGTTCAGGCCGGGGATGGCGGGTGTCGAGGGAACATTGAGCTGGCCGACCGCGGGAACCAATACATCGGCGTTTTCTGTTCGGCCATCGGCCAACTGGATCGACCAGGCGTCACCAGTCCATGTGGCGCTTACGGCCTCCGCTCTGGTGTTGATCGCCTCGGAGATTCCGCTGTCGGTGACGCACTGCCGCAGATAGGCGTGGATCTCGGCACCCGTCGCGAATCGCCTTGACCAGTCGACGTTCTGCGCAAACGAATAGCTGTAGACGTGCGACGGGGCGTCACAGGCCGCCCCTGGATAGGTGTTGTAGTGCCACGTGCCCCCGACCTCAGGTGCCCGTTCGTAAACGACGATGTCGCGGTGACCAGCGGCGTACAGCTTCAGCGCGACCCCGATTCCGCCGAACCCCGCACCTATGATCGCGACCTTTGGTGACACGGCGTTCAGCGATCGGCGTCGGTGTAGCGGATGAGGCCTCGGATGTTGCGGCCCTCGAGCATGTCGCGGTAGCCGTCGTTGATCTGTTCGAGGCTGTATTCGCGGGTGATCATGTCGTCGAGGTTGAGCTTTCCCGCCTGATACAGCGACAGCAGCATCGGGATATCGTGAGCCGGGTTGCCGTGGCCGAAGATGCTGCCCTGCAGGTTCTTCTGCGACAGCGTCAGCCCAGCCATGTTGAGGGTCACATCGGTTTCCATCACACCGCCCATCGCGGTCAGCACACACGTACCGCCCTTGGCGGTCAGTGCCAGGTAGCTCTCGATGTCCGCTCCGTTGATCCTGCCCACGGTGACGATGACTTTGTGCGGCATGCGGCCCGCTGTCAACTCGGTGATCTCCGGGAGTCCCGCTTCGATAGTCGAATAAGCATGGGTGGCACCGAACTCGCGGGCCGGCTCATGCTTCCACTCCGCCGGTTCGATGGCGAACACCCGACGCGCACCGGCGTTCACCGCGCCCTGTAGCGCCGACATTCCTACCCCACCGAGGCCGACGACGACCACGTCTTCGCCTGGCCGGACAGCTGCGGCCCGAGTCGCCGACCCCCAGCCCGTCGTCACGCCACAGCTGACAAGGGCGGCCGCTTCGAACGGAACCGCAGGGTCGATCTTGACCAGCGAGGTCCGGTGCACGACCAGATACGGCGAGTATGTTCCGAGCAACGCGTACGGATACACGTTCTGCTCTCGCGCATGAACACGAAACGTGCCGTCCGACACGGATGTTCCCGCCATCAAACCCATTCCGAGGTCGCACAGGTTGCGTTGGCCGGTCTGGCACGCCCGACACACGCCGCAGGAGGGGATGAACGAGGCGGCGACGTGATCTCCCGGCGCCAGATCGTCCACCCCCTCGCCGACCTCGACGACGACGCCCGCGCCCTCGTGACCACCGAGTACGGGAAACGCGGCGACGGGAATGTCGCCGGTCACGATGTGATGGTCGGAGTGGCACATCCCTGCGGCCTCGAGTGCGACCTTGACCTCACCCCTGCGCGGGTCGCCGATCTCGATCTCCTCGACCGACCACGGCTGGTGGAAGCCCCATACGAGTGCGCCTTTGGTTTTCATTGTGGAGCCTCCGGTCGGGTGGTCAGCATTCCTCTGAGCTCTCCGAGGTCGACCTTGCCGGTTCCGCCGCGGGGGATGGCGTCGTCGGAGTCGACGATCAGCCAGATCGTCGGAACCTTGAACGAACTCAACAGCTTTCGCGCGGCGGTCCGCAGGTGCTCCACCGACTCGCCGCCGATCACCACGGCGCCAACGGCGCCCGACACCTCGGTGACGAAGGCGTTCTGGACGCCGTCGATGCTCCGAAGCGCCTGCTCGACCTCGCTCGGGTACACGGTGGCGCCGCTGACCTTGAACATGTCGTCGGATCTGCCGTGGTAGAACATGAAGCCGTCGTCGTCGAGGTGGCCGAGATCGCCGGTGGGGTAGAAGCCGTCCGCGGTGAACACCTCTTCGCGGCTGCGGCGGCAGATGCCGCGCAGCGTGTTCGGCCCTCGGATCTCGATCATCCCGATCGTTCCGGTCGGCACGGGTTCGCCGGTGTCGGTGTCGACGATGCGCACCTCGGTACCGTCGAACGGCTTACCGCAGCTGCCCCACGCCGACCGCGGCATGTCGGTGTCGGCCGGATAGCCGCAATAAGGCCCGAACGCCTCCGTCATCCCGAACAACCTGGCGCGCACCCCCGGCTCGGCCCGCTGGTCGGGCGGCAGCAGCGCCTCCAGGCTGCCCGGTCGCAGCGCCGACAGATCAGCGCCAACGGAGTCCGATTGGCGGGCAAGGGCTTCAGCCTGGTCTGGCCAGCCGCGAAACAGCGTCACCCGTTCGCGTTCGAGCAGTCTGAGCGTGGCGTCCGGTCGCGGTATCTCCTCGGTGATCAGCGTGGCCCCCGCCAGAAGTGCCGACAGGATGCCGCTGCCGAAGCCGCCGACCCAGAAGAACGGCATCGGCAGATACAGCCGGGTGTCGGCGGCGATGCACCGGGCCGCGAGCCCGGACCGCACGGCGCCCAACGCATTGCCGTGCGAATGGATGACACCCTTCGGCGGCCCGCTGCTTCCAGACGTGAACATGATGACCAGAGGGTCTGCGGGTGTCACCGCGTCAGCGATCGCGTCCACGGTCTCGACGGCGGTCGGGGTGTCGGGTAACTGGTCGGGAGTCCAAACATGCCGCAGCGCAGGCAGGTCCATCGGCGAGACGAGCTCGGCCTCGAACTCGTCGCGGTAGCGGTGCCCGCGAAACTCTTCGACCGCCACCAGTATCTCAACGGAGGCGACCCGCAGCTGCGCGACCAGTTCACGCGGTGCCAGCAGGGTGCTCAGCGGAACGAGCACGGCGCCGATGCGTGTCAGGGCGACCGCGGTCTGCACCCACCGGACCCCGTTGGGCATGATCAGCCCGACCCTGGTGCCCTTGGTCACGCCGGCGGCGACGAAGGCTGCGGCCATATCGTGCGTCGTCGCATCGAGTTCGGCGTAGCCGATTCGGGTTGCAGTATCGATCACCATCGGTTTGTCCGAGTGTTCTGTGGCGCGAAGCCGAACCAGCCGGTCGAGCGTGTTCGGGTATTCAGGCATCGAATACCGCCGCGAGCCGCTTGATGTCGACCTTGCCGCTGGAAAGCAGAGGAATCTCGGACGGCGCAATCGCGATGATGCGCTTGGGAATCTTGTAGGCGGACAGTTCGCGTTTCAGCTCGTGTCGAAGCGCCGACTCGTCGAGCGCATCGCTGGTCGCGATGACCGCGACGACCGCTTGTCCGCGCTCCGGATCGGGCACACCGAACACGTACGCGGTCGCACCCCGGCTCACCCGCGCGATCGCGTTCTCCACCTCTGCCGGTGTGACGTTCGCCCCCGCGGTCTTGATCATCGAACCGCGTCTGCCGAGGAAGTAGTAGAACCCGTCCGCGTCGGTGCGCACGAGATCGCCGGTGTGAAACCAGCCGTCGGCGTCAAAGCACTCCTCGCGTGTGCGTTTGTAGTACCGCTGCATCACATACGGCCCGCGGATACACAACTCGCCGTCGTCATCGATCTTCGTTTCGAAGCCCGGTGCAGGCTTACCGAACGACCCGCGCCGGTGCTCGGGCTGGTCGGTCTCGTCACCGCTGAGCAGGACGACACCGCCCGCCTCTGTCATGCCGAGCATGTTGTGCCGCAGTTCGGAGTCGGCGGGTCGCACCTCGGGGGCCATGATCGGGTAGAGGTTGCCGCGCCGCATCGACGACAGGTCACGCGTGCCGATGCTCGGGTCGCGGGCCAGATGCGCGATGCCCGCGGCGAAACCGTTTGTCACTGTCGGGTGTTCGGCTTCGAGAAGATCGAGTGTCCGGCCTGATTCGGTGGCGTTGGAGCACACCAGCGTCGACCCGGCGACCAGCGTGGCGAGCAGGCCGAACGCAAACCCGCCGATCCAGAAGAACGGTGAGTTGCAGAACAGTACGTCGTCGGCGGTCAATCCGCGGACCGCGTTGAGGTTCTCCTGGTGTCCGAGCAGGGCGGCGTGGGTGTGCACGACGCCTTTGGGAGCCCCTGTCGACCCCGACGTGTAGATGATCGCCAGCGGGTCCGAGCCGTCGACGTCGTGCTCCATCGCCGCGAGCAGCGACTCGTCGACGGCATCGGCGGGCGCGGAATCGATGAGCACATGCCTCAGCAGGGGAGCGACGGTCCTGTCGACGTCGGCCAGTCGCGCGCGGAAGTCGTTGCCGCGGTGGGTCGCCGTTGCGAGAAGGATCGCCGTATCGCTGTGCGCGAGTTGCCTACCCAACTCCGTCGTGGTGGCGAAGGTCGTGTACGGGATGACCACGGCGCCGATCCTGGCCGCGGCCAGCATCGCGACCACGAACTCGCCGCCATTGGGATAGAGCAGGCCGACGTGGGTGCCCTTGCCCGCTCCCAGGGCGATCAGGCCGCGGGCCAACTGTGCTGACCGGCGTTCGGCGTCGGAGTAGCTGAGGCGGTTGTCGTCACAGACCAGCAGCGGCCGCGCGCCCCTGGCGGCCGCCTGCCGTCGCAGGACCGAGCCGACCGTGTGCGATCTAGTGGCCACGGATGGCGCTCAGGTCTGGCTTGCCGGACGGGGTACGAGGTATCGCGTCGACGATGGTGATCTCGGTGGGAATCTCGTAGCGCGCCAGCCGGTTCCGCAGGAAGTCGACCAGTTCGTCGACATCGGTCGACGCAGCCTCCCGCAACTCCACCACTGCGACGGGCGTTTCCCCGAGGCGGTCGTCAGGCCTGCCCACCACGGCCGCGCCCCGCACGGCGGGATGACTTTCCAGGGCGGCGCGCACATCGTCGGGTATCACCTTGAAGCCGCCGCGGATGATCGCCTGGTCGGCACGTCCCAGGATCCACAGGAAGCCGTCTTCGTCGATGCGGGCCATATCGGTGGTGCGCATCCAGTCCGCGGCCGGTCCGAGCTGACCCGGCTTGACCTCCAGCAGCCCGGGCTCGTCGGGGCCGAGCGGGTTGCCGTCGTCGTCGACCACCCGCAGCTGGGCTCCGGGATTGGCGCGGCCGACGCTGCCCCGCTTGTCCTGCCAGTACTTCAGGTGGTCGGCGTAGGTCCAGCCGGCCACACCACCACCGAATTCCGTTGCGGCATAGGAGGTCAGGACAGGAATGCCGAACTTCTGCTGGAATGCGTCGGCATCCTGGGCTGACAGCGGTGCGGTGCCCGACGTGACCGCGCGGATGCTCGCGAGATCCTCCTTGGTCAAATCGGAGTGCAGCACCATGCGCAACGCGGTGGGCACCAACGACACCGCCTTGGGGCGATGCCGCCGCACGGCGTCGACCCACCGCTCGAGTTCGAATCGGTCGAGCAGCACAAAGGATCTGGCCTCGGCAACGCATTGCAGCACGCGGAACACACCGCCGATGTGCATCAGCGGGGCGTTCACGATCGCCACGCCGCGGCGGACTTCCGTCGGCGTGGGGGAGCGGTCCGGTTCGGGCCCGATGACGCTGTGCGCCAGCATGTCGTAGGTGAGGTCGATCCGCTTCGGCGGGCCGGTGGTGCCGCTGGTCAGCATCCGCACCGCGACACCGGGCCTTTGCGCCACGCGGTCGTCGCCCGCCGTCAGTCGCGGCTCGGCGTCCAGTGTCGATATCGCGATGACCGTCGAACCGGACGACGGCTCGACGAGCGTCGCCAGATCGTCCGAGTTGCCGATGATGATCGACAGTGCCAGTGCCTCCACGTCGGCCTTGGTGCGATCATCGCCGCGGGACGGGTTGATGACGACGACGGTCCCGCCGGCCTGCAGTACCCCGAGCAGCGCCGCGACGTGCGCGGGCGTGTTGCGCAGCAGGATCCCGACCTGTCCGCGGTCGGCGACCAACGCCGCGATCGTGCGGGCCAGCGTGCCGACCTGGCGCCACGAGAACCATTGGCCCTCATACTCGATCGCGGGCTGATCGGGAGCCAGGTCCAGTACGGCCGCGATCCGTCGGCGCAACGGATGTTCGACCATCACCGGATCCGGGGATCGGACCGACTCGGCGGTCCCTGCTCCGCGAGTTCCGCCTGGCCGATTGGGTTGCCCAGCCGGGTGTAGATGAGGTTCTGCTCGAGCGCCGCCCGGTACGGCTTGTCCAGCGATTCCCAGATCGCCTTGACGGTGCCCTGGGTTGCCGACGGCGGTTTGGCGGCGATGGTCGCCGCGATCTCGTGCGCACGCGCCCATAGCCGGTCGCGGGCGACCACCTCTGACACCAGCCCGATCCGCAGGGCGGTGTCGGCGCCGACGCGTTCGTCATTGCCCATCAACGCGATTCGCAGAGTCTCGGCGAGCCCGATGCGCCGCATCAGCCCGATCGGCTCGAGCGCGCAGACCAGACCGGCCGACACATGCGAGTCGAAGAATGTCGCATCCTCCGAACAGATCACGACATCGGCCTCGTTGACGAAGTAGAACGCTCCTGCGGTGCACATGCCCTGCACGGCGCACACCACCGGCTTCCACATCTTCTGCCACTTCGGGCTCAGCGGCTCGCCGGGATCCTCGTGGTTCCACACGTTGTCGGGCTGACCGTAGGGCGACTTGATGTCCAGACCGGCGCTGAACGCACGGGCGCCCGCCGCGCGCAACACCACCGCGTGCACCGAGTCGTCGAGCTTGACAATCCGCCAGGCGCGGGCCATCTCCTCACACATCGTTCGGTTGAACGCGTTGAGCGCATCGGGCCGGTTCAACGTGATGGTGGCGACGTGGTCGTCGGCATCGACGTCGAGCAGGATGGTCTCGAAGGTGTCGCTCATCGGCATTGCCAGTTCGGTGCGCGTTTCTCGACGAACGCCCTCGGCCCTTCGAGTGAGTCCTCGGTGTGCAGGTTGCGCTCGCGGAAGGCCTCGGCGAGGATCTCGCCCTCGTGTAGCGGCATGTCGAGTGTCTTGTGGATGGCTAGTCGCGTGCCCCGAACGGCAAGCGGTGCATTGGAGTTCACGATGTCGGCGATCTCGTTCGCGCGTTCGAGCAGCCGCTCGTTCTCCACGACCTCGGAGATCATGCCCAGCTCGTATGCGCGCCGCGCGTCCATCCGCTCGTGCTTGCCCGTCAACGCCATGCGCAGTGCGACATTGCGCGGCAGGACCCTGGCCAGCCGCACCATTTCACGGCCCGCCACCAGCCCGATGCTGACGTGCGGATCGAAGAAGGTGGCGTTCTCGGATGCGATGACGATGTCGCCGGTCGTCACCCAGTCAAGGCCGGCGCCGCAGCAGATACCGTTGATCGCCGCCAGCACCGGCTTGGCCATCCGGCGAAACGGCGGGGTGCCCTCCTGCGGGGCCTCCCATTGGTCGTAGGTTGACAAGTAGGGCCGCTCGTTGATGACCTTGCCGTCCTCCGGGATCTGCTTTGCATCGGCACCCGTGCAGAACGCCCGGCCGGTTCCCGTGACGATGAGAAGCCAGACATTGCCGTCGTTTTCGGCTTCGTCATAGGCGGCGCGCAGCTCGGTGATCATGTGCGGGCTCAGCGCATTGAGCGCGTTCGGCCGATTCAGTGTGATGGTGGCCTTGTGCCCGTCGACCTCGTAGACGATGTCGTCGAAGGAGCTAGCAGACATGTGTGATTCCTTTGTTGATCATCGGCCACTGAACTCTGGTGGACGCTTATCGCTGAACGCGGCCAAGCCTTCTTTGAAATCGGTTGTCCGGCAGGACAGCTCCAGGTTGAACAACTCCTGGTTCATGGTCTGGGGCAGAGTCGCGTGCTGACCGTAGTGAATCGCCTGCTTGGCCAACCCGATTGCCACCGTTGGCGCTGCGCCGAGCCGCGCCAGCAGCTCCTCGGTGACGACGTCCAGCTCGGACGGGTCGACGGCACGATGGATCAGCCCCCAGTCCTCTGCATCGGGGGCCGTGACCTTCTCGCCGAGCAGCAGCATCCGCTTGGCCCGCGTCAGACCGATCAAACGGGGCAGCAGCCACGTCGAGCCGGAGTCGGGGCTGAAGCCGCGGGCGACGAACGGCTCCCAGAACAGGGCGTCGGCGGCGGCAACGGTGAAGTCGGCGGCCAGCGCGAGGTTGCATCCAAGGCCGACGGCCCAGCCGCGCACTGAGCACACGACCGGTAGCTGAATGCTGTGCACCAATTCGATCAGCCGGTGTGCGGTGTGCGGAATCCGTCGGACCAGATCGCCGGTCCTAGGCCGTTGGCCTCCGCTGTTGGTGGCCACCCAGTCCGCGCCCGCGCAGAAGTCGTCGCCTTCGCCGCGAATGTGAACGACACGGAGCCCGTCGTCGGTGGCGGCGTCGGTCAGCGCGCCGACGAGGGCGTCGACCATCGGATGGCTCAGCGAGTTTCGCCTGGCCGGGCGGTCCAACGTCAGCCGGAGAATCGCGCCGTCCCGGTGGACGACCACCGAGCCGTCAGCGGAGCCGACCTCATGACTCACCGCCGGGTCCCTTCGTCAGCGAGTTATACGGATACCCATACAGTAGGCTATACCATTACTATCCTGTACAAGATAGAAAGGAAAGCCAGGATGGCGGACGGCGACACTGCCCGGTTCGGGGAACAGCCGCTCCCGCAGACCATCGCCGCCGCGGGTGCTCTGCGCCGACTCGCCGGGATCCTGCTCTCCTTGGAGCATTCGCATCCGACCGTCGACGCGATGCTCGCGCAGCTCGGCGACTGGGAGAACGAGTTGGCCGCGGCGGTGCCGCCGGACAGCACGCCGCGCATCGGCGCCGACGGTGCAGACACGCAACGGGTCTATCTGTCTCACGCATTCGATATCGGTGCGTACAACCCGTGCTTCCCGGAGTACACGTTCGACCGCATCGACGCCGTGACGGCCGAGGGGCACGTCGCCTTCCCCGTTGCCTACGAGGGGCCACCGGGATTGGTGCACGGCGGTTTTCTCGCTGTCTTCTTCGACTGCGTTATCCAGCACCAGAATTGCGCCACCGCGTTGTCCGGCAAGACTCGCTCGCTGAATGTGAAATTCCGCAGGCCGACGCCCATCCTGACCGAGTTGCGATTCGACATCGTCCGGGCGCAGGTCGAGAAGGGTGTCACGTCGACCGCGCGGCTGTTGCTCGACGACGAGGTGCTCTGCATCGGCGAGGCCACCACGCTCGCGCTGGCCCCGGACAAGCTCACCGGCTTCAACTTCGGCAAGCGGCGGGGCTGACCCGTGGAGTTGCAGGGGATCCGCCAGCCACGCGTCGCCGAGATCGTGGCGGCACGGTTGCGCGAGGAGATCCTCTCCGGCCGGCTGAAGGAAGGCGACGTGCTGCCGTCGCAGGAGAGCCTCTTCCACGAGTTCGGCGTGAGCCCGCCCGCGCTGCGGGAGGCGATCCACATCCTCGAGACCGACGGACTGATCTCCGTGCGTCGCGGCAATGTCGGAGGCGCGGTGGTGCACCTGCCGTCGGCGGCGCGCACCGCGCACATGATCAGCATGGTCCTGCAGACCCGGGCGTCCACCCCGGCTGATGTCAGCGAGGCGCTGTTGCACCTCGAACCGATCTGCGCGGGGATGTGCGCATCGCGCGAGGACCGGATGACCGAAGTCGTGCCGCACCTGCAAGCCGAAATCGACCTCCAGACCGAACAATTCGACGACCTGTCGCGCTACGTGCCGAATGCGCGACGGTTTCACGAAGCGCTGGTCTCCCGTTGCGGCAACGAACCGATGATCCTGTTGATCGGTTCGCTGGAAGTGATCTGGTCGACGCACGAGTCCTCGGTGTGGAGCGATGACGACGTGAATCACAAGACGATGCGGGCCGCGCTGCGTGACCACCAGAGGCTGCTGGATGCCATCCGCGACGGAACCGCCACCAGAGCGGTGCGGCTTGCGCAGGACCACCTCTCCGCGGCGCGGCGCAACACGCTCGCCGCCGGCGCAGACAAAACCATTGAGGCCAAACTGATTTCGAGGAGCTCGGGCCAATGACTGCTTCCACCGACGAACGTGTCCTCTTCGACGTCGATCACGACAAGCGGATCGCGACGATCACCCTGAACAACCCCAAGCAACGGAACTCGTACGACGCCGCGATGCGCGAGGCCGTCGCCCGCTGCCTGGACGTGGTCGCGGAGGACGACGACATCACCGTCGCGCTGCTGCGTGGCGCCGACGGAGTGTTCAGCACAGGGGCGGACATGAACAACGCCTACGGCTGGTACGGCGAACGCGGCGACAGCGGCGACGGCAAGAAGAGCAGGCCCAGTCAGCGGCGACGCCTCACCGTCGATCGCAAATCGTTCGGCTTCTACCACAATCTGATGGGGTTCCCGAAGGTCACCGTCGGCGAGATCAGCGGCTACGCGCTCGGCGGCGGCTTCGAGATGGCGTTGATGACAGACATTTCCGTCATCGCGCGCGACACGCAGATCGGCATGCCCGCCACCCGCTTCCTCGGGCCCGCGCTTGGCAGCCTGCACATGTTCTTCCACCGCCTCGGCCCGGTGCTGGCGCGCCGGCTGCTGCTGACCGGCGACATCATCGAGGCGGGGGCGATCGAGCACCTCGGCGTCTTCACCGACACCTGCGATCCGTCGAAGGTGACGGCGCGGGCGCGGTACTGGGCGGAGAAGGCCGCCAAGATGCCCGCCGACGGCGTCGTCATCGCCAAGGAGGCGTTTCGCCTCGTCGAGCAGAGCCAGGCCTATCAGGGCGAGGAAGTGGCGAGCTACCTGTTCCACGCCTACGGGACGAACCTGCAGTTCGCGGACGGGGAGTTCAACTTCGTCAAGACGCGGGCGGCGCACGGTACCAAGGAGGCGTTCCGGCTGCGTGACGAGCATTTCCACGTGCCCGAGCCGGAGTGACGCCGGTCACGTACTGAAGGCGATACAGTATCTGATACTTTTGTAACGTCGTTGTCATCAAAAGCTGAGGTCGGAGAACATGGGCACACCCGTCATCGTCGGCGCCGCCAGGACGGCGATCGGCCGGTCCTTCAAGGGAACGCTGGTCAACACCCCGCCGGAGACCCTCATCACGACGGTGCTTCCTGAGGTCGTCCGGCGGTCCGGCGTCAACCCGGCCGACTTCGACGACATCATCTTCGCCGAATCGCACTATGGCGGCGGCGATCTCGCCCGCTACGCGGCGGCCGCGACCGGCATGGAGGACATCCCCGGCCAGTCGGTGAACCGGCACTGCGCGGGCAGCCTGACCGCGATCGGCAATGCGGCGGCGCAGATCGGCTCCGGTATGGAGCGCGCGCTGGTGGCAGGCGGTGTGCAGTCGCTGTCGATGACGCCGCTGGTGAACTGGCGCATCCCCGGGCCCGAGCTGAAGTTCGAAGAGCGCTGGATGCCGCCGACGCACCCCGAGACGCCGGACGCACCCTGCAAGGACATGTCGATCACGGTCGGATGGAACACCGCACAGGCGGTCGGCATCACCCGCGAGGAGATGGACGCGTGGGCGGCCCGGTCGCATCAGCGTGCGATCGCCGCGATCGACGAGGGCAAGTTCCTCGACGAGATCATCCCGCTGAAGGTGCAGCAGTTCGACGGATCGGTCGTCGACTTCAGCGTCGACGAGCACCCGCGTCGGGACACCACCGTCGAGAAGCTGGCGGCCCTCAAGGTGCTGCACCCGGAGATCGAGGGCTTCTCGATCACCGCGGGCAACAGCAGCGGCACCAACGACGCGGCCGCGGCGGTTGCGCTGGTGGACAGTGCCTACGCCGATGCGGAGAAACTGACCAAGATGGCGACCGTGAAGGCTTGGGCCGCAGCGGGTGTCGCACCTCGCGACTGCGGGCTGGGTGCCGTGAAGGTGATCGGCAAGGTGCTCCAGCGGGCCGGGCTGAAGCCGTCCGACGTCGCGCTCTGGGAGATCAACGAGGCGTTCGCGTCCGTGCCGATCGCCGCATGCCGCGAATACGGCCTCGACGAGGATCTGGTGAACTTCTCCGGAAGTGGCTGCAGCCTGGGCCATCCCATCGCGGCGTCGGGTGCGCGGATGGTCACCACGCTGGTCTACGAACTGCAGCGGCGGGGCGGTGGCATCGGCGTCGCGGCCATGTGCGCGGGCGGCGGCCAGGGCGGCGCGGTCGTCGTCGAGGTCTAGTGATTTCGGCGCGCTAACCGGTGCTGAGCGCACGGTAGCGCGCCGAAATCGCTACTTGCGGGGCTTTTTCTTGCCTTCTTCGATCAGCCGGTCGGCGTGATCGAGAATGCACTCGAGGCCGTACTCGAAGTTCTGTTCATCCGACGCCCCGATGCGATGGCCCTCCCTGGTGAGCTTCGCCATCAGGGGTGTCGTTTCGGGGTCGATGACCATCGTCTCTTCGAAGTCGCCCGCGCCGTCGTCGGACCGGTTCTTGTCGTAGAGCCGTTGCAGCACAACGGATCCGCGCACATGCACCGACACCGCTGAGTAGGTGTCGAAGGCGTCTTCCGGCGACAGTCCGGCCTCGGCGAGACTTTCGATCGCCTTCTCGACCGCGACGACGCCCAGCTTCGCGGCGCGCGGGCTCAGCGCCGAGCGGATCAGGATCAGGTCGCACAGAATCGGGTTGCCGAGGAACGTCTTTCGCATCGCCCGCGCGTGATTGCGCAGGGTCTCGCGCCAGTCCTTGGCCTCCACATACGGCGTCGCGAACACATACTGCTTCAGCGCGCGGTCCGTCATCGCGTTGAGCAGGTCGTCCTTCTTGCGGAAGTACCAGTAGATGCTCGTCACCCCGACGCCGAGATGCTTACCGAGCAGCGGCATGCTCAGGTTGTCGATGCCGACGTTCTCGGCGAGTTCGAACGCCCCCTTGATGATGTCGTCAGGATTGATGGACCCACGTTCGCGTCGCTGACGCTTCTCCGCGGTTGCTTGCTTGGCCACTAAGGGCACCTCCATCACATCAATGCCGGGAACCGAATGTATCGGACCACTGTTCCGCTCTTCTACTGTAAGCCCTATAGTAAGGATTTCTGGCGAATTGTGGCGCGCCTAGAACCCACGGGACGGTCATGGATCTCGGTTTTGCGAACGCGACTGCGGTAGTCGTCGGCGGTGGCCGCGGAATGGGGAACGCGGCCGCCCGCTGTCTGGCCGAGGACGGGGCGAAGGTCGCCGTCGTCGGCCGGACGAAATCGGTGTTGGACGAGGCGGCCGACGATCTCGCTGCCCGCGGAAGTCCTGACGCGCTCGGGTTGGTGGCCGACACCACCGACGCCGACCAGGTTCAGCGGGTGTTCGACGAGCTCGCCGACCGGTGGGACGGCGAGCTCAACGCGCTCGTCAACGCGGTCGGACCAAGCGCCATCGGCGCTTTCGAAGACCTCACCGACGACCAGTGGCGTCAAGCCGTCGACGAGGGCGTGATGGGCATGGTGCACTGCGTCCGCTCGGCGCTTCCCATGCTCAGGAAGGCGGAGTGGGCGCGCATCGTGAACTTCTCCGCGCACTCGACGCAGCGGCAGAGCGTCATCTTGCCCGCCTACACCGCGGCCAAGGCGATGGTCACCAGCGTCTCCAAGAACCTGTCCCTGTCGCTGGCCTCCGACGAGATCATGGTCAACGTGGTGTCGCCGGGAAGCATCCTGTCGGAGTCGCTGGCCGGCTGGGCGGACTCCGTCGGCATCGACGGCAGCGATCCCTACGCGGTGATGGCGGGCATCGACAAGCATTTCGGACATCCGGCGCATCTACCGCGCGCCGGTCTGCCGCAGGAGATCGGACCGGTCGTGGCATTCCTTGCGTCCAAGCGCAACTCGTACATGACGGGCGCCAACATCAACGTCGACGGCGGCAGCGACTTCACCTGAGGAGGCGGCATGGCAACAGCCAGCGACGCGCGCGAATGGGCCCGTACCTCGTTGCGCGGAATCGGTAACAGCCTCTACACACCGTTCTGCGGCAAGGACGGTGACGACATCGACTGGGACGCGTACCGGACGCTGGTGCGCTACTGCGTCGGCGACCTGAAGCACCCGATGCTGTGGACGACGAGCGGCATCGCGGAGTTCTGGTCGCTGACGATGGCCGAGCGAAAGCAGTTGCTGGAGATCGCGATTGAGGAAGGCCGCAAGGCCAACCCCGACGTCGTCGTTCAGGCGTGCACCGCGGCCACCGCCGCCAAAGACTGCCTCGACCTGACTCAGCACGCGCAGCAGGCAGGCGCCGACATCGTCTACATCCAGACTCCGATGATGGAGGCCCACGGTGGCGAGGGCGTGCTCAACTTCTTCCGCTACATCGCCGATCGCACGGATATCGCACTGGGCATGTTCAATTCGCCGTCGTCTGGCTATGTGCTGACGCCGGCAGAGGGTGCGCGTATCTACTCCGGGATCCCCGCCGTCTGCGCGACGAAAGAGGGTGCGTTCCGGCCCGCGAGCAGCCGACTGCTGCACGAGCTCGCGCCCAATCTGACGATCTGGGAGTGTGACCTGACCGTCTATCGCGCAGGCTGGCTGCGTTCGGGCATCGTCGGCCCTGCGCAACTCGGCACGGCGGGATATCTCTACGAGACCCCGCGGCAGCCGATCATTTCCGAGTACTGGGACCTCGTCTGGAACGACAAGCTGATCGAGGCGATGGACTACGCCGAGAAGTCCGGGCTCGACCAGTTCGGGATCGACATGGGGTCGTGGTTCACGTGTTATCCCGGCAGGCCGGACTATTTCACGCACTGGGGCGGGGCGTTCAAATACGCGGCGTCGGTGCTCGGTCTGCCGATCGGGGATTACCCACATTCGCGACCCCCGCAAGCCGAGTTTCCCGCCGAGGGCAAAGCCCAGATCGATGCTGCGTATCGACGGTTTGGACTGGTCCCCGCCTGACCCCGGCGGCGATTGCGGAAGGCGCTACCGATAGGTGTACAGTAAGTGCATTCAACTAGCTCGGAAACGCAGCTGAGGAGGTCCGCCCGGTGAGTGCCGACGACCCGGTCCTCTACGAGTTGCGCGACAGCGGCGTCGCCGTGCTGACCCTGAACCGGCCCGAGCGGATGAACGGGTGGGGCGGTGGCCTTGCTGCCAGGTTCTACGCGCTGCTCGAGGCGGCCGACGCCGATCCGGACGTGCGCGCCATCGTTGTCACCGGCAAGGGCCGGGCGTTCTGCGTGGGCGCCGACATGGGGGACCTGTCGTCGATCGAGGGTGCCAGCACCGACGGCGAGACGGACATCACCAAGATGGTCGGCGAACGGCATCCGCATGTCGTTGCGACGCTTCGCAAGCCCGTCATCGCCGCGATCAACGGGGCGTGTGCGGGCATCGGGCTGACGCAGGCGCTGATGTGCGACGTCCGGTTCGCGGCCGCAGGCGCGAAGTTCACCACCTCGTTCGCGCGTCGCGGGCTGATCGCCGAGTACGGCATCAGCTGGATACTCCCGAAAGTCGTCGGCTGGGGCGTCGCGATGGATCTGCTGCTGTCGGGCCGCGTCTTCCTGGCCGAGGAGGCCGCCGCGCTCGGACTCGTCAACGAAGTCGTCGCGCCGGAGAACCTGCTGTCCCGGGCGATCGGCTACGCCGAGGACATCGCCGCGAACTGCGCGCCGAGTTCTCTGGCGGTGATCAAGCAACAGGTGTACGCAGACAGCATGCGCGATGTGTTCGAGGCCAGCGACCACGCCGAGAAATTGATGCACGAGTCCATGCAGCGGCCCGACTTCATCGAGGGCATCACCGCATTCTTCGAGAAACGCACACCGAACTTCCCGCCACTGGAGGAGGTCACGTAAATGACGCTGGACTACAGGGCGATCGACGTCGACAACCACTACTACGAGCCGATCGACTCGTTCACCCGGCATCTGCCCAAGGAGTTCAAGCGCCGCGGTGTGCAGATGCTCACCGAGGGCAAGCGCACGTTCGCCGTCATGGATGGCGTCGTCAACCACTTCATCCCCAACCCCACTTTCGACCCGATCATCGAGCCGGGCTGCCTTGACCTGTTGTTCCGCGGCGAGATTCCCGAAGGCGTCGACCCGGCGTCGCTGATGAAGGTCGACCGGCTGGCCGATCATCCCGAATACCAGAACCGTGACGCCCGGGTGAAGATCCTCGACAAGCAGAACCTCGAGACCGTGTTCATGCTGCCGACGTTCGCGTGCGGCGTCGAGGAGGCCCTCAAGCACGACATCGAGGCGACGATGGCGTCGGTGCATGCGTTCAACCAATGGCTCGACGAGGACTGGGGATTCGACCGCCCCGATCACCGGTTCCTTTCGGCGCCGATCATCTCGCTGGCCGATCCCGAAAAGGCCGTCGAGGAAGTCGAATTCGTGCTGAGCCGGGGCGCCAAGATCGTCTGCGTGCGGCCCGCCCCGGTGCCGGGTGTGGTCAAACCGCGGTCATTGGGGGATCCGGTGCACGACCCGGTGTGGGCACGGCTGGCCGAAGCCGGCGTTCCGGTGGTCTTCCACCTGTCCGACAGCGGGTATCTGGCGATCGCGGCGCTGTGGGGCGGCAAGGCGACATTCGAGGGCTTCGGCAAGAAGGACCCGCTCGACCAGGTGCTGCTCGACGACCGCGCCATTCACGATTCGATGGCCTCGATGATCGTGCATCAGGTGTTCACCCGGCATCCGAAGCTGAAGGTCGCCAGCATCGAGAACGGCTCCTACTTCGTGTACCGCTTGATCAAGCGTCTGAAGAAGGCCGCCAACACCGCGCCGTACCACTTCAAGGAAGACCCGGTCGAGCAGCTGCGCAACAACGTCTGGATCGCCCCGTATTACGAGGACGACGTGAAGCTGCTCGCCGAGACCATCGGCGTGGACAAGATCCTGTTCGGTTCGGACTGGCCGCACGGCGAGGGTCTTGCCGACCCGATGTCGTTCACCGCAGACATCCCGCAGTTCCCGGAGTTCAGCGCGGAGGACACCCGAAAGGTGATGCGGGACAACGCACTCGACCTGCTGGGTGTAAAGGTCTCGGCCGCCTGACCATGGCCGAATGGACCCTTGGGGCGGTTGTCGACGCCATCGCCGCAGCCGTACCCGACCGGCTGATGACGGTCTGCGGTTCTCGCAGGAGCACGTTCGGCGAGTCGGCGGAACGGACGCGACGGCTGGCGAACTACCTCGCCGGACAGGGTTTGGGCGCCCACCGCGAGCGCGCGGAGCTGGAGAACTGGGAATGCGGTCAGGACCGCGTCGCGCTGCTGATGCACAACGACCTCTATCCCGACATGGTCATCGGCTCGTTGAAGGCCCGCGCCGTTCCGGTGAACGTCAACTACAACTACACGCCCCGCGAGGTGGCCGAACTCCTCGACTACCTCAAGCCGCGGGCAGTGATCTACCACCGGTCATTCGGCGCCAAGTTCGCCGACGTCCTGCCACCCGCAGGCGCCGACGTCTTGATCTCGGTGGACGACGACGGCTCCGCTGCGCAGCTGCCCGGTGCCATCGACCTGGAAGATGCACTGGCCCAAGGAGATACAGACCAGGACATCAGCCCGACGCCCGACGACGTGATGATGGTGTGCACCGGCGGAACAACGGGACGACCCAAGGGCGTCATGTGGCGGCAGGCCGACACTTATGTCGTGTCGATGAACGGATCCGACCACGGTTCCGTCGACGAGATACAGGCCAAGCTGGGCCACGAAGGGCAAGCGTGGTTCGCCGTATCGCCGCTGATGCACGCGGCGGGTATGTGGACGGCGTTCGCGGCTCTGCTCAACGGGCTGCCCGTAGTTCTCTATGACAGAACGAGATTTGACCCACGCGCGGTGCTCGAGATGGCGCAGCGCGAAAAAGTCGGCATGATGACGATGGTCGGCGATGCGTACGCCGGCCCGCTCGTCGAGGAACTGCGACGTGGATCCTATGATCTGTCATCCATGTTCGCGATCGGCACCGGGGGAGCGGCGACCAACCCGAAACACCAACGGGCGCTGCTGGAATTGCTGCCGCAGATCACGCTCATCAACGGATACGGGTCGTCGGAGACCGGGAACGTCGGGTTCGGCCGCAGCCAACGGGGCTCCGAGAAGGACACATTCGAGTTGCGCGAAGGGGCGCTCGTCCTGTCCGAGGACTACAGCCGCTTCCTGAAGCCGGGCGAAGACGAGGTCGGGTTCGTCGCGCGGGCCGGCAGGATCCCGCTCGGCTACTTCGACGACGAAGCGGCCACCCGCAAGACGTTTCCCGTCGTCGACGGCCAGCGCGTGGTGATATCCGGGGACCGAGGCTCGCTTGCCGACGACGGCACCCTGCGGCTGTTCGGACGGGACTCGCTGGTCGTCAACACCGGCGGCGAAAAGGTCTTCGTCGAGGAGGTCGAAGAGGTCCTGCGCGCCTACCCGGGCATCGCCGACGCCCTCGTGGTCGGACGACCGAGCGAACGCTGGGGCCAGGAGGTCGTCGCGCTCGTCGCGATGAAGCCCGGCGAAGAGGTCGGCACCGGCCAGCTCCATGAACAGTGCACAGCGCAGCTCGCACGGTTCAAGGCGCCGAAGGAGTTCATCTTCGTGGATTCGATCCGTCGGCTCGGCAACGGCAAGCCCGACTACCGCTGGGCGAAAACGACTGCGGCACAGGAGGCGTCACTGGCATGACCCATAAAGCCATTGATTGCCTCATCAACGTGCACTTCGGTGAGACGGAGAAGCAGCCCACGTGGATGCTCAAAGTGCGCGACGACTACTTCAAAGGACCGGAGTCGATGTTCGCGCCGGTCGACCTGGCCGAACTGCTCGACGAGATGGACGAGCAGGGCGTGGCGAAGGCGATCCTGATGGACAACCTCGCCAAGCCGTCGGTCACCGCGCGCAAGTTCGTCGAATCGCGGCCCGACCGGTTCGCGCTGGCGATGGGTGGCGTCAACCTGCTGAAGCCGATGCCGTCGCTGCGAGAGCTCAGCGCCGTCGTGGCCGACCTGCCGGTGGCATATGCCGTTGTGGGCCCCAGCTTCTGGGGCGACGGGCAGTATCCGCCCAGCGACGCGGTCTACTACCCGCTCTACACCAAGTGCGCCGAAACGGAACTGCCGCTGTGTATCAACACGGGCCTACCCGGCCCGCCGATCCCCGGTGAGGTGCAGAACCCGATTCATCTCGACCGGGTGTGTGTGCGCTTCCCCGAGCTGAAGCTGTGCATGATCCATGGTGCGGACCCGTGGTGGGACATCGCGATCCGGTTGATGATCAAATACCAGAACTTGCACTTGATGACGTCCGCCTGGTCGCCCAAGCGGCTGCCCGAGAGCCTGCTGCACTACATGCGCACCCGCGGCAGAAACAAGGTGATCTACGCGTCGGACTGGCCGGTGCTGAAGATGCGCCGCGTCGTGCCGGAGGCGCTCGCGCTCGACCTGCCTGCCGACGTGCTGGACAACTATCTGTACAACAACGCCAAGGAATTCTTCTTCGGAGAACAGGAAGACTGACGATGGACCGGTACGAGCTGCGCAGGCTGGATTACAGCCTCTCCGAGGATCACCAGGCGATCCAGGAGGCGTACAAGCAGTTCTTCAAGACGCACTGTCCGATCGAAAGCGTGCGTGCGGCAGAGGAAACCGGGTTCGACAAGAGCCTGTGGGAGCGGCTTTGCGCGATGGGCGCGACGACGATGGCGCTTCCTGAGTCGGCGGGTGGGGACGGGGCGACCTTGGTCGATCTGACGCTGGTGGCCGAAGAGATCGGCCGTTCGCTGGCGCCGGTGCCGTGGATCGACCACGTGTGTGCCGCGCGCCTGCTCACGCGGCTGGGCGCGCTGGACCCCGATCTCGTCAACGGCAGGCAGCTGGCCGCACTCGACCCGCAGCACACGAGTGTGTCGGGGGTGCGGCTGATCCCGACGGGCTCGATCGCCGACCAGATCCTGATCCGCGACGGCGAGGACATCGTCCGGCTGACGTTCGGCACGCGCCCGGTCAAGGTCGACAACATCGGCAAGCTGCCGATGGCGTGGGTGGACCCTGCCGCCGCCGACAGCAGGACCGTGGTCGCCAGCGGTGCCGACGCACTGGCGGAATACCAACGGGCGCTGGATGAATGGCGGGTGCTGACCGCTGCGGCGCTGGTGGGCCTTGTCGAAGAGACGATGACGATCGCGGCGGAGTTCGCCAAGAACCGCTACACGCTCGGCGTGCCGATCTCCACATTGCAAGGCATCTCGCATCCGTTGGCCAACATCGCGATCACCGTGCAGGGCGGCCGAAACCTGGCACGGCGTGCCGCATGGTTCCTCGACAACGAGCCCGATGAGCGCCCCGAGCTCGCACCGTCCGCGTTCGTCTTCATGGCCGAGGAGGCGTCGAAGGCCGCCACCATGGCCGTGCAGGTCCAGGGCGGCCTCGGGGTGTCGGCGGAGGCCGCGGCGAGCGCCTACCTGGTTCGCGCCCGCGGCTGGGCGCTGGCGGGCGGTGATCCCGGGGCCAGCGCGAAGTACATCGCCGAGATCGTCGCGGCACGCGAGAGCGGGGCCAACTGATGGATTTTTCACGGGTTGAGTTGTCGAAGGACGACGAAGCGTTCCTGACGGAGTCGCGGTCGTTGCTGCGCGAGCTCGTCACCGAGGACGTCATACGCCTTGACCGCGAGACGGGGGACAACTTCAACGAGGGTGTGCATCTTGCTCTCGGAGAAGCGGGGTACCTTGCGCGCGAATGGAAACCGGAGTCCGAGGGCGGGTTCAACCGGGTTCGGCGGCGGATCTGGGAGCTGGAGAAGCGCCGGGCCCATGTGCCGTGGGTGACGTTCGGCACGACGGCGATGATCGCACGGTCGGTGCAGAAGTACGGCTCACCGGAAGTGGTTGCCGAAGTGATGCCACGCGTGATGAGCGGCCACGTACGGCTGTGCCTCGGCTACACCGAGCCCGAGGGCGGCTCCGACATCGCGACCTGCAAGACCCGCGCCGTGCGCGACGGCGACTCCTGGGTCATCAACGGATCCAAGATGTTCACCACCGGCGCGCACAGCTGCCAGTACGTCTTCCTGATCACCAATACCGATCCGAATGCGCCGAAACACAAGAGCCTCACCATGTTCCTGGTGCCGCTTGACACGCCGGGCATCGAGATCCAGGGCATCCGCACCGTCGACGGCGATCGCACGAACATCGTCTACTACAGCGACGTGCGTGTCGACGACAAGTACCGGCTCGGCGAGGTGAACGACGGGTGGACGGTGGTCCGCGAACCGCTCAACGTCGAGCACGGCGCGGTGGAAGCCGCGCCTGACGGGCTGGCCGACGTGTCGATCATGATGCACCAAGCCGGCACTATGGCCACCGCGGTCGACAAGGCGGCGGCCAAGGTCACCGAACCCGATCCCAACGGTCGCAGGCTGATCGACGACGAGTCGGTGGCATATCGCCTGGGCCGCAGCGTCGCCCGGATGGAGGCGTCGCTGTCGGCGACGAGCATCTTCGGCCGGGTGGCGCTGGCGCAGACGATGCGCGACATCTCGCCGGATCTGATGGACATCCTCGGCACGGCGGCCTCGCTGCCGGTCGGCACCGACGGCGCAGCCGACGACGGCGCGGCCGAATACGTCTACCGGTTCGCGCCGCTGGTCGGCATCTACGGCGGCACGCTCGAGGTGTTCCGCAACATGATCGCGCAGTATGTGCTCGGGCTGGGAAAGCCCAACTATTCGCCACCCGCGGAGAAGAAGAAGGCGTCGTGACAACCGAGCCTACGCGCCGGCGCAAGGTACTTGTGATGGGCGCGACGGGTTTCGTCGGCTCCCATGTCACGCGCAAGCTCGTCGAGCGCGGGGACGATGTGCGGGTTTATGTGCGCAGGTCCAGCCGGACGGTGGCCATCGACGACCTGGATGTCGAGCGTTGTTACGGCGACCTCTATGACGAGAAGGCCTTGCGCGCGGCGATCTCCGACCGCGACGTGGTGTTCTACTGCGTGCTGGACACGCGCTTCTACCTGCGCGACCCGGCGCCGCTGTTCGAGACCAACGTCGAGAGCCTGCGGCGAGTGCTGGACGTCGCTTCACAGACGGACCTGCACCGGTTCGTCTTCTGCAGCACCATCGGCACGATCGCCATCGCCGAGAACGGCGAATCCGTCACCGAGGACATGCCTTTCAACTGGCCGGGTAAGGGCGGAGCCTATATCGAGTCGCGCCGCCAAGCCGAAGACCTGGTGCTGCGCTACGCGAAAGAAAGGACATTACCCGCCGTCGCGATGTGCGTCTCCAATCCCTATGGCCCCCTTGACTGGCAGCCCAGCCAGGGTCAGATGATCAAGGCGGCGGCACTCGGAAAGATGCCCGTCTACGTCAAGGGCGTGTCGACGGAGGTCGTCGGCATCGAGGATGTGGCGGATGCGTTCCTGCTCGCAGGCGAGCGCGGGCGCGTCGGCGAGCGTTACATCATCTCTGAGAGCTTCATGCCGATGCGGGACATGCTCCAGACAGCCGCGGGCGCGGTCGGTGCGAAACCGCCGCGGTTCGGTGTACCCCTCGCGCTGCTGTACGCGGTCGGATGGACGATCGGTGCGGCAAGCCGGCTGCTGCGGCGCGACCTCCCGCTGAACACCACCGGGGTACGGCTCCTGCACATCATGTCGCCTGCTGACAACGGCAAGGCAAAGCGTGAACTCGGATGGCAGCCACGCCCGACGGCCGAGTCGATACGGCGGGCGGCGCGGTTCTACATAGAACACGGGTGAGTGCCGCATGAGCCCCCAAAGGCGAGCCCGAGTGAGGATCGCAGCGGAGCGAGGACCGGAGCGAGGGGGAGCCGAGGCATGAGCGACGTGACGCCTGCCCGGATCGGACTGCTGATCGACTACATCGACGACGACGGTGGCTTCGACGAGAACATCCTGCCATCGTTGCAACTCGTCGCCGACGAGTACGTCGAGCGGGGCACTCTCGAGCGGCCGGTGGAGTTCGTCGTCCGTGCGGTGCAGGGACTGCCCAACGGTTCCTTCCGCGCCGTCCGCGACGCGTTCTTCGAACTCGTAGAACAGGATTCGCTCGTCATCTTCGGTCCATGGGTGTCGGAGAACGGAGCAGCGCTGCGCCGGTACGTTGAGGAGCTGGGCGAGGTCGCCTGCATCACGATGGCCGCGACGGAGACCATGCTCGGCGAGTGGGTGTTCGGACTTCCCGCCGGATCCATGGAAGAAGAACCGATCATCATGGCCACCGTCGCCGCGCTCGACGGCTGCCGCAGCGTGGGCATCGCATTCGAGGACTCCCTGATCGGCACCGAATACCTGCGAACGACGAGGACGGCCTGCGCCGACGCGGGCCTGCGCATCACCGCCGAGGTGGCCATTCCGCAGGTACAGGCCGAAAAGCAAACGGCGATGGCGACATTGGCGGCCGACAAGCCGGACGCCGTCATGCATGTCGGGTTCGGGCTCGGCATTCCAGGGATCAACGACGCGCTGCGCGAGATCGGCTGGATGCCACCCCGCTACACCACGACCGCCTTCGAGTTCGCCTCCACCAGCACCTGGTGGCGCGAACAGCTGGCAGGCTGGATCGGGCTGGACCAGTACGACGAGCGCAACGCCACCGGAAGGGAATTCCTTGACCGGTTCGAAGCGCGTTACGGGCGGCGGCCGGAGTACTTCTTCCCGGTGTACTGCTACGACGTCGGCCGCCTGATGATGATCGCGCTGGCCAACGCCCGCCCGCTGACCGGCGTCGGGGTCAAGCAGGCGCTCGAGAAGATCAAGATGCTGCCCGCCGCCACCGGCGCACCGGGCACCCGGCTGCGATTCGGCAAGTACATCCGCCACGGCTGGGTCGGCAGCGAGTTCCTTGTCGCGCGCCGGGTTCTGCCCGACGCCAGCGGCATCGTCATGCACGGCACCATCGAGGGCCTGCTCGAACCGCCCGCGTTGTCGTGACCGTCCGGGTCGTCCAGTGGGCCACCGGTGCGGTGGGCCTGGCCGAGCTGCGCGAGGTGATCGACCGCCCCGATCTCGAGCTCGTCGGCCTTTACGTCTACAGCCCTGAGAAGGTCGGCGTCGACGCGGGCACCCTCGTCGACCGGCCGGCGACAGGCGTCCTCGCGACGAACGACGCGTCGGAGATCCTGGCGTTGGACGCCGACATCGTTCTGCACGCGGCCAGTAAAGCGTTCCCGCACAACAACAACACCGATGACATCGTCGCGCTGCTGGCATCCGGCAAGAGCGTCATCACGACCACGTCGTACGCCCACCTGCCGACTTTCGGAGCCGACGCCGACGACCGCGTCCAACGCGCATGCGGTGAAGGCGGGGCCCGCTTTCATGCGGCGGGGGAGCATCCCGGCTTCATGTTCGAGCGCCTCGCCACATCGGTCACGGCGCTGTCGCAGCGAGTGGACAAGATCACCGTGCAGGAATTCGTCGACTGCCGGGCGGTCACGGCGCGCGAGATGCTCGTCGACTTGATGGGAATGGGAAAGCCTCCCGAGGAGATCACGGCCGACTCCGCGATGTTCCGTGCGATTTCGTCCCAGTACGAGCAGTCCCTCGCGGCGACCGCAGACGTTCTCTGCCTGCGATTCGACGAGATCCGGCGAGAGATCCAGACGGCGACGCTGCCGCGCGACGTCGAGGTGGCGTGCGCCACGCTGCCTGCCGGTTCTGTTGTCGGGCAGATCCTTTCGTGGACCGCGTACCGCGGTGGCGCCGCCGTGTTGGCAGCAGAGGAGTACTGGACCGCGGCCGACGACATCCCCGGCTGGGATGTGGACCTCGGCGGTGACTTCCTCATTCGGGTGATCGTCAACGGGGTGCCGCCGCTGCGCGTCGAACTCACGATCAGCAACGACCCGATCGACCTGCCGGGGGTGGCGGGTGGTCAGCTGGCGGTCGCGATGACGGCGGTCCGCGCGATCCCGTATGTGCTGGACGCACCGCCGGGGGTTGTCACTGCGCCGGTGTTCGGCGCATACCGGTGGCCGGACGCTACGTCGTGACTATCGTCGCCGCCGCGGTGCCCGGCGCGCCGTAGAGCTGAGCGAATCCGACACGCGGTTCACCGGCGACCTGGCGGTCACCCGCCTCGCCGCGCAATTGCCTTACCAGCTCGTGGATTTGGCGCAGACCGGATGCGCCGATCGGCTCGCCGTTGGCGATCAGCCCGCCGTCGGTGTTGACCGGCATCGCGCCGTGGATCTCCGTGGCGCCGTCGGCCAGCAGCTTCTCCTGGTCGCCGTGCTCGCAGAACCCGCACTCGGCCATGTGGATGATCTCGGCGCCCGCGTCGGTGTCCTGCAGCTGGATGACGTCGACGTCGCTCGGTGCGACGCCGGCTTTTTCGAAGGCGGCGCGCGCGGCGTAGACGGTGGGTGCTGGAACTTCGTCAACGGGGGCGAACGTCGTGTTCACCTCGTAGGCACCGTATGTGCGGGTGCGGACCTCGACCGCGCGCAGATACACCGGCTTACTGGTGTAGCGGTGTGCGATATCGGCGCGGCACATGACCACCGCGGCGGCGCCCTCGTCGGGCGCGCAGAACATGTACTGGGTCAGGGGGAAGTTCAGCATCGTCGAGTTGAGGATGTCCTCCTCGGGAATCGGCTTGCGCCGGAAAGCGTTCGGGTTCAACGCGCCGTTGCGGAAGTTCTTGGCGGCGACTTTGGCCAGCGTCTCCTGCGAGATGCCGTGGTCGTGCAGGTAGCGGTTGGCCTTCATGCCGAAGAACTGGGTGGTGAGGTACTGGCCGTTCTCCGCATACCAGCTGGGCATCCCGACCAGGGCGGGATCCTCGGTGAACGCGCCGCGCGGGTGCTTGTCAAGACCGACGGCGATGCCGATGTCGTAGTCGCCCAGCCGGATACCGTCCGCGCATGCCTTGGCGGCGCTGGCCGCGGTGGCGCACGCGTTGAAGACGTTGGTGAACGGGATGCCGGACAGCCCGACCATGCCGACGATGGCGTCGGGATTCGCGACCGTCCAGCTGCCGCCGGTGGCGAACTGGACGTCCTTCCACTCGACGCCCGCGTCGGCGACCGCAGCGAAGATGGCGTCGACGCCCATCTCCATTGCGGACTTACCCTCGAACCGGCCGAACGGATGCAGCCCAACACCGATGATCGCGACGTCGTTCATGGGGGCGAGTGTATCGCAACTGTAACTCTTACAGTATCGTAGTCCATGTGGCGCCGGTAACCGAGCACAAGGCGACGTTCTGCCGAATCTGTGAGCCGTTGTGCGGAATGATCGCGACTGTCGAGGACGGCAAGCTGGTGGCGCTGCGCCCGGACAAGGAACATCCTCTCTCCGCAGGCTTCGCGTGCCAGAAGGGCATCGCATTCACGGAAGTGCAGAACGACCCCGACCGCGTCACCACGCCGCTGCGCCGAACGCCGACCGGCTACGAGCCGGTGACCTGGGAGGAGGCGCTGTCGGATATCGCCACGAGGCTGACCGGGTTACTGCGCACCCACGGTTCGGGCGCGGTGGGCTGGTACATGGGCAACCCCGGCGCGTTCAGTTACGCACACACCTTCTCGGCGCTGATGTTTACCAAGGGCATCGGCCGCGACGCCCATTACTTCACCGCCTCGTCGCAGGACACCAACAGCAGGCTCATTGCGAGCCAGTTGCTCTACGGTGTGCCGACGTCGGTGCCGATACCGGATCTGACCCGTACTGATCTGCTGGTGATGATGGGCGCCAATCCCGTTGTCTCGCACGGGAGTTTCCTCACCGCACCGCGCATCAAGGACCGCATGCAGGACATCGTCAAACGTGGCGGGCGCGTGGTGGTCGTCGATCCGCGCCGCACGGAGACCGCGGCGGCGTTCGAATGGCTGGGTATCTTCCCGGACACCGATGCCTACCTGTTGCTCTCGCTGTTGCAAGTGATGTTCGCCGACGGGGTCGACGAGGCCCGGGTGAGCAGGCAGGCCGACGGGATCGACTGGCTGCGGGCGCTGTGCGAACCGTTCGCTCCTGAGGTGACGGCCGAGCACACTGGCATCGACGCCGACAGTGTGGTGGCACTCGCACGCGATCTGGTGCGCACGCCGCGCGCGGCCGTCTACGGCAGGCTGGGCACCTGCGTCGGCCGGTACGGCACGCTCACCGCGTACCTCATCGACGCGGTCAACCTCGTCGCGGGAAACCTCGACGCCCCCGGCGGCTCGGTCTTCGGCTCGATGCAGACGGTGGGCCAGCGATGGCAGAACACCGTGATGGGATTCGCGATGCGGCGCTCATACCGCCGCCGGTCGCGCATCGGGGGCATCCATAATGCGATCACCTCGGAGCCGGCCGCGCTGATGGCCAAGGAGATCACCACACCGGGCGATCGCCAGATCAAGGCGATGTTCGTCTCGGCAGGCAATCCCGTGCTGTCGGTGCCCAACGGCGACGAACTCGAGGCCGCGTTCGAGTCGCTGGATTTGTCTGTGGCCCTCGACTTTTACGTCACCGAGACGACCAGCCGGTGCGACTACATATTGCCGGTGACGACGATGTACGAACGCGACGACTTCCCGTTTACCTTCCAGGCTTTTCAGGCCACGCCGTTTCGGCAGGCCACCGATGCCGTCGTCGCACCTGCGGGCCAGGCACGCACGGAATGGGACATCATCGACGACCTGACCCGGCGACTCGTGCGCAGCTCGCCCGCCTTCGGCGTACTCGGCGCCGTCCGAAAGGCCCTGGGCGCATTCGGGATCGGGTTCACGCCGCGGTTCATGATCGACTCGCTCATTCGGATGTCGCAAGGCGGTGACCGGTTCGGTCTGCGTCGCGGCGGACTGTCGCTGCGCAAGCTGACCGAACAGCACCCACACGGAGTCGTCGTCGCACCACACATCCCTACCGGTGTGCTGCGCGACGCGGTGGCCTACCTGTCGCGCCGCGTCCGTCTGGTACATCCCGATATCAGTGTCGAGATCGAAAAGCTCACCGGGGCTGAGCATCCCGACGGCTACCCGCTGCGGATGATCGGCATGCGCGAACCGCGCTCGGAGAACTCGTGGATGCACAACTCACCGCTGCTGATGCGTGGTGAGCGGGTGCAGCGCGCCCTGATTCACGTCGACGACGCCGCCGATCTGCAGATCTCCGATGGCGACCTGGTGCGGGTTTCATCCCCGTATGGAGAGATCACCGTCGGAGTGACCGTGACCAAGGATCTGATGGCCGGAGTGATAGCCGTCCCGCACGGGTGGGGTCACAAGGGAACGGGCACGTGGCAGGTGGCGAATAAGGCAGGCGGAGCGAACGTCAACCGGTTGACGTCGAGTGCGCCGGAGGACATCGAGTCGCTGTCGGGTATGGCCTGGCTGACCGGCGTCCCCGTCCGGGTCGAACCCGTCTAGTTCCGCGAAACTGTATTCCGGCAGGCTGCTTACTCGGGCGGATTCATACGGTCAGTGCAACATCCAGTGATTTGGGAGGTTGCTGTGCCGAGTGGGATTCCGGTTTCGAACGCCGTTAAGCGCGAGTTTTTCGATCTGGTCTGTTTGGGGGTGCCCACGACGGAGGCGTCGGTGAGGGTGGGTGTGTCGCGCCGGACCGGCTGGTGGTGGTGGCGCGACGCTGGGGCGATGAAGCTACGCAAAGGCGGCCGCGGACTTGGTGGATTGGCTGATCCGGGTGATTTGTCGCGGCCAGGAGGCCCGCGACATCGGGTCAGTTTTGAAGAGCGCATCGAGATGATGCGGGGCCGCGACGCCGGCTTGAGCTTCGCCGAAATCGCTGTATGCATCGGGCGCGATCGCACGGTCGTCTGGCGTGAATACAAACGTAACTGTCTTCCCAATGGGGACTATCACGCGCTGTTCGCCCATGCCTTGGCGACTTCAGAAAGCTCGCCGGCCGAAGGCATTTAAGCTGCGCAACCATCCATTGTGTGCGGTGATCGAGGACTGGATGGGCGATGGGTGGAGCCCCAAGCTGATCGCCGATGTATTGGCCCGTGATCACCCCAGTGACAAGCTGATGACAGTGAGCCACGAAACCATCTACCAGTGTCTGTATGTCCAGACCCGTGGCAGTCTGCGCGCTGATCTGCACAAGTGCCTGTCCACCAAGCGCTCGGCGCGCAAACCGCGCGGCTCTACCGCGCGCACCGGGGTATACGGCGCTGAGGTGTTCACCATCAGCGACCGTCCGCCCGAGGTCGATGATCGCGCCGTGCCCGGGCACTGGGAATCTCAATGGTGTTGTCAAGCCGCTTGAGCGAGTGCCGGCGGTGCCGCGGTCCACGTCCGGTTCTCGCGCAGCAGCGCCCACAGGACGTCGATGCGGCGGCGTGCCAGGGCGATGACGGCCTGGCTGTGGGTGGCGCCTTGGGCACGCTTTTTGAGGTAGTAGTCGCGGTTGGGTCCGGCGCGCATCATGCTGGTCTGCGCGGAGAGGTAGAACACGTGTCGCAGTGGCCGGCTGTAGCGCAATGGGCGGTGCAGGTTGCCGGTACGTCGGCCGGAGTCGTTCGGGACGGGTACGAGCCCAGCTGCGGCGGCAAGGTGCCCGGCGCTGGGGAATGCGCGTAAGTCATTGGCGCCGACCAACAGTGAGGCGCCGAGGAAGGGGCCGAAGCCGGGCATGGACTGGATGATCGCCGAGTGCGGGTGTTCGGCGAACGTCACCTCGATCTGGGCATCGAGGGCTTTGAGTCGGTCGTCGAGGGTAAGGATGCCGGTGGCCAGCTCGGTGATGATGCCGGCCGTCAGGTCTTGTCCGGGCAGCACGACTGTTTGGGCCTTGGCTGCGGCGGTGGCGCGGGTGGCCACCTCGGCCGAGCCACGCACGTTGCGGTTGCGCAACCAGCCCGTCAGTCGGGTCTGTCCGAGGCGGCGGATCTGATCGGGGGTGGCGTAGCCGGTGAGCAGCACCAACGCTCCTTTGTGCGAGGAGTAGTCGAAGGCCCGCTCCAGGCTGGGAAATACACTGGTCATCAGGTCGCGCAGCCGGTTGATCATGCGCACCCGGTCGGCGATCAATCCGCTCGATGTCCGGTCAGCACCGCCAGGTTGCGCACGAGGTCGGTACCGGTGTCGATGACCGACAAATCTCGGCGCAGCCGCGCGGTCTCGGCAATGACGTAGGCGTCCTTGGCGTCGGTCTTGCCTTCTCCGGCATAGGCAGCGCTCATCGCCGCGACGACCCGCCCCGACGCGTAACACACCGACTGCCCGGCCTGGGCCAGCAAGGCCAGCAGCAACGCCGACGGGGCACCAATGATGTCGACGGCCCAGATCAATTGCCCCGCCAGTGACCCCGTGCTGGCCAGCAACGCCATTATCTCAGCCTCGTCGTTGGCGATTTTGGCCGACAACAAGATCTTGCCTTCGGCATCCACCACGCACGCCCAATGATGGGTCTTGCCGATATCGATGCCGACCCAGGCTTTGTCTCGTTGTGCGCCCACCGCTTCTCCGTCCGTTGTTCTTCGGTACCTGACAACGGCCCGTGGACACCTCGCCGACGCATCCGTAACCAGCGACCGAGCGCAGATCTCAATTAGCAGCCAGGGCACCCCGGAGAGCCGGGCGAACATTCCCAGTTAGCGACCACAGCGCAAGGCGACCTCAGCCACACCCGGCTCTCCTGGGCCGACAACAGTCTTACGGAAGGCGATCTGATCATGGGCAGCGCCGCATCGAACTCGGCGATCGGCACCCTGGTGGAACGCAGCACCCGATTCACCATCCTGTTGCACCTGCCCGGCGATCACACCGCCGACACCGTCGCCGCGGCGATGATCGAGGCGATGAGCGAATTGCCCGACCATCTGCGCCGTTCGATCACCTGGGATCGGGGCAGTGAAATGGCCAACTGGGAACACATCAAGCTACAGCTCAATTCCCCGGTGTTCTTTGAATCGCCCTGGTTCCGGTGGAGGCTCGGGCTATTGGATTTCGACCAGGGGTTGGTCGGTCCGGTTCGTAGCGTAGAAGATGGCTTCGAACTCTGTGGGCGGTAGGTCGTTGAGGTAGCCGTGCAGACGCGCTGTGTTGTGCCAGTGCACCCAGCTCAGGGTGGCCAGTTCGACATCCTCGACGGCCTTCCAGGGGCCGGTGCGGGCCGGTCCGTAGATCAGCTCAGACTTGTAGTATCCGTTCACCGTCTCGGCCAGGGCGTTATCGAAGCTGTCCCCGACGGATCCGATGGAGGGCACCGCACCGATCTCGGCGAGGCGTTCACCGTAGCGAACGGACGTGAATTGCGACCCGGCGTCGGAGTGACATGTCAAGCCCGGCAACGTATTTCCGCGTGACCAGCGGGCCATCTCAATCGCGTCGAGCACCATCGTGGTCCGCATGTTCGACGCGACCCGCCAGCCGACGATCATCCGACTGAACGCGTCGGTGATGAAGCAGACGTACGCCACGCCGGCCCAGGTCGGGACGTAGGTCAGGTCGGTGACCCACAACTGGTTGGGGGCAGTCGCGGTGAAGTTGCGCTTGACCAGATCGGGATGCCGCCCGGCGCCAGGGTCGGGCTTGGTGGTGCGGACCCGTTTGCCGCGACGCACCCCTTCGATGCCGGCGGCCCGCATCAGCCGGGCAACCTGATCGCGGCCCACGTCGTGACCGGCCCGGCGTGCCGTTTTCCACAGCTTGTGCGCCCCGTAGACGCAGTAGTTGTCCTTCCACAACTGGACCAGGGCCGGACCCAGGACGGCGTCACGGCAGGCCCGCTGCGACGGACCGCGGGACTTGGCCGCGTAGTAGGTGCTCGGAGCCACCGACACCCCTGCTGATCGCAGGACGGTGCAGATGGGCTCGACCCCGAACTCCTCGCGGTTGTCGTCGATGAAGTCGACTATTTCTTGTGTTGGCGGTCGAGCTCCGCCCCGAAGAAACTGGCCGCTCGCTTCAGAATCTCGTTGGCACGCTTGAGTTCTCGGTTCTCTTGCTCGAGTTCCTTGACCCGCGCCGACTCTGCGGTCGATACCCCTGGAGCTAATCCTTCATCGATATCTGCCTGGCGCACCCACATCCGTACCGACTCGACGCCGTAGCCGAGCTGGCGGGCTACCCGTTGCACGGTTCCCTGCTCGGTACCCAGTTCGGCCCGCAACGCCCGCACCATCCGCACCGCGGCGGCCTTCTCCTCCGGACTGTATCGGCGTGTCGTCGGCTTCCCAGGAGACTGTTCTTTCGGCATGACCTCCATCCTCGTTTCCAAGGTCAGGAGCCTCCAGCATTTCCAGGGCGATTCACTTCTGCAACCCGCACTCGCCGTGGCAGCGCGGCACCAACGAAAACACCAACCGGTTGTTGCGCTTCTGGTTTGAAAAGGGAACCGACCTTGGCGGCTACACCAAGGCCGACCTCAAACGCGTCCAAGACAAGCTCAACAGCCGACCCCGACCCACCCTCGACCTCGACACACCCGCCCAGCGCCTAGCCGCTGTGATTAGCCAAGCCGCCTAAATGTTGCACTGACCGCTTGACATTGCCCCGCACTTTTCCTGCTGGAATACAGTTTCGCGGGGATGCCGGATTAGGCGATGGCGCCGGAGTTCTTGAGCTCTTCGATGCGGTCCCAGTCCATGCCGAGCTCCATCAGGACGATCTCGGTGTGCTCGGATGCCTGCGGGGCGCGGGTGGTTTCGAGCGGTTCATGGTTGAACTGGATCGGTCCGCGAACGACGCGGAAAGGCTCGCCGCCGTCGGCGGCCTCCACCTCGGTGATCATGTCGTTGGCGATCGCCTGCTCGTCGGAAGCCAGATCGACCAGGCTCTGGAACGGCGCCCACTGACCCTTCATCGTCTTGAGGTGCTGACGCCAGTATTCGAACGGCTTGCTGCGGATCGACTTAGCGATGAGTTCGGCTGCGGCCTCGGCATTTTCGATCAGCGGCATCACATCGGAGAAGCGCGGGTCATCGGCCAGCTCGGGAAGCCCGAGGTGTTCGAAAGCATCGCGGATATAGCCGGTCGGGCTGACGATGCACAGGTTGATGGTGCCGCCGTCGGAGGTCAGGTAGTTGCCGAGGAACGGGTTCACCGTCGGGCCGATGGAATCCGGCATGAGTGAGCGCATCGTCTCGCCGGTCTCCATGCCCTGTGTCACGCTGGCGCCCGCCGCCCACCACGCGGTGCTCAACAACGAGACGTCGAGCTCGAGCGCCTCGCCGGTGCGCTCCCGGTGGAACAGCGCCGCCGAGATTCCGCCTGCGATGTTCATCCCGCCGATGGAGTCGCCGAACGCCGGAATGCCTTGCGACAACGCGCCGCCCAGCTCCTCGGGCGTGAGCGCGTGGCCGACGCCGCTGCGGGTCCAGAACGCAGTGCCGTCGAATCCGCCCGTGTCCCGCTCCGGTCCCTTGTCCCCGTAGGCACTGCCGCGGGCATAGATGATGTTCGGGTTGACCGCACGTATGTGCTCGATGTCGAACTTGTTCTTCTGTCGCTGCGCAGGCATGTAATTCGTCAGGAACACATCGGAGGCCTTGGCGATCTCGTACAGGACTTCCTGCCCGCCAGGCGTGGACACGTCGATGCCGACGCTGCGCTTGCCGCGGTTGGGATGTTCGATCAGCGGATGTCGCTGCGGGTCCATTTGAAAGCCACCCATGTTGATGAAGCCGCGCTGGGTGTCGCCGCGCACGGGGTGCTCCACCTTGATGACGTCGGCGCCCCAGTCGGCGAGGATAGCGCCCGCGGCGGGAACGAACGTGAACTGGGCAACCTCGAGGACCCGCACGCCCTCCATCACCTTGATCAAGGTTCGTCCTCCTGGTCGGTTGTCACCTCGCTGAGTCAAACGTAACCGGAAGCGCTGTCGGCGACCGGAAGGGCTGCCCGTAGATGTGCGGGTTGTCCTCGGTGAGGAGCGTGATGTCGGTCAACCGGTCGAGCAGGCATTCGAGTGCGACCCTGGTCTCCATCCGGGCCAAGTGCAGCCCGAGGCACGTGTGCTCGCCTGCGGCAAAAGAGATGTGCGGCACGCGTTTCCGGAAGATGTCGAACTCCTCGGAGCGCTCCCACCGGTGTTCGTCGCGGTTCGCCGAGCCGATGCAGACATCAATGACCGCACCCTGCGGCAGCGTCACACCCTCGAGCTCGGTTTCCTCCGCTGCATAGCGCTGCACAGTGGTCAGCGGCGTCTCGAAGCGCAACCCTTCCTCGATGGCCGGCGCGATGAGCTCACGGTCGTCCTGCACGGCCAGGAACTGATCGGGATGGGTGAGCAGCAGGTACAGCAGATTGCCAGACGACCGGTACGTGGTCTCCAGTCCCGCAGGCAGCAGCAGCCGCAGGAACGAGTAGATGGCCTCGTCGTCGAGCTTCTCGCCGTCGATCTCGGCGCTGACGAGATCGCCGATGATGTCCTCGGTCGGCTTCGACCGGCGCTTGTCGATCTGCTCGCTGAAGTAGTCCTTCAGTGCGGCCGACGCCTCGAATGCCCGCTTGTACTTGACGTTGTAGCTGATCAACTCCACCGCGCGCTTGCGAAACCACGGCAGGTCTTCTTCGGGAAGCCCCAACAGCTTCGAGATCACCCGCGTCGGGAATTCGAGCGTGAACTCGCGAACCAGGTCGGCCTTGCCCGCGTCGATGAACTCATCGATCAACCCGTTGACCACCGGCCTGACGATCTCGGGTTCCCACCGCAACAGCGACTTCGACTTGAAGGCCGCCGATACGAGATTGCGGTGGTCCCAGTGCTTCTTGCCTTCCATCGCCAGGATCGTCGGCCCAATGAACAGGCCGATGGTGGAGTCGTAGATGTGCGAATTGAAGACCTTGCCGTCGCGGAAGACCCGATTCACCGCGTCGAACGACACCGCGGCGTAGAGGTCCTTGGGCCGAAGCTCGTCGGGGGCCTGCGTCCAATCCATGACGCTGCCGCGGAAGACACCGTTGGTGTCCCGTCGCCTGCGCTCGAAGATGGAATAGGGTTTGCGAAGCAGGTCGGCCGCTTCGTCGGCCGTGACGTCCAGCACTGGGGTATCCACGCTTGATCTCCAGCATCCTCGAACGGACTGCGATAGGTACTGTAAAGATTACAGTACCTATCTCAATGCTGGTAGGGCGGGGGTTAGGCCCCGTCGCTGAGTGCCTGCTCGCGGGCCCACCGGTAGTCGGCCTTGCCCGCCGGGCTGCGCTCGATGACGGGCCGGAAAACCACGGCCTTGGGCAGTTTGTAGCGGGCGATGACGCCCGCCGCGTGGTCGATCAGTTCCTGCGCGTCGGCCGTCGCACCGTCGACCAGGGCCACGATCGCGACGACCTCCTGCCCCCACCGCTCGCTGGGGCGCCCCGACACCACCACATCGGCGACCGCCGGATGCGACAGCAGCGCCGACTCGACCTCCTCGACGAAAATCTTCTCGCCTCCGGAGTTGATGGTGACCGAGTCGCGGCCCAGCAGCTCGATGCCGCCCTCGGTGAGGTGGCGGGCGCGGTCTCCCGGTATCGAGTACCGCACGCCGTCGATGACCGGGAACGTCTTGGCTGTCTTGGCCGCGTCGCCCTTGTAGCCGAGTGGGACGAAACCACGCTGCGCCAGCCAGCCGTTCCCGTCGTGCCCGGGTTCGAGGATCGAGCCGAGATCTTCGGCCGCGACACTGGTGTCGGGCCCCGCATTGAACTTGCCCGTCGACACCGCGCCCGGCGTGGACATGTGGCTCATCTGAATTCCGGTTTCCGACGACCCGACGCCGTCCATCACGATCAGTCCGGGTTTGACGTCGATCAGGCGCTGCTTTGCGGTCGGTGTCAGCAGCGCCCCGCCGTTGGCGATGACCGCCAGCGAGGACACATCGGCCGAGCCCCGTTCGATGGCGTCGGCAATGGGCCGGGCCATCGCGTCGCCGACCACCTGAACCGTCAGCACCTTCTCCCGCTCGACTGTCTTCACGACTTCGTCGGCGTCGAAACGGCTTGGAGTGGAGGAGAATACGACGGTCTGGCCGGTGGTGAGCGCCGTCATCACACTCCACTGCGCGGCGCCGTGCATCAGCGGCGGCAGGGTGAACAGCTTGGTGCCCGGGTTCTCCGCGACCCGCCGCGCGATCTCGTCGTAGGAGCCGGCCGTCTCGCCGGTGTACATGTTGCGGCCGCCGAACGACGTCATGAAGATGTCGTGCTGGCGCCACAGCACACCCTTGGGCATACCGGTCGTGCCGCCGGTGTAGAGCACGTACAGGTCGTCGGGGGACGGTTCGACCGGTGGCGGCTCCGATGTGCCCGACGCGACGATCGACTCGTAGTCGACGGCGCCGTGCACCAGGTCGTTGCCGGAGTCGTCGGCGATCTGAATGAGCACCCGCAGACGCGGTAGCTCGGGCAGCACATCGGCGACCCTGGGCGCGAACGTCGCGTGGTACAGCAGCGCGGTGGCGCCGGAATCCGCGAGAAGGTACTGCAGCTCGTTCTTCACGTAGCGGTAGTTGACGTTGAACGGGGCGACGCGCGCCCGCCACGCGCCCAGCATCCCCTCGACGTACTCGGGCCCGTTGTAGGCGTACAGACCCAACAGGTCCTGGCCGACCTCGTGGCCTGCCAGTTCGGAGCGCTCGGTGTGACAGCCCAGGCCACGCTTGTGCAGGTAGGCCGCCAGCCGGTTCGACCGCTCGACGATCTGTGCGTAGGTGTATCGGCGGTCGCCCTGGACGACGAACTCCCGGTCGCCGATCGCGGAGGCGACGGCGTCCGCGGCGGCGGGGACAGTGAATTGCATTGCGGGGGAAGTCATCGATCCTCTTCAGGGCTGGTGCGGCAGCAGCTTGATCATCAGGCCGCTAGCTTCGGATAGTACGGTGCCGTCGGCGTCGGTCATCGTCGCGGTGATGAACGCCTTCCGCCCGTCGATCCTGTCGATCCGGCCGCGCGACACCAGGGGTTCGTCGATCGGCGTCACGTTGCGGTAGTCCACGTGGAGATAGGCGGTCCGGCTGATCGGACGGTCCGCGGCGGACACGATCATGCCGAAGTGCCAGTCATAGAACAGCGGGATCACTCCGCCGTGGACGGCGTTGTTGCCGCCGACGTGGAACCGGCTGAAGTGCCCGCGCATGACGACACCGTCGGGACCGTACTCGTCGAGCGTCCAGGGCGGCACCAACGGATGACCGAGGCCGGGCAGATGAGGGGCGCGGCCTGCCGGAGCCACTCCCTGCGGCGCCCGGTGGACCTCGAACTGCTCGCACAGGTCCTCGATGCGCCTCGCCCCGTCGGTCCACAGGTCGCCGTCGGGCGCACTCGACACGACGATGTCCTGCAGCCTTCGCATCGCCGACATGAACCGGGCCATCTCCGGCGGCGCGTCGATGGGTTCGATCGGTGGAAAGCCGCGGGTCTCGTGGTCGGTATCGGTCACTTCCACGCCGCCAGCAGGTCTTCGGTCGTGGTGACCGTCGCCAGCAGCGAGATCGTGTTGTCGACGATCGCCGTGGCGTACTCGGTCGGGATACCCGCGACCGCGTCACGCGGGACGACGACGCGGTAGGCGGCGTTCACCGCGTCCATGACGAGGTTGGTGATCGCGATGTTCACCGAGACCCCGACGGCGACGATCGTCGTCACGCCGAGATTGCGCAGAATCGCGTCAAGGTCGGTGCCGCCCATCGGCCCGACGCCGTGCCATCTGGCGAGGACGACATCGTCTGGGGCAGGGCCGAATTCAGGCAGAAGCGTGGCGCCCTCGCTGCCAGGGCTGATGTCGACCGCCGTCCCGCTCATGGCGAAGATCCTGGCGTTGTGGTTCGAGCCGAGCCCGTCGGGCCGCTTCTGGACCAGGCAGTGCACGATCCGCACGCCCGCCGCACGGGCGGCGGGGAGTAGGCGCTCGATATTCGGCAACGCTTCGCGACGCGCCTCCTTGGCGAGCACGGCCAGGCCGGCGTTCGGCCCGACCACGGCTCCTTGAAGCTCCTGGGTGACGATCGCGGTGTGTCCTGGTGCGGCGATCTCCGCGAGGTCGATCTTCATACCGACGCGGGCACTTCGCCGGGTGGGGTGGCGGGCACCTCGTAGAACTGCGTCGCCCACTTACGCATGGCCATATAGGGTTTCGCGTCCACCTTCGACAGCGAAGGATGCTCGACGTACTCCTGGTAGCGCCAGATGTCGAGGTCCTCCCAGACCGTGCCGAGGAACTGGCGCTCGACCCTCTCCCGCACCGAGTCGGGCGGCACGTCCGAGGTGTCGCCGTCGAGGCGCGGCCACCAGATCGAATAGAACATGTCGGAGTATCCGTCCTCGACCGGTGTGCAGGCGAAGATCAGCCGATGGTTGGACGACCCCTCGAAGGCGCTGATCGCGAACCCGAGACCGGAGAAGTGGCTGTGGATGTACAGCGCCATCTTGTCCGGGTCGTCGCCGCGCGCATCGGGCCATCCGGTGAGGAAGCGCCACTCCTCGTCGACGGCCTCCCATTTCAGGCACACCGGCGTCACCGTCGCGCCGTGCACGTAGTGGAAGTGTGCGCTGTCAGGGCCGTTCTCCGCGACGATCTGCGGATGCACCGGCTCGCGCTCGGTGCGGCGCGAAAACTCCGGGTACGGACGGTAATACGCGTCCGGCTCGGTGGGGAACTGCGGGAACTTGCCGAACAGGTCGGGCATCTCCCACTGCGGATCCTTGCCGTCGGGCTGATGCCAGACGAACACGCATCCGTACTGTTCGCGCACCGGGTACACGCGTAGCCGCAGCGCCTTGTTGGGCCGGTCGGGTTGATAAGGGATGTACCGGTTGGTGCCGTCGGGCCCCCATCGCCAGCCGTGGAACGGGCATTCCACGCAGTCGCCGACCACCTTGCCGCCGTGTCCGATATGTGCGCCGAGGTGGCGGCAGTGGCCCGACAGGACATGGAGTTCGCCCGACTCGCCGCGATAGGCGACAAGGTCTTCACTGAAGTACCGAAGCGGCCGCGCCTCGCCCGTGGGAAATTCGGCCGACCAGCCGACCATGAACCAGCCGGTGACTTTCCAGGTGAACGGGACCTTCACACCGAGCCTCCTTGCCGCCGTGCCTAGCCAACGGAAGATATTACAGTATAGTTTTCGGCACCTGACCGAACGGACCGCAGGAGGCGCGACGGTGGCAGCTCTTCGCTTCGATGCGATCGTCATCGGCGCCGGGTTCTCCGGCCTCTATGCATTGCATCGGCTGCGGGAGCTCGGGCTGCGGGTGGCGGTCCTGGAGCGAGCCGAGAACGTCGGCGGCACCTGGTTGTTCAACCGGTATCCCGGCGCGCGCTGCGACATCGAGAGCATCGAGTACTCGTACAGCTTCTCCGACGACATTCAGCAGGAGTGGGTCTGGACGGAGACGATGCCTGCCCAGCCCGAGATCGAGGCATACCTCAACTTCGTCGCCGACCGGTTGGACCTACGCCGCGATATCCGGTTCCACACCAACGTCGTAGCGATGAACTTCGACGAACCTTCAGCGACATGGACTGTCGAGACCGAAGCGGGGGAGTCCTACACCGCGCCGTTCGTCATCGGCGCCGCGGGCATCCTGTCCGCACCGCTGGAACCCGACATCGCGGGAATGGATTCCTTCACGGGTACCTCGTTGTTCACCAGCCGCTGGCCGAAGCACGGTGTCGACCTCGCGGGCAAGCGGGTCGGCGTCGTCGGTACCGGCTCGACCGGTGTGCAGCTGATCCCGGTGGTGGCCAAGGAGGTTGACCACCTCTACGTTTTCCAGCGCTCGCCTGCCTACACGCTGCCCTGGCAGATCCGGGCCTTCGAGCCCGGCGAGCTGGACGAGATGAAGGCCAACTACGACGAGATCCGCGCGGCGCAACGTGAGCACCCCATCGGCGCCGCCCGGCTGTCGGCCTTCTCGGTGATGTTCCAGATGATGGCCAACCCGCCGCTGAAGTCGGCGTCGCGGGAGGACCAGGTGCGCGCCGTCGAAGAGGGCGGCGTCATGGGCGCACTCAGTTGGGGCGACGTCTTCTTCGACATCGAGGCCAGCCAGATGGCCGCGAAGCTCTACGGAGAGGCGGTCGGCCGCATCGTCACCGACCCCGAGACCGCCGCGGCACTCACGCCGAGCCACCCCTTCGGGTGCAAACGCCCGATCATCGACCAGGGCTACTACGAGACCTACAACCGTGACAACGTCACGCTCGTCGACCTGCGCAAGAGCCCGATCCGTGCGGTGACGACGTCGGGCATCGACACTGAACGGGACAGCTACGATCTCGACGTCATCATCTACGCCACCGGGTTCGACGCCATGACCGGTGCGCTGTCCCGGATCGACATCCGCGGTCGAGACGGCATGTCGCTCAAGGACTTCTGGGCCGACGAAGGCCCGCTGTGTTATCTCGGGCTCGCTGTGGCGGGATTCCCGAACCTGTTCATCGTCCAGGCTCCCGGAAGTCCTGCGCCTGCAAGCAATTTCGTCGCCGCACTGGAACAGCACGTGGAGTGGATCGGCGACTGCATCACTTACCTGCGCGCGCATGGCTACCAGACCATCGAGGCGCTGCCCGAGGCCCAGCGGGAGTGGATCGAACACATCACATCGCTGGTCGCGCCGACGGTGCTCGTCCATCCCAGCTGCAACTCCTGGTACAACGGCGGCAACGTGCCGGGTAAGAAACAGATGTACATGGGCTACACGGGAGGCATCCCGGAATATCGGCGACGGTGCGACGAGGTAGCCGACGCGGGCTACGCCGGGTTCAAGCTCGCCTGATGAAGACCTCGGAGCGGGCGTACCGGATCGGCAGGGATTTCGCGGGCGTGCTGCCGCGTACGCATGCCGCGCTGCGACGCTCGGGTGACTGGAATCCGGCGTCGCCGAGCGGAGCCCGCCAGTTCGGCGAGGTGATGCTCGACGAACTTGCGCTGTCGGGTATGACGCTGACGGCGCCTCCGCCGAAGCTCGAGCGCACGCTGGACTCGTGCACCGCTGCGGCCGACGAGCTGTCGGCGTTGGGTGTCGAGCGGGCACACGCCGCACCGAAAGCGCTGCGGGAGCGGTCGATTCGGCGTCGCAAGCTCGGTGGACTGGCCTACGAGAAGCTGACATTCGAACACGATCCCGAGCTTCCGCCGTCGCTGGCCGGCGTCGGGCTGAGCGGGCCCGCGACGGCGGTGGTGCACCTGTGCCGCAGCGGCGACGACAACAGGCCGTGGCTGGTGTGGGTGCACGGCGCTGGTCAGGGTCAACCGATCGACCTGTTGTTCTCCCGCGCCCGGCGGGTCAGGGACGAATTGGGCTACAACATCGCCCTGCCTGTCCAGCCGGGCCACGGGTCGCGGCGGGCGGCCTGGCCGCCGTACCCGAACATGGATCCGCTGACCAACGTCGCGGGAATGATGCGCGTCGTATCGGAGGTGCGTGCGCTCGTCCGGTGGCTGCGCCCACAGTCGACGGCGATCGCCATGTCCGGCGTATCGATGGGAAGCCCCGTCGCGGCGCTGGTTTCGCACTTGGAAGAAGTCGACGGCGTCGCGGTGTTCACGCCGATCTTCGGCCTCAACGCGATGATCGCTCAGCACCTGGGCCGGTGGGGGCCTTCGGTGGCCGACACCGTCGCACTGCTGGGCTCCGAGACGGTGGCCGCAATCGCGTCCGCGGTCGATCACCTCGCCGTCGAGCCCACCGCGCCGCCGCAGCGACGCCTGATCGTCGGCGCGTGGCATGACCGAATGGCGATGCGCGAGGCTGCGCAGGCGCTCCACGAGCGGTGGGGCGGCGAGCTGTTCTGGCACCGGGGAAGCCATGTGGGCCATCTCTTCTCGCGCCGTGTGCAGGCCGCCTCGGAGACGTTCCTCGCGGCGATCAGTGCGGGAGACGGCCGCCGATCGTCCGGGTGACCTGCTCGGCGTAGCCGACGACCAGGTCGACCCACGCTTCGCACTGCGCGATCGGCATGCGGATCGTCGGCCCGCTGACGGTGATGGCGCCGAGGATGTCGCCTGCGGCGTCGAAGACAGGTGCGGACAGCCCCGACGCCGAATCTTCCCGCTCGCCGGCTGTGATGGCGTAGCCGTCGGCCTTCGCCTGCGTGATGAGCGCGCGCAGTTCGTCGGGACTGGTCACCGTGAAGTCCGTCATCGACTCCAGCGGGGCCGCGAGAATCCGTTCCGCAAGGTCGGGATTCCACGCCAGCAGGACCCGCGATGCGGAGCCCACGTGCAGCGGAATGACCTTGCCCACGTACATGTCTCGACGCAACGCGTGATGGGTTTCGGCGACTGCGACGCACACCCGGTAGTTCTGCTCCACCTTGAAGAAGCAGGCAGTCTCTCCGGTCTTGTCGCGGATCTCTTTGAGGACTGTGTTGACGACGGCGAGCACGTCGAGGTCCTTGAGCGCGGTCGCCGCCCAGTACGACATCCGGACACCGATGCGAATGCGGTCACCCGTGCGGTCCAATAGGCCCTGGGCGACCATGTTGCTGACCAAGCGCTGCACCGTCGAGGTGGGCAGCCCGGTCGCCTGCTGGATCTCGCCGAGGCTCATCTCGGGGCGGGTCAGGGTGAACGCGTCGAGGATCTCGGTGATCTTGCCGAGCACCAGCAGCGGCTGTTGTTTCGACGACGCCGCAGGCTCATCGGTGGCCATGTCGTGAATGTACTCGCCATCAGCCATCCCTCATCGCCTCTGGGTTGACACAGTGCGGAGGGATTTGACCGCGACCCATGGCGATTGCATTGTCAGCGCACAGCTCGGCCATCTTGGCCCGCACCTTGACGGTGGCGCTGCCCACATGCGGCAAAAGGACGACGTTGGGCAGGTCGGCGAGCCCGGGTGCCAAGCGCGGTTCGTGTTCGTAGACATCGAGGCCGGCTCCGGCGGGACGACCGCTGCCGAGCGCCTCCACGAGCGCCGCTTCGTCGACGATCGGACCGCGCGCCGTGTTGACCAGGATCGCCGTCGGCTTCATCGCCGCGAGGACGGATGCGTCGACCAGGTGTCTGGTGGTGGGTGCCAGCGGCACGTGCACCGAGAGAAAGTCGCTGGTTTCGACGAGCTCGGCCCAGCCGACCTGGCGGACCGGGTAGGGGAGCGCGGCGAGTTCGGCATCGTCGACGAGTCGTCCGGCGGGTGGGTGGGAGCAGAACGCGATCGACATACCGAAGGCCGCGGCCCGGTGAGCGGTGGCTCGCGCAATGCGTCCGAAGCCGACCAGACCCAACGTCGCGCCCGAAACATCCTGGCCCAGAAGCAGTTCGGGTTTCCAACCGGTGAACCGCCCGGAACGGGTGAACCGGTCCGCTTCGATGGCGCGGCGGGCGGAGGCAAGGATGAGCAGCATCGCGAGATCGGCCGTGGCGTCGGTGAGCACGCCTGGCGTATTGCCGACGACGATGGCGTTGTGGGTTGCCGCGGGAACGTCGATGTTGTCGTAGCCGACGGCGTAGTTCGAGATTCCGGTCAGCTTCGCCTGCGCGAGCAGGTCGGCGTCGAATCGGTCGGACAGCTGTGCGACCACCACGTCGAAGTCGCCCGAGCCGCAGGCGTCACGCAGCTCGTCGGCCGTCGGCGGGGTGTCGGGTATGTATACCCGGCCCGCTGCGCGCAGTGCGCCCAGCCCAGGCTCGGGTATCGGGTAGGTGACGAGGAACGCCGGCTCAGCCGTCACCGCTGCCGCCGATGACCCAGTCGAACGCGGTTGATTTGGATCGCGCACCCTGTGCTGCCCGGGAGCGGTTGGGCTCACCGAGTTCGGCGAGAAGCTTGTCGGTGATCTCCACCATCGACGCCAGCGTAGATGGCGTGAACCAGTCCGGTCGAGTGGCGAACAGAAGGTCCTCGGTCGAGGTGTTGCCGCTCGCGCCCGGTGCGAACGGGCACCCGCCGAGGCCGCCGAGCGAGCCGTCGACCAGCGTGGCACCCGCGTCGATAGCAGCAAGCGTGTTGGCGACGCCGAGCCCCCAGGTGTCGTGCCCGTGGAAGACGATGCGGCGCTGCGGGGTTCGTTCCCTGATGCCGCTGACCAGGTCGCTCACCTGTGTGGGGATCGCCTGGCCGATGGTGTCGCACACGACGATGTCGTCGGCGCCCTCGGTGCGCGGATCGTTTGCGATGCCGATGACGCGTTCCGGGTCGGTCAGCCCCTCGAACGGGCAGGTGAACGCAGTGGCGATGCACAGCTGGATGGCGCCGCCGACCTCCCGGCTGATCCGGACGGCATCGGGCATCGCCGCGACGCTGTCCTCGGTGGTCCGCCCGATGTTGGCCTTGTTGTGTGAGTCCGATGCGGAGAAGCAGTACTGGAACTTGCGCGCGCCTGCGGCGGCCGCCTTCTCGATATGCCTAGGTGTCGCCACCCAGATCCAGCACCGGTCGAGCTCGTCGGGATCGAGCGCGCCGACGACGTCGAGCGTATCGGCAAGTGGGGGAACGAGATCGGGCCGCGCCATCGAGCCGATTTCCAGCGTCGGCACGCCGAGTGCCAACAGCTCACGGATGATCCCCACTTTGCGGTCGGTGGGCAGGCTCTTCGAGGTGAGCTGAAGTCCGTCGCGCAAGGTCACGTCGCGCAGCTCTGCGCGTGGTGTGTACGGCCGAGGTGTCATGTCAGTGCTCCGATCTCGTCGTCGGTGAGGCCAAGTAGCGAGGACAGCACGTCGCGGGTGTGTTCGCCGAGGTCCGGGCCGATACTTCGAATCGGAAGGGACGCCTCGCCGATCACCGGGACGATGCCTGGAAAGCCGACCGTCCGGGGTTGCGTCTCGCCGGTGTCAACGGCGAAGTCCTGGATCATGTTTCGCGCCTCATACTGCTCGTCGGCGCAGATGTCTTTGGCGGTGTAGATGGGCCCGGACGGGACGCCAGCGTCGTCGAGCAGCTTGAGCGCGTCGTCGCGGTCGTACTGGATGGTCCACTGCCCGATAGCGGCGTCGAGCTCGTCGCGCCGCCGCCACCGGCCCGCGTTGGTCTGCAGGTCGGGGTCGGACGCGAGGTCGGGTCTGTCGATGGTCTGCATGTAGCGCTGGAAGATCGCGTCCCCGTTTCCGGCGACGATGATGCTCGTGCCGTCCGCGCAGGGATAGGCGTTGCTGGGCGCGATGCCCTCCATCCGGCCGCCCACGCGTTTCCGCGTGACGCCGTACGCCAGGTAGTCGGGCACCAGCGACTCCATCACCGACAACACCGATTCGTTCAATGCGACATCGATAACCCGCTGCGGCAGAGGCACTTCGGCGCGTTCACGGGCAAACAGCGCCATCACGGTGCCGAACGCCGCGTAGATTCCGGCGATCGAGTCGCCGATCGACACGCCGGTGCGCACCGGTGGCCGGTCAGGGTCGCCGACCAGTTCCCGCAGCCCGCCGAACGCCTCGGCGACGGCCGCGAACCCGGGTCGTCCCGCCATCGGCCCAGTCTGGCCGAACGCCGAGATCCGGGTGATCACGAGCTCCGGGTTCACCCGGTTGAGCTCCTCGGGCCCGAGTCCCCACTTCTCCAGGGTGCCTGGCCGGAAGTTCTCGACCAGCACATCGCAGTGCCTGACGAGGTCGAGGACGATCCCCCGTCCGCGTTCGGTCTTCAGATCGACCACGATCGACTTCTTGTTGCGGTTGATGGTCCGGTACAGCATCGACGTGTCGCCGGAGTAGAGCCGCCAGTTGCGCAGCTCGTCGCCGGTGACCGGGCGCTCGACCTTGATGACCTCGGCGCCGAAGTCGGCCAACATGCGACCCGCCGTCGGGGCGGCGATGTAGTTGCCGAGTTCCAACACGCGGATTCCGGCGAGCGGGTGGATGTCGTTGGTGGTCAATGTCTTTCCTTACGTGGAGGCGGTGTCAGAACAGGGCGCTCATCGGCAGGATGAGCAGAATCGCGACGACGGAGGCAATCGATACGCCGACCGTGACGGTCTTCAAGGTGCCGCGCGTCGACTGGCCGAGAAGTGACTGCAGCAGCCAGAACGTGTTGCTCGTGACGTGCACCGCGAACAGCGACCCAGCGCCCGCGGCCAGCGCGATGAGGACGGGGTCGAGGCCGATGATCGGAGCGACAGGAGCGAGGATGCCCGCCGAGGTGATCGCCGAGATCGTCACGGACCCGACGGCGACGTGCAACGCGGCCGCGATGACCCAGACCATGAGCAGCGGGGCGGTGTGGCTGGCGGTGAAGTACTCGCCGAGGATGTCGCCGAGGCCCGCGGCCTTGATCGTGGCCGCCAGCGACCCGCCCACGCCGGTGAGGATGAGGATCTGTCCGCTTTCCTTGAAGCCGGTGGCGATCGCGTGCTGGATGGCGTCGGCGCCGAGCGCGTAGCGGCCCACGAAGCTCGTGCCGATCAGGCCGATCAGCAGGGCGATGACGGGGGAGGACACGAACTTCACGATCGGGTTGTGGATGCCGGCGGCGTCGAGGAGCGCGCCGGTTGCGATGAGAACCAGGGAGGCGAGCATCGGCGCGAACAACACGATCAGCGGTGTCTGGGTCCGGGTCACCGGCGCCGTCTTGGTGGCGACGCCGCCGCCGGACGGGATGTCGTCGTCGGAATCGGTTGAGGCATAGGGGGGTTCGTCGTCCAGTTCATCGAGAGGTTCGGGGTCGGCGCCGAGGAATTCCTGCTCGTCGCGCTCGGGGTTCCACCAGCCGTGGTTGAACAGGAACGACATGACGGCGACGGAGATGGCGACGGTGGGGATCACCAGCAGCACGCCGAAGAGCAGCATCTTGCCGAGCGGGACACCGAGCAGACCGGCCAGCGCCAGCGCGCCGACGCCGGGAACGGTGAGGACGATCCCGCATTCCAGGCCGATCGCCATGGCCGCCGCCATGCGCGCGGTGCCATTCTTTCCGATCTTCTTCGCCAGACTGCGGGCCAGCGGAGCCGAGATGACAAGCAGCACATCGAGAAAGATCGACTGAAGCAGGGTGGCGATGGTCAGGGACATCGCATACGGCATTCGTTTTGGGCCGAACAGCTTCAGCAGTGTCTGCACGAGGCGCTGGATGGCCCCTGTCTGCTGCAGGATCGCGCCCATCAACACGCCGAACGCGATCAGCAGGCCGACCTCGGCCATGATGTCGCCGAATCCCTTCATGATCGCGTCGATCGTTTCCTGGACGCCGAGGCCGACCGCCAGTCCGAGGTAGGCGGAGCCGACCACCAACGACACGACCGGGTTGAACTTGAACCGCACGATCATCACGACCACCCCGACGATCGCGACCGCTGTGTTGATCAGGACTGCGGTATGTGACATGGGCAAACCCCTTTGTACGGCCCTTGTTGAATGTCGGTGATGCGCGGCACATGGGCTGATGTGGCGCGCACCGCATTCATATTATGAGCATAGACCCACGATACAAGCAAGATGCTGGACATGCGATGCCGCGAACAGGGGTTTTGTGCTGCCAGGGCGGGACGAACGGTGGTTCGTCGCGACTATGAAACGCCGTAGTCCTGGATCAGCCGGGCGCGGATGTAAGCCATCTCTTCGGCCATGTCGATCGGGTAGGCCTGCATGATCCATTGGTATGCGGTGCCGAGCACGGAGGCGCCGAAGTCGTTGATCGCGCGGTCGATGTCGATGTCACTGCGAACGGAGCCGTCGGTGATGCCGTCGCGTAGTCCGCCGCCGACCGTGTCCGCCGCCCGCTTCAGCCACATCCGAATGTAGGGATGGGACTGAGATTTCGCCTTTGCGGCCTCGAAGGTCAGCACGAAGATCGCCCGCAGCAGATCCGGATCCTCGGCATAGAGGTCGGTGATCCGGTCGACGTGTGCCAATGCCTGCTGCAGGCCGGTCGAGTCGGGATCGGCGTCCGGGCTGAGCTTCTTTTCGTACTCCGTCGAAAACAGCGTGTCGAGAATGGCGTCCTTGCTGCCGTAGCGGGCGTGGACCATGGCCCGGCTGTATCCGGCCCTGCGGCCGATCTCAGCGGCAGTCGTTGCCTCCCAGCCCTTTTCGCCGATGAGTTCGACCGCGGCCTCGAGCAGCTTGCGACCCGATATCTCGAGGCGCTGAGGCTGGGTCAAACCCCTGGCGGGGGAAGGCACCCTTGCATATTAGACGCTCGACAACTAACTTAGTTGTTTAGCGTCAAATATCTTCTCATGGAGGTCAATGGTGACTTCGGCCGCGACGGACGTCCCGTCAGGCATCGACGGCGTGACCCCGCAGTGGCTGAGTGAGGCCATCGGCGGACGTGTCACCGACCTTCGCGCCGAGCAGATCGCGCTCGACACGGGGTTCTCGTCGTGGCTCTATCGCGTGCATCTGACCGGAGATTCGGTGCCCGCCACTGTGATCGTCAAACTGCCCGCCCAGTCGGAGGCCGGGCAGGCGATGGGGATGATGGGCGGCTACGCCCGCGAGGTCGCGTTTTACCGCGATGTCGCCGGGCGCGCGCCCATCGGTACGCCGCGCGTATACGTCGCCGCGACGGCGGAGAACCTGGCCGACTTCGTCCTGGTGTTGGAAGACATGGCGCACTGGAACAACGCCGATCATCTCGCTGGCCTGTCGCTTGATCGGGCCCGGCTGGCCATCGCCCAGCTGGCCGGGCTGCACGCGTGGTCGACCGACCCGAAGCAGTCGGCCGATCTCCAAGCGTTCTCGAGCATCAACACGCCGGTGACGCATGACATGCTGCCCGCGGCATTCGAATTGGGTTGGGCTGTCTACCAAGACAAAGCCAGCACACCGATTCCCTCGTCCGTCGCCGAATATGCCGGGCGGTTCGCAGAGCTCGCGCCCCGTGCCATCGAGGCGTTGAGCGAACGCCAGATGCTACTGCACGGGGATATCAGGGCCGACAACATGTTCTTCTCGGGCGATCAACTCAAGGTGGTCGACTTCCAGATGTCGGCATGGGGCGGCGGCGCGCTGGATATCGGCTACCTGGTCAGCCAGGGCCTGCCGACCGAGGTGCGGTCCGGCCGTGACGAAATGCTGGTGCGCGAGTATCTCGACGTCCTCCGTGCACACGGTGTGGCGGACTACTCGTTCGACGAGGCATGGCGGCATTACCGTTTCGCGGTTGCGTACTTCGTGGTGCTGCCCGCGATGCCCCTGCTGAGTTGGGACACTCTGCCGGAACGATCACGCCAGCTGTGTATGCGACTGGTCGAGCGTGCGGTCGCGACCATCGACGAGATCAATGCAATGGAGGTGTTCGCGTGACGCGGTCCGCTCGTGAAGTGGTGGAACTCTACAACCTAGTCGTCTGGAACAAGCGCGACTTCGCGCTCGCCGAAGAACTGATGGGCGACAACGTGATCCGTCACGAAGTTGGGGAGGCGACGACGCTGACCCACGAACAGGCCGTCGCACGGATCGTGGACCACTGGGAGATGTTCGAAACCATCCGGTTCGACCTGAACCTTGTCGTGGCAGGTGACGACGGTGAGCACGTCGCGATCGTCTACCAGTCGCCCATGGAACTCAAGGACGGCACCAAGACCGACGTCGGCAGCATGGAGATCTTCCGCGTAGTGGACGGCAGAATCACCGAGGTCTGGAATTGCGGATACCAGCAGGGAGTGTGGCAGTGACTGGACGTGTGCTCGACGAACTCGGCTATTACCTGCTTGCCGGCGCAGGCGGGGAGGGTCCGTCGACGCTGACGGCCGAGGCCCGACGTGGCGAGGAGATGGGTTTCGGCACCGGATTCATTTCCGAGCGGTGGAACGTCAAGGAGGCGTCCTCGCTCGTGGGCGCGGCGCTCGCGGTCACCGACCGGATGCAGATCGCCACGGCCGCAACCAATCACAACACGCGGCATCCATTGATCACCGCTTCGTGGGCGACCACCATGCACCGGATGTCCGGTGGCCGCTTCACGCTGGGCCTCGGCAGGGGAGTGGCGGCCATGTACGCCGCCTTCGGCATCCCGTCGGTGACGACGGCCCAGATGGAGGACTTCGCGCAGGTGATGCGCAGGCTCTGGCACGGCGAGGTGATCTTCAACCACGACGGTCCCATCGGCAAGTACCAGGTGCTGTTCCTAGACCCCGACTTCAACGAGGACATCCGGCTGGCGCTGGTGGCCTTCGGCCCGAACACCCTCGCCCTGGGTGGGCGCGTGTTCGACGACGTCATTCTGCACACCTACTTCACGCCGGAGACCCTGCAGCGGTGTGTGAAGACGGTGAAGGACGCCGCTGAGAAGGCAGGCCGCGACCCCGACAGCGTCCGGGTGTGGTCGTGCTTCGCGACCGTCGGCGACCACCTCCCGGAGCAGTTGCGGTTGAAGAAGACCGTCGCGCGGCTGGCCACCTACCTGCAGGGCTACGGCGAGCTGATGGTGACCACCAACGACTGGGATCCTGCAGTGCTGCAACGGTTCCGCGCAGACTCCGTCGTCATATCGATACCGGGCGGCATCGACCACAAAGCCACGGCCGAACAGATCGAGCACATCGCGACGCTGATCCCCGATGAGTGGCTGGAGCCCGCGGCCACCGGGTCGGCGCAGCAGTGCGTCGACCGCATCCGCAAGGAGTTCGACTACGGCGCCGATGCGCTGATCATGCACGGCGCGACACCGGACGAGCTCGAGCCGATCGTCGACGCGTACCGCGCCACAGACGGCTAGCCGCATGGCTGGACTGGGCGTCGGGTTGATGGACCCCGTGATGGCGGCACGCCCGACCGTCGACGCGTTCAGCCGCGCGAGTTATCTCGGCGCCGTTGCCAATCGGCTCGACTCGTACTGGGTTCCCGACCACATCAACGGGCAGACGCCGCGGCCGCTGTGGGACAAGAAATACACGGCGTCCGCACGCCTGCTCAAATCGCCGGATGCTCCGATGGAGGCGTGGACACTGTTGGGGGGCATGGCCGCGCGCCGACGTTTCAACCGCGTACGCCTTGGCATCGGGGTCACCGACACCGGCAAGCGGCACCCTGCAGTGACCGCCCAGGCCGCCGCGACCCTGCACCTGATGACCCGCGGACGGGCGATGCTCGGCATCGGGCCGGGCGAACGCGTCGGCAATGAACCCTACGGCGTCGACTGGTCGAAACCCGTCGCCCGATTCGAGGAAGCCCTCGCGACGATCCGTGCGCTGTGGGATTCGAAGGGTGAGCTCGTCAACCGCGACTCGCCGTTCTTTCCGCTGCGGGACGCGATGTTCGATCTTCCTCCCTACAAAGGGAAATGGCCCGAGATCTGGATCGCCGCGCACGGCCCGCGAATGCTGCGCGCCACCGGTCGCTACGGCGACGCATGGTTCCCTGGCTTCGCGCATCGGCCGCAGGACTACGCCAAACGACTGGAGATCATCCGCACCGCGGCGTCGGATGCCGGTCGCGACCCGATGGCGATCACGCCCGCCTTCTGGGTTCCGGTTGTCGCCGCGCGCACCCGCGCCGAGGTGGATGCCGCCCTCGACACGACCGCCGTCAAGGCCTGGGCACTGAACGGGCCCGCCGAGTTCTACGCGAATCACGGTGTCGCACATCCGATGGGCGATGATTTCGCCGGAATGCAGGACCACGTCGCCTTCACCATCGACGAGCGCACCATCCTGGAGAAGTCCGCGCAGGTCCGGCTATCGGTCGTCAAGGGAATGATGCTGACCGGCACCGTCGGCGACGTCCTCGAGCAGGCGGCGGTCTGGCGCGATCACGGCGTCCGCCACATCGTCGTGGTCAACTTCGGGCCGATGCAGCCGGACGTGCGCGGCGCGCTCGCGACCATGCGCCCGTTCAACACGGTGATCCGCGGCCTCAAGCGGTTGTGATTTCGGCGCGCTAACCGGCGCTCAGCGCACGGTAGCGCGCCGAAATCGCAAAAGCTAGGGCGTGATGACGGTGCGGCTCACCGGTTCCGCGACGGCCTGCCTGCTGTGGATCGCGCGATGCAGCGCCGACAGCAGCGCGTCGCGGGTCTCCTCCGGGTGGATGAGGTCGTCGAAGCCGAGGTGGCCCGCCGACCGGAACGACGCCTCCACCTCGGCCTTGCGGAGCTTGGCCTCGATGTCCTCGGTGGCATGCGACGCCCGGCTCAGTGCGGCCGCACTCATCGCACCCATCGTGGCGCCCGGATAGGCGAAGGTCGCGCTCTGGTTGTCGAATCCCAACAGCGACATCACCATCGAGCCGAAACCATAGGCCTTGCGCAGCGTCACGTGCAGCTTGATCGTCGTCGCCGCCGTCTGTGCGGCGAACATCCTCGCGCCGCTACGCAATACGCCGCTCTTCTCCGACCGGCTGCCCGGCAGCATGCCTGGATTGTCGGCCAGGAACACGATCGGCAAGTGGAACGAGTCGGCGACCATGATGAAATGCGCTGCCTTGTCAGCGGCGTCGGCGTCGATCGAGCCGGCCAGCACCTTCGGCTGGTTCGCGACGACCGCGACGGGATGGCCGCCGAGATGGGCCAGCGCGCAGATCATCGCGGGCCCGAACTTCGGCTGCACCTCGAACCAGTCGGGCCCGTCGAACACGACGTCGAGCACCGCCCGCATGTCGTACACCCGGCGGTTGCCGCGGGGCACGATGTCGAGCAACTCGGGGGTGGGCCGCGGCTGGGCGCTCTCGTCGGCGGGCGCCTGCGTGGGGTACGACCATGCGCTCGACGGGAAGTACGACAGGTAGCGGCGAATGTCGTCGAGCACCGCCTCGTCGTCCTCCGCAAGGTTGTGGATGACCCCACTGGCCAGCGCCACGCCCGGGCCGCCGAGGTCCTCCTTCGAAATCTCTTCGCCTGTCGACTCTTTGACGACCGGCGGGCCCGCGGTGAAGATCGCACCCTGGCGGCTCATGATGGTGAAGTCGCACACCGGTGCGACGAGGGCGCCGTGTCCGGCGGACGGCCCCAGCAGGCCCGCCACGGTGGGCACCTTGCCGGAGCACTGCGCCTGCGCGAGGAGGTCGGTCGGGGTGCGGCCGTAATGCTCTCCGCTGGGCCGGAACCCGGCGCCCTCGAGCAGCATCACGAGCGGAATCTTGTCGCGCAGCGCCAACTCGGCGAGCCGGTAGCGCTTGGCATTGCCGCCGGGTCCGATGCTGCCCGCCAACGTGGTGAAGTCCTCGGCGCCGATCATCACCGGTGAGCCGTCGATCGTTCCGGAGCCCGCCACGATCCCGTCGGAAGCGATGTCCCCGCCGACGAGCGTGCCGAACTCGCGGAACGTGCCCTTGTCGAGCAGGTGCTCCAGGCGTGCGCGTGCGTCGAGCTTGCCCTTGGCGCGGTGTTTGGCCAGTCGCTCCTCGCCGCCCATCGACCGCGAGCGCTGACGCCGAAGATCAAGGTCTTCGAGCGTTTCGTGCCAGCCCTGCTCGTTCGTCATGCGCAATTCCCGTCGTCAATAGGCGATCGTCGCACCGGCGTGATCACGTTGACCATACTGAATTGCTTACTGTAGCGTCCTCGCTTATGGGTGACCGCGGCGGTCTCAAGGTTGACGGGGCCGTTTCCAGCCGCCTCGCAGACGTCGCCGAGGCAGCTACGGGGCTGGAGCGACGGGGCTACGACTGCTGCTGGACCGCCGAGATCAACCACGACCCGTTCCTGCCGTTGGTGCTGGCGGCCGAGCACACCGAGAAGATCGAACTGGGCACGAGCATCGCGGTGGCGTTCGCGCGCAATCCGATGAACGTCGCCAACATCGGCTGGGACCTTCAGGCCTACTCCGAGGGCCGGTTCATCCTGGGTCTCGGCTCGCAGATCAAGCCGCACATCGAAAACCGGTTCAGCATGCCGTGGAGCAGGCCGGTGCATCGTATGCGCGAATTCGTCCTGGCGCTACATGAGATCTGGTCGTGCTGGCAGACGGGTACGAAGCTCGCATTCGAAGGCGAGTTCTACACCCACAAACTGATGACACCGATGTTCACGCCCGAGCGCGTGGCGCACGAGTTCCCCAAGGTCTTCGTCGCCGCGGTCGGTGAAGCGATGACCGAGATGTGTGGAGAAGTCGCCGACGGCTTACTGGCGCACGCGTTTACGACGAAGCGCTACTTCCAGGAAATCACGACACCCGCCCTGCTTCGCGGCATGGAGCGATCCGGCCGCAAGCGTGCCGAGTTCCAGGTGTCCTGCCCCCTGTTCGTGGTGACGGGCAACGACGACGCCGAGGTCGCCGCCAATGCGGGGGGCACCCGCAAGCAGATCGCCTTTTACGCATCGACACCCGCCTACCGGAAGGTGCTCGAACTGCACGGCTGGGGAGACCTGCAGACCGAGCTTCATCGCCTGTCCCATGCCGGCGAGTGGGACCACATGGGATCGCTCATCGATGACGAGATTCTCAACGAGTTCGCCGTCGTCGCACCCGTCGGCGATGTCGCCAAACGAGTCCGCGAGCGCTGCGACGGCGTCATCGACCGCGTCCTGGTCGGCTTTCCGGCAACCATCGATGAAGCCACCGCGAGCGCCGTGGTGCAGGAGATGAGGAACAACGCGTGAGCACTCCGATCATCGACGACGCCGCTAAGGTGTTCGCCACGCCGAAGGCGTACACCGACGAGACGAAATTCCATGCGGCGCTGACGCATTTGCGTGCCAATGCGCCCGTGTCCTGGGTCGACGTCGACGGCTACCGGCCGTTCTGGGCCATCACCAAGCACGCCGACATCATGGAGATCGAGCGCGCCAACACCTTGTTCATCAATTCGCCGCGCCCGGTCCTGGTGACGGCCGAAGGGGATGAGCTGCAGGCAGGCATCGGCGTCAAGACGTTGATCCACATGGACGACCCGCAGCACCGCGATGTACGCGCAATCGGCGCCAACTGGTTCCGTCCGAAAGCCATGCGGGCGATGAAGGTTCGCATCGACGAGCTGGCGAAGATCTACGTCGACAGGATGCTGGAGAAGGGGCCCGAGTGCGACTTCGTCCAGGAAGTGGCGGTCAATTACCCGCTGTATGTGATCCTGTCGCTGCTCGGCATGCCGGAGTCCGATTTCCCGATGATGCTCAAGCTCACCCAGGAGCTGTTCGGCAGCGATGACGACGAGTTCAAGCGCGGCACGTCGGCCGAAGACCAGATGCCCGCGCTGCTGGAGATGTTTCAGTACTTCACGACGCTGACCGCTTCGCGGCGGGAGAACCCGACCGAGGACTTGGCTTCCGCCATCGCGAACGCCGTGATCGACGGTGAACCGCTGTCGGATATCGATGTGGTGTCCTACTACCTGATCATCGCCGCCGCCGGGCATGACACCACAAGCGCGACGATCTCCGGCGGTCTGCTGGCGCTGATCGAAAACCCGGACCAACGCGCAAGGCTGCGCAACGACCTGGGTTTGATGGGACTCGCCGTCGAGGAGATGATCCGGTGGGTCACCCCCGTGAAGGCGTTCATGCGAACCGCCGTTGAGCACACCGCGATTCGCGGTGTGCCGATCGCCGCGGGGGAGTCAGTGCTGCTGTCCTACCCGTCGGGTAACCGTGACGAGGACATCTTCGACGATCCGTTCCGCTTCGACGTGTCCCGAGATCCCAACAAGCACGTCGCGTTCGGCTATGGCGTGCATTTCTGTCTCGGCGCGGCGCTGGCCCGGATGGAGGCGTGCAGCTTCTTCAGCGAGTTGCTGCCGCGGCTTGACTCCGTCGAGTTGGCCGGCGAGCCGCAGCATGTGGCGACGACGTTCGTCGGCGGGCTCAAGCACCTGCCGATCCGCTACTCGCTGCGCTGAAGCGTTGACGACCGCCCCGGAAAACTCCGAGGCGGCCGTCTCGCCGGTTTGCCTAACTAGAACGGGAGCGGAATCCAGATCCCGAAGAACCAGAAACCCCACTGGTTGGAGCCCTGATCCCACACCGGTTGCTCGTTGTAACCGAAGTAGTTGATCGGCGGTGGCGGCGGGCCCCACGCGGGTGGCAACGGTCCATCCCACGCCGGCGGCGGCGGTGCGCCCCAGCCCCACGGCGGCAATCCGTCACCCCATGGGGCGCCGCGGAATCGTCCGCGCCAGTCGTTGTCCTGCGGATTCCACGGCGGCCGCCAATCATGGTTGTCCGGGCCGCGGAAGTCGGGTCCACCGGGTGGGCCGCCAGGTCCGCGCCAGTCTCCGGGTGGTCCTCCGCGATCGGGAGGTGGTCCACCCTGATCGCCGCCGGGTCCGCGGAAGTCGGGTCCGCCGGGTGGAGGACCGCCCTGCGGGCCGCCGTTGGGTGGGCCACCGCGATCTGGAGGCGGGCCGTTGCGATCCTGAGGGGGACCGTTCTGCGGGCCATTGCCAGGGCCGCACTGCACCATCGGTGGACACTGGCCAGGCGCGGCATTGGCGATGCCAGAGCTCAAGCCGATGCCGGTCGCGCCGAGTGCAGCGCTTATCGCCGCGCTCGCGACGAGTTGATTGAGATTCATAACCAGGCCTTTCACGTCGAGAGACGCCCCAACCCAAACGCGAGGTTAGGCAGGCACTGTAAGAGCGAGCTATGTCGCCGCTTTGAAAGTGATACCGGGCCGCACAGCGAGATCGCTCTTGCCCGCTATTTACCGAGGCCATAACAGCTTTGACGGAGGCGTCAGCAGCAGCGCGGGTTCGGATTGCTCTCCGTCGCGTCGTGGCGCATCCGCCAATACTCGCGTTCGGAAACGACCGGCTCACCGGGATGCAAACGCATGCGGTGCTCGACGTAACGCCGGTAATGGTTGTCGCCCATCAATGTGCCCCAGTACCAACCGATCTGGCGTGCGACTTCGGCAGCGCGTCCCATTGCTTTTGCACCTCCCGTTCGGCCTTGGTCGGGATCAGTCCGGACGGAGCGAACAGGCGCGATGGCACGGGCTCATCTTCGGTCAGTGGACTGCCCTGGCCGCGTATCGTCCGCAGCGCCACGATCACTCCTGCGACGAACACGACGGCCACTAACGCCGCGAAAAGAATCGACAGCGAGCCCTGAATGAAGGTGTTGCGTACGATCTTGTCGACGTCGCCGGGTGTCTTCGCCGTCAGGCAGAGCTTTCCCGCGGCCTGTGCGGCTTCACAGACGCTATGCTGTTTCCAGTAGCCGAGCTTGGGGTCGGCGGAGAAGATCTTCTGCCACGACGCCGTCATCGTCACGATCAGATCCCAGAACAGCGGAATAGCTGGAATCCAAGCCCATTTCAGCAGTCCCCGTTTGATCACCACGACCGTGACCACCGTCAGCGCGATCGCCGCCAATAGTTGGTTCGCGATGCCGAACAATGGGAACAAGGTGTTGATGCCGCCGAGCGGGTCGGTGACACCCATCAGCAGAATGCCGCCCCATCCGGCGACGACGATCAGGCTGCAGACCCATGCGCCGACCCGCCAACTCGGATCCTTGAGCTTGCGAAGCGGACCGCCGAAGTTGCTCAGTCCGTCGGAAAGCATGAAGCGCGCCACCCGGGTGCCCGCGTCCACGGTGGTGAGGATGAACAGCGCCTCGAACATGATCGCGAAGTGATACCAGAATGCCTTCAGGCTCTCGCCGCCGAAGACCTGGTGCAGCACCTCCGATATGCCGATCGCCAATGTGGGTGCGCCGCCGGTGCGGGAGACGATGGACTCTTCGCCGACGTCTTCGGCGGCCTGCGTGAGCTGTTCGGGTGTGATCGGCGCACCGGACAGCCCCAGGCCGTTGACGTACTCGGCCGCAGTTGTAGCGGTGGTTCCCGTCTGGGCCGTGGGCGCGTTGATGGCGAAGTAAAGGTGTTGATTGAGGATCGCGGCGGTGATCAGCGCCATGATGCCGACGAACGACTCAGTGAGCATGCCGCCGTAGCCGATCAGCCGCATCTGGCTTTCCTTCTCGAGCAGCTTCGGGGTGGTGCCCGAAGAGATCAGCGAGTGGAAGCCGGAGAGCGCCCCGCACGCGATCGTGATGAACAGGAACGGGAACAACGAGCCCGCGAAGACCGGGCCCGTACCGCTGCTGGCGAATTGGGAGACGGCCGGCGCCTCCATGATGGGGCGGGCGAGCAGGATGCCGAGCGCCAGGAGCGCGATGGTGCCTACCTTCATAAAGGTGGACAGGTAGTCGCGGGGGGCGAGCAACAACCACACGGGCAACACCGACGCCGCGAAGCCGTAGATGATGATGCACCACGACAACGTCACTTTCGACAGGGTGAACCAGTCTGCACCCCAGGCTGTTTCGGCGACCCATCCACCGGATACCACGGCGAGCAAGAGCAGGATCACACCGATCAGCGAGACTTCTGACACTCGACCGGGGCGCAGGAATCGCAGGTAAAGACCCATGAAGATGGCGATCGGGATGGTCATCGCGATCGAAAAGACGCCCCAGGGGCTTTCGGCGAGCGCGCCCACCACCACCAGCGCCAGCACCGCCAACAGGATCACCATGATGACGAGCACGCCGATGATCGCGGCCACACCGCCGATCGCGCCGAGTTCGTCGCGGGCCATCTGCCCCAGAGAGCGCCCGCGCCGCCGAGTGGAGATCGACAAGACGAGATAGTCCTGAACGCAGCCGGCGAACACCGCGCCGATGATGATCCAGATGGTCCCCGGCAGGTAGCCCATCTGCATGGCCAAGACCGGTCCGACCAGTGGACCCGCACCCGCGATCGCCGCGAAGTGGTGTCCGAACAAAACTCGCCGGTCGGTCGGCATGTAGTCGGTGGCGTTCTCGAAAAGCTCGGCGGGCGTGGCGTTGTCGTCACGCGGGCGGACGATCTTCATCTCGATGAGCCGGGCGTAGAACCGGTACCCGATCACGTAGGTGCAGACGGCGGCGATGACGAACCAGACCGCATTGACGGTCTCCCCGCGGAAGAAGGCAATCACCGCCCACGCGACCGCCCCCACCAACGCAATGATCCCGAAGATGATCTTGTGCCGGGTGGTGATTGGCGACCGATCGATGATCGCTACCGGCGGCAGATCCTCCTCGGTGCGAATGTAGGTGATGTTGCCGTCGGTTTCCTCGATGCGATCCGATGGTGCGGCGGTGGGTGAAGCCACTGTGTCCTCCCTCGATGACCGTGGAGTCTCGTGCCTGTACTGATCCTGTCAAAGGCCACGCCGAGGCTGAAGGGGATTGCCGAATCCGTCCTATTCGCGCTCGTAGAACGTCCTGACGGTGTCGATGGTGTCGGCCTCGGCTGGACTCTTGTCGTCCCGGTAGCGCAGCACGCGCGCGAACCGCAGCGCCATGCCGCCGGGGTAGCGGGACGACGTCTGCACGCCGTCGAAGGCGATCTCGACCACCTGTTCCGGTCGCAGCTTGACCACCCAGCCGTCGGTGGGGCCGTCGGCCAGCTCGGTGAAGCGGGCGGTCTGCCAGTCCAGCATCGCGTCGGTCATGCCCTTGAACGTCTTGCCGAGCATGACGAACCCGCCCGTCGCGGGGTCGCGCGCACCGAGATGGATGTTCGACAGCTTGCCCGTGCGCCTGCCCGAGCCCCACTCGACGGCGAGCACAACGAGGTCGAGGGTGTGCACGGGCTTGACCTTCAGCCAGCCTGCGCCGCGCCTGCCCGCTTCGTACGGCGCGGCAGGCGATTTCGCCATCACGCCTTCGTGTCCGGCGGCCAGCGTCGCGTCCAGGAATCGCTGGGCGGCGTCGGCGTCGGAGGTGGTCAGCCGGTCGACGCGCTGTTGCGACGGCACGATCGCGTCGAGCGCCGAAAGGCGGTCGCGGGTGGGCGCGTCGATCAGGTCGACACCGTCGAGATGCAGGATGTCGAAGAAGAACACCGAAAGCGGCTGGGCGGCGCGGGCAGCGGCGACGTCGATGCTGCGGTCTTTGGTGCCTCGGCCCCCGCCACGGCCGAACCGCGACGCGGTGACCTGGAAGCGGTGCGGACGCCCGTCGTCGCGCAGCGCGATCGCTTCGCCGTCGGCGATCAGGTCGGTCACCGGGAGCGCGAGGGTGGCCTCGACGACCTCGGGTAGCCGGGCCGTGACGTCGTCGAGGCTGCGGGTGTAGATCGAGACGTCGTCACCGGCGCGGTGGATCTGGACGCGGGCGCCGTCGAGCTTTGCCTCGAAAACGCCCTCGCCACCGAGTCGTTCGAGCGCGTCGGCCACTCCGGTTCGCGGTCTGGGCCAGCATCGGCCCGACCGGTTGCCCGACCCGAAGCGTGAACTCCGACAGTGCAGCCTGTCCGCCCGACAGCGCCGCCGCGGCGACGGCTGGCAGGTCTCCGCCGAGCATCGCTGCCCGCCGGACGGCCGCGGCGGGCAGGCCGGTGGCCTTGGCGACGGCGTCGGCCATCACCCCGGCGAGAGCGCCCTGCCGCAACTCGCCGCCGAGCAGACGGCGGAGGAACGTCTGTTCGGGCTCCGTCGCCGCGGCGAACAGGTCCGCGACGAGCCTCGCACGGCGGGCCTGGGAGCCCTTGCCCGCGACCGCGCCGATCTCGGTGAAGGCCGCGTCGACGCCCGTCACCGTGAGCGTCGGCTCTTGAGCAGGCGACGGCAGCGACCGCAGCGCCGCCCATCCGACGCCGATCTGGCGCTGCGGCAGTTCACCGGAAAGCCAGGACACGACGACGGCGACGAGCCTCGCATCGCCGTGTTCGCCGGCCCGTGCGAGCAGGTCGGCGATGCGGGCGATCTTGGCCAGCCGCGCGGACGACGCGCCGACGTCGGCCGATGCGGCGGCCACATCGATCAGGAGCACACCCTCACCCTGGCACGACGGTCAGACATCCCGCGAAACGGAATTCCAGCAGGCCCCTTCTCGCACTTTCTCTGCTGGAATTCCGTTTCGCGGCGGATGTCGGGTCACGTGACCGTGAAACTCACGGAGTGCCAGCCGCTGGCGCCGTCGGGAACCGGGTCGGCCCACTGCTCGGTCTGCACCGCTCCGGTGTTGTCGGTGGCCCGCACCGTGATGGTGTGCGACCCAGGGGAATCGGCGTGCCACGGGAAGCTCCACAGCCGCCAGGTGTCGTTCGAGTAACTCGCACCTAGCTGTGCCTGCTGCCACGGGCCGTTGTCGATGCGCACCTCGACGGCCTTCACCCCGCGGTGCTGCGCCCACGCAACGCCGCCGAATGTCACTGGACCGCGTGCGACATCCGCGCCGCTCGCGCGGCACGTCGATGCGGGATTCGGTCTTGATCGGCCCGCGCGGCGACCAGCCCAGCCGCGTCCAGTAGGCGTCGGCCTTGTCGAACCGGGTCAGTTCGAGGTCGACGACCCACTTCGTCGCCGACACGTAGCCGTACAGCCCTGGCACGACGAGCCGGGCCGGGTAGCCGTGCTCGGTGGGCAGCGGCTCGCCGTTCATCCCGACGGCGAGCAGCGCATCCCTGCCGTCGGTGAGCGCTTCGTACGGGTGTGCCGACGGTGAACCCGTCGGTCGACGTCGACAACACCATGTCGGCATCGGAATGCACGCCCGCGTCGGCCAACAGGTCGCGCACCCGGTAGCCCGTCCACTTCGCATTCGAGATGAGGTTTCCGCCAACGGTATTGGACACACACGTCAGCGTGACGACCTTCTCGATGGCTTGGAACCGGTCCAGATCGGCGAAGCGATAGGTGATCTCGCGGTCCACCATGCCGTGAATCCGTAGCTGCCACTGTTCGCGACTCAGCTGCGGCACTGTCAACGCGGTGTCGATCCGGTAGAAGTCGTCGTTGCTGGTGATGAACGACGGCAGCGCAACGCCTTTGGGCTGCACCGTCGGTGGAATCGGGGGCGCGGTGACGTCAACCGACGGCAAGGCGAACGCATTGCGGTCACCGGAAACGGACGTCCTCATTCGGGACACCACGGCGCCTGCGACGCCCGCCACGGCGCCCGCGGTCAGAAGTCCCAGCGTTATCAGGGACAGCCGCCGACCCCGGTCCGGGACATCTGCATCGGCTTCGTCTGCTTCACCGGGCTCGTCGGCGCCGTCGGTGAACCGTCCCGACGTCAGCAGGCGCAGCACCACGACGCCGCACACCGTTCCGATAGCAGTGGGGACGATGTCGACGATCGTCGAGCCCGCGCGCGACAGCACCGCCGCGCATCCGGCGACCCCGGCCATTACGATCACCGCGCTTCCGACAGGAACGCGGCGCGTCTCCCATGACGCGGCGACCGCTGCGACGACGGCGATCACCGCCAGCACCATGAGCGTCAGGAAGAGTTTGTCGGCCGTGCCGAACGCCGTGATCGCCCATTCCTTGACCGGGCCCGGCGTGAGGTCGACGACCGTCGACCCGACCGCGGTGCGGGAATCGGACGCCGGGCCGACGAACGCGGCCACCAGCTGGGTGACACCGAGGGCGACGGCCGCCGCGGCGACGCCCGCCATCGCCCGGGTGCCGCTGGTCGCCATGCAGGCCAAGGTACCGATCCGGCTACCCGAAAGCCTTACCGAAAAGTGACGTCGGATAGCGTGCTTTACGAATCGAGCACTTTTTGGAAAGGGAGCCAGATGGAGATCGCGGGGAAGAAGGCCGTCATCGTCGGCGGGGCGTCCGGGTTCGGGAAGGCCACCGCGGAGGCGCTGGCCAAGCGGGGCGCCAGCGTGGCGATCCTGGACCGGCCGCAATCGAAGGGCAAGGACGTCGCCGAGGCCATCGGCGGAACCTTCCACGAAGTGGACGTCACGGACTTCGAGGGCACCGAGAAGGCCCTGCAAGCGGCCATCGACGCCCTCGGCGGCCTGCATATCGCCGTGACCACCGCGGGCGGCGGCGGCGGGCGAGCGCACCATCAACAAGGAAGGTCCGCACAGCCTGGACTCGTTCCGCAAGAGCGTCGATCTCAACCTCATCGGCACTTTCAACATCAGCAGGCTGGCCGCCTGGCAGATGAGCAAGAACGATCCGGTTGACGACGAGGCCGAGGAGCGCGGCGTCATCATCAACACCGCGTCGATCGCCGCGTTCGAAGGCCAGATCGGGCAGGTCGCCTACACGGCGTCCAAGGCCGCGATCGCAGGCATGTGCCTGACGATGGCCCGCGACCTCGGCAGCATGGGGATCCGGGTGCTGGCGATCGCGCCCAGCCTCTTCGCCACCGGTCTGACCGAAGGCATCCCCGACGAGTTCGCCAACGTCCTCACCAAGGACGCCGCGTTCCCGAAGCGGCTGGGCAAGCCCGAGGAATACGCGAAGCTGGTGGTCGCCATCGTGGAGAACGCGATGCTCAACGGCCAGTGCATCCGGCTGGATGCCGGCCAGCGCTTCGCGCCGAAGTAAATGTGAATTCGGCGCGCTAACCGGCGCTACGCGCACGGTAGCGCGCCGAAATCGCATAGGGTGAGTCGGTGGCGACCGTTGCCGATCACGTCATCTCCGCACTGGCAGTCAGCGGCATTCGCCGCGTCTACGGGTTGCCGGGGGACAGCCTCAACGGGTTCACCGACGCCATCCGGCGCGCGCCCGAAATGTCTTGGCAGCATGTGCGTCACGAGGAGACCGCCGGCTTCGCGGCGGCCGCCGACGCCGCGCTCACCGGGCAGCTGGCGGTCTGCGCGGGCAGCTGCGGGCCCGGCAACCTGCATCTGATCAACGGCCTGTTCGACGCCCAGCGCAGCCGCGTGCCCGTGCTGGCCATCGCCGCGCACATCCCGCGCGCCGAGATCGGCTCGGAGTACTTCCAGGAGACGCACCCGCAGGAGCTCTTCCGCGAGTGCAGTGTCTACCGCGAACTGGTCAGCACGCCGGAGATGACGCCGCGCATCCTGGAGATGGCGATGCGTGCGGCCGTCGAAGAGCGCGGCGTCGCCGTCGTGGTCATCCCCGGCGAGGTGTTCCTACAACGCGCCGACGAGTCGGGGTGGACGTCGCGCCCCATCACCGCCGCCCGGTCGGTGGTGCGGCCCGACGACGAGTCGCATCCAGCGGGCTGCCGCAATCCTCAACGACGCCAACGCCGTAACGATCCTCGGTGGAGCGGGCGTCGAAGGAAGCCACGACGCGCTGATCGCGACGGCGTCGACGCTGAACGCTCCGATCGTGCACGCGCTGCGCGGCAAGGAGTTCATCGAATACGACAACCCGTTCGACGTCGGCATGACGGGCCTGCTCGGGTTTCCCTCCGGCTACAAGTCCATCAAGGAGGCCGACGCCCTGCTGATGCTGGGCACCGACTTTCCCTACCAGCAGTTCTATCCCGACAACGCCAAGGTCATCCAGGTCGACATCCGCGGCCGAAACCTCGGTCGCCGCACGCCGATCGAGCTCGGACTGGTCGGAACCGTGCGCGACACCCTTGCCGCGCTTCAGCCGTTGCTGAGCGCAGAAGCAGCAGCGCGACCATCTCGACCGGTCGCTCAACCACTATCGCAAGACCCGCAAGCGGCTGGACGAATTGGCGGTCAACGACCGCGACCGCACCCCGATCCGGCCGGAATACGTTGCCGGGCTTGTCAATCGGCTAGCCGCCGACGACGCGGTGTTCACCGTCGACGTCGGATCACCGGTGGTGTGGGCGGCCCGCTATCTGCGCATGAACGGCAGTCGCAGGCTGATCGGATCGTTCAACCACGGCACCATGGCATGCGCGCTGCCGCTCGCGATCGGTGCGCAGACCGCGTTCCGCGACCGCCAGGTGGTCGCGCTGGCCGGCGACGGCGGGTTGACGATGCTCTTCGGCGAGCTCCTCACGTTGACCCAGAATCGATTGCCGGTCAAGGTGATCGTGTTCAACAACTCGTCGCTGAACTTCGTCGAGCTGGAGATGAAGGCGGCGGGAATCGTCAACTTCGGCACCGACTTGCACAATCCGAACTTCGCCGACGTCGCGAACGCGATGGGCATATCCGGCCGCCGCGTCGAACGCCCCGCCGAACTGGAGCAGGCTGTCGCCGACGCGTTCGCCCACGACGGTCCTGCGCTCGTCGACGTCGTGACCGCCCGCCAGGAGCTGTCCATCCCGCCGGCCATCACTGTCGAACAGGCCAAAGGCTTTTCGCTGTACGCAATCCGGACCATCCTGGCCGGCCGCAGCGACGAACTGCTCGACCTCGTCACGACCAACGTCGCGCGCCGCATCCTGGACTGAGCGGCCCGAACGTCAGCCGGGGTGCAGCGCGTCGCCGACGTGTTCGTCGACGCGGGTGTCCAGCGAGACGTCCCTGGTTTCATGCATCACGAGCAGCGCGATGAAGCTGAGTGCACCCGCGATCGCCAGGTAGAGGCCGACCCACGCGACGCCGTAGGTGGTGGAGATCCACGTCGCGATGAACGGGGCGACGGCCGCGCCGAGGATGCTCGCGAAGTTGTAGGAGATCCCGGATCCGGTGTAGCGCACGTTCGTCGGGAAGAGTTCGGGCAACACCGCGCTCATCGGCCCGAACGTCAAGCCCATGATCGTCATTCCGATCGCGAGGAACAGCAGCACCGTCCCCTTGGTGGCGTTGTCCTGATTCAGCAGCGGGCCGAACAGACCGCCGTAGGCCATCAACACGGCGGTGATCGTCAGCAGTGTCCGCCGCCTGCCGAACCGGTCGGCGAGAACACCGGCGATGGGAATCGTCGCCGCGAAGAACAGGATCGTGATCAGCTGCAGCTGTAGGAAGTCGACGTAGCGGAAGCCGAGGCCGGTTCCGGCAGGCGGTCGCTTACCCGTGCCGTAGCTCAGCGCCCACGTGGTGACGACGTAGAAGATCGTGTATGTCGCGAGCATGACGAACGTTCCGATGATCAGCTGACGCCAGCTCGTCCGGAACACCTCGGCCAACGGCGCTTTGACGCGTTCGCCTCGCTCGAGCGCACGGGTGAACACCGGCGTCTCGGTCAGCCGCAGCCGGACGTAGAGCCCGATCGCCACCATGATCACGCTCAGCAGGAACGGCACCCGCCAGCCCCAGGTGAGAAATGCACCCTCGAGGTCGGGCTGAGCGTTGTTGTGCCCCTGCCACAAAACCATGATCAAGAACATCCCGTTGGCGAGCAGGAAGCCGAACGGCGCGCCCAGCTGCGGCCACATCGCGGCCCAGCCGCGCTTGCCGGGTTTGGCGGTCTCGGTCGCCAACAGCGCCGCGCCGCTCCACTCGCCGCCGAGCGCGAGGCCCTGGCTGACCCGCATCACCGCGAGCAGCGCGGGCGCCAGTACACCGACCTGGTGATAGGTGGGCAGCAGGCCGATCAGGAAGGTCGCGATGCCCATCGTCAGCAGGGAGCCGATCAGTGTGGCCTTGCGGCCGACGCGGTCGCCGAAGTGGCCGAACAGGATTGACCCCAGCGGCCGGGCGACGAACGCCAGCCCGAACGTGGCCAGCGAAGCCAACAGCGCCGTGGTCGGGTTCCCTTTCGGAAAGAACAGATGGGGGAACACCGCGACCGCGGCCGTTGCGTAGATGTAGAAGTCGTAGAACTCGATCGTCGTGCCGATCATGGATGCCACGACGATGCGTCTGCGCGGTACGCCGTCGACGAGGTCTGCCTCTGTCGTGCTCATGCCGCTCTCTGCCTGTCTGCGGGAGTAACCCATTGTCGCGGTCACGGACCGCATCGGTCGGTGAAATGAGGTGATTTCTGATCTTGCCCGCCAATGTTTGCCCATGCGCATCCGACTGTGGTCAGCGATAGCGGCTGTTTTGCTCCTCGCGGCTTGCGGCGGCCCGAAGCCGGAGTTGCCTCAGCAGCATTTCGGATCCAAATCCGACACGAGCGGGATCGAGATCGACGGCGACGCCTCCGATCCGGTGAACAAGCTGGCCATCGAGGCCATCGCCGATCTGCAGAAGTACTGGGGCGAGGAGTACCCGAAGACCTACGAGGGCGACTACCAACCCGTGAAGGGCGGGTTCTTTGCTGTGCTGCCGTCCTCCGGCGATTTGCCGCCCTGCGCCGCGGCCGCATCCGACATCTCGGGCAACGCGTTCTACTGCGCGGACAGAGATGTCGTCGCGTGGGACGCCGAGCAACTGCTTCCCGAATTGAGAGACAAGTTCGGCGATTTCGTCATCCCGGTGGTGCTCGCGCACGAATGGGGCCATGCCATTCAGGCGCGCTCGAACTTCACCGCGCGCACGGTGACCAAGGAACTGCAGGCCGACTGCTTCGCGGGCGCATGGGCCAAACACGCGCAGGACGACAAGGTTTTCAACGTGTCCAGCGTCGACCTCGACCTGGCGCTGGCCGGCATTCTGGAGTGGCGCGACACGCCAGGCACCTCCAACATCGACCCGAACGCGCACGGCAGCGGATTCGACCGCGTCGGCGCCTTCCAGGACGGCCACGACAACGGGCTGTCGCGGTGCAAGGACTATCGCGACGACGAGCCGATGGTGCTCGAGCTGCCGTTCAACGATGCAGAGGACGAAGCGCGCGGCGGCGAGGGCGACACCGACCGGCAGGGCGCCGGCTTCGAACGGGTGCGGGCATTCCGCGAAGGCGTGATGAACGGCGCCGAATCCTGTGTGGGTTACCAGGCTAGAACACGGCCTGACACGATGTCTGAATGCCCGACGACGCGCAGCAGCTACCGACCCTGAGCGAGGCCGACAAGGCCGCGGTGCAGCGCTGGGTGCGGCAGCAGGGATTGGGTTCGACCGTCACCGACGTCGAGCCGCTGACCGGCGGCACGCAGAACATCGTCGTGCGGGTACACATCGACGGGCGGCCCATGGTGCTGCGACGTCCACCCCTTCATCCGCGGGCGACCAGTGACAAGACGATGCTGCGCGAGATCGCGGCGCTGCGGACGCTGGCGGGAACGTCGGTACCGCACCCGGGCTTCATCGCCGGATGCGACGACCTCGATGTGATCGGGGTGGTGTTCTACCTCATGGAGGAGATCGACGGCTTCAACCCCGGCAGCGACGTGTCCGAGGCGTATGTGCGCGACGCGAGCATGCGGCACGACGTCGGGCTGTCCTACGCCGCGAGCCTCGCGAAGCTGGGTAACGTCGAATGGGAGGGTAAGCCACTCTCGGAGCTCAAGCGGCCGGGATCCTTTCTGGAGCGCCAGGTTCCGCAGTTTCTCCGGCTGCTCGAAAGCTATCGGCACGACCGCTACGACCCGGAGTCGCTGGCCGTCACCGACCTCGCGGAGTGGCTGCAATCCAACCTTCCGCCCGACGGCGAGCCGGGAATCATCCACGGGGACCCGCATCTGAGCAATGTCCTGCTTCGCCGGGACAAGCCGGAACTGGCGGCGTTCGTCGACTGGGAGATGTGCACCGTCGGTGACCCGCTGCTCGACCTCGGCTGGATCTTGATCACCTGGCCGCTGGACACGAGCACGATCACGGCAGGGGGAGCGCTGGCCGCGCTCGGCGGATTGGCAAGCCGCAGAGAGCTGTTGGAGGCCTACTGGGGTGCCGGGGGTCGTGAGACAACGCGGCTGGACTGGTATCTCGCGATGGCCTGCTTCAAGCTGGGCGTCGTCATCGAGGGCACCTGGTCGCGTTACCTGATCGGGCAGGCGAGCAGGGACGCGGGCGAGGCCCTGCATGCGAATGCCCAGAACCTCATCGACATGGGAACCCGAGTCGCCAAGGACGACAGCCCCTTCAATCTCGGCTAGCCGTATGCGTCGAACCCGAGCTTGATCGCCAGCGCCAGGCCCGCGGCGCCGATCAACGCCCGCAGCGGTCCCGCGGGGGCATGGCGCACCACCGCGGGGCCCAGCCTCGAACCGACCAGACACCCGGCGCCGAGCGCGATGACGGCTCCCCAGTGCACCGGTGCGACAACCGCAAAGATCAGTGCGGCAACGGTATTCGATACGCCGAGGATGACGTTCTTCGACGCGTTGGCGTGCGCCAAGGTGGCGTGGCCGAGGTGAAGCAGAAGCGCGATCAACAGCACACCGGCCGCGGCGCCGAAATAACCGCCGTAGATGGAGATCAGGAAGATCGCCGCGGACTCGAGCAGAACGGTGAGAGTGTGCCGTCGGTGACTGGCGACCCTGGCGTCCCGGTTGCCGCCGCGCGGAATCACGATCGCGAGCGACGCGGCGCCCAGCAGGATCGGCACGATCTTCTCGAAACCCTCCGCAGGCGTGGACAGCAGCAGTACGGCGCCCAACACACCGCCCAGCGCAGCGGCCGGGAGGATCCGCATGAGCCAGGGTCCCTGACCCTTCAGCTCCGGCCGCGAGCCCAAGACCGAACCGATGCCGTTGAAGACCAGCGCCACGGTGTTGGTCACGTTCGCGGTAACCGGCGGAAGCCCGACCACCAGAAGCGCGGGGTAGGTGGCGACCGACGCCAGCCCGGCGATGCTTCCGGTCAGCCCCCCTGCGACACCGGCCGCGGCGAGGAAGGCGGCGTCCGACCAAGTCATCCCCGGTAATGCTGCCTGGCCGCACTTCCCTGGCGCGCATCGGGTCGGCAGCGGTGGAAAATACCTCTGAAACAGAGATATTCTGGGGTGGTGGAGACGGGTACCGATGTCACGAGCGAAGTGTTCGACGTGGTCGGGCGCTTCCGGCGGCAACTGCGCCGTTCGACCGGGCGGGGCTTCGACGCGGCGGGCCTCACGCAGTCGCAGGCCGAACTGCTTCGATTGGTCGGCAGGCAACCGGGAATCTCGGTGCGGGAGGCGGCGACCGAACTCGGGCTGGTGCCCAACACGGCGTCGACACTGGTGTCCAAGCTCGCTGCCGACGGGCTGCTGAACCGGTCGGTGGACGCCGATGACCGAAGGGTGGGCCGGCTGCGGCTGACCGAGCCTGCGCAGCGCATTGCCGACGAGTCGCGCGCCGCGCGGCGGGCGACGCTGGCCGCGGTCGTCGACGAACTCGACGCCGAACAGGTCGAGCATCTGGCCCTCGGGCTGCGGGTACTCGCCGAGATGACGCGAAAGCTGCGAGAGGGGAGCGAACATGACCGAACCTGATGTGCTCGCGATCGACTGCAGCCACCTTGTCCACCGCTACGGCCATTTCACGGCGGTAGATGACTTCAGTCTGCAGGTGCGGACTGGCGAGACGGTGGGGCTGCTCGGGCCAAACGGTGCGGGCAAGACGACCGTGGTGCGCGTGCTGACGACGCTGACGCCTGTCCAGCGCGGTGAAGTCAAGATTTTCGGACTGGATTCGCGCAGGAACACCATGGATATCCGGCACAACATCGGCTATGTGCCGCAACAGCTTTCGATCGAGTCGGCGCTGACGGGCAGGCAGAATGTCGAGTTGTTCGCCCGGCTCTACGACGTGCCACGCTCCGAACGCGGGCGAAGGGTCGGCGAGGCGCTCGATGCCATGCACCTCGCCGATGTCGCCGATGAGCCTGCCGGTACCTACTCCGGCGGCATGGTCCGGCGGTTGGAACTGGCGCAGGCTCTGGTGAACCGGCCGTCACTGCTGATCCTCGACGAGCCGACGGTAGGTCTGGATCCCATTGCCCGCGACAGCGTTTGGGCTCAGGTGCAGCGCATGCAGGAGGACTTCGGTATGACGGTGCTGCTGACGACTCATTACATGCAGGAGGCCGATACGCTCTGCGATCGCGTCGCGCTCATGCACCATGGGCAGCTTCAGGCGGTCGGCTCACCGGAGGAGCTGAAGCAGAAGGTTTCCGCAGAAGCGACGCTGGAGGATGTGTTCCGCCACTACGCCGGGTCGGAGTTGGGCGAGGACACGTCGCGAACCGGCTTCAGGACCATCCGCTCGACAAGAAGGACGGCGCGCCGTGTCAGTTGAGTCTCCTGCCGAATTACGCCTCGTTCGCGCACCCCGTGGCTGGCGTCGGGTCCGCGGGCTCGTCGTGCGTATCGGCGCGTTCGCGCTCGTCGAACTGCAGAAGCTGCAACACGATCGCACCGAGCTGTTCACGCGCATGGTGCAGCCTGCGTTGTGGCTGCTGATCTTCGGTCAGACGTTCACCCGGCTACACGTCATCAACACCGGGGGTGTGCCCTATCTCGCGTTCCTGGCGCCGGGGATCATCGCGCAATCGGCGTTGTTCATCTCGATCTTCTATGGCATCCAGATCATCTGGGACCGTGACGCGGGCATCCTCGCGAAGTTGTTGGTGACGCCGGCCCCCGCGTCGGCGGTGGTCACCGGTAAGGCGTTCGCGGCGGGTGTGCGCTCGGTCGTTCAGGTGATCGGGGTGGTTGCGCTGGCGTATCTGCTGGGTGTGCACCTGACGGTCAACCCGCTGAAAATCCTTGCCGCGATGGGGATTGTGGTGCTGGGGTCGGCGTTCTTCGCCTGCCTTTCGATGACGCTGGCCGGCCTGGTGCGCAACCGCGACCGCATGATGGGCATCGGGCAGGCCATCACGATGCCGTTGTTCTTCGCGTCCAATGCGCTGTATCCGGTTGACGTCATGCCGCAGTGGCTGCGTTGGCTGTCGGCGGTCAATCCGCTGAGCTACGAGGTGAATGCGTTGCGGGGGTTGCTCATCGGCACGCCGACGAACCCGGTGCTCGATGTCGCGGTGCTCGTCGTCGCCGCCGTCGCGGGTATTGCCCTGGCGTCCTCGCTGATGCGGCGACTGGTCCGCTAGGGCTCACAGGCCGCCGCTCTAGATTCAGTGCGATCCGATGTGTTGGCGTCGAACGGTGTTCGGGCCACGATGTGGCTCGATGATGCGCTCGAGGGGTGCAGCAGCAGACACGGAGGATGACGATGACCGATGCCGACGTGCCGCAGGAGGCGGAACGGGGCGCTACGACCAATAACTGGGTCGCGCGCGTAGGAGCCGACTGGTGGGCGACGCTTCTTGGATTGGCGATCACCGCGCTGGCAGTGGCGGGAGCCCTGCCGAAGATTCCGTGGTGATCGCGTGAGTACCGTTTCCGCCGAGCGTGATCAGCTCGAAGACGATGGTCTCACCGACGAAGCCTTCACCGGCGCCAGGTTGGTCGATTACCTGCCCGGTCTGGCACTGCTCATCGTGGTTGGGTTGCTCGGCAAGTACGCCGAAGTGGGATGGTTGGGCCTTGCCAAGCGTGAGCACTGGACGGTGCCCGACATCGAGTATGTGTTGTGGGCGATCCTGATCGGGTTGGTGATCGCCAACACCGTCGGATTGCATCGGGTCTTCCGCCCCGGAGTGTTGACCTACCATTTCTGGCTCAAAGTCGGCATCGTGGCGCTGGGTTCACGCTTCGTGCTCGGCGATGTGCTGAAGCTGGGTGCCACGAGCCTGGTTCAGATCGTGGTGGATATGGTCGTCGCGGGATCGATCATTCTCGCTGCCGCAAGGCTTTTCGGCCTCTCCGGCAAGCTCGGATCTCTGCTGGCGATCGGCACCGCGATCTGTGGAGTGTCTGCGATCGTCGCCGCCAAGGGCGCTATCCGAGCGCGCAATTCGGATGTGGGTTACGCGATCGCCGCCATCCTCGCTCTTGGCGCGGTTGCGCTGTTCACCTTGCCGCTGCTGGGCCACGCGATCGGGTTGAGCGACCATGAGTTCGGCCTCTGGGCAGGCCTTGCCGTGGACAACACCGCCGAGACCACGGCCACCGGCTTCCTGTTCTCCGACGAAGCCGGAAAGATTGCGGTGCTGGTGAAGTCGACCCGCAACGCCCTGATCGGTTTCGTCGTACTGGGATTCGCCCTTTACTGGGCCGCGCGTGGCGAAGCCGATCAGCTGGCCCCTGGCGCCAAGGCCAAAGCAGCGTTCATCTGGGACAAATTTCCCAAGTTCGTTCTCGGGTTCTTGGCTGTTTCGGCAATCGCCACGGCCGGCCTACTGAGCAAGGGCCAGCTTGCCAACGTCGGCAACGTGTCCCGATGGGCGTTTCTGTTGACGTTCGCCGGTGTTGGCCTGTCCACCGATATCCGCCAGATCGCACGCAGTGGATGGCGCCCGCTGGCCGTCGCGGTGATCGGACTCGTCGTCGTCGCGGCGGTGTCGCTGGGCCTGGTGCTGTTCACGTCAAGGGTGCTGCACTGGGGGATCGGCGGCTGAGATGGCGCCACACACGAGCTATCTGACCTCGCCGACGAAGGCACGTCCGCTTCGGCTTCCAAGTCCCACGCTGTCAGCGTGGGACTGGCAGCGTCACGGGAGTTGCCGCGGGGTCTCATCGGAGGTGTTCTTTCCCGAGGAAAATCGACGCGATCTCCGTCGGGGCAAAGAGGCTCAGGCGAAACGCATCTGCCGGGGCTGCCCGGTCCTGACGCGGTGCCGTGAGCACGCCCTGCGTACGCCGGAAAACCACGGTGTGTGGGGTGCAACATCGGCCACCGAACGCGCACGGATGCGGGACGTCAGCGCCCGCCGATGAGCCGACTCAAGAATCGGCGGGTCCGGTCGTTCTGGGGGTCGGTCAAAACCTGCTTGGCCGAGCCCGATTCGATGATTCGGCCGCCGTCGAGGAAGCACACCGTATCGGCGACGTCGCGGGCGAACGCCATTTCGTGGGTCGCCATCAGGATGGTGCTGCCTGACGTAGCCAATTCGCCCACGAGGTCCAGCACTTCGCCGACCAGCTCGGGATCAAGCGCGCTGGTGATCTCGTCCAGCAGTACCAGTTTGGGGTCGTAGGCAAGCGCGCGCGCAATCGAGACCCGTTGCTGCTGTCCGCCGGAGAGCTTGTCGGGGTAGGCGTCGGCCTTATCGGCAAGACCGACGCGAGCCAATAGTTCGCGGCCGCGGTCCTCGGCGTCGCGTCGCGTCGACCGATGCACCACACGAGGCGCCAGCGCGACGTTGGCCAGAGCGGTCATGTGCGGAAACAGGTTGAACGACTGGAAAACCATGCCCATGGCCTGCCTGGCCTCGTCGGCGTCGATGCGCGGATCACTGATGTCCATGCCGGTCAGGAAGATCTGTCCGTCATCGATCTCCTCGAGCAAGTCGATGCACCGCAGCAGCGTTGATTTACCCGATCCCGACGCGCCTATCAGGACAACTACTTGGTGCGCAGCGACATCCAAGTCGATCCCGTTGAGCACCGGCCGTTCGTGGTACGCCTTCACCAGTCCGCGCACCGACAACACCGGAGAATCGGTGTTGTTCACAACGCTCCCTGCCGCGTGGCCAACCGCCTCGACGTCCAGTCGGCCAGACGTGCCGAAGGCACCGCCAGCGCGACGAACAACAAGCCGGCGACGACATAGGGCGTGAAGTTGTAGGTGGTGGCGGATTGGATCTGTGCGGCCCGTACCGCGTCGACGGCGCCGAGCACGGAGATCAGCCCGCAGTCCTTCTGCAGGGCGACGAAGTCATTGAGCAGCGCGGGTGTCACCCGGCGCGTCGCCTGAGGAAGCACGACCAGTCGCATCGTGCGTCGATAGTTCAGCCCAAGGGACTTGGCAGCGGCCAACTGGGAGGGGTGGATCGACTCGATCCCCGCCCGGAAGACCTCGGCGACATAGGCCGAGTAGATCAACACCAGCGCGAGGCCGCCGAGCAGCACCGGATTCGTCGGAACCCCGGACAACCGAAGTCCGGGTATGCCGAACCCGACGAGGTACAAGCAAATCAGGAGGGGTAGGCCGCGAAACAGGTCGACGTACCCAGTCGCCAACGCCCGCACCGGAAACCACACCGGTCCCCGCAAAGTGCGAACCATGGCCAGACCCAGGCCGACGATCATGATCAGCACTTGGCATACCACCAGTACACGGACGTTGAGCCACAAGCCCTGCAGAAGCGCGGGCAGACTGTGCCAGCCGACGCGCAGGTTGAAAAACGAGTCGTGTACCCGCGGCCAGCCCGGTGACGATGTCACCGCGAACAGCAGGACCGCGGCGAACACCACAGTCGACAGAAACGCGATCAAGGCCGACTTACGCGCTCGCGACTGCCGGTAGGCGACCCGGTCGATCGCCGCTGTCGTCACGAAAGCATCGGCGCGGCGCCTGCGCCGGCGAGCCATGTCTTCTGGAGGTTGGCCAGATCGCCGTTTTGGCTCAGATCGTCGACGGCCTTGGACACACATTGGGTGAGCGGGCTGCCCTTGTCCAGCACGATGCCGAACTGCTCGGGCTTCTCGGTGCCTTTGGGCAACTGGCCAACGATGACTCCGTCGGTCAGTTCGCTTTGCACCTCGAAGGCCGTCGGCAGATCGAGTACGAGCGCATCGATCTGCCCATTTGACAGCGCGGCCTTGGCGTCGTCGTTGTTGTTGAACACCGCGACGTTGGGATTCAGCGCCGCAGCGGCGGTGTAGCTGGTCGTGCCGACCTGTGCGCCGAGTTTGAGTCCCTTGAGCCCATCGAGGTTCTTCACCTGCGCCGCCGGTGAGGCTTTCATCGTGACGACCGCCTGGGTGACGTCGAAGTAGGGCGACGAGAAGTCGACCGCCTGCTTGCGTTCGTCGGTGATCGAGAACTCATTGAGGTTGGCGTCGAAGGTCTTTGGGCCCGGCGCGATGGCGGCGTTGAATGGAACGCGCACCCATTTGACATTCTCTTTGGCGTATCCGAGCTTGTCGGCGACCGCGTACGCGACGGCGGATTCGAAACCCTTCCCGTTGGCCGGATCGTCGTCGACGAACCACGGCGGGTAAGCCGGCTGATCGGTGCCGAAGGTAAACACACCCTTGGTCAATGTGGCCAATGAATCCTTCGAGCACGCGTTGGAGGACGGAGAACCGGACGGCGAAGCGGACGGTTTCTCATCGGCCGGGGCGCACGCATTCACGGACAGCAGACCGGCGACTACCAGCACGATAACCAGACTCGAGATCTTGCGCATGGGCGGCATCATCGCGCACCAGGCGCGCCAGCGCCGGTATTTGGATCAAGATGACGCGGGCCCGGCTGGTGCGCTACGGGCCGACTTGACGCCGATAACCTTGTCCAGATAGTCGGCGACCGCGTCTCTGTTGCGTGTCAGGAACTCGATGCGTTCAGACAGCCGAGCTTGTTCGCGTTGCAGCGTCTCGATCATTTCCGGCGTCACGTCGGGGACGTAGATGGTCTTCGGCGTGTCCAGACACGGAAGCAGTTGCTCGATGATGCGGGTCGGCAGTCCGGCATCGAGAAGTCCCGCGACCTGCCGCACCACGTCTACGTGTGACTCTCCGTACTCCCGGTAACCGTTGTCCGCGCGGCTGGGCGCGAGCAGCCCCTGCTCCTCGTAGTAGCGCAGCAGCCGACGGGAGACACCGGTGCGATCGGCGAGCTCTCCGATTCTCATGTGCTCAAACTTACATTTGACCTTCACACTTATGTGAAGGTTCAAGACTGGAGGAATGGAACTCGGACTCCGTCTGCCCCAGAGATTGGGAGTGGACTTACAACATGACTTGGTCGAAGCGGCCAGAACGGCCGAAGCAGCCGGATACGCCAGTTTGTGGACATATGAACGGCTGCTCTTCCCGGTGACCCCCGCCGAGCCGTATGCCGGGACGAACCTGCCATGGCCGGAACACTCGCGGCAGGCCGCCGACCCCCTGGCCGTGCTCACGGCGGCGGCGGTGGCGACCGAAAAGGTGCGCCTGGGTACATCCATTCTGGTCGCTGCACTGCACACGCCCGTCCAGCTGGCGAAGGCGCTGGCCACGATCGATCAGATCAGCGGCGGCCGCATGATCGCAGGCATCGGCACCGGCTGGGCCACCGACGAACTCCAGGCCACTGGCGCCACCCGAGCCGATCGCGGCCGCTTCCTCGACGAGACGCTGGACGTCTTCGATGCCGTGTGGGGGCCCGACCCGGTGACCTTCCGGGGCCCGCGCGTAGTCATCGACAACGCCTCGGTCCTGCCCAAGCCCGCTTCGAAGATCCCCGTGATGCTGGGCGGCGGTGGCAGCAACCTGGGCCGTAGCACCAGTTCCAAGGCCGTGCAGCGCATCGCCCAACGTGCAGACGGCTGGCTGCCGCTGCTCACCACACCCGGGCCGGCCGGAGCCGCAGAACTACGCGCAAGCTGGGACCGTATCCGGGAAATGGCCTCCGAGTACGGCCGGGACACCAGCCGGATGGAGATGGTAGTGGTGGGAAACGTCACCTTCACTGAGCGTCCGGCAGGACCTGACCGATCGGCGTTCGTGGGCACGCTCGACCAGATCATGGACGACGTTCGAACGGCGGCAGAGGCTGGCGCAGACGAGCTCATCGTGGATCTGAATCTGCAGGACTGGTTCACCAGCACTCGGCAGATGCTTGAGACGGCGGTCGAGATCCGCGAACGGGCCGAAGCCTCATGACCGATGTTGCCGACACAAGTCTCATGAGATATTAAGCGGCTCGGGGTAATCCCGTTGAAGCCGTTCTGCAACGGGCGCGCCACCACCGCAAGGAGACGACGTGAGCATTCCACGAATCGTCGGCACCGACTTCGGCGGCGACGGGGAGCTGCTGCTGCTCGGACCGTCGCTGGGCACATCGGCTAAGACGCTGTGGTCGACCGCCGCGGAGCGCCTCACCCGGCGCGCGCACGTCGTCGGCTGGGACCTACCGGGCCACGGGGCTTCTCCCGCCTCGGGTGGGTTCGGCATACCCGAACTGGCCGCCGCCGTTCTGGCGTTGGCCGATGACTTTGCACCGGGCGCGGCATTCCATTACGCGGGCGACTCGATCGGCGGTGCGGTCGGGCTGCAACTGCTGCTCGACGCGCCCGAACGCGTGAGCTCGGCGACGCTGCTGTGCACCGGTGCGGTCATCGGCGTGCCCGAGGACTGGGCGGCCAGAGCGGCGACGGTGCGGACATCCGGTACCGGCGCGGTGGTCGACCTCGCCGCACAACGATGGTTCGGCCCCGGATTCTCCGACCGCAGGCCCGACGACGCCGCCGCGCTCCTGAATGCGTTGCGCAACACCGACGACGAGTCCTACGCGCAGGCTTGTGAAGCACTGGCCGCATTCGACGTCACCAATCGGCTCTCCGAGATCACCACGCCGACGCTGGCGGTCGCGGGTGCGGAAGACATTGCGACGCCGGTGGACGGCCTGGCCCGGATCGCATCCGGCGTCAAGGACGGCACGCTCGTCGTGCTCGACGGCGTGGCGCATCTAGCACCGGCTGAGTCGCCCAACCGCGTCGCCGAGTTGATCGCCGGACATGTGCACCCCGACGTGCACTCCGCGGGGATGGCGGTACGACGCGAGGTGCTCGGCGACGCTCACGTGGACAGGGCCGTCGCGGCCACAACGGATTTCACCGCGGAGTTCCAGGACTTCATCACGCAGTACGCATGGGGCACGATCTGGACGCGCCCGGGCCTGGATCGGCGCAGCCGGTCGCTGATCGCGCTCACCGCGCTGGTCGCCCGCGGCCATCACGAGGAGCTGGCGATGCATGTGCGGGCCGCGCGCCGCAACGGCGTGACCAACGACGAGATCAAGGAGCTGCTGTTGCAGACCGCCATCTATTGCGGAGTGCCCGACGCCAACACTGCCTTCCGGATCGCCAATCAGGTACTCGCCGATTACGACGAGGGCGACCGATGAGCCGAACAACCATCTGCATGTCGGCTGCCGAAGCCGTCACCGGAATCGAGGACGGGGCAACGGTTCTGGTCGGCGGATTCGGGATGGCGGGTATGCCGATCCGGCTGATCGACTCACTCATCGAACAGGGCGCGACGGATCTGACGATCGTCAGCAACAACGCGGGCAACGGCGACACCGGCCTGGCCGCGCTGCTGGCGGCCGGCCGGGTGAAAAAGGTGATCTGCTCGTTTCCCCGGCAGACGGACTCGTATGTGTTCGACGGCCTCTACCGCGACGGCAAGGTCGCCCTCGAAGTCGTGCCGCAGGGCAACCTGGCCGAGCGCATGCGGGCCGCAGGCGCGGGCATCGGCGCGTTCTTCTGCCCGACCGGCGTCGGCACCCCTCTCGCCGAGGGCAAGGAACTGCGGACCATCGACGGCCGCGACTATGTGCTGGAGTTCCCGATTCGCGGCGACGTCGCGCTCATCGGAGCCCACATCGGGGACCGGGCGGGAAACCTGGTGTACCGCAAGACCGCCCGCAATTTCGGACCTGTGATGGCCACCGCCGCCGCGCTCACCATCGCCGAGGTGTCGCGCGTCGTCGACATCGGCGACATCGACCCCGAAGTCGTCGTCACGCCGGGCATCTTCGTCGACCGCATCTTGGAGGTGACCCGATGACCATCACCGCGCCGCTGGACAAGAACGAACTCGCCGCCATGATCGCGCGCGACATCCCGGCAGGCTCCTACGTCAACCTCGGCATCGGCCAACCGACGTTGGTCGCCGACCATCTGAGGCCAGAGGCCGAAGTGGTGCTGCACACCGAGAACGGCATGCTGGGCATGGGCGCGGCAGCCGTCGGGGACGAGGTCGACTCAGACCTGATCAACGCGGGCAAGATCCCCGTCACCGAGTTGGCAGGAGCGTCCTACTTTCACCACGCCGATTCGTTTGCCATGATGCGCGGCGGCCATGTCGACGTGTGTGTCCTCGGCGCGTTTCAGGTGAGCAGGTGCGGGGATCTGGCCAACTGGCACACCGGTGCTCCCGATGCGATACCCGCGGTGGGCGGCGCGATGGATCTGGCCATCGGCGCGAAGAACGTCTTCGTGATGATGAGCCTGTTCACCAAGGACGGCACGGCCAAACTCGTGCCGGAGTGCACGTATCCGCTGACCGGCCTCGGCTGCGTGAGCCGGATCTACACGCACCACGCGATCTTCGACATCGATCCGGCCGCCGGTGTGGTGCGGGTGCGCGAAACGTTCGGCATCAGCATGAGCGAGCTGCGTTCGCGGGTCACTGTCGAATTGGCATGATTGTTGGTCGGCCAATCGGTTGGGACGCGTTCCGATCGTCGAGTAGACCGGAGAAAGGGCGCCTCCGGTTTGCCTGACGTGTGAAAACATCGAGGCCATGCCCGTCCACGACCGGCTGCCCGAGCCACGGCGTCGCTGCGTCGACCAGGCGGTCGCGGCTGAGGCACTGGAGGGCTGGCGACCGACCGCCGAACAGGTCGAGGCGCTGTCGGCGCTGGCCAACGACGACGTCACGTTCAGCGAATACCTGGCCGACTATCTGACCCGCCACCCGCCCCGGTCGAGTCGACAATCGGTCCGGCGATTGCTGCGCCGCAGAAACCCGTATCTCATCCCGGGAACAACGGTGCTGCGCAACAATTTCGGAGCGGACACTCGCGCGACGCTGGCCGATCTGGAATTCGTGGCCACCGCTGGCCGGATCGCGGGCTGGCACCGTCGGATCGCCGACGGCCAGGTCAGCGTCGACGACGTCGACTTTCGTGCCGTCCACCGGAACCTCTTCGCCGACGCCTACGAATGGGCAGGCGATTACCGCGTTGTCGAATTGCGGCTGGGCGATGAGGAGTTCGCGCCGCAATCGTTGCTGACATCGATGATGGATCGCGTCTTGGCATCCGCTCGTGCAGTGGTGACCGACGACGGCCAGGTATTGGCCGACCAACTCGCACGGCTCTATGCGGATTACAACAGCGTTCATCCGTTTCGCGAAGGCAACGGGCGAACCGGCACAACGGTGCTGCACATCGTGGCCTCGCTGCGCAGCAACAGCCTCGACCTCAGCACCCTCTCCCGCGGCGAGTGGTATGCGGCATCGCGCGCCAGCATGCATGCCCGCCACGATGGCAGGGCCGATCACCGGCCCTTCGTGCCGCTACTTGTCCGCGCGCTGGCCTAGCGGGTCGCCGACGCGCTTGTGCGCGGTGAGCAGCAGGTGGTCGGCCCGCTCCCGCACGCTGCCGGGAACGTCCAGCAGCGTGGTGAAATCGCGAATGACCTGCTCAACCAGCTTCCGCAGCTTGGTGTTCGTCTGCTGTGAGCGCCAGACCAGAATGTCGAATGCATGCTCGGCGGAGATCTTGTAGATCGCCATCAAGATGCCCTTGGCCTGCTCGATCTGCGACCGGTGGGCGGTGAAGTCGGCGATCTCGGCGTCGACGGACTGATCACTGGCGAGGTCGCTGAGGTCGACATAGAAGCCCTCGCTGCCGATGACGGCACCCGCGTCGTCACGCAGTTGCTCGCCGACGACGAGAACGCTGCGGGTCCGGCCTGCGGTGTCGATGATCCGATGCCTGCCGTTGAACGGTTGGCCCTGGCCCGACATCGCCTCGATCAGCAGCGCGACCTTCGCCGCATCATCGGGGTGTTTGTGGGACATGACCAGCTCCGTCGTCGGCTGGACGGCAGCGGGCTGGTACCCGTGCATGTGCGCGACCGCGTCGGACCATTCCCACCGGTCCTCGTCGCGGAAATATCGGAACGAGCCGACCCGGTCGCTCACCCGAATTGCGCTGTCTCCATTCGTTGCAGCGCCTCGACGCTTCAAATGCACCCCGCGGTTTCGCCCCCGGTGATTAGTAGAGAGAGGATCCCACCTGCGGTGTTCGCGGGCAGTGCGCAGAGCGAACGAATTCTTATACCAAAGTCCGAAAAACGAATTGCGCCCCTTCCCGGGACGGGTCTAGCATTCGTGACGTGCCGAGGCGACTCGTAGTAGCAATCCCCAGCGGGGTCTGATCCTGACCGACCCCTCGCTGTGGGTCGTTGCTACGTCGTCGGTCATTCCTTCCAGCAAGAGAAGACCGGCACATGACATCACCACCACAATCCGCAACCAGCGCAGCGCCGTCCTCGACGGCCACGGTCGCTGACCGGTTCACCGCACCGTTGCCGCGCGGCCTGCGCAAGGAGGCCGATGAGATGTCCTGGGACATGTTCCACAGCACGTATGCACCTGCGTCCGGCCCGCTGCGGCTGGGGCAGTGGACCTGCACCGACGGGGAGCGCCCCGCAACAAGACTGGGCCCGCAGGCGCGGCACTATCAGGCCACCCTGGCCATCGGCGACCGGATCAGCATCGCGTCGGCGGCGGCATCCGGTCCCGTCGCCGCACTGACCGAGATGCTCTATGAGCACGGCATCGCCGTCGAGATGATCGCGTTCCACCAAATGCCGACCGGTGAAGGAACCGCCACGTTCATCCGCGGCAGCGACGGTGCGCACGCGGAGTGGGCGATGGGCCTTGACGACGACGCGACGCAGTCGGCGCTACGGGCCGTGATCGCGTGCGCGAACCGGCTGCTGACGGAGGCCTAGCGGTCGCTGCCGCGTAGCGCCCAGGCGCCGAAGGCGACGGCGAGCGCGGGCACGAGGACCGGGGCTCCCGCCGTCGAACGCGTGAAGTCGTTGCGGTACAGGCTGATCGCGCCCGCCGCGCCGTCAGCGACATCGCATGCCAGCCCGGCGATCGCAAAGGCGCGACGCTGAGCGCCGGAGGACCGGAGGGTGCCCGCGCCCAGCATCACATCCCGTACTCCGAACAGCCGCCACGCGTAGCCCGAGGCACCGCTGTCGCCCGGCATGCCGAACAACCGCGCCGTAAGGCGTGGACTGAGCCACGCCACCAGCCCGGCCGCTATTCGCATGGCGGCCAGTGCTTCGATACCGCGAGCGGCGACCCGGCCGGAAGCGGTGGTCATCGCAAGGGACGCAAGACGATCGGCATGCCGTCCATGGGCACGGGCATGCCGCCGTAGTCGTAGCGCGGCTCGTACCCCGGCCGGGGCAACTCGAGGCGATAGCGGCGCAACAGCCGATGCATGATCGTCTTGACCTCGAGCTGACCGAACACCATGCCGATGCACTTGTGCGCACCGCCGCCGAACGGGGTGAACCCATACCGGTGTTTCTTGTGCTCGTTGCGCGGCTCGGCGAAGCGGTCCGGATCGAACTTGTACGGGTCCGGGTAGATCTCCTCTAGCCGGTGGTTCATGCCCGGATAGGCGATCACGTTGGTGCCCTTGGGCAGGAAGTAGCCGAGCAGCTCGGTGTCGCGCACCGTCTGACGCATCGCCCACTGCACCGGCGACACCAGCCTGATCGACTCGTTCATCACCAGGTCGAGGGACTCGAGCTTCTCGAGCGACTCGATGTCCAGCGGGCCGTCGCCGAGCCGGTCGGACTCGTCACGGCAGCGTTCCTGCCACTCCGGGTTGGCGGCCAGGTAGTGCGACATCGTTGTCGCCGTCGACGTGGATGTGTCGTGCGCGGCCATCATCAGGAAGATCATGTGGTTGACGATGTCCTCGTCGGAGAACTTGTTGCCGTCCTCGTCCTCGGACTGACACAGCACGGTCAGCAGATCGCTGCCCTCCTTGCCGCGGCGTTCCGCCACGCGCTCCTCGAAGTAACGCTCCAGGTATTCGCGGGCCTTCAGGCCGCGCCACCAGGTGAACGGCGGCACGCTGGTTCGGATGATCGCGTTGCCCGCGCGTGTGGTGACGGTGAAGGCCCTGTTGACCTTCGTCACCAGCTCGCGGTCGGTGCCCGGCTCGTGACCCATGAACACCATTGAGGCGATATCGAGGGTGAGCTCCTTCATCGCCGGGTACAGCAGGAAGCGCGCGTCATTGGAAACCCAGTCGTCCGCGATGACCTTCGAAACGACCTTGTCGACGTGTTCGGTGTAGCCGGCCAACCGGGTGCGGACGAACGCCTCCTGCATGATGCGCCGGTGGTACATGTGCTCGTCGAAATCGAGCAACATCAAGCCGCGCTTGAAGAACGGCCCGATGGCGGGAACCCAGCCCTGTTGCGAGAAGTCCTTGTTGCGGTTCGAGTAGATCGCCTGAATGGCGTCGGGCCCAAGGGCCGCGACCGACGGAATGATCGGCGAATCGAGGAGCACCATCGGGCCGCGTGTGCGGTACAGATGCAGCCACCAGTCGGGACCACCCCTGAACATCTCCACGATGTGACCAAGGATCGGCAGCCCGCTGTCGCCCATCACGGGCTTGAGATCGCTGCCTGCGGGTGGTTCGGCCCACGCGTGCTCCTGCCATTTGTGGTCGAGAAGTCGCTTTTCCAGCATGCCCATGCCTGGGAGGGTCAGGATCGGCGACGTTCTGATTCGCCGCGTGGCCTGGTCGAGCAAATAATCCTTGGTGCTGATCGTCGGCATTCGAATGCTCCTGAAGCAAAAAGACTGTGGCCGTTGTCACTCCTATTCTCATCTTGGATGGCAGACTTGACGCATGTCAAGTTTTGACACAATGAGCCGCGATGCGAAGGTCTACAGCGATGACCGCTGAATCCGCTCCACAGGAGAATCGTCGCAGCAGGGGTGACCGGCAACGCGACGCCATCGTCGCCGCAGTGCGTGAGTTGCTCCACGAGCGGTCGTTCGCCGATCTGTCGGTCAGCACCATCAGCGAGCGGGCAGGCGTTGCGCGGTCTGGCTTCTACTTCTACTTCGACTCGAAGTATGCGGTGCTCGCGGTGATCCTGGCCGATGCCGGAGAGCTGCTCGACAGCCTGACGCATCACTTCGCCCCACGTGAGCCGGGCGAGATGCCTGCAGCGTTCGCGAAGCGGATGGTCGGCAACGCCGCGGAGGTGTGGGCGAACGACAATCCCGTGTTGACGGCATGCGAGGTGGCCCGCAACACGGACGCGCAGATTCGCGAGATGATGGACGACTTCTACGACGGCATCATCGACAAGCTCATCACCTTGCTGGAGCAGGACCCCGAGGCGCGCCCCGTCTCCGATGACCTGCCTGCCTTGGTACGCACACTGGCGGCGACCACCACCATGACAGTGACGAAGGACAGCGCATTCGTCGGCCGCGGCACCGATCCCGGTCGGGCCGTCGATGCCGTCGAGCGGCTGTGGGTGTCTGCCATCTGGGGGAGCGAACACCTCCGCAAGGAGTAGGTCAGTAAGGTCGGCGCCATGGCGCAGAACGGCTTTGACGGTAAGCGTTGCTTCTTGACGGGCGCCGCCAGCGGCATCGGCCGTGCGACAGCGCTCAAACTGGCCGCCCAGGGGGCGGTGCTCTACCTGACCGACCGCGACGAAGCGGGATTGGCGACGACGGTCGACGACGCCCGCGCGCTGGGTGCCGACGTGCCCGAGCACCGGGTGCTAGACATCTCCGATTACGACGCGGTGACCCGGTTCGCCGCCGACATACATTCCCGCCATCCCGCCATGGACGTGGTGATGAACATCGCGGGCGTCTCGGCGTGGGGCACCGTCGACCACCTCGCCCACGAGCACTGGAAGTCGATGGTCGACGTCAACCTGATGGGGCCGATCCACGTCATCGAGGCGTTCCTGCCGCCGATGGTCGAGGCGCGCCGCGGCGGCCATCTGGTCAACGTTTCCTCGGCGGCGGGCCTGGTGGCGCTGCCGTGGCATGCGGCCTACAGCGCAAGCAAATTCGGCCTGCGCGGACTTAGCGAGGTGCTGCGCTTCGACCTGGCGCGCCACCGCATCGGGGTTTCCGTGGTGGTGCCCGGTGCGGTCAAAACGCCTCTGGTGCAGACGGTTCACATCGCAGGCGTCAATCGCGAAGACCCCGTCGTGCAGATGTGGACCGACCGGTTCGCCGGACATGCGGTGTCGGCGGAACACGTCGCCGACCGGATCCTGCGCGGTGTCGCCAAGAACCGGTACCTCATCTACACGTCACCGGATATTCGCGCGCTCTACATGTTCAAGCGGACGATGTGGTGGCCCTACAGCGTGGTGATGCGGCAGGCGAACCACGTGTTCACCCGAGCGCTCCGGCCGAGCCGGCGGTGACTACCGCGTGATGCCGAGCGCATCGGTCATCGTGAAGAAGAGATCGGTTTCGTCGTTCAGGGCAACCACATTCGCGGCACGTGGACCGTATGCCGCGACGCGCACCTGGGTGCCGGTGTGCGTCTGGTCCTCGATGTCGGCATCGCCCGACGTCCCGTAGCTGACCGTCATAGTGGTGTTGTCGGCGGTGGTGAGGTTCACCGTCTGCCCGGGGTAAACGATGTCGCGGACGCGCTCGATCGGCAGCTTCTTCTCGTCCGCGATGTCCCGCAGCCCCTCTTCGGTCACCGGTTCGACGATCTGGCTGGTGTGGCCGTGGTCGGCCGTTGCGATCACCAGCGTGTTGCCGTCCCGCTTGGCGAAGTCGATGGCCTTCTTGACCGCCTCGTCGAAGACGACGGTCTCACCGATCTGGCCACACGCGTCGGCGGCGTGGTCGCGCTTGTCGATCGACGCGCTCTCGACCTGAAGGAAGAAGCCCTTGGCAGGATTGGGGCCGCCTTCCGTGCGCGCCTTGAGCAGATCGATCGTCTTCTGCGTCATATCGGCCAATTTCGGCACGTCCGAACCGTGTTTGGGGTTGTCGGTGCACTTCGCGGCGGGCTGCAGGTAGCCCTGCCGCACTGCGGGCGGCCCTGCCCAGCTCACGGGCATGTTGCCGTCGGCGAACAGCCCGAGCAGCGGGGCGTCCTGGTCGGCCTTGCTCACGTTGTTCAATTCGTCTGCGGTGCGGACGATTTGGAAGCCGCGTTCCTTGGCCTGCGCCTCGAGTGTCTTGTCCTTATAGTCGCCGGCGGCCGCGGTCTGTGCGAACGACGCGGCGCCGCCACCCATCGTGATGTCCGGCCGGTCGGCAAGAAGCTGTTCGGTGATCGACCCTGATCCGCCCTTGTCCAGTGTTTCGTCCGGGCAGTTCTTGGCAGTCTCCTTGGGCCCGTAGCAGCCCCGCTTGCTGATGTGGGCGAACAGCGCTGCGGGCGTGGCGTCCTGGATCTCCGATGTGGTGATGTCACCGGTGGCGAAGCCTTGGTCCTTGGCGAGTTCGAGGATCGACTTCTGCGCCTCACCCGTGATGTTGATGCCGAGCGCGCCGTTGTAGGTCTTGGTGCCGGTGGACCATCCGGTGCCGCTGGCGGCCGAGTCGGTGACGTAGTCCGGCTTTCCGTCCTTGGTCAGCGCGTAGGTGGTCCACGAACCCGTCAGCGGAAGGGCGTCGATCCCGCCGAAGAAGCCGCCCGCGCCCTTCTGGTAGTTCCGCGCAATGGTGATTTCCGAATCGCCCATGCCGTCGCCGATCAGCAGGATGACGTTGCGGGCGCCCGAGCTGCTGATGGCGTTCCGGATGGTGTCGGTCTGGTTTCCGCCGAGCCGAGCAGCGCCGCCGTTGGCCGACAGTTTGCCCTTCGCGGCGCGGCTGAGGGGATCGCCGATCGACTCCTGCTTGTCGCTGCCGCACCCCGCGAGCACGAGAACCGCGACGGCGCCTACCACACAGGCCGCCTTGGACATGGAATTGATCGACATGAACGCTCCTAGCTGTGAGTTGGCCGTGGGAATTGAACGGCATCTCGGTGAACGAAGGTTGGCCGGAGGGGAAACTGATTAGCGCGAATGGCTAGCGTCTACCCCAATCCCATCGCGGAGTGTTGAGCAGGCCCAACTCCTCGATCCGAGTCTCGCCCAGATCCTTGTGCAGCCGAACCTCCAGAGCGCCGTCGCCGTCGTCATCGGCGGCATCGCTGACCGGAACGGTGCCCAGAAACTCCAGCATCGCCCGCGAATGAGTGACGACCACGACCTGCGTCTGTTGGGCTGCCGCCTGGATCAGTGACGCCAGCGGCCGCACCAGATCCGGGTGCAGCGACGTCTCTGGTTCGTTCAGCACCATCAGCGACGGCGGCTGCGGGCTCAGCAGGGCGGCCGCCCACAACAGGAAACGCAGTGTGCCGTCGGATAATTCGGCCGCGCGCAGCGGCCGCAACATGCCCCGCTGCTCCAGCTGCAGGTCGAACAAGCCGTCGCGAACGGCGACGGAGACGGTCGCACCGTCGAACGCGTCGGCGACAGCGCGGTGGAGATCGTCGAAGCCAGCCTCGATGATCGTCTGCACTGCGGCAGCCAGATCGCCGCCGTCGTTGGACAGCACCGGCGTTCGCGTGCCGACCTGGGGGAGTCGCGACGGGGCACCACGATCCACCCGGAAGCTGTCGTAGAAGCGCCAGCTGCGCAGCCGATGGCGGACCGCGGCCAATTCGGGATGAGCACCCGGATGGGCGTATTCGGCGAGGACGCTGCGGTAGGTGGGCAGCGACCGGGACAGCTCGTCGAAGCCGCGGCCAGACTCCGCGCTGACCTCGACATGGTCGCGAGTGCGACGCACAAGCGTCGAGCCGGTGCGCATCACCGGGCCCGCGAACACCACCTCTCGCTTGATTTCGGGGTCGAGCCCGAACAACGACCGATGTCCGGCCATCTGCGGGAGTCCGAGGTCGACCAGATAGCCGAAATCGTCTGAGGCGAAACCGAGTTCGAGTGCGATAGGTCCGGTGCGGGCAGTGCCCTCGACACGTCCGGTCCTGCGTGCGCCGCTCAGCTGCTCGGGCCCGGCCCACAGCACGGACTGCAGGCCGCCCTCGCGGGCCAGTGACCCGATCACTTCGCCGCGCCCGCAGTCGGCCAGCAGTCGGAGCGCGCGGTACAGCGACGACTTGCCGGTGCCGTTGGCACCGGTGATGACGGTGAGCCGGCGCATGGGCATCACGATCTCGCGCAGCGAGCGGTATCCCCGGACGGCGATCGCGTGCAACATGTGCTGAGCGTATGGCGCGGGTGTGACTAGTAGCCGCCCTGCGGCGCGGCCAACTCCAACCGCACGCCGAGCAGCCGTATCGGGCGATCGAGTTCGAACTGGTCGAGAAGGTCCAGCGCCGTTTTCGTGACCGTCTCGCCGTCGGTGCTCGCCGCCGGGAGCTTGCGGATCTTCGTTCTGGTGAAGAACGTCTTGGTGCGCACCGTCACGGCCACCCTGGTGACCACCCTGCCTTGCGCCACGACCTCGGTGAGCGTCTGGCGGGTGAGGTCGACCACGGCCGCTTCGATTTCGGCTCGCTCGGTCAGGTCGTGGGGGAACGTGACGACGTGACTGCGCGAGCGAGGCACCCACGGCTCAGCGCTCACGTTGGTGTCACCGCCGCCCTTGGCGAGCAGGAGGATCCACAGGCCGGTCGTCGGCCCGAACGTCGACGTCAGCAGCGTGGCGTCGGTGGCGGCAAGGTCGGCGACGGTGGTGATGCCCAGCCCGGCAAGCTTTTTCGCCGTCTTGGGCCCGACGCCCCACAGCGCGTCGACCTCGCGGTCACCCATCACCGCCATCCAGTTGGACTCGGTGAGGGTGAAGATGCCCGATGCTTCGTTGGCTCCTCGCGTGCGCGATGGCTTTCCGAAGCCGGTGGCCACCTTGGCGCGCTGCTTGTTGTCGCTGATGCCGACCGAACACGACAGACCGGTGCCCGCCGCGACGACCTCGCGGATCTGTTCGGCCAGCTTTTCCGGGTCGACTGAGTCTTCCAAGTCAGCGCCTATGTAGGCCTCGTCCCAGCCCCACACCTCGACCGGGTGGCCGAAGTCGCGCAGAAGGCCCATCACCTCTTCGGAGGCCTCGTCGTAGGCGTCGGTGTCCAGCGGCAGGAATATCGCGTCGGGACATTTGCGCGAGGCGGTGCGAAGCGGCATGCCCGCGTGCACACCGAACTCTCGCGCCGGATACGACGCGCATGTGACGACCTTGCGTGGCTCAGTGGGATCGCCGTTGCCGCCGACGATGATGGGCAGGCCTTCGAGTTCGGGGTTCCTGCGCACTTCGACCGCGGCCTGGAACTGATCGAGGTCCACGTGCAGGATCCAACGTGGCGTCACGTGCCACAGAGCTTGCGCGCCAAGCTCTCCCACTTGTCGCCGAGGGATTCCAGCGTCTCGCCCCGATCCGCGATCTGGTGATGCACGTAGTCGGCGTCGAGCAGGGCCAGCAGCGCGTCGGTCTGCGCGTCGAGGTCACCCGTCGTGCCCGCGGTGTCGAGAAGCAGACGGACATGCGTGTGCTGCAACATGGCAGGCGCGCTGTAGCGCGTCTCGGGATCACGGTTGGCCGCCGACAGCAGTGCGTAGTGCGTGTGAGCGAAGCAAAGCCGTTCGCGTCCGAAGGCCAGCAACCGGTCGAGTGGCGGCGCTTGCGGCCCGAGGGGAGGGGGCCCGAAGAGAAAGGCTTCCTGACTGGCCTTCTCGTCCTCGTCGAGCAACACCATCATCAGGCCGGCTCTGCTGCCGAACCGGCGGAACACCGTGCCCTTGCCGACGCCGGCGGCAGCGGCGATATCGTCCATCGAGACCGCGTCGGCGCCACGCTCGGCGATGAGCCTGCGCGCCGCATCGAGCAGCAACACCCGGTTGCGCGCGGCATCGCCCCGCTCATGCGGAGCGGACACCGGCAGGCCGCCGAGTTCATCGACGCTCATGATCTGCACTTTAACGCAGCCGGAATAAATCGGACCGTAGTCCGTTTCAGTCATGCGAGGATGGACCGAACGAATCGAAGGGAACTGACATGGCGGACGTGAAAGTCTTGGCGCTGGTGGGGAGCCTGCGCGCCGCATCGATCAACCGTCAACTGGCCGAACTGGCTGCCGAGACCGCGCCGGAAGGCGTGACGGTCACGGTGTTCGAAGGCCTGGGCGACCTGCCCTTCTACAACGAGGACATCGACAACGACACCGTGCCCGCTTCCGTGGTCGCGCTGCGCACGGCCGCCGCAGATGCCGACGCGGCCCTAGTCGTTACCCCGGAATACAACGGCAGCATCCCGGGCGTGCTCAAGAACGCGATCGACTGGCTGTCCCGCCCGTTCGGCAACGGCGCGCTGAAGGGCAAGCCCGCGGCTGTCGTCGGCGGGTCTTTCGGCCAGTACGGCGGCGTGTGGGCGCACGACGAGACCCGCAAGTCCTTCGGCATCGCGGGGCCGAGGATCGTGGAGGACCTCAAGCTGTCGGTGCCGTTCAAGTCGCTCGACGGTAAGCACCCGCGAGAGAACGTCGAGGTCGCGGGAACCCTGCGCGACATCGTCGGAAAGCTGGCCGCTGAAGTCAGCTGACTTCGCTAGAGCAGATAGCCGCCGGACGGGTCGATCGAGAGCCGCCGGCGGCTTTGCTGTTACGTCACCGTGACGCTTCGTCCCCGCGTCGGTGTCGGTGGCGGGTGGTAGACCTGAGTTTGACGCGTGACACGCCTCGAATGTGATGTGCGACACGCCGCGAAGAAAACCGGCGCCGGGCTTACGACCAGGGAATTTCACAAATGTTGTTTAGAAGATGTGGTATCCGCATCGAATGTCGGACACTAGGTGTAGTGTTTGGCACACCGACAGACCCCCACGGTTCGGAGGTCGGCCGGAGTGCTTCATCCGGTGGAGTCGGTTCCCCGATGGGTCGGCCAGGCACCCCGGACGGCCGGAATTTTGAGGGCCGAAGGGTCGCTGAAACTAAGCGAAACGTAGTACCAGATCAGTTGCCAGTCGATGTCTCGTTCGTTCCAGGAGGAGTACCGCAGATGACCATCACCGTGTACACCAAGCCGGCATGCGTGCAGTGCAACGCCACCTACAAGGCGCTGGAGAAGCAGGGCATCGCCTACGAGAAGGTCGACATCACCCTCGACACCGAGGCGCGTGACTACGTCATGGCGCTCGGCTATCTGCAGGCGCCGGTCGTCGTCGCGGGCAATGAGCACTGGTCGGGCTTCCGGCCCGATCGCATCAAGGGCCTCAGCGGTACCGGGGTACTCACCGCATAACAGGGTTTCCGACAGTCCAGAGAAGGAGGGCAGCCGAGATGGCAGGGTGCAACCTCGTCTACTTCTCCAGCGTGTCGGAAAACACCCACCGATTCGTCGAGAAGCTGGGTTTGCCCGCGATCCGGATCCCGCTGCACGGACGGATCGAGGTCGACGAGCCGTACGTGTTGGTGCTGCCCACTTACGGGGGTGGGCGCGCCACACCGGACATCAACGACGGGGGCTATGTGCCGAAGCAGGTCATCGCCTTCCTCAACAACGAGCACAACCGGTCACTGATCCGCGGCGTCATCGCCGCGGGCAACAACAACTTCGGTGCGGAGTTCGCCTACGCAGGCAACGTCGTGTCCACCAAGTGTGGAGTTCCGTACCTGTACCGCTTCGAACTGATGGGAACCCCGGACGACGTGGAAGCCGTCCGCGCGGGCCTGGCTGACTTCTGGAAGGAACAGACGTGCCACCAACCGTCACAGCTTCAGAGCCTGTAACCACCGCGCCCGGCACGTTGCCCGGCGAGACGGATTACCACGCCCTGAACGCGATGCTGAATCTGTACGACGCCGACGGCAAGATTCAGTTCGACAAGGACGTGCAGGCCGCGCACCAGTACTTCCGCGAGCACGTCAACCAGAACACGGTCTTCTTCCACGACGTCGACGAGAAGCTCGACTACCTGATCAAGGAGAACTACTACGAGCGTGAGGTTCTCGACAAGTACTCACGCAACTTCGTCAAGACTCTCCTCGACCGCGCCTACGCCAAGAAGTTCCGCTTCCCGACGTTCCTCGGCGCGTTCAAGTACTACACCTCCTACACGCTGAAGACGTTCGACGGGAAGCGCTATCTCGAGCGGTTCGAGGACCGGGTCGTGATGGTGTCGCTGACCCTGGCCGCCGGCGACACCACGCTGGCCGAGAAGCTCGTCGACGAGATTATCGACGGCCGCTTCCAGCCGGCCACCCCGACGTTCTTGAACTCGGGCAAGAAGCAGCGCGGCGAGCCAGTCAGTTGTTTTCTTTTACGCATCGAGGACAACATGGAGTCCATCGGGCGCTCCATCAACTCGGCGCTGCAGCTGTCCAAGCGCGGCGGTGGAGTTGCCTTGCTGCTCACCAACATCCGCGAGCACGGTGCGCCGATCAAGAACATCGAGAACCAGAGCTCGGGCGTCATCCCGATCATGAAGCTGCTCGAGGACTCGTTCTCTTACGCCAACCAGCTCGGCGCGCGTCAGGGTGCGGGCGCGGTGTACCTGCACGCACACCATCCGGACATCTACCGGTTCCTGGACACCAAGCGTGAGAACGCCGACGAGAAGATCCGCATCAAGACGCTCTCGCTGGGGGTGGTGATCCCGGACATCACGTTCGAGCTGGCGAAGAAGAACGAGGACATGTACTTGTTCTCGCCATATGACGTGGAGCGCGTCTACGGTGTGCCGTTCGCCGACATCTCGGTGACCGAGAAGTACTACGACATGGTCGACGACGCGCGCATCCGCAAGACGAAGATCAAGGCGCGCGAGTTCTTCCAGACGCTGGCCGAGCTGCAGTTCGAGTCGGGCTACCCGTACATCATGTACGAGGACACGGTGAACCGGGCCAACCCGATCGAGGGCAAGATCACCCACAGCAACCTGTGCTCGGAGATCCTGCAGGTGTCCACGCCGTCGGTGTTCAACGACGACCTGTCCTACGCCAAGATCGGCAAGGACATTTCGTGCAACCTGGGTTCACTGAACATTGCCAAGACCATGGACTCGCCGGATTTCGCGCAAACCATCGAGGTGGCGATCCGGGCGCTGACCGCGGTGAGCGATCAGACGCACATCTGGTCGGTGCCGTCGATCGAACAGGGCAACAACGACTCTCATGCGATCGGGCTCGGGCAGATGAACCTGCATGGGTACCTGGCGCGGGAGCGGATCTTCTACGGGTCCGAAGAGGGTGTGGACTTCACCAACATCTACTTCTATACGGTGCTGTACCACGCGCTGCGGGCGTCGAACCGGATCGCGATCGAGCGGGGCGCGCACTTCAAGGGCTTCGAGAACTCGAAGTATGCGTCCGGTGAGTTCTTCGACAAGTACACCGAGCAGGTATGGGAACCGAAGACCGACAAGGTGCGGCAGCTGTTCGCCGATGCCGAGATTCGCATTCCGACGCAAGAGGATTGGCTCAAGCTCAAGGAGTCGGTGCAGAAGGACGGCATCTACAACCAGAACCTGCAGGCGGTGCCGCCGACAGGGTCGATCTCCTACATCAACCACTCGACGTCGTCGATCCACCCGGTGGCGAGCAAGGTCGAGATCCGCAAGGAAGGCAAGATCGGCCGCGTCTACTACCCCGCGCCGTACATGACCAACGACAACCTCGAGTACTACGAGGACGCGTACGAGATCGGCTACGAGAAGATCATCGACACCTACGCCGCGGCCACCCAGCACGTGGACCAGGGGCTGTCGCTGACGCTGTTCTTCAAGGACACCGCCACCACCCGCGATGTCAACAAGGCCCAGATCTACGCGTGGCGCAAGGGAATCAAGACGCTGTACTACATCCGGCTCCGTCAGATGGCGCTGGAGGGAACAGAGGTCGAGGGCTGCGTCAGCTGCATGCTCTAGGGCGACGGGCGCAATCGTCGACAGTGCACTTTCGTGCGCGACACGCCGTCACGGCGTACGAAACCGCACACTCGTGTGAAGACTCAGCTCGCCTTGAGCTGCTCGCGAAGTGAGAGTTGGCCGTCGTGCTCGAAGTCGCTGCGGTGGGCGTTGACGAAGTCGGCCACGGTCATCGGCTTGTGCCCGCTGATGACCTCGACCAGGTTGTTCTCGCCGGAGAAGACGCCGTCCTGGTAGTCGCGGGCGACATTGCTGATGTGCTGGACGAAGAAGTCGGTTCTGCCATCAGCGGTCAGTGCGGCAGCGAAGGCGGGAATCTCCACCGGCTCGTAGCGCACGGGGATACCCAGCGTGTCGGCGATTCGGTCGGCGATGCCGAAGTGGTCCAGCTCTTCGGCGCCGACGAGCGGATAGATCTGGCGATCGTGTGGTGCGGGGTTTTGCAGGATCGCGGCGATCACGCCCGCCTGGTCGGCAGCTGCGATCGGTGCGTGCCGGCCCGTGCCGAACGGCAGCCGCAACACCCCTTCGTTGTCGTTGCGGAGCCACTGGCGGTTGAGCCACTCGGCGAAAAACGTTGGGCGAAGGTGCGTGGTGATGAAGGCGCACCGATCGAACAATCGCTCGGCGAGCCAGTGCTGTTGGGCGGCATAACTTCTGGCTTCCCGCCTAGCTGAGATCTGCGACATGTTCACCACGGCTTTTACCCCTGCCTCACTGGCAGCCTGGGCGAACACGGTGGTGGCGGGCAGCAGACTGCCGGGCGCGATCGGGTAGCAGAAGTAGGCTGCCGTGACTCCCGGCATCGCCGAGCTGACGGAGTCGAAGTCGAGCAGGTCGCCCTCGACGATCTCGGCGCCGAGTGCAGCGAGCGCGTCGGAGCGGTGGTCGACCTTGTGTACCAGTGCCCGGACGCGCTTCCCGGCCTTCAGCAGGATCTTCGCCGCGGGGGCGCCGGTGTTGCCAGTGGCACCGGTGATGAGGAACAGCTGCTCGGATGTCATCTTTCAACCCCTTATCTGACCAATGTGTACGTTACTCAGATACAACCACGCTATGCTGGGTAATGCAACCGTTAGTTAGAGGGGATCTCGATGGAGCTGGAGAAGCGGCTGCAGGATCGGCGGCAGTGGGTCATCGGCGATGCATGCTCGATGACGAGGGTGCTCGAAATACTGAGCACCAAGACCGCTTTTCAAGTCGTCCGCGAGCTATTCCTTGGCACAACCCGTTTCGACGACTTCGCGGAGCGAATCGGCACCTCGGCGCCGGCGGTATCGCGAGCCCTCAAGCAACTCGAGTCGGCGGGGATCGTCGCCCGCGCCACCTATCAGGAACCGGGAGTGCGAGCCCGCGACGAGTACCGACTGACGCCCGCCGGGGAGGACTTACTGCCGGTCTTCCTGTCGCTGGTGCAGTGGGGCGACACGCATTTGCAGACCGGAAAGCCGCCGTTGTCCTTCGTCGACGCCAAGACCGGTCGCAGCGTCGGCGTCCGCGTCACCGCCGATACCGATCGCCGCGCAATGCGGTCGGCTGACATCCGGGTACGCAGGCGGCCGTAGACGCGAAACGCTTTACTTGTAGGTGTGCTGCGGCCCTTGGGCCTTCTTGTAGAGCGCCTTGAGCATCCGGTCGCGGAAAAAACCGTTATCGATGAACTTGATGCCGGTGTTGGCGACGGCGGGTATGCCCGCGAGCTTGTGGAAGTAGCGGCCGCGCTTGTATTCCTTGCCCCAGGCCGCTTCCATCCGCAGCGCGTAATTGGTGAAGTCGTCGGGGCCGCCGTTCTGCAGCGCTGCGATCGCGCACTCGCCCGCGGCGAGGCCCGACTCCAGTGCCTTGGAGATGCCCGCACCGGACGCCGGCTTACCGGCACCGAGCGAGTCACCGGTGAACAGCACGCCGGGTCGCCACGGCGGCCACGCGGTGAAGCCCATCGGCAACCGCCACGCGCGCACGCTCTTGTTCTTCTTCAGCTCCTCGATCGGCGGCACCTCCCACTCGCGCGGCAGCGTCCGCAGGAACTCGCCGAGGAACTGCGTCGCGTTGATCGACTGCCAGTTCTTGTAGCTGTTCACATAGCCGAGCCCGATGTTGAACACCCCGCCGCCCATCGGGAACACCCAGCCGTAGCCCGGCAGCTGGTCGCCTTGGAACTCGAGCTTGAGATAGATGTCGAGGCTGTCGGAATCCGGCCGGTTGGCGTGCATCTCCGAGCGGATCGCGATCGCCGAGTAGCCGTTGTACTCCGAATCGATCTTCAGCGCCCGCTTGATGGGGGAGTAGGCGCCGTCGGCTGCGATGACCGCGTCGCCGTAGACCTTCTCGCCGTTCTTCAGCGTGACGCCGATGACGCGGCCGTTCGCGTCGAGTTCGGGCCCGGTCACCTCGGCGCCCTGGCGCACCTCGGCGCCGGCGGACTCGGCATGTTTGAGCAATACGGTGTCGAGGTGGGTGCGGCTGACCGTGTGGCCGTGGTCGGGCATGCCGGGGCGCTTCGGGAAAGACAGCTCCCACTGGCTCGGGCTGAACACTGTCACGCGGTTGACCCGGTGGAATGTGGCGACCTCGTCGGCCAGGCCCATCTTCTGCAGATAACTGACCGCCCGCGCGGTCAGGCCGTCGCCGCACGGCTTGTCGCGCGGAAACTCCGCCTTGTCCAGCACGACGACTTTCGCGCCCGTCTGCGCCGCCTGCCATGCCGCCGCCGATCCCGACGGCCCTCCACCGGCGATGACCAGGTCGTATCGCTGTGTCATAACTCTCGTCTCATCGATGGTCTGTCGCAGCGATAGTACCCAAGTCAGCCCAGGTCATCGCTACTGCCAATGCCGCACGCTACGCCCGCAAAACGCCCGCCTGTGCACGGTCTGAGCAGGTCAGAGACCTCGGGGCGGGTACAGTAATCGGATGCGCGGAAGGCCGAGGTCACGCTCCGGTAATGAACCGGGCGTCAAGGTCGACGCCCGAAGCGAGCGCTGGCGCGAACACCGCAAGAAGGTTCGATCGGAGATCGTCGACGCCGCGTTCCGGGCGATCGACCGGCTGGGACCCGAGTTGTCCCTGCGCGAGATCGCCGAGGAGGCGGGTACCGCCAAGCCCAAGATCTACCGCCACTTCACCGACAAGTCGGACCTGTTCCAGGCGATCGGCGAGCGGATGCGCGACATGTTGTGGGCCGCGATCATCCCGTCGATCAATGTCGAAAAGGATTCCGTTCGCGACATCGTCGGCCGCGGCGTCGAACACTACGTCGAGCTGGTCGACCAGCATCCCAGCGTCGTGCGGTTTCTGCTCCAGGGCAGGTTCGCCGACCAGTCCGCGGCCGCGATGACGACGGTGAACAAGGGCCGCGACATCACCATCGCCATCGCCGACATGGTCAGCAGCGAGCTCGAAGAGATGGAGCTCGATCCGGCCTCCTTCGAATTGGCGGCGTTCGCGATTTTCGGCACCGCGGCCTCGGCGACGGACTGGTGGCTCGGCGCCGACGACGACAGTCCGCGCCGGATGCAGGCCGACCGATTCGTCGCGCACCTGACGACGATCATGATGGGCGCCATCTACGGCACCGGCGAGCTACTCGGCGTCAAGATCGAGGCCGATCAGCCGGTGCACACCGCGGTGCGTCGGCAACAGCCCGTGGCCTGACGAGGTTTCAGACACCCAGGACGAATGCGTCGACGGGCCGCACGCACCCGCGCAGATTGAGTTCGCGCCGAGGCGCTTTCGTCATCAGGTCGTCGGCGACGCCGGATGCGACGAGTAACTCGCCACCGGCGGCGTGTTGTTGCATCCGTGCCGAGACGTTGACGGGATCGCCGAGAGCGGTGAAGTCGATAACCGAGCCTCCGACGTTGCCCACGAATGCCACGCCGGCGTTCACCGCGACTCCCAAATCCAGCCACGGTCCCTCGTCACTGCCGTAACCAACCGCTTCCAACAGGTCGATCCCGGCCTGGACGGCGCGGCTTCGGTACTCGGGCCCACTGATGCCGCGAACAAAGAACGCCATCACCTCGTCGCCGATGAGCTTGTCGATCACTGCGTCGTGCCGCAGAAGGGTCCGCGTCGCTGCGATGTAGAACCGGTTGAGCAGCGAGGCGAAGTCGGTCGCACCGCTGTGCCGACCCAATGCGGTCGAGCCGCGAACGTCGGCGAACAGGATGGCGATATCGACCTCACAGCCCCCCGCGGGCAGGGAATCGCAGCACCTACTGCACAGATTGGGATTCTTGCGCGACGGCGTGAAACCGGCGGCGGCGAGAACTCGTCCCGCCACGCCGCCGAAGGGGTTGTTGCAGACCTTGCAGCGCGGTTCCGACGGCAGATAGCGAAACAGCCGTCGCGCTCTCACCAACGATGCGTGGCCGTCGGTCAGCACCCTGTCCCATGGGTCCTGCGCAACCACTCCGGCGGTGTTCCTGGAGGCCATGACGTTATCCATGTGGCCAATGATCGGCCGGAAAGGCAGATCGGCACATGAGGCATGTGCCTCAACTAACGGCCTCAGCCGAACCAACCCGATGCAATGAACTGCGCGTTTGCGCGGATGTCGTCGACTTCGCGTGGAAAATGAGTGGGTGCATCCCAACCGGACGCTGCGCGAACCCGGCAAAGGCCTGCGTAGAGCCGAGTTGCTTGCGGCGATCTCGCTGGCGATCGATCTCGGTCTGGGTCAGCCGATGGAACACATGCTCCGGTCGTCGTTGATCGCGACCCGCATCGCCGAGCGGATGGGGCTCGACGCGCAACAGAGGGCGACGGTGTACTACGCCAATCTGGTCGGGTGGATCGGTTGCCACGCGGACTCCCATGAGCTTTCAGCGCTCTTTGGCGACGACATCGCCTTCCGGGCCGACACCTATGACGTGGACATGGCCGGTCTGCCGTTCCTGCGGTTGATGGTCAATCACGTCGGACGTGGAATGCCTGCGTGGGAACGGGGCGTCCGCTCAGCCGCCTTCGTGCTCACCGCCCGCAACCAGGTCGCCAAGCTGATCAACTCGCATTGCTCGTCGGCTGGGGTGCTCTCCGACCGTATGGGTTTGGACCCGCAGGTCAGCGAGGCACTGTCGTACATATTCGAGCGCTGGGACGGCAAGGGGATGCCCAACGGCGTTCGGGGAGAAGACATCCCGCTCGAAATCCGCATCGTCCGGCTGGCCGATGTCGTCGAGGTCCACCTTCGCACCGGCGGCGTAGAGCGGGCGGTCGACGTCGTGCGCTCCCGACGCGGCACGCAGTTCAGCCCCGACGTGGCCGACGTCTTCGAACAGAACTTCGCCGACATCGTCGACGGATTGCTCGAAATCGACGTCTGGACTGCAACGCTGGAGCAGGCGCCAGATCGTGGCCGCACGCTGGTCGGCGACGAGATCGACGAGTTGCTAAGAGCGATGGCTGATTTCGTCGATCTGAAGTGTCCTAGTTCGCCGGGCTACTCGCGCGGAGTCGCCGACCTGGCGGCGGCCGCCGCCAGGATCCGGCGGATGCCCGAGGCCGACGTCAGCCGGCTCTACCGGGCCGGTCTCGTGCACGGTCTCGGCAAATTGGGCGTGTCGAACCACATCTGGGAGAAGGCGGGCACGCTCACCACAGCTGAGACGGAGCGGATGCGGATGTACCCGTATCTGACCGGACGGATATTGAGCCGGGTCGAAGGGCTGGAGTCGGTGGTGTCCCTGGCGACCAAGCACGAGGAGCGAATCGACGGGTCGGGCTTCCCGAGAGGCCTGGCCGGGGCAGAGCTCACCGCGCAGGACCGATTGCTCGCCGCGGCGGTGGCTTATCAGCAGCTACGCGAGACGCGTCCGGGCCGCGCCGCTCTGGACCCCGACGATGCCGCAAGTGAACTGCGCCGGGAAGCGCGCGCCGACCATCACGATGCCGAGTCCGTGGAAGCCGTGCTGGCGGCCGCGGGTCATCGGTCTCCGAAGCGGGCACCGTTTTCGGCGGGTCTGACCGCTCGCGAAGTCGAGGTTCTGCGACTCGTCGCGCAGGGCAGGTCGAATCGTGAGATTGCCGATGAGCTGTTCATCGCGCAGAAAACGGCGCGCAACCACGTCGAACGCGTCTACGCCAAGCTGGGGGTCAACAACCGTACGCAGGCGACGCTGGCGGCGATCGACCGCGGTCTTGCAGGCTCCTCGGTCGACGTTTCGATGTGAAGACCCCGCCGGTCGACCGCTGACGGACTGGGGATAGATCTTTTGAGGCAAACGCCTCATGCGACTGCCGATGCCACGCGTCGATGATCAGGGCCTCACAGAGCCATCAGCAATCCGGAGGCCTCACATCATGACCGAAATCGCAACGGGCACACCCCCCGGCTTCGCACCAGACACTCAGCGCGGCGGGCGAATCGACGCAATCAACGTGAGCCGGCATGCCGGCGCGCGGCAGATACTGCAGAAGCTGTCGCTGACGGTGAAGCCAGGCGAGCTGGTCGCCATCGCAGGCGGCAGCGGCGCTGGAAAGACCACGTTGCTCGAGACCCTCGCAGGACTTCAACCGCCGTCTGCCGGTCAGGTTTGGCACGACGGCATCATTCGCGGTGCACGTACGAGCATGGATGCGCGGATCGGATACGTCCCGCAGGACGACATCATCCATCTGGAGATGCCCCTTCGCCGCACGCTGCGCTACGCGGCCCGGCTGAGGCTGCCCGCGGGCACTTCACCAGCCGAGGCGGACCGCGTGGTCGAGGAGACCATGCGCGACCTCGACCTCGCTGATCGGGCCGACGTACCGGTCCGCGCGTTGTCGGGCGGCCAGCGCAAGCGGGCCAGCATCGCGGTAGAGCTACTGACCCGACCGAGCCTCTTCTTCCTGGACGAACCCACTTCGGGGCTCGATCCGTCGACGGCGGCCGACGTGATGCGACTACTGCGAACACTGAGCAGGCGAGGAGTCACCGTCGTCCTGACGACTCACGAGCCTGCGGGCATCGACAAATGCGACCGGGTGATATTCCTGGCCCGCGATGGCCACCTGGCGTTCAGCGGCAGTCCGGCCGAGGCCAGAACCTACTTCGGAGTCCGAGATCTCGACGAGATTTACGAGCGACTCGCTGCGCAAGACACCCCGCAGATCTGGGCGAAACGCTTCACGCAGAGCGGCGGGACCGCGAAAGCTCAACGTGGCGAGGATATTCCGGCCATCCCGGCCCACCCATCGCCTGCCAAACACCCGGGAGTGGTCCGGCAATGGTGGCTCTTGACGCGGCGCAATGTCGATGTCCTGTTTCGCAACCGGCTGACCCTCGCCATCCTGCTCGGCTCGCCGGTGTTGGTCACGGTGATGATGGCGACGCTGTTCAAGCGTGGCGCATTCGACCCTGGCAGTGCGGCCGATATCGGGCCCGCGCAGATCGTGTTCTGGATCGCCTTCGACGGTTTCTTCTTCGGCCTGACGTACGGCCTCCTCCAAATCGTCGGGGAGATGCCGGTATTCCGGAGGGAGCGGTTGGCCGGCCTGAGCGTCGGGGCATACGTGGCATCCAAAGTTGCTGCGCTGCTGCCGGTGTTGGCGTTGGTGAGTGCGGTGCTCCTCGGCGTGCTGCGGGTACTCGGGCGCCTTCCCGCGATGAGCTGGCACGTGTACGCCTTGTTGTTCGTGACGATCGTGATCGAGGCGATGTCGGCGCTGGCGCTGGGACTGCTGGCGTCGGCGGCGGTCACCAATGCGGCGCAGGCTGCCCTGGCCCTGCCGATGCTGTGCTTCCCGCAGGTCCTGTTCGGTGGCGCCATCGTCCCGGTCGACGACATGGCAACCCCGGGGCGTTGGATGAGCTTCGGCTTGGCCAACCGTCACGCATTCGAGGCCCTCGGTCGAGACCTCGACCTCGACCGGTTCACGACCACGCTGCCCGCGATGTCCGCCTACCGCGCCACCTTCAGCGGTGGCACGGCAGGGAGTCTCATCGCGCTCGGAACGTTCGCGGTCGTGCTGACGGTGGCCACGGTCTGGGTCCTGCGCCGCAAGTCCGCCCCAGGCGCATCCTGGCGGTGACCGCGTAGCGAGTCGCGCCCGCGAGACGACTGAACACGTCGTCTCGCGGGCCTGCACGCACGCGGAATGGCAGGTCGGATGGTGCGCGGTACCCTGGTCGACGAAATATCCGGTACCGCCGTTCCCAGGTGGGCCGACACCGAAGAAGGGGAGATCGACGTCATGACCGTTGCCGAGCAGGCGGCCGAAGGCACGACCCAGGAGGCCGTCCACACCCGCGCGCTCATCATCGGGACCGGCTTCTCCGGGTTGGGCATGGCCATCGCGCTGAAGAAGCAGGGCGTGGACTTCCTGGTCCTGGAGAAGGCCGACGAGGTCGGCGGCACCTGGCGGGACAACACTTATCCGGGTGCTGCGTGTGACGTGCCGTCGCACCTGTACTCGTTCTCGTTCGATCCGAAACCCGATTGGCCGCATGTCTTTTCGTATCAGCCGGCCATTCTCGACTACCTCAAAGGCGTCACCGACAAGTACGGGTTAAGGAGTCGCATTCGCTTCGGACAGCATGTCGACCGCGCGCAGTGGGACGACTCCGAATATCGGTGGCACGTGTTCACCACGTCCGGCAAGGAGTACGTCGCCCAGTTCCTCATCTCCGGCGCGGGCGCGCTGCACATTCCGTCGTTGCCCGACATCGACGGTCTCGGCGACTTCAACGGCCCCGTGTTCCACACCGCGCAGTGGGACCACACCGTCGACCTGACCGGCAAACGGGTGGCGGTGATCGGAACCGGAGCCAGCGCGATCCAGGTGGTGCCCGAACTGGTGAAGGTCGCCAGCCAGGTGCAGCTGTACCAGCGCACCGCTGCGTGGATCAAGCCACGCATCAACTTCGCCTTCCCGGCTCCGCTGAAGCGGGCATTCAAGTTCGTGCCGGGGCTTCGGGCCGCGTTGCGGACCGCCACCTATTGGACTCTGGATGCCAGGGCATTCGCGTTGGCCAAGCATCCGTGGATACTCAAGATCGTCCAGCAGACGTACAAGGCGAATATGCGGCGCTACGTCTCAGACCCGGCGCTGAGGAAGAAGCTCACGCCGACCTACCGGGCTGGCTGCAAGCGAATCCTGGTATCGGACAACTTCTATCAGGCCGTCGCCGATCCGAAGACCGAAGTGATCACCGAGGGCATCAAGCGGGTGACGTCCGACGGCATCGTCACCGTCGACGGCACCGAACGCGAAGTCGACGTCATCGTCTGCGCGACCGGTTTCCACGTCACCGACTGGTACACCTATCTCGACATCAAGGGTGCCGGCGGTGAGGACCTCGGCGATCGGTGGAATCGCGAAGGGGTGATGGCGCACCGCGGCATCACGGTCGCCGACGTCCCGAACCTGTTCCTTCTGCTCGGTCCCAACACCGGCCTTGGTCACAACTCGGTTGTGTTCATGATCGAGTCGCAGATTCACTATGTCGCTGAGGCGATCCGTGCCGCCGACGAGATGGGGGCGCAGGCGCTGGCGCCGACTCGCGCCGCCCAGGATCGCTTCAACGAGCAGGTGCAGCGTGATCTGTCGACGACGGTCTGGAACACCGGCGGCTGCCAGAGCTGGTACATGGACGAGCATGGCGTCAACCGGTCGCTGTGGTCCGGGTTCGCTTCGGAGTATTGGCTGGCCACCCGCAAGTTCAAGATGTCGGAGTACAAGTTCACAGCGGTCGGTCAGCGCGTTGCTGCCTAGCGGCCGCCCGATTTCAGCGACACGCCAGACACATCATGTTGTGTTGCGGTGTGATTGCGGACCCCAGGGGTAGTGTCGGTGGCGGGCTGTATAACAGCTATAGACCATCCAAACTGCAGGTGAAATGGGGTTCGGTGTGAGTGATGGCATGAAGCTGATCGACCGCGTTTCGGCCATTAACTGGAACCGGCTGCAGGACGAGAAGGACGCCGAGGTCTGGGACCGGCTGACCGGCAATTTCTGGTTGCCCGAGAAGGTGCCGGTGTCCAACGACATCCCGTCGTGGGGGACGCTGACCGCCCACGAAAAGCAAATGACGATGCGGGTGTTCACCGGCCTGACGCTGCTGGACACCATCCAAGGCACGGTCGGCGCGGTGAGCCTGATCCCCGACGCGCTGACCCCGCACGAGGAAGCCGTCTACACGAACATCTCCTTCATGGAGTCGGTGCACGCCCGCAGCTACAGCAACATCTTCTCGACGCTGTGCTCGACGGCCGAGATCGACGACGCGTTCCGCTGGTCGGAGGAGAACCCGAACCTGCAGCGCAAGGCCGAGATCGTGATGCAGTACTACAAGGGCGACGAGCCGCTGAAGCGGAAGGTGGCCTCCACGCTGCTGGAGAGCTTCCTGTTCTACTCGGGTTTCTATCTGCCGATGTACTGGTCCAGCCGCGCCAAGCTGACCAACACCGCAGACATGATCCGGCTGATCATCCGCGACGAGGCCGTGCACGGCTACTACATCGGCTACAAGTACCAGCGCGGCCTCGCGATGGAGGACGCCACCAAGCAGCAAGAGCTCAAGGACTACACCTACGAGCTGCTGTTCGAGTTGTACGACAACGAGGTTGAGTACACCCAGGATCTCTACGACGAGGTCGGGCTCACCGAGGACGTCAAGAAGTTCTTGCGCTACAACGCGAACAAGGCGTTGATGAATCTCGGCTACGAGGCGCTGTTCCCTCGCGACGAGACCGACGTGAACCCGGCGATCCTCTCAGCGCTGAGCCCCAACGCCGACGAGAACCACGACTTCTTCTCCGGGTCGGGCTCGAGCTACGTGATCGGCAAGGCCGTCAACACCGAAGACGAGGACTGGGACTTCTGATCTATGCGCTTCCTGAAGCGCATCGAGCTGAAGCTGGGGATTCTGGTCGGTGGTGCTGACTCGCGCATATCCGATAATGGCCAACCGATGGTCCTGTCTCATAATCCCGTCGTAATCTGGGTTTTGATACTACCCGGTTATGAGACAGGTTTCGAGACACGGGGTCGAGTCGTTGAGCCTGGAAGCACCCGTTCTAATGGCAGTGATGTCTCAGTCGCATCAACCCATCGTTTTCGAGACAGGCGGACCTGTCGGTCGACGTGGGGGTTGACCCCGAAGGCGGGGTCGGCGTTCGCCGTTCCGGCGCCCACCAGGGCAAGGGCCGCCGCGCCGAGACCGGCGACGGCGACGGGTTTCTTCATAGTTCGGGATTTCTTTTCGTTTGCTTTTGTTTGCCGAAGTGTCGGTTGGCCCTCGGTCAGCTCAATTCCCCAGCGCCTCGTGCCACGGCAACGGGCACGAACGGTGTCGCACGCCGCCGAAGGTGACGAGGCGGGACGGTTTCATTGGTGAACCGCCACGATGGGCTCGTTGGCGTAGTTGTCCTGGTGGGTTTGGCGCGCGTCGTCTTCGCTGGCGGCATACACCGTCCGCGCAACGTGTTGGCCATCCGAGCCTTCGCTGACGACGATGAAAACGTCGTGCATCTCACCGTCCTGTCCGCGCTGGTCGGACTGTGGGCAGAACCTCGCGACCGCGTCGATGACGACGGCGTTCGCGGGAGTGGTGTCCAGCTCGGTGTCCAGCAACGCCTGCGCGATCTGGTCTTTGCTGTACCCAACATGGGGTTCGGTCACAAGGGTTCTCCGGTCTGGTGTGGTTCGGTGTGAAAGCAACGGTTGGAAGTTACTCGCGAGTATATCCATAGTAAGGAAACAATTTCCATAGTGATCTCCCTCATAGTAACGACTGGATGCAAGTCTTGCGATTAATCTCCGCCAGTTGCCTCCTTCGCCATCCGCCAGGAGTGGTGGACCGGGGAGGCGCTGCCCGAGCCCAAGGTGATGCACCGGAAAGTGGCCGGGGTGCCGAAGGTCGAGGTGGTGGGCCTGTCGAAGGAGAAGGTGGAGGAACTGTTCTGGGACGTGATCACCAGGTCAGGGCCGACCTGGCGGGCATCCCGAGGACATAACTTCCGTCTGTTGCCTGCCGTATAACGGAAATAAGTGGGTATGAGATCTCGACATTTCCGCCTTGGTGCGCGATGATCGATGCATGGACCGACGCGCCCTGCAACCGCTCGGCCACCATGTCGTGAGTCGGCGCGTGGCACTGGGCTACCGCAACCGCACCGATTTGGCCGACAGCCTGCCGTTCACCGTGCGCACCCTGGCCGACATCGAGCACGGCGTGCGCAAGGCCAGCCCCGGCACCTACGCCATGCTGGAGAATAAGCTGTCCTGGGCACCGGGCAGCATCGACACGATCCTGGCGGGCGGGGAACCCCAAGAACTCATGGTGAAGCAGCGCCGCACCACCAACAGCCCGCTAGCCCACACCGCCACCGAAGCTCGCTCCCCCGCCTCCACCGAGGAGTTGCTGCTGGAGTTGCGCCGCCGCATCATCGCCCCCCGCAACAGACGCCACCACAGCTGGGACGACCGGGGCGGCCTAGAGCCGCACGGCGACTGGCCGGAGCAGGGGACATGAGCGCTCGCATCATTAGCACCGTCGGGCGCGCTATCGATGTAATCGTCGCTGGCAGGCTAGTTTCGCATTTGCGCTTCGCTGCAGGTGTTTGCGTGCTCGCAGCGGCCCTGCTGATGGCTAGTGCCGGGGGCGCGGTCGCCGTTGCCGATCCCAATTCCAGCGGTTCCGCTGCGCACGGCGATGCCGGTACCACGTCAGGCCAGCAGCCTTCCGGCGCGAAAGGCCCGAAGAAAGCGCCTGGCGGGACCGACAGCGAAGACCGCACGCCTGGCTCGGCCCCGCAACCAGGCCAGCAGCCTTCCGGCGCGAAAGGCCCGAAGAAAGCGCCTGGCGGGACCGACAGCGAAGACCGCACGCCTGGCTCGGCCCCGCAACCAGGCCAGCAGCCTTCCGGCGCGAAAGGCCCGAAGAAAGCCGTTCCGAACGTGGGCGCACCGGCTCCCACTGCGGCGGCACCGGCTCCCACTGCGGCGGCACCGGTTACTAATGTGGCGGCACCGGCTCCCGCGGCGGCGGCACCGGCTCCCGCGGCGGCGGCACCGGTTACTAATGTGGCGGCACCGGCTCCCGCGGCGGCGGCACCGGCTCCCGCGGCGGCGGCACCGGTTACTAATGTGGCGGCACCGGCTCCCACTGCGGCGGCACCGGTTACTAATGTGGCGGCACCGGCTCCCGCGGCGGCGGCACCGGCTCCCGCGGCGGCGGCACCGGCTCCCGCTGCGGCGGCACCGGTTACGAATGTGGTCGCTGCCGACACAAGGAAGAAAGGTCGGACGGCAGTTGCGTCAACGGGATCGCCGGGGTGGAACCATGTGCCGGTGGTCGGCAGACCAGCGGCAATTGTGACGCCACCGCCGCATCCGCAGCTGCCGACGGAACAACACCGGCCCGGGAGTCCAGAAAGTAGCAGGAACACCGGGGTTGCAACGCTCGGGCGGACCACTTTCGGCGCGACGACATCGCTGCCCGGGATGGCACCGCCAGCGTCCAATGGCGCCATTCCGATGGGTGTGCGGTCGTTTCTCCGGCATGCCCTCCCCGACCTCCCGGTAGCCGTTTCGCTGGCGGCGCTGGTCGCTTTCGCTCTGCCAGCCGTCGGCCTGCTTGTGATCCTTACCCTGGCCGGGGTGCGTGTCGGATACCGCCAGGACAAAGCCGATTTCGCATTGCGGACAGCGGGCATCGCGCGCTTCGCCCGGCGCCGCGCAGGGCAGGGCGCCGCGAGCCGTCGACGGTCGAGCCCGTGATCGCCGAGGCGCAGTACTACCCCGGCTAGCGTCGCGCCCCGCGACGGACGCCACGAAACCTGGGACGACTCGGGCGGCCTGGACCCGCACGGCGATTGGCCCGCTCACGGGTAGCAGCCCTGGCATCAACCCATTGTTTTCGAGTGCCCCCTCGCGAGGATGCGAGCGAACGGCAGCAGCATCAGGAAGTCGACAATCAAGACGACGGTGATCATCACGATCACCTTCGCGTCATCGAAGTTCTGCCCGGCGACCACGAATGCAGCGGCGGCGTTTCTCTGTGCGGTCCCCAATGCCAGCACCCCCCGAGTGCTCTTTGCGGGTCCTCCAAGCAGCCATCCGATGCCGACGCAGACCACCGTGTACACGACGGCGGCCAGGACGCCGAAGGTACCGAATACCGACAGGACACTCTTGAGGTGGCCAGCCAGGGTCAACACCACCACGAGGATCATGCTGATGTTGGAGATCCACCCAACCGTGGGTCGGATGCGGCCTGCCGCGCCCGGGCGGCGGGCCCGGACCAGGAGACCCACGGCCAGCGGGATGAGCATCAACACGATGAGCGACCGCGCGATCTTCACCGGGTTGACCGTGATTCCCTCGAGGAAGAACGGCAGAGCCAGGGGCAGGTAGCCCACGGTGACGACCATCAGCAGCACCATCAGGCCCACAGCGAAGGCCAGATCGGCCTTGGCGAACTCCGCGAGCTTGATCAGAAACGGCGCGCCCGCCGCCAGCCCGCACAGCAGCAGGCCGATCCCCAGCGGCTCGTCGAGACCGAGCACCCGCCAGAGCCCGAGCGCTACCAGGGGCGCGAGGACGAAGTTCGCCGCAAGGGACAGCGCGACCAGCCGGGCGTTCTTGAGCGGGGCCAGGATCTGGCCGACGGTCAGACTGAGGCCAACACCCAGCGTGCTCGACACCACGAAGACGACGACGGCCACACTCGAGCCCCGGATCAGCAGGTCGGTCAGCGCCATCGTTGCCGCCTTTCGTCACTTCATTGCGAGATGATCGCCAACCCGGAAGAGAAGTGATGGCTGGCCGGTCGCTGGAGAGTGGCCTCCCCAGGCCACAATCCTCACAGCTCGGCCAGCTCCTCGGCGTGCGCCACAAGGATGCGGATCTCGGCGATGGCGTCGGCGCGGTCGCGGCGGGTCAACAACCAGGCCCGGTGTGCGGTCTCGGTGGCGCGCTGGTCCCCGACGCACCGCAGCAGCTCCAGCACGTACGGGATCTCCTGACGGTCGTGGCGCTTGGTGAACGCCGACAGGACGCGCTTCCACCACAGGGCCTGCAGTTCGTACTCGTTGGTCTCAGCCATCGGAGTCGTCGTCCTCCTCGTCTAGCCGGGCGATTAGTTCATTGAACACCGCGTCGTCGCGGGCCGCTTGTCGGCGCTGGGACAGGTGAAAACAGGCATGCAGCTCGGCCATGGACGGCCAGATCAACCGGGCACGGATTCGAGGTCGTCTGCGGTCGAGTCCGGCGGTAGCGAGTTCGGCGGCGGTGGTCGCGCTGACGGGTCGTCGATGCGCTTCGCGTATCCGATCAGTCCTAGGACGCCGCTGATGTAGTGCCCTCGCTGGATTGGGTTGCCGGTGTGGTTTGTGGGCCGGAAGTGGTGTTGTGCTGTGCGGTGCTGTTCGTGGGCGCTGGTGCTGCTGGCGGTGGGTGGTCGGGTTAGGCGATGGCCCAGCCCCCGGCTGCGTGGTGCAGGCCCAGGGTGGCCAGTCGTGCGAGGTTGATGGCGCTGGCTCGGGTCAGGATGTCGGTCAGGATGCGGGCGTGTCCGCGGCAGCGGGCTTTTCGGCCGCCCCAGGGGCGGTGGGTGAAGTGGCTGATCTTGCGTTCCACGACGGGGCGATGGGTGCGGTAGGCCTGCTGCCAGACGGGGTCTTTCTGGCGAGCTTTGGCGTGTTGTAGGGCGGCTTCATGGGGGTGGATGCTGATGACCCGTCCGCCACGGGCTTTCGTGCAGGCCGCCCGCAGTGGACAGGATCCACATAGTGCACCGAAGCGCGCTGAACGGTGGCGGCGGCCGTCGCGGATGGCCACGGTGTGGTGGGCCGGGCAGGTGACGGTGCCGGCGGCCAGGTCGATGCTGAACTGGTCTTTGGAATAGCCATGGGCGTTGCGTACCGGGGGCACCTTGGCGTGCATGTCGTGGCCCCGCTGGGTCTGCTCGTGCAGGGTGGCCCCGTCAGCGTAGGCCGAATCGCCGTAAACCTCAAAGTCTTTCGGCGCCGAGCCACCGTCCGGGCCGGTATCGGTGTCGGTGTCATCAGCAGGCTCGTCGGTAGCGGGTTCGGTGTCGGTGCCCGGTTCGTCCAGCAGCTCGTCGATGACCTGGCGATCCGGGGTATTGGCCGCGGTGACGGACACATTGGTGATCAGCTCGTCGTCGGGATCCACATTCAAGTGAGTCTTGTACCCATCGAAGGTCCGCGCCCGCGACTTGTGCCCGTGGCGGGCTGCGACATCGACGGTGGAGATCAGCCGATCCCGGGCCACCTTGCGGGCGATGCGAAACACCCCGTCCTCGCCAGCCTCGACGTCTTGGCCGGCCACCAACGCCAGCAGCTCGGCGGCGGGGGCCAGCGGCCCGTCCAGCTCGTGACCCTCCAGGGCGGTCAGCGCGGCTTGGGCGTCGCGCACCAGCGCATCCACCAGCGCCTCACGGGCTTTCGGGTCGTCCCAGTCACATGGCGGTTTACCCAGGGTGGCGTAGTCGTCGTCGCGGGTCAGCGTCGCGCGCAACGCGGTCGCCAGCTGCGGGTCAACCCGGTCGGCGGCCGCCAGTACTTTGCGGATCGCCGCCCGCAACTGGATCACCGTGTCCTGGGTGACCACCGCATCAAACAAGGGCGTGGAATCGAGAACGCGGCGGCGCCCCCGCAACAACCCCGCCGCCCGCGCCGTGGTGTTGACATCATCGAACAACCGCCGCGGCCGATCAGACTTTCGCAGCCGGTTACGCATCCCGACCAACACCGTGGGGTGAAAGGCCCCCGCACCCACCGTCAAACCGGCGGCGGCTTTCCAGCGCAGGTCAAATGCCAACCGGTCACAGGCTTCCCGATCCGACAATCCCTCGTAGGCCTGCAGCAGCATCACCGTGGCCACCACCCGTGCCGGCACCGTCGGGCGTCCCAACGCCGAGCGTTTGAACAAATCGGCGAAATACTCATCGCTGAATAGCGCATCACCGTGGTCGGCCAGCAGCCGATACACGCTGCCCTGCACCAGTTGATCGCCCACCAGCAGCATCACGTCATCGAATCGGCCCTGCCGATCCTCACACCCCAAGGCCACATACCGATCCTCGTGGCACACCCCACCAACCCGGCTCAGGCACGCCGAAACCACGCCACTAAATCAGCACCGTCCTAGCGCGGCGCTGACCGATATGTTGGTCATGCTGGTGTTCCTTTTTCCTGTGATCTCGATTCCGTTGGGCCAGCGGCGAACGCGGGCGTCGCTGGCGTAGGTGTACAGCTTCCCAGCGACGACGCCGTGCAATCGGTTTTCGGGCAACGAGTCCGCCCACGCGGCGGCGGGCGAGGGGCGGATGGCCAACACTCTGAGCGGTCCCGCCGCGTGCTGCCGCTTCACCCCGTCGGTGGCGACCCGTGTGTCTCGATCGCGCACAACGCGGGACAGTTGCGGTTGCGCCCGCCGAGCTCGTCTGTCCGATGCGCCAGATGCCGACCCTTCACTGAGAGGCGCTCCTGCCCGCACCGGTTGGCGCAGACCGCTTCGTCATCCGAGCCACCCGATGAGCGTGGGGTTGGCGTACCGCCCAGTCGGAGCCTGTTGACGGCATCTCGTGATGCGTCCGAGAGTTATCCGAGGCCACCGATAGCGCGGGCGTCGCTGTCCTACCGCGTCTACTACGGCGACGAACGACAGTGGAGCACGGAGATTCCCGCGGCATCATCGGTTCTCGGTCCACTCAGGGCCACGTCACTCGCCATCTAGGGCAGTAATCACGAGCGGCCACTCGACCGCGAACGGCCCCGTCCACACCGGCAGCGGTCCCCATCGGCCTCGGTGACGGTGGGCGCAACGGACGGAGTGTCAGCGGTCACGTAATTCCTCAGGTCTGAGGGGTTGTCTTGATCGGCAACCCCTCCGCTCGATGCAGCCTGCGGATCTCAGCCCAGTCCTCCACTGACAACAACTCCCTTCTCCTCTCGGCTCGTAAACCGAGAGTCAGATGAAGGGGGTCAAAATTCGGGCGACACGGGGTCAGTTTTCAGACGACGCCGACACCGTCAACACCACCGATGAGGACTGGGACTTCTAAAGTCGCGGATCACCGGCCTCTGGCGACACAGCGGCTGCCGGAGCCGTGAACCGACTTTGCGCGTATTTGTCGGCCGGAACCTCTTGACGCGAGAGCTGGTTTCACGCTGAGAGAAGCCAGCGTAATTGCCTCGGCGTCTTCTTCGAGGAGGAAATGTGGCTTGTAAAGCGTTCCTGCGAACCGTTGTTGGAGTAAGGACATGTCCATTTGGCGCAAAGCCGAAGGCAGACAGAGGAAATGGAAATCGTTAATTGGATTGCCCTTACAAAACGATAACGTGCCGTGGAATCGATGCGGGCGTGCACGACGGAATAGCCCGCGGCGCGGCGCGGCGGGGGTTGATCCTGCAACCCGCTCAGTTGGGGTCCAGCTGCCGGAGGATGCGAACTGGCCTCTGCGGTCGCGGTTGTAGCGTCAGTCCCCGAGAGCCATTGAGCGGCCCTGATCGCAACTCCAGTCCATATCACAGGGATAAGGGACATAAGGAGTGGTCTCCGGGAGAGGTGTCGTGTTGCTGACCCGGGTTTCGCCCTGCGTGCACAGGGTGACGGAGTTGGGCCCGCGGGATGAAACACAGTCAGCCGACGCCGGTGGCGCAACGAGAAGAGTGGACGTGAGAGCGGCGGATGCCGCGAGCATCGCGGTGAGAGAAGTGTGTCGAATCCGCATTTTAAATCCTTCCCTCGATCGAGGTCATAACCGGAGATTACAGCCGTTTTGCAAGAAAAGTCGCGGTACATTCTGCTTAGCTTGTTTTTGCCGCCAACCGTTGTCGGTTGCGGCTACTTGATGACCCGATAAAGGAGCCAATATGTTGCCCTCTGCGCGTCCCACCCGCTGGGCGGTGAGTGGAGCGATCGGCATCGGCGCGCTGGCCGGTGCAATGCTGTTTGGTGCCGCCACCGCAACGGCGGATCCGCCACCGCCTCCGCCACCGCCGTGCACGGCCGCCGAACTGGCGCTCGTCATGTCTGGCGTCTCGTTCGACACGGCGAACTACCTAACCACCCACCCCGACGTGAACAACTATTTCACGAGCCTCAAGGGCCAACCCAGGGATCAGATCCAGGATCAGGTCCAGAGTTATCTGGACGCCAACCCGCAGGTTGGCGCCGACCTGCGGGCCATCCGGCAACCCTCGGTCGACTTCCGGAACCGCTGTGGGGTTCCGCAGAGGCCCTGACCGTTTCGGCGGCGACACGCTGCTCGAACAATCGGGGGAGATCTTCTTCCTCGAACAGATCCGCGCGCGGGACCCAGCTAGCGTTCGACGAGATCGGACACAGTTTCGGGCGCAGCCCTTTGGGGTCAGCGACGGCCTCGGCGCTGCAGCAATACCGATGTGGTGAGTACAACGAGGCCTCCCGCAGCGAGCACCGCTCCTGCGGCGGCCGGTGCGGTGTAGCCATATCCGGCGGCGATGACGAGTCCGCCAACCCACGCTCCTGTCGCATTGCCGATGTTGAGCGCGGAGTGGTTCAGCGCAGCCGCCAACGTCTGGGCGTCGTGCGCGACGTCCATCAATCGGGTCTGCAACGCCGGAGCCACGGCCGAACCGGTAGCACCGATGCCAAACAACACGATCAATGCCGTGACGGTGTGGTGGGACGCGAACACGAAGAGGGCGAGCATGGTTCCGAGCGCGCCCATCGATAGGTACAGCGCGCGAATAACGGACCTATCCGCCAGCCGGCCGCCGACGAGATTGCCCATCACCATGCCGATGCCAAAGACCATGAGCGCCAGTGGAACCAGATCGCGGGACAGCCCAGCGACGTCCGTCATCGTCGTGCTGATGTACGTGTAGACCGCGAACATGCCACCGAAGCCGATCATGCCGACGAGCAATGCCAGCCACACCTGCACTCGCCGCAGCGCGCCGAGTTCGGTCATCGGGCTGGTCGATCTCATTGCGCGCAGTCTCTCCGGAAGCCAGAACCACATCGCGACTACGTTGAACACTCCAACGGCGACAACAACCGCGAATGCAGCTCGCCAGCCGAGTGCCTGGCCGAGCCATGAGGCCATCGGCACTCCGATCACGGTGGCCACAGTCAAGCCGCACATGACATGTGCGACGGCCTTGGCTCGATTCTGCGGACCCATCAGGTGAGCTGCCACGATCGCGGCCACCCCGAAGAACGCACCATGTGGCAGGCCGGCGACGAAGCGGGCGGCCATGAGGGTTCCGTACGTTGGCGCTAGGACACTCGCGAGATTGCCAAGGGTGAACACTGTCATCAACACGATAAGCAGCGTCTTGCGCGGTACTCGTGCCGCCAGCGCGGCGATCAGTGGAGCCCCGACGACTACGCCGAGGGCATACGCCGAAATGACGTGTCCCGCTGTGGGTTCGCTGATACCGAGTCCGGATGCGATATCCGGTAGCAGACCCATGGCGACGAATTCGGTTGTGCCAATGCCGAAACTACCGACAGCCAACGCGAGTACCGCGAGCCACCGGACAGCGGGGTCGGGCGCAACGACCGAGACGGGTGTGGAATCGCGATCAAGGGTGGTGGTCACTACGAGTCAGGCCTCCTTAAGGTTTGCGAGTTCGAGAGCTCCGGCGCCAAGTGAGGCGATCGCCGTCCAGTCCTGGCGTGCGATGGCCTCGGCAGGGGTCAGCCAACTGCCGCCGACGCATCCGACATTCGGGGTCTTCAAGTAGTGGGCGAGGTTGGCCGGGGTGATGCCGCCTGTCGGGCAGAACCTGGCAGCGGGCAGGGGAGAGTGGATGGCCTTCAGGTAGTCCGCCCCTCCTGCCGCCTCGGCGGGGAAGAACTTCATTTCGTCATAGCCGTCTTCGAGGAGTGTCATCACCTCGGAGACGGTGGCGACGCCGGGCAGGTGCGGTAATCCGGTGTCGCGCATAGCCGCCCGCAGATTGGGCGTACTACCGGGCGACACCAGGAATTGCGCGCCGGCTGCCAGCGCTTGCTTCGGCTGTGTGGTGTCGACGATCGTTCCCGCGCCGAGCAGGATGTCCGGCACCTCGTTCGCGATTCGCTCAATGGCTTCCAGAGCCGCCGGTGTGCGCAGCGTCAGCTCGATCGCAGGAAGGCCGCCGTCGACCAGTGCCCGCGCGATCGGCACTGCATCGGCTGCGTCGTGGACCACGACGACCGGGATGACGGGGACGACGTCGAGCAACGACGTGGGTTTGGTCATGGTGCGCTCCTGAACACGCTGGCTCCTTCATCTGCGGGGCCGACGGCCGCCCGCATGCTGGCGAACAGTTCACGTCCCGTGCCGACCCATTCGTCGGGTGTTGGTGCCCGACCAGTCGGGACGCGGTTGGCGAATTGCTGGTCGTCGATGTGCGCTGCCAGAGTTCCTGCGTCGGCGTCGAGGGTGAGGACGTCGCCGTCGGCCAGGCGTGCGAGCGGTCCATCCGCCGCAGCCTCCGGGGTGAGATGGATTGCTGCAGGGACTTTTCCGGATGCCCCGGACATTCTGCCGTCGGTGACGAGCGCGACCTTGTGTCCGCGATCCTGCAGCACGCCAAGAGCGGGTGTGAGCTTGTGCAACTCGGGCATGCCGAGACTTTTGGGGCCCTGGTAGCGCAGGACGGCGATGAAGTCGCGGTCGAGCGCACCCGCCTGAAAGGCGTCGAGAAACTCCTCCTGGCTGTCGAACACCGCGGCGGGAGCCGTCACGATTCGGTGTTGGGAGTCGATCGCAGACGTCTTGATCACGCTGTCGCCGAGATTTCCGGTGAGCGTCTTCAGCCCACCGTCGGGAGCGAACGGATCGTCGGCGGTGCGCACGACGTCGGTGTCAAGGCTCCGGCCTGCGCCGTTGACCCAGCGCAAGCCGTCGTTGTCGATTCGCGGCTCCGTTGTGTACCGGCGCAGTCCGTCGCCGGCCACCGTACGGACGTCCTCGTGCATTAGCCCCGCGTCGAGCAGAGAGTTGATGACGCATGCCATTCCACCGGCGGCGTGGAAGTGGTTCACGTCGGCGTGCCCGTTCGGGTAAACGCGGGCCAGCAGCGGAACAACCGCGGAGAGTTCGGCGATATCGTTCCACGACAATGTGATTCCGGCCGCGCGGGCAATGGCGACCAGGTGCATGGTGTGGTTGGTCGAGCCGCCGGTGGCGAGGAGGGCGATGCATCCGTTGACGACGGCACGCTCGTCGACGACCTGCCCGACAGGCGTGTAGTCATCGCCGAGGGCCGTCAGGGCGGTCACGCGGCGGCCGGCTTCGTCCGTCAGCGCCGTCCGCAGTGGTGTATCCGGATTGACAAGGCTGGCACCGGGGAGGTGCAGACCCATCGCCTCCATCAGTAACTGGTTGGAGTTCGCGGTGCCGTAGAAGGTGCACGTGCCATTGCCGTGGTAGGACGCTGCCTCGGCGTCCAATAGCGCCTCTCGGCTGACCTTGCCCTCGGCGTAGAGCTGGCGCACCTTGGCCTTCTCGCCGTTGGGGAGACCCGATGTCATCGGTCCGGCGGGTACGAAGATCGCCGGGAGGTGGCCGAATCCCAAGGCGCCGATCAGCATTCCCGGAACGATCTTGTCGCAGACGCCGAGCAGGAGCGCGGCATCGAACATGTCGTGCGAGAGCGCGATGGCCGTCGACATGGCGATCACGTCGCGGGAGAACAGCGACAGCTGCATGCCCTCGCGACCTTGGGTGATTCCGTCGCACATGGCGGGGACTCCGCCTGCGAACTGCGCGATGCCGCCTGCTTCGATCACCGACTGCTTGAGCGCGGCGGGATAGCTCTCGAACGGCTTGTGCGCTGAGAGCATGTCGTTGTAGGCCGACACGATTGCGATGTTGGGCTTGACCATCCGACGCAACGCGCGTTTGTCGCGCTTGTCCGACGCGGCGAACCCGTGGGCCAGGTTGGCGCAGGCAAGCTTCGCTCGTGCCGGTCCCCGCTCGGCTGCCGCATCGAGCCTCTCCAGGTATGCGGTGCGCTGTTTGGTGCTTCGGTCAGTGATTCGTTTTGTCACTGCGGCGATCACGGGATGGGTCATGCCGCCTCCTCGCGCCACCGGCGTCCGTCACGTTCGAGAAGCGTGGCGGCGTCGACGGGGCCGTCCGTGCCCGCTGGATAGTTTCTCGGCACCCGACGCGAGCTCTGCCACTCGTGCAAGATCGGTTCGGCCCACGCCCACGCTGCCTCTACCTCGTCGCGGCGCATGAACAGGGTCGGATCGCCACGCACCACATCCATCAACAGCCGTTCGTAGGCGTCTGGTGAGCGACGATTGAAGGCCTGAGTGTAGTTGAGCGCCAACGACACCGGTCGCATCCGAATGCCGCCCGGCCCGGGTTCTTTCGCGGTGAGTTCGAGGCGCATCTCTTCGTCAGGCTGCAGTGAGATCACCAGGCGGTTGGGTTCCGCGGCACCCTCGCTGCCGGGAAACATCGGAAGAGGAACGGGCTTGAATTGCACGACGATCTCGGATTTACGCCGTGACATCCGCTTTCCGGTGCGCAGATAGAACGGGACGCCTGCCCATCGCCAGTTGTTGATCTGGGCCTTTACGGCGACGAAGGTCTCTGTTGTGCTGTCTGGGTTTTCGGCATCCTCGCGGTATCCCGCGACGACTCCACCCTCGGCGAGGCCGGCGTTGTACTGGCCGGTGACTGTGTTGCGCTTGATGTCGTCGATCGACAGCGGTGCGAGAGCCTGCAAAACCTTGAGTTTCTCGTCTCGGACGGTTTCGCGGTCGATGTAGGTCGGCGGTTCCATCGCCACCAGGCAGAGCACCTGCAACAGATGGTTCTGCAACATGTCGCGCAGTGCGCCGGATTTGTCATAGTAGTCGCCGCGCGTCCCGACGCCGAGCGATTCGGCGGCGGTGATCTGGACGTGGTCGATCCAGCTCGAGTTCCACAGAGGTTCGAGGAGGGTGTTCGCGAACCTGGTGACGAGCAGGTTCTGGACGCTCTCCTTGCCGAGGTAGTGGTCGATGCGGAAGATCTGTTTCTCTGCGAACACTGTGCCGACGGCGTTGTTGATCGCCTGGGCCGACTCCAGATCGTGTCCGATCGGCTTCTCGAGGACTACCCGCGACGAGTCCGTCACGAGGCCCTGCCTGCCGAGCGAATCGCAGATGGGACCAAAAAGGTTGGGCGCGCACGCCAGGTAGAACACCCGGATGTCGACGGTGGACGTCGACAGGAGGTCGGCGACGGCGGCGAAATCGGACGGTTCGGTCAGATCGATGCTGATGAACCGCAGCCGGGCCAGAAAGCGCTCGACGGCGTCGGTGTCCATCAGGTCGGTCGGGATGAATCGCCCCAGTTCAGCGGCGATCTTGTCGCGGTAGCCAGGCTCGTCGAGCCCGGCCCTCGCCACAGCGATGATGCGGGTGTCGACGGTTAGTTGACCGTCTCGATCACGCAGGTACAGCGCCGGTAAGAGCTTGCGAATGGCCAGGTCGCCGGTGCCTCCGAAAATCACGAAGTCGCAGGGATCAACCGCAGAAGCGGGTTGCATCGGGTTCTTCTCGTCGTTGTGCATCGGACGCAACCGTAGCGAGACTTCTGCCTAATTTCAAACCGACTTACGTATTTGAAATGCAAAAGTCACAAGAGTTATGCTTTTGACATGGCTCTTTCCAGGACATCAGCGTCGACGTCCGCGGGCGACATATACAGCTTGATCCGAGAGCGGCGCGCCATTACCCGTGCAGAGATCAGACAGTCAACCGGGCTTTCGCGGACCGCGGTCACGGCCCGGCTCGCGGCTCTTGCCGCGCAAGACTTGGTCGTCGAGCGCGAACAAGCGCCGTCGACCGGCGGCCGTCCGGCGACCTATTTGACCTTCAATGCCGACGCCGGTGTCGTCCTGTCGGCCGCGATAGGTCGCAGCCGCACGCGTCTCGCTGTGTGCAATCTGGCCAGCGACATCTTGGCGTCGACCGATATCGACCAACCACCAGGGCTGGGGCCCGACGACCTGATGCCCGACATCGTCAAGCGCCTCGACGAACTGCTGGACGACTGCGGCCGTCGCGAAGACCGGATCTTCGGTATCGGGGTCAGCCTGCCCGGCACTGTGGACCGGGAGCGGGGATGCAGCCTGGACTCGCCGATCATGACCGGTTGGGACGGTGTACCACTGGCGCCCTATTTCGCCGAGCTGACCGACGCGCCGGTGTTCCTTGACAACGACGCGAACGTGATCGCCTCGGTCGAACGCCGCGGCGAGAGAGCAGCCTTTGACGATCTACTGGTCATCAAGGCGTCGACTGGTCTGGGGGCAGCCATCATCGCGGGTGGCTCGCTGCAGCGGGGTGCGATGCAGGCGGCCGGCGAGTTCGGCCACAACAAGACGCCCGCGGCTGACGGCTTGCCTTGCCGCTGTGGCGATTCCGGCTGCCTCGAGGCGATCGCCGGTGGCTGGGCGATCGTCCGTGCGCTGCAGAAGGACGATCGCCCGGTAAGTCATCTGCGCGACGTGGTCGCATTGGCCAACAGCGGCGACGCCGACGCCCGTCGCATGATCCGGGACAGCGGTCGACACGTTGGCGAGGTACTGGCCGCAGCCGTAAACCTTTTGAACCCCGCGGTTCTGGTCGTCGCCGGGGACATGGCGGGTGCATACGACACGTTCGTCGCCGGCCTCCGAGAAACCCTGTACGGCAACGCAACAGCCCTGGCGACGCGTGCGCTGCAGATAGTGCCATGCACGCATGGAGACCGCTCCGGCGTCATCGGCGGCGCTGTCATGGCGCTTGACCACGTGTTGAGCTCCGGTGCGATCGACACGGTCGCGAGGTAGCCGAAGACGAGGGCTGGGACTTCGAGTTCTGGGTCCATCGGCCTGACAACGCCAAGACTTCACCAAGAATCCGCCAAGAGCTGGGCGCCACTCTTTGGGTGTCACACCGATTACCCACCCAAGGAGTGAGCCAAATGATCGACGGAATCCGTACCCTCATCGTCGCGGCCGCCGGAGCGGCCGTGCTGTTCTCCGGCCTCGGATTGGCCGCTGTCGTGGCTGCGGGCACCGCCCATGCTGACGTGTGCGTGGAGTATTACTCCGACGGCACGCCCTTCTACTACTACTGCTAGTCCACCCGCAGCACCGCCCGCGTCGCATCCAGTCCTGGGCGGTTCCGCATCATGGCATTAACGAACGGCGGGCTATGGGGTGCTAGCAGGTAGCACCTGTTCCGGATTTTCCGCCGCAAACATGGCGGCCAGTGTCGAAGACGCACGCGCTCGCTGCGACGAGGGTTAAGACTGCACTGCAGCAGACCGATACCCGCATCGACAGGAGTAAGCCATGACCGCGTCACTCACCCGCAGCGACCACACCGCCTCCCTGCTCGACGGCGAGATCGTCGAGGAGAACGATCTGGGCTCGATGCGCCGCATCACCGCCGACAATCTGCCGATCCTCAAGCGGCTGTCCATCAAGCGGGTGCTGCTCAACCCGGGCGCGATGCGCACGCCACACTGGCACGCCAACGCCAACGAGCTCACCTACTGCGTCTCCGGGACCGCCCTCGTTTCGGTTCTCGACGATCACAGCCGGTTCTCGAACTTCATCGTGACGGCCGGCCAGATGTTCCACATCGACTCCGGCGCACTGCATCACATCGAGAACATCGGCACCGACGTCGCCGAGTTCATCATCGCCTTCCGTAACGAACGACCAGAGGATTTCGGCCTCGGCGCGACATTCGGCGCGTTCACCGACGCCGTCCTCGGCAACACCTACGACCTGCCCGCCTCCGACATGGCCAAAATCCGCCGCACCACAACGGATCACAAGCTGGCCGCCCGCATCGGCGATCCAGACGTTCCGCCGTCGGCTTACTTCGACGATCCGCACAAGTTCGACATCGAGGGCCTGCCCGCGGGTCTGACCTACGCATACGGCAACGCGCGCTTCGCCCGCGACCAGTTCTGGCCCGCGCTGAAAGACATCTCGATGTACTCGTTGCGCATCGCCGAAGACGGGATGCGCGAGCCTCACTGGCACCCCGTCACCGCCGAGATGGGCTACGTGCAGCACGGCGATGCGCGCATGACGATCATGAATCCCGATGGGACACTTGACACCTGGAACATGACCGCCGGAGACATGTACTTCATCCCGCGCGCCTACCCGCATCACATCGAGAACATCGGCACCGACGAGTGGCACTTCCTGATCTTCTTCGACCAGCCGTTCCCCGCCGACATCGGCTACCGGGCTTCGGCGAGTGCGTACTCCCGCAACGTGCTGGCCGCGACGTTCAACACCCACATCGACGACCTACCCCAATTCCCGTTCACGCCAGCGGATCCGCTGATCGTGAAGAAGACCAACCCCGTCGATGCCCAAGGCATCGGACAGACGGTGACGGTTTGACTCCCCGGTTAGGCCGGGGGAGCGCTAGGCGCTTCCTCGGCCCGCTCGTGTGCCTCCTCCAAAACGGTTCGGCCGATGGCGGCGTATTCGTCAGGCTTGGCCGAGCGCAGCCAGAGCGCATACGCGATGCCGATGACGAATAGCGCCAAGATCATGTACGGGCCGACCTTGAACACCTCCGAGTTCGCCGCGTAACCCGCTGCGAACGCACGGTTGTCCCACAGCAGCCAGACGACGTAGAACATCGCTAGTCCGCCGATCAACGGGCAGATCAGCGTCGTGATCACGTTGCCCTTGTGCGTCTTCTTGACCCAGAAGAACCAGATCACCGCTATCGAACAGATGGCCTGCACCAGCAGGATCGCCGCAGTGCCGATCAGCGCCAGCAGGCCGTAGATGTTGGTGTAGGGCACCAGCGACGGCGTATCGACCGGATTGCCGTTCGCGTCAGGCACCTGCACCGCCGTGAAGAAGGTGAACAGCAGCACCAGGACTAGCGTGATGATGCTCTGCAGCGCCGACGCGAGGTAGGGCGAACCGTGCGTGGGATGTGCTGCGCCGAGAGTGTTCCGGACTGCCTTGACCGGTAGCTCGCGCCCGAGCGCGAAGATGTATCGCGAGGCGGCGTTGTGGAACGCCAGTGCGCATGCGAACGACCCGATGCAGAGCAGAATCTTGTAGACATCCAGCAGGAATCCGCCGAGATTGGCGTGGACCAGACCGTAGAACAGGTCTAGCGGTGATGCACTGATGGACGTCTCGACGGACGTCTTGGCACCGTTACCCGCCAGCACCATCGCGGAGATGAACGTGTAGAAGAGGCCCAGTCCGACGACGGCGATCAACGTTGCCCGGGGAATGATCTTCTTGGGGTTGCGCGATTCCTCCCCGTACACCGCGGTGGTTTCGAAGCCGACCCACGACCAGAACGCGAAGAACAGACCGATGGCCATCGACCCGACCGCCGCAGCGGTGCCGAATGCACCTGCGGGCAGGTTCTCGAACGCGTTGTTCAGCAGCACGGTCTGGTTGAGCATGAAGCCGTCAGGGCCACCGCCCTTGAATATCACCGAGAACGCGAGCAGGAGTAGGACGATCACCTCGCATGTGAGCGTGACGCCGAGGATCGCGGCCGTCAGGCTGATGTGGAAGTGACACAGCACGGCGATGAGGATGATCGCCCCGATCGCCAGCACCAGCCACGGGATGTTCACGCCGACGATCGTGTTGACCGCGTCGTTGGCGAAATACGCGAAGCCGCCGATCAGCGAGCCCTCGAACACGACGTAGGCGAACGTCGCCAGGAGCCCGCTCGCCATGCCCCACACCTGACCCAGGCCGTGGGAGATGAAGCCGTAGAAGGCGCCGGCCGTCGTGATGTGCCTGGCCATCGCGACGTAACCGATCGCGAACAACGTCAGGATGATCGTTGCGAACAGGAATCCGGCGGGTGCACCGAGACCGTTGCCGAATCCCACCGCTATCGGGGTGTTGCTCGTCATCGCGGTGATCGGCGCGGCGTTGGCGACCGCCATGAAGAGGACGGCGACGATTCCGATCGCGCCTTTCTTCAATCCGGCCGGCGCTGGCGCGTCCTTTGTCGCTGCGGATTCCGTTGTCATCGGGTACCTCACGTTCGGATTGGCGAGCATAGAACCCGCGATGTAGCAATTCCCGCAGTGAGCGTGGCACTGCTCGCACGATTCGACAACCCGAACGAAGAAAAAGTCAGACAACTTCCAGCACGCGAGTCTGCGGGGAGATCGCGATTTCATGGTCAACTGCGATCTGCCCGCAGTTTCGGCGATAGTCGCCGGGCGTTCCGACCGCGGCTATTTCTCCGCGCTGCCCTCGGGATCGGCTTCGGCCTCGGAATCGGGATCGTCCTCCGTCGATTCCTCGTCCGCCGCGGCCTCGTCGTCCGTCGATTCTTCGTCCGCGGGTTCGGCCTCGCCTTCGTCCGCGGGCTCGTCCGCAGGTTCCTCTTCGGAATCGTCGGCTAGGTCTGCGCCGTCGATGGCCTCGTCCTGCGAGCTTTCGTCGGCTTCCTCGATCTCCTCGGCTGCCGAATCCTCAGCGTCTGAAGGCTCTTGCGATGGAACGTCGCCGTCGCCGCCGCCACCCGTCGTCGGGATGGGCATCGTCGGGTCCGCCGACGGCGGGTCGGCCAGGGCCACCGCCGTGGCGGCCTGCTGTGGAGCCAGGGCAGCAGCGGTCGGACGGCCCGGGCTATGCGGCGGCTTTGTCCACGTCGGCGCCCCCAAAACCGTTCCAAAGGCGAGGGATTCGTCCAGCTGCTCGGGCACCGTTTCAAAAGTCTTGCGCTCGTCCTCCAACGTGATCTCGCCGAGGCCGATCCGCTCCTGCAGACGCTTCATCCATCGCGGCGCCCACCAGCAGTCGTTACCGAGCAGCTTCATGACCGACGGAACCAGGAACATCCGGACCACGGTCGCGTCGAGCAGCAGCGCGGTCATGAGCCCGATCGCCAAGTACTGCATCATCACCAGATCGGAGAAGGCAAACGCGCCGCCGACGACGACGAGGACCAGCGCCGCCGCACTGATGAGGCGACCGGTGGTGGCGGCGCCATGGCGGATGGCCTCCTCGGTGGTCATGCCGCGCGCGCGGGCCTCGACCATCCGGGACACCAGGAAGACCTCGTAATCCGTTGACAGGCCGAAGATCACGGCGATGATCAACCCGATCACCGGAGCCGTCAACGGGGTCGGGGTGAAGTTCAGCGCCGACGAGAAATGGCCGTCGATGAAGATCCACGTCAGCACACCAAGTGTCGAGCACAGCGTCAGCGCGTTCATCAGCGCCGCCTTGATCGGCAGCACCAACGACCCGAATGCCAGGAACATCAATATGGTCGTCATCGACACCGCGATCAGGATCATCGCCGGTAGCTTCGCCGAAATGGTGCGGACGCTGTCCTGTTCGAGCGCGGGCGTGCCGCCCACCATCAATTTCAGATCGTGCGGCTTCGGAAGCGCCCGCAGCTCATCAACTTTCGTCTTGGCATCGAGGCGGTTCACCAAACCGTTCTGGATGACCCGGACCGACTTGTCCTTGGAGGCGCCGTCGAGGTACGGGCGTTCCTTCCACATGTTGGCCGGATCGTTGTTCGGCTCCGTGAAGCCCGGAATGGCGCGCGCGTCGCTGCGGACTTGCGCGACCTCAGCGTCGGTCACCGGTCGGCCGTTGGTGCTCTGGATCACCAGCGTGATCGGCTCGACGCGGAAACCAGGGAACGTCTTGTCGAACTGCTCCTGCGCCTGACGCACCGAATTGGTTGGCGGCAAGTACTTCTCGCTGATGCCGCCTAACGCCAAATTGCCCAGCGGCAGGATGAGCAAGATCAACACAATGATGATCGGGACCGCAAACAGCAGGGGCCGCTTCATCACCCGGTCCGCCAGCTTGCCCCAGAACCCGTTCTCCACCTCGGCGGCGGTCTTGGTTTTCTGCAGCCGATCAGCCACCCAGTTGATGATCTTGTTGGTGGTCTCGTTGTCGCGCAGGAAGGGGATCCGTAGCAGCGTGCGCACATTCAGGGCGTCGACATTCGGGCCCAGCATTCCGAGTAGCGCGGGCAGCACCGTGATCGACAGCAGTGCCGCCAATGTGACCGACGCGATCATGGCGTAGGTGAGCGACTTGAGGAAGCCCTGGGGGAACAGCAACAAGCCACCGACCGATGCCGAGATGAGCACCGACGAGAACGCGATCGTCCGGCCGGCCGTCACCACGGTGCGACGGACCGCGGTTTCGGTGTCATAGCCTTCGGCTATCTCTTCGCGAAAGCGGCTTACCACGAACAGCCCGTAGTCGATCGCGATACCAAGGCCGATGAGGGTGACCACCGGCTGTGCGAAGTAGTGCACCGGCACGGACAGCGCCGTCAACCGCATGATGCCGAGCGCGCCTGCGATGGTCAGCCCGCCAATGATCCCGGGCAGGAACGCGGCGACCACACCGCCGAACACGAAGAAGAGCAAGACCACCACCAACGGCATGGCGAGCACCTCTGCGCGCTGCTGGTCGGTGGCGATGGTTCCGGTCAGCTCGTTGGCCAACGGCAGCAACCCGGCCAACTGCACGTTGACGCCGGGGTCGGCCAAGTCCTTCTGGACCGCCTTGTAGTTCTTGAGGATGAGGTCGTCGTTGTCGCCCTTGAGCTGGATGGACATGAACGCGTGCTTCTTCGAAGCGTCGGCCATGTTTTTCAGCACATCGGGAGTCTTGAAATAGCCGATCGACCGGAGGATCTGGTCGGGGTGGTCCTTCTCGAGCTTGGCGAGGTTGTCGAGGACCTTCTTGCGGAAGGCGGGGTCGTCGACGGTCTTGCCGTCGGGCGCGGTGTAGATCGCCACGATGTGGCCGGACGTGTCCCTGCCGTAGTGCTGGTCGCCCAGTCGCGACGCCTGCGCCGATTCGCTGCCGTCGTCAAAAAAGCCGCTCTGCGTGACGTGCTCGCCCAGGCTGCTGCCGTAGATCCCGCTACCAAGACACAACGCCACCATGACGGCGACCACGGCGAATCGGTAGCGGTATACCGTTCGACCCCACCAGGCGAAAACGTTTAGCCCCTAACTCGTCGTGATCTCGGTTGCATGCGTGAGATTACAAGCAAGGCAGCCCGTGCAAAGGCGCGGTGCGAGCCTGCAGGCACAGAGCATGCGAAATCGGCGAGTGAACGGCCGGTGAACCCGCGCCGAACTGTGCAAACTCACAGTGGCATCGACGTCCTGCAGGCCGGACACTTAGCGGCGTGACCACCACGTCGCTGTTTCACTCGATCCTGCAATGGCTTCGCGCCGGCTACCCCGAGGGTGTACCCGGTCCCGACCGAGTGCCGCTGCTGGCGCTGCTGCGCGCCACACCTTTGACCGAAGAGCAAGTGGATGAGGTCGTGGGCCACCTCACCGACGGCCAGCACGGGCTGCCCGAAGGTGAGATCTCCCGCGACAACATCAAGGAGTTCATCCAAGAATTCGCCAATCACTCTGCGGGTCCGGAGAACATTCAGCGGGTGGCCGCCAAGCTGGCCGCGGCGGGCTGGCCGCTGGCCGGGATCGACCAGCCGGAGAGTTAGCCCCGCAGTGACGCGGTGTCGATGACGAACCGGTACCGCACGTCGCTGGCCAACACCCGCTCGTAGGCCTCGTTGATGTAATCCGGAGCGATTATCTCGATTTCGGGCGCCACACCGTGTTCGGCGCAGAAGTCCAGCATCTCCTGGGTTTCGGCGATGCCGCCGATCATCGAGCCGGAGATGCTGCGCCGCTTGGACACCACGGGCGGGGCGGCCACCTCCATCGCATGCTCGGGCATACCGACCTGAACCAGCGTGCCGTCGACGGCGAGCAAGCCCATGTATGCGTTGAGGTCCAGGTTGGCCGACACGGTGTTGATGATCAGGTCGAACGACCCGGCGAGCTCGGTGAACGTGTCGGGGTCGCTGGTGGCGTAGTAGTGGCTGGCGCCCAGCCGCAGACCGTCCTCCATCTTCTTCAGCGACTGGCTCAGCACCGTCACCTCGGCACCCATTGCGGCGGCCAGCTTGACCGCCATGTGGCCAAGTCCGCCAAGACCGACCACGGCGACCCTGGTGCCTGCTCCGGCATTCCAGTGCCGCAGCGGCGAATACGTGGTGATGCCCGCGCACAGCAGCGGCGCGGCGGCCTCGAGAGAGAGTGCGTCAGGGACGCGCAGGACGTAGTTCTCGTCGACGACGATGGCGCCGCTATAGCCGCCGTTGGTGTTCTCGCCGTCCTTGCCGACGGAGCCGTAGGTGCCGATCATGCCGCCGGGGCCCGTGCAGTACTGCTCCAGTCCGGCGCGGCAGCTCTCGCACTCACGGCAGGAGTCGACGAAACACCCGACGCCGACGCGGTCGCCGACCTTGAACTTCGTCACCTCCGAGCCGACCTCGGTGACAACACCTGCGATCTCGTGGCCGGGCACTATGGGGTAGGCAGGCTCGCCCCACTCGGCCCTGACGGTGTGGATGTCGGAGTGGCAGATGCCCGCGAAGTGGATGTCGAAGGCCACGTCGTGGGCTCCGACGTCGCGGCGGGTGATCGTCGCCTTGGTCAGTGGTTTCGTTGCGGAAGTTGCGGCGTAAGCAGATACGGCGGTCGTCATCTCATCCTCTTCGGTGCGTGCAGCAATAGAACAGCAGTGCCATGAATTAGTCGTCGCCTCAGCGCGGCTATTTACCGCAACTAACGAGTGCCCGCGGGTAATCCCGTTCGGCGCTGTGAGATAACTCCTAGAGTCCTGGCGCGCGGAACGCCCCGTTGAACGAGGTCCGCTCGTAGTTCGCCAGGCCCGCCTGCGTGTACGGGTCGCGCGCGACGAGGTTGTCGACGTCCTCTGCGCTCAGGTCTGCGGTGATGAGCATCCCGCCGGAGCCGTCTTCCTGTCGTCCCGCCAGAAGCAGGCGGCCCGCGGCCACCTCGTCCTTGAGGAACTCGAGATGTTTCGGGCGCGTCTGCTCGACGACGTCGGGCGGCTGCAGGTACGTCGACTTCAGGACGTGTAACACGCGGGCAACCCTATCCGGCGGCGTAGTGCTCGATCTCGAGGTTTGTCCGCATTCGTAGCGCGCGGGTGCCGGTGTCGGCGATGCCGAGCACGCGTACGCAGGCATCCGCCACATGGATGGGCAGGCCGGTGCTCTCCCGTCCCGTCGGTACCGACCGGATGTTCACCAGCGACTCGACAAGGCGGAACGGCAACCCGGCGGCCGCCTCGTGCACACCGGTCTCGGCGACGATCTTCTGGCCGATCGCCAGGTAGTGCAGTCGCAGACGTTCCCGCTCGGACCAGAAGGGCTCCAGCTGCGCATCACGCAACTCCGGGAGCAGATACAGCGCTCCCAGGTTCCACCGGCCGCTGAGCAGTTGTTCTCCGTCGAACGCCGCCAGGGCGTGGAGGTGCTCGGCGGCCGTCAGTACCGGGTCCGCGCCGACCAGGTTGTCGATGAACGACAACGTCGGTGTGACGGTCTTGCTCAGGAGTGCGCAGAGGATGTCGCTCTTCGTATCGAAGTAGTGGTACAGCGACGCCTGACGAATACCGACCAACGCCGCGATCGTCCTTGTCGACGTCGCGGTATAGCCCAGTGTGGTGAACAATTCGGCTGCGGCGTCGAGGATCTCGTCGCGCGCAGTCGTCCCCGGACGCCGCTGATCGTGTAGGCGCGGACGACCGGCCCGGGTTAGCGGCATGTCCCCATCGTGAACCATCGACGTCCCCGTTTTGCAGGGTCGTGCCTATCTGTCACACGACAGAAACACCGTGACACGCATCGGTTACGAACAACGTGAATTGGTTACAGCAGCGACACCAATCGCGAAGAACTGCGCGGAAAACTGTCAGGTGACAGACGAGCACGTCGCTGTGCTGCGCGATTTTCTCGACAAGGGGAGCGTTCCAATGGGCATCGCTGTTTCCGACGTCGACTCACCTGCGCAGACCGGCGAGACGCCTTCAATCGCCGATCCGGTTGCCGCCGTTGGTGACCTGAAGGTGACGTTCCGAGGCAACGGGCGCAAGGTGCATGCGCTGCGTGGTGTTTCGCTGTCCATCGCACCTGGCGAGATCCTCGGGCTTGTTGGCGAATCCGGTTCCGGCAAAAGCGTTCTCGGCTTCACGATGCTCGGGCTGCTACCCAAGAGCGCGCAGGTCGACGGTACTGTCCTCGTCACCGGGTCGGACATGGTCCGCGGTGACGCCAAGGCGCTGCGAAAGGTACGGAGGCTGGATCTCGGCGCGGTGTTCCAGGACCCGATGACGTCGCTGAATCCGACCATGCGGATCGGCAAGCAGGTCGCCGAGGTGGCCGGCAGCGACGCCGAGGCGCTGCGGCTTCTGACCGCTGTCGGAATACCGGACCCCGCGCGCAGGATGCGTGCCTACCCGCACGAACTCTCCGGCGGTTTGCGTCAGCGCGTCATGATCGCCATCGCGATCGCGGGCGACCCGGAACTCATCATCGCCGACGAGCCCACCACCGCGCTCGACGTCACCGTCCAGGCCCAAGTACTGCGGCTTCTGCAGCGGCTACGCACCGAATTGGGTTGCAGCATCGTATTCATCACCCATGATCTCGGTGTGGCGGCACAGATCTCCGATCGCATCGCGGTGCTGTACGCCGGCCGCATCGCCGAGATCGGCCCGGCGGCCGCCGTGCTGCAAACCCCCGCCCACCCGTACACACACGGCCTGCTGCGCTCACGCCTCACCCTCGACACCGCGCGGGACCGCAAGCTCGCCGCGCTCGGCGGTTCGGTACCCAGCCCGGTGTCGCCGCTACCGGGTTGCGCGTTCGAGCCGCGGTGCGCACTCGCCACCGACGACTGCGGTAGGACGCCGCCGGACCCCATCGCGGTTGCCCCGTATCGGGTGAGTGCGTGCATCCTGCCCGTTGCCGAGGTCGACACCGGGCTGGGCGCCACATCGACGAACACCAGCGAGCCGTTCCCCGAACAGGCGGCCGACCGCGCGGAGCAGCCGCCGTCGGTGGTGCTCGACAGCGTCACCAAGACCTTCACGGTGGCCAGACGGTGGCTGGACCGGTCATCGGACAATCACGGCAAACTCCATGCGCTGCGCGGAGTTTCGTTGCGGGTTGGGCACGGCGAATCCGTGGCCCTGGTCGGCGAGAGCGGTTCTGGGAAGTCGACGCTGCTGCGGGTGATCGCCGATTTGGAGCACCCGACGACGGGATCGGTGAAACTCACCGGCGGCCAGCGCCCGCAGATGGTGTTCCAGGATGCGGGCGCATCGCTGACCCCGTGGTTGTCGGTCGGGGAATTGATCGCCGAGCGGCTTCGCGGCCAGATGTCACGCGCCGCGCGGCGCGACGCCGTGGCTGAGGTGCTGGACCGTGTCGGCCTGCCGCTTGAGGTGGCGAAATCGCGGGCCGGGCAGCTTTCCGGCGGTCAGCGCCAACGGGTTTCGTTGGCGCGCGCGACCGTGGTGCCGCCGTCGGTGTTGTTGTGCGACGAACCGACCAGCGCCCTCGACGTGTCGCTCGCCGCGTCGGTGCTCAACCTCATCGGCGACCTGAGGCGCACCCTCGACATGTCGGTCGTCTTCGTCACCCATGACTTGTCGGTTGCCCGGGTGGTGGCCGACCGCATCGCCGTGATGTACCTCGGCCGCATCGTCGAGATCGGCCCCGCCGATCAGGTCATCGACGACCCTGCGCACCCGTACACGCAGGCACTCGTCGATTCCATCCCCGACCTCGGGCGCGAATCCCGCGTGCTGCCGGGCGAACCCGCAAGTCCGCTCTCGCCACCCAACGGCTGCGCATTCCACCCGCGTTGTCCTGTCGCGGTCGACACGTGCGGCGGCACCCAACTCGACGTGCGTCTGGAGGGCATCCCCGGCAACCCGCACCAAGTGGCCTGCATCGAACGGAAGGCGGGCTGATGGCCGTCGCACTACCTGCACCACCGTTGGTCCGTGGCCGTGAACGACGCCCGTTGTCGTTACCGGGATTCGGATCCGCCACAGCCAACTGGATCGGCTTCTCGCTCGTCATCGTCGTCACCGTGATCGCGGTCGCGGTGCCGCTGCTGGCGCCGCACGATCCGCTCCTGCCCGTCGGAATGCCGTTGCAGGCGCCAGGGAAGAACGGGTTTGTTCTCGGCACCGACAGCATCGGTCGCGACATCTTCTCGCGGGTGCTCTACGGGGTGCGGTCCAGTTGGTTCGCGGCGCTTGTCGTGGTCGCCGTCGGACTGCTCATCGGCGGTCTAGTCGGGCTCATTGCGGGCACGGCGGGTGGATGGCTGGACTCGCTGCTGATGCGCATCACCGACGCGTTCCTGTCCTTGCCCGCACCTGTCTTGGCGATCGCCGTGGTGGCCGCGCTCGGCCCGAGCTTCGTACACACGCTGGTCGCCGTGTCGATCGTGTGGTGGCCGTTCTACGCCCGCCTGGTGCGCGGAGAGGTGGCTCGGCTTGCGGCGCGACCGCATGTGGAGGCCGCGAAACTCGCAGGGGTGAGCCCGTTTCGGCTCGCGGGGCGCCATCTGCTGCCTGGCGCGGTGCCCAACGCGCTCGTCGCCGCGAGTCTCGACGTCGGGACGTTGATCCTCACGCTGGCCGCGCTATCGTTCCTGGGCCTCGGGCAGTCCCAGCCGGCCCCCGAGTTGGGTGCCGACTCGGCCCGCAATCTCAGTTTCTTTCTGCAGCAGTGGTGGGTTCCCGTGATGCCCGGCCTCGGTGTGCTGGTGCTCGCTCTGGTCGGCAACATCTCGGGCGACTCCCTGCGCAATCTGATGAAGACGAGCTAGGGCAGGCATCGATGAAGACTTTCGTGGCGACCCGGTTGGGCGCGATGGTAGCGATCCTGATCGCGCTGACCGCGGTGATGTTCCTGCTTCAGCACATCTCGCCGCTCGATCCGGTGAAGGCGCAGTTGGGCGCTCAAGCGTCCGCAGAGGCGGTGGCCCAGCGGCGCGAGGCACTCGGCCTCAACGAACCGGTTGTGGTGCAGTTCTGGCACTATCTGACCTCTGCGGTCACCGGTGACCTTGGCACCTCCTACCGGACCCGGCATCCGGTGGCCTCCGATCTCGGCGACTTCTTCCCCGCCACACTGGAACTCGCGCTCTACGGTATCGCGGTCGCGTTGGTGTTGGCCGTGATCCTCGCATTCAGCACCACGCTGAAGTGGCGCGGTGCGGAGGTGTTGCGCGCGATCCTGTTCACGGGCGCGTCGGCGCCGATGTTCCTGCTGGGAATCCTCGGATTGATCGTCTTCTACCAGAAGCTGGGCTGGGTTCCGGCCAACGGGCGAATCGCGCTCGCGAATCCACCGACCGGTCCTACCGGCCTGCTGACCGTCGACGGGCTACTTCACGGTCGCTTCGACGTCGTGGCCGACGCGTTGCACCATCTGATGCTGCCCGCGATCGTTATCGCCGTCGGGCCTGCGGTCGCGATCGGTAGGGTGTTGCGCAGCAGCCTGCTTGGCGACATCGACAGCGACTATGCGCGGACCGCTCGCGCCAAGGGACTGTCCGAGAGCCAGATTATGGCGCGGCACGTGCTGCGCAACTCGGTCGGTGGGGCCTTGTCGATGACGGGTCTACAAGTGGGCCTGATGTTTTCGGGCGTTCTGGTCGTCGAGCAGGTGTTCGGCTGGCCGGGTATCGGGCAGTACATCGCGCAGAGCATCCCGCTGGCCGACTTCCCCGCGATCGCGGGGGTCACGTTGATGCTCGGCGCACTCTACGTATTCATCAACACGGCCGTCGACCTGCTACAGGCGGCAGCCGATCCCCGTATCGCAGTCACAGGAGGTTAGGTGCCGAAACAGCCACTCATCGTGGGCAATCCGGTCCTCGTCGTGGTCGACATACAACAGGGTGGCGGAATGCCCGCCGCCGAGGTCGGTATCGACCACATGCCGGGTCACGCCGACCGCGTCGGCATCGCCCGACAGCTGCTGGCCGGCGCACGCGCCGCGGGGATCCCGGTGGTCTTCTTCCAGGAAGTCCACCGACCCAGTGGCGTTGACTTCGGACGCGAACTCGACGGCACCGAAGGTGTGCACTGTGTCGAAGGCCAGCCGGGCACCGAACTCGAACCCACCCTGCGTCCCGAGCCGGGCGAGTTCCACATCGTCAAGCGCCGCTATTCCGGTTTCATCGGAACGGATTTCGAGATCGTGCTGCGCGGGCTCAAAGCGTCGACGCTGATCCTGATCGGCGGACTCACCGATGTCTGCGTGCACTACACCTTCGCCGACGCACACCAACGCGACTTTTACGTGCGCGTAGTCACCGACTGCGTCGGCGGGTCGTCTCAGGATCGCCACGACGCCGCACTGGACGCGATGGAGTACTTGCAGACCGGCGCCCTTCGCACCAGTACCGAAATTCTTTCCGCATTTGCCGAACTCGCCAGTTCCGTCCCTGTTCTCGAAGGAGCCGCTCAATGATCAAACGATTGAAGACCGTGGTGGCCGTGGGTGCGGTAGCGGCCCTGACGCTTTCCGGTTGCGGTGGTTCGGAGTCCGGTGGCGGAGCGCCGAACGCCGCGCCCACCGACAAGGTGCTGCACCTGTCATTCCTGCAGGACCCCGGCCAGCCGCCGGATCCCGACATCTTCTACGCGGGGCAGGGCCTGCTGCTGACCACCAACCTGTACGAGGGTCTGCTGGAGTACAAGGCGGGCACCAACAAGCCCGAGCTCGAGCCGCTGCTGGCCACTGAGTGGCATGCCTCGCCGGACAACAAGGTCTTCACGTTCAAACTGCGCGAAGGCGTCAAGTTCCACGACGGTACGCCGTTCACGTCCGCGGCGGTGAAAGCCTCTTTCGACCGCAGGCTTGCGGTCAACCAGGGTCCCGCTTACATGGTCAAGGATGTCGATTCGGTTACCACACAAGGCGATTACGGCGTCACCATAACGCTGAAGGCGCCGAACTCGGCGTTCCTGGACTATCTCGCCTGCCCCTACGGACCGCGGATGCTCAGCCCCGAGGGGCTGAAGAAGAACGCCGGTAGCGACAATGCGCAGAACTACCTGACCACCCACGACCTGGGCACCGGTCCGTTCACGCTGACAGATGCTCAGGTCGGCTCGCACTACGGCCTGGCCGCGTTCCCCGACTACTGGGGCGCCAAGCCGTACTTCGAGAAGGTCGAGCTACCGGTCGTCACCGACGTTTCCGCGCAGCAGCTGCAATTCAACAACGGTCAGATCGCCGCGATCCTGCACGACCTGCCGTCATCGGCGGTGGGGCAATACCTCAATGACAGCAAGTACTCCCACTACTCGCTGCCGACCATGATGTCGAACTACCTGTACATCAACCCGCACAAGGGAATGCTCACCGACGCGAAGAACCGCAATGCGGTGCTGCAGGCCGTTGACGTCGACGAGCTTGTCAAGCAGACATACTTCGGCCGCGGCAAGGTCGCGGGTCAGATCTACCCACCGAACATGATGACTGCAGAGCTCGCCAAACAGTCTGTGCCGCATGATCCGTCGGCGCTCAGCGGTATCGCGGGCGGGCTGCCCGCAGACCAGAAAGCCGTCACGATCGGCTACGACTCGAGCAACCCCGACAACCAGCTCATCAGCAACCTGATCCAGACGCAGCTGGCGGCGGCGGGTCTGAACGCGAAGGTCCAGAGCTATCCGACATCGGAGATCTACGGCTGGATCGGCGGCGACGGCATGGCCGCACCCGAGGTGCTCACGCTGCTGGCATGGCCGGACGCGCCGTCGCCCTACACCTGGGGCCACATTTCATGGGACGCCGACGGTGGCCTGAACTACCTCGGCTGCTCGGCGCCGCCGGTGACCGAGGCGCTGGCCAGGGGGCTGCCCGACGGTTCGCCCGATGCGTTCTCGCAAGCCGGGCTCGAGGCCCTCAAGACCGGCTGCTGGCTCAACGTGGCCGATGTCGACGACTTCATGGTGGCCCAGCCATGGCTGAAGGGCGTCGAGCAGTCGCACGTGGTGACCAACCCGAACACCCTGCGGTTGGCCGGGCTTTCGGTGGGCTGATGACGGGAAAAGTCCGTCGCATCATCCTGCTGACGCTCGGCTGGGAGGAACTGCCCAAGTCGGTCTCGGTGTACGGCGCGCCTCCGGAGGAGCGGATGCGCGAACCCGTGCCCGGTGTGCTGCTGCAGACCGACGGCGGGTGGGTCTTGCTCGACACGGGATTCAACACCGCCCTGGTCCGCGACCCCGCGCTGTACCGGCGGTTCTTCCCGACGGTGGAATACCGCCCCGTGCTGCCTGGGCCGGGCGAACCGATCCAGGAGCGGCTCGCCGAGATCGGCGTCGACATCGGCGAGATTCACACGGTCGCAGTCAGCCATCTGCACCACGACCACGCCGGCGGGCTCAAGCTGTTCGCGGGGAAGGTGCCGGTGCACGCACAGCGTCGCGAGCTCGTGTACGGCCTGTCCAATCACCCTGAGCCAGAACACAATGCGATCGTGCGGGTGGATTTCGACGACCCGAACATCGACTGGCGTCTGGCCGACGGTGAGGCCGAGATCGCTCCCGGAATCACTGCGGTGCCGACCTACGGGCACACGCCGGGCCACCAGAGCTTCGTCGTCGAACTCGATGAGTCCGTGGGCGGCGACGGCTTCGTATTCGCCTTCGACGCCGCCGACCTCACCGAGAACGTCGAGCACGAGTTGGCCATCGGCGGCTTCATCGGCGTCGAACCGGAGGAGACGATCGAGCCCATCCGCAAGCTCAAGAAGCTGGCCAGCGACAAGGGATATCCGCTTATTCCTGGCCATGACCCACATGTGTGGCCCAAGATGACCCGCCACTTCCACGAGCGGTTCGGATGATCGATCTGGTGCTGCGAGCCGAACGGGTTCTGCTCAACGGTGAGTTGCGCGCCGCCGCCGTCGGCATCACCGACGGGACGATCGTCGGGGTCGACGCCGTGGATGCCGCCTACCCGCACACGGTCGACGATGTGCGGCTGCCCGTGAATGTCGTCTTACTGCCCGGATTCGTCGACACCCACGTGCACATCAACGAGCCGGGCACCGACTGGGAAGGCTTCGCGACCGCTACGGCGGCGGCTGCCGCAGGCGGCATCACCACGCTGGTGGATATGCCGCTGGACTCCGATCCGGTCACCACCAGCGTCGAGGCATTGCGCGTCAAGAAGGCTGCCGCGCAGGGCAACTGTCGCGTCGATGTCGACTTCTGGGCTGGCGTGGTGCCTGAGAACGTCGAGGAGCTCGAGCCGCTGGCGCGTGCAGGCGTGCCTGGGTTCAAGTGTTTCCTCGCCGACTCCGGCAATCCGAATTTCGGTCACCTGACGCCCAGCCAGTTCCGGTCGGCGATGGCGCACATCGCCGAGCTCGGCTCCGTGATACTCGTGCACGCCGAAAGTCACCACGTCATCGACGGCAGCCCGCGGCCCTGCGGCGATCGTTATACGTCGTTCCTCGAGTCGCGACCGGAGGCCGCCGAAGAAGACTCCGTCGCCCTGGTGTGCAACACAGCGGCGGCCACCGGAGCTCGCGCGCACGTCGTGCACGTGTCGAGCGCGCGGGCGCTGGCGCTGCTCGCCGACGCCAAGCGGTCCGGATTACCGGTGACCGCCGAAACCTGTCCGCATTACCTGATGTTCGACGCCGAGACCATTCCCGACGGCGCAACCGAGTTCGCGGCGTGTCCGCCGATCCGCGGCGCCGCCAACCGCGAGCTACTGTGGGCCGGGCTTCTGGACGGCACGCTGGACATGGTGGTGTCGGACCATTCACCGTGCGCTGCCGAACTCAAGGGAGGCGGTGACTTCGGCAGGACCTTCTGTGGGATCAGTTCTTTGCAAGTCGGGCCACGGGCGGTGTGGACGCAATCGGTGCGGCGGGGTTTCGGTTTGACCGAGCTCAGTTGGTGGATGTCCGAGCGGCCGGCCGAGCTGGCCGGTCTGACCGACCGCGGCCGCATCGGGCTCGGTCTGCGCGCCGATCTTTGTGTGTTCGATCCCGACGCCGAAGAGATCGTCGACGCCGGTGCGCTGCGACACCGGCACCCGCTCAGCCCGTATCACGGTGTGGCGCTGCGCGGTTCGGTCCTGCAGACCTGGGCATCCGGACAGCTCGTTTTCGATCGGGTCTGCGAGCCGGCATGAGGATACTGGTACTCAACCCCAACATCTCGCAGGCCATGACGGCCGAGATCGCCAGGGCGGCGCGCGCCGCCGCGCGCGCTGGGACCGAGATCGACTGTTTCGCACCGTACTTCGGTACCGAGGCCATCGACTCGGCCGCCGAGAGCTATCTGTCGGCCACTGGGGTGATGGACCTGGTGGCGCGTCTGCTCGGCGACGACCGCTTCGACTACCACGCCGTGGTGCTCGCCGGATTTGGTGAACACGGCAAAGACGCGCTGCAGGAAATGCTGGCCGTGCCGGTGTTCGACATCGCCGAGTGTGCCGCACACATCGCTCATCTCCTCGGACGGCGGTTTTCTGTCGTCACGACGCTGGCCCGCTCGATCGCGCCGATCGAGGACCGTCTTCTGGTGGCCGGACTTGATGCCCATTGCGCCTCGGTGCGTGAATGCGGACTCGGTACCGCCGAAGTAGACGCGGATCCCGCCGCCGCGGTGGCCGCAATCGTCGACGAGGCGGCGCGGGCGGTGAACGAGGACGGCGCCGATGTGATCTGCCTCGGGTGCGCCGGGATGGCGGGTGTGGCGTCGGCGATCGCATCGAAGGTCGGCGTGCCCGCCGTCGACGGCGTTGCCGCAGCCGTTGCGCTCGCCGAGGCGGTCGTCGGGTTGGGGCTGTCCACAAGCAAGGCCGGTGTCTACGCGCCGGGACCGGACAACCCGCGCAGCCAGTGGCCGCTGTCGCGAGCGCTGGGGTTGGACAGGTGAACGAGGTCGATCTCGCGTCCCGAGTGCTCGGCGGCAGCGTTGTCGCCGCCAGCGATGAGTCGTTCGGCTTCAAGGAGCTGCTTGTCAACCCGGCTGAACCCGCCTTCGTGCCAGGCACATAGATCCGCGGCGAGGTCGTCGACGGCTGGGAGACCAGACGCCATGCCGGGCCGTGCGGCGACTGGGTGGTCATCCGCCTCGGTGCGCCGGGCCTGGTGCACGCCATCGATGTCGACACTCGGTTCTTCTCGGGCAACCACCCGACCGCATGCAGTGTCGACGCCTGCGTCATCGACGTGACAGCCGATCCGACGGACGCCAGCGTCAGGTGGATATCCTTGGTGGATTCGACCGCCCTGAAACCGGATTCGCACAACCTGCTGCCGGTGCGCGACCGGCGGCGGTGGACACACCTGCGGCTGCGGCTGGAGTCCGACGGGGGAGTGGCCCGGTTGCGCGCCTACGGCGAGGTGATACCCGATCCCGCGTCGTGGGCGGACGTCACCGTCGAGGTATCGGGTGTCGAGCAGGGCGGCCGGGTCGAATGGTGCAGCGACAGATTCTATTCGGATGCCTGCGCGCTCATCGCGGCGGATCGGCCACGCGACATGGGGGACGGCTGGGAAACACGACGACGCCGCGACGTCGGCCCCGACACCTACGACGCGGTGATGATCTCGTTCGCCGTGCCCGCCGACCTGCGGCGCGTGGAGGTCGACACATCCTGTTTCGTGTTCAACGCCTCACCGGAAGTGGCGGTCATGGGTTGCCGGGGTGGGCCCGACAACGAACACGGCTGGGCCCTGGTGACATTCGATGTGCCCGTGCTGCCCCGCACCCGGCTGGCCGCCGACGCCAGGCAGGTGTTCACCGTTGACGCACGCGGAATCACCGCGCTGCGGGTGCAGGCCTACCCCGACGGCGGCATCGCGAGGGTTCGCGCGCTGGGAACGCCGACACCGGACGGGTGGCGTCTGCTGCGCCAGCGGTGGGACGCGTCGTCGTGACCACGGTATCGGCATCGGATTGCACGGGTCTGTGGCGGCGCACGCTGTTGATCAACGCCGACGGCTCCCGCGACGAGCGCACTGATGTGGTTTGGCTGCAGGGCATCTCCGCATATGTCGACTCCCGGGGGTTCGCCGGTCGTCTGCGACAGGATGGTGGCGTCTTCGAGTGGGGTCGTGACATCGACCTCGAGCCGCCCGGGCCGCACCCCGATGCAGGCGCGATGCGCTGGGACGGACACACGCTGGTCGAGACCGGTGTGCACGAGGACTACACCGAGCGCTGGGACCGCGACGACGGCCCAACCACACCGGCGGGGGCGATGGTCCTCACGGCGCCCGACGGCGCGGCCGGCCTACTCGTACGCGTCGGTGAGCGGTTCGGCTGGGCGGACGGTGGCCTTGTCGTCATCGACACGGTCGGCGGATCGCGATGGTGCGAGCTGGACGTCATACCCTCCGACAACGAACTCCGCGCCAACGGCGTGCGATGGGCGATCAAGGAAACCGAAGGGTTCGTGAATTTATGAGTGGCGCAACATCTTTCACCTCGATTCCGATCATTGACATCGGTGATCTCAGTTCAACAGACAAGGCGGCACGAGAGCGGGTCGCGGCGGAGATCGGCGAGGCGGCGCGCGACATCGGGTTCTTCTACGTCAGCGGATCCGGCGTCGATGACGAACTGTTCGACCGGCTGCTCGCGGCCACCGAGGAGTTCTTCGCGCTGCCACTCGAGGAGAAGATGCGCAGCTATATCGGGCTGTCGCGGTGCCACCGGGGCTACGTCCCCATCGGCGAAGAGGGCGTCGAGTCCGGCTACCCCGACCTCAAGGAGGCGTTCGACACCGCGCTTGACCTGCCCGCCGACGATCCGGACTATCAGGCGGGCAACCCGATGCTCGGGCCCAACACCTGGCCGGAGCTTCCTGGCTTCGCCGATGCGGTGACGGCCTACTACGAAGCGATCCTTGCCGTCGGGAACCGATTGCTGTGGGCCTTCGCGGTGGCATTGGGCGAGGACCCCGACGTGTTCTCCCGCCACGCCACCAAAACGCCGAGCCAGTTGCGGCTGGTGCACTACCCGTACAACCCCGAGGCCCAGGACGGTCACGGCATCGGGGCACACACCGACTACGAGTGCTTCACCCTGCTCAAGCCGACAGCGCCGGGCCTCGAGGTGCTCAACGGCGCCGGTGAATGGATCGACGTGCCACCGATTCCCGGCACGTACGTCGTCAACATCGGCGACATGCTCGAGTTGTGGACGAACGGCGCGTTCGTCGCCACCAGCCACCGGGTTCGCAAAGTCGTCGAGGAACGCTACTCATTCCCATTGTTCTTCAACGTTGACTACCACACCGAGGTGAAACCATTGGCGCAGTTCGTCTCTCGCGGCGCATCACCGCGCCCGGCGCTGCGGGCGGGCGAGCACCTTTTCGCCTAGACCGCGCAGACCTTCGCCTATCTTCGTGACCGGATCGACAGCGGTGAACTCGTGCTCCCCGACGGATCGCTGGAGACGGGCCAGTTCGGCCAGCAGGCTCGCCACGGCACCACGTAGGACCTAGTTGATCGGCGCGTTGACCCAATGCAGGTCGGCCAGGATTCCGCGGGCCGCGACGATGCCCTCGCCGGTCTGCCACACCTCGTTGTTGACGACGAAGACCCGGTTGTCCTTGTTGGCCGACAGGTTTTTCCACGAATTGCTGCCCATCACCTCGGCGGCGCGGTCCTTTGCGGCCGGTGAGGCGAAGGACACGTACACGATGTCTCCGTCAGCGGCGGAGAAGTCGGGGGAGTTGTCAAGGTCCTCCGCGGTAGTGCCGAGCTCGACATACGGCTTGTCGGTAAACCGTTGTGCCGCAGGGCGATCCACGCCGACATCGGCCAGCACGCTGCCGGGGAAGTTGTTCGGTCCATACACCCGCAAGGTTTTGTCGGTGAATTGCACCACCGACGCCTGGAAGTGCGCGGCGTCGTCGTCTGCGCCCGCCTTGTCCGCTGCGGCGGCGAAATCGTCGACCATGCCGTTGGCGGCGTCACCGCGCGACGTCGCCGCGCCGACCGTGCGCAGGTTGTCCTCCCACGCCGCGCCAGGCGCACCGGTGAACACCGTCGGGGCGATCGCCGACAACGCCGGATAGGCGTCGGGCGTGAGGGTCTCCGACCCGAGGATCAGGTCGGGTTTGGCCGCGCGGATCGCGTCGAGATCCGGATGGCTTCGGGTGCCGACTGCCGGCAGGTTGTGTACGACGGCGCCGAGATACGAGGGCTGGTGGTCGGAGCTGTCGGCTATCGCGGCGCCGACGATGCGTGACTGCAGACCCAGCGCACACAGGGCGTCCAGCTGGTCGCCCGCGAGCACCACGATGCGCTGCGGGTCGGCGGGCACGACTGTGCTGCCTGCGGCGTGGCGAACTTCGTGGTCGCCCTGGTCCGGATCCAGCGGTGCCGGATCCGGTGCACAGGACTCGTCGGGCCTGCGCTGATTGCCCAGCACACCGGCGCCCGCGATCTTGGTCGTGCTGGTGATCATCGATGGCTCGTTGACCGTGGGAGCCGAGTTTCCGCCGACCTTGCCGCAGCCGCCGAGCGTGGTCACCACCACGGCGGTCAGGATGGCCGCCGCGGAGGCGATCACACGGGGCGCCGGTCGGCGGTTCAGCACGGGCCCGACGGTAACATCCGGGCACTTCGCGGCTGGTCAACTGGCCAGGTAGGAATAAAGAAGAAACAATTACGACCGTTTGTAGGACCCATGCCGACACGAAGGGCTTTGGGCGATAGGATTCGATTGGAGCATTGCGGGCGTGCCCGCATAAACGTTTGGAGGACCCGTTGGTAGCCGAAGCGCCCCTGGTCGGAGAACTCGAAGCCCGCCGCCCGTTCCCGGCGAGGCTCGGTCCCAAGGGGAATCTGGTCTACAAGCTGGTGACCACCACCGATCACAAGCTGATCGGCATCATGTACTGCGTCGCCTGCTTCATCTTCTTCTTCATCGGCGGCTTGATGGCGCTGTTCATGCGCACCGAGCTCGCCTTGCCCGGACTGCAGTTCCTGAGCAACGAGCAGTTCAACCAGCTGTTCACCATGCACGGCACGGTGATGCTGTTGTTCTATGCCACCCCGATCGTGTTCGGGTTCGCCAACCTGGTGCTGCCGCTGCAGATCGGCGCGCCCGACGTGGCGTTCCCGCGATTGAACGCATTGTCGTTCTGGCTTTTTCTCTTCGGCGCGACGATCGCGCTCGCAGGCTTCATCACCCCGGGTGGCGCCGCCGACTTCGGCTGGACCGCCTACACGCCGCTGACCGACGCGATCCACTCACCCGGCGTTGGCGGCAATCTGTGGATCATGGGCTTGGGCGTCGGCGGCCTGGGCACCATCCTCGGTGGCGTCAACATGATCACCACCGTGGTCTGCATGCGCGCCCCAGGCATGACCATGTTCCGGATGCCGATCTTCACCTGGAACATCCTTGTGACGTCGATCCTGGTGCTGATGGCCTTCCCGCTGCTGACCGCCGCCCTGTTCGGGCTGGCCGCCGATCGCCTGCTGGGGGCGCACGTCTACGACCCGGCCAACGGCGGCGTGCTGCTGTGGCAGCACCTGTTCTGGTTCTTCGGCCACCCGGAGGTGTACATCATCGCGTTGCCGTTCTTCGGCATCGTCACCGAGATCTTCCCGGTGTTCTCCCGGAAGCCGATCTTTGGCTACACCACGCTGATCTACGCGACGCTGTCCATCGCGGCGCTTTCGGTCGCGGTGTGGGCACACCACATGTACGCCACCGGCGCCGTGCTGCTGCCGTTCTTCAGCTTCATGACATTCCTGATCGCGGTGCCGACCGGTATCAAGTTCTTCAACTGGATAGGCACGATGTGGAAGGGCCAGTTGACATTTGAAACGCCGATGCTGTTCTCGGTGGGCTTCCTTGTCACGTTCCTGCTCGGCGGTCTGTCCGGTGTGCTGCTCGCCAGCCCGCCGCTCGACTTTCACGTGACCGACAGCTACTTCGTGGTCGCGCACTTCCACTACGTGTTGTTCGGCACGATCGTGTTCGCCACTTACGCGGGCATCTATTTCTGGTTCCCCAAGATGACCGGACGGTTGCTCGACGAGCGGCTTGGCAAGCTGCACTTCTGGTTGACGTTCATCGGCTTCCACACAACGTTCCTGGTGCAGCACTGGCTGGGCGACGAGGGCATGCCCCGCCGGTATGCCGACTACCTGACGAGCGACGGGTTCACCACGCTGAACGTCGTCTCCACGATCGGCGCGTTCATCCTCGGCATCTCCACGATTCCGTTCACGTGGAACGTCTTCAAGAGCTGGCGCTATGGCGAGCCGGTGACGGTCGACGACCCGTGGGGCTACGGCAACTCGCTCGAGTGGGCGACCAGTTGCCCGCCGCCGCGGCACAACTTCACCGAGCTGCCCCGGATCCGTTCGGAGCGGCCCGCATTCGAGTTGCACTATCCACACATGGTGGATCGAATGCGCGCCGAGGCGCACATCGGGCGTGCCCACGGCCCGTCGGACGGTGACGTCACCCGACTCGACGATGAGAACGTCCGGACCTGACGGACCACGCGGACGGCAACCGGGGGGTGAGCACGTCAAAGGTGTCGGTGTTGATCACCGTCACCGGGGTCGACCAACCAGGCGTGACTTCTGCGCTGTTCGAAGTGCTTTCGCGGCACAAGGTCGAGCTGCTCAACGTCGAACAGGTCGTCATTCGCGGCCGCCTGACGCTCGGGGTGCTGGTGTCCTGTTCGGCCGAAACGGCGGGTGGCCCGCAACTGCGCGAAGAGGTCGAGAACGCGATTCACGGCGTCGGCCTGGACGTGACGATCGAGCGCAGCGACGAGATGCCCGTGATGCGGGAGCCGTCCACTCACACCATCGTCGTGCTGGGCAGGCCGATCACCGCCGAGTCCTTCGGCGTGGTCGCGCGTGAGGTGGCGGCGCTCGGTGTCAACATCGACTTCATCCGCGGTGTCTCCGACTACCCGGTGACGGGCTTGGAGTTGCGGGTCTCGGTGCCGCCCGGCGGCGTCTACGCGCAGTTGCAGTCCATCCTGGCGCGGGTGGCGGTCAATGAGAGCGTCGACATCGCGCTGGAGGACTACAGCCTGGCGCGACGGGCCAAGCGGCTCATCGTGTTCGACGTCGACTCCACGCTGATCCAGGGCGAGGTCATCGAGATGCTGGCCGATCGCGTCGGCGCGCACGCGGCCGTCGCCGAGATCACCGAGGCCGCGATGCGGGGCGAACTGGACTTCGCCGAATCGCTGAACCGTCGCGTCGCCACGCTGGCCGGGCTGCCCGCGGAGGTGCTCGAGGAGGTCGGCGAGCAGATCGAGCTCACGCCGGGTGCCCGCACCACCCTTCGGACGCTGCGGCGCTTGGGATTTCACTGCGGCATCGTGTCGGGCGGCTTCCGTCAGGTCATCGAACCGCTCGCTCATGAGCTCGAGATGGACTTCGTGGCGGCCAACCAACTCGAGATCGTCGACGGCAAGCTCACCGGACGCGTCATCGGGGACATCATCGACCGGCCGGGAAAGGCCAAGGCGCTGAGGGACTTCGCGCAGCAGGCGGGTGTCCCGATGGAACAGACTGTCGCCGTCGGCGACGGCGCCAACGACATGGACATGCTGGCCGCCGCGGGCCTCGGTGTCGCGTTCAACGCCAAACCGGCGCTGCGCGAGGTGGCCGACGCGTCGCTGAGCCATCCTTATCTGGATACGGTGCTGTTCATCCTGGGGATCACCCGCGGTGAGATCGAGGCCGCCGACTCGGTCGACGGAACGCTCCGCAGGGTCGAGATCCCCGACGACTAAACGACCATCGCCGCCGACGGCTCTGCGGCGGTCGAGCCGGTGATGGTGTGCCAGGCGCGGGCGAGCAGTTGGACCGCTTCGGTGAGCTGATCTTCGGGCAGGGTGAATGGCACGCGGATGAAGCGTTCGAGCGTGCCGTCGACACCGAATCTCGGACCAGGCGGGATCTCGAGTCCGATCCGCGAGGCCAATGCCGACAGCGCCGAGCTCATCGGTGCGGGTAGCCGAACCCACAGCGCCATTCCGCCTGTAGCCGGGAGCGGCTGCCAGTCGGGCAGATACGCGCTCAGCAGTGCCAGCAGCACGTCGCGGCGTCTGCGCAGGGTCTCGCGACGTTCCGGCAATACGTCGTCGGCAGCCGCGAGAAGGCTTGCCGCAGCCAACTGTTCGAACACAGCGGTGCCCAGGTCCATCGATGGGCGTAGCGCAGCGATGGTCGCGAGTGTGCCGCGCTCGGCGCGGATCCAGCCGATCCGCAGGCCGGCCCAGAACGATTTGGACATCGAACCGATGGTGATGATCAGGTCGCGATGGGCGGTCATCGATGCGGCCATCGGTGCGGGTATCGGTTCGTCCAGCCACATATCGGCCATGGTCTCGTCGATGATCGTGCGGGTGCGCGTTTCGGAGATGACGTGCGCCAACTGCTTTCGCTCTGTTGCGGGCATCGTCAACCCGGTCGGGTTGTGATTGTCCAGCACAAAGTAGGCCAGCCGCGGGGACAGCTGCCGGATGGCGGCGTCGATTGCGGTGAGCTCCCAGCCGTCCGCCGTGACCGCCACCGGGACCGCACGCGCCCCTGCGGTTGTGATAGCCGACAGTGCGCCGTGAAACGTCGGCTGCTCCACCAATACACGGTCGCCCGGCTGTACGTGCGCCGCGAGGGTGAAGCTGATCGCTTGCAGCGCTCCCGTCGTCACCATGATCTGATCAGGGTCAGTGGGAAGGCCTCGCGCACAGTAGTTTTCGGCGATGGCTTCACGCAGCGGGGGAACTCCCAGCGGCTCAAGGCCGGGGCCGTGCAGATAGGGGGTCATCTGCTCCGTCGCTTCCGCGAAGGCCTCGACCAATGCCGCCGCGGGCGCAGACATCGCGGCCGCCGCCAGATTCACCCCGGTGGTGAAGGTCTCGGGCATAGCGGCGGGTGCCACCGGCAGGGCGGTGGTGCTGCGGGCGCCACGGCGGGCGTTGAGGTAGCCGTCCTCGCGCAGCTGTGTGTATGCGGCGGTGACGGTGGTGCGGGAAACCCGCAGGGTGTCGGCCATCGCCCGCTCACTGGGCAGCCGGGCGCCGACGGGAAGGCGCCCGTCGACGATCAGCAGCCGGATGGCATCGGCCAGACCGTGGTAGGCCGGCCCACTACGACTGGACGTACGCCAGTTGCCGAGCTCGCGGGCCAAAAGATCCACATCGAGCGCTCGGGCGGGCATTTCTACGGTCATTTACAGGCCAGTATGCTCCAACTGGCTATTGAATAGCAAGCCAGTTCGGCCCGAATATTTCCTCATGAGCATGAACTGGACACTACGACTGACCCGCCCACTGGGCCGGATTTTCCGTCCCGCCGAGCGCATCCCCGCCGAGTTCCTCGATCGGGACGCGGAGCGGGTGGCCCACGAGGTCGACATAATTCGGATCCGCTTCCCGCACCATGCGTAGGGCCGGCGTGCGGGGCAGCGCGCTGCTGCTCGGCCTGATCGGCTACGGCTTCTCGATGGCCGTGATGGTGCGCGCCGGACTCGGGCTGGACCCGTGGGACGTGTTCCACCAGGGGCTGTCGCTGAAGACGGGCATGACCATCGGCATTGCATCCGCCGTCGTCGGCGTCGCGGTGCTGCTCGCCTGGATACCGCTGCGCAACAGGCCCGGCGTCGGCACCATCGCCAACGTCGTCGTCATCGCCGTCACGGTGGACACCGGCCTTGCGATCCTGCCGACACCGACGTCGCTGCCAATTCGCGTCGCGATGATGGTGGGCGCTGTCGTCCTCAACGCGATCAGCACGGTGCTCTACATCGGTGCGGGCCTCGGTCCCGGCCCGCGCGACGGGCTGATGACCGGCCTCGTCAAGCGCACCGGCCTGTCAGTCCGGCTGGTCAGGACGTCCATCGAGGCGACCGTGCTGGCGGTCGGATGGCTTCTCGGCGGCACCGTCGGCGTCGGCACTCTCGTGTACGCGCTCGGGATCGGTCCTCTTGTTCAGTTCTTCGTCCGCATCACCCCGAAGAAGGTGTTGGCGCGCAGCGGCTGGGCCTTCGTGCCCTCCGCGGGCGATTTGGGCGCGAAAAGTGGCGCTGGGCGCAGGCAAACGCGCCGAAATCGCGTGACTACGATGAGCGAGTGCCCGATGCCGGAGGAGACAGCGCCGACCCCGACCTGCTGATCGACTTCGCCAAGATCACGCTGCGTCGCGGCAACCGGATTCTGGTCGGGCCGGTCACGTGGTCTGTCGAGCTCGACGAACGCTGGGTGGTCATCGGGCCCAACGGCGCGGGCAAGACGTCGCTGCTGCGGATGGCCGCCGCCACGGAGCATCCGTCCTCCGGCACGGCCTATGTGCTCGGCGAACGCCTCGGTCGCACCGATATGTCCGAGCTGCGCTCGCGCGTCGGGCTGAGCAGCTCCACGCTGTCCCAGCGTGTACCCGAGGGTGAAGTCGTACGCGACCTCGTTGTCTCCGCGGGACACGCGGTGCTCGGCCGCTGGCGGGAGAACTACGAGGACGTCGACTACGAGCAGGCCATCGACATGCTGGAGAGCGTCGGCGCCGAACACCTGGCCGAGCGCACCTACGAGACGCTGTCGGAGGGCGAGCGCAAGCGGGTGCTGATCGCGCGCTCACTGATGACCGACCCGGAGCTGCTGCTGCTCGACGAGCCGGCGGCCGGGCTCGACCTCGGCGGTCGCGAGGAGCTGGTTTCCCGGTTGGAAGACCTGGCCGCCGACCCCGACGCGCCCGCGATCGTGCTTGTCACCCACCACGTCGAGGAGATCCCGCGCGGGTTCAGCCACGCCCTGATCCTGTCGGAGGGCAAGGTGGTCGATGCCGGGCTGCTGACAGATGTGCTGAATGCGGAGAATCTGTCGAAGGCGTTCGGCCAGTCCATCGCACTCGAAGTGATCGATGGTCGTTATTTCGCCCGGCGCACCAGAAGCCGCGCGGCGCACAGGAGGCGTTGATGTCGGAAGATCCGCTGGTTCCGCGGCCCGCCGCGACGGTGATGCTGATCCGGGGCACCTCCGACGGCATCAAGGTGTTCCTGATGCGTCGGCACCGCAATATGGACTTCGTCGGCGGCGTGATGGTGTTTCCCGGCGGCGGGGTCGATGACCGCGACCGTAACGCCGACATCGCCTGGCACGGCCCGGACAAGGACTGGTGGGGCGCCAAGCTGGGCACCGACGCCGATCTCGCCGAGGCCCTGGTCTGCGCTGCGGCTAGGGAGACATTCGAGGAGTGCGGCGTGTTGTTCGCGGGCGCGGCCGACGATCCGGATCTGCTCGTCGACGATGCGTCGGTGTACCGCGACGCCCGGCACGCGCTGGTCAGCAAGGACCTGTCGTTCGGCGAGTTCCTGCGGGCCGAGAAGCTGATGCTGCGGGCCGACCTGCTGCGGCCGTGGGCGAACTGGGTGACCCCCAAGGAGGAGCGCACCAGGCGCTACGACACCTACTTCTTCGTCGGTGCACTTCCCGAGGGGCAGCGCGCCGACGGCGAGAACACCGAAACCGACCAGGCCGGCTGGATCACGCCCGAAGCAGCCATCGAGGACTTCACGGCGCAGCGAAGCTTCCTGCTGCCGCCGACGTGGACGCAGCTGGACGCGCTTGCCGGCCGCACCGTCGCCGAGGTGCTGGCCGTCGAGCGTCAGATCGTTGCCGTGTCGCCGAACATGAGCATGACCGACGGCAACCTGGAGTTCGAGTTCTTCGACGGCAAGCGCTACAACGAGGCGCTCGGAGGACGTACTCCGTGAAGGAGTTCGTCAGCATCCACACGTTCGACGAGCATCCGGGCATCGCCACCCTGCTGATGTCGCGGCCGCCGACGAATGCACTCACGCGTCAGCTGTATCGCGAAATCATCTCGGCCGCAGACGAAGTCGGCGCACGCGACGATGTCGCGGCGGTGATCGTGTTCGGCGGACACGAGATCTTCTGCGCGGGCGACGATGTGACGGTACGGCAGACGTTGAACGAACAGGAGGCGGCAGGCGCCGCCCAGGTCGGCCGCGACGCCGTCGACGCGCTCGCCGCGATCCCGAAGCCGACGGTGGCGGCGATCACCGGGTACGCGCTGGGCAGCGGGCTGACGCTGGCGCTGGCCGCGGATTGGCGGGTGGCCGGCGACAACATCAAGGTCGGCGCGACGGAGATCCTCGACGGTTTCGCTCCGGGGGAGACGGTCCGGCTCGCGCGTGCGATCGGCGAGAGCAAGGCCAAGGATCTGGTGTTCAGTGGGCGGTTCGTCGACGCCAAGGAGGCGCTGGCGCTGGGCCTGATCGACCAGATGGTCGCCCCTGACGCGGTGTACGACGCGGCCGTGGCCTGGGCCGAGCGGTTCGTCGGCCATCCGGCGCAGGTACTGGCCGCCGCCAAGGCCTCGTTTGGCACTCCCCGTTAGGCTGCCCTGCATGACGAGTACCGACCCGTCTCCCAATCCGCATGCCACCGCGGAGCAGGTGGAGGCCGCCCGCTACGACTCCAAGCTCGCGCAGGTCCTCTACCACGACTGGGAAGCCGAGAACTACGACGAGAAGTGGTCGATCTCCTACGACAAGCGCTGCGTCGACTACGCCCGCGACCTGTTCGACGCCACCGTGCCGGTGGAGGAGCAGCGCAAGCTGCCCTACGACCGGGCCCTGGAGCTCGGCTGCGGCAGCGGCTTTTTTCTGCTGAACCTGATCCAGGCCGGCGTCGCGCGACGCGGCTCGGTCACCGATCTGTCGCCGGGCATGGTCAAGGTGGCCACCCGCAACGGCGAGAACCTCGGCCTCGAGATCGACGGCCGGGTCGCCGACGCCGAGGGCATCCCGTATGAGGACAACACCTTCGACCTGGTGGTCGGCCACGCGGTGTTGCACCACATCCCCGATGTGGAACTGTCGCTGCGCGAAGTGGTCAGGGTGCTCAAGCCGGGCGGCCGGTTCATCTTTGCCGGTGAGCCGACGAACGCGGGCGAAACCTATGCCCGCCCGTTGTCGACGCTGACGTGGCGCGCGGTGACGAACGTGACCAGGCTGCCGGGGCTCGGCGGCTGGCGGCGCCCGCAGGCCGAGCTCGACGAGTCGTCGCGCGCTGCTGCGTTGGAGGCGATCGTCGATCTGCATACCTTCGCGCCAGAGGATCTGGAGAGCATGGCCCGCAGCGCGGGTGCTGTCGACATCTCAACCGCCACAACGGAATTCACTGCAGCGATGATGGGCTGGCCGATCCGCACATTCGAGGCTGCGGTGCCCCCTGGCCGATTGGGTTGGAGCTGGGCGAAATTCGCGTTCACCAGCTGGATGACGCTGAGCTGGGTGGACGCCAACGTCTGGAGTCGCGTCCTCCCGAAGGGATGGTTCTACAACGTCATGGTGACCGGGGTCAAGCCGTCGTAGATTTCGGCCTGAACGCCGTCGCTTATCTGAGCAGCCACGCAGGGGAGCAGGCGCTGCGCGTTGTCGACGGCTACGGGTTGACGGAGGCCACCCGGCTCGGCGACATCGCTTCGATACGAACGCAATTCGGTGAGCACGCACCAGCCTTGGTTGAGACGGTGCTGTTGCGCCGCCGAGCGGCCGCCAAGTTCGCCGACCCGTCGGACTGGCTGTTCACCGACGATGCGTTGCAGCAGGCCACCGCTCAGCCGGTGGCCGAACACCGGGCGCGCCGGTTGGCGGGTGCGACGGTTCACGACGTCACGTGTTCGGTCGGCACTGAGCTTGCGGTGCTGCGTAACTCGGCCGCCTACGTCGTCGGCAGCGACATCGACCCGGTACGGCTGGCCATGGCGCGCCACAACGTCGGGGAAGTGACGCTATGCCGCGCCGATGCATTGCGCCCCATCACCCGTGACACCGCCGTGCTCGCCGACCCTGCCCGCAGACGATCCGGGCGCCGACGATTCGACCCGCGGGACTACACCCCGCCGCTCGACGGACTGCTCGATGCCTACGGCAATCGCGATCTGGTCGTAAAGTGCGCTCCTGGAATCGATTTCGCCGAGCTTCGTCGGCTCGGCTTCAACGGCGAGATCGAGGTCGTCTCGCTGGATGGCAGCGTGCGCGAGGCGTGCCTGTGGTCGCCGGGCATGGCCGAGGCCGGCGTGCACCGCCGCGCCACCGTGCTGGACGGCCCCGAGCAGATCACCGACGCCGAGCCCGACTACTGCGGGGTGGCGCCCGTGGGCCGGTGGATCGTCGACCCTGACGGCGCGGTGGTCCGCGCCGGGCTTGTCCGCCATTACGCCGCCAGGCACGGGCTCTGGCAGCTCGACCCCGACATCGCATACCTGTCCGGTGACAGGCTGCCCGACGGCGTGCGGGGATTTGAGGTGCTCGACGAACTCGCCTTCAGCGAGAAGCGGCTGCGCCAGGCGCTGTCGGCACGCGATGCCGGCGCCGTCGAGATCCTGGTGCGCGGCGTCGACGTCGACGTCGACGCGCTGCGGCGCAGGCTCCGGTTGCGCGGATCGCAGCACGTCTCCGTGGTGATCACCCGCATCGGCACCGGCACAGCAAGTCGGGCAACGGCATTCGTCTGCCTGCCGTCGCGGTGAGGACTGTTTTGCTGTCGCCTGTATTGTGGCGTCGGCGGCTACGGTGCCGCTCTGGCTCCGAAGGGGTTAATCCATGCGCGCTCGCACGTCGGTACTCGCCGCCCTGGTTGCCGTGACGCTCGGTATGTCCGGCGTTGCAGCTGCCGCTCCGGCATTTGCCGCGCCGCCGAAGTGCTCGGATCTCAACGGGACCATCGATGCCCAGCAGATGTGCCAGATCACCGTGGGTGACACCGGCTACACCCTGCAGATCGCCTATCCGACGATGTACCCCGACGTGCAGGCGGTCTTCGACTACATCAAGCAGACGCGCGACGGCTTCCTGAACGTGGCAAAGATGCCCGACGCACGGACAATGCCCTATCAGCTGGAGGTCACTCCGACCGAGTTCAACTCGGCGATCCCGCCGCGGGGCACGCAGTCGGTGGTGTTCAAGACGTTCCAGGATGTCGGCGGGGCGAAACCGCAAACCTTCTTCAAGGCGTTCAACTGGGATCAGGGCTACCGCAAGCCGATCGCGATCGACACCATGGGTTCCGACAAGATCCAGCCGTTGTTCAAGCCGGGCACCAACCCGTGGCCGGTGATCTTCCCGCTGGTGCAGACGGAGCTGGAGAAGCAGCTGGGATCCAACCCCGCGATCGCGCCCGAAGTGGGCCTGAATCCATCGACCTACGAGAACTTCGCGATCACCAACGACTCGCTGATCTTTTTCTTCGGCCAGGGCGCGATCCAGCCGGAGTCCGCGGGCGCCCTGCAGGTCTCCATTCCGCGCGGTCCCGTCGACGCGATGATCGCCTGACCGCTAAGCGGGCTCGAAGCCGTACACCTGGCCGGCGCTCGTCGCCGTCACGACGCGGCGGTCGTGGCTGACCGACACACCAACCGGCCACCCGGTCGCCTCCGGCAGCGGATAGCTGTTCATGGTGTGGCCGTCGGCGGGATCGAATACCAGCAGCGCTTGGCCGTCATCGCCCTCCTTGACCACGGTGTAGGCGACGTGGCCGCCGGCCTGGCTGGATGTGGTCAGCGGCGTGACATCGTCGCGGGTCCACGCCACCTCGGCCTTGTCGCCGGCGTCCCTGATCGCGACCAGCTTGGTATCGGGGCCCCCGCCGCAGATGATCAGCCCCTGGGGCGATACCGATGGCGGAGTTTGTGGCATGACGTCGAGCGGAGTGGACCATTTCGGCTTGCCGTCTGCGGCGTTGATGGCCCACAGCTTGTTGTCGCGGCCATTGACGTAGACCGTCGAACCGTCGGCGGATGCGACCGGGCTGGCGATCGAGCCAGCCTTGACGGCGTCGCTCGTCCACGCCTCTGCCAGCACGGGATTGTGCTTGGTGTTGTACTTCAAGCCGACGAGTACCGGCGCGGGGGCGTTGGGTTGCCACACCGAGATCACGACCATTCCCGCCCCGGCCGCGAAGGCGGGCGCCGATGCGACGGGGCAGCGCGGCCGTTCGAGGCGGCAGTCGGCGAGTCCACGCTGCGAGTCGGTCGGATTGACGCCCTCCACCAGGTCCAGCGGCGTGCCGATCACGGTGCCGCGGTGGGCGTCGAACACCAGGACCTGACCCAGATGGGTCACCACCAACAGATGATCGGGGGCGAGAATTCTTGGGGTGGTTGGCATTCCGATCACCGGCTGCCGCCACCGGATCCACTGCGTCGGCGGAAACGACAACATCGCACCGGGCTGACCGACATAGAGGTTGTCGAAGCCGTCCCACAACGGGCTCGAGGACCCGCCGCCCGGCCACAGCCGGGTGCACCAGCGTTGACGGCCGTTGTTGTCGGTTTCCCACACCATCAGCGAGCAGCCGCCCGGGGTCTGGGCATTGGCCGCCAGATAGTGGCCGGATCCCAGCACCACCGCGGCGCCGAGCTCGCCCTTCACCGAACGGCTCCATTCCAGTTTGAGCGAATTGGCGCCCGCCAGACCGGTGTAGCTGCTGTTGGCGGCGTTGCCGTATTGGGCAGGCCAGCCGTCGGCGGCGTGCGCCTCGACCCAGGAGTCGGTGTTTCCGCAACCGGCCAGCGCACCCGTGATCAGCGCTGTTGACGCCAGCACCATGAGTCGGCGGAACACTCGATCCTTTCCCGTTCCTATTGGTAAGCCCACGTGAGGGTAACCGTTCGGGCCCGAGGGGCTCGCGTAGGCTTTCCGGCCATGACGACGATGTGGGGCGCGCCGCTGCACAAGCGCTGGCGTGGACAGCGGCTCCGCGATCCACGGCAGGCCAAATTCCTCACAGTGGATTCGCTCAGGTGGGTGATCAAAAACCGCGCTTACACGCCGTGGTATCTGGTGCGCTACTGGCGGCTGCTGAAGTTCAAGCTCGCCAACCCGCACATCATCACCAGGGGCATGGTGTTCCTCGGCAAGGGCGTCGAGATCCAGGCCACCCCGGAGTTGTCGACGATGGAAATCGGCCGTTGGGTGCACATCGGCGACAAGAACACGATCCGCTGCCACGAGGGTTCGCTGCGCTTCGGCGACAAGGTCGTGCTCGGCAGGGACAACGTCATCAACACCTACATCGACATCGAGTTGGGCGACTCGGTGCTGATGGCCGACTGGGTATACGTCTGCGACTTCGACCACCGGATGGACGACATCAACATGCCGATCAAGGACCAGGGCATCCTCAAGGGGCCGGTGCGGATCGGGCCTGACACCTGGATCGCGACCAAGGCCACCATCCTGCGCAACACCACGATCGGCAAGGGCTGCGTGCTCGGCTCGCACGCCGTGGTGAAGGGCGACATCCCGGACTATTCGATAGCGGTCGGCGCTCCCGCGAAGGTCGTCAAGAACCGCAAGCTGGCGTGGGACACCTCCGCGGCCGAGCGCGCCAAGCTAGCCGCAGCACTGGCCGACATCGAGCGCAAGAAGGCCGCCCGCTAGGAGCTTGTCTGCGGGTCGCCTTTGTCCCGCGAGCGACCGCGTCTGCAAGCCGACACGCCGCGAAAGTATGTGCAAAAGCGGTCGCTCGCGCGAGGGAATCACACCTCTTTAACTAGACCTGGACCGTGATCGGAAGGAATGCGCCTTCGCCCAGCCGGTCGCCTTCGATCGGATCGTCGGGGTTGGCCAGAGTCACTTCGATTCCGCCTTTGCCGTCGGTGACATCGTCCTGGTTCGCATCGAGCTGCATTTCGAGTTCATAGCTGGCGGTCTGACCGTGAGCGAGCGGGAACGGCGGAACGATGTTCGCGGTAATGAAGTCCATGCCGGTTCCTTGGCGAACGTAGGGTGCCTTGACCCAAGCATTGGTTTGCGGGTCGAGTCTTTGCATCGTGCCCTTCGCCATCATGCTGGCCCCGGGCGCGCCGCATGAGCAATGGCCCAGCGACACCACCAGGCCCACCTTGGCGATGTCGGGCCCGTCGTTGACGAGCGTGACGTTGAACCGCATCGGCGGGCCGCCCAGACGGACATTGGTGTCGCCCTCCGCGGTGATGGTGGCCTTGAGGCCGTCCGCCGCAGGCTCGGCGTTGGAGAGCGTCGCTTGTAGCACCGGCGCCGCAATCAAGGCGGCCCCTGCCGCAGCGGCGAGGGCCGCACGAATGGTCGTAATCATGTCGTTCTTGTCAGCCGAGGTCGTAGGAGTCGTTGGAAATGCGGAAGAAGTGCCCGGTGCTCGTGTCGGTGCATGTCATGCCCGAAGCCTCGCTGTCGCAAGTGATCGTGCCGACCGACCGTGTTTGTCCGAAGTCAAGAGTCGGCCACTGGTAGTCGCCGGATCCGACGACGCATGACAGACTTGGCGAACGGCCCTGTGTCAGACCGAATTGCGGATTGACCGGAGGGGCGATATCGCATTTGTCCACAGGGATCGGGTACGCGGAATCGCGGACCGTGCAATTCGCATACGGGTCACCTTTGTAGCTGATGGTCGTCTCGCAGAGGACCTTTCCGGACGGCGACTGGAACAGCTCGTAGCCGGTGTCTGCGTGCGCTGTTGCGGCGACGCCGACGGATGTCGCGGCGGCCGCCGCTGCAGCGAGGGCGAACTTCAAGAAGGTCGCCTCTGTGCGTGGACGACGGGTCGTGTCAGTTACCTTTCTGGCGAACATGTCTGAAGTCTGCGGACGGGCTCTTGGAGGATTCTTGGAGGCAACGTCCAGCTCGACCACATCTTTGCCGACCAGAAACCGCTAGTTAGCCGTTCGTGGACTAACTAGGGGTGTAAAGCTTTGTCTGACAGCAGGTGTCAAGCGTTCTCACGGCAACAAAGGTCAGGCGGCCCAGTCGATTCCGAATGCGTTGGCCAGCGTTGTGCGGCCGGCGTCGGTCACCCGTATCGCGCGGCCTCGCGGCACACGCTTGACCCACCCTGCCGAAAGGAAGCGGTCGAGTACCGCCCGGCCGAGTGCACCGGACAAATGGTGGCGCTGTTCGGTCCAGTCGACGCAATAGCGGACGAGCGGCCTTCTGCTGGTTGGTAATTCGATACCGACATCGGTGAGGAAGGCGCGCCCGCCGTCGGTGAGCTCGTACTGAATGTCGTGCCCTGGACTGCTCAGCGCATCGTGGCCGTCACGCTGCGGGTCGTAATGCCCGTCGCCGCCAACGAGAACCTCGCGGTCCAACAGGGCGCCCATGATCTGCACGCCGAGCCGGCCCGCGAAGTGGTCGTAGCAGGTGCGCGCCGACCGCAGTGTGGCGGCTCTCGTGCCTTCGCGCAGCGAGCGGACCGGACGCGGTGGCGACAGCCGGACCAGATGCTCGAGCAGTTCACCGATTTCGGGCCCGGCCAGCCGGTAGTAGCGGTGCCTGCCGTGCGTCTCGACCGAGAGCAGCCCCGCATCGGTCAGCTTGCCGAGGTGGCTACTGGCCGTTGATCTGGTGATACCCGCCTCGTCGGCGAGCACGCTGGCCGGCAGCGCACGGCCGTCGTCGAGCGCGAGCAGCACCTTGCAGCGAGCAGGGTCGGCCAGCAGCGAGGCCACCGCGGCGATGTCGGCATCGCCCCGGGTCGGCAACTCCACAACCTCACGCATGGCAGACCTCCTCCGTCGTCGCGGGCGCACGGTCTCGCGCCCATATCAGCACCACCGCGGCACCCAGCAGGTGCACGGCGCCGCCCAGCAGCAGGGCGGTCCGGATTCCCGCGTCGCCGCCTATCGCCGCCATAGCGCTACCCAACACCGCGACACCGACAGTGATACCCACAAGCCGGGCCAGGTTCACCACGCCGGAGGCCAGCCCGGTGCGCTGCACGGGCACCGTTGACATCGCGAGGCTGACCGCAGGGCCGGTGTTGAGGGCCAGGCCCACACCGGCAAGGAACAACGACAGCTCCAGCAGCCATACGTTGGCGTGCGGCCCGACGCCGGCGTAGAGAAGCAATCCCGCTGCCATGAAACCGAGTCCCGCGGCCATAGGCGACCGCGAACCGGAGCGAGAGGCCAATGCATTGGCGAAGGGGATCACGCTCAGATACGCCACGGGCAGCGGTAGGAACCACAACGCGGTGGCGATCGTGGTCTCGCCGCGCTGCTGCTGGAAGGCAAAGCTGTTCACCAGCAGCAACCCGTAGGTGCCGAACGTCATGGTGAACGTGGCCACCAGGGCGGCGTTCAATCGGCTGCTGCGGAACAGATCAAGCGGCAGCATGGGCCGAGCCGCGCGATGCTGGCTCGCCACGAACGCGGCAATCCCTGCGACGGCGACGACGGCCAGCGTTGCGGTCAGGGCGGTGGTCAGGGTCCGCCCCTCGACGAGTACGAGCGTCAGTACGCCGAGACCCACGACCGCCAGGATCTGGCCCCGGATGTCGATCTGCGCGGCATCCTCATCGCGGGATTCGGGCAGATAGAACCGGGTCATCAGCAGGGCGAGCAGCCCGACGGGCACGTTCAGCCAGAAGATGTAGCGCCAACCGATCGAATCGGTCAGCACACCACCGAGAATCGGCCCGATTCCGACGCTCATCGCCGCCGCCATCGCCCATGCCGCGGTCGCCCTGCCGCGGTCGACGGGGTCGGGGAACGCGGCGGCGGTGATCGCCAGCCCCTGCGGGAGCATCAGCGCCGCACCCACGCCCTGCACGGCTCGCGCGGCCAAAAGCAGCGGGAGTGACGGTGCGGCCGCGCATCCCACCGAAGCGATGACGAAGACTGTCAACCCGATTCGCAGCAGCCGTCGCCTGCCGAACCGGTCGCCCAGCGACCCCGACGACAGCAGCATTGCGGCGAACGTGATGTTGTACGCGTCGATCGTCCACTGCGCGCCGGAGATGCCGCCGCCGAGGTCGTCGCGGATCGCCGGCAGGGCGAGGTTGACCGCATTCGCGTCGATCAGCCCGACGAACAGGCCGAGATAGGCCGCGACCAGGGTCAACGTCGTATCGAGGGTGAACCTTTTCGTGTCCATATCCGCACGTTATGCGCGGAATGATTCGATGCCCGTCGAACTGTTACCGGTCGGGCAGCGCGTGCTCGACGATCATTCGTCGCGGGTGAGGCTGGCGTTCACCGCGTTTGGCGGCCAGATACACCTGGGCCGTCTCACTTGCGACCGTATGCCAGTCGAAGTCCGACGTCAGCCGCTCGCGCGCTGCGATCGCGTGCCGCTGGGCCGCCTCCGGATCGTCGAGAACCACCCGGACGGCCGCCGCCAGCGCCCCGATATCGCGCGGCGGGAACGACATTCCGGTCTGGCCGTTGATCACCGCTTCGCCGAGGCCGCCGACATTCGACGTCACCAGGGGAGTGCCCGTCGCCGCAGCCTCAAGCGCAACGATGCCGAACGGCTCGTAATGGCTGGGCAACACCGCCGCGTCGGCGCTGTGCAGCAACTGCACCAGGCCTTTGTGGTCGACACGGCCGACGAACGTTACGGCCTTGAGCACCTTGTGCTTTCGCGCCTGTTCGACGAGCCACTTGTACTGTGTGCCGTCGCCCGCGATCGTCAGCGTGGTGCCCGGGTGTGTGCGCCTGATGCGGGGAAGCGCGGCGATCGCGTCGTGAATGCCCTTCTCGTACTCCAACCGGCCGAGGTAGAGCAACTGTGCAGGACCGGTCCGCGGCCGACGCTTCGCGAACGGCCACAGCGCGGCGTCGATGCCGTTGCGGATCACGCGTATCTCGGCGAGACCGGGTCCGAACAACTCGGTGATCTCGTCGCTCATCGACCTCGAACACGTGATGAGCGAATCGGATTCGCGCACCAGCCAGGATTCCACCGCGTGCACCTGACGGCTGATCGGTCCCGACACCCAACCGGAGTGCCTGCCTGCCTCGGTGGCGTGGATCGTGGAAACCAGTGGGACATCGAAGAATTCGGCAAGCGCGATGGCCGGGTGGGCGACCAGCCAGTCGTGTGCGTGCACGACGTCGGGCCGCCACGGCTTCGCGCGTCTGCCGGGTGTCTTCAACGCCAGGCCGGCGCGGGTCATCGAGTGACCCATCGCCAGCGTCCAGGCCATCATGTCCGAGCCGAAGTCGAACTCGTGCGGGTCCTGCGCGGCGGCCACCACCCGTACGCCATCGGCCATTTCGTCGGTCGACGGGTGTGTGCTCGGGTCGGTGTTCGTGGGACGACGGCTGAGCACCACGACCTCGTGGCCGGCCGCCGCCAGTGCCGTCGCCAACTGGTAGACGTGCCGTCCCAGGCCGCCGACGACCACCGGTGGGTACTCCCACGACACCATCAAGATTTTCATCGGTCACACAGTCTCCGCGAGCGACCGCAAAATGCCACCAGTTCACGGCGTGTCGGCGTACAGACACGGTCGCTCGCGGGGTGAGGCGAGTTCATGCGCGCGGGAGCCTTCGTGCGTCCAGTGCGCCGAACAGGCCGTCGGCACGGTTCCAGCCGGCCGCCAACCGCTCCGCCTGCTCGCTGCGGCCCGATGCGAGCGCACCGGCGATCTCACGGGTGGCGTGCGCGTGCAGATGCGCGCGGTAGCGGGCGTAGTCGGCCGCGGAGTCCTTGCTGACCATGAACGGCCAGTCGCTCGACACCGTCAACAGCGTCTCGCGCAGGATCTGGTCGGCGACGAGGTCGCGGGCGACGGGTGCGCCGACCGAGGCGTTCTGCTCGAACGCCTTGTCCACGGTGCTCAGCGCGGTGTCGACGACCTCGGTGTTCAGCTGCACCAGATCGGCGACCTTCTCGCCGGACCAGACCGACCAGTCCTTGCCGGAACCCCAAGAGCTGGGCGGCAATTCGACCGGGTTGCCGACGAAGCCGTCGGCCAGAGCATCGGACAGCGTGCCGACCCGGATGCCCGCGGCGGGCAATGCGCGCAACACGCGCTCCAGCCACATCGGGCCCTCGTACCACCAGTGGCCGAACAGTTCGGTGTCGAAGGCCGCGATCACGTGGGCGGGCCGACCGATGCGCTCGCCCTCTGCGACGAGCCGCTGGCGCACCACCTCGACGAAGTCGGCGACGTGTCCGTCGACGGCGCGTTCGGCGCGCGCGGGGTCGTACGGCGCCTTGGCATCCGAGCGCACGTTGCGGCCGGTGACCCGCGCCGGCTTCAGCCCGGTGACATGGTCGTAGGTGTGGAAGTCGCGGTAGGCGGCGTGGCCCGGATAGCCGGACTTCGGCGACCACACCCGGTAGCAGACCTGTAGGTCGCGGCCGAACGCGACGACATCGGAATCGCCGACGGGGCGCCCCAACGCGGTATCGCCGTGCAACGACGGACCGTCGACCATGAAGTGCCCGACTCCCGCTGCGGCATAGTCGAATTCCATGCCCGGCGCGTATGCGCATTCCGGCGCCCAGATGCCCGACGGGCGTGTGTGCGATGCGCTGGGTGGCGTCGGCCAGCCCCTCGCGCAGTGCGAACTCGCGCAGCCGCGGGTTCAGCAGCGGCTGGAAGGGATGCGACAGCGGGCCGCCGAGCAGTTCGATGGTTTCGCCGTCGACGAGTTCGCGCAGAAGCGGGCTGCCGCCGTGCTGCCACAGCGTGGCGAACTCGTCGAGTTCACGGTCGGCTTCGGCGCACCTCGCGAATGCCGAACTCGCGCAACGGTTCCTGCAGCGTCGTCGCCTCCCTGGCGCGCAGCCGCCAGTTCGCCAGCCAGTGATGCATGCCCGTCAGGCAGTACGGGTCGTCGAGTTGTGCGGTGACCACCGGCGTCATGCCCAGCGTCACTAGGTGGTGGCGGTCCTCGTCGGCCAGCCTGCGCAGCACCCGCATCAAGCGGCAGGTACGCCGCCGACCACGACTGATAGAGCCATTCCTCGCCGACCGGCCAGCGACCGTGATGGGCCAGCCACGGCAGGTGGGTGTGCAGGACGAGGGTGAAGAGTCCGGGAACCGGTTCTGTCACGGCCGCACCGCGATTGCGACCAGGTCCAGGCTCTCGTCGATGTCGCGCTGGCGCGCGTCGATCAGGTCGAAGTCGTCGATGCTCACCGAGGCGACGTCCGCGAGCAGCTCTGCGGGCCACGGCGCAGTCGGCCAGCGCGCGGGCAACCTGCGCGTCGATGATCGAGCCGCCGTGCTTGTCGTCCAGTGCGGCCAGCGAGGGACCGTGGAACACGCCCTGCATCGATTCGAGTGCGAACCCCGCCGACCCCAGCAGCTCGGTGAGTTCGGCGGCGTTGAGCTCGCGGGTGTGGAACGGGTTGATCGGCGTATCCCGGCCGGGCGAGAAGGTGACCCGGTTCGGCGTCGAGATCAACAGCAGCCCCGACGGCCGCAGCACGCGCAGGCATTCGGCGACGAACTGTGGCTGATCCCACAAATGCTCGATCACCTGGAAGTTCACCACAACGTCGACCGACCCGTCGGGCAGCGGAAGCTCCGCCAGGTTGCCGTGGCGCATGTCCACCCGCGGGTAGTTCGCGCGCACGTGGGCCACCGTTGCGTCGTCGTAGTCCAGCCCGATCACGGCGCGGGCGACGTCGGCGATCAGGTCAGCGCCATATCCCTCGCCGCATCCGGCCTCCAGCACGTCGCGACCCGCGCACCGGTCACTCAACCGCTGGTAGACCACCTCGTGGCGGCGGAACCAGTAATTCTCCTCGGCCAGGCCGGGAACCGTGCGCTCCCCGGTCAGCGGTAGAGCGCCCTCCGGGCCCGCGGGGCCGTCGGTGACAAATGAGCTCATTGCAAAAGGCAGGCTAACCCAGGAGAAGGGTTGGTGGCCGGTTCGCGAACGGTTCGGCCGCTGATCGCGGGGTAAGGGCAAGTCAGATCACAAACTTCGACCAGCTATGGTGTTCGTGCGCACCACCTTAAGTTACCGACGAGTAACATAGTGGCGACTGCTTCGAACGCAGGTGTGGGGGCCGATGGCCGGTCTCCTCGAGGAGGACGAACCAGACTCATGACGAACATCGTGGTCCTGATCAAGCAGGTCCCTGACACGTGGTCGGAACGCAAGCTGACCGACGGCGATTACACCCTTGACCGCGAGGCCGCCGACGCCGTGCTCGACGAGATCAACGAGCGCGCAGTCGAAGAGGCGCTGCTGATCAAGGAGAAGGAAGGCGGCGAGTCGACAGTGACCGTGCTGACCGCCGGTCCCGAGCGCGCCACCGAGGCGATCCGCAAGGCGCTGTCGATGGGTGCCGACAAGGCTGTGCACGTGCTGGACGACGGCATGCACGGCTCGGACATGGTGCAGACCGGGTGGACGCTGGCTCGGGCGCTGGGCACCATCGAGGGCACCGAGCTCGTCATCGCGGGCAACGAGGCCACCGACGGCGTCGGTGGAGCCGTGCCTGCGATCATCGCCGAGTATCTGGGTCTTCCGCAGCTCACGCACCTGCGCAAGGTGTCGGTCGAGGGCGGCAAGGTGACCGGCGAGCGCGAGACCGACGACGGTGTGTTCACCGTCGAGGCGCCGCTGCCCGCCGTCGTGAGCGTCACCGAGAAGATCAACGAGCCGCGCTTCCCGTCCTTCAAAGGCATCATGGCCGCCAAGAAGAAAGAAGTGACGACGCTGAAGCTGGCCGAGATCGGCGTCGAGTCCGACGAGGTCGGTGTCGCCAACGCTGGCACCAAGGTCACCGCGTCGACGCCCAAGCCGCCCAAGACCGCGGGCGAGAAGGTCACCGACGAGGGCGAGGGCGGCACCAAGATCGCCGAGTACCTGGTCTCCCAGAAGATCATCTAGCCGAATTCGCCGCAGGCCGACACAGACCCAGAAAGACATAGAAGACACATGGCTGAAGTACTTGTGCTCGTCGAGCACGCAGAAGGTGCGCCCAAGAAGGTCACCGCTGAACTGATCACCGCCGCCCGTGCGCTGGGCGAGCCGTCGGCTGTCGTGGTCGCCAAGCCGGGCACCGCCGACAGCCTCACCGACGGGCTGAAGGCCGCCGGTGCGGCCAAGATCTACGTCGCCGAGTCCGACGACGCCGAGAACTACCTGATCACCCCGTTCGTGGACGTGCTGGCCTCGCTCGTCGAGTCGGCCACCCCCGCCGGCGTGGTGCTCGCCGCTTCTGCGGACGGCAAGGAGATCGCGGGCCGGCTGGCCGCGCGCATCGGCTCGGGCGTGCTGACCGACGTCGTCGAGGTCAAGGACGGCGGTAAGGCCGTGCACTCGATCTTCGGTGGCGCGTTCACCGTCGACGCCGAGGCCACCGGCGACACCCCGGTCATCACGGTTCGTCCGGGTGCCATCGAGGCCGAGCCGGCCGACGGCGCAGGCGAGGTCGTCAAGGTCGAGGTGCCCGCTCAGGCCGAGAACGCCACGAAGATCACCAAGCGCGAGCCGGCCGTCGCGGGCGACCGCCCTGAGCTCACCGAGGCCACGGTCGTGGTCTCCGGTGGCCGCGGTGTCGGCAGCGCCGAAAACTTCCATGTGGTCGAGGAATTGGCCGACTCGCTCGGTGCCGCCGTCGGTGCGTCGCGTGCCGCGGTCGACTCCGGCTACTACCCGGGACAGTTCCAGGTGGGCCAGACCGGTAAGACCGTGTCGCCGCAGCTGTACATCGCGCTGGGCATCTCCGGCGCCATCCAGCACCGTGCAGGCATGCAGACGTCCAAGACGATCATCGCGGTCAACAAGGACGAAGAGGCCCCGATCTTCGAGATCGCCGACCTCGGCATCGTCGGCGACCTGTTCAAGGTCGCCCCGCAGCTCACCGAGAAGGTCAAGGCCCGCAAGGGTTAATCCGCCGTCTACCTGCCGCTAAGGCCCCCGACACGCCGTGTTCGGGGGCTTTCGCGTTACTCGCGACGTTCACCGAGCGCTCACAGACACGTCACGCAGCCGATGCCGTTTCGAGAGACGGCTGGGCGACCGTGCAGTCGTGAGCACCGCATCAGTCCTGATAGCCGCTGACCAACCCAGCGGCCCGACGACATCGACGTCGGCGCCGCGCTACACCTTGCTGCTGTCCACCGACCCTGCGCTCATCGACGCTGCGCAACGACTTCGCCACGACGTATTCACCTCCGAGCCGGGCTACGCGCTCGAGGGAGCCGTCGACGGCAGAGATGCCGACCGGTTCGACGAGTTCTGCGACCACCTGCTTGTCCGCGAAGAAAACACCGGCGAACTCGTCGGCTGCTACCGCATGCTGCCGCCGCCGGGCGCCATCGCCGCCGGGGGCCTCTACACCGCAACCGAATTCGACGTCACCGGGCTTGACACGCTGCGGCCGTCGCTCGTCGAGATGGGCCGCGCCGTGGTCCGCGACGAACACCGCAATGGCGGCGTCGTGCTGCTGATGTGGGCAGGCATCCTGGCCTACCTCGACCGCTGCGGTTACGACTACGTCTGCGGATGTGTCTCGGTGCCCGTCGATGATCCGGCGGGGCCGCCGGGCAGCCAGATCCGCGGCGTTCGCGACTTCGTGATGCGCAGGCACGCCGCCCCGGCCGAGTACACGGTGTATCCGTACCGGCCGGTGACGATCGACGGCAGGGGACTCGATGACGTCGACCCACCCGCGAGGGTGTCCGTTCCGCCACTGATGCGTGGCTACCTCCGGCTGGGTGCTCAGGTTTTCGGTGAGCCGGCCCACGACCCGGCGTTCGGCGTCGGCGACTTCCCCACGCTGCTGGACAAACGCAAGGCCGACACGCGCTATCTGAAACGGCTTCGGTCGGTGTCGGCGGCCAGCGAGATGGCCGACGGGATCGCATCATGAGCGCCGACGGCGCGGACGCGAGGAGCACCAAGGACACCAGCCCCTGGATCCCGCGCGCGACGTGCGACGCCAGCTGTGTGGCCGCGGGCGCGGCGCCGAGCGGCAGGCCGGTCGTGGTGGCCATCCGCGTGGCCGTGCGGGCCACCTTCGCGGTGATGCTGTTGTCGGCTGTTCCGCTGCTGGCGATACCGCTGCCGGGCCGTTCGCACATCCAGCGGGGCTACTGCAAGATGATGCTGCGCGCGCTGGGCGTGCGAATCACGGTGTCCGCCGGACCGATTCGCAACCTGCGCGGCGTGCTGGTCGTCAGCGGTCATGTGTCATGGGTCGACATCTTCGCGATCGGGGCGGTGATGCCGGGCTCCTTCGTCGCCAAGGCCGAAATGATCAGCTGGCCGGGCCTCGGCATCGCCGCGCGGCTGATGAAGGTCATCCCGATCGAGCGGGAGAGCCTGCGGCGGCTGCCCGACGTCGTCAGGATGGTGGCAGGCCGACTGCGTGCGGGACAGACCGTGGTGGCCTTCCCCGAGGGCACGACGTGGTGCGGGCTTGCGTACGGACCATTCCGGCCAGCGATGTTCCAGGCCGCGGTCGACGCGGGCAGGCCCGTCCAGCCACTGTCGCTGAAGTACCACCACCGCGACGGCACACCGTCCACGGTGGCCGCCTACGTCGGCGACGACTCTCTGATCGAATCGATCCGTCGACTCGTCACCGCGCAGCGGACCATCGTGCACGTGCAGGTCGAATCGCTGGAACTGCCCGGCGACGACCGCCGCGACCTCACCCGGCGCTGCGAGGCAGCCGTTCGGGCCAACAACGGACGGCGCACCAGCGAGCACGCGCTGGCCGCCTGACCGGGCATTCAGGGCAGCCGCAGCCGACGGTTATCCTGGAACGGTTATGGCCACTGACAAGTCGGTCTACCTGGATCACGCCGCAACCACCCCGATGCACCCCGCTGCCATCGAGGCGATGACCGCCGTGCTGGCCACGGTCGGCAACGCCTCGTCGCTGCACGGCACCGGCCGGGTCGCGCGCCGTCGCATGGAGGAGTCGCGGGAGACGCTGGCCAAGCTGCTCGGCGCCCGCCCGTCCGAGGTGATCTTCACCGCAGGCGGTACCGAAAGCGACAATCTGGCGGTCAAGGGCATCTACTGGGCCCGGCGCGACGCCGAGCCGCGCCGTCGGCGGATCGTCACCACCGCCGTCGAGCATCACGCGGTGCTCGACTCGGTGGAGTGGCTGGCCGAACACGAAGGCGCCGAGGTGACCTGGCTGCCGACCGAATCGGACGGCTCGGTCACCCCCGCAGCGCTGCGAGAAGCGCTGCAGACCCACGACGACATCGCACTGGTCTCGATCATGTGGGCCAACAACGAGGTCGGCACCATCATGCCGCTGACGGAGTTGGCCTCGGTGGCCGCCGAATTCGATGTCCCGATGCACAGCGACGCCGTCCAGGCAGTACCGCAGATACCGGTTGATTTCACCGCCAGCGGCCTCTCGGCGATGAGCATCGCCGCCCACAAGTTCGGCGGCCCGACCGGCGTCGGCGCGCTGTTGCTGCGCCGCGACACCGCATGCGTGCCGCTGTTGCACGGCGGCGGGCAGGAACGCGACGTCCGTTCGGGCACAGCGGATGTCGCAGGCGCGGTGGCGATGGCCAAGGCCGCCGAGATCACGATCAGCGGCATGGAGACCACCACCGCACATGTGCAGTCCCTGCGCGACCGCCTTGTCGACGGGGTGCTCGCCGGCATCGACGACGTCGAGCTCAACGGGGCGACGGGTGCGCAACGACTCCCGGGCAACGCGCACTTCACCTTCCGCGGGTGCGAGGGTGATTCTCTGCTGATGCTGTTGGACGCCAAGGGAATCGAGTGTTCGACGGGGTCGGCCTGCACGGCCGGAGTCGCTCAGCCCTCGCATGTGCTGATCGCGATGGGCGCCGATCCGGCCAGCGCCCGCGGCTCACTCCGGCTGTCGTTCGGCCACACCAGCGTCGACGCCGACGTCGACGCCGCACTCGAAGTGCTACCCGCCGCCGTCGATCGTGCGCGGCAAGCCGCGCTGGCCAGTTCGGGAGTCGTCGAGTAGTGCAGGTACTGGTCGCGATGAGTGGGGGCGTCGACTCGTCGGTCGCCGCGGCCCGGATGGTCGATGCGGGCCATGACGTGGTCGGCGTGCACCTGGCCCTCTCGCCGACGCCGGGGACACTCCGCACCGGATCCCGCGGCTGCTGCTCGAAAGAGGATGCGGGCGATGCCCGTCGGGTGGCCGACGTGCTCGACATTCCTTTCTACGTCTGGGATTTCGCCGACAAGTTCAAAGAGGACGTCATCGACGACTTCGTGGACTCGTACGCCCGCGGGGAGACGCCCAACCCGTGCATCCGATGCAACGAGCGCATCAAGTTCTCCGCGCTGTCGGCGCGCGCGCATGGCACTGGGCTTCGACGCCGTCGCGACCGGCCACTACGCGCGGCTGTCCGACGGTCGGCTGCGGCGCGCCGTCGATCGTGACAAGGACCAGTCGTATGTCCTCGGCGTGCTGACCGCCGAACAGTTGCGTCACGCGCTGTTCCCGATCGGCGACACACGCAAGCCGCAGATTCGCGAGGAGGCGGCCCGGCGCGGGTTGGCCGTCGCGGAGAAGCCGGACAGCCACGACATCTGCTTCATCCCCTCCGGCGACACCCGCGCATTCCTCGGCAGCCGCATCGGTGTGCGGCGTGGCGCCGTGGTCGACGCAGGCGGCACCGTGCTCGCCGAACACGACGGGGTGCACGGGTTCACCATCGGACAGCGCAAAGGGCTCGGCATCGCCGGGCCGGGCCCCGACGGGCGCCCGCGTTACGTGACGGCCATCGACGCCGATACCGCGACGGTGCATGTCGGCGCCGCGGCAGACCTCGAGGTGTCGACGCTGACCGGCGAGAAGCCGGTGTTCACCGCGGGTGTGGCACCGCATGGACCGGTGCAATGCGCCGTGCAGGTGCGAGCCCACGGCGGGATAGCCGATGCCGTCGCCGAACTGCACAACGGCGAACTGGTGGCCAACCTGCGGGCACCACTGACGGGCGTGGCACCCGGCCAGACGATGGTGCTGTACCGCCCAGACGCCGACGGCGACGAAGTGCTCGCCAGCGCGACCGTCGCACGCGCCGTGTAGGTCCTAGTTGGGCACCTTGTCCATCATGTTCGTCATGATGATGTCGGGCACCGAGTCCGGGAACGAGCAGAACGACACCTCGGCCAGCACGACGTTCTTGACCCGGTAATCGCGGCCGCAGCTGCCGGATGACCGCATCCGCAGCGAATTCGCGTCCGCCGTCCACTGGCCGATGAACGTCGAGCCGAGTTCCGTTGAGCCGCAGTCGTATACCCGGCTGACCAGATCGGCGAACGCATGCCGAGCGGTCTCCGGATCGCGATAGGCGGCCGCGCCCTCAGAGATCAGCCCGCCGTCGGGCGGGTCCTGATACGTCGTCTTGTGAAACTCTTCGACGTCGGAGCCGAAGGTCTGCGTCTCGGCGAAGTACCACTTGCATTCAGCGGGTGTGCCGCTCATCAGGTCGCTCGCGTCGACGGGAATCTTGCCGTCCATGCTCGGCACGATCGTCAGGCTGTCGCCCGCCCCGGTGATCGCCCGCATCTGAGCCTGGTCCAGCATCACCGACTCGACGTCGACTGGCGACTTCGACTCGTCGTCGATGCCCGGCGCTGCCCGCATCGCGGTGCCCTGAATCGACTGCGTACACCCCGCGGCCAGCATCACGGCGGCACACGCCGCCGCCAGTCGGCCGGCCGTCAGGGGCATGATCGCGACTCCCTTCCCGGTTCGCAGACTAACGCGTGGGGCGGGTGTGGCGAATAGTGTTGGAGAAGTGAGTGACTTCGCCGCGGCCACCGGTATCGGATCCTGGCCGGGAACATCACCCCGAGAGGCCGCCGAGGTCGTCGTCGGTGAGTTGCATCAACTGCCGCATCTAGTCGAATTGCCTGCTCGGGGCATCGGGGCCGACCTCATCGGCAGGGCAGGGGCCCTGCTCGTCGACATCGCGATCGACACCGTGCCGCGGGGCTATCGCGTCGCCACCGGACGCAGCGCGGTGACCCGTCGCGCCATCAGCCTGCTCGCCGAGGACATCGACGCGCTCGAAGAGGCGTGGGAGAAGGCCGGTCTGCGCGGCGCGCAACGCACCGTCAAGGTGCAGGCGCCGGGACCGATCACGCTCGCCGCGCACCTCGAACTGGCCAACGGCCACCGGGCGATCACCGATCGGGGCGCACTGCGCGACCTCGCCGGATCGCTGGCCGAAGGCGTCGCGATCCACCGCGCCGAAATCGCCCGGCGGCTGGAATGCACGGCAGTGGTCCAGTTGGACGAACCGTCGCTGGCCGCCGCCCTGGCCGGCCGGCTGACCGGGGTGACCAGCCTGACTCCGGTGCATCCGGTCGACGAATCGGTCGCGACCGGACTGTTGGACGATTGTGTGGCGACGATCGGCGGCGGCGTGGCGATACACAGCTGTGCGCCGGGACTGCCCTGGACGATGCTTCGGCGCAGCAGCGTCAGTGCGGTGTCGGTCGACGTGTCGACGCTGACGGCCGCCGAGCTCGATGGCGTCGGCGAGTTCCTTGAATCGGGCCGAACCGTGATGCTCGGCGTCGTTCCCGCGACGGCGCCCGACCGCCGCCCGTCCGCGGAGGAGGTGGCCAAGTCGGTCGTCACGATCACCGATCGACTCGGCTTTGCCCGCGAGGTGCTGCCCGAGCAGGTCGGTGTGACACCCGCATGCGGTATGGCCGCGGCGACCCTCCAGTGGGCGCGCACCGCGATCGAACTCACCCAGACGGCGGCCGACGCCATCGCCGAAGATCCCGACGCGATCTTGAAATAAACGTTTGCCGGGCAAAGACCTGTGCAACAATGCAGGGACGCGACCTCGGGTTCGGCAACCCGGTGGGTCAGGGAAGGGATCGTGGCGCAGTCGACTATTCGCTTTGCGGCGGGTGCCAGCGTTGTCGCAGCGTCTCTGTTGGTCGCGGGTCCGAACCCAGCGCAAGCCGTTGCCGACAAGCACGGCTCCGGCTTGCATAACACGTACAACGACCGCAACGGTGGCGCCATCAGTCGGAGCAGCATCGAGAAAATCGGCGGCAACTGGGTGAGTGGCGTTCTCGGCGGCAGCGATAACGACCCGTCACCCTCGATCGAAAGCGACGGCGGGGCGGTCGCGCTGCGGTCAGCGGCCGTCGCCGAGCAACCCGCAGGCATCAACGCGGCGGGCGCCATTGCTGCCGCGCGCGCCGCCGGCTCCGACTATTCGGCCTCCTCGATAAGTGGCCTGCGGTCGCCGCGTGTCGTGTTCGGAAACGGTCGCTCGCCGGGAGATCCCGTGCCCGGCGTGCCGGAGGTTCTGCAGGACGATTCGCTGGAGGCTCCCGTGGCCGACGCGGGGCCCACGGTGCCCGAGGCCGTCGAGATCGACATTCCGCCGCTGCCGCCCCCATCGCCGCCGACCGAGCACATCAAGGCAGCCGTGGTGGTCGGTGAACTCGGCATCGGGACGATCGACACGTCGACCGATCCGCTGGCCGGGGTCGCCGGGCTGATTCTGATCCCGGCGGTCGGTGCAGTCCTCGGATACCGGCAGGCGCGTGCGGCGCAGTCGATTGGGGAGTCATCCCATACGGAGTCAGCCCGTACGTAAATCCTTGCGCAGGATCTTGCCCGACGCCGACTTCGGGATCGCGTCGATGAACTCCACCTGACGGACCTTCTTGTACGGTGCCACTTCACCCGCGACGAACTCCATCACCTCGGACTCGGTCAACTCCGCTCCGGATTGCTTGACCACGAACGCCTTCGGCACTTCTTCACCCGACTCGGTATCGATGACGCCGACGACGGCGGAGTCGGCGATGGCCGGATGGGTGAGCAGCAGCGCCTCCAGTTCGGCGGGCGGCACTTGATAGCCCTTGTACTTGATCAGCTCCTTGAGCCGATCGACGATGTAGACGCAGCCCGACGAGTCGACGCGGGCAAGGTCGCCGGTGCGCAGCCAGCCGTCGGAGTCGATGGTTTCCCTGGTGGCCGTCTCGTTGCCGAGGTAGCCGGCCATCACGTTGGGGCCCTTGAACCACAGCTCGCCGGTCTCGCTGAGACCCTTTGCGGGAATACCGATTTCGTCGCCCGTGGCGGGATCGATGAGTCGGGACTGCGAGTTGGCCGCCGTCCAGCCTGCGGCCCCGATGGGTGCGACGGAGCCGAAGAAACTCTTGCCGCCGTCGAACGGAGTGCAGTGGCTGACGGGGCTGAGTTCGGTCATGCCGTACCCCTGAACCACCTGGCAGCCGATGCGGTCGGCGACGGCGTGGCCCAGATCTTCGTCCAGCGGCGCCGCGCCGGACAGCACGGCACGCAGCGTCGAGGTGTTGTACTTGTCTACCAACGGATGCTTGGCCAGCGCCACCGCCACCGGCGGCGCGATGAAGGCCACGGTCACCTTGTGGTCCTGGATGTGTCCGAGAAACTCCTCCAGGTCGAAGCTGGGCATCATGACCAGGCGCGCCCGTGCCCGCAGGACGGCGTTGAGCAGAACCGTCATTCCGTAGATGTGGAAGAACGGCAGAAAGGCGATGACGACGTCGTCTGCCTCGACGTCCTGCACCGTACGGATCTGCGCGACGTTGGCCACCAGGTTGCGGTGCGTCAGCATGACGCCCTTTGGATTGCCGGTCGTACCGGACGAGTACGGCAGCACGGCGAGGTGGGTCGCCGGGTCGAAGCTGACTTCCGGTGCCGCCGCGCCCGCATCGAGAAGGTCTGCGGCGTTGGGGTGGCCGTCGGCGGCCTCGCCGGGGCCGTCGAGCACCACCAACCGGTCGTCGGGTAGGCCGACTGCCGCGGCGGCCTCTCTGGCCTGCGGTAGCAGCGGGCCGACGGTGATCAGCATCGTCGCCTTTGAGTCCGTCAGCTGCTTGGTGACGTCCTTGGCGGTGAACAACGCATTGACCGTGGTGGCCGTCGCGCCTGCGCGCAGGATGCCGTGAAAGGCGATCGCGAAGGCGGAGCTGTTCGGCGCCAACAGCGCGACCACATCGCCGACCGCGATACCCCTTGCGGCCAGCTCGCCCGCAAAAGCATCGATTCGTGCAACCATCTCGCGGTAGCTGGATTCGCCACGCGATTTCGCATCAACGAGGGCGATGCGATCAGCGTCGGCCTCGTCGACGTTGCCGAACAGGTACTCGTAGACGCTGACGGAAGGGATCTCGACGTCGGGGTACGGGCTGGCGAAGCTCATGGCGTCGATCGAACCATGGCGATCAAGTGCCGAGTCACCCTTCCTCGAGCTGCCGGATCAGCTTCTTGGATGCGACCATCCGGAACGACGCGTCGATCAGCTCACGAACCTCGCCCCAGTCGACCTTCTTCCTCGCGGTGAAGTCCAGCCCGAGCCAGCCGAACGGGCCCATGTACGCGGGGAAGAAGAAGCGAGTGTCTTGCTCGAGCGCCCTGCGATCGCTGTCGTCGACCTTGACCAGGATCGAGTAGGGGAACTGGATGTACTCGCCCTTGGAGCCTTAGTTCTCGGCGGGTTGACGGCGGTGGCCACCCTGATGGCAACTGTCGACGCACCGTTGGCCTAACACAACGGCGGCCATATTTTGGGATCGGTAGCCGCCCGCGCGGTTTGTACTGACTGGACGGGGGACACGTCAAGGCGTGTGCTCCTGACGGAAAGGATCAACCGTGAAACGAATGTTGATAAAGGGGTTGGCGGCAACTGCGTTCTTGTCTGTCGGTTTAGGTTGCGCCGGTCTCGAACTGGCCGCAGGTACAGCCCAGGCCAGCCCCGTCGGCCCATACACGTGGTGCCCTGGGCAATCCACGGACGCTCACATGCCCCCCGGCGGAGCGCCCGGCCCGGCCTCACCGGGGCCGCGCGTTGAGTGGGACTGGAGTGTCTGCCACACATTCTGGCTCGTGACTTGGGGCGACGGGAACGTGGGCGGCCCTGATCGCACCATATGGGATGGAGCTGATCCACCACCGCCGTCACCCCCGCCGCCGGGCGTCATCAATGCCGATAACTGCCAGCAGATCCTCGGAATTTTCTGCCCCCGTGGATGACTGGCGAACGTCACGCTGACGTTCTACGGATACCCGGTTAACAGCCCGCCGGGAACGAAGATCGACTGGCCGGGGCCGTCGCCGAGACACGGCAGCGCCGCGGGATCGGGGACGTACGACAACCCGACGACGGTGGCGGTGCGGGCGGGCAGCCGGTGGGGTGCGGGCACCCGGATGTACCTGCCGTACCTGAGCAAGTACCTGATCGTTGAGGATTCGTGCTCGGGGTGCGGGACGAATCACATCGACGTGTGGGTCGGTGGGGGCGGTCAGCCCAGCGGGGACGTGCTGGCGTGTGAGTGGTCGCTCACACCATCGGGGACGGTGCCAGTAGAGATAGACCCGCCGCCTGGAAGAGCGGTCAGCACCGGGGGGCTGTGCTGATGCCCTGCCCGTCCCAGGCTCTCCCGGGTGGGACGTTTTCTATGCGCTGGGCGAGTGCCCCGAGTCCCGGCAGGAGCGCCTCCCTCATGGAGGCCCGAATGAGGGACGGGCAATGACCGACACCACCAAGCCGAACGGCGACCGCCGTCATGCTTGGGCCCGTCCCAGTCGTTCCGAGGTTTCGGGGCGTGTGTCGCGGGGGGCGATGATGCGCCGTCGTAGCTCCAGCAGCAGCTCCTCGGTGGAGGCGCGGGAGAGCGCGGGAGAGAATGTCGGTGGGTCGCAGGACTACCTTCGGGCCGGACGTCGGCATCGGGAACTAGACCGTCAGACGAACCTGGTTCTGCAGACATAGCTGACTCCTTTGCTCCACCTCCAGAACTTTCCGAATCTCGTCGCGCATACCAATGGGCAGACGTGGCCGCGAGGGCCGAAGCGGATGGGCGCAGTCACCGTGTCGACGTCATGAATGTCATCCCATATCCATGGTTGTTCAGTGCGCTGCTATGTCACAGGGGCCGCTGATCTCGTAGTCCCTGTGTTGTATTCGTGAAGTGTTCCGCGACCGCAGCCGCGATCTCGTAGAAGCTTTGGCGGGTCTTGGGTGCCATGTCGTTGGCGACGTCGATCACGCCTCCAGGACGTAGGTGCGAATCGAATGGCACATAACAGCATTCCCGCGCTACATGGACGCGGGCCGACGATGCTTCTAGCCAGCCGGGCAAGGGGCCGGAATCCACATGGACCAGCACATACCGGGAGGCAGAGGCGCAGGAGGCGCAGGAGGCGGAGGAGCTGCAGGGGGCGGCGGATTATCTCCGTCCCAGACCTGAGGGGAAACATTGCCGTCGCCGTCGGCCACCCAATACCAGGTGTGGCAAACACTCATGTCCCAATTGACATCCCGGTTCGGCCCACCCTGCGAGACATACAGGGATTGCCCTGGGCACCAGTGATTTGGGCCGTAGCACATACCGTTGACCACCGCCGCGCCAGGCGAGCAGACCGCCTGGGCGGTACCTGCGCCCAGCCCCAAACCGGCCAGCCCCAGACCGCCAGACACCAACACAGTCGTGGCTAACCCCACGATTACTCGTTTCATCATGGTTCCTTTCGTTGCGGTCGGCTCGTGGCCGGTCAAGAAATCATGTCCCGTTGTCAGGGACATCGTCGGCGGCGGACGATCAGTTACTCAGCCAGTCGTCACCGGTCACGTCAAGGTTGCGGCGGACGCCTTGGAGGATTCTTGGAACTACTCATACGCCCGCGTAAACAGGAAGACTCGTAAATCGCAAACTCCAGACTTGAGGTGGTCGATCCCGACCGCCCTTGGCCGACTGGTGACCCGCTCGCCACTCACCTAGGCAGCTTCCTTTCGGAACCCGCCGAACGTGACCCGCGAACCGGCCTAGAGACCGCTGTCTCGAAAGAAACGACATATGCGGGTCTCGAAACAGGTGTAGCCGGTGACCGGGCCGGATCCGCCGATGTACGAGGTCGGGCCTGTCTGTTGTGAGTTCTGCGTGGGTGTCCGCTGATCGGGCGGCTGCTCCTTCGGGGGTGGTGACGTTTCTGTTCACCGATGTGGAGGGTTCGACCCGTCGGTGGGAAGCGGACGCGGATGGCATGCGGTTGGCGCTGGTCGCCCATGACGCGGTGTTGCGCGGGGCGATTGAGGCGCACGGCGGCTTGTTGTTCAAGCACACCGGCGACGGGGTGTGCGCCGCCTTCGCCTCGCCGAGATCTGCGGTTGATGCCGCGGTGGCCGCGCAGCGGGCGCTGGAGTTGCCGGTACGGATGGGGTTGGCGACCGGGGAGGCCGAGCTACGCGACGGTGATTACTTCGGCGCGGTGCTCAACCGCACGACCTGACCGGCGTGGCCGACCGTCTGCAGGAAACTGTGGGCAAAATGTGGGCACGGGGCGTCTGAGAAGCCCCTAGCCCCAACCCAAACCGCGCTCTACCAACGCGAACAGTGTGAGAACCGTTGTGCCGCCGTACATGACGAACATCTTCGGGGCGCAGAACACCGGCCTGCCCCACGACACTTTCTCGAACGCCTCGGGAAAGCGCAGCGCAATCTCGCGCACCTCCGCGAGACCAGGGTCGTCGTCACGGAACATGATCGGGTGCGGCATGTCGCCAAGCTACCCGGCTAACGCGACATCTGTTCGGCGCGCAACTCCTCGTGCATCTCCCACGGCGCCTGCGGCAACACGTGCCCGGTTTCCAGGAGCGACTTCAGGTTCGACAGCACCGCAGGCCAACCCGCCGACACGGCGCGGTAGTCCGACGGATCGTCGAGCCCCTCGTGGGTCACCGTCAGCCGGACGATGTCGTGGTGGGGTTCGACGTCGAAGCGCACCTTCGATGGCTGACCCGGTTCGTCGGGTCCGCCGAACGTGATGACGAGTCGGCGCGGTGGTGTCGCCTCGATCACCTCGCCGACGACGTCGGCGATGCCTGATCCATCCGTGCGGACGTGCTCCCAGCGCGACCCCGGATGCCAGTCCGACACATTGCTGTGCCCCCAGTACCGTGCGGTCAGATCGGCGTCGGTCAGTGCCTCCCATACCTTTTCGGGAGTGCTGTGGATGTAGGTGACGTACACGAACGTCGGCTTGTCGGTCGTCCCTGCCATGTGTGCCTCCTCTGCCTGGAGCTTCACGCCGTGCAGCGCGTGAAGCCGCGGATATTCGAACGCCTGAATCCAGCGATGCTGAATCTCTTGCAGCGGAACGGGATTCAGGTAGTGCAGCTTGCGCCGCCCTTGCCTGGCGGTGCTGACGAGATTGGCCGACTCGAGCACCGACAAATGCTGGCTCACCGACTGGCGCGCCATTTCGAGGTACTCGCAGAGTTGCCCGAGCGTCTGGCCGTTGTCGTGTCGCAGCCGGTCCAGCAGCAGTCGGCGGCCCGGGTCGGCGAGCGCCTTGAAGACCCTGTCCATCTCGTCGTCGGCCACCCGCCCATTATGCAGGTATTTACCTGCCTATTGTCAAATGTGCAGGTGGTGATGGTTGATCTGCCTCGGGCCGGTGTCGGATGCCTTCGATAGCCTGCGAGGGTGAGCCCCAAGGCAACCGAGGCGCGCAAGGCGCTGGCCGAACAGTCCGAAGACGCCCCCGACGCCGATCTGCGCCGCCGCTGGCAGGAACTCGCCGACGAGGTGCGTGACCACCAGTTCCGCTACTACGTCAGGGACTCGCCGATCATCTCCGACGCGGAGTTCGACAAGCTGCTGCGCGAGCTGCAGGCACTCGAGGACGACAACCCCGAGTTGCGGACGCCGGATTCGCCGACGAAGTTGGTCGGCGGGGCCGGCTTCGCCACCGACTTCACCTCGGCGGACCACCTCGAACGGATGCTGAGCCTGGACAACGTGTTCACCCCCGAGGAGCTGGCGGCCTGGGCCGGCCGCATCAAGGGTGAGATCGGAGACGACGCCCACTATCTCTGCGAGCTGAAGATCGACGGGGTTGCACTCGCGCTGGTGTACCGGGACGGCAAGCTGGATCGCGCTGCCACCCGAGGCGATGGCCGCACCGGCGAGGACGTCACGCTCAACGCTCGCACGATCGACGACGTGCCCGAAAAGCTCAGTAAGTCCAAGGAGTTTCCGGTGCCGAAAGTGCTCGAGGTGCGCGGCGAGGTGTTCTTCCGCGTCGCCGACTTCGAAGAGCTGAACGCCGGCCTGGTCGCGGAAGGCAAGGCGCCGTTCGCCAATCCGCGGAACAGCGCGGCAGGCTCACTGCGGCAGAAGAACCCCGCCGTCACCGCCCGCCGCAACCTCCGGATGATCTGCCACGGCCTCGGCCACGCCGAGGGCTTCAGCCCGAAGACCTTGCACGACGCCTACCGTGCGCTGAAGTCGTGGGGGCTGCCGGTGTCCGAACACACTGCCAAGGTGCAGGGCCTCGACGCCGTCACTGAACGCATCGCCTACTGGGGTGAGCACCGCCACGACGTCGAACACGAAATCGACGGTGTCGTCGTCAAAGTCGACGAAGTCGCGCTGCAGCGGCGGCTCGGCTCTACATCGCGCGCGCCGCGCTGGGCGATCGCCTACAAGTACCCGCCGGAGGAGGCCACCACCAAGCTGCTGGACATCAAAGTCAACGTCGGGCGCACCGGCAGGGTCACCCCGTTCGCGTTCATGGAGCCGGTCAAGGTCGCGGGCTCGACCGTCAGCCAGGCCACGCTGCACAACGCGTCGGAGGTCAAGCGCAAGGGTGTTCTCATCGGCGACACGGTGGTGATCCGCAAGGCAGGCGACGTGATCCCCGAAGTCCTCGGGCCTGTCGTCGACCTGCGCGACGGCTCCGAACGCGAATTCGTCATGCCCACAACGTGTCCCGAGTGTGGGACCAAACTCGCCCCGGCCAAGGAGGGCGACGCCGACATCCGTTGCCCCAACACCAGGTCGTGTCCGGCACAGCTGCGGGAGCGGGTGTTCCACGTGGCGGGCCGCGGCGCATTCGACATCGAGGGCCTCGGCTACGAGGCGGCCGTGGCGCTACTGCAGGCGGGCGTCATCACCGACGAGGGCGATCTGTTCACACTCGGCAGCGCGGACCTGTTGCGCACGGACCTGTTCAGGACCAAGGACGGCAACCTCTCTGCCAACGGCAAGCGGCTGTTGGTGAATTTGCATGAGGCCAAGGCGCAGCCGCTGTGGCGGGTGCTCGTCGCGCTTTCGATCCGTCACGTCGGCCCGACGGCCGCGCGTGCGCTGGCAACCGAATACGGCAGCCTCGACGCCATCATGTCGGCCTCTGAGGAGGAACTGTCGGTCGTCGAAGGCGTCGGGCCCACCATCGCGGCCGCGGTCACCGAGTGGTTCACCGTCGACTGGCACCGCGCGATCGTCGACAAGTGGCGGGCCGCAGGCGTGCGGATGCAAGACGAACGCGACACCAGCATCGAGCGCACCCTCGAGGGTCTGTCGATCGTCGTGACGGGCTCGCTGACCGATTTCTCGCGCGACGACGCCAAGGAGGCCATCGTCGCGCGCGGCGGCAAGGCCGCGAGTTCGGTGTCGAAGAAGACGGCGTATGTGGTGGCGGGCGATTCGCCGGGCTCGAAGTACGACAAGGCCGTCGAACTCGGGGTGCCGATCCTCGACGAGGACGGCTTCCGGCGGCTGCTGGAGAACGGCCCGGACGGCGCCTGACCGAGCCGGGTCAGCGCAGCAGGGTTGCGACGATCCCGGCCAGATAGCCGAGGCGGGCGACCTCCGACGGCCGGAACGCCGGACCGCCCGGCCTGCCGAGCACGACGGCCGTGTCGGTATCGCCCAGCGGCGCGGCGGCCAGCGTCGTCGCCATGTCGCGCCACACCTGCGGCACCCAATCCGCCTCGCCGTCGAGCGCCTTGGCGTTGTCGATCGGCAGCCACGGCACCTGCTTGAGGTGCGTTTCCGGTGCGCCATGGCTGCCGACAGCGCGCTCGATGCCGGACTCCGTCAGCCGCACGACGGTGCACCAGCCGACCCGCAGCACCCGGGGCGCCTCCTCAGCGAGCACCTGCAGTTTGGCGTGTTTGTTCCGCGCCGCCGCGATGTGGTCGATGAGTTCGAGCTCCCGATGCGCCTCGAGCAGACCGGTGTGCGGGCGGATGCTGTCCACCCGAACCCCTTTGAGGTTCTCGGCCGCCGTGATCAGCATGTCGGGCATCGCGCCCGCGGGCAGGTCGACGATCAGATCGTCGATCGCATAGCCCGGACTGCGCTCCACCACGTCGAGGGACAGGATGTCGGCGCCTACCGAGCCGAGCGCCACGGCCAATGAGCCGAGGCTGCCCGGTCGATCCTCCAGCTGGACCCGCAGCATGTACGAAGGCACGCGCAACACCCTTGCACAGGGCCGCCAACTCAGCATTCCGGGCGTGACTAGGCTCTGATGTCGTGTCGCAGATCTCCCGAGACGAGGTTGCCCACCTCGCGCGCCTGGCTCGGCTCGCCCTGACCGACGATGAGCTGGACAGCTTCGCAGGCCAGCTCGATGCCATCCTCGAGCACGTCAGCCGGATCCAGGCCGTCGACGTCACCGACGTCGAAGCCACCGACAATCCGCTGAAGTCCGTCAACGTGACCCGGCCCGACGTGGTCGAACCGAGCCTGTCGCAGGAGGAGGCGCTGTCGCAGGCGCCCAAGGCGGCCGAGGGCCGGTTTGCGGTGCCGCGGATTCTGGGGGAGCCCGAATGACTCTCCACGACCTGACCAGGTTCGATGCCGCGACGCTTAGCGCGAAGATCGCGTCCAGGGAGGTGTCGTCGCAAGAAGTCACCCGCGCCTGCCTGGACCGGATCGCCGAGACCGACGGCCAGTACCAGGCGTTTTTGCACGTCGCAGAGGAGCAGGCGCTGGCGGCGGCCGCCAGGGTGGACTCCGCGGTGGCAGCGGGCGAGGCACTTCCGTCGCCGCTGGCCGGCGTGCCGCTGGCGCTCAAGGACGTCTTCACCACGACGGACATGCCGACCACCTGCGGGTCGAAGATCCTCGAAGGATGGACTTCGCCCTACGACTCGACCGTCGCGGTGCGGCTGCGCGCCGCGGGCATCCCGATCCTTGGCAAGACGAACATGGACGAGTTCGCGATGGGCTCGTCGACCGAGAACTCGGCGTACGGCCCGACGCGCAATCCGTGGGATGTCGAACGCGTGCCTGGCGGATCCGGCGGCGGCAGCGCGGCGGCGCTGGCCGCGTTCCAGGCACCGCTGGCCGTCGGCTCCGATACCGGCGGTTCGATCCGCCAACCGGCGGCGCTGACCGCGACCGTCGGCGTCAAACCCACCTACGGCACGGTGTCGCGGTACGGCCTGATCGCCTGCGCGTCGTCGCTGGATCAGGGTGGGCCGTGCGCACGCACCGTGCTCGACACCGCGCTGCTGCACCAGGTGATCGCCGGCCATGATCCGAAGGACTCGACCTCGATCGACGCCGAGGTGCCCGACATCGTCGGCGCGGCTCGGGCGGGCGCCGACGGCGACCTCAGCGGCATCAAGATCGGGGTGGTCCGGCAGCTGCGTGGTGACGGGTATCAGGAGGGTGTGCTGGCGTCGTTCAGCGCCGCGGTCGAGAAGCTGACCGAGCTCGGCGCCGAGGTATCCGAAGTGGACTGCCCGCACTTCGACTACTCACTGCCTGCCTACTACCTGATCCTGCCGTCCGAGGTGTCGTCGAACCTGGCCCGCTTCGACGGCATGCGCTACGGCCTTCGGGTCGGCGACGACGGCACCCACAGCGCAGAGGAAGTCATGGCGATGACGCGCGCTGCCGGCTTCGGTCCGGAAGTCAAGCGCCGCATCATGATTGGCGCCTACGCGTTGTCGGCGGGTTATTATGACGCGTACTACAACCAGGCGCAGAAGGTGCGCACGCTGATCGCCCGCGACCTCGATGCGGCCTACGAGAAGGTCGATGTGCTGGTGTCGCCCGCCACCCCGACGACCGCGTTCCCGCTGGGGGAGAAGGTCGACGATCCGCTGGCGATGTACCTGTTCGACCTCTGCACGCTGCCGCTGAACCTCGCCGGGCACTGCGGCATGTCGGTGCCGTCTGGCCTTTCGCCCGACGACAGCCTGCCGGTCGGGCTGCAGATCATGGCACCGGCGCTGGCCGACGACCGGCTCTACCGCGTCGGCGCCGCCTACGAGGCGGCAAGGGGAGCGTTGCCGACGGCGGTGTAGCCACACGGACTGCCTGCGACGGCGACAGAGGGGATGATTGGATCTGCGGACGTAGACGAGCAGGAGGGGTAGATGCGGATCGGAATTCTGACCGGAGGCGGTGACTGTCCCGGCCTCAACGCGGTCATCCGGGCGGTCGTTCGCACCTGCGACGTGCGGTATGGCTCGTCCGTCGTCGGGTTCCAGGACGGCTGGCGCGGTCTGCTGGAGGACCGTCGCATTCAGCTGCACAACGACGATCGCAACGACCGCCTGCTGGCCAAGGGCGGCACCATGCTGGGCACCGCCAGGGTGCACCCGGACAAGCTGCGCGCCGGGCTCGACCAGATCATGCAGACCCTGGACGACAACGGCATCGACGTGCTCATCCCGATCGGCGGCGAAGGCACGCTGACCGCCGCGCACTGGCTGTCGGAGGAGAACGTTCCCGTCGTCGGCGTGCCCAAGACGATCGACAACGACATCGACTGCACCGACGTGACATTCGGGCACGACACCGCGCTGGGCGTCGCCAGTGAAGCGATCGACCGCCTGCACAGCACCGCGGAGTCACATCAGCGGGTGATGCTCGTCGAGGTGATGGGGCGCCACGCGGGCTGGATCGCGTTGAATGCCGGTCTGGCGTCGGGCGCGCACATGACGTTGATCCCCGAGCAGCCGTTCGACGTCGAGGAGGTGTGCCGGCTGATCAAGGCGCGCTTCGTGCGCGGTGATGCCCATTTCATCTGCGTGGTGGCCGAGGGCGCCAAGCCCGCCGGGGGCTCAATGAAGCTGCGCGAGGGCGGGATCGACGAGTTCGGGCACGAGAAGTTCACCGGGGTGGCCCAGCAGCTTGCCTACGAGGTCGAGAAGCGCATCAACAAAGAGGTGCGGGTGACTGTCCTCGGGCACGTGCAGCGCGGCGGCACACCGACGCCGTACGACCGCGTGCTCGCGACTCGGTTCGGCGTCAACGCCGCCGACGCCGCCCACGCCGGCGAATACGGGATGATGGTCTCGCTGCGCGGGCAGGAGATCGGGCGTGTCCCGCTCGCCGACGCGGTGCGCCAACTGAAGCTGGTGCCGCAGAGCCGCTACGACGACGCCGCGGAGTTCTTCGGCTGACTTAGCCCGGACCGGGCACGTCGCAGAGGTTGGCGAACACCTGCCCGGCCGCGTGAATCGGAACTGCCCAGGTGGCCATACCGACGATGCCGTCGCCGGGCAGATCGTTGTACGACTGCATGCCCTTCACCGCGGCCTCTGTGAGCGGACCGAAGTCGCCGTCGACGGCGAGGTCCGTCGCGCCGGGCGGGGTGAACTCGCCGCGCCCCAGGTTCAGCCCGTTCTGCAGGCGGGCCACCACTTCGCCGGACGAGCCGCGTTTCAGGGTCGGCGGGCGCTCGCTGTCGCCGCGCAGTGCCTGCCATGTGATCGGGCCGATGATGCCGTCGGCGGTGAGGCCGTTCGACTCCTGGAACAGCACCACACCGTGGTACGTGACCGGGCCGAACACCCCGTCGATGTCGGTGTAGCTGAGGGTCTGGCGCACCAGCCGGTACTGCGCCCAACGGACGTCGACGCCGGTATCCCCCTGGGACAGCGTGGGCAGTGTTTTCGTTGCGGACATGTCTTCCTCCCGTGGTTGTCGAACAGACATCGAGATCGTCGGCCGCGCTGAACCCCCTGGCACGAGTAGGCGACTACTCGATTCGGCACCGGCCCTAGGATCGACACCATGACCGTTGCATCCACCGCCGAACTGCTCGACTACGACGACGTCGTCGCGCGCTATGAGCCGGTCCTTGGCCTGGAGGTCCACGTCGAGCTGTCGACGGCGACCAAGATGTTCTGCGGCTGCGCCAACAAGTTCGGCGCGGAGCCCAACACCCAGGTGTGTCCGGTGTGCCTGGGCCTGCCTGGGTCGCTGCCGGTGCTCAACCAGGTCGCCGTCGAGTCGGCGATCCGGATCGGGCTGGCGCTGAACTGCGAGATCGTGCCGTGGTGCCGGTTCGCCAGGAAGAACTACTTCTATCCGGACATGCCGAAGAACTACCAGATCTCGCAGTACGACGAGCCGATCGCCATCAACGGTCACCTCGAGGTACCGCTCGACGACGGCTCCACCTGGCGCGTCGAAATCGAGCGCGCGCATATGGAGGAGGACACCGGCAAGCTCACCCACCTTGGCAGCGAGACCGGCCGCATCGCGGGCGCGACGATGTCGCTGATCGACTACAACCGGGCAGGCGTGCCGCTGATCGAGATCGTCACCAAGCCGATCGAAGGCACGGGTGAACGCGCGCCGCAGATCGCCCGTGCCTATGTGACGGCTCTGCGGGATCTGTTGCGCGGCCTAGGTGTTTCCGATGTGCGGATGGACCAGGGTTCGATGCGCTGCGACTGCAACATCTCGCTAAAGCCGGTCGGGGCAACCGAATTCGGCATCCGCACCGAAACCAAGAACGTGAACTCCCTGAAGAGCGTGGAGGTCGCGGTTCGTTACGAGATGCGCAGGCAGGCTGCGGTTTTGGAGGGTGGCGGCCGAGTTCACCAGGAAACCAGGCACTTTCACGAGGACGGTTACACGTCGCCGGGCCGCAGCAAGGAAACGGCGCAGGACTATCGGTATTTCCCCGAGCCCGACCTGGAGCCGGTCGCACCGGAAGCGGAGTTCGTCGAGAAACTGCGGGCGACCATTCCGGAGTATCCGTGGCTGCAGCGCAAGCGCGTTCAGCAGGACTGGGGCATTTCCGACGAGGTCATGCGCGACCTGGTCAATGCGGGCGCCGTCGAATTGGTGGCCGCCACCGTCGAGCACGGTGCGTCCAGCGAGCAGGCCCGTGCGTGGTGGGGAAACTTCCTGGTGCAGAAGGCCAACGAAGCCGGTGTCGAGCTCGACGAGCTGAACATCACGCCCGCCCAGATCGCCGCCGTGGTCGCGTTTATCGACGAGGGCAAGCTGTCCAACAAGCTGGCCCGTCAGGTCGTCGAGGGCGTCCTGGCAGGCGAGGGTGAACCCGACGAGGTGATGAAGTCGCGCGGGCTGGAACTGGTTCGCGACGACTCCCTGATCCAGGCCGCGGTCGACGAGGCGCTTGCCGCGAATCCCGATGTGGCGGAGAAGATCCGGGGCGGCAAGGTCCAGGCTGCGGGCGCCATCGTCGGCGCCGTGATGAAGGCGACGAAGGGGCAGGCCGACGCGGCCCGCGTGCGCGAACTGGTGCTGGCGGCCTGCACCTGATGACGGCGGTGAACGCCGAACTCGTGGCGGTCGTCGAGCGTTCACCCGCCACGAGCCGATATCCACGACCGCGCGGCATGGGTCGCACACTTCACCGCCGACGGTCGGGTCGAGGATCCCTATGGCTCGCGTCCACACATCGGGCACGAGGAGATCGGTCGGTTCTACGACACGTTCATCGTGCCGCGCCAGATCATCTTCCATCGTGATTTCGATGTGGTGTCCGGGGCCACGGTGATCCGCGACTTGATGCTCGAAAATCGTCATGGCACCGGCGGTGTCGCTGGATGTACCGATGCATTTGCGCTACCACCTCCGCGAGTCCGACTGTGACTGGTCGATCGAGCGGCTATGCGCGCATTGGGAATTGCCGCTGATGGTGGTGCAGATGCTCCGCCACGGCGGCAAGTCGCTGCCACCGTCACTGCGGCTGAGCCCGAATCTGCTGCGCAACCAAGGGCTTGCAGGCACGGCGGGATTCGTCGCCGGGTTCCGCCGACCCGGAAGGCGGGACAAGCGTTGCGTCCAAACATTTCTCGACGCGGCCGTGGCGGGTGAGAAGATGGCGGCGCGGCGTGCGGCAGGCCACAGTGCCGCTGCCCGTCTTGGCGAAGACTCGTCGGTTTCGATGGGTGAGCTGGTCGATCTCCTGCGCGGCGGCCGCTGGTCCAAATTGATCTCCGCGGGCGATACCGTCAGCGCCTCGGACACCACCCCGGTGGGACGCGGTGTCATCTTCTGCGAAATACACCGTGCCACAGGCGGAATCAGCAGCATTCGGTTCTTCGTCTCTGACTGAACGCGGCGGATCAGCGCCGAAATCGACAAAATGGGCGGAACTACCTGCACTTTCGCGCCCAAATGTGGGTTTGGGCGCGCGGGTGCGGCCTAGGTGTTGTCGGCGTTGCTGCGCGGGAATCCGCCGCCGGACGGGAAGACCGGGAACACGACGTCGTCGAGCTTCTCGGGATCGCCTGCGGTCTTGTTCACCGTCGCGCCCCACACATTGCCGTCGGGCGAGGTCTGCAGCGCCCACGCGTGGCCGTGCACATCTTGACGCACCACCTCGGGCTCACCGGTCACCGATCCGGTGTCGGGGGCCAGTCGGACGGCCACCGTCTGTTTGGTGTTGATCAGGTTCACCAGGACGGTGCCGTCCAGCGCTGCGCATCCGGCGACGCCAGGCTTATCGGGCCAGGTCCACACCGTCGACACCTTCGAATCCTTGGTGATGCGCTGGAGCCGGTCGGCGGTCGGTGTGCGGTCGGTGATGTACAGCGAGCCGTCCGACGGGTCGGTGCACAGGCCGCCGCCCGAGCCCATCCCGCTCAGCGCGGTGGTCAGCGGGGCCTGGTTGACCGTGGTGGGCTGCTCGATGCGCATCACCTTGCCCGCAGGCGACGCCGGATCGGCGGCCAGCGCGGGATCGCCCGCGTCGCCGGTGAGCACCACCAGCGTGGTGTCGCTGGTGAAGATGAGCGCGCCCATATTGCCGGTGGCGCCCTTCGGAATGCCTGTGAAGATCGGCTTCGGGATGTCACCGTCGGCGATGCGTATCACCCGGTTGTCGGTCGGCGTGCTGACGTAGGCGTACATCAGCCGGTCCTGCGAGTAGGTCGGCGACAGCACGATGTCCATCAGGCCGCCGTCGCCACTGCCGTCGACCGGAATCACCGTTTTGACCTTGGGTTCTGCGCGTACGGAGACCTCTTTGACCGCACCGGTGGTTCGCTCGGCGACCAGCGCCGACTGGCTGTCGGGCAGCATGATCAGGCCGCTGGTGCTCTCCAGGCAGCCCTGCATGACGCCCGGCGCCGGGCACTGCTTGGGGAACGGCTTGGGCGGCAACGGCGGTGGCGGCGGGGGAGTCGACGACGGGCCCGCCTGCAACTGGGGCTCGGTGGTGAACGGCTGCGACTGGGCGTCGTTGAACCGCGCGCATCCGGACAGCACGAGCACCGCGGTGCACGACAGCGCGACGACACCTCGCACCGGCCCGCGCAGATTCATGCCCGCCAGGTTACGGATTGTTCGGCGGTACGCGCCACGCGGTCATTTCCGTGTCTTATCAGGGGCAGCTCACGGCGGCCGCGAACTGGGGCACAAAAGCGCCGCGCCAATCCTCGATTCACCCAGCATGACCATTTACCCTGGGCAGGTGACCAGTCACCCTCAATGGCAACGGCCCGACGACCTGGGCAGGCCCGCGTCGGCAAGCCTGGTCGACCCCGAGGACGACCTGCCCTCATCGAATTACGCCGGCGATTTCGAAACCACCGCGATTCCTAACTACAAGTCAGGCCCGCAACCTGGATTGGGCCTGATCAACGACCCGGAGCCGCTGCCGTACGTGCATGCAGGGGACAGCCAACCAATGTCCAGCTACTCCCAACCGGCCGACGTCAGCCCCCACCACTACCCGGATCGGGGCGACGACCGCCGCGGCACGCAGGACCTCGGGCTGATGCTGCTGCGCTGGGCGGTTGGTGCGCTGCTCATCGTGCACGGCCTGCAGAAGGCCTTCGGCTGGTTCGGAGGGCCGGGTCTCGACGGCTTCGAGAACCGCCTGAGTGAAGTCGGATACCAGCACGCCGACATGCTGACCTATGTCGCGACCGGCGCCCAGATTCTGGCCGGCGTGCTGTTGATTCTCGGGCTGTTCACCCCGCTGGCCGCGGCGGGAGCGCTTGCCTACCTGATCAACGGCCTGCTGGTGGAGGCGATGGCGGCCCATAACGAGGCGAGGCTGGCTGATTTCCTCACCGACGGGCACGAGTACAAGGTCATCATGATCGCCGCGGTCGTCGCGATCATCCTGGCCGGACCCGGCCGCTACGGGCTTGACGCCGGACGTGGTTGGGCCCGCAGACCGTTCGTCGGCTCGTTCGCCGCCCTCCTGATCGGTATCGGCGGCGGCGTGGCCCTGTGGGTGTTCCTGAACGGGGGCAACCCGCTCTCGTAACCGCTCAGCGGTACGGATTGGGCACGCGGCCCGCGCTGGCCTCGGTCAGCAGTGGCAGCGTGGCGAACGAGACGGCGGGAAGCATCAGTTCGCGGCCGTCCCGCAGCTGTGCCCGCGCCCATACGGACTTCTCGAAGCGGAGCCCTTCGATGTCCTCCCAGCGCACGGTTTCGCTGCTGAGCAGGTTGCGCGCGGTCACGGTGTCGCGATCGGCGACCGTGCGCAGCCGCGCGATGTAGGCCGAAAGGATCACCGGAATGATCAGCAGCACCGCCACCCACGTGGGCCCGCTCAGCACCAGCGCGAGCATGCCAAGGGCCAAGAAGCCGACCGCGAAATGCGCCATCGGCGACATCCGGATCACCACCGGTTTGGCCGCCGCCGAGGGCGATTGGGAAGTCACGCCTGCCATCGTCCCACCGCGCCGCACGTCAGAACGAATTTGACGGCTGACCAGTGCGGAGACTACCGTCGACAATTGTGCAGAATCTGGGACAGCTCGTAGTAATTGGGTTGCGCGTTGATACCGCGCTAGCCCTTACTCGGGCATAGTCACCAGTATCAACGCGCAACCCTCGTACAGCGGCCCGCTGACGGGGGTTTTTTGTTGCCCCAGCAGTGATTTGAGAACCAGAAAAACCAAACAATCGAGGAAACCGTGAGCGCACCAACCACACGACCCCCGGAGCGGTCGGCGACCCCGCCGAACGGGGAGCAGGACGGTCCTGACGCTGCGAAACCCGCAACGAAGGCAACCGACCACGGCCCGTCAAGCCAGTCGAAAAAGATTGCCCCGCAACAACTCACCGGAGCACAGTCGGTGATCCGGTCGTTGGAGGAGCTCGACGTCGACGTCATCTTCGGTATCCCGGGTGGCGCCGTGTTGCCGGTCTACGACCCGCTTTTCGACTCGCAGAGACTTCGTCATGTCCTCGTCCGCCACGAGCAGGGCGCCGGACATGCCGCCAGTGGATACGCCCATGCCACCGGCAAGGTGGGTGTGTGCATGGCGACGTCGGGTCCGGGCGCCACCAACCTGGTGACGCCGCTGGCCGACGCCCACATGGACTCGATTCCGGTGGTGGCGGTCACCGGGCAGGTCGGTCGCGGGCTGATCGGTACCGACGCTTTCCAGGAAGCCGATATCTCGGGCATCACGATGCCCATCACCAAGCACAACTTCCTGGTGCGCGACGGTAACGACATCCCGCGGGTGATGGCCGAGGCATTCCACATCGCCTCGTCCGGCCGGCCCGGCCCGGTGCTCGTCGACATTCCCAAGGACGTGCTGCAGGGGCAGTGCACGTTCAGCTGGCCTCCGCGCTTCGAGCTGCCGGGCTACAAGCCGAACACCAAACCGCACAACCGCCAGGTCCGCGAGGCGGCCAGGCTGATCGCATCGGCGCGTAAGCCGGTGCTCTACGTCGGCGGCGGCGTCATCCGCGGCGACGCCACCGAGGAGCTTCGGGAACTGGCCGAGCTGACCGGCATTCCCGTGGTGACCACGCTGATGGCGCGCGGCGCGTTCCCGGACAGCCATGCGCAGAACATGGGCATGCCGGGTATGCACGGCACCGTCGCCGCGGTGGCCGCGCTGCAGCGCAGTGACCTGCTGATCGCGCTTGGCACCCGGTTCGACGACCGGGTGACCGGCAAGCTGGACTCGTTCGCGCCCGAAGCGAAGGTCATCCACGCCGACATCGACCCGGCCGAGATCGGCAAGAACCGCAACGCCGACGTGCCGATCGTGGGCGATGTGAAGGCCGTCATCGTCGACCTGATCGCCGCACTGCGCCGCGACGGCACCGACGCCGACACCATCAAGATGGACAAGTGGCTGGACTACTTGCGCGGTGTGCAGGACACCTACCCGCTGAGCTATGGGCCGCAGAGCGACGGCAGCCTGTCGCCTGAGTACGTGATCGAACAGCTCGGCAAGATCGCGGGCCCCGACGCCGTGTATGTCGCCGGAGTCGGTCAGCACCAGATGTGGGCCGCGCAGTTCATCTCCTACGAGAACCCGCGGACGTGGCTGAACTCGGGCGGCCTCGGCACCATGGGCTACGCGGTGCCCGCCGCGATGGGTGCGAAGTTCGCGCGCCCGGACGCCGAGGTGTGGGCCATCGACGGCGACGGCTGTTTCCAGATGACGAATCAGGAGTTGGCCACCTGCGCCGTCGAGGGCGCTCCCATCAAGGTCGCCATCATCAACAACGGCAACCTGGGCATGGTGCGGCAGTGGCAGACACTGTTCTACGGGGAGCGGTACAGCCAAACGAATCTGGCCACGCATTCGCACCGGATCCCTGATTTCGTCAAGCTGGCCGAGGCGCTCGGCTGCGTCGGATTACGTTGCGAGCGAGCCGAAGACGTCGTCGACGTCATCAACCAGGCACGTGAGATCAACGACCGTCCGGTGGTGATCGACTTCGTCGTCGGCGCCGACGCGCAGGTGTGGCCGATGGTGGCCGCAGGCACCAGCAATGACGAGATCATGGCCGCGCGCGGAATCCGCCCGCTGTTCGACGATCCCGAAGAAGGGCACGCCTGATGAGCACCCGAAGACGAGCGCGAGTCTGGATCGCAGCGAGGAACGAGCGAGGACCGGAGCGAGCGGGAGGCGAGGAATGAGCACAGCTCCTACGCAGACACTGTCGGTGCTCGTCGAGGACAAGCCCGGCGTGCTGGCACGTGTGGCGTCGCTGTTCTCGCGGCGCGGCTACAACATCCAGTCTCTGGCCGTCGGCGCCACCGAGCAGAAGAACCTGTCGCGGATGACGATCGTGGTCAGTGTCGACGAGCACCCACTCGAGCAGATCACCAAGCAGCTCAACAAACTGGTCAACGTGATCAAGATCGTCGAACAGGACGAGGACAACTCGGTGTCGCGTGAGCTGATGCTGGTCAAGGTGCGCACCGATGCCGCCAGCCGTGGCCAGGTGATCGAGGCGGTGAACCTGTTCCGCGCCAAGGTTGTTGACGTGTCCACCGAGTCGTTGACGATCGAAGCCACCGGTACGCCGGAGAAACTGGAAGCGTTTCTGCGCGTGTTGGAGCCGTACGGCATCCGCGAGATCGTGCAGTCCGGAGTGGTGTCGCTGTCGCGCGGGCCGCGCGGCATCGGGACCGTCAAGTAAGCCCCAAAAGAAAAGACAAGAAAGAAGATTCACGTGGCAGTTGAGATGTTCTATGACGATGATGCGGACCTCTCGGTCATCCAGGGTCGCAAGGTCGGTGTCATCGGCTACGGCAGCCAGGGCCATGCGCACTCGTTGAGCCTGCGCGACTCCGGCGTCGAGGTGAAGGTCGGTCTCAAGGAGGGCTCCAAGTCGCGGGCGAAGGTCGAAGACCAAGGCCTCGCTGTGGACACCCCCGCGGAGGTCGCCAAGTGGGCCGACGTGATCATGCTGCTGGCGCCCGACACCGCACAGGCCGAGATCTTCAAGAACGACATCGAGCCGAATCTGGAAGATGGCAACGCACTGTTCTTCGGCCACGGCCTGAACATCCACTTCAATCTGATCAAGCCGCCGGCCAATGTCACCATCGGCATGGTCGCGCCGAAGGGCCCGGGTCACCTGGTTCGTCGGCAGTTCGTCGACGGCAAGGGCGTGCCCTGCCTGATCGCTGTCGACCAGGACCCCAAGGGTGAGGGCGAGGCGCTCGCGCTGTCGTACGCCAAGGGCATCGGCGGCACTCGGGCCGGCGTCATCAAGACCACGTTCAAGGACGAGACAGAGACCGACCTGTTCGGCGAGCAGGCCGTCTTGTGCGGCGGCACCGAGGAACTCGTCAAGACCGGCTTCGACGTGATGGTCGAGGCGGGCTATGCGCCGGAGCTGGCTTACTTCGAGGTGCTGCACGAGCTCAAGCTCATTGTCGACCTGATGTACGAGGGCGGCATCGCGCGGATGAACTACTCCGTGTCGGACACCGCGGAGTTCGGTGGCTACCTGTCCGGTCCGCGCGTGATCGACGAAGGCACCAAGGAGCGGATGAAGCAGCTGCTGACCGAGATTCAGGACGGAACGTTCGTCAAGCGGCTCGTCGCCAACGTCGAGGGCGGCAACAAGGAGCTCGAGGGTCTTCGCAAGCAGAACGCCGAGCATCCGATCGAGGTGACGGGCAAGAAGCTGCGCGACCTGATGAGCTGGGTCGACCGCCCGATCACCGAAACCGCGTAACGCCGTCTCCGTCGTCGTGATTTCGGCGCGCTACCGTGCGCTGAGCGCCGGTTAGCGCGCCGAAATCGCTAATTGGTGAGGCGGTCGGTGACCGCGACGACGCGCTTGGCCAAGTGGTCGAGCGCGTTGTTCGTCGGGTCGTCGAAATCGTTGATGTTGTCGTGGCTGGCGACCAGGCTGGCGCCGTACGGGTTGCCGTCCACGAACTTCAGCTGGTCGGTGTAACCGGGCGGCACGATGATGCCGCCGAAGTGCATGAGCGTGACGTAGAGCGTGAGAAGCGTGGTTTCCTGACCGCCGTGTGCGGTGTTCGTCGACGTGAACCCCGCGTACACCTTGTCTGCCAGCTTGCCCTCCGACCATAGCCCGCCCAGTGAGTCGAGGAAGTCCCGCAGTTGCGAAGCGACTGAGCCGAATCGCGTCGGTGAGCCGAATATCACCGCGTCCGCCCAGACGATGTCGTCCCCGGTCGCGGGCGGCAGATCCTTGTGTGCCTGATAGCACGCCGTCCAGGCCGGATTGTGCGCGAACGACTCCGGGTCGCGCGTCTCTACGACGTGACGGACTCGCACGTCGGCGCCTGCGGCTTCCGCGGCGGCAGCGACGCGTTTGGCCATCGTCGCGCCGTGGCCGGTGGCCGAGTAGTAGATGATCGCTAGCTTGCTCATGGGCCAAGCCTAGGCCGGGGCCGACCACGGGAAGTTGATCCAGCGATCCGTGCGTCGCCACACGTATTCACAGTCGACCGTGGAATGCGGCTTCTGGTAGAGCACCGCGCAACGGGCGTCGGCGACGTGGTCGGCGCAGAAGTCGCGTACCAGGCGCAGCGTCGCCGGTGTCGGCGACGTCGTCGGCGATCAACATGCGTGCACCGCCGAGGTCGACGGTGCTGGGCACCGGCGGGAGCACGACGGGTACGTCCAGCCGCTCGCCGACCCCGGTGTAGAACTCGACATTGATCACCGCCACGTTCTTCACGCCCAACGCGTAGCCGAGTGCGCCCGCGACGAACAGCCCACCGCGTGCGATGGCGAGAATGAGATCCGGCTCGAAACCGTCGGCGGACACGCCAGCCGCCAATTCACGTGCGGCCGAACCGAATATCTCCCACGACAACTCTTCCCTGTCAGTCGTCATGGCGACAGCTTCGGGAGTGTCTTGATGCCGAACTCCCTGCGCAACATCGTGCGGGCGGCGTAGTAGCCGCACATGCCGTGTACGCCGGTTCCCGGCGGTGTCGCCGACGAGCACAGATACGCCTTGGGGATGGGCGTCGTCCACGGATCGAGCCGCATCGTCGGGCCGACCATCGCGGCGAACAAGGTCGCGCCGCCGACGATGATGTCACCGCCGACATAGTTGGCGTTGTGGTCCGACATCTGCGCGGCCGGTACACACCGCGCGGCGACGACCAAATCCCGGAAGCCGGGTGCGGCGCTTTCGAACGTCGCGGTGATCGTCTCGGTCAGGTCGACCGTGGACCCCGAAGGAACATGGGCGTATGTCCACAACGGCCGTCTGCCCTGATCGTCGATGCGCGATGGATCGGCTACGTGCGGCAGCGCCGCCAATGTCATCGGCCGTTGTGCATGGCGGCCCGCTGCGACCTCCCGTTCGCACAGGGCCATCTGGGCTCGGGTACCGCCCATGTGCACGGTCGGGGCCTGCCCGACCCGCGGGTCGCGCCAGGGAATCTCGTCGGAGAGGACGAAATCGACCTTGCACACCCCTGGGCCGAATCGATAGCGCCGCAACGCCTTTGCGTATCGCGGCGGAACGGCGCTGCCATAGATGTCCAGCAAGGCTGTCGGTGCGGTGTCGTAGAAGACCACTCCGTCGGGCGGTGCGGTAACCGGCTCACCAAGCACCAACTCCCCGCCGTGTGACATCAGATCGGCGATCAGCGCATCGGATATCACCTGCGTCCCTCCGACCGGCACCGGCCAGCCTGCCGTATGGGCCACTGTGCCGAGCATCAGACCTGCGCCACTGTTCACCGGCGACGGCATTCTCGAAATGGCATGTGTGCCAACGCCGGTGAACAATGAACGGGCGTCCTCGCCGCGCAGCAGCCCCCACGCAGGGCTGCCCTGGGCCAGCACCCGAAGCCCGGTGCGCGCCGTGGTCACCAGTTCCGGCGGCAGGGACCGCTTGTCGCCGAGGAAGAACCCCAGCACACCGTCGACGTGTTCGGTCAACGGTCCGAACAGGCGTCGCCACGAAGCGCCGTCGTCGAGTTCGGCGCACGTGCGCTCCAGCGAGCGGTACGCCACTGCGGCGGGCCGGTCCGGCAGCGGGTTGACGTACGAGACGTCCGGGGCGACGAGCTGCACCCCGCGCGCGGCGAGGTCGAACTCGGCGAAGAACGGGGAGACTACGCCCAGCGGGTGCACGGCCGAGCAGATGTCGTGGAGGACGCCGGGGTAGTCCGGGTCGGGCGCGCTGCGGGCGCCGCCGCCGGGTGTGGGCTGACCTTCGACGACGCGCACAGAAAGGCCGGCCCGTGCGCAGATGACGGCGGCGGCCAGTCCGTTGGGCCCGCTGCCGACGACGGTGACGTCCACACTCGCCAATCTCCCGCCCGCCACCCCGTCATTCAAGCCCATTAGTCTGGCCGGGTGAGCCTTCCCGTAGTCCTCATTGCCGACAAACTGGCCGAATCGACCGTCGCCGCACTCGGTGACCAGGTAGAGGTCCGCTGGGTCGACGGTCCGGATCGCGAAAAGCTGCTGGCCGCCGTGCCCGAAGCGGACGCGCTGCTGGTGCGCTCCGCGACGACCGTGGACGCCGAGGTGCTGGCCGCTGCGCCCAAACTCAAGATCGTCGCCAGGGCGGGCGTCGGCCTGGACAACGTCGACGTCGACGCCGCGACCGCGCGCGGCGTGCTGGTGGTCAATGCGCCCACGTCGAACATCCACAGTGCCGCCGAGCACGCGCTTGCGCTGATGCTGGCCGCAGCCCGGCAGGTCACCGCGGCGGACGCGTCGCTGCGCGAACACACCTGGAAGCGGTCGTCGTTCTCCGGCACCGAGATCTTCGGCAAGACGGTCGGCGTGGTGGGGCTGGGCCGGATCGGACAGCTCGTCGCCCAGCGGCTCGCTGCGTTCGGCACGCATGTGGTCGCCTACGACCCCTATGTGTCGTCCGTGCGTGCCGCGCAGCTCGGCATCGAACTGCTGACGCTGGACGAACTGCTGGCACGGGCGGACTTCATCTCCGTGCATCTGCCGAAAACACCTGAGACCGCTGGGCTCATCGGCAAGGAGGCGCTGGCCAAGACGAAGCCCGGCGTGATCATCGTCAACGCCGCGCGCGGCGGGCTCGTCGACGAAGAGGCACTCGCCGAGGCCGTGTCCAGTGGGCACGTTCGGGCCGCAGGCATCGACGTGTTTGCCTCCGAACCCACCACCGACAGCCCGTTGTTCGACCTGCCGCAGGTCGTCGTCACACCGCATCTCGGCGCGTCGACCGCCGAGGCGCAAGACCGTGCGGGCACCGACGTCGCCGAGAGCGTGAAGCTCGCGCTGGCCGGTGAATTCGTGCCCGACGCGGTAAACGTCGGCGGCGGTGTCGTCGGCGAGGAGGTCGCACCGTGGCTCGACCTGGTGCGCAAGCTCGGTCTTGTCATCGGTGTGCTGTCCGCGGAGCTGCCGGTGTCGATCTCGGTTCAGGTGCGCGGCGAGCTGGCATCCGAAGACGTTGAAGTGCTTCGGCTTTCGGCTCTGCGCGGGCTGTTCTCGTCGGTCATCGAGGATCAGGTGACGTTTGTCAACGCACCCTCGCTCGCCGCAGAGCGCGGTGTGGAGGCGAGCATCAGCACCGCGACCGAGAGTCCCAGCCACCGCAGCGTCGTCGACGTGCGCGCGGTGTGTGCAGACGGCGGGGTGGCCAACGTGGCGGGCACGCTATCTGGTCCGCAGCAGGTCGAAAAGATCGTCCAGATCAACGGCCGCAACTTCGATCTGCGCGCCGAGGGCATCAACCTGATCATCAACTACGCAGATCAGCCGGGGACGCTCGGCAAGATCGGCACGCTGCTCGGGGGCGGTGGAATCAACATCCACGCCGCACAGCTCAGCGAGGACGCCGAAGGGCCGAGCGCGACGATCCTGATGCGCATCGACCGCGATGTGCCGCCCGAGCTGCGTGCGGAGATCGCCGACGCCGTCGGCGCCAACCTGCTGGAAGTGGTGGACCTCTCGTGAAGTTGGCGGTGATTGCCGGCGACGGCATCGGGCCGGAGGTCATCGGGGAGGCGCTCAAGGTCCTCGACGCGGTGCTGCCCGGCGTCGAGAAGACGGAATACGATCTCGGCGCGCGGCGCTACCACGCGACGGGGGAGACGCTGCCCGACGGCATGGTCGACGAGCTGAAGGGGCACGACGCAATCCTGTTGGGCGCCATCGGCGATCCTTCCGTGCCGCCCGGTGTGCTCGAGCGCGGGTTGTTGCTGACGCTGCGTTTTCAACTCGACCACCACGTCAATCTCCGTCCCTCGCGGCTGTATCCGGGCGTCGACAGCCCGCTGGCCGGTAATCCGCCGATCGACTTCGTCGTCGTGCGCGAGGGAACCGAGGGCCCTTACACCGGCACCGGTGGTGTCATTCGTGTGGGCACACCGCACGAGGTGGCCACCGAGGTAAGCCTGAACACCGCGTTCGGCGTCGAGCGCGTCGCTCGCTACGCGTTCGCGAAGGCGGCCGAGCGACGTAAGCACGTGACGCTGGTGCACAAGACGAACGTGCTGTCGTATGCGGGCAGGCTGTGGTCGCGGGTGGTCGACGAGGTCGCCAGGGAATACCCCGACATCGAGGTCGCTTATCAGCACATCGATGCGGCCACCATCCACATGGTGACCGATCCGGGCCGGTTCGACGTGATCGTCACCGACAATCTGTTCGGCGACATCATCACCGACCTGGCCGCGGCGGTGTCCGGCGGCATCGGGTTGGCGGCCAGCGGCAATATCGATGCGACGCGGACGAATCCGGCGATGTTCGAACCGGTGCACGGCAGTGCGCCCGACATCGCGGGGCAGGGCATCGCCGACCCGACGGCGGCGATCATGTCCGTCGCACTGCTGCTGTCTCACGTCGGCGAGGCCGACGCCGCCGCACGCGTCGACAAGGCCGTCGAACAGCACCTGGCTACGCGCGGTGATGCGAAGCTGTCGACGACGGAGGTCGGAGAACGGATCATCGCGAGCCTCTAGGGCGGTCCGTGGCGACCCTTCGACGGCAGTGCTGGCTGTTCGCGATCGGTTCGACGCTGTTCGCGGTCGCCACGATTCCGGGGCTGCCCGCGACCGCAGGCGCTGGGCTGCCCAACCTGTTGTGTTTCATCGGCTCCTGGTTTTTCACCACGGCGGGCTGGATGCAGTTGGTTTTGGCCCAGCCCCGGCTGGGTTACGGATGGTATTCCGCGGCCACGCAATTCGCCGGCACGATTCTGTTCAACATCAGCACCGGTGCTGCGCTGTGGGAGCACGCGGTCAAGCCGGAACGTCGGCTGGTATGGGCGCCGGACATGCTGGGGTCGGTTGCGTTTCTGCTGAGCGGTGTGCTGGGCATCGTCGCGGTGACCGCGGTGGTGGGGCTGATCGAACTGAAATCCCACGACTGGCAGGCAGAGTGGATCAACATGGTCGGTTGCGTCGCCTTCGGGGTGTCCGCGCTCGGCGCGTTCGTGACGGAGTCGGGGGTGACGGAAGACGCCTTGCTCGCCAACGTGGGCACGTTCATCGGCGCGCTGTGCTTCCTGGTCGCCGCATTGTTGGTGCTGCCGCGTCAAACGCAATCGGCGCTCGACGACAAAGATCGGCTATAAGATCGCCGGATGCCGAGCAACGCGGTGGACATGCTCGTGGTTCACCGCGTCTTCCGGCGCGAATTCAACGACATGCCCGCGCTGATCGCAGCCGTGGCCCGCGGGTGATATCACCCGCGCGAAAGTGGTTGGCGACCATGTGAAATTCATGGTTGCCGCGCTGCATCACCACCACGCCGCCGAGGACGAGCTGGTATGGCCGAAATTGCAGTCCAGGGCGCCGGACCGGCACGCCCACCTCCAACGGATGGTGGACGAGCACACCGAGATCGCCGCCGCGGTCGACGGAGTCGAATCTCTTCTTGTGGCCTGGACGAAAACGGCCGACCCGAAACTCACGGAGGAACTCTCGGCGGCGGCAAGCGAACTGTCGACGTGTATCGCTCGCCATCTCGACGACGAGGAACGCAACGCGTTGCCCGTGATCGAGGAACACCTCACGCAAAGCGAGTGGGCCGCGGCCGTCAAGCGGGCGGCGGCGTTCATCTCCGTCCGCAACCTGCGGTTGGGACTTGTTCTCGGCGGCCTTGTACTCGACGCCGGATCAGAAGAGGAACGGCGAATCATCCTGTCCGGGGCCCCGCTTCCGCAGCGCGTCGTCGTCGAGCTGTTCGGCGCCCGCGCCGCGGCGGCATACCGCATGCAGTTGCACGGCTTGCCGAACTAGCGGTCACGCTCGTGGACCGATTCCACGGTGTAGAGGTGAGGGTCGAAGCTGATGGCCAGTGCTGCGGCAGTGGCCATGTGCTCGCGGGCGGTGTCGTCGGAGAGCATCGCGCGGTGGTGCTCGGCGCTCCGCCACTGCGCGTAGTTGACGACGCGGGTGCGGTCGCTGCTGAGATGGATGTTGGCAGATAGGAATCCCGGTTGATGCTGCATGACGTCCTCCGTCGCCGACGCAAGCAATGAGGTCAATTCCGCGGCGTTGTCAGGTTCGACGGTGAAGACGTTGATCAAGGTGGCGTAGGGGCTGTCTCGACGAATCGTGGTCATGATTTCTCCATGTGTCAGGTTCCTTACATACCGACCATAGCACTGATGTAAGGTTCCTGTCATGGGTGCATCTGAAACCGAACGGGCCGTCGGCTATCTGGTGAAGCGCGTGCAACAGTCGCTGCGGCGCCGATGCGACGCCGCATTGCGGCCGAGTGAGCTTTCGATGGCTCAGTACGCGGCGATGCGCGCGCTCGCCGACCATCCGGAGGCGTCGGCTTCAGAACTGGCAAGGCGTTGCTTCGTCACGCGGCAGTCGCTTCAAGACCTGTTGGCAGGTCTGAGGTCCGCGGGATACGTCAGGGACGCCAAAGCGCCGCCACGGGGCCGTGCCCGTTCGCTCGAGCTCACCCCATCTGGGACGAAGCGTCTAGCGGCAGCCCATTCCGCCGTGATGGCCGTGGAATCGTCGATGCTCGAAGGGATTTCGGCGAGCACACAACGCCAACTGGCGGCATCACTCGATCGATGCGCCCAGAATCTGGAGGCGCAGTGACGGATGTGCAGCCGTGGCTGACCTACTGCGGTTGGTCGTCGACCTTGATGTCGAAGTTGACGTTGGTGCCCTCGACCTTGGTCACGTTGACGTTGACGCCGTAGGCGTCGTCACCGTCTTTGAGCATGCAGCGGGTCGTGGCGCCGACCTCGCCTTTGAGGTTGTCCGGGCAGTCGACGGAATCCGGCGCACGCCCGACCTGCTGTTTGAGCTGGGCCGCGATCTGCTTCGCGAGCTCAGCCTTGTCGACCGAGACGCTTGTCCCTGCGGAGAAGGAACAGGCCACTGCGGTCGTGACCGCTGCGGCGGCCCACACCGCCGATCCCAACAGTCGCCGCATCCGGCACCTCCTATGCGTGCGTTTGCGCAGCAACTCTGGCATATGCCGGCGCTGTGCGGCGAGATTTGGCGATGTATTCCGAGTTGATGGTCGGTGATCAGCGATCGCTGAGCAGAGGATCCGCATCGACAGGTACCAGGGGTATCGCGATCAACGGGAATAAAGCGCAGACCGCGAACGCTGCCGCATAGCCGGCAGCACCGATCAGCGCGCCGAACACCGGGGGTGCCACGCCCGCGGTCAGCAGCTGGCTGGTGTTCTGCGTGCCCAGCGCGCGTCCGCTCCAGAACGGCCCGGCGATCTCGGCGATCGCGGTGAACGCCAATCCGTTGTCGGACACGGTGATCACCGATGCGACGATCACCATCGCGACGCTGAACGGAGAGCCGAGCCAGTCCGTCAGTGCCAACAGGCCCATCGATGCCGCGGCGGCCAGTGCGATGGTGCGGATCGGCCTCAGCCGTGACTGGGCGATGTCCGACCACCGTCCCGCGGCGATCCGCCCTGCGGCGCCCAGCAGCTGCGCCACCGTCACCAGCGCGCCCGCCGAGGCAGCCGACCAGCCGCGCTCGATCATCAACCACACCAGCGTGAACGTCCACACCACAACCTGCGGGGCGACCAGCAACACGGACACCGCGTGAATTCGCCACAGCACCGATGAGCCCCGGTATGGATTGGCGAGATCCTGCTCGGTGGCATCCGCGCGCGGCGGCCGGGGCGGATCCTTGACGGCCACCGCACACACGACCGCCGATGCCGCGCATACGATCGCGGGAAACAACAGCGCGACCGAGACGCCGTGGCTCGCTGCCAGGCGGGGAATCACCAACGCGCCCAACCCGACTCCCAACGGCTGAGCAGTCTGCCGGATGCCCATCACGAGTCCGCGTCGTTGCGGCGGGAACCAACCCACGACCAACCGGCCGCTGGCCGAATTGCTGCTGGCGGCGGCCATTCCGCCGAGCAGAAGAAACGCCCCGACCGCGACTAGTGAATGCACCGAGGCAGCGGCGAACGCGGCGGCCGCGGTCAGTGCCGACCCAAGGGCCAGCACGATGCGTTCGCCGATACGGTCGACGACGTAACCCCACGCGATGAGGGTGAACACCATGCCCAGGCTCGGCATGGATGACACCAGTCCCGCAGTCGCGAGGTCCAGATGGCGTTCGGTGTGCAGCGTGGGAATGAGAAACGCAGCGCCGTTGATGAAGACGTTCGCGCACAGCGTCGCGGTCAACGCAATCACAAGCATCGACCAACGGCGCATCGTGCCGATGGTTTCAACGGACATGCGTCCATCGTCGCACAGCCGTCTCAGCATATTGAATGGCGCTCCCAAATATTGAGACAGCATCGTTGGGGAGTGGGTTCGGGTCGCCGCGTGGCCGCCCACTAGGCTGGGATGATGCGCCTAGGCCGAATTGCCAGCCCTGACGGGGTTGCCTTCGTCAGCATCGAGGGATCGACCGACGACACTGCCGCGGTCGTCAAGGAAATCGCCGAGCACCCGTTCGGCAATCCCACCTTCACCGGTCGGCAGTGGCCGCTGGCCGACGTTCGGCTGCTCGCTCCGATCCTGGCGAGCAAGGTGGTGTGCATCGGCAAGAACTACGCCGCGCACATCGCCGAAATGGGTGGCGGTGAGTTCACCGACCCGATCATCTTCATGAAGCCGAACACCGCGATCGTCGGGCCGAATGTGCCGATTCAGTTGCCTGCCGACGCCAATCCCGTGCACTTCGAGGGCGAATTGGCCGTCGTCATTGGTAGGCCATGCAAGGACGTTCCTGCGGCCCAGGCCGCCGAGAACATCCTCGGCTACACCATCGCCAACGACGTTTCGGCGCGCGATCAGCAGAAGAAGGACGGACAGTGGACGCGGGCCAAGGGCCATGACACGTTCTGCCCCGTCGGCCCGTGGATCGCGACGGATGTCGACCCAACGGATCTGGCGATCCGCACCGAGGTCAACGGCGAGATCAAGCAGGACAGCCGGACGTCGAACATGATTCACGACGTCGGCGCGATCGTGGAATGGATCTCGGCGGTGATGACACTACTGCCGGGCGATCTCATCCTCACCGGTACGCCGGACGGGGTCGGGCCGATCGAGAACGGCGATACCGTCAGCATCACCATCGAGGGCATCGGGACACTGACCAATCCCGTTGTGCGCAAGGACAAGTCATGACTGACGTGCGAGTTCGATTCTGTCCGTCGCCGACCGGGACACCGCACGTCGGCTTGATCCGTACTGCGCTGTTCAACTGGGCCTACGCACGTCACACCGGCGGACAGTTCGTGTTCCGGCTCGAGGACACTGACGCCGAACGCGACAGCGAGGAAAGCTATCTCGCGCTCCTCGACGCACTGAACTGGCTCGGCCTGAACTACGACGAGGGTCCGGAAGTGGGCGGACCCTACGGCCCCTACCGACAGTCCCAGCGCCGCGACATCTACCGCGACGTGGTGGCGAAACTGGTTGCCGCGGGGGAGGTCTACGAGGCGTACTCCACACCGGATGAAGTGGAAGCACGTCACCTCGCCGCCGGCCGCAACCCGAAGCTCGGCTACGACAACTTCGATCGTGACCTGACCGACGAACAGCGCGCCGCCTACCGCAAGGAGGGGCGAAGGCCGGTGCTGCGGTTGCGGATGCCCGACGACGACATCACGTGGACAGATCTCGTCCGTGGTGAGACCACGTTCGCTCCGGGTTCTGTGCCGGACTACGCGCTGACCCGCGCCAGCGGAGATCCGTTGTACACGTTGGTCAATCCGGTTGACGACGCGCTTATGAAAATCACCCACGTGCTGCGCGGGGACGACGTGTTGTCATCGACGCCGCGCCAGATCGCGCTATACCGGGCGCTGATCCGCATCGGCGTCACCGATTATGTGCCGCAGTTCGGCCACCTGCCGGCAGTGCTCGGCGAGGGCACGAAGAAGCTGTCGAAGCGTGATCCGCAGTCCAATCTGTTCCTGCATCGCGACCGTGGCTTCATTCCGGAGGGCCTGCTGAATTATCTGGCCCTGCTTGGCTGGTCGATCGCTGATGACCGCGACGTGTTCAGCCTCGACGAGATGGTCGCCGCCTTCGACGTCGTCGACGTCAACAGCAATCCCGCCCGGTTCGACCAGAAGAAGGCCGACGCGCTGAACGCCGATCACATTCGGCTGCTGACCGAGGAGGACTTCACCGAACGACTGCGGGCCTACTTCGATGCGCACGCATACGACACCGGGCTAGACGACACGCAGTTCGCCGAGGCCGCCCGCCTGGTGCAGACCCGTATTGTCGTCCTCGCCGACGCGTGGGACTTGCTGAAGTTCCTCAACGACGACGAGTTCGCGCTCGACGAGAAGGCCGCGGCAAAGGAACTCGGTGCCGAGGCAGGCCCGGTCCTCGACGCCGCGGTGAACGCACTCGACGCGGTGCAGGACTGGACAACCGACAACATCGAAACGGCGCTGAAGGTCGCACTGCTGGAGAACTTGGAGCTCAAGCCGCGCAAAGCGTTCGGCCCGATCCGTGTAGCAGTGACCGGAGCATCGGTGAGCCCGCCGCTGTTCGAGTCGCTCGAGCTGCTCGGCCGCGACCGCAGCCTGGACCGGTTGCGGGCGGCCCGCGTGCGCGCGGGCTCCGCTACGGCCGGCGCGTGAGAAGACCACGCGAAATCTTTGGTAATCTGCACGTCGGCCCGGCATCACACGCGGGGGGTTCGCCCGCCGCTTGCCAGGCCGGGAAATAGTCTGTGACCAGCGGTTACAGGCGGCCAATGGGGTATGGTGTAATTGGCAACACAGCTGATTCTGGTTCAGCCATTCTAGGTTCGAGTCCTGGTACCCCAGCGCACACGATCGATTAGGGTCGGCATCTGCTCCTGAGCTATGCTGGCCCTTCGGAAAAAGTTCTAGCCCCCGTCGTCTAGCGGCCTAGGACGCCGCCCTCTCACGGCGGTAGCGTGGGTTCGAATCCCATCGGGGGTACTTCTCACCGAGACTGCTGACAGATCGCAGTCGCGCCGAAAATTCCGATCTCACCGCGGTCTCGACGTCGGGCGCTATCCGCACGGGTTGGTCGGATCTAGACAAGTCTTGGCGCCACCGGTGGTGCTCGTGCTCTGACCGGTGGAGCTGCCGGTGGTGGTGCTTTGTCCGGTGGAGCTACCGGTGGTAGTGCTTTGTCCGGTCGAGCTTCCTGTCGTGCCGGTGTTGGTGGTTCCGGTGTTGGTGGTTCCGGTGTTGGTGGTTCCGGTGTTGGTGGTTCCGGTGTTGGTGGTTCCGGTGTTGGTGGTTCCGGTGTTGGTGGTTCCGGTGTTGGTGGTTCCGGTGTTGGTGGTTCCGGTGTTGGTGGTTCCGGTGTTGGTGGTTCCGGTGTTGGTGGTTCCGGTGTTGGTGGTTCCGGTGTTGGTGGTTCCGGTGTTGGTGGTTCCGGTGTTGGTGGTTCCGGTGTCGGTCGTTCCCGTATTCGTGGTGCCCGTGGTGGTCGTTCCGCTGTCAGTTGTGCCGGTGTTCGTGGTGCCCGTGGTGGTGGTTCGTTGGTGGTGCCGGTGGTGGAACTGCCCGTAGTCACCGGTCCGGTAGTCACGGGCGGGGGATTCACTGCGCCGTTAGTGGTGACGATGCCGGGGTTCACACTGCCGTTCGTGTTGCGGGGGATGTTCGCGGAGCCGTTGGTTGAGTTGACGACTGGGGGAGGAGGCGGTGCCGGGCTCGGCGGCAGCGGCGCGCCGCCATTGGCGGGAGCACCGCCGCCGGTCGCCGGGTTCGCCGGCGCTACCGTGGCTGATTCAGGTGCTTTCGGGGCGTCATTCTGGCTCGAGCCCGTCAACGAATAGGCCAGGCCGCCGCCCGCAAGGGCCACCGCGACCACGGCACCGGCAGTGATGAGGATGGGCGTACCGCGATACCACGGCATGGGCTGCTGCTGTGGCGCGGCTGCGGCGGGTTGGCTGTACTGCGGCTGGGCATATTGCTGGTATGGATCAGTGCTGTACTGCGGTTGCGGCTGCTGGTAGGGATCGTCGCCCGAATACTGCTGCTCCGGGTACAGCTGCTGGTACGGCTCTTCGTAATATTCAGAGCCCGCGCTGGCTTCCGCCGGGCCTTCCTGTGACCATGCCAAGGCATCGGCCTTGCCGGTGGACGCCTCGTTTATTGGTGTCTGCCTGGTCACATCCGCAGGGTTCTGCGTCGGGCTCATCTGGGTCGGGTCCGCAGGGTGCTGCGTCGGGCTCATCTGAGTCGGGTCCTGGGGCTCACCGCCCTGTCCGCCACCACGCCAATTCGGTGGCATCGGTCGATCTGTCATGGCTTTCCCTCGATGATTGTTTTCGCTGCCGAATGAGCGACCGTGAGAGTCCCTGGTCCCGCGAGCTAATCAAACTACGCATATTGTCGGGTCACACGGCTTTTTCCATTACTTTTCGCTTGCTGTCCCCCGTGAAGCGATGGCTTCTGTAGCGGCGTAACTGATCAGCGTTCGGCCCTGGTGACCCATCTCGTCCTCGTCGAGGCGCGTCGCCATCAACCACCGTCGACAGCTTCACACCCGATCGCGGGAATCCGCCTCTGCCGAGCCATATTTCAGAGACGTTCGAGGCGACCGTCGTATCTGGGCGTGTGCGGTCCTGATTCCGGCGAAGTGAGCGCAGAAGCGGTTTACCATACGTTTGTACTGACATTGCGGCCGAGCGGCCGATCGGCCTACGCAGGTGACCACATGCCGGAAACACATCCACCGCTGGTACCGGAGCCGCCAGCGCCGGATACCGCGCGCCGCCCGCTCGCCGAGGAGGAGCCCGAGAGCGAGAAGGTGGACCGGCGGACAGCGGTCTGGCACGCAGTCCAACGCCCGTTCCAGGCCTTTGACAGGCCTCGCATCCGCGAGGCAGCCATCAGCGCGATGATCGTCGTCATTCTCGCGATCGGCGTGGTGAGCAACCTGCCGGACGCGGCGATCACGCGAGCCGTCTATCCATTGCTTCGGCCGGTTGAGATCGCTTCCGGGCTCGACCAGAACTGGTCGATGTTTGCGCCCACTCCGCCGCAGCGCCTGGAATACCTCGAGGTACACGTCAGGATGGCCAACGGCGCCGACAAGGTGTGGACCGTTCCCCGGCGCAATCGAATAATGGGGGTGGCGTTTTCGCATCGGTGGCGCAAGTTCAAGGAAGCACTGATGACCAACGCCGAGATCCGCCCGGATTTCGCGCATTGGGTCGTCCGTCAACTGTCCGGTCCGGGTGACCACCCCGTCCGTGTCGACATGCTGTTGCGAACGCAGCAGCTTCCGCCACCCGGCGTCGAAGGACGCGGGCAGGTCGGCTTAGAGACCCTCTACAGCGAGAATCTGACGGTAGACCGATGACGAATGTCACCCGCGCGGTTCGACGGCGGCTGACGGTAATCGGGCAGACGTGGCAGTCGTTCTGGTTCCAGCCGCAGCCGATGTACACGCTCGGCGTGGTGCGAATGGCGTTCGGCGCGCTCGCAATCCTGTGGGGCCTCTGGCTCCTGCCGATGCGGGACGGGCTCTTGGACGCAAACGGGGTGACTCCGACGCAGCCGTCCACGGCGCACACCTGGGGGCTCTTCGCAGTCTGGAACACCAACGGCGCCATGCTGATCGGAATAGTCGTGTTGGTGTTGGCTGCCTTCGCACTGTTGGTCGGCTGGCATAGCAGGCTTGCGGCCATCCTCGTCTTCATTTTGATCATGTCATTCGAGCGCCGAATTCCGTTGGCGTTCAACTCCGGAGACGATCTGGTTAGAATCGAGGCGCTGCTTATCGCGATATCGCCTTGCGGGGCAGCGTTATCGCTCGATCAACGGCGGACAACGGGATCGTTCTGGTCTGCGCAGACCCGACCCAATTGGCCGATCCGACTGCTTCAAGTCCAGCTGTCGATCATCTACATCGCGGCGGCACAGGTGAAGTTGTCGGGTGAGCCGTGGTTGCACGGCACCGCCGTCTCGTACGTCTTGCGGCTCGAGGACATGCAACGTGTGATCGCGCCCGAATGGTTCGCAACGAACGCGCTCGCGATGAACATGCTGACGTGGGGAACCATTGCCGTCGAATTGGCGGTGGGCATCTTGGTGTGGTTTCCGCGGTTTCGGCCATGGGTGCTTGCGGCGGGCGTGCTGATGCACCTGTTGATCGATGCCTATGTACAGGTCGGCATCTTCAGCTATGCGATGTTCGTCATGTACTTCGCCTGGCTGTCCCCGGAGACGGCGAAGCTTCTACCGCAGAAGGTGAGGATCGCACCGCGGCGCCGCGAAAAAAGCCTGCAGTGATCCCGGCGGTCACAGCCTTCTGGTCAACGCCTCCGACGCGGCAAGGAGATCGGCCGCCCATCTGGCTCCCGGTCGCCTGCCCATCCGGTCGATCGGTCCGGACACCGACACCGCCGCGATCACCGTGCCCCGACCGTCGCGCACAGGCGCGGAAACACTTGCCACGCCGGGCTCACGCTCCGCGACGCTCTGCGCCCAGCCGCGTTTGCGAACTTCGGCCAGTGTGCGGTCAGTGAACTTGGCGGTCGGCAGGACGGCCTGCTGTGTGGCGGCGTCGCTGTAGGCCAACAGTATCTTCGCGCCCGAACCGGCGGTCATCGGCAGGTGCGTGCCGACGGGCACCGTATCTCGGAGGCCCGCAGGCGGTTCCAACGCTGCGACACAAATCCGCGAGGTGCCCTCACGGCGATAGAGCTGAACGCTCTCACCGGTGATCTCACGCAGCCGCGGTAATACGGCCGCGCCCGCGGCCAACAGCGGATCGTTCACCTGGCCCGCCAATTCGACGAGCGCCGGACCGAGCCGCCATCGGCCCTCGGCGTCGCGGGCGAGCAGCCGGTGCACCTCCAGCCCGGCGGCGAGCCGGTGGGCAGTGGCCCTCGGCAGCCCCGTCCGTTCGCAGAGTTCGGCAAGCCCGCAGGGGGCTTCGGCGACCGTGTGCAGCACGCCCACCGCTTTGTCCAGCACGCCGATACCGCTATCCTGTCTCACAAGGAGATACTAGCGTTCCAGATTGTGAGATGGTCAAGTATGACAACCGACACGCGGCCACGCACCATGGCGGAGAAGGTTTGGGACGACCATGTCGTCGCTCCCGGCAGCGGCACCGGTGATGCCCGCGAACCCGACCTGATCTACATCGACCTTCACCTCGTGCACGAGGTGACCAGTCCGCAGGCATTCGACGGGTTGCGACTCGCGGGTCGCGGCGTGCGGCGGCCGGACTTGACGATCGCCACCGAGGATCACAACGTGCCGACGGTCGATATCGACAAGCCGATCGCCGATCCGGTGTCGCGCATTCAGGTCGAGACGCTTAGACGCAACTGCGAAGAGTTCGGCATCCGGCTGCATCCAATGGGCGATCTCGAGCAAGGCATCGTGCACATCATCGGACCGCAACTCGGGCTGACGCAGCCCGGGACGACGGTTGTGTGCGGTGACAGCCACACCTCCACTCATGGTGCGTTCGGCGCTCTCGCGATGGGCATCGGCACATCGGAGGTTGAGCATGTGCTCGCGACGCAGACGCTGCCGCTGCGGCCGTTCAAGACGATGGCGGTGAACGTCGACGGCCAACTGCCTGAAGGCGTCAGCCCGAAGGACGTCATTCTGGCGGTGATCGCGAAGATCGGCACCGGCGGCGGACAGGGCCACGTCATCGAGTACCGCGGCAGTGCCATCGAGTCGTTGTCGATGGAAGGCCGGATGACGATCTGCAACATGAGCATCGAGGCCGGTGCACGCGCAGGCATGGTGGCGCCCGACGATACGACGTACGAATTTCTGCGGGGGCGCGCGCACGCGCCTTCCGGTGCGGACTGGGACGCGGCTGTCGAGGCATGGGACCGCTTGCGCACAGACGACGATGCCGAATTCGACACCGAGGTGTACCTCGACGCCTCGACACTGAGCCCCTTCGTCACATGGGGCACCAACCCGGGACAGGGCGTGCCGCTGTCGGCGTCGGTTCCTGACCCGGAACTGATGTTCGACGACGCCGCACGGCAGTCCGCCGAGAAAGCGCTGGCGTACATGGACCTTCGGCCCGGCACGGCCATGCGCGATATCCCGGTGGATGCCGTGTTCGTCGGATCGTGCACCAACGGCCGCATCGAAGATCTGCGTGTCGTCGCCGACGTTCTGCGCGGCCGCAAAGTCGCCGACGGTGTGCGGATGCTCGTCGTGCCCGGCTCGATGCGCGTGCGCGCTCAGGCGGAATCGGAAGGCCTCGGTGAGATCTTCACCGCCGCGGGTGCGGAGTGGCGCCAGGCAGGCTGCTCGATGTGTCTGGGCATGAATCCCGATCAGTTGGCGCCGGGCGAACGCTGCGCCTCGACGTCCAACCGGAATTTCGAGGGCAGACAAGGCAAGGGCGGTCGCACACATCTGGTGTCACCCGCTGTCGCCGCGGCCACCGCAGTGCGCGGAACGTTGTCGTCGCCCGCAGACCTGAGCCGATAGAGGAGAAGAGAATGGAACCGTTTCGCACGCATACCGGCATCGGGGTACCGCTGCGCCGGTCGAATGTCGATACCGACCAGATCATTCCGGCGTCCTACTTGAAGCGAGTCACACGAACGGGATTCGAAGACGGATTGTTCGCGTCGTGGCGCGCCGATCCTTCGTTTGTTCTCAATTTGAGTCCGTTCGACAGGGGATCGGTGTTGGTCGCCGGACCCGATTTCGGTACAGGGTCGTCGCGCGAACACGCGGTGTGGGCGCTCATGGACTACGGCTTCCGGGTCGTTATCTCATCTCGATTCGCCGACATTTTTCGCGGGAACGCCGGCAAGGCGGGACTACTGGCGGCTGAAGTTGCCCAAGATGATGTGGAACTACTGTGGAAGCTCATCGAGCAGCAGCCGGGGCTGGAAATCACTGTGGATCTTCAAGATCGGAATGTGTCCGCAGGAACGGTCATGCTGCCGTTCAAGATTGACGATTACACCGCCTGGCGATTGCTTGAAGGACTCGACGATATAGGCCTTACGCTGCGGAAACTCGACAAAATCGAGTCGTATGAATCCAACCGCCCACAGTGGAAACCAACTACGTTGCCTGCCCCCGGATAACGATCGCGGCAACCGAAATTAGGGGTCGTTTAAGCGCTCCTCCGACACCTCCGCCAGCGTCCATGCGCGGCAACCAAATTCCGAAATTTAGTGCCAGCAACGCCTGAAATTGCGCGTGGCTCTTGGAAATCAGTGGTATGTCGTATTACCGTGTCCTTCTAGTTGGTCCAAGGTGGATCACTGGTGTGGAGGTTTTGCATGAACAAAGCAGAGCTGATCGACGTACTCACGGAGAAGCTCGGCACGGACCGCCGGATGGCAACCGATGCGGTCGAAAACGTTGTCGACACGATCGTGCGTGCAGTGCATAACGGTGACAGCGTCACCATTACCGGTTTCGGCGTTTTCGAACAGCGTCGTCGTGCAGCGCGGGTGGCGCGTAATCCGCGCACCGGCGAGACAGTGAAGGTGAAGCCCACGTCCGTGCCGGCGTTCCGGCCCGGCGCCCAATTCAAAGCTGTTATCTCTGGCGCACAGCGCCTCTCGGCGGAAGGACCTGCAGTGAAGCGTGGTGGAACCGGTACGGCTCGTAAGGCTGTCAAGAGGGCGGCAGTCAAGAAGGCCGTGAAGCGTGCAGCTGTCAAGAAGGCTGTGAAGCGCGCAGCAGTCAAGAAGGCTGTGAAGCGCGCAGCAGTCAAGAAGGCAGTGAAGCGCAACGTCGCCAAGAAGGCAGTGAAGCGCGCAGCAGTCAAGAAGGCAGTGAAGCGCAGTGCCGCCAAGAAGGCAGTGAAGCGCAACGTCGCCAAAAAGGCAGTGAAGCGCACCGCCGCCAAAAAAGCTGTGAAGCGCAGTGCGGCCAAGAAGGCAGTGCGCAGGGCGCCTGCCAAGAAGGGTCGTCGGTAACTTCTAGACAGATACGCCGTGGGTCACTGCGACCCACGGCGTATCTGCGTGTTACGGACCGGTCACGACGCTACGACCTCAACGATTGACGCCGGTCCTACGGTCGCGACCGTGCGCGTATGGCGGAAACCTGCCCGCCGCAACAATTCGGCGTACTCCGCTTCCGTGCGCTCCCTGTCGGTGGCGGCGACAAGCATCTCCAGATCGAGCAGCTTCGACAGGTGCTCACGGTCGTCGTCGGGTACGACGGTTTCGACAATCAACAACGTGGCGTCCGGATTCATCGCGGCCCGAACGTTGCTTATGATCTGCACCGACTTCTCGTCATCCCAGTCGTGAATGATGTGCTTGAGCACGTATGCGTCGCCGCCGCCAGGCGCTGACTCGAAAAACGATCCACCGACGGCCGTGCATCGCTCCGATACTCCCGCGGGCTCGAGAACCGACGGCGCGCCTTCGACCACCGATTCGGCGTCGAACAGAATTCCTTTACTGTTCGACGACTTACGCAGGATCTCGGCAAGCAGCAGACCGTGGCCGCCGCCGATGTCGACGATGGTGCCGAACCGGGTGAAGTCATACGCGGCGACCACCACCGGGGGTCTCCATCTTCGAGATGCTGGTCATCCCGTCGTTGAACACCGCAGCAAGTTCGGGCACATCCTCGAGCCATTCGAATGTCGGCTTACCGCGCAGTTCCTCGATCGCGCATCGGCCTGTGCGCACCGATGAGGACAGCTGGCCCCAATGTTCCCAATGCAACGGATCTCCGACGAACAGCACATACCCGCGCACGGAATCAGGGGCGTCGACGAGCAATGCCTCACCCATGAGTGCGAGTGCGAAGCTTTTGTTGCGCTGCTGGGTGAAGACGCCTCGGCTGGCGAGCAAGCGCATCAATCGATATACCGCGTGGGGATCGGCGCCGACGGCCTTCGCAACGGCATCTGCGGACTGCACGCCCGGTGTGCAGCGCTTCGATGATCCGGAGCTTGGTCGCGGTGTACACGCCTTGCGCCACCCACGCCGCCGAAATCAACTCGAGCACCGACGCGCTCGGCGGCTGTAGCGTTCGCTCGAACCTCCGCAGTCTGCGCCGCAAACGAGTCAACGGCGCGGGCAACGCGAATCGGAGGGAGTTTGGGCTGCGCGTCGGCGGTCAATGGCTACTCGTTGGACTTGGCCGGCGCGCACGCCGGCTATTTCTTGGTGGCTAGCGGACTTCCGATATGGTCGGCCGCCACCAATCGGCCCTGCCATGATGACATCACCCACGTGCTGCCCTTGCGGTTGCGCGACTTGTCTGGATGCACACCGTCGCGTTCACACCACCAGGCGATCAGATCCGGTATGACTTTCCCCTGCGTGCAGATCACCGGTGTGCCTTCCGCGGCGGCGATCTCCAGAACCCGCCTTCGGGTCGCCTTGCGGTCCTCGGCGTACGCCTCCTCCGTCAACAACGGCTCGCTGTGAATTCGCACGCCGAGTTCTTCGGCCAACGGTTCGATGGTCTGGCTGCAGCGCATCCGGTCCGCGGCGTAGAGCGTGTCGGCGCCGAATGCGAGTAGTTGACCGACGAGTGATTCGGCTTGAGCGCGGCCGCGTTTGTCCAGTGGGCGCATGCGATCATCGCCCTTGTAGCGGGACTTGCTGCCCGCGGTGCCGTGCCGAACGATCAGGATGGTCTTGGTGTCGGCGGGCAGCTTGGCGAACCGGCGCAACACCTTCCGGTCATGCGGGTAGATGAGCTGTTTCATCGCCGCCGTGACGGGCAGCCATTTCAGCTCGTCGACTTCGGGGTTCGGTGTGAACTCGCCACCGACGGTGCGTGCCGCCCAGTACCGCACCTTCTTGATGCCCTGCGCTTCGACGGGATAGCTCACCGCCGCCAGCCGCCTGCCGAGATGAGAACCGAATCCGGTCTCCTCGCGCACTTCCCGCACCGCGGTCACCGGCTCGTTCTCTCCGACATCGACTTTGCCCTTGGGCAGCGACCAATCGTCGTAGCGCGGCCGGTGAATCACCGCGACTTCGGGTTCGGACCCATCGTCGCTGGGGCGCCACAGCACCGCACCGGCCGCGAGGACGGCCTTGTTCGCCGGCACAGCGCTGGGGGAGGAATCTTTCGGCACGTCAACTCCTGCAGGTCAATCGAACCGCGGGGAGCCCTCAAGGCTGCCGGTGTCGTTCCATCAGCCACACCTGGTGATCGCGCACCGTCTGGCCTTCGGTAGGCAACGCTGTCCAATTTCCGTCGGGGCCGAGTTCCCAGCACCGAGTGGCTGGGTTCATCGCCGAGTCGAACATCTCGTCCAATTGAGCCTTCAGCCTCGGATCCTTCACTTGCGCCATCACCTCGACCCGTCGGTCGAGATTACGATGCATCATGTCCGCGCTGCCGATCCAGAATTCATCGATGGCGCGGAAGTGAATAATTCGTGAGTGCTCGAGGAAGCGGCCCAAAATCGAGCGCACCACGATGTTGTCGGAGAATCCGGGATCGCCCGGCCGCAGCGCACAGATGCCGCGCACCACGACTTCCACCCGCACGCCGCATTGCGATGCCCGGTAGAGCGCGTCGATCACCTGTTCGTCGACCAACGCGTTGGCCTTCAGCCGGATTCGACCCTCCGCGCCCTCGCGACTGGCGGCGGCTTCGCGTTCGATGCGCTCGATGATGCCCCTGCGGACACCGTGCGGCGCTACGAGCAGGTTGCGGTACGAGTCCTTACGCGAATAGCCGGTCAATGAATTGAAAAGGTCGGTGAGGTCGGCGCCGATGTCGGGCGCGGCGGTCAGCAGGCCGACATCCTCATACAGCCGGGCGGTTTTCGGGTTGTAGTTGCCGGTGCCCACGTGGCAGTAGCGGCGGATCGCCGAACCTTCCCTGCGCACCACAAGACAGGTCTTGCAGTGCGTCTTCAACCCGATGAGGCCGTATACGACATGCACGCCGGCCTGTTCGAGTGCTCGTGCCCACTTGATGTTGGCCTGTTCGTCGAACCGCGCCTTGATCTCCACCAGTGCGACGACTTGCTTGCCCGCCGACGCGGCGTCGATCAGTGCGTTGACGATCGGGGAGTCGCCGGAGGTGCGATACAGCGTCTGCTTGATCGCCAGCACGTTCGGGTCGGCGGCGGCCTGTTCGATGAATCGCTGCACCGTCGTCGAGAACGAGTCATAGGGGTGGTGCACGAGGACGTCGCCGTCGCGAAGGGTGGCGAAGATGCTTTTCGGAGTTTCCCGTTCACCGAACGCCGGAGGGGTGGCGGGTACGAACGGCGGATCCTTCAAGGCCGGGCGGTCCACGCCGTAGATCTGCCACAGCGACGACAGATCCAACAGCCCGGGCACCTCCATGACATCACCCGGGTTCACGTCGAGCTCGCGCAGCAGCAGCTCCAACATGTTCTCGGTCATGTCGTCGGCGACCTCGAGTCGCACCGGTGAGCCGAATCGTCTACGCGCCAACTCCCGCTCGAGCGCCTGCAGCAGATCTTCGTCCCGGTCCTCTTCGACCTCGAAATCCGCGTTGCGGGTGATGCGGAACGCGTGGTGCTCGACGATCTCCAAACCGGGGAACAACACCGTGAGGAACGCGGCGATCAGTTCTTCCATCGGAAGGAACCGCAATTCGCCGTCGCGGCTGTCGAGTTCGACGAAGCGGTCGACGTTGTCTGGCACCTTGATTCGGGCGAAATGCTGGCCGCCGTCGTCGGGATGTTTGACGGTGATGGCGAGATTCAGGCTCAGCCCGCTGACGAACGGGAATGGGTGTGCGGGGTCGACGGCAAGCGGCGTCAGCACCGGGAAGACCTGTTCGTGGAAATAGGTCGACAGCCGTTCGCGCTCGGCGTCGTCGAGTTCGGCCCACGTGACGATGACAATGCCTTGCTCGGCCAGCGCCGGGCGAACGGAGTCGGAGAACACATGCGCGTGCCTGCTGGAAATCTGCTGGGTGCGTTCGCTGATCCGGCGCAACTGTTCACGGGGCGAAAGGCCGTCCGCCGACCGCACCGACAAACCCATCTCGTCGCGTCGTTTCAGGCCGGCCACCCGGACCATGTAGAACTCGTCGAGGTTCGACGCGAAGATCGCGAGGAACTTCGCCCGTTCCAGCAGCGGGAGCGAGGTGTCGGCAGCCAGCGCGAGGACCCGCGCGTTGAAGTCCAGCCAACTCAGCTCCCGGTTGAGATACCGGTCCTCTGGCAGCGCATTGTCGACTGCGGGTGCCGTCGCGGCTGGTGGTGCTTCGGGGGTCTTTTGGTCTTCCTCGCGTGTGGGCGCCGAATCATCCGGCACCACAGCAGTGTCGTCAGGTCGAACTTGTGCCTCGGCTTCGGTCATTGTCCTGATCATCCCTCATCTACCAGCGGAACTGCTAAGGACGACCATATCCGTCGATAGCTGTTCACCTTGGCCTGCCGATGGCCTGCGACGTTGCCGCACCCACCCCGAGCCGGCGCGCCACCATCAAGTCATCGGGTGTGTCGATGTCACAGCGCAGACCCGGCCACGCCCCGGTCAGCTCGATGGCCCCCGAATGCGCATGGCGGCGGGCTGAGTCCGTTCCGAATTCGGGTTCGAGCGGTACGCCGAAGGCAAACAGCGCCGAGGTGCCAGTCCCGTGCCGGTCGCCGACGAAACTCCTATGGTATCCGCGGGCGGCAACGATCGCCTCGGCTAACTCCTGTGGCTGAAGGGCAGGCAGATCACCCTGCAGCACAACGATATTCGGGGTGTACTCGCGCACGACGGCTTCGGCGGCAACGATCGCATTGTTCAACGGGTTGCGATGGCCATCCGGTGTGGGGTCCTCGAGCGCTAGGGCGCCCAGCTCCTGTGCGGCCTCGGCAGCAATGCGGTCGGGGGTGACGACGGTGACCGTCTGAAGCGCCGGGACCGCAAGCGCGGCCTTGATGGTGTCGATCATCATGGCCAACACCACGCTCTCCCGCGTCGCCGCCGAGAACACCGGGGCCAGTCGGGTCTTGGCGGCGGCGAGCCGTTTGACGGCGATGACCAATCCGACGTCGGCTGGCGCGCCGGTCTGCGTGCCGCTCATGAGATCCAATCCTGCCAGCCGGGCCTCTCCGACGCGTCAGGCTAGGGTTGAAGCCGTGGTCGAAGCGGCAGTGATGGGGGCGGGTGCGTGGGGCACCGTGCTGGCCAAAGTGCTGGCCGACGCGGGTAACGACGTCACGTTGTGGGCCCGCCGCCAGGAGCTGGCCGATGAGATCAACGACACCCACCGCAACCGCGAATACCTCGGCGACGTCGAGCTGCCGAAGACGATCCGCGCAACCAGCGACGCCGCAGCCGCCTTGGCCGGCGCCTGCACGGTGCTGCTCGCGGTGCCGTCGCAGAACCTGCGGGCCAACCTCTCGGAATGGTCCGGCCTGATCGGCGACGACGTGACGCTGGTCAGCCTGGCCAAGGGCATCGAGCTGGAGACGCTGTTGCGGATGAGTCAGGTCGTCGTGCAAGTGACCGGTGCCGATCCGTCGCGGGTGGCCGTCGTCACCGGACCCAACCTGGCCAGTGAGATCGCCGAGGAACAGCCGGCAGCCACCGTCGTCGCGTGTGCCGACTCCGGGCGCGCGGTCACGTTGCAGCGCGCGCTGGCTACCCGGTACTTCCGGCCGTATACCAACGCCGACGTCATCGGCGCCGAGGTCGGCGGCGCGTGCAAGAACGTGATCGCGCTGGCCTGCGGCATGGGGGCGGGTATCGGCCTTGGCGAGAACTCGTTGGCGGCGATCATCACCCGCGGCCTGGCCGAAATCATGCGGCTGGGAATCGCGTTGGGCGCCAAGCCCGCGACGTTGGCAGGCCTGGCGGGCGTGGGTGACCTCGTCGCCACGTGCACGTCGCCGCAATCGCGCAACCGCACGTTCGGCCAGCGACTCGGCAAGGGCGAATCGATGGAGGCCGCACAGCTGGCGGCAGGAGGACACGTCGCCGAGGGTGTTACGTCATGCCAGTCGGTACTGGCTCTCGCGGCAAGCTACGACGTCGAGATGCCCCTGACCGATGCGGTGCATCGCGTGTGCCACAAGGGATTGTCGGTGTACGAGGCGGTCGCGCTGCTGCTCGGCCGCAGCACCAAACCGGAGTAGGCGATATGGACGGCCGTTACGGCGACTCCACTCGTAGCGTCAAAGCCATTGGAGCCGAGGCGGTTCCGGGATCGCCGGTCGCACCCCCGCCCGTTCCCGCCGCCGCGTATCACATTCCACCGAGTGAGGACGACGCACTCGACAGCTACGGGCGCTATCACAATCCCACCTGGCGCCAACTGGAATCGGGGCTGGCCGAGCTGGAAGGCGCCGCAGCGGCATTGACGTTCGGCTCCGGGATGGCCGCGATCACCTCGACGCTGCGCGCGCTCGTCAAGCCGGGTACCACGTTGGTGGTGCCAGCCGACGGCTACTACCAGGTGCGTCGCTACGCTACGGAATATCTTGCGGCGCAGGGTGTCACAGTCGTCGAAGCCACGTGTGCGGACATCATCGACGCCGCGGCGACCGCCGACGTGGTGCTCGCCGAGACCCCGTCGAACCCCGGCTTGGACGTCGTCGACCTGCACCGCCTTGCCATGACGTGTCGCGGGCGTGGCGCAACGCTCATCGTCGACAACACGACGCCGACACCACTTGGTCAGCAACCCCTGTCGCTGGGCGCCGACCTGGTGGTGGCCAGCGCGACCAAATCGCTTTCAGGGCACCACGATGTCCTCGCGGGTTATGTGGCGGGCAGTCACGGCGATCAGATGGCCGCCATCGAAAGCGAGCGTCGGCTCGCGGGAGCGATTCTCGGCGCGTTCGAGGCTTGGATGGTGCTGCGCAGCATCGGCACCGCGGGCCTGCGGTTCGAGCGACAGTGTCAGAACGCCATGGCGATGGCGTTGACGCTGCGCAGTCATCCCGCCGTGCGGTCGGTGCGATACCCGGGCCTGACCGACGACCCGTCACACGAGGTCGCCAACCGGCAGATGAAGCGCTTCGGCGGAATTGTGGCGGTGGAGCTCGACAGCGCCGCGGCGGTGCACGCCCTTGTGCAGAACAGCGACCTGCTGGTTTCCTCGACCAGCTTCGGCGGCATCCACAGTTCGGTGGACCGCCGCGCGAGGTGGGGCGACCCGGTCGCAGCGGGCTTCGCCCGCATCTCGGCGGGCATCGAGGACACCGACGATCTGATCGCCGACCTCGACCAGGCATTGAGGTGAAATCGCAGGTCGCGACGGTAGATCCTGCGGTTCTCGGCGGGGACGGTAGCGTCTCTAGGTTGTGACTGCCCGCCAACAGCCCGGTTCATCCGGCCGCGTCCGTGTTGCCGTTGTCTACGGCGGACGCAGTTCCGAGCATGCGATCTCCTGCGTTTCCGCAGGCAGCATACTGCGCCACCTCGATCCGGAGAGGTTCGAAGTGGTCGCCGTCGGCATCACGCCAGGGGGCTCGTGGGTGCTGACCGACGCCCGGCCCGACACCCTGGCCATCACCGACGGACGGCTGCCCGAGGTGAGCGGCGCTTCGGGCACGGCGCTGGCCCTGCCCGCCGACCCGGGTCGCAGCGGTGAACTGCTGTCGCTGAGCCAGGGGGCGGCCGGAGAGCTGCTGGCCTCCGTCGACGTGGTGTTCCCTGTGCTGCACGGACCGTACGGCGAGGACGGCACGATCCAGGGCCTGCTCGAGCTGGCTGGCGTGCCGTATGTCGGTGCGGGTGTGCTGGCCAGCGCCGCGGGCATGGACAAGGAGTTCACCAAGAAGCTGCTGGCCGCCGAGGGCCTGCCGGTCGGCGACCACGCCGTGTTGCGGCCACACCAGGAGACGCTGGAACTCGAGGAGCGCGAGCGGCTCGGGCTGCCGGTGTTCGTCAAGCCGGCCCGCGCCGGATCGTCCATCGGCGTCAGCCGCGTGACGGCGTGGGATCAGCTGCCTGCGGCGATCGCCGATGCCCGCAAGCACGACCCCAAGTTGCTCGTCGAGGCCGCTGTGCCCGGTCGCGAACTCGAGTGCGGCGTCCTCGAATTTCCCGACGGCAGGGTCGAAGCGAGCACCGTCGGCGAGATCCGGGTCGCAGGCGTGCGCGGCCGCGAGGACGGGTTCTACGACTTCGCCACCAAATACCTCGAGGACGCAGCGGAACTCGATGTGCCCGCCAAGGTCGACGACGACGTCGCCGACGAGGTGCAGCGGCTGGCCATTCGGGCGTTCCGCGCGATCGACTGCCAGGGGCTGGCCCGCGTCGACTTCTTTTTGACCGACGACGGACCGGTGGTCAACGAGATCAACACGATGCCCGGATTCACCACGATCTCGATGTACCCGAGGATGTGGGCGGCCAGCGGCGTGGACTATCCGACGTTGTTGGCGGCGATGGTGGACACCGCGCTCGCGCGGGGCACCGGGCTGCGCTAGCGAGCGGGCCCCGGGTCGAGCGGTTTGGCGGCAATCTTGCGCGCGATGACCTCCGACATCTCCTGAATCGGCGTCGGACCCGACCCGGCGGGCAGCGTCAGGGCTATATATACGCCGCGGTCGACGGCGAACCAGGTGCTTCTGCCCTGATCCGTCACCTCGAACCATTGCACTGCGTCGACAACCTGTAGGGGCACGCCAACGACGAATTCCACGGGCCGCTCGAGCCCGCATCGCAGGATGACCGGCTCGGCATCGGGTGCCGCCTGCCATGCCGCGGTTCCCTTGGGCGCGGGTTCGGCCGCAGGGGCGCGGCGGTAGTCGCCCAGCTGGTCGGGCAGCGCATCGATCAGCGCGCGGCATTCGTGGCTGTCGGCCTGTGGTGCGGGCACCGAGGGGAGCGGGATCGGCTGCAACTGTTCGGGCAGCTGCCGGACCGCGGCGACGACCAACACCGCGATGATCGCCGCGACCGCCACCGCTACCGCGGCGATCAGCAGGGACCGCGGCGGCCCGTCCGAGCTGCTGTCGGTCGCAGGTGCCACACCGGCAACTCTAGGGGTGAACTCCGTTGGCGATGGGGCAGGTCAGCGTCCGGGTGATGCCCGCGACCTGCTGAACATTCGGCACGACGCCGTCCCGCAGTTCGTCCATGCTGTCCGCGCAGATGCGCACGACGACGTCATACGGGCCGGTGACGTACTCGGCGGACAGCACACCTGCCAGTAAGGCGAGCTGCTTCGCGACGACTTCGGCACGGCCCACGTCGGTCTGGATCAGCATGAAAGCCTCGACCACGCAATGTCTCCTCTGTCTGGCTGCATAGACTCCACGGCGCAGGGGCCTAACGTACCGCAGGTCCGCCCGGTGTTCAGCGCACGAAGAGCGCCCGAAGACGGGCGCCCGAAGACGAGCGCGAGTGAGGATCGCAGCGTAGCGAGGACCGGAGCGAGCGGGAGTCGAGGCATTAGTTCGGCAGGAGGTGTCATGGCGAGTGGGGAGCCGGCCGAGAGCCTGGCTGGGCTGGGGGAGTTCGCCGTCATCGACCGGATCGTCGCGGGGCGCAAGCAGCCGGGGATCGTCGCGGTCGGTCCCGGCGACGACGCCGCGGTGGTCGTCGTCCGGGATGGCAAGACAGTGGTGTCGACCGACATGCTGGTCGAGGGCAGGCACTTCCGCCGCGACTGGTCGTCCCCGCACGACGTGGGCCGAAAGGCCATCGCCCAGAACGCCGCCGACATCGAGGCCATGGGCGCGGCGGCGACGGCGTTCGTCGTCGCATTCGGTGCACCCGGTGACACCCCGTCCGCGCAGGCGCTCGAACTCGCCGACGGCCTGTGGGAGGAGGCGGCCAAGCTGGGAGCGGGAATCGTTGGCGGCGACCTGGTCAGCGCTCCGCAGTGGGTGATCTCGGTGACCGTGCTCGGCGATCTCGGCGGACGCGCCCCGGTGCTGCGGGCAGGAGCGCGGGTTGGGGACACACTGGCGGTCGCGGGTGAGCTGGGCCGATCCGCAGCTGGATTTCAGTTGTGGCACAACGGCATCGGCGGGTTCGACGACCTGCGCCGCAGGCATCTTGTTCCGGAGCCGCCGTACGGGCAGGGGCGCATCGCCGCCGACGCAGGCGCGACGGCGATGACGGACGTCTCCGACGGACTGCTCGCCGACCTGGGCCACCTGGCCGACGCGTCCGGCGCAGGCATCAACGTGTCGACCGAGGCGCTGACGGCCGACCGCGACGGCGTCGCCGCCGCGGCCGAAGCGGCGGACACGGACGCCTGGGCGTGGGTGCTCGGCGGCGGCGAAGACCACGCCCTCGTCGCGACGTTCCACGGAACGCCGCCGAAAGGCTGGCGGGTGATCGGCACGGTGATCGACGGCCCGCCACGGGTGCTGGTCGACGGCGACGTGTGGCACGGAAATCCGGGTTGGCAGTCCTATCAATGAGACGAGCCGCTAGGTTGACTTGTCGTGACGGCACGCCCCCTTCCCGAGTTGGTCGAGGAGGGCTGGGCGCGCGCTTTACAGCCCGTCGGCGATCAGGTGGCTCAGATGGGGGAGTTCCTGCGGGCCGAGATCGCGGCCGGGCAGCGGTATCTGCCGGCGGGGCAGAATGTGTTGCGCGCCTTCACTTTTCCATTTGAGCAGGTGCGTGTCCTGATCGTCGGACAGGATCCGTATCCGACACCGGGTCATGCGGTGGGGCTGAGCTTCTCGGTTGCGGCTGACGTGCGGCCGCTGCCGCGCAGCCTGGAGAACATCTATCGGGAGTACAGCAGCGATCTTGGCTACCCCGCGCCCGCCAACGGCGATCTCAGTCCGTGGGCCGAGCGCGGCGTCATGCTGCTCAACAGAGTGCTGACCGTGCGGCCGGGCACGCCGGCGTCGCACCGGGGCAAGGGCTGGGAGGCGGTCACCGAATGCGCGATCCGCGCGCTGGTGGCACGCAAACAGCCGATGGTGGCCGTGCTGTGGGGCCGCGACGCGTCCACCCTCAAGCCGATGCTCGATGGCAGCGACTGCGTCGCGATCGAATCACCGCATCCGTCGCCGCTGTCGGCCTCGCGGGGGTTCTTCGGGTCGCGGCCGTTCAGCCGCGCCAACGAACTTCTGGAGAAGATGGGCGCCGAGCCGATCGACTGGCGCCTGCCCTAGCCTGCGCCGAGATCGACGTTTTGGCGCGTTTCTCTCGCACCTTTACGCCCAAACGTGAGTTTGGGCGTAATCAGCCGCGGGTGACCTTGCCTGCCTTGATGCAGGACGTGCAGACGTTGATGCGCTTCTTGTTGCCGCCTGGATGGCTGACGGCGCGCACGGTCTGGATGTTCGGGTCCCATCGACGGCTGGTCCGGCGATGGGAGTGCGACACCGACTTGCCGAAGCCGGGGCCCTTCCCGCAGATATCGCAGACGGCAGCCATATCGAGAACTCCTTGGATCAGTACTTTTGGGGCCAGCGACCGCGAACGGGTGACCCGACAACCTGACCAGGATACCGGGGCGCAAAGCGAACGCCAAAACGATGTCCACCGGCTGCGGACCAGGTGTCGACGTGGCCAGTGCTGTCAGGTGCAATGGATAGGCTGGCGCCCACCGGGAGGTGCGTCAATGGAGGTGGGAGGTGGGTGATTGATGGCCGAGGCCGGTCGGCGGCTGGACGCATCAGCCCTGCGGGAATGGGCCCACACCTCGGTGGGTGACCTCATCGCCCACACCGACGAGATCAACCGGCTGAACGTCTTCCCGGTCGCCGACGCCGATACCGGCACCAACATGCTGTTCACCATGCGCGCGGCCTGGGCGCAGGCCGACGCCTGGCCGGACACCGGTGACGTGGCGCAGGTGGCGGCGGCCCTTGCCGACGGCGCGCTGCACGGCGCGCGCGGCAATTCCGGGGTGATCCTTTCGCAGATCCTGCGCGGCCTTGCCGACGTCGCGGCCGAGGCCGCGGCCGAGCGGGACGGCGTGCTGACCGAGATCGACGGCGCCGTCGCGGCCTCCGCGCTGCGCCACGCGGTCGGGTTGGTCGTGGCCTCGATGGGCGGACCGGTGCCGGGAACCGTCGTCTCGGTGCTGCAGGCCGCCGCGGTAGCGGCCGAAGACGCGCTCTCCGACGGCGCCGGCCTCGCCACCGTGCTCGCCGCGGCGGCCGATGCCGCGGTGGTCGCACTGGACAAGACCATCGAGCAACTGGATGTGCTCGCCGACGCCGGGGTGGTCGACGCCGGTGGCCGAGGTCTGCTGGTGCTGCTCGACGCGCTGTCGAAAACCGTGTCCGGCCACGCGCAGGCCCGCCAGGAGTATGTGCCGTCTCCGCCGGACGAGGAGAGCACCGCCGCTACGCCCGCTCCGCCGCGCTTCGAGGTGATGTACCTGCTCAGCGGTTGCCAGCCCGACGGCGTTGAGTCATTGCGCCAGCGGCTCGACGAATTGGGCGACTCGGTCGCGATCGCGGCGGCCACGTCCGATGGCGGAGGGCGGTATTCGGTGCATGTGCACTCCGACGACGCGGGCGGCGCCGTGGAGGCGGCTTTTCCATTCGGCACCCCGAGCCGAATTCAGATCACCGCGCTCGGCGGTGCCTCGGGCGTACACGCGCCTGGCGGCTGGAGCCGCGAGCGGGCGGTGCTTGCCGTCGTCGACGGCGACGGCGCGGCGGAACTGTTTGCAGGAGAGGGCGCCCACGTGCTGCGGCCTGACCCCGATGCCATAGACGCGACGACGGCCGTGAGTGCAAAGCAGCTTCTGCGCGGTCTGGTCGACGCGGGCGCCGCGCAGATCATGGTGCTGCCCAACGGCTTTGTCGCGGCCGAGGAGTTGGTCGCGGGATGCACCGCGGCGATCGGTTGGGGGATCGACGTGGTGCCGGTGCCCGCGGGGTCGATGGTGCAGGGGCTCGCCGCGCTGGCCGTGCACGACGCCGACCGCGAGGCCGTCGATGACGGCTACACGATGGCGCGAGCCGCCGCGAGTGCACGGCACGGGTCCGTCCGCCTCGCCACCGAAGAAGCGTTGACATGGGCGGGTACCTGTCAGCCCGGCGACGGACTCGGTATCGCAGGAGACGAGGTGCTCATCGTCGCAGAGGACATCATCGCCGCGGGTGTCGGATTGATCGACCTGTTGCTCGTCGCCGGCGGGGAGTTGGTCACCGTGCTCAGCGGTGACGGCGTGGATCCCGCTGTCGGCGAGGCGCTTCAGGCGCACGTGCACAGCGAGCACCTCGGCGCCGAGCTCGTCACGTATCACACCGGCCACCGCGGTGACGCGCTGTTGATCGGGGTCGAGTAACCGTGGCGACACTGGCGGACCGGCTCGACTACGTCATCGGCGCGAAGTCGGCGCGGCCGCTCGAGGAGCACTTCGGGATTCGCACGGTCAATGATCTGCTCCGGCACTTCCCGCGAACGTACAACGAGGGCACGACGGTGCTCGGCGAAGACAGCGAGCCGCCCGAGGAAGGCGAGCACATCACGTTCGTCGACACGATCACCAAGGCGGAGGCGCGATGGACGAACCGCAAGCCGAAGCGTGAGTACCTGGTCATCACTCTGGGACACCGCCGACCCAAGGTGACCGCGACGTTCTTCAACGCGCGGTTCATCAAGAAGGGGCTGACGGAGGGCATCCGGGTGATGCTCTCCGGCGAGGTCGGATATTTCAGGGGCACAATGCAATTGACCCATCCGGCCTTTTTGATCCTGAACTCCGGCAAGGGCTCTCGATCCTTGGCGAAAATCGCCGAGGCATCGCAGGCGGAAAGCGGCGAAATCCTTCTTTCCGCATTCGAGCGCGACTTCTTCCCGATCTATCCGGCCAGCGCCAAGGTGCAGAGTTGGGATATCTACGCGTGTGTGCGGCAGGTGCTCGATGTTCTCGATCCTGTTCCCGAACCGGTCCCCGAATCGTTTGTCCGCCAGACGGATCTCATCTCCGAGGACGAAGCGCTGCGGGCGATCCATCTCGCCGAGACCGCATCCGATCGCGCGCGCGCCGTCGAACGCCTCACCTACGACGAAGCCCTCGGGTTGCAGTGGGCACTGGCGGCACGTCGACACGGTGAACTGGGCGAATCCGGCCCACCCGCACCGAAGAAGGACGATGGCCTGCTGTCGGCGCTGATGCGGCAGCTGCCGTTCGAACTGACCGAGGGCCAGCACGCGGTGCTCGATACGCTGTCGGCCGAACTCGCGGGCACCCGCCCGATGAACAGGATGCTGCAGGGCGAGGTGGGCTCGGGCAAGACCATTGTTTCGGTCCTGGCGATGCTGCAGATGATCGATGCCGGCTACCAGTGCGCGTTGCTCGCCCCGACCGAAGTCCTTGCCGCCCAACATGCCAGGTCGGTGCAGGACGTACTGGGCCCGTTGGCGATGGCCGGTCAACTCGGCGGCGCCGAGAATGCGACCCGGGTGGCATTGCTGACCGGTTCGATGTCGGCGCAACAGAAGAAGCAGGTGCGTGGCGAGGTCGCCGCAGGCGAAGCGGGCATCGTCATCGGCACGCACGCGCTGCTGCAAGATGCTGTCGATTTCAACAACCTCGGCATGGTCGTCGTCGACGAGCAGCACCGCTTCGGGGTCGAGCAGCGGGACCGGTTGCGCGCCAAGGCTCCACCTGGTCTGACGCCGCACCTGCTCGTGATGACGGCGACTCCGATCCCGCGCACTGTCGCGTTGACCGTCTACGGCGACCTGGAGACGTCGACACTGCGTGAGTTGCCACGCGGGCGCCAGCCGATCGCGACAAATACGATTTTCATTTCGCAGCAACGCAAATGGCTGGACCGGGCATGGGCGCGCATCATCGAGGAGGTGCGGACGGGTCGACAGGCCTACGTCGTCGCATCGCGAATCGACGAGACGGACAAGGGCGGCGACGGGAAAGAAGCCGGACCGCCCGCGACGACGGTGGTCGAGTTGCTCGAGCATCTCAAGCACGGGCCGCTGTCGGGCCTGCGGCTCGGCCTGATGCACGGCAGGCTCTCCTCCGACGAGAAAGACGCCGTGATGGCCGCGTTCCGGGCGGGCGAGATCGACGTCCTGGTGTGCACCACGGTGATCGAGGTTGGGGTCGACGTGCCCAACGCGACGGTCATGTTCGTGATGGATGCCGACCGGTTCGGCATCAGCCAGCTGCACCAGCTGCGCGGCCGCATCGGCCGCGGCGAGCACGCCAGCCTGTGCCTGCTCGCCACCAAACTGCCCGAACGATCCAAGGCGGGGGAGCGGCTTAAGGCGGTGGCGGGCACGCTGGACGGCTTCGAGCTGGCCGACCTGGACCTGCAGGAGCGCCGCGAGGGAGACGTGTTGGGCTACAGCCAGTCCGGCAGGGCCATCACCCTGCGTTTCCTGTCATTGTTCGAGCACCGCGACGTCATCGAAACCGCGCGCGAATTCTGCCAATCGCACTATCAGCAGAATCCCGCCGATCCCGGAATGGCTCTTCTGGCAGCGCAATTCACCGACACCGAACGCGTCGAGTACCTGGACAAGACATGAGCCGCAAGCGGCTGATGTGGTTGGCGATCGCGGTGGCGCTGACCATTCTGGTGGCCTATCAGACGGTCGCATCGGCCGGCGAGCGCGCCGCATGGTTCATCGCGCAGGCCGACGTCCCCACCGTCGCACCCGGGGTCGACGTGTTGGCGGGCGTGGCCGAGGTACCGATCCGCATCCGCGGATTCGACTACCGCAGGGCCGCTTTCGGTGATACCTGGACCGACGACAATCCCGCTCCCGGCGGCCACAACGGTTGTGACACCCGCAACGACATCCTCGATCGCGATCTCGTCGACAAGACGTACGTGTCAATCAAACGGTGCCCTCACGCCGTCGCCACCGGCACATTGCACGACCCGTACACCAACGCCACCGTCGCGTTCGTGCGCGGTAATCAGGTCGGGGCGGCCGTCCAGATCGACCACATCGTGCCGTTGGCGCTGGCCTGGGATCTCGGCGCCAGAGACTGGCCGGACGACATGCGACTCCGGTTCGCCAACGACCCGGCCAATCTGCTTGCCGTTTCCGGAGAAGCCAACCAGGACAAGGGTGACTCCCAGCCGGTGGAGTGGATGCCGCCCAACGTTGCGTTCCGGTGCCAGTACGCAATTCAGTTCATCGCGGTGCTGCGCGGCTACGGGTTGCCTGTCGACGCGCCGTCGGCGGGTGTGCTGCGCCAGGCCGCTTCGACGTGTCCTACGGGCTGAGTCCCCGGCAGAACCTTAAGTGCCGGTGTAGGTTTCGGGATCCGGACGGAACCGGGTCCCGTCGTCGAGCCCGTTGAGTGTGGCCATCTCGTCGTCGGTCAGCTCGAAATCGAACACCTCGAGATTCGACTTCACCCGCTCCGGCGACGACGACCGCGGAATGACGATGTTGCCCAGCTGGATGCTCCACCGAATCAGTACCTGCGCAGGCGTCTTGCCGTGCGCCTCGGCGATCGAGACGATCGTCGGGTTGTCCAGAAGCCGGCCGACCCCCAACGGGCCGTAGGCCTCTGTGACGATCCCGCGGTCGGCGTTGACCGCGCGCAGCGCCGACTGGTTCAGCAGCGGGTGCAGTTCGATCTGGTTGACCGCAGGTGTGACGAAGGACAGGTCGATGACGTTCGACAGGTGCTCTTCGTGGAAGTTGGCAACGCCGATCGACCGCGCGAGCCCGCCGCCCCGACACGACATCAACCCACCCCAGCTGTCGACGTACTTACCGTGCTCACCGGCGGGCCAGTGGATCAGGTACAGGTCGACGTAATCCAGGCCGAGTCGGTCCAGGCTCGCCTTGAGCGAGTCCTGCGACGACTGGAACCCCTGGTCTTCTGTCGCGAGCTTGGTGGTGATGAACAGTTCCTCGCGCGGCACACCCGACGCCGCGATCGCGCGGCCCACCGCGGCCTCGTTGCCGTAAGCGGCCGCGGTGTCGATCGACCGGTAGCCCGCTTCAAGCGCCGCGGACACCGCCCCCTCGGTGTCGGTGTCCGACAGCTCGCCGACACCCAATCCGATCACCGGCATCGTCTGGTCGTCGTTGAGCGTGACGGAAGGAATCGCTGCCGCCGAGGTCATGTCACCTATCCCTGCGTAGTTTGGCCTAGTTGAGGGTCCGTGGGTCGGGACCCAGCCGAGTTCCATCGCCCAGCGATGAGATGTCCGCCATGTCCTGCTCACTGAGCTCGAAACCGAACACGTCGAAGTTACTCACTATTCGCTCGGGGGTCACCGACTTCGGGATGACTATATTGCCGAGCTGGATATGCCACCTAATCAACACCTGTGCAGACGTTTTTCCGTGTGCGTCCGCGACGGTCGTCACCGTCGGGTCGGTCAACAATGCGCCCTGCCCCAGCGGGGCCCACGCCTCGGTGGCGATGCCCATCTGTGCGTGCACTTTCCGCAGTTCCTCCTGCGGCAGTCGGGGATTGAGCTCGACCTGGTTGACGGCGGGCACGATCCCGGTGGCGTCCACGAGGATCTGCAGATGCTCGGGCTCGAAGTTGCTCACCCCGATCGACGACACGCGCCCCTGGTCGTGCAGGTGTGCGAACGCCTTGAAGGTGTCGACGAACGTGCTCTTGGCGGGCATCGGCCAGTGGATCAGGTACAGATCGAGGCGGTCGACACCGAGCCGGTGGAGACTGGCGTCGAACGCGGCCAGTGTGCTGTCGTATCCCTGATCGGCATTCCACAGTTTGGTCGTGATGAAGACGTCGTCGCGGGGAACTCCGGACCTGGCGATCGCACGGCCGGTCTCGGCCTCGTTGCCATAGATGGAGGCGGTGTCGATATGGCGGTAGCCCGCGTCCAGCGCGGTCGCCACCGCTTGCTCGGTTTCCTCCGGCGGGGTCTGGAAAACGCCGAGTCCGACCTGTGGGATCGAATTACCGTCGTTCAGCTTTATCGAGGGAGAAGCCATGACCGGAAGTCTGCCAGCGCGACCTGTGACTTCGGTCGGGGCGACCGATTCGGGTAACGAACGCAGCGCCAAGGCCAGGGCCGTGGACGCCGCGGGGAAGCTGACGTTGCACGCATTCCCTCGCATCCCCGACCGAATGAAGCGGCTGATGCTCGGGGGACGATCGCTCACGGTAGACGGCAACACCCTCGACACCACGCTGCAGTTGATGTTGGCGATGGGGCATCTGTCCGGCCGGGAAGGCCTGATCCTCAGCGAGGACGTCGGGGTCGCGCGCACTGAACTGGACGCCGTGGCCAGACAGTATCCACGGGTGAAGGTCGACGTCACAGCGACCGAGATGTCGCTTCCCGGCCCGGCAGTGGACATCCCCGCGGTTCTCTACCGGTGCAAAGCGGACAACGCGCCGTTGCTGGTCTTCTACCACGGCGGCGGGTTCGTCGTCGGCGGCCTCGACACCCACGGCAACCTCGCCGAGGTGATCAGCCACGACGCCGGTGTCCACACCTTGTTCGTCGACTATCGGCTGGCGCCCGAGCACAAGGCGCCAGCAGCCGTCGAAGACGCGTATGCGGCATATCTGTGGGCGCGTGAGCACGCCGACGAACTCGGCGCCGACCCGCGACGGGTCGCCGTCGGAGGAGACAGCGCGGGCGGCAACCTCGCTGCGGTGGTGTCACAGCGCGCCCGCAACGAAGGCGCACCGCCACCGGTCCTTCAGCTGCTGATCTACCCGATCACCAACTACGAGGGCCAGACGCGGTCGAAGGCCCTGTTCGCCGACGGGTTGTTCCTGCGCCGCTGGGACATGGAGTTCTCGCACGACAAGTACGTCGCCGGGTCTGGCATCGACCCGGCCGACCCTCGGGTGTCGCCCCTGCTCGCCGACGACCTCTCCGGGCTGCCGCCCGCCATCCTCGTGACGGCCGGCTTCGACCCGCTGCGCGACGAGGGCCGCCAGTACGCCGAGGCGCTGCGGGCGGCGGGCAACGTCGTGGACGAGCGAGAGTACGGGTCGATGATCCACGCCTTCACCAACTTCTTCGCCCTCGGTGGTGGTGCCGCGACAGCGACGGCCGACATCATCTCCGCTTTGCGCGCGCATCTCAGCCGCAGCTGACAGGGCACCGCAACCCCGCCGGTACGCTTTACCCGTGGCCACGAAACCCAAGAAGAACGCCCGCTACGACCTCAACGCCGCCGACCGCAGGCGCAACCTGTTGATCCAGATCGGCCTCACCGCGATCGTCGTGCTGCTCGGTGTCGGGCTGGTGCTCTACATCGTGACGTCGGGGGACAAGAAGCCGGCATCGGGTGAGGCCAAGTCGGTCCGGGTGTCGACGAGCAAGGTCATCAACAAGGAGGGCACCTCCGACCCCAAGGCCGTGGTCTCGCTTTACGAAGACTTCCTGTGCCCGCACTGCCGCGAGTTCGAGCAGAAGTTCGGCCCGACCATCAACCAGCTCATCGACAGTGGGGCCATCGCCGCGGACTACTACATGGTCGCGATCCTGGACTCGCCGAGCACGGCCAACTATTCCTCGAGAGCCGGGGCCGCCGCCTACTGCGTGGCCGACGAGTCCAAGGACGCGTTCCGCCGCTTCCATGCCGCGCTGTACGCGCAGCAGCCCGGTGAGACGGGCGGAAGCTTCCCCGACAACTCCCGGCTGATCGAGGTCGCCCGCCAGGCAGGCGCAGGCGGCGGGGTGCCGGACTGCATCAACAAGGGCAAATACGTTCCGATGGTCCAGGGCCTGGCTGCGGCCACCGGCACGCAGTCGACGCCCACGATCAAGGTCAACGGCGAGGAATTCCAGGTCACCGAACAGACGAAGCCCGAGGACCTGGTGGCCAAGGTCAAGGCGATCGTCGGTGACGTTCCCGGCCTGATGACCGCACCTGCCGCTCCCAATCCGACCCCGCCGGTTCCACCGGGATCGGCGCCGTGACCGTCACCGCCGACAGCTCGGCCGAGCCCGCGACCAGCGAGAAGCGGCAGGGGGTCGTCGTGCGCACCGCCAGCGCGGTGTACGTGCTGATCGCGGGAGCTCTCGGGTTGACCGCGGCGATCACGCTGACGATCGAGAAGATCGAAATCCTGATCAACCCGAACTACGTACCGTCGTGCAGCATCAACCCGGTGCTGTCCTGCGGTTCGGTGATGATCACCCCGCAGGCTTCGGCCTTCGGCTTCCCGAACCCGCTCATCGGCATGGTCGCCTTCACCGTCGTCGTGGTAACCGGTGTGCTGGCGGTCTTCAAGGTCGCGTTGCCGAGGTGGTACTGGGGCGGACTGGCCATCGGCACGCTGCTCGGCGTCGGGTTCATCCACTGGCTGATCTTCCAGAGCCTGTATCGCATCGGCGCGCTGTGCCCGTACTGCATGGTCGTCTGGGCGATCACCATCCCGCTGCTGGTCGTGGTGGCGTCCATCGCATTGCAGCCGCGACTCGAGAACGGCATTGCCCGATTCGTCTACCAGTGGCGCTGGTCGCTGGTGACGCTGTGGTTCACCGCGCTGATCCTGATGATCCTGGTGCGGTTCTGGAACTACTGGTCAACGCTGATCTAGCGCCGTCCTGACCTGAGAGGTCGGCGGCTGGTTGTCGAAGCTACAGGGGGTGCGACCCTCCCGTCCGCATCCATCAGCCCCACGATGTGACCAATGGCATGGCCCTGGGGACGAAGGTCTGCTGACTACCGCGGTGCTCCTTCATACGGTCGATTTGTACGCGTCTCGCGCTGCATTCGGAATCGCACGTACTAAGGAGCCGGAGAAATGACGGATCGAGAGTCAGCCGGAGGAATCATCGTTGGCGTGGACGGATCGCACGGGTCGGACGGGGCTGTGCGCTGGGCGGCCCGCGAGGCGGCGATGCGCAAAGCGACCCTCACTTTGGTCCATATGCTGCACTTTCCCAGCGAGGGTTGGGGTAGCTGGGGCGTGACGATGGCGCCGCTTCCCGAGGACTTCTCCGTCTGGCAGGAAGAGGAGGGTAAGCGAGTTATCGCCGACGCCCGGCGCGTGGCCTCGGAAGCAGTCGCTGGAGTGACCATTCGTGGTGAGGTAACGCATTCTCCGCCTGCATCCACTCTCATCGACCTGAGCAAAGACGCAGAGATGGTGGTGGTGGGTTGCCGGGGGCAGGGAGCGGTCAAGAGAGTCCTGCTGGGCTCGGTGAGTTCCGCTCTGGTGCACCGCGCACACTGCCCGGTCGCCATCATCCACGACGAATTCACGGACGCCCCGGGATCTAACGCACCGGTACTGGTCGGTATCGACGGCTCACGCGCCTCAGAAGTCGCTACGTCGATCGCCTTCGACGAAGCGTCCTGGCGCGGAGTGGAGTTGGTCGCATTGCACGCTTGGAGCGATGGCGACTGGCCCCAGTACCCTGGCATCGACTGGTCGGATGTCACGGCCAAGGCGGAGGCGACCCTGGCCGAGCGGCTCGGCGCCTGGCAGGAGCGTTACCCGGATGTCGTGGTGCGCCGACTCGTTGTGCTGGATCAGCCCGCCCGTCATCTCCTCGAGGAATCCGAGTCGTCCCAGCTGGTCGTGGTCGGTAGCCACGGGCGCGGGGGCCTCGCCGGTGCCGTGCTGGGATCCGTCAGTACCGCGGTAGCCCACGGCGCTCACACACCGGTGATAGTGGCCGGGCAAGGTTGAACCTAGTCAGGTCGTCGACGAGCGTGTCGGACGAGTCGCCAATTCGATTGCAGCACAGAGGATTCCGCGCCGAGTCCAACGCGGCGCTCGCGCGAGTGGTGGACCCTCAGCGGGTGCTCGTGTCAACAATGCCACGCCGGGCACGGCGCATCGCCGCACTGGTAATCGTCGGTGGCTTCGCGGTGCTGCTATTCATGGTCGCGCGAAACCGCGACCTCGCGGACTGGAACCCGTCAGGACGGTTGGCGTGGTCGCTTTCCCTGTTGGTGGCGGTCATGTTGCTGGCCCGAGGTATCGATCTCGGCCGTTCGGTCACCGGCGTCCACGCGGCGACGGCTCTGGCCATGCTCCTGACCGGAGTTGGTGCCCATCTGGTCGGACTCGGGGTTCCCGGCGACCTCCTCGTCGCCGGTGCGGGCTTCGTGGTGATGTGGCCGTTGCCGTCGCGCCCCGGCGGAGGGCCCGAATCAGTGTGGCCGCTCATAATGGCCACCCGCGGTGATCCGCTCGCGCCATTTGCGATGCAGTCCACGAAGAGCGTCTTCTTCAATGACGATCGAACCGCCGTCCTCACCTACCGAACACGGCTGGGCTTCGCCGTGGTCAGCGGAGACCCGATAGGGGATTCCAGCAGGTACCGGGCCCTGGTCGCGGATTTCGTGACGATGTGTCAACGCCGCGGGTGGCGGATCATGGTGCTGAGCTGCGGAGCGCAACGATTGGAGTTGTGGCGTGACGCGGCCCAGGTACATCAACCGTTGATGGCTGTCCCGATCGGTCGTGATGTGGTGGTGGATGTCGCCAAATTCGATATGTCGGGACGGAGGTTCCGCAATCTGCGCCAGGCGGTCACCCGCACTCACAACCGAGGGATCACGACCGAGATTGTCTACGAACAGGGCATCAGCGACTCACTCAAGGCCGAGCTGACGGATGTGGTTCGTGCCTCGCACGGCGGCGGGCGCTACGAGCGGGGCTTCTCCATGATGCTCGACGGCGTGCTGGAGGGCCGTTACCCCGGAGTCGTGCTCATCGTCGGGCGCGACCGCAATAGGCGGGTGCAGGCCTTTCATCGCTATACAGAATCGGGTGGCGGAAGCGATGTGTCGCTCGACCTGCCCTGGCGGCGGCCCGGCGCACCGAACGGGATCGACGAACGGTTGACCGTGGACATGATCGCGTGGTGCAAGGCACGGGGAACGCGACGGGTGTCATTGGCCTTCGCGGCGTTCCCCGAGCTTTTCGACACGAAGGATCAGACTGTGGCGCAACATGTTTACTACAGTCTGATCCGTCTGGGTGATCCGCTCATCAGGCTGGAGTCGCTTTACCGCTACCTGCGGAAGTTTCACGCTCTGGGTCGGCGTCGTTACGTGTTGGTGTCCGTTCGCCACCTGCCCGCCGCCTTGCTGGTGCTCCTGTCCCTGGAGTTCTTACCGCACCGACCGCACAGGAACCGTGCGTGACTTTCTGCCCTCGTCCATCCAGTCGGTGCGCCGAGCATTGATCCATCCACGAAGGAACTGTGACGACGACGACGGAAACACCGGTTGGGGTGCGCGATCCGTGGCTGCCGCTGGTGCTCACAGGTGCGCTGACGGTCGTATTTGGTGTCCTCATGCTGGTGTGGCCGGGCCCCTCCATTCTCGTTGCCGCTGTGGTATTCGGCATCTATCTGCTGGCATCCGGCATCGCATCGGTCATCCTCGGCTTCGGCCTCCTCGTATCGGCCGCCAAGCGCGTGATGCTGTTTGTAGCGGGCGCGCTGTCGTTGATCCTGTGCGTACGGGGCCTTCCGGCATTTCGGCCAGGGCTACGCGGCTGGAGTATTTCTTCGGATCGATCAGCGTCATCGCCGGCGTGGTCGTGACCGGCCGTTCGGTTCACTGGTAACACTGGCCTTCGTGTCCTGATGATCCTGGTGCGGTTCTGGAACTACTGGTCAACGCTGATCTGAACGCGGCGCACCCACCTTCAGTGCTCGTTCAGTTGCACCTCCATAGGCTCGGCGGCACATCACGACGCTGCATGAGTGGGAGGCCGGAGTGCACCGGAACGTGCTGGTCGCAACGCTGCTGGTGGCACTGGCCATCGCGACTGTGAGTTGCGGTCGGCCCAGCCCTCCTGCAGGGACCCCGCCAGATGCCCAATCGAGCCAAGCCCTGAATACACAGCAGCTCGACGCGAACACTCCGGGCGACATTCCCGACAACCAAGCCTTCGTGGCGTTCACCGCACAAGACCATTCGTTCACCGTGGACGTGCCGGAAGGCTGGGCTCGCACGAACTCAGGCGACGGGGCGACGTTCAGCGACACCTTCAACAGCATGGCGATCGCTAGCCGCACGGGCACCGCGGCGCCGACGCCCGAAGGGGCGCGGCTGACCGAGCTTGCTGAAATCGCGGTCGCGAATCCGAGCGTCAGCAACGGTGATGTCAGCACGGTGACCCGCCCAGCGGGGCAGGCGGTCCTACTCACGTACCGCCGGGAGTCGGCTGTCAACCCCGTCACCGGAAAGTCCACAGCGCAGGCTGTGGAGCGCTACGAGTTCTTCCGCAACGGACAGACGGTCGCGCTCACACTGGCGGGTCCACTGGGCGCCGACAACGTCGACCCGTGGCGGCACATCACCGATTCGTTTCGTTGGGCGCCGTGATCGCCGCAGCCGCCGTGGCGGCGGTGGCACCGTGCTAGAAGCAGTGTCTCTCTACCGCTTCTTTCGTGCAGGAGATACCGAGACGCTTGCGCTGCAGGGAGTTTCGCTCAACGTCGATGCCGGTGAAATGGTGGCGGTATCGGGGCCGTCAGGTTCGGGCAAGTCCACGCTGCTCGCATGTCTGGCCGGGATGGACGATCCCGACGGCGGTACTGTGCGGATCGACGGACAGCGAATGAGCAACCAGCCCGAACACATACAGGCACGCATGCGGTCAGCCCATGTCGGAATGCTCTTCCAGTCGGCGAACATGTTGCCCAACTTGACCGTTGCGCAGAATGTCCGGTTGCCCCAACGCTTGCGCGGTCGATCCGGAGCGGTGCGTCCGGTTCTGTCTGCCCTAGGCATCGAACATCGAGCGCGTGCGTACCCTGATCAGCTGTCCGGGGGAGAGCTGGTCAGGGCGGGGTTGGCGGTCGCTGTTGCCAACGATCCTTCGGTCATACTGGCCGATGAACCCTCCGGCGAGCTCGACAGCGAAACGGAGCGCATCGTTCTCGATCTGCTCAGGGAACGGGTGCGCCGAGGTGCGGCGGTGCTGGTCGCCAGCCACAGCAGCGCGGTGTCCGCCGCTGCCGACCGCGTGATCGTGTTGTCGGACGGACGGATTCAGTGACCGAAGCTAGGCCGTCGCCGGCAGCGGCGTCCACGTCCGAGACTGCTCGCCCGGTTGTGACCGCGAGCGGTGTGACCCGCACCTACCGGGGGTTGGGGCCTGATGTCGCCGCAGTGCGCAACGCGAGCTGGGAACTCGGAGACGGCATGCGGGTGGCGGTTACCGGCCCCTCGGGATCGGGAAAATCGACGCTGCTGTATCTCATGGCGGGTTTCGACACACCCACCAGCGGGAGTATTCGCTGGCCAGCTATGGTCGAGGATCCACAGGCGCATCCACTCAAGGTCGGCTTCGTTTTCCAGGGTGCAAACTTCATACCCAATCTTGATGTCGGCGAAAACATTGCGCTTCCAATGCTTTTCGCAGGAATCGACGAGACGGTGGCTGCGTCCCGCGCCGGGGATGCCGCCGCGGCATTGGGCATCGCCGACGTGATCACGAAACTGCCGCAGGAACTCTCGGGCGGCCAGGCGCAACGGGTGGCCGTGGCCCGCGCATTGGCGGCCGAACCGGCGTTGATTCTCGCCGACGAACCGACCGGCCAACTCGACCACGACTCCGCCGCCGAGGTGGTTGAGGTTCTTCTGCAGGCCTGCATCCGCACCGGTGCCGCCCTGGTGGTGGCTACGCATGATCCACTGGTTGCCGGCCGACTGCCCCATCAGTGGACGATGCGCGACGGCTTCCTTGAGACCGACGCTCCCCTCGAGCAGGTGCGGGCATGATCGCGTTGTGGCTGTGCGGTCTCGTGCGCCGCCGCCCACTGCGTCTTCTTGCGACCGCACTGGGTGTGGCGATCGCGGTGGCGTTGGTGGCCTCCCTCGGCTCATTCCTGACGCAGTCCAAGGCCACCATGACCGACCGCGCCGTGCGCGACGTGGCGGTCGATTGGCAGGTGCAGGTTCAGCCACAGGCCGATGCCGCCGACATCGCTCACCTCGTGTCGTCCGATCCACACACCCGCGCCGCGACGCCCGTCGGATACGCCAAGGTCGACGCGCTCGCCTCGGTAACCGGTGCCAGCAGCCAGACCACCAGCACGGCAACGGTGCTAGGTCTTCCGGACAATTACCGCATGCTGTTCCCCGCAGAAATCCGATCCCTGGTCGGCCGTCCCGACGGTGTAATGCTGGCACAGCAGACCGCGTCGAATCTGCATGTCGCACCCGGGGACACGATGACGATCAACCGCTACGGGTTGGCGCCGGTCGCCGTGCGAGTTGACGGAATTGTCGAACTGCCACAGGCCAATTCGTTGTTCCAGACGGTTGGCGCTCCGCCCGGGGCGCAACCGCAGGCACCGCCCGACAATGTGGTTCTGCTGCCGGAGAGTCAATGGCATCAGCTGTTCAACCCCATGGCGCTGATGCGCCCGGATGCGGTGTCGATCCAGATTCACGCCGCCCGCGACCACAGTCTTCCTGCCGATCCCGCGGCCGCATACACCGCGGCGACCGCGTCCGCGCGCAATCTGGAAGCCCAGAGCGCCGGAGGCGCACTCGTCGGCGACAACCTGGCGGCCGCGTTGGACTCCGCCCGCACCGACGCCGCGTATGCGCAGATACTCTTCATTTTCCTGGCGGTGCCCGGCGTTGTCCTGGCAGGCGTCGTGACTGCGACGATTACCACCGCTGGTGCGGACCGTCGCCGCGCTGAACAGGCCCTGTTACGCGCTCGCGGAGCGTCGTCACGTCAGGTGCTGAGGTTGGCGAGAGCCGAGTCGGCGCTCATCGGCGCATCCGGTGCTGCGCTGGGACTGGTCGGCGCCGCGGTCGTGGGCAAGGTGGCGTTCGGTGCGGCCCGATTTGGAACCTCTGCCGCCAGTTATATCGTCTGGGCCGCTGCATCCGCTGCCGTAGGGATCGCGATCGCCGCGCTCGCGGTGGTCGTGCCGGTTCGCCGCGATGTCCGCGAACGTACGGTGGCCGCTGGGCGCGATAGGATTCCGCTGCAACGATTTCCGTGGTGGGCCCGCTATGGGTTGGACATTTCGGCCGTCCTCCTCGCGGGTCTGGTGTACGCGATAACGAGCCGTAACGGCTACCAACTCGTGTTGGCGCCGGAGGGGATGCCCACGATTTCCGTGTCGTATTGGGCATTCGCCGGACCCGCGCTGCTGTGGCTCGGCGCGGCGCTGCTGACTTGGCGGTTCGCCGACCTGTTGCTCGGCGGTGGCCGGGCAATCGTGCAGCGAGCACTTCGCCCCGTCACGGGCTCCCTGGCCGGGGTCATCGCCAACGGCATGTCGCGGCAACGCCGTCCGCTTGTTCGGGCCGTCGTCGTGCTGGCGATGGCCATCGGGTTCGCAGTCTCGACGGCGACCTTCAACGCCACCTACCGCCAACAAGCCGAAATCGACGCACTGTTGACCGGAGGAGCCGATGTGGCGGTCAACCACGGACCCTCGGCGCAGATCGGGCCCGCGCAGGGCGACCGACTGCGGGCGGTGCCTGGGGTGAAGGGAGTCGAACCGCTACAGCACCGGTACGCGTACGTCGGCTCGGAGCTACAGGACTTCTATGGCGTGTATCCCGCCACCATCACGCGGGCAACCGCGCTGCAGGATGCATACTTTCACGGCGACACGGCGGCCGGATTCATGAAGACGCTGGCGGCCCGGCCGGATTCGATTCTGGTATCGGCGGAGACTGTCATGGTTTACCAACTGCACGTCGGCGACCAGATCACGCTGCGTCTCACTGACGCGCGCAGCGGCCAGCAGAAGAACGTGCCGTTCCGCTATGTCGGCGTCGTCAACGAGTTCCCCACGGCGCCGAGAGATTCGTTTTTCGTCGCCAACGCCGACTATGTTGCCCGCGAGACCGGATCCGACGCCGTCGGCACGTTTCTCGTGGACACCGGCGGAGTGGACACGACCGCCGTGGCGGCACGGATCGCCGACATGCTCGGGCCGACGGCCACGGTCACGGACATTGCACCCGTGCGTGGGCGGGTGGGATCCAGCCTGACGTCGGTGGACCTGGACGGCCTGACGCGATTGGAGCTGTCCTTCGCGCTGGCGTTGGGTGTCGCGGCGGGTGGCCTGGCTTTGGCCTTGGGGTTGGCCGAGCGTCGCCGCAGCTTCGCCATCTTCACCGCGCTCGGAGGCCAGTCGCGCCATCTGAGGGCGGTCGTCTTCAGCGAAGCCGGTGCGCTGACGCTACTAGGCCTGGCCTGCGGCGCCCTGATCGGCGCCGCACTATCCGTCATGCTCGTCAAGGTGCTCTCCGGGGTGTTCGACCCGCCGCCTTCGAACATCCCTGTGCCGTGGCCCTACCTCGCTGTGTTCGCTGCGACCACGGTCGGGGCGCTTGCCATCGCTGCCGCTGCAGCCGTGCGCACGGCCCGCCGGTCGGACACCGCCCTGCTGCGCGATCCATAGTCGGTTCGCTCCGTGGCGCGTCGGCGTTAAGGTACCCGGGTGATTTCCAAAATCCTGGTGGCCAACCGCGGTGAGATCGCGATCCGTGCGTTTCGTGCGGCCTACGAGATGGGCATCACGACCGTCGCGGTGTATCCGTACGAGGACCGCAACTCACAACACCGGCTGAAGGCCGACGAGTCCTATCAGATCGGGGAGACGGGTCATCCGGTCCGTGCATATCTGTCGGTCGACGAGATCATCCGGGTCGCGAAGGCCGCGGGCTGCGACGCCGTGTACCCCGGCTACGGCTTCCTGTCGGAGAACCCGGATCTGGCCGCCGCCTGCGCGGAGGCCGGGATCACGTTCGTCGGGCCCGGCGCGCATGTGCTGGAGCTGACGGGCAACAAGGCGCGCGCCATCGAGGCCGCGCGGGCGGCCGGCCTGCCCGTGCTGAAGTCGTCGGCGCCGTCGGCGTCGGTCGACGAGCTCGTCGAAGTCGCGGCGGGCATGGAGTTCCCGCTGTTCGTCAAGGCGGTGTCCGGCGGTGGCGGGCGTGGCATGCGCCGGGTGACCGATCCCGCCGCGCTGCCTGAGGCCATCGAAGCCGCCAGCCGGGAAGCGGAGTCGGCGTTCGGCGACCCGATGGTGTATCTCGAGCAGGCGGTTCTGAACCCGCGCCACATCGAGGTGCAGATCCTGGCGGACAGGCACGGCAACGTGATGCACCTGTTCGAGCGGGACTGCAGTGTGCAGCGCCGCCATCAGAAGGTCATCGAGCTGGCGCCCGCGCCGAACCTTTCCGAGGAGTTGCGCGCCAAGATCTGCGCCGACGCCGTCGCGTTCGCGCGCCAGATCGACTACTCGTATGCGGGCACCGTGGAGTTCCTGCTCGACGAGCGCGGGCATCACGTCTTCATCGAGATGAACCCGCGAATTCAGGTGGAGCACACCGTCACTGAGGAGATCACCGACGTCGACCTGGTCGCCTCCCAGATGCGCATCGCCGACGGTGAGACGCTCGAGGCGCTCGGGCTGGCCCAGGACAAGCTGGTGGTGCACGGCGCGGCCATGCAGTGCCGCATCACCACCGAGGATCCGGCCAATGGATTCCGTCCCGACACCGGCCGCATCACGGGCTACCGGTCGCCGGGCGGGGCGGGCATCCGGCTCGACGGCGGTACGAACCTGGGCGCGGAGATCAGCGCGCACTTCGACTCGATGCTGGTCAAGCTGACGTGCCGGGGGCGGGACTTCTCCACGGCGATCGCCCGCGCCCGCCGCGCGCTTGCGGAGTTCCGGATCAGGGGTGTGTCGACGAACATCCCGTTCTTGATGGCGGTGGTCAACGATCCCGACTTCCGGGCCGGGCGGGTCACGACGTCGTTCATCGATCAGCGGCCGTATCTGCTGACCGCGCGGACGCCCGCCGACCGCGGCACCAAGATCCTCAACTACCTGGCCGATGTGACGGTGAACCAGCCGCACGGGCCGCGGCCGTCGACGGCCTACCCGCACGACAAGCTTCCGCAGATCGACCTCAAGGCCCCGCCGCCGCAGGGAAGCAAGCAACGGCTCACCGAGTTGGGGCCCGAAGGTTTCGCGCGGTGGATGCTGGAGTCCAAGCCGGTCGGTGTGACTGACACGACGTTCCGCGATGCGCATCAGTCGCTGCTGGCGACGCGGCTGCGTACCAACGGGTTGTTGATGGTGGCACCGTATGTCGCGCGGATGATGCCCAAGCTGTTGTCGATCGAGTGCTGGGGTGGCGCGACATACGATGTGGCGCTTCGGTTTTTGAAGGAAGACCCGTGGGAGCGACTGGCGGCGCTTCGCGAGGCGGTACCCAATATCTGCCTGCAGATGCTGCTGCGGGGCCGTAACACCGTGGGCTACACGCCGTATCCGGAGATCGTCACCAAGGCGTTCGTCGAGGAGGCGACGGCCACCGGGATCGATGTCTACCGCATCTTCGACGCGCTGAACAATGTCGAGTCGATGCGCCCGGCGATCGACGCGGTGCGCGAAACCGGAACGTCGATCGCCGAAGTCGCAATGAGTTACACCGGCGATCTGTCCGATCCCGGCGAAAACCTGTACACGCTGGACTATTACCTGAAGCTGGCCGAGCAGATCACCGATGCCGGTGCGCATGTGCTGGCGATCAAGGACATGGCGGGCTTGTTGCGACCGCAGGCCGCCACCGCGTTGGTGTCGGCGCTGCGCAGCCGGTTCGATCTTCCCGTGCATGTGCACACCCACGACACTCCCGGCGGTCAGCTGGCCACCTATTTGGCGGCATGGGAGGCCGGCGCCAGCGCCGTCGACGGCGCCGCCGCACCGTTGGCGGGGACGACGAGTCAACCGGCCTTGTCATCGATCGTGGCCGCCACCGCTCACACCGCCTACGACACCGGGTTGTCGCTTTCGGCGGTCTGCGAGCTCGAGCCGTACTGGGAGGTGCTGCGAAAGGTCTACGCCCCCTTTGAATCCGGGCTTCCGGCGCCGACAGGGCGGGTGTATCACCACGAGATCCCCGGCGGCCAGCTATCCAACCTGCGGCAGCAGGCCATCGCGCTCGGATTCGGCGACCGGTTCGAGCAGATCGAGGACAACTACGCCGCCGCCGACCGCATCCTCGGCAGGCTGGTGAAGGTGACCCCGTCGTCGAAGGTGGTCGGCGACCTCGCGCTGGCGTTGGTCGGCGCGGGTGTGACGGCCGACGAGTTCGCTTCCGACCCAGCACGATTCGATATCCCGGACTCGGTCATCGAGTTCCTGCGCGGCGAGTTGGGCGATCCGCCGGGCGGCTGGCCGGAGCCATTGCGCACCAAAGCGTTGGCGGGACGCCCGCCTGCCAAGCCGACCCGCGAGCTCACCCCTGATGACGAGGCCACGCTGGCGCAGGCAGGCGAGAAGCGTCAGGCCGAACTGAACCGGCTGCTGTTCCCCGGTCCCACAAAGGAATTCGACGCCCACCGCGAAGAGTACGGCGACACTTCCCGGTTGTCGGCCAACCAGTTCTTCTACGGACTGCGGCGCGGTGACGAGCATCGGGTGACACTCGAGCGCGGCGTCGAGCTGCTGATCGGGTTGGAAGCGATCTCCGAACCCGACGAACGCGGCATGCGCACAGTGATGTGCATCCTCAACGGGCAGCTGCGCCCGGTGCTGGTGCGCGACCGCAGCATCGCCAGCGACATTCCCGCCGCCGAAAAGGCCGACCGGTCGAACCCCGACCACGTCGCCGCGCCATTCGCGGGTGTGGTCACTGTCGCGGTCGCATCCGGTGACAAGGTCGAGGCCGGCCAGACCATCGCCACGATAGAGGCGATGAAGATGGAGGCGGCCATCACCGCACCGAAGGCGGGCACCGTCGACCGGATCGCGGTATCGCAGACCGCACAGGTCGAGGGCGGTGACCTGCTGGTGGTGGTCAGCTGACCCGCATCGTCGCGGGCAGCCTCCGCGGGCGGCGCATCACCGTGCCACCGCGCGGCACCCGCCCGACGACCGATCGCGTGCGCGAATCCATGTTCAACGTGCTGGCAGCCAGGCTCGATCTCGACGGCGCATCCGTACTCGACCTGTATGCAGGCTCGGGTGCGCTCGGGCTGGAGGCGTTGTCGCGCGGCGCGGCAGCCGCGCTGTTCGTCGAGTCCGATCAGCGCGCCGCGGCGGTGATCGGCCAGAACATCACGACGCTCGGTGTGGCGGGAGCGACGCTGCGGCGCGGCGCCGTCGCCTCGGTCCTCGCCGCAGGCGCGGACGAACCCGTCGACCTGGTGTTCGCCGATCCGCCCTACGACGTCGAGGCCGCCGAGATCGAGGAGATGCTGGCCGCACTCACGACGCGAGGCTGGGCGCGCAGCGGAACCGTCGCGGTGATGGAGCGGCCCGCGTCCGGCCCGTCGTTGCGCTGGCCCGCCGGATGGGAAGTGTGGCCGGAACGGAAATACGGCGACACTCGGCTGGAGATCGCGCAGCTGAACACCTGACCTGCAGTGCTACGGTCATCGACCATGAGCGGCGCGGTATGTCCCGGATCGTTCGACCCGGTGACCCTCGGCCATATCGACATCTTCGAGCGGGCGTCGGCTCAGTTCGACGAGGTGGTCGTCGCGGTGCTCGTCAACCCCAACAAGCAGGGCATGTTCAACGCCGACGAGCGCATCGCCATGATCGAGGAGTCGACGACGCACCTGCCCAACCTGCGTGTGGAATCCGGCCAGGGTCTGGTCGTCGACTTTGTGAAGGCCAGGGGACTGACGGCGATCGTCAAGGGGTTGCGGACCGGAACGGACTTCGAATACGAGCTGCAGATGGCGCAGATGAACAAGCACATCGCCGGGGTGGACACATTTTTCGTCGCCACCACACCAATGTATTCATTCGTGTCGTCGTCGCTGGCCAAAGAGGTTGCCACACTGGGCGGCGACGTTTCTCAGCTGCTGCCAGAAGCGGTGAACGTCCGGCTGCCGGAAAAGCTCAAGGGCACCGAGGGTTAGTCCGACCACCCGGCGGGTAAGCCAAAGGTGGCGCACAGCCCATTGCGCCGCCCAAACCACCGAATAAATCGGAGATAATTGCCGTGGTTGAAACATTTGTCCAGTCGACCGATGATGTCGTCAAATTCCTCAAAGAGCAGCACAATTTGATCCAGGACCTGTTCGAGGAAGTTCTGTCCGCATCGGGCAAGGACGCCCGCGAAAAGGCGTTCACCCAGCTGCGTCAGCTGCTGGCCGTGCACGAGACCGCCGAGGAAATGGTGGTCCATCCGCGCGCACGTCACGAGATCAACAACGGTGACGCCGTCGTTGACGCCCTGCTGAGCGAAGAGCACGAGGCCAAGGAGCAATTGGCGAAGCTGGAGAAGATGGACGTCGGTTCGAAATCGTTCATCACCGAGCTGACGAAGTTCCGCGATGCGGTCATCGACCACGCCGAGCACGAAGAGAACGAGGAGTTCAAGAAGCTGCAGCGGCAGCTGGACTCCGACGACCTCGGCCGGATGGCGAAGGCCGTGCAGGCCGCGGAGGCGATCGCTCCGACGCGGCCACATGCGGGCGTGGAATCGGCCAAGCTGAATTTCGCGGTTGGGCCGTTCGCATCGATGCTCGACAGGGCTCGCGATTTGATCAAGCAGGCCGTCGCGTAGCGAATTTGATCTATCAAACCGCCCGGGCACATCGCGTGCTCGGGCGGTTTTGCTTTCCCTCTATAGGCGAATGCGGGCGCGTTGACATAATGTCCCCAAATACGAGTGAGCCGACATTTGTGGGGGCCTGGAGTGGGACCACGGAAAGCCGACGGGCGACACACCGGCGGCGCTAGCGTAGTCACAGGGGTAACACCAGGCACACTGGTAACAACAACTAACGCCTGGAGGGTGTGCCGTGTACCGAGTATTTGAAGCGCTCGACGAGTTGGGCGCGATCGTCGAAGAGGCTCGCGGCGTGCCCATGACGGCAGGTTGCGTGGTGCCCCGCGGTGACGTGCTCGAGCTGATCGACGACATCAAGGACGCCATTCCCGGCGAACTCGACGACGCCCAGGACGTGCTCGACGCCCGTGACCAACTGCTCAACGAGGCCAAGGACCATTCCGGCTCGATGGTCGCGACCGCCCGCGCGGAAGCCGACTCGATGCTCAACCACTCCCGTACCGAGGCCGACCGGCTGCTGGCCGACGCAAAAGCCCAGGCCGACCGCATGGTCGCCGAGGCGCGCCAGCACAGCGAGCGCATGGTCGGGGAGGCCAGGGAGGAAGCGGCCCGGATCAGTGCGACCGCCAAGCGCGAGTACGAAGCCAGCGCAGGGCGCGCGAAGGCCGAGGCCGATCGCCTGATCGAGAGCGGCAACCTGTCTTACGAGAAGGCGGTGCAGGAGGGCATCAAGGAGCAGCAGCGCCTGGTGTCGCAGACCGAGACCGTCCAAGCCGCGAACGCCGAGTCCACCCGCCTGATCGACGCCGCCCATTCCGAGGCCGACCGGCTGCGCGGTGAGTGCGACATCTACGTCGACAGCAAGCTCGCCGAGTTCGAGGAGTTCCTCAACGGCACGCTTCGCTCGGTCGGCCGCGGCCGCCACCAGCTGCGCACCGCGGCGGGCACGCACGACTACGTGGCGCGCTAGCCGCCGAGGTAGGTGGCCGGGCCCCCGAAATAGGGGTCGTACCATCGGACTATGGCGAAGCAACGTGGTTCCCGCTCGCCGCTCGTGATCAACATCTCCCGGCTGGGCCGTCGGCCCGGGTCCATGATGACCGTTGCGGAGACCGTACCGAGCCCGTCGCGGATCGGCGTCGAGCTGGTGGCGATAGAGAAGGATGCACCGCTCGACCTGGATCTGCGGTTCGAATCGGTGTCGGAAGGCGTGCTGGTCACCGGAACGGTGTCGGCGCCGACGGTCGGGGAGTGCGCCCGCTGTCTGACACCGATCACCGGCCATGTCGAGATCGACCTCACCGAGCTGTTCGCGTATCCCGACAGCACGACCGAGGCGACCACCGAAGCCGACGAGGTGGGCCACGTCGTGGACGACTCGGTCGACCTCGAACAGCCGATCGTCGACGCCGTCGGGCTGGCGCTGCCGTTCTCGCCGCTGTGCGGCCCGGATTGCCAAGGGCTGTGCCCGGATTGCGGCATTCCGATGGCGACGGCCGAACCGGGGCACCGGCACGAGAAGATCGACCCGCGCTGGGCGAAGCTCGCCTCGATGCTGGAGACGGACGACAAGTGACGAGCGATCGCGCAGCGCTGCTGAAGGCCCTCGGGGTCGAGTTGCCCGATGAGCTGCTCACCATGGCGCTGACGCATCGCAGCTTCTCCTACGAGAACGGCGGCCTGCCGACCAACGAGCGGCTGGAGTTCCTCGGCGACGCAGTGCTCGGCCTGACCATCACCGAAGAGCTCTACCACCGGCATCCCGACCGCTCCGAGGGTGATCTGGCCAAGCTGCGCGCCAGCATCGTCAACACCCAGGCGCTCGCCGATGTCGGCCGCGGGCTGACCGACGAGGGACTCGGTTCCTATCTGCTGCTTGGCAAGGGCGAAGAGCATTCGGGTGGCGCGGACAAGTCGAGCATTCTGGCCGACGGAGTCGAATCCTTGCTTGGCGCAATCTATCTCGAGCACGGTATCGAGGTGGCCCGCGAAGTGATCCTGCGGCTGTTCGGTGCGCTCATCGACACGGCGCCGACGCTGGGCGCGGGGCTGGACTGGAAGAGCAGCCTGCAGGAGCTCACCGCCGCGCGCGGTATGGGTGCGCCGTCCTATGTCGTGACGGCCACCGGGCCAGACCACGACAAGGAGTTCACCGCGACGGTAGTGGTGATGAGCACCGAGTACGGCAAGGGCGTCGGCCGCACGAAGAAGGAAGCAGAGCTGAAGGCGGCCGCGGCGGCGTGGACGGCGCTCGACAGTGCCTGAGCTCCCCGAGGTAGAGGTCGTTCGGCGGGGACTGGATGCATATGTGGCGGGCAAGACCATCACCGCTGTGCGCGTACACCATCCCCGCGCCGTGCGGCGTCATGAGGCAGGCCCCGCCGACCTGACCGCGCGGCTGCTGAACGCGCGCGTCACCGGCACCGGCAGGCGAGGCAAGTACCTGTGGCTGACGCTCGACGATGGGTCTGCGCTCGTCGTGCACCTCGGGATGAGCGGGCAGATGCTGCTCGGCGAGGTGCCCAACGAGGGTCATCTGCGGATCGCGACCCTGCTCGACGACGGCACCGCGCTGAGCTTCGTCGATCAGCGCACATTCGGCGGCTGGATGCTCGCGGACCTCGTCACCGTCGACGGCACTGATGTGCCAGTGCCCGTCGCGCACCTCGCCCGCGACCCGCTCGACCCGAAGTTCGACCGCGACGCCGTCGTTACGGTGTTGCGGCGCAAGCATTCCGAGATCAAACGGCAGCTGCTGGACCAGACCGTGGTTTCGGGCATCGGCAATATCTACGCCGACGAGGCGCTGTGGCGGGCCAAGATCAACGGCGCCCGGCTTGCTTCGTCGCTGACCCGTAAACAGCTCGGTGAGTTACTCGACACCGCGGCAGAGGTGATGACGGAGGCGCTTGGCCAGGGCGGCACGTCGTTCGACTCGATGTATGTCAACGTCAACGGCGAGTCCGGCTACTTCGAGCGGTCGCTGGACGCCTATGGCCGCGAGGGCGAGCCGTGCAGGCGCTGCGGCGCCATCATGCGGCGGGAGAAGTTCATGAACCGGTCGTCGTTCTATTGCCCCAAATGCCAGCCCCGCCCCCGAGTCCGCCGGGCGTAGACCACCGCGAAACTGGGGGCACCTCCCGCTTGCGGGGGCAATTCCAGCAGGCTCCTACTCGCACTTCCTCTGCTGGAATACCGTTTCGCGGCAGGTTGTAGAAATAAGCCATGACGGAACTGTGGGTCGAGCGCACCGGCGTGCGCCGCTACACCGGGCGCAGCTCACGCGGCGCGGAGGTGCTCGTCGGCAACGAGGACGTCGAGGGCGTCTTCACGCCTGGCGAGCTGATGAAGATCGCGCTCGCCGCCTGTAGCGGGATGGCCAGCGATGCGCCGTTGCAGCGCAGGCTGGGTGAGGACTACAAGACGACGATCAGGGCGTCCGGGGCCGCCGACCGCGAGCAGGAGCGCTATCCGCTGCTCGAGGAGCGGATGGAACTCGACCTGTCGGGGCTGTCCGAGGACGAGTTGGCACGGGTACTCACGGTCGTGGAGCGGGCGATCGATCAGGTCTGCACGGTCGGGCGCACGCTGAAGTCCGGGACCAAAGTGACGTTTGAGGTTAGTGATGCAGGAGTTAGCTGACGTACGGCTGACGGCTTGGGTTCACGGCTACGTGCAGGGCGTCGGATTCCGATGGTGGACGCGGTCGCGTGCCCTGGAGCTGGGGCTGACGGGATTCGCGTCGAACAGGCCCGATGGGCGTGTCCAGGTCGTCGCGCAGGGCCCGCGGGACGCCTGTCAGCGCCTGCTTGACCTGCTGGAAAGCGGAAAGACACCGGGTCATATCGAGAAAGTTGTCGCCGACTGGACAGAAGTTGACGACGCGATGACCGGCTTCACCGAGCGTTAGCCCTCGCGGCTGTAGTGTGGCCCATCGTGCACCTCAAGAGTCTGACGCTGAAGGGCTTCAAGTCCTTTGCGTCGCCGACGACTCTGCGCTTCGAACCCGGCATCACATGCGTCGTCGGGCCCAACGGCTCGGGCAAGTCGAATGTGGTCGACGCGCTCACCTGGGTGATGGGCGAGCAGGGCGCCAAGACGCTGCGCGGCGGCAAGATGGAAGACGTCATCTTCGCCGGAACGTCGTCGCGACCGCCCCTTGGACGCGCCGAGGTCACGGTGACGATCGACAACTCCGACAATTCGCTGCCGATCGAGTACTCCGAGGTTTCGATCACCCGGCGGATGTTCCGTGACGGCGGAAGCGAATACGAAATCAACGGCAGCAGTTGCCGTTTGATGGATGTGCAGGAACTGCTGAGCGACTCGGGCATTGGCCGCGAGATGCACGTCATCGTCGGCCAGGGCAAGCTCTCCGAGATCCTCGAGTCACGCCCCGAGGACCGTCGGGCGTTCATCGAAGAAGCCGCGGGCGTGCTCAAGCACCGCAAGCGCAAGGAGAAGGCGGTCCGCAAGCTCGACGCGATGTCGGCCAACCTGGCCCGGCTGACAGACCTCACCACCGAGCTGCGCCGCCAGCTCAAGCCGCTCGGGCGGCAGGCGGAGATGGCGCGCCGGGCCCAGACCATTCAGGCCGACCTGCGCGACGCACGGCTGCGACTGGCGGCCGACGATTTGGTCACCCGCCGAGGCGAATTCGACGACACCGACCAGGCCGAGACCGCGCTGCGCCGCGAACACGACGAGATGACCGAACGACTGGAGGCCGCCACCGTCGACCTCGACGCCCACGAGTCGGCGGTCGCCGGGCTCAGCGAGCGCGCCGAGGCCGCGCAGCAGAGTTGGTTCCGGTTGTCGGCGCTGGCCGAACGTGTCAGCGCGACGGTCCGGATCGCCAGCGAGCGCGCCCAGCATCTCGACACCGAACAGGAAACGTCCAGCGGAGCCGATCCCGAAGCGCTGGAAGCCGAGGCCGATGAGGTCGCCGCGCACGAACGGCAACTGCTCGCCGCACTCGCCGAGTCCCGCGATCTGCTTACGGCCGCCCGCGACGAGCTGTCCGAGCGCGAGCGCATCGCCGCCGAGGCCGAACGTGCCCACCTGGCCGCGGTTCGCGCAGAGGCCGACCGCCGGGAAGGGCTGGCCCGGCTGGCCGGTCAGGTCGACACCATGCGCACCCGCGTCGAGTCCATCGACGAGACCGTCGGGCGCCTAACGGACACCATCGAGGAGGCGGGCACCCGCGCACAGCACAGCCAGGCCGAGTTCGAGACGGTGCAGAGCCGCGTCGGTGAGCTCGACGCGGGCGAGGTCGGGCTCGACGAGCACCACGACCGGACGGTCGCCGCGCTGCGGCTCGCCGACGAACGCGTCGCCGAGCTACAGGCCGCCGAGCGCAGCGCCGAGCGGCGGGTGGCCTCGCTACGCGCCCGCATCGATGCCCTTTCGGTCGGTCTCGACCGCAAGGACGGCGCGGCGTGGTTGCAGAAGAACCTCGCTCACACAGGGCTTTTCGGCTCTGTCGCGAACCTCGTCAAGGTGAGTCCGGGCTACGAGGCTGCCATCGCCGCTGTCATGGGCGCCGCGGCGGACGCCGTCGCCGCCGAGAACTTCGGCGCCGCCCGCTCGGCCGTCGCTGCGCTGAAGGCCTCCGACGGTGGCCGCGCCGCGATCGTGCTCGGCGACTGGCCCGTCAACCCGCCGCCTGCCGCGCTGCCGCCGGAGGGCGCAGTGTGGGCGACCGACCTCGTCGACATGCCGCCGCGGCTGCGCGGTGCGATCACGGCGATGCTCTCCGGCGTCGCGGTGGTGCGCGATATGGCGACGGCACTCGATCTGGTCGCGACCAGGCCGCAGCTGCGCGCCGTCACGGTCGACGGGGATCTGGTGGGCGCAGGCTGGGTGAGCGGTGGCTCGGACCGCAAGCCGAGCACGCTCGAGATCACCTCTGAAGTGGAGAAGGCCCGCGACGAGCTCGACGCAGCGGAGAAACAGGGCAGCGAGCTGAGCGCCGCCCTGTCCGGTGCGCTCACCGAACAGAAGGCCCGTCAGGACGCCGCCGAGCAGGCGCTGGCCGCCCTCAACGAGTCCGACGCCGCGATCTCGGCGATCTACGAGCAGCTCGGCAGGCTCGGGCAGGACGCCCGCACGGCCGACGAGGAATGGCAGCGGCTGATCAGACAGCGCGACGAGCTCGAGGCGGGCCGCGGGCAGACCGTCGAGGAACTGGCCGAGCTCGAGCAGCGCCTGGCCAACGCCGAGCAGGCGCCGTTGTTCGACGCCGCGCCCAACGAACGCCAGGAAACCGTTGCGGCGGCCGAAGCCGCGCGGGCCGCGGAAGTGGAAGCCCGGCTGGCCGTCCGCACCGCCGAAGAGCGGGCGAATGCCGTTCGGGGACGGGCGGATTCGCTGCGCCGTGCGGCCGCCGCCGAACGGGAGGCCAGGCTTCGGGCCCAGCGGGCACGCGAGGCCCGTGAGCACGCGGCGGCCGTCGCGGCCGCGGTGGCCGACTCCGGCCGCAGCCTGGCGCAGCGGCTCAGTGCGACGGTCAGCGTGGCATCGCGCCGCCGCGACGCGCTGGCCACCGAGCGCCACCAAAGGATCGACTCGCTGGCGAAGGTGCGCGAGCTGGTCAGCGAATTCACCACCAAGATCGCCGGGGTCACCGAGGCGCTGCACCGCGACGAGGTCGCCAAAGCTCAAGCGGCGCTTCGCATCGAGCAACTCGAACAAACCATTCTCGACCAATTCGGGATGGCCACCGCCGACCTGATCGCCGAATACGGGCCAGACGTGCCGCTGCCGCCGTCGGATCTGGAGATGGCCGAGTACGAGCAGGCCCGCGAGCGGGGTGAGCAGGTCACCGCGCCCGCGCCGATGCCGTACGACCGGCCCACCCAGGAGCGTCGCGCGAAGAAGGCCGAACGTGAACTCAACGAGCTCGGCCGCGTCAATCCGTTGGCGCTCGAGGAGTTCGCCGCGCTGGAGGAGCGCTACAACTTCCTGTCCACCCAACTCGAAGACGTCAAGGCGGCCCGCAAGGACCTGCTCGAGGTCATCGCCGACGTCGACACCCGCATCCTTCAGGTGTTCATGGAGGCCTTCGTCGACGTGGAACGTGAGTTCCAGCAAGTCTTTTCGGCGTTGTTCCCCGGCGGCGAGGGCAGGCTGCTGCTCACCGATCCCAACGACATGCTGACCACCGGCATCGAGGTCGAGGCCCGGCCGCCCGGCAAGAAGATCAAGCGGCTGTCGCTGCTGTCCGGCGGCGAGAAGGCGCTGACCGCGGTCGCGATGCTGGTCGCGATCTTCCGGGCCAGGCCGTCGCCGTTCTACGTGATGGACGAGGTCGAGGCCGCGCTCGACGATGCCAACCTGCGGCGCCTGATCAACTTGTTCGAGCAGCTGCGGGAGCGTTCGCAGTTGATCGTCATCACACATCAGAAGCCGACGATGGAGGTCGCCGACGCGCTGTACGGCGTGACGATGCGCGACGACGGCATCACCGCGGTGATCTCGCAGCGCATGCGGGGCCAGGAGCTCGTCACCGCCGGCTGACAACCCGGCGCCGAGATCGACGATTCGCCGCGAATTGCTCGCACTTTTTCGCCCTAACGTGAGTTTGGGAGAAGTCAGGGGATCGGTGTCACGCCGCGACGCTGCAGCGCCGTCAGGTTGGTCGCGCCGCAGCCGTGCAGGCAGATCTGCAGCTCTGCGATGAAACGGGCAAGCCAATCCAGCACTGCCGCAGTCGATTCGATGGCAGGCGCAAGCAACGGGCGAGCCACCGCAACCATGTCGGCGCCCATCGCGAGCGCCTTGGCGGCGTCCATGCCGGTGCGGATGCCGCCCGATGCGACGAGCGGCACGTCGGGCAGCGTGTGCCGCACCTCCTGCAATGCCTGTGCGGTCGGGATGCCCCACTCGGCCAACGCCGGATAGCGGATCTCGCCGTACCGGACGAACTGCTCGACACGCGCCCACGACGTTCCGCCCGCCCCCGCCACGTCGACGGCCGCGATCGGGCAGTCCACCAACTCGGCGGCGGCGGCCGCGCCGATGCCGTGGCCGACCTCCTTGAGCATCACCGGATAGCTGATCGACCTTGCGACGTCGCGAAGCCGATCGATTGAGCCGGAGAAGTCGGTGTCACCCTTGTGCTGCATGGCCTCCTGCAGCGGATTGGTATGCACCGCAAGTGCATTCGCGCCGACGTGATCGAGTGCGTCGACCAGCTCGGGCACCAGATCGTCCGACAGCTGCGCCAGCCCGATGTTGCCGATCAGCAGCGCCTCCGGCGCGACGTCGCGCACTGTGAAGCTTGCCGAGGCCACGTCGTCGCCCAGCATGATGCGCTGCGAGCCGAGCATCATGCCGATGCCCAGCTTTTCGGCGGCAGCGGCCAGGTTGCGGTTGATGACGCCGGACAGCTCGGCACCGCCCGTCATCGCCCCGATCAGTACGGGCGCCTCCAGCCGCACACCCAGAAATTCGGTGTGCAGATCGATCGCGCCCAAACTCGTCTGCGTCAGCGCGTTGTATGGCAAACAAACGCGCTCGAGGCCGGTGGTCACGGTCTGGTAATCCACGGCTTCGGCCAAGCACACGTCGATGTGCTTGGCTTTCCTGGACTCCATGCCGTTGCCCGCGGTGGGGTGCGTCATCACCGTCTACCCACCTTGGGACAATGGCACCGTGTCCGAGGGTCTATGGATCGCAATCGCGGTCATCGCCGTTCTGCTCGTTGCTGTCGTCGTGGTGGTCGGCCTGGTCCGATCCCGCCGCGGCAAGATCACCCTCGACTCGTCCACCAGCACAGACACTGCCACACCGATAGACCGTTCCGGCGGCTACACGGCATCTTCGGGGATCACGTTCACACAATCGTCTGCACCGGAAAAGGCCCCGCCGCCGGCTCAGGCGCCACCTGAGCGCCTCGACACCAGCGGTCTGCCCGCCGTCGGCGACGACGCCACGATCCCGCGTGACGCGCCCAAACGGCCCATCGCCGACGTGCAGCTGCCTGAACCGGCCGCCGAGCCCGCAGCGCCTCCCGCGCCCGAAGTTGACGAGGTAGCGCCTGTTGCGCCGGAGGTTCAGGAGGTGCCCCCCGCGCCGACCGCCCCCGACATCGGCGCCATCGCGCCTGCGGAAGGCAGGCTGGAGCGGCTGCGTGGCCGGCTCTCGAAGTCGCAGAACGCGATGGGCCGCAGCATGCTCGGCCTGCTCGGCGGCGGCGACCTCGACGAGGACTCCTGGGAGGCCGTCGAGGACATCCTGCTGACCGCCGACCTGGGCTCCGTCGTCACCGAATCGGTGGTCACCGCCCTGCGTTCTCGGCTCGCCAGCGGCCGGGTACGCACCGAGGCCGACGCCCGCGCCGTGCTGCGCGAGGTGCTGGTCTCCGAACTGCACCCCGGGTTGGACCGCTCGGTCAGGGCGCTGCCACACGACGACCATCCGTCGGTGCTCCTGGTCGTCGGGGTCAACGGCACCGGCAAGACCACCACCGTCGGCAAGCTGGCTCGTGTGCTCGTCGCCGACGGGCGCCGGGTCGTGCTCGGCGCTGCCGACACCTTCCGAGCCGCCGCCGCCGACCAGCTACAGGCCTGGGCGTCGCGGGTCGGCGCGCAGGTGATTCGCGGGGCGGAGGGCGCAGATCCCGCGTCGGTGGCGTTCGACGCCGTCGACAAGGGCATCGATGACGGCGCCGACGTCGTCCTCATCGACACCGCGGGACGGCTGCACACCAAGACCGGCCTGATGGACGAGTTGGGCAAGGTCAAACGTGTGGTGAGCAGGCGGGCCGCGGTGGACGAGGTGCTGTTGGTGCTCGACGCAACGATCGGGCAGAACGGACTCGTGCAGGCGCGTGTGTTCGCTGACGTCGTCGACATCACGGGTGTGGTGCTGACCAAACTCGACGGCACAGCTAAGGGCGGAATCGTCTTCCGCGTGCAGCAGGAATTGGGTGTTCCGGTCAAGCTCGTCGGACTCGGCGAAGGCCCCGACGATCTGGCGCCGTTCGAGCCCGAAGCGTTCGTCGACGCACTACTCGGTTAACGAAAACGGCGCGAAACCGCGCGATGTAACACCGGCGAAACGTAACCGGCCTATCCGTTCACACGAGCGAAACGCCAAGGCGTCTTAGACGAAACAACCACTCAGCATTGTCTGAAACCAGGTCAACGGTCGTAAAACCTTTGCGGCCCTGCCTTGTCGAAGGAGGAAACTGCGAGTGGACGGATTCCCGTTAATGGGCATCCCCGACACCGGGGATACGGCATGGATGCTGGCGAGTTCAGCGCTCGTGCTGCTTATGACGCCAGGTCTGGCGTTCTTTTATGGCGGCATGGTCCGCGCCAGAGGCGTGCTCAACATGATCATGATGAGCATCAGCGCCATGGGCGTCGTGACCGTTCTGTGGGTGCTGTACGGCTACTCGATGTCATTCGGCAACGACGTCGCCAATCTTTTCGGCAACCCCACGCAGTACTGGGGCCTGAAGGGTCTGATCGCCAGTAATGCCAAGGCGGCCGTTGCCGCGGACCCGGCCACAGGGACCGCGGCGGCTGACGCCGTGAATATCCCGCTCGCAGGGACGATTCCGCAGCTCGTCTTCGTGATGTTCCAGTTGATGTTCGCGATCATCACCGTCGCGCTGGTCTCCGGCGCCGTCGCCGACCGTCTCAAGTTCGGTGCGTGGCTGGCCTTCGCGGGTCTGTGGGCGACGTTCGTCTACTTCCCTGTCGCACACTGGGTTTTCGCCTTTGATGGATTCACCGGCGAGCACGGTGGCTGGATCGCCAACAAACTCAAGGCAATCGACTTCGCCGGTGGCACAGCGGTTCACATCAACTCGGGTGCCGCGGGCCTGGCGTTGTGTCTTGTCCTCGGCCGACGCAAGGGCTGGCCGACCACGCCTATGCGGCCGCACAACCTGCCGTTCGTGATGCTCGGCGCGGGCCTGCTGTGGTTCGGCTGGTACGGGTTCAACGCGGGTTCGGCACTGTCGTCGGGCGGTGCCGCGGCGTCGACGTTCGTGACGACCACTGTGGCAACGGCAACCGCAATGCTGGCGTGGCTGCTCGTTGAGAAGTTCCGCGACGGAAAGCCCACCACGCTTGGTGCCGCATCAGGCATCGTGGCTGGGCTCGTTGCGATCACGCCCTCCTGCTCGTCGGTCAACGTCCTCGGTGCGCTGATCGTCGGATTCCTCGGCGGTGCGATATGTGCTCTGGCCGTCGGATTGAAGTTCAAGTTCGGCTTCGACGACGCGCTCGACGTGGTCGGGGTTCACATGGTCGGTGGTCTCACCGGCACGCTGCTGATCGGCTTCCTTGCGACGCCGCAGGCGCCCGCCGCCGTGAAGGGTTTGTTCTACGGTGGCGGAGTCGATCAGCTGTGGCGCCAGGCAGTCGGGGCGTTCGCGGTTCTCGCGTACTCGTTCATCGTTACGACTATCTTGGCGTACATCTTGAAGTTCACCATCGGCTTGCGCCTCGGGGAAGAAGAGGAAGTGGACGGCATCGACGAGGCTGAACATGCCGAGACCGGATACGACCTTGCGACCGTCGGTGGTGGTAGCTCGGTTTTCGGCCACGGTCTCTCGGAGGAATGAGGAATATGAAGCTGATTACGGCGATCGTGAAGCCGTTCACGCTCGAAGACGTCAAGACCGGCCTCGAGCAGACGGGCATTCTCGGAATGACCGTCAGCGAGGTGCAGGGCTACGGACGCCAGAAGGGCCACACCGAGGTCTATCGCGGTGCTGAGTACTCCGTCGACTTCGTGCCGAAGGTGCGTATCGAGGTGCTCGTCGACGACACCGCGGTCGACAAGGTGGTGGACGTGATCGTTCAGGCCGCTCGCACCGGCAAGATCGGTGACGGCAAGGTGTGGGTGAGCCCCGTCGACACGGTGGTCCGCGTCCGCACCGGCGAGCGGGGGTCAGACGCCCTCTAACCGATGAAGTGAGACGTCGTCTCCCGGCCGAAAACCGTGTGAGCGTTAATAGGTAACAGGCCGGGGGAGGACTCGAAATGACAAAGCAGAAGCGAGATTCCGCCGTCGGCGCCTCCAGAACGGAGGCTCCGGCGGCGGCGTCGTCGAAGGCGGCCACCGACCTCACCGCGGCGATTGAAAAACTTCTGTCCAATTCCCGGCACCTGGATTCCGCCGCGCTGCGCGATGCACTGCTCGACCTGCACGAGTTCTGGCTCACCACCAAGGCCACCGAGATCGGGATCACCGAGACCAGCGGCTTTGCGATCGTCGCCACCGGTGGTCTGGGGCGCGGTGAACTTCTGCCGTACTCCGACCTCGACCTGATGCTGCTGCACGACAATCTGGGAAAGAAGATCGTCAGCGACGTCGCCGAGAAACTGTGGTATCCGTTGTGGGACGCCAATATTCGGCTCGACCACAGCGTGCGAACCGTGCCCGAAGCCCTCAAGGTGGCCGGTCAGGACATTTCGGCGGGCCTTGCGATGCTGGAAGTGCGTCATATCGCGGGCGACGCCGACCTGTCATCGCTCTTGGTCGGCGGTGCACGACGGCAGTGGCGCACCGGAATCGCCTCGCGCTTCGACGAACTCGTCGAGCACACCCAACAGCGGTGGCAGCGCAGCGGCCAGATCGCACACCGCGCCGAGCCCGACCTCAAGACCGGTCGCGGCGGCCTGCGCGATGTCCAGCTGCTCAATGCGCTGGCGATCGCCCAGCTGGCCGACGTCTATCCCAGCCAGTCGCTGGCATCGCCGACCGAAACCCTCGGCGAGGCGCACCTGGCCCTGCTGAACGTCCGTACCGAGCTGCACCGCGTATCCGGCCGCGGCCGCGAACTCGTCCTCGCCCAGCACGCCGACGAGATCGGCGCGGCGCTGCGCATCGGCGACCGATTCGACCTGGCGCGCATGCTTTCCGACGCCGCCCGCACCATCAGCTTCTACGTCGACGCCGGATTGCGCACCGCTGCAAACGCGCTGCCGCGCCGCGGGTTCGCCGCGCTGCGACGACCTGTGCGCCGTCCGCTCGACGAAGGCGTCATCGAGTTCGCGGGCGAAGTCATTCTGGCGCGCGACGCCCGCCCCGAACGCGACCCGGGCTTGATCCTGCGGGTGGCCGCGGCCTCGGCCACCACCGGCCTGCCGATGGCCGCATCGACCCTTGCGCGGTTGAGTGAGCACGCACCCGAACTGCGAACACCGTGGCCCGCACAGGCGCTCAAGGACCTGTTGGTGATGCTGGCGGCAGGGCCGCCCGCGGTTGCCACCATCGAGGCGCTGGACCGCACGGGCCTGTGGGGCAGGCTGTTCCCGGAGTGGGGTGCGGTGCGCGACCTACCGCCCCGCGACGTGGTGCACATCTGGACCGTCGACCGTCATCTCGTCGAAACCGTTTCGCGGGCAAGCGCATTCACTACCCGAGTATCCCGTCCCGACCTGCTCTTGCTCGGTGCGCTCTGCCACGACATCGGTAAGGGCAGAGGCGGCGACCACAGCGTCATCGGGGCCGAGCTGGCCACGCAGATCGGCACCCGGCTTGGGCTGTGGCCGTCGGACATCGAAGTGCTGTCCAAGGTGGTGCGGCACCATCTGCTGCTGCCGCACACCGCGACGCGACGCGACCTGCAGGACCCCAAGACCATCGAGATGGTTGTCGACACGCTCGAGGGCGACGCCGTACTGCTCGAGCTGTTGGCCGTGCTGGCCGAGGCCGACTCGCTGGCGACCGGGCCTGGCGTGTGGGGCGACTGGAAGGCCTCGCTGATCGGCGACCTGGTGCGGCGCTGCAGGCTCGTGATGGCAGGTGAGCCGCTGCCGCAGCCGGATGCCATTGACCCACGCTATCTTTCGCTGGCATCGACCGTCGGCGTGCACGTCGAGCTGACCCCGGCCGACAGCCCGCACATTTACAACGTGACGATGATCGCGCCGGATCGGCGCGGTCTGCTGTCGAAGGCTGCCGGCGTGCTGGCGCTGAACTCGCTACGGGTGCATTCGGCGTCGGTCAACGGGCACGAAGGCTCGGCGATCAACACGTTCGTGGTCTCGCCGCACTTCGGGTCGCCGCCGGCCGCCGAGTTGTTGCGCCAGCAGCTCATCCTCGCGCTGGAAGGCGAACTCGACGTGCTCGCCTCGTTGGACAAGCGCGACCGCGACGCCGCGCAGCACGGCACCGGGCGGGCCGGCGAGGTGGTGGCCGCGGTGCCCATCAACCATGCCGCGGCACCGCCGAGGATCCTGTGGTCCGAAGGTGCGCAGCCCGGCGAGCTCGTCGTGCAGATCAGGTCCACCGACCGCACGGGCCTGCTTGCGCGGCTGACCGCGGTGTTCGAGCGCGACGGTGTGGACATCGCATGGGCGAAGGTCACCACGCTTGGCTCCTCGGTCGTCGACCTGTTCGGCATCACCGCCGCGGGCGATGGCGCCGAGGTCCGCGACGAGATCGAGCACGACCTCGTCGGCGTGCTGCCCGCCCCGCCGCCCGCCAAGCCGGTGTCCGAAGCCAGCTGATTTTTCGCATTTTTGGGATCGGTAGGTTTCCCGCCGGTGTGAACTTCGTCGTATGAATACAACCCACCGCCGCAGGCGGATCGTCGCCGGGGCGCAGGTCTCCAGCGGCCTCGCAGCGGCCGCAATCGGGCTGGCCGCCCATGCCAACGCCACCGGGCCGGTCGGCCCGCTGAACTGGTGCCCAGGGCAACACCTGCCCCAACCCGACGTGCACTGGAACATGAACAGCTGTCACAGCTACTACTACGTCTACGCCAGGCAGGGAAATGTCGGAGACGGTTCTCTTGGCGGCAACAACAGTGTTTGGGAAGGCCCCAATCCGCCGGTCGGCCCCGCGGCGGGCCCGATATCGCACAAGTGGTGCCCGGGGCAGCCGCTGCCGAACGACGGGACCAGCGCCGACGGAGTGGCGCACCAGGTCGACTGGGACATGAGCGTCTGCCACACCTACGTCGGCGTCGCCTACCAGCAGGGCAATGTCGGTGATTACATCTGGGATCTGGCCGGTGGGCCGCCGCCACCGCCGCCGCAGTGCCCCCCGATCGCCTTCATGTGTCCCTGACGGGCCGGTCAGCGGCTCACTGCGGCCCAACCGCCGGCTCCCAGTAGGCTGGCTCTCGTGTTTGAATCCCTGTCCGACCGGTTGACCGGAGTCCTCTCGGGGCTGCGCGGCAAGGGGCGGTTGACCGACGCCGACATCGACGCGACGACCCGGGAGATCCGGCTGGCGCTGCTCGAGGCGGACGTCGCGCTGCCCGTGGTGCGCGCGTTCGTCGCCCGCATCAAGGAGCGCGCCCGCGGCGCGGAGGTATCCGCCGCGCTGAACCCGGCCCAGCAGGTCGTCAAGATCGTCAACGAGGAGCTCATCGGCATCCTCGGCGGCCAGACCCGCCAGCTGTCGTTCGCCAAGACGCCGCCGACCGTGGTGATGCTCGCGGGCCTGCAGGGCTCGGGTAAGACCACGCTGGCCGGCAAGCTCGCGAAATGGCTTCGCGGACAAGGACATACACCGCTATTGGTGGCCTGCGACCTTCAGCGCCCCGGCGCGGTGAGCCAGCTGAAGGTCGTCGGCGGGCAGGCGGGCGTCGAGGTCTTCGCGCCGCACCCCGGCACGTCGGCCGAAGGCGCTGCTGACGCCGCGCCAGGTGATCCCGTCAAGGTGGCCGCTGACGGCCTCGCCGAGGCGCGGGCCAAGCACTACGACGTCGTCATCGTCGACACCGCGGGCCGGCTCGGCATCGACGAGGAGTTGATGGCGCAGGCCGCCGCGATCCGCGAGGCCGTCGATCCCGACGAGGTGCTGTTCGTCGTCGACGCCATGATCGGCCAGGACGCCGTCACCACCGCGGAGGCGTTCCGCGAGGGTCTCGGCTTCACGGGCGTGGTCCTGACCAAGCTGGACGGCGACGCCCGCGGCGGCGCCGCGCTGTCGGTGCGCGAGGTCACCGGCGTCCCGATCCTGTTCGCGTCGGCGGGCGAGAAACTCGACGACTTCGACGTCTTCCACCCCGACCGGATGGCCAGCCGAATCCTCGGCATGGGTGACGTGCTGACCCTCATCGAGCAGGCCGAGCAGGTCTTCGACGCGCAGCAGGCCGAGGAGGCCGCGGCCAAGATCGGTTCGGGAGAGCTGACGCTGGAGGACTTCCTCGAACAGATGCTGGCTATCCGCAAGATGGGCCCGATCGGCAACCTGCTCGGCATGCTGCCGGGCGCGGGCCAGATGAAGGATGCGCTCGCCGCGGTCGACGACAGCCATCTCGACCGGGTGCAGGCCATCATTCGCGGCATGACGCCGCAGGAGCGCTCCGACCCGAAGATCATCAACGCATCGCGCCGGCTGCGCATCGCCAACGGCTCCGGGGTCACGGTCTCTGAGGTCAACCAGCTAGTTGACCGCTTCTTCGAGGCCCGCAAGATGATGTCGCAGATGGCAGGCCAGATGGGAATGCCGTTCGGCCGCAAGGGATCTTCGCGTAAGAATGCCAAGAACAAGAAGAAGGGCAAAAAGGGCGGACGGGGTCCGACGCCGCCGAAGGTGAGGAGCCCGTTCGGTGCAGGCGTGCCCGAGGGTTTCCCTGACCTGTCCAACATGCCGAAGGGCCTCGACGAGCTGCCGCCCGGCCTTGCCGACATCGACCTGTCGAAGCTGAAGTTCCCCAAGAACTAGCATGACGTCGCCACGGCGCCTGCACATCAAAGGCAGGGGACTGCCCGATGAGGAGCCGGTGGAGTGGTGGATCGTCGACGGAGTCCTGAGCGCCGAACCGGTGGCGGACGCCCAAACCGTCTTCGACGGTGGCTGGATCGTGCCCGGCCTCGTCGACGCGCACTGTCACGTCGGACTGGGCGAGCACGGCCCGGTCGAGGACATCGCCGAGTGCGTCGAGCAGGCCGAGACCGAACGCGGCGTCGGCGCCCTGCTGTTGCGTGACTGCGGCTCGCCGATCGACACCCGCAGCCTCGACGACCGCGACGACCTGCCGCGCATCATCCGGCACGGTCGTCATTTGGCCCGGCCGAAGCGCTACCAGCGCGACTTCGCGATCGAACTCGAGGATGAGTCGCAACTGCCCGACGCGGTGGCCGAACAGGCGCGATGGGGCGACGGCTGGGTCAAGCTCGTCGGCGACTGGATCGACCGTGAGGTCGGCGACCTGGCGCCACTGTGGTCCGACAACGTTCTCAAGGAGGCGATGGACGCTGCGCACGCCGAAGGTGCCCGCGTCACTGCCCACGTCTTCAGCGAGGATGCGCTGCCGGGCCTCATCAAGGCGGGCATCGACTGCATCGAACACGGCACCGGAATCACCGACGAAACCGTCGAGCTCATGGTCGAGCACGGCACCGCCCTCGTGCCGACGTTGATCAACATCGAGAACTTTCCCGGCATCGCCGATGCGGCCGCCAAGTATCCGGCGTACGCGCGGCACTTGCGCGATCTGTACGAGAGCTGCGGGACGCGGATCGCCGCGGCGCGGGACGCGGGCGTGCCGATCTTCGCGGGCACCGATGCGGGCAGCATGGTCGCGCACGGCCGCATCGGGGACGAAGTCGACGCGTTGAAGCGGATCGGGATGACGCCGACCGAGGCGCTGGGCGCCGCCAGCTGGACGGCACGGGAATGGCTCGGCAGGCCCGGGCTGGAGCACGGCGCGCCGGCCGATCTGGTGTGCTACGCCGACGACCCGCGGGCGGGCGCGGCCGTCATCAACCACCCGGCGGCCGTGATCCTGCGTGGCCGCCTCTTCTGACACCTGGTTGCGGCGCGCAGCGGCCGCAACGATGGCCGTGCTGGCGGTCGCGGGCGGTATCCCGGCCGCCGACGGGGACCCAAATGCGTTGTGGACCATCGTCAATGGCCAGTGCGTACCCGATGAGCGCGCCAACGGCGACCCCGCACCGTGTGCACTCGTCGACCTCGACGGCGGCGAACAGCAGGGCTATGCGGTGCTCAAGGACCTGGTCGGCGCGACGCAGTACCTGCTGATCCCCACCGCGCGCATCGACGGCATCGAGAGCCCGCAGATCATCGCCGCCGACGCTGCCGAACTACTTCGCCGACGCGTGGCACGCGCGCTCCTTCACCGAACAGCGTGCAGGACGCGCACTGCCCCGCGACTGGATCAGCCTCGCGATCAACTCGGCGGATGCGAGGACGCAGGACCAGCTGCACATCCACATCGACTGCGTGCGCGCCGACGTTCGGCAGGCGCTGGCCGCTCATGTCGACGACATCGGGCCGACCTGGACGCCGTTCCCGGTCCCGCTGGTCGGCCAGCAGTATCGAGTGATGGCCGAGTGGGCACAGGACCTCGACGCGGTGAACGCGTTCACGGTGCTCGCCGATGGTCTGGCACCCGGCGAGCCCATGGCCGCGCAGACCCTGGTCGTGGTCGGGATCACCGGCGCCGATGGGCGGCCGGGCTTTGCGCTGCTCGCCGGGCGCGCGGATCCCGCCGACCCCACCAGCGGCAGCGGCGAGGATCTGCAGGACCACACGGCGTGTCCGCCGCCCGCCGACGTGATGGGGAAATAGTCCTCGTCCTAGGGCTGCGCGAAGCCCCAGTCGAACAGGCCGATGGCCTGGCCGTACAGGTCTCCGTCTCCGTACATCTCGACGACGATGAGGCGTCGGTTTCCGCGCTGGGCGGCGGCGACGAACGTGTGGTGGGCGAGGTTGGTGAACCCTGTCTTGCCTGCGAGGGTGCCGGGGTAGCGCGTCAGCAGTTCGTTCTGTGCCGTGATGGTCTTGCCGGGGAATTGAGCCGACCGCTCCTGGAATATCTGGGCGATCAGCGGATAGGTCAGCGCCGCACGGTAAATCACCGCGAGGTCGAGGGGTGTCGTCGTCGTCTCCCAGCCCGGTCCGTCCAGGCCTGACGGCGACGACGCCTTCGTGCTTCTGGCGCCGAGAAGCGCGGCCTTGCGGTTCATCGCGGCGACCGCGACCTGCTGCCCGCCCAACATGTCGGCCAGCATGTTCGCCGCATCGTTGCCCGACACCATCAACAGCGCTTCCAGCAGCTGACGGGTGGTGTAGTACTGGCCCGGTTCCAGTCCCACACAGGAACATTCGACCTCGGTGTGGGACTGGTTGGCGCGCGCGTAGTTGTCCGGTCGCAGATTGTCGAGCACGACCATCGCGAGCAGCGGCTTGATGGTGCTCGCAGGGGCGTGCTGTGCGGACGGGTCGTGTGATGCCAGGATGCGTCCCGAGTCCAGGTCGGCCAGCAGCCAGGCCTGCGCGGGGCCGTCGGGAGGCGCGACCGCGCCGGCCTGTGGAACGCCGGGCTCAGCGGATGCAGTCGGCGCGATGACCGCAGTGCTCGCGAATGCGAGCGCGGTTACCAACGCAGCCAACAACTTTCGCACGGGCGCTGAGCGTATCCTGTGCAGTGACTGGATTTAGCCGCGTGGAGGTCTCGAATCCGTTGCAGATCAACAACCTTTGATGCCGAGGCTCAGAGAGAGCCGACGCTCATCTGTCGGTTTTGCGCGAAGCCCCAGTCGAACAAGCCCATGGCCTGATCCCAGTAGGTGGGGCCACCCTCCTTGATCAACCCGTACATCATGGCGATGACCAGCCTGCGCCCGCCGCGGTCGGCGGCCGCGACGAACGTCTTCTTCGCAGCGTCGGTGAATCCGGTCTTGCCGCCGAGGGTGCCCGGATAGCGCTGCAGCAGCTCGTCGTCGCTGACGATCGGCTTGTCGCCCGCATCGGTCGGGAACGTCGCCGCGGGCTGCGCGATGATCTGGGCGAACACCGGGTTGGCCATCGCGGCGCGGAAGATGACGGCCAGATCATGGGGCGTGGTGGCGCCGGAGCCGCCTGCCCCGTCCAGTCCCGACGGTGTGGCCGCATGCGTGCCGAGCGCGCCGATGGATGCGGCCTTGGCGTTCATCTTCGCCACCGCGGTGTCGTAGCCGCCGATCATGTCGGCGAGTGCGTTGGCCGCGTCGTTGCCCGACATGAGCAGGATCGCGTCGAGCAGCTGGCGCGCGGTGTAGGTGCGCCCCGGCTTGATGCCCGCGCAGCTGCACTCGACCTGGGTGTCGGCCTCGGTGCCGACGACCGTGGCGTCCAGATTGGGCAGCTCGTCCAGCGCGGTCAGCACCAGCAGGGTCTTGATCGTGCTGGCGGGCGGGTGAGGAATGTTCATATCGCGCTCGGCGAGCACCTGGCCGGTGTCCATGTCCGCCACGATCCACGCGGGCGCCGGGCCGTCGGGGGGCTGCGACACGTTGCCGATCGGTTCGATCGACGGATCCGCCTGGGTCACCGGTACGACCGAAAGGAAGAACAGGCTGACAGACGCGGCGACGACGGTGATGAACCTCCCCATAGGTCAAGCAGCCTAACCCTGATATCTGGCGGAAGGCTGTCGGAGTGTTCAATCGACGCATGCTGAGCGCCGAAGAGATGTCCGACCGCCTTGAACTGCAGGATCTGCTGATCCGCTACTCCGAGGCCATCGACCGCCGCGAGTTCGACGAGTTGGATGCGATCTTCGTTCCTGACGCGTACATCGACTACCGCGACACCGGCGGGATCGACGGCCAGTACCCGCAGATCAAGGAATGGCTGGCCGAGACGCTGCCGACCTATTTCGAGCGCAATGCCCACATGCTGGGCCTGCCTGCGATCAAGCTCGCGGGCGATACCGCCACCGCCCGTACCTTCTGCTTCAACCCGATGGTGCTCAAGGGGGAGAAGCCCAAGGTCATGCAGGTCGGCGTCTGGTACGACGACGAGTTCGTGCGCACCGCCGACGGCTGGCGGATCTCCCGCCGCGTCGAGGACAAGCTCTACGACAGGATTCTGTGACCGGCGGGCGCGATTTTTGCCGCTAGGGGCCGTTCTGGCACAATGGGCGGCTGTCTGGCGCACGACTACGGCTGTGCGTCGGTCACACACGTAAGGCAAAACCGGATCCGGGCATCCCGCCCGAATCGCTGAATTGCAGCGTGGCAATCACAGGAGAATGCGCTTAACCATGGCTGTCAAGATCAAGCTCACCCGGCTTGGCAAGATCCGCAATCCCCAGTACCGCATCGCCGTCGCCGACGCGCGCACCCGCCGCGACGGGCGCGCCATCGAGATCATCGGCCGGTACCACCCGAAGGAAGATCCGAGCCTCATCGAGATCGACTCGGAGCGCGCCCAGTACTGGCTCGGCGTCGGCGCCCAGCCCACCGAACCGGTGCTGCAGCTGCTGAAGATCACCGGCGACTGGCAGAAGTTCAAGGGTCTGCCCGGCGCGGAGGGCACGCTGAAGGTCAAGGAACCCAAGCCGAGCAAGCTGGACCTGTTCAATGCCGCCCTCGCCGAGGCCGACGGCGGCCCCAGCACCGAGGCGACCACGGCCAAGAAGAAGAAGGCACCGGCCAAGAAGGCCGCCAAGGCTGACGACGCCGCAGACGCCACTGAGGCAGAGGCCGAGGCCGCTCCGGTCAAGGACGAGTCAGAACCCGCCGCCGAGGGCGCCGACGCCGCCGCACCCGCCGAGCAGGCCCAGGAATCGTGAGCTCGGTCGTCGTCGACGCTGTCGAGCACCTGGTCCGCGGCATCGTGGACAACCCCGACGATGTGCGGGTCGACATGGTGACCAGTCGGCGCGGTCGCACCGTGGAGGTGCATGTGCACCCCGACGACCTCGGCAAGGTCATCGGCAGGGGCGGTAGGACCGCGACCGCGTTGCGGACCCTGGTCGCAGGCATCGGCGGCCGCGGCATCCGCGTCGACGTGGTGGACACCGACCAGTAGTCCTCCGATGGACCTGGTGGTCGGGCGCGTCGTCAAGGCACACGGCGTCACCGGCGAGGTGGTCGTCGAGGTCCGTACCGACGACCCCGACAGTCGATTCGCGCCGGGCATCCGGCTGCGCGCGCAGCCGCCCCGTGGTGGTCCCGAACGCACCTATGTCGTCGACTCCGTCCGCGAGCACAGCGGGCGGCTGCTGATGCGGCTGGACGGCGTGACCGACCGCGACGGCGCGGACGCGTTGCGCGGCACCGTTTTCGTCGTCGACTCCGAAGACCTACCCCCGATCGACGATCCCGACGAGTTCTACGACCACCAGCTCGAAGGACTTCGGGTGGTGACAGTGGACGGACGGTTGGTCGGCAATGTCAACGAGGTGCTGCACACCGCGGCGGGGGAGTTGTTGTCGGTCACCTCGGAGACGGGCGCCGAAGTGCTGGTGCCGTTCGTCAGCGCCATCGTCACCTCGGTGTCTCTCGACGACCAGACCATCGAGATCGACCCGCCAGAAGGCCTCCTGGAGTTGGGCTGACCCATGCGCATCGACGTGGTGACGATCTTCCCCGGCTACCTCGACCCGCTGCGGCAATCGTTGCCGGGCAAGGCTATTGACGTAGGCATCATCGATCTGCGGGTGCACGACCTGCGTCGGTGGACACACGACGTGCACCGCTCCGTCGATGACTCGCCGTACGGCGGCGGCCCAGGCATGGTGATGAAAGCGCCGGTGTGGGGTGAGGCGCTCGACGAATTATGCACGCCGGAAACACTTCTCGTGGTTCCGACGCCTGCGGGTCGGTTGTTCACACAAGAAAAAGCCCAAAGCTGGTGCGGCGAGAGCCATCTGGTGTTCGCATGCGGGCGGTACGAAGGCATCGACCAGCGCGTGATGGACGATGCGGCTCGCCGGATGCGTGTCCAAGAGGTATCGATCGGTGACTACGTGCTTCCCGGCGGCGAGTCCGCCGCGCTGGTGATGATCGAGGCCGTCGTGCGGCTGCTTCCCGACGTGTTGGGCAATCCAGCTTCGCACCAACAGGATTCGCACTCTGACGGCCTGCTCGAGGGGCCCAGTTACACCCGTCCGCCGAGCTGGCGTGGGTTGGACGTGCCGGAGGTGCTTTTGTCAGGCGACCACGCCAAGGTGGCGGAGTGGCGCCGAGAGCAGGCGCTGCAGCGGACGCGGGAACGCCGCCCTGACCTGATCGGAGACGTCTAGATCTTTCCGCCGGGGAACATGGTCTTGACGGCCTGGGTGATCGTCGTACGGGCCGCGGCGGCGTCGTCGGGTTCCAGCGAGCTGATCGCCATCACGTAGCGGCGTTCGGGTCCGATCACGCCCGTGGACACGTGCAACTGATTGGCGCCATTCCAGCAGCAGAACCAGCCCTGTTTGACCGCAACGGGTTCGGCGTACAGGCCCTCGGGGATGCCGAAGCGCTGCGGGTAGCCGTCGGTCGCCGTCGGTGTGGATTGCGCGAGATTGCTCATGATCACGCCGGCCTGTTCGGACGGCAGCCCGCCGCTGCCGTCCAACAGCATCTTGTAGTAGCGGACGAGATCGCTTGCGGTGCTCAGCGTGACGTCCCAATGCCCGTCGTAGGGCGCCGTCGTGCCCGTCAACCCGTACCGCGCGATGACACGGTTGATGATCGCACTGCCGCCGCTGCGGTTCCAGAAGCTCTCGGCCGCGCTGTCGTCCGAGGACTGCAACATGACGTCGAGCGACTTGCGGTCGGCTGGGGAGAGCGTCGTCTGGCCCTTGGCCACCTGCAGCAGCAGGTCGTCGGCGATGAACAGCTTCACCACGGATGCGATCGGGAACGGCGTGTTGTCCCCATTGGAGATGGTCTGGCCCGTATTGCGGTCCAGCACAACGGATTCGATGTCGGCACCGGACTTGGCCGCTTCGGCGGTGGCCTGCTTGGTGCGGGCATCGAGGCCGTCGAACGTGGCTGCGTGCTGGCTGGGCGGCGCCGCGGGCGCGACGACCGTCTGCTGCGGCCCCGGCTCGTCAGGTGGGACTCCGTAGACGCGAGCCTCACAACCGGCGACGAGCACCACCGCGCACACGATGGCCACAGTCGCCGTCGCCCGAAACGGCCGCCGCCGACGCATAGCCCTCCTTCAAGACTTGCTGGGACCGGGAGAGGGGGCTTTGCCACACTGCGCCCACCGGCGCCGTAAGCCTAACCCTGAACTGTCGTTCGATCGACCGGTGACGGCTAGATCTTCCCGCCCGGGAACATCGTCTTGACCGCTTGCGTGATGGTCGCGCGCGCCGCGTCGTCAGTTGTCGGCTGGTCTGAGCCGATCGCCATCACGAAGCGGTGGTTGGCCCCGACGATGCCGGTGGACAGGTGCATCCAGTCGCTGCCGATGCAGCACATCCAGCCCTGTTTGACCGCGACCGGTTCGGCGTAGAGCCCCTCGGGGATGCCGAAGCGCTGCGGGTACACGCCCCCAGGCATCATTCCGTCGATGCCGGTGGGAGCGGACTGGGCGAGGTTGTCGACGATCATGTCGGCCTTGTCCGAGGGCAGGCCGCCCGCACCCGAAAGCATCATGTCGTAGTAGCGCACCAGGTCGGCGGCCGTGCTGATGGTGTTGAACCATCGGCCGTCGTTCGGTGGCACGGTGCCGCTGAGCCCGTAGCGGGCCGCGACACGGGTGATGATCGCGCTGCCGCCGTCACGTTCCCAGAACACTTCGGCGGCGCTGTCGTCGGATGACCGCAGCATCGACTGGAACGAACTGAGGTCGTCGGGCGACAGCGGCGGCCCCCTCAGCAGCAGGTCGTCGGCGATGAACAGCTTGACCACCGAGGCGATCGCGATGGCCCTGTAGTTGCCGTTGGTCACCCGCTGGCCCGTTGAGCGGTCCAGCACGACGGTGGTGATATCGGCGCCCTTTGCGGCGGCGTCGGCCGTTGCCTGCTTGGTGCGGGCGTCGAGGCCGGCAAACGACGCGACGGGCGCGGCCGGTGGGGCCTCAGGTAGCGGGGCCATGCGGCCTTGCGGCGCGATGACGATGAGCGGTGGTTCAGAGGGGCTCGGGAGTGCGCCGTATACCCGGGCATCGCAGCTGGTGACGGCGAGCACGACCGCGACAACCGCGATCAGCCTCGACGGCCGCCGACGCATACGTCTCCTCCAAGAGCTCCTGAAAAGGGGGAACGGGCGCAGCTACCACCGCCCGCCCGTATTGGTAGCCTAACCTGTGCGCACGCGTCTTGTGGCCCGCAGCGGTGGGCGAGTCGCCTCTGCCGGTTCGGCCCGCGATTTCACTGCGTGCGCCCTCATCTGGCACAATTGACCAGTTGTCTGTGCGACGCGTGGGGTCGGTAGGCCCGTTCGTCGCGATATGCACCAGATGCGCCCGAATCCATCGGCGCGGAGACGCGTAACCACCGCGAGCCCGCCGTTGGCCGCGAACATGTGAACAGCTAAGGAAGAGTCACCGATGAACACGCTGGATTTCGTCGACCAGTCGTCGCTGCGCGATGACATTCCGGACTTCAGCGCCGGCGACACCGTGAACGTGCACGTCAAGGTCATCGAGGGCGCCAAGGAGCGCATCCAGGTGTTCAAGGGCGTCGTACTGCGCCGCCAGGGCGGCGGCGTTCGCGAGACTTTCACCGTGCGTAAGGAGAGCTACGGCGTCGGCGTCGAGCGGACGTTCCCCGTGCACTCCCCGAACATCGACCACATCGATGTCGTCACCCGTGGCGACGTCCGCCGCGCGAAGCTGTACTACCTGCGCGAACTGCGTGGCAAGAAGGCGAAGATCAAGGAAAAGCGCTGAGGTCGCACGCGACCGCACGCCTCCGATGTGCGGTCGCGATCGTCGTCGTGGATACGCTGATCCCGTGACCGGACCCGCGGACTCCCCAGACTCACCATCCGAGCACTCGCTCGACACCGACGACTCCAAGACGGCTGACGAGGCCAAGACGTCCGACGAGGCCGAAGAGGCCGCCGACAAGTCGAAGCGCCGACGGGGGGCGCTGCGCGAAGGCGTCATCCTCGTGGTGGTCGCGGTTGGCCTCTACTACCTGATGCTGACGTTCATCGCCCGGCCGTATCTCATCCCGTCGGAGTCGATGGAACCCACGCTGCACGGCTGCAGCGGCTGCACGGGTGACCGCATCATGGTCGACAAGCTGACCTACGATTTCTCCGAGCCCAAACCCGGCGACGTGATCGTCTTCAAGGGGCCGCCGAACTGGAACATCGGCTACAAGTCGATCCGCTCGGACAACGCCGCGGTGCGCGCGGTGCAGAACGCGTTGTCGTTCATCGGATTCGTCCCGCCGGATGAGAACGACCTGGTCAAGCGGGTGATCGCGACCGGTGGGCAGACCGTCGAGTGCAGACAGGCGACCGGCCTGACCGTCGACGGAAAGCCGCTGAATGAGCCCTATCTCAACTTGGAGACGATGAACGTCCCCGATCCGAGCAAGTACCGGTGCCTTGGCTTTGAGTTCGGGCCGGTCAAGGTGCCCGACGGACGGCTGTGGGTGATGGGCGACAACCGCACGCACTCCGCGGACTCGCGGCTGCACTGCGCCGACAACCCGGCTGATTTCCAGGCCGGAATCCGGTGCACCGGCGACCCGAACGCGGGAACCGTCCCGCTGGACAATGTCATCGGAAAGGCGCGGTTCATCGCGTGGCCGCCAGGGCGCTGGGGTTTGGTGCGCGCGGTGGATCCGCAGACGCAATAGGAGGCCAGTTGCCGGCGACATGGCCGCCCCGAACGGTGATTCGCAAGTCCTCCGGGCTGCGCACCCTGGAGTCGGCGCTGTATCGCGGCGGCCTTGGCCCGGTGGCGGGCGTCGACGAGGTGGGTCGCGGCGCCTGTGCGGGCCCGTTGGTCGTGGCCGCCTGCGTGCTTGGGCCGAACAGGCTGGAGAGCCTCTCGGCGCTCGACGACTCGAAGAAACTCACCGAGAAGGAGCGGGAACGGCTGTTTCCACTGATCCGTCGGTACGCGCTGGCGTATCACGTGGTGTTCATCCCGTCGGTCGAGGTGGACAGGCGTGGTGTGCACGTGGCCAATATCGAGGGAATGCGGCGGGCGGTCGCGGGCCTGACGGTGCGGCCCGGGTATGTGCTGAGCGACGGGTTCCGGGTGCCGGGCCTCGCGGTGCCGTCGCTGCCCGTGGTGGGCGGTGACGCGGCCGCGGCGTGTATCGCCGCCGCGAGCGTGCTGGCCAAGGTCAGCCGGGACCGGCTGATGGTGAAGATGGAGACCGAACACCCTGGTTACGGGTTCGCCGACCACAAGGGCTACAGCACCCCGGCCCACGGAGCCGCGCTGGCCCGGCTGGGGCCCTGCAGCCAGCACCGATACTCGTTCATCAATGTCCGCCGCGTGGCCACGCCGACCGGCACCAAGGTGGTGACGGAGTTCGTGGGTGACTGCGAACCGGAGCAGCGCGGCGAAGTTGGGTAAGGGAGAATGTACGTAGACCGACACGAAGGACAGCTGAAGAGATGAGTGCCGAAGATCTCGAGAAGTACGAAACCGAGATGGAGCTCTCGCTGTACCGCGAATACAAGGACATCGTGGGACAGTTCAGCTACGTCGTGGAAACGGAACGACGGTTTTATCTGGCAAACAGTGTCGAGCTGGTGCCACGCAACGCCGACGGCGAGGTGTACTTCGAGCTGCGGCTGGCCGATGCCTGGGTGTGGGACATGTACCGCCCAGCCCGGTTCGTCAAGCAGGTCCGGGTGATCACGTTCAAGGACGTGAACATCGAAGAGGTGGAGAAGCCCGAGCTTCGGCTCCCGGAATAGTCGCTCAGCCGGCGCTCGCCGTGAGGTGCTCGCCGAAGAAGGCGAACACCCGCGACCAGGCGTCCTCGGTGGCGGCCTCGTTGTAGCCGAATCCCGTGATGCGGAGCAGCGGCTGGGCGGGCAGCTGGTTGGCGAAACCGTGTCCGGCGCCGGGGTAGGTCTTGATATCCGCGGGGATGTCCTTCTCGTCGACGACCTTCTGCAGTTTGGCGGCGGCGCCCCTGCCGAGCGGGTCGCGGGCGCCGTAGCTGGCGACGATAGGGCACGCCCCATCCAGCGTCGCGCTGAGATCGCGGGGCAGCGGTGTCCCGTAGAACGGTGCAGAGGCGCCGAAGCCCTTGGGGGACATCACGAGTGCGAATTGTCCGCCCATGCAGAAGCCCGCGATGCCGACCGCGCCGGATGCCTGTGGCATGGCGAGAAGGTGTTCGCGGGCGGCCAGGATGTCGTCAAGGGCACGGCCCCGCTGGGTCAGCAGCTCGCGCATCACGCGCGCGACGCAGCGGGCCATGCCGCCGCGGGCGAACATGTTCGGCGTGATGGCGATGTATCCGGCCGCAGAAACCCGGCGGGAGATCGCCTCCTTGTCCCGTCCGTACCCGAAACCGTCGTGGACGATTACCACTCCCGGCCACGGCCCCTCGCCGTCGGGAACGCTCAGCAGCGCGTCGATCGGACCGTCCGGGGCGTTGATCGTGATGGTCTGCATGCGTTTCAATCTAGCGCCGTGGCCGTCTCCCACCAGTAGGCGATGAACGGTTCCATGTTGCGGCTGACGAGTTCGATGCGCGGCCCGGCCGGACCCTTCGCGTATGCCCAGAGCAGAGTGCCGGACCCGTCGGGGTTGTAGGACTTGACCTCAACCGTCATGCCGGTCGATTCCAGTGTCGCCAAGTCGGATTCGACGTCGTCGGACCAGTAGCCGATGTGGTGAACGCCCGAGTCGGCGGGAGTCCACACGGTGCCGGGTACCGTCTGTAGCAGTTCGAGTCGGGGATCGCTTCCCGAATAGACCATCTTCATCGGGATCGTCATGTCGCCGTCGGGAGTCACTCCTTGCTGGTCGACGGTGACGACATCGGTCCACCTGTAGCCCGCCGCGTCGGTGAGCCATTGCATCGTCGCCTCGAGGTCGTCGACGACGATGCCGGTGTGGTAGAGGTTCTCGGCCTTCACTGGTCCTCCTCGACGGTTGCGCTCTTGATCTCCTGTTCCAGCCACTGCACCTCGCTGTGGTTCTCGCGACCGCTGGCCTTCAGAAGCTGTTCGAGCGCACGACGTTTCACGCTCAGCGCGTCGGCGTCACCAGGAGCCTGGGCCAGCACGATGTCGGTCAGATGCAGAGCCTCGAGAGGTCTGCCCGCCGTCACGTGGGAATCGGCGCGCGCGGTCAGCGGCGACGAGCCGCCGACCAGGTCGACGATGTCCGGCCACACCGCCGCGGGCGGCACTTCGTACAGCTCGGTCGTGGACTCGTAGCGGAACCAGCCGACGTGTTCCTCCCAGATTGCCCGGACGATCCAGGCGACCTTGCCGTGCACCTGGGGCAGCGCCAGCTCCGGCGGCAGGGTCACATCGCGCATCAGCCTCCACAGGTCGGCGCCGGAGTTCATACCGTCGATCGTGCGATCGCGCAGGTATTCCGTCGCGTTGCGCACCCTGGTCATCGTCGTCACGATTTCGTCTGCGCCACTGAACATTTCGTGACCGTTGACGAGCGCCTCGGGACCTAGTGCGATGACCCGGTCAACGGAGTGGATGAAGGCCATCGCGCTGCGGATCTTGTCGCCGCGCAGTGTGTACAGGTTGGGCACGTGGCCGAAGAACGGCCCCATCAGGTTGCCGATGAACACCGTGCGGTGCTCGGGAAGCCAGACCGCCAGGGCGTCGGTGGTCTCTCCGCCTGGGGTGGCGTACAACTCGAAGCGCCGGCCGCCAAGCTCGAACGCGTGACGGTCGATGAACGAGGCGGTGAGCGCCGGCTCGGGCGGCAGTCCCGCCGCCTGTGCCTCCACGTCCATGAATGCGCCCCACAGCGTCATGATCCGGCGCACGTAGAAGGGGTGCAGGCGGCGCCAGTACTCGCGAACGTCGGGGTGATTCGCCTGCGCGATCGTCTCAACGCCCGGTGCGGTGAACTGGCTCCACCCGCCGACGTGGTCGGGATGGCCCTGGGTAAAGGTGATCACCCGCGGCGGACCGGGGCTCGCCCGCGAGAACCGGGCCTTGATGGCGGGCGCCTCGAAGTCGGTCCCCGTATTGATCATGACGTCGCCGTCGGCCGTCGTGACCAGATAACTGTTGGCGATGTTGCGGGACATGAAGATGCCGTCACCGAGATCGAGGGCATCCTGGTCGCCTTCGCCCTGTTTGACGAGTTCGTCCAGCGATGGCGACATCGCGACCTCCAGCGATTGATTCCCGCCAACCTAACATTTGTTCTCTACGGACGTATAGTATCGGCCGCCATGACGACGCCACTCTGCACGATCTCGTCACGCGCGCCTGCGAACGGGCCGGTCTCGACGATTTCGGCGGCGACACGTGGCGCGATGGCCTGCGGCTGCTTGTCGACACCTGCGAGTCGGCGCCTGGTGTCAATCCCGGCGGCCGCGACTTCGTCTACGGGCAGTTCGTCGACGCGTTGTGGAACCGGCTTCGGGTCGTCGACTACGTCAAGCGTCATCCGGAGGTCAGCGACCAGCGAATCGAGCGTCCGCTGGTGGTACTCGGCCTCCCGCGCACCGGCACGTCGCTGGCGAGCTATCTGCTCGACCAGGATCCGCTGCGGCGGTCGCTGTTGACTTGGGAGGCCGAGGACTCGGTGCCCCCGTCGACACCGGACACGCTGCGCACCGATCCGCGGTGCCTGAAGAAGAAGGCCGAACTCGACCTCCTCGCCGAAGGTCTGAAGGCGGCCAACATCCCGATGGTGCACTGGGATGAGGCCGACGGGCCGACGGAGTGCCTGTTCGTGCAGAACCAGGACTTCAAGGCCTACCTGTGGGAGGCGTTCATGCCGTCCGCCGCGTACGCCGATTGGCTGCTGCACGACCGACATGTCGAGCGCCTACGCCTACGAGCGGACGGTGCTGCAGGTGCTGCAGTCGCGCGCACCAGGCACCTGGTCGCTGAAGATGCCGTCGCACGCCGTGCACATCGAGACGCTGCTGGCGACGTTTCCCGACGTGCGGATCGTGTGGGCGCACCGCGACCCGTTCAAGTCGACGGCTTCGTTCCTGCGGCTGAATTATCTGTCCCGCGCGGTGCTTGGTGCCGACATCGACATCGACGTCATTGTGCCGAATGTGTTGGGCCAGTTGAAGGAACACATCGCGCGTCCGCTGGCGACGCGCCGTCGAATCGGTGATGACAGATTCTTCGACCTGCACTACGCCGAGCTGATGCGCGACCCCATCGCGGTGATGCGCTCGCTGTACGAGTGGGCCGGTGACGAGCTGGCCGACTCGACCGAACAGCGCCATGCTCGACTGGCTGGACACCCATCCGCAGGACCGGTTCGGCGTCGCGCCGTACTCGCTGGAGGGATCGGGCGTCACCCGCGCCGATCTTGAACCCGTCTTCGCCGAGTACCTCTCGGTGTTCGACATCGAACTCGAAGGGGAGGCGCAATGAGGGCCGCGGTGACCACCGACGCCTACGGTTTCGAGATCGTCGAGCTGCCCGACCCCACCCCCGACGCCGACCAGTTGGTGATCCGCGTCACGGCCTGCGGCGTCTGCGGGTCCGACATCAAGGCGCAGCCCTTCGCGCCTGCGGGCATGGTGATGGGCCACGAGCTCGGCGGCGAGATCGTTGCAGTCGGAGCGCGAGCCGACGGCTGGCGCGAGGGCACCAATGTCGCTGTGCTGCCGGTCATTTCGTGTGGATCGTGCAGCTACTGCCAGGCAGGCGCAGTGTCGCACTGCCCGTCCGCGAGCTACATCGGGATGGGCCCGGCGGGTGGCTTCGCCGAGTACGCAGCAGTGCCCGCGCGCCACGCATTCGCCGTTCCCGCCGAGCTGCCCACCGTCTACTCCGCGCTGGTGGAACCGTTCGCGGTCGGTCTGCACGCTGTGAGAAGTGCCGAAATCACCACGGGCGACGACGTGCTCATTGTCGGGGCGGGCGGCGTCGGCTTGACCACGCTCACATGGGCCTTGCGGCACGGCGGGGTCCGCGTCACGGTGGCCGACCCCGACCCGCAGCGACGTCAGACGGCCGCCGCACTGGGTGCGACGGATGTGATCGCGTCGGCGTTGGACGCCGACACCGGCGCCTACGACGCCGTCGTCGAATGCGTGGGACGGCCGGAATTGTTGCGGCCTGCCAGCCGGCATTGCGGCCGCGGGGCCGCATCGTCATCTCCGGCGCCTGCGCCGAGCCGACCCCTATCGAGCCGATCACCGCGCTGCTCAAGGAGCTCACCGTGCGCTATTCCGTCGCGTATTCGATCGAGGAGTTCCGGGACGTCGTCGCCGCATTCAGCACCGGCGCGATCGACCCGGCGCCCATGATCGGACCGTCGTTCGGACTGCCGCACATCGCCGACGCGTTCGATGCCGTGCGGACCGGGCAGGTGCAGGGCCGAGTCCTGGTGTCGCCGTAGGCGTCAGCTGCCCTTCTTCATCTGTGCGTGGTCGGCCGCGACGCCCGCGATCACCGAGTGCAGATAGCGCTCCAGGCTCTTGGCGCTGTCCACCTCGGCGAGCCCATACGCCAGCCGGAAGAGAAACCCGCCGAGGAAGGTGACGACCGCGAACGCCTGCTCCCTCACGAGTTCGGGATCCGGCGGCGCGCCTGCAGGCTGCAACTGCGCGACGGCGGCCTCGCTGATCGCGACGAACCGGTCCATCAGGCCGTCGAACACCACGCCGAGCTCGGGGTCGCGCGATGCGATCATCATCAGCTCGAAGCGGGCACGCGCTCGCGAGCGCTCCGGCTCCACGGCCGTCCGCATGGCCTGCTCGGCGAGTCGGGACAGCAGCGAGTCGGCCTCTCCGTCGTCGGTCGCGTCCAGCGCGCCTGTGAAATCGGCGACGTCGAGTTCGATCACCCGGTCGATCGCACCGCGCAGCAGGGCCGCCCTGGTCTGGTAATAGAACGACGTCGTCCCGTCGGGAAGCCCGGCCCGCCGGTCGACCCGCAGATGGGTGACCCCGCGGGCACCGTCGGCGGCAAGCAGTTCGATCGCGGCGTCGCAGAGATCGCGCCGCCGTTGCTCGACGTTGTGCTTGCGCCTCATTACGACAAGTGGGCGGCGATTTCGTCGAAGGCGGCGAGCGTCGGAAACAGCTTGGTGGCGTCCTGGGGCAGCGGCCAGCTGGACAGTTTCGCAGCGACCATGTTCGCCGACCGGTTGACGTAGATCATCTGGCCGTGAATCCCCAAGCACACCAACACGTTGTTGCCGGGATGGGGGAACCAGCACTGGTTGCGGTACATCCCGCCGGGCATGCGGTTGTCGCCGGGGCTCGCGGCGAACGCGGCCCTGGAGTCGAGCCCGCCCTTGAAGGTGTCGGCGATCCACGACAGCGACACCACCCGTTCGCCCGTCAGCGACACGCCGCCGTTCAGAAACAGCGATCCGAACCGGACCATATCGGACAGACACGTATTGATGCCGCCGTCGAACATCCCGGTGCCCACCGAGTCGACACCGATGCTCGCGTCGTTGCGTGCGCCCAGCTTGGTCCACAGCGCCTGCGACATCAGGTCGGGCATCCGCAGCCCGCTGGCCGCTTCGCAGATCCAGCCCAGGACGTCGGTCTCACAGGACCGGTACTCGAACGGCCCGCCATGCGGCGACTTCTGCTGCAGGGTCACCAGGAAGTCGTACATCGTCGTCGGCAGGTCAGGCAGGGTGTGCGGCGCCCATCCGATGGCCTGCTCGATCAACCGCACTTCGGCCAGCGGGTCGAGGTAGTCCTCGGAGAACTTGATCCCTGACCGCATGTCGAGCACGTTGCGCACCGTCGCACCGGCATAACCCGAGTTGGCCAGCGCGGGCACGTAGTGGGTCAGTTCCGCGTCCGGATCCACGGTGCCGTCGCTGACGAGCGCACCGACCACCATGGCGACCAGCGACTTGCTCACCGACATCAGCAGATGCGAGGAGTCGGCGTGCATGCCGCCGTAGTAGAACTCGCCGAGCACCTTGCCGTGCCGCACGACCATCCAGCCGTCGGTGACGGTGGCGGCCATCACATCGCCGACGGTCGTGCGTTTGCGGTTCGTCCGGTCGTACAGCGGAATGTCGGCCATTTCGACGGGCGACGACGGCAGTTCTGCGACGGGCCCCGTGCCGCGGGAGATCGTCGCGGTGGGAAGAAATTCGTCGACGTGCTGAAACGTCCAGTGCAGTTGCGCCGCCGACTGCCAATTGTCCAGCGTCACGTCAGACGGCACGCGACCGGTGTCGCCTCCCAGAGCCATGGCGATGACTGTAGTTGCTTACCTGCACCGCTCCGACGCTCAGCTGGACTTCACGCCCGCACTGGCGGGAGGGGCCGGCTTGGCAACCGGCGTACCTGCGTATTCGGCGCGGATCGAGTCGATCAGATGGCGCGCCCGAATCGTCAGCCCCGATTTGCCCGTGGTCGAGTCGACCTGCAGCCGGCCCTTGGTCACCAGTACCCCGAGGTCGGCGCCCTTCCAGCGGTAGTCGCCCGGGGCGTAGATCCGAAGGAAGAACGCTTCCGCCTCGTTCTGCAGCTGGTGCCAGTCCAGCGCGGCCCGCCGGAACACCAGCGCGCCACTGCTGTCGAGCGAGTACTGCCCGGTGCGCGGCGTGGCCGTCAGCCGCTGCACGATGTCGTCCGTCTCCTTCATCACCATCTGGCTCCATAGGTCGCCTGAGGCCAGTTCCTCCCACCGCTCGTTGATCTCGTCGACGTCCAGGTCGAAGTCGACGTTCATGTACTCGAGGATGTGGAACAGGAACAGCGGCACGTCCGCGTACGCGCCAGCGGTGACGTTGGTGATCGACGACGCCCCGCTGATCCGCGGGTTCAGTTCGCCGAGGTAGATCTCGTCTGTGTCGGTGTCGACGAGCACATCGACCTCGAAGAAGCCGCGGTAGCCCTCCTTGGCCAGCCGGTCGCCGAGCTTGCGCACCAACTGTGTTGCCTTGTGCCTACTTTCGCCGGTCAGCACCCCGGGGAACATTTCGTTTCCGCACCACCCGCCGCGGGAGGGGGTGAGCCGCTTGTAACCGATCAGCTCCGACATGAACGGTCCGACGATGGTGCCGCACCGGGTGAGCACCGCCTCGACCGCGACCGGGCGGTTGTTGATGCGGCGCATCACCTTGATCTCCTCGCCGACGATGTCGGCACTGTGCTTCTTCCAGTCGGCCTCCGACGAGATGAAGAAGGTGGTCTTACCCGAGTCGCCGTACGGCGTCTGAACGACGAGTTCGTCACCGAGCCCGGCCTTTTCGGCGGCCTTCTGCAGTCCCTCCCAGTCTTCGACCTTGGTCAACACGTTCGGCACGCTCGGTGCGCCTGCCTCGTTGCCCAACTGCGTGGTGATGATCTTGGAGTCGAGGTGTGTGCGCAGGCTGGCGGCGGGCAGGATCAGGTCGTAGCCCAGCTCCTTGCAGACGTCCTCGGTCTCGCTGTCGAAGAAGACCATCGCGACCTTGGGCCGGATGCCGCGGGGCGTCACCCTGTCGATATATGCGCGCACCTCCGGGTTGGTCAGCAGCCAGTTGTTGATCTCCTCGCCGCTCTCGAACTCCTGATAGGGCTTGTCGCTCGGCGTGAACACCCGCGGATGGGCGCCATCCCACGCGTCGTAGTAGGTGATGTAGGTGAAGTTGCGGACCCAGCGATCAAGGCCGAGCAGGTTGAACGGGGTGGCGCCGAAGAACAGGATCGGCACATCGTTGGTCCGGAAGAAGTGGCGCACCTCGGAGATGTTCTTCAGCCGCCGTCGCGACTGCCCTGTGCCCGGAGCGAAGGCGGCGTCGGTGCCGACGCTGACTTCGGTCGGCTTGGCCGACACAGTGCTGGCGCCTTTGGTGGTGCCGGATTTCAGGGCGACGGATTTGGTGGTGCCGGATTTCAGGCCGACGGATTTGGGGCTGGGGCGTTTCGCGGCGGCGGTGCCGACGCTGACTTCCGTTGGCTTGGCCGCCGCGGTGCTTGCGCGTTTGGTGGTGCCGGATTTCACGGCGGCGGATTTCGTGCTGCGGCGTTTCGCGGCGGGGGCTGCCTTCTTGGCAGTGGTCTTCGTCGCTCGCCGTGATCGGACCGGGCGGTCACTCATGGTGTGCACCTCGCTGCTCGTCGGATAGCCCACACTAAATCGCGCAGCCTCGACGCAAGGTGCGTTCAGTTCTGTTCGGTCACTTCGAGTGTGATTTCCCGCCGCGGGACGGTGGCGATGCCGCGGATGAATCCTGCGGCGCCGCCGTTCGTAGTCACTGTTGACTGAGAAAAATGGGTTTGCCGCTGATCTTGCGTCCGCGGGCACAAGGAGGACGCAACGTGCTGCAACGAATCGCTTTGTTGGCGATCGCAGCGCCGCGGCGGATTGTCGCCGCGGCTGTGTTGGTGATGGTGGCGGCGGGGATCTTCGGTGTCCCTGTGGCAAGCAGCCTGTCCTCGAGCGGATTCCAGGATCCCGCCTCTGAGTCGGCCAGGGCGGCGCAACTGCTGACCGACAAGTTCCACCAGGGCGATATGCAAATGCTGATCACCGTCACCGCTCCGGACAGCGCCACTGGTCCGGCGGCCCGCGCGGTGGGTTTGAGCATCGTGGATGAGCTGAGGCGAGCACCGAACGTCGCCGGGGTGACGTCGGCGTGGAGCGCCCCACCGGCGGAGGCGAAGGACCTTGTCAGCAAGGACGGCAAGGTCGGACTGATCGTTGCGGGTCTCGGCGGCGGAGAGAGTGTTGCGCAGTCATCCGCCCAAACGCTGTCCGATGAGGTCGCGCGCGATCATCCGGTCGGGTCGACAGGCGTTATCGTCCGGTCCGGCGGGGTAGCCACGGTGAACGCGCAGATCACCTCCCTGTTGCAGCACGACCTGCTGCTGATGGAGTCGATCGCCATTCCGTTGAGCTTCGTCGTGCTGGTCTGGGTATTCGGTGGTCTGCTGGCGGCGGCGCTGCCCGTTGCGGTCGGACTGATGGCGATCCTGGGCTCGATGGCGGTCCTGCGCTTCATCACCTTCAGCACCGATGTGTCGAACCTCGCTCCCAACCTCAGCACCGCGATGGGCCTCGCGCTCGCGATCGACTACACGTTGCTGATCATCAGCCGCTATCGCGACGAACTGGCCGACGGCGCCGACCCGAGCACCGCCCTGATCCGGACGATGGCAACGGCGGGGCGCACGGTGCTGTTGTCGGCGACCACGGTGGCGCTGTCGATGGCGGCGCTGTTGCTGTTCCCGATGCACGTCCTGAAGTCGTTCGCCTACGCCGGTGTAGCCACCGTCGTGTTCGCCGCGATCGCGGCGGTTGTCGTCACGCCTGCGGCCATCGTGCTGCTCGGTGACCGGCTCAACGCCTTGGATGTGCGACGGCTGGCGCGGCGCCCCCTGCATCGGCCTGACCCTGTCCGCGGTCCGATAGAGACGCAGTTCTGGTACCGGTCGACGACGTTCGTCATGCGCCGTGCCCTGCCGCTTGGCATGGCCGTCGTCGCATTGCTCCTGGTACTCGGCGCACCTTTCCTCGGGGTCAAGTGGGGATTCCCCGATGACCGGGTGCTGCCGACGTCGGTGTCGGCGCATCAGGTCGGCGACCAGTTGCGCATTGACTTCGCCGAAAACTCGGCCACCGCTGTCACCGCGGTCATCCCCGACGCCGGTGGTCTCACACCGGTCGATCTGGAGCGCTACGCCGCTGAGTTGTCCCGCGTCCCAGATGTTTCGTCGGTGTCGGCACCAACGGGCACGTTCGTCGCCGGCGTCCGAGTCGGGACAACGTCGGCGGCCACCGGGGCGGCGCAGGGCAGCGCGTTCCTCACCATCGGCAGCACGGCCCCACTGTTCTCTGATAGCTCGCAGACGCAACTCGACCGGCTGCATGCGGTGCCAGGACCGGCCGGTCGCCCGATCGAGCTGACCGGCATCGCGCAGACCAACCGCGACAGCGTCGTCGGCATCACGTCACGTCTGCCTGCTGTACTGGGGCTGATCGCGGTCGATCACATTCGGACTGTTGTTCCTGCTGACCGGCAGCGTCGTGCTACCCCTCAAGGCGCTGGTGCTCAACGTGCTGTCGCTGACCGCGGCGTTCGGTGCTCTGGTGTGGATCTTCCAGGACGGTCACCTCGGTGCGCTCGGAACGACATACACCGGAACCCTGGTCGCCAATATCCCGGTGCTGTTGTTCTGCATCGCTTTTGGGCTGTCGATGGACTATGAGGTATTTCTGCTGTCACGGATCCGCGAGCACTGGCTGCAATCGGGGCGGACCCGTGCCGACAACGACAGGAGTGTCGCACTGGGGTTGGCTCGCACTGGCCGGGTGATCACCGCCGCGGCCCTGGTGATGTCGATATCGTTCGCGGCCTTGTTCGGCGCGCACGTGCAGTTCATGCGGATGCTCGGGCTCGGCCTGACGTTGGCTGTACTCGTCGACGCGACGCTGGTGCGGATGGTGCTGCTGCCTGCCTCCATGCACGTGCTGGGCAAGTGGAATTGGTGGGCACCGAAACCCTTGGTGTGGCTGCACGACCGCTTCGGCCTGCGCGAAGGCGAAGACGAGAAGGTGAGCTCGCCGACCACGGTGCCCGTGGCGTAACGGATCACTGCTGAAGAACCTTTGGCCAGGCCACACACGGTCCGCCGGAACATCCGCAACTTCCTGAACTACGATGACCGTCACCACCTCCCACGAACCGACTGCCTCCTCCTCGCCAAGAACCGGGAACTCTATGCCACTTTTCACCATCACAATGCGTTCCGGGAGAACGGCGATAGAAAAGGACGCAATATCCGCCGCCATTCATGATGCAAGCGTCAGCGCCGGTTACCCCGAGGACGATCACTTCCAGAGGTTCATCTCTTTGGATGCAGCTAACCTGCGCATCAGTCCTCTCTATCCCGACCTGAAGGAGCCTCGCAGCGAGCGAGTCCTGATGATCGAGGCCCTACTCTCGTCAGGGACTGAGGAAGGCAGGAAGCGCTCGCTTCTTTCCGCGATCGTGAGTCGCCTGCAGGCTGCAGGAACGGACCCAAACGACGTCATGGTCATCTTCGGCGAGATCGACCGTGCTAATAGTTCCTTTGGTGGCGGCCGTCCCGCCCTGCCTGTCGAGGTGCGTCCCAAAACGTAATGTCGAGCGCACCAGACCTCGTGGCTTCCCGGCATCTGGACCAACCGGAACTTTCCCAGCCGGCTTGACATGCGGGAGCCCAAATCGCCGGGGGACACCACCATGTCGGCAGTACCGGCGAGGAAGCTTCGTGGAGTCTGAAGCGAATGGAACCTCTTCATGTTCAACGGCTCGGCCCACGGCCCGAAAGGCTCCGGTTAGAGCTGGTCATAGGCACGCTGCACGAGATCGGGCTTGCCATCATTGATAAAAGCTTCGCGCCACAGATCAAAAGGGATAATGAAGGTGTTGTCGGCCGAGTCGGCCGCCATCTGCGTGATCATTTCAATAGTGTCTGGCAGCATTTCGAGCGCGGTCTCGCCGTCATTGAGGACGTAGGCGCTCCAGAAGACCAGGCGGCGAACGCGTTCCGGAATGACTTCCACCACCTTGCTGATGATGGTGCCTGTGTAGCCGTGGCCAACTAGAATGAAGTCTGTCAGGTCGTTGCCCACGATGAAGTCCACGATCGATTGGGCCTCCTCGGCGTGCGTGACGTTCTTAGGAACACCTTTGCCATGTCCTGCCACCGTCGGGCCGTATGCCGTGTGGCCGAGCTGCTCTAGGCGTTCGATCACCGGCTGCCACAGGGAGCCATCGTGGCAGCCTCCGTGCACCAGCACGAAAGTTTATGAGTCTGCTATCGCCGAATGCGGATCATCAACGGTCACAACAATATTCTTCTCGATTCCTGACGGATCACGCTCTTGCGTTCCGCTCGTTGTACTTACGCGGGTCTGGCCTCGACCACGCTGAGGGGTGAAGCGGTTTGGACCACCCGTGTCATGCGGAATCCGGCCTCGCTGAGCAGTTTTCGGTACTCGGCCGCGGTGCGTTCGCGGGCCCCCAAATTCAGCAGCATCTCCAGATCCACCCATTTTCCCGGGAAGTCACGGTCGTGATCGGGGATGACGAACTCGACCAGCAACACGTTGGCTTGCGAACCGATTGCGGCGCGAACATTGCGCAGGATCTGCAGCGCCTTCTCGTCGGGCCAGTCGTGAACGATGTTCTTGAGGATGTAAGCGTCTCCGCCGGGCGGAACGCAGTCGAAAAACGATCCCTCGGCGATCTGAATGCGGTCGGCGACGCCCTGCGTCCGCAACACGCTCGGCGCGTCCGCGACAACCGACGGCAGGTCGTACAGGACGCCCCGCGACGTGGGCGCCGTCGCCAGGACGGCAGCCAGCAGCGGGCCATGCCCGCCTCCGACGTCGATGATGGTCGGGTAGACGCTGAAGTCGTAGCCGGCGACAACAGTTGCGTCCGTCAGCTTCGAAACACTCGTTATGGTCTGGTTGAAAAGTTCGGCAAGCTCGGGGTTCTCGGCGAAGTAGTCGAAGCTCTCCTTTCCGCGCAATGCCGCAACGACCCCATCCCCGGTTCGGATCGAGTCGACCAGGAGAGTCCAGCGTTCGCGCTGCTCCTGTGACCCGTAGAAGCGCGCCGCCGAATCCATCGACACCGGCGCGTCGGAACGCAGCGTGTCGGCGAGGGTGTTCAGCTCATACCGCCCGTCGCGGCGATGCCGGAAAATGCCCCGGCTGATCAGCGCCCGCATCAGTCGGCGCAGTGCATCCGGGTTCGCGTCCACCCGAGCAGCCAACTCGTCGATGGGCAGCGGGCCGTCGGCGAGGGCGTCGGCGACGCCAAGTTGGGCCGCGACCGTGATCGCCTGCGACGTCCAGCCGGCAAGGATCATTTCGAACACGGCTGCAGGCGCGGGAGTGAGTCGTTGATTGAGCCGATACAGGTGGTGGCGAGTCCATTCGACGACGCGGGCCAGCTTGGCAGGTGGCACCTTGGCACTCGTCGACATCGACTGACCCTTCAGAGTCGTGGGAATGGTCATCAGCTACGGACAAAGTGGCTGGACAGGTCTCGGTTGAGTTCCCCGGATATCCGGCGGTGGCTCAGCCAACGCATAAACGTCGTCATCGCCCATGTGCCAAAGGAATCCGAGATCATGGCGGCCGGCTTCAGCACCGATTCACTCTGCGACATCTGCCGTGATGTCACCCAGGACACTGCGGAAAGCCTGCGGCGCCTAATCTTCTCGTACCGGCGCAGCGCGCTGGAGAGATCACCGCTGCTTCCGCTTGCTCCGTTCTGCAATTCCGATATCGCCTTGCACAACACCATCGTGTCGAGCAGTGCCTGATTGGTCCCTTGCGCAAGGATGGGTGGCATCGTGTGTGCGGCATCGCCGAGCAGCGTCACCGCGCTCATGCGTGTGCGGGGTATCGGATGCCGAAAATGCGGAAAGGGTGAATGCGCCAGATCGTCGTCGGTCAACGTCGCGAGTACATCGTCGACCAAGTCGGACCATCCCGCGAAATTGGATCGGATCATGTCGATCGGATGTTCCGGTCTGACGAAGCCGGGCGACCACGGCAAGTCGAACCACCACTGAAGGTCGCAGCCGCCCGCAGGCCACATGCCAAGGTTTCCGCGCGCGCCGATGATCTGCACTGCGACGTCCTTGTCGACAATGTCCGGAAGGGTGATCAGTCCCTGCCAGCTGCACCAGCCTGTCGGCTTCGCGGGGGGCGCACCGGCGATATCTCGGATCTTCGAGTGCAGACCATCCGCACCGATCAGCAGATCGCCTTCGACCGAGCTGCCGTCCTCGAACTCGATCCGCACGCCATCGCGCGTACTGACCGCCTCGACTACACGGGAATTACAGTGGATGCGGTCGGCAGGAAAGCCTTCGAGCAGACGGTCGAGCAGAACCCGACGGGGGACCATCCGAACGGCTCCGCCCAGGCGGTCCACGATCGTGGAGACGTCGATATTGACCAGCTGACGACCGGTCGACGTCGCAATCCGCACGGTGGACAGCAGCTGACCCGCTCCCTCCATATCGACGCCAAGCTGATCCAGGACCGTCGAGCCGTTGGACCAGATGGTCACCGCACCGCCACCGGGCCGCATATCCGGTCGCCGTTCGAAGACGGACACATCATGTCCGTCTCGGAGTAATCCTCGAGCGATGGAAATGCCTGCCACTCCTGCGCCGACGACGAGGATTCGAAGCGCGTTCGGTTTCGGGGTCCGCTCCGCGTGTCTACTGTCCGAACCTCGATGCCGCACAGTCATTTTCCTTCGCGGCCCATCCAGCTGTGGAAGCGGCCGTCCGGATCGTATGAGGAACGCACCTTATCGAGGCGCGCCATGTTCGGCTCGGTGATGAAACGCGCAGGGCGCCTGCCGAGATTCTCGTCGGCGAGCGCGATGCCGGTCGCCAGATGCGACATCGCCGTCATGTTCGAGGCCGACCAGTCGCGGTACTTTTCGTCGTCGGCCGGATTCTGCCAGACGGTGTACAGCGCCATGTAGATCTCGTCCTCCAGGCCGTACACCTTGTCCGCGCGATCCGGTGATGCGTTCCACCCCGTGAAGATGAAGTGCGACGGGTGCGGAGGCATCGTTTCGATGATCTTGCGGATGCCCGGCAGCAGTTCAGCGGCCGATGCCGACGTGAACATGTTGTCGGCGATGTAGCGATACCCCTTGGGATAGTTGGTCATGACGGCGGTGTACCAGTTCGCCAGAGTGGTCGGCATATAGGGGACACTGATCATCGCCTTGTCCGCGACCGGGCAGGTGCCCAGCAGGGCAAGGGCTTTCGCCGCCTCTTCTTCCGATTCGGCGAAGACCGGCGAGGCGATCGTGATGGTGGGGTGGTCGATCCCGGCTACCGGATTGGCGCTCGTGGCGAGGATTTGGAGCTCGACCCGCTTATCGACCTGGGAGCTGATTTCGCGTCCCCAGGTGTATACCTCGTCGACGAACTCGATCGGGTACATATACAGGCAGGTGCCCACCACCGCCGGCCGCCGGTGAATCCGCAGTTTGAAGGACGTGACCACACCGAAGAAACCCGGTCCCGCGCCGCGGGCGGCCCAATACATGTCGGGGTGGTTCTCGGGGTCGCAATAGATCCGTTCGCCGTCGGCGGTGACGACCTCGAGCCCGAGCACGCTCTCGCATGCCAGGCCAATCGCCGGACTGTTCCAGCCGTATCCACCCTGCAGAAGAAAGCCGCCGAGGCGAATGCCCTCGCAGTGACCCGAAGGGAAGAAGAGCCCTTGTGAATCGAGTTCGGTGGCGAAGTCGCTGGCGCTCTTGCCCGGCCCGACGTCCGCAGTCATCCCGGCCGTGTCGACCGTGCAGCGGTCGAGGCGGCTGACGTCGAGCAGCAAACCTCCGTCGCGCAGGTGACTTGCCGCCCAGCTGTGTCCGCCTGAACGGACGCCGACCTTGTGGCCGTTGTCCCGTGCATAACGCAGCGCCGCGACCACATCGTCGGTGTCGTGGGCCTGCACGATGACGTCGGGAAAGCGGTCCGGCAGAAGGCCATTCCACACTGTTGCCCGACGGGCCTCCTCGTATCCAGGTGCGCCCCGGCGGTAGGTTTTTTCGATAGACGTCAGAACCATTGAGCTTCCTTGATTTTCACACAGCGTCGGTGGCGGAGAATCGGACGAGTTTCAGTCCTCTTGGCTCGATGTCTGTAGTTACTGCGGCCAAGAAGGGCTTGCGGCGACGTCGCCGCGGCTTCCAGATTCATAACGCCAGATTCCATTTTCTGTCCGAGAACCGGCTACGTTTCCGGCTATCCATTGAGACGGCCTCTGAGCGGGGTTTGTTCACCGGGAGTGGTTGAGGTCACAGACCGCGATGCAACGGCAGCACGCTTCTTTCGTCCGGCGTGACCTGCTGTGGTGCTTGATGTGGTGGCCAGGTAGGCGGCGATTTCACGGGCCAGCGGCGAGGCTGCGCGGCGGATTGCGCGGAGCGGACCGTTGGGCGGAATGCCATAACCGATAGCGAACATTCCGTCGCCGACGTCCGAGGCGAATCCACCGGGTAGCTTGCCGCGTGCGTCAAGGACGCCAAGGTGGCCGACCAGACCGTTGAGATCCATGCTGAAACCGGTGGCGGCGATGATCACTCGGGGCGATATGCCGCTGCCATCGGCGAGGATCACACGATCGGCTTCGATGGCCTCGACAGCAGGCACGACTTCGACGCGGCCGGCTCGCACCGCGGCGATGAGCTCGTCGGCGAGTGTCGGGATACGCCCTGTCTGTTCCACCGTCGCCTTGAGCCCCGTCGGCGGCCGGTCGAGGCCGTAGGCCGACAGATCACCCCACATGAGCCGCTCGGAGAGCCCGATTATCGGATCGACCGCCTTCGCAGGCGCCCAGGCGAAAAGCTCGAGGAGGATATCCGACGGAAGCGGACCGATGGCACGCCGCACGAGGTGCGGCGGATTGCGGACAGCAAGCCAGATCCGGCGCGCACCGTTGTTGGCGAGCTGGACGGCGATGTCGGCGGCCGAGTTGCCAGCGCCGACGACGAGGACGTCGCGGTTACGGAACGGCCAAGCGGTTCTGAAGTTCCCGGAGTGAACGACCTCGCCGGTGAACCGACTCAGGCCCGGCCACGCGGGGACGACGGGCGTGCGGTAGTTGCCGGTGGCCAGGATGATTGCCCGCGTTCGGATTGCCCCCGACGATGTCTCCAGGCGCCAGCCCTCCGCGGCGGGCACGACTTCTTTGACCACACAGCCCAATTCGAGCTTGATGTTCTGCCGCGCAATGTAGTTGTCGAAGTAGCGAACCATGTCATCCCGCGTTGGCCAACGGCCTGCGGTCAACGGGATCCGCTGTCCCGGAAGATGCGACAAGAACCCGGTGGTGTTGAGGCGGAAGTTGTCATACCGCGTGCGCCACGAGAACGCTGGGGCCGCTGCTCGGTCAACGACGATGGTCTCAACGCCGTGTCTGTGTTCAAGCTCACGTGCGACCGCGAGACCGGATGGTCCCGCCCCGATCACAACCGCCTGGCGGTAGTCCTGTATCCGCGCGATCATCGGGGTCCCCATTTGTGTTGGCGGACAAGAGCCACCAGTCGAGGCCATTGGAGAGCCGTCTTGTCATCAATGCCGAGCATTGTGAGCGCGCTTTGCACGCCGTCGCAGAACCGGGCTGCCTGGCGGACCGGTGCGTCGTGATCCCCGGCGACGTCGACGTAGGGAGCGCCCAAGTACCTGACGAGTCCCCGCTGCAGCCCCGGAGGCATCCGCCGGTCATCGGTGAGCACGATCACAGCGCACGGAATCGGCGGCGGGGGCGTGTTGCGCACATCGAATCGCATCAACTGCCGTGCGGCGCGCCACAATTGGAGCGGCGCAACATCTGCAGCGCGGGCGGCGGTCACGATTTGACGGCCGCGTAAACCGGCGGCGTGGGCGAGTAACTCGCGGCGGCCGACTGCTGCAGAGAGCGCACCGACGGCCGCTGCCACCGTTAAGCCGCATCTGACGTACCGGTCTTTCCAGCAAGCCCCCGCACCACTGAGAACCAGACCGGCGAAGCCGTTCGGCATGCGTTGGGCGGTGTATATCGCGGCCGCGGCCCCGAGGGAATGGCCGACGAGAACCGGCTTGTCCGGCGCGAAACTTTCGGCGGCAGCGCGGATCGTCGTGCTGGCGTCCTCCCAGGTGAACGGGGTATTCCGAAGGGTCCCATGCCCTGGCAGGTCAGGTGCCGCGACGCGATGACCCGCACCCCGAAGCGATTCGGCGATCGAGGCCCACGACATCGCACCGGTTGAGCCCAACGGATGCAGCAGCACCAGCGGTCGCGCGCCGATTTGCGCAGTTGAAGACGACGTTGACACCGTTACTCCCCGCCCCGATTACGGAACAACAGCACCATGACTCCGTCGTCACGGTTTCTCTCGAGGGACAGAACGGCGAAGGGCTCGCTGCGGTCGGCGCATTTGCGCATGACTGCGCCGGGCGAAGTTGACAGCACGTTTATTAGTACGACGCTGTGAGCCCCTTAGTTCGCGTTAGCCTGCTCACAACCGCCGGCTGAGAGTTTGCTGAGGTCGCTCAGTCGAGTCGGAGACCGTCGAGTACGTGGCCCAGTTCGGTGACCGCTTTGCGATGGGCCGCCTTCTGATTGTCGGCGCGCGCGACGTTCATCGATGTCTCGCACAGCGCGCCGTAAAGGAAGACCGCGAGGGGACCAGCGGGCCGCGGTGCGATGCGCCCGGCCTCCACCGCCCGGGTGATGGCGACCTCCATCATCGACATCATCGGTGCCTCCATCCGGCGCACCCCCTCCCAACCCATCGCGGTCAATGCGTCGAGAAGCATGATCCGCTGCAAGCCCGGCTCGAGGCACTCCTGCAGGAACGCTCGACAGCACGCCTCGAACGCGTCCCATGGGTCCGGTTCGGTTGCGTAGACCGCCATCATCACGCCGGACAGTCGCTCGACCTCGCCCGCGAACACCGCCTCGAACAGCTGTTGCTTGCCCTGGAAGTGGTGGTACACGGCGCCTTTGGTGACCCGTGCCTTCGCCGCCACCGCGTCGAGCGAGGTCGCCACGTAGCCGTCCTGGGTGAAAAGCTCGCGTGCCGCGTCGACGAGCGCGGTTGTCGTCGCCTCGGTGCGCTCCGCCTGAGTTCGTCTCGCCTGCTTGGCCGGCACGAACTCACGATAACGGCTGATCAGCATCCCGCGTCCTCGGCTTGGCGTTACAACACCTGGTAGATGCGGTAGTCGATGTGGTTCGGCGACAGCACGTTGTAGCCGACGGCCACGATTTCGTTGAGCCACAGATAGCGGTCGTCGGCGGTCTCGAACCTGGGCGTTGTGCGCACATACGTCTCGTCGAACGACAGCACCCCCCCGGCGCCGAGCCGCGCGAGCCCGTCGGCCGGAACCTTGATGACGCCACGGGTCTCGTAGTGAATGAGCGCGCCGTCGTGGGTACGCAGCGTGGCGCGGACATCGATGCGGCCGATCTGGTCACTGCCGACGATCAACCAGTCGCCGCCACCGGGCAGCAGTTCGCCGTTCAGCCTGGGCCCCTCCACAACGCCGCCGTCGGTGATGAACGTCAGCCTGGTGCCCAGCGTCGTGGAAATCAGTTGCGCCGGTTGAAGTTCGACGTGCATGTCGAAGAGGTGTTCGGCGGGCAGGCGGTCGAAGTGCGGTAACTGGTCTGCAGGCGTGCCGCTGCCGGCCACGATGGTCGTCACGGCGCCGCCACCCCCATCGCGGCCTGCATCTGGACGCCGTCGACGAAGGTGTCCTTGCGCGCGACGAGTCCGTCGGGCGACACCATCACGACGTCGAGGCAGTCGAACCGGATGTCGCCGGATATCAGCGCCCAGTCCAGTACCCAGTGGTCCTCGCCGTAGAGCACGCGGTACGTCTCGAACGAGAAGTCGGGGAAGCCGTTGAACAGCTCGGCGAAGGTCGCGCGGACGGCGTCGCGGCCGAGCGACGGGGTCGCCGCCGAGGTGGGTCCAGAACTGGGTGTCATCTGTGTGCAGGGCGACGATCGCGTCGGGATCGCGGTCGGCCCATGCGGCGAAATAGCGCTCCGAGATCGCCTTCAGGTCGACGGCCGCAGCGGTGGTGGACATGGTGGCCTCCGATCGGGAACATCAAACATACTCACGGTAGGTAATAACCTACCATGAGTATGCAACATGTCACACCCCGGCTTCTGCGGGCGTCTGAAAGACTGGGGGCGTGCGTTCGACGCGACAGTGCTGGCTGACCGACATGGACGGTGTTCTGGTGCGCGAGGAGCACGCGCTGCCGGGAGCTGTGGAGTTCCTGGCCCGGCTCGTCGAGAAGAAGCGGCCCTTCCTCGTCCTGACCAACAACTCGATCTTCACCCCGCGCGACTTGTCGGCCCGGTTAGCGCGGTCGGGCCTGTCGGTGCCGGAGTCGGCGATCTGGACATCGGCCCTGGCGACGGCCGCCTTTCTCGGCGACCAGCTGCCCGGCGGCTCGGCCTACGTCATCGGGGAGGTGGGCTTGACCACCGCGCTGCACGAGGTGGGCTACACCCTGACCGATGTCGAGCCGGACTTCGTCGTCCTCGGCGAGACCCGCACCTACTCGTTCACGGCGATCACCAAGGCGATCCGGCTCATCGCGGCCGGTGCCCGGTTCATCGCGACCAACCCCGACGTCACTGGACCGTCGGCGGAGGGTCCGCTGCCCGCCACCGGGTCGGTCGCGGCGATGATCACCAAGGCCACCGGGCGCGAGCCGTACTTCGTGGGCAAGCCCAACCCGATGATGTTCCGCAGCGCGCTGAACCGCATCGAGGCGCATTCGGAGAACACCTACATGGTGGGAGACCGGATGGACACCGACGTCGTCGCGGGCATCGAGGCGGGGCTGGAGACCATCCTGGTGCTGACCGGGTCGACCACCCGCGATGACGTCGAGCGGTACCCGTTCCGGCCGAGCCGGGTGCTGCCGTCGATCGCCGAAGCCGTCGAGCTCATTTGATCCCGGTCGAGCTCGCGGCCGAGGAGATCAAGAACGAGATTTTCGACGGCGCGACGCCCTACTCGACCTATGTTCGGGGGGTGAGCGTCAGATGGCCGAGATCGAACTGATCGGGGTGCCGTTCGACGGCTACGGGCGCCCCGGTAACCAGGCGCGGGCGGCGAGCGCGCTGCGCGACGCCGGGCTGCTCGACGCGTTCGAGCACCACCACGTGGTCGGCCACGACGAGCTGGACCTACCCACGGGAGATCCGGCGCGTGGCGCGGCGACCACGCTGATCAACGAACCGGCACTGCTGGCGATGACCACCGCGCTCAACGAGCGGGTCGGGTCGGCGGTCGCCGCGGGCCATCTGCCGATCGTCTACGGCGGCGACTGCGCGACGCTGTTCGGCATCGTGACCGGGCTGCGCGATCACGTCGGCGACGTCGGCCTGGTGTTCATCGACGGCCACGAGGACACCATGCCGATCGACGTGTCCGAAGACGGCGAGGCGGCCAACACCGAACTCGGACTGCTGCTCGGCATGAGCGGACGACTGCCCGATGGCGAACTCGGCGAGCGGCTGCCCGCGCTGCGACCCGACCAGGTTGTCGTGCTCGGTCCGCGTGACGACGCCTGGCGCAAGCGGTTCGACGTCGGCACCCTCGCCGATTGCGGCGTGTGGGTCGCCCCGCTGGCCGAGGTGGCCGACGACCCGGCAGGCGCCGGACGCCGTGCCATCGAACAGCTGTCCGGGCGGGTCGACCGCTGGTGGCTGCACATCGACCTCGACGTGCTCGACCCCGACATATTCCCTGCACAGGGACTGCCCGACTTCCCCGACGAGCCGGGCGGCCTGACCTGGGATCAGCTCACCGATCTCGTGATGGCGTTGTTCACCACCGAGGCGTCGTGCATCGGCGGCAGCATCGCGATCTACGATCCGGACCAAGACCCGAACAACAGCGGCGCCGCCCAGATCGTGGCCTTCATCCGTAACGTGGTGGCCCGCCCCACGATCAGCCGTTAGCGCAGGAGACACGTGGCCGAACCGATCGACGAATACTTCACCGCCACCATCTCGGCGATGAGCGGATCCGGACGCCGACATGCCGACGACGAACCGATCCGCGCCGGCTCGCGGTTGACGGCGCGAGTGTGCCTGGCACTCTTCGACGTCCAGCTGGGCAGCCGCCACCTCGATCTTGCGGCGCGCTGGCTGCGGGCTCAGGGCAGGGGCTACTACACCATCGGGTCGTCCGGCCACGAGGGCAACGCCGCCGTCGCGGCGGCGCTGCGGCCGACCGACCCGGCGCTGCTGCACTACCGCTCCGGCGCCTTCTTCCTAGCCCGCGCCGCGCTGGTCGACGGCCGCGAACCGCTACGGGATGTGCTGCTCGGCCTGGTCGCGGCGACAGACGAGCCGATCTCGGGCGGGCGGCACAAGGTGTTCGGCCGCCACGACCTGCGCATCATTCCGCAGACGTCGACCATCGCATCGCATCTGCCGCGGGCCGTCGGGGTCGCGTTCTCCATCGCACGCGCCAAGAAGCTCGGCGTCGCCTGCGCATGGCCCGACGACGCGGTCACGGTGTGCAGCCTTGGCGACGCGTCGGTGAACCACTCGACAGCGGTCGGCGCGATCAACACCGCGCTGCATTCGGCATACCAGGGCGTGCCGATGCCGCTGTTGTTCGTGTGTGAGGACAACGGAATCGGGATCAGCGTCAAGACGCCGGGCGGCTGGGTCGAGCAGACCTACGGAAACCGCGACGGGTTGGCCTATTTCAGCGCCGACGGTTCGGATCTGCCCGCGACGTTCGAAGCCGCCGCCGGGGCCGCCGACTACGTTCGCACTCGTCGGCGACCAGCATTCCTGCATCTGCGCACGGTCAGGCTGATGGGCCATGCCGGCTCGGACTATGAACCGGCATACCGTCGCCCGCAGGAGATCAACGCGGATTTCGACCGCGACCCGGTGCTGTGCACCGCGAGGCTGTTGATCGACGAGGGGGTGCTGACGCCTGCCGAGGCGCTCGACCGCTATGAGGCCAAACGCGCGGAGGTCATAAAGCTCGCGGGCGAGGTCGCAGAAGCCGCGCAGCTCGAAAGCGCCGAGGCGGTGATGGAGCCCCTTGCCCTCAGCCTCGAGGAGGCGATCGCCGCCGCCCCCGCCTCGCTGGCCGCATCGGTGCGGTCCACCGGTCCCGACGAGCCGATGACCGTGGCGCAGGGGATCAACCGCGCGCTGGATGACATCCTGGACCGCTATCCGGAGGCCGTCGTCTTCGGCGAAGACGTCGCGAGAAAGGGCGGTGTCTACGGCGTCACCCGCGGGCTGCTCAACCGGACCAGTTCGGCGCGGGTGTTCGACACGTTGCTCGACGAGCAGGCCATCCTCGGCCTTGCCCTAGGCGCCGGAGTGTCCGGGCTGCTTCCCATACCCGAGATCCAGTACCTCGCCTACGTCCACAACGCCGCCGACCAGATTCGCGGGGAGGGCGCGACGCTTCAGTTCTTCTCCAACCGGCAGTACCGGAACCCGATGGTGGTCCGCGTCGCCGGCTACGCGTATCAGAAGGGGTTCGGCGGACACTTCCACAACGACAACTCGATCGCAGCGCTTCGGGACATCCCGGGAGTCGTGATCGCATCGCCGTCGCGGCCCGATGACGCGGCAGCCATGCTGCACACCTGCGCCGCCGCGGCGAAGGCATCGGGGATGGTCTGCATCTACCTCGAACCCATCGCCCTGTACCACACGCGCGATCTCCATGAGGACGGCGACGAGCAGTGGCTCGCAACGTATCCCACCGCCGCGGTGCCGATCGGCCGCGCCCGCACGTACGGCGACGGAACGGACCTGACCATCCTCACGTTCGCCAACGGCCTGCGCATGAGCCTGCGCGTCGCGCGCCGACTCGAGTCCGCGGGCATCCGCGCGCGGGTCGTCGATATGCGGTGGCTGGCGCCGCTGCCGGTCGAGGACATCTTGCGGGAAGCGGGCGTCACCGGAAAGACGCTCATCGTGGACGAGACGCGGGAAACCGGGGGAGTGGGCGAAGGAATCCTGGCCGCGCTTGTCGAGAACGGCTACACCGGCGCCGTCGACCGGGTCGCCAGCGCGGACAGCTTCATCCCGCTCGGCGATGCCGCCCTCGAGGTGCTGCTCTCCGAGGAGACGATCGAGGCCGCAGCCATCAAGCTGGCCCGTTAGCGCCACCCTTACACTTGGCCGCGATGACCGCGCACGTGACTCGACCACTGGCCGGGGTCCGGATCGTCGAGATCTCCAGCTTCGTCGCCGTGCCGTTGGCCGGGATGACGCTGCATCAACTCGGTGCAGAGGTGGTCCGCGTCGACCCGGTCGGAGGCGCGGCCGACTACAGCCGGTGGCCCGTTACCCCCGACGGTGCGAGCATCTACTGGGCGGGGTTGAACAAGGGCAAACGTTCGGTGGCCGCCGACATTCGCTCGGCCGAGGGGCAGGATCTCGTCCAGAGGCTGATCGCGGGCAGCGGCGTGCTGATCACGAATGTGGCTGGGCGGGAATGGCATTCGTATGAAACCTTGACGAGGCTGCGCCCCGACCTGATCCACGTCGAGGTGTCCGGTCGCGCCGACGGCGGCACGGGCGTGGACTACACCGTGAATGCAGGCATCGGGTTTCCGTTGGTGACCGGGCCCGCAGACCTCGCCACCCCGGTGAACCACGTGCTGCCGGCGTGGGACGTCACGTGCGGCATCTACACGGCGCTGGCCGTCGTCACCGCGTTGCGTCACCGCGACGCCACCGGGGAGGGGCAACAGGTCAGCATTCCGCTGGAGAACGTCGCGCTGGCGACGGCGGGCAATCTGAGCTTCCTGACGGAGGTGATGGTCAACGGTACGGAGCGCGAGCGGATCGGCAATTCGATCTTCGGGCAGTACGGTCAGCAGTTCACCAGCAGTGACGGTGGTTCGTTCATGATCGTCGCGCTCACCAACCGCCATTTCCGCGACCTGTGCGACACCACGGGGACGGCGGACGCCGTTGCGGCCCTTGCCAAGACGTTGGATGCCGACTTCACCGACGAGGGCGAGCGCTACCGGCACCGCGAGTCCCTGAGCGGGCTGTTCACCGAGTGGTTTGCCGCGCATACCGCAGTGGAGATCACGGCCGCGCTGTCGGCGACGTCGGTGCTGTGGGAGCGCTACCGGAGCTTCGCCGAAGTGGTCGACGACGACAGGGTCAGGGCCAATCCGTTGTTCACACCGCTGCAGCAGCCGAGGATCGGCGAATACCTGGCCCCCGGGTTGCCGCTGTCGATCAACGGGGATTACCCGAAGGCGGTGGCCGCACCGGCGCTCGGCGACGACACCGCTGGAGTGCTCGCGGAGTGGCTGGGGCTCAGTGAGGACGACATCGCCGCGCTCACCGAGTCAGGCACCGTTCGATGAGCCAACTGCTGAAACTGCTTGAGCTGCACCAGGGCGCTGACGAAGGCCTGTGGATCGGTCCGGCCAGCGGGCCCGAGGGCAAGCGTGCGTTCGGCGGCCAGTTCGTCGCGCAGAGCCTTGCCGCGGCCTGCCGTACCGTCGACGGAGACCGGCTGCCCACCAACATGCACCTGCAGTTCCTGCGCGGCGGCGCAGGCGGGCGACCCCGTCGAGTATTCGGTGACCCGGGTGTTCGACGGCCGCACCGCCGCGTCGCGTCGCGTCGACTCCCATCAGGACGGCAGGCTGCTGACGACGTCGTCGGTGTCGTTCGCGATCGATCTGCCCGGTCCCGAGCACGGCCACTGGGAACGCATGCCCGGCGATCCGGACACGCTGCCGCAGACCGGCCCGGCAGGCCCTGCGCCGTCCATGCCATTGGACGAACTCGACATCAGAATCGCCGACCAGATCTCCAGCGGCGAGTTCGTGCGCCGGTTCTGGTGGCGGGCAACGGTTCCCATCCCTGACGACCCGTTGGTGCACATCCTGGTCGCGGCGTATGTCACCGACGTGTACATGATCGATCCCGCTCTTGCTGTGCACGGACACTCGATGAAGGCCCGTACCCATCGCAGCGGCACGACGGACTCGTCGATCTGGTTTCACCAACCACCGCGGGTCGACGAATGGAACCTGCTGGAAACCCGATCACCCGCCGCCGCACGCGGTCGCGGCGTGGTGACCGGCAGCCTCGTCCGCGCCGACGGGATCATCGCGGCCACCCTCACGCAGGAAGGGCTTATCGCAGAGCGGGAACCGAAGCCGCAGTAGCGACCCGTTCCGACCGCTCGCGAATCCAGTTGCGCGCCGCGTCCACCACCCGCGTGATCAGAATGCCGACGAGGATCGCGCCGATGACGCCCAGCAGTGGATGTGCGTCGAACAGCGGATAGATCTGGTAGTGCGTGAGGTAGGTGTACAGGGAGGCGTCGGCGGCCGTACCGGCGACGACGGTGCACCAGGCCGGGCACCGGATCGCGGGCAGCCAGATCAACAACAGGAATCCGGCCAACACCAACACTTCTCGACGTGGGTCGTCGAAGTACCCGTGCAGGCTGACGATCAATACCAGTGTCACGAGGATCCGCTGCCACACCGCCGTCGACTTCGCGGCGGCCCAGCCGACGGCGAAGAACCAGAACGTGAGGATCGTGAACCACGCGTCGCGACCGAAGTACAGACCGAACAGGTTGTAGCGCAAGGCCAGCCCGATGACCACGAAGCCTGCCGCGAACATGAACGGGCGTCGCCGCTCCCACCGGTCGACCGCAGGTAGCCAGCACACCAGGGTCAGCGGGACCAGAATCCACACCAGCACCTCGACGAACCACAGCCGGCCTGCGGTCATGCTGTGGGTGGGCCCGAAAAACTTCTCGACGAGGAAGAGATTCGTCCAGTGGTAGTCGTTGGTGATGAGCATCGCCAACGCGACCCAGATCACTGAGGGCGCAACGACCCACGTGATCGTCTTGCGCAGGTGGCGAATCCGATCTCTACGGGGCACGGGTGTCAGGCAGAACCGGCCGAAGTTGTATCCGGCGATTCCGAGCAGCAGGTGCGCACCGCCCCACATCTCGTACAACGTCGCGTGGGAACCGACGATGAGAACAATCGCGGCGGCGCGCAACGCGACGCTGGTCTCCAGGGTCGCGCCCAGCCACGGCCGCGATCGGCGTTCGGGGGGCGATGTCTGTCCCAACTCGGCCAGTGAGAGCCGCTGCCAGTCTCCGGGCAGTCTGCCGAGCGCCCGTTCGAGCCGGACCGACATCGCCACGTACGACAGCGAGTTCCCGCCGAGGTCCACGAAGCTCTGCTCGTCGCGGATCGTTCGCGAATCGATCTGCAGGACATCGGCGAACAATGCGCGAAGGTCGACAGCCGGCCGCGCGGCTTCGTCGGCCCGCCGTGCGGTGTCGCGCACCGCCTGATAGTCCGGCTTGCCCGACGGCAGCAGCGGCAGTTCGTCGACGGAGACCACGCGGATGGCGGCAGGGGGAAGGCCCGATGCCGATGCCGTAATGCGTTGTACGGCCGGCTCGTCACGGCTGACCGCGGCGACCACGAGCCGCTCGTCGTCATCTGTGCAGAAGGCGGTCACGCCGTCGGCGCTGAGCGCGGCCTCCACCCGTTGCAGGTCGATGCGCAGCCCGTAGACCTTGACGAACCGGCTGCTGCGACCGATCACCTCGAACAGCCCATCGTGCGTCCGCCGCGCGATGTCTCCGGTGTGCAGCGTGTCGACCGTCTTGCCGAGCGAAAGATCCGCCGCACTGTGCGCGTAGCCCATCATGACGTTCGACCCGCGGTACACGAGCTCGCCGACGTCCGGCTCCGACCAGCCGTCGATCGGCTCCAGGGTGAACGAGCCGCCGGGTATCGGCCTGCCGATCGAGGTTGGGTGGGAATGCGCGAGATCCGGTGGCAGGTAGGCCATTCGGGCGGTGGCCTCCGTGGCGCCGTACATGACGAACAGCTTCCAGTCCCTGCGCTCGCCGAGCCTGGCGAAGCTGCGCACCCGCTCGGGTGCGAGCCGGCCACCGGCCTGCGTCACGTAGCGCAGATCGGGCAGTTCGAAGTCGTCGAACCCGATCCGTTCGAGCATCTCGAACGTGTAGGGCACCCCGGCGAACGACGTGCCTCCGTGGCGGCGGAACAGTGCCCAGAATTCGTCGTCGACGACCGATCGTTCGGTGAGGATGAGCCCGGCGCCGTGCAGCAGATGGGTGTGGATCACCGACAGGCCGTAGCAGTAGGACATCGGCAGAGTCGTTGCGGCCCTGTCGGTGTGGCGAACATCGAGATACTCCGCGATTGCCGTCGCATTCGCGATCAGATTGCATCGGGAAAGCCGGACCAGCTTCGACGATCCTGTGCTGCCCGAGGTCGAGAGGAGCAGGGCGAGGTCCCGGTGTAACCGGTGGGCGGTTCCGTGGCGGCGCTCGCGGATTCCGGAACCGTCGATGACGGTGTCGGGGTCATATGTGCGCAGCACCGCGGAATGGTCGTGCCCGGCGGACGTCGGCAGCACGACGTGGCCGCCGGCCAACGCCCCGAGGTAGTGGACCAACGTCGGCACGTCGTTGCGCGTCTCGAGAAGCACGAGCCTGCGAGTGTCACCGAGTTCGGTGGCGACGGCCGCCACCTGTGCTGCAAGGTCGCGGTAGGTGAGCGAGGTGCTTTCGGTCAGTACTGCTGCCCGGTCACCGAGGCGGTGGAGATGTGTGACGAGCCGATTCACTTCAGGGCGACTCCGCTGCCGAGCACTTCGATCCGCACCTTGGCGTCGATCGGCGGCGGGTTGAGGCTGTGCTGACGCACGATGATGGGCGCGATGTCCGCGGCGGGGTCGATGGTGAGCAGGACGTCGTGCCCCAGGAACTCGATCGCAATGACCGTTCCGATGCTGTCGCGGCCCTCGCTGTCCGAAATCAGCTTCGCCACAAGCTGTTCGGGCCGAAGCGCGAGCGTCGCTGGACCGTCGCCGAACGAGGGCTGCACGGGCACGCTGCCCAGCGCGCACTCCGCTATTCCGGATGCGACGGTGCACGGTAGCGAGATGCAGTCACCGAGGAACTCTGCCGTGAAGCGGTCTTTGGGCTTCCGGTACACGTCTTGCGGGGCACCGACCTGGGTGAAGCGGCCGTCGCGCATGACCGCGATCTGGTCGGCGATCGACAACGCCTCTTCCTGGTCGTGTGTCACGAGCAGCGTCGTCACACCGGCGTCGGCGAGCAGTTGGGCGACCGCCTTGCGCGTCGACGCCCGCAGCCCCGTGTCCAGTGCGCTGAACGGCTCATCGAGCAGCATCAGTTCTGGTTTGCGGGCCAGCGCCCTGGCGAGCGCAACGCGCTGCTGCTGCCCGCCGGAGAGCTGATGAGGCCTGCGAGACGCGTATGACGCATCCAAAGACACGGTTTCGAGCAGTTCGGCAACCCGGTCGCGGACCCCGCGGCTGCGGGCCGAGCCGGTCAGCCCGTAGGCGATGTTCTGTCCGACCGTGAGGTGGGGGAACAGGGCGCCGTCCTGCGCGACGTAGCCGACGCTGCGCTTATGCGGCGCAACCGCGCGTTCGGGGCTCGCCACCGCTCGCCCGGAGATGGCGATCGTGCCCTCGTCGGGTGTTTCGAATCCCGCAACGAGTCGCAGCAGTGTGGTCTTGCCACAGCCCGACGATCCGACGACAGCCGTGGTGCTGCCCGGCGACACCTGGAGGTCGATGTGATCCAGGACGGTGTGATCGTTGAACGACTTCGCCAGCCCGCGGATGTCGAGCGTGGTGGTCATAGAGCCGCCACCTTAGTCGACTGCCTGTACAGGATGAGGGTTACCGGAATCGCCAGCAGCACCAACACGAAGGCGTACGGTGCGGCCGATGCGTAGTCGAGCTCGCTGGAGAACGACCAGAAGAACATCGACAGGGTCCTGGTGCCCGTCGGCGCGAGAAGCAGAGTCGCGGTCAGTTCGGTCGCTACGGCGACGAATACCAGCGACGCGCCTGCGGCCGCTGCGGGAGCGGTGAGCCTCAGCGTGACCCGGAAGAACGTCTCGGTGGGCGACCTGCCAAGCGATCGCGACGCCTCCTCCAGGCCCGGCGCCACCTGGGCGAGGCCGGCGCGGACGTTGACCAGCGCGCGGGGCATGAACAGCAGGACATACGCGAAGACGATCAGCGGCACGCTCTGATAGAGCGGCCGGACGAAATGGATGGCGACGGTGACCAGTGCAAGCGCCGTGACGATGCCCGGCAGTGAACTGGTGACGTAGTTCGAGCCCTCCACCACACGGGCCAGTACGCCGTTGGACCGGACGGCCACCCACGCCACCGGGAACGCGAGCACCGTCGTCAGCACCGCAGCCACGGCGGCCAGGCCGACGGTCTGGACGAGCGCGGTGCCGATGTCGGCCAGCGACCATACGTCGGTGCCTCCGATCCACAGCCAGCGCAGAATCGTCCACACCGGCACGCCGAGCGCCAGCACCGCCAACAGCGCGAGACCCAACGATGCGGGGAACATGTTGCGGCCCAACTGGATCGGTGTGGCCGCCCGGGGTGCGCCCGCGCCGATGCGGGAGTACCTCGCCGTACCGCGCGCCAGCGCCTCGGCGAGCAGCAGCGCCATGCACAACACGACCAGCACTCCGGCGAGCATGCTGCCCGCCGCACCGTCGAAGGTGACCTGGTACTGCTGGAAGATCGCGACGGTGAAGGTGTCGAACCGCACCATCGCGAACGCACCGAACTCGGCGAGCAGGTGCACCCCGATCAACAGCGCGCCGCCGAGGATCGCGAGCCGCAGCTGGGGCAGGACGACACGGAAGAACACGCCCGCCGAATCCGAGCCGAGAGCCCGCGCGGATTCCTCGACGGCGGGATCGAGCCTGCGCAGTGTCGCGGCGACCGGCAGATACATGAACGGGAAGTAGGACAGTGTGGTGATCAGCACGCCCGCCCACAGCCCGTGCAGGGAGGGAATCACACCGACCCAGGCGTAGCTGTTGACGAAAGCCGGAATGGCAAGCGGCGCAACGAACAACGGACGCCAGAAGGTACGGCCCGGCAGATCTGTCCGCTCGACCAGCCAGGCCAACCCGACGCCGACGACCACACACAGTGGCACCGTGACGACCACCAGCGAGACGGTGTTGACCAGCAACTCGCCGACCCGGGGCCGGACCACGAGCTCATAGGCGCGTGTCCAGCCGACCGACACCGCGCCCCACACCACATAGCCGAGCGGAATGCATGTGGCGGCAACCAGGATCGCGACCGTAGCCGAGACGAGCGGGCCGGGACGCGCGGTCTGGCTTGACCGCGATACCGGCGCCACTTGGCGCGAAACTGGGGGAGCGACCACCTACAACAAGCCCGCCTTCGTCATCAGATCCGATACCTTGGCAGCGTCCAGCGTCGACGGGTCGACGGTGGGCGCCTGCAGCGAATCCAGTGGCGGCAGAGCGGTATTCGCGGGCACGCCACTGGCGACCGGATACTCGAACGAGGTGCCGTTCTCCAGCACCTCCTGCCCGGCCTTGCCGGTGATGAACTTGATGAACTGCTGCGCCTGATCCTGCTTCTTGCTGGACTTGAGCACTCCGCCGCCGGACAGGCTGACGAACGCGCCAGGATCCTGGTTCTTGAAGTAGTACAACGCGGTGTTGCCGCTGCCTTCCTTGGTGTTGGCCTGATCGCGGAACCAGTAGTAGTGGTAGATGATTCCGCCGTCGACCTCGCCGGCGTTGACGGCCTTCATCGTGGCGATGTTGTCGTTGTAGACCTTGGCGTTGGTCTCCAAGCCGGCCAGCCACTGCGCGGTGGCCTTCTCGCCCTTGAGCTGGAGCAGAGCCGAGACGATGGCCTGGAAGTCGGCCTTGGCCGGAGCGCCGCCCCAGCGGCCGCGCCACGCGGGCTGCTCGAGGTCGAGCATGGACTTGGGCAGCTGATCGGGTTGCAGCTTCGCCTTGTTGTAGACGAAGACCGTGCTGCGCGCGGCGACGCCCGTCCAATTTCCAGTCGCCGGACGGTACTGCGCAGGAACCTGATCGAGGATGTCCTGGTTCAGTTTCGCGAAAAGGCCGGCCTTCTCGACGGCGGCCATCGCGGGGGAGTTCTCGGTCAGAAACACGTCGGCAGGCGATGCCGACCCCTCAGCGATGAGCTGATTGCCGAATTCGGTGTCGCCGCCCTGGCGGTAGGTCACCTTGATTCCGGTTTCCTTGGTGAAGGCGTCGATCCACTCCTTGGTCAGCGACTCGTGCTGGGCGTTGTAGACGAGAAGTTCGTCGTTTTTCCCTGAGCCCGAGCATGCGGTCAAGCCCGCCACCATGGCGAGGGTCGAGACGAGTGCGGCGATCCTGCTCCATCGAGCTCGCATCCAGCAGGTCCTTTCCCGCGCCGGCGCGGCGCCTTTAGCTGAGGGTTACCTAAATGAACATACCCTTGGTTGGCCCACGATTTGGTGGCCCCGTGAAACAAGGCGGCAGTGAAATGCTGTGAATAGGCTGGCACGATCGAAGAGGATCGTCCGAATGCCATCGATACGAGGGAACGAAACGAATGAGAATGTCCGCAACTGTGATGCGGCGCCGCCTGTTGGGCGCTCTGGCCACCGCTGTGCTTGGCGGCGTCGCGGCGGCCACGGTCGCCGTGCCGACGGCGAATGCCGCACCGTGCACCGCGAGCGGCCTGAGCACCACTGCCAGCGGGGTGCTGGCGTCGGCCGGAACGTATCTGGCCGCGCATCCGGACGCCGATGACGTGCTGACGACGGCGGGTTCGCAGCCGACGGATGAGGCCAAGGCCAGCGTCCAGTCGTACTTCCTGGGCCACCCGGGCGAGTTCCTGGACTTGAAGGGCATTGCCCAGCCCCTGACCGACCTGCGCGCTCAGTGCGGCGTCTCCGTGTCACCGGGTCAGCTGGCGGCGCTGGTCGAATCGTTCCAATAGCCGCTACATCCGGCCGTGCCTGCTGCGCACGAAGCTGTAGGCGCCGAACGCGGCGATTCCGAGCGCGGCCAGGATCAGTAGGACCTTGCCGAAGGGCGCCTGGCCGAGCGTCTTGACCGCGGCGTCGAGCCCGGTGGCCTTGGACGGATCGGCCGTCAGCGTCGCGAAGATGACGAGCAATCCCGCGCCGAGAAGCACAAGGCCCTTGGCGACGTAGCCGGTCACGCCGACCGCGGTGATGGCCGTGCCGGCATATTTCTCCAGGTCCTTCTGAAACTTCTTGGCCGCGCCCTTGTAGACGTGGTAGCCACCGACGACTGCGACGACGAGTCCTACGACGATCAGCAGTGTCTTTCCCCAGCCGGAACCCATCAGCTGTGCAGACATGCCTGCGTTCTGCTGGGTGCTCTGTTGTCCGCCGCCCATGGCGAACTTCATGGCCGAGAACGCGATTGCGAAGTTGACGATCGCGAGTCCGAGCGGCTTTACCCGTTTCCAGCCGGAGGCGTCGCCTTGACGTTGATCTTGGCCTTGAGCCTGGCCGGGGCGCTCACTCGGCTTGGAACCGACTACGGCCTCGGCGACGCGCCAGAGACCGAGAGCCAGCAGGCCGACGGCGGCGATCCAGAGCATGATCTCCCCACCGGGCTGTTTGGCGAGCGTGGCAAGCGCGCCGGACTGGTCGGCATTGCCGCCGGATCCGAAGGCGAGCCGCAGGATGATGAAGGCGACGAGCAGGTGCAGCACCCCGCTGGCCGCGAACCCGGCGCGGGCGGTGTATTCGAACGCCTTGCTGTCGGTCGCCCTGTCGACCACACCGTGTACTGACGTGTCGCTCATCTCGACCTCCTTTGCGGAGCCGAGTACCCGTTTTTTGACGGCGGTGAAACCAGCGTTTTGACAGGTGGGTCCTAGGAAGCCCCGCCGGCTGGCAGCCGCGCGATGTGATCGAGCAGATCAGCGACCTTGCCGGGCTCGGTGATCATCAAGTCGTGGCCGGTGTCGATGTCCCATAGTCGCCCTTCGGCCTGCTGTCGCAATTTGTCGGCGTTGCGCAGCGACATGAACAGCGTGGTGCTGATGTGAGACTGTGGAATCAACTGCAGCGCTGCCTCGTTCGTCAGGCGAAGCGGTTGCTCGAAGCATTTCCACGGATGCGGTGTGAGTCGTTCGCGCATCCATTCCAACGTCTGCGGATCGACCACCCCGTAGAACTGGATCGTCTCGTCGGTGGGGAACAGACACATCTCCACACCGTCGATGATCCGGCTGTCTGACCGGGCTGCTTCCATGAACGGACCGGAGACATCGACCAATGACTGCCCATCTCTTGGCGGCTTTGCGTCCAGGTACACCCGATGCCCGACGCGCTCGGGTGCGCGATCGGCAGCGCCGGTGATGACCATGCCGCCGTAGCTGTGCCCGACCAAGATGGCGTTTCGTAGGTCTTCGTAGTGCAGAAGCGCCACGACGTCGTTCACATGACAGTCCAGGTCCACTCCTGCGCGAAACAGATGCGCGCGCTCGCCCAAGCCGGTCAGCGTGGGGGCATAGACCTCGTGCCCTTTGTCTCGTAGGCACCGGACAAGTGGTTGAAAACACCAACCGCCGTGTCCACCACCGTGAACCAGAACGATGACTGCCATCGCAACTACAAATCAGCTACCTGTTGTCCAAATTTCCGTTCCGCAAAACCTAGGACCGGTCCAGATCGATGTCAATGGCCGTGCTGCGAGGTCAGACGTAGAAGTTGTGGGAGCTGGGCACCGCTTCATAGGGTGCGAGTCGAGGAGCGTGTCGTGGGTGTCGTTGTCGATCGTGTTCGCCGTGCTCTTCTCGGCGTTGCTGCACGCGACGTGGAATTCGTTGGCGCACGCGGTTTCTGACCGCCTGGTCGGCTTCGCGCTCATCGGTGTCGTCGACGCGGTCGCCGGGGGATTGATGGCGGCGTTCGCGGGCCTGCCCCCAGCGGGTGTCTGGCCGTTCGTAATCGCCTCCGCTGCCCTGCATGTGGCCTACAACCTCCTGCTGTTGGCCAGCTATGAACTCGGCGAGTTCAGCCAGATGTACCCGTTCGCAAGGGGCACGTCGCCGTGGGTGGTGGCGCTGATCTCGGTTGTCGTTCTCGGCCGCGACCTGCCACTCACCGAACTGCTCGGCGTGCTCGCCGTATCAGGCGGTCTGATCGCGCTGGTGTTCATCGGCGGGCGCCCGGGTCGCAAGGATCTGCCTGCGATCGCCGCGGCGGTGCTCACCGGGTTGACGATCGCGGCGTACACGGTGATCGACGGCGTCGGGGTGATGCATGCGCCGCTGTTCGCCTACACCGGCTGGATGTTCCTGCTGCAGGGGCCACCGATCGCGGTTATCGCGGTGTTACGGCGTGGCCGCCGATTACCGGGTGCCGTTCGTGCATCGGCGGTGTCCGGATTGGCCGGAGGCGCGATTTCATTGCCGCGTACACCATCGTGCTGTGGGCGCAGACCAGCGGTGCGCTGGCGCCCATCGCGGCATTGCGGGAGACCAGCATCGTGTTCGGTGCATTGATCGGCGCGATATTCCTCGGTGAACGGCTCGGCGCACGCCGGGCAGTGGCCGCCGGAGTAGTCCTGGCCGGGGTGTTGCTGATCGCCCTGCCGTAGCGCCTCGGTGGATGAACGTCGGACTGTGGATAACGCGGCCTGACCGACGACGGGCTGTCGGCCGGTGATCGCACTCTGTCGGCATGACCACATGGACCAGGGCCGAAATCGGCGCGCTGGGTGAGGCGCTGGCGGTCGATCATCTGAGCGCACTGGGACTGCAAGTCCTGGACCGCAACTGGCGCTGCCGGTACGGCGAGCTGGACATCATCGCAGCCGACGCCATCACCCGCACGGCGGTTTTCGTCGAGGTGAAGACGCGCACCAGCGACCAGTTCGGGGGCGTGGAGCAGGCCGTCACGCCCGACAAGGTTCGTCGGTTGCGACGGCTGGCCGGATTGTGGCTGGCCGGCCAGGACGGCAGCTGGGCGGCGGTGCGTATCGACGTCATCGGCGTGCGCATCGGAAGGCAGCGACGGCCCGAGATCACCCACGTGCAGGCGGTCGGCTGATGGCGCTGGGTCGGGCGTTCTCGGTGGCGGTGCGCGGGTTGGAAGGCGAGATCGTGGAGATCGAAGCCGACATCACGTCGGGGCTGCCCGGCGTACATCTGGTCGGGCTGCCCGACACCGCATTGCAGGAATCGCGAGACCGCGTGCGCGCCGCAATCACCAACTGTGGCAACAGCTGGCCGATGGCCCGCCTGACGCTGGCGCTGTCACCGGCGACGCTGCCGAAGATGGGCTCGGTGTACGACCTGGCCTTGGCTGCTGCCGTGCTATCGGCGCACACCAAGACCGAGTGGGAGCGCCTTGAAAAGACCTTGTTGCTAGGCGAATTGGCGCTCGACGGCCGGGTGCGTCCGGTCAAGGGCGTGCTTCCCGCCGTGCTGACCGCCAAACGCGAGGGCTGGCCCGCCGTGGTGGTGGCCGCCGACAACCTGCGCGAGGCCAGCCTCGTCGACGGCATCGAGGTGTTGGGCGCGCGGTCATTGGGGCAGCTGCACTCCTGGCTGTCGGGCAAGGCGGTACTCGAGGAGCGGATCGACACTGCGACACCCGTCGAGGAATCCGAGGCCGATCTCGCCGATGTCGTCGGACAATGCCACGCGAGGTACGCCGTCGAGGTGGCCGCAGCGGGTGCGCACCACCTGACGCTGACGGGTCCACCGGGTGTCGGGAAAACGATGCTGGCGCAAAGGCTTCCGGGCCTGCTGCCGGAGTTGTCGCACAGCGAGTCGCTGGAGGTCACCGCGATCCATTCGGTGGCCGGAATACTGTCGGGCGACACACCTCTGATCACCCGCCCACCGTTCGTGGCGCCGCACCACACCTCCAGCGTGGCGGCACTCGTCGGCGGGGGAACCGGGATGGCGCGACCGGGCGCCGTCAGCCGGGCACATCGCGGGGTCCTCTTTCTCGACGAGTATGCCGAGGTCGGTAACAGCGTGCTGGAGGCGTTGCGAACTCCGTTGGAGGACGGGGAGATTCGGCTGGCCCGGCGTGACGGTGTGGCCCGGTATCCGGCGCGCTTCCAGCTGGTTCTCGCTGCTAATCCGTGCCCGTGCGCCTCACCGGAGCCAACCGATTGCATATGCACCTCGAACGAGAAACGCCGATACATGGCCAAGCTGTCTGGTCCGCTGTTGGACCGCGTGGACCTGCGCGTCTTCCTGCACCGGGAGAGGGCCGGAGCCTTCGAGGTCGAGGCCGGTGAGTCGTCTGCGGCTGTGCGGGAGCGCGTCAGGGCGGCTCGCGAGGCGGCCGCGCGGCGGTGGCAGGAGCACGGCATCCGGACCAACGCGGAGGTCAGCGGCGTACTTCTGCGCCGCCGGTTCCGGCTCGATACGAAGACGATGGAACCGCTGAGGAAGGCACTCGATCGCGGCGTGCTCAGCATCCGCGGTGTCGACAGAACTCTGCGGGTCGCGTGGACGTTGGCCGACTTGGCCGGGCGGACATCGCCGGGACTCGACGACGTCAGAACCGCCCTGAGCTTCCGGCAGGCGGGCGGTGCGCAATGAGCGACGAAACGCATGTCGCGCTGGCGTATTTGTCGCGGGTGGCCGAGCCGCCATGTCCCGAACTGGCACATCTGGTGACTCGTCTCGGGCCTGTCGAGGCGGCTGGACGCGTCAAGTCGGGCGATGTTGCCGCCGAACTTGCTCGGCGCACCGAGGCTCGTCGCGAGATCGATACCGCCGCAGAGGATCTCGACCTGCTAGCTCGCCGCGGTGGCCGCTTGATCACCGCCGACGACGCCGAGTGGCCGCTGCTGTCGTTCACGTCGTTCGGCGGTGTCGATCACCGGCTACGGCCGCAGGCCCACCCGCCGCTGGCGTTGTGGGCCATCGGCTCCGCCCGTCTAGACGATATGGCGCAGCGCGCCGTCGCGATCGTCGGCACCAGAGCGTCCACCGCCTACGGCGAGCACGTCGCAGCGGATCTGGCGGCGGGCCTGGTCGAGCGAGACGTGACCGTGGTGTCGGGCGGCGCTTACGGAATCGACGGCGCCGCGCATCGCGCCACCCTCGCGATGGACGGGTTCACCGTTGCGGTGCTCGCGGGCGGCGTCGACGTCCCGTATCCCGCAGGTCACGCCGCGCTGCTGCATCGGGTCGGGCAAGACGGCCTTGTCGTCAGCGAGTACCCGCCAGGCGTGCGTCCGGCCCGCCATCGGTTCCTGACCCGCAACCGGCTGGTGGCCGCGCTGTCGGGAGCGACGGTGGTGGTCGAGGCGGGTGCCCGCAGCGGGGCGGCCAACACCGCCGCGTGGGCGCGGGCGCTCGGTCGGGCCGTGTGCGCGGTACCCGGGCCCGTGACATCGTCGGCCTCGGTCGGGTGTCATGCCTTGTTGCGCAACGACGCCGAGCTGGTCACCCGCGCCGCAGATGTCGTCGAGCTGATCGGCCGCGTCGGTGAATTCGCACCAGATGAGCATCGGCCAGAGTCGGCACTCGACGGTCTCGGCGAGACCGAGCAGCGGGTCTACGACGCCCTACCCGCCCGCGGTCGCCGCACCGCCGACCAGATAGCGGTCGCGTCGGGCCTGCCGCCGACGCAGGTGCTCGGCCCGCTGTCGATGCTGGAATTGTCGGGTTTGGTGACCCGCGACGAGGGTTACTGGAAGCTCAGCCGCCGGACGTAGCCGGCCACGGAGCCCGATTGGCTCGTATAGTTCCGTGAGGCTGGCTAATGAAGTGGGAGGAACAGTGGCAGGACGTCCCGTGCACACCTTCGAAGTGCTGCGCAGTGAGGAGCTGACGCCGCACATCACCCGCGTGGTGCTCGGCGGCGGTGGGTTCGACACGTTCAAGCCTAACGACTTCACCGACGCCTACGTGAAGATCGTGTTCGTGCCACATGGCGTCGACGTCGGCGCACTGCCGCAGCCGTTGACACTGGACAGCTTCAACGAGTTGCCCGTCGACAACCGGCCGACCGTGCGCACCTACACCGTGCGCAGCGTCGACAGCCGAGCGCCGGGAACTCACCATCGACTTCGTCGTGCATGGCGATCACGGTGTCGCGGGGCCGTGGGCACAGGCCGCCACGCCGGGGCAACCCGCGTATCTGATGGGTCCCAGCGGAGCCTATGCGCCCGATCCCGCCGCGGACTGGCATCTGATGGCCGGCGATGAGGCCGCGCTTCCGGCGATCAGCGCGGCGCTGGAAGCGTTGCCCGACAACGCAGTTGGCAAGGTGTTCATCGAGGTCGCCGGACCCGACGACGAGATCCCGCTCAAGGCGCCGCCGGGTGTCGGGGTGAACTGGATCTACCGCGGCGGCCGCGCCGACCTGGTGTCCGAAGATCAGGCGGGCGACCACGCCCCGTTGATCGCCGCCGTCAAGGAGGCCAACTGGCTGCCGGGTCAGGTTCAGGTCTTCATCCACGGCGAGGCGCAGACGGTGATGCACAATCTGCGGCCGTATATCCGCAAGGAACGCGGCATCGACGCGAAATGGGCATCCTCGATCTCCGGCTACTGGCGCCGCGGTCGGACCGAGGAGACGTTCCGGCAATGGAAGCGCGAACTCGCCGAAGCGGAGGAAGGCGCCAACGCCTAACCGCCGACCTGGCACGCTAGCCCCATGGCATTCGGTGACTACCAGCTAGAGATCTATCTGCAAGGCCTGTCCGGCATCGTGCCGACGCTTCCGATGAAGTTCGCGGACTGGGAGGCCAAGGCCGAAGCCGCGATGCCGCCGTCGGTGTGGTCATACGTCACCGGCGGGGCTGGCGACGAGCGCACTCAGCGGGTCAATCGAACCGCCTTCGACAACTGGGGGCTCATGCCGCGGATGTTCATCGGTGCGAAGGAACGGGACCTGTCGATCGACCTCTTCGGGTTGAAGCTTCCTTCACCGCTTTTCATGGCGCCGATCGGCGTGATCGGGCTGTGCTCCCAGGACGGGCACGGCGATCTGGCCACCGCGCGCGCCGCGGCGCGCACCGGCGTTCCCATGGTCATCTCGACGCTGACCCAGGATCCGATGGAGGCCATCGCGCCCGAATTCGGTGACACGCCAGGCTTTTTCCAGCTCTACACGCCGACCGATCGCGACCTGGCCGCCAGTCTGGTGCAGCGCGCCGAGGCGGCCGGTTACAAAGGCATCATCGTCACGCTCGACACCTGGGTGACGGGATGGCGGCCGCGTGACTTAGCCACGTCGAACTTTCCGCAGCTGCGCGGAAAGTGCCTGACCAACTACACGAGCGACCCGGTCTTCCTGGCCAGCCTGGATCAACCGCCGGAGCAGAACCCGCAGGGCGTCGTCCTGCGCTGGGCGCAGATCTTCGGCAACCCGCTCACCTGGGATGACCTGCCCTGGCTCCGGTCACTGACGAAGCTTCCCCTGATCGTGAAGGGCATCTGCCACCCCGACGATGCGCGTCGCGCGATCGATGGAGGCGTCGACGGGATCTACTGCAGCAATCACGGCGGGCGCCAGGCCAACGGCGGCATCCCGGCGATCGACTGCCTGCCCGGCGTCGTCGAGGCTGCGAACGGGGTTCCCGTCCTTTTCGACTCCGGCATCCGCAGCGGCGCGGACATCATCAAGGCGCTGGCGCTGGGCGCGACCGCGGTCGGCATCGGGCGGCCCTATGCATACGGGCTCTCGCTGGGCGGCACCGACGGCGTCGTCCACGTTCTGCGCACTCTGCTGGCCGAGGCCGACCTGATCATGGCGGTCGACGGCTATCCGGCCCTTAAACATCTCACTCCGGAGACGCTCCGGCGCGTCACCTGAGCCGCCGCGGGTGTGTCTGCCACGTTAAGGGCGTGGAGGCGATCCTCGAAGAGTTCGACGAGCACCTCGCCCTCGAGCGCGGCCGCTCCGATCACACCCGTCGTGCCTACCTGGGTGACCTGCGGTCGCTGTTCGAGTTCGTGTCGCAACGCTCGCCCGACGCACGCCTGTCCGGCCTGAGCCTGCCGGTGCTGCGGTCGTGGCTGGCGGCCCAGGCAGCCGCGGGCGTCGCGCGCACCACGCTGGCGCGCCGGACCTCTGCGGTGAAGACCTTCACGGCGTGGGCCACGCGCAAAGGGCTCTTGTCGAGTGATCCGGCCAGCCGGCTGCAGGTGCCGAAGTCACGACGGACGCTGCCCGCCGTGTTGCGTCAAGACCAGGCCCTTGACGCGATGGCCGCCGCCAATTCCGGTGCAGAGCAAGGTGATCCGCTGGCACTGCGGGACCGGCTGATCGTCGAGATGCTCTACGCCACCGGCATCCGCGTCAGCGAGTTGTGCGGCCTCGACATCGACGACGTCGACACGTCCAGCAGGCTGCTGCGGGTGCTTGGCAAGGGCAACAAGCAACGCACGGTCCCGTTCGGGCCACCGGCCCAGGTGGCGCTGACGGCGTGGCTCACCGACGGGCGGCCGGAGCTGGCGACCAGCGACTCGGGGTCGGCGCTGCTGCTCGGCGCCCGCGGCCGCCGGCTCGACCAACGACAGGCCAGGACCGTCGTGCACCAGACGGTGGCAGCCGTCAATGGCGCGCCCGACATCGGCCCGCACGGCCTGCGGCACAGCGCGGCCACGCACTTACTCGAGGGCGGCGCCGACCTGCGCATCGTTCAGGAACTGCTCGGCCACTCGACGCTTGCGACCACGCAGCTCTACACCCACGTCACGGTCGCCCGGCTGCGCGCGGTGCACGACCAGGCGCACCCGCGGGCCTAGAGCGATTTGGGCGCGCTAACCGGCGCTGCCCGCACGGTAGCGCGCCGAAATCGCTAACGATTAAGTGCCGCAGAATGTTTGATAGCAGCGGCCGAAGTCTGCCGGAGCGGGTTCGGCATAGCGCTCGAGTCCCGGCCGTTCCGCGAAGGGGGATGTGACGGCCGCCAGCAGCCGCTCGAGCTGCCCCAGGTCGCCTGATGACGCCGCTGTGAGCGCCTCCTCGACCAGGTGATTTCGCGGAATGTAGACGGGGTTGACGCGATCCATGGCGTCGGCGTCGGGGTTCAGGGCGCGCCACCGCGACACCCAGCCGTCGAGTGCGACGAGTCCCTCATCGCCGCGGGCGGCCTTACTGAGCCTGCGGAAGAACGACGTGTAGTCGACGCTCTCGCTCTCGAGGTGTCCCAGCAGGTCGTCGGTGAGTTCCGCGACGACCGTGTCGTCGACTTCGTCGGACAGTCCGAGCTTGCGTCGCATGCCCGTCGTCCACGCTGCCGCGTACCGATGCGGGAAGTCCTGGAGTAGCTCGGTGGCGAGGGCGATTCCCTTGTCCTGTTCGTCGGCGATCAGCGGGAGCAGCGCCTCGGCGAATCGGGCCAGGTTCCACCCGGCCACCGTCGGCTGGTTGCCGTAGGCGTAGCGGCCCCACGAGTCGATCGAACTGAACACGGTCTTGGGGTCGAACCTGTCCATGAAGGCACACGGCCCGTAGTCGATCGTCTCGCCGGAGATCGTCATGTTGTCGGTGTTCATCACGCCGTGGATGAACCCGACCAACAGCCACTGGGCGACCAGCGTCGCCTGTGCGGCGATCACCGCGTCGAGCAGTGCGAGGTACGGGTTGTCGGCTTCTGCTGCCGCCGGGTGATGCCTGGCGATCGCGTGATTGGCCAGGCGTCGCAGAACGTCGAGTTCGCCAGCGGCCGAGACGTACTCGAAGCTGCCGACGCGCAGGTGGCTTTTCGCGACACGGGCGAGGACGGCCCCGTCGAGCATGGTTTCGCGGCGCACCGGGCGTCCTGTGGCGACAACCGAAAGCGCACGTGTGGTCGGGATTCCCAAGGCGTGCATTGCTTCGCTGACGATGTACTCGCGCAGCATCGGGCCGACTGTCGCGAGCCCGTCGCCGCCGCGCGCGAAGGGCGTTCGGCCGGAGCCCTTGAGGTGCAGGTCTCGCAACCGCCCGCCGTTGTCGACGAGCTCGCCGAGCAGCAGCGCGCGGCCGTCGCCCAGACGGGGAACCCAGCCGCCGAACTGGTGCCCCGCGTAGCCCTGCGCGACCGGCTCGGCACCCTCCGGCACCGTGGTGCCCACGAGCAGACCCAACCCGTCGCCGCTGCGCAGCCAATCCGGGTCCAGCCCCAACTCGACGGCAAGCGGCTCGTTGAGGACGAGCAGGCGCGGATCGGGAGCGGACTCGGCCTGCCAGCGCACGGCGATTTCGGGCAACTCGCGGGCGAAACGGTTGCCGAGAACAACAGTGGTGTCGGGCGAAACGCTCATCAGATCCAGCCTACGGCCGCAGCAGCTCAATCACCTTCGCGATGTCAGGCATCGTGGACGGCCGGCCCGCCAGCTCGTCGAACACCGTCCAGTAGCTCACGCCGAAGAGGTGTTGGCGCTCGGTGAGCGTCTCGGCCATCTGTTCGTGGGTGCCGAGCAGTACGAACGGGGAGTCCAGGACGAACTCCGGCGTGATCCCGCCGAACACCGCCGCGAGCTCAGTGGCGGATGCGTGCCGGTCATCGGTCTGCACCACGAATTGGATGAGCACATTCAGCTCGATCTGCTCGAAGCGGTCGCCCGCGGCGTTGCCCACCACGGCGATCCGGTCTTCGAGCCCTTTGGCGTCGAAATGTGTGAGCTGCACCTTGGTGGCCTCTCGGTTGTGGCTGAAGCCGGCCAGCCCGACGATGTCCGCCGCCTGTCCGGCCAGCTGCAGTACGCGAGTGCCGTTGCCGCCGAGCAGCATTGGAATCCGTATCTGCGGCGGGGCCACCAGGGTCCCCGCGTCGGCATGCATCCGGTAGTGCGCGCCGTCGAAATCCACTGCGCCACCGTCGAGTAGGGAGCGGATCAACGGGACCGACTCTTCCAGCCTCGACACCCGGACGGCACCAGAGTCGAACGGGATACCCGCCGCGTCGTATTCCGACTTCATGTGTCCGGCGCCGATGCCGAGCTCGAAGCGGCCGTCGGTCACCGTCGCGACGCCGGCGGCTTCCCTCGCGGTATCGACTGGATGGCGAAAGTCGTTGTTGAGCACCAGGGTTCCGACATGGAGGCGTTCGGTCGCCAGCGCCGCGGCCGTCGCCCCGGCGAACGGTGATGCCGACGGCACCAGGTGATCGGGGAACGTCAGCACGTCAAACCCGGCGGCTTCGACTGCCCGCGCGAAATCCCGCGCTTCCGCGGCGGGGCGGGGGAGTGCGGTCGTCAAGCCGAACCGCGGCGGACGGGAGCGATGAGCTTCGGTGACCATGTATCCGACGGTAGGCGCGTCGGCCTTCTGCGCGAGCGACCGTATCTGTACAGAAATTCGCGGCGTGTTGCGTGCAAACACGCTCGCTCGCGGAGGGAAATCAGCTGTGCAGAGGCTTGAGCCGAATCGGCGTGGTCGCCAGCAGACCAAGCGGGTCGACGTAGTCGGCGTTGGCGGCGGGGCCCCACATCGCACCCCAGTGCAGGCAGGCCGGGGCGGCGCAGTCCTGATGGCCGGCGGCCAGCTCGCCGAGAGGCGTCCCCGAACTCACCAGCTGTCCCACCCGTACCGACGGCACGACCGGCTCGTAGCTTGTCCGTAAGCCGCCCGGATGCGCGATCGACACCACCGGCCTGCCCGCCAGCTCACCTGCGAAGACCACCGCGCCGGGACCGGCGGCGTAGACCGGCTGCCTGGGCACTCCGGCCAGGTCGACACCGCGGTGGCCGCGCTGCCAGTTGGGCGTCGGCGCGTCGAACGCCGTCATAACCGCTGGTCGCGGCCGCAGCGGCCAGTCCAGTCGGGCGTCGTCGGCCCGAGCAGGCGCCGCGCACACCAACGCAAGCACCGCGATCCCCGCCACCGAGCGCATCCGCCCAGTTCAGCGCCTCGGCCCCGGCTCGGGAAGCCACCGGATGTTCACCTGGGGATCAGCGCGGCGGTGTGGACAAAGCACCTGTTTAGACCGTGTAAACTCATACCCGCAATTCGCGTCAGCGGATTGACTTCGCGCGCCTGCGCCGCAGCCCTGTATTCGAAGGCTGCATCCGCATGCCGGGCGGTCCCGAGTCGGAGATTCTCCACCCGGGTCCGGCATGCAGCAGACGCCAGGGCCTGGCATCACCCGACGCCGGGCGACAACCGACAACTGAAGGACATAGCCTGACATGGCTGTTGTAACCATGAAGCAGCTGCTTGACAGCGGCACCCACTTCGGGCATCAGACCCGTCGCTGGAATCCCAAGATGAAGCGGTTCATCTTCACCGACCGCAACGGCATCTACATCATCGACCTGCAGCAGACGCTGACTTACATCGACAAGGCGTACGAGTTCGTCAAAGAGACCGTCGCCCACGGCGGCAGCATCATGTTCGTCGGCACCAAGAAGCAGGCGCAGGAATCCATCGCCGAGGAGGCGACCCGCGTCGGCATGCCGTATGTGAACCAGCGCTGGCTCGGCGGCATGCTCACCAACTTCTCCACCGTGCACAAGCGTCTGCAGCGCCTCAAGGAGCTCGAGGCGATGGAGCAGACCGGTGGCTTCGAGGGTCGCACCAAGAAGGAAATCCTGATGCTGACCCGCGAGAAGAACAAGCTGGAGCGCAGCCTCGGCGGTATCCGCGACATGGCCAAGGTGCCGTCGGCCGTCTGGGTCGTCGACACCAACAAGGAGCACATCGCCGTCGGTGAGGCGCGCAAGCTGGGCATCCCGGTCATCGCGATCCTCGACACCAACTGCGACCCCGACCTCGTCGACTACCCGATTCCGGGCAACGACGACGCCATCCGCTCGGCAGCCCTGCTCACCAAGGTGATCGCTTCCGCGGTCGCCGAGGGTCTGCAGGCCCGCGCAGGCGCCGGCGGCAACGGCGACAAGCCGGAGGCCGAGGGTGCCGAGCCGCTTGCCGAGTGGGAGCAGGAACTGCTGGCGGGTGCCACCGCGACCGCAAGCCCGACCGCCGAAGGCGCCGAGCCGGGCACACCCGAGGCTGACGTTCAGACCGAACCCAAGCCCCCGACGACATAGGGAAAGGCTGACATGGCGAACTACACCGCTGCCGACGTCAAGCGACTGCGGGAACTGACCGGCGCCGGAATGCTCGACAGCAAGAACGCGCTCGTCGAGGCCGACGGCGATTTCGACAGGGCCGTCGAGCTGCTGCGCATCAAGGGCGCCAAGGACGTCGGCAAGCGCGCCGAGCGCGCGACCGCCGAGGGTCTGGTCGTCGCGAAGGACGGCGCGCTGATCGAGCTGAACTCCGAGACCGACTTCGTAGCAAAGAACGCCGAATTCCAGGCGGTTGCGGATCAGATCGTCGCCGCGGCTGCGGCGGCGAAGGCCACCGACGTCGAGGCGCTCAAGGCCGCCAAGATCGGCGACACCACCGTCGAGCAGACGATCGCGGACCTGTCCGCGAAGATCGGCGAGAAGCTCGAGCTGCGGCGCGCGGCCTACTTCGACGGCACCGTCGAGACGTATCTGCACAAGCGGGCCGCGGACCTGCCGCCCGCCGTGGGCGTACTCGTCGAGTACACGGGTTCCGACAAGGACGCCGCGCACGCGGTGGCCCTGCAGATCGCCGCGCTGAAGGCGAAGTACCTGACGCGTGACGAGGTGCCCGAGGACATCGTCGCCAACGAGCGGCGCGTCGCCGAGGCGACCGCCAAGGAAGAGGGCAAGCCCGAGCAGGCGCTGCCCAAGATCGTCGAAGGCCGCCTCACCGGCTTCTACAAGGACGTCGTGCTGCTCGATCAGCCGTCGGTGTCCGACAACAAGAAGTCGGTCAAGGCGCTGCTCGACGAGGCAGGCGTGACGGTTACCCGGTTCGTGCGCTTCGAGGTCGGTAAGGCGTAACTGCCGGGCGGTACGACTTGGTACCGTCACTGCATGAGCCCTGTATGCGCCTTTGGCGATGACGCCCTAGGCGACCTTGACGCTGTCGGCCTCGTCGAAGCTCTCCGCTCGGCCTCCGTGTCCGCGGCCGAGCTCGTCGAGGCGGCCATCGCCCGCACCGAGGCGGTCAACCCGACGCTGAACGGGCTTGCCCACGAAGCGTTCGACCGTGCGCGCAAGCGGGCGAACTCGCCGACGCCGTACGGCGGCTTCTTCGACGGCGTTCCGACGTTCGTCAAGGACAACGTCGCCGTCGAGGGCATGCCGACTATGCAGGGCACCGACGCGTGGGACCCGAAGCCGATGGCCGCCGACGGCGACTTCGCGCGGGTGTTCCTCGCCACGGGACTTGTGCCACTTGGCAAGACGCAGATGTCGGAGTTCGGCTTCAGCGCGTCGGCCGAGCACCCGCGCATCGGGCCGGTGCGCAATCCGTGGAATCCCGACTTCACCGCGGGTGCGTCGTCGTCGGGTGCGGGCGCGTTCGTGGCCGCTGGGGCGGTCCCCATCGCACACGCGAATGACGGCGCCGGGTCGATTCGAATCCCGGCCGCCGTCAACGGGTTGGTCGGGCTGAAGCCGACCCGCGGCAGGCTGCCGCTGGACGAGCAGGCCGCGCGGATGCCGCTGCACCTCGTCGCGAATGGCGTCGTCAGCCGTTCCGTCCGTGACACCGCCGCGTTCTTCCGCGAGGCTGAGCGGGCCTACCGCAATCCCAAGCTGCCGCCGATCGGTGACGTCACCCATGCAGGGAAGCAACGCCTGCGGATCGCGGTGTGCACGGAATCCATTGTGCGAGATGCCAGCCCGGAGTTTCGTGAGCTCACCTTGAAGACGGCCGCGCTGCTCGACGAACTCGGGCACAAGGTCACCGAGATCAGCAACCCGGTGCCGGAGCGCCTCCGCGACGACTTCCTTGTCTACTGGCAGTTCCTGTCATTCGCGATCGTCCGCGGCGGCCGCCGCATGATCGGTCCGAGCTTCGACCCGGCCAAGCTCGACAACCTGACCATGGGGCTCGATTGCGAGGCTGCCAGGAACCTCTACAAGCTTCCGCTGGCCATCGCACGGCTGTCGGCGTCGCGACGCATCACCGCCCGACTCTCGAAGACCTACGACGCGGTGCTCATGCCGACGCTGGCCGACGAAACACCGCCCATCGGATACCTCGATCCGATCGCGCCCTATGAACAGGTGATGGATCGCCTCATGAACTGGGTTACGTTCACTCCGCTGCAGAACGCCACAGGCGATCCGGCCATCTCGCTTCCGCTCGCGGAATCCGCGGCAGGTATGCCGGTCGGCATGATGCTGTCGACGGTGCGGGGCCACGAGGCCACGCTGCTTGAATTGGCTTTCGAACTCGAAGAAGCGCGGCCGTGGCCGCGCATCACTGCCTGATGCGCGACTACGCGTTCGACCAAGGCTTCGTAGACGAGCGGAAGAGGTTGTCCGCCATGGAATCCCTGTGGGATCCCGGCAGCGAGGCGCTGCTCGTCGAGCTCGGCGTCGGTGCCGGATGGCGCTGCCTCGAGGTGGGCGCGGGCGGCGGATCGATGGCGCGGTGGATGGCCGGGCGCGGTGCCCACGTCACGGCGGTCGACATCGACACCCGGTTCATCGAGCAGTTCGCCTCCGACAGAATCGAAGTGCAGAGGGTCGACGTCCGCACCGACGCGCTGCCGCAGTCTGCGTTCGACCTCGTCCACGCGCGTCTGCTCCTCGAGCACCTCGCCGATCGTCGGCAGATCCTCGACCGGCTGGCTGCGACATTGCGTCCCGGCGGATGGATCATGGTCGAGGACTACGACTGGAGCTGTTTCGGTTTCGAAGGCGAGGAGCCAGGCAAGGTCGTCGGGGCGGTCATGAGCTATATGGAACGCGCAGGCTTTGAACGTGATTACGGCCGTCGGATCGTCGCCGACCTCGCAGACGCAGGCTTCACCGATGTTCGAGGCGAAGGGCGCGCACGCGTGGTCGGCTCACGCGATCCGGGGTTTGATTTCTTCCGATTGTCCTTCGAGAGTCTGCGCGCAACGCTCATCGAGTCCGGCGAACTCCATGGTGAAAACGTCGAGGCCGCGCAATCCCGGTTCACCCACGACATACGGGTGTTCACCCCGCTCATGGTTGCCGGAGTCGGTCGTCGGACCTGACCCACAACGAAATCCGTTGCGTCGCCGACACAGCGCCGTAACTGAAGCTCGCCCGAGTTAACAACGCCGACATTCGGCGTGGTTGTCGGCGAAACTTTCCAAGCCGACCATCCTTCCTTGTGGAGACCTCAGTTCCCACCTTCGTACGGTCACCGTCGATCGCCACCACTTCGGGTAGCACGTTCGCGTGCCTCGTCCGGTTCGCGCTGGCCAACATCCGCAGGCGGCCCGAGCGATTCGCGCTGTCGGTTCTCGGCATCGCGCTCGCGATCGCGTGTGTCATGGTCGTGCGGACGATCTCGGCCAGTTTCGCGATCACCGGCGCCGACTCGGTGACCGACGTGCTGGACGGAGCCCAGCTGTGGGCGGTGCCCGCAGCCGGCGTCCATTTCAACCCCGAGGCTCAGGCGTTGGTTGCCAACGGCCCCGCACCGGAATTCACGGCCCCAGGGGGGTGGACCGTGAGCCGGACATTGTCGGGTATCACCGAGATCGACGGACATACTGTTTCGCTGCGCGGAAGCGACCAAACCCCTAGTGGCCATGCAGTATTGGGCGCACCGTTGGCCGAGCGGCTCAGTCTCCAGTCCGGCGACCGTGTCGTCGTCGACGGGCAGAGCCTCATCGTCGACGTGAACGGGACGGGTCAGTCGATGACCGTATCCACCCCGTTGGCGGAGTCCGTCGTCGGCAGTAACGGCTGGTGGCTCATCTTCGCTCCGCAAGGTGAGGAGAAGCGTCGCGATCTGGGTCAGACTTTCGCGAGTTCGGTGGGCCTCGAGTCGACGTCGGATCCGTCGGTCGTACCGGACGCCAATGGTCGGGGGTTGATCTACGACACGGTAGGTGGTTCCGGTCCGCTGACGTTCGAGCAGAAGTTCTCCGCGCTGTTCTCCGGCAAGGTGACAAGCTCGACGCTCGGCCTGATTTCGATCATCGGTCTCGGCCTCGGGTTCGTCATCGCGGTGTCATCCTTCCTGGCCGCGGTGCAGGAACGGCGGCGTGAATTCGGCATCATGTCAAGCATCGGGCTGGCCGACGAGGTCTTGTACTTCTTCCTCGTCGAGTCGGCGATCGTGTTCATCGCCGCGTATCTGTTGGGGGTCCTTGGCGCGGGTGTCGCAGTGGCGCTAGTCATTCCGGGAATCGCAACCCCGACGGCATGGCTGCAGGCGGCAGGTATGGTCGCCGCATTTCTCCCCGTCATGGCGATCGTCGGCGCTCTCGTTCCCGTACACCGATTGCTCCAGCAACGACCAGTCGCACTCCTAGGGGATCGCTGATGATGCGAAAAGGCATGTCATATGGCTGGTTAGCGGCCCGGCGCCGGATCGGCGAAATGGTGCTGCCGGTCGTGACCACGGCAACCGGCGCCTTCCTCGTGGTAATCGTGTTCGGGATGTCCGACGGCATCGGCGCGCAGTCCGCATCTCTTGGCCACGCCGACGAGATCGGCCGTGCTGTGGTGTTGATCGCGGTGACGGTCCTTCTCGTCGGTGTCGTGGAAGTCGCCGTGGCGACCACCCGAACCGTCGCCCACCGGACCCGCGAACTCGGTGTGCTCGGCGCCAACGGCGTGCCACGTAGGCCGGTAGTGGCCGCACTGCTCGTCGAGCCCGTAATCGCCGCCGTACTAGGGGCTTTCGCCGGCTCGGCGCTGGCGGTGCTGACGAGTATGGTGCTCGCCGCCGTCGGGATGGTGGCTACCGGAGTCTCGACGGGGGGACTGGCGATAGGGGTGGCGATCGCCGTCGGCGTCAGCATCCTCGCCACCTTTTTCACCAGCATCGTGCCCACCTGGAACGCGGCGTCGCGCCCACCGATCCGATCCCTGACCGCCGGAGACTGACCATGACCGCGATCGAAGACAGGACAGACGCGCCGGAACTGACCGGCGGCAAGGCACCCGTTATCGACATATCCGATGTGTGGAAGCTGCACAAACTCGGCGGCGAGGTCGTCAAGGCGTTGGTAGCCGCCGACTTGACGGTGATGCCAGGCGAATTCGTCTGCCTGATGGGCCCGAGCGGCAGCGGCAAATCGACGCTGCTGAACATGATCGGCGGCCTCGATCGACCGACCAAGGGCACCATCAAGGTCGCGGGCCGGGACACGTCGACACTGACCGAGAGCCAGTTCGCCGCGCTGCGCCACGACACCATCGGGTTCATCTTCCAGAGCTACAACTTGATCCCGTTCCTGTCCGCGGTGGAGAACGTCGAGCTGCCTTTGATATTCGAGCCCTACGACCGCAAGTCATTGCGCAAGCGGGCGTTGGAGCTCCTCGAGCTCGTCGGTCTCGGCCATCGGGTCGACCATCAGCCGACGAAGATGTCCGGCGGCGAACAACAGCGCACGGCCATCGCCAGATCCTTGATCAGCAGCCCGACGCTCGTCCTGGCCGACGAGCCGACGGCCAACCTCGACCACCGCACGGGGGAGACGGTGGTGCGCATGCTGCGCGACCTGTGTTCGACGCTCGGCGTCACGGTCGTCGCCAGCACCCACGACCCCACGGTGGCCGACGAAGCGAGCCGTGTCGTCCGGATGAAAGACGGACAAATCGTCAACTGACCCATCGGCTTTGGGAGAGAAATGACTCAAGAACTCGAGGCGACGCCGTCGCGCGACAAGCTTCTGACCACCGAACTTGTCCCCGAGCAGGTGCTGCCCAAGGTGATGACCACGTTCGGTCTTACGGCGACCTACGTCTTCATCATCTGCTGGATCACCGGCTCGTCGATCATGGCGGCGGGCGGCGGGCGGCTGGACGGCTATCCCGATGTGGGTGCTGGGCATACTCACATTCCTGGTGCCAGCGGGCATGGCGGTCGCGGAGTTGGGCAACCTGTGGCCCGGTGAGGGTGGCGTGTACATCTGGGCGACCCGCACCATGGGCGAAACCTGGGGATTCATCGGAGGTTACCTGTCCTGGATACCGGTGGTGCTGAACTCGGCGTCGTCGCCGGCGATCATCCTGCAGTTCCTGCTGCTGGCGTTCCATGCCGAACTCGGTCTGACGCTCACGATCATCCTGCAGCTGGCACTTCTTTGGGCCGTCATCGGCCTGGCCTTGGCGAAGCTCGCCGCGAACCAACGCATCATGAATGCTGTTTTCGTTGTCTATTGGGCCTTGACCGCCGTCATCTTCATCTCAGGTGTCGTCTACGCGATGCGACACGGTTCGGCACAGCCCTTCAGTGCGCATGCCGCTCTGGTGCCCGACTTCGCCGGTGCCGGTTTCCTTTACGGCACGGTTCTTCTGTATCTGGTCGGTGTCGAGACGCCGTACAACATGGGCGCTGAGTTTCTGTCGGTGCGCAAGAGCGGGCCGAAGATGGTGGTGTGGGGTTCGGTGGCGTTGGTGATCATCTACCTGCTGACCACATTGGGGACCGTGATGGTGCTGCCGGCCGACGAGATCGATCCGGTCACCGGTGTGATCGGGATGCTGGGCACGGCCGCACCGAAAGGCGTGATGGAGGTGAGCGCAATCGTGCTGGCGGGCATCGTGTTCGTCGCGTTGATGAGCTACCAGGTCACGTATTCGCGACTGATCTTCGTCTCAGGACTGGAGCGTCACCTACCGCGGATCTTCACTCACCTCAACCCACGTACTCGCAACCCGGTCACCGCGGTGCTGATTCAAGGAGTGCTGTCGTCGCTGATCCTGGTGGGGCTCTACTCACAGAGCAGCATGGCCAACGTCACGGTCTTCCTGCAGGGCGGGCTGTCCATCGCGTGGCTCATTTCAGGTTTCTTCTTCTTGTTCCCGGTTATCCTCGCGCGCAAGAAGTACGGCGACCGATACGCCAACGAGAAGTTCTGGCGGATTCCCGGCGGCATGGTCGGCGTCTGGATCATAGTCGCCGTCGGCACACTGGGCACCCTCGGCGGCATCTACTACTCGTTCGCGAAATCGTGGATCAAGGACGTCCCGGACGCGACCTGGATGATGTGGACCGGCAGCATCGCCGTGGGCATGTTCTTGCTTGGCGTTGTCGTCTACATCTTCGGCCGGCGGTCCGCCCACAAGACATCGCAGGAGGACGCGCTCGCTCATCTGGCCGTGCTCGATCTCAAGAACGACGAGGTGTGATCCGATGACGATGGACAGCACTGCGCTACAGGCAGACACGACGGACGACCGGACGCCTTACGCGTTGGATCCTCTGACCGGCGCGGAGATCGAGTCGGCTTCTGCGATCATCATGGACTCCGAGTACTCGACTCCGACAACGAAATTCGTGATGATTCAGCTCGCCGAACCCGACAAGAATCCGGAGCTCACGTTCGAAGGGCTGACAGAAGTGCCGCGACGAGCGTTCGTGACGATGTACGACGCCGCGGCGAAGATGATCTACGAGGCCGTCGTTGACCTGAGCGCCAGGGTGATCGACTCATGGAAGCCGATCCCCGGTCGGTTCCCGGCATATCTCGTCGAACACATGACGGGAGTGGAGGAGAAGGTCAGGGAGGATCCGCGGTGGCAGCAGGCCATGCGCAAGCGTGGCGTCACCGACTTCAGCCTTGCGATGATCGATCCCTGGCCCGCAGGGTATTACGGGGCGCAGGATCACTACGACAACTCCGCGCTGATCTGCCGTCCGTTGACGTTCATGCGGGCGGCGCCCTCGGAGCACGGCTATGCACGCCCCGTCGAGGGCCTGATCGTGACGTTCGACCTCGACAATATGGAGGTCATCGACATCGAGGACCACGGCGTGGTCCCGTTGCCCCCGACAGCAGGAAACTACAGCGAGCAGTTCATGTTCGACCCGAACAACCGGCCGGCATTCACCGAGTTCCGTGACGACGTGAAACCGATCGAGATCACCCAACCCGACGGACCGAGTTTCACCGTGGACGGATGGAAGGTGCAGTGGCAGAAGTGGTCTCTGCGCATCGGCTTCAATCCGCGCGAGGGCATCACGCTGCACGAGGTCACCTATACCGACCGAGGGGAGACGCGGCCGATTCTGTATCGGGCGTCGCTGTCGGAGATGGTGGTGCCCTACGGTGACACCGCTCCTACGCACTGGAACAAGAACGTGTTCGACATGGGCGAGGTCGGCATGGGCTTCTCGGCCAACCCGCTGACACTCGGATGCGATTGCCTCGGGGAGATCCACTACTTCGACGGCACTGTCAACGATTCCAGCGGCAATGCGGTGACGATCCCGAACGCGATCTGCATGCACGAGGAGGACTTCGGAATCTCCTGGAAACACACCGACTTCCGCACTGAAGAGGTCGAGGTGCGCCGGTCGCGGCGGCTGGTCGTCTCGATGATCTGTACCGTCGGCAACTACGAGTACGGGTTCTTCTGGTACTTCTACAACGACGCGTCCATCGAGGTCGAGGTCAAGCTGTCCGGTGTGCTCACCACCGGCGCCGTCGCCGATGGCGAAACCCCGCACTGGGGCAAGATGGTCGCACCGGGGATTTACGGGCCGAATCACCAGCACTTCTTCAGTTTCCGTCTCGACATGAGCATCGACGGCGCGGGAAACAGTGTCTACGAAGTGGATTCGGTTCCCGAACCGGACCCGGCGCTCAACCCGCACCGCAACGCGTGGATCACCCAGGACACGCTTGTGGCGTCCGAGGCGGAGGGCGCGCGGGACTGGAACTGGGCGACAGGCCGGTACTGGAAGGTCGCCAACCCGTCGAAGTGCAACGAACTCGGCAGCCCGGTGGCCTACAAGCTGACGCCCCGCGAGATCGTGCCGGTGATGGTTCAGGAGGGGTCCTACATCTACGACCGGGCCCGATTCGTCCAGCACAACCTGTGGGTGACCAAGTACGACCCGGCGGAGAAGTTCGCCGCGGGTGACTACATGTACCAGTCATCCGATATGCAGGGGTTGCCGCAGTACATCGCCGACGACGCGCCGTTGGAGGACACCGATGTCGTGCTCTGGTACACCGTGGGGGCCCACCACGTGGTGCGGCCGGAGGACTGGCCGGTGATGCCGTGCGAATACACGGGCTTTCATCTGAAGCCGTTGGGCTTCTTCGACGGCAATCCGGCACTCGACATCCCGCCCTCGCCGCCGAAGGCCTGCCACCACCACTAGACGGGGTCGCCTTCCTGCGCGAGCAGACGCTTGTGCCCGCGAAATGCCAGGACGCGGCGGACGTTTGCGTCTGCTCGCGGGGAAGAGTCACCACCACTAGAACGGGTCGGAGCCGAGGCTTCCCAGGATCTGGGTGAAGTCGCGACGCTGGTCGTCGGTGAGGTTGGCCATCAGCCGGTCTTCGGCCGCGCGGACGCCGGCATCGGTCTTCTCGAGCAGTTCCTTGCCCTCGCGGGTCAGTTGAGCGGGCAGCGATCGCCCCGACGACACGCTCGTCGGCCTGGTGACCAGCCCGCGCTCCTCGAGCGCCCGAAGCACCATGTTCATCGCCTGCGGGGACACGCTCGTGTCGCGCGCCAGATCGGCGTTCGACCGGTCGGGGAATTTGGAGAGTATCCGCATGCAAATGTATTGCGGGAACGCCAAACCCAGCGGCTCGAGCACCGTCGCCGACACCTCTGATCGCAGCGAGTTGTGCACTCGGTACAGCAGGTAACCGAGCGGCGGGTCGTCGACGAAATCGCGCATATCAAGCATATTGACATATATCAACCTAGTTGATAGACACGGGGTATGACGACACAACCGGAACAAGAGATGTTCGATGCCGCCTACCGCGGCGAGGCCGAGGAATTCCAGGGCGTCCGCCCGCCGTGGAGCATCGGTGAGCCGCAGCCGGAGATCCAGGCGCTCATCGACGCGGGCAAGGTGCACGGTGACGTGCTCGATGCGGGCTGCGGCGAGGCCGCGACGGCCCTGCACCTGGCCGAAAAGGGCTTCACCACCGTCGGGCTCGACTCGTCGAAGACCGCGATCGAGATGGCTCGCCAGGATGCCGCGAAGCGCGGCCTGACGAATGCGACGTTCGACGTCGCCGACATCAGCGATTTCGGCGGCTATGACGGCCGGTTCGAAACGATCATCGACTCGACGCTTTTCCACTCGATGCCTGTCGAACTCCGTGAGGGCTACCAGCAATCCATCGTGCGGGCCGCGGCGCCGGGCGCCTCGTACTTCGTCCTGGTGTTCGACGCGGCCGGAATGCCCAAGACCGACGACGGGCCCAATCCCGTCACCGAGGACGAGCTGCGTGACGTCGTGGGCAGGTACTGGGAAATCGACGAGATCAAGCCGGCCCGTATCCATGCGAACGTGCCCGAGTCGTTCGCCGAGTTCTTCAAGAACTTTGGCGGCACCGACATCCGCGACGAGCCCAACGGCCGCAAGTCCGTGGGGGCCTGGTTGCTGCAGGCACATCTCCGCTAACACGCCGAAGGGGTCCCCGTAGCGGCTGCGAGGCCGCTATGAGGCAGGATTAGGGATAGCCGTCCCGGGCACGGTCCGGCGATCTCATGCGAGGACCCCGGAGGAGTCGGATGGCGGAGCCCACCACCAACGGTGCCGAGGCGTCTGACCCTGATGGCGCCGGCCAGGCGGCTCCGGAGATCAGGCCCATGTATTCCCGCGTTCTGCTGAAGCTCGGCGGCGAGATGTTCGGCGGCGGCGAAGTGGGCCTCGACCCCGATGTGGTGGCCCAGGTCGCCAGGCAAATCGCCGAGGTGGTCCGCAGCGGCGCCCAGGTCGCGGTGGTGATCGGCGGCGGCAACTTCTTCCGCGGTGCCCAGTTACAGCAGCGCGGCATGGAGCGGACCCGTTCGGACTATATGGGCATGCTCGGCACGGTGATGAACAGCCTTGCGCTGCAAGACTTCCTCGAGCGCGAGGGCATCGCCACCCGGGTACAGACCGCGATCGCCATGGGACAGGTCGCCGAGCCGTACATACCGCTGCGCGCCGTTCGCCATCTGGAGAAGGGCCGTGTCGTCATCTTCGGGGCGGGCATGGGCCTTCCGTACTTCTCCACCGACACCACCGCCGCCCAGCGCGCCCTCGAGATCGGCGCAGAGGTGGTGCTGATGGCCAAGGCCGTCGACGGCGTCTTCACCGCGGACCCGCGCGAACACCCCGATGCAGAACTGCTCACCTCGATCACCCACCGCGAGGTCATCGACCGAGGACTGCGGGTCGCGGACGCCACCGCGTTCAGCCTGTGCATGGACAACGGCATGCCCATCCTGGTGTTCAACCTTCTCACCGACGGCAATATCGCTCGAGCGGTCGCAGGTGAGAAGATCGGAACACTGGTCACCACAGCCTGACAAGGGTCGCGCACGCGAGAGCAGTAAAAGGAGATGCCGTGATCGACGAAACCCTCTTCGACGCCGAAGAGAAGATGGACAAGGCGGTGTCGGTGGCGCGCGACGACCTGTCGTCCATCCGAACCGGCCGCGCCAACCCCGGCATGTTCTCCCGCTTATCGATCGACTACTACGGGTCGTCCACCCCGATCACCCAGCTGTCCAGCATCAACGTGCCTGAGGCCCGGCTGGTCGTCATCAAGCCATACGAGCAGAGCCAGCTAAAGGCCATCGAGGACGCGATCCGCAACTCCGACCTCGGGGTCAACCCCTCGAACGACGGCACGGTCATCCGGGTCGCCATCCCGCAGCTGACCGAGGAACGCCGCCGGGAACTGGTGAAGCAGGCCAAGGCCAAGGGTGAGGATGCCCGCGTCTCGGTGCGCAACATCCGGCGCAAGGCGATGGAGGAGCTGCATCGCATCCGTAAGGACGGCGAGGCCGGCGAAGACGAGGTCAAACACGCGGAGAAGGACCTCGAGAAGACCACCCATCAGTACGTGGACCAGATCGATGAACTGGTCAAGCACAAAGAAGGCGAACTGCTGGAGGTCTAGTGGCCGAACAGCAAGCGGATCCGGAGGCGGGCACGTCGGAGCCGCCCAAGAAGGCGTCGCGCGCCGGTCGCGATCTGCCCGCCGCCATCGCGGTGGGCGTCCTGCTTGGCGCGATGGCGATCGGCGTTCTGAATTTCTGGCCGATCGGCTGGCTTCCCGTGCTGGCGATCGCGATGCCCATCGCGACCTACGAGGTCGTCCGCAGGCTGCGCGAGGCCGGCTACGCACTTCCGCTGATCCCGCTGCTGGTGGGCGGCCAGGCCATGATCTGGCTGACGTTCTACGGCCCGGCCGGGTTGTTGGGCGCGTACGGCGGAACGGTCGTCGTGTGCATGGTGTGGCGGCTGGTCGGTCAGGGCCTACGCCAACAGCCGGTCAACTACCTGCGCGACATCTCGGCCACGGTGCTGCTTGCGACGTGGGTGCCGTTGTTCGGCAGCTTCAGCGCGCTGCTGATCTTCCAGGACCACGGCGGCGCCAGGACATTCACCGTGATCGTGACCGTCGTGTTCGCCGACATCGGCGGCTATGTCGCCGGCGTGCTGTTCGGCAAGCACCTGCTCGCACCCGCGATCAGCCCGAAGAAGTCGTGGGAGGGGCTCGGCGGCTCGTTGCTGTTCGGAATCACCGCCGCGGTCCTGTCGGTGACGTTCCTGCTCGACAGGCCCGCCTGGGTCGGCGGCCCGCTGGGGTTGATGCTCGTCATCACCGGCGTACTCGGCGATCTCGTCGAGTCCCAGGTCAAGCGCGATCTCGGCATCAAGGACATGGGCACGCTGCTTCCGGGGCACGGCGGCATCATGGACCGGATCGACGCGATGCTGCCGTCGGCGGTCGCGGGTTGGATCGTCCTGACCCTGTTGGCCTGATCCGTCCCTGCCGGCCGGTAGGTTTCCGCACATGTTGCTCTCCTGCGCGCTGGTCACCAACGTCGACTCTCCGGAACTCATCGCCGAGGCGGAACGCCTTGGCTATCACCGCGCTTGGCTCTACGACTCGCCCGCGATCACATCCGACGTGTGGATGGCATTGGCGTTGGCCGCGGAGCGGACGTCCACCATCGGTCTGGGCCCTGGCGTGCTCGTGCCGAGCCTGCGCCACCCGATGACCAACGCGGCGGCCATCGCCACCCTCGCCGCGCTCGCGCCGGGCCGTGTCGCGGTGGCCCTAGGTTCGGGTTTCACCGGTCGGTACATCCTCGGGAAGAAGCCACTGCGATGGGCGTTCGTCGAGGAGTACGTCCTCGCGCTGCGGGCGCTGCTACGCGGGGAGACCGTCCAGTGGGAGGGTGCCCCGATCCGCATGCTGCACACCGACGGCTTCGTCGCCGACCGGCCCGTCGACGTACAGGTCCTGATCGGCGCAGACGGGCCGAAGGGAACCGCGGTTGCCGAACGGGTCGGCGACGGAGTGTTCGCCGCGGGCGTTCCGAACCCGGCCGCCGCCGGCCGACCGTACTCGTTTCTGCAGTTCGGTTCCGTTCTCGACGAGGGCGAGGACATGGCCAGCCAGCGCGTGCTGGACAGGGCAGGGCACGGCCTTGCCGTCGTGTTCCACGCCCTCTACGAGCGCAACGGCGCCGAGGCAGTCGCCGCCCTACCGGGCGGGCGCGAATGGGTGGCCGCGATCGAGGCGATCCCGGCCGACGAGCGTCACCTCGTCACGCACGAAGGTCACCTGGTGCGACTCACCGACGTCGACAAGGAGGCGGTCGCGCTGGCCGCCGAGCTGCTGCCGCAGTTCACGTTCAGCGGGACCGCGGAGCAGTTGCGCGCCCGCGTCGCCGAATTCGCCGCAGGGGGAGTGACCGAACTCGTCTATCAGCCTGCGGGCCCCGATGTGGCAGGCGAACTCGCGCGCATGATGGCCGCCGTCGGAGACGACTGCTCCTGAGTCTGGCGTGACCCACGGGCGTTGAGCCAACACGCCGCCGCGCCAAGGACCAGGCCGACGGCGATGCCGATATCGGGTCGTTGGCCGAGCATCAGCCAGGACAGCACTCCGGCCACGGCGGGAATGACGGTGAACAGCATGGCGACCGCCGCTGCGCCGTAGTTGTTGATGGCGCGGACGTACAGCGTCATGGCCACCGTCGCGTTCAGCAGCACGACGGCGGCCACCGCCCCCGCCGCCTTCCACGGGTTCGTCACGGTCAACGGCATCAGCGCCGCGAGCACCGCCACCGGAACCACGCACACCGCATTCTGCAGTGCCGATGTCACGCGGAAGTCCACGTCACGGCAGAATTTCTGCTGGTAGACGCCGCCCGCGGCGACGCTGAACAGCGACACCAGCATCAGCAGAATCGCCGTGTCGACGCCGCCGACCGTCATGAGCCGGCCCGCACATGCGGCCAGCACCGCCAACACGCCGAGTGCCAGCGCGCCCACCCGTGCCCGCGTCAGCCGTTCGCCGAGGAATACCGTCGCCAAAACCGCGGTGACGACGGGATTCATCGAGACGATGACCGCACCGAGAACCGCGGGGGCGCCGTGCATGAGGGCCACATAGAAGGTGGAGTACATCAGGCCCTGAGCCAGAAGTCCGCTGAACAGCACGTGGGCCAGCAGCCTTCGTGTGGGCCACGTCACTCGTGCCGCCAACGCCCAGCCGCCGAGGATCATCCCGGCAAGACCGAACCGGAAGACCAATACCGCCATCGGAGACATCGCCGAAACCGCAAGCGCGCCACAGGGATAGGCGAGCGCATAGAAGAACGTAAGCGTCGATGCGGTGCGGAACGGCATGGTCGGTAAGGCCATATTTCTCATCGTGGGCCACCGGCGCATCTCATCGCCAATCAATTTCCGCCACGTGTAGATGGGATACTGACAAAAGCCCATGTCTACATCCCTGCCCCTGGTTTTCGACCCACCGCGACGTGCGATGCCGCCGCGCCACCTCGCCGACCTCGACGAGGCCGGTCGCGCGGAGGCCGTCGCGGGGCTGGGGCTGCCCGCATTTCGCGGGAAGCAGCTGGCCAACCAGTACTACGGCCGGCTGATCGCGGATCCGCGCGAGATGACCGACCTGCCCGCCGCGGTTCGTGAGCAGGTGGCTGAGGCGCTCTTCCCCCGGCTGCTCGACGCCGTTCGCGAGATCGAGTGCGACGCGGGCGAGACACGAAAGATGTTGTGGCGCGCGGTCGACGGGACGACGTTCGAGTCGGTGCTGATGCGCTACCCGCAGCGCAACACCGTCTGCATCTCCTCGCAGGCCGGCTGCGGCATGGCGTGCCCGTTCTGCGCGACGGGTCAGGGCGGTTTGAAGCGCAATCTCTCGGCGGCCGAGATCCTCGAGCAGGTCCGCGCCGCAGCAGTCGAATTGCGTGACCGCGACGGGGATGGGATTGCGCGCCCGGCGCGCGGTGGCAGGCTGTCGAACATCGTCTTCATGGGCATGGGTGAGCCGCTGGCCAACTACAACCGGGTGCTCCCAGCCGTCCGGCGCATCATCGCCGCGCCGCCGAACGGCTTCGGCATCTCGGCCCGTTCGGTCACGGTGTCGACGGTCGGGCTGGCGCCTGCGATCCGCAAGCTGGCCGACGAAGGTCTCGGCGTCACGCTGGCGCTGTCACTGCATGCCCCGGACGACGAGCTCCGCGACACGCTGGTCCCGGTCAACAGCCGGTGGAAGGTGTCCGAAGCACTGGACGCCGCCCGGTACTACGCCGACCAGACGGGTCGGCGGGTGTCGATCGAGTACGCGCTGATCCGTGACGTCAACGATCAGCCGTGGCGGGCCGACCTGTTGGGCAAGCGGCTGCGCGGTGCACTGGGTCCGCTGGTGCACGTCAATGTGATCCCGCTCAACCCGACACCGGGCAGCGAATGGGATGCCAGTCCCAAGGCCGCCGAACGGGAATTCGTTCGGCGGGTCCGCGAGCGTGGGGTGTCATGCACCGTGCGCGACACCCGCGGCCGCGAAATCGCCGCCGCCTGTGGGCAATTGGCCGCTCAGTCCTGAGCGTCTCGCGGCGAGTTGGCTGTCCACACGATTTCCTCGCGAAGGTGACGGCTGCGCCAGCCGTCCGATGTGCGAGCCAGCTCGTGGTGGTAGTAGCCACCGAATATGCTCGGCGCGTCGAGCCCCTTTATCTGCGTGGGGTGGTAGAACATCGCGTGGACGTGTGCGGCGTCGCCGTCGATCTCGGACTCGATATTGGTGATGTAGTGCATGCTCATCGTCACCATCGGGGACCAGGCATGGCGAAAGAACTCGACCACGTCGTCGAGAGGCCCTTGCACGACCTCAGCCGAGTAGTCGATGTGTGCGTCGTCGGTGAACACCGAGCGGTACAGGTCCCAGTCCCTGGAGTCGACGGCCCGTGCGTATCGGGTTAGCAGCGCTGCGATCTCGAGCTCGTCGCTGATGCGTCGGGAGTCCATCAGCCGTTCTGTTTGATGCCGACGGCGTGGCGCAGCTGAGCCAGGAACTGGTCGTCGTCGTCACTGCGCACGATGTAATGCGAGACCGCAACGCGAATCGCCGTCGCTGCCTTGACGCCGCTGTTGGGACCGGTCAGCAGCTTCAGCAGGCGCGCCCGCATCACCGGGATGATCCACGACAGCTGCTTGATGACGACCTCGGGCTCGATGTCGACCAGGCGTACCCCGGAATACGAATGCTGGTACTCCACGATGAATCGCAAAGCGGCGTCCAGCTTTTCGTTGCCGCGCAACCCTGCCGTCGCCCTGCCGATGCCGTTGTCGAACATCTCGCGCTCGTGGACGCCGAACGCCTGAAGCAGCTCACTCTTGTCGGCGAACCAGCGGTAGAGCGTCGGGCGGGATACGCCGGCCTGCAGCGCCACTTCCGAGAGGCTGAGTTTCGTTTGCCCGCTGCGACCGAGCACCTCCGCGGTCGCCACCAGGATCCGGTGCCGCGTCGAGCTGTCGTCGACGTTCTCGGATGCGTCCCGTCGGGTGCGCACTGGTTCGTTCACGTCAGGGCCTCAATCTTTGGGTGCTAGTGATGGTAGTTCCTGCATCAGAGCGACTTCTTTAGAAGTGCAACCGTGTCGAGGTCGTCGAGGGCGGCCACGCTTCGCCTGAGGCCTTCCAGCGCGATGTTCTCGGCCTGCATACCGCCTGCACCCGCGACGATCAGGGGCGCGACGAAGGGATACTGCGCCCCCATCCGGTAGCGGTCCCAGAGGTCGTCGTCGTCGAGTTCGGGTCCGCCCGCGGCGGCCAGCGCGCTCCGGTACTCGTCGAGCAGGTCACGCTCGACCGCCTGTCGGTCGGCGGTGGTCATGCCCGTGATCAGGGTGTAGGCCAACTCGCGGCCGGGGTGGCCGCGCCGTACGAACTGCCAGTCCAATAGGGCCGCCTTGCCGTTGCGGAAGTACACGTTTCCCGGGTGGGCGTCACCGTGCGTGACGGTGTGCGGCGGCCGGTCGACCAGCTGGGTGACCGCGCGGCAGTTGTCGATGATGAACCGGCCGTTCTCGATCGGTATATCGGTGTCTGCCAGTCGGCGTGCGGACATCTTCGCGAGCGACCCGGTGAGCAGCGATGTGCTGTCGGCCGAGTTCGTGTACACCCAGGCGGGTGGACGCTCCCAGAACTCTGCGTGCAGTCGCGCCAGCAGTTCGACGACGGCGCTGGCCTGGTCCTTGGTGAGCGGATGAAGCGTATCGGGGAACTCGCACGGGTCGATGGCGAGATCCTCCAGGACGAGCACGAAGCGCCCGGTCACCGGATCGAAGGCCGATCCGTACGACTTGGGCAGTCCGGTCAGCTGCGGCGACAGCTCCCGGTAGAAGCGGGTCTCGGTTTCTCCGAGCCTGCCCAATTCGCCCATCAGCCGGGTCGCGGCGGTTTCAGCGGGCATCTTGACGAAGACCGATTCCGGAACACCCTCACCGGTGAGGGCCAGCCGGGCTCGCGACGACGTACCCGCGTCGCCGCCGATGACCGACACGGATGTCACCGCGGCGCCAATGAGCCGGGACAGGAATGGCGCATCGAGGTCGCCGATCGTTCGAGGCAGTGAACGGGCGCGCCCGACGACGAGGTCGGTCGCCACACGCTGGACGCCGCGGCCCAGGTGGGCGGCCAACCCGACCCGGCTCGCTGTCTTCGCCACCCGCCGACCTCCTAGTCTTGGCCTGTAGCCCCGCCAAGCTTTACAAAATAAGCATCAGTTGTAAAGCGATTCGGAAAGGACGTCCATGGCCGGACCGTTGGATGCCATCAGGGTCGTCGAACTCGGCGTGTGGGTGGCGGGCCCGGCCACCGGTGGGATCCTGGCCGACTGGGGCGCCGACGTCGTCAAGATCGAACCGCCGACCGGCGATCCCGCCCGCATGTTCGGCCGCATGCTGGGCCTCGACGGCGGCGAGAGCCCGCCGTTCGAGATGGACAACCGCGGCAAGCGCAGCATCATGCTCGATCTCACCACCGACGACGGGCGATCCACCGCGTTCGAATTGATCAGCGGTGCAGATGTTTTCATCACGAATGTCCGCCCAGGCGCGCTGCGGCGCATTGGGCTGGACTTCGAAACCGTTGCCGCGGCCAATGCCGGCCTGGTGTACGGGCTCATCACCGGCTACGGGGAGGCGGGACCCGACGCCGACCGCGCCGCCTACGACGTCGCCGCGTTCTGGGCGCGGGCCGGGCTGGCGCATCTGCTGACCCGGCCCGGCGACACGCCACCGTTCCAGCGGGGCGGCATGGGGGATCACACGGCGGGTATGACGCTCGCGGCGGCGGTGTGTGCGGCGCTGGTCGCTCGGTCGTGCACCGGCACCGGTCAGCTGGTCACCACCTCGCTGTACCGCCAGGGCGCCTACACCATCAGCTTCGACCTCAACACGTTCCTGATGACCGGCCACTCCATCGCGATCGGACGGCGTGAGTCGATGGCGAACCCGTGCATGAACAACTACGTCGCGGGAGACGGCCGACGGTTCTGGATCGTGGGACTGCAGGTCGATCGGCACTGGGGTCCGCTGTGCCGCGTCGTCGGGCGCCCCGATTGGCTGACCGAGTACCCCAGGCCGCGTGATCGTGCGGCGAACGCCGCGGAGATCATCGGCGTCCTGGACGAGGTCTTCGCCACCAAGCCTCTTGACGAGTGGGCGAAACTCTTTGCGACGGAACCGGATTTCTTCTGGTCACCGATCAACTCGATCGAGGATGTGGTGGCCGACGACCAGTTCCACGCCGCCGGTGGCGTCGTGTACGTGCCCGATGGCGAGTCGAGCCTGCCGATGGTCGCGACGCCCGCCGACTTCCACGGAACGCCGTGGGCGCCGCGCGCGAAGGCGCCGGGAATCGGCGAGCACACTGAGGAGATCCTGGCCGAATTGCGCACCTTTACAGATTGAGGCGAAACTGTCACGCTGTCGGAGTGGGAATCAAGGATATCGGCCCGCTGCTGGGCGCGGATGAGGGCCTGAACCACCAGATCGTCGATACCTTCGCCACCCTGTCGCAGACGGATATGGCCTGGACGGAGAAGATCTGGGCGTCGATCGCGCGCACGGACGGGTCGCTGCAGCTCGACTTCGGCCTGGGCAAGTACCAGAACCGGGGCATCATCGACGGATTCGGAGGTGTCTCGCGCGGGAGAGAGCAGTGGACGGTGCGAGGCAGCCGTGAGCTCGCCTCGGCGCCTGAGCAGACCGGTGTCGGCCCCATCCAGATGGAGGTCGTCGAACCGCTGAAACAAATGCGGTTCCGGCTCGAACCCAACGACGCGCAGCCCATCTCCTTCGACATCGTGCTCTCGGGTGTCACGCCGCCGTTCTTCGAGGAGCGCAACCTGGTGCGCAATCGCCGCACCGGCAGGATCGACGTCGACGTCATCAGGTACCACCAGGGTGGTTGGGCGTCGGGAACAGTGACGGTTGACGGACAGACACACGAGGTGCGACCCGACGAGTGGTTCGGCTTCCGCGACCACTCCTGGGGTGTGCGGCAGGCGATCGGCGAACCGTTGACCGACCTGATTCCCTCGCCCGAGATCCCGGCAGGCATCCGCGGCGGTATGAAGTGGTCGCCGGCGTTCTTTCAGCGGCTGGACGGAACATATTACGAGACAGCAATTTTCGTCGTCGAAGGGCCGTGGGAGTACAGCTCCGCTTACCTCAACGACGCGAAGGGCAATCAGGTGCCGGTCCGCAGTGTCGCGCCGCGCATCAATTACGACACCCGCACCCGCTACGTGACCGGCGGCGAACTTCTGCTGACGATGGAGTCGGGGGAGCAGCGGGTTGTCGAAGTCGAAGTGCTCGGTGAGTCGGGCTTCTTCCTGAAGACGGCGGGCTACGGCGCATGGGATGGCCACAAGCACGGGTCGTGGAAGGGTCGGCTGCACATCGACGGCGAGTACATCGCCGATTGCTCCAGCGACGAAAACCTACCGAGGCTTGGCCAATTCCGCGACACCCCGATCCGGGTACGCGACGGCGACGCCGTCGGCTACGGCATCATGGAGAGCCTCATCGGCGGTGTGTGGCCCGAACTCGGACTCACCGAGGAATCCGACCACCAGGTCTCCTACACATGACCGAACTGGCCGACAAGCTCACCGGCTGGCTATGCGTGCAGCTGCAGGGGGACGACGTTCGCGTCGAGGGACTCGACCGCGTTGAGTTCGGCCACTCCGCCGAGATGATGGTGCTCACTGTCGTGAAAGGGTCAGAACGCCGAGATGTGGTGCTGCGCTTGCGTCCTCGGCCGCCCGCTCTCCTGGAGCCGTACGACCTCGAGCGGCAGTTCGACATCTTGCGGGCATTGGACGCCACACCGGTGCGAGCGCCGCGCGCGCTGTGGCTCGAGGCGACCGGCGACGTGCTGGGCCGGCCGTTCTTCGTCATGGAGCGCGTGCCGGGAACCGTCTACGAGATGCGGGCACCCGAAGGGCCCGATGTGACCGACGAGCGGGTCCGTCGGATCTGTCTGAGCATGGCCGAGCAGTTGGCGGCGATTCACCGGGTCGACCTGGATGCGACGGGCCTCAGCGACCTCGGCGATGGAAGCAGCCATCTGGACCGCGAGTTGGATCACTGGGAGCAAGAGATGCATCGCGTTGCGCGTGGGCCGTTGCCTGCGCTGGATCGCTTGCTGAAGGCGCTGAAAGACACCAAGCCGCAGCCGTATTCGGCGATCACCCTCGTCCACGGCGATGCCAAGCCGGGCAACTTCGCGTTCGTCGGCGACGACGTCAGCGCGGTCTTCGACTGGGAGATGACCACCGTCGGCGACCCGCTCACCGACATCGGCTGGATGGAACTGCTGTGGATGCAGCCGGTGGGCATCACCAGTCACCCGGCAGCTCCGACGATCGAGGAGTTCCTGTCGCACTATGAGTCGGTCAGCGGTATCAGCACTCAGAATCGCTCGTGGTACCGCGCGCTGAACGCCTACAAGATGGCGGTGATCTGTCTGACCGGCTCGATGCTGTTCGATTCCGGCGCCTCCGATGATCAGCGATTCGTCATGAATGCACATGGCATTTCGCCGCTGACGCAGCTGGGCCTCGCCGAACTGGCCATCCACGAGAAGCTCGACGACGGACCCGTCATGCCGCGCAACTCGTGATTTCGGCGTGAATTGTCGCGCTCAGCGCAACTAATCACGCCGAAATCGCTAAATGCCGAGCCGCTCCTCGAGCAGGCCGACGGCGTCGAGATCCTCGATGGCCTGTGTCGTGCTAATCACGGCGGCCCTTGACACCTCGACGGGCTGCCACTGTGCCCCCATGGCCGCTGTCGACGCCGCGGCGATCCATGAGTACACCGAGAACAACCGGTATTGCTCGTGGGCCGTCCGCTCGTCGAGCGCGACGCCTTGGTCTGCAAGGCGGGAGCGATACGTCTCGAGCAACGACTCCTCCTCCTTGCGCCGCGTCTCGATCGGCAGCGAATTGCATAGGAAGTAGGCGACATCGCGGACTCCTGGCCCGCGGCCCGCGACCGCCCAGTCGAAGAGGCCCGTGCGACCCGCGTCGACGAACAGGTTGCCACTGTGGGTGTCGCCGTGGATCAGCGTCCGATCACCCTCGTTGAACAGCGCGACGATATCCAGCGAGCGCTCGGCGTACAGCTCACCGAGCCGTCGGAACACCGACGGCATGTCGTCAGCGAACTGCGCGACCGCCGAGACGATGAACTGCGCTCTGCGCGAAGCGATTTCACGATCCTCCGGTTTGCTCCGCATTCCCGACGGCGTGCGGAGCCAAGCGAGCTCGCGGCCCTGATACGCGGCATGCAGGATGGCGAGCTCGTCCACCAACGAGGCCGTGACGTCGACGATGTCCGCGTCAGACGGGCTGACAAAGTGGCATCCTGACGCCTCCAGGTCCTCGACCACCATGACAAAAGCACCGTCGGCGGCGCTGTAGTCGGAGTGCCAGACCCGCGGCACGCGCACGGGAAGCTCATTGCCCACTTCCGCATAGAGCCGCGCCTCGGCGACACCAAGGCCGGTCTGCCGCAGGAACTTCCGCTGCTCAGGCACGAACGGCTGAAGCTTGACGAATATCGTGTCGGGCAAAGATGACGATGCGGTCAGTCCGAGGCGAGCCCTACCGGTGGTACCCGAATGCGCGTCGAGGACCTGCACACCGGTGACCGGTTCGCCCAGAATCTCGGTGAACCAGGCGGGTGTCAGTTCGTCTGTTGACGTCGGGATCGTCACGGCGCCTTCACCCCGGCCGCGTGACGGAGCTGTTCCAAGAACTGGTCGTCATCGTCGCTGCGAACCAGATAGTGCGACACCGCGACCCGAACGGCTGTCGCCACCGCAAGCGCGGCGTCCGGCCCTTGTGCGATGCGTTCCAGTCGTTCCCGCATCAGCGGAATGACGCGCGACAGCCGCTTGATGACCTGCGCAGGCTCGATGTCGATCATGCGCAGGCCCGGATAGGAGTGCTGGTACTCGACGATTACGCGGAGCGCGGCGTCGAGCCTCTCGTTCGCGGGAAGCCCAGCGGTCGCATTGGTGACCGCGCGCTCGTAGAACTGCCGCTCCCACAACACAAAGCCGTCGAGCAGCTCCCGCTTGGAGGCGAACCAGCGGTACAGCGTGGGCCGCGAGACGCCGGCCTGTAGCGCGACCTCAGACAGGCTCAGCTTCGTCATGCCGTTTCGGCCCAATACCTCCGCTGTCGCGGCCAGGATGCGTTGACGCGTCGAGTTGTCGTCCTCGACGATTGCGTCCTCCATCGGCATAGCTTTACAAATTTGCGTCAGAATGTCACGCTAAATCGGTGACCGCAGCATCGGTGCAGGCCCGCGAATACAGTCCGGTCGACATCACGTCACACGACTTCTGGAGTCAGCCGTTCGCCCTCCGCGATGAGACCTTCGCGCGGCTGCGGGCGGCCGACGGGCTCAGCTGGCATCGCCCCTTCGACTCGATGTTCCCGATGGAGGAACCGGGATTCTGGGCGCTGACCAGGCGCGCCGACATTGCGTTCGTGAGCCAGCACCCCGAGTTGTTCACCTCCGCTCAGGGCGTGGCACTGAATCCGATGCCTGCCGAGATCCAGCGCTTCGCCTCGTTCTTCCTGAGTATGGATCCGCCGCAGCACACCGTGTACCGGCGCCTGATCAGTTCGGCCTTCACGCCGCGAAACGTCCGCCAGATCGAGGACCAGATCCACCGCAACGCGGTCAGCATCGTCGACGACATCGTCGGCGCCGGTGACATCGAGTTCGTGTCCGCGTGTTCGGCGCGGCTGCCGATGCTGACGATCATGGACATGTTGGGTGTGCCGCCCGCCGACCAGCCTGATGTCGCGTATGCCGCCGAGAAACTCTTCGGCATGAGCGACGAGGAGTACGCCACGCCGGACGAGCGCGTCGCCGATCCGGTGGCTCAGATTGCGTTGCTCTCCAATACCGGAGTGGAGCTGGCGAAGTTCCGCCGCAACAACCCGGGCGACGACCTGATGACGAGCATCGTCAACGCCGAGGTCGACGGCCACCGGCTCACCGACGAGGAGATCGGCGCTTTCCTGATCCTGTTGGCTTCTGCGGGTAACGACACGTCCAAGCAGACCACCACGCATGCGATGATGGCGCTTGCCGAGAACCCGTCGCAGCGGGACTGGCTGATGGAGGACTTCGACGGCCGAATCGCCATGGCGACAGAGGAATTCGTCCGCTGGTCGTCGCCGGTTCTGCAATTCGCACGCTTCGTGACCGAAGACACCGAGATCAACCGCCAGCCGGTGTCGGCGGGCGACAAGGTCGGGTTGTTCTACTGCTCGGCCAACCGCGACGAGTCGGTCTTCGTCGACCCGGGTGCATTCGACCTGCAGCGCTCGCCCAACCCGCACCTCGGCTTCGGCGGAGGCGGTCCACACTTCTGCCTCGGCAGTCAACTGGCCAAAGCCGAGCTGCGAAACCTGTTCCGGGAGCTGCTGACTCGGCTCACGACCGTGGAGTTCGGCGAGCCCGATCTGCTCTACAGCAGCTTCGTCCACGGCATCAAGCGGGTCCCGGCCCACGTTCAGTAGGAGTGATCATGCGGGTCGAAGTCGATCTCGACAAGTGCACCGGACACGGCATCTGCGAGTCGATCGCCGAGGATGTGTTCGAAGTGCAGGACGACGGCACGGTCCGGATCGACGAGAATGACCGGCCGGACTCCGATCGCGACCGCATGCAGCAGGCCGTAACCCAGTGCCCCGCAGCCGCTTTGCGATTGGTGGACTAGTCGGCTCTCAGTTCGATTCCGGCAGTCTGCATAGTCGGCGCAACGCCGCCAAGCCTTCAGGAGTCCCTGGCCAGTGCTTTGTGAGCGCTTCGGGTCCCGCCCTGCGGGTGACTGATCGAAGCACCAGCGCAACTATCACCGCGTCATCTGCGTAGCCCAGCACCGGGATGAAATCGGGGATCAGATCGATGGGCAGCGCAAGGTAGGCCAGCAGCAGTGCCAGGCGGATCCGTATGCCCCGCGGCATCTCTGGGTCGGCGGCCAGGCACTTGAGCAACCGCACGAGGTCGGGCAGCAGACGCAGCGATTCACGGATGCTCGCCTCGTCGGGTTTGGCGATCCACAGTGCGATGACGGCGGCCAGCCAGATCAGCACAAGCCCGCCGACGACTCCCAGCGGAATCGCCAACCAGTCCGACGCCACACATCAGACGGTATGCCAGCTCAGCGCTCGGGCATCGGACGGACCAGCACCGACTGCTGAATTGCCCCGATCGCGCCACGCTCGTCGAACAGCGTGCCGATCGTCGTCCCGATCCCGTCGGGCCCGTAGTTGGTTTCGGCGCGGATGCCGATCCACTCCCCGTCGGGGATCCGATGGATGTGCACGACCAGGTCGGTGTTCATGAACATCCACTTACCGGGCTCGAGCTTCGAGCCGATCCCGTTCGCATCGTCAGCTACCGCGAACAGCCGCTCCAGCGGCGTCATCGACTCGCCCTTGACCAGGTCGACGATCGGCATGATCCACGACTCGCCCGGGCCGCTGTCTCCACGGTGGGTCAGCCAGCGCCAGTCCAGGCTGTGCACGTAGTTGCGGTCCCACTTCTCGTGTAGACCGCGAGAGTGCGTTTCGGAGAGTGGCCGAAGCGGCTCAGCGGACGCGTGCACCATTTCGGGGCTGTCGAGAGTCTGCAGGCGCCACCCGCTCGCCCTGGCGACCGGGCGCGGAGCGCCGTCGGGACCTAACGCCAGCATCTCCGCGCTCACCAACTCGATCTGCCTGCCGGAGCGTTCGACTTTCGAGCGGACCCAGAAGTCACCTTCGGCGGGCACCGGCCCCAGTAGGTCGATCAGAACCCGGCTCAACCTCGTGTCGTCGCGCTGCTCGCAGCGTTCCAGGGCGCGCACCAGAAGCGCCGATACCGGTGCGCCGTGCTGGATGGCGGCCGACCAGGTGCTGCGCACCAAGTCGGTCCCGACGAATCTCTCGCCGTATGGGTCTGCATCGTCGACCAGTTCGTAATAGGCGTCACCCATTGCCTCGACTCCTCGCTCGCTCCGGTCCTCGCTCGTTCCTCGCTGCGATCCTCACTCGCGCTCGTCTTCGGATGCTCATGGCAGGCCGGCTCCAGGGATGTCGACAGTGGTGGTGTCGAGCCGCGACAGTTTCGTCCCGACAAGACGTTGCGGGTAGGCGTCGGTGCTCGACAGCAGGAAGAGGGTGCGGCGCTCCGGTCCGCCGAGCGCGCAGGCGATCGCGGTGCGGTCGCCGATGTCGATCCGGTCGGTGACGTTGCCGCCCTCGACAATTCGCTCGAATTGGTGGGCGAGCGTCATCGCCGCCCACACGCCGCCGTCCGCATCGAGCGCGATGCCGTCGGGCGGCCCGTCGAGCCCGCCTGCGAAGATCCGCCGGTCGGTAAGCGACCCGTCCTCGCCGATGGTGAACATCGTCAACCGTCGAGCGGTCGACTCGGCGGCGATCAATGTCGTGCCGTCCGGCGTGATGACCATTCCGTTGGGGAAGTCGAGGTCTTCGGCCACGACGGTGACGGTGTTGTCGGGATCGATCCGCACGATTACGCCGCCCTCGAACGCCTGCGATCCGACATACGCGCGGCCGGACTCATCGACCACCATGTCGCCCAGGTTCGCGGGAACGATGCCGGACAGATCGGCCAGGGTGTCGACCCTCTCGCCGTCGTAGCGCAGGACTGTGCGGTTCTCCGTGGATGCGATCAGCAGCGAACCGTCATGCCGAAACCCCAGTCCCGACGGGGCGTGGCCGGCCAGCGGCAGCGTCGTCATGTCGCCCTGCAGGTCGACGGTGTGCACGGCCTCGCCCAGCATGTCGGAGAACCACAGCAGTCCTTCGAACCAGCGGGGGCCCTCCCCGAAGCAGAATCCGTTGGCGAGCGGCGTCAGGCCCATCCCGCACCTTTACAAAACACGGCATAAGTGTCACGCTCGCTAGGTGTTGATGTCAACTGCCTGCGGTGATCGCGCGTGACGATGAAGAAGTACCACAGCCACACGCTGCTCTATCTGCACGAGACGATCGATCTCGGATCGGGCCGCACCGACGCCTTCACCGAGGCCTTCAGCGCCGTCTACCAGCCGATGATGGAGGAGCTCGGCGCACGGCTGTTCGCGATCTGGGAGACGACGCCGTACAACGGCCACTGGCCGCAGGTCACGATCATCTGGGAGATCGACGCGTTCGCCGACTACGCGCGCATCGGCAGGGCCCAGGCACGCGGCGGCAGCCACGAGTCGACCGCGGCCAAGTGGTCGGAATTCCTGTCCGGCATCGGTGCGCGCGGCGAGGGCCGCATCATGTATGCGGGCAGGAGCAACAGGACGCTCGCTCAGCTCAAGGAGGCGAACTTCTCCGCGGGGCTGGTCATCCAGGAGATCATGGAGTCCAAGCCCGGTAGGCAGGACGACTACATCCGCGAGCTCGAGCGGCTGTACGTGCCGTGGTCGGAGAGCACCGGCAAGCGCTGGCTCGGCTCGTTCATCACCACCTTCCGGTTCAACGAGGTCATCCACTATTGGGCGCTCGAGGGCGACTGGGACTGCTTCGAGAACCACTACCCGTCCTGGAAGGAGAGCCCGCCCGCCGAGATCGTCACCTGGATGAGCGTCGCGCCCGCATTGCGAGACGGCTGGGAGGACTCGATCCTGCAGGCGTTACCGCCATCACCGCTGCAATGAACTCACCTGTGCTCCAGCAATTCTCGTACGACCCCTTCGATCCGGCCGTGATGGCCGATCCGCTTTCGTTCTACCGCGTGCTGCGCGACGAGCACCCGGTGTACTACGTCGAGAAGTGGGACACCTACGCGCTGTCCCGGTTCTCCGACATATGGGGCGTACTCGAGATCAACGACGGGACCTTCGTCGCATCGGAGGGAACGCTCCCCGCCGCAACGGTTTTGGCCGAGCACAACGACGGCCCGGTGCCCGACCCGCCACTGCATCCCATGCCGTTCCACGCGAACTTCGACGCGCCGATCTACGACAGCGTGCGGCGCTGCACTTCGGCCCAGTTCCGGCCGAAGTCCGTGGCCAAGCTCGCCGACCGCATTCGTGCCCTCGCCAATGAGCGGCTCGACGAGCTGTTGCCGCGCGGCACCTTCGATCTCACCCAGGAGTACGGCGGCATCGTGGCCGCCTCTGTGGTATGCGAATTACTTGGTCTGCCAGTCGATCTCGCCCCCGAAGTGCTCGCCACCGTCAACGCCGGCAGCCTGGCCGAGCCGGGCAGCGGCGTGGAGGTGGCCAATGCCAGGCCCGGCTATCTGGAGTACCTGGTGCCACTCATCGAACGCAGTCGCGACGGAGCCGGCGACGAGCTGCCGGTCGCCGACGCCCTCGTCGCATACCGGCTGCCCGACGGCTCGGCGCTCACCGACATCGAGGCCGCCACCCAGATGCTCGGAATCTTCATCGGCGGCACCGAGACGGTGCCGAAGATCATCGCGCACGGACTGTGGGAGCTGAGCCGCAGGCCCGACCAGATGGCCGCGGTGCGCGCCGACGTCGACACCAACATGGTCACGGCGCGCGAGGAGATGATCCGGTATTGCGCGCCGGCCCAATGGTTCGCCCGCACATTGCGCAAGCCGTTCAGCATTCACGGCACCACGATCGAGCCCGGCCAACGGATCATCACGCTGCTCGCATCGGCCAACCGCGACGAACGCGAATACCCCGAACCCGACGAGTTCATCTGGGACCGGCCGATCGAGCGGCTGCTGGCCTTCGGGCGGGGACAACACTTCTGCCTCGGCGTCCACCTGGCGCGGCTCGAGATCACGATCATGGTGTCCGAGTGGCTCAAACGCGTGACGGACTTTCGGATCCTCAGCGAGTCCGCATCGCGGCCGCCGTCGAGTTTCCAGTGGGGCTGGAACAACATCCCGGTGGAGGTCTGACATGTGGTCCTACCGGCTGGTGGCGCCGTACACCTTTGATCGCGTTGACATCCCGGAGAAGACTCCGGAGTCGCTCGGGGACCGTCAGGTGCTCCTTCGATTCGTCGCGGCCGGAGTGTGCGGCAGCGACCTCCCCGGCTTCCGTGGCGCCAAGGGCAGGCTCCCCGGCGATACCGGCACCAGTGCCGCGGAAATGGACGGCTTCCCCATCCACGAAGTCGTCGGGGAAGTGGTCGCCAGCAGGCACCGCAGCCACGGAGTGGGCGAGCGCGTCGTCGGCTGGGCCTCCGGGTTCGACGGCCTGATGGAATACGTCGTCGCCGACGGCGACGGCCTCGCGCCGTTCGACCAGGCGCTGAGCCCGCAGCACGCGGTGGCGCTGCAGCCGCTGGCCTGTGTGTTGTACGCGCTCGAACAGCTTCCCAAGCTGAAGGGACTGCATGTTGCGGTCATCGGCCAGGGCTCGATCGGGCTGCTCTTCTCCTATGCAGCAAAGGCTTCCGGTGCCCGCCGGATCACCGGCGTCGACCCGATCGACCGAGACGCCGTCGCCAAGGAGTTCGGCGTCGACAACGTCGTCCGCGCCACCAGCGACCGGTGGATCAGCCACCTCGAACCGCACGACAAACCCGACGTCGTCATCGAGGCCGTCGGCCATCAGGTGGCGACGCTCGGCCACGCCATCGAGGCCGCCGCATTCGGTGGCACCGTCCTGTACTTCGGTGTCGCCGACGACGACAGCTACCCGATCAGCATGCGCACAATGCTCCGAAACAACCTGACGCTGAAATCCGGTGTGACACAGGACCGCCGCCGGGTGTTGTGTGCGGCCAACGAATTCGCCCGCGAGCATCCCGAGCTGCTGCCTGCCTATGTCACCCACACCTTCGGCGTCGACGACGTCCAGGCCGCATTCGAACTGGCGTGCCGGCCGGTGCCGGAGCGCATCAAAATCGCGATCGTCCGATGACGCATAGCCGATTGCAGGAAGCGCTCGCCGCGAAGGAACGGATCTTCGGTGGCTGGGTGGTGGGCCCGACCGTCATTGGGCCAGAGGAGTTCGCACAAGCCGGATACGACTACGTCGGATTCGACGTCCAGCACGGCTATCTCGACGACGCCGACGTCGCGCTACTTCTGCGGCGCCTCGAGCACGTTCCGATCGCCACCGCCGTGCGACTGCCGTCCGCCGACCCCGCACCCATCGGGCGGGTGCTCGACGCGGGCGCCGACGCGGTCATCATCGCCATGGTCGAATCGGCGCAGCAGGCGGCGGTCGCGGTGGCGGCCACCCGCTACGCGCCTGCCGGAGTGCGCAGCTTCGGGCCGTTGCGGGCCAGCCTCGGTCTCGATCCCGCCGCGCACGAGGCGAGGGCGAGCGTGTTCGCGATGATCGAGACCTCTTCGGGGCTTTCGGCACTCGACGAGATCTGCGCCGTCCCCGGACTGGCCGGCGTCTACGTCGGACCGGCGGATCTGGCGATCTCGCTGGGACATCGACCAGTGGAAGCGCTGAACACTCCCGCAGTCCTGGATGCGATCACGCGGATCCAGTCCGCGGCGTCGAAGGCCGGGTTGGTCGCAGCGATCCACGCCAACGCTGGCAGGCCGGGAAAGGCCATGGCCGAACTGGGTTTTCGGATGATCACGCTGACATCGGAGTCCCAGGCACTACGGCGCGGCGCGGCCGAGCATCTCAAGGAGGCGCAGTGACCGATCGGGTGGCGCTGGTGACCGGGGCGGCGCGTGGACAAGGTGCGGCGATCGTGCGGCGACTGCACGAGGACGGCTACCGCGTCGCCGCCTGCGATGTGCGCGCCGACGAACTCGCGGCGTCCATCGACAATCTCGGCGACCGCGTCATCGCGGTGTCACTCGACGTCACGGCCGAGGATCAGTGGAACTCGGCGGTGAGCGAGATCGCCGAGCGCTTGGGCGGTTTGACGACCCTGGTCAACAACGCCGGTGTGCTGCACAGGGCGTCGCTGAGCGACGAGACACCCGCGGGCTTCGAGGGCAGCTGGCGGTTCAACTGCCTCGGTCCGTTCCTGGGAATCCGCGCGACGCTGGACCAGCTGCGCGCCGCCGAGGGAGCGGCCATCGTCAACACCTGCAGCACCGGAGCCATCCGGCCTTTCCCCAACCATGCCGCGTACGGCTCGTCCAAATGGGCACTGCGCGGCCTCACCCAGGCCGCCGCCGCAGAGCTGGCCCCGTCGGGAATCAGGGTCAACGCCGTGTTCCCAGGACCCATCGCCACACCCATGCTCGACGCGGCCACCCAAGCGCGCCTTGCCGAGAACGCGCCGTTCGGACGAATCGGCGAGCCGAGGGAGGTCGCCGACGCGGTGGCGTTTCTGGTATCCGACCACGCCTCGTTCATCACCGGTTCGGAGCTCGTCATCGACGGCGGACAGATCCTGCAGATCGGATGACGGCGGTGACCAAGTCTCTTTCGGTGGGAATCATCGGAGCGGGCCCTGGCGGGCTGGCGCTGGGAATCTTCCTGCAGAAGGCGGGTTTTCGCGACTTCACCATCTTCGACCGCGAAGACGGCGTGGGCGGCACATGGCGGATCAACACCTATCCGGGGCTAGCGTGTGACGTCAAGTCACACTTGTACTCGTATTCGTTCGACCTGAACGCGAACTGGTCGCGGTTGTGGTCTGGGCAGCCCGAGATCCTCGAGTATTTCGAACGGTGTGCGCAGCGCTATCGGCTCGGCCCGAACTTGAAGCTGAACACCGAAGTGGTCTCCGCGCGCTGGGATGCGGACACCACCGCCTGGCAGCTGACGACCAGCACGGGGGAGCGCTACACCTTCGACATCGTGGTGTCGGCGGTTGGGCTCTTCACCCAGCCGGTGTTCCCGGACCTCGTGGAGGAGGAGCCGTTCACCGGGACGCTCATGCACACCGCCCGTTGGGACCACTCCGTCGACCTGCGGGATGCCCGCGTCGCCGTCCTCGGCACGGGATCGACTGCGTCCCAACTGGTCCCCGAGGTCGCCAAGGTCGCCAAAAAGGTGTACTCCGTGCAGCGATCGCCGACCTGGATCCTGCCGAAGCCGGACCGGGCGTACACCGAACGGGAGAAGTGGCTCTTCACCCATGTCCCGTTCGCCAAGAAGATATACCGAACCCGGCTGTGGCTGCGCAGCGAGTCGAACATCGGGGTGATCGAGAACGGCAGCGACAAGACGCAGGAGTTCAAGGGCGTCGCGCTGCGCCTACTCGATGCGACGGTGGCCGATGACGCACTGCGGGACAGGCTGACGCCTGACCATCCATTCGGCTGCAAGCGACTCGTTTTCGCGGGGGACTATCTGCAGACGTTGACGCAGCCGCACGTCGAGGTGGTGTCCAGCCCGGCGCGATATCTACGCTCCCGATCGCTGGTGACCGCCGACGGCTCCGAGCTCGGCGTCGATGTCGTGTTGTGCGCGACGGGCTATGCCGCCGCGGATTATCTCGGGCAAATCGACGTCGTCGGAGAAGGGGGCACCTCGCTGCGGGAGACGTGGCGCGACGGCGCGTACGCCTATCTGGGCATCGCCGTTCCGGGATTCCCGAACTTCTTCATGCTCTACGGCCCCAACACCAACGTCGGCTCCAACAGCGTGATCTTCATGATCGAGGCGCAGGCCCGCTATATCGTGCGCGCGCTAGTGCACATCCGGCGCAGGCACAAGTCCTACGTCGCCGTTCGGCGGGACGCCATGGCGGACTTCATCGCGCAGATCGACAAGTGGATGGAGGGAACGGTGTGGCTTACCCGCTGCCACAACTACTTCCGTGCCGGCAACGGACGTGTCGTGACTCAGTGGCCGCGCAGCGCCCGCGCCTTCTGGGGAATGACCCGGCGATTCAGGGCATCCGACTACACCTTCAACCCGCCTGCGCCCCATCCGACGCTCGCAGTCGAAACGCACTCGGCGGCGCGCCGATGAAGGCGTTCGACATCGTCGACCGGCTCGATCCTGCGCTTCGACACCTCCGCGACTCACGCACGAACCTGTCGGCGGACGTGCTGGCCGGCTATCGCGAGTCGCTGAACCAGCGTCGCCGCTCCGAGGCCCAAGCCGTCGACACCGCGGGTGTTTCCATCGAGGACACCCAGGCATGCGCCGTGCCCGTGCGCATCTACCGTGGCGCTCCGTCGCCGGCGCCCGCGGTCATCTATTGCCACTCAGGGGCTTTCGTGCTGGGCAACCTCGACATTGACCACCGCCAGTGCGTGGAGCTCGCGAGGCGAGGTCAGTGCACCGTCATCTCGGTGGACTACCGCTTGGCGCCGGAGAACCCTTTCCCCGCAGGCCTCGACGACGCGACGGCGGTGCTCGAGTGGGCGGCGGCCAATGGGCCCGAACTGCGGATCGACGCCGAGCGGATGGCGGTGGCGGGCAGCAGCGCGGGTGGCGCACTGGCGGCACGGCTCGCGCAGCGGGCGGCAGAGGAGTTGGCGCCGCCAATCGTGTTCTGTCTGCTGCATCAGCCGGTGCTGGACGACTGGTCGACGCCCTTGATGCTCGAGTTCGACTCGGTGCCGGGTTTCGATGCGCCCGCGGTCGCGCTGATGTGGCAGCACTACCTCGCCGGACGGCAGCCATCGGCCGACGCCGCGCCCGCCCGCGCCACCGAACTTGCCGGTGTGCCAGCCACGTTGATCACCTGCTCCGACGTGGATCCGCTGCGCGACGAAGCGGTCGACTATGCGCGGCGGCTGATGTCGGCGGGCGTCGCCACCGAGTTCCACGTGTTCCCTGGCACCTGCCACGGCTTCGATGCATTCCTGCCAGACTGGGAACTGAGCCAGCAATTGTTCGATCTCCAGGGCGCATCGCTGAGGCGGGCACTACACGACCGAAAGCGCGGATAGATGGATTTCTCACGGGTCGAGCTGTCGGATGACGACCGGGCCTTCCGGGACGAGCTGCGAGCGGTCCTGCGCGAGATCGTGACCGACGAGGTCATCGCGCGCGACCGGGAGACGGGTGAGAACTTCGACGAGGGCGTGCATCTGGCGCTCGGCAGGCGAGGTTACCTGGCCACCGACTTCAAACCGGAGGCCGAGGGCGGCTTCACCAGGCTGCGCAAGCGCATCTGGGACCTCGAGATCGGCAGGGCCCACACGCCCTGGTTCCATTGGGGCACAACGGCCATGGTCGCGCGGGCGGTCAACCAGTTCGGCTGCGACGAGCTGAAGGACGAAGTGCTCGAGCGCACGCTTTCGGGAGAGTATCGGCTGTGCCTCGGTTACACCGAGCCCGAGGGTGGCTCCGACGTCGCGACCTGCAAGACGCGCGCGGTACGCGATGGCGACGACTGGATCATCAACGGCTCCAAGATGTTCACCTCCAACGCGCACAACGCCTCCTACGTGTTCCTGGTGACCAACACCGACCCCGATGCGCCGAAGCACCAGAGCCTGACGATGTTCCTGGTCCCACTGGATCGGCCCGGCGTCGAGATCCAAGCGCTGCGCACCGTCGACGGCGACCGCACCAACATCACCTACTACAGCGACGTCCGCATCGAGGACCGGTACCGGATCGGCGAGGTCAACGGCGGCTGGACTGTGCTGCGCGAGGCGCTCAACGACGAGCACGGCACCGTCGAGCGCCTTGACGACGGACTTCAGAAGGTCGCCGTGATGTCCGAGCATGTCCTGCTTCTCGCCGAAGCGGTGGACAAGGTCGCCGCGCTGACGGCAGACGACGAATCGGTGAAATACCGCCTTGGCCGCGGCATCGCCAGGATGGAAGCCGCGATGAGCACGCCCGACATGTTCGGCCGCGTCGCGAACGCGCAGACCATGCGCGATGTGGCGCCGGACCTGATGGACATCCTGGGAACCGCGTCGAGCCTGCCCGTCGACGCGAACGGCGCGGTCGGAGACGGTGGCGCCGAGTACGTGTTCCGGCTGGCCGGTCCCACCGGCATCTACGGCGGCACCCTCGAGGTCTTCCGGAACATGATCGCCCAGCAGGCGCTCGGCCTCGGCAGGCCCAACTATTCGCCGCCCGTGACGACGAGCTCCTAGAGGCGGGCGATCACCTCGTCGGCCAGCAGACCAAGCGTTTCGTCGGATCCGCGATCGTGGGTGAACAGCACTATCTGCCCGAACCCCATGCCCTGGAGCTCCGCGAGGCGATCGACCACCGCAGGCGGTGTCCCGATCAGACCGCCTTCGTGTAGCCCGAATGCCGGTATGCCGAACCGCTTTTCGGCGACCTCGCGGACTTTCGGTAGCGATGCGTCATCAGGCGCCAGCGCCATCACGGCCTCGATCGACATCACGATGGTGCCGGGATCACGCCCGATGTCGTCGCACAACTTTCGCAGCACCGACATCTTGTGCTCCAATTGGCCGAGCGCGTAGGTCGGCACGTTCCACACGTCGGCGTAGCGCGCCACCAAAGGGAGCGTGTACTTCTCGCCGACGCCGCCGACCACGATCGGCGGTCGAGGCTGCTGTACGGGTCCGGGCTTGATCGGCATGTCCCGCACCGTGTAGTGCTTGCCCGCCAGGTCGATTCGCTCGTCGCTGAACGCCTGGTGCAGCATCTCCAGCGTTTCGCCGAGGCGCTCGGACCGTTCGGCGAAACTGCCCCAGTCCAGCCCGACCCTGTCGTGCTCGTCCTGGAGGGAGCCGCTGCCGATACCGAGTTGGAGCCGTCCCGCCGAGATCTGGTCCAGCGTCGTGGCCATCTTCGCGAGCACCGCCGGATGGCGAAACTGGTTGCACAGCACCATATGTCCCACTTGAATGCGTTCGGTGCGGCTGAGCACTGCCGTCGCCAGCGTCCAGGCTTCCAACGACGGATACTCCGGCGCGCCAGGACCGTAGAGGTGGTCGTAGAACCACAGCGAGTCGATGCCCAACTCCTCACAGCGCAGTGCGCGGTGCAGGATGTCGGAATAGGTGAAACCCATCTGCGGCAAGAAGACGCCGATCTCAGCTCTCGTCATGTCCGTAATTCCAACCTTCCGTGGGTGATGGTGGCGAGGCCGTTGGCGGCCGCCTCGAATGCGAAGGATCGTTCGTCGATGCCGTAGGCGTTCACCGTCAGGTCGCAGCCAAGGGGAGTGGGCGATGCGAAACGCACCGCAACCCGCGAAACTCGGCCCGGGTCATCGACATCGAGCAGATTCAGCACGCGGTGCGTGCAGACCGCCATCGTGCACAGGCCGTGTGCGAAGACGGAGTCGAATCCGGCCGCACGCGCCGCATCGAAGTCGAAGTGGTGTGCCGACCAGTCGCCGGACACCTCTGCGTAGCGGTGCGCCATCCGATCGTCGAGATGCGCGGTGGCGGACCCGAGCGCGTTGGCGCGCGTCTCTTCGGGGAACCGGTGGTCGGCGGGCATCGATCCGGACTCGGCCATACCGTCCAGGCCGAGGAGCACCATCGTCCACCACTGTTCGACAGCGAGGTGGCCGTCGCCGTCGACCTGCTCGAGATGAACCGTCACCTGCGTACCCGCCCGCGTGGTCCGCATCGCGGAGATCTGCGCCCAGGTATCGAGCGAATCTCCAGGCGCCACGGGCCGGTGCAGCACGATGTCGTGCTCGCCGTGCACCCCGCCGCGGACTCGTTCCCACGCCTCGGCGGGCACGTCGGCCCGGGCCGTCTCCACCGCGCTGAACACCAGGATCACCGGGAAGACGGCAGGCACCGCACGGCCGGCCAGCACTGACGCGGTGTCGTCACAGGTGGCGGCGGCGTATGCGGCGATGGTCTCCGGCGCCAGGCGGCCGGGGAACGGGCCGTGCCGCGCGGGGTTGACCGTCATATGAGTGGCATGGTAACGACATTCTCAAGTTTGGAGAAGCCAATTCTGAAAGGCGGTGGCTGATGCGTTTCACGTTCACTCACCCGATGCACAGCCACCCCTACAACCCGGAGCTGGTCACCGGTTCGGGTATCGCCACCGTGGCTGCGGCCGCCGAGGCGGCCGGGTTCGACGGGTTCGGGTTCACCGACCATCCGGCCCCGTCGCAGCGGTGGCTGGAGTCCGGAGGTCACGACGCCCTCGACCCGTTCGTGGCGATGGGCTTCGCCGCGGCGCGGACAACGACACTGCGGCTGATCCCCAACATCGTCGTGCTGCCGTACCGCAATCCGTTCGTGGTAGCCAAGGCCGGGGCGACGCTCGACATGCTGTCCGACGGCCGGTTCACGCTGGCGGTCGGTGTCGGCTATCTGAAGCGGGAGTTCGCCGCGCTCGGTGTCGACTTCGATGAACGGGCGGCACTGTTCGAGGAAGCGCTCGAAGTCATCCGGGCGATCTGGACGTCCGACGACGTGACGTACGAAGGTCGTCGGTTCACCGCGAAGGGCATCACCGCGCATCCGCGTCCGGTCAGCAGGCCGCATCCACCAATCTGGATCGGCGGCAACACCGCCGCAGCCAGACAACGCGTCGCGACGTACGGCGACGGCTGGTGCCCGTTCCCCGCACCCGCCGTGCTCGCGCAGACGGCCCGCACCGCGGCGCTGGACTCGGTGGAGGGTCTTGCCGACGGCATCGCCGATCTGCGGCGCCGTCTCGATGCCGCGGGCCGGGACCCGTCGGCGGTAGACATCACCTTCACCAACCTTGGTGGTGGCACCCCCAGCGACGACGACTTCAACGCCGACGCCTACCTGTCCGGCATGGAAAAGCTTGCGGCGGTTGGGGTCACCTGGCTTCAGGTCGGCGTACCGGGCGACAGCCTGGCGCACGCGGTCGAGGCCATCGAGCGCTTCGGCAGCTCGGTCATCAAGGCCACCTGAGGGTCAGCGGTAGGCGGTCACCCTTGCCACGAGTGCGACCTCGCCGTCGGCTCCGATGGCCTGGGCATCGGCGATTCCGCTGCGCCTGCCCACCCGTAAAGCCGTTCCGGCATAGCGGGATTGGCCGCCGCTGAAGAACTGACGCAGAAAATTCACCCGCAACGACGCGGTGAGCAACGGGTCCCCGGACCCGACCGCGTTGAGCGCGGCGGACGCGGCGAGCTCCAGACCCGCTGCCGCCACTCCGCCGTGCACGATGCCCAGGCTGTTGTTGAGCACCGGGTTCTGCCGCTGATGTATCTCCTGCGACCCGTTCGTGGCGTCGATCCGCAGTGCCATGATCTCGGCGAGGTCAGTCGGCCGCGGACCGTCGACAGGCTCGGGCCACTCCTGCGGGAACTCGCCAGGGTGTTTGACGTACACGGACCGCACGGTTCCGGTCCCGATGGCGGCGTCGCCAACGGTCAACTCGCACAAGCCGAATGCGCTCGACCCTCTTGTCCCCACGGGCCGTCCGGTGGCGACCACGGCGACGTCGGGGCTGTCGGCGATGACGGTCAACGCGGTCGGTGTCAGCTCGAGGGACAACTCGCTGGACACCGTCCACTCGTCGTCGGCCCGCCGATAATGGTTGACCAGGCCCGCCGCATGGTCGACCAGAACCGCGAGCGGACCGACGGCCGCCGCGCCTGTCGCCGGGTTGACCAAACCGGCCAGCGGCATCGAGCTGACGAAGGGGTCGGGGCTGTCGATGAGGTTCGCGATGCCGAACCGGCCGAGCGCCGTATTCGTCGGGTAGACGACCGTCACTTCATGACCCGGCGCGCGGCCTTCCCGATCGCTCGACGGATCCGGTCCGAGATATACACCGAGACAACAGCGTTGAAGACGTCCTCGCGCAACCGGGTCAGGGTGGAACTCGTGATGAGCCACCGCCCGTCGACCTTCTGGTAGGTCTCGGTGTAGTGGCCGTAGCCGCGCAGGTTCACCCCAGGGCCGAACCGGACCACATCCTCGAGCGCCCACACACCGCTTGCGGTGGTCGGGGACGTCAGCTCGATCTCCGGCGCATGCACCTGATGGACCGTGGCTTGTGACCGCAGACCCTTCCTGGTGAAGGCGACGAACTCGTCGGCGCCCCTGATGACCTTTCCGCCCGCGAGCGATGTGTCACTGAGGAAGTCGTCGCTGAACAGGCCGCGCCACGCGTCCCAGTCCTTGGTGTCCAGGTATCGGCAGTAGCGGGCCTTCAGCTGCTTGATCGCCTCGATCTCCAGCAGCGCGGCGGCATCCTCCATGCCCAGAGCGTGACATTTTTGCCGAGAATTGCAAAGTCAGGCGTTGGCGGCGGCAGGGAGAGGGATTGTGCGAAACTTCGCAAATGGCGCCCGATAAGTCGCCCCTGGTGTTAATCCACGGTGTCTGCGCGTCTAGCGAAAGCGCATGGCGAGAAGTGGTTCCGCTTCTCGGGTCCACCTGACTATTAGTGCACTAAGTTCGCAAATCTGTGATCTTGCACCGCCGGAAATTTGTTACTTGTACGGGGCCTGCGAAGAAGAACCCACTAATCGAGTAGTTGACTACTCGCGACCCAGGCGCAATAAGCCACTCATGATTCGTGCATCCACAATTCGGCGGGACCGGCGGCCAAACCACTTCCGGCTATCCGCAACATCACTGTCAGGAGACATTGCTATGAGTTCAGGTGCATATTCCGTCTTTATCGACCAGCAAGCCGGTGGCGGCCCGGCAGGGGCTCTGCAGCGCGTAGTACCCCTTCCACCGCCCGAGCAATCCGGCGCGGTCAAGTTCACCACCGTTGCTCTCTCGCTCGCATATGACAACTTCGGAGATCCAAACGCGCCTGCCACAATCCCCGCGACAGTGAGGATCCTGAGAGGCAGCGGGACCGTCAATACGATCAATGTCAATGTTGCAGTTGGGCGCCAATGGTTCACTTTCTTGCATGTCGACGACCAAGCAGCGTCGGTCACACTACATCCGCCCGCGGGTTTTCGGCCCCAGGTGAGCGCATTGGTTGAGTACGGGACGCCGTAATCGTTTTAAAGGTATCGGTCAAATAGCGAGTCCCCGCCTAGGTGGCGAGAATCCGAATACCTTGTAGTGCTCGCGCTCGCATGTGAAAGCCTCTGAGCCGTCGTCAGCCGGCGCCCTTCGCCTGTAGGTCGAGCGCGATGTCGACGATCATGTCCTCCCCGCCGCCGACCATGCCGCGCCTGCCCGCCTCCTCAAGAAGGGTGCGCGCGTCGACGTCATAGCGAGCGGCGGCCGCTTCGGCGTGACGCAGAAAGCTGGAGTACACGCCCGCATAGCCCAGCGTCAGGGTTTCGCGGTCCACCCGGACCGGGGCCTGTCCTGCAAGGGGCGCACGAGATCGTCGGCGGGATCCTGCAGCGCGTGCAGGTCGCAGCCGTGGCGCCAGCCCAGGCGATCCGATGATGGCGATTGGCCAGTCGCGTGACGGTGTCATCGCTTCACACTCCTTTCCTTCACAAGTCGTCGGGCCATGTCGTAGAGCGCGCGCCCGTGCAGTTCGAACAGTCCTAGGAGATCGACCGCATCGCCGCCGATCTCCTTGGCGATGAACAGCCCGTCAGCGCCTGCCATCGCATATGTCGCCAGTTGGTGGACGTCGGCGTCGGTCAGCTCGGGCATCACCTCGGGGAAGTTCTCGAGTAGTTGCTCGAAAGCCTGGGCCCGTGCCTGCAGGAACATCGTCCGCGCTCGCGCCTCGACAGGGCGCCGCTCGAGCGTGAGCATCAACCCCAGCCGAATGAAGTCGGGGGAGTCGAGGAATGCCTTGGCGGCCTGCTCCGCGACGCCGGCGAACCGGTCTTTGGCGCTCCCTTTCTCGGGGAGCTGCCACGCCGACAGCCACCGGCCGAAGCTGCGCTCGATCACTGCGGCGATCAGGTCGTCCTTGTCCTTGAAGTGCCAGTAGATGGAGCTCGCGGGCAAGCCGCACTTCTTGCTGACCAGCCCGATGCTGGTGCCTTCGAAGCCGCGCTCGGCGGCGATCTCGGTGGCCGCGTCCAGGATCCGACTGCGCGAGAGCTCGCCGTCGGCGCGGCGTTGGCGAGGTTTGGGCTCGGCCATCGCATTCCTTTCAAGTCGACTCTTGACTACTGTAGTGATCACTACATTACCGTAGCGATCACTACAGAACAAGGCCCAATCGAGGAGACTTCAGTGACGGAGCTACCCACCTACGACGTGGCAGTGATCGGCTATGGGCCGACCGGCGCCACCGCCGCCAATCTGCTGGGCCAGTTCGGCCTGAAAGTCGTTGTCATCGAGCGCGACCCGGACATGTACAACCGGGCACGGGCCATCTCCACCGACGAGGAGGTCATGCGGATCTGGCAGTCGATCGGGCTGGCGGAGCGCCTGCAGGCCGACATGCTGCCCGACCGACCGTTGATGTTCGTCGACGCCAAGGGGGAGCCGTTCATCGAGATGAAGATCGAGCCACGCGGCTGCGGGCATCCGCCCCAGCAGTTCCTCTACCAGCCCGCGGTCGACCACGTGCTGCGCGAAGGCGTGGCGCGGTACGGGAATGTCGAGGTGCTGGTGGAGCACGAGTGTCTGCGTACGCAGACCAAGGGCGACGAGGTCGAGCTGCTACTGGCCGATCTGGCCACCGACACCTTCAAACGGGTGAGCGCGTCCTATGTCATCGCGGCCGACGGCGGCTCGTCACCGACCCGCGGACAGCTGGGAGTCGGATACTCAGGACGGACCTACGCCGAACGCTGGGTCGTCATCGACACGAAGGTGCGCACGGCCTGGGACGGCCACGACCATCTGCGGTTCCACTGCACCCCGGTACGCCCCACTGTCGACTGCCCGACCCCGCTGGGACATCACCGCTGGGAGTATCCGGCGCGCGCGGCCGAGGACGAACAGGTTCTGCTGCGCGAAGACGAGATCTGGAAGGTCCTTGGCGCGCAGGGCATCACCGACGAACATGTGGAGATTCTCCGCGCGGTGATCTACAGCCATCATGTCCGCATCGCCGAGCGGTGGCGGGTCGGCCGCGTCTTCCTCGCCGGGGATGCCGCACACGCCATGCCACCGTGGATCGGCCAGGGCATGTCGGCAGGCGTGCGCGACGCCGCCAATCTGTGCTGGAAGCTGGCCGCCGTGATCGGCGGCAACGCGCCGGACTCACTGCTCGATTCGTATGAGGCCGAACGTAAGCCACACGTGACAGAGGTGACGCGTCGCGCCGTGATGGTCGGCCGCATCATCACCGAACGCAACGGAGTCGTCGCCTCGCTTCGCGACCGCGTCGTGCGGGGGTTGTCTCATCTGCCGGGTGTGCTCAACGTGTTCCAGCGGATCTGCTGGATTCCCGACGCGCGGTACAAGAAGGGCTTCTTCGCCCCAGGCAAGCAGCGCGCCGTCGGTTGGCTGATCCCGCAACCGTGGGTGGACGGTGTCCGCCTCGATGACGTGGTCGACGGGCGATGGGCCATTCTGCACACCGGCGAACCGCCCGCAGGCGCTTCGGCCTGGACCGAACGCGGCGCTGCGGCCGTCAGAATCACCGAGCCGAGCCTCGTGCGATGGATGCGAGACAAGAAAGCGAGTGCCGTGGTGCTTCGCCCCGATGGATTCGTCTACGCCGCATGTGATTCCGGGCAAGCGTTGCCCGTACCTTCTATCGGGATAGCTACCAACAGGACTGGAGTAGCCGCATGAGCACCCGAGGCATGAGCACCGCCAATCTCACCGAACACACTGTCACCGCCGCGGGCAAGCCCATGTTCGTCGCTGAGTCCGGGACCGGACCAGCTGTCGTCATGCTCCACGGCGGCGGACCTGGCGCCTCGGGCGTTTCCAATTACTCGCGCAACATCGATGCGCTCGCCGAGAACTTCCGCGTCATCGTGCCCGACATGCCCGGCTACGGCCGCTCCGCAAAAGGCGTCGACCACGACGATCCATTCGGCTACCTCGCCGATGCGATCCGTGGGCTGCTCGACGTGTTGGGCGTCGACACCGCGCACCTGATCGGCAACTCCTATGGCGGCGCGGCCGCGCTGCGGTTCGCACTCGACACACCCGACCGGGTCGAGCGGCTGGTGTTGATGGGTCCCGGCGGCATCGGCACGACGAAGGGTCTGCCAACGCCCGGTCTGAAGAGCCTGCTGTCGTACTACGGCGGCGACGGGCCGAGCCGCGACAAGCTGGAGACGTTCATCCGGACATACCTGGTGTACGACGGCGCATCCGTGCCCGATGCGCTCATCGACCTCCGCTACGACGCGTCGATCGACCCCGAGGTGGTCGCCGATCCGCCGCTGCGGCGCCCATCGGGGCTGCGCACCCTGTGGCGGATGGACCTCACCCGCGACAGCCGCCTCAAGAGCCTGCGCACCCCGACCCTTGTGTTGTGGGGGCGCGACGACAAGGTCAACCGCCCGTCGGGCGGACCGATGCTGCTGAACCTCATGCCGAACGCCGAACTGGTGATGACGTCGCACACCGGCCACTGGATGCAGTGGGAACGCGCCGAGCTGTTCAACGAGCTCGTCACCGAGTTCCTCAGCGCAGATTCGAGGCTCGCTCATGCGTGAGGTATTCGGCAACGTCCATCTCGGCTACGTCGTCGTCGAGACCGAGAAGTTCGCCGACTGGCGACGGTTCGGCCGTGACGCCATCGGCATGCACCTCGACGACAGCCTGGCCGACACCGTGCGGTTCCGCCTCGACGACAACGAGTGCCGATTCCTGTTGCGGCATGGTCCCGCAGAGGACGTCGCCGCGCTCGGCTGGCAGCTGGACGACCACGACACCTTCGACGAGATCGTCGCGCGGGTCCGCCGACACAATGTGCCGATCACCGAGGGAACGGCCGAGGAAGCCGAGCTCCGCGGTGTCGAACGCCTGGTCCGGTTCCCGGGGCCCAACGGCCTTGCGCAGGAGATCTTCACGCGGGCGCGGTCGGCCGACGAACCGCTGCGGATGGCTAACCGCGGCGGCTTCGTCACCGGTGAGTCCGGCATGGGCCACGTCGCCATCACGTCGAAGAAGCCCCATCAGGTGCGCGGCTACTACAACACCGTTTTCGATGCCCGCCTGTCGGACTTCATCGACGAAACGATCAGCGGGGTCAAGTTCAAGATCCGCTTCCTGCGGGTCAACGAGCGCCACCACTCGGTGGCGATCGCTGCGGTGAACCGGTTGCCGATCAACCCGATCCGCACCCGCGTCCAGCACGTCAACGTCCAGGTCGCCGATCTCGACGACATGGCCGGCTCCTACCAACGCGTGAAGGAACTCGGATTCGACATGGCACTCGGCGTCGGTCAGCACACCAACGACAAGGAGCTGTCCTACTACGCGATGACGCCGTCCGGCTTCGAATGGGAAGTCGGGTGGAATCCGATCGTCGTCGACGAGACCACCTGGGAACCGAGCACGCACCAGGGCATCAGCATCTGGGGACATACCCCGGAGGGCCAGACCATCGTCGACAAGCTCGCGCAGTTCAAGATCGGCGCACAGTCGCTGCTGCGGCGCGAGGACACGGTCCCCGCGCTCGCCGGGGCAGGCATCCCCGACAATTGACCGGGGAGGCATCCATGCTGCGCATCGACACTCATCAACACGTGATCCCGCCGGACTACCGGAAAGCGTTGCAGAAGGCGGGGGTCGACGACTCCGGCGGCCGCGCGGTGCCGGACTGGACCGTCGACACCGCGCTGCAGACGATGGCCGCACTCGACATCGCCAGCGCCATCCTGTCGGTGTCGACCCCGGGCACCATGTTTCTGCCTAAGCCTGCCGATGCGGCCGCGTTGGCCCGAGACCTCAACGACTACTCCGCCGGGCTTGTCGCGTCGTCGCCCGACCGGTTCGGGTTCTTCGCCACCGTGCCGCTGCCGCATATCGACGAGTCCGTCGCCGAGACGGTCCGTGCGCTCGACGATCTCAACGCCGACGGGGTGGTGCTGCTGGCCAACAACTCAGGGACATACCTTGGCGAGGACGGGCAGGACGACCTGTTCGCCGCCCTCGATGCGCGCTCGGCCGTCGTGTTCATTCATCCGCACGAACTACCGGGACCGACCGTGCCGGGAATGCCGGCGTTTGCCGCAGATTTCCTGCTCGACACGACACGCGCGGCATACCTGTTGGTGCGCAATGGCATCCGTCAGCGATATCCGAACATCCGCTTCATTCTCGGCCACGCGGGCGGCTTCGTGCCGTACGCGTCGCACCGGCTCGCGATCTCGATCATGGGTGACACCGGCCGCAGCCCCGCCGACAGCCTGAACGACTTCTCCAGCTTCTATTTCGACACGGCGTTGTCCTCGAGCGCGGCCGCACTGCCGACCCTGCTCGCGTTCGCACAACCCGGTCACGTGACATTCGGATCCGACTGGCCGTACGCGCCGGTGGCGGCGGGTCATTACTTCGCCGCCGGGCTCGACCGGCTCGATGACGACGACCGCGCGGCCGTCGACAGAACCAACGCGCTCGCGCTGTTTCCCAGGTTCGGCACGCCGGCGACGCCGGTGCCGGTCAGTGGCCGTGATCGCATCAGAGGGACGATCAGGCGTCAGGCGCTGCGAGTGATGGTGAAGGCGGTCGGCGCTAGGGGATGAGTTTGAGCGGCAGGTGTTCGTGACGCCGGATGATGTTGTTGATCGCCCAGGTCGGCTCCGCCGCCAACTCGATGCGGTCGACGCGGTCGACCAGCGCGCGCAGCATCGCCGAGGTTTCGAGGCGGGCCAGGCTCTGGCCCGCGCATGCATGCGCACCCTGGCCGAATCCGAGATGACGATTGGCGTCGCGACGAATGTCGAACGTGTCCGGTGCGTCCCACTCGCGTTCGTCGCGGTTAGCCGACGCGTAGATCACCAACAGCCTTGCGCCCTGGGGGATATGGACGCCGGCCACTTCGGTGTCACAGCGGGCGTGGCGTGCGAAGGCGCGCAGCGGAGCTTCGAACCGGACGACCTCGTTCACCGCGTTGTTGATCAGCGAAGGGTCCTCCCGAAGGATCTGCCACTGTTCGGGGTGCGTCGCGAACAGATACAGCGCGCTGGAAATGGCACTGATGGTGGTGTCCAGTGACGGTGCGATGTAGTCGACCATCAACGGAGCGCACTCGCCATGGGATAGCTTGCCCGCGTCGGCCGCAGTCAACAGCTCGTGGGCCATACTACCGTCGAGCACGCTGCGCTTGCGGACGACTCGACGGGCGAACATCAGCATCTGCATCGACGCCGCCATCGACTTGACAGCATGTTTGTTCAGCGGCCCGAGAATGTCGAATGTGGCTGCGCCCCATGACAGTAGGTTGTCTCGTTGATCGCGCGGCCAGCCGACGAGATCGGGCACGACAGCGTGTGGCAGCGCGGATGCGAGATCATTGACGCCGTCTACCTCGCCCCGCTCCAGCGCGACGGTGACGACATCGGCGGCCAGTCGGTCGACGTTGTCGCTGATCGTTCTCAGGGCGCGGGGCAACATCCGGTGTGCGACCAGCTTGCGGCGTTGATCGTGTTCGGCGCCGTCACTGGTGAGCGTGGTCCCGCGGGAGAGGCGATTGGTGAGGGGATTGAGCGCAACGCCGCTGCCCGAGATGAATGTCTTGTCGTCGCGCAATACGGACTTGCACTCGGTGTACCGCGGAAGCGCGTACAGCCGGTGGCGGGGCAGCCACACCACGGGTCCCTTCTCGCGCAACCGCGTGTAGTGAGGATAAGGATCGACGATCGCGTCGGTGGTGTAGATATTCGCCGGATATGCCTGCACACCTCTGGGCGCCCTGATGCGCATCACTGTCCCCCTCCGGGCAATGTGAAAGCCGGCACTGCATTGCATACATCGTCGACGTCGCGGCCTGCGCACATAACGGTCCGGTCGGGTCGGATGACCGCGGCCGTCGCGTGGCCGCGCCGCAGCCATGCGGCGAGATCGCTTGTGGCGTTAGCAATGTGGACGACAATTCCGCGCTCTTCGGCGTTGGCGGTCGGCTTGACCGTCGAGACGAGTGCGAAGCCGGTGCCGAGCACCTCGTCAATCCTGCGGCCGTCGGGCAGCATCGGATTGGGGCAGAGTGTGCCCGCCAACGGCCCACCGCCACGAGATCGATGCACGAGCGAAGAGCGACGCAACGCGGGGGTCGTGCTGTCGACGACCTTGTCGCGCAGACCCGGGATGCGGCGCATCTGCGGCACGAGGGCGCGCCGGAGCAAATTGCCGAGTTCGCCGCCGGCTGTCATCGACCATCCCACCGTCAGCGCCAGTCGGATCAACGAGCGGACATGTGGTTTTCGTTCCTGCTCGTAGGTGTCCAGCACGGTGGGCGGGAGGTCCCCGTTGAGGACGCCGGCGAGTTTCCAGGACAGGTTCATCGCGTCACGCAGCCCCGCGCCCATCCCCTGGCCGATGAACGGCGGTGTGAGGTGGGCGGCATCGCCGAGCAGAAAGACGTTGTCGCGCCGCCAGTTATCGGCGATCTGCGCCCGGAAGGTGTACTCGGTGACGCGGAGCAGGTCGAGCTCGTCGGCGGCCGCCCGCGCGGTCCACGGCGCGATGAGCGGTTTGAGAGCCGCGAGGGTCTGATAGTCGGCGGCGGTCTCGCCGGGCAGCAGCCGGAATTCCCAGCGATAGCGGGCATCGCCGATACGCATGAAGGTGCCCGCGCGGACCGGGTCGCACAGTTGGTGCACGCCGTCCCACTGGTCGAGGTCGGTGTCGGTGGCGACGTCGACGACCAGCCAGCGCTGCTCGAACTTCAAGTCGCGCATGCATACGCCGATCGTTGAGCGGACGACACTGTTGGCGCCGTCGCAGCCGAGAACGTAGTCGGCGTCGACGATGTGCTGGCTCCTGTTGGTGCGGTCGGTGAACGTGACCCGAACGCGTCCGTCGGGCAGGTTGGTGACGTCGGTGACCTCGACGTCGCCGCGCAGGGTGGCGTGCTCGTAGCGCTTGAGGTTGGTGCGCAACAGCGCCTCGAACTCCGGTTGGTCGAACATGTTGGCCTGCGGGAAGCCGTTGGCGCTGCGGGCCGTGTCACGCCGGAACTCGGCGAGCACACGCGTCGACCTGTCGATCAGCCGCAGGCCCTGCGCGGGCCGCGAGATCGCCGCGAACTCGTCGGCGATACCCAATCGCGCTACGATCCGGTAGATCTCGTCGTCCAGATGCACCGCGCGCGGTTGTGGGTAGACGTCGGGCCACCGGTCGAGCACCAGGCTGCGAATGCCGTATTGCGCCAGCAGGGTTGCCGCGGTGATACCCGTCGGACCCGCACCGACGATCACGACGGATGCGCCGCGGGTCACTCATACCTCACGGTGGTGCGCTGGCTGCCGAGATCGATCGCACCGTCGTCGGTGGCGATAGTGAGCTCGACGACATCGCCGTGCCGAAGGTATTTGGGATTGTTGGCCTGGCGCTTGAAGAACGCCTTCCACTTCATCGCAGGCGGCAGGAGGTTGCCGATGATCTCGATCGGCTTTGGCGGCGCGCTCAGCGCGGTGCCTGCCGGCGTTCCGGTCATCACCAGATCGCCTGCATCCAGCCGCTGGAAGCGCGCGAGCGACTGCAGTGCCTGCAGCGGACGGTAGATCATGTCGCCGTCGACGAGCACGTCCTGGCGCAGTTCACCATTCACGCGGAGTTGCAGACGCAGATCACCGAACCGCTTGAGCTCGTCGGCGTCGAGAAGCACAAGGGCGGGACCGACGGGTGTGAAGGTCGGATAGGACTTGGCCTCGTAGAACTGGGTCTGGGGGAGTTGGATGTCGCGGGCCGACACGTCGTTGGTGACGACCACGCCCGCGATGTAGTCGGGCAGATCGTCTTCGGTCATGGTGCTGCCGACCGGGATATCACGACCGATGACGAGGCCGATCTCTACCTCGTAGTCCAGGAATTTGACGTGGGCTGGTTTGACGATGTCGTCGTTCGGCCCGCTGATGGAACCGGATGCCTTGCGGAAGAACGTCAACGGGATCGATTTGGGATCCATACCGGCGTCGATGACATGCGAGGCGTAGTTCGTCATCTGCGCGACCACCCGGCACGGCGCGGTCACGGGAGAGGCCAGCGCGAGGCTGTCCACCGGTACGGTGTCGCGGCTGTGCGCGGCGGCGTCGATGGCGGCACGGTCCGCCAGGAGCTCGTGGGTGCTGGTGGCGCTTGTCGCGATTCGTGCAGCGCCGGTGGATGTTTGGACAAACCAGGCATCGGCGGTGCGCAGGATCGAAATACTCATGTGTTGGCTACTTTCATCAGGCCGCGCAGGCGGGTGAGGGTGAATTCGTTGTCGTCGCGGAGTGCGGTGATCACCGAGCGCGCTTCATGGGGGAGTGCGCTCGGGTTGAGGCCGAGGAAGTCCTTGGTGACGGGTGGACCCCATTGTGCGAGGCCCGTCGCGGTGAACGGCGCCCAGCCGGGCTCAAGGGTGTTGTCGAACATGTCGCCGTCGGCGAAGTGCTCGACGAGGAAGCCGTCAGGATCGCGCCAGTAGTCGAAGAGCTGGCTGCCCTGGATGTGGCGGCCGATGCCCCAGGATCGGAAATAGCCGCGCTCCCTGAGGTATTCGCCGCCGGTGGCCAGCGCATCGAGGTCGCACACCTGAAAGGCCGAGTGCACGTAGCGGCTGGCGGGACCGAGCGCCAGCGCGAGGGTGTGGTGGTCGGTCGGCGTCGAGCCGCGGTCGCAGCGGATGAAGCTCATCACCGGTCCGCGGGCACGCTGGCCGGTGTAGTAGAGGAAATCGCTGACGATCATCCCGAGGTTGTGGAGGTAGAAGTCCAGCGCCTCAGAGTATTTGGTGGTCTGCAGCACGACGTGGCCGAGTCGTTGCACATTGGCAGGCACCCGGGGCGGGCGCTGGGTCGCGTTGGTGCGATTGAGTTGATGGCCGACGTTGTAGACGTGCGGTCGCTGAGCGGTGAGCTCGGGGAGGTCGTGCATGCCTGCGACCACACGGACCGGAAGGCCGCTCGGGTCGACGAGATCCACCGAGAGGCCGCCGAGCGATTCCGGCAGCGGCTTCGCGGCCGTCCCGGTGGCGTCGGCCAGCCGTAGCACGTCGACTTCGTCGGCGGCCCTGAAGGCGGTGCCTGCGAAGCGCGACTGGGAGCCGCGGCGAAGGAGCACACATGGCGCGCCTTCGTCGGTGGCGCGCAGTTGCAACTCGTCTGCGGTGCGCAACACGATGGTGAAGCCGAACGCGCGGGCGAACGCCTCGGCGCGGTCCAGGTCCGGCTTCTCGAACTCGAGCCAAGCCAGGTCGGCGACCTTGATGACCGGGTTCCGTGACCGCCCGGTGTGTTCGCCGGGGAGCGCGCCCTGCTCGCTGTGCAGTTCGTTGTGGGCGCCGACGGTGCCGCTCATCAGGACCTCCTCAAGAAGTTGACGAAATCGTCACATACGACGGCACGCCCGGTCAAGAGCTTCTGACGAAATCATCAAAACTGACAGATTCTGCTACCGTGAGGGGGTGACCGACCCGTCCGAGGTGCCCGTCAACCGACTTGAGCGGCGTAAACAGCGCACCCGTGCCGCGCTGATCAAGGCAGCGCGGACGTTCATCGTCGCGGGCAAGGTCAATGTGCCGGTCCTCGAGATCACCCAGGCCGCCGACGTGGGGATGGGGTCGTTCTACAACCACTTCGAGAGCAAGGAGCAGTTGTTCGACGCGGCCGTCGCAGAGGTTCTCGATGCACACGGCGCGCTGCTCGATCAACTGACCGCATCGCTCGACGATCCGGCCGAGACGTTCGCATGCAGCTTCCGGCTCACCGGGAGACTGTTCCGAAGGCGCCCCCAGGAGAGCCAGATCCTGCTTGCCAACGGAATGGTGCTGCTGTCTTCGGAATTGGGCCTTGCACCGCGGGCACTGCGCGATATCGAAGCCGGTGTGCGGGCGGGCCGATTCACGGTCGACGATCCCGAGCTCGCCCTCTCGGTTGCGGGTGGCGCACTTCTGGGGCTGGGCAACCTGCTGCGAAACAAGCCGGAGCGTGATGACGCGGCGGCTGCCGACACCGTCACCGAAGATGTTCTACGGATGTTCGGCCTGCCCGCCGACGAGGCGCACGAGATCTGTCGGCGGCCGCTGCCCGATCTCGAGGGTTTCGAGCTGCCTGATTCCGCCGCCTGAAATTTGAGTTCCTAAGCGGAGTCAAGTCGTTAGACGGGTTTTAGGGTGGTGGTGGCGGGCCGGTGGATTGGAGCGCTTGGCGACTCCTGTTGTCCCCGGCCCGTCCTGCCTTTGATCCGTTGGGATTGGCGGGTGTTGGCGGCGTTGATCCTGGTCTGGCGATCGACGCGATGGTGGGCGGTGACGAGCCGGCGGCCTTTGTCGGCGTCGATGGGTCGGCCGTGGGTGTCGCGCAGCAGGTAGGGCTGACCGGTGCGCCAGCAGGTCGCGATGCGGGTGAGCGGTGCGGTCGCGATGTGGCAGGTCGCCGAGTCGTGGTGGCGCCCAGTTTGCATGAGTCGGTTGTACTTCGCGGCCAGCTGGGGGTCGATCTTGCGGGCGTGATCTGCCGCGGCGTACAAGGCTTCGCGCAGCAGTGGGTCGCCGGCTTTGGTCAATCCGTGCTGGTGATGGCTTTGTCCGGATTGGTTGAGTTTGGGGACCAGCCCGGAGTACGCGCGGATCGCCGCCAGGGAGTGGAAGCGGTGTGGATCACCGAGGCGTCCGGCGATGACCGCGCCGATCACGGGGCCGACGCCGGGTGCTGAGGCGATGATCCCGTCTGGGTCGGCTTCGGCGTAGAGGTTGGCCGCGCGTTCGTCAAGGTCGTCGATTTGTTCGGTCAACGCTTGGGCTTGTTCGGCGTCGATGGCGATGTCGGCGGCCAGTTCGGCGAAGTCGATCCGCGCGTCTTCGCCGGCGCCCCACAGCTGCAACGACTGCTGGGCGGCGGCCAGGATCAAGGCGGCTTGCGGTTCGCGCCCGGCGCCGCGGGAATGGCGGATCAAGAACCGGGTCAGCCGGGCATGCCCCAGCCGAATGAGCGTGTGGGGGTCGGCGTAGCGGGCCAACAGCGCCAGGGTGGCCTTGCCGTAGCGCGAACCGAGCGCGTCGTATCACGCCGGGCCGAGCAGCTCCAGTTGGGCATCCAGGCGCTGGAACACCGCGGTGCGGCGTTTGATGATCGAGGCGCGGATCTTGACGATCCGGCGCAGCGGGTCGGCCGGCCCGTCTCCGGTATGGTCGCGCAGCCCTGCAGGGTGCAGCAGCGGCAGCCGGGCCAGCATCTTGGAATCAAGGTGATCGTTTTTGGCGTGCTTGGAGTAGTAGGCCCGCAGATCCGCGGATTGGGTGGTGGGCACCATCGACACGCGGGCGCCGCGGTGGCGGAACCACGATGCCAGCGGAACCCAGGCGTTGCGGGTCGGCTCCATCACGATCCGCAGCGTGTCCTCGTCGGTCAGACCGCATGCCGCCCACAGCTTTTCCAAATCGGCAGGGCGGGTGAAGAACCGCCGGCCGGTCCAGACGAATGTTCCATCAGGGCGGGCCAGCGATGCTTGATGAGCGGCTCGGCAGGCCACGTCGATTCCCAGGGTCAGTTCCACACCACGTCCTTTCGATCAATCGGGTTTGGACCTGCGATCGGGGCCGGCGTGGCCCAGACATTCCGTCAGCAGGAGTCCGACATCCGCCGGCTCCAAGTTCCCGAACAGAGACACCAACACCGCGCAGGTCGTGCTCGCGGACGGCCCTTCAAAAATCAGGAATCCGGCAGGTTCCAGTCGGTGGTTCGACCGCCCGCGAGCACGCACCCAATCTAAATGTCGGTGGTTCGAACTAGTGTTCGATGTATGGGTTCGGTGGCCGCTTCCAAGCGCATCGCGGTGATGGCCGCGGAGCTGGAGGCGGTGCTGGCTGAGCCGGTGGACGGGACGACGTCGGAGCGGACGGCGGTGGCATATCGCTGGGAGACGTTTATGCGTCGCTGCGCGGCGATGACGCATCGCACAACGACCGCGATGGCGGAGATACCGCCGAGGAGTTGGGTGAGCCGTCGGTGGCGGCGGCGTTGTCGACGTTGTTGCGGATCTCCACAGAGCAGGCGAACCGGCGCATCCAGGAGGCCAAGGATCTGGGTCCGCGGGTGGCGATGACCGGCGAGCCGTTGGAGCCGGTGTTGTCGCACACCGCGGCCGCGCAGGAGCGCGGGCTGATCGGCGCCGAGCATGTGACGATCATCCGGAAGTTTTTCACCAAGCTGCCCGGCTTCGTCGATCACGACACCCGCGAGGCCGCCGAGGCGCAGCTGGCCGAGCTGGCCTGTGGGCTGCGGCCCGAGGACCTGCGGGCGGCGGCCGACCGGTTGGCGGCCACGCTCGATCAGGATGGTGAGCTCTCCGACGGAGGATCGGGCCCGGCGGTGCTTTTTGACCGTGGGCAAGCAGCAGCGCGACGGGACGAGCGAGGTCCGCGGCCGCATCGATCCCGAGACACGGGGCCTGTGGGACGCGGTGTCGGCCAAGTCGGCCGCACCCGGGATGTGTAACCCCGACGACCAGAACCCGTGCATCGACGGTGAGCCGTCCCCCGACCATGTCAGGGGTGATCTGCGTTCGACCGGGCAGCGCAACCACGACGCGCTCAAAGCAGTGCTGAGGGCCATTTTGGCCTCGGGTCAACTGGGCAGTCACAAGGGACTGCCCGTGACCATGGTCATCTCCACCACCCTCCAAGAGCTCGAATCCGGTCGCGGGCATGCGGTCACCGGCGGCGGCACACTGCTCCCGATGTCAGAGGTGATCCGGCAAGCCGCGGCGGCGCATCACTATTTGGCGGTGTTCGACCACCACACCGAAGAACCGCTCTATCTGGGCCGGGCGAAACGACTCGCCACCCGCGGGCAGCGGATCGTGCTCTACGCCAAAGACCGCGGCTGCACAAAACCCGGCTGCACCGCGCCGGGCTACTGGTGTGAAGCCCACCATGTCGACGGCTGGACCGCCGACAACAGCCCCACCGACATCGACACGCTCACCCTGGCCTGCCCACCCCACAACCGACTCATCGAAAAGACCGGCTGGCGCACCCGAAAACGTAAAGACGGCCGCACCCAATGGCTCCCACCCCCCCACCTCGACACCGGCCAAACCCGGGTGAACAACTACCACCACCCCCAGCGCTACCTCATCCCCGACGAAAACGACATGACCAGTGCGAATGACGAGGACGAGCCCTACACGAGAGGTGGTTGACATCGCAAGGACTTGCGTTCGGTCCGACTTACCGACTTTCATGTCTAACCATGCCTGAATTGGATCGCCGCAGCATGCTGGGTCTGGCCGGCGTCGGACTGCTCTCAACACTCATTCCGGTCCCGAAAGCCCAGGCCGCAGGGCCTTATGTCTTCGAGGACAACTTCGACGGGCCCGCCGGGTCCGCACCCGATCCATCGAAGTGGATGATCTCGAAGGCCCGCGAGACGATGAAGGACCCGACATTCTGGGAATTGCCGGAGAACGTGGGGCAATATCGCGACGACCGCCGGAATGTGTTCCTCGATGGCAAGTCCAACCTCGTCATCAAGGCGTTCAAAGACGGCAACACCTTCTATGGCGGCAAGGTCAATACCACCTGGGAAGGCGGCATCGGCTACACCTGGGAATCGCGCGTCAAATTCGAGTGCCTGACGCCGGGGGCCTGGCCCGCGTACTGGCTGTCCAGCGACGCCGACGGCGAGATCGACGTCATCGAGTGGTACGGCAACGGCAACTGGCCTTCGGCAACCACCGTCCACGCGAAGTCGAACGGCTCCGAATGGGAGACCCAGAACGTCGCCCTGGACAGCAACTGGCATACCTGGCGACTCCAGTGGGACGACTCCGGCATGAAGTTCTGGCAGGACTACAAAGACGGGGCGGCACCGTACTTCACCGTCGCGGCCAACTCGATGGCGGACTGGCCCTTCAACAACCCTGGCTACAAGGTCTTCCCGATCTTCAACCTCGCGGTCGCCGGTTCCGGTGGCGGTGATCCCAGCGGGGGCACGTATCCCGCGCAGATGCTTGTCGACTACATCCGCGTCTGGTAGCGACGACGGCCTGGAAGTGGTTGGCGCTTATGGGCTCTCGCTGTTCGGGAAGACGCCGATGACTTTGTTGTCCGGATAGGTTTCCCGATGCGTCTTGATGGCGTCCGCTCTGTCGTCGGCGATGACGAGACGAATGTGCTGTAGCTCGTCGCCGTCGGTGCTGTACACCGCGTAGAGGTCCTGCATCTGCGTCTCCTTCTGCGGCAGTCCCATCAATTGCTCGGCTGCGCTTGCTTCAGTCCGCTGTCGAGCTGGTCTTGCCATTGCCGAAGGCGCCGGCGAGCTTTATAGCCGGGCCGACTGCGTATGCGTTGCTGTTCTTGCCGACGACGATCGATGTGTTGAAATCGCTCGGCAGCGGGGGTGGCGCGTAATTCTTGTAGCCGCCGAACGAGTACGCGTTGTTGCCGTTCCCCAGCGCAATCGCGGTGTTGCCGCGTCCTTTCGAGCCTGCGTTGGTGCCATCGCCGATGGCGAACGAACTGTTGAACGTGCCTTGTGCATATGCCTGGGTCGGCATGTCGGCGCCGCCGGCGAGCGGGCTGTAGACGTTGTTGAATCCGGGGTTGCCGACCGCAACGGCGAGGTTGCCTAGACCATCCGCCTTCGCCGTCGCACCATTTCCCAGTCCGATCGCGACGCTGCCGGCGGTACTCGAGCAGCCTCCGCCGTTGGTGGTGCCGCTTATCGACACGCACGTCGCGTTCGCTTGGCCCGCCCCGCTGACCGCCGCCGCTGTCAGCGCCGACGCCTCTGCGCCCAGCAGTACGCCGCCCGCAAGCTTTCTTTGAGCGAGTGGTCTGCGCTGAGTCATCGCGAGGCGTCCTTTTGTGTAATCGGCACAGGCCGAAGGTGAATGTTCCGGCAACTATAGGAACACAACGGCATTTATGTCAATGATCTGGAAAATCACCTCCCGGAGCCCATCTGCCGGATGAGATGCTGGTCGGTGGGATATTTATGACCTCTTACCAGCGGTAGGACGATTCAGATCGGAACCGGCTTGCTTGAGTGCCGCCGATGTAGTTCCTGTCATTTCATGAATCATATGGAAATAAATGGGCACGGCGGCTGGCATTGCCGGCCGCGATACGTCATGATCCCTTCATGCACGAACAATCGTTGGGACGTCTCGGCCACCACATCGTGAGCAGGCGCGTCGCCCGGGGGTACCGCACCCGCACCGACCTGGCCAACAGCCTGAACTTCACCGTGCGCACCCTTGCCGACATCGAGAACGGGGTCCGCAGGGCCAGCCGGGGAACCTACGCCATGCTGGAGAACAAGCTCGGGTGGGCACCGGGCAGCGTTGACGCCATCCTCGCCGGCGGGGAGCCCAAGGAGCTCGTCGTCCAGTTGCGTCGCGACAGCTCCGAACCGCAATACCCCTCGTACACCGCGGAGGCCCTGTCTCGCGCCTCCACCGAGGAGCTCTTGCTGGAATTACGCAGCCGCATCATCCGGCCGCACGAGAGACGCTACGACGATTGGGACAGGGACTGCCTCGACTCAGCGGGTGACTGGCCCAAGGAGGGCTAGTCGATGCGCCGATGTCAGAACGCGGCTTCGGGAAGCTGCATGACGTCGTCGTCGATGTCCTCGATGATCGATCGCACCGCGGTGAGCTTGGGCAGCACGTTGGACGCGAAGAACGCTGCAACCGCGAGCTTGCCGCGGTAGAAGTCCTCGTCCTTGCCCGCGGCGAGAGCCGCCGTCGCGACGTTGGCCTGCACCAGCAAGCGCCAGCCGATGAGCAGGTCTCCGACCGCGAGCAGGTATCGGACCGACGCCAGCCCGACTTTGTAGATCTCCGTTGGGTTTTCGGAAGCCGACATCAGATAGCCGGTGAGTGTGGCCGTCATCGCCTGGACATCTTCGAGTGCGTGGCGCAGCTGTTCGGCCTGCTGCTTCAGGCTCGCGTCACAGGAGTCGATGGTGGCGCTGACCTGTGATGCCACATGCGCCGAGCGCCTGGCCATGGTCGCGAACGATCTTGCGGAAGAAGAAGTCCATCGCCTGGATCGCGGTAGTGCCCTCGTAGAGCGAGTCGATCTTGGCGTCGCGGATGTACTGCTCGATCGGGTAGTCCTGCAGGAAGCCCGACCCGCCGAACGTCTGCAGCGACTCGGTCAGGATCTCGTAGGCACGCTCGGAGCCGACGCCCTTGACCACCGGCAGCAGCAGGTCGTCGACGCGGTGCGCCATCTTCGGATCGGCGCCCGAAACCAGTTGTGCGACATCGTCGTTCTGATGTGCGGCGGCGTACAGATAGAGCGCCCGCAGGCCCTCCGCGTATGCCTTCTGGGTCATCAGGCTGCGACGCACATCCGGGTGGTGCATGATAGTCACCCGCGGCGCGGCCTTGTCGGTCATCTGCGTCATGTCGGCACCCTGCACGCGTGTCTTCGCGTACTCCAGCGCGTTCAGATAGCCCGTCGACAGGGTGCCAGTCGACTTGACGCCGATCGTCATCCTGGCGTGTTCGATCACGGTGAACATCTGCGCGATGCCGTTGTGCACATCGCCGACGAGATAACCCACCGCGGGCACGCCGTGCGCACCGAAGGTCAATTCGCATGTGGGCGAGGACTTCAGGCCCATCTTGTGCTCGAGTCCGGTCGCGAAAACCCCGTTGCGCGGCCCGAGTTCGAGGGTCTCCGGATCGAAAAGGTACTGCGGCACGTAGAACAGGCTCAGCCCCTTGGTGCCAGGACCCGCACCCTCGGGTCGCGCCAGCACCAAGTGGAAGATGTTCTCGGTGGTGTCACCGAGATCGCCGCCGGAGATGAACCGCTTCACGCCTTCGATGTGCCATGTGCCGTCGGGCTGCGCGATGGCCTTCGCGCGGCCCGCGCCGACGTCGGAGCCGGCGTCGGGCTCGGTCAGCACCATGGTCGCCGACCAGCCGCGCTCCAAACCCTTTGCCGCCCACATTATCTGCTGCTTGTTGCCCTCCGCGGCCAGCGAGTGCGCCATCGCTGGACCGAGCGCCCACCAGAAGGCCGCCGACGGGTTGGCGCACAGCAGCATCTCGTTGATCGCCCACAGCAGTGCATTCGGCGCCGCAACACCGCCGACTTCCTCGGAGAGGCCGATGCGCCACCACTCGGCCTCCTTGACCGCCTGCACCGATTTCGCCAACTCGGGGGGCACGGAGATGGTATGGCGCTCCGGGTCGAACACCGGAGGGTTGCGGTCGGCGTCGGCGAACGATGCGGCCACCGGTCCCTCTGCGAGCCTGGCGACTTCGGAGAGCATGGTGCGCACCGTGTCGCTGTCGAGGTCGCCGTAGCCACCCGAGTCCAGCACCCGGCGCAGCTGCAACACTTCGAATAGGTTGAACTCGATGTCGCGGACGTTGGCGATGTAGTGCCCCAAGACAATTCCCTCCACACTGGACAACTGCCTGAAGTGTGGCTGACCAGGGCAAACGTACGCAACCGTAACCTACGGTGACGGAACCGTAGGGTTCGTGGTCGATTCGAGCGGTGTGACGCGCCTCATACCGCAGGGAGTTCCGCCGAGACATCGGCGCGAGTGGTGTCGAAGCTGAAAAACCCCTTGAGAGAAAGGGTTTCGGGCAGCGGGTCGTCATAGCTCCACGCCACATCCTCGACGACAGCATCACCGACGACGGCCGACCAGTACGTCGCGTAGCCCTTGTAGTTGCAGTAGCTCGTCGTGTCGGAACGCCTCAGCAGGTCGGTGCGCACAAGCGACGGACCGACGTACAGCAGCGGTGCAAGCGCCGTTTCGAAGACGACCATCGTGTCAGCGGTGTCGACCAGCGTGATGCCCGCAACGGCGACGCGCAACCTCCGGTTCGTCGGGCGGCAGTCCACCCGGTGGTACGGGTTTGGCGGATAGTGGACAAGCTTGCGCCCTTCCTCCAGCCAGGTGTCGACGGCATCCCACGGAACACGGACATACCCGGGCGCCTCCGGCACAGGCTCGTGAGGGAGGTCGCCGATCTCGTCGGCCGGGAACGCATAGCTGAGCGGATGATCGCGGCGATGCACCATCAGCGCCCGCTCCGTGTCGATCACCGTGGCACCGCCGCGGATTGCCTGCACCCGCCGAGGATGCGGCTCGACGAACACCGGGTCGTCGGGCAGCGGGGGCGCGAACCATCCGGCGGGATCCTTGCTCAGCGGACCGCGTCCGGCGACGAGACTCATTGAACAAGCTTTACAAAGCTTCGACCGAGCGTCATGCCCGGGTGGAAGTTTCACCGAACCCGCCTGCACGGGCGACAGAAGGAGTGCAATGGCGGGTACAGAAACCGGGGGTCGGCGACGAATTGGGGTGGGCGTGAAACGACTCAATGGTGTGGACGCGTTGATGCTGTACCTCGAGACGCCCGAGGTCCACATGCACACGCTCAAGATCGGGATCCTCGATGTTTCGAATGTGCCGGGATACAGCTTCGACGTGTTCCGCGAGGTGGCATTTCCGCGGTTGCAGGCGATGGCCCCGCTGCGCTATCAGCTGGTCGACATTCCGCTGAAGCTTCACCACCCGATGTGGGTGATCAACGAGAAGATCGATTTCGACTACCACGTCCGCCCCATCCGGGTGCCCGCGCCGGGCGGGCGCCGCGAGCTGGATCAGTTGATCGGTGAGATCGCCAGCACGCCGCTGGACCGTAACCGGCCGCTGTGGGTGATGTACGTCGCCGAAGGTCTGGCCGATAACCGCATCGCGATCATTCACAAGGTGCACCACGTGCTTGCTGACGGGACGGCGTCGTCCAACCAGATGGTAAGAGCGATCCAGCCGGAGAGTCCGTCCGGGGTCATGGGCGTATTCGAAGAGCCCGACATCGCGCGGACCCGGCCTGCGCTGCTCAAGGCCGCCGCCCGCGACCACGTTGGGTTGATTCGGAAGCTGCCCCGCCTGGTCAGCGAGACGGCGACTGGGGTGTCCCGCGTCCGGCGCCGGTCAAAGGAGCGCGGCGAGCACCCGGATCTGGCTCGCAACTTCGCGCCGCCGGACTGCTTCATCAACCATGTCGTCACCCCTGGCCGTCGGTTCGCGACGGCCCCACTGGCGTTGGCAGACGTCAAGGAGGTATCCAAACGCCTCGGCGTCACGATCAACGACATCGTGCTCGCGATGTCGGCCGGGGCGCTGCGCCGGCTCCTGCTGCGATACGACGGCAAGGCCGATGAACCGCTGATCGCCGGTGTGCCTGTCAGCACCAACCCGTCCACAGAGCGGTTGGCGGGCAACGAGTTCACCTACATGACGCCGTCGCTCCCGGTCCACATCGAAGACCCGCTGGAGCGGGTGAAGGTGACCTCGTTGTCGACCAAAATCGCCAAGGAAAACCACCAACTGCTCGGCCCGACGATTCTGCCTGCGTGGTTGTCCTACCTTCCGCCCGCGCTGGCACCGCCGGTGTTCCGTAAGCAGGCGCAGCGCCTCGGATCGGCCAGTGTCATGAACCTGACCATTTCGAATGTTCGCGGGCCACGCGAGCGTGGTGTCATCGAGGGCGCGACGGTCAGCGAGATCTACTCGGTCGGACCGGTCGTCGTGGGCAGTGGCATGAACATCACGGTGTGGAGCTACGTCGACCAGCTCGCCATCTCGGTGATCACCGACGACCGCACGCTCGACGATCCGCACGAGGCGACCGACGCGATGCTCGACGCATTCACTGAAATCCGGAGGGCGGCGGGAATCACCGGAGAGTTGACGCCGATCGGCGCCACTCTGCCTCTGGCAGCCGCTACGGGCTGACGACCTACCTGCTCCAGCCGCGGCGGCGCAGGAAAACGTCACGCGCCACGATGATCAGGATCACCACGGCGAAAAAGACCAGGAATGCGTCCTCGACGTGCCCGACGTGGTTACCTCGCAGCATGCACAGCAGGAAGATCGCGGACAGGATGCCGCCGATCTGGATGGCCTTGTGGTTCTCCTTGGACCAGCCCCACGCGGCGGAAGGCACATCTTCGACGTCGACACCGTCGGTCCGGTCCAAATCGGTGCTCACCACGGCTGCTCCTCACGGTCGGGCTTAGCGCTGCCGACATTCTGACACAGGGCGCTCATCCCCTCGCCGTAGTGTGGTGCGTCATGGCAGGACAGTTCGACGGCAAGGTCGCGTTCATCACGGGCGCGGCGCGGGGCCAGGGCCGCTCGCACGCGGTGCGCTTCGCCGAGGAGGGCGCCGACATCATCGCGGTCGACCTGTGCGACCAGCTGGACAGCGTGGCGTACCCGATGCCGACTCGGGAGGACCTCGACGAAACCGTCAACCACGTCGAGAAGACCGGCAGGCGGATCATCGCCGAGCAGGCCGACGTCCGCGACTTCGACCGGCTCAACGAGGTGGTGGCCAACGGCGTCGCCGAACTCGGACGGCTGGATTTCGTACTCGCCAATGCGGGGATCTTCCCGGCTGCGGGGGAGCAGCGGCTCGACATCTCCGCCTTCGTCGACGCCGTCGACGTGAACCTGAAGGGCGTGTACTTCACCATCGAGGCCGCATTACCGTCGCTGCTGCGCCACGGCGACGGCGGTGTCATCGTGATCACGAGCTCGGCCGCCGGATTCAAGTCCGTCAGCAGCAATTTCGATTCGATGAGCCACGGCGCCGCGGGCTACACCGCCGCGAAGCACGGCGTGATCGGTGTGATGCGGCATTACGCAACGACGCTGGCGGAGAAGAACATTCGCGTCAACTCGGTGCATCCGGGCGGAGTGGCGACCCCGATGATCATCAACGAGGCGATGGGGCGGCTCATCGGAGAAGATCCCGAGTTCGGCAAGTCTCAGCAGCCGAAGCTGTCCATGCCCCCGCTTGACCCGGAAGTGATCACCGACATGATGGTCTATCTGTGCGGGCCTTCCGGCCGCTGTCTCACCGGAGTGGCGCTGCCGATGGACGGCGGTCTCACGCTCAAGTGATCGAGCTGTAGCGGCGCAGCGCCTCCGCGCGCTCGGCCTTGTGGTCGACGATCGGGTCGGGGTAGTCGTCGTCGTCCACCTCGGGCACCCAGCGCTGCACGTATTCGCCGTCGGGGTCGAACTTCTCGCCCTGCGTCGTCGGGTTGAACACCCGGAAATACGGCGCGGCGTCAGTGCCTGTGCCCGCCGCCCACTGCCAGCCGTGCTGGTTGTTGGCCATATCGCCATCCACGAGTTGCTCGAGAAACCAGCGCGCTCCCCACTGCCACGGCAGGTGCAGATCCTTGACCAGAAACGACGCGACGATCATCCGCACCCGGTTGTGCATCCAGCCGGTCTCGGCGAGCTGGCGCATCCCTGCGTCGACGATCGGAAAGCCGGTGCGCCCGGCCTTCCACGCCTCGAAGGCCTTCTTCGCCTCGGCGCCCTCGTCGATCGGCATCGCGTCAAACGACTTGTTCCAGTTCCACCACGCGCTGTCGGGCCATACGTTGAGCACAGCCGCGTAGAAATCGCGAAAGGCCAACTCCCGCAAGTACGCCTGTGCGCCGTTGCCCCTGCCGAGGTCGGCCGCCATCGTGCGGGGGTGGATGGTGCCGAACTTGAGGTGCGCCGACATGCGACTGGTCGCGGGGAGGTCGGGGCGGTTACGGGCGTCGGCGTAGTCGGCGACGCCCTTGTCGACGAACTTCTTCCACTGCCGCAGCGCAGCCTTTTCGCCTGCGGGCAACTCGAGTTCGACACCCGCATCGGGGATTTCGACCCCGCCCTTGACGTCCGCCGCGTCGATCCAGCGTGCGGACTTCGGGCCCGATTTTGCCGGCGCCCGCCAACCGTGTTCCCGCCATGCGTTGTAAAACGGCGTGAACACCTTGTACGGCTCGCCGTCGCCCTTCACCACCCGCCCGGGCGACACCAGATACGGCGATCCGGACGCCTCGAGCGGAATGTCACCGAGCGCGTCACGTACGGCGTCGTCGCGCCGCGTGCCGAACGGTGTGAAGTCGGCCGAGACATGCACGGCGCTCGCACCGACGGCCTTGGCCAGTGCCGGAATTCGCTTCTCCGGTTGTCCGCGAGTGACAATCAGCCTGCCGTCGAGCGCATCCTGCAACTCGCGTAGCGCGTCGTAGAGGTACTGCAGCCGCCTCGGCCCCGACGACGCCTTCAGGCGCGGGTCCAGCACGTAGCAGGCAAGCACCTCGCCGTCGGCATCCGCGGCGTCCAGCAGCGCGGGGAGGTCGCGCAACCGCAGATCCCGCCGGAACCACAACAGAGTCGGCATGCCATTGATGCTGCCCGAATTTCGCGCTAAAGAAACAAGGAGCATTGCTGACGGAAGGATGACGGATGCAGTTCTGGAGCGGCACGGCCTTCATGAAGGCCACCGACGGGGTGGCGATCGCCTCGATGCTCGATGAGGCCGGGTTCGACGGCATCGTGACGTCGGATCACATGATCTACCCGCGTGAACTGTCGTCGCCGTATCCCGATTCCGACAGCGGCAAGCCGGGCTGGGCACCCGATACGGCGTGGCCGGACGCGTGGGTGCTGACCGGTGCGATGGCGGCGGTGACGCGACGGCTGCGGTTCTCCAACGCGATCTACGTCGCTCCCGCGCGACCGCTGCTCGAGGTGGCCCGGCTGGTCGCCGCGGCCGCTGACATCTCCGGCGGACGCGTGGGACTGGCCGCGGGCATCGGATGGATGCGCGAGGAGTTCGAGCTGATGGGGCAGGACTTCACCAACCGCGGCAAGCGACTCGACGAGATGATCCCCGCGCTGCGCGAGCTGTGGAAGGGCGGCTGGGTGTCCTGGAGCGGCGAGTACTACCAGGTGCCGGAGATGATGCTCGAACCGCACCCGCCCGCGCCGGTGCCGATTTCGGTCGGCGGCGAGTCCGAGGCGGCGCTGCGCCGAGCGGCACGGCTGTGCGACGGATGGGTCGGCTACGCATACGTGTGGGACGAGGCGGTCGGTTACGTGCAGAGGCTGCAGGCGCTGCGCCGCGAGTACGGCCGGGAGAACGAACCGTTCGACATCCTGCTGGCACTCCTCGAACCGCCGTCGGTCGATCTCTACCGGCGCGCCGAGGACATCGGCATCACGTCGGTGATGTGCAGGCCGTGGTTCGGGATGGATGTTGGCGACAACGGCGTCGAGGCCTACCGGGGACCTATCGAGAAATTCGCCGAGGAGATCATCGAAAAGTGCAGGTAGCAGCCACTGCACCGTTCTGACGCTTGCGGTGACATCAAAGTGATGTCACCATGACGTCATGGACTTGCAACCGTACGTCGACGGTGTGCGGCATGAACTCGCTGTGGCGGCGGCCGCGGGCGGTCCCGAGGCGGAGGCGCTCGCGGATCGGCTGACGGCGCCGCTGGACTCGGCGATCCGGCTTGCGCTGCTCGAAGCCCTGTCCGACGCCGCCGAAGAGATCACCCGTGAGTTGGCACCGGCGTCGGTGGACGTGCGATTGCGCGGTCGCGACCCGGAGTTCACCGTGAGCGCCGGTGTCGACGATCCGCCGGAACCGGTCGCAAGCGGTGTCGCGACGCCGGAGTCCGATGACGACGGCGGCACGTGGCGGGTGACGCTGCGGCTGCCGGAGAGCCTGAGGTCGCCCGTCGACGCGGCCGCACGCGCAGAGGGTCTTTCGGTGAACGCGTGGCTGGTCCGCACGGTCGCGACCGCCCTTGGCGGCAAACGTCACTCGCGCGCCGCAACCGACAAACACTTCAGCGGCTGGGTCCGTTGAGCGACGAAATCACATCAGGAGGGGCAATGCCGACATTCCCGACACCAGAACCGATTACAGCCGTCATCGAGGTGGTGAGCGGTTCGGTGAACGTCGTCGCCTCAGACCGCGACGACACCGTGGTCTCGGTTCGCCCGCGGGATCCGAACCGCGCCTCCGACATCCGCATAGCCGAGGTCGCTAGGGTCGAATTCCGCAACGGCACACTCGACGTCTCCGCGGGTAGACGCTTCATCTCCCTCGGTCGCGGAGGCGCGGTTGTCATCGACATCGAACTGCCGTCACGTTCCCGCCTTCAGGTGTCATCGGCGTCCGCAGATGTGCGTGCCGAGGGCGCCTTTGGCGACTGCCGGTTCGCGACGGCCAGCGGCGATGCCACCGTGGACGCCGTCACGGGAAACATCAAGGCGGACAGCGCCTCCGGCGACGTCTCGGTCAACGAGCTGACCGGCGACATCAAGTTCCGTGCGGCCAGCGGTTCGTTGACGGTCAAGCAGCTCAACGGCACGGTCAATGCGCAGACCGCCTCCGGCGACACCAGTGTCGCGGCGGCGTCGAGCGGCGGTGTCTCCGTGCAGACCGGCAGCGGTGACGTGGAGATTTGTATCCCGGAAGGGACCGCCGCCCGACTCGATGTGCGCACGCATTCGGGTGAAGTGCGCAACACCCTCGAGCCGGCCGACGGGCCGATGGGCGGCGACGAAACGCTCACCGTGCACGTCCTGACCGGCTCGGGTGACATCCGCGTGCACCGCGCGACCGCTGGCGTCCCAGGCTAGCTCACCGGGTCGAACCTGAATACCGCCAATTGTCCTGCAAGGGCTTCGAACTCGTCCGGAGTCCCGTCCCGCACGAGTCCGGAGCGTTTCGCGAATCCGACACCGACCGGCACCTGGGCCGGAAACTCGCGCAGCACCGGGCGCGATTCCTCGGCGTCGAGTTCGACGATCTTGATCTGACGGGACCTGCGCCCGCGGGACAGCATTCCCGTGCCCGCGGCGCGGGCATTGGCAGCCCAGTCGGCGCCCGGATATCCCGCGACGGTGTACAGGTCGCCCCGATAGGTGAACGGTGTCATCGGCGTGCTGCGCGGCTGACCCGTCTTCCTTCCCGGCACGGTCAGCACCATGGCAGGCCCGGTGGGGATGCCCAACTTCTGGATCGCCCTGACGATCCTGTTCATCGACTTCAGGTAGCGGGGTGGTCTTAGTTCCGACATGTGTTGTCTCCTTTGCTAATTGGTGAATAGATCGCGGTGAGCGGCTACCGCGTCGGCGAAGCTGTCCGCGGGTCGGCCGAGGATCTTCTCCACGTCATGGGTGACCAGCGCGGGTTTGGACACCGTCGCCGAGAGCAGGCCCATGTACGCGTCGGCGAACTCGGCGGGGAAGCCGAGGGCAATGAAACGTTCACGCACGAGGTCCGGCGGAACCTCCTGATAGCGAAGCTCACGGTCGAGGACCGCGCCGATGACCTCGACGAGTTGCGTATTGGTCAATGCCTGTGGGCCGGTCAGCGGAACCTTCTGGCCCAGTAGCTCATCGGTGAGAAGCGCGTGCGCCGCGACCGCCGAGATGTCGCGGTCGACGATGGGCGCCGTCGAGGCCTGCGCGTACGGACCGCTGACGACGTCGCCCACCTTGGTCTGTGGTGCCCACATGCCGAAGAAGTTGGTGACGAACACCGTTGGCCGCAAGCTGACCCACTCCAGCCCCGAGTCGACGGCGTACTGCTCGACTTCCTTGTTGCGGTCGCCGCGGAACCGCGACGGTTGGCGGGAGAAGTCGTCGTCGGCGTTGATGGCCGACAGCGCGACGAGTCGCGTCACGCCTTCCCGGCGGGCGAGATCGACGACGGTCGGCAGTTCGTCGCCGAGCGCACGCGAGTTGAGGAAGACCGCGGATGCGCCGCGCAAGCCTGCGACTGCCGAACCCACCGCTTCGACGCCGGAAGGAAAGCCGGCCGTAGCCGGCTGACGAGTCACCGCGCGCACATGCGCGCCGGCCGCTGCGAGTTGATTGACCAGAGGGCGGCCGACATTGCCGGTTGCGCCCGTGACGAGAATTGTGTTCATGCAACCAAGGACGAGGCAGCGTCGGGACAAGTTACATGCGGCGGCTGTAACTTTTTCCGCGGCTACTTCGTCGTAAGAACATGACCGACGCACCGTCTGTCGAAGCGGCATGGCGCAGCCACCGCCCGTATCTGGTGAACCTGGCCTACCAGATGCTTGGCGACGTCGGCGAGGCCGAGGACGTCGCCCAGGAGGCATTCCTGCGACTGGCCAGGGAAGACGTGGCCGCCATCGACGACATGCGGGGGTGGCTGACGGTGGTCGCCGGGCGGCTGTGCCTCGACCAACTGCGGTCGGCGCGCGCCAGGCACGAGCGCCCCGACGAGGTGACCGCGGCCGATGTCGTTCCGTCCGCCGATCTGGATCCGGCCGACCGGGTCACCCTCGACGACGAGGTCCGCGAAGCGATGTTGGAGATGCTGCGGCGGCTGTCCCCTGGCGAGCGGGTGACCTTCGTGCTGCACGACGTGTTCCAGATGCCGTTCGACGAGATCGCGGAGACCGTCGGCAGACCCGTCGGCACCTGTCGTCAACTCGCCCGCCGCGCCAGGGGGAAGTTCGCTACCGCCACGCCCCGACTCGCCGACGTCGCCGACGCCGAACATCAGCTCGTGACCGAGCGGTTCATCACCGCTTGCGCCAACGGTGATCTCGAGGCGCTGACGGCCGTACTGGATCCGACGGTGTGGGGAGCGGGCACCATTCTGGGGGATGGTGCGCCGCCGCCTCAGGTCAACCATGGCCCAGACGAGGTGGGCCGCAACCTACTTCGCTACCTCGGCCACGGCGCGACGCTTGTCAGCGGGCCGGTCGGGGAGCCAGTACTGCTCGCCTTCAGCGACCGGCGGCTGTTCGCCGTCATCGTGCTGACGATCCGCGACAACCTGGTGCTCAAGATCGAAGCCACGATCGACCCATGGGCGGCGGCCCGATCACAATGACCGGGCCGCCAGCCGTATTCGGTTGTGGTCGTTGCTAGTTGGCGGGTGGCATGAGCACGGTGTCGATCATGTACACCTGTGCGTTGGCCGTGGCGACACCGCCGCACACCACCGATGCGTTGTTGACCTTGAGGTCATTGCCCATACCCGTGACGGTCAGGTTCGCGCCCTCCACGGTCTTGTGGGTTCCGACGACCTGCGACGGGCTGACTTGGCCGGGCACCACGTGGTAGGTCAGGATCTTCGTGAGCAGATCCGAGTCGGTCTTGAGCTTGTCGATCGTCGCGGGGTCGATCTTGGCGAATGCGTCGTCGGTCGGCGCGAATACGGTGAACTGGCCGCCGTTGAGCGTGTCGACGAGATTCACCTTCGGATTCAGTTGTCCCGAAATGGCTTTGGTCAACGTGGTGAGCATCGGGTTGTTCGACGCCGCCACCGCGACCGGATCCTGCGCCATGCCTGCCACCGAACCGGGGCCGGTGGGTACCTGCATCGCGTATGCCGAACATGCGGGGCCGACCAGTTCGGCCGACGCGCTTGTAGCGGTGCTGAGCGACAGGCCCATCGACGCCACCGCGGCCAGACCCGCAACGGCGAATGTCTTCTTGATCTGATTCATCGGTCATTCACTTCCTTGTGTCGCGGACGGCAATGGTTGCCGCCTCTCACCTGTGTTTCCAACTGTTATTCGGAACGGCAGCGCCCGCGGATGGGTGCCGAGGGCGAATCGTTAGCCGTATGTGAACGAAAAGGCTTGCAGCCCTTTGCTCAGCCGCACTTCGAGTTGTCCGCGCGCAACTCGGTCGCCCGCCACGAGCTGGTGGGACGTCGGAGCTCCAGTGATCGGCAAGGTGGAGACTCTGCCGTTGCGTGTGACGGTCACGGTGCCCTCGCCGCCCACCACGAGGTAGACATTTTTCGCGGTGTAGTTCAGGGCGATGTCGGCATCGTCGGATGCCGCAGTGGCGCCCTGGTAGTCCAGCGTCCACCGACCCCGGTACGCGAAGCTGTCGTCGGCGAGCATCGGCGGATAGTTGAAATCCTCGGTGCCCTCGTCGTAGACGTTCGTGCCGCCGTAGTTGACCATCTTGCCGACCCCGAAATATGTCTCGGGCGTCTGACCGGCGGCCGGTGTCTCGTCGGCGGAGTCACTCGGCGGTGGCAGCGCCACAACGGGATTGGCGTCAACGAGCAGTTGCCTGATGAGGTTCTCGGTGACGTCGTAGTCGCCCTCGCCAAACTTGATGTGCCGCACCGTTCCACCGGCATCGATCAGGTATTCGGCGGGCCAGTAGCGGTTGCGGTAGTTGGTCCATGTCGACAGGTTGTTGTCCAGGGCGACGGGATAGGTGATGCCGAGATCGTCGGCGCCGCTGGCGACATTGCCAGGGATCTTCTCGAACGCGTATTCAGGGCTGTGTACACCGATGACCTCGAGCCCCAGATCCCTGTACTTGGCGTACCAGTCGACGACGTGCGGAATGGCGCGCTGGCAGTTGATGCACGAGTAGGCCCAGAAATCGACCAGAACGACCTTGCCGTGCAATGACTCGAGGTCGACCGGTGCACCTCCGGGGGTGTTCAGCCACGCGGTGATGCCCTTGATATCCGGTGCGGTGCCGCAGCTTTCGAGCTTCGGTGCGCCGTTGCTGCAGTTCGACAACTCGCGGTTCTGGTCGTTGACCAGGCCGCCGAGGTTGAGCTTCTCCTGCACCTCGTCCGATGCGACGACCTTGTCCTGCAGTGAAGCGGTGTAGTCGGGGATGGCGCGCTGCAGCTTGGCGGGCACGTTGAACACCAGCGCGACCGCGAAGACCAGCATCACGATGCCGCCGATCACGCGAATCCGTCGTTGGTGACGGCGAAAGGTGCCGACGCGCTCGGCAACCCGTTGGCCGGCGAGCGCGAAGAACAGCAACGGGAGGGCGGCGCCGAGCGCGAAGGAGATCGTCAACGCCACGGTGTGCAGGCCGATCGAGCCCGTCGCCCCTGCCACCACAATCGCGGCGAGCACAGGCCCCGCGCACGGCACATACAGCACACCCAGCGCCAGGCCCAGGCCGAAACCGCTTCTGCCCTGACTCATCTGGAGCTGTGGGATTCGACTGAAGGGCTTTTCCAGTAGCTCTTCGAAACGGGGAAAGATCAGCCCGAGGCCGATGGCGGTGAGCGCGACGAGGCCGGCCCACCTGATGGCGTCCTGCGGCAGATGCAACAGCGACAGCAGTGAAGTTCCGACGAGCGTTACCAGGCTGAAGCTCAGCACAAGTCCGCCGATCACCCGGTACGGCCGCAGCCGTTCCGACAGCGCGGTCTTTGTCTTGACCGCGGTCGCGGTGCCGCCGTCGGATGCGGCAACCGATTCGGTGCGGGTGCCCTGCGTGCCGGAGAAGAAGATGACCGGCAGCACCGGCAGGATGCACGGGGATATACCGGTGATCAGTCCGCCGAGGAAACCGATCAGTACGAGCGTGAACATGCCGGTCATTCGGTGTGGAACGGATGGCGGGTTGGGCCTTGGCCGAAACCGTCACATTTCGGTCACCTATTCCCGCGACAAGACGCAAATGTCCGCAAAACCGCAGGACAGTTCGGACGTTTGCGTCTGCTCGCGGATAGAGAGCTCAGGGCGGCACAATGGGACGGTGAGCAACAAGCTGCGGGTACTGATCCTCGGTAGCACCGGGTCGATCGGTACGCAGGCGCTCGACGTCATCGCGGCCAACCCTGACCGATTCGAGGTGGTCGGATTGGCCGCGGGCGGAGGCAACCCGGATCTGCTGGCAAAACAGCGCTCCGAAACCGGCGTCACCAACATCGCCGTCGCCGATCACGACGCCGCCGAGAAGGTCGGTGACGTCACCTACTCGGGGCCGGACGCGGCCACGTCGATCGTCGAGAACACCGAGGCCGACGTCGTGCTGAACGCGCTGGTCGGAGCGCTCGGCCTGCAGCCGACGCTGGCTGCGTTGGCCACCGGCGCCCGGCTCGCCCTCGCGAACAAGGAATCGCTGATCGCGGGCGGTCCGCTGGTGCTGAGGGCCGCCAAACCGGGACAGATCGTGCCCGTCGACTCAGAGCATTCGGCGCTGGCGCAGTGTCTACGCGGCGGAACCCCCGACGAGGTCGCGAGCCTGGTGCTGACGGCGTCCGGCGGCCCGTTCCGCGGCTGGGCCGCCGCCGACCTGGAGGACGTCACGCCCGAGCAGGCGGGCGCCCATCCGACCTGGTCAATGGGGCCGATGAATACCTTGAACTCGGCGTCGCTGGTGAACAAGGGCTTGGAGCTCATCGAGACGCACCTGTTGTTCGGCGTGCCGTACGAGCGCATCGAGGTCGTCGTGCACCCGCAATCGATCGTGCACTCGATGGTGACGTTCACCGACGGCTCGACGATCGCGCAGGCCAGTCCGCCGGATATGAAACTGCCGATCGCGCTCGCCCTCGGCTGGCCGTCACGGGTGCCCGGCGCCGCCATGGCCTGCGACTTCCGCACCGCCGCCACCTGGGAATTCGAGCCGTTGGACGCAGAGGTCTTTCCCGCTGTCGAGCTGGCGCGGGAGGCCGGTCAGCGGGGCGGCTGCCTGACGGCGGTCTACAACGCCGCGAACGAGGAGGCCGCGGCGGCCTTCCTCGACGGCCGGGTCCGGTTCCCGACGATCGTGAAAACCATCGCCGATGTGCTGCACGCCGCAGACCAGTGGGCCGCCGAACCCGCTACCGTGGAAGAGGTACTTGACGCGCAACGCTGGGCCCGGGAGCGGGCACGGGGCGCGGTTTCTCGGGAGGTTGTCACCACCAAATGATGTGGGTCATCGGCGTCGTGCTCTTCGCGCTCGGCATCTTGATATCCGTGGCGCTGCACGAATGCGGGCACATGTGGGTGGCGCGTGCCACCGGGATGAAGGTGCGCCGCTACTTCGTCGGCTTCGGCCCGACGCTGTGGTCCACCCGGCGGCCCAACAAGCTGGGGTCCACCGAATACGGCGTCAAGGCGATCCCGCTCGGGGGGTTCTGCGACATCGCGGGCATGACCTCGATCGACGAGATCGCCCCGGAAGACCGCCCGTATGCGATGTACAAGCAGAAGACATGGAAGCGTGCCGCGGTGCTGTCCGCGGGCCCGGGCATGAACTTCATCGTCGGGCTGGTGATCATCTACGGCATCGCGCTGCACTGGGGCCTGCCTGACCTGAACCCGCAGCGCGCCTCCTACGTCAGCGAAACCTCCTGCGTCGCACCGGCAATCAGCAAGGACAAGTTGGCCGACTGCACGGGTCAGGGGCCCGCGGCGGCGGCAGGCATCCGCAAGGGCGACGTGATCGTCAAGGTCGGCGCCACCGACGTACACAATCCCGACGAGATGGTCGATGCGGTGCGTAAGGCCAGCGGCCCGACGCCGTTCGTCATCGAGCGCGACGGCAATCGGATCACCACGGTCGTCGACGTCACTCAGACCCAGCGCTTCACCTCCAAGGACGCGCCGGCGCCGACGACGGTCGGCGCGGTCGGCGTCGCGGCCGCCGAATACGGACCCGTCGTGTACACGCACTACAACCCGGTCACCGCGGTGCCCGGCGTGGTGGTTTTCACCGGCGATCTGGCCGTCGAGCTGGGCAAATCGCTGGCGAAGATTCCCACCAAGGTCGGCGCGCTGGTGCACTCCATCGGCGGCGGCGTACGCGACCCGGAGACCCCGATCAGCGTCGTTGGCGCGTCGCGCATCGGCGGTGACGCCTTCGAGCGCGGGCTGTACCTCGCGTTCTGGTTCTTCCTGGCCCAGCTGAACTTCGTGCTCGGCGCGGTCAACCTCGTTCCGCTGCTGCCGTTCGACGGCGGTCACATCGCCGTTGCGTTCTACGAGAAGGTCCGCAACATGATCCGTAAGGCGCGGGGCATGGCGGCCGCGGCTCCGGTGAACTACCTCAAGCTCATGCCCGCCACCTACGTGATCTTGGTCGTGGTGGTCGGGTACATGGCGCTGACCGTGACCGCAGACTTCGTAAACCCGATCAAACCCTTCCAGTAGGAGACCCCATGTCCGTCGGCTTAGGGATGCCGGCACCGCCTGCACCCACGTTGGCCCCGCGGCGTAAAACCCGTCAGCTGATGGTCGGAAACGTCGGCGTCGGCAGCGATCACCCGATCGCGGTGCAGTCCATGTGCACCACCAAGACCCACGACGTGAACACCACGCTGCAACAGATCGCCGAGTTGACCGCGTCGGGGTGTGACATCGTCCGCGTCGCCTGCCCACGGCAGGAGGACGCCGACACGCTGTCCGAGATCGCCAAGCACAGCCAGATCCCGGTGATTGCCGACATCCACTTCCAGCCCAAGTACATCTTCGCCGCGATCGACGCAGGCTGCGCGGCAGTGCGCGTAAACCCTGGCAACATCAAGGAATTCGACGGCCGCGTCAAGGAGGTCGCCAAGGCCGCCGGCGCCGCGGGTATCCCGATCCGGATCGGCGTCAACGCAGGCTCGCTGGACAAGCGCTTCATGGAGAAGTACGGCAAGGCCACGCCCGAGGCACTGGTCGAGTCCGCGCTGTGGGAGGCGTCGCTGTTCGAGGAGCACGGCTTCGGCGACATCAAGATCAGCGTCAAGCACAACGACCCCGTCGTCATGGTCGCCGCCTACGAACAGCTTGCGGCCCAATGCGATTACCCGCTGCACCTCGGTGTCACCGAAGCGGGCCCGGCGTTCCAGGGCACGATCAAGTCCGCCGTCGCGTTCGGCGCGTTGCTGTCCAAGGGCATCGGCGACACGATTCGGGTGTCGCTCTCGGCGCCGCCGATCGAAGAGGTCAAGGTCGGTAACCAGATCCTCGAGTCGCTCAACCTGCGGCCCCGCAAACTGGAGATCGTGTCGTGCCCGTCGTGCGGGCGCGCGCAGGTCGACGTCTACACACTGGCCAACGAGGTCACCGCGGGGCTCGAGGGCATGGAGGTGCCGCTGCGCGTCGCCGTGATGGGGTGCGTCGTGAACGGACCCGGTGAGGCGCGCGAAGCCGACCTCGGCGTCGCGTCCGGAAACGGCAAGGGCCAGATCTTCGTCAAGGGTGAGGTCATCAAGACCGTGCCGGAGGCGCAGATCGTGGAAACGCTGATCGAAGAGGCATTGCGAATCGCCGAAGAGCGTGGACCGGAGGCGTCTGCCAGCGGTTCGCCTGTGGTGACCGTAAGCTGAACATGACCTTGTGACTGGGGTCACCACGCCCTGAGGCCGCAGAAAGAGTCCCGATGTCGGCTCCGCCGCTATTCCGCTTCGTCGACGAGCGACGGGTTTCGGTGGTGCGCGACGCCGCCGCGGTGCGACAGGTGCTCGACGCCGATCCGGTCGGAAGCTGCATGGTGGCCTCACGAGTGGCAGAGCACGGCGTCGATCCCAGTGCGATCGGCGGCGAGCTGTGGACGCGGGGGCGGGCCACCGAGTCGCTGTGCTACGCGGGCGCCAACCTCATTCCGCTGCGCGGCCGGGCGGCCGATCTGTACGCCTTCGCCGACAAGGCGGTCAGTGCGGCGCGGCGATGCTCGTCGCTGGTCGGCCGGGCGGAGCTGGTGTTGCCGCTGTGGCGCCGCATCGAGCACGCCTGGGGGCCTGCACGCGACGTCCGGGATCGTCAGCCCCTCATGGCGCTGGCCGCTCTGCCGACTTGCCCGATCGACCCCGCGGTGCGACCTGTCCGCATGGACGAACTCGACGCATACCTGGTGGCGGCGATCGACATGTTCATCGGCGAGGTGGGCATCGACCCGCGCCTTGGCGACGGGGGCCGAGGCTACCGTCGACGGGTCGCAGGCCTGATCGCCGCCGGGCGCGCCTGGGCCCGCTTCGAACGCGGCCAGGTGGTGTTCAAGGCTGAAGTCGGATCACAGTCGCCTGCGGTCGGCCAGATCCAGGGCGTGTGGGTGCATCCCGATTGGCGCGGCCGCGGGATGGGCACGGCAGGTACGGCCGCACTGGCCTCCGCGGTGGTGCGCAGCGGCCGCATCGCCAGCCTGTATGTGAATGACTTCAACACCGTCGCGCGTGCGACATACGACCGCATCGGTTTCGCCGAGGTCGGCACCTTCGCGACGGTCTTGCTGGACTGACTCGCGCAGACAGCCGGGTTGGTTACGCTTCACGCCATGACCGACGACGTGCAGAAAGCCGAACGCAGAGAGATCGCCGACACGCTTGTCCGTGCGCTCGAGCGGCGGCACGAACTTCTCGACGTCATCGTCGAGTCCGAGGACTACGACGCCGCGGTTGAAGCGATCGCACGGATGCTCGGCACCACGCCTGCCGGCGGCGAAGCGGTGCTGCGGTTGTCCTTCGACCGGCTCACCAAGGTGTCGCGGCGCCGCATCCGGGACGAGCTCGAGGACCTGAACCACGAGCTGAGCTTCACGATGGGGGAGCGGCAGCCCGTTCCGGGAGGCGATCTCGCACTGCGGCTGTTCTCCGCTGACCTCGACAGGGACATCTTCGCGGCACGCACCGAAGACGTGGGCGCGGCGGGCGACGGATCAGGCGCTCCCGCAGGCGATCTGGACGACGAGATCCGCGCAGCCGTCAGCCGTGTACACGCCGAAGAGGCGGTGTGGCTGGTGGCGATGGACGGTTCGGACAAGATCGGCATGGTGTTCGGCGAGCTCGCCAGCGGCGAGGTCAATGTGCGCATCTGGATCCATCCGGCCTACCGCAAGCAGGGCTACGGCACCGCTGCGCTGCGTAAATCGCGCTCGGAGATGGCCGCGTACTTCCCCGCGGTGCCGCTGGTCGTCCGCGCGCCCGCCGCGGGCTGACTTCTTCTGCGTCGAGATTGACGTTTTGGCGGGCCTTTCTCGCACTTTTTATCCAAAACGTGAGTTTCGGCGACGCGCCTCCACCCATTTAGGGTCACGATTTCTTAACATCTGCCTCAATGGCAACTTTGTTCTCATCTGCAACACGTATGGCGAGTCTGCTGACGGTCATGGCGGTAGCCGCCTCGTTGGCCGCATGCACCCCGAAGCCGAGCGGGCCGGAACCGGCCGCCGAGGAGTTCTTCGCGGCACTGGCCAAGGGGGACACCGGCGGGGCGTCGCAGCTGACCGACCGTCCGGAGGACGCACGGGCCGCGATCAACGAGGCCTGGAAGGGCCTGCAGGCCACCTCGCTGGACGCACAGGTGCTGAATTCGAAGTTCGCAGAGGACACGGGCACCGTCGGCTACCGCTACACCTGGCACCTGCCGAAGAACCGCACCTGGACCTACGACGGTCAGCTCAACATGGTGCGCAACGAGGGCCGCTGGGAGGTCCGCTGGACCGCGACCGGGCTGCACCCGAAACTTGGTGAGCACCAGACGTTTGCGTTGCGCTCCGACCCGCCGCGGCGCGCAGCGGTGAACGAGCGCGGCGGTAGCGATGTGCTGGTGCCCGGCAACCTGTATCACTTCGCGCTGGACGCCAAAGCGGCGGGCGCTTACCTGATGACGACGGCGACCGCGGTTGTGGACGCGCTGCGGCCGTTCGACGACACGCTGGACCCGCAGCGGCTCGCCGAGGAGGCGAGTTCGTCGAAGGATCCGCTCAGCCTGATCACGCTGCGGCAGTCAGACCGGGACCAGGTCGCCGGAGTGCTGGGCGATCGTCCCGGTCTGGTCATCACGCCGCAGGCCGAATTGATGCCCACCGACGACAATTTCGCGCCCGCGATCATCAGCGAGGTCAAGAAGGCGGTGGTCGACGAACTCGACGGTCAGGCCGGCTGGAGCGTGGTCAGCGTCAACCAGAACGGGGTGGACGTCGACGTGCTCAACCAGGTGGCGGGGACGCCCGCGCCGTCGATCACCATCAGCCTGGACCGAGCCGTGCAGGACGCCGCGCAGGGCGCCGTCAACGCCATCGGGGGCAAGAAGGCGATGATCGTGGCGATCAAGCCGTCCACCGGTGAAATTCTGGCCGTGGCACAGAATGCCGACGCCGACGCCGACGGGCCGACCGCCACCACGGGCCTGTACCCGCCGGGATCGACGTTCAAGATCATCACTGCGGGCGCTGCGATCGAACGCGATATGGCAACGCCCAACACACTTCTCGATTGCCCGGGCACGGTCGACATCGGACACCGGACCATCCCGAACTACGGCGGCTTCGATCTCGGCACGGTGCCGATGTCGCGGGCGTTCGCCAGTTCGTGCAACACCACCTTCGCCCAACTGGCAAGCCAGATGCCGCCGCGGGGTCTGACGCAGGCCGCCGCGCAGTACGGCATCGGAGCGGACTACAAGATCGACGGCATCGACACGGTCACCGGCTCGGTACCGCCGACGGTCAACCTCGCCGAGCGCACCGAGGACGGCTTCGGGCAGGGCAAGGTACTGGTGAGCCCGTTCGGCATGGCGATGGCGGCGGCGACGGTGGCGGCGGGCAAAACGCCTGTGCCGCAACTGATCGAGGGCCGTCAAACGACCGTGACCGGCGACCAGACGCCGATCACTCCGAAGATGCTCGACGGGCTGCGGCCGATGATGCAGCTCGTGGTCACCAACGGTACGGCCAAAGATATCAACGGCATGGGCGATGTTCGAGGTAAAACCGGTGAGGCCGAATTCGAGGGCGGATCGCACTCCTGGTTCGCAGGCTACCGCGGCGACATGGCCTTCGCGGCATTGATTGTCGGGGGTGGAAGTTCGGAGTACGCGGTGCGCATGCTCAAGTGGATGCTGGAAAACCTGCCGCCGGACTACTTGGCCTGAGTCACTAGTTTTCGCACGCGACACCGTCGTTGTCGCGGTCGAGCCCTGAGCGACAGCCGGGTTCACCGGCGAGGAGCGGCGCCGCCCCTGCCGCGCGAGCCTCAGAGCAGTTGGCGTGCTAGACGCCGGACGTCAGCGGTCGCGCGGCGTCAAACGTCGACGTTTCCGGCGGATCGAAGAAGGCCGGTGGCGGCGCTGCCTCTGTGATCGTGACAACTGACGTCGATGACTCCGCCGTAATGGTCACGGCTGGCGGTTGAGCAGTCACGGTCACAGTCGGCGGCTGCGCGGTCGTTGTGACTGTTTTGGTCACCGTCGTGCCGATCGGATCCTGTTTGTTGCCACCGCAATTGCCGAGCAACATCAGCAGTACGATCGCGCCGACGATGCTTGCGCCGACGATCAGCCGGCTTTGTGCGCCTCGGTGCAGTTTGTGTACTGACGGTCAGCCAGTCCAACCGGAGCGGTGCCGATAGCGATCGCGACGAGGGTCGCAGCGACGAAAAATGTTCGAATCATGATCCCAATCCACGCATCCGCGGCCAGATCACACAGCAAACACTATTTCAGCGGCTCTGTCGGCACGTCGTAGCGTTCCTGGTAGGCGGCCACCTGGTCGCGTAACTGATCGGCGTCGAGCCCGGTGTCGGCCCAGCTGTAGCGGCCGCCACTCCCGTCGCCAGGATGCGCCGCAAGGAAGTCCCGCATCCGCTGTTCGGCGTCGGGCGTCAGCACGCGGTCCAGCCGCGCATACAGCGATCGAATCGTCGCGAACGGGTCGGCCATGAAATCGGCGAACCGCACGTCGATCACCTGGTCCTTTGGTATGGACTCGCGCAACGTCATGCCACGCTGCAATCCGACGACGATCTCCTCGCACGACTGCACCGCGCAGTCCGCGATGGTCGTTTCATCCGATGCCATTCGGCGCAGATGGTTGGTCAGCGCACTGATTGACGAGATGACCTTCAGCGGGTCGCGGTGCGTCTGCACGATCACCGCGTCGGGGTACTCCTCGGCCAGCGCGTCGAGCGTCCACAGATGCGCGGGCGACTTCAGCAGCCACTGGCCTCCGACACCGGACTGCAAGTGCTGCAGGAAGATTCGATGGAATCGGTACGCCTGCCGATGATCCGCCTCGTACAGCAGCCACTTGTAGTAGGTGGGAAGCCGGTACTGGACGGAGAAGATCATGCTGCAGAACTGCGATGCGGTGATCCGCACACACTCCTGACCGACGTGTGCTCCCATCGGATGCCAGCTCATGAACCCGGGAATGATCTGCTCGCTCATCTCGAGACTGGCTTGGGTTTCAGCGATCCGCGGGTCGCTGTCGTAAGTCTCGGGCTGCGGCACAGGAAACGGGTTGTCGACCTCCCATGTCAGCGGTGGGCGCAGCTGCGGGTCCTGGGCGAGCAGGTCGAACAGGATCGTGGTTCCGGTTCGTGGCTGTCCGACAATGAAGATCGGCCGTTCGATCTTCTCTTCGGTGATCTCGGGGTGCGCCTTGCGCCATTCGACGATCTGCAGTCGATTCTTCAACGCGCGCACCAGATCCAACGCCGCGATCTCCACACCGAGATCATTCAGCCGGGCCTCGCCGACGAAGCCATCGCATAGTAGTCCCAGCCCTTCGCGCCAGCTCTCGTCCTTGTCGAAGTCGGCCCCGAAGTCGTCGCTACCCGCCCACTGACAGGCCTGTTCGATCAGCGCGGCGGGCACGAACCGATCGGCGGCGCTCATTGCTTCGGTCTCCGCACATTGACCGACACCTTGGGCGGGTCGGGGTTGTCCAGCCAGCGGAACACCATGAAGCCGCGATGCCTGCCCCCGGTGTCCAGCCAGTGGCCGTGGCCGAAGTCATTGGCGCCGATGGCGATACGCACCAAGCCGTCGGCGTCGGGCGTCACACCCTTGTTGGTGACCGAGCTGTGTCTGCGGCGCGGTTCGAGGCATTCGTGCCAGATGTTCTCCAGCGTCACATTCCAGTAGCGCGTATCCGGCGGTTCAATCTCGAGCACCAGTGACTCGTTGGCGGCCAGCCGAAACGTCCCGAGCATGTACAGGTTGTCCGGCGTGGTATCGGCGTCGCCGAGGTCGGCGGCCTCCGCGGTGACGAGCGTATTGGGCTGCTCCATCAGCTCGGGCTTGATGGTGCGGTGCAGCGTGGTCAGCTTCATGATCGTCCACGCCATCGCGGTGAACTGTTCTGTCGCTTCGTCATCGGACGTCGGATGCGGCGGCTGCGAGTCCAGGCAATCGATACGCAGCGTTGCCTTCTCCTCGGATGCGGCGTCGGCGACGTACTCGCGGATGACGATCGACGTCGCATCTTCGGGGATCTGCACCCACTGCGCCCCGTCCAGCTCGGCCGGCTCCGTAGACGAGAACACCAGCGCGAACTTTCCGTCCTCAAGCTCCATATCGGTGTCGCTGACATATGCGGCCATGCGCCGCGGCGTCATGCCGGTGCCCGCCAGCACCTGCACGCCGAGATAGGCGGTGCTGCCCCGCGTCCCAGTGATCCGATATGCGCGGTCACCGCGGATCATCGCCAGCAGGTACTGGCCGTCCGGGTTCGGGCCGCCGACAAGCCGGGTGGGCGAGCACATGTCGAAGAACCACGGCAGCTCGGGATCGGCCTCCACCGTGAGCTCCGAGCACAGAGCGGTGACCCGGGAGATGACGCCGAGCCCCTCGAGCAGTTCGCGTTCGTTCTCCGCGTCCGCCGTCACGATGCCCGTGATGTCGCCGAGCATCTTCTGGACGAAGGCCCAGGCCTCGACGGTCTTGGGTGCCCACGAGCTGTCATTCGCCATGTGAGACAACTATCAGTACAGAGCCCGTCTGCAAGGCTGATTCAGCTATTTGACGGCGCCGAGCGGCGCGCCGCTTCCTGGGCGAGCTGAACACGGGAGGACAGCTCGAGCTTCGTGTAGACGCGGGTGAGGTGGGACTGCACGGTCCGCGGCGAGACGAAGAGTCTCGACGCGATGTCCTTGTTGCCGAGCCCCTCGCTGACGAGCCGCACGACCTCCAGCTCGGCAGGTGTCAGCGATGCCCAGCCACTCGACGGTCGTTTGCGCTCACCGCGACCGCGCTGCGCGTAGGCGATCGCCTCGGTGGTCGACAAGGCGGTGCCTTCGGCCCACGCCGATTCGAAGTCGTAGTCGCTCATGGCGTTTCGAAGTGCTTCAACGGACGCTTCGAATCCTGCGTGATAGACCGCGAAGCGCACCTCGCCGGTGCGCTGGCGAATGGCCTCCGCCGCGCCGAGCAGCCGGGCCGCTTCGCGGTGGCCCGCGGCCGCAACGGCCACATCCGCGAGTATTTCGAGATTGTCTGCGACGCATCCGTACGCTCCGACGGCGGTGCTGCATGCGAGTGCTTCATGGGCATCACGATGGGCTCGCTCCGGCTCGTCGTCCGCCATCGCAATGCGGGCACGCGCGATGAGTGCCGCGGCCTGATACCACCCGGTCGTTTTCGAGGCGGATTCGTCCGCCCAACGTCGGGCGGCGTCCAGATCGCCGTTGGCGAGCGCGACGTGCGCAATGTATGCGCTGTTGATCGACGCCGTCCCGTACAGGTCGCCCAGACGGGACCAGCCGGCGTTCGCCGCCTCCATCGCCTTTGCGCCGTCGCCTGCAGCCAGATTCGCGACCATCAACCCGACGTAGCTCGCGCCCAAGTACACGTCGCCGAGTTCTTCGGCAGACGCGATGCCCTCCTCGGCAAGCGTCCGCGCTTCGGCTACGTCGCCCTGGTACGCCAGTCCCCACGGAAGCATCAGCAGCGCATTCGCTCGCAGCAACAGGTCGTGATCGGCCTCGGCTTCGGTCAACAGCACCCGCAGCTCAGCAATTGCTGCGGTCATGTTGCCCTCCATCATCTGCGCGCCTGCGAGCCGCCACCTGCACTGCCGGGATCCGAAGCGGTCCCCGATGGCGTCGGCGATGTCGCGTCCTTCTTGGCCTGCGGCCCGGATCGCACAGGGATCTCCGGCCACGAACCCGGCATGCGCCTTCTGACCGAGGATGTGATTCAGCCTCCACAGGTCTCCGACTTCTCTGGCAAGGCCGGTCGCCTCGTCGAAGTACCGCTGGGCCAAATCGGCGTCGTAGACGGTTGCTGTACCGCAGGCGTGGAGCGCCCGGACGATCAGCACCGGATCGTCGAGTTCGCGTGCGATTGCGAGGGCTTCCTCGGCGTCCTCCACGTGGTAGATGGCGATCCACGCATAGAGCACGGCCCTGTCCGCCAGTGCCCGCGCGCGAACCGCGGACGTCACATCCATCGGAAGCGCGTTGTCATCACCAAAGACCGCGTCGAACCAGGCCAGCCCTTCCTGGATTCGGCCGCGCGACAACCACAGCGGCTGCAGCGACGATGCCAGCGCCAACGCGCGGTCGATGTCGCCGGTTTCGATGCTCCACCCGAAAGCGCTACGCAGGTTGTCCATCTCGTCGTCGGTCTGTGCGACGCGCGTGTCATGGTCGGTGCCGGCTGGCGCATCTAGCGACGCAGCCATCGCCGTGTAGTGATCGCGGTGCCGTGTCCGCACGGCCTCGGCCTCACCGGACTCGCCGAGCTTCTCCTGCGCGTATTGGCGCACGGTCTCCAGTAACCGGTATCGCGTTCGGCCACTGCTGTTTTCGGCGACCACCAGCGACTTGTCGACCAGCAGCGCGAGCTGGTCGAGGATCTGGTAGCGCTCCACCTCTGCGTCTCCGGCGACGGCTTGGGCGGCATCGAGGTCGAATCCGCCGAGGAATACGGCGAGCCTGCGGAACAGGATGCGCTCGGGCTCGGTAAGCAACGCGTGCGACCAGTCCACCGATGCGCGCAACGTCTGCTGCCGTCGCACCGCCGTTCGCGCGCCGCCCGTGAGGAGACGGAAACGATCGTGCAGGCTGCCGACGATCTCGTCGAGCGACAGCGCGCGGACGCGGGCGGCAGCGAGTTCGATCGCCAGCGGCATCCCGTCGAGCCTGCGGCAGATCTCAGTGACGGTCTCGGCGTTGTCGTCGGTGACGACGAACTCCGGCCGGACCCGGCGGGCGCGGTCGGCGAACAGCTCGATGGCCTCGTCGGCCAGCGACAGAGAGGGCACCTGGAACGTCACTTCGCCCGGCACGCCCGTTGGCTCACGGCTGGTGGCCAGGACCTGCAAGCCAGGGCATGCGGCCAGCAGTTCGGCCGCCAGCGACGCGGTCGCGTCCAGCAGGTGCTCACAGTTGTCCAGGACCATCAGCGTCTGCTGGTCGCCGATGATCTTCACGAGCGTGTCCATGGTCGAGCGACCCGGTTGGTCCGGCAGGCCCAGTGCACGGGCGACGGCGACAGGCACGACGGCGTCGTGTGCGATCGGGGCCAAGTCGACGTACGAGACACCGTCGCGGAACTCTGCGGCGACGTCGGCCGCGACCTGAATAGCCAGCCGCGTCTTGCCCGCACCGCCCGCACCCGTCAACGTCACAAGCCTGTTGTCGGCGAGCAGGTCGCGGACAACCGTCATCTGCGCGACGCGGCCGACGAAGCTCGTCAGTTGCGCGGGAAGATTCGGGGTATCAGCGGTTTTGAATACCCGCAACGGCGCGAATTCGTTGCGGAGATCGGGATGGCACAGCTGCGAAACCCGTTCGGGCCGGGGCAGATCCCGCAGCTCGTGCGTTCCCAGATCTGTCAGCCACGCTTCCTCGGGTAGCCAGTCGGCGACCAGCTGCTCGGTTGCGCCCGACAACACCGTCTGGCCGCCGTGGGCGAGGTCGCGCAGCCGGGCGGTCCGGTTGATGGTCGGGCCGATGTAGTTGCCCTCGTCGCGAAGCTGGACCTGGCCCGTGTTCACGCCGATGCGCAGCCGGATCGGCGCCAGCGGCGCCCGCTGCAGGTCCAGTGCGCACGCCACCGCGTCGCTGGCGCGGGCGAACGCCGCGACGAAGCTGTCGCCCTCGCCCTGTTCGACCGGGCGCACCCCGCCGTGGGTCGTGAGAAGGTCTGCCACCGTGCTGTCGAGGCGGGCAACGGCGGCGGTCATTTCATCCGGTTGGGCCTGCCACAGCCGCGTGGAGCCCTCGACGTCGGCCAGCAGCAACGTCACTGTTCCGGTCGGAAGCTCGCCCATGAATACGTCGCTCCACGTAGTTTCGCTCATGCTAGCCAGCATCAGGGCCGCGCAGCCGCGGAACATCAGCGGAAACGCGCAAAGTTCAGGAACGGCCATGCTGATTTGTCGCGTGCGCCGCGGCGGTATTTTGGAATGGCTATGACCGGGATCAACGAGCACTCCGCGGCGATGCGCGTTTCCGACGCCGACCGCAACGGCACCCTGCGACGGCTGCACAACGCCGTCGCGCTCGGGCTCATCGACATCGACGAGTTCGAGGAACGCTCGGCGGCGGTGTCGCAGGCCAGGCTGCATGCCGACCTCGACTCGCTCGTCGGTGACCTGCCCGGGCCCGGGGCGATCGTCACCTCCGCCACCGACCGCGTTGAGCTGCGGGGGGTGATGGGCTCGCTCAAGCGTCACGGCGAGTGGACCGTGCCGACACGGCTGGCGTTGCACCGGCGGATCGGCTCGGTCGAGCTCGACCTCACCAGGGCCCGGTTCGCGGGTCCGATGGTCATCATCGAACTTGACATGAAGTTCGGTGGCCTGGATCTGCGGCTTCCCGACGGTGCCAGCGCGTCGATCGACGATGTCGAAGTCGTCGTCGGCAGCGCCCACGATCATCGCAGGGACGCGCCTGCCGAGGGGACTCCGCACGTCATCCTCACGGGCAAGGTGGTCTGCGGGTCGGTCGACATCCGCGGACAGCACAAATCGTGGCTCGGTCGGCGGCTCGACCGCCGCTAGCGCTTGAACAGTTGCGAGCCGATGCGCACCAGCCGCTCCCAGCCGGCAGGGCGCGCCACCAGCTTTCCGATCAGCGGTGTGGAGTCGAAGTAGGAGATTCGTTCCGCGATCAGGCCGCCGGTGAAGGTGAACCGGTCGACGGCGTCCCACGCGATCGGCTTGCCGCCATAGGTTCCGCTCAGCGTGAACTCGATGAACACCTCCTTAGGCCCGTGCCCGACCCGGTGCACATCGGCGTGCAGATCGGGGACCAGCCCAAACAGCCGCTGGAACGACTCGCGGCAGGCCTGCTTGCCCCGCAGCGTGCCCATCATTGGCTGAACCAGCACGATGTCCTCGCTCCACAGCGCCTCATGCTTGGCCAGGTCGGGAGTTCGCCACGTGTCGGCGAACTGCTCGGCGAAACGGGCCGCGAACGCAGCGTCAACGTCGTCGATCGTCATGGGCCAAGTATGAAGCCACACCGCCCGGCTACCCTGGCGTCATGCCTGTTCGCACCGCACTTCGCCCCGGCGTGGTGTCGCCGACCCTTCCTGTGCCGAAATCGATCGTCCGCCCCGAGTACGTAGGCAAGGCGACCGCCAAAGAAGGCATCGAGCCGTGGGTGCAGACGCCCGAGGTCATCGAGAAGATGCGCGTCGCCGGTCGCATCGCGGCGGGCGCGCTCGCGGAGGCGGGCAACGCCGTCGCGCCGGGTGTGACGACCGACGAGCTCGACCGGATCGCACACAAGTACATGATCGACAACGGCGCCTACCCGTCGACGCTGGGATACAAGTACTACCCGAAGTCGTCCTGCACCTCGCTGAACGAGGTCATCTGCCACGGCATCCCCGACTCGACGGTGGTGGAGGACGGCGACATCGTCAACATCGACGTCACCGCCTACATCGACGGCGTGCACGGCGACACCAACGCGACGTTCCTGGCCGGCGACGTCTCCGAGGAGCATCGGCTACTCGTCGAGCGCACACACGAGGCGACGATGCGTGCGATCAAAGCGGTGCGGCCCGGCCGCGCGCTGTCGGTCATCGGCCGCGTCATCGAATCATACGCAAACCGGTTCGGCTACAACGTCGTTCGTGACTTCACCGGGCACGGCATCGGCACCACGTTCCACAACGGGCTGGTCGTGCTGCATTACGATCAGCCGGCCGTGGAAACGGTGATCGAGCCAGGGATGACGTTCACCATCGAGCCGATGATCAACCTCGGCGCGCTGGACTACGAGATCTGGGACGACGACTGGACCGTCGTCACCAAGGACCGCAAGTGGACCGCGCAGTTCGAGCACACCCTGGTGGTTACCGACGACGGCGCCGAGATCCTGACCCAGCTGTGAGATTTCTCCCCAGCTGGCGCGGGGGCCCACCGCGAGCAGACGCAAACTTCCGCAAAAGCCCAGGAGCACACGGACATTTGCGTCTGCTCGCCCGAAGAAGGTGACCCCGTGAGCGGCGCGTTACTCGTCGCAGGGACGAGTTCGGACGCGGGGAAGTCCATGGTCGTCGCCGGCATGTGTCGGCTGCTGGTGCGCAAGGGAATTGCGGTGGCGCCATTCAAGGCGCAGAACATGTCCAACAACTCGGCCGTCACCGTCGAGGGCGGCGAAATCGGCCGCGCGCAGGCCATGCAGGCCCGCGCCGCGGGTCTGGCCCCCAGCGTCCGGTTCAACCCGGTACTGCTCAAACCCGGCAGCGACCGGACGTCACAACTGGTGGTGCGGGGCCAGGTCGTCGGCGCAGTCGGGGCCGCCGACTACATCGAGCACCGCGACCGGCTCGCCGACGTCGTCAACGGCGAATTAGCCTCGCTGCGAACCGAATTCGACGCCGTCATCTGTGAGGGCGCCGGGTCGCCTGCCGAGATCAACCTGCGGGCAACCGATCTGGCGAATATGGGGTTGGCGCGCGCAGGCAACCTGCCCGTCGTACTGGTCGGCGATATCGACCGCGGCGGCCTGCTCGCGCACCTGTTCGGGACGGTGGCCGTCCTCGCCGGGGAGGACCAGGCGCTCATCGCGGGCTTCGTCGTCAACAAGTTTCGCGGTGATCCGGCGTTGCTTGCCCCGGGGCTGATGCAGTTGGAACAGCTGACCGGAAGGCCGACGTACGGCGTCATCCCGTTCGACGACGGTATCTGGCTCGACACCGAGGATTCGGTGTCGGTGCAGGCCCACCGCGTGGTCGGGCAGCCGCAACCGCCGATAGGCGAGCAATGGCTGCGGGTCGCCGCGATCCGGTTGCCTCGCATCTCCAACTCCACCGACGTCGAGGCGCTGGCCTGCGAACCCGGGGTGCTGGTGCGGTGGGTGACCGACCCCGCCGATCTCCCCGACGCCGACGTCGTCGTGATCCCCGGCAGCAAGGCAACCGTCGCCGATCTGCAGTGGCTGCGCGACCGCGGACTCGCCGACGGCATCGCCGAGCGCGCCCGGTCCGGCCGGCCCGTGCTGGGCATCTGCGGCGGATTTCAGATGCTGTGCCGTCGCATCGACGATCCCGTGGAGTCCGGCACCCGCGGCGTCGACGGCCTCGGCCTACTGGACGCCGACATCGTGTTCGAACCGGCCAAGACGCTTCGGCGCCATGACGCGCCGCTGCGCGGCTACGAGATTCACCACGGCCAACTCGCGCGATCCGGCGAGGACGACTGGCTCCACATCGGCATTCGGCGGGCCGAGGTGTACGGCACACACTGGCATGGGCTGCTCGACAACGACAACGTCCGGCGCCGATGGCTCACCGACGCCGCCAGGGCAGCCGGGCGGGACGGCTTCCGCGTCGCCGACGATGTCGACGTGTCCGCGCGGCGCGACGCCCAGCTGGACCTGATGGCCGACCTGATGGCTGCCCACGTCGACATCGACGCCATCCTCGGTCTGCTGGAGAGCGGACCGCCTGCGCGTCCGACGATCGTCACCTCGATCTAGCCAGGGTGGGCGTGCCCGATGCGCACTTTCTCGCCGGGCATCGCGCACGACGTGCGAGTCACCAGCGATACCGGCAGCACGGTCCGCCGCCGCAGCCGCCGGTCGGGCTGGTCGCACCGTGTGAATAGCCGATCGGCCGCGAACCGTCCCATCGCGTCACCGTCCTGGTGAATCACCGTGATCGCGGGCTTGAGAGCGGCTGCTGTCGGGAAGTCGCCGAACCCGATGAGTCCGACGTCCTTGCGGCGCAACGCCTGCAGCGCCGAGATCAGCGCAATTGTGAAACGGGCATTGGAGGAGAACACTGCGCTCGGCGGATCGGGGGCGTCGAGCACCCTGCGCAGGGCGGCCGTCAGGGTGGGGACGTCGTGGTCACCGATGTAGACGTGGTCGTGTGGCAGCCCCTCCTCGTCGAGCGCCTGTTCCCAGCCCTTGAGTCGCAGCAACCCGGTGACGGTGTCGTCACCGAAGAACGCGATGCTGCGGTGTCCGTGCGAGATGAGGTGCCTGGTCCCGTCGCGGCCGCCGCCGATGTCGTCCTGCACCACCGCGTCCGCGGTCAGCCGGCCGGGTTCGCGGTCGACGAACACCAGCGGTGTGCGCTCCTGCCACGGCCGGAGATATGACATGTCCTTGCCGACCGGACAGATGATCATGCCCGCCACTTGGCGCTTCAACACCGCTTCGAGGGAGCGCTGTTCGTGTGACGGCTCCCAGCCGACGCTGGTCAGGATCACGGCGACATCGCGCTTGCTGGCCTCGCGCTCAACCGCGTCGATGATGCTCGCGAAGAAGGGATCCGCCACACCCGGTACCGCGACGCCAATCGCGGCGTCGCGCCCGGCCCGGAAGGTGACCGCGAGCATGTTGGGGACGTACCGCAGTTCGTCGATCGCCCGTTCGACCCTTTCCCGCACATCGGCGGAGACATAGCGGTCGTTGTTGATCACCCGCGAGACTGTCTTTGCGCTGACGCCCGCGCGCTGGGCGACGTCGCGCATCGTGGCCATCGGTCGTCCTCCTCGCTCCAACCGCGGCCAGTATGACACCGATGTCAGATTGCAGACGGCGATTCATCTGACACCGGTGACATAGCTGTGTATGTGGCGTACTGTCCGGCACAGGCCGATCGCGCAGTGACGTGGGTAACAGGAACCGGGAGGCGCCGAACGAGTGACAGCGCAACCGCAGCTACTACCTCCGAATGTGATTCCGCACTGGTATGCGGGCGGGCCTGCGTTGGCAGCCTGGCGCGGCCTTCCGCCGGTCGGAGAATCCTCACCCGAGGAGTGGGTCGGTGCCACCGTCGCCCGGTTTGGCGAGCCGAATCTCGGTCCTGCGTCGCTCGCCGACGGCATGGCCTTGCGGGAGGCGGTCAGAAACGACCCCGTCGGCTGGCTCGGGCGCGGCGACGGCGAGCCGGGCGACACCGGCGTGCTGGTGAAACTGTTGGACGCCGGGCAACGGTTGCCCGTGCATGTACACCCCACCCGTGAATTCGCGTGCCGACATCTCGGGTGCCCCTACGGCAAGACGGAAGCGTGGTACATCCTGAGGGCCGCCGAGGACGCCGCGGTCTGGGTGGGTTGGCGCGAAGCGGTTGAGCCCGAACGGCTCTCGGCTCTGGTCGATGCGCAGGACACCGAGGCGATGCTCGCGCTGATGCATCGGATCCCGGTGCGGCCAGGTGACGGCATATTGGTCCCCGGCGGCACGCCGCACGCGATCGGGCAGGGTGTGCTGCTCGTCGAGGCTCAGGAGCCGACAGACCAGTCGATCCTGTTGGAGCGGGTCAACACCACCGCATCCGACGACGAGATCTTTCTCGGCCTCGACCGCGATGTCGCGCTGTCGGCCGTCCAGTCAGCGGCACTTGCCGACGTCGATCAGCTGGTACGCCACGCCCGCGCCGACGGGTTGGCTCCGGTGCTGCCCGAAGCGGCGTCGGAGTTCTTCCACATGAATCTGCTTGCGCCGCATGCCGATGTACCCGCGGGATTCGCTGTCGCGGTGGTGCTTTCCGGCGCAGGCTCATTGAGGCCCACCCAGGGCACGCCCTTGGCCGTGACCGCGGGTGACACCCTCGTCGTGCCCGCATCGTCTGGAGAGTGGCATGTCGAGGGCGATGTCCGACTGCTGGTCTGCCGTCCGGGTGAGTCGTGGCCACCGCAACGCACGCCGAGCACACGGGAGGGTGCCGCATGACCCCGATCCTGGAGGCACGTCATCTGTCGCGCAGCTTCGGCCACGTCCGGGCGCTGGACGGCGCTGACTTCGATGTGCAGCCCGGCGAGATCGTTGGCCTCATCGGCGACAACGGCGCAGGAAAGTCGACACTGATCAAGGCGCTGTCGGGCAATCTCGACCTGGACGACGGTGAGATTTATTTCAACGGCGACCGCGTCCAGTTGTCGGGCCCGCGGCACGCCGAAGAACTCGGCATCGAGGTGGTCTATCAAGATCTCGCTCTCGCGCCTCACCTCAACCCCGTCCAGAATGTCTTCCTCGGCAGGGAGATTTCCCGCAAAGGGATTCTCGGATATCTCGGCTTCATGGATGAGAAGGCGATGCGCCGCAGCGCGGCCGAATCATTCGCCGAACTGGGGGCGACGGTGAAATCGCTTACCGCACCGGTCGGTTCGATGTCCGGCGGCCAGCGGCAGGGGATCGCTATAGCCAGAGCGATGGCGTGGGCGAACAAGGTGCTGATTCTCGACGAGCCGACCGCGGCCCTGGGAGTCGTCCAGACCAATAACGTGCTCGAGTCGATCAAGCGGGTCAGGGACAAGGGCACCGCGGTGGTCTTCATCAGCCATTCGATGCCGCACGTGCTCGAGGTGTGTGACCGCATCCAGGTGTTGCGTCTCGGCAAGCGGGTCGCCACCTACAGGGGGCAACAGACCTCCGTCGAGGAACTCGTCGGTGCCATGACGGGCGCGCTGGACTCGCGGGAAGGCGCCGCGTGAGTACGGTCGCGAACGAGAAAGCGGTCGTCTCCGGCGCCGACGACATGAACCCGGCGCGGTCGTTCTTCACCCGCGTGGCCGGGCTGCAGGCGTTCTGGATTCTCGGCGTCCTGATCGTCATCTGCCTGTGCTTCGCCGTCCTCGCAGGGGACCGCTTCCTGTCGACCGGAAATTTCCTGCTGATCTCCCAGAACGTCGCGGTCTGGGCCGTGCTCGGCGTCGGGATGACGTTCGTGATCATCACGTCGGGCATCGATCTGTCGGTCGGTTCGGTGCTGGTGTTCGCGTCGGTGGTGTCGGCAAAGGTGATGGAGGGGATGGGCGGTACAGGTCCGGGGGTGGCGGCCGCGGGGATTGTCGTCGCGATCGTGGGCGGTATGGCGTGGGGGATCGTGAACGGTGTACTGGTGGCTGTGGCCAAGGTGCCCGCGCTGATCGTCACCCTTGGCACTCTCTCGGTCGCGCTAGGTCTTGCGCAGGTGCTCACCGGCGGCATCGACATTCGCTCGGTGCCCAGTGAGCTGACCGATTTCAGCGTCTACACAAAGGTATTGGGCATTCCCGGCCTGCCGTTCGTGGCCCTGGTGGTCGTGGTGATCGGTGGAATCCTGCTGCACAAGACCAAATTTGGCCGGTACACCTACGCGATCGGCTCGAACGAGGAGGCGGCGCGTCGTACCGGTATCAAGGTGACGCGGCACCTGGTGCTCGTCTACGCATTCGCGGGCACTCTCGCCGGCGTCGGTGCGATTCTCACCCTGGCCCAGTTCGGCACCACCACCATCGCCGGGCAGTCGCTGACCAACCTGAACGTGATCGCTGCGGTGGTGATCGGAGGCACATCGATCTTCGGTGGTGAAGGCAGCATCTTCGGCACCGTCGTCGGCCTGTTCATCCCCGCGGTGCTTCAGTCGGGTTTCGTCATCATCGGTGTGCAGCCGTTCTGGCAGGGCGTTGCGGTCGGCACGGTGCTGATCGCCGCCGTCTACGTCGATCAGTCCCGGCGCGCTGCGGCACTTCGTGGTGCGCGCTCCCGAAACTTCTTCAATCGCAGCAAGTCGCAACGAAAGGAACGACAGTGAACCGTAAGCGCGCAATGCTGGTCGCGGGAACGTTGGGGACCGTGGTTCTCGCACTATCATCCTGCACGTCATCGAAACCACAGTCGTCAAGTGCGGGCGAGGCGTCGAACGGCAACTCGCAGGAAGCGGCTGCGACGACCGTGACCGCGCCGCCAAAAGCCAGCAAGGAATACAACATTCAACTGTTGCAGGGCGTAACCGGCGACCAGTTCTACATCACGATGCAGTGCGGCGCCCAGGACGAGGCGGCGAAGTTGGGTGTCAAGGTCTCCGCACAGGGGCCGCAGAAGTTCGACCCGACGCTGCAGAAGCCGATCCTCGACTCGATCGTGGCAGCGAAGCCGGATGCGTTGCTGGTCGCGCCCACCGACGTCAAGGCCATGCAGCAGCCGCTCCAGCAGGCGGCCGCGGCTGGAATCAAGGTGGTCCTCGTCGACACCACGACCGATGACCCGTCGTATGCGGTGTCCCAGATCGCCAGTGACAACGAAGGTGGCGGCCAGGCGGCCTTCGAGGCGATCAAGAAACTGCGCCCCGAGGGCGGCAAGGTCATGGTGATGAACATCGATCCCGGTGTCTCGACGACCGACGCCAGGGCCAAGGGTTTCGAGGAAGCGGTCAAGGGCGACAGCAAGTTCCAATATGTCGGCGTGCAATACAGCCACAACGATCCGGCGACTGCAGCGCAACTGATCGGCGCGCAGTTGCAAAAGGACCCGGATCTCGTCGGCGTCTTCGCCACCAATCTGTTCTCGGCAGAAGGTTCGGCAACAGGCGTACGGCAGGCGGGTAAGAGCGGCCAGGTACAGGTCGTCGGGTTCGACGCCGGCCCTAATCAGATCCAGGCGCTGAAAGAAGGCACCGTCCAAGCGCTCGTCGCGCAGGATCCTGGGCTCATCGGCAAGTTCGGTGTCGACGAGGCGGTCACGGCGCTGGAGGGCGGCCAGAACACCAAGAAGGTGCAGACCGGCTTCACGATCATCACGCCTGAGAACCTCAACGGCGAAGGCGGTGCAGCCGCGTACAAGTCGAACTGCTAGCGGCCGCGTTCGATGTCGAGTCGGCTGCCATCGAAGCGGATGCCGCGCATGTCGGCAACGGTGAGCGTCACGGGCGCGGCGGTCACTGCGGCGCCAACGCCGATGATGGTGATGACGCCCGCGCTACGCGCTGCCTCCACACCGGCGGGCGCGTCCTCGAATACCGCGCAACGTGCGGGGGACAGTTGCAGTCGCTGCGCGGCGACCAGGTAGGGATCCGGGAAGGGTTTCCCGTTCTCGACGTCCTCACTGGTGACCAAGACGGCCGCGGACGGCAGGCCTGCCGATGCCATCCTGGCGGTGGCCAGGGCACGATTGCCCGACGTGACGACGGCCCAGCTTCCGCTGGGGCAGGCGTCGAGGAGTTGGTGTGCACCAGGTATCGCGGGCACATCGGTGGCGCAGTCGAGCTCTTGCTGCGTCAATTCGGCGACCGCGGTAGCGACATCGCTTGGATCGCTTATCAATTCGGCGACAAGATCGCCGATCCGCCTGCCGTGCTCGACATCACGGTGGAAATCGAACCCCGGCGCCCATTTCTTTGCCCACTGGTTCCAGGCGACCGCCGCGGCGTCGTGCGAGTCGACGAGCACGCCGTCGCAGTCGAGAAGGAGGCCGTCGACGGCGAAGCTCACTGTCTCGTCGGCCACGAGGTGCAGGGTATATCGGCAGGGGTGGTGTTATTGGGTGTGATGATGGGCCGTCACAGCTCACACCGACGTCGAAAGCGAGCAACGCATGGCTGATTTCACCGGGCGCGCAGTGTTGGTGACTGGTGCGACCGGCGGAATCGGGGCGGCCACCGTCCGCCGCCTCGTCGGTCAGGGCGCGACAGTTTATGCGGGCGGTCGCAACACCGGCGAGCTCGCCAAACTAGCCGATGAGACAGGCGCTCAGCCGGTGCCGTTCGACCTTGCTTCGGAAGATGAGGTCCGTGCCGCCGTGTCGGGGCTCGAGCTGTGGGGGGTGGTGAACTGCGGTGGCTTCGGTGGGGAGATAGCGACGCCTCAGGACACCGACATCGCGGTGTTCGACAAAGTCATCACCGTCAACGCGCGCGGAACCCTGCTGGTCATCAAGCATGTGACGCCCGGGTTGATCCAGCGCGGCCGCGGCGGTTCGATCGTCAACGTCTCCAGCCAAGCGAGTCTTGTGGCGCTGCCCGGCCATATTTCGTACGGGTCGTCCAAGGCCGCGGTGGACAACATCACCCGGGTGAGCGCGCTCGAACTCGGCAAGCACAACATTCGGGTGAACAGCGTCAATCCCACCGTGGTCATGACGGACATGTCCGCTTACTACTGGGGACGCCCCGACGTCGGCCCCGCGTTCCTGGAGCAGATGCCGCTCGGCCGTTGGGCCACCGAGGACGAGATCGCCGGTCCGATCGCCTTCCTGCTGAGTGACGACGCCGCGATGATCACCGGGGTCTCGTTGCCTGTCGACGGCGGGTACACCTGCCGCTAGCGTCGGTAGCCTGAGAAGATGACCGGGCGGCACGTGGTGGCGTCTGCGCTGGCCCTTCTCGTGGTGACCGCGGCAGGCTGCTCGCACGCCATCACCGGCACGGCGACCTGGCCGGGCGCCAAGCTCGACAAGGTGCTGCTGACCGCCGCCGATTTTCCGTCGGGCGTGCAGTACGACCGTCTCGTCGAGAAGCCCGGCCAACCCGACGGCGAGGGCGGACCGCCCGGGATGCTGTCGGACCCCAAGGGCTGTTCCGACGGTCTGACGCGGGTCATCGCCGCATCGGCCGAACGTGGCCCCGGCAGCGCGGCGAAGTACAGCGTGGCCTACGACGGCGCACGCATCGTGATGACCGTCCTCACCTGGAACCTCGATCTGGACAAGCTCGCGGCGACCGCGGAGCGGTGTGCCCGGTATCAGACCTTCTTCGACCCGTCATCGGAAGGCATTCCGATGACCACCACCAAATTGCCGACATCGCGACCCGACTCGCTCATCTACGAGCAGACCATGGATCTGAGCGGAGCAAAGAGCAGCGTTTTCTTCTCGTTCGAGAATGTCGAGGGCATGGCCGCGTTCGGAGTCGCTTTCCCCACACCCAATCCGACGATTGCAGTCAAAGCCTCGCTCCCGCAGACGTTTCTGGACGCCGCCGGCAAACAGGCCGACCGCCTGCAAGGTGCCTGAATCACTGGTTGAGACCAGTGCAAAACCCACCCGCTGACGAGGTAGTCCCTGTAGCGTGGCCCAATGCCTTCGACGATGGTTACCGTCGACGGTTTCCCCGTTGCTGTCGATGTCGCCGGCCCGGACAAGGGGTCCGTCGTGGTGCTGCTCGGCGCCGCGCAGCAGGCGGCATCGGCGTATGACGCCGTTTGTCAGCGGCTGCACACTGCGTCGCTGCGCACGATCGTCGTCGGCCCCGATCCGCGCCTGACGGCCAAGTCCATCGTCGGCATCATGGACATGCTCGACGTGCAGTGGGGTCTGCTGGTCGGCGACCGGATCGGGGGTGAGCTGGCCTGGGAGCTGGCGGCCACCCGACTCGACCGTTTCATCGGTCTCGTGGTGATCGATCGTGGTCATCCGCGCGTCGCAGACCAGTCCGGTGTGATCCGCGACGAGCACTGCCCACCCGTGGAAATGAATACGACTGCGCTGGTCAGCTCGCCTGCGGCACGTGCGGTGGCGCGGGCCAGTCAGCGCTACGTCTACGGCGATTTCCGGCTCGTCGAGCTGCTCGGACGGCGCAACGCGCAGGAGTCCACCGCTCAGCTGGCCGCCGAAATCGTGTTGCGCACCAGCACGTGGTGAACGCGCTCAGTCAGGTGCCTCTGGGTTGGATGCTCGGCACCCTGCCTTCGCGCACGCGCTCAGTCAGGTGCCTCTGGGTTGGATGCTCGGCACCCTGCCTTCGCGCACGCGCTCAGTCAGGTGCCTCTGGGTTGGATGCTCGGCACCCTGCCTTCGCGCACGCGCTCAGTCAGGTGCCTCGGAAGGGGTCCACGCCTGCGGCAACCCAGGCGTGGTCGGGAAGAGGTAGTCGACGAAGGCCGCGGCGGTGGGCTGCGGCTCGTGGTTGGCCAGCCCTGGTCGCTCGTTGGCCTCGATGAAGACGTACTCGTCTTTCGTGACGTCCGGCACCAGCAGGTCGATGCCGGTGACCGGAATGCCGATCGCCTGCGCGGCCGTGACGGCCACCCGGCACAGCTCAGGGTTCACCTCGGCAGTCACATCGTGGATGGTGCCGCCCTGATGCAGGTTCGCGGTGCGCCGTACGCGCAGTCGCCGTCCCTCGGGAAGGACGTCGTCGAACGACCATCCGGCCTCGGCCACCGTCGCCTCGGTGACGGCGTCCACAGGGATGCGTGACTCGCCGCCGGTGGCCGCGGCCCGGCGCCTGCTCTGCGCCTCGATCAGCTCGCGCACGGTGTGATGGCCAGTGCCTGCGATCTCGGCGGGCCTGCGAACCGCGGCCGCGACGACCTTGCTGTCGATCACCACAAGGCGAAGGTCATCGCCTTTGGCGCGCTGCTCGATGAGCACCTCGGGGTGCTGCTCGCGGGCGCGAGCCAGGGCGCTGTCGAGTTCATCAGGCCCATCGACGCCGACGGTGATGCCCTTGCCCTGCTCGCCTCTGGTCGGTTTGACCACGACGTCGCCGACCTCGGCGAGGAATTCGTGATCGCCCTTGTCGAAGGTGGCCAGTCGGCCCTTCGGCACCTTGATGCCTGCCTCGCCGACGATGCGCCGGGTCTGCCGTTTGTCGTCGCAGCGGCTCATCGCCACCGCGGAAGTGAACTCGGACAACGATTCTCGGGTGATGACGGTTCGGCCGCCATGCGAGAGCCGCATCTCGCCTGCGCCCGCGTCCAACACCTCGACCCAGATGCCGCGACGCATCGCTTCGTCGGCGATGATGCGCGCGTAGGGGTTGAGGTCGTCGACCGTCTCGGGGGGATGGGTGAAAAGTGGCTCGTTGATCGCGTTCTTGCGCTTGACGGCCATCACCGGAACCCGCTGGAAGCCGAGCTTTTCGTACAGCGCGATGGCGGCCGCGTTGTCGTGCGTGACCGAGAGGTCCATGTACGAGCGTCCTCGCTCGCGATAGATATCGGCGAGTGCACGGGTCAGCGCCGCGCCCACACCGGGCAGGCTGGTCGTCGGGTCTACGGCCAGCGTCCACAGGCTCGAGCCGTTCTCCGGATCGGAGAACAGCAACTCATGGTCGACGCCCGTGACGGTGCCGACCACCGAGCCGTCGTCGTCGCGGACCGCGATCAGGTAGTCGACCGGTTCGCGGTTGCGGGCGTTGTCCCAGATGACATCTGTTGGAGCGGGCACCATCCCGCAGCGCACGTAGACATTGTTCATCGCGTCGGCTTCGGCTGCGTCCTGAAGCGCGCGCACGGTGAAGCCCGTCGACGCAGGCGTCGGCTCGTCGTCATCGGAGAAGCGCAGCCGATAGGTGTGGCTCGGATCGATGAACAGCTCGGCGGGCGCCCTCGCAACGAGCACGTGCGGCTCGCGCGCGTAGATGCAGATGTCGCGTCGGCCGTGGGTCTCTCCGCGGAGCACTTCGGCGAGCTTGTTCGCGTCGGCGAAGGTCTGGCCGAATATCAGCCTGCCCCAACCGAGTTCGAGCACCACATCGTCGGCCATGGCGTCGATGAGGTGTGGGGGAGACGCGTCGTGCAGCCCGAGGGTGATGGCCTCGGGGTGGTCATCTGCCGCGGTGCTCATGCCTCGACTCTCGCTCGCTCCGGTCCTCGCTTCGCTGCGATCCTCACTCGCGTTCGCCTTCGGGTGCTCATGCCTCGACTCTCGCTCGCTCCGGTCCTCGCTTCGCTGCGATCCTCACTCGCGTTCGCCTTCGGGTGCTCATGCCTCGACTCTCGCTCGCTCCGGTCCTCGCTTCGCTGCGATCCTCACTCGCGTTCGCCTTCGGGTGCTCATGCCGCGGCGCCCGAAATCCCGTGCCGTTGCAGCCACAGTTCGAGTAGTGCGATCTGCCAGAGCTCGTTGCCGCGCAGCGGCGTCAGCCGGCCGTTGGGATCGGCGAGCAACGCGTCGACGGCCTCGGGCGAGAACAGCCCGCGCTCCTTGGCCACCGGCGCGTAGAGCGCGTCACGGACCAGGTCGAGATACGGGCCCTCCAGATGGGTCAGTGCGGGCACCGGGAAATAGCCCTTGGGGCGGTCGATGACCTCCGACGGGATGACCCTGCGAGCGGCCTCCTTGAGCACGCCCTTGCCGTCCTGTGCGGTCTTCAGATTCGGCGGGCACGTCGCGGCGAGCTCGACGAGTTCATGGTCGAGAAACGGCACTCTGCCTTCCAAACCCCAGGCCATGGTCATGTTGTCCACCCGCTTGACGGGGTCGTCAACCAGCATGACCGTGGTGTCCAGCCGCAGCGCGCGGTCGACGCCGGTCTGGGCGCCTTCTCGCGCGAAGTGCTCGGTGACGAATCGTCCGCTCGGGTCGCCTTCGGTGAAGTAGACCGGCGTCGTCAGCGCCTGCATGCCAGACCCGTCCCTGTCGAAGAACGCCGCCCGGTAGGCCGCGACCGAACCGTCGAGCGACGCCGCGGACGGCTCGCTCATCGGCGGGTACCAGTGGTAGCCCGCGAACACCTCGTCGGCGCCCTGTCCGGACTGCACCACCTTGACGTGCTTGGCGACCTCCTGGCTGAGCAGATAGAAGGCGACGCAGTCGTGGCTGACCATCGGCTCGCTCATGGCGCCGATCGCGCCGTCGAGGGCCGGCAGCATCCGGTCGGTGCCGATGCGGATCTGGTGGTGGTCGGTCTCGAAGCGGTCGGCGACGATGTCGGACCACTTGAACTCGTCACCCTCGACGCCGCCGACCGACTCGAACCCGATGGAGAACGTCGAAAGATGCTTCTGGCCTGCCTCGGCGAGCAGGCCGACGATCAGGCTGGAGTCGACCCCGCCGGACAGCAGACAGCCCACCGGAACGTCGGCCACCATGCGCCGGTCGACCGCGACCCGCAGAGACTCCAAAACCGCTTCTTCCCAATCCTTTTCCGACCAGTCCTTACGGTCGTCGCGCCGGGTGAAGTCCGGCGACCAGTAGGTCTTGGTGGTGCGGCGGCCGTCCGGCTCGATCGCGACGATCGTCGCCGGCGGGATCTTGGCCACGCCGCGCAGGATTGTCAGTGGTGGGGGGACCACCGAGTGGAAGGTCAGGTAATGGTGCAGCGCCACGGGGTCGATGCGGGTGTCGACGCCGCCGCCTGCCAGCAGCGCGGGCAGCGACGAGGCGAACCGCACTCGGTGCGCGTCCTCGGTGATGTAGAGCGGTTTGATACCGAGCCGGTCGCGGCCGAGCAGCACCCGGCCGCTGTCGCGCTCGACGATCGCGAACGCGAACATCCCGAACAACCGGTCGACGAACGTGTCGCCCCAGTGGTGGTAGGCCTTCAGCAGCACCTCGGTGTCGCTGTGCGAGAAGAACCGGTAGCCGTGCTCGGACAGTTCGCGGCGCAGGTTCTTGTAGTTGTAGATGCAGCCGTTCCACGCGATGGCCAGGCCGAGGTCTGAGTCGACCATCGGCTGGGCGCCCGCCTCGGACAGGTCGATGATCTTCAGCCGACGGTGCCCGAGCGCCACCCGACCCTGCGACCACACTCCCGCTGCGTCCGGGCCGCGACGGGCCATCGCCTGGGCCATGGCCGACACCGCCGCAACATCAGGCGTTCGGCCGTCGAGTCGCACCTCGCCGGTGGCTCCACACATCAGTTCGACCCTACCGCCTGGCGCACCGACGGGTGCGCCAGGGGAACCGGGCAGCGAAAGGACTAGGCGACGCCCTCCAACTCTTCACCGGATTCATCTACCTGCCTGATCGGCCCGGTAAACCAATTCTTCACAGAGGCGTGCCAGTAGATCCAGAGCAGGATCAACACGACGCCGACCAGGATCGGGGTGTAGTTGACGTACTTCCACTCGAAGCCGTCGATCCACGGGACGCCGCCGATCGATGTCGGGAAGAGAGCGATGATCGAGGTGATGATGATCTCGATCACCGCAACGGGCGCCATCCACTTGTGGTGGCCACGCAGGTTCCACTTGCCGACCTCGAACGAATCGCCCAACTTCCAGCGATAGTAGATCGGCACCGCGAAGGCCAGGTACAGCCCGACCACCCCGATGGACACCACGGCGAAGAACGCGACCGGCACGGGCGCGCCGCCGATATCCACGGGCACCAGGGCGGGCAGCGTGATCAGTGCCGCGATGACCGCGGTCACGATGACACCGTTGGCGGGGATCTTGTGCTGGCTGATCTTGGACCACAGCTGGTGTCCGGGGACGGCCCGGTCGCGGCTGAACGCGAACAGCATCCGCGACGCGCTGGTCTGGCAGGCCGTCGTGCAGAACAGCTGTCCCGCCGTCGAGATCAGCAGGACGATGGCGACCCACTTGGAGCTCATCGCCTGGGAGAAGATCACCGCAACCGCACCGCCGCCCTTCGTCACGCCGTCCACGTCCTGGACTGCGAAGAGGAACGACAGCAGCAGGATCCAGCCGCCGATGGCCGAGTAGAAGATCGAGCGCCAGATGCCCTTGGCGGCACCGTCGGCCGCGCTCTTGGTCTCCTCGGACAGGTGCGCCGACGCGTCGTAGCCGGTGATCGTGTACTGCGTAAGGATCGCCGAGATCGGCAACACGAAGATCAGCCAGCCGAAGCCCTTTTCCCCGCCGAACATGCCCGTGTTGTTGACGGTCGTGGCGAACACGGTGCTCAAACTGGCGTGGTGCTCGGGGATCAAGATCAGGATCAGGATGACGATCGCGGCGCCGGCCACATGCCACCACACCGAAATGTTGTTGATCACGGCCAGCAGGTGGGACGAGAAGATGTTGATGATCGCCGACGCCGCAAGGATGATCACGAACATGATGAACGTCCTGGTCAGGCTGTAGCCAGCGAGCCAGCTCTCGCTGAATGTGCCCAGCGTCAGGTCCAGGAACGTGGCGGCGCCGTAGGCCACCGACGCCAAGATGGCGATCAGCCCGATCAGGTTCAGCCAGCCGGTGTAGAAGCCGGCCTTGACGCCCCCGAGTTTGGAAGCCCACCAATAGATTCCGCCTGATGTGGGGTAGGCCGACACCAGTTCGGACATGCACAGCCCGATGACGAGGATGAAGGCCGAGATGAGCGGCCAACCCCAGGCGATCGCTGCGGGACCGCCGTTGTTCCAGCCGAGGCCGAACGATGTGAAGCAGCCCGCAAGGATCGAGATGATCGAGAACGAGATGGCGAAGTTGGAAAAGCCGGACCACGAGCGGTGCAGCTCCTGGCTATAACCGAGTTTGGCGAGAAGTGCTTCGTCATCGTCTAGTTGTTCGTGGCCCTCTGGCACGGCGATCTCCTTCGCAGGGTGGACAGAACTCGCATAGGCACAATAGAGCGCCAAAGGTCTGGCGTCCTACCTTTGGCGATGACGACCGGGTAAATCTTGACGCCAGATCATTGACCACGCATCCGCCCAGGTTTATTGTCCAAGTTGTCTGACAACTTGTGCTCTGCAGCCAGTCGGAAGCCGAGGAGGAGCGATGGCGGAGAACACGCGCGCGGTCGGTTCGGTCACCTATCGGGAGGCCGGCCACGGGTATTTCGAGAAGAGGCAGTTGCGCCGTCACGCGGCCTTCTGGTCGCTGTGGGCGCTGGGCGTCGGGGCCGTCATCTCAGGCGACTTCTACGGCTGGAATCTCGGCCTGGACGCGGGCGGCTTCGGCGGCCTGCTGATCGCCGGGCTTGTCATTACGGTCATGTATTACGGCCTGTGCTTCAGCATCGCCGAGATGTCACCGGCCCTGCCGCATACCGGCGGCGCGTATTCGTTCTCCCGGTCGGCGATGGGCCCGTGGGGCGGCTTCATCACCGGGCTGGCGGAGAACATGGAGTACGTCATCACGCCCGCGGTCGTGGTGGGCGCGATGGGATTCCTTTCGCACGACATCGTTTTCGACCTCAGCGGTGCCGACGGGTGGTGGAACAGCCCGGTGCTGTGGTGGGCGGTCTACTACATCGTGTTCGTCGGCATCAACATCGTGGGCATCGAGCTCACGATGCGGTTCACCGTCGTGATCACGGTGTTGGCGCTCGCCGTGCTGGCGTTCTTCTTCGTGGCTGTGCTGGTGTCGCGTTCTTTCCATGCCAACTTGCTGACGAACATCCCGCCGGACGAGGGCCAAAGCAGCTTCCTGCCGAAGGGCATCGCGGGTATTTTCCCGGCCCTACCGTTCGCGATCTGGTTCTACCTGGCGATCGAGGAACTGCCGCTGGCCGCGGAGGAATCGCATGATCCGAAGAAGGACATTCCGCGCGCCACGGTATGGGGGTTGACGACGCTGGTGGTGTTCGCGGTTCTCACCCTGTTCCTCAACACCGGTGTGGGCCCCGGCGCCGCGGAGATCGGCACGTCGGCGACGCCGTTCTTCGACGGCTTCAAGGCGGTCTTCGGGGAGGGCACCGGCGCTTCGATTCTCGGGATACTTGCGCTGATCGGGCTGATCGCCAGCTTCTTCACGATCATCTACGCGTACGGTCGCAACACGTACTCACTTTCTCGTGCAGGCTATTTCCCGCAGAGCCTGTCCATCACTCATCCGACGAGGCATACGCCGTACGTGGCGCTGATCGCCGGAGCCGTGATCGGATACGCGCTTTCGCTGGTGATCTACTTCGCGGGGCAGAGCCAAAACGCGATCGCGGGCAAGATCGTCGGCGCGCTGCTGTACATGGCCGTGTTCGGCGCGGTCATCTCGTACTTCATGCAGTGCCTGGCGTTCATCGTGCTGCGACGCAAGCTGCCGAACATCGAGCGGCCGTATCGCAGCCCGGTCGGCGAGTGGGGTGCGGCGATCGCCGGCGCGATCGCGTTGGTGGCGCTGGTGTCGCTGTTCCTCAACGAGGACTACCGGCCTGGCGTCTACGGAACGCTTGTCTACTTCATCATCGGCATCATCTACTTTGCGGTTCGCGGACGGCACAAGCTGGTGCTGTCGCCTGAGGAGGAGTTCGCGCTGTCCCATGGTCAGCACGGGGCGAACCTGCAGGAAGAGGGCTACGGTACGGTCTCCGTTTCCGAGATCTCGGCGGAGGACACGCCGACTCGGTCACAATGACGTGACCGGCGGGGAGGATCGCCGCCCAATCCTCCCCGCACACCGAGCCTTTGAGCGTCATCCGAGTTCTACCGCCACCGTGAGGGGGAGTCGTGTCTCTGGTCCTGGGAGTCGACGTCGGCTCGCAGAGCATCAAGGCCGTGATCGTCGACGAGGGTGGCGACGTGGTGTCGTCGGGCTCGGCTCCACTGACGATGGTGCACGAACACGACGGCTGGGCGGACCAGGATCCGTACGCCTACTGCACCGCACTGCGCGACGCAGTTCGCGCGGCGACGGATGGGGTGCAGGCGGATCGAATCGTGGCGATGGGACTGGGCAGCCAGGTCGACGGTGTGGTGGCATGTGACGCCGACGGCACGCCGCTGCGTCCGGCGATCATCTGGCTGGACAAGCGCGCCACCAAGCAGTGCGACCAGCTGGTGTCCGCGGTGGGCCCCGACCTGCTCGCGGAGCGCACCGGGCTGGTGGCCGACGCCTCGCACAGTGCCCCGAAGATGATGTGGATCCGCGAGAACGAGCCGCAGGTCTGGCAGCGTGCGGCGATGCTTGCCCCGGTCGGATCGTATGTGCTGCATCATCTTTCGGGATCACACGCGCAGGATGCCGCCAATGCGTCCTCGACGATGGTCTACGACGTCGCCAAGGGCGATTTCGACACCGAACTATGCGAGGCGGCAGGTCTCGACCCCGCAACGCTGCCGCAGGTGCGGCCGTCGACGGATGTGGTCGGCACGCTGCGCCCCGACGTCGCGGCCGACCTCGGGCTGACGGAGCAGTGCGTGGTGGTCGTCGGCACCGGAGACGAGCACGCCGCATCGGTCGGGGCGGGTGCGATCGAAGCCGGTGTCGTCGTCGATGTCACGGGCACCGCGGAACCGGTGACGACGGTCGCCGCGGAACCCGTGCGTGATCCGCTCGCCCTCGTCGAGACCCACGGCCATGCGGTGCCCGGTTCGTGGCTGATCGAAAACCCCGGATTCGTCAGCGGCGGAAGCACACTGTGGCTGGCCAATGGGTTGCTCGGTGTACCCCAGGGAGAGGTCTTCGAGCGCGCGCGCAAGGCGCCACCGGCCAGCGACGGAGTGCTGTTCCTGCCCGCGCTGTCCGGGGCGACCGCACCGCGATGGAACGACGCGATGCGCGGAGCGTTCCTCGGCCTCGGCATGAACCACACGTCGGCGCACGTCGCACGTTCGGTGCTGGAGGGATGCGCGTACGCGCTGCGTGACATCGTGGACCGGCTCGACGCGCTCGGCCTCGGCCACGGCGAGGTGCGGATCGTCGGCGGTGGCGCTCGCGACGACCTGTGGGCGTCGATCAAGGCCAACGTGCTCGGCAGGCCGGTCCGCCGGGTGCTGACGGAGGAGGCCACCGCCGTGGGTGCGGCGATGGTCGCAGGGGTCGGGGCCGGAGTGTTCTCCGACTTCTCTGCGGCATCCGTTGCGGTGCAACTGGATCCGAACACCATCGACCCGGATGCCGCCACTCAGCAGCAGTACGCCGATGCGTATGGCCGCTACCTTGCCGCGTTCGATGCCGTCGAGAAAGCGCTCGCCCCGTGACCACCCGAAGGACCAAGGTGCCCGTACCCGAACCCAACGCAATCCTCGCGGAGCTCCGCGATCGGGGCCATGAGGGCCTGCCCGACGTCGACATCCGCGTCGGAGCCTCGGTCCTCGACGGCGCGATCGCCGAGGCCTGCGCCCAGCCGGGCGCGCCCGCGCCGGTGATCATCAGTGACGGCGGTCCCTATCGGACGACCGCAGGGCCAGTCGTGGACCGGCTCGCCAAGGAGCTCGGCGACTGCCCGGTCATCCAGCTCGGCACGGGCACTGTGCGCGCCGATGAGGAGACCGTCGAGCGTGCGGTCGCCGAAGTCGGCTCGGAACGGCTGCTCATCTCGGTGGGTGCAGGCACGCTCACCGACATCGCCAAGGTAGCCGCACAGCGCACCGGTAGTCGCCATGTCGCTGTCCAAACTGCATGCAGCATCAACGGTTTCATTGCCGACCGGAGTGTGCTCGTCATCGCGGGGGCCAAGCGCACAGTGGTGTCGCGATGGCCCGACATGCTCATCGCCGACTCGGACATCATCACTGCAGCGCCGCCGCGGATGAACCTCGCAGGCGTCGGCGACCTGTCCACGGTGCCCAACGCCGTCGCCGAGTGGCAGCTGGCATCGAGACTCGGCCACGGGCCCGCCTACGACGCGGCGGTCGTCGAACAGGTGCTTGCCGCGATGCCTGCCCTTCCGTCGCTGGCGCAGGCCACGCGCGACGCCGAACCGGGCGGGCTGGCGGATCTGGCCCGGCTGCTCGCGGGCAGCGGGCTGTCCATGGGAATCGTCGGCTCGACCGCGCCCGCATCGGGCAACGAACATGCGGTGTCGCATCTGCTCGAGATGGCGCTGGCGCAGCGGCAGGCGCCCGGCGCGCCGCACGGTATGCAGGTGACAGTCGCCACCCGGCTCGCGCTGCGGGTCTGGCAGCTCGTCGACAGCACGATCAAGTCAGGCGCAAAGATCCGGGTGCCCGACGAGTCTTCGCGCCGGGATGACACGGAGTTGGCCTTCGCCGAACTCGGCGCCAAGACCGTCGAGGAGTGCTGGACGGGCTACTCGGCGAAACGCAACTGGCTGCTGGCGCATCAGGCGGACGTCGAATCGTTGGTCGCCGGCTGGGATGCGTTCATGCAGACGGTGATGCTGCCGACGCCGGAAGAGTTCGACGAGGTGAGCCACGCGAGTGGTCTGCCGACGCGGGCCGGAGATCTCGGCCCCGGCTACGACGACGCCCTGCTGTTCTGGGCGCTGCGGAATTCCCACTTACTGCGGGAACGGATCTCGATCGTCGACCTCGCCGACCTGCTCGGCGTCTGGTCGGACGACACTGCGCGGTCAATCGTGGCCGACGCCGAACGCGGATAAGGAGAAGTAGTGGCTCACTTCGTTTTCATGCTCACCCACGACGACCGGACCGTCGACAACGCGGCCGAGATCATGCCGACGTTGGCCGACACCGGACTGCGATACGTCGGGTTCAAGGATGTCGGAGCAGATCTCGCCCGACAGCGTGAACTGGTCGCGCTCGCCCACGACGCCGGGTTCGAGGTGATGCTCGAGGTCGTCTCCACCAGCAAGGAGGCCGAGATGTCCTCGCTGCGTTCGGCGGCCGAGGCCGGGTTCGATTGGGTGCTGGGCGGCACTCACGGCGCGGAGACGGCGGGCATGCTGCCCGAAGGCGTGCGGTACTGCCCGTTCCCCGGCCGGGTCGTCGACCACCCGAGCATCCTGCAGGGGACCATCGACGAGATCGCGGCCGACGCCGAACGGCTCACCTCGCTCGACCACGTTGCCGGCCTGGACCTGCTGGCCTACCGCCATCAGACCGCCGACACGCTCGAGTTGATCCGCGCCGTTGTCGAGCGGTCCAGCGGGCCGGTCATCGTCGCCGGATCCATCGCCAGCGTCGACCGCGCGGTCGCGGTGAGTGACGCCGGTGCCTGGGGATACACCATCGGCAGCGCGATTTTCGACGGCCTGCTGCCTGGCGCGCCGTCCATCGCCGATCAGGTCCGCAGGGTCCTCGAGGAGACGGCGTCGGCCGCCGAGGCGCCGCAAGGCACCACGTAGGCTCGTGACATGCCCGGGCAGACGTTGCTCGCCGACCGGTTGCGCGACGAGCTGCTGGAGGAGATAACCAGTTCCCAGCTCGAGCCGGGCACCAAGTTGCCGACCGAGGGCGAGCTCTCGAAGCGGTTCGGAGTGTCGCGGGCGACGGTGCGTGAAGCGGTGCGCGGCCTTGTCGAGGCTGGATACGTCACCCGTCGCCGTGGATCCGGCAGCTATGTCGCCGAGCGTCGGCGAATGCCGCATGGCCTCGACTCGACGCTGAGCTACCTCGCGATGATCGAGAGTGCGGGCGCACACGCCGGGATGCGGGTGCTCGACGCGGTCTTCGAGCAGTGCGAAAAGACCGACAGCCTTTTGCATCTCAGCAGGGGCGACATGGTCCTTGCGGTGGAGCGGGTGCGCACGGCAGACGGCCAGCCGGTGATCTACTCACGCGACCGCATCCCCGCACGCCTGCTGAGGACCGACCTCGACCTGCAGAACCTGGACCCATCGCTGTTCGCGCTGCTGAGGTCATCGGGGCATGCGGCTGACCACGCGACCGCGACGTTGCGCGCAGTGGCCAGCACCAGCTTCACCGCGAAGGTGCTCGGAGTGCGGCGGGGCAAGCCTCTGCTGTACATCGAGGAGGTCGACTACGACCGCGACGGCACCCCCGTCATGCTGTCGCGGGAGTGGCACGTCTCCGAGGCGTTCGATGTCCGGGTCAACCGGCGGGCCCAAACCGCGCCGACATTCTCCAACCGCTAGCATTCTAATGGTCTGAAGACCTACCTTTAAACGGTGAGAATCTGGTAAATCTACTTGGTCACGCAGCGGAGAGGCGGTTTCCAATGGTTGAGTTCTCGTCATGACCGAAATGTTGTCGCAAGCCGAGCTCGAATCTTTGGTCGCCGCGGGCGACATCGACACCGTGATCGTCGCGTTCTGCGACATGCAGGGCCGCCTCACCGGCAAACGGGTCGCCTCCCGGTTGTTCGTCGAGGACGTGGTCGCCCACGGCGCGGAATGTTGTAACTACCTGCTCGCCGTCGACGTCGATATGAATACCGTCGACGGCTACGCGATCTCCAGCTGGGAGACCGGCTACGGCGACATGGTGATGAAGCCGGACTTCTCCACCCTGCGGCTGCTGCCCTGGCTGCCCGGCACCGCGATGGTGATGGCCGACCTGTTCTGGCACGACGGCAACCCGGTCACCCAGGCGCCGCGCAGCATCCTCAACAAGCAGATCGCTCGCCTCGCCGACAAGGGCCTGGTGCCCTACATCGGCACCGAACTCGAGTTCATGGTCTACGACGACTCCTACCGGGATGCGTGGAAAGCCGGCTATCGCGGCCTCACACCCGCGACCGACTACAACGTCGACTACGCGATGCACGCGTCAACCCGGATGGAGCCACTGCTGCGCGACATCCGGCTCGGCATGATCGGCGCGGGCATGTACTGCGAAGGTGTCAAGGGAGAGTGCAATTTCGGGCAGCAGGAGATCGCCTTCCGCTACGACCATGCGCGCGTCACCTGCGATAACCACACCATCTACAAGAACGGCGCCAAAGAGATAGCCGATCAGCACGGCAAGAGCCTGACGTTCATGGCGAAATTCGATGAGCGCGAGGGCAACAGCTGCCATATCCACATCTCGTTCCGCGGTGACGACGGCAGCGCGGTGTTCGCCGACGATGCAGCGCCCGACGGGATGTCGGCGATGTTCCGCAGCTTCATCGCGGGCCAGCTCGCGACGCTTCGGGAGCTCACGCTGTTCTATGCGCCGAACATCAACTCCTACAAGCGATTCGTCGAGGGCAGTTTCGCGCCGACCGCGATCGCTTGGGGGATGGACAACCGGACGTGCGCGCTGCGCGTGGTCGGTCACGGCCATGGGATGCGGATGGAGAACCGGGCGCCAGGCGGCGATGTGAACCAGTACCTCGCGGTGTCGGCGCTGATCGCGGGCGGCCTCCACGGCATCGAGCAGGAACTCGAGCTGCCGGAAGCGTTGGTGGGCAATGCGTACACCAGCGGTGCGGAGCATCTACCGACGACGCTCACCGAAGCCGCCGAGCTCTTCGCCAAGTCGCAGGTGGCCCGCGACGCGTTCGGCGACGACGTCGTCGAGCACTATCTCAACAACGCGAAGGTCGAACTGAACGCGTTCAACTCCGCCGTCACGGATTGGGAAAGGGTGCGCGGATTTGAGCGACTTTAGACCCGTTATCGGCCTGACCACCTATCTGCAACAAGCGCAGAGCGGGGTGTGGGATGTGCACGCAACCTTTCTGCCCGCCATCTACATGGAGGGTGTCAACCTTGCGGGCGGCACCGTGGTGCTGCTTCCGCCGCAGCCTGTCGAGGCCGCCGATCACGTGCTGGACGGGCTGGACGGGGTGATCACCACCGGCGGCCGCGACATGGATCCGGCCAGTTACGGCCAGCAGCGCCATCCCGCGACCGACGAGCCCGTGCAGGCCAACCGCCATCGCGATGCGTGGGAGGCGGCGTTGATCCGCGGCGCGATTCGAGGCGGTATGCCGGTGCTCGGCATCTGCCGGGGTGCGCAGGTGATGAACGTCGCGCTGGGCGGCACACTGCACCAGCACCTGCCCGATGTCCTCGGCCATACCCGCCATCAGCAGGGGAACGCGGTGTTCTCCACATCGGGGGTGCGCACGGTTACCGGCACCAGGTTGGCAGCGCTGATCGGCGAAACCTCGGATGTGCAGTGCTACCACCATCAGTCGATCGATCGGCTCGGTGAGGGGCTGATCGTTAGTGCACAGGATTCCGACGGGGTGATCGAAGCCGTCGAGATCCCTGGAGAGAACTTTGTTTTGGCGGTGCAGTGGCATCCAGAGGAACGCCTCGATGACGTCCGGCTGTTCGCCGGAGTCGTTCAAGCCGCCGCGAAATACGCAACAGGAAAGGTGGCCCCTTGGGGCAGGAGCGATGGGCCCACGCCCGCAGGGCAGGGGACGACTCGGGGGAAGGTGGAAGCGTGACGTCCTCAGTATTGATCAATCCGGCCACGGAGGAAGAGCTGCGGGAGGTCGAGCAGACCTCTGTCGAGGGCACGGATGACGCGATAGCCCGGGCGAAGGTTGCGCAACGCGAGTGGGCCAGGCAGGCTCCCGCCGACCGGGCAGCCGCCTTGCGGGCGTTCGCGGCCGTCGTCGATGCACACGTGGACGAACTCGCCGCGCTCGAAGTGGCCAACAGCGGCCATCCTATCGGCAACGCGTCGTGGGAGGCCGGCCACGTCCGAGACGTGCTGCAGTTCTACTCGGCCAGCCCGGAACGCATGTCGGGCAGCCAGATTCCCGTTGCGGGCGGGCTCGATGTCACCTTCAACGAGCCGCTCGGCGTCATCGGGGTGATCACCCCGTGGAACTTCCCGATGCCGATCGCGGCGTGGGGTTTCGCGCCGGCACTGGCCGCAGGCAACGCCGTGCTGATGAAGCCGGCGGAGTGGACACCGATGACCACGATTCGGCTTGGTGAGCTCGCGCTGGAGGCCGGGTTGCCGCAAGACCTGTTCCAGGTGCTGCCCGGCAGGGGGTCGGTGATCGGCGAACGGTTCGTCACCCACCCGGATGTGCGCAAGATCGTCTTCACCGGCTCGACCGAGGTCGGCATCGGCGTAATGGCCGGCGCCGCCAAGCAGATCAAGCGTGTGACCCTGGAGCTCGGCGGCAAGAGCGCCAACATCGTGTTCGACGACTGCGATCTCGAACGCGCGGCGGCCACCGCACCCTACGGAGTGTTCGACAACGCAGGCCAGGACTGCTGCGCGCGCAGCCGGATCCTGGTGCAGCGCAACGTGTATGACAAGTTCATGGAGTTGCTCGAGCCCGCGGTGAAGGGCGTCGTGGTTGGCGACCCGCGCGCCAAGGACACCGAGATGGGTCCGCTGGTGTCGAAGAGCCACCGGGACAGCGTCGCCTCCTATGTGCCCGACGACGCACCCGTCGCATTCCGCGGCAGCGCGCCGTCAGGACCTGGATACTGGTTCCCGCCAACGGTGTTGACGCCGCAGCGGTCCGACCGCACCGTCACCGAGGAGATCTTCGGGCCGGTCGTCACGGTGCTGCCCTTCGACGACGAGGCCGACGCCATCGCGCTTGCCAACGACACCGAGTACGGCTTGTCCGGATCCATTTGGACCGACAATCTGTCGCGGGCGCTGCGGGTGTCCCGCGCGGTGGAGGCGGGCAATCTGTCGGTCAACTCGCACTCGTCGGTGCGCTACAACACACCGTTCGGGGGCTTCAAGCAGTCCGGGCTGGGGCGTGAGCTCGGCCCCGATGCACCGCTGCACTTCACGGAAACCAAGAACGTCTTCTTTGCGATCGGAGAGAGCTAGATGGACCTGACCCAGCGACTGGCGGACAAGGTCGCCGTCATCACCGGTGGCGCAAGCGGAATCGGGCTGGCAACCGCCAAACGGATGCGTGCCGAGGGTGCGAAGATCGTCATCGGCGACATCGACCCCGCCACCGGCAAGGCTGTCGCCGACGAACTCGAGGGATTGTTCGTTCCGGTCGACGTCGCCGACCAGGTGGCCGTCGACTCGCTATTCGACACCGCGGCCAAGACGTACGGGTCGGTGGACATCGCGTTCAACAACGCGGGCATCTCACCGCCCGAGGACGATCTGATCGAGAACACCGAAATCGACGCATGGCAGCGGGTTCAGGACATCAACCTCAAGTCGGTGTACCTGTGCTGCAAGGCCGCACTGCGCCATATGGTTGCGCAGCAGAGGGGCTCGATCATCAACACCGCATCGTTCGTCGCGGTGATGGGCTCGGCCACGTCGCAGATCAGCTACACGGCGTCGAAGGGCGGTGTACTCGCGATGTCGCGTGAACTCGGCGTGCAGTTCGCGCGGCAGGGTATCCGGGTCAACGCGCTGTGCCCGGGACCGGTGAACACCCCACTGCTGCAGGAGCTTTTCGCCAAGGACCCCGAACGGGCGGCCCGCAGGTTGGTGCATGTGCCCATGGGTCGGTTCGCCGATCCCGAGGAACTCGCTGCCGCGGTGGCGTTCTTGGCCAGCGACGACGCATCGTTCATCACCGCCTCCACCTTCCTGGTCGACGGCGGTATCGCTTCGGCATACGTCACACCGCTGTAGACCATGTCGGCCGACCCAGACGTTCCGCTTGCGGGCGAAGCACTGCTTCGCCCGGTGCGTCCGGGGAATGCCTTCGAGGACACCGTCGGTCGGCTGCTGCAGACCATTCGCCTCGGCGTTCTTCAGCCGGGTGAATCACTCCCGCCGGAACGGGAATTGGCGGCCAGGCTCGGGGTCAGCCGGGACACCGTGCGGGAGGCGATCAAGTCGCTGTCGGATGCCGGGTACCTGGTGTCGCGGCGCGGCCGATACGGCGGCACATTCCTGGCCGAGCCGCTGCCGGCGCACACAGGTGACGCACCGGGCGCCACGCGCGAGGAGATCGACGACGCGCTGCGGCTGCGGGAGATCCTCGAGGTCGGTGCCGCGCGGATGGCGGCCAGCCAGACGCTGACCGCCGCAGAGCGGGAAGTGTTGTGGGCGCGCATGACCGACGTGCGGGGCGCGCCACCGGCCGACTACCGGCGGCTGGACTCGCGACTGCACCTGGCGATCGCGGAGGCGGCCGGGTCGCCGTCGCTCGTGCCGCTCGTGGCCGAGAACCGGATGCGGCTGAACGGGCTGCTCGACCAGATTCCGCTGCTGTCGCGCAATATCGCGCACTCCGACGAGCAGCACGAAGCGATCGTGATCGCGATACTCGCCGGCGACTGCGACGGTGCGGCCGCCGCGATGCTGGCGCATGTCGCGGGCTCGGCGGCGCTGCTGCACGGCTTCCTCGACTGATTACCTAGGGCCTTGCCCGGCGCCGCCAACGAACTAGGGAACTTCTCCCGATGGCCGCCGCGCGTGTTTGACCGAATCTGATCTCGCAATCACCGGACATGAGTCCTGTGACAACGAGATAAGGAACGTTGTTATGAACACACGCAAACTCGCCACAGTGCTTGGCGGAGCCGCGGTTCTCGGCACCGTCGCCGGGCTGACCGCGGGCGTCGCCGCCGGGGCGCCCAGTCAAACCGACGGAGCCATGCTCTACATGTGTCAAGACGCCGGCTACCTCATCCACATGAACGACGGGAATCATCCGGGCGGACCCGGCCCCGGCGGGCTGCGAGTCCAGCTCAAGGCGGACGACGAGGGCGACAACGACCGCGACATCGGTTACGGCTTCTACCCGACAACCGCGACGACCAGCGAGGGCTACCTCCAAGCCGGTCCGGGCGGGCTCGAGTACCGGCGCGAAATGGTCGTTCCCCGACCAAATTTCAACGAGGACCACAAGCAGCCAGGTTCCGATGACGATGTCGACGAGATCTATGCCGTGGTCACGTTCCGCGACGGCGACGGCGGCGAACGCCCCGCGGTCACCCAGTCGATCACCCGCAACTTCGAAGTCTCCGGCATCTGCGACGGGTGCTGCCACTAACGGCGGCCGAGTGCGAAAAAGAAAGGAAACTTCAATGAACGCAAGAAAACTGGCGGCGGCGCTGGGAAGTACCGCCGCCATCGGCACCGCGGTCGGAATGACGGCCGGTATCGGAATCGCCATTGCGGCCCCGAAGCCGAGTGGCGCGACGTTCTTCCTGTGCCCGGACTCCGGCAAGCCCGGCTATTGCCGCGCGACGATCAGGGGCGTATTCCCGATGTCACAGGCCGACGCGGCGGGCTACCTGATCCACATCGACGACAATCCGTCGAAGCCCGGCGGCATGGTGTACTACGTCCAGGATGACGACGGCAACGGACACGAGGGCGACACCAGCATCGCCTATCTCGATGTGCCACATGCTCATTCCGACGGCGCCGGCTTCCTACGGGCGAGTCCGAGCGGACTCGAGTATCAGCGCGAGCTGTCGGTCAGCGCATATGAACTCAACGCGGAGATCGTCAAAGACTTCACGGCCGACCATATCTGCGACGGATGCTGCAGCTAGTCGCCCCGCAGTCCGCCGGGCGACCAGGCGGGTCATCGTGGCCCGCCTGGTCCGGCCGGAGAGGAATGATCTTCGCGCCCTCAGCGTCGGAAAGGTATCGCTGCGCGTCTTGTTCGAGTTCGTCGCCGCGCTTGGCCGCGGCGCTGAGGAGCAGCGTGACGATAAGCATCAGCAGCCAGCCCAGTACGCCGGCGCAGGCGATCACCAACACCGTTTCCTCCTTCGTGGCAAGCCCGCGCCAGCCACTTGTTCCACGTCGCACGCCAGTGATTGGTTCAACGCGAACAGCGCTGAGGTCAGAGTTCGCCCTTGACCACGTTGGTGTTCTGGATCCGGCTGCCGCAGTCGCCGTCGACGAAGCGAGCTCGGACGAAGACCTCGTCTGTGCCGTCGGTGTCGTCGTGGACCCCGGGGTAGTTTCGGTCGAACAGGTACTGCTCACTGCCGTCGTCGCCCCACACGATGTAATGCATCCCGCCGCAACCTGCGCTCAGGTTGTTGAGGTATCCGACCGCGTCCGGCTTCTGCATCGGATAGACCCCGTAGACGATGACCCGGTTCTTGCCTGCGCCGGTGATGTTCTGGTCGACGATCGACAGGGTCGACCCAGGCGATTGCGAAGGCGCTGCGAACGCGGGCGTGTGGCCGGCGGACATCCCGGCAGCGCTGGCAATCAACGCCGCCCCGCCGAGCAGTGACGTGGTTCTCTTGCGCGTGTTCATTTGTTTCTCCCTGGCTTTCGTGGTTGATGTCGAAGATCTGGTGTTGCGGGAATCGAGGTCGCCGGCTGGAAGAGTCCGAGCGCGGCCATCGAGATGGCGGCCGCGCCGAAGCCGGACATTCGCGGTGCGTTCACGTGCGTCTCCCTCGTCGGTGAGCCGTGGCAGGCTCGGAGTGTTGACGGTCCGACCGTGCGCGGCGGTCGTTCGACGAAGCTGTGGCGTTCGTGAAATCCGCAGTTCGCAGGTATTTGTCAGGTTCGGCGGTGTGGATCGCCAGACACGGGTCCTGCCCTGGTAGAGGCTGTATGTGTGGCGGTGGAGTTCCGGCTACTCGGCGATGTCGAGGCGTCCGCTGACGGGCAACGGCTCGACATCGGCCCCGCCCGTCAGCGCTGCGTTCTGGTGGCGCTGCTGATCGACGTGAACCGCCTCGTTCCGACTGACCAGTTGATCGACCGTGTCTGGTCGGACGAACTGCCGCATCGGGCCCGAAACTCTCTGGCCGGCTACATATCCCGCCTGCGGCAGGTGTTCGGAGACGACGGCGTGAATATCGCGCGTCAGCCCGGAGGCTATGTCCTGGCGGCCGATCCGCTGTCGATCGATCTGCACAGCTTCCGGCGACTGACCGGCCAGGCACGCGCGGCGACCGATCCGATCGAGGCGGACGCACTGTACGAAAAGGCGCTGGCGATGTGGCGGGGTGTGCCGTTCGCGTCGCTGGACACACCGTGGCTGAACGACGTCCGCACCGCGCTGGAGGCCGAGCGGCTCGCGGTTGCCCTTGACAGAAACGATGCGGGCCTGCGAGCAGGCCGCCACGGCGAGTTGGTGCCGGTGATCGCGACGATGGCCGCCGATCATCCGCTCGACGAACGCCTTGCTGGACAGCTCATGCTGGCCCAATTCCGCTGTGGCCGACAGGCGGACGCGCTCGAGACGTTCCGCGCGATGCGCGAACGACTCGTCAATGAGCTGGGTGCGGATCCCGGCCCGGCGCTGCGCCAGGTACATCAGCAGATCCTCGACGGCGATCCGGGCCAGCATGTGCAACCGCCCGCACCTCGCGCGCCGGTCGCCCCGCGACCGCGGACGAGCGTGCCGCGGCGCATCACGAGTTTCGTCGGGCGCGAGGACGACATCACGGCCGTCGCCGACGCCGTTGGCGAGAGCCCTCTGGTGACGTTGACCGGTGTCGGCGGTGTCGGCAAGACCCGGCTGGCCCTCGAGGTCGCAGGCCGACTCGAGGAAAGGTTCGGCGACGGCGCGCTGTTCTGCGAGCTCGCGGGGCTCGACGACGGTTCTGCTGTCACGCATGCCGTTGCGGCGGCGCTGCGGCTGCAGCAGCAGCAGGGCCTCGACATCGAAGCCACCGTGATCGAGTTCCTGCGTACCCGCGCGATGCTGCTGGTGGTGGACAACTGCGAGCACGTGCTCCCCGCGGCCGCCCGGCTGGTCGACCAGATCGTCCGGCATTGCCCGAATGTGGTTGTGCTGGCCACGAGTAGAGAAGCGCTCGCGGTCGAGGGCGAGCGAATCATGCCGGTCCCGCCGTTGCGGGAGGCCGACGCCACGACGCTGTTCGCCGAACGGGCCAAAGCGGGCAGGCCCGATTTCGATCTCGACCGCGAGCCGGTGGGCGCGGTCGCCGAGATCTGCCGACGGCTCGACGGCCTGCCGCTGGCGATCGAATTGGCCGCAGCGCGGATCCGGGCGATGAGCAGCCTCGACGTCGCTCGTCGACTGGACGGGCTGCGACTGCTCCGCGGCGGCACACGGGACGCGTCGCCTCGACATCAGAGCCTCGCCGCGACCATCGACTGGTCGTACCGTCTGCTGACCGATAAGGAGCAGGCGTTGTTCATGCGCCTTTCCGTGTTCGCCGGTGGCTTCGACTTGGAAGCGGCGCACGGCGCGTGCGGTGTGGACGGCGATACCGAAGACGACACCCTCGACCTGCTGACGGGACTGCTGGACAAGTCGATGGTGAAGATGCGCGCGAGCACCCGCGGGTCCCGGTACCTGGTGCTGGAGACGCTACGGGCGTTCGGCCGTGATCGGTTGCGGGAGAACGGCATTCTTCACGAGTGTGTGTCGCGACACGCGAAGTACTACACCGAGCTGGCCGAGCGGGCGGCAGCGGGCATGCATGGTGCCGACGAGGGTGCGTGGGTCGAGCGGATGATGCCCGACTACGACAACCTGCGCGTCGCATTCGACCATGCCGTCGCCGGCGGTGACGTGGACACCGCGCTTCGACTGGTCACGTCCTTGTCCGAATTCGTCCATCTACGAATCGGTTACGAGTCATCCGGGTGGGCGGAGCGGGCGGTCCGGCTCGCCGAACCGGGACATCCGCTGTACGCCGCCGCCGTCGGCTTCGCGGCCCGAGGCGCGTGGAACATGGGAGAGACCGAACGCGCGCGCTCGCTCGCGAGCCTCGCAGCAGGCAGGGTCCCCGCCCGAGGCAACGGCCGCGTGGCCTACCCCGGCGATGTGCTTGCCGATCTGGCGCTGTACCAGGGCGACGCGGAAACCGCACTGGCGCACTACGAGGCGGAGATGACCCGCGCCCGCGGCGATGCAGACCCGATCCGCCTGGTGTGGACGCTGTTCTACGTGGCGATATGCCACGCCGCGTTGCGCGCGCCCGAAAACGGGTTGGCCGCCGCGCAGGAGGCGGTCGAGGTTTCGGACACCACGACGAACCCCACCGCGAGGTCGATGGCGCGGTACGCGCTCGGCCTGGTCCTGAAGAAGTCTGAACCGGACCGCGCGCTGGCGTTGTTCTGCGATGCGGCCGAGCTGGCGGCGTCGGTGCAGAACTTCTGGTGGCACGGCATCGCGTTGATGGAGGCGGCCTCCACTCGTGCCGTACACGGCGACACCACAACGGCTGCCGCGGCGCTGATCGAGGTGATCGACCACTGGGACCGGGTGGGGGATTGGAGTCAGCAGTGGCTGAACCTCCGCTACGTGACGCGGTTCCTTGTCCGCGTCGGCGCCGACGACGACGCGCTCGCCCTTCACCAGGCGCTCGTCGACGCAGGCAAGGGCTCGCCGCTCGACCCTGGCGATGAGGCCCGGCTCGGCGTCCGTCATGGTCGGGCGTTGACCGGACCCGAAGCGGTGGCGCTGGCCCGTTCGGCGCTGGCACAGCATGCCTGATAGCGCGACGAAAGGGGCGTTGAACTGGACATTTCATAATCGGCGAACCGTTGCTCAACGCTCCGGTTCCACGCTGTGAGGGTCAAATCGACTTTGTGAAGGAGTGAAGAACGTGACCACCGTCGATATCGACCGTGAACTCAAGACAAAACACCGTGCACTGTGGGCGTCCGGCGACTATCCCGCGGTCGCCGCCGAGCTGATTCCCGAGTTCGGACCCGAACTCGTTCGCGCGTGCGGCGTTCGGGCAGGCGATCGAGTGCTCGATGTCGCCGCAGGCTCCGGTAACGCCGCCATCCCCGCAGCCGAGGCGGGCGCGACCGTCGTGGCGAGCGACCTGACGCCCGAGCTGTTCGAAGCCGGACGCCGGATCGCCGCGCAGCGCGGTGTCGAGCTGGAATGGGCCGAAGCCGACGCCGAGGCGCTGCCCTTCGCCGACGACGGCTACGACGTCGTGATGTCTTCTGTCGGTGTGATGTTCGCGCCGCACCATCAGGCGGCAGCCGACGAGCTGATCCGGGTGTGCCGTCCCGGCGGAACCATCGGGTTGATCAACTGGACGCCGCAAGGCTTCATCGGCAACCTGTTCAAGACCATGAAGCCGTATGCGCCACCGCCACCGCCAGGCGCGAGCCCGGCACCGCTGTGGGGCGACGAGGACCACGTGCGTGAGCTGTTCGGCGACAGGGTGACCGACCTGCAGATGCGCAGGCAGGAGATCGTGATCGACCACAGCCCGAGCCCCGAGGCATTCCGCGAGTACTGGAAGCGCAACTACGGGCCGACGATCGCGGCATACAAGTTCAATGCCGACGATCCCGACCGGGTGGCGGCACTGGACCGCGACTTCCTGGCGTTCCTCACCGAATGGAATAAGGCCACCGAGCCCGGCAAGACCGCCTACCACGCCGAGTATCTACTCGTCACCGCGACGAAGAACAGCCGGTAGCAGCGACGACGGCGGCGATCCAGCCGCCGCCCACCGGCAACTGGATTAAATTGTCAGCAGTGGACAAGGCGAAGCAGGGGCTGGTCGAGCGGGCGTCGTCGGCGCTGGCCGATGTGGACACCGCAGGCTGGACCTTGCGTTTCGATCTGCTGTCCGATCCCAACCGCCTGGAGATCCTGCTGTGTCTGCACCGGGCACCGGGGATCTGTGTCGGGGACCTGGCCGCGGCTCTCGGACGATCCGAAAACGCGGTATCGCAGGCGCTTCGGGTGCTTCGGCAGCAGGGCTGGGTCAGTTCCACCAGGGCGGGCCGAGAGGTCAGTTACCGACTCGAGGACGAGATCGTGCACGAGCTGTTGCACAGAATCGGCGCCCAACACGGCTGACAGCCGGATTCAGCGCCGTCGGTGCTGAAATCAAAGGAGCCGAAATGACAAGTGCACAAGCACAATTCAGTGTTACGCACGGTGTGCGCGTCGGGATCTTCGCGCCCGTCGGCCAGTTCTCTTCGTCGTACGAACAGCGGGAGGCGATGCTGACAGGCATCGCCGATTCGGGCGTCGACCACGTTTGCGTAGGCGACCACGTCAGCTTCCACGTCGGCGCCGGCGCCGATGGGCTCATCGATGCGACCGCGATGCTGACGCGCAATCCCGACCTGCCGTGTTATGTGGGGCTGTACCTACTTCCGTTGCGTCACCCCGTGCCGGTCGCGCGTCAACTCGCCAGCATCGCCGAGCTCGCGCCAGGGAGGCTGACCTTCGGCGTCGGCGTCGGCGGCGAGGACCCGCACGAGCTCGAGATCTGCGGGGTGGATCCGCGCACCCGCGGGCGCCGGATGGACGAAAGTCTGGAGATCTTGCGCGGGCTCGGTGAGGGCAAGCCGGTGAGCTTCGACGGCGAGTTCTTCACGCTTCGCGACGCGCAAATCCTTCCCGCGCCCTCGATACCGATTCCTATCGTGGTCGGCGGCAGATCCGACGCCGCGGTCCGGCGTGCCGGGCGGTTCGGTGATGGGTGGCTGGGTATTTGGGTGTCGCCCAAGCGATTCGGCTCTGTGGTCACCCAGGTCGCACGCCATGCCGCCGAGGCCGGACGGGATTCGAGCGGCTTTCGGCATGCGATGAACGTCTGGTGCGGCTTCGGCAGGAATCGCGATGCCGCACGCGCATCGCTCTCGGCCGGAATGCAGACGTTCTACCAAATGCCGTTCGAGCCCTTCGAGCGCTATTCGCCGTACGGGACGCCCGAGGAGGTCGCGGGCTTCCTCCGGCCCTACATCGACGCAGGCTGCTCGGCGTTCAATGTGATTCCCTGTGCAGACGACCACGAGACCGCTGTCAGCGCCGTCGCGGAGGTTCGGCGATTGCTGACCCATACCTGAATATCTGTTCATCTAGACAGATGACCCGTGCGGCCATAGGCTGAGCCCGTGAGTGTCGCCACGCCGCCGGATGTCCTGGATGCCCCCGTTGCGAAGCGATTCGATCGAACCGACTGGACGACGATTGCGGCCATGGGCGGCGTCGTTCTGGCGCTGCACGTCTTCGGCTGGGGCGTGCTGGTGTTCGGGGTGGCGCCGCAGCACATCACGCTGGGATCTGCGGGTGTCTTCGGCGTCGGCCTCGGCGTAACGGCCTACCTTCTCGGGGTGCGGCACGCATTCGACGCCGACCACATCGCCGTCATCGACAACACCACCCGCAAGCTGGTGGGAGAGGGTAGCCGGTCGCTGTCGGCCGGTTTCTGGTTCTCGCTCGGCCACTCCAGCGTCGTCTTCGGCCTGGCGTTCCTGCTGGCGATCGGCGTGCGTGCCGTCGTAGGGCCCGTGCAGGACGAAGGATCCCCACTGCTGCAGACGCTGGGCTTGATCGGCTCGCTGGTCGCGGGCACCTTCCTCATCCTGATCGGACTCTCGAACCTGCTCGCCGCGGTTGGGATCGCCAAAGTGTTCCGCCGGATGCGCAGCGGCGAGCTCGACGAGGCCGAACTCGAACGGCAACTGTCGCAGCGTGGCTTCCTGGCGCGGCTGTTTGCACGGGTTATGCGCCGGGTGAGCAAGCCGTGGCACCTCTATCCCGTCGGGCTTCTGATGGGCCTCGGATTCGACACCGCCACGCAGGTGGCACTGCTGGTGCTGGCCGCGGGGACGGCGGCGTTCACCCTGCCCTGGTACGCCATCCTGGTGCTTCCGGTGTTGTTCGCCGCGGGTATGAGCCTGTTCGATGCGGTCGACGGCATCCTGATGTCGAGGGCATACGGCTGGGCGTTCCTGCAGCCGGTGCGCAAGGTGTACTACAACCTGACCGTGACGGTGCTGTCGGTGGTCGTCGCCCTGGTCATCGGCGTGATCTTGCTCGCGGGTCTGCTGGCCGACCGCCTCGGCATCAATTCGGGTCCGCTGGCCGCGATCGGATCGGCGAACCTAGAGTTCGTCGGCTTCATGATCGTCGGACTGTTCGTCGCCGCATGGTTGGTCGCCCTCGCGGTGTGGCGATTCGGGCAGATCGAAAAGCGCTGGGCGCCAGCGCAGTAGGTCAGTGCCTGCGCGCGGGCGGCCACGGCGGGTCGCCGCACAGCGCGAGCAACGCATTCTCGATCAACTCGGGCAGCGCCGGATGAATCCAGTACTGGCCGCGGGCCATGTCCTGGGCGCCCAGTCCAAAACTCATCGCCTGGATGATCGGCTGGATCAGCGATGACGCCTGATAGCCCATGATGTGCGCGCCGAGAATCAGCCCCGACTCGTCGTCGACGATGATCTTCGCGATGCCCGAGGTGTCCTCCATCGCCCAGCCGTAGGCGACATCGCTGTAGTCCTGCACCTTCGACCTGACGTCGTATCCCGCTGCGCGAGCCTGGTTCTCGGTGAGCCCGACCATCGCGATCTGTGGGTCGGTGAACACCGCGGATGGAACGAAGCGATGATCGGAGTGCTTCAGCGACTCCGTATCATCCCAATCCAGCAGAAGGTTCTCCCGGACCGTGCGGGCCTCGTGGTTGGCGACGTGCTTGAGTTGGTAGTCCGAGCTGACGTCGCCGAGCGCGTAAATGCCGCGGGCGGTAGTGCGTTGATATTCGTCGACGACGATGCTGCCATCGCGCACCTCGACGCCCGCCAGCTCCGCGTCGAGCAGATCCCCGTTCGGAAGACGGCCGGTGGCAACGAGAATGACGTCACCCCGCAATGTCGCATCGTTGTCCATCGTCAAGGTGATGCCATCGTCGTCCTGGCTGGCACCTGTCACGTTGCAGTGGTTGTGGATCTCCCACTTTCGCGACGCGATGTCAGTGAACCGCTCGCAGATCGTGTCGTCGGCGTGCCGCACCAGCGTGCCGCCGCGGATGATCAGCGAGACCCGAGTGCCAAGAGCCGAGAAGATGTGGGCGAATTCGGCAGCGATGAATCCGCCGCCCACGATGACGAGATGTTGTGGCAGCTCACCGATTCGCATGATCGTGTCGCTGGTGTGGTAGTCCACACCGCATTCCCTGATCGCGTCGGGCACGTTCGCGCGAGAGCCCGCCGCGATCACCACCTGGTCGGCGGTGAACTCGTCGCCTGCCTCGGTACGTAACATGTAGCGGCCGTCGGGCTGTGGAGCGGTGAAGCGCGTGTGCGTATCGTAGACCGTGACGTTCGGTGACGACCGCCGATAGTTCTCGCCGCCTATCGCGATCGGGTCGATGCGGCCGAACACCCGAGAGACGATGTCGTTCCAGCGGACTTTGTCCATCGTCGCATCGACACCGAATCTTGCTGCATCCCTCACGGTTTCGGCCACTTCCGCGGCGTAGACGAACATCTTGGTGGGGATGCAGCCGACGTTGAGGCAGGTTCCGCCGAAGGTGCCCTGTTCGCAGATCGCGATGCGCTTGTCGGAGTACCGCTCGTCGAGAATGGAATTGCCTGAGCCGGTGCCGATAACCGCGATGTCGAAATGTTCCATTGGCATCATTTCTTCTCGGATGGTGCTGTGACGTCGGGGGACCGGGACCACTCGGCGTACCAGTCCAGCCAGGTCCCCAATTCGTGGAAGGCCGCGCGGCGCGGCTCTGGTAACGACAGGAAGACGTCGTGCTTCGCGTCGACGATCGGCACGACCGTCGTCCGGTTGCCGATGCAGCCCGCCCACCGGGCGATCTGCACGACGTCCAGTACGGCGTCGCCGCGCTGGATCAGTTCGGCGTCGGGGACCTCACGCACGCTGTGGTCCGAGCGCAGGATCAGGTTCGGCACCCCGACGTCCAGCCCGCGGTGCAGCCGCGCATGACCGCGCCTGATGGCGTTGATCCAGCCGAACGTGACGGGGAAACCGCCGACTGGCTTCCAGTTCAGGTCGTAGTCGAACTCGCCGTGATAGTCGCGGTGCAGCGAGGTGCCGTAGCCGCCTTCGGTGGGCGAGCGGGCCACCAGCTTCTTGCGGAACCGCGAGACCGCGCCGATCGCGGCGGTGCCGACGGTCCGGAGGATCGCCGGACCTTGCAGGTCCAGCCACGGGCTGTTCAGCACCAGGCCGTTGACGTGCTTTGCGGCGGTGGCGCCGCGGCGCCGGAGCCGGTCCAGCCACAGCGACACGATGAGGCCGCCCGCCGAGTGGCCGTACACCAGCACCTTCGCGCCGCCGGTGGCCGCGGCGATGATGTCCAGCGCACGATCGAGCTCGGCGTCGTAGCGGGACAGATCGGTGGTGAAATGCGGCGTCTGGCCCTCCCGCCGGGACCGGCCGCACTTGTGCAGGTCGAGGGCGTAGAAGGCGAAGCCACGGTTGATGAAGGCGTCGGCGACCTCGGTGTGGAAGAAGTAGTCGGTGAAGCCGTGCACCAACAGCACGGCGTTGCTGACAGCCGGTTTGGGGTCGCCGGCCCGAACCAGGGTGGCCACCAGATCGCCCTCTCCGTCCGGATCGGCGCCCAACGGAAGCGTCTGCTGCCAGTAGCCGGGCAGAACGTCGGGCTCCCAGGCAGTCACGACAGCTACCTTAACCGCGGGCAGGTGGCCCGGTTGGGGCCGATGGCCGCCGGATAACCTGGGGATCGTGTCCGCGACCAGGGTGTCTCATTTATGAGCGCCGAAGGCGAGCGCGAGTGAGGATCGCAGCGCAGCGAGGACCGGAGCGAGTGGGAGCCGAGACATGACCGCCGAAGGCGAGCGCGAGTGAGGATCGCAGCGCAGCGAGGACCGGAGCGAGTGGGAGCCGAGACATGACCGCCGAAGGCGAGCGCGAGTGAGGATCGCAGCGCAGCGAGGACCGGAGCGAGTGGGAGGCGAGACATGACCGCCGAAGGCGAGCGCGAGTGAGGATCGCAGCGCAGCGAGGACCGGAGCGAGTGGGGAGGCGAGACATGACCGTCGCGTTGCGCCGCGCCTGGGCCAAGGATCTGGACACCGCCACGCTCTATGAGCTGCTGAAGCTGCGGGTCGAGGTGTTCGTCGTCGAACAGGCGACTCCGTACCCGGAACTTGACGGGCGCGACCTGCTCGCCGAAACCCGCCATTTCTGGCTGGAGGGGCCCGACGGTGAGGTCATCAGCACACTGCGGCTGATGGAGGAGCACGCAGGCGGCGAGAAGGGGTTCCGCATCGGGCGTGTCTGCACCAAGCGCACGGCCCGCGCCCACGGTCATGCGAATCGACTGCTGCAGGCCGCGCTGGCGGAGGTGGGGGACTACGTCTGCCGTATCAACGCCCAGACCTATCTGGAAGACATGTACATCCACCACGGCTTCGTCCGTGACGGCGAGGAGTTTCTCGACGACGGGATCCCGCACGTCCCGATGCTGCGTGGCCGGACGGAAGCCGAGCAGTCATGACACCGATCTATCCGTTCAGCGCGATCGTCGGCCACGACCGCCTGCGACTGGCGCTGGTGCTGTGCGCGGTGCGGCCCGAGATCGGCGGCGTGCTGATCCGTGGCGAGAAGGGCACGGCGAAGTCGACGGCGGTGCGCGGGCTGGCGCAAGTGCTCTCGACGTCCGGAGCCGCGGACGCGGCGACATCGGACCCAGCTGCGGTTCCTTTGGTTGAACTGCCGATCGGCGCCACCGAGGACCGGGTGGTGGGCTCGCTGGACCTGCAACGAGTGCTCGGTGAGGGCGAGCACGCGTTCAAGCCAGGGCTGCTGGCACGCGCGCACGGCGGCGTGCTGTACGTCGACGAGGTCAACCTCCTGCACGACCACTTGGTCGATGTGCTGCTCGACGCCGCGGCGATGGGCATGGTGCATGTCGAACGCGACGGCATCTCGCACAGCCATGAGGCCCGGTTCGTGCTGATCGGCACGATGAATCCCGAAGAGGGTGAACTGCGTCCGCAGCTGTTGGACCGGTTCGGCCTTACCGTCGACGTGCGCGCGTCGCGTGACATCGACGTCCGCGCCGACGTCATCCGTCACCGCATGGCTTTCGAGGCCGACCCGGACGCGTTCGCGGCGAGGTACGCCGAACAAGACGCAGACCTGGCCCGCCGCATCGCCGAGGCGCGCGAGTCCATCGACGGTGTGGTGTTGCCCGACAACGAGTTACGTCGCATAGCGGCGCTGTGCGCGGCGTTCGACGTCGACGGAATGCGGGCCGATTTGGTGGTGGCGCGCACCGCGGTCGCGCACGCGGCATGGCGCGGGGCACAGACGGTCGGCGAGGAGGACATCCGCGTGGCCGCCGAGCTGGCCCTGCCGCACCGCCGCCGGAGGGACCCCTTCGACGACCCGGGGCTGGATCCCCAGCAGCTCGACGATGCGATGGCGGCGACACAGGAGACACAGGATCAGCCTGAAGACCCGGAGCCCGACCCGGATCCGCCGGGCGGCGGCTCTACGGACGTCGATTCGGATTATACGGCGCCGCGGGGTAACTCGTCATCGAAGACGCGTCCAAGCGCGGCTCCCTCCGGCGTCTTCCGGACCCGGACGCTTGTGGTGCCCGGGGTGGGGGAGGGCGCGCCGGGGCGGCGGTCGCGTGCGCGCAACCGCACGGGGACGGTCGTGTCGTCGACATCCGAACCCGAACAGGGTCACGGCGTGCACGTCTTCGAAACGCTGCTGACCGCCGCGCGCCGACAGCGGAGGCCAGGCCGTCCGCGTCCGCAACCCGATGACGTGCGCCGCGCGATACGCGAAGGGCGCGAAGGCAACCTGGTGATTTTCGTGGTGGACGCGTCGGGCTCGATGGCGGCACGCGACAGGATGGCGGCGGTCAGCGGCGCGACGCTGTCGCTGCTGCGCGATGCCTATCAGCGCAGGGACAAGGTCGCAGTGATCACGTTCCGTCAACAGGATGCGACCGTGTTGCTGCCGCCGACATCGTCGGTGCACATCGCAGGGCGCAGGCTGGCACGGTTCGACACCGGCGGGAAAACGCCGCTGGCACAGGGGCTGTTGGCCGCGCGGGATGTCGTGGTGCGGGAGAAGGCGCGCGATCGTGCGCGGCGCAGCCTGGTGGTGGTGCTGACCGATGGGCGTGCCACCGGCGGGCCCGATCCGCTGGGCCGCACGCGTGCCGCCGCAGCCCGGCTCGTCGCCGAGGGCGCGGCCTGTGTCGTGGTGGACTGCGAAACATCCTTCGTGCGATTGGGTTTGGCCGAGGAACTGGCGCGCCATCTTGGCGCACCCGCGGTTCGGTTGTCGGCGCTGCGGGCCGACAACCTGACCGATGTGGTCCGCACGGTCGCCTGAGCAAGGAGAATGACGGATGCCTCAGGGTCGCCCGGTCGCCGTCCCCAATGACGGTCTGACCACTCGCGCTCGCCGCAACGCCCCGCTTCTCGCGGTGCACACCGGTGCGGGCAAGGGCAAGTCGACCGCCGCATTCGGAATGGCGCTGCGTGCCTGGAACCAGGGCTTCGACATCGCGGTGTTCCAGTTCGTCAAGAGCGCCAAGTGGAAGGTCGGCGAGGAGGCGGCATTTCGAGAGCTCGGCCGCCTGCATGACGAGCAGGGTGTTGGCGGTCCTGTCGAGTGGCACAAGATGGGCGCGGGGTGGTCATGGTCCCGCAAGACAGGAACCGACGACGATCACGCGGCCGCGGCGCGCGACGGGTGGGACGAGATCAGCAGGCGGCTCGCGGCGGAACGCCACGACTTCTATGTGCTCGACGAATTCACCTATCCGCTGAAGTGGGGCTGGATCGACGTCGACGACGTGATCGCCACCCTCGCGGCGCGGCCCGGCACGCAGCATGTCGTGATCACCGGCCGTGACGCCCCGCAGTCGCTGCTCGACGCCGCCGATCTGGTCACCGAGATGACAAAGGTCAAACACCCGATGGACGTCGGCCGCAAGGGCCAAAAGGGCATCGAATGGTGACCCCGCACCGCTCGGCGGAGACGGCGTGAGCGGCGTACCGGCCGTCGTGATCGCTGCGCCGGCGTCGGGCAGCGGAAAGACCACGGTGGCAACGGGTTTGATCGGCGCGCTACGCCGGGTCGGCCATCGCGTCGCGCCGTTCAAGGTGGGGCCTGACTACATCGACCCGGGCTATCACACGTTGGCCGCAGGCAGGCCCGGCCGCAACCTGGACCCGGTGCTGGTCGGCGAGGAACTGATCGGACCGCTGTACCGGCATGGCAGCAGCGGCTGCGACCTCGCCGTCGTCGAGGGCGTGATGGGGCTGTTCGACGGGCGCATCGACGGCGCCATGATTGGTCCCGCGACCGGGTCGACCGCGCAGGTAGCCGCTCTGCTCGGTGCGCCGGTGATCCTCGTCGTCGACGCCCGAGGGCAGAGCCACAGCATGGCCGCGCTGCTGCACGGGTTCTCGACGTTCGATGAATCCACCTCTATCGCCGGCGTCATCCTCAACCGGGTCGGCTCGCCGCGTCACGCCGAAGTTCTGCGGCAGGCATGCGAGCATGCGGGCGTACCCGTCCTGGGGGCGCTGCCCCGCGTCGACGAATTAAGTGTTCCCTCACGACATCTCGGCCTGGTCACCGCCGTCGAGCACGGCCGTCACGCGCGCGCCGCTGTCGACGCCATGACCGCGCTTGTCGCACAGCACGTGGACCTCTCCGCCGTGGTCGCCGCAGCGGGCGGCCATGTCGTCGCCGAGCCGTGGAGCACCGAGAGCGCCGTGGGCGGTCGCGTCGCAGGGCGCGTCACCGTTGCGCTCGCGGCCGGCAAGGCGTTCAGCTTCTGCTACGCCGAACATCCCGAGCTGCTCCGCGCAGCGGGGGCCGACGTCGTCGAATTCGATCCGCTGACCGAGCGCTTCCCCCCGGACACCGCGGCGCTGGTACTTCCCGGCGGATTTCCGGAGGAGTTCAGCATCGAGCTGTCCGCCAACGACGAGGTCCGGCAACAGATCGCGGCGCTGGCTGCCAGCGGCGCGCCCGTGCACGCCGAATGCGCGGGCCTGACCTACCTGGTCGACGATCTCGACGGCCATCCGATGTGTGGGGTATTGGCGGGCACGGCGCGGTTCACCGACCAGCTGACACTGGCCTACCGCGACGCCGTCGCCGCATCGGACTCGTCGCTGTACACCGCGGGCGAGCGGGCCGTCGGGCACGAATTTCACCGCACCACAGTCACATTCGCCGACGACTATCAGCCGGCCTGGGTGTATCGCGGCAACGACGTCGCGGCGCTCCGCGACGGCGCAGTTCACGCCGGCGTCCACGCGAGCTATCTACACACCCACCCGGCGGGCCGGCCACATGCGGTAACCCGCTTCGTGGCGGCCGCTGCAACCTCTAGGCTCGCCGGGTGACTGATAACGACGCGTACCTCGTCGGACTTCGCCTGGCCGGCAAGAGGGTCGTCGTCGTCGGCGGCGGCACCGTCGCGCAGCGCCGGCTTCCGCTCTTGGTCGCGACCGGGGCGGACATCGAGGTCATCTCCCGGTCGGCCACGCCCGCCGTCGAGGCAATGGGTGGAATCACGTTGACGCTGAGGCTCTTTCGTGAGGGTGATCTCGAGGGCGCCTGGTACGTGATCGCCGCGACCGACGATCCGGATGTCAACGCCGCCGTGGTGGAGGAGGCCGAGCGCCGCAGGATCTTCTGCGTGCGCGCCGACGCGGGTCGCGAAGGCAGCGCGGTCACTCCGGCGACGTTCGAGTACGAGGGGCTGTCGGTTGGCGTGCTCGCGGGCGGTGAGCACCGACGCTCGGCGGCGATCAGGTCGGCGATTCACGAGGCCTTCCAGCAGGGGCTCATCACCGGCGAAGCGCCCGGCGTCATCCACGGCGGCGTCGCCCTCGTCGGCGGCGGGCCGGGGGACCCCGAGCTGATCACGGTCCGGGGGCGGCGGCTGCTCGCCCACGCCGACGTGGTGGTCGCCGACCGCCTGGCGCCGCCGGAACTGCTGGCAGAGCTGCCACCGCACGTCGAGGTGATCGATGCGGCGAAGATCCCGTACGGCCGGGCGATGGCCCAGGACGCGATCAACGAGGTGCTCATCGAGCGAGCCAGAGAAGGCAAGTTTGTCGTGCGGCTCAAGGGCGGCGACCCGTTCGTGTTCGCACGCGGCTACGAGGAGGTGATCGCGTGCACGGATGCCGGGATTCCGGTGACTGTCGTGCCTGGTGTGACAAGTGCCATAGCAGTTCCTGCGATAGCGGGCGTCCCGGTCACTCATCGGGCCATCACGCACGAGTTTGTGGTGGTCAGTGGCCATGTCGCGCCGGGGCACCCCGAATCGTTAGTGAATTGGGATGCGCTGGCTGCGATGTCCGGCACGATCGTGTTGCTGATGGCCGTCGAACGGATCGAACAATTCGCCAAAGTGCTGCTGGACGGCGGCCGACCTGCGGAAACGCCGGTGCTCGTCGTTCAGCAGGGCACGACGTCTGCGCAGCGCACGTTGCGGACGACCCTGGCCGACGCCCCCGAGCGCATCCGATCCGAGGGCGTTCGACCCCCCGCGATCATCGTCATCGGGCCTGTGGCGGCATTCGGCGGTTAAAGGATTCTTAAGATTACTGTAAGGTAACCCGCTATGACGGCTCTCAACGACGCAGAGCGCGCCGCCATCCAACGTGACGCAGAAGGCGGAACAAAACGTGCGCATCCCGACCAGGTGAAGCGCACCTCGGTGGCGAAAAGCGGCAGGTCCCCGGAGTGGCTGCCGTCGCGGCGCTTCATCGCAGCGGTCATTGCGATCGGCGGCATGCAGCTGCTGGCAACCATGGACAGCACGGTCGCGATCGTCGCCCTTCCTAAGATCCAAGACGAGCTGAGCCTCTCCGATGCGGGCCGCAGCTGGGTTATCACCGCATACGTGCTGACCTTCGGCGGTCTGATGCTGCTGGGCGGACGGCTCGGTGACACCATCGGCCGCAAACGCACCTTCATCGTCGGCGTCGCGCTGTTCACCATCGCCTCGATGCTGTGCGGCGTGGCTTGGGACGAGACCACGCTGGTCATCGCCCGGCTGCTGCAGGGCGTCGGCTCGGCGATCGCATCGCCTACCGGCCTCGCGCTGATCGCCACGACCTTCCCCAAGGGGCCGGCCCGTAACGCCGCCACCGCGGTGTTCGCCGCGATGACCGGCGTCGGCTCGGTGATGGGCCTCATCCTCGGTGGCGCGCTGACCGAGGTGTCCTGGCGGTTGGCGTTCCTGGTGAACGTGCCGATCGGGCTGGTGATGATCTACCTGGCCCGCACGACGCTGCGTGAGACGCACAAGCGAGCGGCTGAAGCTGGACGCCACAGGGGCGATCCTGGCCACGCTCGGCTGCACCGCGGGGGTCTACGGCTTCATCCAGGGGCCGGAGAAGGGCTGGACTGCGCCGCTCACCATCGGCTCGCTGGCCGTCGCGGGCGTGCTGCTCATCGCGTTCCTGTTCGTCGAGCGCACCGCCGACAACCCCGTCGTGCCGTTCGATCTCTTCAAGGACCGCAACCGGGTGGCCACGTTCGCCGCGATCTTCCTGGCGGGCGGCGTGATGTTCACGCTGACGGTGCTGATCGGCCTGTATGTCCAGGACATCCTGGGCTACAGCGCATTACACGCGGGCATTGGCTTCATCCCGTTCGTGATCGCGCTCGGCGTCGGCCTCGGCGTGTCGTCGCACCTGGTGTCGATGTTCAGCCCGCGGGTGCTGACGATCGCAGGCGGCGTGCTGGTGCTCGGCGCCATGCTGTACGGCTCCACGCTGCACCGCGGTATTGACTATTTCCCCGATCTGGTGCTGCCGATCACCGTCGGCGGCTTCGGCATCGGCATGATCGTCGTCCCGCTGACCGTGTCGGCCATCGCCGGCGTCGGCTTCGACCAGATCGGCCCTGTCTCGGCGATCGCGCTGATGCTGCAAAACCTCGGCGGCCCGGTCGTGCTCGCGGTCGTCCAGGCCGTCATCACGTCGCGGACGCTGTACCTGGGCGGCACCACCGGCCCGGTGAAGAACATGGACTCGGCGCAGTTGCACGCGCTCGACCAGGGCTACACGTACGGCCTGCTGTGGGTCGCCGCGGTGGCCGTGATCGTCGGCGTTGCGGCGCTGTTCATCGGCTACACCGCGGATCAGGTCGCGCACGCGCAAGAGGTCAAGGACGCGATCGACCAAGGCGAGTTCTAGCGATTTCGGCGTGGTTGGTCGCGCTGAGCGCAACTGAGCACGCCGAATCCGCGTCTGGGTAGGCTGGCGACCCATGTCTGCGGCCGGGGGTTCTGAGGAGTCCACGGACCGGTCCGCGCCGAATCTGACAACGCACGTGCTCGGCATCGCGATCTTCGCGATCACCGGCATGCAGCTGATGTCGACGCTCGACGGCACCATCGTGATCGTCGCGCTGCCGCACGTGCAGGCCGAACTCGACCTCTCCGACGCGGGCAAGAGCTGGGTCATCACCGCATACGTGCTGGCCTTCGGCGGCCTGCTGTTGATCGGCGGACGCGTCGGCGACGCCATCGGGCACAAGCGGGCGTTTCTGTCCGGCGTCGGCGTGTTCACGATCGCGTCGCTGGTGTGCGGCCTGGCCACCGACGGCATCACCCTCATCGTCGCCCGCGCCGTCCAGGGCACGGGTGCGGCCATCGCCGCGCCTACGGGACTGGCGTTGATTGCGACCACCTACGCCGTCGGCCATGCCCGCAACCGGGCGTTCGCGGTGTCAGCCGCCATGCAGGCCTTGGGTTCCGTGCTGGGCCTTGTGCTGGGCGGTGCGCTGACGGTCATCTCGTGGCGGCTGGCGTTCTTGATCAACGTGCCGATCGGCATCCTCATCATCTGGATCGCCGCCACCCGGCTGGCCGAGACTCAGCACGAACGGCTCAAGCTCGATGTCGCAGGCGCCGCGCTGGCGACGCTCGCATGCACGTCGGCGGTGCTGGTCTTCACGCAGGGCCCGCCGCGCGGCTGGATCGACCCCTGGGTGATCGGCGCAGGAGTCGCCACGGTGGTGTTCCTCGCGGCGTTCCTGATCGTCGAGCGGACCGCTGAGCACCCGATCATCCCGTTCTCGGTGTTCGACAACCGCAGCCGCGTGATGACATTCGTCTCGCTGTTCATGGCGGGCGGGGTGATGCTGACCGCGACGGTGATCATCGGCCTCTACGTGCAGGACGTGATGGGGTACTCGGCGCTACGGGCCGGTGTCGCCTTCCTGCCATTCGCGGCGGCGTTCGGCCTGGGCACCGTGCTGGCCACGCGTGCAGCCCCGGTCATCGCGCCGCGGTGGTTGATCATCGGCTGCGGGACGCTGGTGCTCGCAGCCATGCTGTACGGCTCCACGCTGGACCGGTCGATCTCGTACTTCCCCGACTTCCTCGTGCTGATCGTGGTGGGCGGCTTCGGGATTGGCGTGATCTCGGTCGTTCTGCCGTTGTGTGCGGTCGCCGACGTCGGGCCGCGCGAGATCGGTCCGGTGTCTGCGATCCAATTGATGGTCTACAACCTCGGCGGACCGCTGGTGCTGGTGGTGATCCAGGCGGTGCAGACGTCGCGCACGCTCTACCTGGGCGGTACGACGGGACCGGTCAAGGAGATGACGCCGCGTCAGCTCGACGCGCTGGATGCCGGCTACACGTACTCGTTGCTGTGGGTGGCAGGCATCGCCATCGTGGTCGGTGCCGCCGCGCTCGGGATCGGTTTCAGCGCACGGCAGATCGCCGCCGCCCAGCACAACCGGGAGGCTTTCGAGGCGGGCGAACTGGAGGAAGAGGAGCTGTAGAAAATCCGACCGCCGAGCGGCGGTCGATGTCACACTTTGCGGCGTGAGCATCGGGCGCGTCAAATATGCGCGAAACGGGGATATCCGGCTCGCCTACCGGGAGATGGGCGACGGCGATATACCGGTCGTGCTCGTCCCAGGCTGGGTCAGCAATGTCGATCTGTATGACGATCCGACGACGTTGTATGCCGGCGTGGCCGAGCGGCTCAGCCGACATGTGCGCCTCATCGTCTGGGACAAGCGCGGGACCGGGCTCTCGGATCCCGTCACCCACGTACCGCCGATCGACGAACGCATGGACGATCTGCGCGCCGTACTCGATGCCGCCGAGGTCGACTACCCGGCGCTGGTGGGCGTCTCCGAGGGCGGTCCGATGAGCCTGGTGTTCGCCGCGACCTATCCGGAGCGCGTCCGTTCGCTTGTGTTGATGGGAACCACCGCGCGGTTCTCCCAGGAATTGCCGGATCGCCCATGGGGCTTCACCCCCGAACAGATTGCCGCGGGCTACGAGGACCTCGAGAACCATTGGGGTGAGGGCGCTTTGGCGAACTGGTTCTTCGGACCGGTTGCCGACGTCCCTGGCGTCCGGGAGTTGTGGGGTAGGGAACAGCGGGCATCGGCGAGCCCGATGATGGCGCGCCTGATGTGGCAGGCGGTTGCGGAGATCGACGTTCGTGACGTGCTCGGCAGTGTGCGCACACCCACCAGGGTGCTCGGCAGGAGGGGCGACCGTATCGCGCCGTTCGAGTCGGCCCAGGAGCTGGCGGCGCGGATCCCCAACGCAGAGCTGCGGGAGCTGCCTCCGGGCGAACACTACGCGATCGATCTGGTCGACCTGCTCCCGCAAGAAGTGCTGAGATTCGTTGGCCAGCAAGCAGATGCGATGCCCGCCGAACGTGTGCTGAGTACCGTTTTGTTCACCGACATCGTCGGCTCGACGGAACTGCTCGCGGCTCAAGGCGACGAGCATTGGCGTTGGCACCTCGACGACCACGACCGGCTCGTCGACACCGTGCTCGCGAGGTACGGCGGTCGGCGGGCCAAGCACACCGGCGACGGAATCTTCGCGCTCTTCGACGGCCCGACGAAGGCGGCTCGCTGCGGTCTGGATCTGGTGCCCGCGCTGGCCACCCACGGCATCCCGATCCGGGCGGGCGTGCACATCGGCGAGTGCGAGAAGCGCGGCGATGAATGGAGCGGCATGGCGGTGCATGTGGGTGCGCGGATCGGCGCGATGGCAGGCGCGGGCGAGGTGCTGACCAGCCGAACCGTGCGCGACCTCTCCGTCGGCTCGGGGCTGGTCTTCGAAGACCTGGGGTCGCACCGCCTCAAGGGCCTGCCCGAGGACACCGAGGTGTTCCGCGTAAAAGTTGCCTGAATCGGGTTCATCGACCTTGAGCAGGCTATCCGCAGGCCCGTGCGTCTTGGAGTCATCGACGTCGGCTCGAACGCCGCGCAGCTGCAGGTGGTGGAGGCCCGCGCCGGTGCAACGGCCCGCAGGTACCTCACCGGTGAGCAGGACGCGCGGCTGACATATCCCCCGTGGGCCTTTCGCGAAGGGATCATGCTCGAACGCCTGTCCTCGCTGCGGGAGGAGGAGCCGCTGATGCTGTAGGCGCTGAACTTCATCGATTCGGGCCCGCATGCCACCGTCAGAGCCCTGCCCGCTCAATCGACGCGAAGGAACCACATAAGCTAGCGGGCTGTGATCACCCGCATGTCCGAGCTGTTCCTGCGCACGCTGCGCGACGACCCGGCCGATGCCGAGGTCCCTAGCCACAAGCTGCTGATCCGCGCCGGCTACGTCCGCCCGGTGGGACCGGGGCTCTACAGCTGGCTCCCGCTGGGGCTGAAGGTGCTGCGCAAGGTCGAGCGCGTCATTCGCGACGAGATGAACGCGATTGGCGGACAGGAGATTCTGTTCCCTGCGCTGCTGCCGCGAGGTCCGTATGAGACGACGAACCGGTGGACGGAGTACGGCGACGGCGTGTTCCGGCTCAAGGACCGCCGCGAAAACGACTATCTGCTCGGGCCCACGCACGAGGAGTTCTTCGCGCTGACGGTCAAGGGGGAGTACAGCTCCTACAAGGATTTCCCTGTACTGCTGTACCAAATCCAGACGAAGTACCGGGATGAGGCCCGGCCCCGGGCGGGCATTCTGCGCGGCCGCGAGTTCGTGATGAAGGACTCCTATTCCTTCGACGTCGACGACGACGGGCTGCGGGCCGTCTACCAGCGTCATCGCGACGCCTACCAGCGCATGTTCGACAGGCTGGGGGTCCGCTACGTCATCGTCTCGGCGGTGTCGGGGGCGATGGGCGGCAGCGCTTCCGAGGAGTTCCTGGCCGAGAGCGAGATCGGCGAGGACACCTTCGTGCGCTGCCTGGAGTCCGGATATGCGGCCAACGTCGAGGCGGTGGTCACCGCGGTGCCCGACGCAATTCCGACCGATGGTCTGCCGGAGGCCAAGGTGCACGACACCCCGGACACGCCGACGATCGCGACGCTGGTGGAGTGGGCTAACGCCGTCGGCCTGGGGCGGACGATCACGGCCGCCGACACCCTCAAGAACGTGCTGCTCAAGGTCCGTGCGCCCGGCGGCGAATGGGAACTGCTGGCCGTCGGGGTGCCAGGCGACCGCGAGGTCGACGAGAAGCGCCTCGGCGCCGCGTTGGACCCGGCGGAGTACGCACTGCTCGATGATGCGGACTTCGCCAAGAACCCGTTCCTGGTGAAGGGGTACGTCGGTCCGAAAGGGTTGCGGGACAACGGTGTCCGCTATCTGGTCGACCCTCGGATCGTCGACGGCACGGCGTGGATCACCGGTGCGGACGCCCCCAACAAGCATGTCGTCGGCCTTGTCATGGGCCGCGACTTCACCGCCGACGGCACCATCGAGGCGGCGGAGGTTCGCGACGGCGACCCGTCGCCGGACGGGGCCGGCCCACTGGTATCGGCCCGTGGCATCGAGATCGGGCACATTTTCCAGCTGGGCCGCAAGTACACCGACGCGTTCTCCGTCGACGTTCTCGGCGAGGACGGAAAGCCGGTCCGGTTGACGATGGGGTCCTACGGCGTCGGGGTGTCGCGGTTGGTGGCCGTGATCGCCGAACAGCATCACGACGAGCTCGGACTGTGCTGGCCGTCGTCGGTGTCGCCGTTCGACGTCCATGTCGTCATCGCCAACAAGGACAGCGAAGCCCGTGCGGGCGCCGAGGCGCTGGTCGCCGAGCTGGACGGGCTCGGGCTCGACGTGCTGCTCGACGATCGGCAGTCCTCGCCGGGGGTGAAATTCAAGGACGCCGAGCTGCTCGGGGTGCCGTGGATCGTGGTGGTCGGACGCGGCTGGGCCGACGGCGTCGTCGAGCTGCGCAACCGGTTCAGCGGCGAGAAGCGCGAGGTCGCCGTCGACGGGGCTGCGCAGCAGGTCGCGCAGGCGATCGCCGGCTAGTTATTCGTTGCCACCGGGGAAGGGGACGGTGACCGGCCACACGCCGAGCACTCGGTTCCAGCGCGCGGCGGTCACCGCAGACTCGGTGAGCGCCTTCACCGCGAAGGTGCGCTCCTCGCCCGTCGTCGCCTTCTCGAGCGCCGCCCGCCAGGCCTCCGCGGTGTCCTCTTCCATCCGCACGGCGAGGTTCGCGGCGTCGGTCGGGTTGTTGACCTGCGTCGGCAGCTGGTAGCCGGCCGCAGGCAGCGGTGGGTCCACCTTGCGGTCGGTGAGCATCTCGATCGCGGCCTCTCGCCGTTCGCGATGCTCCGCCATCGCGGCCGACACCAGGTCGTTGGCTTCGGGTGTCGAGTGCGCCGACACGAACCCGTAACCGTAGATGACGCTGTGTTCGGTGGCCACCGCGTCGAACAGGGCCGCGGCATCGGCGTCCGGCGGACGCGGCGGGCCGGTCGGCTCGGGGGAGGTCATACCAGCGCCACCTTGTAGGCCGCAGTACATGACGCGGCGATCGAACCGAGCAGGCCGGCCCGGTACCCGGACAGCTCGGCCGCCAGCTGCGTCGCGCTGTCGGCCGATTTGCGCAACGCGTCGACGACGTCCTTGGTGGTCGGCGGGGCTGCCTGGGCCGGGCTCGTCGTCGTGGTGGCCGACGTCGACGTGCTCGGCGTGCCAGTCAGGCGGGCGATCTCGTCGGAGAGCGCCTGCGCGTGCTTCGACCGGTCGGACGCGATCACGGACAGCGCGGGCTTCATCTCGGGTTTGGCGGTCGCGACGGCGTCGCTTGCCAATTGGCTGTCGCTGCGGGCCACATCAAGCTGTGCGACCAGGTGGTCGAGGTCCGGCGGTGGCGGTGGCTTGCCGCATGCTGCGCCCGCGACGCCCAGGGCCGCCAGGGCGGCCGTCCCGAGAAGGACGCGTCGCCTGCTGACGACGGGAGGGGGGCTCGGCACAGCCCCAATCCTGCCATTGCGAAAAACGGCATTGTGCATTCGCTGAGCACGCCCACGAGATTGCAGTTCGCCACATGTTTACTGGCGTATCGTTGGCCACGTCGGAACAATTCAACATGAGGAGCTCGCCGTGGCATCGGATCCGCAGCTGCGGTCTGCGAGATTGCCCTCGCAGAAGCAGGTGATCGAGCTACTCGATGGCGAATTCGCGCGCGCGGGCTATGAAATCGAAGACGTCGTCATCGACACGGGGACACGTCCGCCTCGCATCACTGTCATTGCCGACGCAGACGACGGGCTCGATCTTGATTCGATAGCGGCGTTGTCGCGGTCGGCGTCGGAACTGTTGGACAGTGTGGATTCACCGAATTCGGATTCGCCGTATGTGCTCGAGGTGACGTCGCCGGGTGTCGACCGGCCGTTGACGACGGAGAAGCACTACCGGCGCGCCTGTGGCCGCAAGGTGGAGGTGACGCTGTCCGACGGCTCGCAACTTACGGGCCGGTTGGGTGAGACATCGGACGGCATCGTGGCTCTGGTGGTGCGCGAAGGGGGCCGGGGTAACTACTCGGTGCGCGAGATGCCGCTCGACGGGATCGCCAAAGCCGTTGTCCAGGTGGAGTTTTCACCGCCGGACCAGCGGGAGCTCGAGCTGGCCAGCCAATCGGAGAAGGGGGTGCAAGCATGAACATCGACATGGCGGCCCTGCACGCCATCGAGGCCGACAAGGGCATCTCGGTCGATGTCGTCGTCGAGACCATCAAATCCGCGCTGCTGACCGCTTATCGCCATACCGAGGGCCACGAAGCCGACGCCCACATCGAAATCGACCGCAAGACCGGCGTCGTCAAGGTGATGGCGCGCGAAACCGACGAAGACGGCAACGTTCTCAACGAATGGGATGACACCCCAGAGGGATTCGGCCGTATCGCGGCCACCACCGCGCGCCAGGTCATCCTGCAGCGGTTGCGCGACGCGGAGAACGAGAAGAACTACGGCGAGTTCTCCACCCGCGAGGGCGAGATCGTGGCGGGTGTCATCCAGCGCGACAGCCGCGCCAATGCCCGCGGGCTCGTCGTCGTGCGGATGGGCAGCGAGACCAAGGGCTCCGAGGGCGTCATCCCGGCCGCCGAGCAGGTCCCCGGCGAGCGGTACGAACACGGCGACCGGCTGCGCTGTTACGTCGTCGGCGTCTCGCGCGGCGCCCGTGAACCGCTCATCACGCTGTCGCGCACCCATCCGAACCTCGTCCGCAAGCTGTTCTCCCTCGAGGTGCCCGAGATCGCCGACGGCTCCGTCGAGATCGTGGCCGTGGCGCGCGAGGCGGGCCATCGCTCGAAGATCGCGGTCACCACCAGGGCGCCCGGCCTGAACGCGAAGGGCGCCTGCATCGGCCCGATGGGCCAGCGGGTGCGCAACGTGATGAGCGAGCTGTCCGGCGAGAAGATCGACATCATCGACTACGACGAGGATCCGGCGAAATTCGTGGCCAATGCGCTGTCGCCGGCCAAGGTGGTTTCGGTGTCGGTGATCGACGAGGCAGGCCGCGCGGCCCGCGTGGTGGTGCCCGACTTCCAGCTGTCGCTGGCGATCGGCAAGGAGGGGCAGAACGCCCGGCTCGCCGCGCGGCTGACCGGCTGGCGCATCGACATCCGCAGCGACGCCGCAACCGCCCAGGACGCTGCGGCAAATCCGGGCGCGACACACGGCGCTGTGCACGAGAGATAGGCGTCGCCGGGCGTTTCGGTCCTCAAGGACTCAGACGGTAGACTCAGGCGTGATCCAGCGCGAGACTTCGGCTTCGCCGCATCGAAGTACGGACGGACCCGTACGGACATGCGTCGGCTGCCGGAAGCGAGAGCTGGCCGTCGAGCTGCTTCGTGTGGTTGCTGTCGGCGACGGGAATGGCGATTGCGCCGTAACCGTTGACGCAGCAGGTAATCTGCCGGGGCGGGGTGCTTGGTTGCACCCTGACCAGCAGTGTTTGCACGCAGCAATCCGGCGGCGAGCATTCGCTCGAGCGTTGCGCATCACCGGCTCACCGGATACATCCGCGGTGCTGGAGCACTTCGAATCATTCGAAGCGCCTCGGTGCCCGGCAAGAGAACAGGCAGCGAAGAACATGAGCACACCGTGAAGTCCAGACGATGACCATGCGTCGTAGCTAAACCCGGGGCGCGGCCCACCACCGCTTGCGCCTCTAGACAGGAGAGTAAGTGGCAGGCAAGGCCCGCGTTCACGAGTTGGCCAAGGAACTCGGTGTAACCAGCAAAGAAGTGCTCGCCCGACTGAGCGAACAGGGCGAATTCGTTAAATCTGCGTCCTCCACAGTGGAGGCCCCCGTCGCGCGCCGGCTGCGCGAGTCCTTCGGCGGAGCAAAGCCCGCAGCGGACAAGGTCAAGGCCGACGGCAATGGCGCGCCCGCGAAGAAGGCCGCCCCAGCGAAGGCGGCCCCCGCTCCGGAGAAAGCGGCCCCCAAGCCGGCCGCCCCACCGGAACCGGCGCCTGCGCCCCCGGAGCCGGTGGCGCCAGCCGCGGCCGCGTCGGCCCCGGCACCCGCCGCTTCGGCACCCGCACCCGCCGCATCAGCGCCAGCACCGGCACCTGCGCGCCCCGGCCCGACCCCTGGCCCCCGGCCGGGCGGAGCGACGCCAGGTCCCAAGCCGGCACCGCGCACACCGCGGGTCGGAAACAACCCCTTCTCGTCGGCGCAACCCGTCGACCGGCCGATCCCACGGCCGCAGGCGCCCCGACCCGGCGCACCGCGGCCCGGCGGCGGCGGCCCACGTCCCGGCGTCACGCCGGGCAATATGCCGCCTCGTCCCGGTGGCGGCGCAGGCCGTCCGGCCCGTCCCGGCGGCCCTCGGCCAGCACCCGGAGGCCGCGGCCCCGGCGGTGGCGGTGGACGCCCAGGCGGCGGTGGCGGCGGTAACTACCGCACCGGTGGACCCGGTGGCGGTGGTGGCGGCGCACCCGCAGGCGGCGGTGGCGGTGGCTACCGCGGTCGTCCCGGTGGCGGCGGTGGCCGTCCCGGTCAGCGCGGCGGTGCCGCCGGTGCGTTCGGTCGTCCCGGCGGCGCGCCCAAGCGCGGTCGCAAGTCGAAGCGGGCGAAACGCGCCGAATACGAGAACATGCAGGCCCCGGTCGTCGGCGGCGTGCGGTTGCCGCACGGCAACGGCGAGACCATCCGGCTAGCCCGTGGTGCATCGCTGTCCGATTTCGCCGACAAGATCGATGCCAACCCGGCCGCTCTCGTACAGGCGCTGTTCAACCTCGGCGAGATGGTCACCGCGACCCAGTCGGTGGGCGACGACACACTCGAGCTGCTCGGCAGCGAGATGAACTACAAGATTCAGGTCGTGTCCCCCGAGGACGAGGACCGCGAGCTGCTGGAGTCCTTCGACCTCACCTACGGCGAGGACGAGGGCGACGAGTCTGACCTCGAGGTCCGTCCGCCGGTGGTCACTGTCATGGGTCACGTGGACCACGGCAAGACCCGACTGCTGGACACCATCCGCCAGGCCAACGTCCGCGAGGAAGAGGCAGGCGGCATCACCCAGCACATCGGTGCATACCAGGTCGCGGTCGATTTCGACGGTGGCCAGCGGCTGATCACCTTCATCGACACCCCGGGTCACGAGGCGTTCACCGCCATGCGTGCCCGCGGCGCGAAGGCCACCGACATCGCGATCGTGGTGGTCGCCGCCGACGACGGCGTCATGCCGCAGACGGTGGAGGCGATCAACCACGCGCAGGCGGCGGATGTGCCGATTGTGGTGGCCGTCAACAAGATCGACAAGGAAGGTGCCGATCCGGCGAAGATCCGCGGGCAGCTGACCGAATACGGTTTGGTGCCAGAGGAATTCGGCGGCGACACCATGTTCGTCGACATCTCCGCCAAGCAGGGCACCAACATCGAGGCGCTGGAAGAGGCGGTGCTGCTGACCGCCGACGCCGCACTCGACCTTCGGGCCAACCCCGACATGGAGGCCCAGGGTGTGGCGATCGAGGCGCACCTCGACCGCGGTCGCGGACCGGTGGCCACCGTGTTGATCCAGCGCGGCACCCTGAAGGTCGGCGACTCCGTTGTGGCGGGCGACGCCTACGGCCGCGTCCGCCGCATGGTCGACGAGCACGGCGATGACATCGAGGCGGCGCTGCCGTCGCGGCCGGTGCAGGTCATCGGCTTCACGTCGGTGCCGGGCGCCGGTGACAACCTCCTCGTCGTCGACGAGGACCGCATCGCGCGTCAGATCGCCGACCGCCGCAGCGCGCGCAAGCGCAACGCGATGGCGGCCCGGACCCGCAAGCGGATCAGCCTGGAGGACCTGGATTCGGCGCTGAAGGAAACCAGCCAGCTGAACCTGATCCTCAAGGGCGACAATGCGGGCACCGTCGAGGCGCTCGAGGAAGCCCTGCTCGGCATCCAGGTCGACGACGAGGTGGAACTCCGCGTCATCGACCGGGGCGTCGGCGGTGTCACCGAGACCAACGTCAACCTGGCGTCGGCCTCGGACGCGATCATCATCGGCTTCAACGTCCGCGCCGAGGGCAAGGCCACCGAGCTGGCCAACCGCGACGGTGTCGAGATCCGCTACTACTCGGTGATCTACCAGGCCATCGACGACATCGAGAGCGCGCTCAAGGGCATGCTCAAGCCGATCTACGAGGAGAAGGAGCTGGGCCGGGCGGAGATCCGCGCGATCTTCCGGTCGTCCAAGGTCGGCAACATCGCCGGCTGCTTGGTCACCTCCGGCATCATCCGCCGCAACGCCAAGGCCCGGCTGCTTCGTGACAGCGTCGTCGTCGCCGAGAACCTGACCGTGCAGTCGCTGCGTCGCGAGAAGGACGACGCGACCGAGGTGCGCGACGGTTACGAATGCGGTCTGACGCTGTCGTACACCGACATCAAGGAAGGCGACATCGTCGAGACGTACGAGCTCGTCGAGAAGGAGCGCGTGTAGTGGCCGACGTGGGGCGCGCCCGTCGGCTCTCCAAACGCATCGCCACCATTGTCGCCTCGGCGATCGAGTACGAGATCAAGGATCCCCCGTTGGCCTTCGTGACCATCACGGACACGAAGGTGACGGGTGATCTGCACGACGCCACCGTGTATTACACGGTCAGAGGCAGGACCTTGCAGGACGAACCCGACTACGCCGCCGCGGCCGCCGCGCTGGAACGCGCGAAGGGCGCGCTGCGGACAAAAGTAGGCGCGGGCACCGGAGTGCGTTTCACGCCCACGCTGTCGTTCGTCCTTGACAAGGTTCCTGACACCGCGGCCCACATGGAGGAGTTGTTGGCCCGCGCCCGCGCCGCAGATGAGGATTTGGCGAGAGTTCGGCAGGGTGCCAAGCATGCGGGCGACGAGGACCCGTATCGTCAGGACAGGGTGGAGGGTTCTGGCGGGGAGCTGGAGGACAGCCGAGACGCTGAGGACACCGTTGACCGCGATTGATCCGAAGACAGACGCAGACTTGACGGGTCAGCGCGTCGACGCCAAGGGCGCCGCTGAGCTGCTCGACGCCGCCGGATCCGTCAGCGTCGTCTGCCACGTCTATCCCGATGCCGATACCGTCGGGGCCGGCCTGGCCCTTGCGCTGGTGCTCGACCATGCGGGCAAGGACGTCGAGGTCGCCTTCGCAGCCCCGGCAGGCCTGCCCGAATCGCTGCAGTCGCTGCCGGGTGGGCATCTGCTGATTCCGCCCGACTACATGCGCCGCGACGCCGATCTGGTGGTCACCGTCGACATTCCGAGCATCAACCGGCTCGGGACGCTGCGCGAGCTCGCCGAGCCTGGCCGCGAAGTGCTGGTGATCGATCACCACGCGTCCAACCAGCTGTTCGGCAGCGCCAATCTCGTCGACCCGTCGGCGGACTCCACCACCATGCTGGTCGCCGAGCTGCTCGACGAGTGGGGCAAGCCGATCGACATCGGCGTCGCGCACTGCCTGTATGCCGGGCTGACGACCGACACCGGGTCGTTCCGCTGGGCCAGCGCGCGGGCACACCGGCTGGCCGCCCGGCTGGTCGACCTGGGCGTCGACAACGCCGCGATCAGCCGCACGCTGCTGGACACGCATCCGTTCGCGTGGCTGCCGATGCTGTCGCGGGTGCTAGCGTCCGCCCAGCTGTTGCCCGATGCCGCCCAAGGGCGCGGTCTGGTGTATGCCGTTGTGGGACACCAGGAATGGGCCAATGCGCGGCCCGAGGAAGTCGAGAGCATCGTCGACATCGTGCGCACCACACAGCAGGCCGAGATCGCCGCGGTGTTCAAGGAGATCGAGCCGGGGCACTGGTCGGTGTCGATGCGGGCCAAGTCCATGGATCTCGCGTCGATCGCCAGCGCGTTCGGAGGCGGAGGGCACCCACACGCCGCGGGCTATTCGGCGACAGGATCGGCCGAAGACGTGCTGCAGGCCCTCTACGTAGCCCTTGGTTGAGCCAGAGGGCGATCTTCCGATCGCACCCGCGACCGGCCGCCGCATCGCAGGGCTTGCGTTTCCCGCGCTGGGGGTGCTGGCCGCCGAACCCGTCTATCTGCTGTTCGACCTCGCCATCGTCGGCAGGCTTGGTGCGCTCAGCCTTGCGGGTCTGGCGATCGGCGCGCTGGTCCTCAGCACGCTGAGCTCACAGATGACGTTCCTGTCGTACGGCACCACCGCACGTTCGGCGCGCTTCTTCGGCGCGGGCAACCGCGCGGCAGCGGTCGGTGAGGGTGTCCAGGCCACGTGGCTCGCGATCGGGCTCGGCGCGCTGATCATCGCGGTCGTCCAGCTGACCGCCATGCCGCTGGTCTCGGCGCTGGCCGCGGGCGGTGACATCGCGTTGGCGGCGTTGCCGTGGGTGCGCATCGCGATCATCGGAGTGCCCGCCATCCTCATATCGGCCGCGGGCAACGGCTGGATGCGTGGCGTGCAGGACACCGCACGGCCGCTGCGCTACGTGGTCGCCGGATTCGCGCTGTCGGCTGTGCTGTGCCCGCTGCTGGTGTACGGCTGGCTGGGCATGCCACGCCTGGAGCTGGCGGGGTCGGCGGTGGCCAACCTGGTCGGCCAGTGGGTGGCCGCGCTGATGTTCTGTCGCGCGCTGCTCGTCGAACGGGCGCCGCTGCGCATCCAGCCGACGGTGCTGCGCGCCCAGCTGGTGATGGGTCGCGATCTGCTGTTGCGCACGGTGGCGTTTCAGGCCTGCTTCGTCTCGGCGGGCGCCGTCGCCGCACGGTTCGGCGCGGCCGCGGTCGCCGCGCATCAAGTGGTCCTGCAACTGTGGAATTTCCTTGCGCTGATGCTGGATTCACTCGCGATCGCGGCCCAGTCGCTCGTAGGTGCGGCACTCGGCGCCGGTGATTTGGCGCACGCCAAGTCGGTGGCGTGGCGGGTCACGATCTTCTCCACCATCGCCTCAGCCGTGCTGGCGGGCATCTTCGCCGTCGGCGCGACGGTGTTCCCGGGCATCTTCACAGACGACAGGTCGGTGCTCGACGCGATCAGCGTGCCGTGGTGGTTCATGGTGGCCCAATTGCCCATCGCGGGAATCGTTTTCGCCCTCGACGGGGTACTACTCGGCGCCGGTGACGCCAAGTTCATGCGCAACGCCACCCTGGTCAGCGCGCTGCTCGGCTTTCTGCCGCTGATCTGGCTGTCACTGGCGTTCGGTTGGGGCCTGCTCGGCATCTGGTCCGGCCTGAGCACGTTCATCGTGCTGCGACTCGTGTTCGTCGGCTGGCGGGCCTTGTCCGGCCACTGGCTGGTGCCGGGTACGGCGTGATCGCTACGGGCTGACTGGCGCGACGAGCGGCACGGGTGCGGGCACCGTCGGCTCCGGCTGCCGCGCAACGGGTCCCGTCGGCCTCGTACCGGACTCGCTGACGCCGATTCGCCGGTGCAGGGCCCGCAGCGGCGCGGGCGACCACCAGTTGTAGCGGCCAAGCAGATGCATCAGTGCAGGCAGCAACAGCATGCGCACGAGCGTCGCGTCGGCCAGCACCGCGAGTGTGACGCCGAGGCCGAACATCACCATGACCGACACCTGTGCGGCCATCAACGTTGCGAACGACACCGCCATCAACAGTGCGGCGGCCGTCACCACGCGGCCGGTACGCGCGATACCGAGCGCGACTGCTTCGTCGTTGTCGCCCTTGCCCTGAGGCGATTCGAGCCAGTACTCGCGAATACGCGATATCAGGAACACCTCGTAGTCCATCGACAGCCCGAATGCCAGGCAGAACAGCAGGGCGGGCACATGCGCTGCCATGGTGCCGGTGGATGTCGTGCCGAATGCGCCGAGGTGGCCGTCCTGGAACACCCACACCACAGCACCGAACGACGCGGTGAGCGACAACATGTTCAGCAGAAGGGCTTTCAGCGGCAGCACCACGCTGCCGGTGAGCAGGAACAGCAGCACGAACGTGATCGCCGCGATCACCGCGAGCACCTTGGGCATGGTGTCCGCGACGCCGGCCGCACTGTCGCGGTTGATCTGGGCGCGGCCCGTGAGCAGAACGTGTTCCCCGCCGGGCGTCGGGACGGCGTGCAGCAGGTCCAGCTGCCGTTCCGATGCGACGGAATACAGTGCGGCGTCGGTGCCGACCGTGAAAAACGCGCTGCCGTCGACGACCTTGGTGGGTGCGGTCGGTGGTCCGACGCGGATGCCGGATGCGAAGGTCCCGCCTGGCGCAGAGACGGCGGCCACGTCGGGCACCCGCGACAGGTCGGCGGCGTAGCGGTCGAGGTCGCTTTCGGTCACCCCGCTGACGTCGGGCAACACCACCGCGAGATCGGTGAGCGAGTTCAGCCCGAACCCTGCGCGCAGGTCATCGCCGACCTGGCGCGACGAGGCCGACTCGGGGAGCACGCGGTCGTCCGGATACCCCCACTTGACACCCAGGAACGGCGCACCGAGAAGCAGGAGAAGCACCACGACCACCGTGGCGATCCGAATCGGCTGTCGTAGAACGGTTTTCGTCCACCGGTACCAGAAGGTCCGCTCGACGGGGCGCGGCAGGTGCTTCTGTTTGTCCAACCGGGCACCGAGCAACGCGATGGCTGCCGGTGTGACGACGACGGAGGCGGTCGCCGCCAGCGCGACGACGGCGACGCCCGCGTACCCCAGCGACTTCAGGAAGTACATCGGGAACATCGTCATCGTCGCCATCGCCAGCGACACCGTCAGCGCCGAGAACAGCACCGTGCGGCCCGCGGTGGTCATCGTGCGCATCAACGCCTCGTCCCGATCCGCGCCGTCGGCGATTTCGTCGCGGAACCGGCTGACGATCAGCAGGGTGTAGTCGATCGCCAGTGCCAGCCCCATGGCGATGATGAGGTTCAGCGCGAATATCGACACCTCGGTGTGCGACGCGAGTCCCCGCATCATCGCGATCGAGCCGACGATCGCGAAACCGCCGACCGCCAACGGGACGGCGGCCGCGGCCAGCCCGCCGAACACCCAGATGAGGATCACGAAGCTCAGCGGCAGCGCGATCGCCTCCATGGTGAGCAGGTCGCGCTTGCTCTGGTCGTTGGCCTCGATGTAGGTCATCACCTCGCCGCCGGGCTTCACGGTGACGCCGTCGCGGTCGTGCAGCAGGGGCAGCAGCGTCCGCCCGTTCTTCTGCGCGCCGTTCTCACCGCCGGATATGCCGGCAACGATCAGACCCGTCTTTCCGTCGTCGCTGACCATCGACCGCGCCATCTCGGGCGGGGTGGTCCACGCGGAGTAAACCTGGGTGACGAACGGGTAGTCCCGCAGCCGGGTGACGAGGTCGTCGGCCGCGTTGCGCGCGGCGTCGCTGCGAGCGCCTGCGTCGGACGTGACGGAGACGATGAGCTGCATATCGCCCTGGCCGAACTTGCCCGCCAGCATCTGCGAGGCGTACCACGACTCCGCCGCCGGGTTTCGGAAGCCGCCCGCCGACAGCTTCTCCATGACCGGTGCGCCGTACAGCCCTGCCGCGACCATGAGCAGCAGCGCGGTGATCAGGATCCGCCGTGGGCCGACGATGGCGAAACGTGTTATCCCGTGCAGCATTTCGGAACCTGAACTCAGTGCGTCGCGACAGGGGAGAGACTCGTTGGCAACGCGCGCATGCCGAACTTGGCCCTGGTCGCGTTGTCTAGCAGTGGGGGTATGACGTCGTCCCCGGTGGCCGTCCGAACCATCGCGGCGGGCGTCTCGGAGTCGGAGCCGAACCTCACCGTCAGATACGCGGTGGCGATCGGCCGAGCGGGGTCGGCCATCGATCGGAATGTGTGGCGGACGTAGAAGTGTTGGTCGTTCCACGACAGCACCTGGGTGCCGATCTCGAACCCCTTGAACGGCCGACGGAGGACGCGGGCGAGGTAGTCGATGCGGGCGTATTCCATCAGGGTGGTGGCGTGGAAGGCCACGACATCGCGGGGCAGCGATGCCGTGGCCAAGATCTTGAGGAGTCGAGCAGACGGCTTCATGGCTTCCTTCACGACTGCGTAAGCACTGACACCCCAGCGCCGTTGCTGGCTGACAGAAACGTAAATTCCCATCAACCGTGAGTCGCGAGTAGTCGACTACTCCATTACGTGCGGTGGATCGACGACGAGATTCGGCGGCCCGCTGATCAGCCGCCGACCCCGGCGTTCAGCATGAACGCGCCGATCACCATCGCCGAGACGAAGACCGCGAGGCCCGCCGCTGGCCAGATGAACATCGGTGTGCGCCTGGCGGCGGCGACGGCGAGGCCGACCACCGCGATCAGCAGTGCGGCCGCGATGCCACCCCATGTGAGGACGTACGACGTGTTGATCAGGCCGTAATCGCACCGCTCCGGTGTGCCGCCGCAGCCGTCGGTCGCCATGACCGCGAAGCCGGAGTAGACGAAGCCTGCTGCACATGCCAGCAGCAGCGTCACGAGGAGCACTGGCGTGAGCACAAGGTCGGTCACCGAGAAGGATCTGCGCTGCAGCGGGTGGTAGCCCGGATGGGGGATTGCCATGGGCCTCAGTCTGTCGGCCGAGACGATCCGGGCGCTTGAGTAGCTCTACTCAACCAGGGAATTTCGGTTGTGGTCGCCGACGACGAACGGAAGGATCAACGCCGTGAACAGGCTGGTGTCCCTCGCCGCTGCGCTGGCAATCGTCACCCTGATGCCGATGCCGCAGTCAGCCGCGGAACCCACCACCGTGGGCACGGCTGTTCACGTGGTGATCAGCAAATCGTTCGACGAGACCTCGGATCCCGACCAGTGCATCGGGGCCGGGACCCTCGCGAGTATCCGCCGGGGGTCGTCGGTGATTCTCTCGGAAGGATCGGCCTCGCCCGACGCCCCCAAAGTAGCCGTCGGCCAGTTCTTCCGCTCGAGGTTGAAAGACGGTGCGTGCGAGGTGCTGTACATCACCAGTGCGCCCGTCATGGCCGCCTTCAACGTTCAATTCGTCGGTCCAACAGGCGAGCTGAGTTCAACGTTCGGCCCGAACCCAGCCGAGCCGGTGACGGACCAGCCGGGCATTCAGCAGGCAGTCGGTGTCGATATGGAGTTCGACCGCCAACCCTAACCAGCGACGCGTGCGATGACGCACCAGCCGAATTCGTTGGTACGCACATCCATGTCGCCGAACCCGGCGGCGGTCAGCCGGGCGGGCAGGGTCGACGGGTCGACTGGGTTGTAGGTGTCGCCCTCGTGGTGGGCTTTGAGCTCCTCACTGCCAAGGCTGTCGCTGGCGACAAGGGGGGAGCCTGGCCGCAGCACGCGGGCGATCTCGGCGAACAGCCGGTCCTGCAACTCGATCGTCGGGACGTGATGCAGCATCGTGAAGCACGCGGCGCCGGAGAACCGGTCGTCGTCGTAGGACAGCGATGTCGCGTCGGCGTTGACGATCTCGACCGACGGAACCTCGGCGAACCGGTCGGTCAGCATCGCGGCCAGTTCGTCGTCGATCTCCACCGAGGTGAGCTTCGGAACCGCCCGGCTGAGCACGTCGGTGGTGGCGCCGTATCCCGGTCCGACCTCGAGCACGTCGTCGCCGAGGTCGGTGTCGTCGAGGGCCCACGGCAGGATGATCTCCCGCATGGCCTTCCGCCACTCGTCGCTGCCGCACATCTTGTGTGCTTCGTTCACACCGGCAGCCTAGGCGCGTTCAGCGCACTTGTGTGCGGCCCCTTTCGATGACAGCCGCGCGGTTAGCGGCGATGTCGTCGCCGGTGGCGCTGCTCATCCATTGCCGCGCCGACGCCGCCTCGATCCACAGGCCGTCGTTGGTCTGCGCCTCGTCGATGCGGTGGTAGGACGCCAACAGCGCGCGCACCGCCTTCGGGTTGTTGCCGACGATCGATGCGGCCACCCGCCGCGCGGTCGGCATCAGCTCGTCGTGCGGCACCGCCTCGGTGACCAGTCCGGCGCGCAGCGCGTCGGTGGCGGACAGGTAGTCGCCGGTCAGGCTCATGCGGCGGGCCATGCCGACCCCGACCTTCTGCGGCAGCCGTACCGACAGCCCCCACGTCGGCAGCAACCCCACTCTGGCGTGGGTGTCGGCGAAGCGGGCCTGCTCGGAGGCGATCAGGATGTCGCAGTACAGCGCCAACTCCAGCCCCCCGGTCACGGCCGCGCCGTTGATGGCGCCGATCACCGGCTTGGTCATCGGTGGCCACTTCGGCGAGATATCCGGCAGTTCGGTGGTGTCGCCGAGTTCCTTGAGGTCGAGGCCCGCGCAGAACACCGGGTCGGCCCCGGTCAGGATGACCACATCGACGGCGTCGTCGGCCTCGGCGTCGCGCAATGCTGCGAAGAACTGCTTGCGCAGCGCAGACGACAGCGCGTTGCGCGATTGCGGGCGGTTCAGCGTCAGGGTGCGCACCCGCTCGTCGGTGTCGATGAGCAGGATGTCAGTAGTGCCGGACGTGAGGAGGACTTTGTCACTAGACGTCATGGCCCGAACCTATCGTGGACGCATGTGCCGAAACATCACGGAGCTTCGTGGGCTGGAACCGGCGGCGACCGACGAGGAGATCGAGGCCGCCGCGCGCCAGTACGTCCGCAAGGTCAGCGGGGTGACGCGGCCGTCCGCGGCCAACGAGGAGGCGTTCGAGAGCGCGGTGGCCGAGGTCACCGCGACGACGATGCGGCTGCTGGCGGCGCTGCCCGCACGGAAGCAACCACCCAAGACCGTTCCGCCGCTGCGGCGCCCTGAAGTGCGGGCCCGTATCGAAGCCCGAGCCGCCCGCACCGGGTGACCACGCCGACGCTGACTCAGCCCGCGCTCAAGGAATGGAGCGCGGCGGTGCACGCGATGCTCGACGGCCGCCAGACCGTGCTGCTGCGCAAGGGCGGCATCCACGAGAAGAGGTTCACGCTCGACTCGTCGCACTTCCTGTTCTTCCCGACTGTCGCCCACAGCCACGCACAGCGGGTACGGCCCGAACACCGTGACCTGCTGTCGGCCTCCGCCGAGGACAGCACCAAGTCGGAGATCGTCTTACGGGCTGGCGCGAAGGTCGTCGCCGCGATCGAGGTGAACCGGCCCGACGGGCTGGAAGAGATTGCGCCGCTGCATATCTGGACCGCCGAGTCGGTGCGCGCCGACCGGCTCGACTTCCGGCCCAAACACCGGCTGACCGTGCTCGTGGTTCAGGTCAGCCCGCTGGCCGGGCCGGAACGGCTGCCCAGGATGCCCGAATACGCGGGCTGCACGAGCTGGGTGCCGCTGCCGGTCAACCCGATGTGGGCAACGCCGGTGCACGATGACGCCATGCTGCGCGACATCGCCGCCCGCGTGCGCGACTCAGTCGGTTGACGGTCGCCTGCCTGCAGGCAGGATCAGGCGCGATGCGCCGTCACCGAGGTGGATGGTGTGCGTCGCGGCGCGCAGCGTCTTGCCCGTGCGCAGTGGCTCATCGGTGCCGAGGTTGCGGGCGAACCGCGGGTGCGAGCCGCCCGCGACCACGACCCTGATGCGAGACCCGGCCCGGAAACGGTGTGCGACGGCGTCCAGTTCGAGCCGCACGGTGCCGGAATCGCTTGTGCCACGGCGATATCCGTCACTGATATTGCGGGACCGCCCCTTGGCGTCGACCTCGCTCACCCGGACGAACAAGTCGTTGTGCGGGTTGTCGCATGTATGCGATAGCTCGACGACGGGGCTCCCGACAACGTAGAGATCCTGCGCCAGCATGTCGCCGGTGAAGCTCAGCACGTCGGCGCGCTCGGCCAGCCTCGAGTCGTTGCGGTAGCCGCCCTCCGGCGAGAGCAGCCGACCACCGACGGTCGGTGTGGGGTCGGCCGGGTCGTAGGTGAACGTCCGCGCCGGTGCGGTGTCGGGCGGCACCGCATCGCCGAGCCGCCCACCCGGTTGCAGGTAGCGCACCTGCTCGGGCATCTCCGGCGGCCAGTCCTCGAGGTTGAGCCATTCGTCATGGTTGACGTGGATCCGTACCGGACTGCGTTGCGCACCAGGGTTTCCCGCCAAGTGAGTGTCGAGCCACGCCAGCGACTCGCGCAGCACCGTCGGCGCACCTTTCGTCAGCATGTGGCTGTGGGTCCACGACCCGATGGTCACCGCAACGGGAACCCCACGGCTGCGCAGCCGGGTGTACTGCTCGAGCGTCTGTTCGATGAACACGTCCTGCCAGCCGGTCAGCAACAGCACGGGGATCTCGGTGCGCTCCAGCGCGGTGTGCGGTTGTGTCGGCGCCCAGAACGGGTCGTCGTGCTCCGAGTGGTCAAGCCAGGACTCGAACCACGGAGCGCCCTCGCCGAGTAGCGTTCGGCCGGCGTCGCCGACCGGCAGGCCTGCAGTCGCGTGGGCGACCAGTCGCCGGGCGCGCAGCAGCCGCACGATGGTGCGGATCCGGCCGGATTCCTCCTGGTGGGAGACGCTGTCGTTCCAGCCGACGAAGTCGTTGAGACCGAATGAGCCGGTGCCCCAGCGCGGTCCGCTGATGTCGTGCGGCCCGACGATGATGATTGCGGCGGCCATCTCCGGCGGCGGGTCGGTCAGCAGTGCCCACTGGGTGAAGCCGAGATAGGAGGCACCCGTGGTGGCGAACGATCCCGTGAACCAGGGCTGGTCGCGGAGCCAGGCGGCGGTGTCGGCGCCGTCGGCGGCCTCGCGCATGAAGGGGTCGAAGTCGCCGCCGGAGCCGAAGGTGCCGCGAACGCTCTGCACGATGACGTGGTAGCCACGTGTCGCGTAGACGCTGCCGAACAGCACCGACACCGGGTAGCCGCGGCCGTAGGGGGTGCGGACAAGAAGTGTCCCTGCCGGATTGGTCGTCAACGGCCGGTAGTGGTCGGCGAGCAGCTCGACGCCGTCGCGCATCGGCACGCGAACGCGGTGGGCCACCTCGTATTCGGTGGTGTGTGGCGGGAGGCCGAGCAGACGGCCAAGGGTGCGACCGATGAGGCTCTTGGCTGCGGTCACACCAATCGAGGTTACGCAGGCGGCGGACTGTCGCCGTCGATCGCCTCGATGACCTTGGCCATCAGCCAGTTGACGGCCTCGGTGGCAGTCGTCCCTTCGACGCCCCAGATCCCGACGAGCCGCTCATAGGCGGGCAGATTCCACAACACGTCGAGAAGACCGGCGGTGACTCGCTGTTCGGACTCCGACCATCCGGGCGCGGACGCCGCCACGGCGCGCAGCAGCGCATCGCGCCGCCGGGCGTCGACCCCGACGAAGGTCGGGTCGCGCGGGGTGTCGACAGAGTCGCGCACCGCGAACCGCTGCAGTGATGCGAAGACGCGGGCCGTCACATCACCGAGGTTGCCGAGGTCGACGTCCTCGTACGAGATTCCGGCTTCGGACTCCAAGCGTTGCATGACGGCGTCGTGCAGATGACGTTCGGTGGGGAAGTGGCGATACACCGTGCGCTCGCCGACGGCCGCCCGTTCGGCGACGGATCGGAACGTCAGCTCACGCCAGTTCCAGCTGTCGAAAGCATGCACCAGTTCGCTGCCCGCCGCGATGATGCGCTCCCGCGTCTTGGCGGCCTTCTGCTGCCGCCCGCGGTTGTCGTATCGGCGTCTGCTCCCTATTGACGACTCGCTCACAATAGTGACAGTGTACTGTCACGAATTGGCGTTGGAGGTGCGAAATGGCCTCACCGGGCGAGTTGATGGCGGCCGCCGCCGAGCGAACCGGGCTCTGCGACTTCGGCGACGATTCGTTTCGCGAGGGGCTGGAGATCCTCGTCACGGCACTGCGTGACGAGGCCCGGCTCAACGAGCGTGGCGAAGGATTCGTATACGCCCGCATCGGCTTGCATCTCCGGCAGCGGCTGCAGGTCGAGGACTGGTACCGCCGCCACCCGGAGATCTCCGACGTCGAGATCGAGGCGCCGCTGTTCGGGGTCGGGCTGCCCCGCACCGGTTCGACCGCGCTGTCGTTTCTCCTCGCGCAGGATCCACACGTGCGCTACCTCCGCAGCTGGGAGTCCGCCGAGCCGTGTCCGCCGCCGTCGACGGTCCAGGGCGACGATCCGCGTATTCCGCCGGAGCAGCGCGCCGTGCTCGTCGGCACCAGGCACCACGTACCCACCGACATCCACGGCCCGATGGAGTGCCTGGACCTGATGGCGCTGGACTTCAAGTCGCAGATCTTCCAGGCCTTCGCCCAGGTGCCGTCGTACTCCGAATGGCTGGCCTACAAGGCCGATTTCGCGTCCACCTACGGCTACGAACGTCGCGTCCTCAAACTGCTGCAGTGGGGCGAGCCGACACGGCCGTGGCGGTTGAAGTCGCCCGCGCACGTGCTGTGGCTCGATCACCTGAACCAGGTCTTCCCCGACGCGCGCTTCGTGATGACGCATCGCGACCCGACCGACGTGATCCTGTCGGTCGCCGACGTCTACGCCGACATCGCGGGCGGTTTCACCGACCACCTCGACCGGCGCTACCTTGGCGAGCTGAACGTCAGGCACTGGTCGGTCGGCGTGGACCGGGCGGTGAAGTTCCGTGACGGCGGAGCAGACGACCGGTTCTTCGACATCGACTTCCGCGCGATGCAGGCCGACCCGATCGGCCAGGTTCGGCGCCTGTACGCGTGGCTCGGCGAACCGGTGACCGACGAGTTCGAGTCCAGGATGCGGTCGTGGTGGGCGGAGAACGCCGAGAAGCGCGAACCGCATTCGCACGCCGACGCCGAGGCGTTCGGAATCGACCTGGATGCCATCCGGCCGCTGTTCGCCTCATACGTCGACCATTCCCAACGCTGGATCACCCATGAAAGGTGAGCGCCCACATGGCAATTGACTTGACCGGCGGAATCGACCCGGCACGCGAATACATGTTCGCCGATCGGCCCTCCGATCCCGAGATGCGGGATTCGGTGAGCTTCTGGGTCTTCGACGACCGCGGACGGGTCGGCCTGCCGCGCATCGGCGTCGAGGCGGTCGCCGCGAACTGGGAAGAGCACAGCCTGCAGGTCAACGTCGTGCTTCCCGACGGCCGGGCATATCGACTGCGCGAAGATGCGACGAGCTGGCCCGTCGAAGACACCAACGGCAGGCCCGCGGTGCTCGGCGCCGGCCCGCTCGCATTCACGTGCGTGAAGCCCTTCGACACATGGACGATGACGTTCGACGGCAAGGCCGTGCAGACCTCGTCGGCCGACCTCGCCGAGGGCCGCAAGGACGGACCACTCGTCGACCTGCGCTTCGAGGTCGAAGCCAGGCTCGCCGTTCCGCCGTGGGTGCAGGGCGCGCTACAAGCCGACGCCGCGTCGGCGCTGGAGACATCGGTGGAAGGCGACCTGATGGGCGGCGACCGCTACGAGCAGTTGTTTCGCGCGACCGGCTCGGTACGCGTTGCGGGCGAAGAGGTTTCGTTCACCGGCAGCGGATTGCGGATCCGGCGTCAAGGGGTGCGCCGGCTCGAGGGTTTCTGGGGGCACTGCTGGCAGTCGGCGCTGTTTCCCAGCGGCCGCGCATTCGGCTACATCGCCTACCCGCCGCGTCCCGACGGCAGGCCCACCTTCAACGAGGGCTATTTGTTTGACGGCGACGGCGACCTCATCCCCGCCCGCGTCGTCGAAGCGCCGTGGCTGACGCAGCTGAAGCCAAGCGGCGAGGACGTCTCGGTCGTGCTGGAGACCGCCGACGGCACCGTGCGGATCGAGGGCGAGACGGTGTTGTCGACGCATGACATCACCGACCCGAGCGAGGTGCCCGAGGAACTGCTCGCCAAAATGGCGAATTGGACCTTCCCCGCGCTTCAGCAGGCGGGCGTGCGCTACCGGTGGGAGGGCGAGGAGACCTACGGCATGCTCGAGCGCTCGAGTCCGATGGACAAGATCACTGGCTAGTGTCGCGCTTGGTGTACCTGTAGTACGGCGCCAGCTCGTGGGCGCGCTGCAGGTTGGTCTGCATGCAGTCGACGTCGTCGGCCGCATACTTCGGTGAGTAGAACAGCGACTGCTGAATCACGCCCCAGTCGGTCTTGAACGCCACCATGCAGGAGATCCACCACCGGTTGTTCCAGTCGGTCGGCTTCATCACCCAGTACTGGGCCGCGCGGTGTCCATCGATGTCCACCTCGACGGCGTCGGGCGGCAGGCTCTCCTCGTAGGTGCGCCAGACGAACGACTCCACCGCCATCTGGTAGTTCCCGGCGTCGAAGTGGCAGCGCAGGCCGTCCTCTGGCTCTGGCGGGGTGAAATCGAGGCCGATGCGCTGGATGACGTCGAGCGGGATGTCGCGGCAGGCATCGAACGGCGACGGGTCGACGGTTTCGACCACCGGCCACTTGATCGTCGTGGTCGCCAGCGGGAAGGGTGCGGCGGTCGAGCGCAGCTCCACGCGTTCGGGTCCGGCCACCGTCTGCGGGCCGCTCTGGATGACCAGGATCACCGCCGTGACCAGCGCCCCGAACGCTGCCAACAGACGGATCTTCGTGGCCATGAAATCCCCTCGCGCTCGGCTGCCCCTTGCCGGGACTATACAAGTCGCCTCGGCGATGCCGAACACGAAACGAGAACATGTTCTAGTTGCGCCCACGAGCGGCGCGGCGCGCGCAAGTACGCTGGTCGGTTGTGGCGACACTCTGGGCGATCAGCGACCTGCATACGGGTCACACCGGCAACAAGCCGGTCACCGAGTCGCTGCACCCGTCGTCACCCGACGACTGGCTGATCGTCGCAGGCGACGTCGCCGAACGCACCGACGAGATCCGATGGGCGCTCGACCTGCTGCGGAAGCGCTTCGCAAAGGTCATCTGGGTGCCGGGCAACCACGAGCTGTGGACCACCAACAAGGACCCGATGCAGGTGTTCGGCCGGGCGCGCTACGACTACCTGGTCAACATGTGCGACGAGATGGGTGTCGTCACCCCCGAGCACCCCTTTCCGGTGTGGAACGAGGCGGGCGGTCCCGCCACCATCGTGCCGATGTTCCTGCTGTACGACTACACGTTCTTGCCAGAGGGCGCGGCGACGAAAGCGGAGGGCCTGGCCATCGCGCGCGAGGCCAACGTGGTGGCCACCGACGAGTTCGTGTTGTCCAACGAGCCGTACGCGACGAAGGACGCGTGGTGCCGCGATCGGCTGGACGTCACCCGCAAGCGGCTCGAGGACCTCGACTGGGTGACCCCGACGGTCCTGGTGAACCACTTCCCGCTGGTTCGTGAACCCTGCGACGCGCTGTTCTACCCGGAGTTCTCGCTGTGGTGCGGCACGACCGCGACAGCGGACTGGCACACCCGCTACAACGCGATCTGTTCGGTCTACGGCCACCTGCACATACCGCGCACGACGTGGTACGACGGCGTGCGGTTCGAAGAGGTGTCGGTCGGCTATCCACGGGAGTGGCGGCGCCGCAAGCCGTATCGGTGGCTGCGCCAGGTGCTGCCCGACCCGGAATACCCGCCCGGCTACCTCAACGAGTTCGGCGGGCACTTCGAGATCACCGAGGAGATGCGCACGAACGCGCAGAGAATCCAGGAGCGGATCAAGAACCGCCAGGCGACGCGCGCGAGATGACCGTCGCGACGCTGCTGTCCGATGTGCTGCCGCACAAGGTGGCCACCGCCGAGATGTACACCGATCCACCGGATTTGGCGCCGCTGCCGGAAGAGGAGCCGCTGATCGCGAAGTCGGTGGCCAAACGGCGCAACGAGTTCATCACCGTCCGCTACTGCGCCCGGCTGGCGCTCGAAGAACTCGGCGTTCCGCCGGTGCCGATCCTCAAGGGGGAGAAGGGCGAACCTTGCTGGCCGGATGGCGTCGTCGGTAGCCTCACCCACTGCGAAGGCTTCCGCGGCGCCGCCGTCGGGCGAACAGACGCCGCTCGGTCGGTAGGCATCGACGCCGAACCTCACGACGTGCTGCCCAAGGGTGTGCTAGACGCGATCAGCCTGCCTGCCGAACGCTCCGAGCTGGGCGGCCTACCGAATGGGTTGCACTGGGACCGAATCCTGTTCTGCGCCAAGGAAGCGACGTACAAGGCCTGGTTTCCGGTCACTCACAGGTGGCTGGGATTCGAGGACGCGCACATCACCTTCACCGTGGACGACGGCGGGACCACGGGCGGTTTCGCGTCCGAGGTCCTCATCGACCCCGCCGCGTTGTCCGGGCCGCCGTTGAACACACTGCGGGGCCGCTGGTCGGTGCGCGACGGGTTGGCGCTGACGGCGATCGTGCTGTGACCGACGCCGGCATCGTGGTGGTCGACAAACCCTCGGGGATGACGAGCCACGACGTGGTGTCGAGGTGCAGGCGCATCTTCGGCACTCGCAAGGTCGGGCATGCGGGAACGCTGGATCCGATGGCGACCGGTGTGCTGGTGGTCGGTGTCGAGCGGGCCACGAAGATCCTCGGCCTGCTGACCGCGACCGACAAGTCTTACACTGCCACCATCCGGCTGGGTCAGACCACGACGACCGAAGACGCCGAAGGCGAACTGCTGCAGACGGTTTCGGCCGCGCACGTGACCGACACCGACATCGAAACTGCGGTGGCCGCGCTGCGCGGCGAGATCTCGCAGATCCCGTCGGCGGTCAGCGCCGTCAAGGTCGGCGGCAAGCGCGCGTACAAGCTCGCGCGTGAGGGCCACGCCGTCGAACTGTCGCCGCGTGCCGTCCGCATCGAGCGGTTCGATGTGCTCGAGGTCCGACGGTCCGGCGAACAGATCGACGTGGACGTCGAGGTCGACTGTTCGAGTGGCACTTACATCCGTGCGCTGGCACGCGACGTCGGCGCCGCCCTCGACGTCGGCGGGCACCTCACCGCGCTGCGTCGCACCAACGTCGGCCGGTTCGGGCTCGACGAGGCGCGCACCCTCGACGCGCTGGCGGAGAAGCCGCAACTGTCCTACACCCTCGACGAGGCCTGCCTGCTGGCTTTTCCGCGTCGCGACCTGAGCACCGACGAGGCCGAATCCGCCTGCCACGGACGGTCTTTGAACCCGGCGGGTATCGACGGCGTATATGCAGCGACGGCTCCGGGCGGACAGGTAATCTCGCTGCTGCGTGACGGGCCCGAGAAGGCGAAATCGGTCGTGGTTCTGCGTCCGGCAACGCTGTGACAGCGCGAGCAGACGCAAAGTTCCGCTTTTTCACGGCGTGTCGCGCAAGTTTGCGTCTGCTCGCGCGGCAGGGCTCAAGCAGCCGTCTGCCGCGGTGTGAGCCGGACGTCCATGCGCGTGAGGCCGCGCAGGTTGGGATTGGTGGTCCAGACCGGCGTGCCGACCACATCGATCCGCTCGACGTTGTCGACGATCTCGCGCAGGATGGCTTGACCTTCCATCCGCGCCAGCTGCGCGCCCAGGCAAAGATGCACCCCTGAGCCGAATGCGACATGCCCGGTCGGGTTGCGCTCGGCGTGGAAGGTGTCGGGATCGTCGAACTGGCGCGGGTCGCGGTTGGCCGCACCCCAGGCCAGTAGCACGCGCGCACCCTTCGGGATGACGGCGGATCCCACCGGATAATCGACGAGCGCTGTGCGGTAGAAACTTTGAACCGGCGACGCGAAGCGCAGCTGTTCCTCGACGGCCGAACCGATGAGTTCCGGTCGCTGCCTGAGCAATTCGAGTTGATCCGGACGCTGCGAGAGGGTCAGGAACAACGTGCTCAACATGTTCGTCGTTGTCTCATTGCCTGCGAGCAACAGCAACACCGCGATGAAGAACATCTCGTCGTAGCTGAGCCTGCCGTCGTCGGTATGTCGTGCCAGCCGACCCAGGATGGTGTCCTCACCGAGCAGCTCACCCTTTCTCAGCTTCTCGGTGAAGAACGCATGCATGTGCCGAAATCCCGTGATCGCCGGAACGAGTTCACGCAGACCGGATTTCGAGATGTTGACGTCGGCGACCCGTACCGTGTCGTTCGACCACCGGCGGAAGGCCGACTGGTCTTCGTCGCCGATTCCGAGGATGTGCGCGATCATTCCCATCGGCATCGGCACGGCGAGCGTCGAGACCACATCGACCGGCGACTGGGCCAGCATGTCCGCCATCAACCTTCGGGCCAGGTGATCGACCATCGGCTGCCACGACTCGAGCGCGCCTCTGGTGAAACCTGGCATGGCCTGCTTTCGCATCCGGGTGTGTCGCGGCGCATCGGTTGTCAACAGCACCGGCAACTTCATGCGGCCGTAGGTGACCCCGTCGGCGCTGGACAACTCGTGGTCGGCGCGCGCACCGGCGCGCACATCGGCGTAGCGGCTCAGGATGAAGATGCTGCGGTCGCGGTTGTAGTGCACCGGGCCGCCCGCGAGCAGTTCCCGGTATCGCGGATACGGGTCGGCCGCCGTCGCCCGGTCGAAGGGATCGAAGTCGGTGAGCTCGACATTCGGCGGAACAGGCCGTGGTCGTTTTCGATGCTTTGCCTCGCGAACCATGTTGGTGGCCAGGGTCCTGGCGGTCAGCGGTCCAAACTTTCTGGCGAGCCGGACGTCGCTGGTGATCGTCATGAATCCGACGGTAGAGCGAGGTCAGCGTGTTGATCATGCTGCGTTGGGACAAATGATTGATATTTTCGGACAACGATGTTCGTTGCCTCCGATGAGATGCGGCGTCCCGTCGTCGCCGCTCGACACCTCTGCGCGGTGGCGGCGGAAATGGACGTGCCCGCTGCCGACATACTGGCCGGCACGTCGGTGACGGATGAAGACCTGGAGGATCCGGAGGGTGACCTCTCCAGCGCCGACGAGATCACAATGGTCCGCAACCTACTGCGCCTCGCACCTGATCCGGCGGGCATCGGCGTTGCGGTGGGCAGCCGCATCAACCTGACGAACCTCGGTATGTTCGGTTTCGCCGCCATGGCCTGCGGCACGCTGCGCGAATTGATCTCCGTCGGGCTGCGATTCTTCTCGCTGTCGACGCTGCATGTGTCGATCCAATTGTCAGAGGGCCCCGCTGAATGCGAGATCATTCTTGACGCGGGCGATCTGCCCGACGACGTCCGCAGGTTCTTCACAGAGCGCGATATCGCGGGTGTCGTCGCGACCGTGCCGGCTTTCGTTCACCCTGTCCTGGCCCGATATGTCGACCAGATCGGCGTCGAACTGGCGGCCGACGAGGAGTACCTGCGGCCCCTGTTCGAAAGCGTGGCGATCCGCAACGTCCACTTCGACCGTGAGCGCAGCGTCATCCGGGCTCCGCGCGGGATGCTGGACGAACCGCTGCCGCAGGCCGACCCGCACACGCTCGCGGTGTGTGTCGCCGAGTGCGAGCGGATTCTCGAACGGCGACAGCGCCACCAGGGGCTGTCGGCGCGGGTGCGCTCGGTTCTGTTGTCCGCGCCGGGGGAGATGCCGGGCCTCGAGGCCGTTGCGGCCTCGCTGCACATGCACCCGCGGACCTTGCGTCGGCGGCTCGCGGAGGAGGACACGTCGTTTCGTGCGATCACCAACGACGTGCGCGCGACCTTGGCCACCGGGCTGCTGGCCCAGGTCGGTCTGACCGTCGAGCAGGTCGCACGGCGGCTGGGCTATGCCGAGACGGCGGCGTTCAACCACGCGTTCTCGCGCTGGTTCGGCGTCGCGCCGAATGAATACCGTCGCAGCCAGCGCATTTGATCAGGTCCAACTGATAAGCCTAGCCTGATGATATGGTCGTCGACCGCGAGACCGAAGTTGTGGCGAGGGCACTGCTGCTGTGTGTGGGCCTGCTGCGTCGGCGACTGCGGCAAACGCCGGTCGTCGGCGAGCTGACCTTCCCGGAGACGGCGGCGCTCGGCCGACTCGACCGCGGCGGCCCTGCGGCGGCGGCCGATCTTGCCCGCAAGGAGCAGATCAGCCCGCAGTCGATGGGCGCCACGCTGGGCGAACTCGAAACGCGCGGGCTCGTCAAACGCCAACCCGACCCCGCCGATGGGAGACGAATCCTGTTGTCCATCAGTGCCACCGGTAGACGCGAACTCAACAGGAGACGCAACGCCCGCGTCGAGCAGCTCGCAGCCGGCCTCGAGGACTTCACCGAAGACGAGCTACGCCAGCTCGCCGCCGCGGCACCCCTGATCGAGCGACTGGCCTACCACCTCTAGATGGCTGTCCAGGAGCGAGAGGCTCAGACCCGCGACAACTACCGGTGGGTGGCGCTGACGAACACCACCGCGGCGGTGTTCATGTCGGCACTCGACGGGTCGATCGTCATCATCTCGCTGCCCGCGATTTTCCGTGGCATCCACCTTGACCCGCTTGCCCCGGCCAGCATCGTCTATCTGCTGTGGATGATCATGGGCTACCGGCTGGTCCAGTCGGTGCTGGTCGTCACGCTCGGCCGCATCGGCGACATGTACGGCCGCGTGCGCGTCTATAACTTCGGTTTCACCGTCTTCACGGTCGCGTCAATCCTGTTGTCGTTCGACCCATTCGACGGCTCGGCCGCCGCTCAGTGGCTCATCGGCTGGCGCCTGCTGCAGGCGGTCGGGGGAGCGATGCTGACGGCGAACTCGGCGGCGATCCTGACCGACGCGTTCCCGCCGGACCGTCGTGGCTTCGCCCTCGGCTTCAACCAGGTTGCGGCGCTGGCAGGTCAGTTCATCGGTCTGGTCGCTGGTGGGCTGCTCGCCGCGTGGGATTGGCGGGCGGTGTTCTGGGTGAACGTGCCCGTCGGAGTGTTCGGCACGATCTGGGCTTACCGGCGGCTGCGCGACAACGGTGAGCGACACCGCGGCCGAATCGACTGGTGGGGAAACATCACATTCGCGGTCGGGCTGTCGGCGGTCCTCATCGCGATCACCACTGGGATCCAGCCCCACGGCGGGCACACCACCGGATGGCACAGCCCGTTCGTACTGGGCACGCTGGCCCTCGGCGTCGTCCTGCTGGTCGCCTTCGTCCTCATCGAGTCGCGGGTGGCGGAGCCGATGATCCGGTTGAGCCTGTTCAAGATTCGGGCGTTCAGCGCGGGCAACGCAGCCACCTTCGCGGCGGCGCTCGCCCAGGGCGGACTGCAGTTCATGCTCATCATCTGGTTACAGGGCATCTGGTTGCCGCTGCACGGCTACGACTACGCCGACACCCCGCTGTGGGCGGGCATCTTCATGTTGCCGCTGACGGCCGGGTTCCTGATCGCAGGGCCTGCCGCGGGCGCGCTCTCGGACCGGTTCGGGGCCCGCGGGATCGCGTCGGTCGGCATGGTGTTGTTCGGGCTCAGCTTCGTCGGCCTGCTGCTGCTGCCGATCGACTTCCCGTACTGGGTCTTCGCAGGGCTGATCGCGCTCAACGGGATTGGCAGCGGCATGTTCGCCGCACCCAACACCTCGGCCATCATGGGCAGCGTGCTGCCCAGCGAGCGCGGAGTGGTGTCTGGCATGCGCGCGACATTCCAGAACAGCGGAACTGCGCTGTCGATCGGGGTGTTCTTCTCGCTGATGGTCGTCGGCCTCGCGGGCAGCCTGCCAGGGGCGCTCAGCAGCGGCCTCACCCAGCACGGTGTTCCGCACGATGTCGCTGCGCAGGTGTCGGTGCTGCCGCCGGTGTCCACGCTGTTCGCCGCCGTTCTCGGCGTCAATCCGCTCGAACACTTGTTGGCGCCGAGCGGTGTGCTGACGCAACTGCCGCCGGCGAGCCAGGCGGCGATCACCGGTCGCGACTTCTTCCCGAACCTCATCTCGGGTCCGTTCCACGACGGGCTGACGGTGGTGTTCGGCGCATCGATTGCACTGGCCGTCTTGGCGGCGATCGCCTCACTGGCCCGCGGCCGCGTCAATCGTTGACGAACCTTTCCTCGCGAGCAGACACAAAGTTGCGCGGCACGCCGCGGCGACACGCGCTTTTGTGTCTGCTCGCCGGAGTGAGCAGCCGCTAGCCGACGACCCAGATCGCCTCGGCTGCCGGACTGCCGAGATCCACAGTGCTGTTCTTGCCATCGGATGACTCGATCGCCACCGAGATCATGCCCGCGAAATCACGGCGGGCCAGCACGCGCAGGCGGGAGTCAAGGCTGATGCCGACGCTGTCGAAATAGCGCAGCATCTCCGGGTCGGCGTCGGAGATCCGGGCCACCGTGCCTGCCTCGCCGTCGGCGCACACCGACAGCTGCCGCGCGTCCGGGGTCGGCACGTTGCCGTCGGCGGCCGGGATCGGGTCGCCGTGCGGGTCGCGCGTCGGGTAGCCGAGCGTGGCGTCGATGCGGTCGAGCATCCGGTCCGACACCGCGTGCTCGAGCACCTCGGCCTCGTCGTGTACCTCGTCCCAGCTGTAGCCGAGCATCCGGACCAGGAAGGTCTCCATCAGCCGGTGCCTGCGGACCATGGCCAGCGCCGCCTTGCGACCCGCCTCGGTCAGGGTCACGGCGCCATATTTCTCGTGGTCGACCAGGCCCTGGTCGGCGAGCTTGCGGATGGACTCCGACGCGGTGCTGGCCGACACCCCGATCCGCTCGGCGAGCATCTTCGTGCTCACCTTTTCCAGCGACCACTCCTGCGCGGTCCAGATGACCTTGAGGTAATCCTGGGCGACCGCGGTCAGGTCGCGCGGGTTACCGTTCGGGCTCACGATTACAAAGTTTAGGCAATGGTCACCTGATCTGGGGATGTAGAGGAGCCTGCGCCCGCGGCGCGCCGTAGGCTTGCGACTGTGCAGCGCTGGCGGGGGCAGGACGAGATCCCCACAGACTGGGGTAGATGCGTCGTCACGATCGGGGTGTTCGACGGCGTTCATCGCGGCCATCAGGAACTGATCAACCACGCCGTGAAGGCCGGTCGTTCGCGGGGCGTGCCGACCGTGCTGATGACCTTCGATCCGCATCCGATGGAGGTTGTCTTCCCCGGCAGCCATCCCGCGCAGCTGACCACACTGACCCGCCGCGCCGAGCTCGTCGAGGAACTCGGCATCGACGTCTTCCTGGTCATGCCGTTCACCTCGGATTTCATGAAGCTGACGCCCGAGCGCTACATCCACGAACTGCTGGTGGAGCACCTGCACGTCGTCGAGGTGGTGGTGGGGGAGAACTTCACGTTCGGCAAGAAGGCGGCGGGCAACGTCAACTTCCTGTGCAAGGCGGGCGAGCGGTTCGGCTTCGCGGTCGAGGGCATGTCGCTGGTGGCCGAGCACCACCAGGACGAGACGGTCACCTTCTCCTCGACCTACATCCGGTCCTGCGTGGACGCGGGCGACGTCGTCGCCGCGGCCGAGGCGCTGGGCCGGCCACACCGCGTCGAGGGCGTGGTGGTCCGCGGCGACGGGCGCGGCAAGGTGCTCGGCTATCCGACCGCCAATGTCGCCCCGCCGATGTATTCGGCAATCCCCGCCGACGGGGTGTACGCGGCGTGGTTCACCGTGCTGGGCCATGGCCCGGTGATGGGCACGGTCGTGCCGGGCGAGCGGTACCAGGCTGCGGTGTCGGTCGGCACCAACCCGACGTTCTCCGGCCGCACCCGTACCGTCGAGGCGTTCGTGCTGGACACCGATGCCGATATGTACGGACAGCACGTCGCGGTGGACTTCGTCGCCCGCATCCGCGGCCAGGAGCGCTTCGAATCGGTAGATGCACTGGTCAAGGCCATGGGCGGCGATACGAAGCGAGCCCGCGCGATCCTGGCCGCCCAGTAGCGATTCGGCCTGGACAGCGGCCCGCTGCTAGACTTCACGCCGACCAAGCGCGTGCTGCAGTTCGCGGCGGCCGCACTTCAGAAACCCCTCGCGGACCTATTGATGGAGATTGTTTCGTGGCGCTCACTGCCGAACAGAAAAAAGACATCCTGGGCTCCTACGGCCTGCACGACAGCGACACCGGTTCGCCGGAGGCGCAGGTCGCGCTGCTGACCAAGCGCATCGCCGACCTGACCGAGCACCTGAAGGTGCACAAGCACGACCACCACTCGCGGCGCGGACTGCTGCTTCTGGTCGGTCGGCGCCGCCGTCTGCTCAAGTACGTCGCCCAGGTTGACGTGGAGCGCTACCGCACCCTGATCGACCGCCTTGGCCTGCGTCGCTGAGGCAACGCCCGTGTAACATGGGTGCGTTCGTCAGCCGGTTTCGGCGCGAACAATTGGTACGGTTCTCGCAGTTCCGCGTGCACCGTTCCTGCGCGTCCCTCAGGACCCGCCTGATCGGGCGGTCTTCGGTAGTGGCTGCCGGGGTGTCTACTCCGGCCGCTTCGATCGACGGCCGTAGCCGCATCGAGGCCCCTGGTCTGCTTGGGCAGCTCAGCGTTCTGGGCGTGACGACGCGAAACAGCTGAATAAGGACCCAGAGAGGCCTCACGGACACATATGTCTGTCGCAGAAATTGAGGACGGCGTCTTCGAGTCGACCGCCGTCATCGACAACGGGAGCTTCGGCACCCGCACCATCCGATTCGAAACCGGCCGCCTCGCCCAACAGGCTGCAGGCGCCGTCGTCGCCTACCTCGACGACGAGACCATGCTGCTGTCAGCGACCACCGCCAGCAAGACCCCCAAAGACCACTTCGACTTCTTCCCGTTGACGATCGACGTGGAAGAGCGGATGTATGCCGCCGGGCGCATCCCCGGCTCGTTCTTCCGGCGGGAGGGTCGTCCGTCCACCGACGCCATCCTGACCTGCCGACTCATCGACCGGCCGCTGCGGCCGACGTTCGTCTCGGGTCTGCGCAACGAGATCCAGGTCGTCATCACGGTGATGAGCCTGGACCCCAAGGACCTGTACGACGTGCTGGCGATCAACGCCGCATCGGCGTCCACACAGATCTCCGGACTGCCGTTCGCCGGCCCCGTCGGCGGCGTGCGCGTCGCGCTGATCGACGGTCAGTGGGTGGCGTTCCCGACCGTCGAGCAGCTCGAGGGAGCGGTGTTCGACATGGTCGTCGCCGGTCGCCAGGCTGGTGATGACGTCGCGATCATGATGGTCGAGGCGGAGGCCACCGACAAGGTCATCGAGCTCATCGCCGGTGGCGCCGGCGCGCCGACCGAAGCCGTTGTAGCAGAAGGCCTCGAGGCTGCCAAGCCGTTCATCCGCGTGCTGTGCGAAGCGCAGCAGGAATTGGCCGAGCGCGCAGGCAAGGAGACCGGTGAGTACCCGGTGTTCCCGGATTACCAGGACGACGTGTACTACTCCGTGTCCTCGGTGGCCACCGAGGAGCTGTCCAAGGCGTTGACCATCGCAGGCAAGGAAGAGCGCAACGACCGTACCGACGAGATCAAGGCCGAGGTGCTCGACCGGCTCAGCGAGCAGTTCGCGGGCCGGGAGAAAGAGATCGGCGCGGCGTTCCGGTCGCTGACCAAAAAGCTTGTCCGCCAGCGCATCCTGACCGACCACTTCCGCATCGACGGCCGCGGCATCACCGATATCCGCGCGTTGTCGGCCGAGGTGGCGGTGGTCCCGCGGGCCCACGGCAGCGCGCTGTTCGAGCGCGGCGAGACCCAGATCCTGGGTGTCACCACGCTGGACATGGTGAAGATGGCCCAGCAGATCGACTCTCTGGGGCCGGAGACCTCCAAGCGCTACATGCACCACTACAACTTCCCGCCGTATTCGACCGGTGAGACCGGTCGCGTCGGTTCGCCCAAGCGCCGCGAGATCGGCCACGGCGCACTGGCCGAGCGGGCGCTGGTGCCCGTGCTGCCCAGCGTCGAGGAGTTCCCGTACGCCATCCGGCAGGTGTCGGAGGCGCTCGGCTCCAACGGCTCCACCTCGATGGGTTCGGTGTGCGCGTCGACGCTGGCGCTGCTGAACGCGGGCGTTCCGCTGAAGGCTCCGGTCGCGGGCATCGCGATGGGCCTGGTGTCCGACGACGTCGAGCTCGAGGACGGCGGCACCGAGCGCCGGTTCGTCGCACTGACCGACATCCTCGGCGCCGAGGACGCATTCGGCGACATGGACTTCAAGGTCGCGGGCACGAAGGACTTCGTCACCGCACTGCAGCTGGACACCAAGCTCGACGGCATTCCGTCGAAGGTGCTGGCCGGTGCGCTGTCGCAGGCCAAGGACGCCCGGCTGACCATCCTCGAGGTGATGGCCGAGGCCATCGACGGCCCCGACGAGATGAGTCCGTACGCGCCGCGTGTCACCGCCATCAAGGTGCCGGTGGACAAGATCGGCGAGGTCATCGGCCCCAAGGGCAAGGTCATCAACGCGATCACCGAGGAGACCGGCGCCCAGATCTCGATCGAGGACGACGGCACCGTGTTCGTCGGCGCGACCGACGGGCCGTCGGCGCAGGCCGCGATCGACAGGATCAACGCGATCGCCAACCCGCAGCTGCCCAAGATCGGCGAGCGGTTCCTCGGAACCGTCGTCAAGACAACCGATTTCGGCGCATTCGTGTCGCTGCTGCCGGGCCGTGACGGCTTGGTGCACATCTCCAAGCTCGGCAGGGGTAAGCGCATCGCGAAGGTCGAAGACGTGGTCAAGGTCGGCGACAAGCTGCGTGTGGAGATTGCCGACATCGACAATCGCGGCAAGATCTCGCTTGTCCTCGTCTCCGATGACGAAGAAAACGCAGCCGCCGCGTCCTCTGGGTCAACGCCCGTCGATGCCACGACAGGTAGCTAACGGGAAGGCGGCCCTGCGAAAGGTCCGCGGCGGCAACGAGTCCGCCAAATCGTCGACGGTGCGCCGGACCACCCTGCCCGGTGGTCTGCGCGTCGTCACCGAGTACATCCCTTCGGTCCGGTCGGCGTCCGTGGGCGTCTGGGTGGGCGTCGGCTCGCGCGACGAGGGACGCAGCGTCGCGGGTGCCGCGCACTTCCTGGAACACCTGCTGTTCAAGTCGACTCCGACGCGCAGCGCGGTGGAGATCGCCCAGGCCGTGGACGCCGTCGGCGGTGAGCTGAACGCGTTCACGGCGAGGGAACACACCTGCTATTACGCGCATGTGCTCGACACCGATGTGGATCTGGCGATCGATCTGGTCGCCGACGTCGTGTTGCGGGGGTGCTGCGAGGCCGACGACGTGGAGCTGGAGCGCGCCGTCGTCCTCGAGGAGATCGCCATGCGCGACGACGACCCGGAGGACACGCTCGGCGACGTCTTCCTGTCGGCGGTCTTCGGTGCGCACCCGGTGGGCCGGCCCGTAATCGGCAGTGCGGCTTCGGTTTCGGCGATGACGCGATCACAGCTGCATTCGTTCCACGTCCGCCGCTACACCCCTGAGCGGATGGTGGTGGCCGTCGCGGGCAACGTCGACCACGATGAGATCGTCGGACTGGTACGCGAGCACTTCGGTCGCCACCTGGTGCGCGACCGCATCGCCGTTCCACCCCGAAAGGGCACCGGCCGGGTGACCGGGCGGCCCTCCCTCGAGGTGGTCAACCGCGACGCCGAGCAGACTCACCTGTCGCTCGGGGTGCGGGTGCCTGGCAGGCACTGGAAGCACCGGTGGGCGCTGTCCGTGCTCAACACCGCGCTCGGCGGCGGCCTGAGTTCCCGCTTGTTCCAACAGATTCGCGAATCCCGCGGGCTGGCCTACTCGGTGTATTCGACCGTGGACACCTTCTCCGACAGCGGCGCGCTTTCGGTGTACGCGGCGTGCCTGCCCGAGCGGTTCGGTGAGGTGGCCCGCGTGACTACCGACGTGCTCGCCGAGGTGGCCCTTGACGGCATCACCGAAGCCGAGTGCCGAATTGCCAAGGGTTCGCTGCGTGGTGGGCTGGTGCTTGGCCTCGAGGACTCCGGTTCGCGGATGAACCGCATCGGCCGCAGCGAGCTCAACTACGGCGAACACCGAAGCATCGACGAAACCCTGGCGCTGATCGACAAGGTCACCCTCGATGAGGTGAACTCGGTGGCACACCAGCTGCTGACCAGGCCGTTCGGCGCCGCTGTGCTTGGCCCGTACCGGACGAAAAGGTCGCTGCCTCAGCCGCTTCGGGCCATCGCAGGCTGATCGCCTACCGTGGGAACGGTGAACCGACTGTCCCGACGCAGCGTCCTCGTCGGCGGGTTGGCTATTGCTGGCCTCGCCGCGTGCGCTGAGAAACCCGTACTGGCCGACCCAACTGTGCCGCCGATCGACGAACGAATCGATGCGCTGCAGCGACGCAACAACACGAAGATCGGCGTCTACGCGGTCAACCTGGACACCGGCAGTACGGTGGCGCACCTCGACGGTGAGTCGTTCGCGATGTGCTCGACGTTCAAGGGCTACGCCGCCGCCAGGGTGTTGCAGATGGTGCAGCAGGGCGAGTTGACACTGGACCGGCAGATCTATGTCGATCCCAAGCAGACGGCGCTGCCGAATTCACCGAGGACCGCGCCGAACTCCGGTGGCCAGATGACGCTGGCCGAACTGTGCGCGGCTGCTGTGCAGGTGAGCGACAACGCCGCGGCCAACCTGGTGCTCCAGACGATCGGCGGCCCGTCTGCCATCACCGATTTCGCGCGCAGCATCGGCGACCCCCGAACACGGCTCGACCGATGGGAGATCGACCTGAACTCGGCGATACCGGGCGATCCGCGCGACACCAGCACGCCGAACGCGCTGGGCAACGGCTACCGCACCCTGCTCACCGGAGACGTGCTGGCGCCGCCGCAGAGGCAGCAGCTCGAGGACTGGTTGCGGGGCAATGAGACGTCGAGCATCAGGGCAGGCCTGCCCGAAGGTTGGTCAACCGCCGACAAGACGGGCAACGGCGACTATGGCAGCACCAACGACATCGGCATCGCCTACGGTCCACAGGGCCAAAGGCTGCTGCTCGCGATCATGACGCGGTCGCAGGCCAATGACCCGAAGGCTCCCAACAATCGAGCGCTCATGGGCGAAGTCGCCGCGCTGCTGCTGCCCGCCCTGTTGGGATAGGTCATGACCGAACAGCGTTGTTACCGGCACCCGGAGCGGCCGACCTACGTGCAGTGCATGCGGTGCCAGCGCTACATCTGTCCGGAGTGCATGCTGGACGCCGCCGTCGGCCACCAGTGTGTCGAGTGCGTCAGTGCCGGGGCAAAGTCGGTGCGCCAGCCGACAACGCGGTCGCGCCGCTATTGGGGTTCGACGGCTCCGATCGTCACCTACGTCTTGATCGCGATTAACGTCGTCGCATTCGTGGTGCAGACGGCCTCGCCGCGCTTCGAGGCGGAGTTCGTCATGTGGTCGCCGGGCGTCGCGAACGGCGAGCTCTACCGGTTGCTCACCTCGGCATTTCTGCACAGTGGCATCACGCACATTCTGTTCAACATGTTCGCGTTGTTCGTGGTGGGTCCGCCCCTCGAGATCTGGCTGGGTCGGCTGCGTTTCGGTGTGCTCTATCTGCTGAGCGCACTGGGCGGTTCGGTGTTGGTCTATCTGTTCTCACCGCTGAACGTGCCGACCCTTGGCGCGTCGGGCGCCGTGTTCGGCTTGTTCGCAGCGACTTTCGTGGTGGCCAGGAAGGTCAAAGTCGACATCCGCTGGGTCGTCATCATGATCGTGATCAACCTCGTCATCACGTTCACCGTGCCGTCGATCAGCTGGCAGGGACACGTCGGCGGATTGCTGACGGGCGGCCTTGTCGCATTCGCGTATGCGTACGCGCCTGCCAAGAACCGCAATCAAGTGCAGTTGGGCGCGACACTTGTGGTGATCGCGTTGTTCGCCGCGCTTGTCTGGTGGCGCACAAGCTATCTGCTGGCGCTCACCTGACGTGTCGGGGAACGACGACTGTCCGTGTGGCAGTGGAGAGGTGTTCGGTCGATGCTGCCGGCCACTTCACGCGGGGGAGCGCCAGGCGACAACCGCCGAAGAGCTGATGAGATCGCGGTACAGCGCGTACGCGGTCGGAGATCTGGACTATGTCTGGCGGACATGGCATCCACGCACGCGACCCGAAGCGCTGACACGGTCGGATGAGGAGTGGACGGGTCTGGAGATCCTCGACACGGTCGCTGGACAGGAACGCGACGAGCAAGGAGAGGTCGAGTTCCGCGCTCACTATCGCCGAAGCCGACGAAGTGGGACGCTGCATGAGCGGTCCCACTTCGCCGTTAGAGCCCGTCGTTGGTTTTACGTGGACGGGGAATTTTTCGGTTGAGCGATCAGGCCAGCACCGTGGCCGGATCGGTGAAGGGCAGGTCGAGATCGGACGCCACCTGCTCGGAGAGCATCGCACCCTCATGCGTCGAAAGACCCTTGGCCAGAGCGGGATCGGCCTGGCAAGCGGACTTCCAACCGCGTTCGGCGAGCTTGATCACGTAGGGCATGGTCGCGTTGGTCAGCGCGTACGTCGACGTGCGGGGAACCGCGCCCGGCATGTTGGCCACGCAGTAGAACACGGCGTCGTGCACACGGAACGTCGGATCATCGTGCGTGGTGGGCTTGGAGTCCTCGAAGCAGCCACCCTGGTCGATGGCGATGTCCACCAGCACTGCGCCCGGCTTCATCTGTGCCACAGTCGCATTGGTGACCAGTTTGGGTGCCTTGGCGCCGGGGACCAACACGGCGCCGATGACAAGGTCAGCCTCTTTGACGGCGTCCTCCAGATCGAGCTGTGAGGAGTAGCGGGTCTCGATGGCGCCGCCGTACTCGGCGTCGATCTTGCGCAGGATGTTGATGTTGAGGTCGAACACGGTGACGTGTGCGCCCATACCCCAGGCAACTGCGGCGGCGTTGTCGCCTGCCATTCCGCCGCCGATCACCACGACGTTGGCTGGAGCGACGCCGGGGACGCCGCCCATCAGCACGCCGCGACCGCCCTGGGTGCGCATCAGGTGGTAGGCGCCGACCTGTGCCGAAAGCCGGCCTGCGACCTCGGACATCGGGGCGAGCAACGGCAGCGCGCCGTCGGCGGTCTGCACGGTCTCGTAGGCGATCGACGTCGTACCGGACGACATCAGAGCATCGGTGCAGGGCCGCGAGGCGGCAAGGTGCAGGTAGGTGAACAGCGTCTGGCCCTTGCGCATGCGCTTGTACTCGGGCTCGATCGGCTCCTTGACCTTCAGCAGCAGATCGGCCTCGGCCCACACCTGGTCGGCGCTGTTGATGATCTGTGCGCCGGCGGCCTTGAAGTCGGCGTCGTGGATGGCCGATCCCTCGCCTGCACCGGCCTGGACGATCACCTCGTGGCCGCGACGGACCAGCTCGGACACGCCTGCCGGGGTGATGGCAACTCGGTACTCGTTGTTCTTGATCTCGGTCGGGACGCCGACGCGCATGATCTCTCCTGTATTTGTGGGTGGACTACGTCAAATTCTGAAGAACGTTCGACTGTGAAGCAATAGATCCGGAGATCATTCGGTATGATATGGCAATGATCGAAGGATCATCAGTTGCGACCGTGAGTCGGCCGCGTCCGCCGAAGGATGTTCGATCAGCCCAGATCGACGAGGTCGACAGGCGAATCTTGATCCTTCTGCACCGCGACGCCCGAATGCCGAACAGCGCGCTGGCCGATGCCGTCGGCATTGCGCCGTCGACGTGTCACGGGCGGGTTCGGCGGCTGCACGAGCTCGGCGTCATCCGTGGCTTTTACGCCGATATCGACCCGGCAGCCATCGGCCTGTCGCTGCAGGCGATGATCTCGGTCAGCCTTCAGGCCAACGCCAGGGCCAAGATCCGCAACTTCATCCAGCAGATCCGCCGCAAGCCCCAGGTGATGGACGTCTACTTCCTCGCGGGCGCAGACGACTTCCTCCTGCACGTGGCCGCCCGCGATACCGAGGACCTGCGGGCTTTTGTGGTGGAGAACCTCAACGCCGACACCGACGTCGCGGGCACGCAGACGTCACTGATCTTCGAGCATCTGCGGGGAGCATCGCCGCTGTAGATAGGTTGGTGTTGTGCTGCACGGGAGGGCGGCAGAACTGGCCGAAATCCACGGGCTTCTCGCGGATGCCCGTAGCGGTCGCAGCGCCCTTCTCGTGGTGGCCGGCGAGGAAGGCAGCGGCAAGACGGCGCTGCTGGAGCGCGTCAACGCGGATGCCAAGGACTTCCGCGTCCTACGCTGCACGGGTGTGGAGTCGGAGGCCGAACTGCCGTTCGCGGGCCTGCACCTGCTGCTGCTCGACTGCCTGGATCGTCTCGATGCGCTGCCCGGCCCGCAGGCCGTCGCCCTTCGTTCGGCGTTCGGCATCGAGGACGCGGTGGGCGTCGACCGCTTCCTTGCCGGATTGGCAACGCTGTCGCTGCTGTCCGACGTTGCTGCCGACAGCCCGCTGCTGTGTCTGGTCGACGACGCGCAATGGCTCGACCGGGCCACGGTTGACGCCCTGCTGTTCGCAGGACGCAGGTTCGGCGCCGAAGGGGTGGTGCTGCTGCTCGCGGTCCGCGACGACGACTCCGCCGATTTCCGCGGCCTTCGCGTATTGAGGCTGCCGAAGCTCTCGGAGTCGGCGTCGGCCGCATTGCTCGCCGAGCGGGCCGCCGACCTCGCGCCGAACCAACGTGATCGGGTGATTGAGCAAGCCGCGGGAAATCCGTTGGCGCTCATCGAACTGGCGAGCGCGCTGCGTACGGGAGATTCCGTTTCCGGCGCGCCGACGGTGACAACCGCGCTATCCACGGCCGGCCGCCGGGTCCTTTACGCGTTCGGGCTGCAGGTCGACCGGCTTCCGCAGCCCACCCGCATGGCACTGTTGGTCGCCGCGGCCGAGGACACCGGAGAGCTCGGGGTGGTGTTGGACGCGATGGGCCGGATCGGGCTCGGGCTGAATGACTTAGCGCCCGCCGAGCGGGCGAAGTTGATCCGGGCGTCCGGTGGGATGCTGACATTCCGGCACCCGCTGGTCCGGTCGGCGGTGTACGTGCATTGTGCCGTTACCGATCGCATCACCGCGCACCGCGCCATAGCCGACTCGCTGGCGGCGCCCGAGCTCGCCGACCGACGGGCCTGGCATCTGGCCGCCGCCGCGTCCGGTTTCGATGAAGACGCCGCCGATGCGATGGAGGCCGCGGCCGTTCGCGCCGACCGCCGGGGCGGCTACGCGGAAAGCGCGGCTGCACACGAACGTGCCGCGCGACTCACCGCAGACCGGGTGCTGCGCGGTGGACGACTCGCAGCCGCTGCGATGAGTGCCCGTGACTCGGGGCAGCTGGACCGGGCTGCGGCACTGGCGCAGGAGGCGGCGACGTTCGGTGGTGATCCGCGAACGCTCGCCAAGCTCGCGTGGGTGCGGGCGCGCGTGGAATTCGAACGCGGAACCCCACGGCACGCGTCGGAAATGGTGCTCGAAGGCGCGGAGACGGTCTACGACTGCGACCAGGAAGAAGCCGCCAGGATGCTGATTGAGGTGGTTCGGATGGCGTACTTCGCCGACGAAGCGCCGAAGCTCACACACGCCGCCGAGCTGATCGATTCGATGTCGCTTCCGCTCGAACACCCACTCACCCCGATGCTTGCCGCAAGCTCAATTCTCGCCAGGCTGCAGTCCGGCGAGCCCGAAGATCAGATCTCGCCGCTACCGGAAGCCGTGCGGAAGGTCCGACCGGAGCGACTGGGAATGACGCTGGGCAACTTGGCCGTTCACAGCGCATTCCTGCGGATGATCATCGGTGACGCGGATGAGGCCTGGACGCAGACCGAGCGGATGCTGGTCGAGGCGCGCGAGCGCGGCCTGATCGGAGGGTTGCCGCACATCTTGCTTCAGCACGCCCAGGCTGCGCTGGTGTCCGGTCGATTGCAGGAGGCGTTGCGGACGGCAACTGAGGGCGTGCAGGTCGCAGAGGACACCGGACAGCTACATTCCGCGGCGAACTTGCGTGGTGTCATCGCCCGGATCACCGCGATGACCGGTGACGAGGACACCTGCGCTGCGTTGGCCAACGATGCCATTCATTCTGGCGCGGAACGGCATTCGTCGGGTGTCGGGTTGGCCGTGCTCGCCCTGGCGGTGCTTGACCTCGGCCATGGCCGGTACAACGCCGCGCTGGAGCGGCTGGCGTCGCTGCCTGCCGCGCTGCAGCGCCATCCGTCCTTCGCATACCTATCGCCGCCGGAGTGGGCGGAGGCGGCCGCCCGCAGCGGTGAACCGGAGCGCGCTGCGGACACGATGGCGGCCTATGTGCCCTGGGCCGTTCAACGGGACGATCCCGTCGTGCAGGCCAACCTGCACCGCTGTCGCGCACTGCTCGGTCCCGACGACGAGGCCGAAAACCACTACCGGTCGGCGATCCGGATGTACGACGACGTGAATCGGCCGATGGCGCGGGCACGCACCGAATTGCTCTACGGGGAGTGGTTGCGCCGGGTTCGGCGTCGATCCGATTCCCGTGAACCGTTGCGCGCTGCGCTGGGGGTATTCGACAGGATCGGCGCCCGATCGTGGGCCGAGCGCGCCCGCGCTGAGTTGCGCGCAACCGGCCAGAGCGTCGCCATGGCCGAGCCGGCCGGGCAGAACCAGCTGACTCCGCAGGAGCTGCAGGTAGTGCGGCTGGCGGCGACCGGCCTGAGCAATCGGGATATCGGCGCCCAGCTGTTCATCAGCCCCCGCACCGTCGGCTACCACCTGTACAAGGCCTTTCCCAAGCTGGGAGTCGCAGCCCGGCATGAGCTCGCCGCGCTCGACCTGGCGTGAGTGCGTGAATACAGTCATCTGACAGATTTGCTACGCACTGCCCCGAACCTGTCCGTGCAGGTCACCGGCCGTTTTTCGGGCCGCTAGGAGCCGTCGTGGACACCCGGTGGACACATTTTGGGCACACTTGCCGCGCGGTCGGACCTCGCATACCGGCTGTGCATCACCGCCGCCGCCGCGTCCAGATCGGAGTCGAACAGGTCGGCGTAGACGTTCAGCGTCATCGACGGTTGGGCGTGGCCGAGCATCCGCTGCAACGCCAGCACGTTCACCCCCGCCGACACCGCCAGACTCGCGCAGGAGTGCCGCAGGTCGTGCGGAGTGATGCGCATAATCCCGGCGCGCTTCACCGCTTCGGGGAACCATCCCTGCTTCGGATACGCCTGCCGCAGATACCCGCCGTCCCGCGCAGGAAACACCAGATCGTCGTGGCTCTTGCCCGCGCACTGCACCGACAACGCATCGAGCACGAATTCGGGCACCGGCACCGATCGGGCCTTGCCGCTCTTGGGTGTGCCGACCTCGATGCGCCCCGACACCCGCGTCGCGTTCTCCGACACCGACAGCCGCCGCCGCAGGAACTCGACGTCGCGCACCCGCAGCCGACGCCTCGCCCCAGCGCAGACCGCAGTACGCCAGCACCAGCACCAGCGGCCCGAACTCGCCCGCCTCGTCGGCGAGCCGGTGCACGTCGTCGGCCGTCAGGTAGACGCGCCGCTTGACCGGCCGCGCAGGTAGATTCTCGACACCCTTCGCCGGATTGCCCGCGATCCGCCGCCCTTTCTGCGCGTCATCGAGGATGCCGACCAACACACCGTGTGCCTGACGCACCACCACCGCACCCTTGCCGCCCCGGATCATGCTGGTGATCCACGCCTCGACCGCCAGCACGTCCACCGCGGACACCGCCACCGACTCCCACCGCGGCGCGACATGCAGCCGCCACGTCAATTCGGCGCTGGTGTACGTCGACCGTGACAGCAGTTCCTTGCGCTCCAACCACGACGGCGCGAGCTGGCCGACCGTCACCCGGCCCAGCCTGGGTGCCACATAGTCGCCGGTCGCTTTCTTCACTTCCGTTGTGGCACTGAACAGTTCAGCGTCGCGCTTGGTTCTGAAACCGCGCTTTTGAGTTTGCGACCCGTCGGGTTGCCGATAACGCACGGTCCAGCGCGTCGCGCCAGCGGAGGTGGTGTACCTGGTGATCGAGGCCATACCCGAGTGTAACGGCAAATCGTTTCCACGCATTAAACGTGGTTGGTGCTAATCTGGCCGGAGGGCCAACAGCCTCGAAATACTTTGTGCCACAACGGTGTTAATGACAACGGAGTAATAGGATGACGGTCGATGAACTGCCTATGCTGCTCAAACCCAGCGAAGCCGCCGAGCTGCTGCGGACCACCGTTGGCGCTTTGAACCAGGACAGGTTCAACAATCGCGGTGCGCCGTTTGTGCGAATCGGGCATCGGGTGCTGTACGACCGCGACGAGCTGCTCGAATACATCCGCCAAGGTGCCGTGACACCTCGCCGGCCGCTTGTCGCCCGTGACTAGAGAAGCCGACCCCCCGATCGGGAGCCGGCTTCTGAACGCTTGCTCACGTGCGCGGTGGGTGCTGCGGCCAGGCCGATTGTGATGGCGGTGATGCCGCCTTAGATTCTCCATTCCTCGTTCCCGCCGGGTGTCTCCCAGCGGAAGTTATTTCCCTCTCTACCGACCAGATGCGATCTCGGTTATCCCGAAACCAAACCGTGCAACAGGCCGGTCACGCACTACGCGATATCCGCCTACAGCCCGGCGGGATAATCGGGCGGCAGCCGGTACGGGAACGTGCGCAACCCTGCGATGTAGTCACGCCAGTCTCCGAGCACCCGACAGAACCCGCAGTAGCCGCGCTCGATCGACTTCGGATTCCACAGCGGTTGACCGCAGTGACAGACGTCGTTCATGCGGCCCCACTGTCGGGATCGAGTGCGAGACTGGCGAATTCGTCGCCGTTGCAGAACTGGCGGACCCGACCCCACCGTTGATTGAGGACATGCACATGGGTGGGTCTGGTGGCCGCCCCGGCGGGATCGACGTGCCGCAGGGTCTCGAGTTCGGCGCGGGTGATCGCACGGGTGTAGTGCCACTCGTCGGGGTGAGCCTCGAAATACTGGCGATCTTCGTCGCAAATGGCTTCGATACCCGCCGACAGCGGACAGATGCCCTCGTGTACGAGCTCGCCTACGGCGTCGAACTCGGCGCAACAATCTGGGCACGGCCGCAGGTGCCGCAGAACTCGAGGCGACGATCGCCGTTTCTTCCTCATGGTGTCCTCCTGAATTTGGAATTGCTTACGCGCAGAACCCACACCCTCGCCAGACCCGCCGTGCCCGGCAGTCTCCATCCCCTTTATCCAACTCCCCGGCGGACCACACTGCGCCTTCCCACCACCGCCGCCGCCACCCGCACCGCCACCCCCACCGCCCGCATAACTATGACCCGGGTGGGGGCGGACTCCGGTCCGGTTAGAGCGGACCCCCTCCGGCGATGCCTTCTGCCATTCCGCGTATCGCATGCCGCAGAAAACGGCCTCAGCAGGGCGATAATGGGGTCTATGACAGATACCAAAACGCCCGGTCAACGGTTCGTTCAGCTGCTGAACGATGGTTTGGCCAAGGGTCTGGCGTGGGACTCTGACGAGCTCGTGGTGCTCACTCTGATCGAAGAGTCGGCCGACTGCGCCGAGTTACTCAAGACGCTGATGGCCGTCGAGTTGGCTAAACCGGACCCGTCGGCGCATCGGTGCTGCGAGTTGGCCGCCGAGATACGCCAGCTGCGGGCGTCGATCGCCAAGATGGCCGCGTCACTGAACCCGACGGCGGAGCCGGTGAAGAGCGCCCAGCATGTGGCAGCCGCGAATTCACGGTGGAGTCGGGCGGCTGGCCGTGCCCCATACTGAGCGTCCGCCCGGCGAACCCGAGGTCCGCAAGCATCTGGTCGAGCAGTGGCGCGACTTCTACGTACTGATGGTGCGCACCCTGTTGGACGGCAGTGAGGAGTGGGGTCGGTATGCGCACAATCAGCTGCATCCACCGTTGCGTGCACTGGAGTCGGGGCAACGGATTATGTTCAGCCGCAGCGATTTGCCGCCCGGTCATCTGTTGGAAGCGCCGACAGCTGGCCGCCCGACCGACCGCCTCGTGATTGATGAGCGCGACGTCGTCCGCGAGCTTTAGCGGGTCGCCCGGGCCCTGGTGTAGTTGATCGACCGCTGCCAGACCGACGCCGTCCAGTAGACCCGCGACGGGGCCGCGCCGAGATCAGACATGTTGCACGCCAAACTGTCCGATGGCGTACTGGGGCCTGATCTCGGCGCGGATCGCGCAGTCGTTATTTGAAGGGCGCTATGAACTGCGACGCAGTCGACGGATCGACCAGCGACGGGTGATGCCGGTCCCACCACGCGCCGGGGTAGGCCTCGGCGGCTGGCTGCGCCTTGGTCTGGGGCACCGCCACGATTCCCGATCGGGGCTCGGGGTTGTACGACGGCGTGGTGGCGTTGGCCATACCGGCCACGCCGAGCGCGGTGCCGCCGATGATCGCGGCTGACACAACCGGTAGGGCGACATAGCGGCCGATTCGGCGAGCGATATTTGCGATCATTGTTGAATCTCCTGTGTGAGTTGCGATTTCGATTTTTCAGCCGGTTGTTTCCGGCCTTGAGACAAACTGTGCCACCACGCGCCTGAGTTGTATGTCGGGCGATCGGTGGTCGAGGCGGATGAATCGCTTGTCCCCCAATCGGGGGAATCCGGGGCAGCCGCTGTGAAAAGCTAAAGCGCACCTACCGCCACATCCTGCGGAAATGCGCCAGCCCATTTAGATCGGGACGTCACGCGTGACGCCGCAATCAGCGCTGCGCCAGCCGCCGGGTGCGAGCGATCGACGCCTGCCAGGCCCAAAGGACACACCACACTCTCGAGGTGCTCACCGTGGCCGCCAGATCGCACGGTGCCGCACAACGGCATGCCGGCGGATGTGACCGCCACCGTGTCAGTTGATCGTCGACCGTGGCTCTGGTGACCGGCGCGCCGTCGGCCTGCTCGAAGATCCGCAGCGCCAATTTCTCGGCATTGGCCTGTCGGACTGTCTTCGCATTGTTGCCGCCGGCCACGCCGAACATCGTCGCGCAGATGGGGTCAGAAGCGGTACAGAACCGCCTCGGTCCGCGGGCACGGTGTGGACACATTTTGGACACACTTCAGGCGAAAAACAGTTGATTGGTACTAACGGCTCATAACGTGTTTTGCCTGCTAGAACGCGTTTTCAGGCCTCTGATCAGCAGCCGTAATACAGTCATCTGACAGATTCGGTGCAGGCATCGACCAGGTCATCGTTGACATATGAAGTTCGGAGTCGACGTTCCTACGTGTTTGGCCGGGATGGCGTACCCGGTTCCCTTCGCCACCGCCGCCGACGTGGTGCGGATCGCCATCGAGGCTGAGCAGCTCGGGTATCACGAAGTCGCCGGTAATGACCACCTGAGCACGCAACGGTTCGTCCGCGACGCGTGGCAGACCCCGCCCGACTACTTCGAACCGCTGATGATGCTGGCCACCATCGCCGCCAAGACGTCGGTGGTGCGACTGGGCACCGGGATCCTGGTGCTGCCGATGCGCGACCCGGTCCTGCTGGCCAAGCAGGTGGCCACCCTGGACCACATCAGCGGCGGCCGGGTGAACTTGGCCGTCGCGGGCGGTGGCTACCGCGACGAATTCGAAAGCGTGGTCCCGGATCTGGCTGCAGCGAACCGCAACGATCTGATGGCTGAGGGCATCGAGTCGCTGCGGGTCCTGTTCGAACAGCCGAGCTCCAGCTATGACGGCAAGTATCGGCGGTTCGTCGACGTCGAGTCCTATCCCAAACCCGTGCAGTCACCGTTGCCGATCTTCTCCGGAGGCAACGGGAAGAGCGCGATACGGCGCGCAGGGGAGCGGTGCGAGGGATGGCTGCCCGCGAAGCTCGGCCCGGCAGCGATCGCAGAGGGTGGGGCCAAGATCGCCACGCATGCACGCAAGGCGGGTCGTGACCCGGCCGCGATAACCATTGCCCTGCAATCGGTTGTGTGTATCGCCGACACGGCTGCTCAGGCGCGCGAGAAGTTCGAGCGATCGACATTCGAGCTGTTCCGCGGCTCGCTGACGGAAACCATGATGAAGGGCGTCGACGAGGACAAGTATGTCGCCGACAACCTCATCGGGACGCCCGACGAGGTGTGCGCGAAGGTCGCCGCGTTCGAGGAGGCCGGCCTCGACGCTCTGTACGCGACCTTGTTCGTCGCCAACACGGTCGACGAAATGCTGGACCAGATGCGGCTTTTTGCCCGGTACGTATTACCGGCCTTTCCGGATCGAGGCGAAGTAGCGGTTAGGACGACTGGTGTAACCCCCACTCCTATCCCAATCCGAGAGGCCATTCGCAACGAATGACGATCAAATCTCGGAAGGAACACCAATGAAGTTCATAATTGCCACAGGTGCGATGGCCATCGCTGCAATGGGGCTGGCAGGTGCAGCGAATGCCGCTCCGTCGGGACCCACAACGGCGTCAGACGCGCTGAAGAGCCTGCACGCGCAAGGTTTTCACGTCGTCCTCAACAAGACCGGCACGGGTCCACTCGATCAATGCGTGGTGCACTCTGTGCGTCCAGGTCAGACATTCGAGCGAAACGACTCTGGAGCGCCGGGTGCAGGCAGCGACATCGTCACGACGGTCACGGACAAGACCGTGTATCTCGACGTCGCGTGCTGATCAGAACGGTGGATCGTCCAACAGTCCGTTGCCTTCCCTGGCCTCGACTGCAGTATTTCGTTCTGGCGCCTCGCCAAAGTGCAGTAGACGACTACTGAATGTGGTTGATCGGTGGCCGTGAGGATCGATGACGTAAGCGCGGTCACGCTCGCGATCATCGAGAAAGGGGAGTCTCATGCTCAAGAAACTGTTTTTCACCGCCGCCGTAGCGGCAGCCGTGGCTGTTCCACTCGCCGGAGTGGCATCGGCAGACGCGGGCGACCCCAACGGAAACGGGTTGGGCAAAGGGGGTATGCCACAAAGGCTCGGTGACTTCGCCGCCACTGGTGTCACACCCCCCTTGGCGCCGTCGAATGACAAGATTCCTCCCGGCCAGGAATTCAACACCGCAAAGGACTATTACGCCGCTGTGCATCCCGGACAGAAGGCCAACACCCCACTGCCGTTGCGGAGTTCGAATCCTCTGTTTGGACAGGCCGCACTCTCGCAGACGGAACCGTTATTTCGAACAATCCGGACGATTGGACGAACATCACTCCGGGCTTAGCCATCAAGCCTTCGACACCAGGGTGCGGTAAAGGGCGGTCTGTGATACCCGGCAACACGCAGTGCGTCCGTAAAAAGCACAATTCGCGCCGCCCGCATCCCGTTCCTGGGATCCGAGCGGCGCGTTCGCGAGACAGGTTGCGGCGGATTGGTTTAGGTGCGTGACGGGCCGGTGGCCGGGTCAACTCGTATTCGAGCGAAAGTTTCGCACAGCGCAAAACAGCATTCGAATTTTTTGACAGGATGGCTTCTACTCTTATCCCACGACCGAGCAGATGGAGAAGGCAATGACCGTCCCGCATGACACCAAGTTGGCCCGGATCAAAGAGATGCTGCCGGCGATCGGATGGATTGGTCAGGCCGATGATGTTCAGGAGCGCCGGGCGACGCTGACGGTATGGGTGCAGACCGCGACCTCCAAGCAACTGGACGCCGTGATCCACTTCCTGCAGACGACCAGAATCCCGGACTGAGCCACTCGCATTCGAGAAGCGTGCCGATCAGAACGGTGGATCGTCCGCTGGGGGTGGAGGATCTGGTGGTGGCCGCCAATCAGGAGGCAGCTCTTCGGGTTCCATTGGTTCGTTGATCCAGGCGCAGTACATGCTGGTGCTGGGACGGCCCTTGAGAAGGAAGAGCATCTTGCGCATTCGGTTGCGGTCCTGGCGGTTTTCGATCTCGCGGCGCCGCGCCGCTTGAAGTCGGAAGTGCGCCTCGTTGAGGGGACGCAGGACCCGATTACGCTGTCGAATCCGCGCGATGCGGGCCGCACGCTCACGAGATCGGTTGCGGCGACGGGGTTTCGGTTCCTGACAGGCCGTCCCGGATATCAAGTCGGGGAAGAGATCGGCACCACCCGGCACGGTTCGGTAGACCTCGCCGGTCGGCGACGTCCAGATCACCGTTCCGTCGGACAGTTGCTCGTCGCGCCAGCCCTCGTCGAACGTCTTGTCCCGATGATGTTGCCGGCATAGGCATTTGAGGTTGCACGCCAACGTCAAACCACCCTGGCGAGGATCGGATCGGTTGAATGGGATGGTGTGGTCCACATCGCAGACCACAGCTGGACGATCACATCCCGGGAACCGGCACGTCAGGTCACGCAGCCGTACGTATCGTTCGAGGGCGGCAGACGGCTGATAGCGGAGCGTTTCGGCCGGGCTGACCGAGGGCTCCTCGATGAGCCGAACCGTCGCATCCGTGGCGATGGCGCGGACCTGCTCGGCATCGATCACCCCATAGCCCTCGATGTAGCCCGGCTGCTGTCCGTTAGCGCAGACGGTCTGCTCAGACGCGATGACGTTGATGATCACCCGGGTCGGAGCGGGCTCCGCATTCCGGCTCGGGCATGCGTTGGCGCCGCACTGGCATGCCAGCGGGCGCCCCTCCGCCATCGCCTCCATCGCATCGGCGCGTCGCTGCTTGAGAGTGCGCGGGTCGTCGCGACACACGCCGTTGGCGATTTCGGTGAGCCGCTTGTCGACGGCTATTCCTGCCCTGACCGCCACGATGCCGTCGATTTTCGCGGTGCCGTCACCAAGCGCGGTGACCTCGACGTCTCGCTTGTCTTCTTGCCGTATCCGTTCTCTGATTGCATCGGGGTCCATCACCCGCACCGCGGCGTCGACGGCATTGATCACTCTCCTTCGAGACCAGCTGTGCCAGTTCAAAATTCGCTGAGCGAGGCTCTCATCCAGCCGTGTGATAACGGAGTCGCTGACGAACTCGGTCCGAGCGATGATCAACTTGACCGTCTGCCAGTCCGTGTCGCCGGCGGCCAAAACAGCCCCCACCGCCGGAAGCCGGTTCTGCAATGCGTCGGCATGAGTCACCACGCTGCCGGCTGCCGATGGGGAGAGATTCATCGCCGCCGCGACCTCGGCCGTGGTGCGCTGGAAACCCGTGATGACCATGTAGCCGGGATCTGGATCCTCATCCTCGATCTGCGCGGTCCGGAGGGCCAGCAGCTCGGCTACGGCCGACATCCGTCGCGCCATCAGCATCGACTCCTGGCGTTGCGAGTCGGCGATGGCCACCACCAACTCGGTGGGCGTCAAGGCTTCGAACATATGTTCGATGATAATAGATTCCACCGACATCGATGTTCTTCAACCGTTTCGGGCGAGGAGTGTCTTGCCCGTCCGACGAAGTGAGCGTGGCCCCCAAAGCGGCTTGATTGGCTCAATCCTGCATCGCGCGGGTGCCGAAGGGGTATTCAAGGCAATGTGGGCAGCTTCGGAATTGCCGGCCTCTGGATGGTGTTGATTCTCGTCTTGGTTGCCTCGGTACTGGTTTCGGCTGTCTTTATCTGGCTGGCCGATCGAACCCTGCCAAAACCGGTAGGCGCCGGACACAACGGGGCGCTGTCGCCGTTTATGACCAGTGTCAGCCTCGTTTATGGCGCCCTGCTCGGATTCACCATCGTCGTTGGCTGGGAGCAGTTCTCCTCCGCGGAGGCTAATGTCTCCCACGAGGCTTCCACTCTTACAACGATGTACCGGCAGACCGTCGGTATGCCGGTTCCAGAGCAGACCCGGATGCGGCAACTGCTCCGGAGTTACACGACGGCGGTCGCGGGCCCCGAATGGGAAAAAGCAGTACGCGAGGGTGGTGGAACCGAAAACGCACGAGATGCGCTCAACGAGATGTACAGGGTGCTCGGCAGTGAGCAATCAAGCGTCGCGTCCAACCCGATAAGTCAGAAGTTTCTCGACAAGGTGGACACGTTGGCGTCGGAGCGGAGTCAGCGAATCCTGGACGCCAAACCGCGAATACCCGGGCTGCTGTGGATCGGGCTGCTCTTCGGCGGTGTCGTCCTGGTGGCGCTAGGCGGTTTTATGCGCCTGGGCAGCGGACGTGCTCATCTACTCCTCCTGAGCGCGGTCGCCGTCCTGCTCGGCCTACTGCTGTTCATCAACTTCTGGCTCGACCATCCCTTCGGGAACCAGCTGGGCGTCACCTCCGAACCTTTCGAGCAGTCGCTGACGGTGTTCGACTCAATCGACCGGGGTACCTGATCAGAATTTCTGGACGTCTGCCCGGCGGGACAGCGTCAACCAGTACGCCTGCATCACCGCGAATATGAACGCCGTGCTGATTCCGAACAACAGCACGCCGTTCACGGCCTCCAGCGCGCCGAGCATTCGCAACCGGGATGGCAAAACCAACCCCGGTACTTCGAATGTGGTCATAGTCCCGAGCGAGTAGACCGACGCGTCCGTGAACGAACCAAATGCGCCGAGCCACCGATATGCCGACGCCCAGAGCACGCTTCCCAGGCCATGCAGAGCGGCCAATATCAGCGCGACCGCTCCGATGTGGGCGATCACGATCGGAATCGCCCGCCGAGCGTCGTGCACGTGCTTGTCCGCCCCAACCCGAATCTGCTTCTCGAGGCCGAACGCCATCATGACGACCCCGGTCGTCTGGATCGCGATGGTCAGCACGATGAGCGACAGGCCCAAGGCCCAGCTAGGCAGGTCCATCGGCGCTCCTTCCAACGGCCACATCGACGCTCGGAGACACCTGCAGAACCTACGCCGCCGCAAAACGTATCAGCGGGAGTTGAACGCTATCGACAAACTAGGGTGACCTCATGCGAGTGGGAGTGCTGGGCAGCAAGGGCAAAGTGGGCGCGACCATGGTTTCGGCCGTGCAGGACGCCGACGACCTGACGCTCTCGGCCGAGGTGGACGCCGATGAGCCGCTGAGCCTGCTGACGCAAGGCGACACTGAGGTCGTCATCGACTTCACCCACCCCGACGTGGTGATGGACAATCTGGAGTTCCTCATCGAAAACGGCATTCATGCCGTCGTCGGCACCACCGGGTTCGACGACAAGCGGATCGGGCAGGTTCGCAGCTGGCTGACGGCAAGGCCCGAGGTCGCGGTGCTCATCGCACCGAACTTCGCGATCGGCGCGGTGCTGTCCATGCATTTCGCGCAGCAGGCGGCGCGGTTCTTCGAGTCGGTCGAGGTCATCGAGCTTCATCATCCGCACAAGGCCGACGCACCGTCGGGCACCGCCGCACGCACCGCGCGTCTCATCGCAAAAGCGCGAAAGGACATGCCGCCCAACCCCGATGCCACCAGCACAGGTCTCGAAGGAGCCCGTGGCGCAGACGTCGACGGCATACCTGTTCACTCGGTGCGGTTGGCCGGGCTCGTCGCGCATCAGGAAGTGCTGTTCGGAACGCAGGGCGAGACGCTGACCATCCGGCACGACAGCCTCGACCGCACCTCGTTCGTGCCCGGTGTGCTGCTGGCAGTCCGGAAGATCAAGGAACATCCCGGCCTCACAGTGGGCATCGAGCCGCTTCTCGACCTGACCTGACGATGAGTGCCCGAAGGCGAGCGTGAGTGAGGATCGCAGCGAGGAACGAGCGAGGACCGGAGCGAGCGGGAGCCGAGGTATGAGTGAGGGCTCGCGCGCGCTGCGCATGCAGCTGCTCATCGGCTTCATGTGCCTGGCGCTGGTCGTCTACTTCCTGCTGCTCGGCCGCATCGCGTGGGCGTTCATCACCTCCGGCAGTGCCACCGCGGTCGGATTGGGCCTTGCGGTGCTGATCATGCCGCTGATCGGGATCTGGGTGATGGTCAGCACGCTGCGCGCCGGCCTTGCGCACCAACGGCTGGCCCGGCTCATCCGTGCCGAGGGAATGGAACTGGACGTCAGCGGTCTGCCACGGATGCCGTCCGGCCGGATCCAGCGCGACGCCGCGGACACCCTGTTCGACACCGTGCGCGGCGAGCTGGAGAACGACCCGGACAATTGGCGCCGGTGGTACCGGGTGGCGCGCGCGTATGACTACGCCGGCGACCGCGGGCGCGCCAGAGAGGCGATGAAGAAAGCCGTCGAGCTGCAGGAGGCGGAATGACCAAGAGGCTGCTGATCGTCCACCACACCCCGTCGCCGCATACCCAGGAGATGTTCGAGGCGGTGCTGTCCGGTGCTACCGACCCCGAGATCGAGGGTGTGGAGGTTGTCCGGCGACCGGCGCTGACGGTGTCGCCGACCGACATGCTGGAGGCCGACGGGTACGTCCTCGGCACTCCGGCGAATCTCGGCTACATGAGCGGCGCGATGAAGCACGCCTTCGACGTCTGCTACTACCCATGCCTGGACGCGACCCGTGGGCGACCGTTCGGCCTGTATCTCCACGGCAATGAGGGCACCGAAGGCGCCGAGCGTGCCGTCGACTCGATCACGAGCGGGTTGGGCTGGGTGAAAGCCGCTGACACCGTAGTGGTGTCGGGCAAACCGGGCAAGGATGACGTCGAGGCGTGCTGGAATCTCGGCGCGACGGTCGCTGCTCAACTGATGGGATGAGGCGCGTCATGACTGATTCCGTCTCGAGCCGGGTGGAACAACCGTCGAGCGCCTAACCTGCGGCCGTATACGACGTACTCATGGACGTCGAGCGATGGTCGGAGTGGATGCCGACGGTATCGGCCGCGTCATGGGAGCGGCCGGGAGCGCCCGGTACCGGACAGGGTGGCGTCCGGCGGGTGCGGACCGGCCCGAGCGTGACACACGAACTGGTCGTCGACGGAACGCGACCGCACCATCACGCGTACGCCGCAAGGCTTCCGCGCTATTGGCCGCTCAAGGATTACCGGGGCGACGTCCGCATCGAGGAACGCCCGAATGGGTGCCTCATCGTATGGACGGTGACCTCAGGTCGCGCATACCCGGCCTCCGCAAATGGACAGAGGCGAAGCTCCGCTCGGTCTACACGCGATTAGCGGCGGCGTGGCAAAAGAGGCGGAGCGCGCCGGCACTGAAGCACGGCGATAACGGCACCGTCCGGACCTTCGCACGGTAGAAATGGCTATGCCCGGAATTGCCGAACTCGCCTTGGGCGCAGCGCCGATCGCAGGTGGAGCACTCTTGGGCGCCGCCGCGGGAAGCTTCAAAGGTCCTGACATTCGCGCCATGATCGAGAAGGACATGGACTTGCTCGAGCAGATTCCGGACAGTCAGCCCCAGCTGAAGGCCCGGCTCAAGGCCAGCATCGACGAGCGCATCAACGACCTGATCGCGGCGACCGAGAAGACCCGCGAGATTCGTCAAATGGCGGCGTCCTATCAGGGCAATTGGCGCGATATCGTCGTGTTCATCTGCGCGATCCTCTTCACCATCATCTGGTGGAACGTCAGCCACAGCCGGCCCAATTGGCTGCTCATGTTCGTCGTGCTGATCGTGCTGTCTATCCTCGCGGGTCTTTATGCGGCCCGCGGCATCTTCCGGGGACTCGCGACTTTCAGGCACTCGCGCGGAGATCGCCCGGCAGAGAATCAGTAGTGGTAGGTGTCCGACGGCGCGGGGATGTGGGCCGGTTCATCGACGTCGTCGAATTCGGACGGTTCGATGCCGTATGCGCGGGCGAGGTCGAGGATCTTGTTCGCTCGGGCGATGCGCGGCAGGTCCGAGCCATTGCGGATCTCGCCGCCGTCGCGCTCGAACTCGACGAAAAACTCCTTGGCCCAAGTGATCTCATCCAGTGACGGCGACAGGCCCTCGTTGACTGTCCCGCACTGTTCGGGCGTCAGGCAGATCTTGCCGGTCATGCCGAACTCGGCCGAAACGGCCGTAGCCTCACTGAGCTTCAGCGCACTCGAGCCGACCGTCGGCCCGTCGATGGCGCTCGGCAGGTGCGCGGCCTTGGCCGCGATCGTGAACCGTGAGCGTGCATACGCGAGGGTCGTCGGATTGTCGCCGAACCCGGTGTCCCGGCGAAAGTCGCCGATGCCGAAGGCCAGCCGGAAAGTGCCCTTGGCTGCGGCGATTTCGGTGATGCGCTCCAGCCCACGAGCAGTTTCGACCAGTGCGACGATCGGCACGTTCGGCAACCGCTTGGCCGTCTCCGTGACGTGGTCGACGGATTCGACCATCGCCAGCATCACCCCGCCCACCGAGGTGCCCGACAACATCTCGAGGTCGTCCTGCCACCACTGTGTTCCGAAGCCGTTGACACGCACCCAGTCGCCGTTGCCCTCGCCGAGCCACTTGACCACATTGCCGCGAGCGGCGACCTTGTCCTTGGGCGCGACCGCGTCCTCGATGTCGAGGACGACGATGTCGGCACGGGAATGGGCGGCGGGCGTGAACCGGTCGTACTGCGCGCCGTTGACCAGCAGCCAACTCCGGGCCAGTACCGGGCTTATCCGCGAGCCGACGTTGTCATGATCATGTGCTTCGTCCACCGGGATATCGTCGCGCACCCGGACAGCCCTGCCAACATCGGGGTCTGGCCAGGTCAGGCGAGCGAGGCGCCGAACAGCCGGCTCAGCGCGGCCCAGTGCCGGTCCGCTGCGGACTTGTCATAGGGCGGGTTGTCTGGCACCGCGAACCCGTGCCCCGCCGGATAGAACTCGACCATGTGCTCGACACCGGCCGCCGTGAGTGCTTTGTCCAGGGTTTCGGCGTTCTCCGTGGTGAAGCTGCCGTCGTTCTCCGCGCCTGCGGCATAGACCGTCGCCTTCATCCGGTCGGCCAGCAGATGTGGGCTGTTCGGGTCGTCGGTGACCAGGCCACCGCCATGGAACGAGCCGGCCGCGGCGACGCGATCGGGTTGGCGTCCGGCGACGATCACCGAGGTCCGCCCGCCCATGCAGTAGCCGAAGACGCCGAAGCGCGAGCCCTTCACCTCGGGACGTTGCTCGAGAAAGTCGAAGAATGCACCGGCGTCGGTGGCGATCATGTCCGGCGTCACCGACCCGACCATCCCCATCAGCCGGGTGCGCTCGTCCTGGTCGGTGAACGCGGTCCTCATGTCGAACGGCTTCCAGTCGCCGTGCCGGTAATACACGTCGGGCACCAGCACCGCGTAGCCCTGGCCTGCGAGATGCGCGGCCATATCCTGCATGGTGTCGCGGACGCCGCCCGCATCCACATACATGACCACCCCTGGCCACGGGCCGGATCCTTCGGGGGTGTGCAGGGTGACAGGGCAGGTGCCATCTGGCGTGGTGACGGTGGCTTCGATCTTCCGGACACTCGGCATGCTTCCGTTCTACGCCAGCCGTCTGGACGTAAGCTTGGCGGCGTGCCGATCGCCACACCGTACGAGGACTTGCTCCGTGTGGTGATGGAGCGGGGTACCCCCAAATCGGACCGCACCGGTACCGGCACCCGCAGCCTGTTCGGCCACCAGTTGCGCTACGACCTTGCGGCGGGCTTTCCGCTGATCACCACCAAGAAGGTGCACACCAAGTCAGTGATCTACGAGCTGCTGTGGTTTTTGCGCGGCGACTCGAACGTGCGCTGGCTGCAGGACCACGGTGTCACTATCTGGGACGAATGGGCAAGCAAGACAGGCGATCTCGGACCGGTCTACGGCGTGCAGTGGCGGTCGTGGCCGACGCCGTCTGGTGAGCACATCGACCAGATCAGTGCGGCGCTCGCGCTGCTGAAGACAGACCCGGACTCGCGGCGCAACATCGTCTCGGCGTGGAACGTCGGCGAGATCCCCCAGATGGCGCTGCCGCCGTGTCACGCGTTCTTCCAGTTCTATGTCGCCGACGGCCGGCTGAGCTGCCAGCTCTACCAGCGCAGTGCTGACCTGTTCCTCGGCGTGCCGTTCAACATCGCCAGCTATGCGCTGCTCACCCACATGATGGCGGCGCAGGCCGGGCTGGGCGTCGGCGAGTTCATCTGGACCGGCGGCGACTGCCACATCTACGACAACCACGTCGAACAGGTCACCGAACAGTTGAGCCGGGAGCCGCGACCGTATCCGGAACTCGTTCTGGCGCCGCGGGATTCGATCTTCGACTACACCTACGACGATGTCGTGATCAAGAACTACGACCCGCACTCGGCGATCAAGGCACCCGTAGCGGTATGAGGCCTGCTTGCAGGGCCGAATCGTGAGCGGGAGCGTGGGCCTGATCTGGGCCCAGTCGCCCTCCGGTGTGATCGGCCGTGCCGGCGGCATCCCGTGGCAGCTGCCGGAGGACCAGGCCCGCTTCAAGAAGTTGACGTTCGGGCACACCGTGGTGATGGGCCGCCTGACCTGGGAGTCGCTGCCTGCGAAGGTGCGCCCGCTGCCGGGGCGCAGAAATGTCGTAGTGACCAGGCAAGCTGACTACATGGCTGAGGGAGCGACGGTGGTGGGTGGCCTGGCCGCGGCGCTCACCGACGATGAGACATGGGTGATCGGCGGCGCGGAGATCTACGCGCTGGCCTTGCCCGCGGCGACGCGTTGCGAGGTCACCGAGGTGGGCGTCGATCTGCGCCGCGAGGACGGCGACGCCGTCGCACCGGTTCTCGACGAGTCGTGGGTGGGCACCGCAGGGGAGTGGTTGAGCAGCAGTTTCGGCCTGCGCTACCGGTTCCACACCTACGTAAGGACATGAGCAGGCTCACCGCGGCCCAGGCCAGGCGGGTCGCCGTTGCCGCGCAGGGATTTCACGAGCCGAAGCCGCGCGGCGTCGTCACCCGCGCGCATCTGCGGCGGCTGATCTCGCGGATCCAGGTGCTGCAACTCGACTCGGTGTCGGTCGCGGTGCGGGCGCACTATGCGCCGGTGTTCAGCCGTCTCGGTCCGTACGACCGCGATGTGGTCGACCGCGCCGCGTGGAGCCACAGTGCTCGTTCGCCGAGGCTGCTTGTCGAGTACTGGGCGCACGAGGCCGCGCTGATGGCCGTCGACGACTGGCCGCTGCTGCGGTGGCGGATGCGGGAGTACACCCACGGGCGGTGGGGCACGGAGATCGTCAAGAAGAACGCGAAGCTGGCCGCCGACATCGTCGCCGCGGTCGGCGAGCTCGGGCCGTCGACGTCCGGCCAGATCGAGGCGCACCTGGAATCCGAGCCGCGCGGCAGGAAGGGCCCGTGGTGGGACCGCAGCGATACCAAGTGGGTCGCCGAAGCGCTGTTCGCCGCCGGTGTGCTCACCACCGCGACCCGCGTCGGTTTCGCCAGGCACTACGACCTCACGGAAAACGTGCTGCCGCCCGAAGTGCTGGCACGCGAGGTGGACGACGACGAGGCCGTCCGGGAGCTCACGCTGCGGGCCGCAACTGCGCTCGGCATCGGGACCGAGCCCGACATCCGCGACTACTTCCGATTGGCCGCAGGACAGATCAAACCGGCGCTCGCCAAGCTCGTTGCGGACGGCGAGCTGGAACAGGTCGAGGTGGACGGCTGGAAGGGCCCGGCGTATCTGCGGGCGGCCCAGATTGTGCCGCGCTTCGAGCGGGGGACGGCGCTGCTGTGCCCGTTCGATCCGCTGATTTGGTTCCGGCAGCGCGCTGAGCGGTTGTTCGATTTCCATTACCGCATCGAGATATACACCCCGGCGCCGAAGCGGCAATTCGGTTACTACGTATGGCCGTTTCTACTCGACGGGCGGCTGGTGGGCCGTGTCGACCTGAAGGCCGAACGCACATCTGACGCGCTGAATGTCGTAGGAGCCTTCACCGAAACGGGCCAGGACGCGGGGCGGGTGGCGTCGGCGCTGGCGGAACAATTGCGGTCGATGGCGTCGTGGCTGGGACTGAGTGACGTGACGGTCGGCAAACGGGGCGATTTGGTTGGCGCACTGCGCCGTTCGCTGACGTAAGGGGCTGCAACTGTGCGGATTCGAACGCCCTGCGCGCGTGTCGCGTACGAAACCGCACAGTCGGAGTCAGCCTTACTGTGCGACGATCTCCATTTCTTCTGGCCGCGGCCACCTCTCGGGTGGATCGTCGGTTACCCACGCATATTCCATCGCGGATAAGTGGCCGTCGGTGACCCAGAGAAGGATCTCGCCGCGGTAAGCAGTTCGGTTGGGCACATACGCGCGGGCTGGAAAGGGACCATTCGGAAGTGGCGTTCCGGGTGCGGTGTTGGGTGTCTTTACGTCGTATATCCATACCGTGCCTTGTTGGACAACAGCGCCTGGCAGGTCGTCAAGAAGCGGCTGGCCCTCGGGAATTCCGGAGGCTGAAACGATTGCATCAACCGTCGCTACCTCGTCGGGTGAGATTTCTCGCGAACTGTGACCTGCTCCCCCGATACGGCTGGCAAGACACTGTCCCCCCGCGACAGGATCGTGAGTTCTGCGCGCAACTCCGCCGCGTCACCGCCCACGGCCTGGGAAGTATCGTGCGCTAGCCGCACATCGACCCTTATGTCGCTGACCACATTTCAATCGTATGAGCGGCTGAGAGTCACTCCTGCACTGATTTTTCGGCCCCTGCGTCGGAGTCCGCGTCATCCAGCTCGTCGCGGAACTCCGGCACGCCGCGGCCGGTGACCTTGTTGACGATGAACACCACCGCGCCGATCGCCAGCCACACGATTCCGCCGATCTTGGCAAGCGGGTCCGCGTTGAACAGCACATAGCCGATGATCAGGAAGCCGAGTGTGGGCACGACCAGGTGAAGCAGATAGTTCTTCGACTTCTTGTGCCCGATGTAGTACCAGACGACCGAAACATGCAGCAGGCAAAAGGCGAACAGCGCGCCGAAGTTCACCAGCGACGAGATCAGCCCGATCTGGCCGACGAAGAACAGAACCAGCACGATGCTGATCGCGCTCACCACGAGTATCGCGTTGATCGGAACCTGGCGAGAACTGATCTTCGACAGGAAGCCGGGCAGCTGGCGGTCGCGGCTCATCGAGTACAGCAGCCGACTGGTCGCCGCCTGGGCGGCCATTGCGTTCGCGAATCCGACCGCGAGCACGTTGACGACGAAGAACGCATTCATCCAGCCGGTGTTGGACGCGGCTTCGACCAGATGGAAGAACGCGTTGCCCGCTTCGTCGTCGCTGAACGACTCGCGTCCGCCTGCCAGCAGGCTGGCCAGCCAGGTCTGCGCGATGAACAGGAACGCGACGATGAACAGCGACACGATCATCGCCTTGCCCGCCGGGTTGCGCTTGCCGGTGGATTCCTCTGCGAGGGTGGATATTCCGTCGAAACCGAGGAAGCTCAGCACGGCTATCGACAGTGCCGACGCGATCAATGGCGCGGTCACGACGTCCGGGTTCCAGATCGGCGTCGTGCTCCACCCGACGTTGGGCAGTGACCCACCGCTGATGGCGCGCACCGCGATGACCACGAAGATGACGAGGAAGATCAATTCGATGGCGAGGAACGCCCGGTTGGCCATCTTCAGCGAGTCGACACCGAGCAGATTGATGATCGTGTTGACGATGACGAACACGATCGCCCACATCCACCGCGGCGTGCTCGGGAACAGGCCGATCATCGACTCGGCGGCGAAGACGTACAGCAGCGTCGGCACCAATAGGTAATCGAGCAGGATCGCCCATCCCGCGAAAAAGCCTGCACCCGGGTGGATTCCGCGGCCCACATACGAGAACACCGACCCCGCCAACGGGAACGACTTGGCCATCTGCGCGTAAGCCGTCGCCGTGAACACCATCGCCACCAGGCCGATGACGTATACGAGCGGGACCATGCCCGAGGCGCTGTTGTAGACCGTTCCGAAGATCGCCCACGGCGCGATCGGCACCATGAAAACCAGGCCGTAGATCACCAGGTCGACTGTCGCGACCGAGCGGTGCAATTCCTGCTCGTAGCCAAAGGATTCGAGGCTGCGCTGACCTTCCATGACTGTCCTGTCGGGTTGAGGTTGGTTAGACACGGGCTGTGGCGTCGTGGCGGGCGAGGAACTCGCCGACGACGGCGCGCACCTCTTCCGGCTTCTCCAGGTGCGAGCAGTGGCTGGTGTCGGGGAAGACGTGGCTCTCCGCGCCTTCGATCCGGTCGACATACGGCTGCCAGGCCTCCGGAGTCGCCTCGTCGAACTCGCCGGCGATGACCAGCGTCGGCGCGGTGATCTGGGGTAGCCGGTCGATGATGCTCCAGCCCCGCAACGTGCCGAGCACGTGAAACTCGTTGGGGCCGTTCATGGTGTGGTAGACCGTCGGCTCGGCCTCCATCTGCGCGATGGTGTCGACGAGGTCCTGTGGCATAGGCACGACCCGGCATAGATGACGCCGATAGAACTCGTCCGTCGCCGCCAGGTACTCCGGGTCGGTGACCGTGCCTGCCTCCTCGTGGCGGATCAGTGCGTCCCGAATGTCGGGCGGCAGCGCATCGCACAACTGAGCGCATCCCGCCATCCACAGCTCCATCGACGCCGGGGAGTTGCAGATCGCCACCGACTTCAGGCCGGGCGGCTTCAGGACCGCGATCTCGGCGCTCAGCATGCCGCCCCAGGACTGGCCGAGCAGGTGATACTCGTCGACGCCCAGTGCTTCGCGGACCGTGTGGAACTCCTCGACGAACAGGGCGGGTGTCCAGAAGTCGGCGGGCGCATCGGGCAGATGGGTGCTGTTGCCGCAACCGATCTGGTCGTAGAGGATGACGGTGCGGCCGGTTTCGTCGGCGAGTTCGGCGAAGTTGCGAACGTAGTTGTGCGCCATGCCCGGTCCGCCGTGCAGGACGAAAAGGGGCAGGGTGCCGGGGCGGGGATCGTCGGGGGCGGTGATCTGGACCCAGGTTTCGTGGCTGCGGAACGGGACCATCTGGGTGGTACGGGCCATGGAGTTCAGCATGGACCTTCTAAAGGTCTCATGACAAGACCATTGATCGGGATTTAACATTTGTCCTGACGACGAAGGAAACACGCATGGCGCACAACGCCGCACCGGGAGGGTTGTTACACCAGCAACGTGACACCACCACCCGCGTCGACCAGATCACCGATCGCCTGATCACCGCGATAGCGATCGGTGAGTATCTGCCCGGCGCGCGGTTGCCGGTCGAACGCGATCTCGCCGCGTCGCTGGGGGCCGGCCGCATGACGGTGCGGGCGGCGCTGGCGCGCCTTCTCGATCGCGGCCTGATCGAAACGCGGCGAGGACGCGGCGGCGGGTCCTACGTTCTCGACCAGTGGCCGGACTCGTCCACCGAGGCGGTCGGCCGCACGCTGCGAGCCCGTCTCGGCGAACTGCGCGACCGCTGCGACGCGATCTGTAGGTTGCAGGGCACTGTCAGCCGTGCCGCCGCAGAGTTCCGAACCGAACACGACGTGACTGTCATCCAGACCAGGTTCGAGGCCTACCGAACCGCAGAGAGCGGTCTGGCCGCCCAGCAGGCCGACAGCCGGCTTCATCTGGCGATCATGGACGCCGCGCACAACGACGTTCTCAAGCAGGTGCTACTCGACGTGAAGGCCACGGTGAGTATCGGTGCCCCAGCGCACCTCTGGGGTGAACCATCGACCATGCGCAGCATGGAATTACGCGCCCTACGCGAACACGAGCAGATGGTCGCCGCCATCGCCGAAGGCCGCGCAGACGACGCCGAACATCTGGCCCGCCAACACGGCCACATCGACATCGAACTCATCACGGCGGCGATGCAGCGCGCCGGTGTGCTCACCGACTGAGCGCGTCGAGGAACCTACCGGTGAGCTCGGCCACCAGGCCGGGCGCCTCGTCGAGGGCGAAATGGCCCGCGTCGATGACGTGGACTTCGGCATCGGGCACATCGCGCCGATACGCCTGGGCCTCAGCGACTTCGAAGGACGGGTCGTAGCGGCCCCACACCACCAGCAGTGGCGGTTGGGTGTCGCGCAGCCACTCCTGCCAACGCGGATAGCTCGCGACGTTGGTCCGGTAGTCGTAGAACAGATCCGTCTGAATGTCGGCCTGGCCGGGCCGGTTCAGGAATGCGAGCTCGTCGGTCCACAGGTCGGGGTCGTAGCGGTCGGGCTCCGGACTCTTGCCGACGTGCCGCTGGCGGGTGGCGGCGGGGGAGAAGAAGTTCTCGCGCAGCGCCTGCTCGTGCGCCGCCCTGTCGGCCCAGAACGCGCGCCGCGTTTCCCACAGCGGACCGAGGCCGTCCTCGTGACAGACCGCGTTCTGCACGACGACTGACGCGACTCGCTCCGGTCGCCGCACCGCCAGCCGCATGCCGACGGGGCCGCCGTAGTCCTGCACAACAAGCGAATAGCGCTGCAGTCCCACCTCATCGGTGAACTTCTCGACGATCTCGGCGATGTGGTCGAACGTGTACACAAAGCTGTCCGCGGGTGGCGCGTCGCTGTGCCCGAACCCCGGATAGTCGGGCGCGACAGGGCGGTAGCGGTCGGCGAGCCGGTCGATCAGCGGCTGCCACATCCTCGACGACGAAGGAAAGCCGTGCAGCAGAAGAACTGAAGGAGCATCGGGTGGACCTGCTTCACGGTAGAACAGACTGAGGCCATCGACGGTGACGGTCCGGAAGCGGGTCGGCGGCATGACCCAGCATGCTAGTAGCGAGGAGCCCCACATGACCGGAGGAACAGCGGCTTCACAGGTTCGCCTGGATCGACGGTCACCGTTGTACTGGCGAGTGACGTTCGACAACCCGCCGCTGAATATCTTTGGGCCGGAGACCATCCCGCAGCTCAACGAAGTGATCACCGCGCTGGAGAGCGACGAGCACGTCAAGGTTGTGGTGTTCGGCAGCGCCGTGGACGGCTTCTTTCTCACCCACTACAACTTCGTCGCGCCGCTCGAGGAGTCGACGAAATTTCCCGCAGGCGCCACCGGGCTGCAGGCGCTTCCCGACATGCTCGCCCGGTTGAGCCGTGCGCCCGTCGTCTCCATCGCGTCCATTCGGGGGTGGGCGTCGGCAGCGAGCTCGCGCTCGCCAGCGATATGCGCTTCGCCAGTCGCGAGAAAGCGCTGCTGTCTCAGTGGGAGGTCGGCGTAGGACTGGTACCCGGCGGTGGCCCGATGGCGCGGTTGCCGCGGCTGATGGGACGCGGGCGCGCGTTGGAGGTGCTGTTGAGCGCCGACGGCATAGACGGCGACCTGGCGGAGCGCTACGGATACGTCAACCGCGCATTCCCAGACGCGGAGCTCGACGCGTTCGTCGATGCGCTTGCGACAAGAATCGCCTCGTTCGACAAACAAGCGATCGCGGAGACGAAGCGCTTGGTCGACGTGAACAGCCTGCCGCCCGACGCGGATATCGCGCCGGAGTGGGACGCCTTCCTCGCCGCGCTCGGACGCCCGGCGGCCCAGTCGCGACTCCAGAAACTATTCGCGCAGGGGTTTCACGAGGCGTGGGACGTCGAAACCCGGCTCGGCTTCCATCTCGGCCAGCTGGGCGACGATTAGTCAGTTGAACGGAATGTCGTTGTCGGCCTTGGATTCCTGATACTGCTCGGACAGCGTTGCATACACGTCGCGAATTCCCTTGTCCCGCTCGAGCAGTTCGCTGCGCAACGGCTCGGCCTCGGTCTCGACGAGTGCGCGGATCGAATAGGCGGTCCAGAACGCATTGCTACGCCGGTATTCGCCGTCGTCGACGCCGAAGACCTCTTTGAGGATCTTCAGGTCGTGCGGGATGCCGAACGCGTCGCGGGAATCCTCATAGGTGAAGAAATAGTAGAAGTTGTCGAACCCGCACCAGGTGATCGCCGACAGGCACAGCGGGCACGGTTCGTGGGTGGACAGGAATACCAGGTCCCGGGTCGACGGCCGCTGTGCCCGTTCGTAAAACTGATTGAGCGTGCTGATTTCGCCGTGTAACAGCGGATTGTCGGTTTCGGCGTTGGTACCCGCGATCACCACCGAGAAGTCGGACTTGCGCAGCAGCGCGGCGCCGAACACCTTGTTGCCCGCCGCGACACCGCGCTCGGTCATGGGCAGGATGTCGTTTTCCATGACATCCAGCAATCGAGAGGCGATCGAGTTTCCCCCCATGCGGCAACTTTAACGCTTTTGCTGCGGTGACACGCCGGATTCCAGTGCTGTGAAAGCAATGTCAATCAGCGCGATGAGATCCGCCTCGCCATCCTCGGCCCAGGTGGTCAGTGCGGGCGCGATTGCGCCGAGTGCGGCGGAGGCTTGCACCGTTGCGGCGAGATCGGGTTCGGCAAGGCCGCCGCGGCGGGCAAGGGCTCTGGCGAACAGGTCGCGGGTGGTGTCCTGCGCGACGAGGTTGCGGCTCCGCAGCACCGGATTGTCGAGGATCAGCCGGGTGCGAATCAGCAGGGCCTCGCGGTCGGTGCTCAGGACTTGCTGCAAGCCGACGCGCAGGGCGTTGTGCACAGCGGTGATCGGCGCCTCGTCCGGCGGACGGGCCGCGATCAGGTCTTCCAGCAGCGGGTCGTATTCGTCGTATTCGACGACGTCCTCCTTGCGCGGGAAGTACCGGAAGAACGTCATGTGCGACACGCCGGCCGCCGCCGCGATCTCCTCGACAGTCGTTGCGTCGTAACCCTTCTCGACGAACAACCGCAGCGCATGGTCCTGGATCGCGTGTTTGGTCGCCGCCTTCTTCTCGGCCCGCCAGTCGACGGTCACCGGGCGAGCACCCCCTGGGGCCTGCCGAGCGCGCCGTCGAGCCACGCCCGCAGCCCCGCCTCGTCGGCGCCACGCCACGCGAGGTGGCCGTCGGGACGGACCAGCAGCGCGTCTTCGTCGCCGCGGAGCGCGACGACATCGCCAAGCCGTTCGCGCGCGAGATCGGCCAGCGGCTCAGGACCTATCAGCGCCCACGCGGGCCCGAGTGCGTCGTACAGCCCGTCGCGGTCGGGAACCCGATCGCCGGCCCGCAGCCCGGGCAGCAGATGCCTGCGCCCGGCGCCCATCGGGCCGTTGCGGTAGGAGACCTGCAGCTGCGACGCCTTCTCTCCGATGAACCGCTGAACGCGGCCGAGATTCAACAGCGGTACCCCGATGCGGTCGCGCACGAATCGGGCAAACCAGCTGTCGCCCACCACGATCTCGGTGAGCCCGCTGGTCGACTCGAGGACGTCCTTGGCGATCGGCCGTCGCTCGGCCTCGTAGGTGTCCAGCAGTCTGTCGCTCGCACGCCCGCCGATGACGAGTGCCAGCTTCCACGCAAGGTTCTCGGCGTCGCCGATCCCGGTGTTCATGCCTTGGCCGCCCAGCGGGCTGTGGATGTGGGCGGCGTCGCCCGCCAGTAGCACGCGTCCGCGCCGGTATCTGTCGGCGAGGCGTCGCTGGATCCGGAACGACGAGGTCCACTCCACCGAGCGGATCGATCCGCCCGCTTCTGCGCGCAGACGCGCGTCGAGGAAGTCGACGATCTCGTCCTGCTGGGGTTGGTCGCCGAGTCCCGGCGGCGCAGGCGCCATCAACCGCCAGATGTCGCCAGGAAGCGGGAATGCGGCCAGCAGCCCGGTGCCGCGAATCCACGTCGAGGCCGCGTCGCGGGGTCGGCCCACGTCGGCGCGCACGTCGGCGAGCAGAAACCGTTCGACCAGCGGCACACCTGGGAAGCCGACGTTCAACGCCTTGCGGACGACGCTGTGGGCGCCGTCAGCGCCGATCACCCAGCCGGCGTCGACCTCGCTGCCGTCGTCGAACCGCACGGCCACACCGTCGGGCCTGGGGTCGAGCCCGATGACGCGGCGGCCCCACTCGACCGTGCCGCCGAGCTCGGCAAGCCGCTGGCGCAACTGGGCTTCGATCTCGGCCTGCGAGATGATCAGACCCGTCCGCTTGCCCAGCCGTTCCATCGCCTGGCCGACCTGCAGCCGGGCCAGTTCACGACCCTCGACGGTGATCACCACCTTGTTGATCGGCAGTGCGCGGTCCGGGAGATCGCCCAGCGCGCCGAGGCGGTCGAGTACCTCGACACCGCGCGGCTGCAACCCCAGCGCGCGAGAGGTCAGCGCGGGTCCGGCCGCGCCGTCGACGACCGTCGCCTCGACGCCTGCCGCCCGCAACCCACATGCCACCGCGAGGCCCGTCGGGCCGGCTCCCACCACCAGAACGTCGTCGCGCATCGCCAAAGCTCCTTTGTGTTAGTCCACTAACATGTTAGTCTGCTAACAGCATGATGGGCAAGGACGTCAGGCTAGGGTGAGCCGTGGCCGAGACCGCGCCTCTGCGCGTGCAGTTGATCGCCAAGACCGAGTTCTTGGCACCACCGGACGTGCCGTGGAGCACCGATGCCGACGGCGGCCCCGCACTGGTGGAGTTCGCCGGCCGGGCGTGCTATCAGAGCTGGTCCAAGCCGAATCCGAAGACGGCGACCAACGCCGGCTACCTGCGTCACATCATCGACGTCGGCCACTTCTCGGTGCTCGAGCACGCAACGGTGTCGTTCTACATCACCGGGCTCTCGCGGTCGTGCACCCACGAGCTGATCCGCCACCGCCACTTCTCCTACTCGCAGCTGTCACAGCGGTACGTGCCGGAACACGACTCGCAGGTTGTGCTGCCCCCCGGCATGGAGGACGACCCCGAGCTGCAGGAGATCTTCACGGCCGCCGCCGACGCCAGCCGCGCCACCTACACCGAGCTGCTGGCCAAGCTGGAGGCCAAGTTCGCTGACCAGCCGAATGCCGCGCTGCGGCGCAAACAGGCCCGACAGGCGGCCCGCGCGGTGCTACCCAATGCGACCGAGACGCGCATCGTCGTCACCGGCAACTACCGCGCGTGGCGGCATTTCATCGCGATGCGGGCCAGCGAACAGGCCGACGTGGAGATCCGCAGGCTGGCGATCTCGTGCCTGCGACAACTCGTCGACGTCGCCCCGCAGGCGTTCACAGACTTCGAAATCTCCACGCTGGCCGACGGCACAGAGGTGGCAACGTCACCGCTGGCGACGGAAGCCTAGGGTCGAGCGGGTAATCTTGGTGGCCGTGAGCACCAGCGGATTCGACGTAACTGCCCGAGTGGGCACCGTGCTGACCGCGATGGTGACGCCCTTCAAGTCCGACGGCACGCTCGACACCGACACCGCGGTCCGGCTGGCGACGCACCTCGTCGACGCCGGCTGTGACGGTCTGGTGCTGTTCGGCACCACGGGCGAATCGCCGACGACGACCGACGACGAGAAGCTCGCGTTGCTGCGCGCCGTGCTGGACGCCGTCGGCGATCGGGCGCGCATCGTCGCAGGCGCGGGAACCTATGACACCGCACACAGCGTGCACCTGGCCAAGGCGTGCGAAAAGGAAGGGGCGCACGGCCTCCTGGTCGTCACGCCCTATTACTCGCGACCCCCGCAGGCTGGGCTGCTCGCGCATTTCACCACGGTCGCCGACGCCGTGTCGGTACCGATCCTGCTGTACGACATCCCGATACGCTCGGGCATCCCGATCGCATGGGACACGCTGCGGACACTCGCGGCGCATCCGAACATCGTCGGGGTCAAGGACGCCAAGGGCGACCTGAACGGCGGCGGACAGATCATCGCCGAAACCGGGCTGGCGTATTACTCGGGTGACGACGCGCTGAACCTGCCCTGGCTCGCCATGGGTGCCGTCGGGTTCGTCAGCGTATGGGGACACGTCGCGGCCAGCCAGCTGCGAGAGATGTTGTCGGCGTTCAACTCCGGGGACGTCGCGACGGCTCGCAAGATCAACGTGACGCTGGCCCCGCTCGGTGATGCGCAGAGCCGCCTCGGCGGTGTGACGATGGCCAAGGCAGGGTTGCGGCTGCAGGGCTTGGATGTCGGCGATCCGAGACTGCCGCAGGTGCCAGCCACGCCGGACCAGATCGAAGCGCTGGCAGCCGACATGCGAGCCGCTGCGGTACTTCGGTAGTGGACACAGATCTCAAACCGCCGGGGCCGCTGGCCCCCGGCGGTCTGCGGGTCACCGCGCTGGGCGGCATCAGCGAAATCGGCCGCAACATGACGGTTTTCGAACACCTCGGCCGATTGCTGATCGTCGACTGCGGGGTGCTCTTTCCCGGCCACGACGAGCCGGGCGTCGACCTGATCCTGCCCGACCTTCGGCTGATCGAGGATCGTCTCGACGACGTCGAGGCCCTCGTGCTGACCCACGCACACGAAGACCACATCGGCGCCATCCCGTTCCTGCTCAAGCTTCGGCCCGACATCCCGCTCGTCGGCTCCAAATTCACGCTGGCACTGGTCGCGGAGAAGTGTCGCGAACACCGCATCAAACCGGACTTCATGGAGGTGGCCGAGAAGCAGCGCACGACGCACGGGGTGTTCGAGTGTGAGTACTTCCACGTCAACCACTCGATTCCCGGTTGCCTCGCGATCGCGATACACACCGGCGCGGGCACCGTGCTGCACACCGGCGACATCAAGCTCGATCAGCTGCCGCTGGACGAGAATCCCACCGACCTGCCCGGCATGTCGCGGCTCGGCGACGCGGGTGTCGACCTGTTCCTCTGCGACTCGACGAATTCGGAGATCCCCGGTGTCGGCCCGTCGGAGAGCGAAGTCGGCCCGGCGCTGCACCGGTTGATCCGCGGGGCCGACGGCCGGGTCATCGTGGCGTGCTTCGCCTCCAACGTCGATCGCGTGCAACAGATCATCGACGCCGCGGTGGCCTTGGGCCGACGGGTGTCGTTCGTCGGCCGGTCGATGGTGCGGAACATGGGCATCGCGCGCGAGCTGGGCTATCTGCACGTCGACGAGGACGACCTTGTCGACATCGGCGCCGCCGAGATGATGGCGCCGGAGCGCGTCGTGCTGATCACCACCGGGACCCAGGGCGAGCCGATGTCGGCGCTGTCGCGTATGTCGCGCGGTGAGCACCGCAGCATCACGCTCACACCCGGCGACCTGATCGTGCTGTCGTCGTCGCTGATCCCGGGCAACGAGGAAGCCGTCTACGGCGTGATGGACTCACTGGCGAAGATCGGCGCCCGCGTCGTCACGAATCAACAAGCCCGCGTGCATGTTTCGGGGCATGCCTACTCTGGCGAGTTGCTGTTCCTCTACAACGGGGTACGGCCGCGCAACGTGATGCCGGTGCACGGAACATGGCGGATGCTGCGGGCCAACGCGGCGCTGGCCACCCGGTCGGGTGTCGACCCCGAGGCGATCATGCTGGCGGAGAATGGTGTCAGCGTCGACCTGGTGGCGGGCAAGGCCAGCATCGCGGGCGGCGTTCCGACAGGGAAGATGTTCGTCGACGGGCTGATCACCGGCGACGTCGGCGATGCGACGCTGGGCGAACGGCTCACGCTGTCATCGGGTTTCGTCGCTGTCACCGTCGTCGTGCGACGGGGAACGGGACGACCCGCGGCGCCCCCACATCTGCATTCGAGAGGCTTCTCCGAGGATCCCAAGGCGCTGGAACCCGTCGCGCTGAAGGTGGAGGACGAGCTGGAAGTCCTTGCCGCCGACAACATCACCGATGTCACCCGTATCGCACAGGCGGTGCGCCGCACGGTCGGCAAGTGGGTGGGGGAGACCTACCGCCGCCAGCCGATGATCGTGCCGACGGTCATCGAGATCTAGCCGGTAGCTCAAGAATCGTCGCGGTTAGCGTCTGCCCGCGTACGCCGCCCACTCCAGGTCCGAAGCGGCGAGGTCGCGCCCGGTGGGCCTGATGTAGTTGCGCACGTAGTAAGCGGGCCCGGTCTGCTCGAGGAGTTTCCAGCCGTACTGGTCGACGAATCCCGCGACCTCGTCGGGGTCGAGCCCGAACTTCCACAGCTGCTGCCGTTGCCGAAAGCGCTTGTACACCAACGCCGCATCGTACATATTCGACCCGTCGATGAAGTCCTTGCGGACATAGGTGAACACCAGCAGGCTGCCCGCTGCGGCGCCCTGCAGCGCGGTGAGCGTCGCGCGCACGGCGTCTTCGGTGAGGTATTGCGTCACGCCTTCCCAGATGAAGAACGTGCGGGCGCCGGTCGAATAGCCGTGACCGACCAACCTGTCCATCAGCTCGTCACGCTCGAAGTCCACCGGCACCAAGTGAACCGACGCGGGCACCGCGCCGAGCGCCCGCTCGACGGCGGCCTTCTTGCGCTCGATGTTGACGGGCAGGTCGACCTCGAACACCTGGACGTCGGATCGCCGCGCGAGTCGCAACCCCGTGGTGTCCATTCCCGCGCCGAGGATGACGACGGCATCGATGTCCGGCAGCGCTTCGTCGAGCTTGTCGTCGATGAAGCGCTTGCGGCACGTGATGATCGACCACGAGCCGGGCACCGCCCGCTCGCCCGCCGCAATCGTCAGGCGGCGCAACAGCGGCCAGCGCATCGCACCCACGAGCGCGCGTTGGCCCGCGGGCAGCATCTCGCCCGCCACATCGTCGGTGACCAGCCTGCGCTCGGGCGGCTCGTACTGCTCCATCGCCACCTGCACCATCGGGTTGAAGGCGGTTTGGGCGACGGGATCGCGCGCCATCAGCGTTTGTTGGCGTAGCCCGCGTCCACCGGCAAGGTCACGCCGGTGATGTACCAGGCTTCGTCGGACACCAGCCAGGCCACCGCCGCGGCGATGTCCTCGGCGTCGACGGCCTGCACCGGCAGCGCCATGCCGAAGTCGACGGGTGCGTCGTTCTCCCGGGTGATCCGCTCCAGCCACTGCCTGGTGAACTCGTTGTGGATCATCGGCGTGTTGACCGCGGCGGGATGAATCGAGTTGACCCGGATCCGGTGCGGCGCAAGGTGGTTGGCGTAGGCTCGCATCAAGCCGACGACACCGTGCTTGGCGGCCGTGTAGCCCAGTGAGCCGGGATCGTCACCGCCGATGCCGACCAGGCCGGCGGCCGAACTGGTCAGCACGATCGCCCCGCCGTCGCCCTGTTCAACCAGGGTCGGTATCGCGACATCGACGGTGTGATGGACGCCGGTGAGGTTGACGTCGACGACGTCGCGCCAGCCCTGTTCGCCCGACTGCATCGGAGCGATACCCGCGTTGGCGATCACGATGTCCAGCCTGCCGAACTCGTCCAGCCCAGCCTGCAATGCGGTGCTCAGTGCCTCGCGATCGCGAACGTCGGCTTCCCTGGCCACAATTCGCGCCCCGGTGTCCTCGACGAGCTTGACCGTCTGCGCGAGGTCGTCGGGTGTGGCCATCGGATAGGGCACCGACGCGATCTGGTCGCAGATGTCGACCGCGATGATGTTGGCGCCGTCGGACGCCAGCCGCACCGCTTCCGCACGCCCCTGGCCTCGAGCTGCGCCGGTGATGAACGCGACCTTGCCCTCGAGCGACGCCATTGGTGTCCTCGCTTCCTCGCGCTAGCGCGCGTCAGGGGCGGAGCTGGGCCTTGGCCGGGTCGCCCGCGACGACGGTCTGCAGCACCTTGATGTCGGGCGCCCCGTCCAGAAGCTCGCCGACGGTGCCGAAGAAGCTCGCGACGGCCGGGGCGCCGCTGTGCGTCTTGAGCGCGTCGGCATCGGCCCATTGCTCGACGAAGATGAACGTCCCGTCGGCCTCATGCAGGGAATACAGCTCGCAGCCGGGCTCGTTGTGCACCGCTTCGATGGCCTTCTTACCGGCTTCCCGCACGGCATCGACGGACTCTGGCTTGGCCTTCATGGTGGCGACGACGACAACGGGCATGGTCGATGAACTCCTCGATGAGTGGGAACCGGTCCATTGAGCACCTTACTGAAGCGAACCTAACTAAATTTTGACACCTAACTGTGACCCGTGTGGCAGATGGTGAATATGGGGCATTTGCGACTAGGCTTGGAGGCATGCCAAGTAAGACCGCTGCGCGCTCTGGTGCCCGTTCGAGCAGGTCAAAGGCCGGTTCGCGGTCGGGTACCCGCGCGGCCCGGCCCGCGCCGCGTCGCAAGCCCGCGCAAACGGCGCAACGGCTCGCGGATACCGGCCTCCGGGCTGGCGATCGGCCGGGGTGCCCGTGCCGGCTGGCTGATGCTGGCCAGGGGAGCCGGATCGACGGCCCGTTCGGTGGGCCGCGCCCGCGATATCGACGCCGGCCACCGCCGGGACGGCGTCGCGCTGGCGTTGCTGGGCATCGCGGTCATCGTCATCGCGAGTTCGTGGTTCGACGCGGCCCGGCCGGTCGGCGGGTGGATCGACAATTTCCTGCGCGTGCTGATCGGGTCGGCCGTCCTGGTGTTGCCGATCGCCCTCATCGCGATCGCGGTCCTGCTGATGCGGACCGAGCCCGATCCCGAAGCCCGGCCGCGGCTGATCCTCGGGGCGGCGATGGTCACGTTGCCCGTGCTCGGCCTGTGGCACCTGTGGGCCGGGTCGCCGGACACGCCCGCGGGGCGTCAGCACGCCGCGGGGTTCATCGGCTTCGCGATCGGCGGCCCGCTGTCGGAGGGCCTGACGCAGTGGATCGCCGCCCCGCTGTTGTTCATCGGCGCGCTCTTCGGCCTGCTGCTGGTGACCGGCACGACGATCCGCGAGGTGCCCGACACCGTGCGGGCGATGTTCAGCACGCGGATGCTGCGCGAGGGCGAGGAGTTCTACGACGACGAGGAGCTGCCGCCCTCCGAAGATGCCGAGCGTGAGGACTTCTCCGACGGCTACTACGACGGTCCCGAGGCGTACAGCGAGGACGAGGCGCAGGCGTGGCCGACCGGAACGCCGATGGAGAACTACCCGCTCGACGACGAGGCGCCGACAGTCCCTGAGCCGACCCGCGCGGCGCGGCGCAAGAAGGCCAAGCCGGCGAAACCGGTATCCGATCGCGTTGTCGAGGGCACGTACACGCTGCCGTCGCTGGACCTGCTGAAGAAGGGTGATCCGCCGAAGCGTCGCTCCGGCGCCAATGACCGTACGGCCGAGGCGATCACCGAGGTCCTTCAGCAGTTCAAGGTCAACGCCGCGGTCACCGGCTGCACGCGAGGGCCGACCGTCACGCGATACGAAGTCGAGCTTGGGCCGGGCGTCAAGGTCGAGAAGATCACCCAGCTGCAGAAGAACATCGCGTATGCGGTGGCCACCGAGAGCGTCCGGATGCTGGCGCCGATTCCCGGCAAGTCCGCGGTCGGCATCGAGGTGCCGAACACCGACCGCGAGATGGTGCGGCTGGCCGATGTGCTGACCGACCCGTCGACCCGCCGCGACCACCATCCGCTGGTGATCGCCCTCGGCAAAGACATTGAGGGCGAGTACATCTCGTGGAACCTCGCGAAGATGCCGCACCTTCTGGTCGCCGGTTCGACCGGCTCGGGCAAGTCGAGCTTCGTCAACTCGATGCTGGTGTCGCTGCTCGCGCGTGCCACCCCGGACGAGGTCAGGATGATCCTGATCGACCCGAAGATGGTGGAACTGACCCCCTACGAAGGCATTCCGCACCTGATCACCCCGATCGTCACGCAGCCGAAGAAGGCGGCGGCGGCACTGGCATGGCTCGTCGAGGAGATGGAGCAGCGCTACCAGGACATGCAGGCGTCGCGGGTGCGCCACATCGACGACTTCAACGCCAAGATTCGCTCCGGTGAGATCACCACGCCGCTCGGCAGCCAGCGCGAGTACCGCCCGTATCCGTACGTGGTCGCGATCGTCGACGAGCTGGCCGACCTGATGATGACCGCGCCGCGCGATGTCGAGGACGCGGTCGTGCGGATCACCCAGAAGGCCCGTGCCGCAGGCATTCACCTGGTGCTGGCCACCCAGCGGCCGTCGGTCGACGTGGTGACCGGTCTGATCAAGACCAACGTGCCGTCGCGCTTGGCGTTCGCCACGTCGTCGTTGACCGACAGCCGCGTCATCCTCGACCAGCAGGGCGCCGAGAAGCTGATCGGCATGGGCGACGGGCTGTTCATCCCGATGGGCGCCAACAAGCCGATCCGGCTGCAGGGCGCGTTCATCACCGACGACGAGATCAATGCGGTCGTCAGCGCCTGCAAGGATCAGGCGGAGCCCGAGTACACCGAGGGTGTCACCGCCGCGAAGACGAACAGCGAGCGCACCGACGTTGACCCCGACATCGGCGACGACATGGACGTCTTCCTGCAGGCCGTCGAGCTGGTGGTGTCGAGCCAGTTCGGGTCGACCTCGATGTTGCAGCGCAAGCTGCGGGTGGGCTTCGCCAAGGCGGGCCGGTTGATGGACCTGATGGAGACCCGCGGAATCGTCGGCCCCAGTGAGGGTTCCAAGGCGCGCGAAGTGATGGTGAAGCCCGACGAGCTGGCGGCGACGATCGCGTCCATCCGGGGCGCCGGCGCTGGCGAGGACGACGACGGTTAGCGCCGAGATGGACGTAATGGCGCGCTGCACTCACACTTTTGCGCCCATTCGTTGGTTTGGGCGTTAGAGGGTCAACAGCATTCGCGAGTTGCCGAGAATATTGGGCTTGACGTAGGACAAGTCGAGGAACTCGGCGACACCGGTGTCGTATGAGCGGCACATCTCCTCGTAGACCTCCGCGGTGACGGGTGTGCCCTCGATCTCGGTGAACCCGTGGCGGCTGAAGAAGTCGGTCTCGAACGTCAGCACGAAGATCCGCCCGAGGTGCAGTTCGCGGGCCACGTCCAGCAGTCGGTCGACGATCAGGTGCCCCACGCCATGGCCCTTCACCTTCGGGTGCACCGCGACGGTGCGCACCTCGCCGAGGTCGGCCCACAGCACGTGCAGGGCACCGCACCCGATGAGTTCGCCGTCCCGTTCGGCCACCCAGAACTCCTGCACCCCCTCGTAGAGCGTCACCAGGTTCTTCTCCAGCAGGATGCGGCCTGCGTAGACGTCGACCAGGTCCTTGATCGCGGGCACGTCGGAGGTCGTGCGCGACGCACCACAAGCCCGTCGGCCTGCGAAACCATCGCATCGCTCACAGGTGCGAGGGTATCGGTTTGAGCAACCGATATTCTTAGTCGGTGTCGGGCCAACCTCACACCGATCCGGTGATACCTCAGGCGAAGGTTGCGAACATCGCCAATGTGCTCACCGGATTGCGCCTGGTGTTGGTCCCGGTGTTCCTGATCGTGCTGTTCGCCGGTGATGGTCACGAAACGCCTTGGCGCATAGGCGCTTTCCTCATCTTCGCGGTCGCGGTGATCACTGACCGGTTCGACGGCGCGCTGGCCCGCAGCTACGGGATAGAGACGGATTTCGGCCGGCTGGCCGACCCCATCGCGGACAAGACACTGATCGGCGCCGCCCTGATCGGCCTGGCCATGCTCGGCGAGCTGCCGTGGTGGGTGACGGCCGTGATCCTGGTCCGCGAGATCGGCATCACCGTGCTGCGCTTCGCGGTGCTGCGGCACGGGGTGATTCCGGCCAGCCGCGGCGGCAAGCTCAAGACTCTCGTCCAGGCGGTGGCGATCGGGCTGTTCATCCTGCCGCTTTCCGGCCCGTGGCTGACCGGTGCCTGGGTCGTGATGGCGGCCGCGATCGTCCTGACGGTGCTCACCGGCATCGACTACGTGGTTTCTGCGATCCGCGATTCTCGGAGCCGACCCGCAGCTCAGTGACCCTTTTTCGGGGAATTGCCGCAATTGCTGCAATCCCGGGAACCATCTCGGCAGTCGCTGGCGTTGCTGTAGTACGACCCAAGTGAAGGAGAGCACGATGGGGACATTGGTGCGCGAGGTTATCGGCGACGTACTGCGTCGTGCCCGCATCGATCAGGGCCGCACCCTGCGTGAGGTATCCGATGCCGCGCGGGTCAGCCTCGGTTATCTGTCCGAGGTCGAACGCGGCCGCAAGGAAGCCTCGAGCGAACTGCTCAGCGCCATCTGCGGCGCCCTGGAGGTCCCGCTGTCGCGGGTGCTGTCCGACGCGGGCGACGAGATGGCGCAGGAGGAGCGCAACGCGTTCGTCCGCGAGTCGGTGAGCGCGGCGAATATCGACGCCACCACCAAGGTCGTCATTCCGCACGCCGTGTCCATGGCGGTTGCCTGATTCTGTTCTGATCTGCGCGAAACCGATAGGTTGGCAGTAGGCACACGGAAGCAGTTCTCTCACACGAAGGCGGAATGAACCCATGGCCAATCCGTTCACCAAGGCGTGGCGCTATCTGATGGCGCTGTTCAGCTCCAAGGTCGACGAATACGCCGATCCGAAGGTGCAGATCCAGCAGGCCATCGAGGAGGCCCAGCGGCAGCATCAGGCGCTGTCCACGCAGGCAGCGCAGGTGATCGGCAACCAGCGGCAGCTGGAGATGCGGCTCAACCGTCAGCTCGCCGACATCGAGAAACTGCAGGTCAACGTTCGACAGGCGCTCACGCTGGCCGACCAGGCCACCGCGGCGGGGGACGCCGCCAAGAACACCGAGTACAACAATGCCGCCGAAGCGTTCGCTGCCCAGCTGGTGACCGCCGAGCAGAGCGTCGAGGACCTCAAGGGCCTGCACGATCAGGCTTTGCAGGCCGCAGGCCAGGCCAAGAAGGCCGTCGAGCAGAACGCGATGATGTTGCAGCAGAAGATCGCCGAGCGGACCAAGCTGCTCAGCCAACTCGAACAGGCCAAGATGCAGGAGCAGGTGAGCAAGTCGCTGCAGTCGATGAGCGAGATGGCCGCCCCCGGTAACACCCCGAGCCTCGACGAGGTTCGGCAGAAGATCGAACGCCGCTACGCGAACGCGATGGGTGCTGCCGAGCTGGCGCAGAACTCCGTGCAGGGCCGGATGCTCGAGGTCCAGCAGGCCAGCGTGCAGATGGCCGGGCACTCGCGGCTCGAGCAGATCCGCGCCTCGATGCGCGGTGAGGCTCTCCCGACCGGCGGCTCAGGCACGGCCGCACCCGCCACCCCGGCCTCGTCGGCGCCGGAGGCGGAGCCCGAGACGCCCTTCAGTCAGTAGTCGGTATTGGTTTGGCAGTGAAACAGCGCTCGACAGCAAGCAGACCCGAGGCATGGCGCTCGCTAATGCAGCGTGGAATCGACACCGCCGCCGAGCTTTCCGATGTGCTGGCGCAGAAGCTCAATTCGGCGGCTGATCCGCGGGCCAAACAACTGCGCAAGCGCAAGTGGGCGTTGCGCCTCGGACTGTTCTTCGCGGTGTCCTCCCTGATCTGGGTGGGAGTGACGGTGTTGCTCGCCGTCTGGAACACGCCGGCGTGGGCGATCTTCATCCCGACCCCGATCGCGGTCGGTGCGGCGTTCCTCGCGACGCTGGCTTTCCTGCGCTACCGCTGGCTTCGCGGTGAGCCCCTGCCGCCGCAGCGGTCCAGGGCCACTCGCCGGCTACCACCGTGGGGTTCGGCGGCCAGGCAGCCGATGGCCGCGCTCGCCGCGTCCGAGCGGGGGCTGTTTTCGCTGATCAGCGTGATGGAGCGGGGCAGGATGCTGCCCATCGGTGAGATCCGTGAGCTGGTGGCCGTCGCGAACCAGTCCGCGGCGACCATGGCCGCCACGGCCGACGAGGTGGTATCGATGGAGCGGGCGATCACTAACGCTCCGCAATCGCGCTCCCATCTGGCGCCGACGATCGCGGCGTTTACCGCCCAGCTCGACAACGGCGCCAATCAGTACAACCAGATGGTCACCGCCGCAGCGCAATTGGTGTCCGCGGCGAACACCGGGTCGATGTCGAGCTCACCGATGTCGCAGCAGCGATACCGCGACGAGCTGGTCAACGCCACGGACCGGCTGACCGGCTGGGCGCAGGCGTTCGACGAGCTCGGCGGGCTGCGCCGCGCGTAGCCCTACATCGTCGGGCGAAGCGACGGGACCACGGCGCCGAGAAGCCCGCGCAGCGTGCCCTTCACGAAGTCGTAAACGTCAAAGTGATCGCGCCACAGCGTGATTCGGCCGCCGTATACCTCGAAGGTGCCGCACACCCAGAACTGCATGCGAACCGGCCCGATGATCAGCGCGTCGGTGCGCTCGGTCAGCACCGCGTTCCCCTCGGCAGCGATCCGGTGGAACTTCACCTCGAAGCCGACGCGGCCCTCACCGCGCCGGAAAATACTCATGATGCGCCGCCGACCGCGCAGTGTGGGATAGCCGACGTTCTGCCACTCGAAGTTGTCGGCCATCAACGATTCGGCAGTGTCGAAGTCTTCGTCCTGCAGCGCGTACAGAAAGCTCTCTACCGTGCGTGCATTGGCCGTGGTGTCCACGATTGATTCCGTCCCCGTCATGCCCCTCAGCGTAGTGGCGCGGCGCTGTGGCAGGGTAGCCGCATGCGCGTCGCCGTGGTCGCAGGACCGGATCCGGGACACGCCTTTCCCGCGCTCGCGTTGTGCCGGTTGTTCCTGGCAGCGGGCGATTCTCCGACGCTGCTGACCGGCACGGAATGGCTCGCCACGGCCCGTGCGGTCGGCGTTGACGCGGTCGAACTCGTCGGCCTTGATCCCACCGAGCTCGACGACGACACCGACGCGGGCGCGAAGATCCACCAGCGCGCGGCGCGAATGGCGGTGCTCAACGTGCCGGTGCTGCGGGAGCTGGCGCCCGACGTGGTGGTGTCCGACGTGATCACCGCATGCGGCGGGCTGGCCGCCGAACTGCTTGGCATACCTTGGATCGAACTCAACCCGGCGCCGCTGTACCGGCCGTCGAAGGGGCTGCCCCCGCTGGGCAGCGGGCTGGCGCCGGGAGTAGGGATTCGCGGCAAGCTCCGCGATTCGATCATGCGGGCGCTGACAGCGCGGTCGTGGCGCGAGGGTATCCGCCAGCGCTCGGCGGTGCGCGTCGAAATAGGTCTGCCCGCAACCGATCCCGGGCCGCTGCGCAGACTCATCGCCACGCTGCCCGCCCTCGAGGTGCCGCGACCGGACTGGCCGGAAGAGGCCGTCGTCGTCGGCCCCCTGCATTTCGAGCCGACCGATGCGGTGTTGGAGATCCCGCCGGGAACCGGCCCGATTATCCTCGTCGCGCCGTCGACGGCGGTGACAGGCGCCCGCGGCATGACCGAGGTGGTGTTGGAGGCGCTGAAACCCGGGGAGGAACTGCCCGATGGCGCCAGGGTCGTGGTGTCGCGGCTGGGCGGATCCGACGTCGACGTGCCGCCGTGGGCGGTCGTCGGCCTCGGTCGCCAGGACGAACTGCTGTCGCACGCCGACCTGGTGATCTGCGGCGGCGGTCACGGAATGGTGGCCAAGACGCTGCTGGCCGGTGTGCCGATGGTCGTGGTGCCCGGCGGCGGCGACCAATGGGAGATCGCCAACCGGCTTGTGCGCCAAGGCAGTGCGCAGTTGGTGCGGCCATTGGAACCCGCGGCGCTGGCGGCCGCCGTCACCGAGGTGCTGTCCTCGCCGCGCTACGCCGAGGCCGCCAGGCGCGCAGGCGCGACCGTCGCCGACGTGGCAGATCCGGTACGGGTGTGCCACGAAGCGCTGGCGTCGTCAGCGTAGGTTTGATCCGTGCGGCTGACTGAATTCAATGAACTCGTCGAAGGCCAGTTCGGCTCGGTGCGTGGCCGATCACTGCTCGTCGACCACGTGCTCAGCGGATTCGGAGGGCGAACGGCAGCTCAGGCCATCGAGGACGGCGTCGAACCCCGCGACGTGTGGCGGGCACTCTGTTCTGACTTCGACGTGCCCCGCGATCAGTGGTGACTAACCCGCTGCGCGGTGCTTACCGCCGGCCAGCTAGCCGCGCTGGCCGAGTAACTGCGCAGTTTCCCGGTGCAGTCTGCCGAAGTTGTAATAGGCCGCGCAGGCACCCTCTGGGGACACCATGCATGTGCCGATCGGTGTCTCGGGCGTGCACGCAGTGCCGAACACCTTGCACTCCCACGGCTTGATGACGCCCTTGAGGACCTCGCCGCACTGACATGCCTTCGGGTCGGCGACGCGCACGCCCGGCATCTCGAACTTGCACTCCGCGTCGAACTCGGCGTAGTCGCGATGGACTTTCAGCGCACTCTGCGAAATGAAACCAAGCCCGCGCCACTCGAAGTGGGGCCGCAACTCGAACGTCTCCGCCATCAGCTTGAGCGCCTGGGTGTTGCCCTCTGGCCGCACCACGCGCGTGTATTGATTCTCGATCTCGCAGCGTCCGTCACGAATTTGTTGTAGCAGCATGTGCACGGACGCCAGGATGTCGAGCGGCTCGAATCCCGCTACCACCATGGGCTTTCCGTACACCTCGGAAACGAACCGGTAGGGCCGCAGACCGACGACGGTCGATACGTGGCCCGGGCCGAGGAACCCGGACAGCCGCAGATCTGGCGACTCGAGGATCGCCTTGATCGGCGGAACGATCGTCACGTGGTTGCAGAAGATGCTGAAATTTTCGACGCCGAGCGCGCGGGCACGGACCAGCGTCACGGCGGTCGACGGTGCGGTGGTTTCGAAACCGACGGCGAAGAACACGACGTGTTTGGCGGGGTTGTCGACGGCGATCTTCAGCGCGTCCAGCGGGGAGTAGACGAATCGCACGTCGGCGCCGCGCGCCTTGGCTTCGATGAGGTTTCCCTTGGAGCCGGGCACGCGCATCATGTCGCCGAACGTGGTGAAGATGACGTCGGGCTGCTCGGCAAGCCACATCGCGTCGTCGACGCGGCCCATCGGAATCACGCAGACGGGGCAGCCGGGTCCGTGGACCAACTCGACCGACTGCGGCAGCAGATGCTCGATACCGTGCCGGTAAATGGTGTGCGTGTGTCCGCCGCACACCTCCATGAACTTGAACTCATCGCCGCTCGCCAGCTCGGTGATCGATTTGACCAGGGCGCGTGCGGCAGCTGGATCCCGGAATTCGTCGACGAACTTCATGTCAAGCCTCTCAAGCGATCTCGGACGAGTTGAATGCTTCGATCTCGTTGACGTAGTCGGCGCCCATCTTCTGCACTTGGGCGAGTGTCATCTTCGCCTCGTGCTCGTCGATTTTGGCCATCGCAAACCCGACGTGCACCAGCACCCAGTCACCGACCTGCAGGTTGTCGTCGGCCAGCAGTCGCACGCTGATGATTCTGCGTACGCCGTTGACGTCCACTTTGGCCAGGGACTGTTCGGCGTCGACGATGTCGACCACCTGGCCGGGAATACCCAGACACATCGTCATACTCCTTTCTCTATGTCCATCAGCAGATTCGCGGCAGTGGATCGCCGACGAGCATGTCGACGATTCGGCTACCGCCGAACGAAGTCCTCAGCGCGACAATGCCATTCGGCTCCGGCAGGATCTCGCCCACCACGGTCGCGCGCACACCCTGCGGGTGTGTCCGCATCGCAGCGACGGCCGCATCGGCCTCATCGGGCGCGACGATCGCTACAAATTTGCCCTCATTGGCGACGTAGAGCGGATCGATGCCGAGCATGTCGCAGGCGCCGAGCACCTGTGGCTCAACCGGGAGGCGGTCCTCGTCCAGCACGAGTGCGAACGGGGAGTCCTTGACGAGTTCGTTGCAGACCGTCCCGACGCCCCCGCGGGTCGCGTCGCGCATCCACCGTGTCGACGGCGCGGCGTCCAGTAGCAACTCGACGAGTTCATGGACGGGTGCGGTGTCCGACGCGATGTCGGCGTCGATGGCCAGGTCGCCGCGGGCCAGCATGACCGCCATGCCGTGTTCACCGATCGTGCCGGACAGCAGCACCTTGTCGCCGGGCTGCACACGGTCGCGTGACAGCTGCCTGCCGTCGGGCACCACACCGACGCCTGCGGTCGAGATGTAGACCCCGTCGGCGGCACCCTTCCCGACGACCTTCGTGTCACCGGTGACGATCTGCACGCCGGCCTTCGCGGCCGCTTCGCTCATGTCGGCGACTATCTCGCGCAGTTCGGCGATCGGGAATCCTTCTTCGATCACGAACGCGGCCGAAAGCCATTGTGGGCGAGCGCCGGACACTGCGAGATCATTGATCGTTCCGTTGACCGCGACATGACCGATCGAGCCGCCTGGGAAGCGCCGCGGAGACACGACGAACGAATCGGTGGAGAACGCCAGCCGTTCACCGGACGGGGTGCGCAGGCTCGCGGCGTCGCCGAGTTGTCCGAGTTCGTCGTTGCGGAATGCCTCCAGGAAAACAGCGTCGACGAGGGCGGCCGACGATTTACCGCCCGCGCCGTGTGCGAGGGTGATCACGTCGTCGAGCAGCCGCGGGCGGCGCTGGCGGAACTTGTCGATCCGTTCGAGCACCCGGTCTTCGCGTCCGGCTGCTGTCGTGGCGTCGGTTGTGCTCATGAAGTGTGTGCTCCATTACGGGGACGGGACATGTGTTCCTGCGTGACTGACCAGAGCCGGAAGCCAAGCATGGCGTGGCTCTCCTGGATGCGGTGGATGCTCTGGCTGTGCACCGTGAAGCAGTAGTCGAGATCTTCGGCGACCGCCATCCGGCCGCCGTCGTGGCCTGCGAAGCCGATCGTCAGTACGCCGCGCCGGTTGGCTTCGGTGATCGCAGTCATCAGATCCTCGGAGTTGCCAGAGGTCGACAACGCGATGGCGACGTCCCGATCGCGGGCATGGGCGATGATCTGGCGCTTGAAGATCAACTCGAAGCCGACGTCGTTGCCGAGCGCCGTCACCACGGCCTCGTCCGCTGCCAGTGACCATGCCGCCACCGGGCGGCCGCGCGCCGGGCGGCTGAACAGCGACGCCAGGGTCGCCGCGTCGGTGGAGCTGCCCCCGTTGCCCAGGGTGTAGAGCCTGCCGCCGCGCAGGAATCGCTCGGCCATCGCCGTGCCTGCCTCGGTGAGACCCGGTCCGTATTCCTCCAGCGATTCCTTTTGCAGGCGCGCACTTTCGGCTGCTTTGCCCCTGGCAGAGGCAGCGAGATCCTCGAGCAGGCTGCCTGCGTCGGTTTCCTCTGACTCGATGAACGGATACAGGAAACCGGTGCTCTCGTTGTCATGCGTTGTCATCGGTTCACCTCCCGGGCATCGTCGAGGCGCGTGATAGCGGTGCCCGCGTGCACCAGTATCAGATCGTTGGCCGCGACGTCGCCGAGCACGCTCACGTCCACCCATTCCTCGCCCTTGGCGGTGCGAACGAGCGCCTGTCCCAGCGGATCTGCCGGCTCCAGAATCACCTCGGCGAGACGGCCCTCGTCGCTGCACGTCACACAAACGTCGTCGGCGCATTCCTCAGCAGGCGGCTTCAGCAGGCCTGGGTGCTCGAAGCAGACATGCGTCAGTTCCCACAACAGGTGATACAGCAGGACGAAGCGGCCGGTGGCGGGCACCATCGGGTCGTCGGAGTCCACCCAGAGGATGTGGTTCGCCGCGCCTGCGGGCGGCCGCGGACCGGAACCGATCCACAGCGTCAGCGCACCCCAGGCGAGTGCGCGGCGCATCGCGTCGATCACCGCAGGTTGGTCGGCTGACGCCACCGCCATCAGCAGGTCGCCGGGCTGGGTGGCGACGCGGGCCTGTGCCACCGGGTCAGGTTCGACCAGCGCCACTGACGGCAGCGCCCGTTTACCCATGATCACGGGATGGACGAACTCGACCGCGACATGGTGGGCGTGCGGTTCCCACTCCGGGGACATCACCCACAGCGTGGCACCGTCGTGAAACTTGCGGGCCAGGTCCAGTGCTGCGGCGGCCAGGTCTGCGGACAGACTCATATCGATGTAGCCACCGCTCGGTTCTTTCGTGATCGTCATTGTCTTCGCTCCTCGTTGCGGGTGCTGTTCACGAGGTCGAGCGTTGTCTGCGTCGCGGCGGCCAGCGCAGCGCGCTCGTCGTCGGAAAGGACGCCGCACGCCCAGTCCCAGTGCGCGGAAACCACGTCGCCGGGTGCAGGCTTCCCGATCAGCGACGCGCCGCCCTTGCTCCACCGCACTCGCTCTGACCTCGGCTCGCCGAGCGACAGCGCGCCGTCGGTGAACGTCAGCGGATTGGTCATGATCTGCGCGTGCTCGTCGTCGACGGATTCCACCGTGCCCCAGCGGATCCGGCAGTCCTGCAGCACCTTCAGCGCGGTTGCCGCATCGCGGTCCAAGAATCGCACCCACGGATACACGACCAGGACGTGGAAGCTGTGATGCGCCAGCGAGCCGTGCGGCTCGGCCAGGTCGAACAGCAGCCCGGTTACTTGGCCCTTGAACGCGCCACGCAGCCTGTCCAGCAGGGCTGCCGGATCGACGTGGTCGAGGAGCGGCCCGCCCACCCAGTAGCTGCGCACGATATCGGCACCCAAAGCATCCGGCGTGTCCGCAGCGTCGGCGATGGCCCGTAGATAAGGCCACGCGCCGTCGAACTCCCTGGCGTGAGCGGCGACATCGGCAGGGTTGTCGCCGCGCAGCAGCACGTCGGAATCCGCTGGACCGCAGTAGCCGAGCTCGTTGGGCGGAAATGCGTATCGGGCGAACAATGTGTATCCCGCCGGAAGCTTCTGGTCGTGTAATGCGGTCATGTGCTATCCCGCCGTCCCGACCAGAAGCTGACCAAGTGCGATGCCGCCGTCGTTGGGTGGCACGTGCTGGTGGGTGATCACCTGTAAACCTATGTTCTGCAGTCCGTTGCGCGAGAGGCGCAGCAGCAGCGCGTTCTGGAACACGCCGCCGGACAACGCGATCGGCTGGCCGCCCGTGTCGTCCGTTCGAGCGAGGTCGACGATCAGATCGGCAACAGCGCGGTGGAACCTCGCGCCGATGACTCCGCGCGGTACGCCGGTGCGGACATCGTTGACGACGGCCGCGACAACCGGACCGGGATCGATGATCACCGGTGATCCGCTGTCGTCGATGCCAAAGGCGTATATGACTGCGCCACAGTCACATTCGCGCGACAAGCCTTCCAATTCGATGGCCGCCTGGGCTTCGTATGCCACCGCCTGCCGGACGCCCGCCAGGGACGAAACGGCGTCGAACAGCCTGCCCATGCTCGATGTGGGCGTGCATCCGAACCCCGTTTCGAGCTGATGTTCCAGCACCTTGCGTTCGTCGGCCGGGCAGGCTTGCACGGGCGCAAGATCGTCGTCCCAGGCCAGGCCCGCCGCCCACAGGTGCGACAACGCCATCCGGTACGGCCGTAGCACGCTCACATCGCCGCCGGCCAACGGAACGTAGCGCAGCTGTGCCAACCGCTGATAACCCTTGTAGTCGGAAAGCAGCACCTCGCCGCCCCAGATCGCCCCGTCCGGTCCGTAACCGGTTCCGTCGAAGGCGAATCCGAGCACCCGCTGGGTGCCGTCCAGCCCATGCTCGGCCATCACCGCGGCGATGTGCGCATGATGGTGCTGCACCGACCGGACCGGCCTGCCGGCTGCGTTGCGTTCCGCCCATGCACTGGACCGGTAACCCGGATGCGCATCAGCGACCACGATGCCCGGGCTGACGCCGGTCAGCGCCTCCAGATGCCGTTCGGCGGAGTCGAACGCGGCCAGCGTCGCCATATCGTCCATGTCGCCGATGTGCTGGCTCAGCCAGGCGTACTTGTGCTCGGCGACTGCCAGGGTGTTCTTCAGATCGCCGCCAACGGCCAGCGTCGGTGGCACCGGCACAGGCAACGCGACCGGAAGCGGCGCGTAGCCGCGGGAGCGCCGGATCGGCAGCTCGACGCCGTCGACAACTCTTACGACGGAGTCGTCGCACGGCACCAGGATGTCCCTGTCGTGCATCAGCCAGCCGTCTGCGAGACGCGAAAGCCGTTTCAGCGCATCATCATCGGTGAAGCAGATCGGTTCGCCGCCGAGGTTTCCCGAGGTCATGACGAGTACGGGCGGCCCCGGCTCGTCGCCCGGCAGGCCGAACAGCAGCGTGTGCAGCGGCGTGTAGGCCAGCATGACGCCGACGTCGGGGTTGTGCGGCGCCACCGAGTCGGCGACGGGTGCGCCCGGCAATCGGGGCATCAGCACGATGGGGCGCTGCGGGCCGGACAGCAGCCGGTGCGACGCTTCGTCGACGGAGGCGATTCGACGCGCGGTCGCGAGGTCGGCCACCATGACGGCGAACGGCTTGTCGCCGCGCCGCTTTCGGGCTCGGAGTTCGGCGACCGCGGACTCGTTGCCCGCGTCGCACGCCAGGTGGTAGCCGCCGATGCCCTTGACGGCCAACACACCACCGTCGCGCAGCAATTGCCGAGCCTTGCCCAGCGCCGACTCGCCGTCTTCGACGCCGTCGCCCGCCTGATAGCGCAGTGTCGGCCCACAATTCGGACAGCAGACCGGTTGTGCGTGGAACCGCCGGTCGGCGGGATCGCGGTATTCGCGCGCACAGTCGGCACACATCGCAAAGTCCGCCATGGTGGTGGACGCGCGGTCGTACGGCAGCGACGCGATGATGGTGAAGCGCGGGCCGCAGTTGGTGCAGTTGACGAAGGCGTGCCGGTAGCGGCGGTTGCCGGGGTCGCGCTGCTCGGCGGCGCATTCGGCGCACATGGCGACGTCGGGGGAGGCGAGTGTGCGGCCGCCGTCGGAGCGTGAGGTGTCGGCGATCACGAAGCCCGTGCCGCCGACGGTCGGGATCTCTTGCGTTTCAACCGATTCGATGACTGCCAGCGGCGGTGGGCTGTCGACGAGCCGCTTCAGGAAGTCGTCGATGAGCCGGTGCGTCGCCTTCGACCTCGACGATGGCGCCCGCGCTGTCGTTGCGGACCGAGCCGGTCAGGCCGAGTGCGGCCGCGCATGTGTAGACGAACGGCCGGAAGCCGACACCCTGTACGACGCCGCGCACGCAGACCCGCAGCCGCAGGCGCCCGGTCATGGGAAGGCCTCCATGTCGGGGTCGCGGCCACGGCCCATCATCTCGAGCCCGGCCATCGCGGCGTCGGCGCCCGCCTTGTCGGTCTTCTCGACGACGAAGCCCATGTGGATGATCACCCAGTCGCCGGGGGAGAAGGTCTCCTCGGGCATCATGCCGACGTTGACCTTGCGGTGTTCGCCTGCCACGTCGACCAGTGCGAGCTGGCCGCCGTAGCCCTCCAGCATCTGCACGACCTGACCGGGGATTCCGAGACACATGGTTCAGCCCTCCCGTACCGGTGTCAGAGAGCCGCGCCACGACGTCCTCGATGGCCTTCACCGCGTCGGGGACCGCCGCGGCGACCGCGTCCGTCAGGCCCATGCGCTCGTCGACGTTGTCGATCTCGCAACCGATCACCACGGTGTACGGCGGTGTGCCGCCCAGCGCGGCAAGGCTGGCGAATACGGCGGCCGGGTCCATCGCGTGGGCATCCAGACCGACTCCCGCGGTGAGCGTTTCGTGGTCGGCCTCGAAAACGTGGACGGTGCCCGGCGCGCCGCGGCTGGGCAGCGCGTCGACGAGCACCAGCGCCTCGCAGCCGTCGAGCAGGTCGTAGGCCAGGTGCATGCCCCGGATTCCGTAGTCCGCTACCCGAACGTGCGGGCCGGCGACGTGCTCGGGGACATGGCGCATCACCTCGGGTCCGAACCCGTCGTCGCCGAGGAAGATGTTGCCGATGCCGGCTACCAGTATTTGGGACGTAACCTCACTCCTGTCCTTCTACATTCGGCGGATCTTCATGTAGCGCCGGGCATCCGGAAGGGATGACCACACCGACGGCCACACCACCAATAACGACGGCAGCGATGAGCACTACCGCGACCCAGCCCACTACATCCATGTCGGATTCCTTTCACTCAACGGTTCGACCTCATCGGGTGCGAAGTACAGGTAGCGGCCGTACCACTCGTGCAGGTCGGCGGCCGGGTCGTCCTCGAGGACGACGCCGACATGCTGGTCTCCGTCGACGGTCTCGTGCACCGAGGTGACCCGCGCGATCTTGTCGGCGAAGAACAGATCCTGGGCGTCGGCCCTGCGCGACGGATGCAGCCGGACCCGGCTGCCGCGGCTCACACGCACGCCGTTCACTAGCACGGCGTCGATACCGGGCTGTACAGCGTTGTCGGCCAACGGATCCCACCAGTCAACCCCGTCGGGTATCTCCGGGATCAGTCCTGGGTCGTCCCGCAGGGCATGCGGATTGCGCAGCACGCCATGCAGGTTGAGCATCGCCTCCGGGGACATCGAGTCGCATCGGTCGATGATCTGGGCGGCCCGCGGGTCGGTGGCGCGTGCCTGCGCCTTTTCCTCGTCGGTCATGGTCATCACGCGCAACGTCAGGATCTCGTCGATCTCGGTGGAGTCGAAGAGCGCGCCCTCGCTCTGCTCGGCGATCTCGGGATGGTCGTAGAGGATGATCGGCGACACCAACATCAGCGCGTGGTCGCCGGGTGGCCCGGCGAGCACGGGGAAACAGCGGTGGTGCCGGCATCGAGCGACAGCGTTGTCGGCCGATGCCGGCGGTTCGAGGAGCGACACGAAGTCGCCGCCCGCGATCTCGGCAAGGAGGTGGGTGCCGATCAGCGACACCGCGATCGCCTCGTCCTTGTCGCTGGCGGCCCCCGCGGTGTTGCGCACCGTCATCGTCAGGCGCACGTACCCGTCATCTCGATCCGCGGTGATCTCGAACTGCGCGTGTAGGGCGCGGCGGGTACGGACCAGCCTGCCGCCGTCGACATTCTCGATGTCGGTTCCCGCGTCGATCTCGATCGGAAGCATCTGTGGCAGTTGCGTTTCGATGTCAAACGGCCCGAACGATAGCTCCCGCTCCACGGCTTCGTCCCAGCGCAGCCATGACTGTGAACCCGACGCGAGTTCCTCGACCGGTTCGAACCGTCCGACGCCCACATCCTTTTCCACGCCGCGATGCTGCAGTTGAAGGAAGCGCACCACGACCGACAGCGTCGCGTTCGGCCGCGGTGACACCACCACCTGTGCGGACAGCTTGTCGTCCTCGCCGATGCCCGCGTCGGCGGCGCCCGCGGGCCCGAGTACCCCGAACTGCCAGCGCGTTTGGTTCTTTCGCGAGTTGGCGCGATACGGATAGAGCAGATAGCCCTCGTAGAGCACCGCGTCGGCGACGGCGCGGGCACGGAGACGGTTGGCCGCCGACATCAGGCACCGTCCCAGTTCGCGGTCATCGGATCTCCTCCGTCGAACTGGCGTCGAGGAGCGAGGTGACCGCCTCGTCGAGGGACAGCAGACCGCGCGCCGAACGGTACGCCGCCAGCGCATCGAGCGTGTCTCTGTCCAGGCGCAGCCAACCGGTGTTCGGATAGTGCTGCTGCATCAGGTCGTGCCACACCGACACCGGCATGTCGAAGCGATCCTCGCGATCCCATGGCACCTGCTGGACCGCGAAGCCCCGCGGTCCTTTCGAGAAAATCGTTCCGCTGAAAAGGAATTGCAGGGGAACGGTGCCGTCGCGCAACGCGTGCAGATACTTCGACGCAGCCACCTCGAAGTCATAGGTGCACTCCAGCGGGAGGTTGACTTGCGTGGCGCCGCTGAATCCCTGCACCATCGCCGAGGTCTGCAGCCACTGAAACGCGCGCAAGGTGGTGGCCCAGCGCTCCCGCGGGCCGAAGAGATCGAGCAGCCCGGCGGCCTCGTCGTCGGAATAGCTCCGACGCATGGGCTCGAAACGCACCTGGCAGCGCAGCGCGATCGTGTGGATCGGGTCGTCGCCGACCGCGGCGATGCCGAGCCGGGCGTTCAACACCGGCGTCACCGCGTAGGGCTCCGGCTCGACGCCGACCACCGCGAGGGTGACGTCAGTCATCGCGGGTCACCACCCGGCTGCGCTTGTCGAGGAGTCCGAAGAACTCGTCGATGAACTCCCGAACCTGCTGACCGCCATCGAAGCCGTGCCACAGCAACCGCAGCCTGCCGACGAACTCGTAACAGGTGTCGATGGGAAGCAGATAGCTCTGCGGCGCTGCGGTGTCTTCGTCGGGCACCCGCACCAAGACCGCCTCGGTGTCTTCGGAAAGCATGTCCACCCGGGGATCGGCTGTGCGAATGTCCTTCCAGGCCTTCAGATCCAGCTCCGATTCGGTAGCGCCGGCGGGTCCGGGGTAGAACGCCACTGTGCGCTCCAGTGCCGAGTTCCGGAAGAAGAACGCCAGCCCGACCGGTATCTGGAGTGCCTCCCAGTGACGGCGGTCCAGCGCGAATTCCGGGAAGACGAGGTAGCGATCGGGGATGGCGCGGTAGCGCAACTCCGCGTCGGTTTCGGTGAACAGCAGGTAGCAGCCCCGGCAGACGCACATCAGCTGTCTGCCTTCGATATTCACCACGTGCTGGTGCTCGTCGGCGATCGCCTCTGAGCACATTTCGCACCTCTCGCCGACGGGCTGCGGATCGGCCCGGGCGGCCCGGATCCTGGCCAGGACGTCATACGCGCCCGTCATGATGCCATCGCCTCGGCGACCGCCAGCGACAGAACCCCGTCGCGTTCCAGCAGCGGAATCGGATCGAGATGGGCGTCGCCATGCCCGTTCCCGTCGACGCACACGCCCGCGTGCACGACGTCGAAATGCGCATGGCACCGCGGGCACCGCAGCACGGCGTCGTCGCCGCCCGAGCCCAGGCGGCGGTGCAGCACCGCACCGGCGAGCGACTCGCCGCAGCTTCCGCAACGATCGTGATATGCGAACAGCCGGTCACCGACGCGGCAGGCCAGCACGGTGGTGCCCGCAACCGCGAAGCCACCGACCTCGCCCGGGGTGAGGTCGGCGACGCTGGGCACCGGGTGCCAGGTGTGTGCCTGTGATTCCGTCCGCATGCGGCTCATCAGGCTGTCGGCCGGAATCACGGTCGATTTCGGCTCCGACTCTGCCGCAACCACTTCGATGGACGAGATCTCCGGCGCGGCGCTCCGGACCGCATCCTCGACGGCCAACTCGAGGGTGACCGCCGACGATGGACAGCTCTTGCAGCTGCCCGCGAACTGCAATCGGACGACCTCGCCGTCGACCTCCAGAAGATGGACGTCCCCGCCGTGAGACCCGAGATAGGGCCGCACGCTGTCCAGCGCATCCTCGATCCGCCGCTCGACGCCGTGCGGATGCAGGCCATGCACCAACATGAGGCCGGCCACCAGATCGTCGGCGGCGAACGCGTCGGCGAGCTCCGGGTTCGCGTTCACCGCCACGGCGATCATCCGCTCGAGGCCGGCACCGTAGAGGTCGGTTACCTCACGGACCAGTTGCTCCGCGCGTTCGTGTGCCACGGCGCCACCTGCTGCGCTGGCGTCGAGGAGGTTTTGTATCCGATCGCCCGCGTTGCGCCACTGCGCGTCTTGTTCGGGGTTCTCCGGGCGATGCGGCATATGTCATTCCCCGGTGACAGATTGGGTGGGGGAGTGCAACCTCTCGAGCGTCTTTCCCTTCCCCAGATACATGTGCACGCCGCACGGCAGACACGGATCGAAGCTGCGCACCGTGCGCATGATGTCGATGCCCTTGAAGTGCTCCCGATCGTTCTCCTCGAAGATCGGCTGCCCCTGCACCGCATCTTCGTACGGTCCTGGCGTCCCGTAGCTGTCCCGCGGGCTGGCGTTCCACGGCGTCGGCGGATACGGATGGTAGTTCGCGATCTTGCCGTCGCGAATGACCATGTGATGGCTCAGCACCCCGCGCACCGCTTCGGTGAATCCGCAGCCGATGCCTTCGTCCGGCACATCGAACTTCTCCCACGTCTTGGTGCGGCCGGCGCGGATTTCGACCAGTGCCTTCTCGGCGAAATGCAGTGCGCACGCCGCGGAATAGGCCTGGAAGTACGTCCGGGCGCGGTTGCGCTCGATCGTATTGCTGCCGTACTGCGGCACCTTCCACTCCAACGAAACCGGGCCCTTCAGCGCGGTCTTCGGCAGATTGATCTGCACGCTGTTGCCGGTGGCCTTGACATAGCCGATGTCGACCAGACCCGCCAGCGCCGTCGACCACAGCCGGGCCAGAGGTCCGCCGCCAGTATCGAGCGCCAAGTGGTCTGTGCCGTCGAACCAGCGCGGGGACATAACCCAGCTGTAGTTCGAATCGAAGTCCCGCTTCTGCGGGCGCGGGTTGGTGTGCTGGTTCCACGGGTGGCGCCGGTCCACCGGATTGCCGAGCGGGTCGGTCTTGACGAACATCTCCTGGTCGGACCAGTCGTCGTAATACGAACTCCCCAAATGGATCCGGATGCCGAGGTTGATGTCCACCAGCGAATGGGTGTGCAGCTTACCGTCGATCACCACGCCGGGCGTGACGAACATGGCGTTGCCCCACTTCTCCATGTCCTTATAGGCGAAGTTGCAGACCTCGGGGTCCTGGAAGGAGCCCCAGCAGCCGAGCAGGGTACGGCGCAGGCCCACCTGGTCGTAGCCGGGTAGAGCCTCGTAGAAGAAGTCGAACAGGTCGTCGTGCATCGGCACGACGGACTTCATGAACTCGACATAGCGCATCAGCCGGCTCATGTAGTCCGTCATCAACTGAATGGTGGCCGTGGTGCCGATGCCGCCCGGATACAGCGTGGACGGATGGACGTGCCGACCTTCCATCAGACAGAACATCTCTCGCGTCCACCGGCTGACCTGCAGCGCCTCCCGATAGAACTCACCGGTGAACGGATTGAGGGCGCGCATGATGTCGGCGATGGTCCGGTACCCGTGCATATCTGCGTGCGGTGCCTGAGTGTTCTCGGCCTTGGCCAATACACCCGGGTTGGTTTCCGAGACCATCTTCTCGCAGTAATCCACGCCGACCAGATTCTCTTGGAAGATGTTGTGGTCGAACATGTATTCTGCGGCTTCACCGAGGTTGATCAGCCATTCACCGAGATGCGGTGGCTTCACGCCGTACGCCATGTTCTGGCAGTAGCAGGAGCAGGTGCAGTGGTTGTCACCACATATACCGCAGATGCGGCTGGTGATGAAGTGGGCGTCGCGCGGATCCTTGCCCTTCATGAATATCGAGTAGCCACGGAAGATCGACGACGTGCTGTGGCATTCCACCACTTCCTTGTTGTCGAAGTCGATCTTGGTGTAGATGCCGAGGCTACCGACGATTCGGGTGATCGGATCCCACGCCATCTCGACGAGCTGGCCGGGGTCACGCTTGACGTGTGACGGCTCGGGGATGATCGTTGTCATCGAAACTTCTCTTTCTATGTGTGATCGACTGCGCAACAGGGCATTTAGCCAATAACCGGGCCTTCACCCGCCGTGCGCGCCGAAGGGGGGCTCGCACCTACCAGGTGCGAGTCGCTCCCGTGGTGAGTTTCGGCCCGGGCTGGCGCCACTTGGGTTCTTTGTCGACCGTCCGACCGGTCACTTGGCGCAGACTGCGGATCACCGACCCATACATCCGCGAACCGGTCGTGGACACCTTGCCGCCGGGCGGTTCATCCATGAACGGCATGAACTTGTCGGGGAAGCCGGGCATCGTGCACCCGATACAGATGCCACCGACGTTCGGGCATCCGCCGATACCGTTGATCCAGCCGCGCTTGGGCACGTTGCATTTGACGACCGGGCCCCAACAGCCAAGTTTCACAATGCATTTCGGCGAGCCGTATTCGGTCGCGAAATCGCCTTGTTCGTAGTAGCCGGCCCTGTCACAGCCCTCGTGCACGGTGTTGCCGAACAGCCACTTCGGCCGCAGCGCTTCGTCAAGCGGAATCATCGGCGCCTGTTCGGTGGCCATGTAGAGCAGATAGGTCAGCGTCTCGGCCATGTTGTCCGGATGGGCCGGGCACCCGGGCACGCAGACGATCGGAATTCCCGCCTTGCTCTTCCAGTCCCACCCCAGATAGTCGGGCACCCCCATGGCGCCGGTCGGGTTGCCCGCCATCGCATGGATACCGCCGTACGTCGCGCAGGTTCCCACCGCGACGATCGCCGTGGCTTTCGGCGCAAGCCGGTCCAGCCATTCGCTGGTGGTCATCGGCTGATTTGTCTCGGGGTTGTTGCCGAAACCGCACCAATAGCCTTCGTCGTGGATCTGCTCATTCGGGATAGAACCCTCGACGACCAGCACGAACGGATCCAACTCCCCGCGCTCGCCTTTGAAGAACCACTCGAGGAAGTCGTCCGCCCCCCCGGTTGGGCCACATTCGAAATCGATCAGGGGCCAGTGCACGGCGATCTTGGGCAGTCCGGGGAGCGCGCCAAGGGCGATCTCCTCGATGCTCGGTTGAGTGGCGGCAGTCAGCGCCACAGAATCGCCATCACAACTCAACCCCGCGTTGATCCAGAGAACGTGGATCAAGGCTTCTTCCGCTTTGACTGCTGCCTCAGTTGGCATATGTCACAGCTTTCCGGGGCCCGGGCTGGGAGCCCCAATCGCCACATCGGACGTCCGCGCCCGGGTTGTCGAGCGCTAATTTCTCGGTTTACTCCGGCCCGTATGTCTTGTCAACGGAATCTAGTGACATACCCGCGTTTGCCGGTGCGCCTGCCTGCGAAGAGATCCAGTCGTACCATGCCGGCACACCCTCTCCGGTGGTTGCGGACAACGGCAATATATTGACGCCAGGGTTAACTGAGCGCGCGTAGCTGGCGCATCTATCAAGATCGAAGTCCACGTACGGAAGCAGATCGATCTTGTTGACGATGACAAGGCCGGCCGCGGCAAACATGTGTGGATACTTGAGCGGTTTGTCGGCACCTTCGGTGACCGAGATGACCACGACTTTGCTCTGCTCGCCGAGGTCGAACAACGCCGGGCACACCAGGTTTCCGACGTTCTCGATGAACAGCAGCGAACCGGCGGCTGGATCGAGTGCGTGCAGGGCGCGGTGCACCATGTCGGCGTCGAGGTGACAACCCGCCCCGGTGTTGACCTGAACCGCACGTGCCCCTGCCGATCTGATGCGCTCGGCGTCGAGCAGGGTCTCCTGATCGCCTTCGATGACGGCGACCGGGCGGTCGTCCTTGAGTTCGCGGATGGTGCGCTCGAGCAGCGTGGTCTTTCCCGCTCCCGGCGAGCTGGTGACGTTGAGTGCGAGAACGCCGCGCTCGGCGAGCCATGTCCGGTTCTGTTCTGCGAGAAGATCGTTCTTCTGCAGAACCTTCTGCTCCAGCGAGATGGTCTCGGTGTGGGTATGGCCGTCGTCGTGATGATGGTGATCGGTGTGGGTGTGGCTGTGTTCGTGGTGCCCGTTTCCTGCGAGCGTGATGACGACGCCGTCGTCGCCGCAGCCGCATGTTGCGCACATGGTCAGCTCACTTCCATCGAGAGGATCCGTAAGTCGCGGCCCGCCAACACTTCCACGTCGGCACTCCCGCACGGGCACAGCAGGATCAAGTCGTGCAACTCGAACCGTCGTTGACAGGTGCGGCAGCGCGCCTCGCCGGGTGCGACGTCGAGATCGAGAAGGGCGCCGTCGGCCAGCGTGCCCTGGGTGGCCAGCTCGAAGCAGAACTGCATCGAGTCGGGTACGACCGCGCACAGCTCGCCGACCTCGAGCTTCACGCTGTGCACGCGGCGGCCCGCGGCATGCTCACACACCGCGTCGACAACGCTCTGCGTGATCGCCATTTCGTGCATGTCTGTCCGCTCGCCGAGCCGGTGACCCCACCATAGGCCGATTTTCCGTCGACCCGCCGATGATCGGCGTGTCAGCTTGAATCGAACACGTGTTCGTCTACTGTGGGCGACAGCAGGGACGACGACCTTGTCGGTCCCTACCTCTAACGTCACGGCCAACCGATCGAGAACCGATCACCACAAGGACGGAGACCAACCCATGTCGCAGGCCCCCGATCGCGAGAAAGCCCTCGAGCTGGCGCTCGCACAGATCGACAAGAACTTCGGAAAGGGCTCGGTGATGCGGCTCGGCGACGAGGTGCGCCAGCCGATCTCCGTCATTCCCACCGGCTCGATCGCGCTGGACGTGGCGCTCGGCATCGGCGGGCTGCCGCGCGGTCGGGTCGTCGAGATCTACGGTCCGGAATCCTCGGGTAAGACCACCGTCGCGCTGCACGCGGTGGCGAACGCCCAGGCGGCCGGCGGCATCGCGGCGTTCATCGACGCCGAGCACGCACTGGATCCGGATTACGCCAGCAAGCTCGGCGTTGATACCGACTCGCTGCTGGTGTCCCAGCCCGACACCGGTGAGCAGGCACTCGAGATCGCCGACATGCTGATCCGATCCGGAGCGCTGGACATCCTGGTCATCGACTCGGTGGCCGCGCTGGTACCGCGCGCCGAGATCGAGGGTGAGATGGGCGACAGTCACGTCGGCCTACAGGCCCGTCTGATGAGCCAGGCACTGCGGAAGATGACCGGCGCACTGAACAATTCGGGCACCACCGCGATCTTCATCAACCAGCTTCGGGAGAAGATCGGCGTGATGTTCGGGTGCTTTAACTACAGCACTCGGGTGCAACTGGCCGACGGCACCACAGAGAAGATCGGCAAGATCGTCAACCAGAAAATGGATGTTGAGGTGCTGTCATACGACCCCGACACCGACCGGGTCATGCCGCGCAAGGTGGTGAACTGGTTCAACAACGGTCCCGCTGAGCAGTTCCTGCAGTTCACTGTTGAAAAGTCGGGTGGCAACGGCAAATCGCAGTTCGCCGCGACCCCGAATCACCTCATCCGCACACCTGGTGGATGGACTGAGGCCGGTGACCTTATCGCCGGAGATCGGGTGATGGCCACCGAACCACACTGCCTCAGCGATCAGCAGTTCCAAGTCGTACTCGGCTCGCTGATGGGTGATGGAAATCTGTCGCCCAACCGACGGGATCGTAACGGCGTTCGCTTCCGGATGGGACACGGTGCCAAGCAGGCTGAGTATCTCCGCTGGAAGACCGAGCTGCTGGGAAATATCAGGTGCTCGGTAAGTGAGAATACAAGGGGCGCACATTTCGTCGACTTCACGCCATTGCCGGAGTTGGCCGAATTACAGCGCGCGGTGTACCTCGGTGACGGCAAGAAGTTCATCTCTGAGGAGTACCTCAAGGCGCTCACCCCGTTGGCGCTGGCCATCTGGTACATGGATGACGGTGCATTTACATTGCGTTCCAAGGGATTACAGGAGCGCACAGTCGGCGGCAGTGGCCGTATCGAGATCTGTGTTGAGGCAATGAGCGATGGGTCACGAGTCCGCCTTTGCGACTATCTGCGTGACACTCATGGTTTGGACGTGCGACTGCGTCTATCAGGTGCGGCAGGCAAGGCTCGTCTGGTGTTCTCTACTGCGGCGACAGCAAAATTCCAGGAACTGGTTGCGCCGTACATGGCACCGTCCATGGAATACAAGCTGCTGCCGCGGTTCCGGGGTCAGTGCTCGGTGACACCACAGTTTGTCGAACCGACGCAGAGGCTGGTGCCTGCGCGAGTCCTCGACGTCCATGTCAAGCCACATACTCGGTCGATGAATCGATTCGACATCGAGGTCGAGGGCAACCACAACTATTTCGTCGACGGTGTCATGGTCCACAACTCGCCCGAAACGACAACGGGTGGAAAGGCTCTGAAGTTCTACGCCTCGGTCCGCCTGGACGTCAGGCGAATCGAGACGCTGAAAGACGGTACAGACGCGGTCGGTAACCGCACCCGTGTCAAGGTGGTCAAGAACAAGGTGTCGCCGCCGTTCAAGCAGGCCGAGTTCGACATCCTCTACGGCAAGGGCATCAGCAAGGAGGGCTCGCTCATCGACATGGGTGTCGAGCAGGGCTTCATCCGCAAGTCCGGGTCGTGGTTCACCTACGAGGGCGAGCAGCTGGGCCAGGGCAAGGAGAACGCGCGCACCTTCCTGATGGAAAACGTCGACGTGGCCAACGAGGTCGAGAAGAAGATCAAAGAAAAGCTCGGCATTGGCGCCGTGGTGACCGATGACGAAGTCCTGCCCGCCCCCGTTGACTTCTAAGTCAGCCGAACTCTCCCGCGAGGAGCAGGCGCGGGCGCTCTGCCTGCGCCTGCTCACCGCGAGGGCGCGCACCAGGGCCGAGCTGGCGGGCCAGCTGGCCAAGCGGGGTTACCCCGACGACGTCAGCGCCCAGGTGCTCGACCGGCTGGCCGAAGTGGGCCTTGTCGACGACGCCGGCTTCGCCGAACAGTGGGTGCGTTCGCGGCGGGTCAATGCCGGAAAAGGCAAGCGCGCCTTGGCCACAGAGCTGCGCACCAAAGGTGTGGACAACGAGGTGATCACCGCCGCACTGACCGATATCGACGCAGGCGCGGAGCGGGAGCGGGCCGAGCAACTGGTCCGGGACAAGCTGCGCCGGGAACGTCTCGGCGACGACGATGACGCCAAAGTGATGCGCAGGCTCGTCGGGATGTTGGCGCGTCGCGGTTATCACCAATCGATGGCACTCGACGTGGTCACCGTCGAACTCGCCAACGAACGCGAGCGCAGGGCCGTCTAGCTCCTGGCGTAGTCGGCCGACAGGCTGATCGACCGCCACTGCTCCTGGTCGCTGGCCGTGCGCGCCAGCTTGGCGGCGACATCGTCAACGGCGTTGGCGCCGAGCTGGATTCGCTCGGGCAGCTCGGCGTAGGAGGCGAGGTCGACGATGATCTTGGCGGCCTTCACGGGGTCGCCCTCCTGGCCGTAGTTGGTGTCGGTGGCCCAGCTGCGGGCCGCACCGGCCGTCGCGGAGTAGTCGTCGAGACGGGTCTCAGCCACCGAAAGGCTGCTGCCGTCAAGGAAGTTCGTGCGGAACGGCCCCGGCTCGATGGCCACCGACCTGATGCCCAGCGGCGCGAGTTCGTGGGTCATCGCCTCCGAAAGCGCCTCCACTGCGAACTTGGTGGCGGCGTACACACCCCAACCGGGCCATGCGACGAATCCGCCGACGGACGACAGGTTCACCACCAGCCCGGACCGGGCCGCCCGCATGTGGGGCAGGACCGCGCGAGTGACGGCCAGCAGGCCGAACACGTTAACGTCGAAAATCGCGCGGGCTTCGGCATCGGAGGTTTCCTCGACCGCGCCAACCAGGCCACGGCCGGCGTTGTTGACCAGAACATCGATTCGGCCGAACCGCTCGATCGCGGCGTCCACGGCCGCGCTCACCTGCTCTGGCGAGCTGACGTCGAGCCCGACGGCGAGCAACCGGTCACCGCCGTCAGGAAGCGCGTCCAGCACCGCCTGCGGATTGCGAGCGGTCGCGATCACGCTGTCGCCGCGGGACAACGCCTCCTTGGTGATCTCGAGTCCGAAGCCGCGGGATGCCCCGGTAATGAACCACACCGTCATATCGAATTCCTCTCGTCCGTTACAAGCATTCTGACCGCATCAACGCAGCACGCGGCACGTTAGATGTCCGGCTGGCAAGCCACGCTGAACCTAGGTCTGTCAGAACCAGGTTCGGCACCGGCGGCCAGCGGGCGCGCGATAATGACCGGCATGACGACCCGCCAGGCCGAGCTGTCGGAGTTCCTGAAGTCACGGCGAGCGCGTCTTGCGCCCGCCGACGTCGGCCTGCCGATCGCGCGTAACGGGCGGCGCGTCGCGGGCCTGCGACGCGAGGAGTTGGCGATCCTCGCGGGCGTCAGCGCCGACTATTACGCGCGGCTCGAGCAGGGGAGGGCCACCAACGTCTCCGACCAGGTGCTCGACGCGGTCGCCGGAGCGCTGCGGCTGGACGAACTGGAGCGACGCCACCTGGCCGACCTGGTCAAGCCGCCCGGAAACGCCGTCGCCGACGGCCCGCCGCGCGTCCGTGCCGCCCTGCGCGCGATGGTCGACTCGCTGGACCCGACACCAGCGGTCCTGCACGGGCCACGCCTGGAGGTGCTCGCCATCAACCGGGCGGCCACCTTGCTCATCCACGACTTCGACGCGATGCCGCAGCGCGAACGCAACATGGTGCGGTGGGCCTTCCTGGACCCGAAGGCACGTCGGGTCTACCCGGATTGGCCGGAAATCGCCGCGCAGATGGTGTCGATACTTCGCGTCGCGGGTGGGCGCGACACGGCAGACGGCCGCCTGGCCGAACTGGTCGACGAACTGTCGGGCGCATCACCGGAGTTCGCCACCTTCTGGGCAGATCGGAACCTCTTTCAGCACACCCACGGACCCAAGCGGTTTCACCACGACGCCATCGGCACCATCACCGTCAACTACGAGACCATGCACTTGCCGACGGATCCCGGTCTGTCGCTGATCCTCTACGCCGCCGACGCGGGTTCGCCGTCGGAAGCCAAGCTGCGCGAACTCGTCTGCCGGTAGGTTTGCGGCGATGCTGCTGTCGGCCAAACTCGCCCCCACGTTCGACTATCCGGTGCTCCGTGACTTCTGGCGGGCAGCCGACGACCTGGGATTCCATTCGGTTGCCAACTACGACCACTTCTACGGGCTGACCGAGGACACCGGTCCGACACTCGAGGGCTGGACCTCACTCGCCGCGCTGGCGGCGGTCGTCGCGAGGGCGCGGGTGAGCTGCCTGGTTTCGGGTGTGCTGTACCGCAATCCCGCGGTGTTGGCGAAGATGGCGGTGACGGTCGATCACATCAGCGGTGGACGGCTCGACTTCGGGCTCGGCGCCGGATGGCATGAGGCCGAGCACCGCGGCTATGGCATCGAATTCCCCAGTGCGGGGACGCGAGTGGCCATGCTCGACGAGGCGCTCACGGTGATCAGACGGATGTGGACAGAGGAGTCGGTCACCTACGAGGGTCGCTTCTACACGGTGCGCGATGCGGTGTGTGAACCCAAGCCGGTTCAGCGACCGCATCCACCGATCGTCGTCGGCGGTGAGAAGCCCAAGATGTTGCGGGTCATCGCGCGCCACGCCGACGAGTGGAATGTGCCCAGCCATGGCGACGTGGCCGCGTGGGCCAAAACCAGCGCCGATCTCGATGAGGCGTGCGAAGAGACCGGCCGAAATCCGTCCGAGATCCGGCGCTCGATCCAGCTGTTCGTCCAACCCGCCGTCGAAGGACACCTTGACGAGCAACTGGCCGTGCTTCCCGAGCTGGAAGCCCGTGGCTGCCAGCACGTGGTGCTGTCGTTCTACCAACCGCCGACAGCGCTGCAGCTGGCGCGCTGCGCGGAGCTGGTGGGCGGGCGGGATCGCCCGGCTTAGTTGTGCGTCTTGGCGTGCTCGGTGTTGTTGTCGCCCGAGTTGTCCTGCCGACGGTCGCGCCGGTGCTGCTGATGGTCGCTGACGTCGCTCAGAGTATGTCGGACCGCGTCGCGAAGGGCATGGGTGACCTGGCGCCCGGTAGTGCCGGTGCTTGATAACGCCGCATTCGCCGAATTACCTTCCACCGCAGCTGATTTCAGACTATCACGGCGAAGAGTGAACATGTTGTTCGGTTGCAGAGATGCCGCGGTGCGCAAGGTCTGTCGTGACTGTGTCTGTGCGAACGGCACATTGGGCGTCAACTGCGCGAGACGGTCGATGACGCCGTTCGCCAGACCGCTGACGGTATCAACCGCACCTGCGCTCGCCGCCAGTGCCTGATGTGCAGGTGTCGAGATGACCGGCGGCAGCTGGGAAACCAGGTTGCCGAGGAACTGGATCTGGAAGTTCACCAATTCCCTGCCGAAGCCCACCAGATCCTGGCCTGCGACCACTTCGATGTTGATGAATCCGACGACCGCCCGTCCCACCGCGACCGGTATCGGTGTCCCGTTGCGAATGTCGTTGACGAGCCGCTGTGCGACCTGGATCTGCTGACCGATCAATTCAGCGCCGGTCACGACGAAATCGACTGCGACGCCGGTGTTGAACGACACCTGCTGGGCGATCAGTCCGGGCAGCTGCGATGGCAGGCTCAGCGCTGCAGGGACCGGTAACTGCAGCGGTTGCACCTGTGCGGTGAGCGCGACCGGAGGCGCGACAGCCTGGGCGGGCGTCTGCACCTCCACGGGTGCGATCACGATCACGGTGGCAGTGGCCGCTGCGAGGCCTGATGAAATATATGAACGGACAGAAATATTCATGACGACTCCCCGGTGAGTGTCCGCGATTCGATCGGCTGCGCGCAGAGCTAGACACAGCCACTTGGGGCACGTATCAGCGGACTGTCGGGTTCAATTCACGCGCTAATACGTATGCGACTGGTCGCCCAGCGCCGCCAGTTTCACCTTGCTGCCGGGCGCGCCTTCCTGCTCGATGGCCTCGGGGGCCAACGGCGTGGGGGCGCGGTGCGACCGTCGCATCCGCCCTTCCAGCCACGTCGCGAACGACGACAGTGCGAAGTTAACCGCGATCATCAAGGCCGCGACGACGATCAGCGCGGGGATGTAGTTGCTGTACGCCGCACCGATGTTCGTGCCCTGCCGCACTGTCTCCAAGAACGTGATCTGATAACCGATCGCGGTGTCCTTGAGCACCACCACCATCTGGGAGACCAGCACGGGCAACATCGACGTCACGGCCTGGGGCAGCAGAATGCTGCGCATGGTCTGGCCCCACGTCAGGCCCAGCGCGAACGACGCCTCCGACTGGCCGCGCGGCAGCGCGTTCACCCCCGCGCGCACGATCTCGGCGATGACGGCACCGTTGTAGAAGGTCAGCCCGGCGATCACCCCGGCAAGCGCGAGTTGCTTTCCGGGGAAGATGTCGTAGAGGGCGAACAGCCCGAACGCGAAGAGCATCATCACCAGCACCGGCACGGCGCGGAAGAACTCGACGAAGACTGCGCACGGCCAGCGGATCGCCCGGTCGGAGGAGAGTCGGCCCACGCCCAGCACCGCACCGAGCACCAAAGCCAGCACGATGGACACCGCGGCGGCCGCCAGGGTGCCCTGGATGCCGGGCAGGATGTAGGTCTTCCACAGGTTGGCGGTCAGGAACGGTTCCCACTTCGCCGCGGTGAGCTGGCCTTTCTGGCTGAGCTTCGAATAGACCACCCAGATCACCAGCAGGGCGATCACCACGGTGACGCCGGTGACCACCCAGTTGCGCATTCGCCCCCGCGGCCCCGGCGCGTCGAACAGAACCGACGACCCGCTCATCGCGCCACAGCCAACCGTTTACCGAGCCAGCCGAAGAACAACCCCAGCGGCAGGGTCAGCACGACGAACCCGAGGGCGAATATCGCGCCGACGGTCAGCAGTGCGGCGGTGTTCTCGATCATCTCCTTCATCAGCAACGCGGCCTCGGCCACGCCGATGGCGGATGCGATCGTGGTGTTCTTCGTCAGCGCGATCAGCACCGATCCGAGCGGAATGATAACGGCACGAAAAGCCTGGGGCAGCAGGATCATTCGCAGGTTCTGGGCGAATGTCAGGCCCAGCGAGCGCGCAGCCTCGGCCTGGCCGAGCGGTATCGTGTTCACCCCCGACCGCACCGTCTCGCAGACGAAGGACGCTGTGTAGACGGTCAATCCCAGCACCGCCAGCCGGAAGTTGCTGTCCTCGATGGAGGTCCTCGAATTCGGGTCGACCAGCGTGATCCCGAGAGTCTGCGAGAGGCCGAACGAGCAGAACAAGATGATCAGCGTCAGCGGGGTGTTGCGCACCACGTTGACGTAGGTCGTGCCGATCGAGTTGAGCACCGGCACCGGCGACAGCCGCATCGCGGCCAGCACCGTGCCGAGGATCAGCGCGCCGACGGCGGAGAACACCGTCAGCTGGATCGTCGTCCAGAACGCCTCGAGAATCTGGCCGACGGTGTATCCGGGTAGGACCTCCACGTGTGGCGGTGTTCTTCAGACCGCGCTCAGCAGGCTGCGGGAGCCGGCGGCGCCGGGGCGGCGATACCCGCGGGACCGAGGTTCTTGTCCCACGCGGCCTTCCATGCGCCGTCGGACTCCATCTTCTTGAGCGAGTCGGTGATCTTGTTGCACAGCTCGGTGTCGCCCTTCTTCAGGCCGATGCCGTAGTTCTCCGTCGAGAACGGCTTGCCGACGATCTTGAACGCGCCAGGGGACTGCGCGGCGTAACCGGCGAGAATGACCTCGTCGGTCGTCACCGCGTCGATGGCGCCGTTCTTCAGCGCCTCGACGCACGCCGAATATGTGTCGTACTGCTGCAGCTGAACGCCCGGGTACTTGTCCTTGATGCGCTGTGCGGGCGTCGAACCCGACACCGAGCAGAGCTTTTTGTTGTTCTGCAGCGACTCGGCGCCGGTGATGTCGTTGTTGTCGGCCTTGACCAGCAGGCTCTGGCCGGTGACCAGGTACGGCCCGGCGAAGCTGACCTTCTCCTTGCGGGCATCGGTGATCGAGTAGGTGGCGGCGATAAACTTGACCTGGCCGTTCTGGATCAGCGTCTCACGCTGGCCGGAAGGCGATTCCTTCCACTCGATCTTGTCCTCGTTGTAGCCGAGATCCTTGGCGACGTACTTGGCGACGTCGACGTCAAAGCCGCTCATCGTGCCGTCGGGGTTCTTCAGGCCGAGGCCGGGCTGGTCGAACTTCGTCCCGATCACGATGGTGTCGCCACCGCCTCCGCCGCCACCGCAGGCCGTGGCCGCGAACGGTAGGGCGATCGCCAACGCGATGGCACCTGCGACGCGCAGTGAGAAGGACGACATGTTTTGTTCCTTTCGCCGGGGCAACGGTGAATTCAGTGCTTGAGAATCTTTCCGAGGAAGTCTTTGGCGCGGTCGGACTTGGGGTTGGTGAAGAACTCCTTGGGTTCGGCGGCCTCGACGATCGCGCCGTCGGACATGAACACGACGCGGTTTGCGGCACCGCGCGCGAAGCCCATCTCGTGGGTCACCACGATCATGGTCATGCCGTCGGCGGCCAGCGACGTCATCACTGAAAGAACCTCGCTGATCATCTCCGGGTCCAGCGCGCTGGTCGGCTCGTCGAACAGCATCACCTTGGGGTTCATCGCGAGGGAGCGCGCGATGGCCACGCGCTGCTGCTGGCCACCGGATAGCTGCGCGGGATACTTCTCTGCTTGGTTGGCGACCCCGACGCGGTCCAGCAGCTCCATCGCCTTCTTGCGCGCATCCTCTTTGGATGCTTTGCGCACCTTCCTGGGGGCCAGCATGACATTGTCCAGAATTGTCTTGTGCGCGAAGAGATTGAAGGACTGAAAGACCATGCCGACATCGGATCGCAGCTGCGCCAGCTTGCGACCTTCCTCAGGCAGAACTTGACCGTCGATCTCGATCGTGCCCGATTCGATGGTCTCGAGACGATTGATGGTGCGGCACAACGTCGATTTGCCCGAACCGGACGGTCCCAGCACGACGATGACCTCGCCGCGGTCGACGTCAAGATCAATGTCCTTGAGCACGTGGAGGTTGCCGAAGTGCTTGTTGACGCCCTTGATCGACACCATCGGCGTACCCATGGATTCAGACCTTACCCAGGTAACGCGCAGCTTGTCTGCATCTCAACAATCCGCTCGATGACGGCGGTATAGCCGCCCGTACCATGGGGCCGTGACATCGACGGCCACCGAAACACGCACCTACCAGGTGCGCACATACGGCTGCCAGATGAACGTGCACGACTCCGAACGGCTGGCCGGCCTGCTGGAAGCGGCGGGCTACCGGCGTGCCGCCGACGGCGCCGACGCCGATGTGGTGGTCTTCAACACCTGCGCCGTTCGCGAGAACGCCGACAACAAGCTCTACGGCAACATCAGCCACCTGGCGCCGCGCAAACAGTCCAATCCGGACATGCAGATCGCCGTCGGCGGCTGCCTGGCGCAGAAGGACCGCGACGCGGTGCTGCGCAGGGCTCCCTGGGTGGACGTCGTCTTCGGCACGCACAACATCGGATCGCTTCCTACGCTGCTCGACCGCGCCCGGCACAACAAGACGGCCCAGGTCGAAATCCTCGAGGCGCTTGAGGAGTTTCCGTCCAACCTGCCCGCGGCGCGCGAATCCGCCTACGCCGGTTGGGTTTCCATCTCGGTTGGATGCAACAACACCTGCACGTTCTGCATTGTGCCCGCGCTGCGCGGCAAGGAGGTCGACCGCAGGCCCGGTGACGTGCTGGCCGAGGTGCAGTCGCTGGTGGACCAGGGCGTACTCGAGGTGACGCTGCTCGGGCAGAACGTCAACGCATACGGGGTGTCGTTCGCCGACCCCGATCAGCCGCGCGACCGCGGCGCTTTCGGGCAACTGCTGCGGGCCTGCGGGCGCATCGACGGCCTGGAGCGGGTGCGGTTCACATCACCGCATCCCGCCGAGTTCACCGACGACGTCATCGAGGCGATGGCGGAGACGGCGAATGTCTGTCCGGCCCTTCACATGCCGATGCAGTCGGGATCGGACCGGGTGCTGCGTGCGATGCGCCGCTCGTACCGCTCCAAGCGCTACCTGTCGATCCTCGACAAGGTGCGCACCGCGATTCCGCACGCCGCGATCACCACCGACCTAATCGTCGGATTCCCCGGCGAGACGGAACAGGACTTCCAAGACACCCTCGATGTGGTCGCCGCCGCCCGATTCAGCGCCGCGTTCACATTCCAGTACTCGAAGCGGCCGGGTACTCCGGCCGCCGAACTCGACGGCCAGCTTCCGAAAGCCGTTGTGCAGAAACGCTATCAGAGGCTGATCGACCTGCAGGAGCGGATCTCGCTTGAGGAGAACACCGCTCAGATCGGCCGACCCGTCGAACTGCTCGTGGCAGTCGGTGAAGGGCGCAAAGACACCCGAACCGCCAGGATGTCCGGGCGCGCCCGCGACGGCCGTCTCGTGCACTTCACGCCGATGGGCGACGACATCCGGCCCGGCGACATCGTCACCACCACGGTCACCGATGCGGCGCCCCACCACCTGATCGCCGACGGGGCGGTGCACCACCACCGACGCACCAGGGCAGGGGATGCGCACGCCGCCGGGCTGCGCCCGCAAGGTGTGGGCCTCGGCATGCCCGGCATCGGCGTGCCCGAAAGCCAACGGACCGCATCCGGATGTGACCGGTGACCGCGGGCGACAACCACAACAACAACTTCGACGAGTTCAAGGGCGACATCGAGGCTGCCGAACGTCGCGTCGCGCGGGAGATCGATCCCGGTGCGAGGGCGCTGGTCCTCGCCATCGCGGTGTTCGTGCTGCTGCTGTCGTTCGTACTGCCGCACACCGGCGCGGCCAAAGGCTGGGATGTGCTGGCGGGTGACGACACCGCGATCAGCGAAGGCATCTCACTGCCGTCACGGGTGTTCGTCTGGTTCGCCCTCGTGTTCAGCGTCGGGTTCTCCATGCTGGCGCTGCTGACCAGGCGCTGGGCGGTGGCGTGGATCGCGCTGGCCGGTTCCACGATCGCGTCTTTCACGGGCCTGCTCGCGGTGTGGTCACGGCAGACCGCTGTCGCACCGCACCCGGGGCCCGGCATCGGGCTGATCATCGCGTGGATCGCGGTGATCGTGCTGACGTTCCACTGGGCGAGGGTGGTGTGGGCGCGCACAGCGCTGCAACTCGCAGCGGAGGAAGAGCGTCGGCGTGCTGTCGCCAAGCGGCAGAAGCGAGGGCTGTTGGAAAGCCTCGACGACGACCGCGACACCGGATCCGACGGGCCGGAAAAGACCTAGCCCTTCTTGCCGAGCGCCTCTGCGGCGGCCTCGGCCCACTGCCGCCACTGCTCGGCGCTGGCCCGAGCCTGCTCGGCGTCCTTCGTGCGGCCCGCCGCCGCGGCCTTCTCCGCCTGGCGTTCGAATTGCTCTGCGCGTTCGCGGAATTGGTCGGCGCGCGCCTGGGCCTCCGGGTCGATGCCGTGCGCCGGAGCGTCCCGCACCTTCTTCTCGATCGCCCGCAGCCGCCGTTCCAGATCAGCGCTGCGCTCGCGGGGTACCTTGCCGATCTTGTCCCACTTGTCGCCGATCGTGCGCAGCGCGGCGCGGGCGGCATCCAGATCCGAGGTGTCCACCCTCTCGGCCTCCGCCAGCAGGGCCTCCTTCGCATCGGCGTTGGCACGGAACTCGGCGTCGCGCTCCGCCGAGATGGCGTTGCGCGCCGAGAAGAAGGTGTCCTGGGCGCCCTTGAACCTCTGCCACAGCGCGTCGTCGACGTCCTTGCTGGCGCGGCCCGCGGCCTTCCACTGCGCCAGCAGGTCGCGGAACGCCGCCGCGGTCGGGCCCCATTCGGTCGAGTCGGCGAGTTCCTCGGCCCGTTCGCACAACGCCTCCTTGGCCTGGCGGGCACCCACCCGCTCGCGGTCCAGCTCGGCGAAATGGGACCCGCGGCGTCGGTTGAAGGTCTCCCTGGCTGCCGAATAGCGCTTCCACAGCGCATCGTCGGTCTTGCGGTCAAGGCCGCTGATGGTGCGCCATTCATCGAGGATCTCGCGCAGCCGGTCGCCCGCGGCCTTCCACTGCGTCGAGTTGGACGCGAGATCTTCCGCCTCGGCGGCCAGCGCTTCCTTGCGGGCGGTTTGCGCGGCGCGGTGTTCCTCCCGCTTGCTCTTCTCGGCAGCTGCGGCGGAATCGGCGTGCTCGACGATCGACGACAGTCTCGCCGCCAGCGAGTCGACGTCGCCGAGGACCGATGCCGTCGGCAGGCTTTCGGCCAGAGACGATGCGGCCGACTTGATCTTGCGGGCGTCACCGGTGCCCGAGGCCAATCGGCTCTCCATCAGCGCGACCTCGGTGCTCAGGTCGTCGAAGCGCCTGCCGAAATGGGCGAAGGCCGCCTCGGTGTCGCCTGCCTGCCAGGAGCCGATGATCCGTTCGCCTGCGCTGCTGACGAGCCACACCGTGCCGTCGGCGTCGACGCGGCCGAACCGGTGCGGGTCGCCGGACGCCGGAGCGGATGCACCGTGCACCGACGGGGTCGGACCAGGCCGCGGGCCAGGGCGCGGTGGTCCGGGACGGGGAGCGGGTTTGGGGGTGGCCATCGTCGACTCCGAGGTCGCTCCGCTGCCGGTTTCGCTGGTCGTCATCTTCGGTTCCTCGTACCCTCCGCGCGGACATTTCCGCGCACCTGCCGCGCGACGCGGCGCCGGTATTGCTTCGACCGCTATTGAAACAGGTCGCCCGGCGCGCGTACGCCGATGCGCCCATTTGCCTAGGCTCGACCCGACGACGGGAGATCATCGATGGCCAAGGCGGACATCGCCGCCCTGTTCGCCCTCGGCGCCGCGTTCTTCATCGCGATCGGCGACGTCATCCACCAGCGATCCGCGCACGAGGTCACCGATGAGCCGGTGAGCCATCTCGAGCTGTTCAAGAGGCTCCTGCGCGACGGGCAGTGGTGGTTGGGCAGCCTTGTCGCGGCCGTCGGATTCGCGCTGCAGGCGGTGGCGCTCGGGCTGGGGTCCGTCCTGCTGGTGCAGGCGCTGCTGGTGACGTCCCTGCTGTTCGCGCTGCCGATCAACGCACGGGCGAGCCACCGCCGGGTGACCCGGTGGGAGTGGATGTGGGCGGCGCTGCTGGCCGCGGCGGTCGTGGTGATCGTGACCGTCGGCAATCCGACCGCGGGCCACTCGCGGGCCTCGCTGGATACGTGGACGGCGGTCGTGGTCGTGCTGGGGCCCGCACTGGTGGCCTGCGTGCTTGGCGCCAACGTGTTGAAGGGGCCCGCGAGCGCGGTGCTGCTCGGGGTGGTGTCCGGTGCCCTGTGGGGCCTGTTCGCCGTGCTGACCAAGGGCGTGGTGGACCGGCTCGACGACGGCCTGTTGGCACTGGTCCGCACTCCCGAGCTGTACGTGTGGGCGCTGGTCGCCATCGCGGGCACGGCCTACCAGCAGTCGTCCTTCCGGGCCGGTTCCCTGACGGCGTCGCTGCCGACGATGACGGTCGCCGAGCCGGTGGTGGGATCCGTGCTCGGCATCGTCGTGCTTGGCGAGACGCTGCGCCCCGGCGACGCGGGCTGGCTGACGCTGTTCGTCGCCGTGGGGGTGATGGTGGTCGCGACGGCGGCCCTGGCCCGCGGCGAGGCGACGGCCTCCGTCAAGCAGCCGGCCTGACCGTTAGTTTGGTTGCGTGCTGAGCGCCATCGCGATCGTCCCGTCGGCACCGGTCATGGTTCCCGAGCTGGCGGCGTCGGCGGCCCCGGAGCTGGCTGATCTGCGCGAAGTGGTGTTCGCAGCCGCGGCATCGCTGCCGTCGCGCTGGATCGCCGTCGGTGTCGGCTCCGCCGAAGTGGTGGTCGGGCCCGAGCGGGCCGGTACGTTCGCGGGCTACGGCGTCGACGTCCGCGTCGCGCTGTCGCCCTTTGCAGGCGCGCCTGCAGACCTGCCGCTGTGCGCACTGATCACCGGCTGGCTACGCGGCCAGGTCAACCCGCAGGCAAGCGCCGAGGTGCGGGTGTTTCCGGGCGGCCTCGACGCCGATGGCGCGCTGGACCGCGGCCGTCGGCTGCGCGCCGAAATCGACCGGGCGGCAGACCCCGTCGGCGTGCTCGTCGTCGCCGACGGTGCGCACAGCCTCACGCAGCGTGCGCCGGGAGGCCATGACCCGCAATCGATCCCGGTGCAGGCCGCGCTCGACGACGCATTGGCGGCAGCGGACACCGCAGCGCTGGCTCGGCTGCCCGACACGGTCGTCGGCCGCGTCGCCTACCAGGTGCTGGCGGCGCTGGAACCGTCGCCGCGAACCGCCAAAGAGCTCTACCGCGGGGCGCCGTATGGCGTCGGGTACTTCGCAGGCGTCTGGCATCCATGAGGCCGGTCGCGATCGTCGGCCCCACCGGCACCGGCAAGTCCGCGCTTGCGTTGGCCGTTGCCGAGCGGCTCGGCGGCGAGGTCGTGAACGCCGACGCGATGCAGCTGTACCGCGGCATGGACATCGGCACCGCCAAACTGCCCTTGGCCGAGCGGCGCGGAGTACCGCATCACCAGCTCGACGTCCTCGATGTCACCGAGACCGCGTCCGTAGCGCGCTACCAGCAGGCGGCCGCGGCGGACATCGAGGCGATCGCAGGCCGCGGCGCCGTGCCGGTGGTGGTGGGCGGGTCGATGATGTACATCCAGTCCCTGCTCGACGAGTGGGCGTTTCCCGCCACCGACCCCGCCGTGCGGTCGAAATGGGAGCAGCGGCTGAGCGAAGTCGGGGTCGGCGCGCTGCACAGCGAGCTGGCCAGCGTCGATGCCGCGGCGGCGTCGACAATCCTGCCGACCGACGGCCGTCGCATCGTGCGGGCGCTCGAGGTCGTCGAGCTGACGGGGAAGCCGTTCGCGGCGTCGGCGCCGACGATCGGTGCACCGCGCTGGGATACGGCGATCATCGGGTTGGATTGGGACACAACCACTCTCGATGGCCGGCTGGCGAAACGGACCGACGCGATGTTCGCCGATGGATTCGTCGACGAGGTGCGCACGCTGCTGGGGCGTGGGCTTCGCGACGGCGTCACCGCGTCCCGCGCGCTCGGGTACGCGCAGGTGCTCGACGACCTCGATGCGGGCGGCGACGGTTCTGCCGCCCGCGAAACGTTCTTCGGAACCCGCCGCTATGTGCGCAGGCAGCGGTCGTGGTTTCGCCGCGACCACCGCATCACCTGGCTCGACGGCGCTGGCACCGACAACGTCGAGCGCACGCTGGGGGTATGGCGGCACGTATCCTGATCAGGTGATGTTCGCCAAGGGCCACGGCACGCAGAACGACTTCGTGCTGCTGCCTGATCTCGACGGCAGGCTCCCGCTGGAGCCCGCCGCGGTGGCCGCGCTGTGCGACCGTCGCCGCGGGATCGGGGCCGACGGCATCCTGCGCGTGACCACTGCGGGCGCCGCCGGTGAGGCCGGTGTCTTCGACCGGCTGCCCGAAGGCGTGGCGGCGGGTGACTGGTACATGGACTACCGCAACGCGGACGGCTCGATCGCCCAGATGTGCGGCAACGGGGTCCGGGTGTTCGCCCACTTCCTGCGCGCCAGCGGCTTGGAGAGCCGCGACGAGTTCGTCGTCGGGTCGCTCGCGGGCCCGCGACCTGTGGTGCTGCACGCGTGGGACGCCACCACCGCCGATGTCACCGTCGAGATGGGCAAGACCAACCAGCTCGGCACCGGCGAGGCGATCGTCGGCGGCAGGCCCTTTGCCGGGCTCGCGGTCGATGTCGGAAACCCGCACCTCGCGTGCGTCGACCCCGACCTGACCGCCGCCGAGCTGGCCGCACTCGACGTGGCCGCGCCGGTGCGGTTCGACACCGCACAGTTTCCCGAAGGCGTCAACGTCGAAGTGCTCACCGCTCCGTCGAATGGTTCGGTGTCGATGCGGGTACACGAGCGCGGTGTCGGCGAAACCCGGTCGTGCGGAACGGGAACCGTCGCCGCGACCGTCGCGGCGCTGGCCTACCAGGGCGCGACCACCGGCACACTCGCGGTCGGCATACCCGGCGGCGAGGTCGTCGTCACCGTCACCGACGCCAGCAGCTATCTGCGCGGCCCTTCGGTTTTGGTGGCCAGCGGGGAGATCTCCGAGGAATGGTGGCGTGCGCAGCAGCGTTAATTCAGATGCACGAAGCACTTTTAGCGTGCACCATTTCTGATTACTCATGACGTTTCCTGAATTCCCCAACGGCGAAGTCCCGAGCTCGGGTGAGCTCGCCCTCGAAGACCGCACGGCGCTGCGCCGCGTGGCTGGTCTGTCGACCGAACTTACCGACATCTCCGAGGTCGAGTACCGCCAGCTGCGACTCGAGCGTGTCGTGCTGGTCGGCGTCTGGACCGAAGGCAGCGCCGCCGACGCCGAGGCCAGTCTCGCCGAACTGGCAGCACTCGCCGAGACGGCAGGCTCCGAAGTCCTCGACGGCCTCATCCAGCGCCGTGACAAGCCCGACGCATCCACCTATATCGGCTCCGGCAAGGCGGCCGAACTGCGCGATGTGGTCGTCGCGACCGGCGCCGACACCGTCATCTGCGACGGCGAGCTGAGCCCCGCCCAGCTGACCGCGCTGGAGAAGGCCGTCAAGGTGAAGGTCATCGACCGCACCGCACTGATCCTGGACATCTTCGCCCAGCACGCCACCAGCCGGGAGGGCAAAGCGCAGGTGACGCTGGCGCAGATGGAATACATGCTTCCGCGGCTGCGTGGCTGGGGCGAGTCGATGTCCCGCCAGGCGGGCGGACGCGCGGGCGGCAGCGGCGGCGGTGTGGGTCTTCGCGGCCCCGGTGAGACGAAGATCGAGACGGACCGGCGCCGCATCCGGGAGCGGATGGCCAAGCTGCGCCGTGACATCAAGGCTATGAAAAAGGCGCGCGACACCCAGCGTAGCCGCAGGCTCGGCAGCGACATGCCTTCCATCGCCATCGTCGGCTACACCAACGCAGGCAAGTCCAGCCTCCTCAACGCGCTGACAGGCGCGGGCGTGCTGGTGGAGAATGCGTTGTTCGCAACGCTCGAACCCACAACGCGCAGAGGCCAATTCGACGATGGACGGCCGTTCGTGCTGACCGACACCGTCGGGTTCGTCCGCCATCTGCCCACTCAGCTGGTCGAGGCGTTCCGCTCCACGCTGGAAGAGGTGGTCGACGCCGACCTGCTGGTGCATGTGGTCGATGGATCCGACGTCAACCCGCTTGCACAGATCGACGCGGTCCGCGAGGTGCTCAACGAGGTGATCGCCGACCATGACGGCAAGCCGGCACCAGAGTTGGTGGTGGTCAACAAGATCGACGCCGCAGACGGCCTCACGCTGGCCCAGCTGCGGCGGAGCCTGCCCGGCGCGGTGTTCGTCTCGGCTCGCACCGGCGACGGTGTCGACCGGTTGCAGCAGCGGATGGCCCAACTGGTGACGCCGACCGACACGGTCGTCGACGTGACGATTCCCTACGACCGCGGCGACCTGGTGGCCCGGGTGCACGCCGACGGTCGGGTGGACGCCACCGAACACACCGCGGACGGCACCCGGATCAAGGCGCGGGTGCCGATCCCGTTGGCCGCCAACCTGAGCGCGTATTCGACATTCTGAGCACGAAAAATGGGGCACCCCTCGGCGCCCCATTTTTCTCAGCGGTGTCTAGCCCTGCTGCTCGGCCTTCTGACGCTCCTCGGCGACCTTCGCGGCGCCGCGCGCGGCGTCGGCCTCGGCTTCCTTCTTGGCGGCGTTGCGCTGGGCGTCGGCCTTGTCCTGCTGGGCCTTGCCTTCGCGGTACAGGTCGTCGCGACCGGTCACGGCGCCAGCGACTTCCTTCGCCTTGCCCTTCGCGCCTTCGACGACGCCCTTGATGGCTTCCTCGGGACCGCTGTTGTTGTCCGCCATTGCCCAATCCTCCTTGCGAGTTCTCTTACGGTGCCCTGTTCGTTCCCCGTTCCGTGCGGTCGCTAAACACGCGTCGATCGTCGGGTGGTGCAGGTCACAGATCAGGCGAGGTCGTAAACGTCGGCTGCCGACGCAGCCATGACCCGTTGCGCCAACGCCGCTTTCAGGTCGTTGAGTCGGTGTTCCTGTTCAGCAGTGCGGCCCTCGGTGCGGGCCAGATCGATGAACTCGTCGGTGACGAATCCGTCGCGCAGTAGCAACGTCGCGGTCCGGTCGCCCAGGGTGACCTCGAAGACGAAGTCCTCGAGCAGTCTGCCGCGGTCGGTCCGGACCAGCGTCCGGTCGACGACATATCGGCCTTCGCTGACGCCGCGGGTGACCGCCTCGAAGCCGTCACGGGCACCCGGGCCGCGAAAAGCGGTCCGCACGACGATGGATCGGCGTCGGGGCGCCGCATCGGGAGAAAGTGCGCCGAAGGCGCGCTGCATGACCTTGAAGGCCATCGCGACACCGGCGGGGGAGTGCGGGCCGTGGTAGCGCATCATGTCGTCGAATGTGAAGGTGATCGTGCGGCCACCGTCATCGACCTGCAGCGACTCGGTCACACTCACGCCAGGGATTCTATTTCGGGACACACCGCACCCGGCGACCAACCATCCGGTTGGGTGGTATATCGTCTTCCGCAAAGTCCCCCGAATTCTGGAGGTTCTCCATGGGCAGTGTCGTCAAGTACGAGCGCACCCTCTTCGAGCCGGAGCATGAGCTGTTCCGCGAGTCCTACCGGGCATTCCTGGACCGGCACGTCGCGCCGTTCCACGACGAGTGGGAGAAGGCCAAGATCGTCGACCGCGGCGTGTGGCTGGAGGCGGGCAAGCAGGGCTTCCTTGGCATGTCGGTGCCGGAAGAGTATGGCGGCGGCGGCAATCCAGACTTCCGCTACAACGTCATCATCACCGAGGAGACCACCGCGGGCCGGTTCAGCGGCATCGGCTGGGGCCTGCACAACGACATCATCGCCCCGTACCTGCTCAACCTCTGCAACGACGAGCAGAAGCAGCGCTGGCTGCCGAAGTTCTGCACGGGCGAGATCATCACCGCGATCGCGATGACCGAGCCCGGCACCGGCAGTGACCTGCAGGGCATCAAGACCCGCGCCGTCAAACAGGGCGACCACTACGTGCTCAACGGGGCCAAGACCTTCATCACCAACGGCATCAACGCCGACCTGGTGATCGTGGTGGCCCAGACCGACCCGGACAAGGGCGCGCAGGGCTTCTCCCTGCTCGTCGTCGAGCGCGGCATGGAGGGCTTCGAGCGCGGACGCAAGCTGGACAAGATCGGCCTGGACGGCCAGGACACCGCCGAGCTGTCGTTCACCGACGTGAAGGTGCCCGCAGAGAATCTGCTCGGCGAGGAGGGCATGGGGTTCATCTATCTCATGCAGAACCTGCCGCAGGAGCGGCTCAACATCGCGGTGATGGCGGCGGCGGCGATGGAGGCCGTGTTGACCGAGACGCTGCAATACACTAAGGAGCGCAAGGCTTTTGGCAGGCCGATCGGTAGTCAGCAGAACAGCCGGTTCCTGCTTGCCGAGCTGTCCACCGAGGCGACCGTGGTGCGGATCATGGTCGACGAGTTCATCCGGCTTCATCTCGACGAGAAGCTGTCCGCTGAACAGGCCGCGATGGCGAAGTGGTACTCCACCGAGAAGCAGATCCACCTCATAGACCGCTGCCTGCAGTTGCACGGCGGCTACGGCTACATGAGGGAATACCCGGTTGCTCGGGCGTATTTGGACGCGCGCGTGCAGACCATTTACGGCGGCACGACCGAGATCATGAAGGAGATCATCGGGCGCTCGCTTGGCGTGTGATCGCCTGCCGACTCGGTTTCCCTCCAGTGTGGTGAGTTCGCTGTAGATATCGTGTCTATGTCACGTTCAGCTGACGGACGCGCTAGTTTCAGGGGGACTTTGCCATAACACGGGGAGGGTGGATGCGTGGGGAGCGAACCCTGCTGAACACCGCGATCGGCCGAATAGCGGCAGTTCTGCTGACTGCGGCCCTGGCCCTTGTACAGGCCCCGCTGGCCGCGGCGGATCCGCTTTCCGACGCCACCGACGCAATCAACCAGGCCTACGACGCCAGTGGCGGGGCCGGGGGCCCGATGGGGCCCAGCGACGGGGGCGTCTACCCCGTCGGCGCCGGCTTCGGCCAGAACTACGCGGGCGGCAAGATCCTCTTCACCCCGGACACCGGCGCGCACGTCATGGCGGGCGCCATCCTGCAGAAGTACGACTCGCTGGGCGGCGCAGGCGATGGTGACCTCGGTTTTCCCACCATCGACGAGGGCGCAGGCAAGGCGCCTGACAGCCGAGACACCACGTTCAGCGCCGCGGACAAGCCGGTCATCTTCTGGACGCCCGACATCGGCGCCCATGTCGTGCGCGGCGCGCTGAACGCGGCCTGGGACAAGCTCGGCGGCTCGGCGGGACCGCTGGGTGTGCCCGCCGAGGACGAGGTCTACAACGGCGACGTCGTCTCGCAGAAGTTCACCGGCGGCGAGGTGTCATGGAACCGGTCCACGAAGGAGTTCAGCACGGTGCCGCCGGATCTTGCCGGGCAGCTGGCCGGGCTGACCGTCCCCGAGGACGCCACATCGGCGATCAACGCGGCACGGCGGGCCGCGGGTGGGCCACTCGGCCCGCTCGGCGCCGAACAGGGCCAGCAGTATGCGATCGGCCAGGACGGTGCCGGGCAGGCGTTCGCAGGCGGCAAGATCTTCTACAGCCCGGCCACCGGAGCCAATGTGGTCACCGGCCAGGTGCTGAAAAAGTATGAGTCCGTTGGTGGCCCGCAAGGCGACCTCGGTTTCCCGATCGGCGATGAGGCCGACGGCGGCCTGAAGACGGGCAGCCGGGTCAGCGCGTTCGCCGCCACCGACAAGCCGGTCATCTTCTGGACGCCCGACTACGGCGCCTTCATCGTGCGCGGAGCGATGAACGCGGCATGGCAGAAACTCGGCGGCGCCTCGGGGTCGCTCGGGCCTCCCGTGGCGGATCAGACCGAGGACGGCAACAAGGTCTCGCAGCGGTTCACCGGCGGCGAAATCTCCTGGGACAAGCAGACCAACAAGTTCAGCACCCAACCGGCCAACCTGGCCTCCGGGCTCGCCGGTCTGTCAGTGCCCGGCTACCAGCCGCCGCAAGCGATGAATTCGGCCGCGCCGGAATCCAAGGGGCGAAACTGGTTTACGCCGTCGTGGTGGTGGTTGTTCGCCATCGTCCCCGTGCTGGTGTTGGTCGGGCTCGTGCTGGCGGCGACCCTGCGACACCGCGGTCAAGGCGATGTGGACGAGCACGAGGACCAGTTCGACCTCGACACCACCCATGACACCGCCGCGGAGGCCGAGGCGCTGCGGCTGGAGGGTTCCGACACCCGGCTGGCCGAGAGTTACGGCAGGCCATCGGGTTCCGGGCAACACGGGTTGGGTGGCTATGGCCGTGCCCCGTACGTGCCGCCGGGCGACGAGGACGGCCACCACCGCGCCGATGACGGCGACGAATTCTCCGATCTCGAACCGGAACCCGACGAGTCCGACACCGGACCGATCGCATCAGAGGCGGACCCTAGTTCTGGGCGGCACGCCGCGATCGCGTTGGAAGAACCCCAGGTACCGGACGAGCCCCACGAGCCCCACGAACCCCACGAACCCGACGAGCCGGACGAACCTGACGAACCTCACGAACTGGACGAACCGGACGAGGAGGTCGACGAAGCCGCGGCCGCGCCTGTCGACGATCCGGCGTCGTCCGTTGCGCCGGACGCCCAGACCGCGATTCACATGCCGCTTCCCGACCCGTATCGGGTGCCGACCGGATACCCGATCAAGGCCGACACCAAGTCGGGCCTGTACTGGGCTCCGGACAGCGATCTCTACGACCGCGTGCCCGCCGAGGTCTACTTCGTCAACGAGGAATTCGCCCGAGCGAACGGGTTCGTGAAGGCCGACTAGCGGTACCGGGCTGCGTCAGATCTTCCGGATGACGGTGACGACCTTGCCGAGGACGGCGGCGTCGTTACCGGGTATCGGGTCGAAGGCCGGGTTGTGCGGCATCAGCCACACTTGGCCGCGGGTCCGCTTGAACGTCTTCACCGTCGCCTCGCCGTCGATCATCGCGGCGATGATGTCGCCGTTGTCGGCGACGTTCTGCTGACGCACCACCACCCAGTCGCCGTCGCAGATCGCCGCGTCCACCATCGAGTCGCCGACGACTTTAAGAAGGAACAGCGACCCCTCGCCGACCAGCTCGCGCGGTAGCGGGAAGACGTCCTCGACGGCCTCCTCGGCCAGGATCGGGCCGCCCGCCGCGATGCGGCCGAGCACTGGGACGAATGTCGGCTCGGGCAGCGCGTCGGAGCCGGCGACCTCGGTGCTCACGATCGGCGTCACCACGTCGTCGGCGCCGCGCACATCCACGGCGCGCGGCCGGTTCGGGTCACGGCGCAGGTAGCCCTTGCGCTCCAGCGTGCGCAGCTGATGGGCGACCGACGACGTGGACGTCAGGCCGACGGCGTCGCCGATCTCGCGGATGCTCGGGGGATACCCGCGGTTGGTTACGGAGGCGCGGATGACCTGCAGAATCGTGCGCTGCCGCTCGGTCAGGCCGCCCTCGGGTCCGCGGCGTTCGTCGGTGCTGTCGGGGCCGGCTGTGTTGGTCCGATTGTCGGTGCGGTCCTCGCTCATGGCGCCGAATGTAGTCGCCGAGCGCCCGATAATCAAACATGTGTTCGAGGCGTGTCGCGAACTTCCGGTGGCCAGGCGGCCGCGGCCGAAATTTGTCGGTGCCCCGTTCTATCGTTTGGCAACAGTTCGATCACACGTTCTATTAATCGAACACATGATCGACTAGAGTTCGAACATAGGAGCGAACACGCAGAGCGAAAGGCGAGGCAGATGACAGTTCTGGACACCCGAGAAGCGCTGGTGGGCCCCGTCATGCGGCCTTACCGTCCGGTTCCGGTTCGCAGGCCTGCGCGTGCGGCTAAGTCGCGACGCCGGCCCGGCGGTGCGCCGATGCGCTATCGCGGTCCCGGCGTGGTGATGTCCCGGGCGTCGCATCGCAGGGGCCCGATCACGCCGGCCACCACCGTCGGGCTCGCGCTCCTGGCCGCGCTGATCACGGTGTGGCTCGGCGTGGTGGCCCAGTTCGGAGGGGTCGTCGGCACCACGAGCTCGTCCGCGCCGGTGCCCGACACGCTGGCCGTGGTCCAGGTGCAGGCAGGCGAGACGTTGCAGCAGGTCGCCCACCGGGTAGCGCCCGACGCCCCCGTCGGCCACGTCGTCGACCGCATCCGGGAGCTCAATCAACTCCAGTCAGCGTCGCTGGACGCCGGGCAGACTCTGATCGCGCCGGTCGGCTGACGGTGCATCGTGCGCGGTGAAACGCGCTGTCGCACAACGGCGGTGGCGAACATGCCGGCGCGACGGGCATCAATCACCCGGACTCTGGGATCCGAACGGAATGCGAAGGTACCCTCGGAGGGGTTCGAGTCTTGTGTTCGATGCGGCGAAGGAGCAGTCATGCACTGTCCGTTCTGCCGTCATCCCGATTCCAGGGTCGTCGACTCCCGTGAGGCGGACGAGGGTCAGGCGATTCGGCGCCGCAGGTCCTGCCCGGAGTGTGGCCGCCGGTTCACCACCGTCGAAACCGCCGTGCTCGCCGTCGTCAAGCGCAGCGGCGTCACCGAGCCGTTCAGCCGGGAAAAGGTGATCAGGGGCGTGCGCAGGGCCTGCCAGGGCCGCCAGGTCGACGATGACGCCCTCAACCTGCTGGCCCAACAGGTCGAAGACACCGTGCGAGCCACGGGTTCACCCGAGGTGCCCAGCCACGAAGTGGGGCTGGCCATTCTGGGGCCGCTTCGCGATCTCGACGAGGTGGCCTACCTCCGGTTCGCGTCCGTCTACCGCTCGTTCTCCTCGGCCGACGACTTCGAGCGTGAGATCGAGGCGCTGCGCGCGCACCGCCAGGTACCAAGTTCGGGCTGACCGCACGCCCCGTCAGTCAATCTGCCTTGTCCCGTCGTTGACAACGCGCCCCGCGACGCGCACCCAACCGTCGGCGCTCCACTGGGTCGCGATCACCGATCCCTTGCCCTGCACGATGGTCAGGTCGCGGCTCAGGTAGTCGGTGATGCGCACGGCCGCAGCGCCGGTGGCCTCGTCCTCGGGGATGCCGAGGCCCAGTGCGAACATCCGGGAGCGCAACACACCGTTGTCCCGGTCGGTCCACGTCCACAGATAGTTCTCGACGTCGTCGGGATAGTCGCCCGGTTCGGCGGCGAAGAGATCGTCGGTGGAGTCGAGGTCGTAGATCGCGAACTCCGGCGCCCATTCGGCGCGGGCCCTGACGGCGGCCATGTCGCCGTCGTAGCTGACCTGCACGACTCCGGCGGGCACCTTGAGGGTGTGGATCGGCGTGCCGATGTCGCGCAGCCACCATGCCGCTCCGACGGTCGGATGGCCTGCGAACGGCAATTCGGTGGTGGGGGTGAAAATGCGGGCAGCCGCGGCGCTGGTCCCCGCCCTCGGAAGGTCGACGAATATCGTTTCGCTGTAACCCAATTCGGTGGCGATGCGCTGGCGGTCGGCTGGGTCGACGGTGCTCGCGTTCACAACACCGAGGGGATTGCCGAACTTGCCGTCTGGATCGGTGAAGACCCGCAGTACGGTCACGTCGATGGCCATGAGCCCGATGCTACGACGTGTCGAAGAGAAGCAGATCAGGTGGCGCTGCGCTCGTCGGTTTCCATCGCGTCGAGTACGGCGGCCCTGGTGTCGATCGGTCCGCTGATGGTGCCCTCGCTGATGCCCGTGCGCAGCAGCCCGCGCAGCAACTCCTGGTCGTAGACGGCGGGTTCGGTCGCGTCGATGAACCGCTCCACCACCTCGACGAAGCGGTCCGGATCGTCGTGGAACGGGAAATGCCCCGAGCCGTCGAAGATCTCGAGTTGAGAGCCTGGCATCGCGGAGTGCGCCAGGTGCGCGTGGCTGACCGGGATCACCGAATCGTGTGAACCCCAAATCAGCTGTACTGGAACGGATTCCGTGAGATAACATCGGTCGAGCATGGTGACCACCTGGCCGCGCCAGTCGACAACGGCCCGCAGCGTGCGGGCGAACGCCGAGGAAGCGGTCGGCTCGGGCAGGTCGCGGAGTATGCGAAGCATTTGCGGCAGGTCGCGGCCCATCCCGGTTCTCCCGATCGCCAGTCCGGCAACCCGCCCCACCGCCTGCACCGCGGGCAGCACCATCGGCAGGCGCAGCAGTGCCAGCGCCTCGCTGCCCATCGGTAGCGACGCGATCCGCAGTGCGAAGTTGACGTCCTTGGTCACCCCGCCCGCGCCGACCAGGATCAGCCGGTCCACCAGCTGGGGAAACTGATAAGCGAACTGCATGGCCACGCCGCCGCCGAGAGAGTGGCCGACGACGGTGACCCGCTCGATGTCGAGGACGCTGAGCAGGTCGCGCATGCCGTTGGCGTAGGCGGCGACGGAGTAGTCGGCGCGCGGCTTGTCGGATTTTCCGTGTCCGAGCAAGTCAGGGGCGATGACGGTGAACCGCTGCGCGAGCGTGGATTGCACGCTGCTCCACGTGGTGGAGTTGTCGCCGATCCCGTGGATCAGCAGGATCGCGGGGCCCGAGCCGGCGATCCGGAACGCGCGCCGGTAGCCGTGCACGGTTCGGTACTGCAAGGAGGGCGTGAGCTCACGCACCGGGCGCAGATTGGGCTTACGCGCTGTCATACTGTCAACTTCGTTGACGGCGGCATTTTTGTTGCCTCAACTTCGTTGTCGGACGCAGGTGATGGCCTAATTGCCGTCGTCCCCGTCTTGGAAGTCTTCTTTTCTTCTCTTGTCCTGGGCCTGTTGCGCGAGGAATCGCTCGAATTCGGCTCCGAGCTCGTCACCGCTGGGCAGATCCTCGTCGCGGGCCAGCAGTGATTGGTTCTCCTGGGCAGCGATGAAGGCATCGTACTGGCGCTCCAGAGCCTCCACCACTTGAGCGACTTCGCTGCTGGCCTCGACTTGTTCGTTGACCTTGGTCGCCACATCGATGGCGGCGTCGGCCAGCGCGGACAGCGGCAGCTGCAGCGTGCCGGACTTGGCCACCTGGGTGAGCAGCGCCTCAGCGGCCGCCGGGTAGTCGGTCTGGGCGAGGTAGTGCGGCACGTGCACGGTGAACCCCACGACATCGTGGCCGTGCTGGGCCATCCGGTACTCGAGCAGGTTGGACACGCTGCCGGGGACCTGCACTTCGCCCACCCACGGGGTGTGGTCGGCGATCAGCTCCTTGTTGTTGGAGTGGGCGGTCAGCGTGATCGGCCGGGTGTGCGGCACCGCCATCGGGATGGTGCCCAGCCCGATGGTCTGACGCACTCCCAGCCGCTCGGCCAGCAGCCGGACGGCGGTGATGAACCGCTCCCAGCGCAGATCCGGCTCCATGCCTGCAAGCAGCAGAAACGGGGTTCCCACGCTGTCGTGCAGGGCGTAGAGGCTCAGCTCGGGTTCCTCGTAGTGGGTGAAGTGGTCGGTCTTGAACGTCATCAGCGGCCGCCGCGACCGGTAGTCCAACAGCTCGTCGATGGCGAACGACGCGACCAGTTCGGTGTCCAGCGTGTCTTTGAGGTGCTGGGCGGCCAACCGGATCGCGTGGCCAGCGTCGGAGAATCCCTCGAGGGCGTGGATCATCACCGGTCCGCGGCCATCCGGCGAGGACAGCTGCGGTGCGGGGAACTCGAGTTCATACATCCCGCTGTGTTCGGGTTCGTAGCTCTGATCCTTGTGATCGTCCATTGGCTCACCTCCTTAACACCGCGACTTCCAGTGTCTCATTCACCTGAGTGGCCGCTGGAGAAGTAGACGTGAACGGGCCGTTTGGCAGGGCAATCAGGCAAAATCGGTCGGATGCGGGTTTGGGCGGCGTGCGCGATCGGGCTGCTGGCGCTGACGGCCGCCTGCGGCAGGCCCGACCCCGAAGTGCCGCCGCCGAGCAGCAGTGCGGCGACGGTGGCCACGATCACCGCCGCGCCCGTTCCACCGCATCCGAGAATCGGGGCAGTCTTTCTCGGCGCCAGCGATACGCACACGTGCACGGGGGCTGTTCTCGATTCGGCGGCGGGTGACCTGATCCTCACCGCGGCACACTGTGTCGCCGCAAATGTCGACACGACGTTCGTCGCGGGATTCAACGACACCGCCGACCCCGCGAATGTCTGGAAGGTCGATGCGACCTACCTGGACCCGCGCTGGATGAAGAACCGAGATCCGTTGGCCGACTTCGCGATCCTGCGGGTCGTGCGCGACGGTGGCGGGTCGGTCGAGTCCGAGGCGGGCGGCGGCTTCGCCCTGGGTCCCGCACCCAAGAAGGGCACGGTGGTGTCCGTCACCGGATACGAGGTCGGGATCGGGGGCGGCCCGATCGGCTGCGAGGCTCCCACGGAGCTGGGGCCCGGCGGCTATCCCTCGCTGCTGTGCGCCGGGCTGGTCGGCGGAACGAGCGGCGCCCCATGGATCGTCGGGCCGACAATCATTGGGGTGGTGGGTGGTCTCGACGGCGGCGGGTGCGACGAAACCGTGACGTACTCACCGCCATTCGACGACGGAGTGGTCGAGCTGCTGACGCGGGCCGAGGCCGGTGGGCCCCCGGACACCGCGCCTGCCGACTACACCGACGACTGCTGACTACGTGCGGAACTGGTTCAGCGCGCGCAGCTTGTTCATCACATCGAGCGCCGCGACCTTGTAGGCCTCCGAGAACGTCGGGTAGTTGAACACGGCGTCGACGAGGTATTCGACGGTGCCGCCGCAGCCCATCACGGCCTGACCGATGTGCACCAGCTCGGTGGCGCTGGTGCCGAAGATGTGCACGCCCAACAACTTCAGGTCGTCGGTGGAGACCAGAAGCTTGAGCATGCCGTAGGAGTCGCCCGCGATCTGGCCGCGTGCCAGTTCGCGATACCGGGACACGCCGACCTCGTAGGGGATCGAGTCGCGGGTGAGATCCACTTCGGTGGCGCCGACGTAGGACACCTCGGGTATTGAGTAGATGCCGATCGGCTGCAGCTCGGTCATGCCCTTCACCGGCTCGCCGAATGCGTGGTAGGCGGCCAGCCTGCCCTGGTCCATCGACGTGGCGGCCAACGCGGGGAACCCGATCACGTCGCCGACGGCGTAGATGTGGTCGACCTTCGTCTGGAACTGGTCGTCGACGAAGATCCGCCCCCGGCCGTCGATCTCGAGCCCGGCGTTCTCCACATCGAGGTGTTCGGTTTGGCCCGAGCGGCCTGCCGAATACATCACCGTCTCCGCGGGGATCTGCTTCCCGCTGGCCAGCGTGGTGACGGTGCCCGCTGAGCCGACGTCGACCGCCGTCACCTCCTCGCCGAACCGGAACGTCACCGCCAGGTCGCGAAGGTGGAACTTCAGCGCCTCGACCACTTCGGGATCGCAGAAGTCCAGCATGCTGTCGCGCTTCTCCACGACGGTGACCTTGGTGCCAAGCGCGGCGAACATCGACGCGTACTCGATGCCGATCACGCCTGCGCCGACCACCACCATCGAAGCCGGCAGAATCTTCAGGTCGAGGATGCCGTCGGAGTCCAGCACGCGCTCCTCGTCGAACTCGACGCCTGCGGGACGGGCGGGCTTGGTGCCGGTGGCGATGACGATGAATTCGCCTCGGACGGTTGTCCTTTCACCGCGGGTCTGATCGTCGACACAAATGGTGTGCTCGTCGAGGAACCGGCCGTGCCCGGTGTGCAGGTCGACCCGGTTGCGCATCAGCTGGTTGCGCACCACGTCCTGCTCCTTGGTGATGACGTGGGTGGTGCGCGCCAACAGGTCTTGCGGTGTGATCTTCTCCTTGACCCGGTAGCTCGCGCCGTACAGCTCGCGCTGGCTCATGCCCGTCAGGTAGACAACCGCCTCGCGCAGGGTCTTGCTGGGGATGGTCCCGGTGTTGACGCAGACGCCACCGAGCATCCTGCCGCGTTCGACGACGGCGACCGTCTTGCCGAGCTTTGCCGCCGCGATGGCGGCTTTCTGCCCGCCGGGACCTGAACCGATGACGACGAGGTCGTACTCCAGCACCGAAGCCATATGGAAGGTCTACGCCGATCGGGGCGATCTCGCATGCCGACACCACCAAATAGCTCGTGACCAACATCGCCGCGCGCGCCTGTGAGCCGTCACGACGTGCCGATGAGACGATGGCAGCCATGGTCGGCACGGTTCCGCGACGCCCCCGCGGGTTTTTGCTGCCCGCCCTCGCGTGCGCCCTGTTGTCGGGGCTGCTGGCGGGATGCGCACACACGGTCAACGGAAGCCCGCAGGTCGCCGAGGCAAGCGCCAGCCCCGCCACGCCGGTTCCGATTGCCGACTTGCTGATCGAACCGACGCGGTTCCCCCAGCAGTACCCGGCCGTCCCGGTGGACCCCAGCATCGTGTTCCGCTTGGTGCGTCAGATCGCCGGTGTGCCCGACGGATCCGTGGTGACGCCGCCCGACTGTGCGCCGCCGCCGGTCGGGGCGACCGAAGGGGCCGCCGTTCAGGGTGTCAACCAGGAGAACGGCGCGAGCCTGATCGTCACGGTCACCCGGCCTGTGACGTCGTTGCGCGCCAGAATCGATCAGCTCGCCCGCTGTGCGTCGTTCACCATCGCCGTCGGGGGAGAGGCGGCCCAGGTCTCCGACGTCACCGTGGAACTGCCGCCCGCGCCACCGGTGGACGCCGACGACAGCTACGCCGTCGACCAGACGGTGACACCGGAGTCGTCAGGAGCATCAGGCACGCGGACGTTGACCCTCGTCGCCAGGATCGCCGACGTGCAAGTCACCGCGTCCTGGCAGGGCATCGTCGACCCCGACACCACACCGGACACCGGGCAACTCGACGCCCTGTTCACCGGTGCGGTGCTCAAGGTGCGCAGTCAGATTCCGCGCTAGCGGGCATCCCCAGTCGCACGTTCATCCCCAGCCGCGACGGCCGCGGGCTGTGAGGGGCACTTTTGGTCGGTGACATTGGCGACTGTCGAGCCATGACGACATCGCAATCCGATTTTCAGCTCAACCGGCCCGGCGCACTCATCGCCGCCCTGCCGGCCGTCCTGGGCTTCGTGCCCGAGAAGTCCCTCGTTCTGGTCACCGTCGACCGAGGCGAAATGGGTTGCGTTATGCGCGTTGACCTTTCGCCCGAGCTGTTCGACTCGGTCGGCCATGTCGCCGAGGTCGCCGCGGCGGCTCGGCCGGACGCGGCGATCGCGGTGGTCGTCGACGAGGCGGGCGCGGGCTGTCGGTTGTGCAACGACGAATACTGCGGGCTGGCAAAGACATTGAAAGAACGACTCGCCGAATACGGGATCACGCTGATCGACTTCCACGTCGTCGACAGGGTGGCCGCGGGTGGACGCTGGCATTGCCCTGGCGACGGCAGCTGGGGCTCCGTCGACGACCCGTCGGCGTCGCCGCTGGCGTTGGCGGCGGTGCTGGACGGCCGACGGCTGTACGCCCGCCGCGAGGAGCTTCAAAGCGTCATCGCGGTCGTCGACGAGGACGCCAGCGCCGCACTCGCCGACGTGATCAGCGAGCAGACCGACGACGTCGACGCCGCACGCGACATCGAGTGCGCCATGGCAGCGGCGGCGCGGCTGGCTGCCGGAAAATCGCCCGCGGCATCCGCGGTGGCCCGCCTGGCCCGCGCGCTGACCGACCCGCAGGTGCGCGACACCCTCTACGCGCTGGCCGTCGGCGACGACGCAGGGCAGGTCGAGGAACTATGGGCGCTGCTCGCCAGGACGCTTCCCGTGCCATGGCGGGTCGAGGCGCTGGTGCTCTTGGCGTTCTCGGCATATGTCCGCGGGGACGGGCCATTGGCGGGCGTGTCGCTGGAGGCCGCGCTGCGCTGCGATCCGGAGCACCGGATGGCTGCCATGCTCGATCAGGCGCTGCAGTCAGGGATGCGGCCCGAGCAGATACGCGAACTCGCCGCAACGGGATACCGGCTCGCCAAACAACTCGGGATCAAGCTGCCGAAGCCGAGGGACTTCCGCAGGCAGGCGGGCTGAAGTCGTTGTGCGCTAGACCTTTTCGACCTTGACGGCGTGAGCCATCTCATGCGGCAACTCGACCTGCTCGTGGCCGGGGATCACGATCATGACGCCGCCGTTGGGGCCGGTCTCGACCGTCACGCGCGCGTTGGGAACCACACCGGCTTCCTTGAGCCGGGCGATGAGGCTGACGTCGCCCTGGACGTGCTCGGTCAGCTGGCGGACGACCACCGCGACCGGGAAACCGGACGGCAGCTCGGTCAGCCGCACCAGGTTTCGGTCCTCGGAGCCGACCGAGTCGCCGACGCCGAGCTCCGACAGGCCGGGGATGGGGTTGCCGAACGGGGACACCGTCGGGTTGTCGAGCACCTGCACCAGGCGCCGTTCGACGTCCTCGCTCATCACGTGCTCCCAGCGGCACGCCTCGGCGTGTACTTCCTCCCACGGCAGCCCGATCACGTCGACCAGAAGCCGCTCGGCCAGTCGGTGCTTGCGCATCACGGCGACGGCCAGCGCGCGGCCTTTGTCGGTCAGTTCGAGATGGCGGTCACCGGCGACGTGGAGAAGCCCGTCGCGCTCCATCCGCGACACGGTCTGGCTTACGGTCGGACCGCTCTGCTCGAGACGCTCTGCGATGCGCGCACGCAGCGGCACTACGCCCTCTTCTTCGAGGTCGTAGATGGTCCGCAGGTACATCTCGGTGGTATCGACCAGATCGTTCATAGGCAACCCTTCGTCACGCCAGAGTCTACCGGCCTAGCTGCGCGAATAGGGGTTCTCCACCGTGTCGGGATGCCAGAAAAGCCCGCCGGGGTGAACCGGCGGGCTTTTCTGGCAGGGGTCGCTAGCTGGCGTAGGAGCGCAAGCGGTCGGCACGTTCGCCGTTGCGCAGTTTGGCCATCACCTCGCGCTCGATCTGGCGCACTCGTTCGCGGGACAACCCGAAGAGCTTGCCGATCTGGTCGAGCGTGCGGGGCTGGCCGTCGTCGAGCCCGAACCGCAGCCGGATCACCTGCTGCTCACGCTCGTCGAGCGTGGCGAGTACGTGCCGGATGTCGGTGTGCAGCAGTTCGGAGATGACAGCGTTCTCGGCCGACATCGCCTCGGCGTCCTCGATGAAGTCGCCCAGCGGGGCTTCCTCGTCGCTGCCGACGGGCATGTCAAGGCTCACCGGGTCGCGGCTGTGCTCGAGCAGATCGGTGATCTTCTCCACCGGAATGCCCGACTCCGAGGCCAGTTCCTCGTCGGTGGCCTCGCGGCCGAGGTTCTGGTGCATCTCCCTCTTGATGCGGGCGAGCTTGTTGACCTGCTCGACGAGATGGACAGGCAGCCGGATCGTGCGGCTCTGGTCGGCCATGCCGCGGGTGATCGCCTGGCGGATCCACCACGTGGCATACGTGGAGAACTTGAATCCCTTGGTGTAGTCGAACTTCTCCATCGCGCGGATGAGGCCGAGATTGCCTTCCTGGATCAGATCCAGCAGCGGCATGCCACGGCCGGTGTAGCGCTTCGCCAGCGAGACAACCAGTCGCAGGTTGGCCTCGAGGAGGTGGCTACGGGCCGCCTGGCCATCGCGCACGATGAACGCGAGATCGCGTTTGCGGTTCTCACCGAGACGCTTGCGGGTCTCCAGCAGATGCTGCGCGTAAAGCCCAGCCTCGATGCGCTTGGCGAGCTCAACCTCATCGGCGGCGTTGAGCAAAGCCGTTTTGCCGATGCCGTTCAGGTACACGCGCACGAGATCAGCGGCTGGACTCTGAGCATCCAGATCGTGGTCAATGCGGCTTAATGTGGCATTTGCCATCAGGGCCTCCTGCTCGGCTGAACTGTCAAGACTTTCAACGCCCAATTGCCCCCAAGAGTTCCCACGAACCGGTCGCTTCACACGTGTTGATCAGCGGTTTTGTCCCCACGATCTGAGAATCGTCTGAGAATACGACTAGATGTCGCTCAGGAAGGAACGTCGCCTGGTTCATCGGCGGCGTCGGGTTGCGGCGTCGATTGTGCCCGCGGTTCGAGCGCGGGTCGCTCCGCGGTCGGGAACAGCGGTGTGCGGCGCGCGGCGTAGCGCCGCGGCTCCTCGGCCCGGCGCGGTGGCCGGTCGTTCGCTATGAGCACCGCGATCCACGGCAGCGGTATCGACGCGACGAGGATCGCCAGCGAGATGAGCCCGTTCTGCCACACTCCGTAGGCCACGGCGGCGAGGATCAGCGCCGGGATGCGGAAAGCCATGATGGTCAGGTACTTACGCACCCGCGCGCGGTGCTGCTCTTCGTAAGCGGGTGCGGCAGCGGTGATCAGGACGGGCCGACCGTCGTCGTCGAAACCCAGCTCTGGGCCGTGTTTCATACCCTCTACTGTTCCACACTCGCAGCCGACAAAACCGTTCGGTTTCTTACCGATGTATTGCCGGGCACAATGAACGCATGCAAACCCAGACGATCGAGCGCACCGACACCGACGAACGCGTCGACGACGGGACCGGCAGCGATACCCCGAAGTACTTCCACTACGTCAAGAAGGACAAGATCGCCGAGAGCGCCGTCATGGGTACCCATGTCGTCGCGCTGTGCGGCGAGGTCTTTCCGGTGACGAAGGCGGCCAAACCCGGCTCGCCGGTCTGCCCGGACTGCAAGAAGATCTACGACCGGCTCAAGACGTAGGGGCCTCGCCCTTGGCGGTCGCCGGTGCGGCCGCCGCATCGGGCGCGGCCGAGCCGCCGTTGAACGACTCGCGCGATTCGGCTGCCTTTTCCTCCAGCCACCATCTGAACCGCTTCGCGTGGGTGGCAGGCGCGGGCCACTCATCTTCGATGGCGGCGTTCAGCTCGGCCCCGATCATGATCGCGAAACCGAGGAAGAAAGCGAACAGGAGGAACGCGATCGGGGTGGCCAGTGCGCCGTAGGTGTAGCCGGTGCTGGTGATGTAGGTCAGGTAGATCCGCAGGCCGACCGTAGCGACCAGGAAGACGACGGCGGCCAGGACCGCACCGATGACAAGCCGGTGAGATGGCAGCGGCTTGGGAAGCGACACCCGGTACAGGAATGTCACGGACACCACCAGAGCAAGAACGAGAGCGGGGTAGTAGCCGTATCTCAGCACGTTGTCCCAGCTGTCCGGGATGTGCTCGCCGATCTTCAACGGCCCCAACGCAATGAAGGGCGCGGTCACGATCGCCATCACCAGCATCACAACGTAAAGGCCCAACGCGAAAAAGCGCTGCCGCACCGGGTGCCGCAACGGGGTCTGATCGTGTGCCTCGGTGATCGAGTCGACGAAAGCGGAGATGGCCGACGAGCCGGCCCACAGCGATATCACGAACCCGATCGACACCACCTCGCCCCGGGCGCCCCTGACGATGTCGCGAACGGTCGGCTCGATGATCTCGTTGACGACGTTCTTGGAGAAGAAGTGACTGGCCGTGCTGATCAGCTGATGCTCGATCATCGGGAGCGTCTCCGGACCGAACAGCGGCGCGACGTAGGCGAGGCTGCCGAGCATCCCCAGCAGCAGCGGGGGCAGCGACAGCGCCGACCAGAATGCGGCCTGCGCGGACTCCGAGAAGATCGAGTCGTCCCAGCTTCTCGCCAGCGTTCGCTTGGTGATGTGCCAGATGTGGTGGCGGGACGGCTTCACCGGAGGCTGGTCAGTCATGACCAGCCCAGCATCCCCGACGAAGCGCCGTCCTGCCCAGACCCCGGAGTTCTCCGACTACGCGTCGACGACGTCCGAGCTGACTTCGAGCACCGCAGCCAACTCGATCAGCTTCGATTCGTGCTCATTGGCGTGGTGCTGGCAAAACAACAGCTCGGCGCCCGACGGCAACTTTGCCCGTACGCGAGCAGCGGCGCCGCAGCGATCGCAGCGATCAGCCCGGGTCAGTTCGGGACTGGTCAGAGTTGCGTTCATGGCTCCTCCGTCTCTGCTCGTGGTGAACCAGTAAATACCCGGTTTCACGCATGTCCACTCTGTCAGACGCTTAAGGTTTCGGCCTTGTTCCCGAGCCGTATACGGGTGTGTCGTTTTTCACCCTCGGCGAAGTTGCCGACAGAGGCAGGGTGGAGGGATGCTGTTGCACATCTGTGCCGCGGACGAGTGGCGGTTCGCCCAGGGCCGTGGCGAGCACCGTCCCGACTCCCTCGCCGACGTCGGATTCATTCACCTTTCGGGCCCTGAGCAGGTACATCTGCCTGCCAATCGGCTCTATCCGGGACGCACGGACCTGGTGCTGCTTCACGTGGATCCCGACCGGTTGACCGCGCCGGTGCGCTGGGAGCCGGGCGTGCCGACGGACCCGGATTCGATGCTGTTCCCGCATCTGTACGGCCCGCTGCCCGTCGAGGCTGTGACCAGTGTCACGCCCTATCTGCCCGGATCCGACGGCCGGTTCTCGCCACTGACGTAGGCGTCGGCCTCGATCTCGACAATCAGCTCCGGCAGGACCAGCGCCGAGACCTCGACCATCGTCGTGGCGGGCCGGATATCGGCGAACACCTCGGCATGTACAGCCCCGACCTCCCGCCAGCGGGAGATGTCGGTGACGAAGATGCGGGTGCGCACCACGTCGGACAGCGTCGCCCCGGCTTCTGTCAGTGCGGTTTCGATGCGGCGCAATGCTTCTCGAGTCTGGTCGGCCATGGTCTCGCCGGGCGCCGTCGTCCCCGATACCGCGACGAGCGGGCCGGTTCGTACCGCGCGCGAGTAGCCGACCACGGCTTCGAACTCCGAACCTGACGAGATGTTGCGGCGTTGGGTCACCTTTACAAATTTACGGTGGACTGTCGCCCTGGCCAATGGTGACTACCTACACTGACCCACCGTGAGCATTCTGGTGGGCTTCGCGCCGTGGATCGTCTATTGGGTGCTGGTCGGCAACGTCCCGTTCGAAACCGCGGTGCTGGTGGCGCTCACGGTCGCGGTGGCGGCGTTCGTGATCGGCCGTGTCAAAGGCACGCCGGGACGCACGCTCGAAATCGGTGCCATTGCAACGTTTGTGGTGCTGGCGGTTCTGACGTTCACGGTGGACCAGACGTTCATGCAGCAGTGGTTGCAGCCGCTGAGCAATGCGGGCATCTTCCTGGTCGCGCTGAGCAGCGTGCTGATGGGCAGGCCGTTCGTCCGCGAGTTCGCCGAGGTCGACCAGCCGGAGGAGGTGATCGAGAGCCCGATATTCGCGCGCATCACGACGCTGTTGACGTGGATCTGGATCGCCGCGTTCGCTGGTATGACGGTGTCGTCGGCGATCCCGCCGATCGTCTACGGCGGCGCCACCATCCTCGACACCAAGACGCCGCTGTCGTTCGTCTGCTACTGGGTCATTCCGTTCGCGCTGCTGGGCCTGGCGGCTCTGGCGTCACGGGTGCTGCCCGAAAGGATGGCGCCCGGCGACGACGAGGAACGCAGGACGTCGTTCGTGTCGTTCGCCGAAGCCGAGATCGACCAGCTGATGTACCTCGCGACCGAAGCGGTCAACCGGGAGGTCGGGCCGAACAAAGAGGCCTATGACATCCGGATCGGCAGCAAGGGAATTCCGCTCTCGGGTGATGAGACCCGCGAATCATGGCCTGCGACATACAAAGTCCGCGCCAAACGGCGCTAGTCGGGACGGTGAAGTGACCGTCGACGGGATCGTGCTTGTGCACGGCTCGAATCTGTCTGCGGCCTGTTGGGGTCCGGTCGCCGAGCACCTCTCGTTACCGGCGGTCGCCGTCGACCTACCCGGCCGCGGCAGCCGTCCGGCCGACATCATGGCGGTGACGCTCGACGATTGCGTCACGGCCGTCATCGATGCCGCTGCACAAGCCGGTCTTGGTCGGTTCGTCCTCGTCGGTCATTCCCTCGGCGGCGTCGTCATCACCGAGACAGCGTGCCGGTATCCGGACCGGGTTGGCGGGCGCGTCTACGTCGGCGCACTCGTGCCTGCGCCGGGGGCCTGCGCAGCCGACATCGTCTTCGGAGCCGACCTGCCGGTGGCGAAGCCCAGGATGCCGAAAGAGGATCGGGCGAAGTCGTTCTTCGCCACGGACATGACGGAAGCACAGTGGGCCGACTTGTGGAATCAATTCGTCCCCGAGTCGCCCCTGCTGTGGAACGCGCGGCTGAGCGAAGTTCCCGACTGCACGCCGGTGACTTTCGTCAGCATGACCGACGACGTCGGGGTGCCCCCGGGGCTGGCAAAGCAGATGATCGCCAACCTTGGTGTCGAGGTGGACCATCGGGTGCTTTCGGCCAGCCACATCGTGATGGTGACCAGGGCTCGCGAGCTTGCGCAGGTAATCAACGAATTCGTCAATTGTTGACTTAATAGTTCGCTGATAGTTGGGTACCCCTAGGGTCGGCCGGTAAAGGGGAGGGCGACGATGTCCCAGCAAGCCAGCATGCGCAGCCTATGGTCTGCCCCACTTCTAGCCGCCGCGCTTGCCGTGGCGGCGGTTATCCTCAGCCCGACTGCCGACGCGAAGTGGGGCGGTAGCGAGCCGTGCGTCGAGCCGAACGGCATGACGCTGAAGCAGGAATACGGTTACTCGGTCGCGATCATCACTCCGTCGTGCACTCAGCTTCGGGTAGGGGAGCGTTGGGCGCCGTCGGTGCCGTGGGTGATGGACAGCCGCTTCGAGCAGATGCCGTCGGGGTTCCAGACCGACTACGGCACACCCGTGGATGACTTGCGTGGCAAGTTCAAAAGCATCGACGTAGTGGTGGATCCTGGATCGCCGTATCAGTCGGACCACTCATATCCTGCCGATAACAAGATCTGGGAGGGAGAGCTGCCGGACGCACCTGGACTGCCCGCTGTCGACTCCGCGGATCTCGGCTCGCTGGACCCGCTGCCGGTCGGCCAGCACTCCGTCGCGGTCTACTGGACTTTCAGCGCGCCGCATTGCGACGGCTTCACGGCCAGCCAGGGCACCAGCTGCCTGCCCGCGGGCAAGACGCTCGTCAAGCAGATCTCCTTCAACGTCGTCCCCGCCGCACAACCGAACCAGGGCACGTAGGCGCATCGAGTTGGTGACTCGACCACCCTTGAGCGGCACTACGGTTGATGGCAGAGGTGCGGCGAGAGGATCGGCTATGAGTCAGGAGATACGCGTCGACAGGGTGGACCGGTTCGTCGGCGGCTGCGATGGCCGCGAAGGCCGCGCAATGGCAGGTGACGAGCAGGACGCTGTCGGCCAACCTCGCCGAACACGCCGAAGCGCTGCACTCCAGCGGCCGCGGCTTCGAGGCAACCGAGACCGACAATGCAGAGTCGGTGAGTCAGGTGGGAGAGCAAGCGGATTCGACGGCGGTCTAGCAGTTGGTTCTCTCCGTAGCCGACATCGGGCGCTGGAATCCCGACGCTGTCCGCGATGTCTTCAATGCGGCCCGCAACCGGTATGAGGCCGCGCGCTTTGCCGCCGAGGAACTCGGCACGCTGCCCGCGTTTGCGACCTGGGGCGGCGATGCGGCCGATGCGGCGCGCCAGGCCATCGACAAAACGCGGGCCGACTTGGACGCCCATGGCGCGGAGGCGCTTGCGGTGGCCCAGGCTGCCGATCAAGCAGCGGACGGCATCGAAGACGTCAAGCGCAGGCTGAACGACCTTAAGTCGCAGGCCAATTCGCTGCACATGCAGATCGACGAGCTCAGCAACACCGTGCGGCCGGGGCCTGACTTCCGCGGCGACGCCAAGGCGGCGCAGGACGCCGTCAGCCGGCTGCAGCCCCAGCTCGACAAGATCGTCGGCGAGGCCAACAGGGTCGACGACGAGCTGGCGCACGCGATCAACATGGCCGGCGGCAAGGAGCCGATACCGCAGAACGTCGGACCGCCCGTCCGAGCCGACGGGCTGACGCCGAGCCAGGTCGCCCGCGACACCAACCAGGAGCAACTGCGCCAACTGCGCGCCGAACTGGAGGCCCGCCGCGCCGAGCTGAAGCCCATCGTCGACAAACTGGCGGCCCAGGCCTACATGGAGGGACCAGGCGGCCGCCTCCTGGGCAGTCCCTACAGCCAGTACTTCTTCGATGAGTACCGCGACGTCACGGGCAGGCTGGCCGACATCGACGCCATTCAGCAGTCGCTGAAGACGCCCGAAAGCTACCTGACTCAGCTCACCGTGCCCACCGATCCGAGTAAGCCGCTGCTCGCCGCCGTCGCGGTGGGAAACCCGGACACCGCGCAGAACGCCTCGGTCACCGTGCCGGGTGTCGGGTCCACCACCCGTGACTCGCTGCCCGGCATGGTCAGCGAGGCGAACAACCTGCGCAACGAAGAGCTACGCCAGCTCACCGCGGCTGGCAAGCCTGCATCGGCGGCGACGATCGCCTGGATGGGCTACACGCCGCCGCCCAACCCGCTGAACGACCAGGGGCTGGACAACACGACTCTGGCCCATGTGTGGACGACGATGACCGACGGCACCGCCAAGGCTGCCGCGCCCGATCTCGCCAACTATCTCGAGCAGCTGCGCACCAACAATCCGGACACGCATTTGACGCTGCTCGGTCATTCCTACGGCTCGCTGACATCGTCGCTGGCGCTGCAGGACCTCAACGCGCAGGGTCTCCATCCGGTCAACGACGTCGTGTTCTACGGTTCGCCGGGGCTGGAGATGGTCAGCCCGGCACAGCTCGGCCTGAACCACGGCACCGCCTACGTGATGCAGGCGCCCGGCGATCCCATCACGAATCTCGTTGCGCCACTTGCTCCGCTGCACGGCTGGGGGACCGACCCCTACGCAACGCCGGGAATGGTGGAACTGTCCACAGGAGCAGGATTCGATCCGGGCAACATCTGGCGCGACGGCGTCGGCAGCCATGCCGACTATCCGCGCATGTTCACCAACAACGCCGTTGACCAATTGCTGCGAATGTCGGGCTACAACATGGCCGCGGTAGCCGCCGGCCTTCCCGATAATGAGGAAGAGCAGTCGCTTGTGCCGCCGGTCCTGACCGGCGGTCCACCACACCAGCCCGGGAGGTAATCGATGCGGTGGTCGGTCGTGTGCCTGATCGCAGCGATCTGCGTGGCCAGCGTGGGCTGCGGTGAGCAGCACGAGAACGACGGAAGCAAACGGGTGAGCCCGGAACGCGTCACGGAGCTGGAGAACCAGCTGCGCACCAAGCCGCCGTTCGAGGCCGCACAGGACGAGTATCGCAACGCGATGCGGGGGATGGCCGATCAGATCGCGGCGCTGGTGCCCGGCACCACGTGGAACTTCGTGCAGGACACGTTCACCGACTGCGGCGGCGACTACGTGTGGACCGATGCGAAGGAGGCGTACTTCCTGATCGGGTTCAGCGGGCCGATCCCCGACGAGAAATGGGACCGGGCGGTTCAGATCGTCAAGGACGGAACAAGCCGGTTCGGTGCCACCAATCTCGTTGTCGCCGAGAACAATTCAGGCGATCACGATGTCTCTATCTCCGGGTCCGACGGCGTCGACTTCAAGCTCTCCAGTCAGAAGGCCGCGGCGTTCACCGGACGTTCGGACTGTCGGATGTGAAGCTGTGGCGCCCAGTGTGCAGCCATGGCGGGAAATCGGGGCAAATGTCGCGGCGAGCTCACACTCGACGGTGAATTGCCACGACGGACCACGAAGTTCGATGAAATCGGCCAAACGGTGAATCCGTTGGGCGCGTCCTGACACGATGCAAACGAAGACCATTGTCGGGAGATTGCGAACATGATTCGTTGGCTTTGGTCCCGGTGGACCTCAGGACTCTTGGTGATGCTCGTGGCAGCGCTAGCGGCCGTCGTCACGAACCCCGTAGCGGGCCTCGGTCGTGCCGACGTCTGTGCCGATTCAGGCGCTCAATACGCTCAAGTCGGTCGGTGCGCCGACCCCAACTCGCTAGTCGCAAACGCTGTTCCCCCGCCCGAATACGTTGCGCCGCCAAGGGAATACCGGAAGCTGCCACCGCCGGTGAATATCCCGCATCCAAAGACAAATGCCCAATGGAGCACGACGGACTCCGACGGACCCCTTCCGCAAGGTTTGTGGAACGGGGGGACCGTGCAGTATGAGGTCGGCACCTACGTGTCCGACGGACTTCAGATCTACGGGCTTATCTGCTATCCGGTTTCGCCAGGCCCGCACCCGGTGCTCGTCGTCAACCACGGAGTCCTTTTTCTAGGGGCGTTGGGCCTCGACACCGCGTCGTTTAACGGGTGCACCCAGATGGCCGCCGCAGGGTGGCTCGTTGCAACGACGACCTACCGGGGTTGGGCGATGTTCGCGAGCGGGTCTCCGGGAGTAACCACGTTCCCCCCGGACCCCACGTTCACAAGGCAATCGCAAGGCCAGTTCGAGTTCTGCGGCGGGGAAGTCGATGACTCGCTCAATCTTCTGGCCGCCGTGAAACAGCTTCCGCAGGCCAACGTGAATCAAGTAGTGATGTGGGGCCATTCCCACGGCTCGTGCATTACGGAGCTGGCCGTGGAGCGCGGGGCCGCTCCCCAAATCGCCGTGTCGCTAGACGGCCCAACTGATTTCACCAAAATAACGTGGCAGGCGCTCAACTCGCAGTACGGGGCGGCGTGGTGCGACAGCTGCGGCCCGACGGATACCGACCAACTCACGGCACGATCATCGGCGTGGTCGGGAAACACGCCGACCAACCTCGCGACTGCGAAGTTCCTCCGCGTTCAAGGCGAAGGAGATGGCATCGTCGTGCCCGACTTCGGCTGTGAGCTTGCGGCTGCGCTCGGACCTCAAAGCTCCAATTACTTTCTCTATCCGGAGACTTCGCCCCCGGGAACATACGTGGCGCCGCCGAAAGAGTGCGCCCCGTGGCTGCCGAACCCGTGCTATCTCGACCAAACCGGCTCGCATTGCGGGGCCTGGAAGCTGGGGCAGCTTCTGCCCGACACCGGCAAAGGGGGCCCGTGGGCCTCGCCGACATTCCTCATGTACGCCTGTCCGCAAAGTGTCTGCACCGGTCCCGACCGATCGCCTACCGGCAACGAGGGGGCGATCGAACACGGCGCGATAATGGAGCAGTCGTGGCCCGAAGTCGCAGACTTCGTCAATCATTTCGCGTCCGGGTGGAGCGCCTCGTTCCCCCTGCAGTTTGTCCCGATCTACTGACCCGACAAACTGATCGTTGGCGGCTGCCAGACCTTAGTCGAGGTAGTCCCGCAGCACCTGAGAACGGCTGGGGTGGCGCAACTTTGACATCGTCTTGCTCTCGATCTGCCGGATCCGCTCGCGGGTGACGCCGTAGACCTGGCCGATCTCGTCGAGCGTGCGCGGCTGGCCGTCCGTCAGGCCGAACCGCAGCCTCACGACACCCGCCTCGCGCTCGGAGAGCGTCTCGAGCACCGACTGCAGCTGATCCTGCAGCAGCGTGAACGACACCGCGTCGACGGCGACCACAGCCTCGCTGTCCTCGATGAAATCGCCCAGCTGCGAATCGCCTTCGTCGCCGATGGTCTGGTCCAGCGAGATGGGCTCGCGCGCGTACTGCTGGATCTCGAGCACCTTTTCCGGCGTGATGTCCATCTCCTTGGCCAGCTCTTCCGGCGTTGGCTCGCGGCCCAGGTCCTGAAGCAGCTCACGCTGGATGCGGCCGAGCTTGTTGATGACCTCGACCATGTGCACCGGGATACGGATGGTGCGGGCCTGGTCGGCCATGGCGCGGGTGATGGCCTGACGGATCCACCAGGTGGCGTACGTGGAGAACTTGTAACCCTTGGTGTAGTCAAACTTCTCGACCGCGCGGATCAGGCCCAGGTTGCCTTCCTGGATGAGGTCGAGGAAGGCCATGCCGCGGCCGGTGTAGCGCTTGGCCAGCGACACCACAAGACGCAGGTTCGCTTCCAGTAGATGGTTTTTCGCGCGGTCGCCGTCACGGCAGATCCACGCCATATCGCGCCGCTGCGCAGCGGGCAGCTTCTCGCCCTTGTCGGAGAGTTCGGCCATCAGCTGGGTCGCGTACAGGCCGGCCTCGATGCGCTTGGCCAGCTCGACCTCTTCCTCGGCGTTGAGCAGTGCGACCTTGCCGATCTGCTTGAGATAGGCGCGCACGGAGTCGGCCGAAGCGGTGAGCTCGGCGTCCTTGCGGGCCTGGCGCAGAGCCTCGGATTCCTCTTCGTCCCAGACGAAGTCGCCCGACGCCTTGTCCTTCTCGCTGGGCTCGGCGATCTCGTCCTCGTCGGGCGCTGGCACGTCCTCGGCGGTCTCCTCGCCGGCTTTGGCGTCGCTCTCGGCCGTCTCGCCCTCTTCGTCGTCGCTGTCGATATCCTCGAGGTCGAGATCCTCGTCGACGAGCTCGTCGGGCTCACCGTCGAGTTCGTCGGTGGTCTCGACCTCGTCGTCCTCGGTGACGTCGGCCTTGGTGGTTGTGGGCTCCGCCGAAGTCGCCTTCTTGGCGCGACTGCGAGGAGCGGCGCCTTCGGCGTTGGCCCGCGCGGCAGGGCGGGTTTTGGCCGCCGCGCCCTTCGCCGGCTTGGCCGCCGCGCTCTTGGCGGTGGGCTTGTCCGTCTTGGTCGTGCGCGCGGCTGCCTTGGTGGCTCGCTTGGCGGGTTTGGCAGGCGCCGACCCGTTGGCGCCCTTTGCCGCCGTGGCCTTCTTCCCGGGGGTCTTGGTAGCGTTGCGCTTCGCCGGCTTTACGGCTGCCGGGCTTGCCTTTGTCGCTGCCACGTCACCCTTTCGTCCATGGGGATTTCAGTGGTCATAGGGGCGTGCACCACCGAAAAATGTCTGCTATGTCGAATGTGGCGTTGATATCTGCTGGGATACTCGCCGCTCTCCGGTATGCGGCCGCCGACGACCATTGTAACGACACTGTTCGATAAAGCCGCGTCGAGCGGCAAATTTGACACCGCTTGGGCGTGGCTACTTGGCGGTAGCCGTGACGTCGACCTCTGCGGCCATCGCCGCGCCGACGATTCCGGCGGTGTTCTGCAGGGTGGCGGCCACCACGGGCGTGCGGTTCGTCAGCAGCGGGATCCACTTGTCGGCCTTGCGGCTGATGCCGCCACCGGCGATGAACAGATCGGGCCAGATCGCGTTCTCGATGGCCGTGAGCACCCTGGAGACCTCTTTGGTCCAGCGCTCATAGCTCCAGCCCTTGGTCTCCTTGATCGACGACGCCGCGCGGTGCTCGGCCTCCTTGCCGCCGACCTCGAGGTGGCCGAACTCGGTATTGGGCAGCAGCACACCGTTGTGGATCACGGCCGAGCCGATGCCGGTGCCGAACGTCAGCAGGACGATGACGCCGGTGTTGTCGCGGCCTGCGCCGAACTTCTCCTCGGCCAGCCCGGCGGCATCGGCGTCGTTGAGCACCGTCACCTTCTGGCCGTCGAGCTCCTTGCCGAAGAACTCGCTTGCGTTGCAGCCGATCCACCCCTTGTCGACGTTGGCCGCGGTGCGCACGATGCCGTCGGTCACCACGCCGGGGTAGGTGACGCCGACGCTGTCCTTCCAGCCGAATTCGCGGACGACGGCTGCGACGGTCTTGCTGACGGCGTCCGGCGTGGCCGGCTGCGGCGTGGCGAGCTTGAACCGCTCGCCGATCAGCTGGCCGGTTTCGAGGTCGACGATGCCGCCCTTGACCCCGCTTCCGCCCACGTCGACGCCGAAGCCCCGGCGTTGCGAACCTCCATTGGTGCTCGGATCGGCAGCAGGTGAATCGGTGGCGGTCATGTGCCCACACCTTAGTAGCTCCGGATTGCTTTGGTAGGCGTGCTGGGCAACCGGTTAGCGACAATTTGTGCTGCGATAAGCGAGTGGACAAACTCGATCTCGATCCGCACCAGCTGCGTTCGGTGGCCGAACAGTTGGCGACCGAGGCCGCGCAGTTCGTGCGGCGCCGTCGTGCCGAAGTCTTCAGCGGGGCCCCGCAACGGGAGGCCGCCGGGTCCGCGGTCCGCGCCAAGAGCAGCCCGACCGATCCCGTCACGATCGTCGACACCGAGACCGAGCGCCTGCTGCGCGACAGGCTGGCCGAACTGCGGCCTGGTGAGCGCATCCTCGGCGAGGAGGGCGGTGGCAGCGCGGCAGACCCAGACGGCCTGCCGACGTGGGTGCTGGACCCGATCGACGGCACGGTGAACTTCGTCTACGGGCTGCCCGCCTACGTGGTCTCGGTGGCCGTCCAGGTCGACGGACAGTCGGTCGCTGGGGCGATCGCCAACGTCGTCGACGGCGCCCTGTACTCCGCGGCGCTCGGCCATGGCGCGCACGTTCGCCGCGACGGTACGTCGACGCCGTTGCGCTGCGGTGATGTCGGCGATTTGTCAATGTCATTGGTGGGCACCGGGTTCAGCTACGAGCAGCGGCTTCGTCAACGTCAGGCGGCGGTGATCGCCGCGCTGCTTCCGCAGATTCGCGACATCCGGCGGATCGGGTCGGCGGCGCTGGACCTGTGCATGGTCGCCGCGGGCCAGTTCGACGCGTACTTCGAGGACAACCTCCACGTGTGGGACTGGGCCGCAGGCGCTCTGATCGCCGCCGAGGCCGGCGCGCGAGTGCGGCTGCCGCCCGCGAGTGGGGCGGTCGGAGGCGCGGGCATGGTGGTGGCGGCCGCACCGGGGATCGACGACGCGTTCACCGACGCGCTGAGCCGGTCAGGCGCGTTCTAGCTATCGGATCGCCTTCTGGCGCAACGAGATACGGCTCAGCAGGACGCGCTGTGAATCTTTGTCAGCAGAGTGGGGTCGGCGGGCTGGGTGGCCTCCGGCCGGAGGCTGGACAGCACCGCGTCGATGTCGTCGCTGTGCGCCAGCGCGGTGAAGTCGGTGCCGATGGCCAGGTCGACGGTGTTGTCCTGCCGTTGGTCCTGGTACAGCTCGACGCAGGGGGCGACCAACCAGACCGCCGCGGCGGCTGCCCGGCCGTTGGGGCCGAACCGGAGCTGGCCCTGGCATGAGAGCCGGTTGTTGGCATAGAGCGGATCGTTCTCGGCCGTCGGCTCGGCGAATCCCAGGTCACGCAGTTGTCCCGCCACCTCGGCGGCCTGACCGCCCTGGCCGCTCGCGTTGAGCACCCTGATCTTGGTGTCGGCCAGGTTGGCGGGGCCGACCTCGGTCATCGACGCCCGGCTGAGCTGCTCGCCAAGCTTGGGCTGGGTGGGGTCGCTGGAGGTCGCGGTGGGCGGATTGCAGGCCGCTGGCTCGGCAACGTCGGCAGGCCGGTTCAGCGCGACCACCCAGATGATCAGGGTGAGCACGGCGAGCACGGCGAACATCACGATTGCCGGCGTGAAATTGCGTCGGCGGAACGGCCGACCGTGCTTGTCGAACGCTGTGCCCTGTGTGATTTGTGCGACCACAAGTGCACTCTAAGGCCCGCATTGTCGCCGCATGGGGAGGGTATGCGGGCAACTGTGATGTAAATCACACTTGATAGTTCACGATTATGGGCACGAATCGTTTGGTAGATGCGTTCGGTGCTGGTACAAAGCTCTGTCGCAAGGTTCACGGAGGGGACACGAGGATGGCTACCGACTACGACGCACCACGGCGTACCGAGACCGACGACGTCTCCGAGGATTCACTCGAAGAACTGAAGGCCCGGCGCAATGAAGCGCAGTCGGCCGTAGTGGATGTCGACGAGTCAGATTCCGCCGAAAACTTCGAGCTTCCTGGCGCCGATCTGTCCGGCGAGGAACTTTCTGTGCGGGTGATCCCGAAGCAGGCCGACGAGTTCACATGCTCGAGCTGCTTCCTGGTGCATCACCGAAGCAGGCTGGCAAGCGAGAAGAACGGCGTGATGATCTGCACCGACTGCGCGGCGTGACGTCAACTGCGAAGCGCTGACAGCACCCGATCCGGGTGACGACTGCTCACCAGCCAATACGGCGTGGGATCGTCCGGGTCGTCGAGGACAACGAGGACCATCGGGCCGACCCAGGCCCGATGCACGACGAAGGCGGCGGGATCCAGCTGGCGGCCAAGGGCGGCCGACTTGGCCGACCGCGGCACTTCCGCCGATCGCGAAATCACGCTGACTGGCAGGTGCGCAGCGCCGACCCAGAGCTCCGTTTCAGCGTCCGGGTCGCCCGCCCCGCCGCCCACCACGCGCACTTCGGTTTTGCTGAACCACACCAGAACCGCGCCGGCGACCGGCAGCAGCACGGCGAACGGCACCCAGTCGGGCAGGGTTCGCACACCCTGATTGACTTCCAGCGCGATGAGCGCGGCAACCGCCAGCGCAGGTGGCCACCACCACCATGGCACCCACAACCGTTCGGAATAACGCACGATTTGCGGTGCTGCGCGCGTGTCGGACACGCCGCCAAGGGTAATCTCATCCATCGTGTCCAACCCTTTGGCAGTCGTTCGCCTCGACCGCGACTTGCCGATGCCCAGCCGGGCTCATGACGGCGACGCGGGCATCGACCTGTTCAGCGCGATCGACGTCGAACTGCCGCCCGGCCACCGCCAACTCGTGCCGACAGGGGTCGCGGTGGCCGTTCCCTACGGGATGGTCGGGTTGGTACATCCAAGGTCGGGTTTGGCTGCGCGCGTTGGACTTTCGATCGTCAACAGCCCAGGCACGATCGATGCCGGCTATCGCGGTGAGATCAAGGTGTCACTGATCAACCTTGATCCCGAGCAGCCGATCATCGTGCATCGCGGCGATCGCATCGCCCAGCTGCTTGTGCAACGAGTGGAGTTGCCAGAGCTGGTCGAGGTGACATCGTTCGACGAGGCCGGCCTGGCCCATACCTCCCGTGGCGACGGCGGCCACGGTTCCTCCGGCGGACATGCGAGTTTGTGATGGCATTTGGAAGACACTCCAAGCCCGACGATGACGATTTCGACGACGAAGACGTCGAGTCGGGTAACGGCGACGACGTGCTGGACGGGCCGTTCGATATCGAGGACTTCGATGACCCCGAGGCGGCGACGACGGCCCGGCTGGATCTGGGCTCGGTGCTCATCCCGATGCCCGCCGCCGGGCAGGTGCAGGTGGAGCTCAACGAGGGCGGCGTGCCGAGCGCGGTATGGGTGGTGACGGCCAACGGCCGCTTCACCGTCGCCGCCTACGCCGCGCCCAAGAGCGCCGCGCTGTGGCGTGAAGTCGCCACTGAACTGGCCGACTCGCTGCGCAAGGACACCCCGGAAGTGCGGATCGAGGACGGCCCGTGGGGCCGCGAGGTGGTCGGCGCTGCACCGGCGGGCGTGGTCCGCTTCATCGGCGTCGACGGCTACCGCTGGATGATCCGGTGCGTGGTGAACGGCCCGCAGCAGACCATCGACGTGCTGACCGAAGAGGCGCGGGATGCCTTGGCGGACACCGTCGTTCGTCGCGGTGAGACGCCTCTGCCGGTCCGCACGCCTCTCCCGGTGCAGTTGCCGGAGCCGATGGCCGCACAGTTGCAGGCCGCCGCTGCCCAGCAGGCCGCCGCACAACAGGCCGCTCAGCCGCAAGAGCCGCAGCCGCCTGCCGAGCCCGTCGCCCGCCGCAGCGAGCACGGCTCGGCGATGCAGCAGCTGCGCACCATCACCGGCGGCTAGAGGCCGAGCAGCGCGGCGACGCACGCCGCGCCGAGCACCGACGGGTCGACACCCATGTCGTCCAGCGTCACTGTCCGCAGCGCCGCTCTTGGGGCGGCGGCGACCCACTCCAGCGCGACCTCAAGCGGATGCACCGGATCGTCGATGGCGGCGGCCACACCCATCGGGACGGTGAGCCCCTCCAGGTCGGCGCACGTCGGCGACGCGTATCGGGACGCCTCCTCCATCGCGTCGGGCAGCGACGGCCATTGCCCGACCCAGGAACGGGTCAATTCGTCGGCAAGCCACGGCGGGCTCGAAGCGCGCATCTGTGATGTTGCCGACACCAGCCCGTCGCGGCGCAGCACCTCCGCCGAGTGCCTTGCCGCCAGCGCGGCGGGCGCCGACTCCGGTGAGCCCGTCCACGGTGGCAACGCCGCCAGTACGCCGACCGTCTTCGACGGGTGCGCCAGCGCCCAATTCACGGCAACGGCGGCCCCGATCGACACCCCGCCGACTGCGATGGCGCTCAGCCGCGCCGCATTGTCGAGCTCGGATACGTATCCGTCGATCAGCCGGTCCGGCTGCGGCGGCGGTGTCACGACGACCGCCTCGGCATCGTGAAGGGCGGCTGCGAAGGCCCGGTAGACGTAGTCGTCGTCGGATCCGGTTCCTGGCAGTAGAACCGCCGTCACGCCGCGCAAATCGACCGCCATAAAAAGATCGTGCCGTGTGGTTTAAGTCACCGGCGTGGCGGGTCACCCCCACCGTGGCATTGCGGAACTAACAGGTCTACCGTGGCGTTTGGTTGAGGATTCACGGTGGATTCTCAGATATGGCAGGAGTCGCCATGGCTACGGCCGAAGGGTATCTGCGCCGGCTCACCCGCCGGCTCACGGAGGACCCAGAGCAACTCGACGTCGAAGAGTTGACAGAAGAGGCCGCCAACACCGGCGCCCAAAAGGCGGTCGACTGTCAGCGCGGTCAAGAAGTGACGATGGTCGGCACGTTGCGCAGTGTCGAAGCCAACGCCAAGGGCTGCGCGGGCGGCATCAAAGCCGAACTGTTCGACGGCACCGAAGCGGTGATGCTGGTCTGGCTGGGCCAGCGCCGTATCCCCGGCATCGAGTCCGGACGCACGCTGCGGGTGCACGGCCGGATGGGCAAGCTAGAGAACGGCACCAAGGCGATTTACAACCCGCACTACGAAATCCAGAAATAGTCGACGGGCACGTACCGTTAACTCGTGTCCGATAAGCAATCCGGCGCTCAAGCCATTCTTGAGCAGATGGGCGGCATCAGCGGCCTGATCTACTCGTCGCTGCCCATCCTGGTCTTCGTCCCGGTTTCCTCGCTGTTCAGCCTGATTCCGGCGATCATCTCCGCGCTGGCCGTGGCCGCGGCGATCCTGGTCTGGCGGCTGGTGCGGAAGGAGTCCATACAGCCGGCGATCTCCGGTTTCATGGGTGTCGGGATCTGCGCGCTGATCGCCTATCTGGTGGGGGAGTCCAAGGGGTACTTCCTGTACGGCATCTGGATGTCGCTGTTCTGGGCTGTGGTGTTCCTGGTCTCGGTGCTGATTCGCAGGCCGATCGTGGGCTACATCTGGAGCTGGGTCAACGGGCATGACCGCGGCTGGCGCAACGTGCGCCGGGCGGTATTGGTGTTCGACATCGCGACCATCACCTGGGTGCTGGTGTTCGCGGCCCGGTTCGCCGTGCAACGTCATCTCTACGACCTCGACGAGACGGGCTGGCTGGCCGCGGCCCGCATCGCGATGGGCTGGCCGCTGACCGCGGTGGCGGCCTTGGCCACCTATCTGGCCATCCGCTCGGCGCAAAAGGCGATTCATGCGCACGCCCCTGCCGAGCCCACAGAGGATCCCTCTGACGCCGAGGACGCGGTCCGGGAAACCTAGTTGACCGCAACCCGCGAGCACACCGACCGACCGCTGCTCGCGGTCGCGATCCTGTCCTCGTTCGTCGCGTTCCTGGACGGCTCGGTGGTCAACCTGGCGCTGCCCGCGATCGGCCGTGAGTTCGGCGGCGGGCTGGCGTTGCAGCAGTGGGTGGTGGACGGCTACCTGCTCGCCCTCGGGGCGCTGATCCTCGTCGCGGGCGCGATCTCCGACGCGTTCGGGCGGCTGGTCGTGCTGAGGACAGGGCTGGCCGTCTTCGCCGTCTCGTCGCTGCTGTGTGCGTTCTCACCCACGGGCTGGGTGCTGATCGCCGCCCGCTGCCTGCAGGGTGTCGGAGCGGCATTCCTGGTGCCGAGCTCGCTGGCGATGCTCAACGCCCGGTACTCTGGGGCCGAACAGGCCAAGGCGATCGGAACCTGGACCGCTTACACCGGAACGGCTTTCGTCATCGGCCCGTTGCTCGGGGGTGTTCTGGTCGATGCGCTCAGCTGGCGGTGGATCTTTGGGGTCAACATCCTCCCGCTTGCCGTCACGCTGTACCTGACGACTCGACTCTCACCCGCCGAGTTCCGTTCCGAGCGCCGCACGAAGATCGACTTCGTCGGTGCCGTCCTCACCGCGGTCGGACTGACCGGGGCCGTCTACGCGCTTATCGAGCAGCAGCGCTTCGGCATGGCCAATCCCGTCGTCTTGACCAGCCTGCTGGTCGGCGTCGCCTGCCTGGCCGCGTTCCCGTGGTGGGAGAGCAGGGCGGCCAACCCGATGATGCCGCTGCACATCTTCGCCGCGCGCAATTTCGCCGTCGGCAACGTCGCGACGGTGTTCCTGTACGCCGCGGTGTCGCTGGGCATTCTGCTGGTGGCGCTGTTCCTGCAGGAGACGGCGGGCATGTCGGCCACCGAGGCCGGTGTCGCCACCCTGCCGATACCGGTGCTGTCGTTCTTCCTGGCGCGCCGGTTCGGCGCCCTGGCGGGCAGGCACGGCCCGCGGCTGTACATGGCGCTCGGCCCGCTGATCGCGGCGGCGGGCTTTCTGTTGATGACAACGGTGGACCACCCGTTCAACTTCTGGGCGCAAATGCTGCCCGGGCTCGTGGTCTTCGGTTTCGGGCTCACGATGACGGTTTCGCCGCTGACGGCGGCGGTGCTGGCCGCGGTCGATCCGGCACAGAGCGGCATCGGCTCGGCCATCAACAACGCGATCGCCCGCATCGCAGGCTTGATCGCTGTCGCGCTGATGGGTGTGATCATCGGCGGCACAGTTGATTTCGCAGGATTCCGGCAGGGCGCGTTCGTCGCGGCGGTGCTGTTCGCACTGGCGGGCCTGATCTCGTGGGCGGGCATCCGCAACGAGCAGTGCGACTACACCCGCGTATCGGCGAGAACCGCGGCGGGCTACCACGACCGGACGACCCCGCCGCCGGCGTACGCCGATCAGTAGCCGCTACTTGGACTGCGGATGCAGCAGCAGCTCGCGCAGCTCGTCCTCGACCTCGGCGTGGGCGACGAAGAGCAGCTCGTCGCCGCCTTCGAGCGGCTCGTCGCCGTCGGGGACGATGACCCGTGGGCCGCGCAGGATGGTCACCAGCGCGGCGTCTCGCGGTAGCTGCAGTTTGCGCAGTGGCCTGCCGCCCCACGGCGTGTCCGGGGGCAGCGTGATCTCGATCAGGTTGGCCTGGCCCTTGCGGAACTCCATCAGGTGCACCAGATCGCCGACGGCGACCGCCTCCTCGACGAGCGAGGCCAGCATCCGAGGGGTGGACACCGCGACGTCGACGCCCCATGCCTCGTCGAACAGCCACTCGTTGCGGGGATCGTTTGCGCGAGCCACCACGCGCGGCACCGCGAACTCCGTCTTGGCGAGCAGGCTGACGACCACGTTGACCTTGTCGTCGCCGGTGGCGGCGATCACCACGTCGAACTCTTCCAGGTGAATCGACTCGAGCAGGGTCAGCTCGCACGCGTCCCCGAGGCGCCAGTGCGCGGCAGGGATGGCGTCGACGTCGATGTGGTCGGGATTGCGCTCGAGGAGGGTGATGTCGTGCCCGTTCTCGATCAGCTCGCGCGCGATCGACCGACCCACGGCGCCCGCGCCCGCGATGGCGACTTTCATCTACGCGCCCTCGCTGTCTTCGCTCGGCGGCAGTGCGGCGATCGCCAGCGCTTCGGCGATGTGCCCGGACACCGCGGCCACGTACACCTGGTCGCCGGCCTGAATCACGGTCTTCGCGTCGGGTAGCAGTCCGCTGCCGAACCGGATGATGAACGCCACCCGGCCTCCGGTGGCGGCCTCCAGGTCAGTCATCCGCCTGCCCACCCAGCCTTCGTGCAGCGCCAGCTCTGCCACGCCGACGTTCCCCGACGGATCGCGCCACTTCGTGGTCTCGGTTTCCCGGGTCAGCACGTTGAGCAGCCGGTCGGTTGTCCATGGCACGGTGGCCACGGTCGGGATGCCCAGCCGTTCGTAAACCTTGGCGCGCTTGGCGTCATAGATGCGGGCGACCACCCGCTCGACTCCGAACGTCTCGCGGGCCACCCGCGCCGAGATGATGTTCGAGTTGTCGCCTGACGACACCGCCGCGAACGCGGAGGCCTCCTCGATGCCCGCCCGGAGCAGGACGTCGCGGTCGAAACCCATGCCGAGCACCCGTTCGCCGGGGAACTCGGGGCTGAGCCGGTTGAAGGCCGTGCTGTCACGGTCGATGACGGCGACGTCGTGGCCGATGCGGGCCAGACCGTCGGCCAGGGATGCGCCCACCCGGCCGCATCCCATCACCACTACTCGCACCTTTGCGGTCCTTTCGGCTGCAGTTCGAAATCGACACCTTCAAATCTGCGCACTGGGAACGCTACAGCCAAACTCGTCTGGGCCTACTCTTGGCTCTCGTGTCCAAGCTTTCGACCGCCGCCCGGCGGCTGGTGCTCGGCAGACCGTTCCGCAGCGACAAGCTCGGCCACACGCTGTTGCCCAAGCGGATCGCCCTGCCCGTCTTCGCCTCCGACGCCCTGTCGTCCGTCGCGTACGCGCCCGAGGAAATCTTCCTGGTGCTGTCGGTGGCCGGGATGTCCGCGGTGGCCATGGCGCCGTGGATCGGGATGGCCGTCGGCTTCGTGATGCTCGTGGTGATCGCCAGCTACCGGCAGAACGTGCACGCGTACCCGTCGGGCGGCGGCGACTACGAGGTGGTCACCACCAATCTCGGCCCGACCGCCGGGCTCACTGTGGCCAGCGCGCTGCTGGTCGACTACATACTCACCGTGGCGGTTTCGATGGCGTCGGCGATGTCGAACATCGGATCGGCGGTGCCGTTCATCAACACGCACAAGGTGTTGATCGCCGTCATCGCGATCCTGATACTGGCCGCGGCGAACCTGCGGGGCATTCGCGAGTCGGGCACCGCGTTCGCGATCCCGACCTACGCATTCATGATCGGCATATTCATCATGCTCGCGTGGGGCCTGTTCCAGATCAATGTGCTCGGCACACCGCTGCGCGCCGAGTCGGCGGGTTTCGAGCTGCACTCCGAACACGGCGACATACTCGGGTTCGCGATGGTGTTCCTTGTCGCCCGCGCGTTCTCGTCAGGCTGCGCGGCGCTAACGGGTGTGGAGGCCATCAGTAACGGCGTGCCCGCGTTTCAGAAGCCGAAGTCCCGCAACGCCGCAACGACGCTGCTGATGCTCGGCGTCATCGCGGTGTCGCTGTTCATGGGCATCATCATGCTGGCCAAGCAGACCGGCGTGAAGATCGCCGAGCGGCCGAGCGAGCAGCTCGTCGGCGCCCCCGCCGACTACCACCAGAAAACGATGATCGCGCAGCTCGCGGACGCGGTCTTCCACGATTTCCCGATCGCTCTCTACCTGATCGCCGGGGTCACCGCACTCATCCTGGTGCTCGCCGCCAACACGGCCTTCAACGGCTTCCCCGTGCTGGGTTCGATTCTGGCCCAAGATAATTACCTGCCCCGCCAGCTGCATACCCGCGGCGACCGGCTCGCATTCTCCAACGGCATCCTGTTTCTCGCGTTCGCGGCGATCGCCTTCATCGTCGCGTTCCAGGCTCAGGTCACCGCACTGATCCAGCTCTACATCGTCGGCGTGTTCGTCTCGTTCACCCTGAGCCAGATCGGCATGGTGCGGCACTGGACCCGACTGCTGACGGTGGAGAACGACCCGGCGGTGCGCCGCAAGATGCAGCGTTCGCGGATCATCAACACCATCGGTTTCATCTGCACCGGCACGGTGCTGATCATCGTGGTGGTCACGAAATTCCTTGCCGGTGCCTGGATCGCGATTCTCGCGATGACCGGCCTGTTCGCCCTCATGAAGGCGATCCACAAGCATTACAACACGGTGGCGCGTGAGTTGGAGGAGCAGCAGGCGGCCGAGGAGGGCGGCATCGTGCTGCCCAGCCGCAACCACGCCGTCGTGCTGGTCTCCAAGCTGCACCTGCCGACGCTGCGCGCATTGGCGTATGCACGCGCCACCCGGCCCGACGAGCTCGAGGCCATCACCGTCAGCGTGGACGACGCCGAAACGCGCCGGCTGGTGCACCAATGGGAGGATAGTGACATTTCAGTGCCGCTCAAGGTGATCGCGTCTCCCTATCGCGAGATCACCCGGCCGGTGCTCGACTACGTCAAGCGGATCAGCAAGGAATCGCCCCGCACCGTGGTCACCGTCTTCATCCCCGAGTACGTCGTAGGGCACTGGTGGGAGCAGGTGCTGCACAACCAGAGCGCACTGCGGCTGAAGGGCAGGCTGCTGTTCATGCCGAACGTGATGGTGACTTCGGTTCCGTGGCAGCTCAATTCGTCGGAGCGGCTGCGGGCACTGGAGTCGCAGTCGGCACCGGGTGACGCCCGCCGAGGCTTCCTGGATTGATCGACGAACTGACGCTGACCACCGGGCCGCCTGCCAACGGGGGGAGTTGCGTCGCCCGCCACGAAGGCCGGGTGGTTTTCGTGCGCTATGCGCTGCCGCAGGAGCGGGTCCGCGTGCGGGTAGTCGCCGATCATGGATCCTATTGGCACGCAGACGTTGTCGAGGTGCTCGAGGCCTCGCCGGACCGCGTCGAGTCGATATGCCCGATCGCCGGTGTCGACGGTGCGGGCTGCTGCGATCTGGCGTTCGCCGCCCCGGACGCCGCCCGGCGACTGAAGGGCGCGGTCGTCGCCAACCAGTTGGCGAAGCTCGGCGGGTTTCGATGGCGTGACGAGTCCGATGCGATCGCCGACCCCGTCGGCGGCGGTGAGGCCACCGGCTGGCGCACCAGGGTCCGGCTGGACACCGGTGACGACGGGAGTGCCGGCTTTCACCGCTATCACAGCTCGGAGCTCGTCACGGACCTTCGCTGCGGCCAGCTGCCACCCGCAGCCCTTGACGGCCTGGGTGACAACGGCTGGCCGCCGGGGGCGCACCTGCATGTCGCGCTCGACGACGATGGCGCCCGTCACGTCGTGCAGTCCGGTCCGCGCGTCGGCAGGCGCACGACCACCCGGGTCGTGGAGGGCGGTTATGAGGCGACACAGCGGGTGAACGGGCGGGTGTGGCGGGTGCCGGTGACGGCGTTCTGGCAGGCCCACTGTGATGCGGCGCGGGTGTACAGCGATCTGGTCGCCGAATGGGCGCAGCTGCGCGACGGGATGGCCGCATGGGACCTGTACGGCGGGGCCGGGGTGTTCGCGGCGGTGCTGGGCGAGGCCGTCGGCGAGAGCGGGCACGTGCTGAGCGTCGACACGTCGCGCGGTGCGTCGCGTTCGGCGCGGGCGGCGCTCGCGGACCTCCGTCACGTCTCGGTGGTCACCGATTCGGTGCGCCGAGCCCTTGGCGGCCAGTCAAGACGGGCGGATGTGGCGGTGCTGGACCCGCCGCGCTCCGGCGCGGGCCGTGAGGTCATCGATCTGCTGGCCGCAGCGGAGGTGCCGCGCATCATTCACATCGGTTGCGAGGCAGCCTCATTCGCTCGCGACATCGGGTTGTATCTGGCACATGGGTACCGCGTGGAGGATCTGCGGGTGTTCGACTCGTTCCCGCTGACCCACCACATCGAGAGTGTCGCGGTGCTGACGCGGTAGCACCGCGACATCTCGTCTCAGTGAGTCGTCGTCGACGCGGCGGTGTGTGGCCCGAACTCGTTGGCAATGACCTCGATGCTGTTGGCCGGAAAGCCGCCGCGGCGAGCGTGCTCGCGGATAGCGTCCTCGTCGTCCGCCTCGTGCACGCAGTAGATCTTGTCTCCGGCCACGTAGCTGGTGATCCACCGGTACGGCACGCCGAGGGACTCGACGACGTCGTTGGACTTGCCCGCGATCGCGGCCAGTTCCTCCTGGCTGAGCTCGCTGGCGCCGGGGATCTCCCGCTCGATGACATAGCGCTTCATGGGTGTCTCCTGTTTAGGTGATCGCTGCCGCGACGGTGCGTCGGGCAGGACCAACGTTCGGGCATCGAGCGGCCCGGCACATGGGGAGAACCTCCCTATCTTTGTGTTTCTTTGTGTTGGCTGTGTTTCTGCTGCTAGGAGCCGTCAACGTCACTACTATCAGGCCTCGTGATGCTCGCCGATCGGGAGCACGAGCTCGGCGAGATCATCGCCAGGGCCGACGGGGCGCGCGCCGGGCGCGGCGCCATGCTCATCGTCTCGGGCGAGTCGGGCGCGGGAAAGACATCGTTTGTCGAGGCGTTCGTCGACAGCTGGGTCAAAGACGAGCGGCTGCTGTGGGGTGCCTGTGACCCGCTGCCGACCCCGCGGCCGCTCGGGCCGGTGCACGATTTCGCCGATCGGCTGGCACCCCGCACACAGACCGCGCTGGACGAAAGTGCGCAGCCCTACGACATTTTCGAAGCCGTCTACGAAGACTTGAAGACGGCACCGTCCGTGCTGGTCCTCGACGACCTGCACTGGGCCGATCAGGGCACGATCGATCTGCTGCGATTTGTGTTGCGGCGCATCGCGCAAACCCGTTCGCTGGCCGTCGGAATCATGCGCGACGACGGGGTCGGCATCCGCCATCCGCTGCGCGCACTGCTCGGGGACGTGGCACGGTCGACGCGGGCCTGCTCGATCCCATTGCCGCCGCTCAGCCTGCAGGCGGTCGAGCGGCTCGCCGGGGACAGCGCCGTCGATGCCGCATGGCTGCACGAGGTCACCGGCGGCAATGCCTTTTTCGTCTGCGAAATGCTTGAACACGAACACGCGTCGGAGGTCGAGCTCCCGACGACGGTGCGCGATGCGGTTCTGGCCCGCACCAACGACCTGGACTCCGGCGCGTGGGATGCGCTCAACCTGCTCAGCTGCTCACCCGGTGCGGTGCCGGACCGGCTGCTCACCGACCTGGGCGTCACACTGCCCGCTCTGCGCGCGCTGTCCGACGCCGGCCTGGTCCGCAGAAGCGCGCGAGGCGTGGCGTTCCGGCACGACCTGTGCCGCATCGCGATCGGCAGCGTCATCCCGCCCGGCGCCGGCGCGGGTCTGCACCGGCGGCTGCTCGATGCCTACGAGGCGACGGCGCAGGCCGATCCCGCGGTGCTGACCCACCATGCGCTCGGCGCTCAGGACATCGAACGGATCCGGCGGGCCGCCTACGACGCGGGCACCACCGCGGCCCGCACCGGAGCGCACACCCAGGCGGCCGAGTTCTTCACGATCGCGCTCGATCACGGCGGCCGCTCCGATCCCCGCGAAGAGGCGGAGCTGCTGGAGCTTCTCGCGTGGGAGTTCTACCTGATCGACAAGCTGCCCGATGCGATCGCCGCGTGCCAGCGCGCGATGCACATCCGACAGCAGCTTGGCGAATGGACGGCGGTGAGTGCGAACCATCACTCGTTGTCGGTGTATCACTGGTACAGCGCGAACCGGCAACTCGCCCATGGGCACGCGGCGAAGGCGAGTGAGGTGCTCGACGCGGACACCGATGACCCGGACCAGCTTGTGCAGCTCGGCCATGCGTTTGCCATGCAGGCTTACCTCGCGGGGCTGGTGAGCAATCTCGACCTCAGCATGACGTTGATCGCCCGCGCTCATGAGATAGCCGACAGGACAGGCGATTCCGATCTGATGGTGCGGGTGCGCCTGATCGAGAACTACGGCGTCATGCTCATGGGCGATGAGTCCGGCCGGGAAACGATCCTGTCGATTCTTCAGACCGGGCCCAAGCACGTCGACGAGTTGTACTCGGCCGGCTGGAGCAACATCACCTACCTCGATGTCGAACAGCGTCGATTGGACAGTGCGGCCGAGCTGCTGGACATTTCGATTCCGTTGATGATGGAACACGATTTGCCGATTTGCCGAGTGTGGCAGACGGGTTCGCGCGCCAGGATGCAACTGATGGTGGGGGAGTGGGACGAGGCGACAGCCGACGCCGATCGAGTGCTGGACGAGCCGAGCGCACCGATGGCGAGGACGTGGCCGTCGCTGATCCGGGCGCTGGTGGCGCTGCGACGGCGCGGCGCCGGCGCGGAATCGCTCAATGACGCGTGGGAACTCGCGTGCCGGTTCCGCGAACCGATTCGCATGCTGCCCGTCGCGGCGGCGATCACCGAATTCTCTTGGCTGACAGGCGTACCCGATGAGCGACTGGACACCTGCCGCGAGCTGTTCAGGGACTGTCCCGTGGTGGGCGTGGAATGGTCGAGGGGAGAGCTGGCGGCCTGGCTTCGGCGGCTTGGTGACACAGTCGAGGCGGTCGGCGTCGCCGAGCCCTACCGGTTGGTGCTCGACGGGGCCTACGAGGCGGCGGCCGATGAGTTCCACCGCCTTTCAATGCCGTACGACGCCGCGCTGGCACTCGTGGACTCGGGCGATCCCGCCAATGCCGCACGGGCGCTGGACATCCTCGACAGGCTCGGTGCCGACGCCGTCGCCTCGAAGGTCCGCCGCGAGCTCCGGTCGCAGGGTGTCACGGCGGTGCCCGCGCGCCGACGGTCCGCGACGTTGGCCAACCCCGCAGGGCTGACCGCCCGCCAGGTCGAGGTGCTTCGCCTGCTCGACGACGGCCTCACCAATTCCGAACTCGCCGAGCGGTTGTACCTGTCGGTGAAGACCGTCGACCACCACGTCTCGGCGATCCTGAACAAGCTGGAGGTCAACAAGAGGCGCGACGCCGTCCGGCGAGCCAAGGAGTTGGGCATCCTCGCGGAGTCAGCGGCCGCCGAAATGGCGCTGTAGCCGTCGCTGGCGGTGGCTGAACAGCGCGCCGATGCCCGCGGCCACCACGGGCGTCAGCAGTCGAATCGGAGTTCGGAGCTCAAAGGTGAGACGGTCGCGGACAACGGTTTTGGCGTCTCCGTCCGGCTCGAGGGTGCGCTCGTGACGCCAGCGCCGCATGCTGAGCATCGTCGACTGTTCGTCGAACCCTCGCCCGGGCCGCAGCTCGGCGATCATCAAGTGGTCGTAGTCGAACGGCAGCACACCGAACAGGCGCATCCAGCACCGGCCCACGGGCCTGCCGACCGGGATGTCGTCGACCGTCAGCGATTTCCTGCCGCGCGGCATCGACATCGTCATCCAGGGCCGCAGCTCGTCGTTGATGCCCTCCGGGGTGACCACCCGCGCCCAGACCCGCTCGGAGGGGGCGTCGACGATGCCCTGCCGTTCGACGATCATCCAACGACGGTAGCCGGGCCCGCGGCGCTGCGGGTGTCTACGTTTCGACCGGCAGGCCTCAGCCGAAAACGAAGTAGCGCAACCAAAGGTATGGGGCGGACACAGCAACTGTCAGCGCTGTCACCACGGCACCTGTGCGAGTGAACTGCCAGAACCCGATCGGAATGCCCTCGCGTCCCGCAATGCCGATCATGACCACATTGGGGCTTGCGCCCACCGCTGTCATGTTACCGCCGAAGCCGGCGCCGATCGCCAGCGCCCACCACATGGCGTGCGCGTGGCCCGGGTTCGGAACAGACGCCGCGAGATCGGCAACCACGGGCGCCATGGTGGCCACGTAGGGGATATTGTCGATAAAGCCCGAAAGCACCGCCGAGACAACAAGTATCAGCATCGTGGCCAGCAGTGGGTTGCCGCCCGTGACATCCCCTGCCAGCCGTGCGAGTTGGGCGATCACGCCGGTCTTGACAAGTGAGCCGACCAAAATGAAAAGGCCAGCGAAGAACAGCAGAGTCTCCCATTCGACGCTGGCGAGGTAATGGACACTCTCCACGCCCGAGATGGTCACCAACACTCCCGCGCCGATCAGCGCCACGACGGACGGCGCGACATGAATGGCCGAACTGGCGACGAATGCGACCAGGACCCCGGCCATCACGACGCCGGACTTCGCCAGCAGCCGAAGATCTCGGATCGCCTCGCGTTCGTTGAGCGACATGACTTCTGCCACCCGATCCGCGTGCACGCCGAACGTTCCACGGAACAGCAGCGGTAGCACCGCCACGAAGACGATCATGGCGATGACCGCGACCGGCGCCAGGTGGATGAGAAAATCGTTGAACGAGAAATGAGCTCGGCTACCGATGATGATGTTGGGCGGGTCGCCGATAAGTGTTGCCACGCCGCCGATATTGGAGGCGAGCACTTCGGCGATCAGGAACGGAATCGCATTGATATCCAGCCGCTCGCAGACCAGCAGCGTGACCGGCGCCATGAGCAACACGATCGTGACGTTGGGCAGGATCGCCGAAGCCGTCGCGGTGATGATGACGAGAAGAATCATCACCCGCAGCGGAGAACCGCCCGCCCGCTTGGCCGCCCAGATCGCCGTGTATTCGAAGCCTCCGGTCTGGCGCAGTATGCCGACGATGATCATCGTTCCGAGCAGCAAAAAGATGACATCCCAGTCGATTCCAGTCTCGTGCGAGTAGAACACGTCATCGGAACTGACGATGCCGAGCGCCATCACCACCGCCGCACCGCCAAGGGCGACCTTGACCTTGTGAATGCGCTCAGTAGCGATCAATACGTACGCGACGACGAAAACAGCTAGCGCGACGATCGCCACGGGATCACCTCCCGGCTTACCCGCGTCAGAGTGACGTCAGAGCGACCTCGAGGAGTCGGGGCGCGGTAATCACCCCAACCAGGCCCTCGTCGCCCATCACCGCGACCAGCGGCGAGCGACTGCGCGCCATTGTGGCGGCAACCTCGACGATGGTGTCGTCCGCGTTCACCGTGACCATGGCAGGCAGAGGCTTCGGAAGCACTGCGGCGACCGTCTTTCCGCCCAGCTTTTCGCCGATACGGTCCGCCAACGACTCGCTCAGCACGCCTGCAAGCGAGGGATCTTCCTGGACATATGCCGGCACGAGCAGGCGGACCACCTGGGAGGCCGGCAATATCGTCACCGGGGTCCCTGCGCTGTCTGTCACGACCAGCCCGGGCAACCGGCGCGTTGCGAGCAGTCGGACCGCGTCGAGCGCATCGGAGTCCAGGCCGACTGCTGGAAAGTCCTCGGCGATTTTCCCTGCACGCACATTCCAACGCTACGACATCGCAAAGACGCACCAACCGAATCCATACGAATCTTTGGCGGCCCAACAACCGGCCCGATAATGCGTCGAGCCCTGACTGCAGCGCCATCGGTTGACTCCCTGGCCTCGTTGAAGTCGGCACCAGCGGTGCGACTGCCGACCAGACTTCCCGGCGCTCCACCCGTAAAGATGCCGTAAAGAGGCAATCGGGGCAACCGCATTGGGTTCTTGCGTGCTCCGTTCCCGCTCCTCAGTTCGACCAACCCCTAGACTTTTTACGGTGCGTACTCCTTTTCGGCTGCTCACCCGAGGCTCATGGTCGGAGTCGCAGCGGTTCGCCGAAATTCTTCGCAAGGAGACGGTCGGCGGCGTGCTGTTGTTGGTCGCGTCCGGCGCTGCGTTGGTATGGGCGAACTCGCCGTGGTCGTCGACTTACGGGACGGTGTCCAACTTCGCGGTCGGCCCCGAGTCGCTGCATCTGCATCTGAGTATCTCGACGTGGGCCGCCGACGGGCTGCTGGCGATCTTCTTCTTCGTCGTCGGGTTGGAGCTCAAACGCGAGTTCGTCGCAGGGGACCTGCGCGACCCCGCCCGGGCCGCATTGCCGATCGCCGCCGCGATCGGCGGAATGATCGTGCCTGCGGCCGTGTACATCGGCATCAATCTCATTGCGGGACATCCCGAAAACCTCGCCGGATGGGCGGTGCCGATCGCTACCGACATCGCGTTCGCGTTGGCGGTACTCGCCGTGCTGTCCACCCACCTGCCTGCGGCGCTGAGGACGTTTCTGCTGACGCTCGCCGTGGTCGACGATCTGCTCGCGATCACCGTGATCGCCATCTTCTTCACCGACCACCTGTCGCTGGGTCCGCTGGCGCTGGCGCTCATACCGATCGGTTTGTTCGGGGTCGCCGTGCAGCGAGGCATGCACCACTGGTGGCTTCTGGTCCCGCTGGCCGCGGTCGCCTGGGCACTGGTACACGCGAGCGGCGTGCACGCCACCGTCGCCGGCGTATTACTGGGCTTCACCGTGCCGGTGCTCGGCAGGCATGGCAGACCAACTGCCGAACTCTTCGAACACACCATGAGACCGGTGTCGGCGGGGTTCGCCGTGCCGATATTCGCGTTCTTCGCCGCAGGAGTCACGGTCGGGGGCTGGTCGGGCTTGGGCGGGTCTCTGCTTCACCCGATCACCGACGGCGTGATCGCCGGATTGGTTATTGGCAAACCCATCGGGGTGCTCGCCACGGCGTTCCTTCTGGCCAAGTTCACCCACGCGAGCCTCGATGAGGACCTCGCGTGGCGCGATGTACTCGGTGTCGCATTGCTGGCTGGGATCGGATTCACAGTTTCGTTATTGATCGGGGAATTGGCCTTCGGATACGGCACCGCGGCCGGCTCTGATGTCAAGATCGGTGTGCTGGCGGGATCCGTCATCGCAGGTCTATTGGCTGCAGCGGTTTTGCTGAGCCGAAACGCTGCCTACCGGCGTATTCACGCCAAAGAGACCGCTGACGCCGACCACGACGGTGTGCCCGACATCTACGAGGCTCGTGAGGACTGAGCGAGGCTTCCGTGCGTACACTGGTCGAATGCTTGAACAGATCCGCGGCCCCGCTGATCTGCAGCACCTGACCCAATCGCAGCTAAGTGAACTGGCTGACGAGATCCGACAGTTCCTGATCCACAAGGTCGCTGCAACCGGTGGGCATCTCGGCCCCAACCTCGGCGTCGTCGAGCTGACGCTCGCACTGCACCGGGTGTTCGACTCGCCGCACGATCCGATCATCTTCGACACCGGCCACCAGGCCTACGTGCACAAGATGCTGACCGGTCGCTGCCACGACTTCGACACGCTGCGCAAGAAGAACGGCCTGTCGGGCTATCCGTCGCGCGCCGAGAGCGACCACGACTGGATCGAGTCGAGCCACGCCAGTTCGGCGCTGTCCTACGCCGACGGGCTTGCCAAGGCCTTCGAACTGACCGGCCATCGCAACCGGCACGTCGTCGCCGTCGTCGGCGACGGCGCGCTCACCGGCGGCATGTGCTGGGAAGCGCTGAACAACATCGCCGCCGCGCGCCGCCCGGTCGTCATCGTGGTCAACGACAACGGCCGCAGCTACGCGCCAACGATCGGCGGGTTCGCCGACCATCTCGCGGCGCTTCGGCTGCAGCCCGGCTACGAGCGAATCCTGGAGGAGGGCCGCAAGGCCGTCCGCGGTGTGCCCGTCATCGGCGAGTTCTGCTACCAGTGCATGCACAGCATCAAGGCGGGCATCAAGGACGCGATCGCGCCCCAGGTCATGTTCACCGACCTCGGCCTGAAATATGTCGGGCCGATCGACGGCCACGACGAGCATGCGGTGGAACTGGCGCTGCGCAACGCGCGCGGATTCAACGCCCCGGTGATCGTCCACGTCGTCACGCGCAAGGGCATGGGCTATGCGCCCGCGGAGAACGACGAGGCCGAGCAGATGCACTCGACCGGCGTCATCGACCCGCAGACCGGCCAGGCCACCAAGGTGCCTGGGCCGGGCTGGACGTCCACCTTCTCCGAGGCGCTGATCAAATACGCCTCCAAGCGCCGCGATATCGTCGCGATCACCGCCGCCATGCCCGGGCCGACGGGGCTGACGGCATTCGGAAAGCGGTTCCCGGACCGGTTGTTCGACGTCGGCATCGCCGAACAGCACGCGATGACATCGGCGGCCGGCCTGGCGATGGGCGGCCTGCACCCTGTGGTTGCCATCTACTCGACGTTCCTCAACCGCGCGTTCGACCAGATCATGATGGACGTCGCCCTGCACGAGCTGCCCGTGACGCTTGTGCTGGACCGGTCCGGCGTCACCGGTCCCGACGGAGCCAGCCACAACGGCATGTGGGACCTGTCGATGCTGAACATCGTGCCCGGCATGCGGGTGGCCGCACCGCGCGACGCGGCGCGGCTCTACGAGGAACTGGGCGAGGCGCTGGACGTCGAAGGGCCGACTGCGATCCGGTTCCCCAAAGGTGATGTGGGCGAGGACATCCCGGCGGTCGAACGGCGTGACGGTGTCGACGTGCTTGCCGTCCCGGCCGACGGTGACTCCGAGGACGTGCTGCTGGTGGCGGTCGGACCGTTCGGGTCGATGGCGAAGGCCGTCGCTGAACGCCTGCGCAACCAGGGCATCGGCGTGACGGTGGTCGACCCGCGATGGGTGCTCCCGGTGCCCGATGCGATCGCCGCACTGGCGAAGGCGCACAAGCTCGTGGTCACGTTGGAGGACAACGGTGTTCGCGGAGGCGTCGGGTCCGCGGTGTCGGCCGCGCTGCGACGCGCCGAGATCGATGTGCCGTGCCGCGATGTCGGGCTGCCGCAGGAGTTCCAGGCGCACGCATCACGCGGCGAGGTGCTCGCCGACGTCGGACTGACCGACCAGGACATCGCCCGCCAGGTGACCGGCTGGGTCGCGGCGCTGGGCAGCGCCATATCCGAGCACGAGGTCAGCCAGCACCTCGATTGAGCGAAACGCGGCCGGCTTCCTCCAAAGTCGTTGTGCGGCGCGGTTGCTCGAAGAACACCTCTGCATCGCGGTCGTTGATCTCGAGCGTGGCGATGGTGTTGCCGAACAGCGGGCCGCAGACGTTGTCCCACTTCATGGGAGGCGAGGACACCCCGTGCCTGCGGACCCACCATCGGGTGACGGCCGCCGCGGGGGCTGTCCAGCCGAGCATGAACGCCGGTTTGATGAACATCGGCACATAGTTGTGCACCGGCGAGCACACCAGCTGATGTACGGTCGCCCCGTCGATTGAGACACCGTCGAGTTCGGCGCGGGCAGCGTAGCTGTGGTGGACGTCGCCGGACAGCACGCTGATCGTGGCCGGGCCGTCGGCGTGGTTCGCGATTCTGGTGATCATCTCTCCCAGCCGCACGAACGACTTGTAGAACGCCGGCCAGTGCTCGAAATCGCCTGCCTGGCGCAGCCGTTCGCCAAGGCGTCCACGCCAGCCGTTGCGGTTGGCCGCTTGCTCGTTGAGTGTCTCCATGTCGCCGATGGCCGGGGGCATCAGCCACGGCACCGACGTGGCGAGCATCAGATGGTCGAGAGTTTCGGGGTTCTCCTCGGCCTTCGACTCCACCCAGCCGAACTCGTTGTCGCCGATCATCATCCGCTCGCCGGACTCCAGGATCCGGCCGTTGCGGGAGTCGATCATGATCAGCCGGGTACGGCCGAGGTCCCAGCGGTAGCTGAACCGGATGCCTTTGTTGCAGTCGACCTCGCAGTCGGCCCGCTCGGCCAGTTCGGCGAGGTGCGGCCAGGTGTCACCCTCGATGTCCAGCAGGCGCTGGTAGTCGTCGTTGTCGGCCAGCTCGTCGGGGCTCAGGTTGCCCAGGTGCTGATACACCCAGTACGACGCAAGCCCGGCCCGGATCCGGTCGTGCCACCAGTCTTTGTCCGCCATCTCCCTGCGCCATGGCGCTGAGGTGTTCCAGTCGTCGCGGATGTCGTGGTCATCGAAGATCATCGCGGTCGGCACCGTCGACATCAGCCACCGGATCTCGGGGTCGCCCCAGGAGTGCCGGTAGAGGCGTTCGTACTCGGCGAAGCTGACGACCTCGTCGGGAGGGCGGTCGCCGTGCCTGTTGCGCCTGCGACCGGCGACGCGGCGCACCTCGTCGGGCGGAAGTTCATCGGCGTACAACTGATCGCCGAGCAGGATCAGGGCGTCGGGCCACTCGTCGATCGGGAGTCCGGCCATCCGCTGCGCGTACGAGTCCAGCGCATCGGTCTTCAGCTTGGCCTCGACCTTCTTGACCTCGGTCTTCGGGTAGCGACACGAGCCGAAGATGGCCCGCACCCGATGCGCGCTGGCCGGCCCTCGGGTGCGGATGACGCTCGGCGGAAACTCGGAGTCACGCAGGCGGCCACACCGTCGTTCCGTCGACGCTGACCTGGTACTCGGTGACGCTGTCGGGAGTCAGGCCGGTCACCAGGACAAGCGCGAAATGGTGGCCCGACACCTCGAACGTGCGCGCTGAACAGCCGAGAACCTCGACCGTGCAGGCGTTTTCGGTTTGCACCCACACCAGCGCAGTGGTGTCCGAAACGTGTCGCAGCGCCGGACCAAGGAGCAACTCCATCGAATGGACCCTAGGGCAGGTTCTGCCGCCCATGGAAGAGTGGTTCGCATGGACGGCGAGCTGGAACGCTGGAAGGAAGCCGGTCGGTACTTCGACTATCTGGGCTTCGACGTCTTCTATCGCACGGCGGGCAGCGGCCCCGCCCTGCTGCTGATCCACGGGTATCCGTTCAATTCGTGGGACTGGGCGCCGATATGGGACACGCTCGTCGAGCGGTTCACCGTGATCGCGCCCGACATGCTGGGAATGGGGTTCTCCGACAAGCCCGTCGCCTACGAGTATTCAGTGCACGATCACGCGGACATGCACGAAGCGCTGCTCGCCGACCTCGGTATCGGATCCGCGCACATCCTCGCCCACGACCTCGGCGACTCGGTGGGCCAGGAGCTGCTGGCCCGTCACGAGTTCTCCGATCACGTGTACGGCTCGCTGACCATCGAGTCGGTGACCTGGCTCAACGGCGGCCTGTTCAACGAGGCGTACACACCGCGGCTGCTGCAGAAGGTGATGTCGCGAACTCCGCTGGGGGACATCATGAGTCCGATGCAGGGCAGTCCGCTGTCGCGGCGGCTGATCGACCGCACCCTCGACGAGCTCTTCGGAGCCGACACCAAGCCCTCGCCGCGGATGCTCGACCTGTTCCACCAGATCCTGGGCTACAACGACGGCAAGCGGGTGACACACAAGGTCGGCAGATTCGTCAACGACCGCTACAAGCACCGCAATCGGTGGGTGCGGGCAATGCGGCAGACCGCGGTGCCCATGCGGCTGATCGACGGGCCCGCCGACCCGAACTCCGGAAGGCACATGGCCCAGCGCTATCTCGAGGTCATCCCCAACCCCGACGTCGTCATGCTCGACGAGGGGATCGCGCACTGGCCGCAGATCGAGGCGCCGGAGGCGGTGCTGACGCACTTCCTCGCGCACATCGACCGCGTCACGGCGCGGGGGTAGCCAACGCCGCGGCCAGCACGGGCACGACGAGCTGCCGCTGCCACAGCCGGGCTTCCGCGTCGAGCAGGAAGTCGTCGACGGCCGACTCAATGTCGTCCGCCGGTTGCCAGTCCCAGCACAGCCGTCGCACCACCTCGGGGGTAACCAGATTCTCCGTTGGGACCGACACCCGCTCGGACAGCTCGGCAAGACCGCCGCGGGCCGCTTCCAGCCTCGCGGCCGCCTCGGGTTTGCGGCGGGCCCATCGCGAGGCGGGCGGGGGACCGTTCTGCGGTTCGGAGATCTCCGGCGGGTCACTGCCGTCGCGGGCGCGACTCAATGCCTCCAGCCAGATCTGCGCCGACCGGCGCTGCCTGGAGCCGCCGAAGATGGGCAGCGCAGTGAGTTCCTCGACGGTCTTGGGGTCGGCCGCCGCGGCGTTGATGATCGCGGCGTCGGGCAGGATCCGCCCTGGCGCGATGTCACGCCTGCGGGCGATGTGGTCGCGGGTCGTCCACAGCTCTCGAACGGCGGCCATCGCCCTGCGGTCGCGGACCTTGTGGATGCCCGACGTGCGCCGCCACCGGTCCCGTCGCGTCGGTGCGGCCTCGAATGTCCGCAGGTATTCGAATTCCTGTGCGGCCCAATCGGTTTTGCCCTGTTCTTCCAGCACCGCCGCGATCGCGGTCTCCAGCTCGACGAGCACCTCGACGTCGAGGGCGGCATAGTTGAGCCACTCCGGCGGCAGTGGTCGCTTGGACCAGTCGGCCGCCCCGTGCCCCTTTTTCAGTCCAAGGCCGAGCAGTCGCTCCACCATCGTGGCCAGGTTCACCCTGTCGAAACCGGCCAGCCTTCCCGCCAGCTCGGTGTCGTAGAGCTTCGTCGGCCGCATGCCGATTTCGGCGAGGCACGGCAGGTCCTGGTCGGCGGCGTGCAGCACCCACTCGTCGGTGGCAAGCACGTCGGCGACCGGCGCAAGGGTCGCGATCGGGTCGGCGCCGTGACTGACCGGGTCGATCAGCACGGTGCCCGCGCCGTCGCGGTGGATCTGCACCAGATAGGCGCGGTTTGAGTAACGAAAGCCGGACGCGCGTTCGGCGTCGACCGCGAATGGTCCGTGTCCTGACGCCAAAAGCTCTGCGGCCGCGCGGATTTCGGACACGGTCACAGACACCGGTGGCACGCCGTCGGCAGGAGCCAGCAGCGGGGTGGCTTCGGGTTCCGCGGCGTCTTCTGGCTCGGCCCCTTCGGAGTCGGCGTCGGTCATCTCAGGCGCGGGTGCGCGACCCCAGGTCGGTCACACCGGCCGGCGGCAGTCCCGCGGCGTGTTCGAGCACTGCGCAGAAGGCGCGCACATGCGGGCCGAGCTCCAGCGTCGTCGCCGTCCAGGACGCGCGCAGCTCCAGCTGATGCGCCCTTGGCGGCCCGGAGATATCGCCGTAGCGCACCGACGTGGTCGCGGTGACCGTGCCGCCCAGCGCGGTGACGTGCTGGGTGTGCGACTCGAGAGCATCGACCAGCCAGCTCCAGGCCACCTCCGGCAACAGGGGGTCGACCGCCTCGCTGGAGTCCAGGTCGGCCTGGACGTAGGCGACCAACCGCATGGTGCCGTCCCAGGCCTCTGCGCCCTCGGGGTCGTGCAGCAGGATCAACCGCCCGAATGCGTCCCCGTCCGACTGCTCCGGCACGATCGCGGTCTCCGGGTGGCGAACTTCGGCGCCCAGGGCATAGCTGAACGGCGCGAGACGCTGCGGCGGCCGAATCGGGCCGAGCTCGATCTCCGGTCGCACGGTAGTGGCATTCATCGCAGCGACCGCTTCCCGGAACTGGGCCGGTTCGGCGGTGGTCACCGCCTTGACGCTAGACCATTTGGCCAGGCCTGTGCGCAGGCGCGCCGTATCCGTCGCGGGGAGAGACCAAACGGCCCCCGGTCCGCGTCTCATGGCAGCATTGGTGCCGATGAACACCCGTCGTGACCTGCCGGAGTCCCCGTACCTGGCCGCCGTCGGCGGCCGTAAGCCGAGCCGGGTTCCGGTGTGGTTCATGAGGCAGGCGGGCCGATCGCTGCCCGAGTACCGGGAGCTGCGCGCCAAGAACACGATGATGCAGGCCTGCTTCGACGCCGAGCTGGTCACCGAGATCACCCTGCAGCCGGTGCGCAGGCACGGCGTCGACGCCGCCATCCTGTTCTCCGACATCGTCGTGCCGTTGCGGGCTTCGGGCATCGGCCTGGACATCGTGCCCGACGTCGGTCCGGTGATCGAGCACCCGATCCGCACCGCAGCCGACGTCGCGGCGATCAAAGCCCTTGAGCCCGAACAGGTTGCGCCGATCGCCGATGCGGTCGGGCTGCTGGTGAGTGAGCTGGGCAACGTCCCGCTGATCGGTTTCGCGGGCGCTCCGTTCACGCTGGCGTCCTACCTCGTCGAGGGAGGGCCCAGCCGGCACCACGAGCGCACAAAGGCGATGATGCTCGGCGCGCCCGACACCTGGCACGCCCTGATGACGGCACTGGCCGGGCTCACCACCGCATTCCTGAAAGTGCAGGTCGATGCGGGCGTGGATGCCATCCAGATGTTCGACTCGTGGGCCGGGACGCTCTCGCTGGCCGACTACCGAACATATGTGCAGCCGCACAGCACCCGGGTGTTCGAGGCGCTGGCCGACACCGGCGTACCGATGACGCACTTCGGCGTCGGCACCGCCGAGCTGCTCGGGGCGATGTCGGAGGCCGTATCGCCAGCAGCCAGCTCTGTTGTCGGCGTGGACTGGCGGACGTCACTGACCGACGCCGCCGCCCGGGTCGCACCCGGCACCGCGCTGCAGGGCAACCTCGATCCCGTGGTGCTGCTTGCCGGCTTCGCGGTGGCCGAGCGCGCGGCGCGTGCGGTTGTCGAGGACGGCCGTCGCGCGGTTGACGGGGGCGCCGCGGGCCACGTGTTCAACCTGGGTCACGGCGTGCTTCCCGCGACGGACCCCGGCGTCATCACCGATGTCGTGGAACTGGTGCACTCGCTGTGACTGCGCCGCACGTGCGAGGAGCAGAACGGGCGTCGTATTGCGTTGTCGGCGGCGGTATTTCGGGCCTGGTGGCCGCGTACCGACTGCGGGTCACCCTCGGCGACGACGCGAATATCACCGTCTTCGAACCCGCCGACCGGCTGGGCGGCGTGCTGCGCACCGAACAGCTCGGTGGCCAGCCCATCGACATCGGCGCCGAAGCGTTCGTGGCCCGGCGCCCCGAGGTGCCCGCGCTGCTCGCCGAGCTCGGCATGGCCGACCGGCAGATCGGCACCACGGGCGCACGGCCGTTGATCTACAGCCAGGGCGGCCTGCACGAGCTGCCGCGCGACACCCTCAACGGCATTCCGTCCGACGCGTCGTCCATGGGCGGCCTGGTGGACGACGCCACGATCCAGCGGATGCGGGACGAACCCCGGCGGCAGCTGAGCTGGCGGCCCGGCGCGGATCCTTCGGTGGCCGAGCTGGTCGGTGACCGGTTCGGCGACCAGGTGGTGACCCGCTCGGTCGATCCGCTGCTGGCCGGGGTGTACGCAGGATCGGCCGCCACGATCGGACTGCGGTCGGCCGCCCCGACGCTGGCCGCGGTGCTGGACCGCGGCGCGCGGAGCCTCACCGAGGCGGTCCGCCAGGCGTTGCCGCCGCCAACCGGCGGGTCGGTGTTCGGCGCGGTCGACGGCGGCTACGCGGTATTGCTCGACGAGCTGATCCGCCGCGCCGACTTCCACTGGGCGCAGGTGGCCGTCGACCGGCTGGAACGGCGGGGCAGCGGCTGGCAACTCGTCGACGACGAGGGCAGCGCATGGCACGCCGATGCCGTGTTGCTGGCCGTCCCTGCGCCCCGGCTGGCGAACATCGTCGTTGGGGTGGCGCCACGGACCGCGGCAGCGGCACGCCGGATCCAGGTGGCGTCGACCGCGCTGGTGGCGCTTGCGCTACCGGGCGGCACGCCGGTGCCGCAGCGGTCCGGTGTCTTGGTGGCCGCCTCAGAACGCTTGCACGCCAAGGCGATCACGCTGTCGTCACGCAAGTGGGGGCCGCGTGGCAACGTCGAATTGGTGCGGCTGTCGTTCGGTCGGTTCGGCGACGACATCGCGCGCCGCGTCGGCGATGACGACCTGCTGTCGTGGGCCGCGCAGGACCTGTCCGATCTGTTCGGCGTCGTCGACGAGCCGTTCGACTGTCGGGTGCAGCGGTGGATCGACGCGATGCCGCAGTACGGGCCCGGCCACGGCGATCTGGTCGCCGAGCTGCGGGCCGGCCTTCCGCCCTCCTTGGCGGTGGCCGGGGCCTATCTGGACGGTATCGGGGTGCCTGCCTGCGTCGCGGCGGCGACGAGGGCGGCGGCGACGCTGGTCACGGCCTGCGTGGCACGATAGAAGTCATGGCTCGGCTGGACTACGACACTCTCAATTCGACGCTTCGCTACCTGATGTTCTCGGTGTTCGCGGTGCGACCCGGCGCCCTCGGTGACGACCGCGCCGCGATCGTCGACGAGACGGCGACGTTCCTCAAGCAGCAGGAAGACAACGGCGTCGTGGTCCGCGGGGTTTACGACGTCGCGGGACTGCGCGCCGACGCGGACTTCATGATCTGGACCCACGCCGAGCGGGTGGAGGCGCTGCAGGCCACTTACTCCGACTTCCGTCGTACCACGACGCTGGGCCGGGCCACCACGCCGGTGTGGAGCACGGTTGCGCTGCACCGGCCCGCGGAGTTCAACAAGAGCCACATCCCGGCGTTCCTCGCCGGTGAGGAGCCAGGGGCCTACATCTGCGTGTACCCGTTCGTCCGGTCACTGGACTGGTACCTGCTGCCCGACGACGAGCGCCGTCGCATGCTGGCCGAACACGGTATGGCAGCCCGCGACTACAAGGACGTCAGGGCCAACACGGTGCCCGCGTTCGCGCTCGGCGACTACGAGTGGGTGTTGGCGTTCGAGGCGCCCGAACTGCACCGCATCGTCGACCTGATGCGGGACCTGCGCGCCACCGACGCCCGCAGGCACGTCCGTGAGGAGACACCGTTCTTCACCGGGCCCCGCATCAGCGTCGAGGAATTGGTCGCCAAGCTGCCCTGATCGGGCTCCGGCTTTATTTGCTGATTTGGATTCGTTTGATTTGCACCCAACACTGCCGTCAATTTTGGCAACATCTTTTCAGGGTAAACAGGGCGGATGCCAGGGAATAACGGCTGAAGAGCTATTCTTTTGGCAAATCGCATGGACACTTTGCTGCGAGCGGTTTCGCACGCGATAATTTGTTGCTAGCGTGGACAGGGTGTCCAAAACAGCGTGCGTGGGGATCGGCGCTGTCACGGTAGGCGCCGCTTTTGCAGCGACGTTGTTTTTACGTTGGGGGAGTGACGTGGGCCGTGAGGCTCTCTCGAACTACGGTTTGCTCGTCTTCGCGATGTTCGCGGCATTGTGCGGCGGGCTGGCCGCCTCGTCGGCCGAGGGGCGGCAGCGCATCGCGTGGATCAGCCTGACGGTCGGCCTGGCCGGCTGGGCCTTCGGGTCGGCGCTGTGGATCTACTACGAGAATGTGCTGCACCAATCCCCGTTCCCATCGCTGGCCGATGCGGGCTATCTGCTGTTCCCGATCGGTGCCGGACTGGCCGTGGTGTTGTTTCCGACCGGCCACTCGGGCCAGTCGCGGACCCGTTTCATGCTCGACGGGTTCATCGTCGCGGGCGCGCTGTTCGAGATCTCGTGGGTGCTCGTGTTGCGAAGCGTCTACAACACAGGTGGCACGAGCGGATTCGCACTGGGTCTGTCGTTGAGTTACCCGATCGCCGACATCACGATTCTCACCGTCGCGGTCATGCTGCTCGCGCGGGCGCGCACCGGACGGCGCACGACCTTGGCGATGCTGACCGTCGCCGTGATTCTGATGGCGTTGTCGGACAGCGCCTTTGCCTATCTGACCGCACACGATGCCTATCACAGCGGCCACGTGATCGACATCGGCTGGGCGGCGGCATTCCTCACGTTCGGCATGGCGGCACTCGTCAGCCGCCGCGGGCCGGACACCGCCGTCGTGGTGTCGCAGGTGCCGTCGCGGGTGTCGATGTGGCTGCCCTACGTGCCGGTCGCGGTGGCAGTGCTGGTGTGCGTGCCCGCCTACTTTCCGACCCCTGGACTCGGACCGATCTTCGTGTCGTCGACGCTGCTGATGACCGCGGTCATGGCTAGGCAGTTCGTCGTGGTCAGGCAGAACCAACGGCTGCTGAAGATGGTGGCCGAACAGGCGCTGCGCGACACGCTCACCGGGCTGGCCAACCGCGACCTGTTCAACGACCGGCTCCAGCACGCGGTGCAACTGCACGAACGCGACAACCAGTCGGTGGCAGTGCTTTCCATGGACCTCGACGACTTCAAACTTGTCAACGACAGTCTGGGCCACCCCGCGGGGGACGCGTTGCTGATCCAGTCCGCCGAGCGCCTCCTCGGTTGCGTGCGGACGTCCGACACGGTGGCCCGGGTGGGCGGCGACGAGTTCGCCGTCCTGATGGAGGGCCTACCCGAGCTGTCGCGGCTGGTCGCGCACCGCGTGGTCGCCGCATTCGAGGAACCGTTCGTCATCGACGGCCAGCAGCTGCTGATGCGGCCCAGCGTCGGGCTGGCCGTGGGATCGGCGGCCAATCCCGACCTCTCGGCGGACGTGCTGCTGAAGCAGGCCGATGTGGCGATGTACTCGGCGAAGCGATCGAAATCCGGTGGCCTGCACACCTTCACCCCGGACATGGCGTTCACCGACCCGAATGAGCTCGAGCTGCCGACCGAGACGAGCGAGGGGGAACGTGGTGCGGCGGTCCGGCTCCTCGGCGAACTGCGTCATGCCATCGACCATGGCGACCTGACCGTGTTCTATCAACCCAAGTTCGATCTGCGCACCGGCGAGGTGATGGGCGTCGAAGCCCTGGTGCGTTGGCCCCACCCCAAGCGCGGTCTCCTCGGGCCCGCCCAGTTCCTGCCTCTGGTTCGCAAGCGCGGTCTGATGCGGGCGGTGACCGACATCGTGCTGACGCAGGCACTCGACGATGTCGCCGAATGGGCAGCCATGGGCATCGGCGTGCCGATCGCGGTCAACGTGTTCGCGCCGTCGCTCGGTGACCTGGACCTGCCGACGCACATCGCAGCCTCACTCGCGGAGCGCAGGCTGAGCCCGGAAGACCTCACCATCGAGATCACGGAGGATTTCCTGCTCGACAACATCGACCGCACCCGTTCGGTGCTGGAGCGGTTGCGGCAACGCGGAATTCGGATCGCCATCGACGACTTCGGTAGCGGCTACTCGGCGCTGTGGTACCTGCGAGAGCTGGCCATCGACGAAGTGAAACTGGACAGACACTTCATCGCGCCCATCCAGGTGGACAGCCGGGCGGCCGCCGTCGTCCGCGGTGTCGTGGACCTCGCACATGTGCTCGGCGTGACCACCGTCGCCGAGGGCGTGGAGAACGCCGAGACCGCAGAAAAACTTCGCGAATTCGGCTGCGACGTTGCGCAGGGTTACTACTACAGCCCGCCGATCAGCGCCGCCGCGATGATGAACCTGCTCGCGTCGGGCCAGGCCAAGCGGCCGTCGCAGTTGGGGCTGGCCGAACTGAAGGCTAGGATCCTGCAGGCACCAGCCGTAGCGAGATCGAGTTGATGCAGTAGCGCTTGTCGGTGGGCGTCGGATAGCCCTCGCCCTCGAAGACGTGGCCGAGATGGCTGTGACAGTTGGCGCACAGCACTTCCACGCGGGTCATGCCCATCGAGTCGTCCCGCCGCAGGATGACCGCGTCCGAGTTCGTCGGGTCGAAGAACGACGGCCAGCCGCAATGCGATTCGAACTTCTCGTTGCTCCGGAACAACTCGGCGCCACAGGCCCGGCACTCGTAGACACCTTCGGTCTTGGTGTCGGTGTACTCGCCGGTGAAGGGCCGCTCGGTGCCGGCTTTGCGCAGCACCGCGAATTCGTCGGGCGTGAGCTTCTTGCGCCACTCGTCGTCGGTGAGTTCCACCTTGGGCCGCGGCGAGGTCATGTCACCACGCTAGCGCGTGGTTCCTTGGCGTCCATCCATGGCGGGTCGATGCCCTCCTCGAGCCTGCCGTCGGCCTTGGCGTCCAGGTAGCGGAAGTAGAGCACGCAGAACACCACGATCAGCAGCAGCGACCAGCCGTACGTGATCTTCATGTACTCCAGGAAGCGGCCGGTGGTCGGCCAGCGCCACATCAGCCAGCGGTCCATTGTGAGGAACCCGTATGTCGCCAGCCATGCCGGCCAGTTGCGGACCACCGAGTTGGGCAGGACCACCGTCATCAGGAACGGGAACAACATCATCGAGTAGTAGCCCTGCGCCAGGGACAGCACCAACCACGACGTGACCAGCAGCACCCCGGAGGACGTCAACATCCAGAACAGCGGATCGCGGGTTCGGTAGTACTTGTACAACAGCCAAAGGCTAACGACCGCAAGCACTGTGAAGATGATGCGCAGCAGCAGGATCCACCAGCCTGGCAGCCCGTAGTAGACGCCGTTGCCCTGGATGGAGCTGTTGAAGTAGTCGCGGGTGCCCAAGATGTAGGGGACCGTGCGCTTCACGAAGTTCATCGGGTCGGACACCAGCGGCCAGGCGGCCACGTTGAACACCAAGGGCACCGCGAATGCCGTGACGAGTGTTCGCCATTGGCGATTCAGCAGCGGCAGTAGGAGCAGCACCGCCAGCACCGGTTTCGCCACGAGCGACAGACCGATCGCCGCACCGGCCCACCACTCATCGCTGACCTTCCCCGACAGCAGCCATCGGAAGAACAACACCTCCGCCAGCAGCACGCAGCCGTTGATGTTGGTGAAGACGATCGTGTTGGTGACCGACTCGGTGACGAACATGGCGGTGAGCAACGCGGGCAGCGCCACCGACGTCAGGGAGAAGCCGAACAACCTCACCATCAGACACGCCGCGATGATCATCGCGACCGTGTTGACGGCGACGAACCAGTTGTGCGACGCGAAGACGGGCATGTAGCCGAACGGAGCCATCAGCAGTGTGCCGCCCGGCGGATACAAGTAGTGCGGGTCGACGTAGTTGAAGTGCTCGTTGTAGATGTCCCAGCCGCGCCGGAAGTTACTGACGGCGCGATACACCGGTCCGAAGTCGTCGGTGATGTAGCCGTTGCTGGACAGCACGTAACTGCGGTGTGCGATCGACATGATGGCGATCGGCCACAGCGCCGACCGCAGCACGGTTGCCGCGCTCGGCGGTGACGTGCGGGGTCGGAAGAGATTCAGCAGGCCGGTACGGATGGAGTCTGGTGCCGCCACCAGCGAACCGTACACCGATGGCATCCGGCGCTGGACTAGGCGGGGCAGTAAGTGTCGGTCGGCGGCAGGTTGCCGCTGTCCAGGTAGCCGGTCACCGGCTTCAACGCGCATTCGGAGTAGACGCTCGCGCCGTGCCCGATGCCCTGCCAGATCACCCGCTTGCTGGAGGCACCCGCGTTGATGATGGTCGCGGCGACCTGCGCGACGCCCTCATTGCCGACGATGGGGTCGTTCTGCACGCCGAGCAGCAGCACCGGGACCTTGAGGTTCTTCGGATCTTGCGGCGCCGAACCGCTCGGCCAGTTCAGGCACTTGACGAGGCTGAGCGCACCCACGGCGCCGAACTGCGGATACAGCTTGGGCCACGCGACCACGAGCTCGCGGATCCGGTCGGGGGTCGGCCGGTTCAACGCGTCGCTGCAGGAGTTGACGAACTGGCCGTCGGTCTGGCGCACGTTGTCTGCCTGGGTGATCAGGTTCGTCATCTGGTTTGCGTCGCCGGAGCGCGCCGCGGCCACCGCGGCCGCCAGGCTGTTGGTCGCCGAGGAGCGGTCGCCGCGCGGATAGGCCAGTGCAGTGCTGATCGCGTCGGCGACGGTGGCGACCGACGCGCCCGCGGGACCGTTGCCTGCCCGGGCGTCGGAGAGCAGTGCGTCGACAGCGCCCTTCGGATCGGGTCCGAGCGGGCAGTTGGCGGCCGCGCACTGCGATGCGAATGCGTCCAGCGCGGTCTGCTCACCCTTGACGCGCTGTTCGGTCGCGGCCTCGGCGGCGATGCCGAGCGGCAGCGGCGAGTCGAGCACGAGCCGCGCCACCTTGCCGGGATGCGAGCCCGCATAGGCCAGCGCCACCTGGGCGCCGTTGCCGATGCCCAGAAGCGCGATCGTGGGCACGTCCCATGTGCTGCGCAGCCGCTCGATGTCCTCGGCGGCGTGCGCGTTGTCGTAGGCCGAGTCGCCGGGCGCGATGCTGTCGGTGCAGCTGGTCGTGGCCGTCTGGGTGATCGCGCCGAGGTTGGCGACCGGGTCGTCGCCGGACTGGAACTGCGCCTGGTCCAGCATCTCCTGACGGTCGAACAGGTCGCGGCAGTCGATCGAGCTCGACATGCCCATGCCGCGCCGGTCGACGGCCACGATCGGATGGGTCTTGAGCACATCGGTACCCGCGCGTGACAGCCACACCGGCAGCTGCGTGGAGGTCGGCAGATCCGAGCCGGTGGTCATCACCAGCGGGCCTGCGTCGTCGGGGGTCTCCACCGAACGGGCGCGCACCACGCCGATGCTCACCGACCCCGTCGCGCCGTTGATGGGGTCGAGGTCGGCGTCGTAGGTGGCGCAGTCGAGCGTCACGCCGGGCAGCGGCTGGACGGCGGAATCGCCGAACACCTGAGAAGTGCAGTTGTGCCACGACAGGTCGTTCTTCGGGGCTTCGATCGCGGGCGGACCGCCGGCCTTCTTGTCCGTGGCGGGCTGCCCCTGCGGGTGTGCTCCGGAGTTGGTGGCGTAGCGCGGATCGGCGGCCAACAGGGGTGCGCAACCGGTCAGCAAAGCCGTCATCACGACGGTCGAGGTGCTCACGGCACGGACCAGGAGACGGCGATGCATGCGAACCACAGTACTGATGACGGACTCAGTGACCTCTGACGTAGCGCGCGTAGAGGTAGCCGGCGTCGTCACTGAGCAGGTGACTGCACCGCATTCGGAAGTGCACGGCCGCAGGCCCGGTGGCGATGCGCGACGCCGAGCCGCCGACCAGCAGGGGCGCGATGGTAAGGCACAACTCGTCGAGCAGATCTGCCTGGATGAGCGAGCCGAGAAGCGACGGGCCGCCCTCGGCGAGCACGCGGAACAGCTTGCGGGCGGCCAGGATTTTCAGCACCGCCGCGTTGTCCACCGCTTCGGGGTTGGCGCCAGACGCGACGACGACCTCGGCGAGCGACCCGAGCCGGCTGCTGGCGCCGGGGGCCGCAGTGTTGGACGTCAGAATCAGCGGAGGCACCTCGGTGCGCGTGAAGAGCTTGGCGTCGTGGTCGAACTCACCTCTGTTGGTGACAACGGCGATGGGCGGCACCTCTGCCTGGCCGCGCCGCTGCCGGGCCTGGCGCTGCGCGGGGCTGAATTGGGCACCGGAGTAGTTCTCGGCGCGGACGGTGCCCGCACCGACCAGGATGACGTCGGCCTGCTGGCGCATCACCGTGAACACCGAGCGATCGCCGGCGCCGGCCAGCCCGCCGGACTTGCCGTCGTCGGTCGCGCCGCCGTCGAGGCTGGTGATCATGTTGCCGCGCACCCAGCACGCCTGCAGACCGTCGGGGTAGGTGTAGAAGTCGGTCATCCGGCCGTCGTCGAAGGACCCGATGGGGCTGCCTGCGGGTCCCAGCTCGGTGAAGCGCACCGCTGCAGCGTCGTCGGCCATGGGAACGATTCCAGCACGTCGCTTAAGGTTCGTGCATGCAGTCTGGTGTCGGGCATCTCGTGGATCGGCACCCGACCGTCAGCCCGGAGCGGTTGATCGCCCAGCTGCGCCCGCCGCCGACCTTCGCCGACGTCACCTTCGACAGCTACAAGCCCGACCCGGGCGAGCCGACGCAGGCCGCGGCCGTGCAGTCCTGCCTGCAGTTCTGCGACGAGGCGGTGACGCGGCGGCCGGGCAGAAAGAAGCTCTTCGGTAAGCGCGAGACACTGCCGGGGGTCGGGCTCTACCTCGACGGCGGGTTCGGCGTCGGCAAGACCCACCTGCTGGCATCGAGCTATTACGCGATCTCCGCGACCAGCCCGGCGCCGACCGCGTTCGCGACGTTCGGCGAGCTCACCCAGTTGGCAGGCGTCTTCGGCTTCGTCGAGTGCATCGACCTGCTCGCTGACTACGTGGTGGTGTGCATCGATGAGTTCGAGCTGGACGATCCCGGCAACACCACGCTGATCTCACGGCTGCTCTCGGCGCTGGTCGAACGGGGAGTGTCGATTGCGGCGACGTCCAACACATTGCCCGAACAATTGGGTGAGGGCCGATTCGCCGCACAGGATTTCCTCCGCGAAATCAACACGCTTGCAGCCATTTTCAACGCCGTCCGTATCGAGGGGCCCGATTACCGTCACCGCGATCTCCCGCCGGCGCCCGAACCGCTGTCCGATCAGGAGGTCGGTGCGCGTGCCGCCGCGGTTCCCGGCGCCACCCTCGACGACTTCGACGCCCTGTGCGCGCACCTGGCGACCATGCACCCGTCGCGCTATCTGACGCTGATCGAAGGTGTTACGGCGGTATTCATCACGGGCGTGCACCCGATCGACGACCAGAATGTCGCCCTGCGGTTGGTGTCGCTGACCGACCGGCTGTACGACGCGGGCATTCCGGTGGTCGCGTCGGGAACCAAGCTGGACACCATCTTCAGCGAGGAGATGATGGCGGGCGGGTTCCGGAAGAAGTACCTGCGGGCCACCTCACGGCTATTGGCGTTGACGACCGCGGGTCAGACCGGGCGCACCATCACGTAATCGTTCTCGATTCGGCTGCCGAGCCGAAATGTCTTGGTGCCGTTGATGGAAAACCCGTGCTTGGTGTAGAAGCGTTGCGCCCGCTCGTTTTTCTGATTCACGCCGAGCCACACGCACTTCGCATCGAGTTCTCCGGCCCGTTTGACCGACTCGGCCATCAGGGCCGCCGATGTGCCCGCGCCGTGGCTGTCGGGCAGCACATACATCTTCGAGATCTCCACGGCGGGACGCAGCGCGACTGCGCGCTGGACATCGTCATCGTCCGGAATCCCGCGAATCAGCATGGCGTAACCGATCATTCGGCCGTCCTCGCGGGCGATCAGCAGCACTCGGTCGGGGTTTGCCAGGTAGTCGGCGAAGTGCGCCTCCGACAGGTTCTCGTCGATGAACGCCGCCACGTTCTCTGCGGACACCGACGGCGGGCACGCCAGCGGAAACGTCTTGGCGGCGACGGCTGCGAGTTCAGGAAGCTCCGCGGCGGCAGGGATTGTGATTCGGAGAGTCACACGTTCCACTGCGCGAGATGGATCCCGGTCTTCCTGTCGACGAGCACGACATTGGACACCAGATCGCGGTAGCAGTCCCACCACACACCGCCTGCGACGGTTGCGCCTGCGGGCACGTTTTGCATGGCGTACTGCAACGCGTCGGGGGCGTCGGTGTTCCTTGGCTCGTACGCGTCACCCGTCGGCGTGACACCCTTGAAGATGAACGAGATGCCCAAGGCGTATGGGACAGGCATCTGGACGGCGTGGATGACGACGTTGGCGCGATACACCTGGTAGCGCGGCGCGCGGGGCGGATAGCCGAAGCCGGGTGGGACATCGGACGGTTGAATGTCAACGACGGTCACGTCGGCGATGACGCCCTCCAACTCGACCCGCAGTGTGTCCCCGAGCCGTCCGATCGGGGCGTCCACCGCTGCCGCGGGCGTCGCCAGCACGCCTCCGGAAGCGGTCAAAGCGGCGAACAGCAGCACGAGCAAGCTGCGCATGGTCCCCTCCTAGTTCGCCTCGCATGATGGCACATGCGCGCGACCGCTTACAGAGGGTCGCCCGTCAGGAGACCCAGGGCCCGTGTCCACCGACCTTGTCGATCCGGACGCGGGTGAGCAGACCCGGCGGCGAATTGGGCGGCGGGAAGTGCTCGTCGGAGCCGAGCATCGCCTTGGCCAGCTTCTTGAGCAGTTCGGGGGCACCGCCCTCGACGATGCGCGCCGTCCCGGTGATCGACAGGTAGGGCGTCTGCTGCCCAGGGTGTGCGGGCGCCAGGATCGTCACCGCCACCCGCGGGTCGCGGCGGACATTGCGTGTCTTCTGATATTCGGCCAGGTGGGCCGATACGAGTTCGTCGCCGTCGGGCGTCGACTCCAGCGCCATCCAGACGACCGACACCTGAGGGCTGCCGTCCGGGTTGATGGTCACCAGCGTGGCGTCGGTGCCCGAGCCGATGAGTTCGCGTGCCGCGTCGTCGAGTTTCATGTGAGGTAAAGACGGCAGCCTGCGCCGATTCATTCCCTACTACGCGGCCTCGAGGGCCAGCAGCGCCGATTTGGCGGCTGCGCCTCCGACGTACTGGCCCGTCGACCCGTCCGACCGGACCACGCGGTGACACGGGATCACCACGGGCAGCGGGTTGTGGGCGCACGCGGTCCCGACGGCACGCACCGCGCGGGGGTTGCCGACGGCCGCGGCCACCTCGGCGTAGCTTTCGCGGACGCCGTAGCCGATCTCCCGCAGGTGTTCGATGACGCTGCGGCGGAAGCCTTCGGCGAGCCGGAGATCGACGGTGACCTCAAAGGTGGTGCGCCGCTTGCCGAAGTACTCGTCGAGCTGGTGGGCGACGGGGTCCAGGCGGGCGGGGGCCCGCAGCACGCGCGGGCTCACCGATCGGGCCAACTTGGCCAGCACCGCGTCGTGGTCCTCGATGTCGTAGGCGACGCGGACCAAGCCGACGTCTGTCGCGGCCAGCAGCAGGGTGCCGACGGGGCTGTCGACGGTTCGGTATGCGACGTCGAGCAGACCGTCGGCGGCGGCATTGCGCTCGAGCCGGTGGTGCAGCCGGGACAGCGTATCGCCGTCGGCATGTAGTTCGTCGAAAAGGTTGGTGCTCATGCTGTTTCATCCTCTGGGTAGAGCTTGCGAAGGGTCTTGAGGCCGTCGGCCGCAGCGCGGCGTGCGGCGTCGGGGGAGTTGCCGAGTAGCTCGGCGATCTCGGCGAACGGCAGGCCTGCGATGTGGTGGTAGGCGACCGCGAGGCGCTGTTTGTCGGGCAGGCGTTGCAGCGCGGCCCACAGATCGGGATAGCGGGCAGACGGGTCGGCGCGTGACGACGGCCGATCGGGAGGCGTCTCGACCGGGATCGCACGCCGGGTCCTGGCGCGGCCGACGTCGAGGGCGCGGCGGTGCGCGATCGTCACGAGCCACGCCTCGACGTTGGCGTCGGCGGGTAGTTCGGGGTACGCGCGCAGTGCCGAGAGGAACGTCTCGGACCATGCGTCCTCGGCGTCGACGGGCCCCACGACCGCGCGGCACACCCGCAGCACGGTCGCGCCGTGCTCGGCCACCACGTCTTCGAACGGTCGCACTCTCACATCATGAAGACGCCGGCGCGGCTCTGTTCGTGAGATCTACTTCTTGGTGAACTGCTCCAGCGCTTTGACGACGTCGCCTTCGAACCGTTGCTTGTCGACGCCGAGGCGGTGCAGCGGACCGTCGTCATCTTCCTCTTCGAACAGCGCCAGTAAGAGGTGCTCGGTCCCGATGTAGTTGTGCCCCAGGCGAAGAGCCTGCCGGAAGGTCAGCTCCAGCGCCTTCTTCGCGGAACCGCTGAATGGGATCAGCGCCGGCAGGTTGCCTTCGGCGCGGGGCGGCAGGGTGACGGCCTTCTCGACGGCCGCGGCGTCGACGCCCCGGCCTGCGAGCACCTTGACGGCGAGCCCGTCGGGGTCGTCGAACACCCCGAGGAGCAGGTGGTCCGGCGTGATCTCACTGTTGCCTGCCTCCCGGGCCTTGTTCTGGGCGACGACGACGGCGTTGCGTGCCCGCGGGGTGAAGCGGCCGAAACCCGCATTCGGGTCCAGCGCCGCGGATTCGAAGTCGGGCGCCTTGGGGACGAAGCGCTTCTGCGCCGCCTGCTTGGTGACGCCCATGCATTTTCCGATCTCGGTCCATGACGCGCCCGACCGTCGCGCCTGATCGACGAAATGGCCGATGAGGTGGTCGGCGATCTCGCCGAGCGACTCGGCCGCCAGCACCGCGTCGGTCAGTTGGTCCAGCGGTTCGGCGTGCACCTTCTTGATGACGTCGATGAGGTCGTCGAGGCGGACGGGATAGGCGATCTTGGCGGGCTCACTCATAGCGTCAACTCTAGGTTGACGACGAGATAGCGTCAACCCAGAGTTGACGGTCGCGAGGCGGTCAGCCGCGCGGGTAGCCGCGCCGGACAGTGCGGTCCAAGACGCCCAGCGTTGCGCGCAGTGCGCTCTCGGGGATGACGGGGAAGATGTTCGCCTTGCGCCATTCGTCGTCGATGTTCGACCAGTCGTAGAACGAGGTGACGACGGTGCCGTCGCCGTCGGCGGACGGTTCGAGGCGGTAGCCGTAGACGTGACCGATCTGCGGTTTGATCTGACCCAGGATCGTCCACGCGATGAGCCGGTCCTTCTCGAACTCGCGAATCTCGACGGTGACGTCGTACTTGCCCAGCGGATAGTCGTTGAGGGATTCGCGGTCCATGTGAATGACGAAGGTGTCGCCAACGGCGGTGGCGGGCTCGCCCTCCGCGTCCTGCAGCATGCCTGATGAGTCGATGGCGACGTGACCTTGCGGGTCGCAGAGCACGGCGAAGATGTCGGCGGCCGGCGCGGGAATCGTGCGCGCAACCTCGATGCGTTCGGTCATGGAGTCGATCCTGGCAGGAATCCGATGGTTGCTGAGCTTGTTTTCAGCTGTTCCTCAGCGGGTATACGAACCCATCGTCATTTGACCAACCGGATCAGGGGAGTGCGCGAGCAGTGGCTGGTCTAGAGAGGGTGAGGCAGATGCCGTCCATACTGCGGAATGCCGTGGCCTTCATACAGGAGAACGCCGACGCCGATATCGGCCTCGAGGACATCTCGGCCGCGGTGAACGTGTCACCGCGCTCGGTTCAGTACGCCTTCCGCCGGAACCTGGGCACGACACCGCTGGAGTATTTGCGGCGGGTACGCCTCGACAGGGCACACCGCGACCTGAAGGCGGCCGACCCGGCGCACGACACCGTAACCGCTATCGCCGGCCGTTGGGGATTCAGTCACGCGGGCCGGTTCAGCCTCGCGTACAAGGCGGCGTTCGGCACCGCACCCAGTGACACCTTGCGCGGGTACCCGGCATAGCGCCGGATTGGCTATTGCGCGAACGAGATCGACGTTTCTGAGCAGTTGGTTACCGCGCGACCTGGCGGGAAACTGCGCGGATCGGCGTTGGCGATGACGGACTGTCGGTAGTAGGTGCGCGCGCCGTCGGCTGAACACTCGAAGTCGGCGTTCAACACCCGAAATGACCGCGGATCCGCGCCGTCGATGGTCTTGCCGATCCAGTAGACGTGGGTGGCGTCACTCGCGTAGGGACCGTCGAGCTTGCGGAAGGACGACAGATCCGCATCGGCGATCTGCTGGTCGAAGTAGAAGACACGTTGGCCGTCACGGGCGTAAGCGCCTTGCAGCACTTGGAATGTCGACGGGTCGGCATCTTTGCCGTTGACGTGCAGGGTCCTTCCGTCCTTGGTGAACAGGTAGTTGTCGGCGTTGGAGATGATCGCGAAATGCGCCGGGTCCTCGGAGAGCACCGATCCGTCACTCCAAAAGACGACATGGCGGTCCTTCGCGAGGTCGCCGTCGAGCAATACGAAGTGCGCTGGGTCGTCGCTGATCACGCGGTCGTGTTGGTAGACGTGATGGCTGTCCTTGGCGAAGTTGGGGCGGTCGAGCAGTTCGAAGCTCCCGGCGTCAGCGTCGGTAAGCTGGTAGCCGTTGACGAAGACCGTCGACTTGTCCCGTCCGTAAGTCGAGTTCAGTGCCTTGAAGCTGGCGGCGTCGGCGTCAGTCATCTCGAAAGCCTTGCCGGGGAAGGCGTTCAGATAGTAGACCTTGCCGTCTTTGACGTGGTACCCCGCGCTGTCGAAGAGAGAATTCGGCGGGCTGTTCCGGGCTGCACGCGAGCAGCATTGCGATAGCGAGCAAGGCAGATCGCGGCGGTCGATTTTCGCTGCGTACTCGATGGGCCTTTTCGGTACGCGGCGACATTGAACCGCCGGGCAAACTTTTACGTAGATACCCTAGCGCGGAGAGGTCGTCGGCACGCCGGAGTGAATACCGGCCCAGCGGTATGTTCGCGCCTACGATCAAATGCCGCGTCCGGATTATCCGGTGATTGGGGAGCAGTGAAACACCGCGACGTCAGTGCCATCGACCGACAGCTGGCACTTCTGGCTGCCGTGAGCGCGTCAATCCGCCGCCTCGGCGGCAAGCCGTCGACAGCACTCATCGACGAGTTGCTCGATGAGCGGATCGCGAGCAGGCGAACGCCTTTAGGGCTTGCGCCTGCGGGCCGCGCCGACGGCAATCGCGATGCCGACCAGCGCGGTGATCGGACCGATGATGGACCAAGTGGTGGTGTTGCTCATTGGGCTGCCCCCCACCACCCCGAATCCCTGTAGCGCCCACAACAGCCCGAACAGGGCGACAACAACTCCGAGTATCACCACGATGACGCGTCCCATGCTTCGAGATTAGCCGCGTCGGCAATAAGCTCGGTGAGGTGGAGATCGTCGACGCCCATCACCACTTCATCAACGTGCCTGAGCTGGCCTACCCGTGGATCGACACCGAGCAACCCGTACTGACCGCGCTGCTGTCGAACTACTACGACGCTGCCCGCCAGTACCTGCCGCAGGACTATCGGAGAGATGTCGACGAGACGTCCATCACCGCCTCGGTGGCGTGTGAGTTCGGGGCGGCAGACGGCGTCGCGGAGGCGGTGTGGGTGCAGCAATGCGCCGAGCGCGCCGGTGCTCCTGGCGCCTTCATCGCGGCCGCCGCGCCTGATTCCCCTGACCTGTCCGACGTCCTCACGCGATATCGGGATCTGTCCGTGGTGCAAGCGGTGCGCCAGCCCTTGTATTGGGCGGCCGATCCGGTAAAGCGCCTGGGTGCGCGCGGCGACTACCTGTCAGATCCCCTCTGGCTGAAGGGATTTGAGCGGATCGCTGCCGCAGGGCTGGTGTGGGACTTGCTGGTCTACGACGAGCAGCTGCCATCGACTCACGAGCTCATCACCTCGTTTCCCGACACCACGTTCGTCCTGGAGGCGGCGGGCTGGCCACTCGATCTGACCGCCGAGGGCTTCTCCCGATGGGAGGACCGCCTGCGGGCGGTCGGTGATTTTCCCAACGTCGTCCTCAAGACACAGGGGCTCGCGCTGATCTTCGGGACTTCCGAGGAAGCGATCGGGCGATGGATACGCAAGGCGCTCAGCATCTTTGGTGCTGACCGATGCATGTTCGCCACGCATTACCCGATCGATCACCTGCTGTGGGACGGCCCGACGATGGTGTCCACCGTGCAGGCGGCCCTTGCCGACTTGTCAACGCAGGAACAGGCCGACTTCTTCGGCGGTACGGCACGCCGGGTGTACCGCCTTCCGGTCAGCGCCTAACGGTCAGCCATCAGGATTCCCCGCGCACGCAGATCTCCCCGCGCCGCCAGCCACCAGGCGTGACGCGGGGAGATGTGCAACCGGGTTAGGAGGTCTGTGTCGACGGGCTAGGCAGCGCACCCGGTACCGGAGTCGAGTTCGTCTCGCCAGGTGCCGAGGTCCCCTGCACGTTCGACGTCCACATCAGAATGTCCTGGAATCCGTCGTTGTAGACGACCCCATTCGGCGTCGCGCCGGTCACGTCGAAGTACAGCGTGCCGGTCGATTCACTGCCTTGTGGAATCGGAGCCGGGTTGAGACCGCCCGGGACCTGACCGCTATCGATCAGCTCGTAGTTCTGACCGTTGGGTCCGCGGGCGCTGAAGTTCTTCACCATCGGGGTAACGAGTCCGCCGTCTGACCTGGCAGTGATGTCTGCCTGGTAGAGGGTCCCCTTAGGGGTATAGCCGGGAATCGCCAAGCTGCTCGGCTGCAGGTTACTCACCGTGTAGGTGGTGATCATCGGCCCGCTTATCAGCTCCTCGCTGGTGCCGAATCCCTGGATGTTTGGTGTCGCGGCGGAAGCAGGTGTAGCTGCGAAAACGCTTGCTGCAGCTATCGCCGCGCCACCGATCATCGTCTTGGCGGTAGTCGTCGTGAATTTCACGCTGACACTCCTTCGTCTTCGTCTTATTTCTGTCGTCCGAATGGACACACCCCAACCCGTGCCTATTGGGATAAACGAGCCACGGCGACGCCAAACATGACTGCATCGCGAGGCGCCTCGACCAGCAGGAATCCCTACGAAAATTCGCGCCCTATTTCGGGCTACACCGCAAGGCGGGACGGGCCGATTTCGCGGCTGGGGAGGAGCCTGCTGGCTCCACTGTCGGGAGCCGGAGCGTTTTTCAACTCACAAAAGCCGTCCGGATACGTTCCGCCGGTCCAGGTACCACCAGCCACGACACAGCAGTCGAACGAGGCCGCGGTGCCACCTTCCTGCGGTTTCAATTTCTTGTAGCAGGCGTTGTAGGCGTCGATTTGCTTGACGGGCTGGGCTTGTGCCGCAGTCGCGAGGTGGTTTTCATTGTGTTCTCCTTGGCTGGCGACAACCCTGGTGGGCTGCGTTCACCGGCCAGGAGCAACCAGCACCCTCACAAGGTGTGCGTGAACGCGGGCCGTTCATTGCTGACGCGCTACTGGCGTCGGTACAGGCGTCCATGACTGCGGAACCAGGTGATGGCGCCGTCTGGGCCGCGTACGAAATCGGATCGGGTGCCGATGGGTTTGTTGTCGGGTCCGAGGTCGAGCCCATAGTCGGGCCGGTAGAAGGCAAGGCCCAGTCGGCTGCTGGATTCCTGATTTGGATTGCTGCCGGTGATGTCATCGACGGTCATGGTGCCGTCAAGTAGGCCGTTCCCCACCCGAAGTTCGATGATCGCCTGCCCGAGGTTGCCGGACTGGGCGACGTGGTGGGCAATGTATCGCCCCTGGAAGGGCTCCAGGTCAGCGGCGCCGAGGTGCTGGGGTGTGGCGGGCAGGTTGCTGATCCCGGCGAAGCGGCGTAACGCCCAGTCGTCGCCGAAAAGCTCGTTGAGCAGCCGGGCTCCGCCTTCGGAGTTGGTGAGTACTGTCATGGCGAAGTCGCAATCGGGCACCATGAAGAACCCCGAGTGTTGCCCGCTCCAGGTGCCGCCGTGCTGGACGATCGTCACGTTCTCCGCCGAGGGCCGCAGCATCCAGGCCACGCCCATGCCGGTGAGGTCAACCTGCAATGTGCCACCGGCGCCGGGGTTGGAACGCATTGCCACCAGGGCTTGTTGACTCAGCAGCTGGGCACCGGTGGGTGACGCACCGTCGCCGAGGTGAAACCGCGCGTAGCGCAACTGATCTCGCACACTGGACATCAACCCACCCGTTGGGTTGCAGCTGCGTGGAACGGCCCAAAAACCGGTGTCGACAACCGGTTTGCCGTCGACAATGTTATGCGACGCCGCCACATTCAGACCGATTATCTGGTCGGAGAAGAAGTGCGTGTGGCCCAGCTGCAGCGGATCGAGCAGCAGGTTCTGTATCGCTGCCTCGTAGGTTGATCCGGTGACGACCTCGATAATCCGGCCTGCCACCACCAAACCTGCGTTGTTGTAAGCGAACACGGTCCCCGGCGGGGACAGCTGCGGTAGTCGCGGCATCGCGCTGACGTAGCGGGCCACCGCATCATCGCCGGGTCCGAAGTCTTGAATATCATCACCCAACCAGCCCGGGGTGTGATTGAGCAATTGGCGTACGGTCACCGCGGCGCTGGCAGCCGGGTCGGCCACGGCGAAGTCCGGAAGATATCGGCGCACAGGTGCATCCAGATCCACCTTGCCCTGATCGACCAACCTCATTATCGCCGTGCCGGTGAATGTCTTTGTGGTGGAACCGATCCGGAAGACAGTGTCGCCGTCGACAGGTAACGGATGGTCGATATTGGTGACTCCGTAGCCTTTGACATATTCGTGGCCGCCGGCCCAGACGGCAACCGCCGCACCCGGTATCGCGTAGGCCTGCATGCCCGCTTTGATCTTGGCGTCGAACTCTTCAAATGCCGCGTGTAGATCCGTCGCTGCGCTACTCGTCGTCGGAGTTGCGCGGGTCGCGCCCCGGGGATTCCCGGGGCGCGCCATCTCGCTAGTAGGTGCCGTTGTTGTCACGTTGATCACCTTTGGGTTGAAGTCGCAGAGGAAGGCAGGAAGCCGTCGGCGCCGCCGGGCTCGTGCTCGAGGACGTCTCGCCGGCACATCAGCAGGTAGACGAAATACACTGCGCCGGAGAGCAACAGGCCGAGCACGATCATGACCGGGACGATCGTCGCCGAGGACGCGATGACCGCGAACATTGCGAAGAGCACCCACGCCAGCGCGATCACCGCGACCGGCACCTCGAAACGCCCGAGGCTGAACGCCCCTTCCTTGCGGCCGAGCTTCCCGCGCACCACCAGGTAGAGGATGATCGTCATGGCGTAGGGGATGTTGTTAATGATCGCGCCTGCCTGGATCAGTTGCAGCAGGGCCCCGCCCGGCAGCACGATCATCACCACGACACCAGCGACAACCACCAGAAGCGTCGCCGGGATCGGCGTCTGGGTGCGCGGATTGACCTTCTTCAACACATTGTGCGCTGGCAAGCGCCCGCGCGCGCCATCGCGAAGATGATCCGCGACGCGCCGGCCATCGTGACCAGACCGGCCCCGAAGAACGCGATGCCGATCACCAGCATGAATGGCCGTTCCAGGCCGGGGCCGAACTGCTCGCTCATGATTTCGGCGACCGGCGAAGCGCTTCTGGAGACGCGGCCCATGTCCCTGATCGCCACCGTCAGCGCGATGATGAGCAACGTACCCAAAATGGCTGCCGCGACAACAGAACCGACGATCGCCCGGGGAACGCTGCGGTGTGGATCCTTGGCTTCCTCAGCTATGTTGGCGGAAGCCTCGAAGCCGACGAGCGTCGACAGGCCCATGAGCAACGCGGCCATCAATCCGCCGCCAAGCGCGAAGTAGTTCGGTGCGCCAGCGGCGATACCCTGGGTGAAGAGATTCTGCGTCGTGCCATGTCCGGTGAGGGCGACCGCGACGACGAGGGCGATGCCCAGCACCACGACGATCGCCAGTTCGACACCGACGGCCAGCGAGTTGGTCCAGCCGACAATGCGCACTGAGGCGATCACGATGACGGCCTGGATCACCAGCAAAGCCACCGTGATCACCCGCGCCGTGTGTTCGTTCGGAGCCATGTTGAACAGTGGCATAAGGCATTGGCTCGCCATCACATTGTCGATGGCCACCGGGCTCAGCCCGATATTCCACAACGCGATCCAGCCGAAGATCCAGCCGACCTTCGGGTTGGTCAGCCGGGAAGCCCACTGGTAGGACGAACCGCTGAGCGGGATGCGCGCCGCGAATTGCGCGAACACCAACGCCACCAGGACCTGCCCCACCGCCACGACCGGAAACAGCCAGAGTCCGACCGGGCCGGAGTTCTGCAGTACGTCGTTGTACGTTGCGAAGATACCGATCACCACAGATACCGAGGCGAACGAGATCGCGAACATCTGGAAGGAGCTGAGGGTTCTCTTCAGCTCCGGCGCATAACCACCTTCGTTACGGTCGTCGTTGACGACGACCCTGTCGCTTAGTACTGCGGTCATAGCTTCTCGTGGCCTTCCTTGGCTCATTGGGTTTCTTTTCTCGCAACCTGGTTGGCTGGTCGAGAGAAGAATCGAGCCCGGCGCTCAACAAAACCTCAATGGCCGGATACGGCCGCGAAGCTGCCCAGGATCGGTAGACCGTCTCCAGTTTGTTCTGCCGTCCCGAGGGGGGTGTCCTATGTTGCAGTGGCCACGGCCTGTACAGCCGTTGGGCGGGCATCAGGGTCAATCGGTTGCAGCAGTGCCAGCGTGGGCACCCCGAGGAATCCGCCTCCAGCGCCAACACGCGAGACAGCCAGCCGAGAACGCATCGATCTCAACGCGTGGACCCTCGCCCGCCACGGCATGCCGCTCGACCTCGCCAATTTTGGCGACTTCATGCAGTGCGTGGCGGGCCACGAGCAAGTTGTCGTAACCGAGCGAAGGCGAGCCCAAACCTGACCCCTCGGCCAGCGGGAATGCACGTGTTGCCCTCGAGCGGCTAGTCCTTCTTCCAGTGGGCAGCGGCGGGCTTCCAGTGGCCAGCGGCGGGTTTGACCGTCGGGCCGCTGTTGGCCACAGCCGGCGTGCTGGGCTTACTGACCGCCGCACTGACAGGTTTGGTGCCGCCAGTCAACGCCGTGCTGAACGGTGTGGTGACCGATGAGACCGCTGACCGAACCCGGGTGATGACTGATGAGACCGCCGAGTGAACCGGGGTCGGGACCGACGGAACCGCCGTATTGACCACCGACTGCAAACTTTTCGCGGCGTTGGCGGCGTTAGCGCCTGTACTGGCGGAAAGGTCTGGCTGAGCGTTGGTGGTGGCAACGGGGTTGGTGTTGGCGGTGCTGGGGGCAGGCTTGGTGGGATTGGCGGTGGTGGCGGGCGCAGCTGCCGGGGTGGGGTTGGGTTCTACGCCAGTGAGTTCGGCCAGTTGGGTCACTGTGGTTGCGGCGGCCCCCACGATAGGAAAGGCTGCGCCGACAATGAGTGCGTAGGGGGCCAAGGCGACGTCCGCGGCGATGGGCATACCGACCGCGTTGAGGAGGTTACCGGCCGCAAGCTGGCTGGCAAACAACTCGGCGTCATATTGGGGGAGACTGACTCCGAGGGCAAAGGCCGTGTCGGCGAACGGCTTCACGACCGCGATGTCCTGGGCGACCACATTGGTGAGCGTGTTGGCGATGCCGCCGGTGGTGGAAATCGGAACGCCTCCGTTCCCGAATGCGGTGAACCCCGCCAACAGTTGCAACAGCGAGGGGCTGTTGCTCGGGGTAAAGCCGAAGGTGTGAAAACCCGCCAAGAATCCCGACAGCGATGACGTGTCGAACAGCGTCGGCGTCTTCAGATCGTTGAGGGCGTTGGTGATGCCTTGCGGAATCCCTTTGGCCAGGGCGGTGAGGACATCGACGGGGTTGATGTTGGTCGGGAACAGCCCGAACGGGGTGGGCACATTCGCCGGTCCGGGGCTCCAGCCGTTGGTGATGCTGCCGTAGCCCAGGTTCACCAGCACCCTCAGGTCCGGCTGCAGCAGGTCGGCCAGCGGATTACCGATGAGGGGAATCAAGCGCACCGGGACCAGCAGCGGCAGGTTGGCCGTCGGGATCATGTAGTAGGTGGTCGTGGTGTCGCCCACCGTCGGTAGAACAATCGCCGAATTGATTTGTTGCGGTGTGAGATCCGCGTACCGAAGTGCTGGGTAAAGATGCCCACATAAGCGTTGAGGTCGGCCAGCAAGTTGATCGGGTATTGCGGGAAGTCGGCGAAGCCGTCGTACTCCTGGGTGTAGACGGCGGTGGGATAGGTGTTGCTCGCCGCCGGGGCGAGGTTGAATGTCGTGACCCAGGCTGGGAAAGGACAACGGAGCCCCGGGAACCGCAAAGCGTTGATTGATACCCCCGTTAGGGTTGCTGGGATCGCCGACCAGTATGAAGCTCAGCTGGTCGGAGCTCGGGCGATTGCTCGACGCCGCCAGCTGCGCCTCCTCTTGCGAGGCGACTGCGGCACCTTGGGAGTAGCCGAACACGACGACATGGTTGCCGGCGGCGATTTGCTCGTTGATCGCGCTGTCGAGAATGGTCACGCCCTGGGCGGCCGAGGTGTCGACGGGTAGTGCTGTTGACGCCGGTAATCGGATACAGCCTGCTCGGGCGTGGTCAGGGCCTGCGGGGTGTACGCGCCGTAGCCGCTTCGGGACGAGGTAGAGCTGCTCGACGGCGTCCACGTAACTTTGCGGCGGGACCGGTAATCCGCTGCCGCCCAAGATCAGCGCCGTGTCTGCAGCAGCGGCGGTGGGGTTGAACGCGACCATGACGGCAGTGGCCATGGCGGCGGCGGCGGTGATCGTTCGGGCGTGGACGTTGATCTTGGGGGCCATTTGCCTCACCTCCGCTTAATTCGCTTCCTGCAAATATAGGAGGAGACAGGAAATGATGTCATCTCAGTGGAAGTAGCTTCCGTGTGATTACGCTCACACAAACGCCTGATGGCGACCAAGGGCACAACTAGACCGGTTGCCCTACCACCACACCCGGGACTCCGCCGATGAGTTATTCCCAGTGCGTTCCCAGCCGCTACCAATTACAACCCAAGGCGGCGGTGGTAGGCCTGCCTGTACCGCAAAGCCGTTTCGCTCGGGGGCCAAGCACCGAAGGACAACCCGACCGAAGGGGGAGAAATGCAAAACCGATGGCTCAAGTGGCAGGCCGCTGCGATAGCGGCGAGCGGCATCGTCACCCTCGGCGTCATAGCTGCAGCCAATCCCCAAGAGCCCCCAGCGGCCACGTCGGTAATCCCGTTGGGGCAAACCGCCACCACCTCAACGACACCCATGCAGGCATCCCCGACCATGAAAGCGACGCGACCCCCTGGCTTCTGACGCTCACGGGAGCCGCACCCTGGACTCTTGCGACGAGGGGGTGCCACCACCGCTGCCGGGTGGTCGCTCTGCCGGATAGGCACTCTGGATTGCCCTCCGAGCAGGCATTCTCGCTGGTTTTGGGGGCGGGATTGATGGCGGCAAAGTCGGCTGAAGCACGGAAAGTGTTGCGTGAGCTCGACAAAGAGCTGTCGGCGGCTTGTGCGAGACAAGGTGTGAACCTTGTTTGGAGTGCCGCTGAGGCATCGATTTTGGCCCAAATCGCATCGGTTTTGGACCGGAAAACGGGCTTTCTGGCCGCCTACGAGGACGCCTCAGACGTGAAGACGCGGTTGAAGATCAGTGCTGAGGTGCGGCTGTTGGAGGGGTTGGCTGGACGGCTTGTGCAGTTGGTGAAGACGGATATGGCGGTGTCGGAGTCGACCACGACGATGAAGGCGCGGCGGGCTGCTAATCGGCGGTGGGAGCGTGATCGTAATGCCGCGGGTTGATCAAGCTGGTGTCGCTGGCGGTGGGTTGCGGGTGCCGGGTCTGTATCGGGCGTTGTTGGCGCGGGAGCGTTGGCACCACGAGCGGTACGGCGAACTAAGAGCACGCCCTCCGTTGCGGGAGGGTGAGCTGCCTGTGTATCGGCGGCCGCGTCATCTGCTTGATGCGTTGGAGGCTGGTGAGCCGGTGACGGTGCCGCGGTGGCGGCTTGGTGGGCACAGCATGCCGCGTATGCCGGACGTGTGGCGGTCGGATCGGCGCCCTACCGCCTTCGTCGCTGTGACATCGGACGACTCCGTGAGGCCGGTGTTGGGCGAGGTGGGAAACGTCTTAGAGCTGCCGTCGTAGCGGCCGCGGTATCTGAGAATTGCGCTGATCCGGGTTCTGCTAGGGGATACCGATCGGATCGGCCTGGAATGGCTCCGCGAAGCTATCGCCGTGCTGGTGCACACCCGCCGGAACACGCAGGAGGTCAACTAGGTACGGCCGCTACCTGTCGCGAAATGCTTTGTCGGATTCTGTCGGGATTGGATAACGTATCCAGCAGATAGAGGTAGGGCAAGAGCGCGATGTCGCTCGGCATCTGGCCGTCGTAGTGCGCTAACAGGCTCGCGTCTATCTCGCCCTTTCGTCGCTCGCCGCTCTTGCCGCCATAACCATGTGTGGCATTGCGAAATATTAACCAGCGGAATGTCCTCTGCCTCAACAGGAACCATCTGTTCCGTTCGATCCGTTTGCGCTTTGCACACAACGCATTGCCGACCCAACGTAATCTTCCGAATTGGCTTGTCAGGGAACAACTTATGGAAGCAATCAAAGCAAATCTTCTGAGTCATCAGATCGGATCTTTTCAGTCAGAGACCCCGCGGCGGCGTGACTTGATGATCTCGAGGCGTTCGTTGAGCAGTTCGTCGAGTTCCTCGATCGAGCGGCGTTCCCGCAGCATGTCCCAGGGTGTGCGCGGCACCTTGACCTTCTTGGGTTCGGGCAGCAGGTCACCACCCTCAGTCAGGGTGCCCTCCATGCCGTTGCGGCACAGCCAGGTGCCGGGGATCTCGGCGTCAACGGCGAACGGGACCTCGAACTCCTCACCGTTCACCGTGCGATACCGCGCGTTCTGACGCGGCGCCAGGCCGTGATTACGGTCGGCCTCGTAGCTCACCGCCCCAAGCCGACTGCCCCTCATGACGCGATCAGCCATCATCAACACTCCTCATTGCACGTAGCACCGCATGTCTCTGCAGGTTACGCCCCGGCCGTGCTAGCTACTTCGACCTGAAAAAGTCGGGGTGTGGCGGTGGCTGAGCTGGGGGTGTTTGGAGGAGAGGATGGCCTCAACCCCTTGGGCTAGAAGGGATCGAGGCCATCGTGTTCAGAACTGTAAACGAGCAGCCGACGTTGTGGGATGCGATCTTGCCGGCCGAGCTGTTGGTGTTGCCCGTTGAGTTGGGGCGCGTTGATGCGCTGCTGGATGATCCGGTGTTCTTCGCGCCGTTCGCCGCGTATTTCGATGCTCGGATCGGCCGTCCGTCGATCCCGATGGAGACCTATCTGCGGTTGATGTTCGTGAAGTTCCGGTATCGGCTGGGCTATGAGTCGCCTGTGTCGCGAGGTCGCTGATTCGATTTCCTGGCAGCGGTTTTGCCGGATCCCGTTGGGTACCCGGGTGCCGCATCCGACCACACTGATGAAGATCACCACCCGATGCGGAGACGATGCCGTCACCGGTTTGAACGAGGCGCTGCTGGCCAAGGCGGCCACCGCCAAGCTGCTGCGTACCGACAAGGTGCGCGCCGACACCACCGTGGTGGAAGCCGCGGTGGGCTATCCGACGGATTCGGGACTGCTGGCTAAGGCGATCGGCACCATGGCGCGCACCGTGGCGCGGATCAAAGCCGCCGGCGCAGCCACCCGTACTCCGGCGCGGGACCGGCGCCGTTTAGCGGGTCGACGCGCCCGCTCGATCGCGTCCAAGCTGCGGCTGCGCGGACAGCAGCACCGCGATCAGGCCCAGGCTGTGGTGCGGCGAATCACCGGGGAGCTGGCCGGGATCGCTGAGGCGGCCATGCGAGAAGCCACCGCGGTGATCGGCAACGCCAAACGCGCGCTGCGCGCGGCCAGCGGGCCGCGAAAAGGCCGGCTGCACCGGGCGATCAACGACCTGAGCACCTTGATGGGACGCACCGAACGGGTGGTGGCCCAGACTCGCAGTCGGCTGGCCGGGATAATGCCCGAGTCGGCCACCCGGCTGGTCAGCCTGCATGATGAAGATGCTCGCCCGATCCGCAAAGGGCGGCTGGGTAAGCCGGTGGAATTCGGTTACAAAGCCCAGATCATCGACAACGCCGACGGGGTCATCCTCGACCACGATGTCGAGATCGGGAACCCGCTCGACGCACCGCAGCTGGCCCCGGCGATCCAACGGATCACCCGCCGCACCGGTCGCGCGCCACGTGCGGTCACCGCTGACCGCGGCTACGGCCATGCATCGGTTGAACGCGACCTGCATGAGCTCGGTGTGCGCCACGTGGCGATCCCACGCACATCCAAACCCGGCGCTGCGCGCCGGGTGTTCGAACATCGGCGAGCCTTCCGCGACAAGATCAAATGGCGCACCGGATCCGAAGGCCGGATCAACCACCTCAAGAGAAGCTATGGCTGGAACCGCACCGAACTCACCAACATCCAGGGTGCCCGAACCTGGTGCGGGCACGGCGTTTTCGCACACAACCTGGTCAAGATCGGCGCCCTCGCAGCATGACATCGACTCCACCACCAAGAACTCAAACAGTTCCCGGCCAGATGCACACCACCCAACCGGCCGTCATCCAGACGAACCGTTTTTCAGGTCGAAGTAGCTAACCGGTCCCTGACACCATCAACAGGCGGACAGTTCAGTATTCGGCACACCGCTGCCCTGTGCTCATCGTGATCCGCACCGCCGCAGGCCCATCCAACGCCGTGCAGTGCGTGTTGAGCGGCGGCCCGTACACGGTCTGGTCGCACATGCGGCAGGCCCAGGTGGTGTGGCCGAAGCAGGCCTGGTGACCGACGACTGCCGTGAGCCCGCGAAGACACCATTCGCACACCAATTGGGGGTCTTGGTCTCTCAAACTAATGATTGTCTCGCTCTAAACGACTGTCTTGCCCTAGATGAACGACATCTTTTCCTCCGCCGTTAAGCCACACTGATGCCGCCCGCGGAGGAGACGGTGAGCCGTGCGGCTACGCCGCTGCCTTGGGGGCTCCGCACAAACCGCTAGTTCAGCCAAGTGCTAGTGTCCTGCGCCAACCATGGCGCATGTCTTGCCCACCAGGTCCGGTTGCAAACGTCATGAGGCGACGCACAGCCAATTAACAGGGCTGTGCAGCGACCGGATTTGGTGTCCGCGCTGAGAATTTCGAAGGACAATACGATGATGTGCCGCGCGTGGTGGCCGCGAGCATCGCCACATGGCGGACACGACACAAGATGCTGATCGGTCTGATGGCGGCCGCCTTGGCGTGCGTCGGCTACGGAACCGCGTCGGTTCTGCAGGCTTACGGCGCGCGCAGTGCGGAAGTTGTGGCTGCCGGCCACGGACACCGGACGGCAGTCACCGCGACCGGCGCCCCGACGCTTCGCTCCACGATCCACGCCGCCCTGACACCGACGTTCATCGCGGGGATGGTGCTCGATATCGTGGGTTTCCTGGGAAGCATCGTCTCGGCCCGTCTGATTCCGTTGTTCCTCTCGCAGACGATCATCAGCGCGAACCTTGTCGTGACCGCGGTGTTAGGTGTCTTCATACTCGGCGTTCGCCTGCGCCGGCGTGTTTGGATGGCCATCGCCACAGTCGTAGGGTCGTTACTGGTGTTGGGACTCACCGCCGGTCATCCCGGTGTTCGGCCGGGGGAACGGGCCCTGCACTGGAGCGTGCTGGCGGCGTCGGTGGTGATCCTTGGCGCCGGCATCGCTCTGATCCGCGTGCTTGGCGCTCGCGCAGCCGTGCCGGCCGGGCTGATCGCGGGCGTGTTATTCGGTGCGATGGCGGTGGCGGTGCGGGTGCTCGACGGTGTCGCCCCGCTTCGGGTAGGCATCCTGCTCACCGACCCGGCGTCATGGACGATCGTCATGGCCGGACTGGGCGGCTTCTACCTGTTTACTGTGGCGCTGCAACTGGGCTCGGTCAACGGAGCCGCCGCCGCTCTCGTGGTCGGAGAGACCGTGGTGCCCGGTGCCATCGGCGTGGTCCTGCTTGGTGACACCGCTCAACCAGGGCTGCTGTGGCTGGCCGGCGTGGCGTTCGTGGGTGCCGTCGCAGGTGCAGTGGCCGTCGCGATGTTCGCAGCGGTCGAGCAGTCGCACGGCGCGGCGAGGGTCGACACCGATTAGCTTTAGGAGACGGACGACCGGCGTCGATGCGATAGACAATCATCAAAATGCCCTTAACTTGTTCGATGACGGTTCCGTTCGCGGCGATTTCGGCGTGAGGTGGCGGCAAGGGCGCGTCCTCGGGGGTGTGGAGGTGTTCACCGCCTTCTGCGAGTCGCACACCAGCCAGGTCCCCTTCCATGCCGCGGTGGGCCTGCTGGCGCGCTGGCCGGCGGACTAGAGTTCTGGGCAGCGGCCGTGGACACCGACAACATCGGGGCCTGCGACGCCGATTGCGGCGTGAAGGCCTGCGACCAGAAGAACGAACATGGTGGTCAAGCAAGGCATTTCGGCGAGTCTTGTCATCGTTTTCGCTGTGTTGTGGCTACTTTGGCTCCCGGTGGTCGTGGTCGTCGCCCTTGTCCAGAAGCGGACCATCGGGTTGGCCATATTGATCGGAATACTGCTGGGCCCCTTCGGGTTCTATTTTTTTTCCCCGGTTGCCTCCCCGCAAGCCACGTCTAGCTGAACCCTTGCTGAGTGGTCGAAGGCTTCGTTCGACCCGACCGAACGCGAGCGGATACGAACACACCAGGTGGCCCTCCGCCGAGCAGCCGTGACGAAGATCTGGGACCGCGGCGTCGCCCGCGGTGAGCTGGATCCCAACGTCGACCCCGAGGTGGCGCTGGATCCCAACGTCGACCCCGAGGTGGCGCTGGATCTCATCTTCGCCCCGGCCGTGTACCGGATGGCGACCGGGCACGCAGGGTTGACCCCGGCCGACGCCGACGCCATCGTGGCCACAGCGATGCGGGCATTGGCCAGCTGATCAGTGCCCTTGCCCGGCGTCGTAGCCGTACGGGGCGCTGATAGGGCAAAAGACAGTGATATTGGGTCTTATGCCACGGCCTTTGCGACACGGGAGGCCACACGAGGATGAGTAATGACCGACACTCCCGCCCGACCGCGCAAAGCGACTCTCTCCCTGCCAGCACCGTTATGGGAGGCAAGCGCGTGGGGCGGTTATTAAAGCGTGAGTAGGGTCGAGCTGTGATACGCGAAAGGCCCCGGGTATCGACCCGGATCTTGGCGTTGGTCGCGGCGGCCCGTGTCGCGGTGGGAGCGGCGATGATCCTCGCGCCGAGCCGGTTCTTTCCGCCAGGATCCGGGACAGAAGCACTACTCATGCGGACCATCGGGATCCGTGATGTAGTTCTCGGCTCCGGTGCCTGTGCGGCCTGGGCACGCGGCGAAGAGGGCGAATTGCAACGATGGGCAACGGTTGGACTGGTTAGTGATGGAGCTGACTTTGTCAGCGGGCTTCGCAGCAAGTCGCTAGTCGGTTCCAGAAGCGCACTGATCGCCACGCTTTCCCCGGTGCCTTTTGTTGCGGCCGGGATCCTCGGTTTAACCCGCAGCTTGAGAAAGCGTTGACGCAAGTGCGGCACCGTGCCTTAGCTAGCCAAGGAGCCGCTCCTCACCAGTCTTAGGTCCGGCGTCGCCGGGGGTCGACCTAAGCCAAGGCTGACGGAGTCTGGAACATCACGACCGACAGTCCCTGGTACAGCGCCAAGCTAGACCGGCACGGCGACGGCCTAGCCTGCGAGTGCTGAAAGAGAGTCCACCTGTCAACGAGGGTCAGCCGGGGGGCTGGCCCCTCAACTTATGCCGGGGTCGCGCAACAGCTCGGTTTGAAACCCGTCCCACCTCGGGGAGTACCCGAAGTCTTGCCAGTTCGGGTTATGCCCTAACGTTGGCCACCTGCCGTTATAGCCCAATCCGCTCCACTTGGGATTGTGGCTGTGGGGGAACATCGCGGGCATGGCTTTGGGCGAGCTGAAGATCTGCACATTGCCCCGCCCTTGGGAGACGGTCGGTGCCTCCACCTCTAAGCAGTGCTGTGCCAAGCACTGCTGTTCACTCGGCGCAGCCGACGCGACCGGTGCGGCGGCGATCGCCACGAGAGCCACCGCTGCCAACAGAGATACGCTTAGTCCTCGCATTCCTGGCTCACATTGCGCCTGGCGATCTCGGCGAAGGCGAGTGCACAGCCGTTCTCAGTGCCGTCCGGCCCCGCTCCTGCTCCCGAAATGGTGGAATAACAGGGCGCCCATATCCCCGCCGAATGGTTGCTGCAACTGGGCGGCCTGTTGCGCAGCCGCGCCGGGCTCAGCGGTGATCTGGGCATTGCCCGTGGTCTGGTGCCCGGTTGACCCGGTCGCGTTTGTGGTGCCGGTGGGCGCGGCCGCGGCCATCGGTGCGGCGGCGATCGCGAACGCGGCAGCGCCCGCGGCCAGCAGGGTTGTGATGTAGGCGTTGATTCGCATGGTGGTTCTCCCTCGATGGATTAGTCGTAATCTGGACTGAGTCCAGAATCATCCATCGGGGAACTTTCGTCGCCCCGGCTGACACCCAACCTACATTCCTGCCAGCTGGCAGGTATGGCTACCCTTAGCAGCAGTGTTGGCAGCTCTCGAAATAGACGTTGCGAGAGTCTCAAACTTCGTGTCAGAGAGAGCCCGGCGATATGACGGACATCGCTGACCAGCAGTGAAACGATACTGACGTGGACCCCAGCGGGGATGGTGGCGGTGGACTGAATGCGACGGGGCTGTCGTGCACGTCGTGTGGCACCGAGCTGCCGCCGAAGGCCAAGTTCTGTAACGAGTGCGGTGCACCGGTCACACAGGTCGGCCGATCGGCGGAGTACAAGCAGGTCACCGTGCTGTTCGCCGACGTGGTGCGTTCGATGGATATTGCCGCGGCCGTCGGTGCGGAGCGGCTGCGCGAGATCATGGCCGATCTCGTTAACCGCTGCGCGGCGGTGGTGCAGCGCTATGGCGGAACGGTGGATAAGTTCACCGGCGACGGGATCATGGCCGTGTTCGGCGCGCCAACGGCGTTGGAAGATCACGCGGTCCGCGCCTGCCTTGCGGCGTTGGGCGCTCAGGAGGAAGCGAAACGGCTCGCCATCGAGGTCCAAGAGCGGGACGGTGTGGAGCTGCTGCTGCGGGTGGGGCTGAACTCCGGTCAGGTGATCGCCGGTGAGATCGGTTCAGGTTCTTTCGGTTACACCGCGATCGGCGAGCAGGTGGGGATGGCGCAGCGGATGGAGTCGGTCGCCTCGCCGGGCGGGGTGATGCTCAGTGCGTCGACAGCGCGACTGGTTGAAGGCGCGGCAGGTCTCGGTGAACCGGAGATGGTCCGCATTAAGGGTGCCGAGAAACCAGTGGCTGCCCACCCCCTATTGGGTATGGGCGAGCAGCATCGCGATGTCCGGCGTACTGAGTCAACTCTGGTGGGTCGGCGGTGGGAGATGTCCGCCGTCGAGGGCTTGTTGGACCGTGCAATTGAGGGCCACGGCGCGGTTGTCGGGGTGGCGGGGCCACCTGGCATCGGCAAGAGCCGTCTGGTGCGCGAGCTGGCGGCGATGGCCCGTGACCGTGACGTAGAAGTGTTCACCGCCTTCTGCGAGTCGCACACCAGCCAGGTCCCCTTCCACGCCATCGCGCGGCTGCTGCGCGCGGCATTCGGAGTTGAGGGTCTCGACACACAGGCCGCCCGCGATGGATTGCGCGAGCGGGTCACCGAGGCAGACCCGGAGGACTTGCTGCTGTTCGATGACCTGCTGGGCATCGCCGATCCTGATACCGCTCTGCCGAAGATCGATCCGGATGCCCGTCGGCGGCGGTTGAGCGCCCTGGTAAATACCGTTTCGTTGGCCCGCGAAACCCCGGCGGTCTATGTCGTTGAGGATGCCCATTGGATCGATGAGTTCAGTGAGTCGATGCTGGCCGAGTTCCTCACCGTGATACCCCAGACGCCCTCTCTGGTGCTGCTCACCCACCGACCCGAATACGAAGGACGACTCACGCGAGTACACGGTGCACAGACGATAGCCCTTGCGCCACTAAGCGATTCGGAGACTGCCGCACTGATCGCGGAGCTGCTCGGGCCGCACCCCAGTGTCGGCAAGGTTGGCCGCACGATCATAGAGCGCGCCGCCGGTAATCCGTTCTTCGCCGAGGAGATCGTGCGGGAACTCGCCGAGGGTGGCGTACTGGAAGGGAAGTCGGGCGCGTACATCTCAACGGCAGAGCTTTCAGAGGTGAGCGTGCCTGCCACGTTGCAGGCGACTATCGCCGCTCGCATCGACCGGCTTGACCCGAAGGCGAAACGCACGCTGAGCGCGGCGGCGGTTATCGGATCGCGCTTCACACCCGAGTTGGTCGCTTCTCTAGGCACCGATCCTGTTCTCGACGAGCTTCTCACCGCCGACCTGATCGATCAGGTCCGGTTCAGGCCGCATTCCGAGTACGCCTTCCGCCATCCGCTGATCCGCGCGGTCGCTTACGAGTCGCAGCTCAAAACGGACCGCGCTGAGCTGCACCGGCGGCTGGCTGTCTCGATCGAATCGTCTGATCCGCAATGTGTCGATGAGAATGCGGCCCTGATCGCCGAACATCTGGAGGCCGCCGGTGATCTTCATGGTGCCTACAACTGGCACATGCGCGCAGGGGCGTGGGCGGCTACCCGCGACATTGTGGCGGCGTGGGCCAGTTGGGAGCGGGCGCGCCAGGTCGCCGACGCGCTGCCCAACGATGATGCGGATCGCACCGCGATGCGCATCTCCGCCCGTGCCTGGCTGTGCGGCAACGCCTTTCGAGTCCATGCCGACATTTCCGACGGCCTCTTTGAGGAGCTGCGAGAGCTGTGTACGGCCGCCGGGGACAAGCCATCGCTGGCCAATGGCATGGTCGGGCTGGCGCTGGAGCACATGCGTCATGGCCGGATGCGCGAAGCGTCGCGGCTGGCCTCCGAAACCATGGCGCTGGTTGAGTCGATCGGCAAGCCGACCTTGACGGTCGGGCTGTCCATTGCGGCGATCGGCACCAAGCTTCAGGTCGGTGAGATGGCCGAGGCGCTGCGCTGGTCGCAGACCGTCATCGAGCTGGCCGACGGCGACCCGGCCAAGGGGAACATCATTTTCGGTTCGCCGTTGGCGATGGCGTTGGCTCTACGCGGCACCGCCCGGGCGGCGCTGGGCCATGCGGGGTGGCGCGAGGATTACAACCGGGCGCTGGCCATGGCAAGGGGGGCCGGACCGATATCGCATGCCGTCGTCATCACGTACGCCTACGGTTTCGCTATAGCGGGCGGAGTGCTGCTAGCTGACAACGCTGCGCTGCGCGACATCGAGGAGGCGCTTGAGATCGCCGAGCGATCGAGTGAGGATTTTGCGCTCGCCCATGCCCGAAGCACCATGAGCATGGCGTTGCTGCATCGGACGTCCCCGGCCGAGCGTGAGCGCGGACTGGCGGTGCTGGGGCAGTTCCGCGACATGTGCCAGCACGGGCGGTTCTACTCAGCGGTTCCAAGCCTCGACTTGTACACCGCACGGGAGAGGGCCAGACGGGGAGACCGCGACGCTGCGCTACCGGAACTACGTGAAGCCGTCGACAGTCTCTTTCTTTCAGGACAACTCGACTTCTACATCGTGGCCATCGGGGTACTGGTAGAGACGCTGCTGGACCGCAGCGCCGACGGCAACGTAACCGAAGCCGATGCCGCGATCGAAAGGTTGGCGGCCGCGCCAGCCGACGACGGGCTGGTGATACGTGAAGTCTGGTTGTTTCGGCTGCGCGCACTGCTCGCCCAAGCTCGTGGCGACGAGGCCACCTACCGCGACTACCGCGATCGCTACCGCGCGATGGCCACATCCCTGGGCTTCGAGGGACATATGAAGTGGGCCGAGGCGATGGCGTGACAGGGGTTGTCGCGCGGTCGGCCAGAAGAAGCCCTGAAATCCTTGACCCGCGTTCGTCGTTCGTATCGGCGAAAGATAAACAGGGTCAACGGCTTCAGCCAGTCAGCAAAACGGGTGCAGACGGTGAATGCAAGTCGGCGACTCTGACTCAGGCGTCACGGATTGAAGAACAGGTCCTTGAAACGCAGGCCGAGCCACGGGCGACGGCCCCACGCGAGCATCCCGGCGCGCAGCAGCGCCCGACAGAGCGGCATCCGCCCGTAGACGACCAGGAGGTACGTCACCGGGTCCGCGGAGATCACACAATCGACCGGCCCGCCGACGGCTCGGACCTCCGCCGTGCCATCCGCGACCCGGATGACGTAGCGCGGGCCATTGCCGCGCAGCCGAACCTCGTACGTCACCGGCGCGCCTCGGCCCGCGTCGGGCTGCACCAGCAGCGGTGACATCTCCGGGCACACCGTGCCCACGATGAGCGTCGCGTGCTCGGCGGGGATCGGCCACGGCCGGCCCGTCCCGGTTGCGATGTCGTGCCCGTGCACGGTCAGCTCTGACAGCGCCAGGGCGGTGAGGCAGTCCGGGGTGCGGGTCCGACCCGGGCCGTACCACGGCGTCTCGCATTCCATCTGCGGATCGGCTGCCGCCGCGAGCTCCAGGAACCGTTGTGCCCCAACGGTGATCACCTCCGCCAGTCGTCCCGCGTCGGTGTGGTCGACCATGGCGTTGGTGGCGGCGTTGGAGGCGGCTAGCCGGGTGGGGAAGTCCGCATCCAGGTACTGCTCCGGGGTCGGCGCTTGCGGCTCCCCGGCGATCGCCGCGCTGAAACCGGTCAACACGCAGGACACATGGGCCGCGGTTTCGGCGACGGTCCAGTCGGTACCCGCGGCCCGGCGCTCGATGTCATCGGTCTCCTGCAGCAGCCCGGTGAACCGCGCCGCCGCCGCGCTGATCGCCGCCCGGGCCGCTTGCCGGTCCAATGCCACTACTGGCTTGGTGTGGATGGTCATGGTGGTCTCCTCGGGTTGGTATGAGTCGACTTTCGGATGTCGTCGGCGCGGGATCATCAGTCCTGACGCGGAGATCGGCGCGGTGTGGGGTCGTAAATCCGCTTGGCGGAGGAGGCAATCTACGCGGTTCCGCTGATGTTTGCGACGTGTGGCCACCGCATGCTGGCTAGCATGAGCGGAACGGACCCACGGGCGGACACGCCGTTGAACTGGAGCGATCTGGGTGTGAGCGAGCTTCCGACGGGAACGGTGACGTTGCTGCTGGCCGATGTCGAGGGTTCGACGCGGCTGTGGCAGACCCAACCGGAGGAGATGACGGCCGCCGTCGCGCAGCTGGATCGCACGGTGTGCGACATCATCGCCGCCCATGACGGTGTGCGGCCGGTGGAGCAGGGCGAGGGCGATAGCTTCGTAGTCGCGTTCGCGCGGGCCAGCGACGCGGTGGCGTGTGCGCTGGCGTTGCAGCGGGCACCGCTGGCCCCGATCCGGCTGCGCATCGGCGTGCATACCGGGGAGGTGCAGCTGCGTGACGAGGGCAACTACATCGGCACGACCGTCAACCGGACCGCGCGGCTGCGCGATCTGGCCCACGGCGGGCAGACCGTGCTGTCGGGCACCGCCGAAGATCTGGTTCTCGACCGGCTGCCGGCCGACGCCTGGCTGACCGACCTCGGATCGCATCAGCTGCGGGATCTCCCGCGCCTGGAACGGGTGGTGCAGCTGTGCCATCCCGACCTTCGCAACGACTTCCCGCCGCTGCGCACCAGCGAAACCGTTGTCGCCCAGCATCTTCCGGTGCAGTTCACGAGTTTCGTGGGCCGCGAAGCCGAAATCAACGACGTTCAACAGATCCTGGCCGACAACCGGCTCGTGACGCTCACCGGGGCGGGCGGTGTCGGCAAGACGCGCCTGGCAGTGCAGATAGCCGCCGCGATCGCGGGTGGATTTGGCGACGGGGTGTGGTTGGTTGATCTGGCCCCGATCACCGATCCCGATCTGGTGCCGGTCGCGGTGATCCGCGCGCTGGGCCTGCCCGATCAGCAGGGCAGCTCCACGATGGACATGCTGCTGCGGTTTGTCGGCGACCGACGGATGCTGTTGGTGCTGGACAACTGTGAGCATCTGCTGGACGCGTGCGCGGCGCTGGTCATCGGCCTGCAGGGCGGCTGCCCCGCGGTGACGCTTGTGGCCACGAGTCGGGAGCCGATCGGGGTGGCCGGCGAGGTGAGTTGGCGGGTGCCGTCGCTGTCACCGGCCGACGAGGCGATCGAGTTGTTCACCGACCGCGCGCGACAGGTCCGGCCCGATTTCCGCCTCACCGACGACAACGCCGCCATCGCGGCGGAGATCTGCCGGCGCCTCGACGGGGTGCCGCTGGCGATCGAGCTGGCGGCGGCGCGGGTGCGCGTCTTGTCGCTGACCGAGATCCGCGACGGCCTGCATGACCGCTTCCGGCTGTTGACCGGGGGTTCACGCACCGCGGTGCGCCGCCAGCAGACGTTACGGGCCTCGGTGGATTGGTCGCACGCGCTACTGACCGATCCCGAACGCATGTTGTTCGCCCGGCTGGCGGTGTTCATGGGCGGGTTCGACCTCGCCGCCGCCGAGGCGGTCGCCGGCGGCGGCGATGTGGAACGCTTCCAGGTCCTCGACCTGCTCACGTTGCTGGTCGACAAGTCCCTGGTCGTGGCCGAAAGCACAAGTGGCCCAACGCGATACCGGCTACTGGAGACGGTGCGCCAGTACGCTCTGGAAAAGCTCGGCGAGTCCGGCCAGGCCGACGCCGTGCGTGCCCGTCACCGCGACTACTACACGACCCTGGCGGCGATGCTCGACAGCCCGGCACCTACCGGACATGAGCAGCGTCTCGGGCAGGCCGACATCGAGATCGACAACCTGCGCGCGGCGTTCGCGTGGAGCCGCGAAAACTCCGATACCGCGCTCGCGTCTCAGCTGGCGTCGTCGCTGCAGCCACTGTGGCTCGCACGGGGCCGCATCCGGGAAGGACTGGCCTGGTGCGACGCCGCCCTCACCGACCAAAATGCACACTTAGCCGGGGTGGCGCCGGCGGTGCGCGCGGCGGTGCTCGCCGACAAGGCCACGCTCAACGCACTTATGGGTGCCACCGACACTATGGAGCAAGCCCTTCAGGCCCTGGCGATCGCGCGGGAAGTCGACGACCCCGCCCTGTTGCTCCGGGCCCTGACCGCCTGCGGTGGCATCGCGGTCTACGACCCCGAGGTGGCCCGGCCATACGACGCCGAGGCGATCGGCCTGGCCCGCTCGATGGGCGACGGATGGAGACTCAGCCAAATCTTGAACTGGCAGGCGTTCGGGGGGGTCATGGTAGGTGATCCGATTGCGATACGCGCGGCCGCCGAGGAAGGACGCGATCTCGCCGACGCCATCGGTGACCGGTTCAACTCGCATGGGTGCCGGTGGACTCTCGGTGTAGCACAGGGGATGACCGGTGATATTGATGGAGCCGTCGCGCAGCTGTGTGAGGTGGTTGTCGAAGCCGAAGCGGCTCACGACGGGTACTGGCGGTGCTGCGCCCTATTCATGCAGGCCTTCATGCTGGCGTATCACGGGGACCCGAGTGCCGCGCGGGACGCAGCCAACTCGGCCGTCGAGGTCGCGGCGGAGCTCGGCGGGTTCTTCCCAGGCCTCGCCTACGCCGGGTTGACTGTCGCGACCCTCGCCGCGGGCGACGTTGCCGCGGCCGACGATGCGATCGCGGCGGGCCTGCCCCATCTCAGTCTCCAGCCCAAGCAGGCGGCGATCTGGATTGCTTACGCGGCCCAGGCCGCGTTGGCGCGCGGGGATCTGACCGCGGCGCGGCGCCTGGCCGATGATGCCGTCGCGGCGACGAGCGGCGTTCACCTGTCGCTGGCGCTGACCACGCGCGCCGGCGTTGCGATCGCGCAGGGTGAACCCGAACACGCCGACCGCGACGCGCACGACGCGCTCGCCACCGCCGCCAGCACAGGGGCGTACATCGCTGTTCCCGACCCCCTCGAGTGCCTCGCCGCACTCGCCGTCGGCACCGGCAATCACCGTGAAGCCGCGCGGCTGTTCGGCGCCGCCGACGCTATCCGGCAGCGCGGCGGCCTCGTCCGCTTCAAGATCTTCGACGCCTTTTTCGAATTCCCGGTGGCGGCACTTCGTGACGGGATGGGCGAGAAGGACTTTGAATCCGCGTGGGCCGAGGGCGCCGCGCTGTCAACCGACGAAGCGATCGCCTACGCCCAGCGTCGTCGCGGCGAACGCAAACGCCCGGCGAGCGGCTGGGCCTCGCTCACCCCCACCGAGCGCGACGTCGTGCGACTGGTCAGCGAAGGCCTCGCCAACAACGACATCGCCACCCGGCTGTTCGTGTCACCGCGCACCGTGCAAACACACCTCACCCACGTCTACTCCAAACTCGGACTCAGCTCCCGCGTGCAACTCGCGCAGGAAGCGGCGCGGCACGGCTGAATAATGCCGACAGCTAGATCGACGATGTGGTCTTTCGCGGCTTGGTTGCGGGTCGAGGTCGGTTGAGGGCGCGTGCGAGGAGTACCGCGCGTTCCGAATAAGTGCCTTCTGCCAGTCTTTTGGGTGCGCTGCGGGCGCAGGCGGCGCATGCACCTAAGACGAGTCGACCTACCGCGACTTCTCGGATCGCTACCGCGCAATGGCCCACGACTCTGGATTTCGAGGGGCATATGCGGCGGGCCGAGGCGATGCCATAAATCACCATGCCGTCGGCCTCCAGAAGCCCTGAAAACCCTGTCCCGCGTTCGTGGTTCGGATCGGTGATAGCTGAACCGGATCGCCCGCCTCAGCCAACTGTTCATACGGGTACCGACGATCAAGAAGGGGCACTACATCGGCGAAACCCCTCCCTGCTTGTACTCAGCATGTCTCGCGAAATCGACGACGGGTGAGCCACAGCCGTGACAGAACCAGCGTCCTCCAGGGGCTCAGTGCCGCATTTGCGGCACGCCCCGGCGAGCCGAATTGCCCTCAGGGCTACCGCTTCCGGGCGCAGTCCCGGACGCGGCATAGATCCTTGACGTCCTCTCAGGGTGCGCGAAGACTCCAGGAATGACTAGGTACGGCCAGCAGTTCGGCCCCGACTTCACCTTCCTCGGCGTACCCATGTGCGACCTCGACGACCCGTTGACGTATGCCGACGCGCAGGTCGTGATCCTTGGGGCACCCTTCGATGGCGGGACGTCGGCGCGTTCGGGAGCACGCTTGGGGCCGATGGCCATCCGGATGCGCGACGACCTCCCGCACGACGGCGACGACCCAGCCTCGCCCTGCGCACCGACGGCCTCAAGGACCTCGGCGTCGTGGACGCCGGTGACGTCGAGATGTATTCCGGCGACATCGAGGTCGCCCTCCCGGCGCTGGAGGCTGCTGTCGAAGGCGTACCTTCGCGCAAACACGAATAAGGTGCCACTTTAGGTCGGAGGGCCATCCCCGTCGGGGTCGTAGTACGTGGCATTCGATCGTTCTATGTCGTTACAGCTTCGGGTGCCGACGACGACGTTCTCGCGGACGCCTAGCACTCGGAATCTCTGAGAGCGTATGTCCCGACGGCCGGCGTTTGTAGTTCGCTCTGCGTTTGACCTAGGTAGCAAGTCGGTGCGTTCAGGCTCGGGCTCAACCAGCTCGGCGTCCACGACTGGGGCGGCGTCGCCGCCACCAAGGAAGACTGGCGTGTGCCACTCGTGCAACTCGTCGTCAGGCACGCCGCGATGTGGCGGACTCTGCGCGCGCTCCGCTCGTGATGTCATCGAAGATGACCTCAAACGGCCGTGACGCATACCGCATCGTTACCGGACTGCTGCCCAGCCCGGTGAGCTGCGGAAACAAACCAGATCGGATGGGTGCGCTTTCTGCCGGCGCGTAATTCGGCCAGCACCGTGTCACAGACCGGCGCCTGTGCCTGCACGACGCGGCAGATCGAACGGATAGGGCATATCACCCACGGGTGCACGGCGCACCTGCTTGAGCAGGCATTGTGCCTGCTGAATATGCGGGTTCAGTTTTACCCGCTAGTCTGCTGCGGTGCTCGGGGGCAGTGTCGCTTCCGCGAATCGATCAGACCGCCGAACCGAGAGGAAACCAATGCCGCTATCGTCGCTTGGGGCGAGCCTCGGGCCGGTGACCGCGTCAGAGGACCCCGCGACGTCGGCCACACACACCGCGGCAACGCCGCCCGGCGATACCGGTGCGCCGCCTGCAGCCATGCCGGAGACAGAACCCGCTGCTCGACGTGCGCGCGGCCGGTTGCGGCGCGGGCTCCTGTCGCGGGTCAGCATCAAATCCAAGCTGATCGTCATGCTGCTGGTCTCCAGCATCGTGTCGGCGGCCGTGGTGGGGTTAATCGGTTACGAGTCGGGCCGCACTTCGCTGCGGGCATCTGTGTTCGACCGGCTGACCCAGGTGCGGGATTCGCAGAGCCGGCAAATGCAGGACAAGATCAACGACCTGAGAAATTCGCTGATCATGTATACCCGCGGGTCGACAACCATCGATGCGCTGGGAGCGTTCACCGCCGGCTTCGACCAACTCGCCACGGCGAGCATCAACCCGGCGCAACAGCAACAGGTCTTCGACCACTACAACCAATTCGCCAAGAACACCGAACAGAAGACCGGCAAAAGGCTCGATCCGCACGCGCTGCTGCCGGACTCCGACGCCCAGAAATACCTGCAGGCCTACTACAGTGCGCCGGTCGGCTCCGCCAACAACGCGATCGACCTCGACGATGCCCGGGACGGCAGCGCATGGACCGCAGCCAACACCCGCTACAACGACTTCTTCCGCGAGATCGTCAACCGGTTCGGCTTCGTCGACGCGCTGCTGCTCGACGGTCGCGGCAACGTCGTGTATTCCGCCGACAAGGGCGTCGACCTGGGCACCAACATCGTGACCGGGCCGTATCGGGAGAACAACCTGCGTGACGCCTACGAACAGACCGTGGCGTCGAACGCGGTGGACTTCGTGGCGGTCACCGACTTCCAGCGCTACCAGCCGGCCGGGGATGCCCCAACGGCCTGGATGGTTGCGCCGGTCGGGGTGCACGGGCGCGTCGACGGCGCACTGGCCCTGCAGTTTCCGATCACCGGACTGAACCGGTTGATGACCGTCGACAAGCAGTGGCAGTCGACCGGCCTAGGTAAGACCGGCGAAACCTACTTGGCCGGGCCTGACGATCTGATGCGGTCCGATTCTCGGCTGTTCCTGCAGGACGCGGAGCAATATAAACGCGACGCCGTGGAGGCGGGCACCCCACCCGACGTGGTCGACGAGGCGGTCCGGTTGGGCGGCACCATGCTGGTGCAACCCGTCGCCACGGACGCCGTGCACTACGCTCAGCGCGGGCAGAGCGGCACGCTGATCACCTCGGACTATCTCGGACACCAGACGCTGCAGGCCTATGCCCCGGTCACGCTGCCCAATACCGACCTGCACTGGTCGATCATCGCCAAGGTCGACACCTCCGAGGCGTTCGCGCCGGAGTCGTCGTTCACCCGCACCCTGGTGCTCACTTCGACCGCGATCGTGTTCGTGGTCTGCATCGCGGCCATGCTGCTCGCCCAGCTGTTCGTGCGGCCGATCCGCAGGCTGGAGGCCGGTGCCCAGCGCATCAGCCGCGGTGACTACGCCGTCGCGGTCCCGGTCGAGTCGCGGGACGAGATCGGCGATCTGACGGCGGCCTTCAACGAGATGAGCCGCAATCTCGGCATCAAGGAGCAGTTGCTCGCCGAGCAGCGAAAAGAGAACGACCGGCTGCTGCTGTCTTTGATGCCCGAGCAGGTGGTGCAGCGCTACCGGGAGGGCGAGCAGACCATCGCGCAGGATCACCAGGACGTCACGGTGATCTTTGCCGACGTCGTCGGCCTGGACGAACTGTCCGACGAGCTGCCGTCGGAGGAATCGCTGGCGATCCTAAACGAACTGCTGCGACAGTTCGACGCCGCGGCAGAGGGCCTGGGTGTAGAGCGGGTGAGGACCCTGCGCAACGGCTACCTGGCCAGTTGCGGGCTGAACGTGCCGCGGCTGGACAACGTCCGGCGCGCGGTGGATTTCGCCCTGGGGATGCAGCGCATCATCGACCGGTTCAACGGGGAGACCGGCCGCCGCCTCGACATCAGGGCGGGCATCGACACCGGCACGGTGACCAGTGGGCTGGTCGGCCGGTCGACCATTGTCTATGACATGTGGGGTGCCGCGGTCAACCTGGCCTACCAGGTGCAGAGCGGTTCCCCGAAGCCGGGGATCTACGTGACGGCGGGTGTGTACGAGATCATGCGTGACTCGCGGCATTTCACCCGGGTCGGCGTGATCACTGTCGACGGGGCCGAGGAGCCGATCTGGCGACTGTCGGAGCGTCAGTCATGACGGCCCTGTTGGACTCATCGTGGTTCTACTGGGCGGTCGGGGTTGCCGTTGGCCTGCCGGTCGGGCTGATTCTGCTCACCGAGTGGCAGCACGTGCTGGTCCGCAGGCAGAGCATCCTGGCCAGGCCGGTCAGCCTGCTGCGCAACTATCTGCTTCCGCTGGCTGCGTTGCTGTTGTTGCTGGTCAAGGCAACCGAGGTGTCGGCCGAGGCGACGTCGGTGCGCGTGGTGGCGACCGTGTTCGGCTTCGTCGTGCTGGTGATGCTGCTGTCCGGGCTGAACGCGACGGTCTTCCAGGGCGCGCCCGAGGGCAGCTGGCGCAAACGGATGCCGACCATCTTCATCGACGTGGCCCGCTTCGTGGTGATCGCGCTCGGCCTGGCGGTGATCTTCTCCTATATCTGGGGCGCCAACGTCGGAGGTCTGTTCACCGCGCTGGGAATCAGCACTGTTGTTCTGGGCCTGGCGTTGCAGAACTCCGTCGGGCAGATCATCTCCGGCCTGCTGTTGCTGTTCGAGCAGCCGTTCCAGCTCGGTGACTGGCTCGACACCCCGACGGCGCGGGGGCGGGTGGTTGAGGTGAACTGGCGGGCCACCCATATCGACACCGGCAGTGGCATGCAGATCATGCCCAACTCGGTGCTGGCCGGCGCGTCCTTCACCAACCTGAGCCAGCCTGCCGGCGCGCACAAGATCATGATCACCACGGCGTTCTCACTGGTTGATCCGCCCGACGTGGTGCGCGCGATGCTCAACCGGGTAGCCAACATGCTGCCGTACCGCAAGTCCGACGTGGCGCCAGTCAGCGTCGCAGTCGGCGGCACCGAGTACCGCACCACCGTCGCGCTGCGGTCCCCCGCCGACGCCGCCGCCGCCCGGGCCATGTTCCTGCGCTGGACGTGGTATGCGGCCCGGCGCGAGGGCCTGCACCTGGACGGGGCCGCGGACGAGTTCTCCACCCGGGATCGCGTCGAGAAGGCGCTGCGCGCCGTCGCACCCAAGCTGCGGCTTGTCCACACCGACCAACAGGAGCTGGCCGCGTATGCCACGGTCGCCCGCTTCGGCGCCGACGAGATCCTTCTGCATTCGGGCGAAGTGCCCACGGCCATGGCCTTCCTCGTTGCAGGTCGGGTGCGCCTAACAGCGACGGTTGACGACGGATCACTGATCTCGGTCGGCACGCTGGAGGAAGGGGCGTTCCTCGGCCAGACCGCGCTGACCCGGCAGCCCGTACTGGCCGGGGCATACGCCCTCGACGAGGTCACCGTGCTGCAAATCGACCGCGCGCACATGGAAGAGCTGGTACTGCGCAAGCCCGTGCTGCTGCAGGAGATCGGCCGCGCCATCGAAGATCGGCGGGCCAACGTCCTGCGGGTATTGGCTATGGCCGGCGATTAGGCGGTGGGCGCCAGTTGGTGGTCGACCCTGCACCGGCGCCATTCCACCTCCGCGGTCGCATGGGCGGATCGGACGACACCGTCGACCAAGTCGGTGAGGCGGTGGCGCCGCTGATCGCGGCAGGCCTCAGCAGGATGAAGACCTGACCCACGATGGCCGAGCAGACGCGAAAGCACCCCAAACTGCGGCTGGGGCGCCTTGTCTTCTGGTCGATGGTGGTACTGCTCGTCGCGCTCGTGGTAGTCAACCTAACGGTCGCCCGATTGCCGGAAATGCCGCCAGCGAACGGTAAGTCCATCAGCCTGCACGGCAAGGAGATTCACTACTTCGAGCGCCCGGACAGGGTGTGCCGGTCGTGATGATTCACGGTCAGCCCGGTTCCCACAAGGATTTCGACCCTGTCGTCGCCGATCTGCCCGGGCTGCACCTGATTTCGATCGACCGGCCAGGGTTCGGCTGGTCGAAGGGCGGGTGGCTGCCCTATCAGGAGCAGATCGACGTTGTCCACGAGTTACTGACTACTGACTGCGCTCAAGCTCGCTCCGGCGGTTCTCGTCGGGCTCGTTCGGCGGCACGCTCGCCCTCGGTGTTGCGCGACGATACCCGCAGGACGTTGCCAGCCTGATCCTCGTGGCGCCCGCGGCAGGGGGATTGCGGTCGAAGACCATGGATGTGCTGCAGGCCCGCTTCATCCGGTTCAGTCAGTGGCCGGTGGTACGCACGATCGTCGACTCCAGCGACGGCCGCGAGGCGGTCGGTGTTGCCGAAAGCAGCGATGTCCCCGCCCGTGGCGGCCAGGAACTCGGCGCCGAGGATAACGCCGAAGCCGGGCATGCTCAGGATGATTTCGGCGTGGCGGTGCCGGCGAAATCGCTCCTCGATCATCGCGTCGGTGTCGCCGATTTCGGTGTCGAGGGTCATCACCTCCTCGGCCAGCCGGGCCACCATCGCCGCCGCCAGTTGTTGCCCGGGTACCACGGTGTGCTGGGATTTGGCCGCTTCGATCGCCGCAGCTGCTACGGCATCGGCGTTGCGGGCCTTGCGTTTACGCAACCAGGCCGCCAACCGGGCAGCCCCGGCGTGGCGCAGCCCATCGGGGGTTTGATACCCGGTGAGCAAGATCAGCGCGGCCTTGCTAGCGCTGTAGTCAAATGCGCGTTCCAGCGCGGGGAAGTATTCCAGCAGCTGGGCACGCAGGCGGTTGATCGCCTGGGTGCGATCGGTCACCAAATCGGTGCGTCGGCTGGTCAGGATCCGCAGCTCCACCGCGATGTCATCTCCATGGCGCAGCGGCTGCAGGTCACGGCGCATCCGAGCCTGATCGGCGATCACCGCGGCGTCTTTAGCGTCGGTCTTGCCCTCGCCGCGGTAGCCACCCGAGGCGTGGTGCACGGTGCGCCCGGGGATGTACAGCAGCCGCTGCTCGGCGCCGATCAACAAGGCGATCAACAGGGCCGCACCACCCGCGTTGAGGTCGATCGCCCAGGTGAGCTCACCGCCGTCAGCCAGCGCGGCAATGGCGTTGATCAATTCCAGCAGCGCCGCTTCATCGTTAGCCACCCGTCGCGACAACAGCCGCTTCCCATCGGCATCGATGACCACACAGTGGTGATCCGATTTCCCAGCATCAACACCAGCCCACAACGGTTGGCCCACAACCACCTCCCTGCTCGCTGTCGTTCCGATCAACAACCCAGCAGACGACCGCGCCGTCGTGTCCTTACACAGCGATCCAAATCGCATCTCTCAATTAGCGGTCGAGTCGTCGCGGGACAGCGGGCGGCCAATCTATTTTGGCCATCACAGCCGGCAACGACATAAAAGCCATACCCGCTGCCCCTGGGTAGCTCGAAGCCTAAAGCCAGCGGCAACGAACCCCCTGCAAGAAAGGTAAGGACGAGATACGACGGTCTCCTTCGTCTCATTACCTATGCAGCGGAGATCGTCCGCATTTGCACTAATCGGGTAACTGACACGGGCTGCGCATCTGTAGAGGTCTGCGCTCCGTGTTGCGGTGAGGTCCGGCCCGGTCAGGCAGTTTCGACAGAATCCCGCCGGTTCGGCAGGCGAAGCTACTGGTAGGCGCGACAATCGGTATGGTCACGCATTTTCTGGAGCGGAACCCACAAGACGATCCGCAATCGAAACGACCCGTCGGGCGAGGTGATCCAGCGCCGCCGCAGTCGCGTCATTGATCTCGAACGTGTTCTCCGGCCCGGTGATGTGGCTGACCCCGTATGGGTTGCCATCGACGAACTTCAGGCCGTCGGTGTATCCGGGCGGCACAATGATGCCGCCGAAATGCATCAGCGTGATGTAGAGGGCGAGCAGTGTGGTCTCCTGGCCGCCGTGAGCGGTCTGCGACGAGGTGAACCCGGCGTACACCTTGTCGGCGAGCTTGCCCTGGCTCCACAGCCCACCCAGCGAGTCGATGAACGTGCGGAACTGCGACGACGGCGAGCCGAACCGCGTCGGTGAACCGAAGATGACGGCGTCGGCCCACACAATATCGTCTCCGGCCGCAGCCGGAAGATCCTTGGTCGCTTCGTAATTCGCCGTCCAGGCCGGATTCTGGGCGAACGATTCCGGGTCGCGCGTCTCCGCGACGTGCCGGACCCGCACCTCCGCACCTGCACCCTCGGCGGCGTCGGCGACTCGACGCGCCATCGCGGTGCCGTGCCCGGTGGCTGAGTAGTAGATGACAGACAGCTTCGACATGACGCCTCCGATCACTTCTCCGTGGCCGCGTTGGGATAATCCGGAAGAATTTCCGCAATCAGGCCCGAGCCCACGATGCCCGGCCCCGATCAAAATGTAGCCGACGATATCGGGTGCCGAGTCGGTGATCAGTCCGATTACGCCACGACTACCGTCACCGACTCTCGTTGATCGCCCTGTGCCAGGGCGGCGCCCTGCACTATCTCGACTGCAAGAGGCACTCCAAGAAGACGAACGGCGTGAAAGACCTCGACGTCTACAGCTTCTACGCCGATGACCCCCAGATCCCGTGGCCATATCGACGGCACGGGGTCGCCGACTTCGGCGAGTCTGAGTTCGGCCACCACCCCAACAAGAGGGATGACTTCGTAGGGCGGCACGTCGACCTCATGGGACGGGCACTGCAGGTAGAGCCGGACGCTGATCCGGTTGAGGCGGTTCGTGATTGGCTGGCCACGAGCAATAACAAGACACCGAGGCATCTGCGTAAGAAGGCCGTCGTGGGCCTATACCCAGACCGGTACAGGGGCAAGATCATCGGGGACCCCTACGCCGAGGGTTACCGGTGACATCCTTGAAGAGGCTGCGACGGACTCTTAGCCTCGATCCACCGACGTGACTCCGCTGGCGAGGGGTGTCGCAACGAGGAAAGTGCCCTCTGAGCTGGGATGATTGGTGTTGTCACGCATCAATCGGTCCAGTTCAGGAGGGCACTGTCGGTGCTAGTGTCGCATAGTTTTTCCGCGGGTTCTGTGGTGTTCGATGACGATCATCTCGTGTCGTGCGCGGGGTTGGTGCCGGTCATGATGTTGGCCGAGCAGACCCGGTTGCCCGAGTTGCTCGGCGAGAAGGTGCACATCGCCGAGCCGAAGATCAAGTCGGGGGCGGCCAACCCTGCACCGAAGCTGGCCACCCTGATCGCGGGGATGTGTGCGGGCGCGGACTGTATCGATGATGTCGACGCGGTCCGCAGCGGCGGAATGAAGATGCTGTTCGGCGGGGTGTATGCGCCATCGACGATCGGAACTCTGTTGCGGGAGTTCACCTTCGGTCATGCCCGCCAACTCGAGTCGGCATTGCGGGAGCATCTGGTCGCGTTGTGCGAGCGGGTCGATCTGCTGCCGGGGGCCGATCAGCGGGTCTTTATCGACATCGACTCGTTACTGCGTCCGGTGTACGGACACGCCAAACAGGGCGCCTCCTACGGGCACACCAAGATCGCCGGTAAACAGGTCCTGCGCAAAGGGCTCTGCCCGCTGGCCACCACGATCAGCACCCCGGACTCGGCGCCGTTGGTCGCCGGGATGCGGTTGCGCGCCGGCAAGACCGGTTCGGGCAAGGGCGCTGGGCGCATGGTCGCCCAGGCGATCGGCACCGCCCGCGCCGTCAGCGCACACGCCACGATCCTGGTCCGCGGCGACAGCATGTATGGGTCGCGTGCGGTGGTGGGCACGTGCGTGCGCCACGGTGCCCAGTTCTCCCTGGCCATGACCCGCAATACCGCGATCGAACGCGCGATCGCCGCGATTCCCGAGGCCGCATGGACACCGGTGCGCTACCCCGGTGCGGTCCAAGATCCCGACACCGGCGCCTGGATCTCTGATGCCGAAGTCGCCGAAATCGCCTACACCGCTTTCGCTTCCACACCAGATGCGATCACCGCCCGCCTGGTGGTACGCCGGGTCAAAGACGCCCGCTACCCCGACGCGCTGTTCCCGGTGTGGCGGTATCACCCGTTCTTCACCAACACCGACCTACCCGTCGAGCAAGCCGACATCACCCACCGCCAACACGCCATCATCGAAACCGTGTTCGCCGACCTGATCGACGGGCCGCTGGCACATCTGCCGTCCGGGCGCTTCGGCGCTAACTCCGCCTGGATTCTGTGCGCGGCGATCGCGCACAACCTGCTACGCGCCGCCGGTGTGCTCGCCGGGGAGCCGCACGCCCGAGCACGAGGATCCACCCTGCGGCGCCGGATCATCAACGTCGCGGCCCGACTGGCCCGCCCACAACGCCGACCGATGCTGCACCTACCCACCCACTGGCCCTGGGCTCAGCCCTGGCTGCGGCTGTGGCACACCACGATCGGATACAGCCCACCCATCGCCGCCTGACCCGTCAACCCCGCCAGACACGGCCCAACCGGAGAACACAGGAAAAGCTGGGCAGGCCAGCAGGCGTGTCATGCCCACACCAGAAATCAAGATCAGACCGCAGCCCCCGCACCTTCATTACCTACCCATCAGTGGATCGAGGCTTAGTACCCCCGTTTATAGCTTGCGAAGTCCACGAAGAATCTTCGCGAAGGGCCCGCTGGCGCCAAGCCGCGGCGCAGGCTTGGCTGCAGCCCACTGTTGTTGCACATCACCGCGTAACGCAGGCCGTGGTCGCGCCACTCCGCGGCCTGATCGATGACTTCGGCGGGTGTGCCGGTGAGCACGCCCTCTTTCAGCAGCGACGGCGGCACTTTAGACGTATAGGACAGCACGGTCTGTTCGTCGAGCGTTTGCGGAATGAGGTCTTGGAGGTGAAGTCGTCACCCATCGGATGGGACGCCCCGTGGCGTGCCCAGACGTTGGCGGGCGCATTGAGCGCGAACGCTTTCATGGCGACGGGGCCCAACGCTTCATCGACCTCGTCGCGGCTGCCGCCGGTGACCACGAACAGCCATGTCGCGGGGATGATTGACGTGGGATCTCGTCCGGCGTCGGAGGCGGCGGCCCGGACCACCTCCAGACCGTCTGCATAGTCCTTCGGCATAAAAGTTGCCGTCGGGAACCGCGCGTCGTCGGCAGCTCGGTAGGCGCGCGACAAAGCGAGCGTGTCGTACGTGTGCACCGTGGAAAGAAAGCGTTCAGCCGCGCTAAGCAGCGTAGGCATTGTCGTCTCGGTCAGAGGGTCTGCGAGCGCGTCCCACATAGCGGTGGCCAATCTGTGGGCCTCGTCGGTGGAGTCTGCGGTGTCTTCTATCGTCTTCATGTTTCCGTTCGTTCTACGCTTGCTCGGAGTGTGGGAATCGGGGCACGCCCACGTCCTGAGTGCGGATAATTAGCTTGTGCCTTCGCTGCGTATGCGCGTCATGTGGTTACGGTGTCGCGACATGGGCGTGCGCGGCTGGGTTAAAGCCGTCGCGGTAGTGGTGACATGCATTGCCGTGGGAGCGCTGTCGTTCTGGCTGATAAGTCATGGCCTCGTCGCACCGCCGTCGCGCGGGTACCCCTAGCATTTGACGAACCGGCGTTATCGGGCTGGTCCGTTCTGCCCTGGAGATGGACAACGGATACGAACATCTCGCCGCTATCGGTGTCCCGCCACGATTGGAGACGTCCGGTAGCCGTGGTTCCCGGTTGCGCGAAGTACTGCATTCCTCCAACGCGAAACTGCGCTCTGGGCGTCCTCTACCGATTCGCCGGTTTCGTCGGTCTCTCGCCTACTGTGACTGTCGGAATCCATCGTCTACAGCTCGCGCAGTCGGTCGTCCTGGAGCCGGGAAGCCGCGCGCCTGTCTCATCAGCTCGGTCGATTCTCTCAGAAGGCGGTCGATGCACTGATTGTGCTAACGCGGCGGGCGGACCCGCAATGGCGGGATCGGCTGGAGGACATCCTTAGGAAGGCACTGGCCGAGCGAGCGCGCATGGACGACGCGTGGAACCCCGTTGACCACGCTAAGACCGGGAGTAGACCATCTCGTCTGAGGAGGTAACTATCAGCGCAGGTCAACAGTGCTGTGCCCCAGCCCATCTCACGAAGATGCCCCGGTCCGGAGTGAGAGTCGCCAGACGGGCCGGGGTCACCGTCCGTGGGGTGGCGGCGGGGACCGGGAGGTTAAGTCGGTTCCCGCCGCCACCAACCGGCCCGGACAGGGTGCCGGTCGCTCGGTGGGTGACGGGGCGCTGCGAGAGGTGAGCAACCCGCCGCCCCTTCGCCCCGAGAAGACCTGCGCGCACTTCTCAACTAGGTCAGTTGTGGAACAGCAGAGCGCCCACATCTCCGCCGAATGGCAGTTGCTGTAGGGCTGCCTGTTGTGCCGCCGCTCCGGGAGTGGCAGTGACTTGGGTGTTGCCTGGGCTCTGCTGCACGCCGTTGCCTGGGCTCTGCTGCACGCTGAGGTCGGCAGCTGAGGCGATCGGTGCCAGTCCGATTGCTGCCGAGGCGGCGATGGCCAGTGGCGCGAAATGGCTCAGTTTCATTTGATTTCCTCCTATTTCGGTGACATCGATAGGTACGGTGGCGGGTTACACGTGTTTGGGACTACTTGGGCCGAGCTTGAGGCAGATCTGCCTCACCTTCCGGGCACGCGCTACGCCATTGCCCACCTGCCAGCACGAGAACCGGCACCACGGGCTCACTTCTTCGATGTGCTCGTGGATTTGGTCGCCTTCTTGGCCGGTGCCTTCTTGGCCACGGCCTGCACGACCTCCTCCGGCTTGGGGACCAGCAGCTGCCAGCCGGAGTACTGTCGCGGGAGCGCTTGGCTCACGCGCCCCGCATTAGTCGGGTCGTTACCGCAAGCGATGCTTGGACCGCATGGCCGCCAATGCGTCGTCCAGGGACAGATACACATCGAAGACCTCGTTTAGATCCGTCAGCTCGATCGGCCTGATTGTCGCTGGCGCTCCGGCTACCACCGCGAACCCACCGGACTCGCCGAACCGCTCGTTGGCTGTCGCAAGAAGTCGTAGACCCACTGACGCCAGAAGCGTCACCTCGGTCAGATCGATGAGGAAAGTCGGCGGATCATCAGCGAGCACATCGTCGATGGCTTTCTCGAACTGAGGCGCAGTAACCATGTCGATCTCGCCGCCGACGGCGAGCACCGCAATGCCATAGCGGTGCTCCACTGAGATCGTGATTGGCTCAGTACCTGTCAACGGCAGATCCTTAGTCAGCACCAGCGTTTGCGGCGAACAGCCTAACCCGCCGCTGAGAACCCAGATGATGTTTCTGGCAGGCCCATGGGACACTACGTGACTAAGATCAGCGGCTGCTTTGGCGACTCAGAGATCGATGGATGCTAGGACCGGTCGGTGGTCCGCTCCTGGCTTGCAGCATCTCTGAGCCAAACACAACCCGGTGTCACACCACGTGACGAAACCGATGTCAGCCCTTTGTCTTTCGATGTGATGACCTATGCCGATCGATAGCCGCGAACGCATCGGCCCCGCGGTAGCGGCCGTGGTGACCGACATCGGCCACGAGTCCGCGCGCACCGAGTGGTGGCCAGCGCCCGACGAACTCAACCCGCCCTTGGACAAGCCGAGCAGGCAGCACTGGACGCCGGAACCGCGTGGGTGGCGGCGAACTACGAGGAAGCGGAGACATGACCGACCTACCAGACGACGAGCCGCCCGCGGTGTCTCCCCGCGGTAGTTGATCCGCGACGACCCGACTTCCCGCCGCGGCAGGTGCTTCGCTGCTAGTCGCCCGACTCGTACTTGAACGAGATCGCTAGCCGCACCCGGAAACCGGACACCTGCCCGTTCTCGATCACGACGTCCTGGCGCACCACCTCGGCCACGCGCAAGTCACGAACGGTGTTGGCCGCCGTCTGGACGGCACTTTGAGCCGCCGCCTCCCACGACTTGTCGCTGACACCGATCACCTCGGTCACCCGGTACACACGGTCCGGCATGGCTACCTCCTCTGTTCCGCCGTCTCACCACTGCCCGGCGGACGCCCGAGCCTTCCACGCCTGGAGCCGCTCGCCGCTACACCGAAGTTACCGTGCGTGGGGCGTGACACCGGCATAAACAGTGGATCCTTCTCGTCGAGCCCTCTCGCTGCACTCGCCTTCATGGCAGAGTTCGGCACCGCGGTTGGTCACATTCGCAATATGCTCGGCGACCAGACCTACGAATCGCTCGCCCACCACGGTGCGGCGATGACCACCGCCGCCATCGTGACATACGCCTTTACCAAATCGACCAGGCCCGAATAGAACTGAACGCTGTCTCGAAGTGAATGCCGACCACCTGACCACCTTGCCCGGCAGGCGAATGTATTTGGCCAAATCCCGTATCTAAGAGGCGACGGCGAATAGCTGCCATTCGCCGGGAACGCCTTTGAGCGCGTGAGCGCCGCGCTCCTCGAACTCAAGCCCTGAGCCGATCACGAGGTCGCGCAGCGTGCTGGAAACGAGCACATCGTTCGGTCCTGCCAGGAAGAACGCGACACAGGAACACCGATAGGCACCAGCCGTTGGCCGCGAAATCCGAGTACCCGGCCCGCCGTACGCTTAGCGGGTGGAAGAGGCAACCAAAGCCAACATCCTCGCCGCGCTTGATGACAGTGGGAATCGGTTCGTCTCGATCGTCCGGGGGCTCGATCCGGATCGCGCCGCGCGACCGGTGCCTGGGCTCGCCTGGACGGCCGTGGAGACTGCGGCGCACGTTGTAACCGTGCTCGGCAGGCTGCTTGGCGATCGTCGACGCGCCGCCACAACCGAGGGGGTTGCCGAGCTGAATGCGACGTGCCTCTCGGAGTACACCGACCGAGATATCAACGATATCGCTGACCGGCTCGAGGCAAATCTGCTTACGGTGATCGACCACGTCTACTCCAAAGTCGACTTCGACCGTCTGTATCCCTTCCACGGCGGATCAACGATCTCTGCCGGTGGTGGGGCTCGATGGATCTTGTGTGAGCTGCTCGTCCACGGCTACGACATCGCCGCTGCAACCGGAAACGAGTGGGGGATACCGGTCGCGGAGGCATCCATCGCGATTCGTGGCCCTGCTGAGTCGATGAATCGGCTGGTTGAGAGCAAGACCTCTACCCGACATCGGGTGTACCTGGGGAAAGACGACACTGTCGAATTCGTCGCATCCTCCGGACCCCCGCCTGCCGGTGACGAGCCGATCGACGCGGAACCCGCCGAGTTGCTCCTGGCTTTCTTCGGAAGGATTGAAGTGTCCGATCCGCGTTTGGCGGTGGTTCTCGCTGATCTGCCGCACCTCTAAGTAGCTCGGGGCCGCGCGGACGTCTTCGGGATTGACGTGGTTAAAAGCGTTCTTTTGCCAGTCGATGCCATTATCAAGACGTTCTACGGCACGCTGGGCTGGACCGACCGTCAGTTCCCGGGCGGCACCGTCACCTGGACCGCGCCGACTGGTCACACCTACAGCGAATCCCACGGCGGGGCAATGTTCCCCGCGCTGGCTCAACCCACCGGCGACCTGGGTGACATCGAGGTCCCTGACGAGTCCCCGCACCGCGGCGTGATGATGCCGACACGTAGACAGACCCGCGACCAAGACCGCCGCGACCGCATCACCAAGGAACGCCGCGAACGAGAGCAACTCAACGCCGTCGAGCGGAGAGAAAAGCTAAACACCTGGCTACACACCAGGTGCGAACCACCACCCTACTGATGTATGTACGGGTCCTTATGTGGAGGCGACGGCGAATAGGTGCCATTCGCCGGGCACCCCCTTGAGTTGGTGAGCGCCGCGCTCCTCGAATCCGAGCCCTGATCCGATCACGAGGTCGCGCAGCGTGCTGGACACCAGCACGTCGTTCGCCCTAGCGAGTGCGCTCACGCGCGCGCCGATGTGCACGCCGATCCCGCCGATGTCATCGCCGCGGACCTCGCATTCACCGGTGTGCAGACCGGCGCGCACCTCGATGCCGAGTGCTTGTACGGCGTCGCGAATTGCCATGGCGCAGCGGATCGCCCGCCGAGGGCCGTCAAACATGGCGAGGAAGCCGTCCCCGGATGTGTTCACCTCGCGCCCTCGGAAGCGGTTGAGTTGGGCCCGGACGACGGCGTCGTGCGCATCGAGCAGCGCATGCCAGTCACGGTCGCCGATCTCCGATGCTCGACGCGTCGAGTCCACAATGTCCGTGAAAAGCACCGTCGCGAGAACACGGTCGTCGGCCACGTCGGGCTGCTCGCCGGTGAGGAACTCGGCGATCTCCTGGAAGGAATCTCGCCACGGTTCGACGAAGTGCCACATGTTGCGACCCGGCAGCTCGACGTACTTCGCACCCGATATGCGATCGGCAATGTATTTGCCCATCACAGGCTGGATGAACTGGTCGTCGGTGTGCTGGAGCACCAATGTCGGGACGCGAATACTCGGGAGTACGGCGCGTACGTCCAATTCGAACAGGAGGGGCAGCATCAGGGCCAGGGTCCGTGGGCTCGCCGCCAGGCGTTCGAATCGTGCAAATGTCGCCCGGATCTCCTCGTTCCACGGCATGTCCGGATTCCAAATATGTTGCAAACCTCCGGTGCCCCACATGGCGAACACGGCGGCGCGGAGTTCCTCGGGTGTCTGTCCCCCCGGCCATTCGGCGGTCGGATCGCTGGCGTATCCCTCGAGCACGACCAGCGCGGTGGTGCGAGACGGATGCGTCGCGGCGAATAGCGCCGCCGGTGCGAACGACCCGTGGAAACCCAGGAGGACCGCTTCTCGGCTCCCGAGATCATCGAGCACTGCGGTGATGCTGTCGGCCCATTGCTCCAACGTCGGTAGCGCGGCTTCAACGCAATGGAAAGACGCGGGGCTTCCGACGATCGAACACGAGTACTCCGGAATTTGACCGCACTGCGGAAGATCGACCGCTTCGATGAGCGACAGGACTAGAGAGGCCGCCAATGCAGACCGACGTTGCCACGAACGCGATGACGAACGAAGGGAAGAGATGACTGCCCAGGAGACACCGTCGCTCTACGATCGACTGGGAGGCGTTTACAACATCGCCACCGTCGTCGACGACCTGATCGACCGGGTCATGGTGGACGCCCGGCTCAATGCCAATCCACGGGTAGACGAGGCCCACCACCGAGTGTCACCTGCCGGGTTCAAGTACTACGTGACCGAGATGCTGTGCCAGGCCGCTGGAGGGCCTCAACAGTACTCGGGCCGCTCGATGGAAGACTCGCACCGCCATCTCGAGATCACCGAGGAGGAATGGGCAGCGTTCATGGACGACCTTCAGCAGACCCTGAACGGGTTCGACGTTCCGCCACCCGAGCAAAAAGAGGTGAAGGCGATCGTCGAGTCAACCCACGATGACATCGTGGTATCGCCGCTTCAATCGGCCACGCCCTGACCCGAGGCCGACGACACCCACCACCCGCCGGGAACCGAGCTAAAGGAGCGAGATGACAGACGGAGCAGTCGTTTCGTTATGGCGGTACCCCGTGAAATCAATGATGGGCGAGGAACTCAACGCATCCGACGTCACCGATCATGGGCTGCTCGGTGACCGTTCGCTCGCGCTGGTTGACACCGAGACCGGGAAAGTGGTGAGCGCCAAGAACCCGAGGAAGTGGCCCACGATGTTCGACTTCCGGGCGGTATTCACCACGCCACCGGTGCCGGGGAGTCCGCTGCCGCCGGTGCGGGTGACACTGCCCGACGGCGTCAGCGTCACCTCCGACGACGCCCGCTTCGCAGAGCTGCTCACGGGCGCTCTCGGTAGACCGGTGACGCTGGCCAGCGCCGCACCGTCCGAGCCGAGCCTCGAGGAGTACTGGCCCGACATCGCCGAGCTCGCCCACCGGGAGACCGTGACCGACGAGGCGATGCCCTCCACTACGTTCTTCGACCTCGCCACCATCCATGTGCTCACCACGGCGACAATCAACCGGCTACGAGAGCTCTACCCGCAGGGCCAATTCGAGGTCAGGCGCTTCCGGCCCAACATCGTCGTGCGTCCCGAGAACGACGACGCCGAGTTCGTGGAGAGCACGTGGGTGGGGCGAGAACTTCGGATCGGCGACGACGTCGTGCTCGCGATCACCGACCACTGCCCGCGCTGCGTCATGACCACACTTCCGCAAGGAGATCTGCCCAAGGACAACGGGATCCTGGCCACAGCGGCACGCCACAACGAAGTTCACGTCGGCGTGTATGCAGAAGTGCGTCGCGCCGGGAGAGTCCAGCGACGCGACACCGTGGCCCTCGGCTGAGCACAACTCGCGCGGTCGACATCAGCCGAACATTGTGGAGTGATGTCATCGGAAAGCGAGATGCCGACTATGTCTGCTGAACGTGGAGCTGCACGGCGCGCACGCGGCTCCCCAAGCTGGAGCACAAGCTGTTCCGGTCCAACATTTTGCCGATCGCGTTCGGTTTCCCGTTCGGGCTGAGCATTGTCGTGCTGGTCAACATGCCCGCTGCCCACCAAGATCGTCACAGGTGCTCCAGCCGATCGACATCACCGCCGAATTCGGTGACGATCCCGACGTCGCGGAGATCGACGCGCACGTGCGCTCGGTAATGCAGAGCGCCGTCGACCGGGCTGGCCCGCAAGCGTGGTTACCTATCTTCGGCTGACGCAATGGCCGCGCCAAAACCGCCGAACCGCCTCAGCGAGATTGTCGGGTAGGTGCAACGCCGACGCCGATATCGCCCGACATCGACGAGCAGATCGAGGCGCGTCTGGCCCCTTTCCTGTGGATGACGATCCTGGACACCAGGGTCCTCATCGCCGAAGAACCTGGGCGCAGCGCCGACACCCTGGTGCATGCGCAGGTGGAGTGCTACACCAGAAGGAGCGCAGCCAGCCGACACCCGTCGCGGTGGCGAGGTGCGGCAACCAACAAGTAGGAGGTGGTTGCTGTGCTTCATCCCGATCCATTCCGTGACATCGACAGACTCGCCGCGCAGCTGCTCGGTACATCGCCCGGATCCGCCCGAGTCCCACTGGCGATGCCGATGGACCTCTACCGCTCCGGTGATCACTACGTGCTGCACGCCGACCTCCCGGGCGTGGACCCCGATTCGGTGGACGTCAGCGTTGATGGCGGCATCCTCACTGTGAAGGCACAACGCAGCGAACGCACCGAACACGACGTCGTGCAGTGGCTGAGCTCCGAGCGCTTCACCGGCGGTTACATGCGTCGCCTGTCCCTCGGTGCGGACATCGACGCCGACCACATCGCCGCCACTTATCAGAACGGCGTGCTGACCCTAACCCTCCCCGTGGCAGAAAGGGCCAAGCCGCGCCGCATCGAGATCACCCACGGAGCACGTGAGGAAACAAAGGTCATCGAGCCCAGCGACTCATCCGACCAGCACACCACGACCTAACCTCTCTTCACCGGACGGGGTCCAGGCGGGTCATGCCGCCGGGCCTGGCAGTTGGTGATGCCATATCGAAGGCGACAACCTGAATCTGACTGCGTGGAACCACGATCCGGACCGACTGCGGTCAGCGTTGGACTACTGGCACCGGGCGGTGTGGAAGCCGCGATATCACGTTCTGAGTCTGCCCGGGGTCTCCGGTTACGTGTTCAACCTGGCTGCGCTGGGCGAACGGGCACCGTGCAAACCGGGTGTGCAACAGGGCGATTCACCCGGACGTCGATCACATGCCTGCGCCACCGCCGTCCGGCCCTCCACGCTCAGACTTAGCTTAGTTCCTGAGCTCGTGCTTCCCGTGGGCTCGACAGTGCAGCCCGAAAGTACCGCGTCACTCCCGCCAGAGGTTCCGACGTTTGCTCCAGACGCGACAGTTCGGTGCGGACGGTCGTGAGGGACGAAAACCCCCGGGCGTCCGTGCCCGAGCGGTTGAAGTCCCCCAAGGTCACGTGCTCGTGGTGATCACGGACGGATGGCTAGGCCGCGACTTCATTGCGGCCTGGGCCGCCAGCATCCCCGTCAGCATGACGCCGGTGTAGCCGCCGAAGCCGCCGTAGCTTGACGCCAGCCACAACCCGGGGACGGTCGTCGCGACGGCTTTCTCGGAGCCGACGGTGGGCAGGCCCTCAGGCGGCTCCGGGGCGAAGCCGTAGACCGCCCCATCGGGCGTGTTCAGATAGCGGCGCATCGTCGCTGCGGTCGCCATTTCCCGTTGCACGACCGCCCCGGCGAAACCAGGCAACGATCGGTCGATTCCGGCCACGATCGCGTCGAGCCACCCGTCACGCTTGGCCCGGTACGCCTCGTCGTCCAGGCCGTTCCAGTTCGCGGCGCGATCGACACCGGTGACCGAAACAAGGTACGGGCCAGCGGGATTCAGCCCGCTGTCGATGGCGCCGTAGTCGACGATGCCCACCGGCGGTATGCGGGTCCCAGGCGGATCGGCCAGGATCTCGGCGCAGCGCGCATAGTCCGCAAGAGAGTCCATCCACTCCGGTAACAGCATTGTGGAGTAGTGCGTCAAGCCCAGCTCCCGTGCGGGCCGGTTCAGCCCCAGTGCGATCGAGAACAGTGAGATCGACGAACGCCGCCCCTGGTAGCGGGCTGCGAACTCCGACCGCGCCTGGGGTGGTAGCGCCTCGGCGAGGACGGTCGGGGCGGCGTTGCCGAAGAGGACCGCAGCGCGGTTCACGACGCGGTCGCCACCATCGGATGCGGTATGGGCGACAGCGACGGCGCGGCCTTCGGCGTCAAGCACGATCTCGGTCACCGTGCGGCCCGCGCGCGCAGCGCCGCCTTCGGCCTCCACCACGCCGACCAGGCTGCGGGTGAGCACCCCGGAGCCGCCCCGGATGTAGGTGCCGCCGCTGGCCAGATAGCCGCCCTGCGCGAGCGCGTAGAACACCCACCACAGCCGGGCGGGATCGTCCGCGTAGTAGACGAGGTTGGCGGCCAGCGCGAGCTTGGGTCCCTCATCGTCGCCGAACAGCTGCTCGAACACCTCGGCGAGGCTGAGCCGAACGTCGCGCAGCAGCGGCCACAGCTTCAGGGGTAGCGCGGGCGCGTGCAGAAACCACCACAGGCTGTCGTGCTGCTCGCCGACGACCGACATCGCCTCCTGCACCGCTCGCAGTCGCTGGAAGAATCGGCGGAAGGCTGATCGATGCCGGGGGAAACGGTCAGCCAGCGCCGCCTCGGCAGCGTCGAAACCGTGCGGCAGGACGAACGGCGGATCGAACAACTGACCGCGTACCTCGTAGAACGCGCCGACCGGCACGAATTCAAGATCATCGAGAATGCCTAATGCCCGCAAGATACGGGCCTTGGGGTCAAGCGGAGCCCACAAGTCCGCCGTCTCGTGCAGTGAGCCTTCGATGGTCAGCCGCCCGTGCCGGTAGGTCGTCGCGGCCCCGCCGACCTCAGCATTGCGCTCCAGGACCAGCACCCGATGCCCGGCCCTCGCGTACAGCGCCGCCGCTGTCAGCCCGCCCAGCCCCGATCCGATCGTGATGGCGTCATAAGCACCTGTCATGGCGTATACCCTCCGAAGACCATCGCTACCACGATCCGCAAGGCCCCCTCCCCGGGTTACAAAGAAAGCTGGCCTTGAAAGGGACTCAAATGTTGTCTTGTCTAGATGACTGAGCAGCTACGACGTCGTGAACTGGATTGCGCATGCACGCGCACAGGTTCAACGCCGCCGGGCGCGACGCTAGCCGGGGTAGTACTCCGCCTCGGTGATCACGGGTTCGACCGTTGACGGCTCGCTGCGCCCTGCCCTGCGCCGCGCCGAGAACATTGCGCCGCGCGCTGGCCGCACCGGGGCAAAGCGGGCCATGCCGGTCGGTCGGTTCATGTCGTCGTAGATCGCTTCGATGCCGCCGCCCATGAAGTAGGTCTCGTGCCAGAGGCCGGTTCCGCCGGAGTCCCTCAGGTACTGCTGCCACCACAGCTTGTGTGGCTCCGAGTGGCTCCAGCGCTCCAGGCTGTCGAGGTCGCGCCAGTACTGGCGCATCCCAGCGTGCGGTGGGATTAGCGACCAGATGAAGTCCTCGTGCAGTAGCAGTCCGTCCGGCTGCTCCTTCCATGACTTCTGGATCTGGGGCTTCAGCCCGAGCAAGCGCAGCATTCCGCGCGGACGCCGCACGCGAATGCCCAGGTAGAACACGACGAGGTCGGGGTATGCGCTCAGATCCACGGTCTGGCGGTCTACTGCCATCGGACCTCCTGTCGTTTTTTCGGCGCAATCCGCGTGTCGGTCACCAGGTTGTAGTAGCTCGCCTGGGCCCTTCCACCGGGTGGAGAGCGCCATGTCAACGCATCACGAGCCGTTCATGATCCATTGTCTTGCTGGCTCGATCTGCCCAGCGGGGAAATGCCTGATCTCCGCTGATACAAAGTGTGACGTTAGATGCTCTGCGACATCTCCCAGGTGGGAGTCCGTTACGACTGCGATTCTCTTTATCCGCTTGTGATGATCTCGAACGAAGCGAAACTGGTTGACCAGTGCCCCAAAACTCTTCCATCCCGGAAACGCCGGGGCATCGACGATGAGACCGGCCAGACCGCCGGTTGCCTCGATGTGCGGGTCGACCGCCTTCGCGATTTTCACAAAGTCGTCCTGCTCGATCGCCGATTTTGGTTGCACGTGCAGGATGGAATGCTCGGTATCGAGGTCGTATTCGATCATGTAGCGCTCCTTTTACGATCGTTGCAGCACAAGGGGTAGAACTCGCCGACGGTGTTGATGCGCACCGTCCGGCCGCAAACCCTTACCGTCTCCATCCGACAGCCCGTACCTCCTTGGGGTAGCCCGTACCCCCTTGGGGTAGTAGGGATCGAAGTCTCCAGGCGCTGAGTCGTTGGTCGCGCTGCGCGAGTCGTTTGTCCCGGCTGGCAAGCCCCGCCGTGCCAGTCGCCAAGCCAAGCAATGGATTCGGCACCCGCAGCCCGACGACCTCCAGAGAGCGCTGACGCCCAAGCCGTCAGGTTTCACTGATCCATTCACGCGCTTTTGCCGCTTCAGCCATCGGATACACACGGCTCTCCAAGGGCATGAACATGGCCATGAACTTCGTTGTCCGACTTATCCATTCCACGTCGGTGACCACCGCGAAGCGGTCCCAGTCGAACATGTGAGCAACGCCCAGTTTTGCGTCTTCCCAAAGCGCGCCAGGATCGAGGCCGTTGAAATCGTTCGCCACCTCGGTGTAGCACCGCAACTTCTTGTGGCGGGTGTACCGATCCTCGACGTCAACCAGGACCTTCTTGTAGTCGGCCGTCGTCAGGTGTCCGCCACATGCATAGGCGGCGACCTGGTCGGGAAATCCCTCCACCACCTCGATCATGCCGCTCCTCCGAACTGGTGTAGAAGACCCGCTAGTCACGTCAGTCTGCGCCCGCCGCAGCCAGCGCAACAGGGCACAAAGACCATGCGCCCGTGGCCGCCCGAGCGGCGCTTCGCGTGGGAAGCGTCCACTAAGGCCCAGGACCGAGCATGAACAACTTCCTCACCAACTCCCGAGCACACGCTCACCGACGTCGAGGTGGAAATGATCGCTCGTGAGCAGGTCCCTGGCCACCTTGCCCCTCGGTGACGTCGACCTACTCGACGTGGCCCAACACTGCGTCAACGTTCACACGAGGGCGGCTGGGCATAGCTGCCTGGTTGACGGACGCCTTGTGGGATAACGATGCCGCGCCGCGGCGTTGGGCGCTGAGTGGCCCGGGTTCGCACCCAGGACCCCGCGGAACGCTTGGCAGTCACCGGTGAGGGACGGCGAGGGAGCCTGCGGGGTAGATGTGAGCGGACATGACTCAGTGCTGTCAGCGTCTGCCTAGGTCATGCTTGCACCAGGTGTTGTTGGACCCCGCATCGACACTAGGAGGCTGCCGTCATGGCCAGTAAGGGATGGACGTGGACATGGCAGCGGTGTGGTCGCTACAAGTACCAGAAGCTCCTGGTACACACGACCAACCCCGATCACCTGGCGGCCAGTACGCCGTCGCTGACGGACATCCCGCCCCTTCAGGTGGTTCCTCCAATCTTCGATGTGCGCGGGCGCAGGGGCCTCATGAACAACCGAAACCTGACATCGTGTACATGTCGGAGTCTGGGCGCACCGGACGAGTAGCCAATGGAGACGAGTAGCCAATGGAGTAGCCAACGCGATGGACGAACGCGGCGCACGATGTACTGCGAGATCGGCGAGACGGCCGCCCACAGCATTCCTGCACGGCACCGCCCGCGATGGGATTCCGTACTCGATGCTGGTTGCCATCATCATCCGAGTCGGCCCCGACGGGCTGAACACCCACGTCGACGAATATTTCGATCGCGTGCTGGATCCCCTTCACAAACAGGAACCCTCCCGGAGGTGACATGTCTACCGTCACAGAACTTCTCAAGAATGCTGAATCAGTCGGGGTCTGGAGGCTGGATTCTGACCAGTCGACGATCACATTCAACAACAAGACGATGTGGGGCGTGATGAAGGTCAACGGCGTCTTCACCGAATTCAGCGGCGACGGCCAAATCACCAACAGCGGAACATTATTCGGCCGAGTCGACATCAAGGCCGCGTCGTTGAACACCAAACTGGGCAAACGCGACGAGGATCTGCGGTCGCCCACGTTCCTGGATGTGGATAACTACCCCGATATCAGCGTGGTCGTCACCGGCGTCGAACCTGGTCCAGATGAGACCCTCAAGCTGCGGGCTGATCTCACCGTCAAGGGCACCACGGCACCAATGCCGATACGGGCCAGGGTGGCGGTGCGCGACGACGGCGCGGTGCGGCTCACCACTCAGACCACCGTGAACCGCAAGAAGTGGGGCGTGACAGGAAACATGCTCGGCATGGTCGGCGACAAGACGACGCTGTCGACCTCCCTTGTGTTCCGGCACACCGCAGGATAAGCCTCGCGGGCTTGCCGCCATGCGTTGCGCACCGCATCGAGTACCCTGCTGGCCGAGACGACCCCGATGTCAGCTGCCCTTGGGCTGCGGGCACTTGCCGTCGACGACTAACGGCAGGTTGATCGTCAATGCCTGCAACGTGCCGCCGGTGTCGTTGGTCCCGCCCGCGATGATGCACTTGCCCTCGACAATGGCGTCAGCATTCACCCGGTGGATGCTCCCCGTACCGCTCGCTGCTCCGACTGCGGGCGAGCTGTTTCGCGGGGAGGCTCAGAGTTCGAGCGTCTGCGCGGTGTAGATCTCCCACGTTGCGATCTTCCCGGATTCGACCATCAGCGCCTGCATCTCGGGGTCGCCGTACACCGCCTCCTGGATCTGGCCGAACTTGGTCCAGTTCTCGGCGGTGACGAGCATCGTCAGAGCGTTCGTCTGCTGACCGCCGATCACGGTCACCAGCAGGGTGACGTTCTCGCCGCCGTGCTTTTTGACGATCTCGATCGCCTTCTTGAGCTGCTTCTGCAGCTCGTCCCACACGTCACCCGACCGCGGGCGGATCGCCACCGCGTTAACAATCGTCATCCCCGACATTCCCTTCATTGGGTTCGGGATTGGCCGAGTGCCCATCCCGAGTGGAGCCTAGATCGAGTTCGTCGGAGGGGTACGGAAAATCACCGGAGACTTATCGTGCGGAATCTTGTCGGCGTCGTCTGAAAACTGACCCCGTGTCGACGGGTGAGTTCTAAGGCTTGTCGCAACACTCCTGCTATGTGAAGGGGTGTGGAGATGACGCGACGGGGCCGCAAGCGCCGGCTGGTGTTGGAGGACGAGTACTGGAAGCTGATCCTCGATGGGGTGCCCACCGTTGAGGCGTGCCGGCAAATCGGCATCGGCCGCAAGACCGTCTATCGGTGGCGCGCTGAAGCGGGTGGGTTGCCGCCGGGTCGGGTGGCTGAGGAGATTCGGTCGTCGCGGTATCTGACGTTGTTGGAACGGCAGCGCATCGCCACGCTGCGCGAGCGCGGGCACGGGGTCCGTGAGATCGCCCGCCGGATTGGTCGGGCACCCTCGACGGTGTCGCGCGAGTTGCGTCGTCACCTCAAGCCGCACGACAAAGGTATCTATGACGCCGACCTGGCCCATGCCCGTGCTCGCGACAACGCCCGGCGCGAGCGTGCCGGTGTACTTGTCGGTGACCACGAATTGCGGGACCTGGTGGCCGCCAAGCTCGAAGACACCCGGAGTCCGCAGCAGATCAGTGCCTGGCTGCGCAGCGAGTACCCCGAGCGGCCGGACTGGCACCTGTGTCACGAAACGATCTATCAGGCTGTCTATCTCGGGCGGAAGGGAGGTTTGAGCAGGGCGTTGACGGCCAAGACCGCGCGACTTCGCGGAACTTGTTGCCCGCGGACACGGCCCACTGTGCTGCGTTGCCCATGAGCGGCGACAGTATCGGCCGTCACCGACAAGGCGGTTCGGGCCGAGGGTTCGTCGGCTCGTATCAGGCGCCTTTAGCCCATGCCCAGGCGGTGAGACGCCAGTCTGGGCCGACTTTTCGCAGCGCGGCCGTGTACACCGAACCTGTTTGTGTGACCTGCTGACCGCGCAGGTCGAATGTCATGGCAGCGGGGGCGACAACGTAGGCGTAGTCACCGTTGACATCGACATGCTTTGGTTCGCCGAGTGTGATGTGGTAGCCCGAGGCGCCAAGGTGCTCACCTTCGGCGAGCACGTCTGTCCACCAATCTTGGGCGGCTGTCGCCCCCTGCCAGACATGGGGTGACATCCCGTCAAGTATCTGCATAGGGTCGGCGCACGCGGCTGCCATGGCTGCGGGGTCACCGTCGTTGAATGCGGCGATGTATTGCAGTACTGCGCCCATTGGGTCGCCGGGGGTAGACACGATTGGCCCCTCTCTTGCCGCCTCACACGCTAGTCGCACCGTTGGCGGATTCATCCAAACGGTTCGGCCCGCCACCTGTGGGAGTAGGTGACGGGCCTCGGTGATGTTTATCAGCGAATGTAGTCCGGATGCAGAACCTCGAGTTGGTACGTCCCGTGGTGCCAATGCGAGCCTGGCATCGCCTCGGGCGCCGGGTGCGCCGTGACACCGGGTGTGGCGACGATGTGCGGCGGGCGGACGTCGTCGTTGTTGGTCGCGCTGGCCGTGCTGGCCAGGCCGACGGCGGCGGCGCCGATGATTCCGGCCGTGACGATCGGCAGGGCGAAGAAGCGGGCGAAGCGGGTGCTGTTCATGTGAGTTCTCCTGTGTTCGTTGACTTTTGGTGTTTGTCGCCGGTGTGTTCCGGTGATGATTCAAGACTGCTGCACCGAGGCGGCGTTGTATGTCGGGTGATCGGCGGTTGATCCGGATGAATCCCATGTCCCCCGATCGGGGGAACCCGAACATGGAACGGCCCGCCACCAGGGAGTTTGGTGACGGGCCGAGACACTTAGCCTGAATCCGTGGATGGGCCGGCGATTTGATCGGCGTGTGAACAGCGAAAATGCCCTCTGGCCTGGGATAATACGAGTGCTTAGGTCGTATTTGTCCACGGTCCGAGAAGGCACTTTCGATGCACTCATCGTATACGTTGACCGCCGACTCGGCGGTGTTTGACGAGCAGAATTTGGTGTCGGCGGCCGGGTTGGTGCCAGTGCTGGAACTTGCTGAGCAGACCGGTCTTTCGCGCCTGATCGGCGAGCACGTGCAGCTGCCCTCGACGCGGGTGAAGTCCGGTGCGGTCAACCCGGCCGGCAAGCTGACCTCGATCATCGCCGGAATGATGTGCGGCGCGGACAGCATCGATGACGCGAACGTGCTGCGCGCCGGCGGCACGCCACGGGTGTTCGATGAGGTGTATGCGCCGTCGACGTTGGGGATCTTCTTGCGCGAGTTCACCTTCGGGCACAGTAAACAACTCGCCGCGGTAGCCCGGGCGCATCTGGTGGCGCTCGCGGCGCGCACCCCGCTGCTGGCCGGGGCAGAAGAGCGGATGTTCTTGGACATCGACTCGCTGCTGCGCCCGGTCTACGGCCACCACAAGCAGGGCGCCTCGTTCGGGCACACCAAGATCGCCAGCCGTGCGCTGCTGCGCCTGGGCCTGTCCCCGCAGATCACCACCATCTCCACGGCCACCGCGCCGCCGGTGATCGCTGAGGCGCAGCTGCGCAGCGGGCGGGCTGCTTCCGGGCGCGGTGGCGCCCGCCAAGTCAAGCAGGCCATTACCACCGCGAAAGCGATCAACCCCGACGCGACGATCATGGTGCGCGGCGACTCGATGTTCGGCACGAAAAAGGTGATCACCACCTGCGTGGCCGACGGCGTGCACTTCTCCCTGTCGGTGAGCCGCAACAAGCGCGTCAGCGCCGCGATCGCCGCCATCGACGAGGCCGCCTACACCCCGGTGCATTACCCGGGCGCGGTCGAAGACCCTGACACCGGGCAGTTGATCTCTGATGCCCAGGTCGCCGAAACGCCCTACCCCCTGCGGCTGGGCCGCGGTCGCACGCTGACCGCCCGCCTGGTGGTGCGCCGGGTCAAAGACGCCCGCTACCCCGATGCGTTGTTTCCGGTGTGGCGCTATCACCCGTTTGTCACCAACTCCGCACTGCCGGTCGCCGAGGCCGATATCACCCACCGTCGCCACGCCATCATCGAAACCACCTTCGCTGACTTGATCGACGGACCGCTGGCTCATATCCCCTCCGGGCTGTTCGCCGCCAACTGCGCCTGGCTGGCATGTGCGGTGATCGCCCATAACCTGCTGCGCGCCGCGGGCACCCTCGCCGGCGGTCGCCACGCCGTGGCCCGTGGCGCCACCCTGCGCCGCACCCTGGTCAACGTGCCCGCCCGCTTCGCCGCCCCGGCCCGCAAACCCATGCTGCACCTGCCCGCTCACTGGCCCTGGCAAACCGGATGGAAAACGCTGTGGGACAACGTCATCGGCTACCACTACCCGAGCGCCCAACCCCGCGCCGCCTGACCCCACCGCCAAGCCCCTGTCCACCCCCGGCCACCCAGGCCCGACCCAAGGACCCCCGCAACGAGGAAAAGCTGGTGCAGGCCAGCAGATCACCCATGCCCACACCGCGCCGTAACCGACCGCAGACCAGCGCAACCCCCCGACGGCAACACGAAATCACCCATCCACGGATTCAGGCTTAGCCTCGATCCACCGACGTGACTCCGCTGGCGAGGGGTGTCGCAACGAGGAAAGTGCCCTCTGAGCTGGGATGATTGGTGTTGTCACGCATCAATCGGTCCAGTTCAGGAGGGCACTGTCGGTGCTAGTGTCGCATAGTTTTTCCGCGGGTTCTGTGGTGTTCGATGACGATCATCTCGTGTCGTGCGCGGGGTTGGTGCCGGTCATGATGTTGGCCGAGCAGACCCGGTTGCCCGAGTTGCTCGGCGAGAAGGTGCACATCGCCGAGCCGAAGATCAAGTCGGGGGCGGCCAACCCTGCACCGAAGCTGGCCACCCTGATCGCGGGGATGTGTGCGGGCGCGGACTGTATCGATGATGTCGACGCGGTCCGCAGCGGCGGAATGAAGATGCTGTTCGGCGGGGTGTATGCGCCATCGACGATCGGAACTCTGTTGCGGGAGTTCACCTTCGGTCATGCCCGCCAACTCGAGTCGGCATTGCGGGAGCATCTGGTCGCGTTGTGCGAGCGGGTCGATCTGCTGCCGGGGGCCGATCAGCGGGTCTTTATCGACATCGACTCGTTACTGCGTCCGGTGTACGGACACGCCAAACAGGGCGCCTCCTACGGGCACACCAAGATCGCCGGTAAACAGGTCCTGCGCAAAGGGCTCTGCCCGCTGGCCACCACGATCAGCACCCCGGACTCGGCGCCGTTGGTCGCCGGGATGCGGTTGCGCGCCGGCAAGACCGGTTCGGGCAAGGGCGCTGGGCGCATGGTCGCCCAGGCGATCGGCACCGCCCGCGCCGTCAGCGCACACGCCACGATCCTGGTCCGCGGCGACAGCATGTATGGGTCGCGTGCGGTGGTGGGCACGTGCGTGCGCCACGGTGCCCAGTTCTCCCTGGCCATGACCCGCAATACCGCGATCGAACGCGCGATCGCCGCGATTCCCGAGGCCGCATGGACACCGGTGCGCTACCCCGGTGCGGTCCAAGATCCCGACACCGGCGCCTGGATCTCTGATGCCGAAGTCGCCGAAATCGCCTACACCGCTTTCGCTTCCACACCAGATGCGATCACCGCCCGCCTGGTGGTACGCCGGGTCAAAGACGCCCGCTACCCCGACGCGCTGTTCCCGGTGTGGCGGTATCACCCGTTCTTCACCAACACCGACCTGCCCGTCGAGCAAGCCGACATCACCCACCGCCAACACGCCATCATCGAAACCGTGTTCGCCGACCTGATCGACGGGCCGCTGGCACATCTGCCGTCCGGGCGCTTCGGCGCTAACTCCGCCTGGATTCTGTGCGCGGCGATCGCGCACAACCTGCTACGCGCCGCCGGTGTGCTCGCCGGGGAGCCGCACGCCCGAGCACGAGGATCCACCCTGCGGCGCCGGATCATCAACGTCGCGGCCCGACTGGCCCGCCCACAACGCCGACCGATGCTGCACCTACCCACCCACTGGCCCTGGGCTCAGCCCTGGCTGCGGCTGTGGCACACCACGATCGGATACAGCCCACCCATCGCCGCCTGACCCGTCAACCCCGCCAGACACGGCCCAACCGGAGAACACAGGAAAAGCTGGGCAGGCCAGCAGGCGTGTCATGCCCACACCAGAAATCAAGATCAGACCGCAGCCCCCGCACCTTCATTACCTACCCATCAGTGGATCGAGGCTTAGGTAGGAGGTCAGAACGGCGGCGCCGTTCCCGTCAGCCTGTCCAGCCGTGTTGTGTTCGTAGCTGCGCCCACCGATCGGCCTGGTCGGCCGCCTCAACCAGCAGACTGGCGAGCTCACGGGCCTGCGAGTTGCTGAGGCCGTCATCGCCGAGGTAGACGTGTGGCGGCTCGTGCACACTCCCGTCATCGACCCGACCATCAGAAAACTGGACGGCGGTGGGCTGAACGCTTACCCGGTCAATGTCAATGCCGTCGACACCGCGGACTTCGCCCAAAGGCACCCGGTAGGGCATCGGAGCGTCGTCCTGCCAGATGTCCGGGCGGGCGCCGGTCGGGATCGGGACATCGGGAATGTTGATGGTGTGCGTCATTTCGTTTCCTCTCGGTGGAGTTGTCCTCCGCCGACCCCTATTGCGCGTTTGTTGCGCGGATACAGCAAAGGCCCGGTAAAAACCGGGCCTGAACTGCACTGATAGTGGTGCGCGATACTGGGATTGAACCAGTGACCTCTTCCGTGTCAGGGAAGCGCTCTCCCGCTGAGCTAATCGCGCCTACAAAGCATGGAGGTGGAGACGGGAATCGAACCCGTGTGCACGGCTTTGCAGGCCGTTGCCTCACCACTCGGCCACTCCACCGCTGGGGTTGATGCGACTGCACCTCGAGCGGATGACGGGATTCGAACCCGCGACCCTCACCTTGGCAAGGTGATGCGCTACCAACTGCGCTACATCCGCGCGCCACGGGCGAGATCGTCGCCCGTCGCGAAGGACGACGATAGTCCACTGCAGCGTAGCCGCACAAATCCCTTCCGTAACACCATGAGCAGGGCGGCGCGACGAAGATCGCAAAAAAAAGGCGGGAGACCGCTCGCGAGATACAAACCCGCGGCCGCCGGAATTGAAACATCGCATTCTTGTCGGTTCCTGTTGCAATCCTCAACTCCGACACTTCGCGGGTAGCGGCTGAGTTCTCTTGCCTGTGCTGCTACGTGCTAATCTTCGACGTCGTTCCCCGGTCTCGTAGCTCAGGGGGAGAGCGTCCGCCTCACACGCGGAAGGTCACTGGTTCGATCCCAGTCGGGACCACCAACAAAACCCCAGCTCAGTGGTAGTTTTTAGTCCTGATCTAGAAGAGTCGACAGGCGGATCAGGCAATCTATAGGGCCAAAATAGGGCCAAATTCTTGGGTCAGTTCAGACGGACGGTCGTCGAGTGCGTCCAACGCAGACGCGACGACGTCCAGTTCGTCGTCATAGAGATCCGCGTAGATATGGGCAGTGACTGTGATCGAGGCGTGCCCCATCGTCTTCTGCAGCAGACGAAGGTCAGCGCCGGCCCGTCGGGCTAGCGAGGCGTATGTGTGTCGTAAGTCGTGCACACGCATCGTGGGCCGACCAATTTCGACAATGGCAGTCCGCCAGCGTGTGGCTCGTTTCCAGTTCTCCAGCCCCAAGAGTGCACCGGTCGGCGAGGTGATCGCCGGGGCGCCCGGGGACCGCGCGGCGAGGCGCTCGGTGAGGATCGGGAGCAGGCGCTGCGGGAGGGGGATCGACCGTCGGCCGGCCGCACTCTTCGGATTGCCCTCGAGGAGCTTCCCGCCGACCTGGGTGATGGAGCGCCGCACGCGGATTCTGCGTGCTTGCAGGTCCACGTCCTCGACCCTCAGCCCTACCAGTTCGCCGAACCGCAGACCGGTGTAGGCCAGGATTAGAACGACGTAGCCCTGCCGACCGCAAGCTGTCGACAGTGCCGCCACTTCCGCAGTCGTGAGATAGGTATGAGACGCCTGACGAAGCGGCGGAAACTTGGTACGCGCGGCGGGGTTTCGCGACGGCAGCTGCCCATCGTCGATCGCATAGTCAAGCGTCATCTTGAGGACCGAGTGGACCCACCGCACCGTCCGCGGACCGAGGCCGGAAGCCGCCATCTCGTTCACCCACAGCTGGATCGACTGATGGTCAATCCGCGCGATATGCCAACTACCGAAGCGCGGTTCGATCTGCCTCCGCCAGTTGTCTTCATAGCCTCGCCGTACTTTCGGACTGAGATCGGGGCGTGACGTAAGCCACGATCGATAGACGCTTGCCAGCGTGACGCGGCCGGCTCGTGGGTCGATGACTTCGCCTGCAGCGATTTTCGTGACGAGCGAGGCCTCGAAGACTCTGGCCTCGCGTTCGGACTTGAACGTCTTCCGGCGCTTGGTGCGGTCCGGAAGTCGCCACTCGAACATCGAATCGCGGCCCGTGAATTGTCTCGCGCCGGTTAATCGCCATTACTTATTGCCCAATCGGTCTCAGCGTGTCCGTGTAGCAGCCTGCTGCGCTCGGCTACTCCTGACGTACGCATCTGCGCGCATTGTCTTGGAAGCGACCGACAATGGGACGGGTCTCCGTCTCGACTGTGGATAACTCCTGTCGCCATCCACAGGCTGGCTCGCGGCGTGAAGCGGCCGCGCCGGCCTTCGGCTTAGATGCGTGCAGACTGGATCCACTGTTGGACGTCGTGGCGCGTCCACCGCCGATGTCGATTGCTCAGTCGAATGTGATGGGGCCCCGGTGCATCAATTCCGCGCTCCCGCTCGGCTGCCCAGTCGTGCAGCGTCGAGACCGGTACGCCCGCCATGTCGTGGACGTCCTCGGCGGTGAGCATCTCACGGTCTGTGTTGTTAGTAATGGTCATGTCGATCCACTGGGGCTAGAAGGAACGACGGGTTTCGGATGCCCACCCGCGAAGTGGACGCGCTGTAACTGTAAGCAGACTTCCGGACGAGGCTCGTGCACAATATTCCGACTACGGCTTCCCGATCGATCGTCTGTCTCGGGAGAGCATGAGCATTGGGTCGATTCCCGCCTTGGTGCGTGCTGTGCGTCGAAATGTATGTGAAACAGCGAGTTTCGGCATCCAACTGGCTTAGTTGGACTGTCTCTCACCCGCTGTGGCAAATCGACGAGTGGTTCTTCCTGGCCTCGGATACCGCGACTTCTGCCACGGACTCACTTCAACTCTTACCGTGGGGTACTCCTCAACACTTCTCATCACCACTCAAAACCACTGCGTCCTTAACGAACACGCTCACGCGACTGAACCTTCTCGCAGTCCAGTCGCCGCCAGAATTTGTGCACGGCAGAGTGGCACCGTAGGTGCAAGTAGCCGCTTGAAATTGGGACTTACAGCCCGAGACAACCGGCATCGAGATCAGCGGCGGACTCTCGTTCAGCGGCGGCGGCCATTCGCTCGTGGCCAGATCGCCACGCCGATGCGGCCCTCGCTTGACCTCGCCACATCCCACGGCGCGCCTGTCGGCGGTTGTCTTGGCGTTGAAGGACGTCGGTGACGGCTCGGGGTAGTAGGTGGCGCTCGGTCCGTTCGGCTTCGGCGTGCATGGTGCGGGGTCGGTCGTCGTTGGCCGAGGATCATGCGGAAGTAGTGTGCGGCGAGTATTTGTTGCCTCGTCGGGCGACATGGATCCCATCTGCCGACGACGGCCTGGCGTGGTTGTGGTCGGCTTCGTTAGTGATGCGTTGGTAGAGGAATGCTTGGTTGTTGTGGCGTCCGCGGGTCATCGCGACGTAGAGCATCGGCCGTGACGCGCCTTCGCCGAGGATCGCGTAGCTGCTGTCGGCGGTGACGCCTTGGGCGGAGTGGACGGTGGTTGCATAGCCGAGGGTGACGTGTCGGTGAGGTAGTCGCCCTCGAACACGGCGCGGGCGCCGTCGGAGAGGCGTTCGGCGGCAATGCGGTTGGTGGTGGGGTCGATCGCGGCGACGCGCCAGCGGTTGCCGTTGCGGACCTGGTCGACCCGGCCGCCTGCTGTGCGTCTGGGCCGGGATGCACGGTGATGGTGATGTCGTTGCTCCGGCTCATGATGACGTCGCCGACCGTGACCGATCTGATCGCGAGCGACGGTCACTGTGGGTCCGGCAGCGGTCAGCATGTCGTGCAGTCGGCGGTTGAGGGCGTCGGCCATCTCCCAGGTATCACAGACCAGCAGAGCGTCTTTGCCCTCGGTGCGGTCGTTGATGTAGCGTCGAGCGCGTCACTGGCCATGGCTATCGGGTCGCCGGTGTGCAGGCGCCCGTTGTCGCGGTACCACGTGATCGCAGTGCGTAGCCGGTTGCCGTGCGTGGAGCGCAGCGCCAGTGAGGTGTTGCGTTCTGCGGGGTCGGCCATTCGCCAGACTTCGCGGAGGCGTTGGCTCCAGGGCAGGTCGGCGCAGAGTTGTTCGAACATGCCGCCCCGCGCCTTGACGGGTGCCAATTGGTAGGCGTCGCCGACCAGCACGGTCTTCGCGCGCCCGACCGCTGCGCACGCCAGCAGCTTTTTGAGATTGGGCGTGCCGACCATGGATGCTTCATCGACGACGACAACCGTCGATCTCGTGACGTCGAGCCGGTTGTCCGCGATGAGGTTGAGCGCTTTGGCGACGGTGAGGCCGCGGTCGCCGGCGCCTTCCGCCATTGCCTCGTCGACGGCCTTGCCGGTGGGCGCCAGTACCAGCACCTCCTTGCGTGCGCGGTGTGCGGCGGCGCGCAGCGCTTTAAGCGAGTGGGTCTTGCCCGCACCCGCCGGTGCTTGCAGCGGCTGCAGCAGATAAGGGGATACGGCGATGCCGCGGATGGCGCGTTCTTGGTCCTCCGACAGATCGTCGAGGTCCTGGGCGCGCACATCGAGGCGGGACCGGTTGTCGGTTTGTCGGCCATGTCGAGGATGTGTTCCTCTTCGGCGATGATCGCCTCCAGGGTGAACTTCTCGCTGCCCTCGCGCTGGTGAGCTTCGCGCGGGGCAGTGATGCGCACCACTACGGTGTCGACGAGATCCTCGATCACCGCGCGTGGTTCACCGGGCGCGTCGACGGGTAGTTGGGCGCCGATCAGCTCGACCATGTCCGCGCGCGTGAACGTGGGCTTGTCAATGTGCGCCGCGATGTCGGCGGTGCGCGCCGCGGTCGTGTGCGCTTCGCGGGTGTGTGCGGCTGCGCGCCGCGAGGTGTGCGTCGCGGTCCAGGTGCAGGCCGCGCGCGTCGGCGCGCCATTGCGCTTTGAGGTCCGCCTATGCCAGCGATTCGGTTTTGGTGGGCCGCGTGGCTTTTTGTGCGGCGGCCAGTTGCGCGGCGGTGGGTGCGCCGTCGACGACGGTGAGGTTGTTGCGCGCCCACTCCCGCAGCCGGGTGGAGCGCCGCGACCAGGCTTTGATGCTTTCGGGGGTGACGCCGGCGATCTCGGCCATCCCGGTGTGCGGATCGACCGGGTTCCACTCGAAGCCGCGCTCGGCATACAGCAGGTGCCGCAGGGTGGCCTGGTAGATCGATGCCGGCGGCCTTGGCCTCGTGATACAGGCTCTTCGAATCAAGGGACACCAGCTGGCCATCTGCTCGGGGTTGACGGTTGGGCACGATCACGTGGGTGTGCAGGTGCGGGTCACCGCACCGCGAGGTTTCGTGCTGGTAGGCAATCGCCACCAGGCCCGGCAGACGGTGCAGATCCTTGTTCCCGGTGACCGGATTGTGCACCCGGGTGTAGCCGGCGTGGCGATGTAGATACTCCATCGCCGCGTGCACCGCGCGGGTGTGCGCGGTGGCGAGAACTTTCTCGGCGATCTCGTCGGTGAGCGCGCGGATCAGCGACACGCTCTTGGGGCGGAGAACGTCAGATCAAAGCCGTGCACACTCTTTTCGGTAAATTCCCGGCCGGCCACGCCATTGGGGGCCACGCCACCATCGAGCCAAGCTCGGGCGACCTCAGTGTCGGCGTCACCACCTTCAAGCGCTGAACGGCCGAGCCCGCGTGCTGCTGCGATGAATGGCTTGTCACCGATGACGAGCCAACTGGGGATGCGGGTTTCGCCTTCGGAGTAGTACTCGGCCAGTCCGCCGCCCGCTGTTTGGTGTTTGGTGGCAGGCATTTGGCTTGATGGGCGGTGTCGTTGTAGTACTTGATGCTGCGATGACCCAACCGGGAAATCGTCAGCAGCATCATTGCAGCCTTCATCGTCAATCCGCCTGCTGCGGAGCGTGTTTCGGCAGCAGCGCCTGAACCGAGTATTGCACCGTTGTGCCAATGTGCCCGTGCGCTTTTTGGTTGAGCGGTTACGGATAGTGATGGGCAGTGGGGAAGGTGGTGGATGGTTGGTGCGGTGGGGTGTTGCGTGGAATTTCTGGTTGATGGGTCGAAGAAGCTGGGGTGGGTTGAGCGTGGCGAAGATCTGGTTGGCATTGGCGGCGCTGGCTGCTGAATTGATCGTTTGGGCTTGGTTTGTGGGATTTCATGTATGCGAGTGGGCCGGCCAGCCGCACGTTGACCCGCTACTGCGTGGTCCCGGGCATCGGACGGCGGCGCGCAGCCGCCGTCATCGCTTCAGTAACCAGAGCCATGGGGTGCGTGCAGAACTTGGCGTCGGCTGCGCGCAGCGACGCTCAGCACTATCTCCACGGCGAGACCGAGCCCGCACAGCGCCCGGAGATCTTTGACAAGCTGGTTGGAAGAGGAGGCCGAGATGCGCAAGCTGCCAAAGAAATCTCATATGCGTATTCGCGAGGAAGAAGAACTCATGGCGCTGCTCGCTGGCACCCACCGGGCACACGAAACGGTTCGGGGTTGATGTGCGGAGTGCACCCAGGACCGGTATTGCTGCTTGCCTTGGATCTGACGGGAACCTTTGTTTTCGCTCTGAACGGCGCGCTGACCGCGGTGCGTTCCGCGCGCCTCGACATCGTCGGTGTGGTCACGCTCGGCATGATGACCGCGCTGGGCGGCGGCGTGATCCGCGACGTAGTCATCGGCGACATCCCGCCTGCCACGTTTCGTGATTGGCGCTACTTTGCGCTGGCCGCCGGCGGTGGGCTGGTGGCATTTGCGCTCAGCAAGGTGCTGAATCGGCTGGAGACATCGATCACCGTGTTTGACGCGATGGGTCTGAGCGTGTTCGCCGTCATCGGGACGAGCAAGGCCGCCGCCTTCGGGCTCGGCATTGGGCCCACGCTGCTTCTGGGTGTCGTCACTGCGGTAGGCGGCGGCACAATCCGCGACGTCCTGATTGGACAGATCCCCACCGTCCTGCGCAGCGAGCTGTATGCGATACCTGCCCTGGTAGCCGCCGCAATCACGGTCGCGGCGGTCCGACTGAATGTCTACGATTTGCGGCCGCTCTGGTCGCCGCGGCGGTCTGCTTCGTCATTCGGATGCTCGGCGTTTATTTCCAGCTCAACGCGCCAGGCCCGCCAGGCACAAACCACGACCCCGGTTCCGCTGACCCGGATCCACCGGCAGCCCCTGCCGACGGACGCTGAGCTCATGGGCGAGCCACGCCAGCGCCGCGACCACAAGGGCTTGCGTGCCGGTGTCGAGGGTGGGTTGGATGACGGGGGCAAAAAACGAGGAGTGGTTGACGGGGACATCCTAGCTGAGCCGTCCAGCGTCTGCCGCCGCGCGGTACTGCTGCTCATCAATTCCCCCGATACCCCAGTAGGTGTAGGGCACCCCCAGGGCATTGGGGATGTCGCTGAAGTCCTCACTGGCTGACTGCATCGGCATCGATTGAAAGCGCTCACCGAAGTATGCGGCGAACGCGTCGCTCACCCGATCGGTAACCACATCGTCGTTGACGGTCAGGGGAAACGAGTCGTAGAGCTCAAATTCGGGTTCGCGCGGCGAGTTCGACGCGTGGCACTCGGCGACGACGATGCGCCGAATCGCATCGAGCACACGTTTACGTACGGAGTCGTCGTAGGTGCGCAGGTTGAGCTCCAGAACAGCATGATCGCCGATCACGTTGCTTTTGCTGCCGGCGCGGATAGCTCCGATGGTCAGGACGACGGTGTCGGTGGCGGCGACCTCTCGGGAGACGATGGTCTGTAGCCGGATCACGATCATCGCCGCGAGCACGACGGGGTCGACGGCGGCCTGCGGCATCGAACCGTGCGCACCGCGGCCGTAAACCATGATGCGCATACTTTCCGCGGCCGAAAGAACCGGGCCGCGATGAGTGCCGACGACGCCGGCCGGCGCCGGAAGCACATGCTGCGCCAGCGCGACATCCACGGGCCCAACAGCATCGAGCAGCCCGTCGTCGATCATGCCGCGCGCCCCGTCAGCGACTTCCTCGGCCGGTTGAAACAGCGCGATCGCGGTTCCGCTCCACAGTTGGGTTGCGTGGCCGAGCAATGCGGCGGCGCCGAGAAGGCAGGTGACGTGCACGTCGTGCCCGCACGCGTGCATGACCGGTACCTCCTCACCGGCGGCGCTGGCGCGCACCGTGCTGGCGTAAGGGAGGCCGGTTTCCTCCTCGACCGGCAACGCATCCATGTCGGCGCGCATCAGGATCGTCGGTCCGATGCCGTTGCGCATAATGCCGACGACGCCGGTGCCCCCGATCTCCTCATGCACCTCGTACTCCCACTGGCGGAGCTTGTCGACGACGATGCCAGCGGTGCGCTGTTCCTGATGGGACAGCTCAGGGTGCTGATGGATATCGCGATAGACATCTTCTTGCCACGCACGGACCTTCGGTAGGTTGTCGAGGATCATCGTGGCCGGGTTTGACGCGATGTTCATGTTTCTGTCCGATCGCTGGGGCGCAATTGGTTCGTCGGGCATCTTATGTTTGGCGAGGATGGCGCTGGTACTTTCTCGACGCGAAAGGAGCGCCGGTGTAATGCCGACATCGGCGCGGTCAGCGTTGGTGCGTCTCTGCCTGTAAAGCCATCGCGACGCTGGTACGGCCCTAATGCGGGGCAGCCGACACCAGGTGCTATCCGAGCTTTTCAGGCCGTCGACGATGTCGCGACAGCGCTACATCGAATGCGTCTGTCGGCTTGTGCCGCAGCCAGATTCGCATCGAAAAGTGTAGAGGACCATCATCCAACTGCACCCATTCCGATTCACCATCGCGACGACGACGCCTGGTTTACGTCACCGCGTACTTCCGTTGCCATGCGGCACAATGCGGTTCAAGTCTCAATCGATGGAGTTCTGCTGGGTATCGCCCTCAGCCAGATAGCTGGAGTACACCGCGAGAAGTGCCTCCTTCTGCGCCTGGGTGAGCCGCGACTCGGCTCGGATCGCAGCGGTGACTGCGTCTACAGCACGGCCGGACTTGGCGGGCTCGGTGTCTGGCCGCGCTTGCGCCGTGAGGTCCTCTAGGGGCAGCGACAGCGCCTCGGCAACCGCTGCGAGCACACGCAGCGACGGCTCATGCATGCCGCGCTCGACCTGACTAAGGTATGCATTCGATACTTGTGACATCCGGGCCAGTTCGCGAAGGGACAACCGCGAAAGTTCGCGCTGGGCACGAATATAGGAGCCGATCGTCGCCTTGCCGGGAAGCCACTTCTCGTCGGCCATCGAACCATCCTTTCCGATTCGAATCGGGGACCAGCCACGTCGGACTGGCCCCCGATCTCGGTGGGTGCGCCAACACAGCGCGCCTGTATCAGACCTTGGCCTTGCGGGCCGAGCCGGACTTCTTGATGGGAGTCGGCTTCGCGGCGGCCGACTGCGCGACCGGTGCGAGGACCTCGGAGATCCTATTGTGGAAGTCGAGCCAATTCGCCGCCCACTCGCTGTTGGCCTGGGCAATCGATTCGACCAATTCGGCCGGTGCGCCGACGAAGGCCTCGAAGGGCTCGACCAACTTCTGCACCGCTTCTGGCGCGCTCGGGCGCACGGTCGACGTACGCCGTGACCTTCCTGACGCAGTTCGACGACTGCGTCCTGACCCTCGGTCACGACCTTCAACTGAACCTCGTTGACCTTGCTGGCGGCGTCGATGACATACGACATCTTCGTGTACTCCTCTTCTGACTATCGGGTGATACCCGAATGTTGTTGACCTGTTCAGTAAATCAAACATGTGCGTGGTATATCAAGCATCTGGGCTGTGAGAGCTGTCACGCAGCCTGGACGGACGTGGCATGGGTGACGATCTCTCCTCCATCGACTCAGGCCACTTTTCGCTCGGGCAGAGGCGTGGCCCATACCCCTGCAGCAACACCATCAGTCGGGCCTGCGCAGCCCCCGCCGCGGGGCCGTCCCCCAACCAGCGCCGCCCACCCGATCAAGCCAACCACCGTCGCCGTGGAGCACAAGGGTCGGGACTCGTCACCTTGCGCAGTCCCGGCGAACGGTCCGGCGAGAGCCACGGTCGCCGCATACTGCCGCGCCACGCCGGCCGGGTTGGTCGCCGTGAGCGAAGGAGCGGCGGGCGACGGCGGCGACGCGGTGCTCGTCGAGCGGGTACCCCGGGTGAGCCGATCACCCGGTAGACCCGCAGGGCGCGTTCGGCGGCCGCCTTTTGGTTGGTCGGCTGGGGGAAGAAACAGCACCCGCTGCGCCTTCCTGACGCGGCCTGCCCCACTTTCCGCGAGGGGGTGGACATCATCGAGGTCAGGCTTCGGACGCGGTGCGGGGTGGCTGATCGCGAGCTGCTGGGCGATCCCCCCGCCCATCGACATGCCGACAATGTGCGCGGAAAACTCTGAGCCCGAGCGCGTCGAGCAGCCCAGCGGTGTCGTCGGCCATGTCCACGAGCGTGTACGGCGCGGCCGACCTCGTCGCGCCGAGAAGCAAGGCCTATAATGTTAGGAACACCGGCATCGTGGAGGTGAGTGGACTTCCCGATGTCGTGGTTGTCGAAGCGGATCACACGAAAACCGTTGTCGGCGAGCTGCATGCAGAACTGCTCGTCCCAGCCTGAGCATCTGCGTGGCAAGACCAGCGATGAGCAGCAGTGGGGCGCTCATGTCCCCGAAGGTCTCGTAGGCCAGTTCCACCCTGCCATGGTCGCCCGCTCGGTGCGGTCTGCCATGTGTGCTCCTCAATGTCGGTCCCAGAGTTGTTTAGCGTGCCGTCGCCCAGGACGGCGAGGACAGCTCAGGCAGTCGATGTATTGGTCACGCCGGCCGTTCATCGAGAAGCTCGGTGGGAGCTTGGATTTCGCGTTTGAGGATCTTGCCGGTGGGACCCTTGGGGAGAGCGTCGACAAACCACAGAAGTCGCGGGTACTTGTAGGCGGCAACCCGGGTCTTGATGTAGTCGCGGAGTTGGTCCTGAGTCGCGTGGGTACCGGGGCGTAGCTGTGACGGCGGCAGCGATCTCTTCGCCATGGGTGGCGTGGAGCACCCCGATCACGGCGGCTTCGAGTACTGCCGGGTGTTCGTAGAGGACTTCTTCGATTTCGCGTGGGTAGACGTTGTAGCCGCCGCGGATGGTAACTACGTCCTTTTTGCGGTCGACGATGAAGTAGAAGCCGTCGTCGTCGCGAGTGGCCATGTCGCCGGTGTGGAACCAGCCGTCGACGATCGCGGCCTCGGTGGCCTCGGGCCGCTTCCAGTAGCCCTTCATCACGTTGTGCCCGCGGATGACGATTTCGCCGGCCTCGCCTGGCGGGGTTTCGGTGCGGTCCGGGTTGACAATTCATTTCGACGCCGTCAAGCGGCAGTCCGATGGAACCTGCTTTGGTTCGCCCGGGACGGTTGTACGTGGCGGTCGGTGAGGTCTCGGACAGTCCGTATCCTTCGAGGATCGGTGCGCCGAAGGTGTCCTGGAAGCCGCTCAGCACTTCGACCGGAGCGCGGCACCGCCCGAAATACACATCCGGAGGCTGGATACCTCCACCCCGTCGGCGTCGGCGTGCAGCAGCGTGACGTACATCGTGGGCACGCCTTCGAAGACGGTCACCCGGTGACGTTCGATCAGCTGCAAACCGCTGCGGGGTCGAATCGCGGGACCAGTGACACGCTTGCGCCAACGGCAAGCGACGCATTCAGTGCGTTGCTCTGCCCGAATGCGTGAAACAGCGGAAGACAGCCCAGCACAACGTCGTTGTCGCATAGGTCGAACATCCGGCGAAGGTGAGGGCGTTGCGGTACAGATTGGCGTGGGTGAGCTGTGCACCTTTCGGGGCGCCAGTCGTACCCGAGGTGTACAGGATCACCGCGGTGTCGGAGTCGTCGCGTGCAGCGACCTCCGGCGAAAACGGCCAGGCTGCAGCGGCGGCCATGGTGTCATCGTCGATGACCACGAGTCGGTGCCGGTCGCTCTGGCCGCGGACCTCGCTTCCGCGGCGACGCTGCTCCACACCAGTGCCAGCTTGGCGCCGGAATCGCCGAGGTGGTGCTCGATCTCGCGGGACTTGAGAAGCGGATTCATCGGCACGACCGTGGCGCCGACGCGCAACACTGCGTAGTACAAGACCGGGAACTGCACGACGTTCGGCAATGCGATTGCGACCCGGTTGCCTGGTCCGATGCCGCGGGCCCGCAACCAACCCGCCGCCCGTGCGGTCAGTTCGTCGAGTTCGGCATAGGTGACGACGATGTTGTTCAGACGGATCGCCGGCCGGTCGTGATGACGGCGCGCGGACTCGGTGAGGATGTTGGCGAGGTTGGTCATGATCAGCTCCCGGGTGCTAGGTAAGCCGTCCGCAGCAGGGACGGTGGTTGAACGGTTTCCATCGGTCGGCGGGCTGGGCGAGACGGTCCCCGATCGCCCAAAGTGCCGTTGGGTGATTGGCGATGCCGTCGTAACTGGCGAGAACTGCGATGTTCTCCGCGCGAGGCGAGGGCTCGTCCAGGCAGGTCCGCCATGCGACGATCCCGTCCAGCGGGGTGTAGATCGACGTGGCGGGGACCGGAAGCGGGCCTTCGTCGCGTTCCAGCGGCAGATTCAAGGGCTCGATGTGCGCGTGGGCGTATAGATGAAACAGCCGGTTGGCGGATCTGTTCGTATCGGGCGACCGGTGGGCTGCTCAGGGTGATACCGGTCGAACTGCCTGCGGTGTGCGGCGGGCAAGCTGGCGCGCATAGATGCCGCCGAGACTCCAACCGATGAGCGTGACCGGGCGCTGGTAACGGTTCGTCAGATAGTCCAGCCGCGCCCGCATGCCGTGCACGATTTTGCTTGTGGGGCCGATGTTGTGGCCGGGCTGCCACCCGACGTCCGGTAGCCGAGCCCTTTGAGGACGGTCGCAGGATGTGGGTGGAGTATCGGTTGCGTGCAACCTGGGCAGAACGAGAACAGGGTGGTCGTCGCCGCGCGGAAGAGCGGCGAGCAGCGGCACGAGTCGGTCAGGAGCATGTAATCGAAGGCCGCGCGCGCGGGGTCGGTCAAGTACAGGAGATCGGCCCGGCGCGGAGTGGCCCCGGTGGAGCGTGTTCGTAACGATGTTCACACCCGTGACTCGCTTCGCCCGATGAGAAATTCGATGATCGTGGGGATGGTCGTCTTGGCGGCGGCCCGACCGACAAGCAGCCCCACGTGTCCGGCGTCGAGGCGCAACTCGTGTTTGTCCGGGGATCCGACAAGGTCGATCAGCGGTGCGGCCGAGGCTTCCGGCACGATGTGGTCACGGGTGGCCAGGACGGTCATGAACGGCACCGTGATCGCGGAAAGGCTGACCCGGTCGCCACCGATGACCATCGTGTCGTTGATGATCGCGTTGTCCTGCACCATCTTCGCGAGTTCCCGTGCGACACCGCCGGGCAACGGTATGTGATCAGTTGCCCAGCCAGTCATGGCCTGATGTGCCGCGACGTAGTCGTCGGCCCACAACCGTTCCCAGAGTTCGACGTACTGGGTGAGCTGTGCGGTCGGTTTCAGGACATGGAAGGCCTGGGAAATGATGTGCGGTGGCATGTTGCCGTCAACGTCGAGCATGGTCTCGACGTCCAGCCCGTCCTTGCCGATCACACTTGTCAGCGGTCCCAGTTGCTGCATGTCCACTGGAGTGGCCATCACCGTCAGGCTGCGCAATGGCGCGTCGAGATGGTGAGCGGCGTAGAGCGACGCCAGGACACCGCCGAAGCAGTAGCCGAGCATATTGAGCTCTTCGGCGCCTGCCAGGTGACGCACGCGCTCCACCGCGGCGGGAAGGTAGTCGTCGACGTAGTCCTCCAGTTGGTTGGCGGCGTCGCGTTCGTCGGGTACACCCCAGTCCAAGAGGTAGACGTCGAACCCGGCATCCAGCAGCCGTTCGACGAAGCTGTTGTCCTTCTGCAGGTCGAGAATGTAGCTGCGGGAGAACAGGCTGAACACGATCAGCAGCGGCGGCGAGAAGCAGACGTTGTCGTTGCGGTAATGCCACAACTCGGCCCGGCCGCGTCGCCACACCACGTCCTTCGGGGTCGTGCCCAGCTTGGGGCGGGATAGGCCGGCCGCCATCCGAATGCCGTTGCGCGCCCGCAGTGCATTGCGTTCCACTTCCAGCAGCATCCGGTCGAGGACATTCATCGAACTTGATTCAGTCGTGGTCACTGCCCTATCCCGTCGGTGGTCTTGGCCTGCTGGAGTTCGAGTTGAAGCGTCAGTCGTCGCACATCCCGGTCCAACGCGCCGATCTGCTTGCGAAGTCGATGAACGTCGGTGCCTGCGGGCAGATTCACCAGGTGCCACACCCGCGCGGCAGCACCGTTCACACCGTCGCTCACCGTTTGTCGGATACCGAAAAGCGCTGCGGTGATTTGGGTGAACTCTTCGCTGTGGACCAGCGCTTCCGCAGTAGGCGCCAGCGCGCGCTCCACGGCGTCATAGGACTTGCGCCATTGTGGTTTCTCTGTCATCGATCCGGGCCCTACTCGAGGTTCTTGTTGTGGCGTGTGCTTATTACGTTAGGTGCGTCAACGGCGCACGCAGTGTTCCGTTTTGGCACAAGGGAAAAGGCGATCGTCCACAGTGCCCGAAGCTGCCTTTCAGGCGATCTCAGAACTGGCGCCTGTCGTGGCGATGAAGTCATCGAGGATTCGCACCACGGCGGTGGGGGACTCGACGTGCGGGAAGTGCCCGACGCCGGGAATCACTTCAAGCCGGCTACCCGGCACGGCAGCGTGTGTGGCGCAGCCGTGAGCGACAGGGATGATCCGGTCCTTTTCGCCCCAAATCAGCTGGAGCGGTATCCCAGCGCTGAGATGCAACTTGTTGGTGGCACTGACCGCCTGGCCGCGGTGGTCCACCACCGACCGCAGCGTGCGCAGGAATGCCTGCCGGGTCTGGCCGTCCGACAGCGACGAGTAGCCGTTCCATATCTCGCCGGCCTGCGGCGAGCGGATTCCGGCCGACGTAAGCCACGATCCCAGCCTGGCGCCGATGTTCACCACCGGCCGCGGCGCGACCACAGGCAGCACCAATTCGACTCCGGGCGCCGACAGCATCCGCAGGATCCAGCTCAGGTCGGGGCCAAGGCCACCGCTGCTGATGAGCACCAGCCGTTCGCAGTAGTCGCGATGCTGATAGATGAACTGCATCGCCACCCCGCCGCCGAGCGAGTGACCCACTACCGTCGCTCGGCTGATGCCGAGGGCGTCGAGGAGGTCACGCAGCCACGCCGCGAACGCACCGAGCGAATAGTCAGCGCGCGGCTTGGCGGATTGACCGTGTCCGAGCAGGTCCGGCGCCACCACCCGATAGCGCTTGGACAACTCGGGCAGCACCGCTTTCCAGGTCGCCGAGCTTCCCCCATGCCATGGATCAGCAGCAGCGCCTCACCGGTACCCGCCTCCCGATACGCGACACGGTCACCATGCAGATCGAGATACTTGAGGTCGCTCTCGCCATCGGTCATGTGACGGAGGCGACTAAGCGTGTCCCGGCACCAACCGGCACTGAGGGTTCGTCCGGAGCGGAGTGAATGTCGATGGCGTGCTGGGTTTTCGGCACCAGCAACGTCAGGACCACACCCGCGAGGGCCAGCCCGCCCAGGACATAGAAGATCGCGTTCACCCCGAGGCCGGCGGCGAGGAACAGGCCGCCGAGCAACGGGCCGCTGACACCGCCCAAGCGACCGAAGCCCGCAAGCCACGCGACGGCGGCAGCGCGCATCCTGGTGGGGAAGTGATTGGCCACCAACCCGTAGATCAGGATCGACGTTCCGGTGGTGCCGAATCCGACAACGGCGATCAACGGCAGGCGCACGGCTAACGGCAGGTCCAGGGTGAGTAGCGCGATGGACACCGCGCCGATCAGGAAGCCTGCAGCGACAACCGGTTTGGGACCGAACAGGTCGGCGCAGCGGGAGCCGGCCAGCGTCCCGATGATCGCGCCGCCACTCAGCATGAGAAGGAAGGCGAGCGAGCCCTTGGTGTTGAATCCCGCCTGCTCCATCAACACCGGCAGCCACGTGTTGAGGTAGTAGTTGAGGAATTGAGCCAGCGCGCCCATCAAACCCACCACCACGGTCGCGAAGATGAAGCGGCGGCTGAACAGGCCTGCCAGGCCCACCTTTTCGGCTTGCTCCGACTTGGGCACGCTCTGGGGCATCGGCACACCGGTCCGCTCGGAGACAGCCCGCGCCTCGTCGATCCGGCCACGCGCGACCAACCACGACACCGACTCGGGCATCTTCACGAGCGCCAGCGGCAACAGTGTCAGGATGGGCAGAGCCCCGAACATGAACAGTCCGCGCCAGCCGATGGCGTCCAGGACGAGGATGGCCAGTAGCGCACCGAGCAGGCTTCCCAGCGGAACGCCTGCGTAGGAGATCGCGCTGCAGAGGTTCTTCTTTCCCGGCGGGGCGATCTCGGTGACCAGGGTGGCGGTGGTGGCGATCAGCGCTCCGATACCGAGGCCGGTGAGGAAGCGCATCACGCCGAACGTCGTGGTCGTACTCATCAGCGCGGTGATGAACATGCCGACGGAGAACCACGCATAGGCGATGAGCATGACCTTGCGGCGGCCCAGGATGTCACCGAAGGCTCCGGCGAGCAGTGCTCCGAACATCATGCCCAGCAGGGCGTAGCTGCCCAGGGTGCCCGCCATCGCGGGCGTGACCTCCCCGAGCTGGCTTGGATCCTTCAGGAAGGTCGACACCACCGCGCCGTAGACCACGAGGTCGTAACCATCGAAGATCAGGCCGATGGTGGCGAGGGCGACGACCCACAGCACGGTTCGTCTGCGGCGTACGTCTGCGTCTGCGGTTGCGGTGATGGTCATGTCAGATCTGAACTCCTTGGTGTTGCGAACTGAGCGGTCCAGCCCTTGTCTCGTCTCAATCGTGAGGGGCATCACCAACGGGGTTGTGTTCCGATGTGAAACACACCAGATGCGGGGCGTGGGGTGTCCCCGCAGTGAGCCAGTCGTTCGCTAGACCAGTGATTCCGCTACCGCGCGCACTTCCGCCTCACCGAAGTGTGGCAGCCTGGTGAGGGTCCCGGCCCGCTCACCGGTACGCACTGCACGGGCCAATTCGACCAGGGCCGTGGATAATTCATCCGAATCGTGCGTGGTGATCGGCGCTGAGCTTCCGCGTTCCACCGCCCAGCACGCCGCAAGAGTGCGGTAGGCGAGTTGTTCGGTGGCCACTAGGGCCGGCCAAAGTCGTTCGGCGACAACCCGTTGCCGTGCCGAGCCGCCGATGCCTGCCTCGTAGGCCGCCAGCATCCCGATGGCGGCCATCTGCACATCCCGGCGGTCGGCGCGGGCTTGTGTCGTGGTTACCGCAACCGAGGCCAGATGGCGCACCGTCACCGCGACGGCGTCCAGGGCTGCTGCGACTGCTTCCGCGGGGCCGGCCGAGGAGCGCCGACCCAATGTCAGCCGGTACACCAGAAGTGCCACTGCGCAACCGATCAGCGTGTCGAGACCACGGGCCAGCAGCAGGTCTGCGACGGCGCCGACCGGATGGCCGCCGGAGGAGATGGTCAGTGCGGTGGGCGTGATGAAGATGACCGCCAGCGTGTAGTTGCGGACGACGTACATCTCGATGAGGAACTGCAGCACCCCGATGATCAGCGCCAACCACAGGCCCTGCGGGTGCAGACTCAGAATTGCCCCGGCCAGACCGAGGCCGACGAAGGTGCCGATCGTGCGTTCGACGCTGCGCGCAACTGTGCGCAACCAGTCCAAACCCTGGTGCAGCATCAGTACCGCTGCCGCCATCGCCCAGTAACCGTGACTCAGGCTCAGCGTCAACGCGATCGCCCCGGACACGACCACCGCGATACCCGCCCGCACCGCCACCAGTAGCGACGCCGATCCCGGGCTTAGTGCCCGGCGAAGCAACAGGATGGCGCTGGGCCGGCCGAGCGGAGTTTCCCCAGCGTCGTGTTCGTCGTCGACTTCATCGGCGGACGGCGTGGCCAGCTTCCGGGCCAGTCCGCCGCGTCGGGCGACACCACACCGGTGTTATCGGCGGCGCTCATCGCCTGGGCGAACAGCACGTGCAACCGCCGGCTCACCCGACGCAGCTGGTGCAAGGTGGTGTCGGGTTTGGGCTGCACGGGCTGGAAGGTGACCAGCGTGCTCCACGCGTCGTGTAACCGGTGCGCCGCCCCGTGGCGGGCGCGCGCCTCTGCGTCGGGGCCGCCCCCGATGGCTTCGATGTACTGCGCGGTGGCGATTGCGGCCGCGGCAACGGCCGCCTTCTCGGGGCCGCGCGGACTCAACACCGCCCCGGCCATGTGGGTCAACCAGGCAAATGCACCGCCGGAAAGCACCAGCAGCCCGACGTGCCAGGGTGGAAGGTGTGGCGGGATCGCTCCGGAACCTGCCGCGCACGCGAGGACGAACAAGTAGGCACCGGGCGGTCCGATACTCAGCGCATGGCAGACCAGTACCGCCGCCACCGCGATCGCCGAGACCGTCAACACCCCCAGCCAAGGCACGGCGGAGGCCCAGTCGCCAAGTGTCACCGCCGCGGCGAACGACGCCGCGACGACGCCCAAATATGCACCGCGGTTGAGGTACGGCCGACCGCTGCCGTATAGCGCAGTGAATCCTCCGATGGTGGCGAGCAGCCCGGCCGCGATGTCGCCGACGGCCCAACCGATCGCCGCGGGCACCGCCATGCAGAACCCGGCCCGCAAGGCGAACGGCCAGCGCCCCGACACGCTGTTGACCACGAAAATCCGGCGGATCGGGTTGGGACCCGGTACCGGGGCCTGCCGCTCGGACATTGCTAAAGCATGGCCCCCGCATCTAGCCCGAAGGCGGGGGACCTGGTCACAATTTCGCTTCCGGTTGTGCTCTGCCCATAGAACTGAATAATTGTGTGGACGATAGCGCATTGAAAGGCAAACTGATATTGTGCGCAAGTCCTTCGTTATGGGTTGCCTTCAGGTCTTTCAGTAAAACAGACAAGGCCGTTTCAGCAGTCCATTCCGAAACGTCAGACCAATTTCTGACCACCCAACTATCGCCTGTACTAACCTGCAAGAGATTCAACAGTTCCTCTTGGGGCAAGTTGTAGTGCCCCCCTAATCTGAGCCCTTCAGCCACGGCATTCATATTGATACCCAGGATCATGTTGTTGACTAATTTCGCAACTTGACTGTTCCCCGGTTTCTCGCCGTAGAAAAATATATGGGATCCCATCGCTTCAAAGTAAGGTTGGCAAGAGTTGACGATGTCTGCCGACCCTGCCGTCATGATCGACAAGGTGCCTGCTTGAGCGCCTGAGGCACCACCGCTTACCGCTGCGCTGATCAATCTCAACGCGCTTTCTTCTTCGACTTTCTCACCTAAATCGTTCATTGTCTCTGGGTCGAGGGTACTCATGACGATGATCGTTTTCCCTTCGGGCTGAGCAGATAGCAGGCCGCCCTCACCAAAGATTATCTTCACATTTTGCGCGTGGTCACGAACCATCGAGATGATTGCCTCGTCAGCGTTTTCCGCCACCTCTTTGAGAGTGGCCACCATGTTTATGCCTGCCGAGGCCGCCTTCTCGTGCACTCCCTTGAAGGCGTCATAGCCAATGACGTCGAAGCCGGCCTTCTTCAAGTTGACGGCCATCGGGAAGCCCATTGTTCCCAGTCCTACAAATCCTATTGCCGTGCTCATACTCCACCCTTCGTTTCGTCAAGAACCGCGTTTTCCAGCCGCAACCCAATTCCAAGGCGTCTTGCGCACCGCAACTCAGCGGACGGGACACAAGATTGCCGCCGATCGACCGAGCCCCAGCACCAGCTGGCCTGGCCAAAACCTCAGTCCGCGTTGGTTTCTGAGGTCAGGCCCCGCTCTACCATGACCTGCTTCAGCAGTGTCAGGCCATTCAGTACGCGCGGGAATCCGACGTAGGGGATGCAGTGGATCAGGGCGCCGACAATCTTCTCTTTGGTCAGGCCCACGTTGAAGCCGGTGTTGATGTGCAACTTCAACTGGGGTTCGGTGCCAAGGGCGACGAGCGTGGAGATGGTCACCAGCGTCTGCTCCTGCTGGGTCAGGCTGGTTCGGGAGTAGATGTCTCCGAATGCGAACGAGACGATGTAGTCGGGCAGGTCTGGGTCCAGAGCCTTGTAGGACTCCACGAGCTTGGCGTGGTCGAACGTATTGGTGTGCTCGGCGGAGACGAGCTCCATCATGCGGTCCAGACCGCGTTGGTACCGGTCGTCCACCATTGCAGTGCTCCTGTCCCGGGTGTCTTGAGTATCTGCCGTTATCGTCATTTCTGTTGTCCTTTCGGGCTTCTCACGAGTTTCTTGTTGGCGAATTCGTCGAATCCGAACCGGGCCAGCTCGCGGCCGACGCCCGAGCCTTTGACGCCGCCGAACGGCAGGTCCGGCGCCGTCTTGCTGGTGCTGTTGATCCACACCATGCCGGTCTCGAGGTCCTCGGCCACCCGGTTGGCCTTCTCCGGGTCGGTGGTAAACACACTCGACGCAAGGCCGAACGGCGAGTCGTTCGCCAGATCGACAGCCTCATCAAGGGATCCGACGCGGTAGACGACCGCCACCGGACCGAACAGCTCCTCGCGGTAGGCGCGCATCCCCCTCGTGACGCGTGCCAGGACGGTCGGCGGATAGTAGGCGCCCGTCGGGCGGTCACCGCCCACAAGGACCTCGGCGCCTTGCGAAACCGCTTCCTGCACAAGCTCATACAATTCTTCGGCGCCCGTGTTCGAGGCCAGCGGCCCCAACTTCGTTTCGGGGTTCGTCGGGTCGCCGGGCTGCCAGCCCGCGATCCCGTCGATGAGCTTCGCGACGAACTCGTCGTAGACACGTTCATCCACGATGAACCGCTTGGACGCCGTGCAGGCCTGCCCACCGTTGGCGAACCGGCCGACGACCGCGGCCTTCGCCGCCGCGTCGACATCGGCATCGGCGAGCACCAAGAAGGGATCGGAGCCGCCGAGCTCGAGCACGACCTTCTTCATGTGCCTGCCTGCGACCTCGCCGACGGCGGACCCGGCCTTCTCGGATCCCGTCACCGAAACGCCTTGGACACGCGGGTCCGCAATGGTGGCCGCGACCTGCGCCGAGGAGATGAACGCGTTGAGGTACACCCCGTCGGGCAAGCCGGCCTCGGAAAGAACCCGTTCCACTGCGAGCGCCGACTGCGGGCAGTTCCGCGCGTGCTTGAGGATGATCGTGTTGCCAAGGGCGATGTTCGGGGCGGCGAAACGGGCCACCTGGTAGTACGGGTAATTCCACGGCATCACCCCTATGAGCGGGCCGATCGGCTCGGTTCGCACCACGGCTGTACCCGGTCCCGCGATGGTGAGGGGCTCGTCAGCCAGGAACTCCGCCACATGGTCGGCGTAGTACTGATAGATCGAGGCCACCAGCTCCACCTCGCCCTTGGCTTGTGCGATCGGCTTGCCCATTTCAAGGGTGAGGAGCTTGGCCAGCTCGTCGGCCTGCTCGCGGTGGAGCTCGGCGGCGCGCGTCAGAACGGCTCGACGCTGTTCCAGCGGCGTGGTCCGCCAAGAGCGGTACGCCGACGTGCTGCGTCCGATGAGCACGTCTAGGTCGGCATCCGAGAGCTCCTGGTACTGCGCGACCTGTTCACCGGTGGCCGGGTCGATGGTGTTGTAGACACCCATGGGTGGTTCTCCTGTTGCGTAGGTGAGATGACGGCCGGCGCGCCGTCGTCAGGCGGCGACCGTTTCGGCCGACTTCACGTCGAAGCCGCGGAATCCGTCGGCCGTGACGTCGACCAGAACATTGCGGTAGTTTCCGAGGCCACCCAGGTAGAACAAGACGCTGGGTTTCTTCCCGGGGACGTTCGCACCGAAGATCCACGAGTTGCCCTTCGTGAACAACGTCGCGTTGGCCACCTGTGTGCAGGTCTCGGTCCATTCCGCCTCGGCCTCCGGTGTGGGCTCGATCGACTGCACGCCGTTGCGTTCGGCGAAATCGATTGTGTCGCTGATCCATTCGACCTGGGTCTCGATGGTCGGCGGCAGGTTCGTGAACGGGCCGTTGGGGCCAAGCACCATGAACCAGTTGGGGAAGTTCGTCGTGGTGACGCCCAGGTAGCTGGTCGGCTGCCCGTCCCAGTGGTCGTTGATGTGCAGACCGTCGCGGCCGCGGATCTCGATGCGCCGGTAGTTGCCATCCACGGCGTCGAAGCCGGTGGCGAAGACGAGGACGTCCAACTCGTGCAGGACCCCGTCCTCGGTCACCACACCCTTGGCGGTGACCTCGCGGATCGGATTCTCCTTGATGGCAACGGCTTCCACATTCGGGCGGTTGAAGACCGCATGGTAGCCGTCGTCGCACAGCGGGCGCTTCGCGAACAGGCCGGTGGGCATCAGCTTGCGGGCGGTCTCCGGATCCTCGATGATCTCGGCGATCTTGGACCGGATGAAGGATGCGGCGGCCTCGTTGGCCTCCTCGTCGACGGCGATGTCGCCGAAGGTGCCGAACATGAAGCGGAAACCGCCGCCATGCTGCCAGGCCTCCTCGAAGATCCGCTGCCGTTCCCCCTCGGAGACACTCATCGCCGGCAGGGTGCTCTCTTCGAAGCCGAATGCGAAGGCGGAACCCTTGGCCTGCGCCCAGATGTTCGCGTAGTCGGCCTTCACCGCGTCGATCTGCTCCTGCGTCACAGGGCGATTGCCGACCGGGACCGAGTACTGCGGGGTCCGGACGAACACGGTCAGGTGCTCGACCTCGGGTGCCAGGGCGGTGATCACCTGCTGGCCGGTGGAACCGGTGCCGATGACGCCGACGCGGCGGCCCGCCAGATCCGTGCCATCGGGCCACGCGGCGGTGTGGATGGTCTCGCCCTCGAACGTCTCCAGGCCGGGCAGGTTCGGGAAGTTGATGGCCGACAGCAGTCCGACCGCGTTGATGACATAGGTGGCCCGATACACGGCGCCGTCGTCGGTGGTGACTTCCCACTGACCTTCGTCATCGAGGTAGATGGCCGACTCGACAGCGGTGCCGAAGCGGAAGTGGCGGGCCAGGTCGAAGCGTTCGACGACGCTCTCGAGGTATTCGAGGATCTCGGGCTGGGTGATGTAGGTGCTCTTCCAGGAGCCGTCGGCCAGCAGATCGCGGTCGAAGGAGTAGCGGTACAGATGGCTCTCCGTGTCGGACAGCGCGCCCGGGTAGCGGTTCCAGTACCAGGTGCCGCCGGGGCCATCTGCCTTGTCGAAGCCGACCACGTTGAGGCCGAGTTCGTTGGCCAGCTTGTGGACGGAGTAGATGCCGCCGAATCCGGCTCCGATGACGACGGCGTCGACGGTCTGGGGGGTGGTGTGATGTGTCATGGAGAACTCCTGTTTCTTAAGAGGAAATTGATGGAGAAATTTGGATGGGCTAGTTGTGGTACCAGGCGGCGAGTTTGTCGAACTCTTCGGCGACGAGCGCGGAGCGTCCGGCCAGGAACGGATAGACGTGCTGCTGGCCGGTTCCGATGGAGAGCGTGACGTCGACACCGGCCGCCTCGGCGCGCTCCGCCACCCGGGTGGCGTTGTCGAGAAGCGACTCGACACTGCCTGCCGTGATGTAAACCCGGGGGAAGCCGGTGAAGTCGGCATACAGCGGGTTAGCCAGCGGCGTCTTCGGGTCGACGGTGTCGCCCAGGACGCCGGCGATCATGCCTTCCAGCAGTTCCGGGGTGATCAGGGCGTCGGTGTCGTTGTTGGTGACCAGGGTCTTGCCCTTGTTCTCCATATCCAGCCATGGGGAGAACGCGACGACGCTGCCCGGGCCGTGCTTGCCCTGTGCTTTGAGGGCCAGGGCGATGGCGATGGCGAGGTTGCCGCCTGCGGAGTCACCGACGGTGGTGATGTCCCCCGGCGCGATGTCGGATGCGACGAGCCCATCGAACGCGGAAACCCCGTCCTCGACCTGGGCAGGGTGGCCGAACTCAGGCGCGCGCCGGTAGTCCAGCACGAAGCTGACCGAGCCGAGCGCCTTGGCGACGTGGGCGGCGAGCTTGCGGTGGCTGGAGGCAGAGCCGACGGCGAATCCTCCGCCGTGGGTGTAGAGGAGAACCTTGGACTTGTCTGCGCCTTCCGGTAGGCACCAGATGCCAGGGACGCCGCCGACGGTGTCCTCGCGGTAGGTCACACCCTGCGGTTCGACGGTGGGCTGGTGCCACTCGTCGAACAGGGAGCGCAGCAGGCGGATGCCCAGGTCCGGCGTTGCCGCCATGATCTGTGACCAATCGGCGTACAGGTCGCGCAGCACGTCCTGGCCCTCGATATCGGCGCGGGTGACGATGGTCTGTTCGGAGGTGATGGTCATGGCTACCTTCGGTTCGGTCTGTGTCCTGTTCGCCACGGTCGCCCCGATGTGAGGGTCGCCACGGCGTATGAACCAACGGTATGAGTGGGTTTCGGACCCAAGCCGTTCCAATGTGAAACATTCCGTCGCCCTACCAAGAAGCGCCCTGGACGGCGTCCGTGCTGGACGCATGGTGGTTACGGGCCGACAATGGGGCTGGTGACGGCGAAGTCACCTCGTGAGGACGAGGTACGGAGCGCCCGCGAGCGGTTGATCGCGGACGGCCTGCTCCGGGCAGCCATTCCGGCGAGCCTTGTCGCCAAGGAGATCGAGCAGAGCTGGCGCCGCTCGGTCTCGTCGCACATCGATCCCGAGGCCGGGCCCGAGATCCTCGGCGAAATCGACCCGGACAGCGTCATTCTGCGGGCCGCAGGCCGGGTCCTGGACCAGTGGCAGACAAACCTCGCCGATTCGCGGCTGACCCTTTTCCTGGCCGACGAGGACGGCCGCATCGTTTCCCGCCGCATCGTCGACGCGCAGGACGAGCGGACGATGGATCGGGCCAACGCCGTGGAGGGTTTCAACTTCTCCGAACAAGCCCTCGGCACAAACGGGCTTGGCACGCCAATCGAGGCGCGCGGGATCGTATTCGTCCGCGGCGCTGAACATTTCAATGATGCCCTCATCGAACTCGCGTGCGCGGGCGCTCCTATCAAGCACCCCATCACCGGCCGGATCGTGGGTTCGCTCGCACTCACCTCCCACGTCGACGGCGCGAGCCCACTGATGGTTTCCATGGCCCGACACGCCGCTCAGGAGATCGCCGAAGCGCTCGAAAACATGGCTGATTCAAGGGATTTGGAGTTGGCACGTACCTATCGGCGCTTTCGGTCCTCGCAACGGCCCGTCCTGGTCATGAATTCGGGAACCGTCATGACAGACCTGCCCGCGCTCGCTCGCGTCGATGCGGAGTTCTACGCCGACCTGTGGGAGCGGCTGCGATTGCACCATTGGGACCACAGCGAGTTACGTTTCGAGGTCCCCATGCTGGGCAGCGACGTCATGGTGCAGCGCTTCGGCCGCGCGGGTCAGGACGCGATCTTCGCGCTGGAGTTCCTGGACCCGGACGCAAAGCCGGATTCCGGCGAACCCGCGGTCGCACCCCATTCGACGGCGGCAGCGGTGTCGGGTGTGACCGACGGCGCAACCTCTCGCCGACTCGCCCGGCCCCTTACGGCGACGTCCACCGGCAGCTCACCGCTTCGGCCGCCGTCGACGGGCTCATTCGCGTGGTCGGCGCCCCGGGAGCGGGAAGCGCTACCAGGCTTCGAAATGGCTGCGGCAGCGCACGGGTCAGGAGCCCAAGGTCTTCGCCGCCCGTGACCTTCCGGCGGATGACGGCGTCTGGGGCGACGGCGAAGCCGCATTGCGCGACGGCCGGGGGATCATCGTCGTCGGAGGAGAGAAACTCTCGACCGAGTCACGTGAACGCCTAGACGATTTCGCAAGGCTTCCCCGTCCAGGCGGCGGGCCGAACGCTCCGGTCATCCTCACCGAACGCACCGCAACGGGCAGCCCCGAGTCTGGAGTCGACGCCGCGGCATTGGCCGTACGCGTCCCCTCCCTCGCAGACCTGCGCGGCGGGCTGCTCGACGTCGTGCACGAGGTCGCAGCCGAGCTTTTCCCCGGCGCGCCGAAACCACGCTTCTCGCCGGCTGCGCTCCAATGCCTGCTGGCGTGGCCATGGCGAGGAAACGTGGCCGAGCTGACCCGGGTCCTCGCAGGCGTGCCGAACGAAGCCCGCGCTGGACTGATCCAGACCAAGGACTTGCCGGTCGCGATGCGCGAGACGCCGCGGTCCTCGCTGAGCCGCTACGAACAGGGTGAGCGCGATTCGATCGTGAGCGCTCTTCGGGATGCCGGGGGAAACAAGGCGCGCGCCGCAGACATCCTGGGGATCGGCCGCACGACGCTCTACCGCAAGATGCGGACCTTGAAGATCGATGCCGACGAACGAATGACCGCTCCCGGCCGGTGATCTCATGCAGCGCTCGGCGCCCCCTGCAGAACGATGCGTCCGGGAACACCTCCGTGTACCAACTTGTCCAACGCGGCGTTGATCGAGGCGGCGTCGAGGGGTTCCTCGATGATGGGGATGGCAGGCAGCGCACCCTGCTTGGCCAGTGCCGCAACGGCCTTCAACTCGTCGAGGGTGCCGACGAAGCTGCCGTGGATGGTGAGCATCTTCAACGCCATCAGGGCGGTAGGGACGACGAACTCCCCACCGAACAGGCCGACTTGCACCAGCTGCCCACCCTTGCGCAGGGCGTCGAACGCGGCGCGTGCGGTCATGTCGTTGTTGACGAAGTCGATGATGGCCTCGACGGGACCCCCGCAAGCCTCGATGATCTGCTCGGACGCCTTGTCTCCGGGTTGCACCACGTCGGAAGCGCCAAGTTCCATCGCGATGTCGAGGTTCCTCGATGACACGTCGACGACGCAGATCCGCTTGTGGCCAACGCTTTGAGCGTCGCCACCGCCGTCACCCGACTCCGCCCGCGCCGATCACGACGATCGGCTCATCGGCAGGCAGCGGCAGCACCTTGTTGGCGGCGCTGTAGGCGGTCAGCCCCGAACATGCCATCGTGGCCGCCCAGGACGGGTCCAACCCGGTGATGTCGACGAGGTATTTGGCATCGGGCACGAGGATCCGTTCGGCATATCCGCCGTGCCGTGCCACGCCGAGGTTCTTCCCGGCGGCGCAGTAGTTGTCCCGTCCCGCTCATTGGTGGCACTGTCCGCAGCCGACCCACGGGTAGATCAACCGGACGTCACCGATGTCGACACCGACGGCGTCCGGACCGACCTGTTCGACGACCCCGACCACCTCGTGGCCCATCACCAACGGATAGGTGACGCCTCGATCGGCGAGGCGCATTGTGCCTCGGCTTCGAGATCGTAGCCGCCGTCGCGCAGATGGGTATCGGTGTGGCACACCCCGCACTGGGTCACTCTCAGCAGCACCTCGGACCCTTCGGGTCGAGGCGTCGGTAGTTCGAGTTCGGTGACGGCGGAACTGTTCTCTGCAACGACATATGCGCGCACGTTGACTCCTGTCTTCTTGGAACCAGGGGGTTCAGTCACATCAACAGTGACTGCAGACACAGGGGACGTGGTGTTCCACTTGGCACACCGGGGCGGTGTTCCTCAGCGGCGTCCCTACATGTATCGGCCGCCGGTGACCTCGGCGACGGTGCCCGTCATGTACGACGAGAGATCCGAGGCGTAAAAGAGGGCGACCGAGGCGACTTCCCCAGGCTCGCCGGCGCGCTGCATGGGAATCTCACTCATCTTCTGATCCCAGACCTTCTGCGGCATCGCCTCGGTCATCGCGGTGCGGATGAGGCCGGGTTGGATGACGTTGATCCGAACACCCAGGTGCGCCACCTCTTTCGCGGCTGCCTTGGACAGGCCGACGATGCCCGCCTTGGCTGCGGAGTAGTTCGTCTGGCCGATGAATCCGACTTTGGCGGAGATCGACGACATGTTGATGATCGAACCGCCGCCGTTCTCGCGCATGATGGCCGCGGCCTGCCGTGTTCCGTTCCAGCAGCCGCGCAGATGGACGTCGATCACGTCGTCGAACTGCTCTTCGGTCATCTTGCGCATGGTGGCGTCGCGGGTGATGCCGGCGTTGTTGACCATGATGTCGAGTGAACCGAAAGCGGTTGTCGCGGTGGCGAGAAGCTTCTCGATATCCGATGACGATGTGACGTTGCAACCGGCTCCGATGGCGTCGGCGCTCAATGAGGCCGCCGCCTCCTTCGCCTTGGCTTCGTCGAGATCGCCGATGACGACATTCGCTCCGTGGTCGGCGAAGGTCCGGGCTATCGCGAGCCCGATTCCCTGTGCGCCCCCGGTGATCACGGCGGTGCGTCCGTTCAGCATGAGGGTCCTTTCAGTGGGGGGTGTGAGCTTGACGACGTCGGCCTGGTGGGCGATTCCGCGGGTCAGGGCGTCGTTCGCGGCGGTGGCGTCCAGGCCCGATTCGAGCAACAGGCGCAGGGTGTGTTGGCCCAGTGCGGGTACGTCTCCCATCGCCAGGTCGGTGTCGGAGAAGGTTGCCGGCGGCAGCAGCGCGCTGACGGTGGCATTCTCGGTTCCGATGGTGCGCCAGCGATTTCGGTCGCGCAGCTGTGGATGGTCCACCACTTGGTCGAGACCTTTGACCTGGGCGGCGGGAATCCCCGCGGCTGCCAGGCGCATCGAGTTCGGCGGTGGGCCATCGCCGCGTCCGTGCGCCGACCGCGCGTCGCACTGCGCACGGTTGCGCACCCGGTCGACATTGGTGGCAAAGCGGGGGTCGTCGGCCAGTTCAGGGGCGTCGAGGACGTCGGTGACCAGCGTGCGCCAGCCGTTGTCGTTCTGGACCCCGATCAGCATCTGCCCATCGCTGGTGGGGTAGGCGTCGTAGGGCGCGATCGCGGTGTGGCTCAGGCCCATCCGGGGTGGCGGGGTGCCGGTGTACATCTGCGTGTAGAGGGCATGGCCCATCCATTCGACCGTCGCGTCGAGCATGGACACATCGATCGTCGCGCCCTCGCCGGTGCGCAACCGACGCAGCAGTGCGGCCAGAACCGCCTGGGCGGCGTACATCCCGGCCGCGATGTCGGCGGTCGGGATCCCGGTCTTGGCGGGCTGGTCGGGCGTACCGGTGATCGAGATCAGCCCGGCCTCGGCCTGGATCAGCATGTCGTAGGCCTTGCGCTGCTCGAACTGGCCGCCGACCCCGAAGCCGGATATGCCGACAGTGATGAGTCCGGGCCGCTGCGACCGCAATTCGTCGGCGCCCAGACCCAGACGCTCGGCCGCCCCCGGTGCCAGGTTCTGCACGAAGACGTCGGCGCTGCGATCAGCCGCCGCACGATCGAACGTCCCTCCGTGGACTTGAGGTCGACCGCGATCGATTCCTTGCCGCGGTTGAGCCAGACGAAATGCGCTCCGGTGCCCTGGACGACGTGGTCGTAGCCCCGGGCGAAGTCGCCGCCGTCGATGCGTTCCACCTTGATCACCCGCGCGCCGAGGTCGGCGAGGTTGCGGGTGGCCAGTGGTGCGGCGACGGCCTGCTCGATCGCGACGACGGTGAACCCCTCCAGCGGCAGGCTCATGACGACTTCTTCTTGGCCTGGCGACCAATCCGCCGCCGATGATGAGCCGTTGGATTTCGCTGGTGCCCTCGTAGAGACGCATCAGGCGGACGTCGCGGTAGATGCGCTCGACGGGAACCTCACGCATGTAGCCGGATCCGCCGTGTATCTGAACGGCGAGATCGGCGACCTTACCGGCCATCTCGGTGCAGTACAGCTTGGCCGCCGACGGAGCGATGCGCCGGTCCTCCCGGTCACGTACAGCCGAGCTGCCTCACGCCAGCGCCCGGCCGGCCATCACGCCGGTCTGCTGGTCGGCGATCATTGCCTGCACTAGCTGAAAGTCGCCGATGGGCGTGCCGCCCTGGGTCGCCGTCGCGGCGTAGGACACCGACTCGTCGAGTGCGCGCTGGGCGGCGCCCACCGCCAGCCCCGCCATGTGGATGCGGCCACGGGCCAGCGCGGTCATCGCCGCGCGGTAACCGACGTCACCGTCGCCGCCGACAAGGGCCTCGGGGTCGACCTTCACCGCGTTGAATGTGACGTCAGCGGTGCGGATCCCTCTTGGCCCATCTTGGCGTCCTTGGGGCCGACCTCGATCCAGGGGCGTCGGCAGGAATCAGGAACACCGCGATGCCGGTGTTTTCCGCCGACGCCGGTGCCGTACGAGCGAACACCACGAACAGGCCGGCCTCGGTGGCATTGGTGATGAATTGCTTACGACCGTCGATGATCCAGCCGTCACCTGCTGGGCTTCGCGGTGGTTTTCAGGCCCGCCGGGTGGATCCCGCACCAGGTTCGGTGAGTGCGAACGAAGCGACCACGTCACCTGACGCAATTCCCGGCAGCCAGCGCGCCTTCTGTTCGTCGGTCCCGAATCCCACCAGCACCTGACCGGCGATGCCGTTGTTCGTGCCGAACATCGATCGCAGTGACAGCGAGGTGTAGCCCAGTTCCATGGCCACCTCGACGTCTTGGACCAGGTCCAAACCGAGCCCGCCCCACTCCTGCGGGATCGCGTAGCCGAACAAGCCCATGTCGGCGACCTGGGCTCGCAGGTCGGCCGGGATGGCGTCGGTGGTCATGATCTCCAGTTCGCGCGGAACGACCCGGTCGCGGACGAAGTGATTGATCTGTTTGAGAACGTCGCTGAAGACGTCATCGGGAACATCGGGATTGCCGGAGTACATCTCTATCCCAAGCATGGAAAGGTGGCGCGCTTCGGACAAGGTCGTGCGGTCACCGTAGGACTCGCTACTTGAACGACCAGGGTCGTTGGGGGAGTGGCGGACTCATTGGGCGCTGTTGGGGACGAAGCCGTGTCGCGAGCGCCGACTGCACTGTCTGAATAGTCGAATGCCGCCGCACCTCCCAATACGACGAGTGCACTGGCACCCAGTACCACGGGGAGTGCTCTTAGACGCTTGCGATGGCCGGTAGAGTTGCTGTTGAAGACATGACGTCCCTCCGTGTTTTTGACTCTGTTGATGCTCGAGAGCGATGGTCTGGTGTGATGATCAGTTTCGTTCGCTTCCGACACCATCGTGGGGGCACCCACCCAACCCACAGGTGTTCCGATGTGAAACACACCCGACGATGGCTCCTCGGGATTGATGCCTGCTGCGCACGGATCGTCGTTGTCAACAGCAACTGCATTCTGATCAGGTGTGGGCCGCGCTCTGATCGCTATTCGCGTTGCGATCTCGGCACTGACATCTTCGATGATTCGGTCGATTTCCACTGTGGCCCTCTGCGAAGGGTCTGCTCTCGGCGCGGTCTTCCATTGCTGACCGCTTCAGTTTCACCGGCGCTGACGATTGATAGGGACAAAGGTCGAGGCTGGACGGCCTGCGGCTGTTCAATTCTGCGTCCGGGCAGGAGAGCGCTACCGACACGAATTTGCATCGCGACGGACGCGCAGCTCGGGACCTATCTTGTGAACGGAATTGTGAACGAAACGCTGCGAAACGACCGAGATCCAGTCGATCCGGGCAGAACGGCGAAGGCACCTCATTGGCTTTGAGCTGGACGTTTGAGACGCGCGGGCCTCGGCGGAACGCCGGGCCACTAGCTCGTAACCCAGAGACGGCTTGTCGTGGATCCAGCGCCAGCGCTCCACGTAATGCGTGGGCGGCCTCGATGTCACGTCGCTGTCACAACTTATGCGAAACCGGCATGTTCGCGCTGGGACGTGGGGAGAATGTTTGTGCTGGTCGGCGGTCGTGCGGGGCTGTGGTGACTCATCACGAATGCTCTTGAGAGGGTCTTAAAATCCGTCCAGTGCCGATTCGAGTCCAATTGGGGGCATGGGCGTTTTGCAGTCAGGCCCGCTTGCGGGATGTTGGCCATCGTTTATTCATCGATAATGAACGCGAATCGGCAGGAAAAGCCGAGTTGGAACCGGACCAATTGCACACTGAAGTCCGTTGGCGCACAAAAGAATATCGGTGCCTGGTGCTGATTACTAAGAAAGATCGTCTGCGAATCCGTTGGCCGCGGGTCCGAACCCCGCCCGCCCCACCATAGAAGCCCCACTATAAATCCCGGCAGCCACCCGAGCGAGGTGTATTTCAAGCTCAAGCTACTGCCAGTGAAACGGGGAACGGGCAAGGTCGACTTCACCGCCACCGATGGCGACGTGTCGGTCCGCGCCGACTTCGGCCAGTACATCACGACCGCGGAGCTAGCTGTGCCAGGGCAAGAACTGATCCGCGAGAAGCGCATGTACTTCTGAAACTTGACCGCCTCGATGCCCTTCTCGGCATTGGCCTTGGGTCGAGCGGTGCGCTCCTGCCACCTAAGACATCGGTACCTCCTCAGCGGCACCGATGCCATCAGAGCAGTTGCGGTCGGCCCCGCGGCACTCCTGATCGCACGCGGACCCGCACCTGCGCATAAGTAGACGGCTACTCGAATGCTGTACTAAATGACGCACAACGACCGATCACTGCTTCGTCCCGCCGCCGCGAGCAAGCGCCGATATCCTTGAACCCGGCCAGATCCGGCCCGTCACCCAGCAGGGAGAGCACCGTGTACCAGATCTTTCACGCGGCCCGGATCGGCCAGATCACCGGCGCGACCGGCCAGACGTGGAAACACCTCATCGACCCCGTCGGCAATCCGCTGCTCACCGACACCGGCCGATTCTGGAACGCCATCGGGATCGACTTGGGCGCCAACGCCGAACACTCCGACGGGCGCCTCTACTTCTTCACCGGCGACGTCGCCACCGACCAATCAGGCATTCCGCCCGACAACTCCGACATGGTGGCCTGGACCGCCGAACCCGAGGTCCTGCGCAACGGTGGCCACCTGCTTACCGACAGCTGGGACTTCCAGCTGCCGCGAAGCGGCCCGAACGTGCACGGTCAGCCCGGATGGCAGTTCTGCATGCGCTGTTGCGCCTTGTTCTACACCCTGGGTGCACCGGGAGCGTGTTCGCTGGGCGGGAGCCACGACACCTACGGCCTGAGCTGGGACCTGTCGGTGCCCGTCGAACCGGCCACCGAAGGACAGAACCAGTGGCGGTTCTGCACCAAATGCCACCAACTGTTCTACAAAGGCGGCCCCATCAACGGCTGCGCGGGCGGCGGCGATCACGATGACCAAGGCAGCTGGGCGTTCGTCCTGCCTGTGCGGCCGGGATCCCAAGGCGGGCAGTCGGATTGGCGCTACTGCGCCAACTGCCACTGTCTGTTCTTCAACGGATGGCCAACCAAGGGCATCTGCAGCGCCGCGCCAGGAGGCGGGATCCACCTCAACGCGGTGACCGACCAGGACATCCCCAACGCCCGCTACGACCCTTTCCGCGCCGCCAAGCCGACGGGCTACCTCGGCTCCAACGAGACCCCCGGCGCCGCGTTCAGCTTCGACGGTCGCATGTACGTCTTCGGCGGCATCGCCCCGCCCGGGCCGATTACGCCCCACCGGGACGGTGATCCACAGCCGGGCAACTACCTGTTCAGCAAAACCGACCCGTCCAAAAGCGCTGTGCAGCCCGAAGGCAAACCCGATGTGGCCTGGGACATCGAGTTCCTGCTCGCCCCCAAGCTGGGCTGGTGCGTCGACGTCGGCCGGCTCGAACCCCACGCCCCTCTTGGCCTGCACTTCCTCGCGGTACGCAACATCGGCGAACAACCGCACCGCCGCAACGGATTCCGCATGTGCCATAAATGCGAGGCACTGTTCTACGCCGGCGGCCCCAGCAACGGAGTATGCGCCTACGACGGCCTGCCCCACCAACCCGACGACGCCCTCGGCGACTTCTCCCTGGAGATCAACCCAGCCGAGGATGCCCACGACCAGACTAACTGGAAGATATGCCGGCACTGCGCGTCCCTGTTCTGGTCCGTCGACGCCCAGCAGGGCCGCTGTCCGTCCGGGGGCCAACACGTCTGGGACGAGTCCGACGACGTATTCCGTGTGCCGCACGACATCCCGATCGACGACCATCTGTTTGACAAGCTGCGGTTCTGTGTGCGCTGCCACGGGCTGGTACGCACTGACCAGACCAATTGGATGGTGTTCACCTCGGCCACCGTGGTCGACAACGCCACCCATCCCGTGCTGCAGCAGGCCGCCGGCCAGGGTCTGGTCATGATCGCTTACGACTTCAAGAATTTCAGCCTGGTGTGGATGCCGCTGTTTCCCGGCCAGCGTCCCCAGTTCGAGACCATACGCTACTACCACAGGGGGAAAGACTGCTGGAGCGATGTGCCCGACCGCAGCCCGGGATACGAACTGTTCAGCCACCCGTTCGGGACATACACCCATGTGTCGGCGGCCTGGCGGCGGGACGCCCACTGCTGGGTGGTGCTGTACGGTACCGCGTCAAGCGACACCAATCAGACCCAACCGATGGTGGCGCGCTTCAGCACCGACCTCGTCAGATGGTCGGACCCGCAACCGATCTTCGACCCCCTCCGTGACGCCGCCTATGGCAGCTGGATGCACGACCCGTCGGCCGATCACATCTCGGACATCCCGCCACGGCAGGCGGCAAGCCAGAAAGGCTGGGCTTACGGAGGGTTCATCGTCGACCGGTACACCAAGTGGTACCCGCAGGACCGCATCCTGCAGCTGGTGTACACGCTGTCGACGGGCGCGCCCTATCAGATCCAGCTGATGGAGACGTTGATGAGGCTGGCAGACCCCGTCGCCTGACAGGGCGCTCAGTCCGACAGAGGGAGCGGGCTATCGCATCGGCGACTGACCTCATCAGCCATCGGGTGACGTTTCACGTAATCCACTGTCTTCCAGCGCAACTCAACATTCGATCGGCAGCAGGCGCCTGAACCCGGGCATGCATCGGCACGGTTTACCGGCTGATCGGCGTGACCAGGGCTCTCGTTCGACGAGTAGATCGTCGATCTCGCGCGCTGTAACGAGCGAGTATTTCACGACGCCAATCTCATTTGGGTCGGCCTGGCATCGCGATCTCCACGCGCAGCGCGCTCACGCGAAGGCAACGTTGACGAGCGGAAACACGTCCGGGCCCCATCTTCCGCGCATGGACGCGGCGCGGACCTCGGCCATGCCGGCCGTGGGCCCACCGTCGGGTAGCCCTCGGATGAGGTTTGGCAACCGCAACCCTCGACCCGACCTAGAGCCGGTCGGGTCGAAGCTCTACGCCTATCCATAGGGCCAAAATAGGGCCAAACCTTCGGAACAGGTGCTCTGAGGGGTCCAATTCGGCTGGTCTTCAGTGCTCTGACCAGCACAAACGGAATCTCGTCGATCACTAAGCCGCCTCACACGCGGAAGGTCACTGGTTCGATCCCAGTCGGGACCACCACCAAAACGCCAGTTCAGACAGGTTTTCTGGGAAGCGCGACGCAAGGGGCGTCAAAACCATCCGGCCAATATCCGGCCAAACCGGCCGGATGGACGCCGGATGGACGACCGGATAGTTACCGAAGGTCTCCGCGTGTGTCGTCGAGCGCGTCCAGCGCCGAGGCAACCTCGTCGAGTTCGTCGTCATAGAGATCGGCGTAGATGTGCGCGGTTACGGTGATCGACGCGTGGCCCATCGTCTTCTGTAACAGCCGGAGGTCGGCGCCCGCTCGCCGTGCCAGCGACGCGTAGGTGTGTCGCAAGTCGTGCACGCGCAGGGTTGGCCGGCCGATCTCGAGGATGGCTTGCCGCCAGCGAGTCGCCCGTTTCCAGTTTTCTAGCCCGAGCAGCGATCCGTTGGGCGAGGTAACAGCAGGCTGGCCGGGCAGCCGCCCGCCAACACGTTGCGCGAGAATCGGCATCACGCGTTGCGATGTGTGGCGCGACCGCGGAAACTTGGTGCGTGTGGCAGGGTTGCGGCTCGGCAGCAGGCCATCGTCGATTGCAAAATCGAGCGACATCTTCAGGACCGAGTGCACCCAGCGAACAGTTCGGGGGCTCAGGCCCGACTCGATCATGTTGTTGACCCACGACTGGATCGATTGATGGTCGATGCGCGCGATGTGCCATTCGCCGAATTGGGGTTCGATCCGGTTGCGCCAGTTATCTTCATATCCGCGACGTACTTTCGGGCTCAAGTCGAGCCTGGATGCGAGCCAGGACTGGTAGGCCGTCGCCAAGGTGACGCGGCCGGCGCGGGGATCCACGGTGTCACCGGCGGCGATTTTGGTGACCAGGGATGCCTCGAAGACTCGGGCTTCACGCTCTGATTTGAAAGTCTTGGAGCGTTTGGTGCGATCGGGCAGTCGCCACTCGACGTCGAATCGCGGTCCGTTTCGTGACTCGCGTCGAGCCTCCATCAGAACCCATCAGAACCAGGGCGATTCAGGCGGTAGTTTTCATAGGCGCTGGAGTATCAATGAAGTCTGTGTCGACGAAGGTCGCCGGAGCCCGAGGCGGGGCCGCGCAGTTCCTCATCCGCTGCTTCGGCGATCTCGATATCAGCGTCGATAATCTCAGGCTCGTCTTCGACAATCTCGTCCGGATCTTCAATGACTTCGCCCCCTCAATCGCCAGGGCGTCTGTGGCTTCGATCTCGGTTTCGTTCCGATAGTCGTCTCGTGGTCTCGCGACGATCCCAGATATATTCTCTAGCACCGACTCCCATGGTTTCGTTGAAATCTCCACTTCGACAGCGGTTTTCCCAGAAATCCCGCTGCGGTCCAAAGCGTCACGAATCGCGGTGAGACGAATCGGTTCGGACTGTGAAGACATGGAAATTCCCAAGAGGTCCTTAGCCATTCGGTCTACGGCCATTTCAAGTCGAACTCTCGCAGCCCTTTTGACTTGCGGTGCTCGGCCTCCGTGCGCGGGCACACCAAACCGCCCACAACTGCCCAGCGTCCGCACGGTTCGCCATTCGTTTTGTGCGCACTGCACTTTCGATTGTGCCGCTGGGCGGGTGCGATGGGTCCAGAGTTCGATAGGTCAGCCGTCGTCATTTCACCCCGCCTTAACCAGCTCGCCGTTTGCTTTCGCTCTCCTTCTCCTCCCCGCCCGTAACCAGCACAACGGAAACAGGCTGACAGCGTCAGACCAGCGTCCTAGTGGGTAGCGCACCTGGTTAGGCAGACGGCCAACTGGCTGAGAGCCGGCGGAATGAACGTATCGGCGCGCGCGCTGGTGGTGTCAGTGCACAGCGCCGAGCGAACCGGGCATCTTCTAGTAACTCTGCGTTACTGGTTACGCCTGTCCCTACGGCAGGTGGGCCTTTCGGTGGCGAACAGGGTGTGGGGCGGTGATGGGTTGGTCGTCGGGTGGTGGGAGGGTGATGCCGTCCCGCAACACAATCGGGCCGACCGCGAGAGAGTGCGGGGTCGGCGGCGGCGGCGGCGGTGCGGGTGCCGGGGTGGGAGTCGGGGGAGTGGGTTGGGTGATCGTGGTGCCGAAAGCCGGTGGCGGCGGATTGGACACCGACGAGTCGACGAGGTCGGCGAGGCTGGGGGCGTCGTCGACGCGTGGTACGCCCAGCGGCGGCAGGCCAAGCAGGTCGAGCACGGTTTTGGAGATGGAGACATGCGAGTTCCAGCGGGTGTCGATACCAGGTGTGACGGGGCCGCCGAATATTAGCAGCGGCACCCGCGGCCCGTAGGCGAGTTGGACGCCATCGGGGGTGTGTTCGACGTTCGGGGTGACGACGTGGTCGTCGTAGCCGCCCCAGTCGTCCCACGTCAACAGGAACACGGTGTCATCCCAGTGCCCGGCGGCGGCGACCGCGGCGACGTCGGTCCACATCTGGTTGTGGCCCAACGTGATATCGGCGACGGGGTGTTCGTCGTAGGGGGAGTCGTGCCACACCATCGACAGCGCCGGCAGGTTCGCGGCGTCGGCGCCGATGCGGTCGTGGCGGACGATGTTGGGTGAGCCTTTGAGTTGGGTGTAAAACTCGACGGGGTAACCGGATGTGCCGGTGTAGCAGGTCCAGGTCAGGCCGTGGTCTGCGGCGTGCCCGGGCAGTGACGGCATATCCCACTCGGGCTGCGGCGCGCTGCGGGGCGGGTTGCGCAGAGTGGGGGACTGGCCGCCGACGATGAGCAGGTGGTTGGGGGTGGAGTTGGTGCCGAACCCCGAGCAGTGGTTTTCCAGGAACGCGCCGGTTGCGGCGAGGTAGGCGTAGAACGGCAACACCGCGGTGGTGTCGAACTGTGCGCGGAACGCCGGGGTAGCAGTGCCGGCTTGTTGGGCGGCCAGCCACCGGGCGTATGCGTGCCGGTCGTGGGGTTGATCCTTGGCGGGCGGGTTGGTCGCGGTCGGCCAGCCGGTGGCCACGTTTGCGCCCCAGGCGGCCATCGACCGGAAGTAGTTGTCGGTGGTGTGGTTTTCCTGTACGAAAACCACGACTTGGTTCGCCTTCGAAGACATCTTCACCCCTGATCTGCTGTGCACCTCGATGGACAAAGGCTGACAGATGACTGACGCGCCGGGCATGGCGACGCCCCCGTCGGCCCGACCATGAAAGGGGCTCCATGTCCGCGGTTCGCCTCCGATACGGCTACGGGCCCCCCGGTCGCGTACGTTTCGCGTACGTGAAGGCGTTAGCTACTTCGACCTGAAAAAGTCGGGGCGTGGCGGTCCCTGAGCTGGGGTTGTTTGGAGGAGAGGATGGCCTCAACCCCTTGGGCTAGAAGGGATCGAGGCCATCGTGCTCAGAACTGTAAATGATCAGCCGTCGTTGTGGGACGCGATATTGCCGTCGGAGCTGTTGGTGTTGCCCGATGAGTTGGCGCGGGTGGACAGGCTGCTCGATGATTCAGCGTTCTTCGCGCCGTTCGCACCGTATTTCGATGCGCGAATCGGGCGGCCGTCGGTGCCGATGGAGACCTATCTGCGGATGATGTTCTTGAAGTACCGCTACCGGCTGGGCTACGAAACGCTGTGCCGCGAAGTGGGTGATTCGATTTCCTGGCAACGGTTCTGCCGAATCCCGTTCGGCACCCGGGTTCCGCATCCGACCACACTGATGAAGATCACCACCCGATGCGGAGACGATGCCGTCACCGGTTTGAACGAGGCGCTGTTGGCCAAGGCCGTCGCGCACAAGCTGCTGCGCACCGACAAGGTCCGCGCCGACACCACCGTGGTGGCAGCTGCGGTGGCCTATCCGACCGACTCGGGCTTGTTGGCCAAGGCCGTGGGCAGCGTCGCCGGCACGATCACGCGTATTCAGGCCGCCGGCGGGGCTACCGGCACCCGGGTACGTGACCGCAGTCGCTCGGCGGGTCAGCGGGCCCGCTCGATCGCGGCCAAGCTGCGTCTGCGAGGAGCTGCGGCACGCGAGGAAGGCCAGGCTGCGGTACTGCGAATCACCGGGGAGCTGGCCGGTATCGCCGAATCGGTGATCCGTGATGCCCAGGCGGTGCTCCGCAACGCCCGCCGTGCCCTGCGCACCGCGACCGGCCAGCGCCGCGGGCAGTTGCACCGAGCGGTCAATGACCTCGATACGCTGCTTGCAATGCACAGGTCGAGTGGTGGCTCAGACCCGCAGCCGTTTGGCCGGGGTAATGCCTGATTCAGCGACCCGCATCGTCAGTTTCCATGACGTCGATGCCCGTCCGATCCGAAAGGGTCGGCTCGGCAAACCGGTGGAGTTCGGCTACAAGGCCCAGGTCGTCGACAACGCTGACGGGGTCATCCTCGATCACACCGTCGAGGTCGGAAACCCTGCTGACGCGCCGCAATTGGCGCCGGCGATTGCACGTATCACTGAGCGTGCCGGTCGGGCGCCCACAGCGGTGACCGCTGATCGCGGCTACGGGTACGCCTCGGTGGAAGCCGACCTGCACGACCTGGGGGTCCGCCGCGTCGCGATCCCGCGCGCCAATAAGCCCAGTACCGCACGCCGAGAGTTTGAACACCGAAAAGCATTCCGCGCCAAGGTCAAATGGCGAACCGGATGCGAAGGCCGGATCAACCACCTCAAACGCAGCTACGGCTGGAACCGCACCGAATTGACCACCCTCACCGGAGCCCGAACCTGGTGCGGCCACGGCGTCTTCGCCCACAACCTGGTCAAGATCAGCGGCCTGGCCTCATGAAGAGCAGACCCAACCCGCTACCCGACCACCCACTGGTAGCCGCGCCGAACCGACCCCAGACCGCTAACCCTTTTTCAGGTCGAAGTAGCTAATGGGTATTGAACAGCGCGCCTTCGACCGATCACCTCTTGTTCGGGGGACGCTGTTCACCGAGCCGCCGGCCGGTGAGCGTTGTTAGTAGCTGAAGCGTTGGTCGACTTCTAAGGCTAGATCACGCCCCGGCCGGTTGGTGAGGGTTCCTGTAGCACTGATGGGGTGTCGTGCCACCGAGCACTGATCCATTAGCTTGTCGCCGGGTGCCCTTGGGCTCGAACATGTTTGACGACCCCGGAGGAGGCATTCAGGTGATTTTTGTCGGCGACGATTGGGCGGAGGACCACCACGACGTGCACCTGATGGATGAAAGCGGGGCGCGGCTGGCCTGGCGTCGATTGCCCGAGGGGCTTGGCGGCATCGGCGAGTTCCATCAGCTCCTTGCCCGGCACGCCGAAGAACCAGACCAGGTCGTGATCGGGATCGAAACCGACCGCGGCCTGTGGGTCGAGGCGCTCGTTGCGGCTGGCTATCAGGTGTATGCGATCAATCCGCTGGCGGCTGCCCGCTACCGCGACCGCCACTCCGTATCGGGGGCCAAGTCCGATGCCGGGGACGCCAAGCTCTTGGCTGATCTGGTGCGCACCGACCGGCATAACCACCGTCCGGTCGCCGGCGACAGCCCCGCCGCTGAAGCGGTCAAGGTCCTGGCCCGGGCACATCAGAATCTGATCTGGACTCGTAACCGGCACACCAATGCCTTGCGCTCGGCGCTGCGTGAGTACTACCCGGGCGCGTTGGAGGCGTTCGACGATCTGCATGACCGTGACGCGCTGGCAGTTTTGGGTCGTGCGCCCACTCCGCTGCAGGCGGCCAACCTGAGTCTGTCCAAGATCCGGTCGGCGCTCAAAGCCGCTGGGCGACAACGCAATCTCGACACCCGGGCACTAGAGATTCAGACCGCATTGCGCACCGAGCAGCTCGCCGCGCCGACCTCGGTCACCGCAGCATTCGGAGCGACCACCCGCGCCACGGTCGGCATCATCGCCGAACTGAACCGCCAGATCGCCGACCTCGAGGCCGAGTTGGCCACACATTTTGAGACACACCCGGACGCCGACATCTACCTCTCCCTGCCAGGACTCGGTGTCATCCTCGGCGCCCGGGTGCTCGGTGAGTTCGGGGACGACCCGAACCGATACACCACCGCCAAGTCTCGCAAAAACTACGCCGGAACATCACCGCTGACCGTCGCGTCAGGCCGCAAACGCGCCGTGTTGGCCCGTCACGTCCGCAACCGCCGACTCTACGACGCCATCGACCAATGGGCGTTCTGCGCGTTGAATACCAGCCCCGGCGCCCGCGCCTTCTACGACCAGCGTCGCGCCGCCGGCGACCTGCACCACCAAGCGCTGCGCGCCCTCGGCAACCGCCTCGTCGGCATCCTGCACGGCTGCCTACGCCACCACACCCACTACAACGAACACAAAGCCTGGGCACACCGTCACACCAACCCCGACACCCAAGCGGCTTGACAACTTACGGACCAGGGATGTCTAGCACGGCCGGGGCGTAACCTGCACAGAGGAGTGTTGATGATGGCTGATCGCGTCATGAGGGTTAGCCGGCTTGGGGCGGTGAGCTACGAGGCCGACCGTAATCACGACCTGGCGCCGCGTCAGATCGCGCGGTATCGCACGGAGAACGGTGAGGAGTTCGAGGTGCCGTTCGCCGATGACGCCGAGATCCCCGGCACCTGGCTGTGCCGCAACGGCATGGAGGGCACCCTGATCGACGGTGGTGACCTGGCCGAACCCAAGAAGGTCAAGGTGCCGCGCACACCCTGGGACATGCTGCGGGAACGCCGCTCGATCGAGGAACTCGAGGAGCTGCTCAAGGAACGCCTCGAGATCATCAAGTCACGCCGCCGCGGCAGCTAGCTTAGCTACCGGCCGGGGTCACGAACCTCGACCAGTACTGGGACCTCGGACTGAAAGATCTGATCTGATGACTCAGAAGATTTGCTTTGATTGCTTCCATAAGTTGTTCCCTGACAAGCCAATTCGGAAGGTTACGTTGGGTCGGCAATGCGTTGTGTGCAAAGCGCAAACGGATCGAACGGAACAGATGATTCCTGTTGAGGCAGAGGACATTCCGCTGGTTAAGCAAATAGCATCATAGGCGTCGGGCCGCCCCGGCCGCGGCGCCCGCGTTGCTCGCGTACCTTGGGCAGCTCGTCGGCCAGATGGTCGGGCACCCGCTTGGTTCTGTATGCCCTGGGGGCGATCGAGTGCGGCAGCGAGGTCCGCTTCTCGCTTGAACCGCACGAGGTAGTCGGTGTCTTCTGATAGTTCTCGCGGTAGAACTTTCAGTGCGTACGACCGCGGAAGCCGCGGGTGCCGGGCCAGATAAACCTCGGCCATTTCTTCGGACCCGAGGAGTCGCTGAATGACGTACTCAGCGAGCACCTCGCCGCTGTCTAACGGCATGCGGGAATGCTACCGACACCGCACGCCGGGCTAACCTTCTTGAAGCTCGGGGCAGCATGACGACCGCCTCATCCATCCAATATGTCCGGGCAAGGTCGGGAACCGCGCGGACGGTGCCCGCGGCGACTTGTCGAGACGGTCATGTCGTTTCCCCGCACGCGCGGGTCGATCGGCAAAATTCCTCACGTGGACAGCGCTGGGGGAACGAGGTGGTTCAAGCATGTTCGAGACCATTGCCCGCTGTCCAAGCGACGCACACTGGGGAGCCCCTGTCCGAGCTGAACGTCCGCGAACCGAATGAAATGCCAGCCGATGTCGGGGCGTGCCGCACACCCGCAACAATGAACCTGCACCGTGGATGACACCGTACGACGCCTCAGGAATGACGTGAACCTGTGATGGCATCGGCTGGGACGATGAGCGCAAATCAGCGGCTTGTGAGGCATATGGCGACAGCGCCGTACACCCCATCTTGCGGACTGTAAATCCGCCGGGTGCAGTCGCGCATTTCGAGACCAATATTTGAGTCATTGTGACTAGGGCGAATCGTGGACTGCAGGCGACGAGCGGCGGTATCTCAATGTGGTCCTATTTCAGGACAGTGAGTCAGGACGACCCGGTCTGCATTCGGTCGAGGAGATCGGCGACGCGGGCGGCAATGTCGTCGCAGACTAGGCGCATGCGTTCGATGCCGTCGATGCCGCGTTCGGAGGGTTCGACTGTGTCCCAGTTCTCGAATCGAGTTCCGTCGACCGGGTCGACGTTGGTCTCGCGACCGAGGGTGACCACCAGGTCGACATCACGAACGAGGTGCGGATCGATGAGTGTGGGTGTGTTTCCTGTGATGTCGACACCAACCTCGGCCAGGGCCTGAGCGGACAGATCGTTGACGGCGGTGCCGGGCTTGGTGCCAGCCGAGTACACCTGCACGGTGTCGCCTGCGATCTTGGTCATCAGCCCGGCGGCCATCTGGGACTTGCCGCCGTTCTTGACGCAGACGAACAGCACCGACGGCGTGGGGTCGGATTCTGACATCAGGCGACGGGGGTGATGCCGAGTTCGTCGAGGAGGCGGCGGACCCGCTCTTCGATGCCGTCGCGGATCGGGCGGACCGCATCGACGGACTGGCCAGCGGGATCGGGCAGTTCCCAGTTCTCGTACCGCTTTCCGGGGAAGAACGGGCAGGCGTCGCCGCAGCCCATCGTGACGACCACGTCTGCTGCCTGGACGATCTCGTCGGTCCACGGCTTGGGGAACTCACGGGTGATGTCGATGTCGACCTCGGCCATCGCCTGTATCGCGGACGGGTTGATCTCGTTGCCTGGTTCGGAGCCGCCGGACCAGGCAACGCCCTTGTCGCCGGCAAGGTAGTTGAAGTACCCCAGCGCCATCTGGGAGCGGCCAGCGTTGTGGGTGCACAAGAACAGCACGGTGGGCTTAGCGTCGGTGATCTTGCCCTCGACTCGTGCCAGGGCGGTCAGTCGTTGGCGCGCCCAGCGTTCGGCCAGCAGCGGAAGGAGGTTGGGAACGGTTGCCCTACCGGCGAATTGGTCGTAGGAGGAGTGCAGGAACCGTTCGATGGTCTCGACGCCGAAGTGCTCGCCGAACTCGGAGTGCAGCCGGGTCGCGGCGGTCCGCAATGCGAGTTGCTGGTCGATGGACAGATCGGGATGGGGGTGCGCGGCCAGGGGGACGGGACTGTCGGTCATGTCGAACTCCGTTGATCGGCGTGATGGGTTTCGGCGGGGTGAGGGATGACGACATCGTCGGCGGTGGCGGCGGCATCCGGGTAGAGGGCGGCGATCAGCGCCAGTCCGAGGAGTGCTCCGACGATCTGGGCGGCGATAAAACCGGGCGCAGAACCGGGCGCGATACCGGCGAAGGTGTCGGAGAACATCCGACCGACAGTGACGGCGGGGTTGGCGAACGACGTGCTGCTGGTGAACCAATACGCCGCGCCGATGTACGCGCCGACCGCTGCGGCGGACAGTGCCGCCCGCCCGGTGCGGGCCAGGGCGAAGATCAACGCGATCAGCCCCGCAGTGGCGACGACCTCCCCGACGAGATGTCCGGTGGTGATGCGCTCCTTGGTGGCGATCTCGAACACTTGGCGGTCGAACATGATGTTGGCCAGGACCGCGCCGACGACGCCGCCGGTGATCTGGGCGACCGTGTAGGAGGCGACGTGGCTGGCACTGATACCCATGCCTGCGCGTCGGCCCAGCAGCCAATCCGCTGCCGAGACAACCGGGTTGAAGTGCGCGCCCGAGACCGGCCCGAACAACAGGATCAACACCGCCAGCCCGAACACCGTGGCCGTGGAGTTCTCCAGAAGCTGCAATCCGACATCATTTGGGGAGAGTCGCTGTGCGGCAATGCCGGAGCCGACGACCACGGTGACCAGCAGGGCGGTGCCGGTGAACTCGGCGAGTAGTCGTCGGGGCAGCGGGACGGGGTGGTTCACGAGGCGCTCGTCACAAGAGTGTCGGTGCCGAGAAGTACCGAGAGTTGTTGCAGCGCGTCCGTGACGACCCGGTAGTACACCCAGGACCCTCGGCGCTCACTGTCGAGCAGTCCGGCGGTGCGCAGAATCTTCAGGTGATGGGAGATGGTCGGCTGGCTCAGGTCGATCCCGACCGACAGGTCGCAGACGCACGCCTCGCCACCGACATGACTGGCCACCACGCTCAGCAGTCGCAGCCTCACCGGGTCGGACAGTGCCTTGAGCTTGATCGCCAGTTCGGCGGCGGCCTCTGCGGAAAGCGGCTGCCGCGTCAGAGGGGCGATTGCACACCCCGACCGATCGGTCAACGAAAGCTTCGACTTCGACACATGTCGATATTGACCGATGTCGAATCAGTGCACAAGCGAACAGGCGATGAACACCGGACGGCACGTGTTCAAGCGGTGGCGGTGAGGGTCAGTTGATGAGCATGAAAGTCGAAGTGCTGACCGGGGTACCGATACACGTCTGCCAGCGTCATGTACTCCGTGAAAAACGGATCCCACCGTGTCGGGAAGTGCATCCCCCGTTGCGAGGCGTCATCGCTTTCCTGGGCTAGTTTGCGTTGCAGCGCGGCGATGACACGGTCCATCTTCGCCCCCATCCGGCGGCGGTTGTAGACCAGGGCCGCCGCGCTGGAACCGTAATAGTTGATGACATCGAACGGTCTGGTCGCCGCGTTGAGGACGCGGGCGAAACTTCGGCTGACTTCATTGGGCAGTCGGTTGAACACCTTCACCAGGATCAGCAGCCGTAGCACGATCATGTAGCCAAACACCATGTGAAACAGCAGTTGCTCGTTGGTCCAGCGGGTGCCGAGCGTCGGTCTGCCCCAGTCACGGGGTTCCGCCACGTCCAGTAGCCGGTGGAACTCGATGCGAGCGTGTTCCAAATCGGCAGCAATAGCAGCGCGGTCAATCGGGTCGGTCGACATGGTCCCCGCCGAGGGCGGCTCTCAGTTGCTCAGTGCTCGGTGCGCCGGTGGTGCCTTCAGCGGAGCGGTAAAGCCGACAGGACAAGCCCACCACCGCGCAACGCTGCTGGAACAGATCGACCCCATCGATAAGGATCGTCGGCGATCCGGTGAACCCGAGCGCCTCAGCCTCGGCGTCGGTCCGAACCCGTCGAAGCCGAACATCGACTCCGGCTCGACCGAGGCCATCGAGAGCATCCCGCAGCCGTTGCTGTATGACCGTCAGGCTGGGGCAGCCTTCGATGAACCGGACTTCAACGTCCACCCTTCGATAGTGCACCAGCTAGTGGTGTGTCTCCAAAATAATAGGCTAGTTCTGCGATAGACTTCGTGGGTGATGACAGCAGCGGCTGCTTTGGTCATGTCGGACGGTCAACGAGAAGCGTTGCAAGCCTTGTCGCGGTCGCAGACCGCGCCGCATCGGCAAGTTCGACGGGCCAAGGCGCTGTTGCTGGCGGCCGACGGTGTGGCGAATGTGAGGATCGCCGCGCAGGTAGGGGTTAAGCCGGCGACGGTTCGGGCGTGGCGGGCCCGGTTCGCGGAGGAGGGCTTGGCGAAGCTGGGGAAGGTCCGGGCCGGGCGTGGCCGGAAGTCCACGATCCCGCAGAAGAAGATCGACGAGATCGTGCACCTGACAAGGTATTCCACGCCGGACGGCCAGACCCACTGGTCGTGCCGGACGATGGCGGCCAAGGCCGGGGTGTCCCCGGCGACGGTGCAGCGGGTGTGGGCCGCGCGCGGGTTGAAACCGCACCTGGTCGAGACATTCAAGCTGTCCAACGACCCGAAGTTCGAGGAGAAACTGATCGACGTGGTCGGTCTGTACCTCAACCCTCCCGAGAAGGCGATCGTGCTGTGCATGGACGAGAAGTCCTCGGTACAGGCGCTGGACCGGACCCAGCCGTCGCTGCCCATGAAGCCGGGGCGGGCGCAGACGATGACCCACGATTACAAGCGCAACGGCACCGCCACGTTGTTCGCGGCGCTGGACGTGCTGACCGGCAAAGTCATCGGGCAATGCCTGCCCCGGCACCGCCATACCGAGTTTCTGAAGTTCCTGCGCACCATCGATCGCGAGGTCCCCGAAGCACTTGCGGTGCACCTGATCTGCGACAACTACGCCACCCACAAGCACCAGAGCGTGCGGGCCTGGCTCGACGAACACCCCCGATTCCAACTGCACTTCACCCCGACCTCCTCGTCGTGGCTCAACCTGGTCGAGCGTTGGTTCCGCGAACTGACCGACAAGGCGTTGCGCCGCGGCGTGTTCCACTCCGTACCCGACCTCATCGCCAAGATCGAGGACTACCTCGCCGCGCACAACAAAGACCCCAAACCATTCGTATGGACCGCCACCGCCCAAGACATCCTCGCCAAGGTCGCCCGCGGACGCGTCGCCCTCCAAGCGGTCAACCAATGACGAGACACACCACTAGCAGCATGTCTCCGAGATAGCAAGCGGTGCCTTGTCGGACGCCATGCCACCGCAGCAGACGCCGCCCTCACCGTTGTCTTCGTCAAGATGTTGCGGGCTGGTGCCGAAGGTGTCGGAATCAGACAGCACGGTGTAGACCTCCCACTTCTCGCCCGCCGGGCCGGTGACCCACACCTTGTCCTGGGTGGCGAAACAACAGGTCGTGCCGATCTCCTCGTCGGTGAAAAGGCCTTCGCCTGTCAGCCGGGCGATCTCGGCGTGCACGGTGTCGCTCGACTCCACTTCGACACCGAGGTGGTTGATGGTGCCGCCTATTCCGGGATTTTCCAGCAGAACCAGCTTCAGCGGCGGCTCGACGACGGCGAAGTTGGCGTAGCCCTCCTTTAGCTTGGCGGGCTGTGTGTTGAACAACTTGGAGTAGAACGCGACGGCCTCATCGAGGTCATCAACGTTGAGTGCGAGCTGAACGCGAGACATGGTGAACCTTCCTACGTATGTGACTTATATCGAAGTAGCCGGCTGTTCCCCATGATGCATACCTCTTTGACTTATGTCAATGTTCTCGGCAGTATGGATCTCGTGCCAAAGACCTTGCCGACGATCGACATGTCCGCCCCGGTGTGTTGCGCCCCCGTGGCCGCTGGACCCATCAGCGACGACGACGCACTCCAGGTGGCGCTGCGGCTAAAGGCACTCGCCGATCCGGCGAGAGTGAAGATCATGTCCTATCTGTTCAGCTCCGCCTTGGGTGAAGAAAACAGTGGTGACTTGGCGACGACCCTCGGATTGACAGAATCGACCGTCAGCCACCACCTCAGCCAGCTCCGGCGGGCCGGACTGGTGGAGTCCGACCGGCGGGGAATGAACGTCTACCACCGACCGCACCGCGATGCAGTCGGCGCGCTGTGCGCGGTCCTGGACCCCAACTGCTGCACCTGAGCGCTGCGCTGAAATTTCGAGATCGGGATTCGAGACAGTCGTATCTCGTCTATTTCGGGACACACGCCCCATCGATGAGGTTGGCCATCGATTATTCATCGCCAATGACCGCGATACGGCAAGAATCGACAAGGTTGGACGCGATCCCGGAGACACCGAATCCTGTTGCACGACTGATTAATTAAGCATCTACACCGCGCGACGAGATTGCTCAGCTGTTAATCCGTTGGTAGCAGGTTCGAGCCCGCCCGACCCACGTGCCAACCACCTCGCTCGGGGGCTCAGGGATGATCCGGGGCGGTCGTCTCACGCAGGATGTCGATCACGTGGTCGGCTTGGGTGGCCGGGTTAACCAGGGCGAGGCGCAAAGTCGTCCGCCCCTGCCACACAGTCGGAACACAAAGGATGAGCCCCTCGTGCGCCAGGCGCGTGGACCAGCGGTGATAGTCCTCGTCGGTCCATCCGGGCCGCTCGAAGATGAGCACAGACAGTTCCGGCTCGAGCAAAAGGCCAAGGGTGGGCACGGTCCGGATCCCGTCCGCTATCGCGCGTGCAGTGGACAGGGTCTGCTCGATCGCCGCGGTGTAGCGATCGGTGCCGTGCACTGCCAGACTGAACCAGAACGGCAGGCCGCGGGCCCGGCGCGACAGGTGAATGGCGAGATCTGCGGGGTTCCACACCTCACGGTTGACGGCGTCGAGGTAGCTGGCGTGCTGGGCGTGCGCCGCGCGGGCGAGGGCGACGTCGCGGTAGATGAGGGCGCAGCAGTCGTACGGGGCGAACAGCCACTTGTGGGGATCGACGATGAAGCTGTGGGCACGTTCGATGCCGTCGAAGCGCCAGCGCACCGAGGGGGAGGCCAGACCTGCCCCGCCGTACGCACCGTCCACGTGCAGCCACACGTCGAACTGCGTGCAGACATCAGCGATGTCGGCGATGTCGTCGACCACCCCACCGTTGGTCGTCCCGGCGGAGGCGACGACGGCAAACACCTCCGGGTGCTTGGCGAGGGCCGCGCGGGCGGCCGGCCCGGTGAGATGTCCGCGTTCGTCCTCCTCTACCACGATCACCTCGACGTCCATCACCCGAGCCGCCGCGATGATGGAGGAGTGGGCGTCGAAGGTACACAGGATGGCCCGGGCGGCGTCGTGTCCGCGCTGCCGTCGTACGTAGCTTCGAGCGGCGATCAGCGCGGAGAGGTTCCCGATCGTTCCGCCGGAGACGAAACAACCGCCCGCCGAATCGGGCCACCCGAGCAACTCGATCAGCCACCCGAGGGCTTCGTTCTCGGCGAAGATCGCGCCGGCGCCGGCCTCCCAGATGCCGGCGAAGATGTTGAAACTGCTGACCGCGGCGTCAAAGGCCCGAGCGGCCTTGGTCGGGGCTGCCGGCACGTAGGCGAGGTTGTACGGATCGTCCTGAGCGCGCGTCGCCGGAACCAGGACGTCCTCGAAGATCCGCAGCGCTTCCGTGGCTCCGAGTCCCGCCCCGGTGATCGTCCGGCCCGCTTCGGCGGCGAGTTCGGAGGCCGGTCTCGCCGTCGTCTTCGGGTCAGACGCCCGAGTGATCCGGCGAGCGATCAGGCCGACAACCTCGGCCACGATCTCAGACTCGTCCCCCCAGACTTCAGGCTCCATCAGTACTCGACCTCGGGTATCAGCGGGTGGACCCTCACTGGAATTTTTGATGTCGTTGACCAAGTTGCTGCGCACGCGGGTGACGTCGCCACTGAGGTTCGGTCGAGACCAGGCGGGGGATCAGCTCGATGAACATCAGCCGGATCTTCATCGGAGCCAGGGGGCTTCCCCGGCACGGGTGCGCGCTGGCCTTCCCGAACGTCACATGATCGACGTTGGTGCGCGTCGCGTGGAAGTGGAACGGCAGCAATGTTGGCACTGAGTTTGGTTGGCGCGCAACGGGGTCGTGCTGGATGACGAGCGGGCGCATGCCAGTCAGCATAATGTAAATCATTCGCATACGAACGAAATCATGGATGAGGGGTCAGCGGCGTGGCGGTGAAGCGTCGCCCAGAAGGTGGCTCGGGCGCGCGGCCGAGCTCCGACGTCAAGTACGTGTCGACGTGACCGGCGCGGCCCGCCGAAGTGCGGCTCCCGGCTCAGGTCATGCGTTCCTCGGTGATCAGTCGGCTGACGATGCGGCGCACCTGCAGGGCGGCGGCATCGGAGTTGACGCTGACCTCATCACGGGGGCCGTCGCTGTCGACGACGTGCTGCATCGTCTCCAGGATCTGCTGGACCCGCCGGTAGTACGCGGTGAAGATCGGCAGCAGCCGCTCGGACACCTCCGGCCCCGGAGAGAAGTTGCGACTGACCCGCCACACGTGCCGAGTCTCGCGCGCCGACACCGGGGTGACAGCGTGGGTGAACCGGAAGGTGTGCGGGGATCCGCCGTCCACGTAGACATGCCAGGCATCCGCCCAGAGGCCAGGGGTGACGAATGCACCCTCCTCCCGCTGGGCGTGTTCGGCCTCCGACGACAGGCCCAGCGTGTCGGCGTGCCACCCGGTCAGCCGCGCCGGCGGGTAGTCACGGCTGAACGACACCGAGGTCTCGCTGACCTCGACCTCGAGGGCAGGCGGTTCGCCCGCTAGCACCGGCGGGGCGATGAAGGGGTCCACCACCGGGACGTGGGTGATGTCGGCGAAGTTCTCGTGCAGCAACAGCAGGTTCGCCCGGGTGTCCCACTCGTCGCCGAACGTTGTCCAGCCGTCGCCGGCCAGCCAGGGCGTATGCGGCGGGTGGCGCCGCGAAGCGAGAGGTGCGACTCCGAGCCAGATCCAGACCAACCCGTCCTGTTCAACGACCGGGAACGCCCGTACCCGGGCGCCGATGGGCACGTGTGGCTGGGTGGGCACGTGTACACAGGCGCCGTCGGGTGCGTAGACAAAGCCGGAATACCCGGAGACGATCGTGTCGCCATCCACCCGCCCGAGGCTCAGCGGGTAGGGCCGGTGGGCGTCTCGGTCCTCCAGCGCCACCGCCCGCCCGTCCTGTGTGCGATACAGGACCACCGGGGTGTCGAGTGCCCGCCGGGCCAGCGGCTGGCGGTTGACCTCGTCTTTGGTGGCTATCGTGTACCAGGTGTTGACCGGGTAGGTCGTACTGCGGCGCCGGGCGCTCGCCGAGGTGCGGCTCATCGTGATCCTCTCGTGCGGTGCCCGGTATTCCGGGCGGTTCGGTGGGCGGGCACGTCTAGATGTCGAGGACGAGACGCTTTGATTTGCACCGGGATACGCAGATCATCATGAACTCGTTACTGGCCCGCTCCTCGTCGTTGAGAACGGAGTCGCGATGGTCGACGTCGCCCTCGACGACCTCGGTTTCGCAGGTGCCGCAGATGCCCTCCATGCAGGACCCAAGAACGTTGGCACCGGCGTCGAGTGCCGCCTGGAAGACGCTGACGTCCGGAGGCACCGTGACACTGACGCCGGTCTGCTGCAGCACCAGCTCGAAGCTCTCGTCGAGAACGTCCGAAATCTCCTGCGGTTTGGCCGAGAACCGCTCCAGGTGCAGGCTGCCCGACGGCCACTTCGCGCACTTGGCCTCCACCGCGGAGAGCAAGCCCTCCGGCCCGCAGCAGTACACCAACGTTCCGTGCTGCGGTGCCCAGTACGCCGTCGAGGTCGAGGAAGCCTGCCTCGTCCTGCGGGACGACGGTCACTCGGGCGCCGTACTGGGCCAATTCGGGGGAAAAGGCCATCGACGCGCGGTGACGACCGCCGTATAGCAGCCTCCAGTCGGCGCCGGCGGCCTCAGCCTGAGCGATCATCGGCAGCATCGGGGTAATGCCGATGCCGCCG